>NZ_JAVIYW010000002.1:1760000-3955000 GCF_031453175.1 Sphingomonas sp. SORGH_AS_0870
TGGACAAGAACTGTGTAGCATAGGTGGGAGGCTTTGAAGCATTGGCGCCAGCCGATGTGGAGCCATAGGTGAAATACCACCCTGTTGTTGTTTAATGTCTAACCTCGTACCGTGAAACCGGTACAGGGACCCTCTGTGGCGGGTAGTTTGACTGGGGCGGTCGCCTCCTAAAGAGTAACGGAGGCGCGCGAAGGTTGGCTCAGGCCGGTTGGAAACCGGCTGTTAGAGTGCAATGGCATAAGCCAGCCTGACTGCGAGACTGACAAGTCGAGCAGAGACGAAAGTCGGTCATAGTGATCCGGTGGTCCCTCGTGGAAGGGCCATCGCTCAACGGATAAAAGGTACGCCGGGGATAACAGGCTGATAACCCCCAAGAGCTCATATCGACGGGGTTGTTTGGCACCTCGATGTCGGCTCATCACATCCTGGGGCTGGAGCAGGTCCCAAGGGTTTGGCTGTTCGCCAATTAAAGTGGTACGTGAGCTGGGTTCAGAACGTCGCGAGACAGTTTGGTCCCTATCTGCCGTGGGCGTCGAAATTTGAGAGGAGTTGACCCTAGTACGAGAGGACCGGGTTGAACGTACCTCTGGTGTACCTGTCGTCGTGCCAACGGCGCAGCAGGGTAGCTATGTACGGACGGGATAACCGCTGAAAGCATCTAAGCGGGAAGCCTCCCTCAAGATAAGATTTCTCAGGACGGTCGAAGACCACGACCTCGATAGATCGGATGTGGAAGTGCGGTAACGCATGGAGCTAACCGATACTAATTGTCCTATTCGCGCTTGAGAGCTCCACACCCCCACCATCAGCCCTGGGCTAGATGGCAGGGTGCGGTCATTACCAAGCCAGGTGCATCGATTTTATACCCATCACCCCGCCCACAAAGCGGGGTCAGTATTCGCGGACTCTATTGCCTGGTGGCCATAGCGTCGGTGTCCCACCCGATCCCATCCCGAACTCGGCCGTGAAACCCGACTGCGCCAATGGTACTACTGCTCAAGCAGTGGAAGAGTAGGGCGTCGCCAGGCATTATAGTCCGCGTATACACAAAACCCATTCACATTCGTCCCTGCAAAACACCTCCGCGGGGTGGAGCAGCCCGGTAGCTCGTCAGGCTCATAACCTGAAGGCCGCAGGTTCAAATCCTGCCCCCGCAACCATACTTCCCCAACACATCATCCCATACGAAACCGCCACGGCATCGCCGGTGGCGGATTGGCGCGTTCGCGTGTCAGCGACGGCGCGCGCCGCCCCTCGGCGGTAGCACCGCTGGCGGATCCTGGCTCTCCACCAATTCCACCACCTCGAATCTGTGGCTCACCCAGCCCCGCTTGCGTGCCGCTTCCGCCAGCGACGCGTCGTGCGCCATGGCTTCTTTGTGAACCGCGCCGGGTTTGCCGGAGGCCGTTGGATGTGAGTCACGCTGACATATCGACGATGTTCGCGGCAGCATAGTATTGCTCTTCGGCCTCGGCGGGCGGAATGTTGCCGATAGGCTCGAGCAGCCGGCGATGATTGAACCAGTCCACCCATTCCAGCGTGGCGTACTCGACCGCCTCGAAGCTTCGCCACGGCCCGCGGCGGTAGATCACCTCGGCCTTGTAGAGGCCGTTGATGGTTTCCGCCAAAGCGTTGTCATAGCTGTCGCCGACGCTGCCGACTGACGGCTCGATGCCCGCTTCGGCCAGGCGCTCGGTGTACTTGATGGACACGTACTGGCTGCCGCGGTCGGAATGGTGGACGAGGCCGCCACCCCGCATCGGCCGTCGGTCATGTAGCGCCTGCTCGAGCGCATCCAAGACGAAGCCGGCATGTGCGCTCCGACTGGCGCGCCAGCCAACGATCCGGCGGGCGTAGGTGTCGATGACGAACGCCACGTAGACGAACCCCGCCCAGGTCGCGACGTAGGTGAAGTCCGATACCCACAGCATGTTCGGTGCTGGCGCGCGGAACTGCCGGTTCACCCGGTCGAGCGGGCATAGGGCCGTCCTGTCGCCGACAGTGGTGCGCACCGGCTTGCCGCGCATCACGCCGGCCAGACCCATCGCCCGCATCAGGCGGGCAACAGTGCAGCGAGCGACGTCGAACCCTTCGCGTCGCAGTTGCCGCCAGACCTTGCGCACGCCGTAGACGCGGAAGTTCTCCTCGAACACGCGGCGCACCTCCGGTCCGAGCGCATCGTCACGCCGAACCCGAGCCGACCGTCTGGTCGGCTCAATCCTCCTGGCTGCATGAGCATGATAGGTGGACGGGGCGATCGGCAGGACCCGGCAGATCGGCTCGACCCCGTACGCCTTGCGATGCGCGTCGATGAACGACACCATCACTTCACTCGGCGGTCGAGCTCCGCCATCGCAAAATACGCCGACGCCTTACGCAGGATCTCGTTGGCCTGGCGCAGCTCGCGGTTCTCGCGTTCCAGCGCCTTCATCCGGGCGGCAACATCGCTCGGCACCCCGGCGCGGGCGCCACTGTCGATCTCGGCCTTCTTCACCCACTCGTGCAGCGTCTGGCCTGCACATCCGATCTTCGCCGCGATCGATACCACCGCTGCCCAGCGCGACGGGTGATCCTTCTCATGGTCCAGCACCATCCGCACCGCACGCGCGCGCACCTCAGGCGAAAACTTGTTCGTCGTCTTGCTCGTCATAGCCCCTTCCTCTCAGGAGTTGGGGCCTCCGACAAACCCGGCGCGGTTCAGTGTTGGTGCGGCGGCAACTCCGGCGCGGCGAGGTACTGAAGTTCTTCTCATCGTTGCCGCCGTGCCTGGTAGGGATGGAGGCAAGCGCGTCGGCGCACCATTGGGGCCGAGAGCTTTTAGCGCTGGGTCATGATGTCCGACTGATGCCGCCGGCCTATTTGAAGCCATATGTGAAACGCGGGAAGACCGACGCCGCGGATGCCGAGGCGATCTGCGAGGCTGTAACCCGGCCGACGATGAGGTTCGTGGCGGTGAAGAGCGTCGATCAGCAGGCGGTGCTGATGCTCCACAAGACCCGTGATCTGCTGGTGCGACAGCGAACCGCACTGATCAATGCGCTGCGGGCGCACCTGTCGGAGTACGGGATCGTCACCAGCAAGGGGCCCGGCGGTGTCACCGCGCTCATGAAGCTCCTTCACGAGGGGCAGGAGAAGCTGCCAGCATATGCCCGGTCAGCGCTGCATACCATCGGTGCTCAACTGCGATCGCTGGCAAGCGAGGTCGACCGGCTTGATACACTGATCCTCGCCTGGCACCGTGCCGATGACACCAGCTGCCGGCTTGCGGCCATTCCCGGCATCGGTCCGATCACCGCGTCGGCAATCGCCGCGGCTGTACCCGATGCATCGCTATTCCGCTCCGGCCGCCAGTTCGCGGCATGGCTAGGCCTCACACCGCGGCCCTATAGCTCCGGCGGAAAGGAGCGGCTTGGCGGCATCAGCAAGCAGGGCGATGGGTACCTCCGCAAGCTGCTGGTCGTCGGCGCGACCGCAGTGATGCGTATGGCGCGCAAGGATGCCAGCCGACAGCCGTGGCTAGCGCGACTGCTCGAGCGCAAGCCGGTGAAAATCGCGACCGTCGGGCTCGCCAACAAGACAGCGCGCATCGCCTGGGCGGTGATGGCGCGCAAGGAGGTCTACGCAGCGGCTGCCGCGTGACCGCTGTCCTCGCCGACCGCTGAGCGGCCGGCAGGATGGTGTAAGGGCAACTGAGTGGTGATGACAAACCGGTCAGACCGGGGATCGAACAAACCCAGGGGAGCAGAGCGCTTCGAGCGCGATGACGTGATTAGGGATCCGATCCGCGGCCTTCATCAGGGCCAGCAGCCATGCGGTGCTGCACGAACAGGCCGAACACATGGATGCACCAGACCGGTGCTCATCGCCGCACGAAAGCTCTTGCACCGCAGGGGGCGCCCACACATGGCAAGCGCCACGACCGGTTCAGGCGGTGCCACGTCTGCGACCACGCCATAGGTGATGAACTGTAACGGCTCGCTGGCGATGCACTCGGCCTCGCGGCGCGTCTTGCGCCAGCCATGGATGAGGCTGGCCGAGATCCCCAGCCGGCGCGACACGCCGACCACCGTGGCGCCCAGCTCGTCGCACTGCGCCAGCACCGCCGCGCGCTCCTCGTCCGAGTACCGTCGGCGACGCTCAACCCGGGTGATGACCTCCATGCGCCTCATCCGCACTCTCCTTACGGAGTGAGAAAGGACACTCCCGAGAGCCCCCGCCTCGCGTAGCAGGGCCGCGCCAGCAACACGCGTCAGGCCGGACGCTTACGAATGTATCGCCTGAAGTCGAGCACAGCGTTCATGGATAAGGCCATAAAGGACGGGCCGCCGGAGCGTCAGCGCTGGTATCGGTTGAACCGGCAGGCAGCAGAGTATCAGGCGTGGAAGGCGGCGTGATACTTGCGGGTGCGTGAATCCGTTCACGCACCCTGACATTACATCAAACCGGCTCGATTATTGGAAATTTGTGCTGCAACCTTCAATGGCATGGACAATGCAGTCCCGGCCTGGGGTAGGACGAGGAAAGCGATCAGGATCGCCGCGCTGGCCAGGTTCACCGTATCCAAAGCGATTCTCGCACATGCGATAACATCTGGTATATTGTGTTCGGTCAACTTCAATCCAATGCTCGCAACTAATAACGCACTGTGTATAAGCCTCGTCGCGAGTCTGTGCGGTAGCGGTCATTGGAGACACGCATATCGGAAGAGCGAAAAACGTATAAATGGCGAGACGCTGTGCTTTCAGCATGACATTCTCCCGTTGCGCTCGTCGATTCGAGCGAAGCTAATTTATGTTCCAGGTGATTGTCTGAGAAGCTGGTCGACAAATGTTAAAAGTCTAACACATGTGAAATGTCGACACGGTCAGTAGGTGCGTGACGTCATGCTATCTCCCTTAAAAATACAACCATCGGTGCTGAGCTGGCCCCCATTTCGACCGGACGGATTCAAGCCTAAGAAGGAGGCTTGGGGCTATCCCCTAAGCATAGGCTTATGTCCGTGTCCGAGATCATCACCGACGGCGGTCGTCGCCGTCACTGGAGCACGCCTGAGAAGCTGAGGATTGTCGAGGAGACACTCGACGGTCGCGAGAGCATCTCGGTGGTGGCGCGCCGCAACGGCGTGGCGCCGAACCTGCTGTACCGCTGGCGGCGGCTGATGCTGGAGGGCGGGAGCGTCGCGGTGGCTGGCGACGACGACGTGACCAGCAATCGCCAGGTCCGCGAGATGGACAACCGCATCCGCGAACTGGAGCGCCAGCTCGGCCGCAAGACGCTGGAGGTCGAGATCCTGAAGGAGGCGCTGGAACGGTCGCGCCCAAAAAAAGCGAGCTTACTCATGCACTCGCCGCTGCCGGAGACTATCCGGTGAGCCTGGTCGCCAGCACGCTCGGGGTCGGGCGCTCGACGGTGTACGACCGCCTGACCGGCCGCACCCGGACGCGCGGGCCGTACGCCAAGGCCGGGGACGCGGACCTGCTGCCCCGTATCCGCCAGATCGCCGCGCAGCGGCCCACCTACGGCTACCGCCGCATCGCGGCGGTCCTCAATCGACAGCAACGCGCCGAAGGACTGGCGCCGGTCAATCACAAGCGCGTCTACCGCATCATGGCCGCGGACCGCCTGCTGCTGGCGCGGCGCTATACCGAGCGGGCCGACTATGGCCATGACGGCGTCGTGGTGGCGATCCGCTCGAACCTGCGCTGGTGCTCGGACGGCTTCGAGTTCACCTGCTGGAACGGCGAGGTCGTGCGCGGCGCCTTCATCATCGACGCCCATGACCGCGAGATCATCGCCTGGCGCGCGGTTGCCAATGCGGGCATCAGCGGCTCGGACGTGCGCGACATCATGCTGGAAGCCGTGGAAACCCGCTTCGGCGGTATGCGCGCGCCCGTGCCGGTCGAGATGCTGTCCGATAACGGCTCGACCTATACTGCCCGCGAAACACGCACCTTTGCCCGGCAGCTGGGCCTCAAACCCTGCTTCACGCCCGTCCGCAGCCCGCAGTCCAACGGCATCTCGGAGGCCTTCGTTCATACCCTCAAGCGCGATTACGTCCGCGTCTCGCCGCTGCCTGATGCTCCCACCGCGTTGACATCGCTGGCCAGATGGACCGAGGACTACAACGACAACCCCCCCCCCATTCAGGGCTCAAAATGCGTTCACCGCGCGAACATCGCGCACTGGTTTCTGCAACCGCTTGAATCCGTCCGGTGAAACGGGGGCCAGATCAGTGGGCGCGCAATCATACCGGGCGCGAGCAGGTGCTGCCCGATCCGCTATTCGATCCGCGTGTCTGTGCAGAGGCGATCCTGTCGGCGATCGAAAGGCCGGAGCGGGAGATCTGGGTCGGCCGATCGACCATTCAGATGGCGATCGCCCAGTCGCTGGCTCCCGGTTTCGCCGATCGGCAGGCGAGCGGCTTTGCCAAGGACCAGTTGGGTGCCCCGGCCAGCAACAAGCCGGGCAATCTCGACCAGCCGGTAGCCGGTCCTGCGCGGATCGACGGCGACTCGACCGATCGAGCGATCGACAATCGACGCGAGTTCTTCACGTCGCGGCAGCGCGATCTGCTCAAGCTGGGCGTCGGCGGTGGCCTTGCGGGCATCGGTGCGCTGGCCGGGTTCGGCGTGTCCCGCCTCTTCGCCCGCCCGAACCGCTGACCGACAGGAGGACAGGATGACCGATATTGCCACCCAGACCCGCCGTCGCGAGATCGCGACCGAACATCTGCTGTTCAAGACAATGGAATATGTCGAGCGACAGCACCCCGGCCTGCTCGATTTCCTGGAGGAGAGCCTCGACCATCTCGGCGATCCGGCGGACGGCGGGGACAAGGATGATGCGGCGGTGCGCGCGATCGCACGCCGCATGATCGCCGGTGCACGGCGCGAGGGCGGCTGAGCCCGGCCGATGGCGCTTCACTTCGTCGGCTTTCGCGGTGAGGAATATGTCCGCGCCATACGTGTCTTCGGGCCGCCCGACTTCATCCATATCGGGTGGGACCGTTGGGCGCGGCTGGAGGTGATGCAGGACGACGTCGCTGTGTTCGCGACCGGGACGGCGGAGGACGAACCGTCGGCTTACAGCTTTCCCGATATTCGCGAGACGTAACGCGGCGGATATTCCTTAACGGCCATCACCCGACCCGGCCTGATCGCCAGTAGGGGTTACGCACCCGGCACCCGCAGGCGAAAGGTGGCGGGTGTCAGGGCCAGAAGGTCGAGCGACCCGCCATGCGCCTGGGCGATCCGGCGCGCGAGGCTGAGGCCGATGCCGGTGCCATGGGTCTTGGTCGTGGCAAAGGGGCGGAAGATGGCGGTGGCCTGGTCGGGGGGAATGCCTCGCCCATTGTCGGTGACGTCGATGGCGACCAGCCCGTCCTGTCCGCTCACCGACACGGTCACCGCCGCCCTGTCGGCATCCGCGGCTTCGACGGCATTTTGCAGCAGCGCCCAGATCGCCTGGGCAAGCTGGTCGCGATCGACCATTCCGGTCCGGGGCACAGGGATCGCGATCGTCAGGACTGCGTCGGGCCAGCGGCTGGCGAAGAGCCGCGCCAGATCCTCGATCAGCTCATTCAGGCGGACGGGTTGCTTGACCGGCGGGGGCAGGCGGGCCAGCGACCGATAGGTCTCGGCAAAGCGCTGCAACCCCTCGGCATGGCGCGCGAGGGTCGTCAGGATTTCCGGCAGGAGATGGCGCTCGTCGCCCTTCGCCTCGATCGCGGCGAGCCCGCATTCGGCGAGCGAGACGATCGGCACCAGGCCGTTGAGCAGCTCATGGCCCAGCACCTGGATCATCTCGGCCCCGGCACGCGCCTCCGCCGTCCGCTCCTCGCTCTCGATATCGACCAGCGCGACGACGGATCTCGCGCCGAGTTCGACACGGTCGGCGCGCCAGCTTCGCCCGGCATGGCGGAGATGCGTGGCCTCGCGATCGAACAGGGGCGGCGGGGGCGGCAGGATACGGTCATCGGTGTCGAACAGGCGGCGTGCGGCGCGGTTGAGCACGCGGGCACCCCCTCCATCGACCAGCAGCAAGGGGGTAGGGGAGGCGTCGAGCAATGCGCCGTGGACCAGGGCCTGGCGATCCGCCTCGCTCGCGGTCGGCGGTGCGGCCATGGCGGGTCGCCCGGTCGCCAGCAGGCTGCGCAGCGTCAGCCATGCGATGGCGAGCACCGCGCCGGCCATGGCCAGCCACAATCCATGCGCCCATGCCAGACCCGCCCCCGCCCCCGCGATGGCGAGGGACAGCGCCGTCGCGATCGCCGATCGCCCGGCGCTAGAGACCATGCTGCGCCATGCGTCGGTAGAGCGTCCCCCGGCTAATCCCCAGGGCCGAGGCCGCGCGCGAGATATTGTGCCGATGCTCCTTCAACGCAGCCTCGATCATCGATCGTTCGGCATCCTCCAGGCGGAAGGCGGGCGCCGCGTCGGTCGCTACCAACGGCGAAAGGGGGCCGACGGGGCGGAGCGCGGCTGCGTCGATCACCCCGTCATCGGACAGCAGGACCGCGCGCTCGACCACCGCCGCCAGCCCGCGCACCTCGTCGGGCCAGTCGGTCGCGGCCAAGACCGCTTCGGCGGCGGGCGTCAGCCGGACCGAGGCATGACCATAGGCCTCTGCCGCGACCTGGGCGAAATGACGCGCCAGGACCACCGCATCGTCCCGCCGCGCATGAAGCGGCGGCACCGCGATCTCCAGGGTGCAAAGGCGCCGGTGCAGCGCGGGGGTCAGCGATCCCAGCCCGTTCGCCACACTGATACACCGCAATCCGGGCGGCAGCCGGTCGAGCAGCCGCGCTTGGGCCACCGCGTCCAGCCGGTCCGGGTGGCGCAGGAGGACGGTGCCGTGCGCGCCGTCGAGCGATGGCCATTGCTCCGGATCGCGAAGGTCGATCCGCAGCGGCGGGCGGTCCGCCTCGCGCGACGCGGCATGGACCGCCAAGGCTGCCAGGGTGCGGCCCGATCCGGATCGGCCGGTGACGCAGATATTGGCGACGGTCGGCCCGACCCGCCGGATCGTCGCGCGCATGCTTTCCATGGCGACCGAATTGCCCAGCAGCAGGAGGCCGCCACCCGATCGATCCACAGACGGACTTGCGGCGGGACCACGCGCGCCGATCGCGGCCGTGCATTTCGCGAGCAGATCGTCCTTGCGCCACGGTTTCATCAGGAAGTCGCGCGCGCCCGCCTGCATCGCGGCGACCGCGATCCGGATGCCGCTATGCGCGGTGATGACGATGATCCGCGCATCGGGGTCCTCGGCCATGATCCGCGCGATGCAGGACAGGCCTTCCTCGCCGTTCGTCCGACCGGCGGTGAAGTTCATGTCGAGCAGGATCGCGTCATAACGACGCCGCGCGAGCAGCGAATAGGCCGCCTGGGGATCGGCCGCGATGTCCAGCCGGTGCCCGGCCAGCCGAAACAGGATATCGGTCGCCCGCGCCACGACGGGATCGTCCTCGACCAGCAATATCGTCCATGGGCTTGACAGATCGGACGACTGTCCGTCGGCGGACATAATGTTCCGTCCTGCTTGGACCTGTGTCGACGCCGGACAGGAGAAGTCTTTGTTCATAAGGGGTTGGCGTTTCCGGCGCTGGACAGTGACACTCCATCCATGATGACCGATCATCCGGGACGTGCAAGGGGCGGCGCCAGGGCGCGCCCGGCCCGCGAAAGGATCGGCTTTCGAACGGAGAGGCGTCGATGAACAGCTTGGCTCTGACCGCGCTCTACCGGGCGACGACACGCCATATGGGGCACGCCCTGCTCAACATCGGCGGGCTGGCGATCGGGATCGCGGTGTTCCTGATATTGGGGCTCTATGTCCGTTTCGAATGCAGCTTCGAGCGATGGATTCCCGATCATCGGCATATCTATCTCGTCCGGACCGAGCTGCATCTGCCCGGCAGTCCGTTCAATGGCGCCTATCCGATGACGATGGCGGGCATGTTCGAACAGATGCGGCAGGATTTTCCGGCACTGGTCGGTACGCGCATCCGGGGCGGCAGACAGGGGGGCAGCATCGTGCGAGAGGGCGATGCGATCGTCGCCGATGTCGCGCAGGTGGATCCGGGCTTCTTCGATGTCTTCGACCTGCCGATGCTGCGCGGCGACGGGCAGCGGGCGCTGGCGGACCCGTCCGGCGCGCTGCTCAGCCGGACCGAGGCGCGCAGGCTGTTCGGGGATGCCGACCCCATCGGGCAGAGCCTGACCATCGCGGTCGATACGCCCGAAAGCTATCGGGTCGCGGGGATCTTCGAGGATCTGCCCCGGAACAGCGACCTGCAAATCTCGATCCTGATCCCGATGCCGCGCAAGCCGCCGCCCGCGCGGTGGGATTGGTACAAATGGGGCACGGTCGATGCGATGACCTATCTGCGCTTTCCCGATGCCGCGACCGCGCGCGCGTTCGAGGCGCGGATGCCCGCCTTCATCCGGCGCCATGCCGGACAGGATCTGGGCCCCGATCCCGCCAAGGTGATTTCCCTGCCGCTGCTGCCCATCGCGCGCTTCCATCTCGAGCCGCCGGGCGGTGCGGAGGTCGGCGCGCGCAAGCTGACCGTGGTGACGCTGGGGCTGGTCGGCCTGCTGACCCTGCTGATCGCGATCATCAACCATGTGAATCTGGCGACCGCGCAGGCGGGGCTTCGGGCGCGCGAAGTGGCGATGCGCAAGGTGCTGGGGGCGGATCGCGCCCGGTTGATCCGCCAGTTCCTGGGCGAGGCGGTGGCGATGGCGGCGGTCGCGACGCTGGCGGGCATGATCCTGGCCGAGCTGAGCCTGCCGCTGGTCAATGCGGCGGGCGGATTGTCGCTGGCCTTTCCCTATGCGCTGGCCCTGCCAATCCTGGCGGGCATGGCGCTGGCCGTCGGGGTGATGGCGGGCGTCTATCCGGCGATGGTCCTGTCGCGCTTCCCGGCGGCGGCGGTCCTGGCCTCCGCGCATGTGCCGGGGGGCGGGCGAGCGGGGATGCGCGGTCGTGAGGCGCTGGTCGTGATCCAGTTCGGGCTCGCCATCGCCTTCCTGATCGCCACGACGGTTCTGGTCGCGCAGACGCTGCATGTGCGGCGATCCGATCTGGGCTTTCGACGCGAGGGGCTGATGCTCATTCCGTCGCTCGCCGACAAGCGCATCTTTCCGGATCAGGCACGCCCGATCCTGGCGGCCTTTCGCCGCCTGCCCGGTGTCGTCTCGGTCGGGGCCGCTTCCTCGGCGCCGGGGGGCGGATCGGAGAATGTGGACATGCTCGACCTGCCGGGGCGAGCGCCGCTGACGATCGGCAATCTGATCGTCGGGCCCGATTTCTTCCAGACCTATGCCCCCATATTGCTCGCCGGGCGCGTGTTCGACGACGCTCATCGCGCCGACGACGCCAGCGACTGGACCCGGTGGAAGGACGGACGCAACGTCGTCATCAACCGAGCTGCCGCGCGCGCGCTGGGTTTCCGCAGCCCGGCGGAGGCGATCGGCAAGACCGTGGGGCGCAGCAACCCCCGGACGATCATCGGGGTGATCGACCAGTTGCGCTTCGGCTCGCCCCGCGCGCCCGACATGGTCACCTTCTATCAATATCATCGCGACGGGCCGCCGAATGCGATCGCGGCCATCCGCTACACCGGGGACGCGTCGGTCATGCTGGCGCGGGTGCGGGCGACCTGGCGTCGGCTGGCGCCCCAGATACCGCTGGACGCGCGGACCGCCGACCAGCGGCTGGCGGAATTCTATACGAGCGACGATCAGGCGGCCCGCCTGTTCGCGATCGGGGCGGCCATGTCGGTTCTGATCGCCTGTGTCGGCCTATGGGGCCTTGCCTCGTTCGACACCGCGCGGCGGGTGCGGGAGATCGGTATCCGCAAGACCCTGGGGGCGTCGTCGGCGGATATCGTGCGGTTGCTGCTGCTCCGCTTCCTCCGCCCGATCCTGATCGCGAACCTGCTGGCCTGGCCGCTGGCCTATGTCGCGCTGCGCCTGTGGCTGGCGGGGTTCGGCGATCGGATCGCATTGTCGCCGTTCTATTTCGTCGCGCCCAGCCTGGGGGCGGTCGTCATCGCCGTGGCGACGGTGCTGGGGCAGGCCTTGCGCGCCAGCCGGGCGACCCCGGCCTGGGCGTTGCGTCAGGGGTGAGCGGCGGTGGCCCCCGACCTGCGCCGGGAGCTCGAGGATTATTCCGCCGCGACCCGCATCGGTTCTGCGCCTTCCATCGGCTTCAGGCCCAGCTTGGCGAAGAGCGCCGCATCGGCATCGTCGCCCGCATTGCCCGCGGTCAGCAGCTTGTCGCCGGTGAAGATCGAGTTCGCTCCCGCCAGAAAGCAAAGAGCCTGCGTCGCCGCCGACATGCTCTCGCGCCCCGCCGACAGGCGGACCATGCTCATCGGCATGGTGATGCGCGCGACCGCGACCGTCCGGACGAACTCGATGTCATCGATCCGCGCCAGCGGCGTGTCGGCGAGCATGTCGCCCAGCACCGTGCCCTTGACCGGGACCAGTGCATTGACCGGCACGCTTTCCGGGTGGCGCGGCAGGGTGGCGAGCGCATGGACGAAGCCCACCCGGTCGGCCCGCGTCTCGCCCATGCCGACGATGCCGCCGCAGCACACCGAAATGCCCGCCTCGCGCACGTTGGACAGCGTCTCCAGCCGGTCCTCGAAGCAGCGCGTTGTGATGACGTTGGCGTAGTTCTCGGGCGAGGTGTCGATATTGTGGTTGTAATAGTCCAGGCCCGCTGCGGCCAGCCGCTGTGCCTGGGGGGCGTCGAGCATTCCCAGCGTCATGCAGGTCTCCAGCCCCATGGCCTTCACGCCCTCGACCATGGCGACGACCTTGTCCATGTCGCGTTCCTTCGGGCTCCGCCAGGCGGCCCCCATGCAGAAACGCTGCGACCCCGCCGCCTTGGCCTCGGCGGCCGCCGCCAGCACCGCCTGTACGTCCATCAGCTTCTCGGCCTTCACGTCGCTCTCGGCTGAGGCGCTTTGCGAGCAGTATCCGCAATCCTCAGGGCAGCCGCCGGTCTTGATCGAGCACAAGGTGCACAGTTGCACCTCGTCGGCGGCATGATGCGCGCGGTGCACCTCGGCCGCGCGGAACAGCAGCTCGGTGAAGGGCAGGTCGAACAGCGCGGCGATCTCGGCGCGGGTCCAGTCGGTGCGCAAATGCGCCTCGGGGCGAAGCGCGGTGGTCGTCGTCATTACGTCTGGTCCTGTCCTTCGCCCGTCTCGGGCGGCATGTTATGGCCGAGCAGCCTCAGCCCGTCCTCGGCCGCGTCGCAGGGCGCCTGATAGTCTCGCCATGGGGCAAGGTCACCCGGTATGTCCCGGTTTTCTTCGGGCAATCCGGCCTAGCAACCCTGGCACGCCGCGTGATAGGACGCGCTTTCATCTTTGTTAAGATGTCCAATTTAATGACGGTTCGTTATCGATCGGCGGTGGGGGCCGCAAAAATTGCTGTCCATGTTCAAAGCGCTGCGGCTGGTCATGCTGGCCGTCCTGATCGGCCTTGCGCCGGGAATCGCGTCGGCCGCCGGCGTCGATCTCCATCGCTCGGTATGCAGCGCGGCGCTGCCGGACATGGCGGGCGGTGCCGTGATCGCCGCCGCGCCCTATCGCTGTGGTGCCGAGGCCCCGACCGACAGCGACCAGTGGCTGTGGCTGCGGCTGGACCCGTCGCATCTCGGGGGGCTGGCCTCGCCGTGGAGCCTGCTGGTCGACCAGGTGCGGTTCGACCGCATCGCGGTGATGACCGTGACCGACCGGGGCATGACGCGCCGGAGCTGGTCGTCCTCCGACCTGGGAGGCAACTGGGCGCCGGGTGGGCTGCTGAAATTCCCGATGACGGTGCCCGGTCGTGACATTCGGGGCCTGTATCTGGGCTTTCGGCGGATCGACGACCTGTCGCTGATGCGCAAGGTCGTAGCGATGCCGGGTTCGGCGCTGACCACGGGCGAGGTGAAGTGGCTGTTGCTGATCGGGCTCTTCACCGGGACGCTGCTCTCGGCCTTCCTATACAATCTCGTCATCCATACCGGGCGGCGCCTGGCGTTTCAGCGCTGGTATCTGCTCTGGGTTTCCGTCTCGCTCGCTTATGGGCTGGTCTGGACCAATGCGGCGGCCTTTGTGGTGCCGCAGCTGGTCGGCCCGGTGGCGTTCCGACTGGATTATGTGCTGGTCGGCCTGATGGTGGCGGCGTGCAACATGTTCTTCTTCTCGGTGATCGAGGAGGGGATATTGCCGCGCAGCTTCGTCCGGGCGGGACGCGTGCTGGCCGTGGCGGGGGCGGTCATGGGCTTCGTGGCGGCGGCGGACATGTGGTTTCCGGTCATCCTCACCGACCGCTTGCTCAACTATGTCATCGCGGGAACCTCGGCGATCATCGCGCTGTCGTGCGGCATCGCGGTGCGGCGCGGCAGCCGGGTCATCTGGTTCTACATGATCGGCTGGGGGCCGGTCATCTGCCTGTTCCTGCTGCGCCTCGCGCGCAATCTGGGCTTCGCGCCGCAAAATGATCTGGTCGACCTGGCGACCTTCGCCGCTTTGGCCTTCGAGGCGCTGGTCCTGTCGCTGGCGATCGCCGACCGGTTCCGCCTGATCCGCCACCAGCTCGAACTCGCGCGCCAGCGCCGCGAGGTCGACATGGCGGAGACCAAGACGCTGCGGATCGCCGCGCATACCGACTTCCTGACCGCGCTGGGCAACCGCGCCGCGTTCCAGCAGCATGCCAACGACCTCATCAAGGGCCATGTCCCGTTCAGCCTGTTCCTGATCGACGTCGATTATCTGAAGGACGTCAACGACCGGCTGGGCCATGCCAGCGGCGATGCCCTGCTGCTCAGCGTTGGTTCCGCTTTGTCCCAGGCCACCCGGCTGTTGCCCGACGTCCGGGTGGCGCGGATCGGCGGTGACGAATTCGCCATATTGTGCCCCGGATCGGTCGAGGCCGAAACCGCGCTGTCCGAGGCGATCATGACCGTCCAGGGCGACCGCTGGCACCCGACCGACAGCAACTGCACCCTGTCGCTCAGCATCGGCGCGGCGCGTTATCCGGACGATGCCGACGCGCTCGACATGCTGTATCAGAATGCCGATCTGGCGCTCTATACCGCCAAGCGGCTCGGGCGTGCGCGCTATATCCGGTTCGACCCCTTGCAGCGCAGCCTGCGCGACCTGCAGCTGGAATTCACCAGCGATGTCGAGGCCGCGCTCCAGCGGGGCGAGTTCCAACTCTACCTCCAGCCGATCGTCTCGCTGGAGACCACGCGGGTCTGCGGCTATGAAGCGCTGCTCCGCTGGAACCACCCGCGTTACGGCCTGATGGCGCCCGATCGCTTCGCCGATGTGCTGGTGGCGGAACGGATCGGCCTGCTCATCCAGGAACATGTCCTCGAACTCGCGCTGCTCCAGCTGCGCGAGCATGGCGAGCGGATGGGCGTGCTGAGCGTGAACTTCACCTCGGCCCAGCTCTCGGGCCCGCGCTCGGCGCGCAATGTCCTCGACCGGCTTGCGCATCACGGTATCGCGGCGTCGCGGCTGTGCGTCGAGGTGACCGAGGGGGTGATGCTCGACCGGACGGCGGACACGATATTGGCCAATCTCCGCATCCTGCACGATGCGGGCGTGACGATCGCGCTGGACGATTTCGGCACCGGCTATGCCTCGCTGGTGCATCTCCGCCGGTTGCCGGTGGACCGGATCAAGATCGACTGCTCCTTCGTGTCGAGCATCGAGCAGTCCGAGGGGGGGACGATGGCGATCGTCCGGGCGATCGTCGGCATGGGCACCGGCCTGGGCAAGGTCGTTGTCGCCGAAGGGATCGAGAGCGAGGCGCAGGCGCTGTGCCTGCGTGACCTGGGGTGTCAGCTGGGGCAGGGGTTCCTCTATGGCCGCCCCGCACCCGGACTGGTGGCCGATACCCTGCGCGTGGCTACCGGACCGGCCGCGGCCAATGACGTGGTGCAGGTGGTGGCGGTCCACCACTAAGCCCGAATGGCGGGTGGCCTGCCCCCGAGTGGGACAAACCGGCCCTTTCGGCCGCAAATGGCGATGCGGCATTCTGCGTTAACATAGTTTATGGAGGCGGCCGTCGCGCTCGGCCTCGGGCGGACCTGACCCTTTCTCCCGCTTTTCTTGGAACCAGGATCGCCTCTTGGCTGCATGCTCTATGGACGGATCGGACGTGGACGGCGGCACGGCGCTTTCCCGCTTCTGCGCGCTGGCCCGGCAGCTTTTCGCCATGCCCCATGCCTTTGTCCTGCTGGAAGAGGGGGGCGAGTATCGCCTCGTCGCGGGATCGCGGGGCGAGGAGCCGGATGACGATCGCATTCTGCATGACGAGGTGATGCGTCGTCGCGCGGCGAGGGCGGTCGGAGTACAGGAAGACGGCCGCACTACGGCTTTTCGGGCTGCGGCACCGCTGATGCGCGCGGATGGCGGATGCGCGGGGGTGCTGGCGCTCGGCGACCGGGGGCCACGGCGTTGGGACGCGCGGTCGTCGGCGCTGCTCGAACGGCTGGCGGCGGACGCGGCGGCCTTGTGGCAGCGCGAGGCGGAGAGCGCCGCCACCACCGCCCGGCTCCACGATCAGCTGGCCGAGACGCGGCGGGAACTGCACGAACTGGCGGATCATGGCGCGCATGCCCGCATGTTGAGCCGCCAGATGCCCTGGACCGCCGATCCGAACGGCAGCATCCGGGAGGTGGACCCTCGCTGGCTGACCCTGACCGGGCGCACGGCCGAACAGATATTGGGCGAGGGCTGGACCAGCGCGGTTCACCCCGACGACCTGCCCGTCATCGCGGCGGCGTGGCAGCGGGCCCTGTCGACCGGAGCCTCGACGGGGGTCGATGCGCGCGTGCGGATGCAGGACGGGGCCTATCGCTGGTTCAACACCCGCTCCGCCCCGCGTCTGGGGGAGGATGGTTCGATCTATCGCTGGTACGGGACGATCGAGGATATTCATGATCGCGTCATGGCCGAGCAGGCGCTGAGTGAAAGCGCGGCCTTTACCCGCAACGTGCTGGAAAGCACGACCGATTGCGTGGTCGTCATCGATCGCGACTGGCGGATCACCTATCTGAATGCGCGGGCGTCCAAATTCTTTCGCCCGTTCCGCGCGGCGGCGGTCGGCGATGCGGTCTGGGATCGCTTCGCCGAGTTTCGCAAGAGCGACCTGGCCCAGCGTCTGAAGGTGGCGATCGGCACCGGCCAGCCCAAGCGGTTCGAGATGCACCTGTCTGACCCCGATATCTGGCTGCATATCCATGCCTGTCCGGTCGCCGAGGGGCTGGCGATCTTCTTTCGCAACATCACCAAGCGGATACGCGACCGCGAGCGGCTCGTCCGGCTGGCGCATTGCGACTCGCTGACCGGATTGGCAAACCGGACCTTGTTCAACCAGGTGCTGGAAAGCGCCTTTGCCGGGCGGACCGAACGGCCGGTCGATGTCCTCATGCTCGACCTCGATTTGTTCAAGGAGGTCAACGACACGCTGGGCCATCCGGTCGGCGATGCGGTTTTGTGCGCGGTCGCGGAGCGGTTCCGGTCGGTGACGGGTGAGGGGGACGTGCTCGCGCGGCTGGGCGGCGACGAGTTCGCGGTCATCCACTGGCCCGATCCGGCGGGGGGCAGCGCGATCGCACTGGCGCATCGGCTGCTGGCCTGCTTCGCCGCGCCCTTCCCGCTGGAGGATACGGCGATCCGGCTGGCGGCCAGTATCGGCGTGGCGTCCTCGGTCCAGGCGCAAGGCTCGGCGAACGAGCTGTTCAAATCGGCCGATATCGCGCTCTACCGCGCCAAGGAGGGGGGAAGGGGAACGATCCGCGTCTTCGACTGCCCGATGGCGGCGCGCGTGCGCGACCGTCAGGTCATGAAATATGATCTGGAAGCGGCGCTGTCGCGTGACGAATTGCGGCTGGTCTATCAACCGCTGCTCGACCTGAAATCCGGGCGGATCACGGGGGCCGAGGCGCTGCTCCGCTGGCATCATCCGACCCGTGGCGAGGTGCTGCCCGCCGATTTCGTCCCGCTGGCCGAGGAAACCGGCCAGATCGTGGCGATCGGCGACTGGGTCGTGGCGACGGCGTGCCGCGATGCCGTGAACTGGCCCGGCGATGCGACCGTCGCGGTCAATCTGTCGGGTGTGCAGTTGCGCGACGACCTGCTGCCGTCGCGGGTGCTGTCCGCGCTGTCGCGATCGGGGCTGGCGGCGGAGCGGCTGGAGCTGGAAATCACCGAGTCGATCCTGATGAGCGACAGCGACGGCACCATGGAAAAGCTGCATCGCCTGCGCCGACATGGCGTTCGCATCGCACTCGACGATTTCGGGACGGGCTATTCCTCGCTCTCCTATCTGCGTCGTTTCCGTTTCGACAAGCTGAAGCTCGATCGCTGCTTCGTCGATGACATCGGCCGATCGCCCCAGTCGGACTCGATCGTGCGCGCGGCGTGCGAAATGGGACGCGCCTTTGCGATGACGATGACGGCGGAGGGCGTGCAGACGCCCGAACAGCTGGAATGGCTGCGCGCGCATGGCTGGTCGCAGGCACAGGGTTACCTGATCGCCCGCCCCCTGGAGGCGGATGCGTTCCTGCGTCACATGGTGGCGTACAACCGCTAGGCCGGATCGCCGTTACAGGCGTCATGCCTGATCGTCCCGCCCCGAACCGACCCGTTACCGCCCGGCAGCGCAGTGTCGGGCGATGAAGTCGGCATGGGCGGGGATATGGCCGACCGCCGCGCGGGTCACGGTCGCGATCCGATCCAGCCGGGCGCGCAACTCCTCGATCGGGATGCCCGCCGCGATCGGGTCATAGGCACCGGGGTGGAGTCCCTGTCCATCCATCACCGCCAGCCAGCTCGTCTTGGTGAACAGTTCGTCGGCCTCGCGGAACACGCGCCCGGTGCGGTTGTAGATCGCGATCCGCTCGGCCAGCGAGTCCGGGATCGGCATCGCCGCCAGCTGCCGCCAATAGGGGGTGTCGCGCCGCTCGGTCGCGTGGAAATGCAGGATCAGGAAGTCGCGGATGCTCTCGAACTCGGCCGCCATCAACCGGTTGTAACGGCGAATGTCCGCCGCCTCGAACGCGCGGGTGGGCAGCATTTCCAGCAGGCGCGCGATCCCCGCCTGGATCAGATGGATACTGGTCGACTCGAGCGGCTCCATGAACCCGCTCGCCAGCCCCAGCGCCACGCAATTGCCGATCCAGAAACGGTCGCGGCGTCCGGTGCGGAACCGGAGCAGCCGCGGTTCGGCCAGCGGCTCGCCGTCCAGATGCGCGAGCAGCGTCGCGGTCGCCTCGTCGTCGGAGATATGACGGCTGGCATAGACATGGCCGTTGCCGGTCCGGTGCTGAAGCGGGATGCGCCATTGCCATCCCGCACCATGCGCGGTGGAACGGGTGAAGGGGACAGGCGGTCCCGCCGGAGCGGTCGGCACCGCCACCGCGCGGTCGTTGGGCAGCCAATGGCCCCAATCCTCGAACCCCGCGCCCAGCGTCTCCCCGATCAGCAGGCCGCGAAAGCCGGTGCAGTCAATGAACAGATCGGCGGCGATACGGGTGCCGTCGGCCAGCACGACCGCCGCGATACGCTCCGGCCGGGCGTCGCGCGCCACCTCGACCACGCGGCCCTCTTGCCGGACTACGCCCTGCGCTTCGGCATGGCTGCGCAGGAACCGCGCATAGAGCGCCGCGTCGAAGTGAAAGGCATAGCCGATATGCGCCAGCGGAGTATTGCCCGGCTGCGGCCGCATGAACCGTCCCGCCCGGGCCGCCGCCGCGCAGATCGAATAGGCCTCGAGCGGCGCGGCTTCGCCCGCCATCCGCAACCGCTGCCACATCGCCTCGAACGGCACCGCGCCCCGGTCGACGCCGTGCACGCCGAAGGGGTGGAAATAGCGATGGCCGGGACGCAGCCAGTCGACGAACTCGATGCCCAGCTTGAACGTGCCCTGCGTGGCGCGGACGAAGCTGTCCTCGTCGATGCCGAGCAGTGCGTTGAACGCCTGGATCGGGGGGATGGTCGCTTCGCCGACGCCGACGGTGCCGATCTCCTCGGACTCGACCAGCGTGATGGCGGGGCCCTGCGGCCCCAGCACGCGGGCCAGTGCGGCGGCGGCCATCCATCCGGCGGTCCCGCCGCCGATGATCGCGATCCGGGCGATCGGTCCGTCCTGGTCGTCGCGTCGGCTCATGCGTTCATCCGGCATTGCAGGAAGAGATTGCCGGTCAACCGGCCATGGCGCGGGTCCGCCGCCCTATCGGGCAGCGCGGTGATCTGTCCCGAATGAAGCAGCGCCGCGCGGTAGAGGATCAGCCGGTCGGGCCGGGCGGGGATCGCCTCGATCCGAACGAAGGCCGGGTCGTCGCCGGTGCAATAGCCCGGCGGCGGGGCGGGGTCCGTCGCCCGCGCCGCCTGATAGGCGGGCAGGCGCTCGGCATCGATGGTCTCGAACCCCGTCGCGCGGTGGCGGAAAAAGGCGGTGCCGTCCTCATGGTCGGCCGACAGGAAATGCACGGTCGCGAATTGCAGGCGGTCGGCGGTATCGACATGCGGCGCGCGCTGATCCTCGCTCAGATCGGCGGCGGGAGTGGTCACGAGCGAGAAATTGCCGCGGGCGCGGGCCGGACGAACCGGCGCGCCGGTGAAATGCGCGGCGATCAGCGGCAGCATCCCGCGCACCATCGCATCGATATAGGCGACCGGCGCAGGCCCCAGCAGGCCGGGATAGCCGCTGCCCACCGACGCGGCGGGGGCGAAGGCGGAGCGGTTGGCGGCGAAATCGCGCAGCGCCGCCATCTGCCCCGACGCCCGGTCGACGATCAGCACGGGTTCGCGCTCCCGCCCGATCCGCAACAGGGTGAAGGCGGCCTCGGCGCCGAAGAAGGAGAATGCCGGGGGCGGCAAGGTGGCCATGGCGATCGTCCCGCAAAAAATACCGGCATGTCCTTGCGATAAGGACATGCCGGCAGTTGGGGATCAATAGGTCGCGCGCAGCGACAGGCCGAAGCGGCGGTCGTTCAGCTGATATTGCAGCGGCTGGCCGATCGTGCCGATATAGGTGACGTTCATGCGGTTGGTCAGGTTCACCGCATCCGCCGACAGCGCGATATGGCTGTTCACATTGACACTGACCGAGGCGTCGAGCGAGGCATAGGGCTTGGCATATTGCGGCTGGTTGGTGCCCGCGCCGAAGGTCTGGTCGAGATAGCTCGACCGCCAATTATAGGCGAGGCGCGCGGTCAGCGGCCCCTTTTCGTACAGGCCGATCAGGTTGTAATTATGCTTGGACAGCTTCTCCAGCGGCAGCTGGGTCGACATGCCCGATCCGGCGACCGCGAACGGATTGGTCACGTTGGAGTCGACATAGGTATAGTTGGCCTGCACGCCGAACCCGCTGAGCAGCCCCGGCAGGAAGTCGAAGAACTGCTGATAGCCGATCTCGGCGCCCTTGATCGTGCCCTTGCCCGAATTCAGCACCGTGCTGACGTCATAGGCGCGCCCCTGGAAATTCTGGACGACCACGCCGCTGGCCAGGAAGCCGTCGACCTTCTTGTAGAACAGGCCGCCGGTCAGCGAGCCGGTCGGCGCGAAATACCATTCCGCCGTCAGGTCGAAATTGTCCGAAGAAATCGGGTTCAGGCGCGGATTGCCCGAGCTGGCGCTGGGGCGGCCGGTGATCGGGTTGACCTGGTTGGGATTGTTCAGCGTCAGGTTGGTCGACAGCTGGTCGAAGTTCGGCCGCGCCAGCCCCTTGGAATAGGCGAAGCGCATCTGGAACTCGTCGGTCAGCCGGGCGCGGATGTTCACGCTGGGCAGCGCGCGGGTATAGCTTTTCTGGACCGCCAGCGGCGAGGTGGTGCCGTTGGAATTGAACTGCGTCCCGAACGAGGTCAGGTCGGTCTTGACCAGCCGGACGCCCGCGCCGCCGTCGAAGCGCACGCCCCCCGCCGTGAACGCGAAGTCGCCCGCGCCCCAGACCGTATAGGTCTTTTCGGTCTGCGCATTCAGGTCGCCCGGCGTGAACGCATCCTTGGTCTTGGCGCCGAACAGCGCATAGAGCGCCTTGGTCTGCGCCCAGACTCCGTCGCCCGCCGGGAAGGCGGGATAGAGCAGCCCGCCGGTGACGGTGCGTCCGTCGAAGAAATTCTTGGACGGGCCCTGCATCGCCAGCTGCGGATTGCGGCTGAGCGGGATGAGCGCGGTGCCGTCGGGAGCCGAGCAGGACGGGTCGGGGCCGGTCGCGTACAGGCAGACGCCGTTCCAGGTGCCGCGCAGGTTGATCGAATTGTCCGAATAGCGCGCGCCGCCGCGCAGCTTCTGCAGGAAGCCGCCCTCCAGATCATAGTCGATGTCATAGGCTAGCGCGAGCGTGTCGGCGTCGTTCCGCTGCAACGCGTCGGCGATATAGGGGGTGGCGTAATTGGCCGGGTTGGTCAGCAGCGCCTTGTCGCGGACATCCCATTGCGGACGGCTGCCGCGCAGGTCGAAATCGATGGTCGACGGGTGCGGCGATCCGGTGGTCGTATTCTGGCCGGTCGCGGTGAACAGCGTCAGGACATGGCCGTTGCGATCGGCGTTGTAATAGCTCTTCAGATACTGGACGTCGAAATGGACCTTGGCGCGGTCGGTCGCCTGCCAGTCGGCGCCCAGCGTGAAATTCTGGCTTTGGCTCCACAGCTGCTGGTCGAAGCGACCCGACTCGAAATTCTGGCCCTGGAGCGACCCCGATGTGGCGTAGCCGTCCTTGTTGAAGGTGAAATTGGACCCCGGCAGCGGGCTCGACTGGCTGCCGCCATTGACGGTGTAGAAATAGGCGCCACGCCGGTTGAACCAGTATTTGGCGAGCTGATACTGGCCGGTGATCAGCAGATTGTCGGCGGCGCGCCACTGGATCGCGGTCGCGACGCCCAGGCGGCGGCGGTCGCCCAGATCGTCATACACCTGCATGCCCATCGGCGCCTTGGCATTGGCGGGCGCGCCCGCGATCGATCCGGCGGGGATCGGCTGCTGCGGATTGGCGAGGATGCCGTCCTGACGGTAATAGCTGGTCGAATAGACCGCGTTCACCAGGAAGCCGATCTCGCCGATGCCGGTGTCGAACCGGTTGCTGTACAGGCCCGAGGTGGAATAGCCGAACTTGTCCGCACGGTCATAGTAATTGCCGCGAATGGTGCCGCTGATCGTCTGGCCGGGCTTGTCGAAGGGCAGGCGGGTGCGCAGGTTGACCGCAGCGCCCACGCCGCCCTCGATGATATTGGCGGGGGCGTTCTTGTACACGTCGATGCCCGCCAGCAATTCGGGCGGAATCCCCTCTAGGTCGAAGGCGCGACCGCCCGAGGCGGAATAGATGGCGCGGCCGTCGAGGAAATTCTGCACCTGGGTCAAACCGCGCACAGTGATGGCGGGCGAAGTGCGGTGGTCGAAGTCGGTCGCGCCTTCGCCGTAGCGGCGCTGGATCTGGACGCCGGTGATGCGCTGCAACGCCTCGGTCGTGTTGGCGTCGGGCAGCTTGCCGATATCCTGCGCCTGCACCGAGTCGACGATCTGATTGGCGTTGCGCTTGAGCGCCTGCGCCGAACGGAGGGACTCGCGCACGCCGGTGACGACGATGTCCTGGTCGGAGACGCCCTGCGCGACCTGGGTGGCGTTCAGCGCGCCGGTGGGCTTGGTCGGGTCGCGGCCCGCCTCGACGGGCAGGCCGCCGCCCTGCATCGGTGTCGCGTCGCCGGTCTGCGCCTGAGCGCCGCCGCTGAACCCGGCAGTGGCCAAAGCCGCCATGGATGCACCGATCAGCCAGCGCGATTGCAAATCTCGCATATATCCTCCCCCAATGTCCGGCCGCTCTTCGCGGCTCGACTGGGATCATGCCATATCGGTAAATGACTGACAAATAGAAGTTGCGGCCCGTCCCCTGCTCGGATCAAGAACAGGGAAGCAAATCGCTCATTTTTCAGCGGAAAAATTGTGAAAACGGCTGTGTCCCGCGCATAGTGGCGAGCGTCATGAATGTTCCTGCCGGGCATCTGAGAGTGCCGATAAAGCGAAAATGAGCCGTTACAGCGTTTTCATCAGACAAAATAATGTCGTGGGGTCGCCGGGGCGCGACGACGCGATTCGGCGGTGCGGTCGACCCGGTCGGCCGTTCGCGTTCGGCATGGCGTCCGGTCATGCAAATATGCCGGATGGCGATCCGTGAGTGGGGCGCGGGGCTGCTGATGGCGGACCGCGCCGGGCGGCTTTATCCCTGCCAGCCCGGGCGGAGCGCCACGCGCAGGATGCGGTCGTTCGCCGCCAGGAACAACGCGCGGCCGCCCTCGCCAAAGGCGCAGTTGGCGATCGGCGCATCCTGTTCGATCAGTCCGAGCGGCTCGGCCTCCGGTGTCATCAGCATCATGCCGCCGGGCACCGAGCAGACCAGCGTGCCGTCGTGCGCGACCTTCATGCCGTCGGGCAGTCCGGCGCCGCCCGCCGCCAGCATCGACCGCGCATCGAGCAGCACGCGCCGCCCGCGCGCCATGCCCCTGGCGTCCAGATCATAGACCATGATCCGGGGCGCGGCTTCGTCCGAAACCGAGACATAGAGGCGGCGCTCGTCGGGCGACAAGGCGATGCCGTTGGGGCGGGTCAGCTCGCCGTCGATCAGGTCAATCCGGCCATCGGGGCGGCGGCGGTAGACACCGTTGACCGTCTGTTCCTTCAGCGGTGAGGTGTCACCGTCCTTCAAGCCATAGGGCGGATCGGTGAACCAGATCGTCCCGTCGCGCGCGACATGCAGATCGTTGGGGCTGTTGAAGCGCTTGCCCGCATGGCGGTCGGCGAGCACGGTGCGGCGACCGGTGGTCAGGTCGACCCGGTCGATCGAGCGCCCGCCGCTATTGGCGATCAGCAGCGCACCGTCCCTGTCCAGCGCCAACCCATTGGCGCCGGGTTCGCGGACCAGCGTCGGATCGGTGCCCGGTGCGCCCGACGGATCGAGCACGACCGACACCGCGCGGCCGTGCTGCCACCGGCGGACGATATTGGCGGGCGGATCGGAGAACAGGAGATAGCCGCCACGCGGCACCCATAAGGGCCCCTCGGCCCAGCGTATGCCGGTCGCGATCACCTCCGGCTCGGTCCCCGGCGCGATCATCCGGTCGAGCCGCGGCGACAGGCGGCGGAGGCGCGGGGTCGTCTCCGCACCGGCGGGCGCGGCGAGCATGGCGAGACCGGCGGCAAGCACGGAGCGGCGGGAGAGTGTCATGATTTCGGCAGCTTGCGGGAAAAGCGGTCGCCCGGCAAGCGGGCGGACCGGGGCTTCATCGCCGGGCCTTGCCGCGTATGACCGTCACCCGCATCGTCACGCCCCGCTGCGACGGCGCGACCTCCTCGTCACGGGTCATGTCGAGGACGGGGCGACCATCGGCGGCCCAATGGACCCGGCGCAGGCGCGTGTCGCGACCATTGCCGCCCACCCCGTCGCCCCAGCTGTGATAGACGTAGAGCGGATTGCCGTCCTCGTCGGTGGTGAACGCACCGTGGCCGACGCCTTGTTCGTACCGGCGATAGTCGATGACGCCCTTGGGCATCGGCTCGCTATGCTGGAGCGGGGCGTTCCATTTGTGCCAGTTGTCGATCCGCGTCGGGTCCTCCCCGTCGCGCAGCCACGCGCCGCCGACGACATAGGTCGGGCTGACCCCCGAGCTGGAATAGATCAGATGGGTGCGTCCGCCATGATGCAGGGCAAAGGCCCCTTCGGACAGATTCTCCTCGAAAGACCGCGTCGGCGCGACGATCGGGCGCGGGGTGGAGGTGAGGCGGGTGGGATGCGCCGGATCGACCCGCGCGATCCAGGTCAGCGGATCGCCCAGCGGGCCCTGGCCCGGCAGGTAGCGTTGCGACCACGTGTAATAGGCCTTCCCGTCGATCGTGACATAGGACATGTCGAGGCTGATGTTGCGGGCGAATTCGGCGCGACCCAGCGGTGATCCGTCCGCCTTTCGAATGGCGGCGGGCCGCGACCAGTCGGCGGGGTCGGCGGGATCGCCGCCGGGCCGCAACTGCATGATATGCGACGCCACCCGGTCCCAGGCGCCGTCCTTGTTCGACTGGTCGTCGCTGGGGTTGAAGCAGGGCGCGAACAGGATGGACAGCCGCCCGCCAATCTCATGCAGTTCGGGCGCCCAATAGCATCCGGCGATCACGCGTCCCTCGGCGGTACGGTCGCGCCGGGTCAGGCGGTTGAGCAGGTCCACCTCGCGCACCCGCCCGCCATCGTCGTCGGCCAGCGCCGCGATGCTGTCCGCGACCCGGATCGGCAGATGGGCCGATCCGACATTGTCGTTATTCGTATCGTCGGTCGCGATGAACAGATAGCGGACCCGGCCGTCCCGTGCGTAGCGATAGATGACCGGATCGGCGCGGTTATAGGCGAAGATGACCGGATAGACGGGCTGGCGGACGGTCCCCCGCACGACATAATGCCCCGGCCCGCCGCGGGCGACCCGCGCCAGATCGGCGGTGTTCCAGTCGACGCCCCGTGTCGCGGACGATCCGTCCGAATAGGTGAGGCGCGCCCGCGTCTTCGCCAGCTGGGGGATTTGCGCGATCGTGATGCGGCGCGGGTCGACCATGGCTCGCAGGTTGACGATCCGGCCATAGCGATCGGCCAGCGCGGCGGCGGTCCGGCTGTCGAGTGGCAGGGCGGCGGCGTCCTTCGCCATCCCGGCGACCTCGCCCGCCTGCACCGCGCCGACATTGCCCGCCGCGACGATGCGCATCCGGCGTCCGTCATGATCGGGGAAGAAGGGCGTCGCCACCCGCTCGGTCCGTGCCAGATCGGCGACGCCGGCCCAATGCGGCTTGCCCCCATCGTCACGCCAGGCGACCAGATAGCGCCGCGCGGCACTGTCCCAGATCGCACGCGGCGCGACGACACCGCCGGTCGTGCCAAGGTCGATCAGCCCCAGTTCGGTGAAGTCGGCGGGACTGGCGGGATCGCTCTTGAACACCAGCGCGCTCGATCGCTGCGACTTATCCGGCTTTCCCGCCAGATCGACCCGCGTCGCGATGACGCCCAGGCTGCCATCGGCAAAATGGAACAGCGAAGGGGTGACGATCCCACGATGCTCGACCCGGTCGACCCCGACATATTCGCCGATGGGAAAGAGGATGCCGTAATTCCCATTGAGCGGGGTTGCGGCGCCATCGCCGGTGGCAAGCGCCAGATGGACCGAGCGGGCGATGATCGGCTGGTTCGCGTCATGTGCATCGGTTGGGCTACGGCCATAGGCCGACAGGCGCGGCGCGGATCCGGGCAGGAGGGTGACGGTGAAGCGCTTCTCCTGGGTACCGGCCCCGGCCGTGACGCGACGTCCGGTCAGCGTGACGCGAACCGGCCGATCGCCGCGAAGGACCAGGCGATCGCCATCCAGAACCGGTCGGTCGGCGGACCAGCGTATCGCTCCCTCGGGCGAGACGGGCAGGCGGCTGCCTGATGCCATGACCGGCGGCACGATCCAGGGGGCCGCTTGCGCCGTAACGGGCTGGGCGGAGCCGGGGGCGGCCATGACGATCAGCGGCCAGGCGGCGGCGCGAAGCAACGCGCTCATCGCGCCGCACCGCTGGTCGGCGCGGCGGGGCTCCAGCGGGCGACCAGCGCGTCCCGTTCCCTGGCGGTGATCGACAGGACCGAGCCGTGACGCGGCGAGGCGGGCAGGCGGAAATCCTTGGGATAGGTCCATCGGATGGTGCCGCGCAGCGACCGGGTGGCGAGCGGGATGTAACCGACGCCGCCATAATTATCGACCCAGAGGAAATATCGGAACCCGCTGGTGTCGCCCGGATTGGCGACGAAGGCGCTCGGCCCCTCGACCTCGGGCGTCCCCGCCTTGCGGCCGATGCAGCGGTCGATGGTGCGCCACACACCCGAATGGCCGGTGGCGCGCAGCGTGCGGGAACGCTGGCCCATGATGTCCGACGAAGGACAGCCCGACACCTCCGACACCTTGGTGAAGCGGTAATAGTCCGCGCCGTCCTTCAGCACGGTGGAATCGATCATGCCCTTGTCCTTCACCAGAAAGGGCAGGTCGGCGGCCTTGAACCAGGGGCGGGGCGGGGTGAAGTGGCGGAAGTCGCGCGTGGTGGAGATCAGGATCTGCGGCCCGTTGCCGTCACTGGTCCGGTGGCTGGCATCGGTGAACAGGGTCGATGTCCAATAGACGACATAGGCCTGGATCGTCGGGTCGTAGGTCGCCTCGGGCGCCCAGGTCATGCCCGCTTGGGGAAGGTTGACCTTCACATGACGCTGCTCGCTCCAGTGGACGAGGTCGGTCGATTCCCAGATTTCCAGATGATGGCTGCCCTTGTCGGTCGCGCCGCCCCAGCCGCTGCGCCCCACCGACAGGTCGGTCGCCAGCAGGAAGAAGCGGTCGCCCTCCGCCGATCGCAGGATGAACGGATCGCGCAGGCCCATCGTGCCCTTGCTCGACTCCAGGACCGGCCGTGCGCCGTTCAGCTCCCGCCATCGCAGCGCGTTGTTGCCGTCCGAAACCGCGAAGCGCAGCTTCTCGCCCTCCACCGTGTCGGAATGGAAATAGACGAACATATAGGCGCTCATGTCGGCGGGACGCGGCGCGGCGGCCGCCAGGACCGTCAGGTCGAGCGGGACCATGACCGGCGCAGCGCCCGGCGCGGTGACGGTCGCGGTCAGCCGAACCCGGCGGTCGGTCCGGCCGCGATGGACCACGCCCTTACGAACCCGATCGTCGCCCCGGCCCCGGTCGCGGTCCGACAGGATCGCCGGGTCCGATGAGCGCCAGCCTATCGTGACGAGACGGGCCTGCGGGTCGTCGGATGTGGCGGCAAGATCGGCGGCCGTATCGGGCAGGGTGATGCTGCCCCGGATCGGCGCGGTCAGCGCGGGATCGCGACGGATCGCATCGGCCACCCTGTGCGCCAGCGCCGCCGCGTCATCGGCGGGCACTGCCACTGGAGGCGTCGGTGCGGCGGGCATCGCCCATGTCGGAGTGATGGCGACGCTGGCCAACGCCAGCAAAAGCCCTTGTCCGCGCCCCAATCCCGGTATCCTGCCCGACATTCCCGCTCCCCGATGCTGTGATTTCGGGGCAGGATCGATCATTATGTCCTACAAGTAAAGCGCCAAGGTCGCGCTATTTGCCGGGTATGGCCAGTGCGAACGTCGTCGTTGCCACCGGCAACAGCGTCAGGTCGCCGCCATGCGCGCGGGCGATACGGCGGGCCAGGGTCAGGCCGATGCCCGACCCGTCGGGCTTGGTGGTGTGGAAGGGGCGGAAGATCCGCGCGCGCTCCGGCCCCGCTACGCCGCCGCCGCTGTCGGTAATCGCGAAGCGCAGGCTAGGCCCGTCCATCGCGGCGGTCAGCGTCACCTGCGGCGCGACCGCCCCGCCCAGCGCCGCCTCGGCCGCGTTTTGCAGGAGTGCCCAGAGCGCCTGCGTCATCTGATCGCGGTCGCACTGCCCGATCAGTCCGTCCGGCACCGCCATGGAGAGCGCAACCTCGCTTCCGAAGCGCTGCTCGAACAACCGCGCCAGATCGACGGCCAGTTCGGCGACCTTGAACGGATTGCGGACCGGATCGGGCAGCCGGGCCAGCGTGCGATAGGCGCGGGTGAACCGCTCCAGCCCCTCGATCCGTCGGGCAAGGGTGGCGAGGATGCCGTGCAGTCGCGCATCCTGCCGCTCCGCCGCCATCACCGCGCTGTCGGCCAGCGACACGATCGGCGACAGGCCGTTCAGCAGCTCGTGCCCCAATATGTCGATCATCTCGCTATCGGCATGCGCCTCCGCGGTACTGCGCTCCGCCTCGACATCGATCAGCATGGCCAGCGCGCGCTCGGGCCCGGCTTCGACCCGTTCGATCCGCCAGCTTCGCCCTTCATGCCGCAACCGGCTTTCCTGCGGCTCGAACAGCGCGGGCGGCGGCGACGACAGGCGGTCGTCGGTCGCGAACAGCGTCCGGCCGGCGCGGTTGAGCGCCCGTGCCGATCGCCCCTCGATCCGCAGTAGCGGCAAGGGGATCTGGTCGAACAGCGCATGGAGCGGCGGCCCGCGCGGCGCCATGTCGGCGGGCGCGGGGGCGGGGGGCAGGAGGGGCGTCCGCGCGGCGGCCCAGCCGATTGCCCCGATCAGCCAGCCGGTGCCCAGGCCCAGCCCCAGCATCGACCCCAGCATGCCGTTCTGCCACGCCACCACCATCAGCCCGCCGAACAGCGTCAGCATCAGTCCCGACAGGAGGATGGCGACGACCCGCCGGGCGGGCGCCTCAAAGCCCATGGCGCGCCATGCGACGATATAGCGCGCCCCGGCTGAGCCCCAGGGCCTGTGCGGCATGGGTGACGTTGTGATGATGCTCGATCAGCGCCGCCTCGATCATCCCCCGCTCGGTTTCGTCCAGGTCGAAGCTGGAGCGTGGGTTGGCGGCGGCGACGACCGGCGCGGCGGGGGCGAGCAGCGCCGCCTCGATCACGCCGCCATCCCCCAGCAGCAGCGCCCGCTCGATCGCGGCGGACAGGCCGCGCGCTTCGTCGGGCCATGGTGCGGAGATCAGCAGCGCCTCCGCCGCCGGGGTGAAGCGCGGGGCGGGGCGACCATGCCGCTCGGCCGCGATCCGGGCGAAATGGCGCGCAAGTAGGGGAATGTCCGCCCGACGCTGGACGAGCGAGGGGGCGGCGATCTCCACCGTCGTGATCCGCCGCGCCAGCGCCGGGGTGATGCCGCCCGGATCGTCGGCGATCGCGATGAAGCGCGCCGCCATCGGCAGCCGATCGAGCAGCCGCGCCTGCGCGACCTCGTCCAGCCGGTCGGGATGGCGCAACAGCCAGGTCCCGGCCTCTTCACCGGCCAGCCGGTCCCACGCCGTCGTATCGCGCAGGTCCAGCCGCGCCATCGGCCGGTCCGCATCATCGGAGGCGGCGTGGACCGCCTGGGCGATCAGCGTCCGCCCCGCGCCCGACGGGCCGGTGACGACGATCCCCGCCCGGGTCGGCCCGACGCGGCGGATCAGCGCGCGCACCTGCTCGATCGCGGGACTGTCCCCCAACAGCCGGGCGGGCTCGCCGCCGGGGACCTCGCCGCCATAGACATGGGGACGATCGGCGCGCGGGGCGGGGCGGGCGGCGGCGACCTCGATCTTGGCGATCAGCTCGGCATTGCGCCACGGCTTCATGACGAAATCGCGCGCGCCCGCCTGCATCGCGGCGACGGCCAAGCGTATGCCGCTATGCGCGGTGATGACGATGATGCAGGCCGCCGGATCGTCGGCGAGCAGCCGCGCGAGCATGGCAAGCCCCTCCGCGCCATCGGTGCGTCCGGCGGCATAGTTGAGGTCGAGCAGGATTGCGTCGTACCGCCGCGCCGCCAGACGGGAAAAGCCCTCTTCCGGCCCCGATGCGACATCCAGCCGGTGTCCGGCCAGCTCGATCGCGATGCCCAGCGATTCGGCGATGCGCGGATTGTCGTCGATGACCAGGATCGACAGCGCGCTTGACGACGCCCCGCACCGTCCATTTCTGGACAGGTTGTCCGGACGCGAACGGTCGGATTCGGCGGTCGGCGGGGAAAGTGGCGGTTTCATAGGGCTTTAGGTTTTTGGACCGTCCTGGGTGACATTCGTCCCATGATGACCGAACAGATGACAGGCGCAATCACTTCCGCCAGCAGGGATGGGGGAGGCGTTTCGGGGACCCCGCCCGGGGCCGCGATGGACCGCCGGATCGCGCGAAGGCCCGTCCCCTGGTGGCGTCGCCGCGCGGTCGTGATCGCCATGCTGGTGGTGATCGGCGCGGGGCTGGTCTGGCACTTCCTGCCCGCCGCCGGATCGACCGACATCGCCGCCGCCAATGTCGACACGGGCGAGGTCACGCGCGCCGCGTTCGACGATTACCTGCCGGTCCGCGCCACGGTGACGCCGCGCGTCACCACGCTGGTCGGGGTGCTGGCGGGCGGACAGGTCGAGAAGCTGCTGGCGCAGGACGGCGACATGGTCCGCGAGGGACAGCCGCTCGCCACCCTCGCCAATCCGCAGCTCAAGCTCGACGTGCTGACCCGCGAGGCGCAGATCGCCAGCCAGCTGGGCGGCGTGGCGAGCGAGGGGCTGGGGATCGAGCGCAACAAGCTCGACCGGGCGGGGCAGGTGGCGCAGGCCGAATATGACCTCATCAAGGCGCGGCGCGACCTGGGTATCCGGCGTCAGCTTCACGATCAGGGCTTTCTGTCGGATGCGGGCGTCCGCAGCTTCGAGGAGGAGGCTGCCTATCAGGAAAAGCGCCTCGCCCAGCTCAAGTCCGGCCGCGCGACCGAGGCGCGGATCACCGCGACCCAATCCGCGCGGCTGTCCGACACGCAGACGCGGCTGTCGGGCAATCTGGCGGCGGTGCGCGCCGGGCTGGAGGCGCTGACCATCCGCGCGCCGACGGGCGGACGGCTGACCAATTTCACGATCCAGCCGGGCCAGACGCTCAAGCCCGGCGATCCGGCGGGCCAGGTCGATAGCGAGGGGTCGTGGAAGCTCGTCGCGCAGGTCGACGAATATTATCTGGGCCGTGTCGCGGTGGGGCAGAAGGCGACGACCTCGGACGGCGTCGGGCTGACCGTGTCGAAGGTGCTGCCCGCGGTGAAGGACGGGCGGTTCCAAGTCGAACTGACCTTCGACCGCGCGCCCGCCGGGCTCAATCGCGGGCAGACGATCGACATCCGCATCACGCTGGGCGCCGCGAGCCGCGCGCTGGTCGCCCCGGTCGGCGGCTGGCTGGAGGCGGGCGGCAGCTCGGCCTTCGTCCTCGATCCCGATGGCGCGCATGCCCGCCGCCGTACCGTTCGCATCGGCCGCCGCAATCCCGAACAGGTGGAGATCCTGTCCGGCCTGAACCCCGGCGAGCGCATCGTCACCAGCAACACATCGTCCGTGAAGGGCGACATACTGAACATCCGATAAGGGGGACCGACACATGATCCGACTGGAAGGCATTCAGCGCCGCTATGTCTCCGACGAGGTGGAGACGACCGCGCTGCACGATATCGACCTGCATGTCGCGGCGGGCGAGTTCCTGGCCATCATGGGCCCCTCGGGCTGCGGCAAGTCGACCTTGCTCAACACGTTGGGCACGGTCGACCGGCCGACGGGCGGGCGATATCTGTTCGGCGAGCGAGACCTGGCGGCGATGGACGAAAAGGAACTGGCGAAGTTCCGCGCCGAGACGCTGGGCTTCGTCTTCCAGAGCTTCAACCTGATCGACGAGCTGACCATCGAGGAGAATGTCGCGCTGGGCCTCGCCTATCGCAGCGATGCGGGGGATCGTCGCGGCCGGGTGGCGGCGGCGATGGACAAGGTCGGCATCGCCCACCGCGCGCGCCACTTCCCGCACCAGCTGTCGGGCGGCCAGCAGCAGCGCGCCGCCATCGCCCGCGCCATCGTCGGCGATCCCAAGCTGATCCTGGCGGACGAGCCGACCGGAAACCTCGACACCGCCAATGGCGAGCAGGTGATGAACATCCTGACCGGCCTGAACGATGCGGGCGCGACCATCGTCATGGTCACCCATTCGCCCAGCCATGCCGACCTCGCCAAGCGCCGCATCGACATGCTCGACGGCCGCATCGTCGCCAGCGCCATGCGAGCGATCTGAAAAGGATTTGTGATGAAGACCATGATCCCCGCCATCGCCCTGCTGTCGCTCGCCGCCGTTGGCGCCGCCGCGCAGGACAATGCCCAGACCTCGCGCAGCTTCGATGTGCGCGGGTTCGACCGGATCGACCTTGGCGGCTGCGACGTCGCAACCGTCACATTGGGGGCTGCCTATGCGGTGACGGTACAGGGCCGGGCGGCGAATATCGACAATGTCCGTGTCGAGACGATCGGGTCGACGCTGCGGATCGGTCGCCGCAACAACAGCTGCAACGGCCATGATCGCCGTGTCGCGATCGCCATCACCATGCCGTCGCTGGCCGCCGTCAGCCTCAGCGGTGCGACCGAGCTGACCCTGCCAGCGCTCGACGCCCGCCTGTTCGAGGCGCGCGCCAGCGGAGCGAGCGTGCTGCGCATCGCCGCCTGGCGCGGCGGATCGGCTAGGTTCGACCTCTCCGGGGCCAGCGACGCGACCGTCCGCGCGGTTCACGGCGACGCACTGACCCTGGACCTGTCGGGGGCCAGCGAGTTCCAGGCCGAGGGCGATGTCGGCCGTCTGACGATCGGCGGCAGCGGGGCGAGCAGTGCCCACACCCGCACGCTTTCCGCGCCCGACATGGCGCTCTCCGCCAGCGGCACCGCGAGCATCCAGGTCGGCGACGCCGAGCAGGCCCGGATCGATGCCAGCGGCATGGCTAAGGTCACCGTCGCGGGCCATCCGCGCTGCACGGTGGGCAAGAGCGGGCTCGCCCGCGTCACCTGCGGCTGAACGCCGGGATTATCGGGGGGCTGTCATCATGAACCGCTACGCGCTTCTCTCGCTCTATCGCTCGCTTGTGCGCCACAAGCTTTACGCCGCGCTCAACATCGGGGGGCTGGCGGTGGGCATCGCCGTGTTCCTGGTGCTGGGCCTCTATGTCCGGTTCGAGACGGGGTATGAGAAATGGCTGCCTGGTCATGACAAGCTGTATCTTGTCGAGGAATACTGGGACATGCCGGGCAGTTCCGCCAACGGTTATTCGACCGGTACGATGGGCGGCCTGATTGACCAGCTTCGTGAGGATTTTCCCGGTACCATTGGCACCCGTATTCAGGAGATGGATGCCAATGTCGTGCGCGGTGGGGCTGCCACCAGCGAGCCATTTGGTTACGCCGACCCCAATTTCCTCGACATCGTGCGTCTGCCAATGGTCACGGGGGACGCGGCCCATGCGTTGCAAGCACCGGACAGCATCCTGATTAACGAAAGTATCGCCAAACGATATTTTCCGGGCGGAAACCCCGTCGGGCAGACGATGACGCTCACGGCATTGGGCAAGACCTCTAATTATCGCGTGGCAGGTATCTTCCGCGACCTGCCGCCGAATACCGAACTGCGCTTTTCCATTCTGGCAAGGACACCAAGTCCCCATCCTGACAAGATGTGGTTTCATTGGGGAAGCGAGCGGGTCTGGACGATCCTGCGCTTCGATACCGCGCAGGATGCCGCGTGGCTGCAGAGTAAAATGCGCGCCTTTGTGGATCGTCGTGCGACAGAGCAGGGACCCGCCGCCAGAATGCTGAGCCTGCCAATTGTGCCGCTGACCAATATCCACTTGCAAACTGCGCCCGCCCGCAAGTTGACGGTTGCGACACTCGGTATCGTCGGTGTGCTGACCATGCTGATCGCGATCGTGAATTATGTGAACCTCGCCACCGCCCGCGCCGGGCTCCGTGCACGGGAAGTCGCGATGCGTAAGGTTTTGGGTGCAGACCGCCTGGCATTGATCAGGCAGTTCCTGGGGGAAGCGATACTGGTCGCGCTACTGGCGGCGTTGGGAGGCCTGATCCTGGCTGAACTGGGCCTTCCCCTCATCAATGCGGCGGGCGGATTGAAGCTGGCGATCGACTATAGGCAGATCGTTCCGGCACTGGTTGTGTTCGCTGTGATCGTGGGGGCTGCGGCTGGGCTGTATCCGGCAGTCCTGCTGTCCGGCTTCCCGGCGGCGGCTGTACTGGCCTCGGCCCGTTCGCCCGGTGGCGGACGGACAGGGACGCGCGTTCGCGAGACGCTAGTGGTGTTTCAGTTCGCACTTGCCATCGCCTTCATGATCGGAACGGCGGTGCTCGTTGCCCAGACCCAACATGTTCGTAAGACCGATGTCGGTTTCCGTCGTGACGGTTTGGTGATCGTCAGTTCGACCAGCGACTCCGCCGTGGACAAGGCGCAGAGGACGGCCTTTCTGGCAAGGGCTGCCGCACTGCCTGGTATAGTATCGGTCACGACTTCGGATGCCACGCCGGGATCGAGCAGTTTCAACAATGACAGCTATGCCTTGCCCGGCAAGCCAGAACCCGGACCTAGTCTGCAGGCAATCATCGCCGGACCGAATTTTTTCCCGACCTTTGGGCTGCGGGTGATCGCGGGACGGCTTCCTGACGATGCGCATCGTGCAGACGATACCCGCAATTTCGACAATGTCGGCGGGACGCCGGTGATCAATGTCGTCGTCAACCGCCGGGGCGTTCAGGACCTAGGTTTCGAAAGCCCGGAAGCGGCGCTGGGCAAGACGGTGGGTAGGTCGAACCCGCGCACGATCATCGGCGTTGTCGAGAATGCCCGGTTCTTTTCGCCGCGCGATCCCGTCAATGCGACAATGTATTATTATCGGTCGAGCTATTCGACGAGTCCTCGTACGACCTTGCGAGTCAACGGCGATCCACGCACGACGATCGCTATGCTGCGCACGCTATGGCGGCAGATCGCTCCCCAGGTGCCGTTTGACGCGCGCACTGCCAGCCAGAGTATGGAAGACTATTATACCGCCGACGACCGCACGACCCGTCTGTTCGGCATCGGCGCGGGCCTCGCCGTCCTCATCGGCTGCGTCGGCCTCTGGGGCCTGGCCTCGTTCAACACCCAGCGGCGGGTGAAGGAGATCGGGATCCGCAAGACGCTTGGCGCATCGTCGGCGGCGATCGTGAAGCTGCTGGTCGGGCAGTTCCTGCGGCCCGTCATCATGGCCAATCTCCTCGCCTGGCCGCTCGCCTATGTCGCGATGCGGACATGGCTGGCGGGGTTCGAGGATCGGATCAGCCTATCGCCGCTCTATTTCCTCGCCGCCACCGCCCTGGCGCTGACCATCGCGGTGCTGACCGTGCTGGGGCAGTCGCTGCGGGCCAGCCGGGCGGCACCGGCCTGGGCGTTGCGTCATGACTAAGCGGTGGCTTCTGGCTGGGGCGGCGCTGGCCCTGGCCGTGCCCGCGTCGGGCGAAACCCTGCGCGATGCCATTGCCGCGGCATGGGACGGCAATCCCCAACTCGCCGCCGCGCGCGCCCGGCAGGAGGCGCTGGCCGAGACGCCCAACCAGGCGCGCGCGACCGGGCGGCTGACCGCGGCGGCGACGGGCGGCGCGGGTTATGACCGGCTGGGCTATGACGACACGGGCAGGCGTTCGGGCGCGTCGAGCGGGACCGGCGCGGTGACGGCGACCTTGCCGATCTGGACCGGCGGGCGGGTGCGCGCGGCGGTGCGTGCGGCGGACGGCGATGTCGCGGCGGGGGGCGAGGCGCTGCGCGATGTCGAGGCCGACGTGCTCGAGCGTGTCGTCGGCGCCTATGCCGACCTGCTCTATACGCAACAGGCGGTGGAGATCGCGCGGGTCGGGATCGAACGGCTCGACCGGCAGGTGGCGGAGGCCCGCTCGCGCTATGGTCTGGGGCAGGCGACGCGCACCGACATCGCCCAGCTGGAGGCGCAGCGGGCCAGCGTCGTCTCCAACCTGGTCGATGCCGAAGGGGCGGCGGCGACGGCGGCGGCGAGCTATCGCGCGGTCGTGGGGCGCGACGCGGGGGCGCTCGACGCGACGATCGCGCCGCCGACGGCCTTGCCCCGTACCCTGGCCGATGCGCGCGGCGCGGCGGAGGCGGCCAATCCGCTGCTGCTGGCGCAACGACAGCGGGTGGAGGCGGCGTCGGCGCGGGTCGATCAGGCCCGCGCCGAACGCGCGCCCGCGCTCGACCTGACCGGAAATTACGGGCGTGGGGTGCAGGTGGCGGGCGGCCGCTGGACCGGCTTCGACAGCGCCGCGAGCGCGGGGCTGGGCTTGCGGGTGCCGCTGCTGACCGGGGGGCTGGTCGCCTCGCATGTCCGGCAGGCGGAGGCGGTGCGGCGGGCGGAGCGTTTCGATGTCGAGACGGCGGCGCGCAATGCGGTGCGGAGCGCGGATACCGCCTGGGCCTCGCTGACCGCGTCCGAGGGGCGGCTGAAGGCCAGTGTCGAGGGGCTGGCCGCCGCCGACCTCGCGCTGAAGGGCGTGCGTGCCGAATATGGGTTCGGGCTCCGTTCGACCATCGACATTCTGGTCGCCGACCAGAGCTATCGATCGGCGCAGCTGGCGGTGGCGCGGGCGAAGGTCGATGTGCTGACGGCGCAGGCCGCGCTGCTGCGCGCGACCGGGCGGATGGGGCGGGGCGCGTTCGACTGAGCGCGGACCCGCCTCAACTCGCTTCGCGGTCGCCTTCGCTGGGGCCCGATACCGCCATCGACAGGGTGCGGCGGAGCAGCGAGGGCGAGCAGGGCTTGCCGCACACCGCCGAGCCCGGATAGCGATTTTGCAGCGCCTGCTCGTCGGCATGACCCGAATGAAAGATCAACGGCACGCCCGCCTCGCGCAGCCGTTCGGCCGCCGGAAAAACCTCGCCGTCGCGCAGCCTGACGTCGAGGATCGCGCAGGCCAGGTCGGGACGATCGCCGTCGAGATGCGCCAGCACCTCCTCGACGCTGACATAAGGGCCGTCGACCTCATAGCCGCCGTCTTCGATGATATTCTGGATGTCCAGGGCGACGAAAAATTCGTCTTCGACCAGCAAAATCGTTTTAGTCATGCGCGAGGACCGTTTCGGGTAGAGCCAAGTTAAGAATGAAACGCCCATCGGCGTAATTCCGCTCCAGCCGCGCACCCAATTGTCGTGAGGAAGTCTGGACGAGAAGTGTCCCGAAACCGTGCGCCGCGCCGCCATCGGTGGGGGAGCCACCGGTTTCGACCCATTCGATGGATAGCGTGCCCCCGGCCAGCGTCCAATGGATGGACAACTCGCCCAGTCGGTGCGCCAGCGCGCCATATTTGACCGAGTTGGTCGCCCATTCGTGCAGGATCAGCGCCAGCGGCGACAGGCAGCGGCGGTCGACCAGCAGGCGCGGGCCGTCGATGGCGATCTTCGACTGGCCGCTATAGGGCGCGATCGTCGCCTCCACCAAGGCGCGCAGCTCGATCGCCTGCTGCTCGCCCGCGGGCGAGGCCAGCGAATGCGCGCGGCCCAGCGTGGCGATGCGCTCGCGGACATCGTCGGCCAGCTCGGTGACGTCCTCATGCGAACGCGCCGCCGCCGACACGATCCCCGAGATGATCGCGAACAGGTTCTTCACCCGGTGGTTCATCTCGCGCAGCATCAGCTCGCGCGTCTCGGCGATGGCATATTCGGCGGTCACGTCGATCGACACGCCGACCATGCGGTGCGGCGGACTGGTGGTGACGCGGCGGCCGAAGCCCTTGATCCAGCGTTGGGTGCCGTCGATGTCGAGGCGGAAGGTCATCTCGAAATCGCCGTTCCCGGCCATCGCCTCGGCCATGCCCAGTTCGACCCCGGCGCGATCCTCAGGCACGATCCGCTCCAGCCAGCGGCCCATCCGGGCCCCGTCATCCTCCGCGCCCAGGCCGAACAGCGCGCGGCCGGTGTCGTCCAGAAAGGTCTCGCCGGTGTCGCCGCGATATTCCCAGACGCCGATGCCGCCCGCCTTGATCGCCAGGTCCAGCCGTTCGCGCTCGGCGGCCAGCGCGCGTTCCATGCCGAGCGCCTCGGTGATGTCGGTCAGGACCAGCGTCGCCCCCTCGATCCCGTCCGACTGGGTGCGATAGGGCAGGATGCGCAGCGACAGCGTCCGCGCGCCGTCGCGGGTCGTGACGCGCTGCTGCGACGGCGATCCGCCCGCCGCGACCGATGCCGCGCCGTCGAGATAGTCGGTGTTGCTCAGCCGGGTCGACACATCGGCCAGCAGGCGCCCCCGGTCGCTGGGTTGCAGCGGGAAGATCGAGCGCGCCGCCTCGGTATAGCTGCGCACGCGCAGATGCCGGTCGAGCACCACCACCGCCAGGTCGGTCGATTCGAAGAAATTGCGCAGGTCGGAATTGGCGATGGTCAGCTGGTCGACCTTGGTCTTCAGCTCGTCATTGACGGTCGACAATTCCTCGTTGGTCGACTGAAGCTCCTCGTTCATCGACATCATTTCTTCGTTGGAGCTTTTCAACTCCTCGTTCGCCGTCTCCAGTTCCTCGACCGTCGAGCGCAGGCGATGGCGGGTCAGGCGAAGTTCGTCCTCCAGCGCCTCGATATGATCGTCGCCGGGTTCCAGATCGGCCAGGTCGCTCGCCTCGACCGGGCTGAACGGCTCGGTATCGCGGAACAGGAACAGCAGCGATCCGTCGGTCAGCGGATCGCAGATCACCTCGACCTTCTGGACGCCATATTCGGTCGTCACCGCGACGTCGCGCGCGGCGATCCGCTTGCGGGCGTCGCGCGCCTGGCGGAGCATCGGGCCGATCACCTCGCGTAGGCCGGTACGCGCCAGCGTCACTGCGCTCGATCCGCCTGCGCGGGTGACGGGGAAGTTGAAATAGCGGCTGAGCTTGCCGAACGCGGCCAGGATGCCGCCGTCCTGATCGACCACCATGCTGGGCGGGGCATAGCGATCGACGATGCGGCGGGCCGCCAGGCTCTCCTCGCCCATCGGCGCGCCATGGTCCCGCTCGCCACGCTCGCCGCGCCGCCGGATGCTGCGGCTCGTCCCGCCGGGCAGGTCGATCGGATAGGAGGGGGAGCCCGGCGAGCGCTCGAACAGGCGCGCATGGCCGTCGATCGCGGGGAAGAGATGGTCGAACCGCCCGACGCTCTCGGACGGACCCAGGAACAGATAGCCGCCCGGCCGCAGCGCATAATGCAGGAGCGGCAACACCGATTGCTGCAACCGATCGTCGAAATAGATCAGCAGGTTGCGGCACGACACCAGGTCGATCCGCGAAAAGGGCGGGTCCTTGACCAGGCTGTGGTTCGAGAAGCGGATCATGTCGCGGATCTGCGCGCTGATCGTGAACCGCTCGGCATGCGGCATCGTGTAGCGTTCGCGCAGCGCCGCCGGAATGTCGGCCAGCGCGGCGGCGGGATAGCTGCCCTCGCGCGCGATCTGGAGCATCTGCTCGTCGATGTCGGTCGCGAAGATCTGCACCGCCAGCGGCTGTCCGCTCTCGCGCGCGGCCTCGGCGAAGAGCATCGCGATGCTATAGGCTTCCTCGCCGCTGGAGCAGCCGGGAATCCAGATGCGGATATCCTCGTCCGGGTCGCGCGCGCGGGTCAGCGGCAGGATCGCCTTGGCCTTCAGCGTGTCGAACAGCTCGGCATCGCGGAAGAAGCGGGTGACGTTGATCAGCAGGTCGCGGAACAGCGCCTCGCACTCGTCGGCATCCTTCTTGACCCGCGCCAGATAGGCCGAGCCCGTCGCGATGCCCAGGACGTGCATCCGCCGCTCGACCCGACGGACCAGCGTGGTGCGCTTATAGCCCGAAAAATCGTGGCCGATGGCGTTGCGCAGGACGCGGCAGAGATCGTCGATATGATCGGCGACGACCTCGGCCTCTTCCTCCTTGGGATCGCCGGAACGACGCGCGAAAAAGGCGTGGAGACAATCCAGTATCTCGCCTGCGGGCTTTACGAAATCGACCAGGCCGGTACCGACCGCCGAAAGCGGCATGCCGTCATAGCGGGCGCTTTCGGGTTTCTGGACGACGCTGACCCCGCCATTTTCCTTGATCGCGCGCAGCCCGGTCGTGCCGTCCGCGCCGGTGCCCGACAGGATGACGCAGGCGGCATTGGCCTGCTGGTCGCTGGCCAGCGATAGGAAGAAATCGTCGATCGGACGGCGCAGCCCGCGCGGCTGGATGAAGTCAGTCAGCTCCAGCACGCCGCCGCGTATCGCCAGCCCCCGGCCGGGCGGAATGATATAGACGTGATCGGGCTCGATCCGCTCCAACCCCTCGCACTGACGCACCGCCAGATTGGTGTGCCGGTCGAGCAGTTGCGCCAGCATGCTCTCATGATTGGGGTCGAGATGCTGGACGACGACAAAGGCCATGCCGGTCGGCGCGCGCGCCGGGGTCAGCATCTCGCGAAGCGCCTCCAGCCCGCCCGCCGAGGCGCCGATGCCGACCACCGGCACGCTCAGGCTGTCATGATCCGGCATGTCGTGATCCCCGGCGGCGGGCTGCCCCGCACTCACGGAAAGGGCGCTCGGTCGAGGTCCGAAAGCGTCAGCTTGGCCTGGGCGATGGTCGCTGCGGTATTGGCGATCGCGGTCAGCGATCCCTCCAGGACCATGCCGCTTTCCGCCAGGATCGGGGTCAGCCGTCCCAGCGTGCGTCCCAGCTCGGCGTCATAGGCGGACAGCCGGTCGGGATGCGAACGGCTGATGTCGAATTGCGAGGCGAAGATATAGGGCATGTCGCCGCTCAGTTGGCGCAGCTTCGACATGTACAGAAGGTTGACGAAGGGCGAGCCGTCCTTGCGGAAGTTGATCAGCGTCGTGCGGACATTGACCTGACGATCATTCGCCAGAAATTCGCGGATCCGGTCGCGCGCCTCGCGATTGTCGGCATGGCGTTGCAGCATCCGGCAATTCTCGCCGACCACCTCTTCGCTGGTATAGCCGGTCAGTTCGCGAAATCCGTGATTGATGAAGATCAACGGATTGTCGTCGCGCGCATCGGCCAGTGCCAGGGCAACCGGGGACTGGTCCAGATACGCGGCCAGTTGGGTCGGAATGTCGAGATTGTGCAGCAAAACTGGCTCCCTGACGCGCATTCGCATGGCGCCTGCTCCATCGCAAGGGCTGTGAACGCGGCCGGCCCCGAAAAAAGACACATGGATAAAGATTCCGGATCGGAAATCCGTTCCCGATCCGAAACGACATCATCCCGTCGTCTTGGCGGGGGATGCGGGGGGCGTGCCGACCGACGTTTCGCCCAGCCAGGATCGACGGAACCGGACTTGCGCGGGCGTCAGGGGCCGGCCGAGCGTCTCGTCGGGCACGATCTGCATCGTGGGATCGGCGCCGAGCGTCAGCAGGGCGCGCCGCTCGGCGCCGCGCTGGCGATAGACGATGGGCAGGCGGTCGCCCGGCGCATGGGCCGCGAGCAGGGCGGTCCACGCCCCGGCATCGGCCAGCGGCTTGCCGTCGAGGCTGACGATCCGGTCGCCCTTGTCGAGCCCGGCGTCATAGAGCGGCGTGCCCGGCGCGGTGGCGCTGGCCAGGGTCAGGCCGTCTTCCCCCGCGACCGGCGTCGCGCCCGCCCAGGCGGCGTCGGCATGGGCCGGGCGCAGGGTCAATCCGGCCTGCGCTAGAAGCGGCGCGAAGTCGGGCAGCCCGCTGGCCGTCACGCTGCGCGCGAAGAAGCGGTCGGCAAAGCCCTGGTCGCCGGTCACCTGCGCCAGCGCCTGGCGGAGATCGTCAGGGCGATAGGGACGCTCGTTCCGGCCGTGGTTCCGCCAGAGCTGGCGCATGTAATCGTCCAGCGTCAGCCGCGGAAACGCCTGGCGCAGCTCCAGGTCGAGCGCGAGCGCGATGACCGCGCCGTAAGGGTAATAGGAAACGAAGATATTGGGATTGGTCGGGTCGATCGACTGCGCCGCGTCGACGAAGGGCGCGCGCAGGCTCATCTCCTGCGGTCCACCATAGCGGCGCGCGGGGGTGTTGAGCAGGCCGTTCAGCGTTCCCGACAATTGCCGGATATAATCCGCCAGCGGCATCTCGCCCGCGCGCAGCACCGCCAGCGGGCCATAATATTGGGTGAAGCCCTCCGCCAGCCAGAGCGACGGCGTGGCGTTGGCGCGGGTGAAGTCGAACGGCTCCAGTTCGGCGGGGCGGATACGCTCGACATTCCAGGCGTGGAAGAATTCGTGACTGAGCGTCTGGATCTGCTGGAAATTCGCGGCCGCCAGTGAGCGGGGCATGCTGATGACGGTCGAGTTGCGATGCTCCATCCCGTCGCCGCTGATGTGCGGCATATAGTCGGCCAGGAAGGTATAGGTGCCATAGTCGAAGGGCGGCGGCGCGCCGAAGATCGCGATCTGCTGGGCGACGACCTTCTTGGCCATCGCGGCGAAGCGGTCGACATCGGCGGCGCTGCCGTCGTGATGCACGGTCAGCCGGATGGTATAGCGCTTGGCCCCGTCCGCCACCGTCCAGCTGCGGACGTCATGCGCGGACAGCTCGACCGGGCTGTCCATGAAATATTGCAGGTCGCGCGCGGTGAAGACGGCCGGATCGTCGGTCGGGGCGAGCTGGGTCGCGATCTTCCAGTCGGGCCGGGGGTGGAAACGGACGCGGATCGGGCGGTCGTCCTGTCCGGTCGCCCAGAGGAAGGTCGCAGGGATGTTCAGCCGGGCATGGGTCGGATCGATCTGCGCATAGGTGCCGTCGCCGCGATCGCCGAACAGCGTGTAGCGGACGGTGACCGTCCCGTCATGCCCCGCGACCGTCCAGCCATAGGGATCGGTGCGCGTCACGCTCAGCGGGCGGCCCGCGCCGTCGGTGGCGGATACCGCATAGACGTTCTTGGCGAATTCGTGGAGCGCGTAGCGGCCGGGCGAGGACCGCGCCATCTGGAAGCGGACGGGGGCGCTGTCCAGACCGCGATAGGTGACGCTGACCTGCGCCTCGTGATGCTCGGGGTGGGGGAAGGCGATGTCATAGTCGACCGGCGCGCGCGTCGTGGTCGTCGCAGCCGTGTCGCGCGCCCGGGCCGTGGCGGGTGCCAGTCCGCCCAGCGCCAGCGCGATCGTCGCGGCCATCGTTACGTTGCGCATATATCCCCCTGCAAAGCGTCGAGAAACCCGATCTAGGCGCTACGGGGCGACGGGGTCCATCGCTTTTCCGAACCGGCATGGCGAGCGAGGGGCAGGGCAGGGGCGGGCGGCATATCCCGTCCGGGGCAGGCATCATGTCCGCCCGCATCGTTCGTCCATTTCCAGGGGAAATGTCGGATTGTCGGTTAAAGTGGCTCAACTAACATAATTGAAAAGCGGAGATTTTCCGTTTGAGCCATTTTTGCTCGTTCCCGCATGAGTGGCTCAAATTCTGATTTGCGGACAGGTAAATTGGCTCAACTGCAGTTCGCTAAGGGCGGCAGATGACTTTAATCACGCCCAATTTTTCTGAAAATCAAGCTTTGCGGCAACTCGGGTCTGGACGGTGCGCGACGATAGTCTCAATCACGTCTCTATTCCAAAGCCCCGGCATGGCTTCGGTTAAGCGCTCATCCTCCAGCCAATAATACGCGTCGGCGGGGATCATGTTCAGGGCGAGAGCGAGCTCCGGCAGTGTTACAAATTTCTGGGCGCGCGCCTCGACGTCAGCGACGCGGTAGAATTTCGGGTTCACGCCCCTGCTTGACAAGCCATCTAGGACCCGCACGGCACTCCCCGCGACATTGAGCAAACTCAACGCATCGTTCTGGATGATCTCAGGGGAGAAGGTGATTTCGAAGCTATCGCGATCGAATTGGAGGCCCTTCAACACATCGATATCTCGTGCGGAGATCACTATGCAATCTGCGACGCGCCGGTTCGCGCTGACCTCGAAGCACATATCTCCGTCGAGGAGCATCTTGATGACGGGCCCCCACGGCTTCGGTCGCCCACTCACGTGCTTCATGGCATGAATTAGAGTGACCGGGTCGGCGATCGTCTCCGCGGCTGAGGCACTCTTCGCGACCACTTCTTCGAACCTCATGAAGAAATTCTCGACGTCCTCTGGGTAGAAATGCGGACCGCTGTTCCGGATCGCTGGAGCCGACGCTGGTATGACGTCGAGCGCTGCGAGCTGTTCGACGCCATGGAGTGTGATGCCGAGTTCGTGTGCCAGAGACGATGCCGTCACCCGCTTGGTCCACATGTCGCTGAATGTGACGAGTTCACCACGATCGAACGCTGGGAGTTCGCGTGGGCCGTGCGCCCGCCGGTGCTGCGTGAAGTGTCCTTGCTCCCATGCCCACATCAAAACTTCAGTCGAGAGCCGCGCGATCTCGGTGGCGGGTCGGATCCCGACAGGCTTCAGGGAATTCGCGAGCTTGAGGGCATCGCGCCGGGATAGCGCGCCATTGGCTGCTTTCCCTGGATGAAATGCTGCCTGATATTGAGCCTTTTTCCTGTCTCCTGAACTCGCGGCGTCGCTGATCGCCAGCCATGCTGCTCGGATCTTGCTCCGCTGGGCGGGAGTGACGGCGAACTCCGCTATCTCGCCAAACCCTTCCGGCCAATCGATCACCGCCGTGCACGCGCGCCACAGTCCGTGCAGTCGCTCGCGTGGCTCGTTGATCGGCCGATCCTTGGCGTCGGGGTCTATGGCGTCCGCGAGGCGCACCACGGCCTTGAACATCCTGCTGCGGTCTGCCTCGCGGACTGCCGCTCGAAGGGCTTCCGCTGCGGCGGCGCGGGTCGAAGCGATCGGATCGACGAAGGCTCGCAGAACGTCGAGCGCTGGGTGCATGTCGGGCGGAACAGGAAAGGATTCGAGATCGGCGAGTGGATCGCCGCACCTATCGCATTCGTGGAGGTGCGATGCAGTGCGGGTCCAGTGCTGGATGACGCCGTCTGTTTCACACCAGCATCTATTCTGAAGCATGTCCCAGTGCTCGAGGCAGAACGGAATGGCGCGCAGCTCCCAAGTGGCGCGGTGGAAGGCGTAGGCGCGATCGCTGGGGCCGGATCGCTTGGCCGCATCGGCGCGGAATGCGGCGGGCGAGAAGCTACGGATCCGGGTCTCCAGCGCCTGCTCGTGGACGCCGAGACCGAAGAACGAGCGGTGGTCGCGTCCGAGGTCTTCGTATCTGCGCAGGAGAACATCCTGGTCTGCGACCCGCATGGCGTGCGCCAGCTGAGCGGTCTCGATATCTGGGCTCTCGGCGACTAGGACCTGATTTCGGTGGAGGAGGCCCATATGACGGAGGAGGCCCCAGCTGTTGGGAAGGTCGTTGATCGCGCAGGCGCGGTAGCTCAGGCTGCGAAGCGATTCCGTGGGCTTCGCGGTCACACCTGTGCGCAGCTGGCGCCAGTACTCGCGTGTGGATGGTGTGGCAGCGCGACCGCGACAAGCACATGCGGCATGTAGACGTCGTTCCCGCGGCCCGCCGGCAGCTTCACGGCGAACTCGTCGATGAGGATCTCCGGTGCGAGGTCCATCGTGGCATCCGTGTTCCCGCGCATCTTGTCCAGCAGGTTGGTGATCGTCGAGTTGGAGGGACGGGCGATACCGGCGGCGGTGCAGCGACGCTCGACCTCGTTGAGGACGTCGACGCGGCGTGACGATGGCCCGAGGTCGGTGATCGCCTCCCGCATGATCTCGACCGATCTCTGATCGATTCGCCGTACGGAGGGAAGGCGGTTCCCCGCACGCGCGCCCGGGAGCGATGCGGCCGACCGGCTCTCGCGCCAGATGCGCGCGATGTTCATGAAGGTCGACAGCGCGACGCCCATTCGCTTGGCGTAATCCTTGCGAACCTTCTCAGTGGGACGCCACAGCTTCACATACTCGTCTAGGATGGCGACGCGGCGGCGGATCTCGGGCCAGCGGGCCGGATCGACGCCGGTCAGATCAATCTCTTTTTCCATATGTCACTCCATTTCGAAGTTCTTCCCAAGGGGAGGGCCAGGCCCGCGGCGGGCAGGGTCGCCGTCTGCGCCGACGTGTTTGTCGGTGCCGACGTGTGGATTTCAGGTGGGAAGCGAGGCCATTGATCCGTTGGCGGATCGATTGTCGGGACCGGTCGATCGTGCGCGCGTGCGCGCGCTCGCGCCCGCGCATGTGGGCGCGGTCACGCGCGCGCGTGTCACGCGGATATGATGTCGTCCCACCGCGTTGCATGACGATGCCGCGCAGGACGGATGTTGGTGGACAGGGGAGGGGCGACCGCGTCGGCACGGAGCCGCTGGTCACGCCGGACGGACGCTATCCTGATCGTGCGCGGCCGGCTATGGCGTCGATCGGATCCCGCCATCAAGGAGGAGCGCCGTCAGGTCGGCGCTGGCCGCATCGGGCGATGCCGCGCTGAAGGTGGCGCGGGGCCGGGTTCAGGCGGCCAAGGTCGCGCTGAGCGAACGCGGGCCGGTGTGGTGGACGGATAGCGCGCCGGATGAGAATCGCAAGTTGGCTCGGAACTCGTCCTATGCGGATTGGTATGCTGAGGCTTCTTGGAGTCGATCCTGAAAGCCTTTTATCTGCATGCCTTCCTGTTGGATGCACGCTTTTCGTCCGGGTGCTAACAGCTGATTGATGGGGCAGGCCGGCGATATCATGCTGCTTGGAAAGATCAGAATGGCATGTATAGCAAGTGATGCTGGCGAATTCCTCGGTTTGGGCCGAGATGGACTTACTTGATACCGATCGATGGATGGCAGACCGGCATTTTTATATTTCCGCATCTGCAAGTGTTGAGTGGCTTGTCGCATCGACTGGCCAATCCTAAAGCCGCAGCAAGGCGACGAAGCGGGCGGTCGCTCTCCTCCGATATGGTGGAGAATGGCCTCGTCCGCATCGCGGTGGAATGCTACGATTGTCGCGGAGGGGGGCGAGTTTGGGGTTCGAGAAGCTAAATTATTACGAGTTCTTTGCGGGCGTCGGGATGGCAAGGGCCGGTCTCGGCGGTGATTGGCAATGCCTATTCGCCAACGACAGTGACAAGCTCAAATGCAAATCCTACTCCAAAAACTGGGCTGGCGATCACTTCGATCCACGCGATGTTGCCGAAGTTCGGGGCGGCGACCTGGCTGGACTTGCAGATCTCGCCTGGGCTTCTTTCCCTTGCCAGGATCTTTCTCAGGCAGGAGCGAAAGCCGGCCTTGGGGAAGCTGGCGGCGTGGCCGCAACCCGTTCCGGTGCGGTTTGGCCCTTCCTTCAGATCATCCGCGGATTGGCCGAGGACGGGCGTCACCCGGTTCTTCTCGCACTTGAGAACGTGGTCGGCCTTCTAAGCGCCAATGGCGGCAGCGACTTCCGCTCGCTCTGCGAAGCGCTGGGCGACATGGGTTATCGGTTCGGTGCCGTGGTCGCGGACGCTGCTCACTTCGTGCCGCAATCGCGACCGCGGGTGTTCATCATCGCGGTGCGAAGAGAGGTTCCGATCCCTGCCGGGCTACAGGCGGACATGCCGCAAGGTCCGTGGCATTCCCAGACGCTGCTTCGCGCTCGTGCCGGTCTCTCCCCGGCCGTAGCGTCGAACTGGATTTGGTGGGCTCCCGGTGCGCCGCCGGCGTCGAAGAAATTCGAGCTGGAAGGCATCATCGACCTGACCGATCGCGTCGCGTGGAATTCGAACGAGGCGACCGACCGCCTCATCGGCATGATGAGCCAGTCCCACCTCAACCGGCTCGAGGCAGCGAAGACGGCCGGCCGCCCGATGATCGGCAGCCTATATCTACGCATGCGCCCAACCGGCGAGAACGGGAACACCCAGCGTGCCGAGATCGCATTCGGTTCGACGCTCGGGTGTCTGCGCACTCCGAAGGGTGGCGCATCCCGCCCCCGGATCATCGTGGTGGAGGGCGAACGAGTCCGAACGCGCCTTCTCACCGTCGACGAGGCAGCCCAGTTGATGGGACTCGACGAGGATTTCATCCTCCCCGAGACCTACAATGAATGCTTCCGGCTTATCGGCGACGGCGTCGTTCCGGCGGTGGTGCGGTTCCTCGCGGACCGGCTGCTCGAACCGCTGGCGCATCATGCAAAGGCATTCGTCTCTGGCGCGATGGACCGGAAAGCCTCGGCGTGATTCAGGACGTGCAACGGTTGCAGATGCCGCCAACGACGTTGCACGAATGGGAGCGAGTCCTGGCCCGGGGGCTGCTGCGCGCCGACGGTGGTAACAGTGACGCCATCCGGTCCTTCGAGATCACGCCCGAAACGCTCGCCATGCACTGCGGGCTGGACGAGGAGCATGCCGACGCAGCGGAGGCCGCCTTCAGGCAGGCCCTTCGTGCAGATCCTCATCTGCACTGGTGCCTACAGCACGGCACCTTCAAGGTTCCCGGCAACGACCAGCCCAACTGCATCGCGATGCTCGCGCTCAGCCTTCTGGTGGATAGCCTGCTGGACGGCGTCTACGAGGACAAGGGTCAATACCGGGCGAAGCTGTCGGAATGGCTGGGCGAGACCCGTTCCTTCATGGATCTTCGCGGCATCGCGGCGATGTGGATGGAACTGGTGACCTGGCTCGACGGGCGGGTTGCCGCAGGCGCGCCGTTCCGACGTCTCGTCCTTCCGACCATCCCGCGCAGCTGGACTCACATCGGCTACACCCGATACCTGTCTTTTCCGACAAAGCGGGACATTCGCCTCCTCACGAAGCAGATCGGGCGGACGCCCAACGCCGGCATTGACCCCGCCGCGCTCGTCACACAGCTCGATCCCGTTGTCAGAAGCTCCGTCGCATCTCACGGGCTAAGGGCTGCCTTCGACGACTTCAGGACGGCTCTCAGGTCGGGGGCGGCCTCGGTCGATCACCGATTCTGGCGCCTGGTCATACGCGCACGGGAACAGGCGGGGCATGCCTCGCCTGTGCCGGGAAGCCTCGTCATGGAACTCGACGAGGATGGGGTCCGACGGTTCCGCGTCGGCGGTGGAACGGATGCAAGGGCGACGCCGGAGTTCCTTGGCAGTGCCGTCGGGTCACCAGCAGTTGCCGACAGCTCGAACCTTGGCCCATCGATCCGCCGTGGCATTCTCTTCTTCCGCTCCAGTGGTCTCGCCAGCTGGACGGCGACGGGTGAGCCATCGCCCGGCAACGGCCCTTTCCATCTAGGGATCGCACAACGGCACGCCCGTCTCGCCAGCGGAGCGATCGCGAATTTCGTGGCGTCCGGAACCTGGCTCGTCACCGATCAGCCCATTCCGGCTGGCACGGTGACGGACGTGCTCCGGCGCATCGGCATCACGAATGCCAAGCAGACCGTCAGGAGGATCGGCCTCGTCGACGGCATCCATGTCGGCTCGGCTTGGCTCGGCCAGCCTCGGTATCTGCCCTATCTCGACGGAGCCTCAGGCGAGGTCGAGATAACTCCGCTGGATGGGGGTTCGGCCGGAAGGCTCACCTGGGCCAATGGAGACCTGCGGTCGGCTCACCCCGTCGATGGGGAATTCTCGATCACCGATTCTGCCGCACATTGGGCGCGGCGCGCCTCGTTCGTTTCGCTGGCGGATATCCACGCCGATCTCGACGGTGCCAGTTATTCGATCCCGACGCAGACGGAATGGAAGCTGGTTTCGGCACAGCGCGTGGATCGTGCGGAGGCGATCGAGCCGACCTGGGATTCTGCACCATGCGTCGCGCAGGATGCGATCGAGGCGCTCTATGCGTGCTCGCGGTCGGGGATCACCGAAGGCGAGGCCATACAGATCATCGGTAGGGCGGTCGGGCGTCGCAGCTGGGACATGCTCAGGGCTCTGCAGGAGACGTCGTTCTTCGACGCGCGGCCGCGCCCTCGCTGGCGGGGCCGCACCTTCACCCTGGGTCGACCCAGGCTCAGCAAGGTCCGCTTCGGTGCCGAGGCCGGTCTGCTGGTGTCCGGCGCGATGCCCGCACGGCTCGAGGCTGACTTCCGAAGGACGGTAGGGCTGCAGGGTGGCATCCCCTTCCGCAGGTTGGCACGCGATTGCTACGCACCGCCTTTACTCGGTGCGATTGGGGTCGCAGCGGAATCGCTTTCTGCCGCGCTCGGCTGGCCGCTGACGGATGCACCCGCGCAGCCGGACGGGACTGCTGCGACCCGGTTGATCGAGACTGGAGTCAGTGGCGATGGATATCAGCCGTCATCATTCTGGGACTGGTCGCTCGGCCGGTTCCGCGTCGGTGCCGGGACCGGTTCGGACACCCGCGTTTCGCTCGTCCGGCTCGTCCATCCGGGCGGCCGGGATCACGACGTCTATCGCGTCAGGGGGCGAGCGGAGAGGTCGTTCCATTCCCGCCATGCCGCCATACTCGACGCGCACTCGCAGGCGGGGCGCCCCCTTTTCCAGTTCACTGCGGAAGGCTTGACCCGACTTGCAGCCGAGGGCGCTCTGCCACTCGAGATCATGGCCGCGATGCGCGTCAGAACGCTGTCCCACCCTGAGTGTGGAGAAGATGGCTGGCGCTATGTTGCGAGCAGACAGGATGCCATCTGGCTGTCCAGCCTATTGCCGGGGCTGATCGACGGCATGGAAAAAATCGGGGGGAGCCAGGCTTTGAACGCATATCGGCGCGGGCGAGGATCTCGCCGCCCCCTGTGGAGCGATGGGGGGATCGCCGCATGAAGGCGGACGTGGAGATCGATCGCGGCCTGCAGGCCGTCACGGATACGAAGCTGTTCGCCGGCCGCTTCGTTCGCAAGCAGGGTCAATACGGCACCGTCGCGGTGTTCGGATACCTGAATGCCGATGGGGTGGATGCGATCGCCGATCCGAAGCGGATTTTCCCGCGCGACGGCGTCGTCGAGACCCAGGGCCTGGGACAGCACGCCAATCTCAATCCGGGCGACTGGATCGAGTTCGACATCGTCAAGAACACGCGCTTCCGCGCGCCGGAATGGAAGGTGCATCACCTCCGGCGTCTGCCGCGGTTCGCGGTCTTGCCTGAAACCACGCTGCCGGCATACCGGGTGCTTCTGACCGGCGAAGGATGGGCCGGCGACGCTCGGCCCGGCCTCTGGGCCTTCCGCCTCAGCGGCGACATGGTGATCGTCGCCGAGATGGAGCTTGGCAAGGACCGAAGGCTTCGGGTCTCCCGCAGTTCGGCCCGCGAGGTGAAGTGCTACCGGTTCAGCGATGACGGCGTGGTGCGGCTCGGAGGCGGCGCGAAGGCCGATGATGTCTTCCTCGCACCGGCAGACGGGGAGATGTCGTCCTTCGACTGGTCGGACGAAGCGGATCACATTGCGCGCGTGGTGCGGTCTCTGGCGGGAAAGAGCGACACGAGGCTTGCCGACATCATCTCTTGGCTGGAGCTTCACAAGGATCACGAGACCGGGCGTGTTTCCGCCGCATCTGGTGAAAAGGAGCCCGCACTGGAGGCGCTCAGGTCCGGTGCGCTGGCAAGCCGCCTCCGCGCCGACCGAGAGTTGATGGAGGTCTATCTCGCTGCCGCCTTGCAGGACGACGCCGTCAAGGATGCCGTCGCCGCCTACGCCCGCGAAGGGCATGGTGCCGAATATGATCGGCTGCGGCAGGAGCTGGCAGAGGAGATCGCCGCCGAGAAGGCGAAGAGGCTGGACGAGCTGTCAATCGAGATGGACGCAGCCCGTGCTGCGGCGGTCGATCGTATCGATGAGGGCGTCCGCATACACGAGCAGGACGCCCGGCAGGCCGAACACGAACGGATCGAAGCCGCGCGCCGCGAGACCTCGACACAGATCGAATTGCTGGAGAAGAGTGTCGAGGAGCGGCGCGAGCAGCTCGAGATCGAGCTCGCCGACGAGAGTGGGAAGCTATGCGAGGCAAAGGCGGCAGTCGGTGCCGTCCAGGCGGAGCGGGACGGTGCCGAGGCGGAACTGGCGGCGGCACGCGATCGGGTTTCGGAGACGAAGAGGGAGATCGACAGGCTCCTCGCGATTGCAGATAGGCTCGGTCCGGTCGATCGGTCGCCCAGCGGTCCGCAGTCTGGTCCGAGGGTGGGCGGCATCACGCGGGTCTTTCCCGTCCATCCGAAGGTCGATGCGGCCGTGAAGGGGGATCTGATCGCGCGCCAGGTCATGCTTTCCGACAATGGCAAGGATTCTCTCCGCAGTCTCTTGGTCATGCTGCTTGCCGGAGAGGTGCCGATCATCACGGGCATCGAGACGACGGATCTTCTGCGCGTAGCGGAATCAATCGTCTGCCCTGGCCGGTTTGTCTCGATCGAGGCGGATCCGACGCTCATCTCGCTGGATGACCTCTGGGCCCGACCTGGTTCGGGTGTTCCGACCATGCTGGCGGCTGCCGCCGAGGCCGCTCGGGATGGAGGCGCGGTCCTCGTCGTGATCCGGGGCATCGAGCGATCAGGTGCCCGCTTCTGGCTGCCGGCCCTGAGCGATGCGCTTCGGAGTGGTGGTCTGCCGAGAGGCCTGCTGGTCTGTTGCACGGTTCAGGACGAGGAGCATGACGAGATCGTCGCTCTCCCGGACGATGTTCCGTGGCTCCGCGTCGCCGACAGCTTCACGCCGGGCGCGTCTTCTGTCGGTCCGTCGCTTCTGACGCACCCCCGAATCGATCTGGAGACACTCGATCCCGGGCCGGTCTTAACGGATCTTTCCACGGCGAATTCGATCGTCCTGGAAGTTGGCGAGGCACCCAGCCTGGATCTCGCAATGCGCGCGGCGCGCATGTTCGCGGGGGCTCGCCTCCTTCTCGGCACTGACGATGCCGCAAAGCGGATCGTCCTCAACATCGCGAAGCCGCTGGCGGCGCAATCCAGCAAATAGCAGATATCAGGGGTAACGATGCTCGATCCGATCGGCGGCTTCAACCGCATCAGAGACTTCTTCATCTCATATGTCGAGACGAGCTTCCGCATCTCCGATCGGAAGATCGCGGCGGAGCGGCGGCGCCTGCTTGAAACCACGAATGTCTTCGCGACCGCGTCGTTCGTCGAGCCGGTCCTGCGCTACCGGACTCATGATCTTCGGATAGACGAGATGGTCGGTGTCGCCGGCGGCCCCTTGGACGCGCTGCCGCGTCACGTCCAGGTCGCCTTTGCCGAGCTGGTGCTGTCTGGACTTTTCGAAGGCGACGATGCGACCGGCGAGGTCCAGCGCGTCGGTCGCTATGCGCCCTACAAGCATCAGATCGAGATGCTCCAGCGGGGCATCCAGTCGGGGCATCCGGGCATCGTCACTTCCGGCACCGGTTCGGGCAAGACCGAGAGCTTCATGTTGCCGATCATGGCGGCTCTTTCCCGCGAGGCTACCGGCTGGGCCAAGCCTGACGCTGGCTATCTCGACGCGCCGTGGTGGACCTCGCCGAAGGGCAAGTGGAGCCCGCAACGCGATGGGGAGAACCGCCCGGCCGCCCTGCGGGCTTTGGTTCTCTACCCCATGAACGCCCTTGTCGAGGATCAGATGGTCCGTCTGCGGCGCACCCTCGATTCCGACGAGGCGCGCGCGGTGATGGACGAAAGGTTCGAGGGGAATCGCCTCTTCTTCGGCCAATACACCTCATCGACGCCCGTGACGGGGTACGAGGATCACCCGCGCATCGCCGGAGGCGATGTGGAGAAGAAACGGCGCCAGCGGCGCCAGCGAGAGCTGCGCGTGGCGATGAGGAGGGCGAACCAGGAGCAGATCGACGCGCGCGCCCACGACGCCGCCGAGTTGAAGAAGACACAGGAGGAAGGCACGTCGCCGCCGGATCCGACGCGCTTCATCTTTCCGTCGCTTGACGGTGGGGAGATGCTTTCGCGCTGGGACATGCAGGAGACGCCGCCCGACCTGCTGGTCACGAACGCCTCCATGCTCGGTGCCATGCTATCGCGAGAGGTCGAGGAGCCAATCTTCGAGAAGACGCGGGAATGGCTGCACGACAACGACGACGCCTATTTCTACCTGGTATTCGATGAGCTCCATCTCATCCGTGGATCCGCCGGCACCGAGGTGTCGTTCCTCATAAAGTCGCTCATCCAGCGCCTCGGCCTCGATGATCCGGCGCATCGGCACAAGCTGCGCATCCTGGCTTCGTCGGCGTCGTTGCCGATGGATGGCGAGCCTGGCGTCCAATCGCGTAAATACCTGCGCGACCTCTTCGCGCCGTTCGGCACGAGCGCGAAGGCGGGCGACACGGGCTCTATCACCGAGGAGTTCTGGTCCGACTGCGTCGTGAAGGGGGAGGCTGACATACCGGCGTGGAAGGGCGGGTCGATCGACCCCGCTCCCTTCGTCAGGCTGGTCGAGGCTGCGCAGACCGGCGGACGGGATTTCATCGCCAAGATCGTCAAGACCGAAAGGCTCGAACAGGCGATCGCCGATGTCGCTGTGGCCCTGAACGTGACGTCGGTGGGCGATGCACAGATCCTCGGCGTCGCAGAGGCGGCCGCGGCAGTCCTGACTCACGCCTGCAGATCCGGCGATGGCGTCCGCGCCACGAGCATCGCCGACCTTGGAAAGCGCCTGTTCGGCGCGGCCACGGACGCGGACATCGCCGTCCAGGGGCTGATGCTCGCCCGCGCCCTGCCGGAAAGCGGTCAATGGAAGGGCCGCGTGTCGCAGGGCACGCCCTCCTTCCGGGTTCATGCCTTCGTCCGCAATGTGGAGGGCCTCTTCGGCGCTCCGGCTGTCGTCGACGACAGGATCACGTTCAGCGACCTCAGCGTCGAGCGCGGCCTGTCTCATGGGCAGCCTGATCCAGGCGAGGTCCGTGGTCGGCGCCTGTTCGAGATGCTCTACTGCGAGGCATGCGGCGATCTGCTGCTCGGCGGTCAGCGTGGCAAGCGCTTTGGTTCCAGTCGGTCGACCGAACTGCTGCCGTCGACGGCCGAGCTGGAAAACCTGCCGGAGCGCGCCGCGGCCGAGTATTACGACCGCATGTCGTTCGATCAGTTCGCCGTGTTCTGGCCGAGCCGCGCGACCCCCCATCAGGATGGCAGAGGATGGGACGGATGGGAGGCCGCCCATCTCGATCCCGAATCTGGCGTCGTCACGGCCGGCGACGCCATTCCAGACGGTCGGATCGGCGGGCGGCTATATGTCCAGTCGATGACGGCATCGCCGAACGGACATCGCACGGCTCAGCCGTTCTGCTGTCCGAACTGCGGCACCGACTATTCGAACCGATTGGCAAACTCGCGCTCGCGATCCCCGATCCGCGCATTCCGGACCGGCGTCAGTAAGGCGTCGCAGTTGGTCGCGACGGAGCTGTTCGAGCTGCTTCACGCCGTAGGCGCAGAAGCCAAGAGCATCGTCTTCTCCGACAGCAGGCAGGATGCCGCCAACCAGTCGCTTGAGATCGAGCGGCTCCATCTTCGAGATCTTCGCCGCGAAATCCTTGTCACCGTGGCGAGGGATTACATTGAGCGGGCGGTCGCCGCGAAGGTCGATCCGACGGTCGCCATGGCCGAGGCGCAGAAGCTGCTGGCTGCCAACGATACAGAGGGTTTCCAGAAGGCCATCTTGGCGATTTCAACGCAGGCCAATGACAAGGCAGTTTCCGTCGAGTCGCGTAAGGTCCAGGTCAGCAGGCTTTTCGACTACACCAACGGCAGCGAAGGGGTCGGGGCGCTGATCTCGGAATACGTCAATCTCGGGATTCACCCGTTCGACGAGGTTGGGCGCAAGCAATACAAGGGCCGCGACTGGTTCGAGGCCTTCGACAAGTCGGGCGCGTCGATAAGCTATGCCAACTGGCTTGGTGAGACCGAACAGAAGGATCTCGGCGTCAAGATCGAGGAGGAGCTGATGCACCTCGTCGACGACGTGATCTTCGCTAACACGTTCTTCGCCCTGGAGGAGACCGGGCTCGCATATCCCTCGATCAGTCGGGATTCCGGCCCGGAGATCGACAGGTGGGACGCATGGCTTCGCGTCTTCGCAAGCGCCACGCGCGTGCAGGAGAACAAGTTCTACGACCGGAACAGGAGCACCGATTGGGACCAGCCGGGCAAGGTCAGGCCGACAAGTCGCGTCTGGAAGTTCGCGAATGCGCTCGACGGTGACACCACCGACAATCTGAGGGACGTGCTGGCGGCGCTGGAGAAGCATGGCCACCCGAATGGCCTCGTTCGTGTCGGAAAGGTGTTTCTCCGCATTTCGGAGGCTGGCGATGCGTTCTGGCGTTGCGGCTCCTGCGAACGAGTGCATCTGCATCGCGGCGTTGGTCAGTGCACACGCTGCTACAAGCCCTTGCCGCAGGAACGTAGCGGTGTCGTCGAGCAGCTATGGGAAGAAAATTTCCTCGGGCGCCGGATCGTTCGGGGCAAGGAGGATGGCGTTGCGCGCTTCCGCCTCCGGTGCGAGGAACTGACAGGTCAGACCGACGACTTTTCCGACCGCCTGCGGAAGTTCAAGAGCATCTTCGTTGACGATCTGGGGCCGGTGGCGAGGCTGGCCCGAGAGATCGACATGCTCTCGGTCACGACCACGATGGAGGTCGGCATCGACATCGGCTCGCTGCAGACCGTCTATCAGGCGAACATGCCGCCGCAGCGGTTCAACTACCAGCAGCGCGTCGGCCGCGCGGGTCGCCGCGGCCAGGCATTCTCCTTTGTCATCACCTTCTGCCGCGGTCGCAGTCACGATGCCTATTACTTCGCGCATCCTGCCGCGATCACTGGCGATCCGCCACCGCCGCCGTTCCTAGCGACGGGCCACGATCCGATTCCGCGTCGCCTTCTGACGAAGGTGTGGCTGCGCGCGGCTTTCCAGAAGGTCCGCGAGGATTTCGTAGATGAGGGCGGAACGTATCCGGGTGATCTGCTCGTTCCGCCGGACGTTCATGGCGAATACGTGCCGACGGACGACTATTACGGCGATATCGACGGCTGCGAGTGGCCGACGAGATTGAGGGGGGCGCTGGAGGCGACCATCGCTCAGCGTGATGCCTATATCGACGCCGCTTGTATCGACACTGTTCAACGTGAGCGCCTGCGCTCGGAATCCACTGTCGACAGGCTGATGGAGGAGATTGAGAAGCAGAGGGAGTTCAAGCCGGTCAATCGGCAGGGGCTGGCGCAGTTCCTCGCCGAGAGGGGGCTGCTCCCGATGTATGGAATGCCCACGCGCGTTCGCCAGCTCTATTTGGGGGTGCGACCCGACTCCGACGAGAAGGATCCCGATTACTCGTGGTCGACGATGGATCGCGATCTCGACACCGCTGTGTTCGAGTTCGCCCCTGGTGCGGTGCTGACCAAGGACAAGCAGCGCCATCGCGTGATCGGCTTCACCGGCACACTGTCGCCGCCGGAACGGCGCGGCAAGTTCGTGTCGGTGGAGAGCATGTCGCGCTGGGTGGAATCCGAGCATCAGGTCGCACTCTGTCCAGCCTGTGGCTCGGCCCGATACAGTCTGGGCAAGCCGAAGAGCGCGCGTCCCTGCGAGGACTGCGGCGGCGATATCGATCCCGCCGAGTTCAAGGATTATGTCACGCCGGCTGCCTTCCGCACCGATTTCAAGGCGGCCGAGACCGACCTCGACACCGTTGGCCGCATGGCAGTCCGGACGGTGGCCACTGTCCTGCATGCGGGTGAGGTCGCGGACGCGGGCAATCTGCGTGTCCGCCGTGGCGCAGGCGTGACGATCATGCAGCTTAACGACGGCACCGACGATGACGCTGGCTTGCCCAGCAGGTTCACCGTCCGCGAGGCTGAGGATGGGTATGTCCGCATCCCTAAGGCACCGCATGCCGTCCTTCAGAGCAATCAGGCGATCGATCTCGACGAGTTGGCCGCGCAGACCAGCCGGTGGACGGAGACGCCGAACACAGAGCGCACGTTCGGCCTTATCTCGAAAAAGGAGACAGACGCCCTCTACCTGGAACTGCTCTGCTTCGACAGCCGGCTTACGCTCGACCGCGTCGCTAGAAAGGGGGATTTCAGTCACCTGCCGACCCGAGCCGCAGCCATCAGCGCCACGCAGATCCTGGTGCAGAAGGCTGCTCTGGATCTCGACGTCGCCTCCGACGAGTTCGAGGCTCTCGAGCCGCGACTGCGCGAGGGCAAGCCGATGCTCCAGATCGCTGATTCGCTGATCAATGGTTCCGGCCTCAGCCGTCGGCTTGGCGATAATCGTAGCGACGGGACGCCCCATATCGTGCATCTCATCCGCGAGACGCTGGCGAACGAGGCGATCTGGCCGCTAGTCGATTTCCTGCGAATCGATGAGGACGGTGATCACGCGGCCCGGTGCCAGTCGTCGTGCTACCGGTGCATCCAGCGATACGGCAACAGGTCGTATCACGGCCTGCTCGATTGGCGGTTGGGGCTTTCCTATCTGCGGGCTCTGGTGACCCCCGGATACAGCGCTGGTCTCGATGCCAAGGATCAGAGCCTTCCTGAGCTGGCGGGATGGCACGATCGTGCGTTCGCGCTCACGAAGTCGGTGGCCGGGATGCGCCCCGATTCGCTTTCGGCGGAGATGCACGGGCCGTCGAAGCTCCCCGCGCTGCGCGAGCGGCACAAGGGTGGCGACACGTTCCTGATCGTTCATCCTTTGTGGCGGACCGACGGTGATTTCGGCAGGAAGCTCAGCGGCGGAGCGGACGTGAAGTTTCTGGACACGTTCAATCTCGAACGTCGCCCGCTCCGGGCGATCGAACTGGCGCAATTGGCGCAACAGCCTGCCCCATGAGCGCACGATCCCGGATCCTTGCCCATATACGGGATGACGAAACCAACCTCGCCCGCTTCCGCGTCGAGCTGGCGGAGGCGGCCACCATGCGCTTGGACATAGGGGACTGGAAGAAGTTCGTCGTGCTCCATCGGCTTGAGGATTGGGCAGACGGGCGGTCGAGATTCTATCGTAGCATCCAGTGGCGGGACTCGGACGCCGAGGACGAGGTTCTCGACTCGGTCAGCCGTCTGGTCGAGCACGGTGACGAGGCGGTGTTGATTTCCACTGAGAGCTAACCCGGCGAAGGCATAAATTTTCACCGAGAATTGACCCGTGTCTCAACCTCACCCCGGCGAGCTGTCGGGGGGCAAGGAGTGATAGACAGGGCGTTACTGAGCGTCATCCGGCGCTGGGCATTTCGTGATGGGATGTCGATCCGGGAGATAACCCGCCGCACGGGACTGTCGCGTAACACGATCCGCAAATACTTGCGGTCGGACGTGGTGGAGCAGAAGTTCGAGATGCTCGTCCGGCCGAGCAAGCTGGATCCGTTTGCCGAGCGGCTATCAGGCTGGCTGAAGACGGAGACGGCCAAATCGCGCAAGCAACGGCGCACGGGCAAGCAGATCCACGCCGATCTGGTCGCGCTGGGCTATGACAGCTCTTACAGTCGGGTAGCGGCTTTCATCCGGGCGCGGAGAGCGAACCGTCAGGTCCAGGTGCAGACGACGGACCGGGGCACGTTCGTGCCGCTGGTGTTCATGCCCGGCGAAGCCTTTCAGTTCGACTGGAGCGAAGACTGGGGCGCGCCCAAATGCTGGGTCTGTACGTCCGCGTCCGGACGAGCATCGCGTCGGTCCGGATTACTTCGGATGGCGGCGGTCGCGCGCCTGGCGTCCGCGCTCACAGGCGTCGTGCAGGAACGCGCTGAGCTCCTCGGCAGGCACCGTCTCGGCCTTGTAGACGACGCTGCGGCCGATCTTTTCCGACGAAACCAGCCCCGCGCGTTCCAGAATCGCCAAGTGAGCGCTCATGGTGTTCGGCGTCGTGCCGATGGCGGCGGCGATGTCGCTGGACGCCATGCCAGACGGCAGCGCGTCAACGAGCGCGCGGAACGCAGCGAACCGGCTCGTCTGCGACAAGGCGCTCATGACCTGTAAGGCATGCATCTTTTCCACTCCAATCATTCTAGGTTGGCTCCGCCCCATAGGAAAGGGGCATCCATTATCGTTAATGCGGCGTTTACACTACAATAATTCGCGAAGTGTTGTATTGTTTCGGTTGCGTACCATATCGTGGTGCGTCGGCGGCCGTCGCCATCGCCGACAGTGACGCTGTCGGCGACGATGGAGTGACGTATGGACATGAGCGCAGCAGGAAGCATCGATGCCGGTCAGCACCCCGGCAATCGCCAGAACGGGCTCGACGTCGAACCGGCTCGGCGTATCGGTGCGCTGTTCCCCGACCCGTTGGACGAGGATGGGGCCGCTGACGAGATCGTCGTCACGACGCGCCGCGCGATCGGTCGAGTGGCGCTGGTGGCGACCGAGACGGCGACGCGCTTCCAGCGGGATGCGGTGGAGCACGATCCGATGAGCTGGATGTTCGCGCCGCGGCAGCTGTTCGGCGGCGCCGCGGCGGTCGACGCCTGCCTCGACCGACGGGACTGCATGCGTGGCATTCTGCTGCATGGGCTTGGCATCGGGCTGGACGCCGATCGTTCGGCCATGGACGAGTTGCTGGCGGGCGACGGCGACGACCGCAAGGGCCGGTTCCTCTTCAGCCACCAGCCTTCGTCGCGGTCTTCGCGTGGCCGCCGCAAGCCGACGCCGCGCGCGCGCATGTATACGGCCACGATCGTCGACACGCGCGACAACCGGATGATGCAGGTCTTTCACGCCAGCATCGCGCGCGACGTTGACGAGGTGCGGACGCGTCTTGCCGGGCGCTTCGGTTCGGATGTCGCCGATCTCGCCGACATCCGCCAGGGCGTGCATGTGGCCTCGCCCCCTGTGCTCGCTCTGGTGCCGGAGCCGGTTCTCGATCTTATCCGGAACATGGAGCAGGATTGCTCCAGCCCCACCGCGCGGCACTTCGCGGTCGACATCGAGATGGGGATCCAGGCTTAACAGACCGGATATGATGGCTGGAGCCGGGCACTCGTCTCCCCAGGGAGCATCGTCCCGCTGCCGCCGAGGCATCCACCCGTTCTGACCCGAATTCGGGAGATATACATGACCTTGCATGCCCAAGTCGGCCGCGCTGAAGGGGCCGGCGACGCGAACGTGCGCGTCCTGCATCCGCTGCGTCTTCATGAAGGCCCAACCGGCGATGGAGTCGGTCGCGGTCTTCACATCGGCGTGGCGATCGACGTCGAGACCACGGGCCTAGACGTGGACACTGGGAAGGTGATCGAACTCGCCATCCGCCGCTTCCGCTACGACGCCGATGGCGTGATCACCACCATCGATGAGGCGTTCGAGTGGCGGCAGGATCCGGGAGAGCCGCTCACCGCCGACATCACTGCCCTGACCGGCCTGACGGACGCGGACTTGGTCGGTCGGGAGATCGACGAGGCAGAGGCCACTAGGCTGCTAAGGTCGGCCAGTTTCGTGGTCGCGCACAACAGCGCGTTCGACCGCCGTTGGGTCGAGAAGCGTCTGCCTGGTGCCGCCGGACTGAACTGGTGTTGTTCGATGCGTCAGGTGGATTGGCGCGCCCGGCATTTCGATGGCCGCGTTCTCGGCTATCTGCTGCTGCAGGCCGGCTTCTACCACTGCGGTCACCGCGCATCGGCGGACGTGGATGCCCTGATCCAGATGCTGCGCCACGTCGATGCCGATGATCGGACCGCTCTGTCGGAAATGATCGAAACCGCTGCGAAGCCGACCTGGATCGTGCGCGCCACGGGCGCGCACTACGACCTCAAGAATCAGCTCCGGGCGCGCGGTTATCGCTGGGATGCCGCAGCCGATCGTAAGGTCTGGTGGCGCGAGGTCGCCGACGATCAACTCGTCGCCGAGCAGGCCTGGCTCGCGGCTAACGTCTACGCGGCCGACGCCCGCCCCCAGAAGATCTGTCCCGAGATCGCCCGCGTGACCCCGCGGACCCGCTTCCTCTGATCCAACCCCCCAATCGAAGGAGAAGAAAGCCATGGCCAGAAAGAACACGCCGACGTCTCGCAAGGCTCGGTCGACCGCCGTCGCCGTGACCGCGCAGCCTCTCACCTCAGCGATGGAGAGTCGAATCGCGCCGGTGATCGGCTCGGGCCTTGCCCTCGCGAAGCTGCCGGGTGACGGCGGGGAGGTGACCCTGGCGAACGGCGTGACCCGCATCACCGGCAGGAACTATACGACAGCCACGGGAACGGTGCCCACCGCCGAGATCTATTTCGTCGATGACGGCAAGCCCCGTGATGACGGACCCTGGCTCGGAGAGGCCGACAAGCTCGCTTGGGTCGATCCAGCCACCGGGTATGAATGTATCGTGATGCGCGACAACCCGGCGGGCTATCTCAGCGGGTTCGTAGGGGTGCCTGAGACCCATCCGCTGTTCGGGTGGAACCATGAGGCGATCCCCGCCGAGCTTGGCATCGAGGTGCATGGCGGGTTGACCTACTCGCGGATCTGCGACTCCGGCCCGTCGCCGCAGCGTAGTCTCATTAGCGAGGCCAGGCGGATCTGCCATGTAGTGGTCGGCCACAAGCCTCTTCGGAACGCGACCGAGCACGATCCTGGCACCGGTCACTGGTGGTTCGGCTTCGACTGCAACCACCTGTACGACGTCGTGCCCAACGACGCCCGTGATCGTGGGCGCTTCATGGGCGCGGAGACCGCCGCCGAGTACCGCGACGATGGCTACGTCGTTCGTGAGGTGCTCAATCTCGCTGCGCAATTGAAGGCGATCGCGCAAGGCGAGGCCGTCCCGCCGCGGGAGGGGCCGCCGCTGCCCGCCATCGGCCTCGATCCGCAGCGGGGTGGCATGTGATGGCGCGCGATAGGCACATCCCGGGTGAGCTGCCGTGGGGCTGGTGGCTGCGCGCGCGCGACAACAGGTTCGAGGACGAGGATGGCCGGTCTTGGCGTACGGTCCGCGACGCGTTCTGGCAGGGGGAACTCGGCTTCCATCCTGTCCACTTCGCTCCCGAGCAGCACGAGCTCATGCTCCGGGTCATGTCGGCGATTGACGCCCCCGGCCTCGGTGATGGCGAGAGTCGGCATGATCTGTTCGCCGGCGACATGATGTTCTGGCGCTTCTACCACTGCTGGTTGGCGGCGATCGGCATGCTCGATCTCAAGGTCACAGCCCCGGCGACGTCGAACCCGCTCAGCGCGCGACTCAGTCCCGAAGGCAGATCGGTCCTGATGATGCTGCGTGCGACCCGCGATCCGGCCTGGGAGGGATTGCCGATGGCGGCCGTCATGGAGGCGGTGACGGCGGCGTGTCCGGGCTCGGAGGCCGCCGATCGGGAAAACGCTCTGCGCTCCTTCGAAGACGGCGTCGGCTTTCGTCGTCATCTCTTCGCGCGGGAGCGGATCGGTCGGGCGCATCTCGTCACGTTGACCAGCATGGCGAAGGGCAGCGGTGCTAGGATGCCGACCAGGCGCGTCACATGGTCGATGTCCTTCAACGACGCAGCGACTCGCGATCACCTGTTCGCGTGGCTGGCATGCAGGATCGATCGCTGGGATGATTGGGGCGAGGTAGCCTTCCGGCAGGGGGCTGACAGCCTCACCCGGCACATGCTCGGGCTGATCGTGGTCGCGCAGAGGGAGGGCACGTTCCGATGACACCGGCCGATCAATCGCTGGCGATCCGCGAGATCGCCGGCAAGCGTGCCCGCGACGAGGCGCGGATGTTGAATCGTCTGGTCGAGAACATGCGGCTTGCGTCGTTCAGATCCTACCTGGCCGTCACCATGGACTCGATGTCCGCGATCGTGCCGGAGGTGCTCGCTCTCGCCGGATCGAATGTCCCGGATGCGATGCAACGGCTGCGGCCGGGACATCGATGGCCATCGATCACCACTTGCAGGGCGGGACGCGACGATCCCGGCTCCGTGACCGGCCGCAGGATCAAGGCGGGCGCCGTTTGTCCCTGGCGCCCTGAACCGCTGATCGCCGAGGCGATCGTCTGCGACGGCATCGAAGGACCGTTCGTGGAGGTGAAGGTGTACGGTGCGTCGCTCGAGGTGAAGCTTCGGGGCGAGGGCTTCGTCTTCTTCACGCACGGCGGGATGGGGTTCGTCATGCTCGAACGCCTGCTGCCGGAGACCGTCATCAACTCCTGCGTGGGCCACCTTCTGCTGGACGTCATTGAGCATCCACTCTTCGGCGATCGAGACTTTATTATTTCGCAGTCCGCGCAGGTCAGGGGAGGATCGTCACTTGCATTCGATGTGGGACGCACAAACCTAGAGGTGCCTTGGAGATCATAAAGGAAATTTAAGACAATCAAACATGTTCTCGTAGGATCACCTGATTGAGATAGTACCAATCCACCCAATTTCGATGTCGTCAACTAACTTCTTGGTGCAACGGTCGCTTAACATGGCGCGGGGTAGCCGGGCGACATCTTGGGATATGCGCTTGGGCACGGCCACCCCAACAGCAATCGCGTCATTTACGGGAATAGGTGGGCGCGTGCCCTACGCCCAGTGTGCTCGTTGACCGTGATCCAAAGCGCCAAAAAATTACATAATTCTCCGCGACCATGATCGACCGATGGAGATTAGCAATTTTCTTGATTTGCCGGTTCACCTGGGTGTTGGCGGATGACCTGTTTTGTCGATGCCACGAACTGCTCATTTCGAAAAAAATGAGCAGTTCGGCGTGAAAATCTACACCGATCGGAATGCCGCTAATGGCTCAAACGGAAACTTGAGCCACTCTAAACGACATTCCAACAGGAAACTGGAGGCGCGACCGGGAATCGAACCCGGGTGCAAGGATTTGCAGTCCTCTGCGTCACCACTCCGCCATCGCGCCTCGATGCGGTGAGGCGCGCCCTTTGCGCAGCTTTTGGGGCGGCGTCAACCGCTCATTCATCCAAATGTCGCATTCTTGGCAAAACCCGCTAGGTCATGACCCCGCTTGATCGCGTACTCCGCTTGGCGAGGGCGGGCCCGCGCGATAGAAGCGGCAGGATTGATTTAGTGTATTGCACGGCTAAAACGGTTGTGCGACAGGGATGGGCCATGATGACGATCAGCAATGATTCCTCGAATTTCGACGCGATGCGCCACGCGATGGTGGTGAGCCAGCTGCGCACCACGGCGGTCAGCGACCAGCGTGTCGTCGCCGCAATGGCCCGCGTGCCGCGCGAAACCTTCGTGCCCGAGGCGCTTCGTCCTGTGGCTTACCGCGACGGGACGCTCGATCTGGGCCAGGGGCGCGCGATCAACCTGCCGATGGCGACCGGCCGCCTGCTGACCGAGGCCTATCTGGAGGCGGGCGACCGCGTGCTGCTGATCGGCGCGGCGACCGGCTATACCGCCACGCTGCTGGCCGAGATCGTGGCCGAGGTGGTCGCGGTCGAGGAACAGGGTGATCTGGTCGCCGCCGCGCGCACCGCGCTGGCCGGGCAGGGCAAGGTCACGCTGGCCGAGGGCCCGCTCAAGGCCGGTCATGCCGCCGGTGCGCCTTATGACGTGCTGATCGTCGATGGCGCGGTCGAGGAACTGCCCGCCGCCCTGGTCGAGCAGGTCAAGGTCGATGGCCGCATCGTCACGGGGCTGGTCGAAAACGGCGTCACCCGTCTGGCCAGCGGCCGCCGGACCGAGGGCGGCCACGGCGTGCGTCCCTTCGCCGATGCCGAATGCACCATCCTGCCGGGCTTTGCCCGTCCCCGCGCCTTCCAATTTTGAGTGTCTATGCGCCCGTATCTTAACCTTGGCCTGACCTCTGGTGTCCTGATCGGGGCGGCGCTGCTCGGCAGCACCGCTTCGGCGGAGACGTTGCGCGAGGCGATGCTACGGGCGTATCAAAGCAATCCGACGATCACCGGCCAGCGCGCGGCGCAGCGTGCGACGGACGAGAATGTCCCGATCGCACGGGCCAGCGGGCTGCCCTCGCTCCAGTCGACCGGGCAGATCACCGACAATGTCGTGGTCGCCAACAACAACTTCCTGAACCCCGAACGGACGGCGACCGGCGCGGTGCAGCTGTCGGTGCCGCTCTATCAGGGCGGGGCGGTCAAGAATGCGGTGCGCGCGGCCGAGACGCGGGTGGATGCGGGCCGGGCGCAGCTGCGCGGGGTCGAGGCCAATCTGTTCACCAATGTGGTGGGCGCCTATATGAACGTCATCCGGGACGAGGCGATCGTCAACCTCAACACCCGGAACGTCAATGTGCTGGAGACGAACCTGCGCGCCTCGCGCGACCGGTTCCAGGTCGGCGACCTGACCCGCACCGACGTTGCCCAGTCCGAGGCACGTCTGGCGCAGGCCCGCGCGCAGCTGCAATCGGCGCAGGCCAATCTGATCTCCAGCCGCGAGAATTACATCAACATCGTCGGGGTCGAGCCGGTGGGGCTGGAACAGCCGCCCGCGCTGCCCAGCCTGCCCGCCTCGCCCAATGCGGCAGTCGGCATCGCGCTCGACCAGAATCCGCAACTGATCGCGGCGCGTCGCAGCGCGGACGCCACCCGCTATGACATCGACGTCGCGCGCGCCAACCGGCTGCCCCGCGTGTCGGCGGTGTCGAGCGGCAACTACTTCAACTATCTGGGCTCGCTGAACGTCGCCACCGTGCCCTCCTCGGGCGTCAACGCGACGGTCGGCCTGCAACTGTCGATGCCTTTGTTCCAGGGCGGCCGCCCGGCGGCGCAGGTCCGCCAGGCTGAGGCGCTGCGCGGACAGGCGCTGGAGAATGCGACCGCGACCGAGCGGCAAGTCGTCGCGCAGGTCCGTTCCGCCTATGCCGTGTGGCAATCCTCGCAGGAGGTGATCCTGTCGGCCGAATCGGCGGTGCGCGCAAACTCGCTGTCGCTGGAGGGCGTGCGCGCCGAGAATAGCGTCGGCACCCGCACCGTGCTCGACATCCTGAACGCCGAGCAGGAATTGCTGAACAGCCAGGTGACGCTCGTCACCGCGCGCCGCGATGCCTATGTCGCCGGTTTCGCGCTGATCGCCGCGATGGGCAATGCCGAGGCGCGCGACCTGGGGCTGGACGGCGGGGCGCTCTACGACCCGGTCGCCAACTACAAGCGGGTGCGCAACAAGATCAACGACTGGGGCGGCGATGGCGAGCCCGCGCCGGTGGCCTCGACCACCGCCGGAACGCCCGCGCAGACGGCGGTCATCACCCGTCCGCTCGACCCCGACGTCAACGCCCCTGTTGACAGAAGCCCCGCATTAACCACAGGTGCATCGGCACCAAGCCGGCAATAAGGTCGGCTGCGGCCTTTGGGGGCCTTGGGGGGCTGAAATGGGGTTTGCGGTCATGGGTGATATCAGCGCCGAACCGTCGATGGAGGAGATCCTCTCCTCGATCAAACGCATCATCGCCGAAGAAGGGGAGGCCCCGACGCGCCAGCGTCGCCCTGCGCGCCCCGTGCCGTCACCGGCCGTCGAGGAGGACTCGCCCGAGGTCCTCGAACTCAGCGACCCGATGCCGCTGCGCATGAAGGTCGAGGCCGCCGCCGCGCGCGCCGCCGAATCGACGTTGCGCGCAGAACTCGCCCCCCGTCCCGCGCCCGAACCGGCGGCGGCCAAGCCCGAGCCGGTCGCCCCGGCCCCCGCTCCCGCACCCGCAGCCCCCGTGGCGGCGCAGAACGGGATCGAGGCGGATGACGGCGAGGAAGCGATCGTCAGCCCTCGCGCGGCGGAGGCCAGTCGTGGTTCCCTGGAGGCGCTCAGCCGTATGATGGTCAAGCCCGAACCGAGCAGCGACGGTACCCTGGAGGGGCTGGTCCGCGACATGCTGCGCCCGATGCTGCGCGACTGGCTCGACGCGAACCTGCCCGAGATGGTCGAGGCGATGGTCGCGCGCGAGATTGCCCGGATCACCCGCGAAGGGCGCTGAGCCACGCAATTCCCGTCGATTTCCGCCCGTGCCGTTGCGCGGGCGGAACCGGCGTGACCTGACCGGGTTCGATGCGCATGGCCCCGAGAGACGAGACGCCCGAGATGGAAAAATCGCCGCGCTCGCTCGTGTCCTCACCCCCGATCTCGGACGCGCGGCAGCCGCATTCGGGCCAGTCGGATATTTTCTTCGCGGCGGTCAAGACGACGCGCATGCCGATGATCGTCACCGATCCGCGCCAGCCCGACAACCCGATCGTCTTCTGCAACGAAGCCTTCAGCTTCATGACCGGCTATTCCGAGGATGAGATCCTCGGCACCAATTGTCGTTTCCTGCAGGGGCCGGAAACCGACCGCGACGTGGTGGCGCAGGTCCGCGCCGCGATCGCACGTCGCGAAGAGATCGCGGTCGAACTGCTCAATTATCGTAAGAACGGCTCGACCTTCTGGAACGCGCTGTTCGTCTCGCCGGTCTATGACGATGCGGGCGAGCTGGTCTATTTCTTCAGCAGCCAGCTCGACATCTCGCGCCGCCGCGAGGCCGAGGATGCCTTGCACGAGGCGCAGAAGATGGAGGCGGTCGGCAAGCTGACCGGCGGCATCGCGCACGACTTCAACAATTTGCTGCAAGTCATTCTGGGCTATGCCGATATTCTGGAAGCCCGCGTCGATCAGGGCGACCGCAGCGGGCGACGCGCGGTGGAGGCGATCGCGGCGGCGGCGGCACGCGGCGCGACGCTGACCCAGCAGCTGCTCGCCTTTGCCCGCAAGCAGGAGCTGCGCGACCGGCTGCTCAACTTCAACCAACTGATCGAGGATTTCCGGCCGATCATCAACCGCACGGCGGGTGAGGGGCTGGCGGTTCGCCAGAAGCTGGAGGAAAATCTCTGGAATTGCCGGATCGATCCGGTCCAGGCGGAAATGGCGCTGATCAATATCGTGACCAATGCGCGCGAGGCGATCGCGCGCAACCAGGGTCATGGCGAGATCATGCTGTCCACCCGCAACATGATCCAGTCCGCCGATCAGCCCGAGGGGCCGGCCAATCTGGAACCCGGCGAATATGTCATGGTCCGCATCGGCGACAATGGCCCCGGCATCGATCCGGCCATCGCCGACAAGGTCTTCGATCCCTTCTTCACCACCAAGGAGATGGGGAAGGGGGCCGGGTTGGGCCTGGCGATGGTCTATGGCTTCATGCGCCAGTCGGGTGGGCTCGCCTCGGTGGAGGCGGGCGAGGAGGGCGGCGCAGTGCTGTCGCTCTATTTCCCGCGCGCGGCGGGCGTGACCGAGCGGCGGCCCTCGCCGACCCAGCCCGCGCGCAGCGGCGGGGTCGAGCGCATCCTGATGGTCGAGGATCAGGAGGATGTCGGCGATCTGGGCAAGTCGATGCTCGAGGATCTGGGTTATGACGTGGTCCTGACCCGCAGCGCGCGCGAGGCGCTCGACCATCTGGCCGAGGATAGCGACTTTTCGCTGCTGTTCACCGATATCCTCATGCCCGGCGGGATGAACGGGGTGGCGTTGGCGCAGGCGGTGCGGCGCGATTATCCGCGCCTGTCGGTGCTCTTGACCACGGGTTTCGCCGACGAGGCGATCGATGAGGGCGCGCGCTCCTACGAACTGATCCGCAAGCCCTATCGCCGCGCCGAACTCAACGAGCGGATTCGCGCCGTGCTCGACCGGCCGGGCGCGCGGACCTGATAGCATCTGGCGTCCCAGCCTCAGGCTGATTAAGGCAGCGTCATGACTGAGCTGCCCAAGACGTTCGACCCCGCCGCAATCGAAGCCCGCTGGTATGGCCATTGGGAGGAAAAGGGCCTGTTCCGCCCCGACCGCCCGAATGCCGAGCCCTGGACGATCGTCAACCCGCCGCCCAACGTCACCGGCAACCTGCATATCGGCCATGCGCTCGACAACACGCTGCAGGATATTCTCGTCCGCCATGCCCGGTTGAAGGGCAAGGACGCGCTGTGGGTGGTCGGCACCGACCATGCGGGCATCGCGACCCAGATGGTGGTCGAGCGTCAGATGAACGCGAAGGGGCAGAAGCGCACCGACTTCACCCGCGACCAGTTCCTCGAAAAGGTCTGGACGTGGAAGGCGGAGAGCGGCGGCCAGATCACCGGCCAGCTGCGCCGCCTGGGCTGCTCGATGGACTGGGCCAATGAGCGCTTCACGATGGACGAGGGCTTCAGCAAGGCGGTGCTGAAGGTCTTTGTCGATCTGTACCGTCAGGGCCTGCTCTACCGCGACAAGCGTCTGGTCAACTGGGATGCCGGGCTCGGCACCGCGATCAGCGACCTGGAGGTCGAGACGCGCGAAGTGAAGGGCAGCTTCTGGCGCCTGCGCTATCCGCTCGCCGACGGATCGGGCTTTATCGAGGTCGCGACGACCCGGCCGGAGACGATGCTCGCCGATATGGCGGTCGCGGTGCATCCGGACGATGCGCGCTACACCGCGCTGATCGGCAAGCAGGTCCGCCTGCCGATCACCGGCCGCCTGATCCCGATCGTCGCCGACGAACATGCCGACCCCGAACTGGGATCGGGCGCGGTCAAGATCACGCCCGGCCACGACTTCAACGATTTCGAGGTCGGCCGCCGCGCCGGTATCGAAGCGCGCGACATGCTCAACATGCTCGATGCCAAGGCTCGCATCGTCCAGACGTCGGATGGCCTGATCCCCGACGCGTTCCTGGGCCTGTCGACCGCCGAGGCGCGCAAGGCCGTGGTCGCGCGGTTGAAGGACGAGGGCGTCCTGATCCCGCACATCGACAAGGACGGCGAGGAGCATGACGCCGAGCCGCGCACGATCCAGACCCCGTTCGGCGACCGCTCCGGCGTGGTGATCGAGCCGTGGCTGACCGACCAATGGTATGTCGATGCCAAGACGCTGGCCCAGCCCGCGATCCAGGCGGTGCGCGGTGGCGATATCAAGATCGTGCCCCAGGCATGGGAGAAGACCTTCTTCAACTGGATGGAGAATATCCAGCCCTGGTGCGTCAGCCGCCAGCTCTGGTGGGGCCACCAGATCCCGGCCTGGTTCGCCGAGGATGGCCGCGTGTTCGTCGCCGAGAGCGAGGAAGAGGCGCAGGCGGAAGCGGGGGAGGGCGTCACCTTGACCCGCGACCCGGACGTGCTCGACACCTGGTTCTCCTCCGCGCTCTGGCCGTTCGCGACGCTCGGCTGGCCCGATAATGGCGACAAGGCGCTGGCGGGGCGTTACCCGAACGACGTCCTGATCTCCGGCTTCGACATCCTGTTCTTCTGGGATGCGCGGATGATGATGCAGGGCCTGCACTTCATGGAAGATGTGCCCTTCAAGACCTTGTATCTTCACGGTCTTGTCCGCGCCACCGACGGCTCGAAAATGTCGAAGTCGAAGGGCAATACGGTCGATCCGCTGGGCCTGATCGACCAGTACGGCGCCGACGCGCTGCGCTTCTTCATGGCGGCGATGGAGAGCCAGGGCCGCGACATCAAGATGGATGAGCGCCGCGTCGAGGGCTATCGCAACTTCGCGACCAAGCTGTGGAATGCGGCGCGTTTTGCCCAGGCCAACGGCATCGGCGCGTCGGCCACGCTGGAGGCGCCGAACGCCACGCTGGCGGTGAACAAGTGGATCATCGCCGAGACGGTGAAGACCGTGCAGGCGGTCGACCTTGCACTGGCCGATTACCGCTTCGACGGGGCGGCGAACGCGATCTACCAGTTCGTCTGGAGCCGTTTCTGCGACTGGTATCTCGAACTCATCAAGCCGGTGCTTCAGGGCGGCGAAGCGGGCGGCGAGGAAACCCGCGCGGTGGCGGGCTGGGTGCTCGACCAGATTCTGGTCCTGCTCCATCCGTTCATGCCCTTCATCACCGAGGAATTGTGGCACGCCATGGGCGCGCGCGATCACGACCTGATCGTCGCGCACTGGCCGATGGCGGACGCCCGCGCGCTCGACCCCGAGGCGGAGCGCGAGATCGACTGGCTGATCCGTTTGGTCAGCGAGATCCGCGCGGCGCGGACCGAGCTGAACGTGCCGCCGGGCGCGCGTCTGCCGATGCATGTCCGCGATGCGAATGAAGCGACGACGGCGCGGCTGGTCCGCCAGGCCTCGGCACTGGCGCGCCTCGCGCGCGTCGACGCGGCCGATGGCGAGGTGTCGGGTGGTGCGGCGCAGGTGGTGGTGGACGAAGCGACCTTCGTCCTGCCGCTGGAAGGCGTGATCGATCTCGACGCCGAACGCCAGCGGCTGACCAAGGCGATCGCGGCGGTCGAGAAGGAGCGCGACGCGCTGGGCGGGCGGCTGAGCAATGCCAGCTTCGTTGAACGCGCCAAGCCCGAAGCGGTCGAAAAGGCCCGCGCCGACCATGCCGACAAGATGGCCGAGGCCGCCCGGTTGCACGCCGCGCTAGGCCGCCTGGGCTGACCGAAAGATCCTCCCTATGCGCAGCATGGGGAGGGGGACCGCGCCCGCAGGGCGTGGTGGAGGGGCATGACGCCTCCGTCCCGCCCTTCCGCCATCGCTGATGCGACGGTCTCCCTCCCCAGGCGTGGCTTGGGGAGGATCGGCTCCTACCCCTGTTCCCCCAATCGCCGCAGCCGCCGAATGCGCGGTTCGCGTTGCAGCTGTGCCTCGCGCCGGATGACCTGGCGCAGTTCGTCGCGCTTCTCATGGATCGATGCGATCACCGGCCCCATCGCGACGCCCAGATCGACCAGCACCGCCTCCGATAATTGCAGCGAGCTTTCCAGCGTTTCGGGTACCGCCTCGCTGACGCCCGCGCGGTAGAGTTCGGTGGCATGCGCCATGTCGCGCGCACGGGCGATGATCGGCAGGTCGGGCGCCGCCTCGCGGATGCGCCGTGCCAGCCGCACCGTCAGCACGGGGTCGTCCATCGTCAGGATCAGCGCGCGGGCGGCGGGCAGGTTGAGCCGGTCGACCAGCTCCGCCCGCGCGACATCGCCGAACAGCACCGGATAGCCTGCACGCCGGGCGTCGCTGACCGAATCGATATCGGCCTCGACCGCGACATAGGATTGGCCATGCACGGTCAGCATGTCGGCGATCATCTTGCCGACGCGGCCAAAGCCGATGATGACGGTCCGGCCGCCGTCATGCTCCAGTTCGGGCGGGGCGGGGCCATCGGTGCTGCGCGCCTCGATCCGGCGGGAGATGACGCGACCCGCCTTGGCGAGCAGCGGCGTGATGGTCAGGCCGATCGCGGTCACGGTCTGCCAGAAGGCGGCGGTCGAGGGCAGGATCAACTGCGCCTGTGCCGCGGTGCCCAGCACGATCAGCGTGGTTTCGGACGGGCTGCCCATCAGCAGCCCGGTCTCCGCTGCGACCCCGCGCCGCGCATGGGCGACGCGGAGCAGCAGATAGGTGACGATCGCCTTCACCGCGACGACCCCGATCACCGCGAGCAGCAGCGTATCCCAGTTCCGCGCGATCAACCGCAGGTCCAGGCTCATGCCGACGGTGATCAGGAACACGCCCAGCGCCAGCCCCTTGAAGGGGGCGGTCATCACCTCGACCTCCGAATGATATTCGGTCTCGGCGATCAGCAGCCCGGCGAGCAGCGCGCCGACGATCGGCGACAGGCCGGCGGCGGTCGTCGCGACGCTCGCGACGATGACGACGAGCAGCGAGGCGGCCAGGAACAGCTCGGGGCTCTTGGTCCGCGCGGCCTGGGCGAACAGGCGCGGCAGGACAAACTTGCCGCCCAGATACATCGCCACCACGGTCAGCCCGCCGCGCAGCGCCACGCCCGCAATCCCGACCCATCCCTCGTCGCTTGCGGTCGGTGCCATGGCGCCCAGTGCGAAGATGATCGGCACGAGCGCCAGATCCTCGAACAACAGCATCGCGAACGCCCCGCGACCGACCGGGCTGGTCGTGCCGACCAGCGGCAACACCAAGGCGGTCGAGGACAGCGTCAGCGCCAGCCCCAGCCCGATCGCCCCGGCCCAGCCCTGTCCCAGCAGGTTCAACGCCGTGCCGATCAGCACCGCCGATCCCAGCAACTCGGCCACGCCGGTTCCGAAGACCAGCCGTCGCATCGCCCAAAGCCTGCGAAAAGACAGCTCCAAGCCTATGGAAAACAGCAATAATATGATGCCGAACTCGGCAAAGGGCTCGATCGATTCGGGGTTGGAGATGGTCAGATAATAGAGCCATGGCGCTTGGGGGACGAGCGATCCCAACCCGGCGGGGCCGACCAGCAGGCCGACCAGGATGAAGCCGATGACCGGGCTGACCCGGAAACGGGCGAAGGCCGGGATGACGATCCCCGCCGACCCGAGGATGACGAGCGCGTCGGAGAAACCCTGATTGTCGAGCCGTAATGCCATGACGGCAACCTAACCCGGGTTGGTCGCGCTTGTCAGGTCGTTAATAGGGCGAAACGGTGATGGGACGATCGGTCCACTGACGACGGGCGTCGCCCGAGGCTAGGGGGCGGCGATGACCAAGGCCTTTCGTTTCGCTTTCCTGCCTCTTTTGTCGATGCTTGCCCTGACGGGATGTGGGGATGGCGACCGCGAGGCTCGGCTGAAAGCGGCGGGTCCGAATCCGTCGCTCGATGCGTTGATGCGGGTGGCCAATGCCGATGCGGGGGCGAAGACGTTCGGCCAGTGCCTGGCCTGCCACACGATCGGCAAGGGCGAACTCGATCGCGGCGGGCCCAATCTCCACGGTATCATGGGCAAGCCGGTGGCGGGCGGCAGCGAACGCTTCGGCTATACCGCGGCGCTGATGCGGATCGGCGGGCGCTGGGACCGGGCGACGATGGACCGCTGGCTCACCTCGCCGCAACGCTTCGCGCCGGGGACCAGAATGACCTTTGCGGGCCTGCCCGATCCGCTCGCGCGGGCGGATGTGATTGCCTATCTGGAGCGGGAAGGGCGGGAGTAACGGACTGCCTGAGCGGCGAGGGCCGGGCGTTCGCCTCGACTTCGCTCGGCGTGAACGGAGGTTCGGTCAAGGGGGTATTCGGTTATATCCCCATTGTTCAGCCTGAGCCTCTGGCTGGCCACGCGGAATAGAATTCGGGGCGAAGATCCTGTGACGTTGTTCGCGCAGAGGCGCGGAGGGCGCAGAGAAGGTTTTGCTCTCGCCCTCCACTCCGGCCTGCGTCCGGGTAGTAGAAGGTTCGTAGAAGGACTTCCTCTCTGCGTCCTCCGCGCCTCTGCGCGAAACAGGATTATTTCTTCGGTCTTCGACCTCACGCGGCTGGGGCGGAACGAGAAAGGGCCCGGAGACAATGCCTCCGAGCCCCTTCTTCGCAACAGGCGGCAGGATTACTGCCAGCTGCCCATTTCGGTTTCGAGGTTGACGCGGATCGCCTCGAAGAACTGCTCGGTGGTCATCCAGGGCTGGTCCGGGCCGATCAGGATGGCGAGGTCCTTGGTCATCTGGCCGTTCTCGACGGTCTTGATGCAGACCTTTTCCAGCGTCTCGGCGAAGCGGACGACGTCGGGGGTGTTGTCGAACTTGCCGCGATACTTCAGGCCGCCGGTCCAGGCGAAGATCGACGCGATCGGGTTGGTCGAGGTCGCCTTGCCCTGCTGATGCTGGCGATAGTGACGGGTCACGGTGCCGTGCGCCGCTTCCGCCTCGATCGTCTTGCCGTCCGGGGTCATCAGCACCGAGGTCATCAGGCCCAGCGAGCCGAAGCCCTGCGCCACCTGGTCCGACTGTACGTCGCCGTCATAGTTCTTGCAGGCCCAGACGAACTCGCCGTGCCACTTCAGCGCCGAGGCGACCATGTCGTCGATCAGGCGGTGCTGATATTCGATGCCCGCCGTCTTGAACTGGTCAGCGAACTCGGTCTCGTACACCTCCTGGAAGATGTCCTTGAAGCGGCCGTCATAGGCCTTCAGGATGGTGTTCTTGGTCGACAGATAGACCGGCCAGCCGCGACCCAGGCCATAGTTCATCGAGGCGCGCGCGAAGTCGCGGATCGATTCGTCCAGATTGTACATGCCCATCGCGACGCCCGAGCTGGGGAAGTTGAACACCTCCTCCTCGATCGTCTCGCCATTCTCGCCTTCCCACTTCATGGTCAGCTTGCCCTTGCCGGGCACCTTGAAGTCGGTCGCCTTATACTGGTCGCCGAAGGCGTGACGGCCGACGACGATCGGGTGGGTCCAGCCGGGGATCAGGCGGGGAACGTTCTTGATGACGATCGGCTCGCGGAAGACGACGCCGCCCAGGATGTTGCGGATCGTGCCGTTGGGCGACTTCCACATCTTCTTCAGGCCGAATTCCTCGACGCGCTGCTCGTCGGGGGTGATGGTCGCGCACTTGATCGCGACGCCGTACTTCTGCGTCGCATGGGCGCTGTCGATCGTCACCTGGTCGCTGGTGGCGTCGCGATTCTGCACCGACAGGTCGTAATAGGCCAGTTCGATGTCGAGATACGGCTTGATCAGGCGTTCGCGAATCCACTCCCAGATGATCCGGGTCATTTCGTCGCCGTCGATCTCCACGACGGGCGTGTTCACCTTGATCTTTGCCATATGCGCATCCTTAGATTTGGCAGGTTTGGCAACGCGTCTAGGGGAGGGGGCGCGGCGGATCAACCACCCTGCGCGATCCGCGAAAGGGCCGGGGCGAACCGAAAAGATTGTGCGATGGCCGGTGGACAGGTAGACAGGCCCGATGCCTTCGCTTGAAAAGCCTCCCATCGCCACCACCACGGTCAAGTGGCGTTTTCCCGCCGTCCATCCCGAAGGGCGCAAATATGTGCTGATCGGGGCGGGCCTGACCCTGCTCGCCACGCTGATCACCAAGGTGCTGTTCTGGCCGTTCGTCGGCCTGTGCATCTGGATCGCCGCGTTCTTCCGCGATCCCGTCCGCACCACGCCGCAGGGCGACGACCTGATCGTCGCGCCCGCCGATGGCCTCGTCACCATGATCCAGCGCGTCGCGATCCCGCGCGAGCTGGTCGGCGAGCTGGGCGAGGCGCCGCTGGTCCGCGTGTCGATCTTCATGTCGGTGTTCGACGTGCACATCAACCGCACGCCGATCGCGGGCGTCATCCGCCAGGTCGTCTATATTTCGGGCAAGTTCCTCAACGCCGACCTCGACAAGGCGTCGGACGAGAATGAGCGCCAGCATTTCGTGGTCGAGGGGCGGGACGGCCGCAAGATCGGCTTCACCCAGATCGCGGGCCTTGTCGCGCGTCGCATCGTCGGCTTCGTGAAGCCCGGGGACATGGTCGCCGCCGGACAGCGGGTCGGCCTGATCCGGTTCGGCAGCCGGGTCGACGTATATCTGCCCGACGACGTCACGCCGCAGGTCTGCCTGGGCCAGCGGTCGGTCGCGGGCGAGACGGTGCTGGGGCGTGTCGGCGGCAAGCCGATGAGCGGCATCGCGCAATAACCGATCCGATGGCCATCTCCCCCCGCTTCGCCCGTCGAGGCCCGCCGCGCGGTCTGCCGCTCCGGGCCATCGCGCCCAATGCCGTCACCGCGCTGGCGCTCTGCTCCGGCCTGACCGGCGTGAAGTTCGCCATTGCGGGGTCGTGGGAAGCGGCGGTCACGATGATCATGGTGGCGGCGGCGCTCGATGGCCTGGACGGGCGGATCGCGCGGCTGCTGCGCGGCGAGAGCCGGTTCGGTGCCGAGCTGGACTCGCTCTCGGACGCGATTTCGTTCGGCGTCGCGCCTGCGCTCATCCTCTATCTCTGGTCGCTGCAAAACCTGCCTCGCATCGGCTGGATCTGCGCGCTGCTCCAAGCGGTCTTCTGTGCGCTTCGCCTGGCGCGATTCAATTCCCAGCTCGATGTGATCGACCAGCCGCGCAAGACGGCGGGTTTCTTCACCGGGGTCCCTGCACCCGCCGGAGCGGGGTTGGCGATGCTGCCTCTCTATCTCTGGTTCTGGACCGGCGAGCCGATCTTCGCCTCGCCATTGCTCGTCGCGCCATGGGTAGCCTTTGTCGCGCTGCTGATGGTGTCCAGCATCGCCACCCTGTCATGGACTTCGTTCCGGTTGCGGCGCCATATCCGGTTCGAGGCGCTGGCGATCATCGTCCTGGTCGGCGTGGCGCTGATCTCCGCGCCCTGGCATGCCCTGACGGCGATCTGCCTTGCCTATCTGGCAAGCATCCCCTTCACCATGATCGCCTATGCCCGCATCAAGCGGCCGCGCGGCGGCGCACCAGCGAAGGGGCAGGCGAGTTCGCCGCCCAGCGCCTGACCGCGATCCGCCGCTCGGCCACCACCAGCGTGGCGAGCGGCGTGAAGGCAGGCTCCGCATGTCCGGTCGCCAGATGGAGAATACGCCGCCATTGGGGCGCGACCATCATGACGATGGTGCCGAGCGAGGCGACCAGCGCGCCCATGAAAACCAGAACACTCACCACGATCATCATGATGCCTGCCTCCTGCCGTTCCCATACGGTGCGGCCATTAACCGAACCGTAACCATTGATTTTTTCGTCCGGTTCCGTCGTCATCGCGGCAACATCAGGGCGAGTCGTGCCAAAACCCCGATGTTGCGAATCCGTGATGAGGCGATCCGTCCCGTTTCCCTGTTGTGGTCATCTTATGTTCCATCGATGTTCCAGAGTCAATCGACGACGGAACAAAAGTGAACGCAAAGGGTGGCTTGCCAAGCGGTCGACCATCGTCTAAGGGCGCGCACCTCAACACCGCATGGGAAGCATCATATTTCGGTGCGCATGGGCTAGGCCCGCCGCGTCATCCGCTTCCCAGAGGACCAACCGGAAGGAATATCACTATGGCGGCACCCGTCGTCACCATGCAGCAGCTGGTCGAGACCGGCGCGCACTTCGGCCACCAGACCCATCGCTGGAACCCGAAGATGAAGCCCTACATCTTTGGCGACCGCAACGGCGTCCACATCCTCGACCTGTCGCAGACCGTGCCGCTCTTCGCGCGCGCTCTGGAGTTCATCAGCTCGACCGTCGCTGGCGGTGGCAAGGTCCTGTTCGTCGGCACCAAGCGCCAGGCGCAGGAGCCGGTCGCCGAGGCCGCTCGCCGCGCGGGCCAGCACTTCGTCAACCATCGCTGGCTGGGCGGTATGCTCACCAACTGGAAGACGATCTCGAACTCGATCAAGCGCCTCAAGACCCTCGAGGAACAGCTGTCGGGCGACACGCACGGCCTGACCAAGAAGGAAGTGCTGAACCTGACCCGCGAGCGCGACAAGCTCGAGCTGTCGCTGGGCGGCATCCGCGACATGGGCGGCATCCCGGACGTGATGTTCGTGATCGACGCCAACAAGGAAGAGCTGGCGATCAAGGAAGCCAACACGCTGGGCATCCCCGTCGTCGCGATCCTCGATTCGAACGTCTCGCCCGACGGCATCGCCTTCCCGGTTCCCGCGAATGACGACGCCAGCCGCGCCATCCGCCTGTACTGCGAAGCCGTTGCCATCGCCGCGACCCGTGGCGGTCACGAGCAGCAGCGCCGTGGCGGTGCGGACTTCGGCGCGATGGCCGAGCCGCCCGTCGAGGAAGCGCTGACCGTCGCCCCGACGGACGTCGCCGAGCAGGCGGTCGAGGCCGAGCGCCAGATCGACGCGTAATCGCGTGAGAAAGCCCCGCGGTGCGGGCGGGGCGATCATCGACCGGATGGGGCAACCCGTCGGTCGATGACATCGGCTTGACATGCAAGCCGTGCTAAGGGCCGCCTCCGATGGGGCGGCCCTACCCGCATCCCCCTTTTCAGACAGAGGAAATCAGACAATGGCCGATATCACCGCAGCGATGGTCAAGGACCTGCGCGAAAAGAGCGGCGCGGGCATGATGGACTGCAAGAAGGCGCTGGCCGAGGCGAATGGCGACATGGACGCCGCGCTGGACTGGCTGCGCACGAAGGGCCTGGCGGCCGCGCAGAAGAAGTCGAGCCGCACCGCAGCCGAGGGCTTGGTCGGCGTCGCCACCAGCGGCACCGTCGGCGCGGCCGTCGAAGTGAACTCGGAAACCGACTTCGTCGCCAAGAACGACCAGTTCCAGTCATTCGTGAAGGACGTCACCGCGATCGCGCTGAAGTCGACCGACGATGTCGAGGCGCTGAAGAATGAAGCGATGCCGCAGGGCGGCACCGTCGCCGAAGTGCTGACCAACAACGTCGCGACGATCGGTGAGAACCAGTCGCTGCGTCGCGCCAAGCGCCTCGAAGTGTCGAAGGGCGCGGTCGTGTCCTATGTCCACAACCAGCAGGCGCCGGGCCTGGGCAAGATCGGCGTGCTCGTCGCGCTCGAATCGGACGCGTCGGACGAGGTCCTGCAGAAGCTGGGCAAGGACCTGGCCATGCACGTCGCGGCCGCCTTCCCCAAGGCGCTGAACGAGGAAGACCTGGACGAGGCCGAGATCGAGCGTGAGCGCGCGATCGCGACCGAAAAGGCCGCCGAATCGGGCAAGCCCGCCGACATCATCGCCAAGATGGTCGAAGGCGGCATCGCCAAGTACCGCAAGGAGCACGCGCTGGTCAGCCAGCTGTTCGTGATGGACGGCAAGACCAAGATCAGCGACGTGGTGGCCAAGGCCGCCAAGGACGCCGGTGCTGAGATCAAGCTGGTGGACTATGTCCGCTTCCAGCTGGGCGAGGGCATCGAGAAGGAAGCGTCGGACTTCGCCGCCGAAGTCGCCGCGGCCTCGGGCGTTCCGCAGAAGGCGTAACGATCCGCGCCGTCCCTCGATGGGACGGTGACGGTAAAGGGGAGCGGTCGCCGCGAGGTGGTCGCTCCCTTTGCGTTTGAGGGAAGGCGATCGCTCCCGAGGCTTCGTTCGCCCTGGGCGAAATCGAAGGGCGCGGGGTCGGCGAAGTCCCATGGGCTTCGACGTCGCGCCGCCTGAACGGGGCGGGGTGCGAAATGCCGAGTCGCTTTTGTGAGACACGACAGGCCCACGAAAATCCCCGCGATCCGCCGCTCCACGGTTGCCCGCCGCCCGCCCGCCGCCTAAGGTCCGCGGCACTTTCACCATCAAGATCCGAGAAACGATGACCAGCCCGCGCTTCAAACGTATCCTATTGAAACTCTCGGGCGAGGTGCTGATGGGCGAGGGGGGGCTGTCCATCTCCCCCGAGATCACCGCGCGCGTGGCGCAGGAGATCGCCGACGTCCGCGCGCAGGGTTATGAACTGTGCATCGTGGTCGGTGGCGGCAACATCTTCCGCGGCCTGTCGGCGGCGGCCAAGGGGTTCGAGCGCGCGACTGCGGACTATATGGGCATGCTGGCGACCGTCATGAACGCGCTGGCGGTGCAGAACGCGCTGGAGCAGATCGGCGTCGACACGCGCGTCCAGTCGGCCATTCCGATGGCCAGCGTCTGCGAACCCTTCATCCGTCGTCGCGCCGAGCGGCATCTGGAAAAGGGCCGGGTGGTGATCTTCGCGGCGGGCGTCGGATCGCCCTTCTTCACCACCGACAGCGGTGCCGCGCTGCGCGCCGCCGAGATGAAGTGCGACGCGCTGTTCAAGGGCACCAGCGTCGACGGCGTCTATGACGCCGATCCCAAGAAGGTGCCGACCGCCACCCGTTACGAAACCGTCAGCTATTCCAAGGTTCTGTCCGACGACCTGAAGGTCATGGACGCCTCGGCCATCGCGCTGTGCCGCGACAACAATATCCCGATCGTCGTCTTCAACATCCGCGAACATGGCAATTTCGGTGCCGTGCTCGCCGGTCAGGGTGTGTCGACGGTCGTTCAGAACGCAGGAGCTTAACCCATGCCAGCCTATGACAAGTCCGATCTCGAGCGCCGTATGCAGGGCGCGGTCGAATCGCTGAAGCACGACCTGAACGGTCTGCGCACCGGTCGCGCGTCGACCGCCTTGCTCGATCCGGTGACGGTCGAGGTCTATGGCAGCCATATGCCGCTGAACCAGGTCGCGACCGTCTCGGCGCCCGAGCCGCGCATGCTGTCGGTGCAGGTGTGGGACAAGTCGAACGTGTCGTCGGTCGAAAAGGCGATCCGCTCGGCGGGTCTGGGCCTGAACCCGATCAATGACGGCCAGACTCTGCGCCTGCCGATCCCCGACCTGACCGAGGAGCGCCGCAAGGAGCTCGCCAAGCTGGCGAACAAATATGCCGAGGGCGCGCGCATCGCGGTGCGCAACGTGCGTCGCGACGGCATGGACAGCCTGAAGACCGACGAGAAGAAGGGCGTCTTCGGCGAGGACGAGCGCAAGCGTCACGAGACCGAGGTCCAGAAGCTGACCGACGCCACCGTTGCCGAGCTGGATGCTGCGGCGGCGGCCAAGGAAAAGGAAATCCTGGGCAAGTGAGTCCTCCGGCCGCCTCGGCCCAGACGGCTCTGGGGTCGCTGGTGGCCGTGCCCGATACGGGTGCGGTCCCGCGTCACGTCGCGATCATCATGGACGGCAATGGCCGCTGGGCCAAACGCCGTCTGCTGCCCCGCTTCGCCGGTCACAAGGCCGGGGTGGATGCCGTGCGCCGGATCGCGCGCGCGGCGCGGGCGATGGGGATCGAGGCGCTGACGCTCTACGCCTTTTCCTCGGAAAACTGGCGGCGGCCCGAAACCGAGATCAGCGACCTGATGGGGCTGCTCCGCATCTTCCTGCGCAAGGATCTGGCGGAGCTGGTGTCGGACAATGTCCGGCTGCGCGTGATCGGCGACTATCGCCGCTTCGCGCCCGATCTGGTCGCGATGATCGACGACGCCATTGCCCGGACCTCGGTCAATAGCGGGCCGGTCCTGGCCATCGCGCTGAACTATGGCGCGCAGGCCGAACTGGTCGAAGCGACGAAGCGGCTGGCGATGAAGGTCGCGGCGGGCGAGATGACTGCCGACGCCATCACGCCGGAGGCGATCGAGGGCGAGTTGCAGACGAACGGCCTGCCGCCGCTCGACCTGGTCATCCGCACCTCGGGCGAACAGCGGCTGTCCAACTTCCTGTTGTGGCAGGCCGCCTATGCCGAGCTGATGTTCGTCGATACGCTCTGGCCCGATTTCGACGAGGCCGCGCTGGCCGATGCGGTGGCGGCCTTCGGACAACGGCACAGGCGTTTCGGCGGCCTGTGATCGATCGCGATTCCGAACCCGCGGCAAGGCCGGTCGAGCCCGCCGCCAAGCCCATGTCCAACCTGACCAAGCGGGTGTTGGCCAGCATCGTGATGATCGCGGTGGCCAGCCTGTGCCTGGCGCTGGGCGATCTGGCCTTCTGGCTGCTGGCGGTGGTCGTCGGCTTGTTCATGATGGCCGAATGGTCCGACCTGTTGAAGGTCGATGCCAAGCAAAAGCGACTGGCCCAGTTCGCGCTGTCGGTGCCGCTGGCGATCATGGCGCCGGGCCTGGCGGCGGGGCCGGGCTTTTTCGCGCTGGGCCTGATCGCGGCGACCTTTTTCTTCCTGACCATCGTGTCGCGGCGACCCGCATTCGGGGCCGGTGCCTTCTATGTCGGGCTGCCGGTCTTCTCGCTGCTGGCGATCCGTCTGCATGACGACGGACTGGCGCTGTCGCTGTGGACGATGGCGCTGGTCTGGGCCTGCGACAGCGGGGCGTTCTTCGTCGGGCGGCAGTTTGGCGGACCCAAGCTCGCGCCGAGCATCAGCCCGGCCAAGACTTGGTCGGGGCTGATCGGCGGCGTGGCGGCGGCGACGCTGCTGGCGGTGCTGATGCGCGCCTATCATGGCCTGCCTTTGCACCTCGTCATCGCGACCCCGGTGCTGGCGGTGCTGGCGCAGATTGGCGACCTGTTCGAAAGCGGGCTGAAGCGGCGGGCGGGGGTGAAGGACAGCGGCAATGTCCTGCCCGGCCATGGCGGCGTCATGGACCGGCTCGACGGCATCGTGCCCGTGGCCCCGATCGCGGCTCTCCTGATCTTTCTGCCGGACCTGTTCTGATGCGAAGCGTGACCATTCTCGGCGCGACCGGCTCGGTCGGCACCTCGACGCTGGACCTGATCGAGCGAGAGCCCGATCGTTACCGCGTCCGCGCGCTGACCGCCAATGCCGATGTCGCCAAGCTGGCCGCGGCGGCGAAGCGGACCCATGCCGAGTTGGCGGTGGTCGCCGACGAACGCTGCCTGCCCGATCTGCGCGAGGCGCTGGCGGGGACCGGGACACGGGTGGCGGGCGGCCGCGCGGCGGTGATCGAGGCGGCGGCGAGCGGCGCGGACTGGACGATGGGGGCAATCGTCGGGTGCGCCGGGCTGGAGCCCGCCATGGCCGCGATCGCCCAGGGCGGCACGGTGGTGCTGGCCAACAAGGAGCCGCTCGTCTCGGCAGGTGAGGTGGTGCTGGCGGCGGCCGCGAAGGCGGGGGCGACGCTGCTGCCCGCCGACAGCGAACACAACGCCATCTACCAATGTTTCGACTTCGCGCGGCCCGAGCGGGTGCGTCGGATCGTCCTGACCGCCAGCGGCGGCCCGTTCCGGACCTGGACCACCGACGCCATGCGTCAGGTCACCCCCGAACAGGCGGTGGCGCATCCCAACTGGTCGATGGGCGCGAAGATCTCGGTCGATTCGGCGACGATGATGAACAAGGGGCTGGAGCTGATCGAGGCGGCCCGGCTGTTCCCGGTGCCCTCCGACCGGATCGAGATCGTGTTGCATCCCCAATCGGTGATCCATTCGGCGGTCGATTATGTCGACGGCTCGATGCTGGCGCAGCTGGGGCCGTCCGACATGCGGGTGCCGATCGCGCACTGCCTGGCCTGGCCGGACCGGATGCCGACGCCGATGGCGCCGCTCGACCTGGTCGCGCTGGGCCGGATGGACTTCGCCGCGCCCGACCCGGTGCGCTTTCCCGCGCTGCGACTGGCGCGTGCCGCGCTGGAGGCGGGTGGGGCGGCCCCGGCTATTCTGAACGCGGCCAATGAGGTCGCGGTTGCGGCTTTTCTCGCACGTCGCATCGGCTTCCTCGAAATTGCCGCAATCGTTGAGGATATTCTCCATCGCTACGACCCGGCCCCGCCGGAAACGCTCGACGCGGTGATCGCGATCGATGCGGAGACGCGGGAGCTGGCGGGCGAGCGCGTTGAGGATTGCGTCGTTTGATCGAAACCCCCGGCCTGTTGTTGACCATCCTGGCCTTTGTTCTCGCCATCGGTCCGCTCGTGTTCGTGCACGAGATGGGCCATTACCTCGCCGGGCGCTGGTTCGGGGTGAAGGCGGAAACCTTCGCGATCGGCTTCGGGCATGAGGTGTTCGGGCTGACCGACCGGCGTGGTACGCGGTGGAAGATTGGGTGGCTGCCGCTGGGCGGCTATGTGAAGTTCGCCGGCGACATGAACCCCGCCAGCCAGCCCGACGCGGCCTGGCTCTCGCTCCCGCCCGAGGAGCGCGCACGGACGTTTCAGGCCAAGCCGGTATGGCAACGCGCGATCATCGTCGCGGCGGGCCCCGCGATCAATTTCGTCGCGGCGATCCTGATCCTGGCAGGCTTTGCCTGTGCCTATGGCGAGGCGGTGATCCCGCCGGTGGTGGGCGAGGTCGTGACGGGAAGCGCCGCCGCCTCTTCGGCGCTGCGCCCCGGCGACCGGGTGACGGCGATCGACGGGCGCACCGTCACCGATTTCGCCGATATCGCGCGCTATGTGCAGATCCGCGCCGGACAGCGGGTGACGATCGAGGCGACGCGCAGCGGCGTGCCGTTCACGACCGACGTCACCGTCGGCACCGACGAGCAGCGCGATCGCTTCGGCAACCGCTATCGCATCGGCCGCCTGGGCGTGCGCGGCACCGGCACGGTCGATGTCCGCCCGGTCGGTCTTCTCCGCGCCCCCGTGGTGGCGGTAAAGCGCACCGGCGAAATCGTCCGCATGATGGTCGAGACGCTGGGACAGGTGATTTCCGGCCGCCGCTCGGTCAAGGAACTGGGCGGGCCGGTGTCGATCGCCAAGGTGTCGGGCGAGCAAATGGCGCTGGGCCTCGACGCCTTTGTTTTCTTCGTGGCGCTGGTGTCCATCAATCTGGGGTTCATCAACCTCTTGCCAGTGCCGATGCTGGATGGCGGTCATCTTCTCTTCTATGCGATCGAAGCGGTGCGACGTCGCCCCCTGGAGCCGGCGGCCCAGGAATGGGCATTCCGTGGCGGTTTGGTGGCGATCCTGGCCCTGATGCTCTTCGTGACGTTCAACGATCTGGGCAATTTGGGGCTTTGGAAAAATATCGCTGGCTTGATCGGCTGACGCCGATGGGGCAGGGCGCGAGGACGACAGGGGTCGGTTCGACTTTTCTGGGGTGGGTTTGGTGACAGCAATGACGGGTATCAAGACTGTGCGCGCAGGCGCCTTATTGCTGGCGGGCACGATGCTGTCGGGCGTCCCCGTCATGGCGCAGGTCGCGCCCGCGACGCCCGCCGGGACGACGACACAGGCGGCGGCACCCGCCGCGACGCCCGCGCCGCAGCGGATCATCAAGACGCTGCGGGTCGAGGGCGCGCAGCGGATCGAGCCGGAGACGGTTCTGTCCTATACCAAGCTGCGCGTGGGCATTCCCTATTCGGCCGAGACGCTCGACCAGGCGCTGAAGGATCTCCAGGCGTCCGAGCTGTTCGCCGACTATTCGATCTCGGGCGTCGAGAGCGGCGACATCGTGCTGCGCGTGCGCGAGAACCCGATCATCAACCGGGTCATTCTGGAGGGCAACAAGCGCCTGAAGGAAGACAAGATCAAGAAGGAGATTAAGCTCGCGCCGCGGCAGATCTTCACCCGCACCGCCGTCCGCCAGGACGTGGCGCGGATCGTCGAGCTGTACCGCCGCCAGGGCCGGTTCGGCGCGGTGGTCGATCCCAAGATGGTCAATCTGGACCAGAACCGCGTCGATGTGGTGTTCGAGATCAGCGAGGGCCCCAAGTCCAAGGTCCGCCAGATCAACATCATCGGCAACGAAAAATTCTCCGACGATGAGCTGCGCGGTGCGATGTACACCAAGCAGTCGCGCTGGTTCCGCTTCCTGTCCTCGGCCACCAGCTACGACCAGGATCGCCTGGCCGCCGACCAGCAGAAGCTGCGCGCCTTCTACCTGTCCAACGGCTATGCCGATTTCCGCGTGACCAGCGCGGTGGCCGAGCTGACCCCGGACAAGAAGGACTTCATCATCACCTATGTGGTGGAGGAAGGCCCGCGCTACAAGTTCGGCGACGTCAAGGTCGACAGCCAGATCCGCGACTTCGACAATGAGAAGCTTGCCCAGTCGCTGCCGATGAAGAAGGGCGACTGGTACAATGCCAAGCTGATCGAGGATTCGATCGACAGCCTCAGCCAGACGGCGGGCCTGTTCGGCTATGCCTTCACCGACGTGAACCCCGAGTTCCAGCGTGACAAGGACACGCTGACCATGTCGATCACGTTCAACATCGCCGAGGCGAAGCGGACCTATATCGAGCGGATCGACATCAACGGCAACACGCAGACCCAGGACAAGGTCGTCCGCCGCGAGTTCCGCGTGGCCGAGGGCGATGCGTTCAACAGCTTCCAGGTCCGCCGCAGCCAGGATCGCATCAACTCGCTCGGCTATTTCCAGGAGAAGCTGGAGGTCAAGCAGAACCCCGGCTCGACCCCCGACCGCATCGTCCTCGAAACCAACACGGAAGAACAGTCCACTGGCTCGCTCCAGCTGTCGGCGGGCTATTCGTCGCTGGAACGCTTCATCATCCAGGCGAACATCACCCAGCGCAATTTCCGCGGCAAGGGCCAGGAACTGCGCGCGGGCGTGAATTATTCGGCCTATTCCAAGTCGATCGAGCTGGGCTTCACCGAGCCTTATGTGTTCGACAAGAACGTCGCGCTGGGCGTCGACGTGTTCCGTCGCGACTATAACTCGTTCAACTATCTGGGCACCACCCGCCAGACGACCTATAGCCAGGTGTCGACCGGCTTCCAGGTGCGCGCGGGCGTGCCGCTGACCGAATATTGGTCGCTGTCGGGTCGCTATGGCCTGACCTATGACGAGGTCGGCCTGGCCTCGTCCTTCTTCAACGCCGATGGCAGCTGTAACTTCCAGACGGCGGGCCGTTATCTCTGCGACGCGATCGGCAATCGCTGGACCTCGTCGGTCGGCTATTCGCTGATCTATGACAGCCTGAACAGCCGTCTGCGTCCGACCGCGGGTCAGCGTTTCTCGTTCAGCCAGGACTTTGCCGGTCTGGGCGGCGACGTGAAATATATCCGCACCCGTGGCGAAGGCGCCAAGTTCTGGGGTCTGGGCAAGGGCTTCGTCTTCTCGGTCCTGGGCGAGGGCGGCTATATCCACTCGCTGGAGGACAGCCGCGGTCCCGGCATCGACCCGGTGCGTATCGTTGACCGCTTCTATCTGGGCGAGCCGCAGTTCCGTGGCTTCGACATTCGCGGCGTCGGTCCGCGCGTGCTGCGCGTGCCCTATGTCATCGGCACGGATGGATCGCAGTCGCGTCAGACCGATCGCGACCAGATCGTCGACGACGCGCTGGGCGGCCGCGCTTATTATCTGACGCGCGCCGAGCTCGAGATTCCGCTGGGCTCGGGTGCGCGCGAAATGGGTCTGCGGCCCAGCATCTATGTCCAGGCGGGCAGCCTGTGGGGCATCACCCGCCCGCTGCCGTCGCTCGACTTCCCGCAGGCGCGCGACGCCAACGGCAATCTGCTGTTCAACAAGGACGGGTCGAAGACGCTCGCCCCCTCGCTGCTCAAGGACGGGCAGGGGCGGCAGCTGTACGTCGTGCCGACCGGGTCGGACAATGCGGGGCAGTTCACCACCTGCTCGGTCGGCTTCTCGGCGACGTCGGGCGGTACCTGCTCGGGCACCAGCACCAACACCATCGCGCAGAATACCAACTATGCCGAAGAGCAGTTCTACGGCGGCACCTGGCGTCCGCGCGTGTCGATCGGCATCGGCGTGAACTGGAATTCACCATTTGGACCGCTGCGCATCGACCTGGCCAAGGCATTGGTCACGCAGCCGGGCGACGACCCCAAGCTCATCACTTTCAACGTAGGGACGCAGTTCTGATGAAGACGATTTCCAAGCTCCTCCTCGCGGCGGCCCTGGTGGCCCCGGCCGCGACCGTCGCGACGACCGCGAGTGCGCAGGTGAACGGCGTCGCCGTGGCCGATCCGCAGGGTGCGATCGCCGGTTCGCGCGCCTGGGCGACCGCCCGCCAGCAGATCGAGACGACCTACAAGGCGCAGCTCGACCAGGCCGAGACCCGCCGCACCGCGCTCGCCGCCGAACTGAACCCGCTGGTCCAGGCGTTCCAGACCGCGCGTTCGGCCCCCAACGCCAACGAGGCGGCGCTGCGCACCCAGGCGCAGGCGATCCAGACCAAGCAGCAGGCCGCCGAGCAGGAACTGGCCCGCCTGACCCAGCCCGCCGTCCGCGCGCAGACCTATGCCGTCGAGCAGCTCCAGGCCAAGCTGGGCGAAGCGGTGCAGAACGCCGTCCGCGCCAAGAATGTCAGCCTGCTGGTCAGCCCGCAGGCGGTGCTGTTCATGCAGCCGACCGCCGACATCACCTCGGCGGTGACCGCCGAGCTGGACAAGCTGGTCCCGACCGTCAGCATCACCCCGCCGGCGGGCTGGCAGCCCGGTCAGCAGGGTGGCCAGCAGGGCGCCGCCCCCGCCGCCGCACCGGCCGCCACCCCGGCTCCGGCGCCTGCGCGTCGCCAGAACAGCGGCCGGTAATCGCTTCGTGAGCGACGTTGTGAACGACGAGGCGAAGACCGTCATCGGCCCGCTAGACGTCACGCGGGTCATGGCGGCGATCCCGCACCGTTACCCGATGTTGCTGGTCGATCGTGTCGAGGAACTGGTCCTCGACACGTCGATCCGCGCGGTGAAGGCGGTGACGATCAACGAGGCGTTTTTCCAGGGCCATTATCCCGGCCGTCCGATCATGCCGGGCGTGCTGATCGTCGAGGCGCTGGCGCAGGCCGCCGGTGTCCTGGGCGTGGAAAGCCTGGGCCTCGCCAATTCGGGCAAGCTCGTCTACTTCATGTCGATCGACGGCGTGAAGTTCCGCAAGCCCGTGGAACCCGGCGTCCTCCTCCATCTGGAAGTGGAGTTCGTGTCGAAGCGGACCCGCGTGTGCAAGTTCGCGGGTGTCGCCAAGATCGACGGCGTCGCCGTGGCGGAGGCCAATTTCACCGCGATGATCGCCGATCCGCCCGCCGAGGCGTAAGGGCTCACGTCGCTTTTGACTATCGGGGCGCGGTCCGCTATGGGCCGCGCCTTGAGCTTTAAGGCTGGTCGGAACCAGCCATTTTCCGGAGCAATATCATGAAGACCGATACGCACCCCGACTATCACATGATCAAGGTCCAGATGACCGACGGCACCGTGTTCGAAACCCGCTCCACCTGGGGCAAGGAAGGCGACACGATGCAGCTCGACATCGATCCGCTGGCGCACCCGGCCTGGACCGGCGGCCGTGGCCAGATGCTGGACACCGGCGGTCAGGTCGCGCGCTTCAACAAGCGCTTCGGTGGCGGTCTCACGCTCCGCAAGTAATGGCCTGGCCCTGCGGGGCTGCGCTATCGCAAAGGACCCGGTGCCTCCATGCGGAGGGGCCGGGTTTTTTGTATCCGCCGCGCGCGGCGGGCAAATCGTTTGCGATGTATTTACCACCTCGCTTTAGCATTGCCTGCATGTTCGCCGCCGAATTCGAGCCCATGAAAATTCCGGCCCGCCGTCGCTCGAAGCGGACGGAGGTGAAGGTGGAGGCCGATTATGAGGGCGACGGCCTGGCCCGCGCGCTGTGCCGTGTCCTCGACATTTCGACCCACGGCGCCCGGCTGGAAACCTATACCGAGTTGCGCAGCGGGATGACGATCTGGCTGCGGTTGCCCAAGGTGGGGCAGGTGATCGCGCGGATCGTCTGGGCCGATGATTTCGCGGCGGGGTGCCAGTTCCAGACCCCGCTGGCGCAGGACGCCTATGAGGTGCTGGCGCCGCTCGCCTGATCGCGGGGTGGCCAGGGGCGACCGGCTAGGCTAGTCCATGGGGCTATTCGTTACAAATGGAACGATCTTGACCCTGCCAGTCCCTCCCGTGACCGCGCTGCCGCGTGGCGAAGACAGTGTCGCCGCGGTCAGCGTGACCGAGCTGTTCACGATCGGTATCGGCCCCTCCAGCTCGCACACGGTTGGTCCGATGCGCGCCGCCAAGGCCTTTGCGGTCGAGATGCTCGACACCGGGCTGATCCCGGTGCGAGTGCAGGCCGAGCTGTTCGGATCGCTGTCGCTGACCGGGCGCGGGCACCATAGCGACCGTGCCGTCCTGCTGGGCCTGGCGGGGGAGACGCCCGAGACGATCGATCCCGACGCCGTCGAGGGACTGCTCGCGCGGATCGGCGAGACGCGGCGGATCACGCTCGACGGGCGGCATGCGATGGATTTCGATCCCGAGGCCGATCTGCTGTTCCGCCCCGGCTTCCTGCCCGCCCATCCCAACGGGATGGTCTTCACCGCCTTCCTGTCCGACGGCAGTTCGGTGGTGCGGCGCTTCTATTCGATCGGCGGCGGTGCGATCCGGATGGAGGGGGCCGAACTGGCGCGGACCAACCGGCGACTCGCCTATCCCTTCGCCTCCGGTGCGGAACTGCTCGAGCGTACCGGGGATACCGGCCTGTCGATCGCGCAGATCGTCCGCGCCAACGAGGCGGCGTGGCGCGAGGATGCGGAGACGGACGCGTTTCTCGACCGGGTTCGCGACGCGATGGTGGGCGCGATTGATCGCGGCTGTACCGCGACGGGCATCCTGCCCGGCGGGCTGAAGGTCCAGCGCCGTGCACAGGCGATCAAGCAGAAGCTGCTCGACCGGGGGCCGCGCACCGATCCCAGCCTGGTGTTCGAATGGGTCAGTCTGTGGGCGCTGGCGGTCAATGAGGAGAATGCGGCGGGCGGACGGGTCGTGACCGCCCCGACCAACGGCGCGGCCGGGGTCATTCCGGCGGTGCTGCGCTATTATGAGGCCTTCGTCCATGGTGCGACGCGCGACGGGGTTCGTACCCTGTTGCTGACGGCGGCGGCGGTGGGGATGCTCTACAAGAAGCGGGCCTCCATCTCGGCGGCGGAAATGGGCTGCCAGGGCGAGGTCGGCGTCGCCTGCTCGATGGCGGCGGCGGGGCTGGCGGCGGCGCTGGGCGGCACTCCCGCGCAGGTCGAGAATGCCGCCGAGATCGGCATGGAGCATAATCTGGGGCTGACCTGCGACCCGATCGGCGGGCTGGTCCAGATCCCGTGTATCGAGCGCAACACGATGGGCGCGATCAAGGCGATCAACGCCGCCTATCTCGCGCTGCACGGCGACGGGCGGCACATCGTCAGCCTGGATCAGGTGATCGAGACGATGCGCCAGACCGGCGAGGACATGAAGTCGCAATATAAGGAAACCAGCCTGGGCGGACTGGCGGTCAACGTCGTCGAGTGCTGACCCGCCCGGTCAGCGCGCCGCCCAGCGGATCGCGTTGGTCAGGATGCGGCGATAGGCGGGATCGTCGTAGAGCTGCGGCTCATGCCCCAGCGCGGAATAGACGACCCGCCCCCTGCTACGCGGGTTGATCCACAGCACGGGATGGTCCGCGCCCATGCGCAACCGCTCGCCGGGGCGATAGCTGCCCTCGTCGACGCGCGCGAGCACGGTCATGCCGCGCGCTGCCGGATTGCTGTCAAAGCTGTACCACTCGTCGCGCGCTACCCAGGGCATCGTCACGCCGCGAAGCACGGGATGGTCCGGCCGGACCGCGACGACTCGCGCGGGCTGGATGTGATCCGCGCCGCCCGGATGGCCGATAAAGGTCGTGCCGATGATCGTGTCTGCATACCAGGGCTCCTTGTGGCTGTCGTCGCCCGCCGCGTGCAGCGCCACGACCCCGCCACCGCGCGCGACGAAGCGCGCAAAGGCCGCCTGCTGCTCGGCGCTCAGGAAATCGCCGCTGGCGCTGTTGAGGACGACCACCGAGAAGCGCGATAGCTGGTCGTCGTTGAAGATGGCGGCATTCTCGGTGGTGAAGCTGGCGCGGCCGAGCCCCTTGGCGATCCCGGCCAGCACGGCGTTGGAGTGCGGGATATGCTCGATATGGCGCCAGCCATTGGTCTTGGAGACGATCAGGACGCCGCGCTTCAACCCTGCGGGCAGGGTGGGGGCGACGCTGTCGACGGTCCGGCCGGGCAGATGCGGGTCCGATGGCGCCTGCGCAGCCATGACAAGCGCCATCATCATCAGTGTTTTCAGCATCATCCGTCTCCCTTTTGGGAGAGGCTACCGAGATTGGTTACGCGCGCAACCTCTTCCTCCCCTGTAAGGGGAGGGGGACCATGCGTAGCATGGTGGAGGGGTATCTCCATCGGCCATGACACCCCTCCGTCAGCCCTTCGGGCTGCCACCTCCCCTTACAGGGGAGGAATTACCATCAATCCGCCGCGATCGGGCCGTCATGCGGCTTGGGTCGCCGGGTGAACCAAGTCAGCGCCGCCAGCACGATGCACAGCCAGGCCGACACATAGAAGATGTCGGTCGAGGCGAGCAGATAGGCCTGGCCGACCATCTGCCGGGTGACGGCGGCGGCGGCCTGGGTATCGGTCAGGCCGAGATGGTTGAGCCCCGTCCGGGCCATCTGCCACACCGGGTTCTGGCCGATCGCCTCGGACAGATGCGCCTGGTGCAGCGCCTCGCGCCGGTCCCACATCGTCGTCGTCAGCGACGCGGCAAAGCTGCCCGCCGTGATGCGCGCGAAATTGGAAATGCCGGTCGCCGACGGAATGCGATGCTGGGGCACGCCGTCCAGCGCGATGGTCAGCATCGCAAGGAAGAAGGTGCTCATCGCGATCCCCTGCACCATCAGCGGCAGCACGAAGTCGCTGAAACTGGCAGAGGTGTTGAGCCCCGAGCGCATCCAGTAGGACAGACCGAAGGCGGCAAAGGCGATGGTCGCCATGATCCGCGCATCGACCTTGCCCGACAGCCGCGCGACGATGGGGGTAAGGACCACCGCCACCGCCCCGCTGGGCGCGGCGACCAGCCCCGCCCAGGTCGCGGTATAGCCGAGCTGCGTCTGGAGCCAGAGCGGCAGCAGCAGCGTGTTGGCGAAGAACACGGCATAGCCCAGGCAGAAGGCCAGCGTCCCGATGCTGAAATTACGCCCCTTGAACAGCGACAGGTCGACCGCCGGATTGGCGTCGGTCAGCTCCCAGATCAGCCACGCGACGAAGCCGACGATCGCGATCACGGTCATCACGACGATCCGGGTCGAATGGAACCAGTCGTCATTCTTGCCCAGGTCGAGCATCATCTGGAGCGCCCCGACCCAGACGACCAGCATGATGAGCCCGACCTTGTCGATCGGCAGGTTGCGGGTCGGCGTTTCCCGGCTCGACAGGCCGCGCCAGCAGACCCCGGCGCAGAACAGGCCGACCGGCACGTTGATCAGGAAGATCCAGCTCCAGTGATAATTGTCGGAGATATAGCCGCCCAGGATCGGCCCCATGATCGGCGCGACCAGCGTCGTCATCGACCAGATGCCGAGCGCGGTCGAGCGTTTCTGCGGCGGGAAGATCGAGATCAGCAGCGCCTGGCTGCCCGGGATCATCGGCCCCGACACCGCGCCCTGAAGCACGCGGAAACCGATCAGCGAGGACAGGTCCCACGCGATCCCGCATAGGAACGAGGCGATGGTGAACAGGAAGACCGAGACGCAGAAGGTCCGCACCACCCCGAACTTGCCCATCAGCCAGCCGGTCAGCGGCACCGCCACGCCGTTGGCGACGGCGAAGGCGGTGACGACCCAGGTCGAGTTGTCCGAACTGACGCCCAGATTGCCCGCGATGGTGGGCAGCGAGACGTTGGCGATGGTCGAATCGAGCACCTGCATGAAGGTGCCCAGCGCCAGCGCGAAGGCGATCAGCGCCAGCGAGGCGCCTTTCAGCGGAGCGGGGCCATCCCCCGCGCCCGCCTGGGGAGGGCCGCCCGCCATCAGCGATTGGCCGCGATGATCTGCGCGATCCGCGCCTCGATCGCGGGATCGTTGCCGTCGGTCGCGGGGGTGCGATAGGTCTGGCTTGCAGGGGCACCGATGCGCGGACCGCGCTGGTCGGCGGTATCGACCGTGACGGTCGCCGACAGGCCAACGCGCAGCGGGTTCTGGCGAAGCTCCTTGGCGTCCAGCCCGATCCGCACCGGCACGCGCTGGACGATCTTGATCCAGTTGCCGCTGGCATTTTGCGGGGGCAGCAGCGCGAAGGCGTTGCCGCTGCCCGCGCCCAGGCCGATAACCTTGCCGTGATAGACGATCTTGCCGCCATAGATGTCGGCGACGATCGTCGCGGGCTGGCCGATCCGCAGGTCCTTCAACTGGGTCTCGCGGAAATTGGCGTCGACCCATAGCCGGTCGAGCGGCACCACCGCCATCAGAGGGGTTCCGGCGGCGACCTGCTGGCCGACCTGCACGGTGCGCTGTGCGACGACGCCGGTGATCGGGGCGACGACGTGCATATGGCTGCGCGCGATGGCGGCGCGGCGATAGGCGGCGATCGCGGCGAGGACCGACGGGTTGGTCGATACCTCGGTCCCCTGCACGGCGGTGCGCGCCTGCGCCGCCTGGGCGCGGGCCAGGTTCAGGTTGGCGGTTGCGACCTTCACCGCGTCGGCGGCGTGCGACAGCTCCTCGCCCGACACGGCCCCCTCGGCGGCGGCGCCCCGGCGGCGGGCATAATCGGCCTGCGCCTGGGTCAGCTCGGCCTGCGCCTGGACGATGGTCGCGCCGCTCTGGTTGACCTTGGTGAAGTCCGCCCGCGTCGCGCGGACCGCGCGCGCCAGCTCGGCGGCGGCCGAGGCCACGCCGACATCGGCGGTGGCGGGGTCCAGGTCGATCAGCGGCGCGCCCTGCTTCACCGTCTGGGTGTTGTCGGCATGGATGGCCAGCACCGTGCCCGGATCGCGCGCGGTGATCGCCACCACATCGCCCGCGACATAGGCGTCGTCGGTCTCTTCCTCGGGCTTGGCGAGCAGGAAGTGGAACACGGCCCAGACGATCGCGGCGATCACCACGACGACCGCCAGGATGGTCAGGCCGGTCTTGCGCGCCCTGGGCTTGCCGGCGGGCGCGGGCGCGGGGGAGGGGGCGGCGGTGGCGGTGTCGCTCATCGGGGCGTGCTTTCGGTGGAAGGAGAGAAACCGCCGCCCAGGGCGACGGCCAGCGCGATCCGCGCCTGGACCGCGTCGGCGGCGAGATTGACGTCGGCCTGATCGGCCTCCAGCTGGCGGATGTCGGGGTCGATCAGCCCCAGTTGCGATTGCAGCCCGCTCGATACGCGAATGGCGTTCAGGCGGCGCGTCTCGGCCAGTCCGCGCGTGACCTCGCTCTGGCGGGCGCGCTCGGTGGCGAGGGTGCGGCTGCGCGTCACCGCATCGGCGGCCTCGCGCACCGCGCCGACGACCCGGTCGTTATAATCGGCGGTCGCCAGGTCGAGCGCGGCGGTCGCGCCGGCCAGGCCCGCGCGAAGCCGTCCGCTGTCGAAGATCGGCAGGTGGATGGCGGGCCCGGCGCCGACGGTCCCGGCATCGGCGGTGAACAGATTGCCCAGCCCGACCGCCTGGAACCCCGCCAGCGCCATCAGATTGACATTGGGCAGGAACGCCTTGCGCGCGACCTCCTGCCCGCCCTTCGCCGCCTCGATCCGGGCGAGTGCGGCGGCGATGTCGGGGCGACGGGACAGCAGGTCGGCGGGGACGGTGCCCGGCATGGGGAGCGCGGTGTCGAGCGCGATCCGCGTCGGCGCGATCGTCGCGGGATAGTCGAGGCCCCGCCCGGCCAGCGCCGCCAGCGCGTTGCGCGCCAGCGCCGCCTGTGCCTCGGCCCTTGCTAGCGCGACCCGCGCCTGGGCGAGCAAAGTCTGCGCGCTGCTGGCGTCGAGCTGGCTGGCGAGGTGGTTGCGGATGCGCGCCTGCACCAGCCCCAGCGAGCGGGTGCGCGTATCGATGGTCCGGCGCGCGATCGCCGCCTGCCGCTCGGCACGGGCGAGTTCGACATAGGTCTGCGCGACCGACCCCGCGAGCGCGAGCCGCGCCGCCGTCACGTCGAGCATCGCCGCGCGGGTGGAGGCGCGCGCCGCCTGGATCGCGGCGGCCTGTCGTCCGAACAGGTCGATCGTCCAGTTGAGACTGGCCTGTGCCTGCCCCAGCCACTGGGTCGTCCCCGCATAGGGCGGCGGAATGGTGTAGCGGCCCGAGATGCGGCTATATTGCTCCTGCGCGTCGAGCGACACGGCGGGGCCGTCCTCCGCCCGGCGGCTGGCCAGCACCGACTCGGCCTGACGCAGCCGCGCCATCGCGATCTCCAGCGACGGATTGCCGGACAGCGCATCGCCGACGATCCGGTCGAGCTGCGGATCGCCCAGCCCGTGCCACCACTCGGTCGCCACCAGCGGCGCCTGCGCGGTGCCCAGACCCAGCGTGTCGGTCGCGACCGGGGCGATGGCGGGATGCGCCTGCGGCACCGAACAGCCCGCCAGCAGAAGGGCGGTGAGGAATGCCGACCGCTTCATGCCTGTGTCTCCAGACGGTCGCGGAGCCTGAGGAGAAGGGCGACGAGCTGGTCGGCATCCTCCTGCGACCAATCGGCCATCCAGTCGTTCCACAGGGTGACGACCTTCACCTTGCAGCGTTCCGCGACGATGCGCCCGGCCTCGGTCAGCGCGAGGCGGACGACCCGCCGATCGGATGTGCAGCGGCGGCGCGCCATCAGCCCGCGCTCCTCCAGCGTGTCGATGATCCGCGTCGTCGCGCCGGTATCGTGGCACAGGTGGCGCGACATCTCCGCCGCCGTCTCCCCGAAACCGCAGAGCAGCGTCATCAGCGCGCTCCACTGGACATGGGTGACTTCCTCATCCTGAAAGATCGGCTCCATCCCGATCCGGGCGAGCTGGAACACGCGCTTGGTCAGATAACCGACCGAGCGTTCGGGATTGAAATGGGCAGTATCTTGGTGAGCCATATGGCTGCCATGGCAATAGCTGCCACGGCAGTCAATTGATGGATGCCGTCATGACGTATTTGTCATGGTGGAGCGGGTTCGGTGGGGCGAGACGATCGCGTCTCGCCCCGTTCGGGTCAGCGGGTCTCGCGGGTCGCCGCGATCGCGGCATTGGCGGCGAGGATGTAGGCCGAGGTGGTCGCGACCGTATATTCATTCTCGAACCACAGGAACGGCCAGTCGGTCTTCAACTCGGGGAAGTCCGGCTTCACGATCAGCACGCCCGGCACCAGCCCGCCGGGGATGAAGCCGTAATCGGCGCGGTTATGGCCATAGCCGATCAGCTTGGACGCGGTGCCCACCGTCGAGACGAGCGACAGGTTGTTCGCCGGGTGCCGCCCCAGCACATAGTCGATCGCGTTCAGCGTGTATTCGGTCCCGACGATCTCCGGAAAGGCCTTGTGCATCAGATACATGTTCGATCCGAACGCGACGACCTGATGCGATCCGGCCCAGTTGGCCTCGCTGATCGGCACGCCGAAGGGGTTTTTAGCCAGATCGGCGTCGAGCTTCGCCTTGGCCTGCCGGACCAGCGGCACCAGTGCGGCCCGGTACTTTGCGTCCATGAAGGGCAGGGCGCGGATCGCCGAGGCCCCGACCCATTCGAAGCTCTTGGCCACCACGGGCATCAGCGCGCGGAGGCGATCGGCATAGACGCGGTCGCCCTTGCTGGTGATCAGCATTTCCACCGTCGCGCCGACATTGGCGCCCTCCGCCGACCAGGGCGATCCCGAATCGTCGCGCCCGTCGCCCGCCTTGACCGAGCCCTTTTGCTGGCGGGACCACAGCGTCTTGGCGGCATCCCATGCCTCGGCCGCCATGGTCGGGTCGCTGTCGGCCAGCGCCCGCGAGGCGGCGGCCAGCGCGCCCGCCACCGCCAGATTATTGGCGGGCAGATCGGTGGTGAAGGCCCAGCGATCGTCCTGCGCGCCCGACGACCCGCCGCGCCGCTCGGTTACGCCCAGCGAGGCGTCATAGGTCAGATTGTCGGTCTGCGACCCCGCATCGCCCAGATGGGCATATTGCCGCTGGACGGGGTCGATGATGCCCACGATCGCATGGCCGAACACCTTGTACTGGGCGAGCAGTTGCAGCACGCCGTGGCGGATCTGCTGGAGTGCGTCCTGCTGGCCGTCGGGCTTGCGGATCTCGACCGCGCGGGCGGCCTCGTCCACGCTCGTCTCGTCCCAGTCGAGTCCATAAAGCTCGCGTCCCCAGGCCAGGTCGCGGACCACGGCGGCGTTTTGCGGCGTCTGGATGTCGTAATCGCCCGCATCCTGGAAGCCGCCGACGTCCAGCCCCGGAATATGCTCGCCCGGCTTGAACGGCGAGTCGAGGGTCGGACCCATTTTATAGCCGTCGAAATGGACGTGATTGGCCGGTGCCTGGCGCGCATCGTCGAGATGCGAGGGGGCGGACCAGACGCGATATTGTTCGCGAATGCCGACATGGTCCATCTGCTCGGCGATGAAGGTATCGAGCGAGGTCTGCCAGATGCGGTCATAGGCGTCGGGCGCGATGCGGAAGGGGTTGGTCACCTGGCCGCCATAGGAAATGGCATAGACGCCCGGTTCGCGGACCTGCGAGAAGTCGAAGGCGGCGTAATCATAGCGCATCCAGCGCCCGCGTGGGGTGACGCGGCTGCGCAGTACCGATTGCCGGGTTCCGTCGGCGGCCAGGCGGACGAGCTCGGCCTCGGCGGGGGCGGGGCCGTGCGGATCGGTCTCGATCAGCGCGACCTTGGATCGGCCCGGCGTATAGCCCGCCTGGTTGAACGAGACGACCGGCGCACGGACCCAGTCCTTCACGACATTGGGGCGGACATGCCATACGACGGCATTCTCCTTGGCCCCGGCCGCGATCAGCGAACGGACGACGAACCAGCCATTCTGCGCCCGGTTGCGCGCGTCATAGAGTTCCAGCGCCCCGGCGTCCGAGGTGATGGTGACACGGGTCAGCGGATCTTCGGGCGACAGGGTGATCGACTTGCCCCCGGCGGCCAGCGGCATCGGATCGCCCGACCCGTCCTTGCGCATCGGCCCCGTGGCATGACGCGGGAAGAGCCCCGGCGCGCTGTCCATCAGATAGGTCTTGCCGAAATAGCTGGTCGGCAGGAAATCGAGGTTGAACCCAGCCTTGCCCGCCAGCGCCGCGGGCAGCGGCTTGTCGAGGTCGACCGCGATGCGAAACCCGTCGCCCTCCGCCGTCACCTTCACCCGATAGCCCAGGTCGACGTCCTTATAGGTGGATCGGACCACCACCTGATTGGGCTCGGTCCCGCGCGTCCGGCTGATGAAGGCGGGGACCGGGTCCCATTGCTCGGGCGTGCGGTTCAGCCGCACCGCGCCATCGGTCGCGATCCGCTCGCCATGCAGGACGATCTGGAGCCCGGCATTCTTCTCGTCGAAGAAGATCGGGCTGAACTGGTTCTGGTCGACCATGACGGTCAGCCCCTGGCGCTCGAGCGTCTCCGCGGGGGTGACGGCCAGTGACTGTGCCCGGACCGCCTGGGCCCCCGCGATCACGCTGGCCGAGGCCAACAAGGCGATCCCCATCCGTTTCAGCATATCCCCTCCTAATAGCGCTATCATTTCTGAACGCGGAAGCGGCGCCCGGACGGAGAGTCCGTCCCGCATTCCGCGTCCCGCATGCCGGGGCCTTTATGACCTCGCGGCGCGGGCAATCTGTGGCAGATTGCCGGATTAAACAACGGAAAAGTGGAGGGTTATCTTGCATCAGCCAAAGGGGCGGCACGGGCTATGCCCAGCCGCTACAAGGGGCCGGAGGGGATGTAGATATAACGCTCACATGATCGGGCATGGGACGACCCACGGTCACGAAAAAAAGGGCATGAACGGATTGCCGCTCATGCCCTCTTGTATCCAGCGGGGTGCCGGACGCCGCGATGCGGCGCACTGGTAAGGATCAGGGTTGCGATTTATAGCGCGGCTGGGCGCGTCCGGCCTCGTCGGCGGCCTGGCGGATCAGCGCGATGTTGCGCTTGATCGAGGCGGCCAGCGCCGCGCGCACGGCTTCGTCGGCATCCGAACCGGCGGGCACGTCGCGCAACAGCGCCAGCCAGTCGCCCACCGCTTCGTCATGCTGGCCCTTCAGATCCTTTTCCATCGCGAAATAGAAACGGGCGCGCGCGTCGCGGGGATCGAGCGCCAGCGCCTTGCGAAAGGCTTCGGCGGCGGGGGCGGGGAGGTCGGCGGAGTTGGACTTGGTGGTCTGCATCACCGCTTCGCCGAGCGCCGACCAGGCGGTCGACTGGTTGGGATCGATCGCCAGCGAGGCGCGATAGGCGGCGGCGGCCTCGTCGAAGCGGCGGGCGGCGAGCATCGCATCGCCCAGGCGCTTCTGCGCGGCGGCATCGCCGGGCGCCTTGGTCGCGGCGGCCTGCGCGGCGGCGGGGGCTATGGCGGGGGCGGGGCGGTCGACGAAGACGGGGGCGGGCTCGGCCTTGTCGGCCGGGCGGCGCAGCAGCGCCATGGCGATGAACGCCAGAAGGGCCAGCACGAGCACGATGCCCGCAATGACGAAGAATTTGCCCCGTTTCATCTGATGGATCCTGTTGGAATGGGTCGGCCGCGCCCTTCTGGGTCAATCCCGTTGACAGACTGTAAACGAAACGGGGCGTGGCGATGCGGTGAGAGCCTTCGCCGTCAGACGCGGGCGCTTTTCAGCGTCTCCATCTCGCCCATTACCCGCGCCCGGCGGCCATAGACCAGCTCGAACAGCGGGCTGGCCATCATCGTCGTCACGATCGCCATCAGCACCAGCATGGAGAACAGCGCGGGGCCGATAATCCCCTTCTGCAACCCGATATTGATGATGATCAGCTCCATCAGCCCGCGCGAGTTCATCAGCGCGCCGATGCCCATCGCGGTCCGGTTGTCCTCGCCGCAGACCCGCGCCGCGAGATAGCAGGCGCCGAACTTCGCCGCGATCGATGCGGCCAGGATGCCCAGCGCGATCAGCAGCAGCGGGATGGAATTGACCATGTCCATCCGGGTGTTGAGCCCCGAATAGGTGAAGAACATCGGCAGCAGCAGGACGACGGCCAGCGGCTCGACCTTCTTCTTCAGCTCGGCGACGAACAGCCCGCGCGGCATGAAGACCCCCAGGATGAAGCCGCCGAAAATGCCATGGACCCCGATCGCATCCATGATGAAGGCCGAGATGCAGAAGGCCATCAGCGTGATCGCCAGCACGTTCATGCTCATCTCGCCCCGCGCCTCGACCGCGCGGCCGAGCGGGGCGAGGATGCGGCGGGCGAACAGGATCAGGAAACCGACATAGAGGATCGCGCCGCCGATCGCCAGGATCGCGACCCCGCTGCCCCCGCCGAACGTCGCCAGCACCACGGCCAGCACGCACCAGGATGTCGCGTCATCGAACGCCCCCGCCGCCAGCGACAGGGTGCCCAGCGGACTGTCGGCCAGCCCGCGTTCGTTGATGATCCGCGCCAGCATCGGAAAGGCGGTCAGCGCGATGCAGGCGCCCATGAACAGCGTGGCATTGGCCTGGCTGATGCCCGGCGCGAACAGCCCCGGTACGGTCAGCAGCGCAGGCGTGATGATCGCCGCGATCAGGAACGGCGCGATGACGCCCGAGGCCGACACCGCCAACGCGCTGCGCGCCTTGGACTGGAAATGGTCGAGCCGCAGCGTCAGGCCCACCAGGAACATGTAGAGCGCCACCCCGAGCTGCGCCCCGGCATAGAGGATGTTGCGCGTCTCCTTGGGGAAGATCGCGCCCTGAAGCTCGGGAAAGGCCAGTCCCAGCAGCGAGGGGCCCAGCACCACGCCCGCGATCATCTCCCCCACGACCGGCGGTTGCGCCAGGAAGCGCTGCCCCAGCCATCCGACGATGCGGCAGGCGAACAGGATGACGGCGAGTTGCAGGAAGAAATGGATGCTGAAGTCGCCGGGAGCATAGCTGGCCGCCGCCGCTGCGGTCGCCGGGCCATGCGGCGACAATATGCCCCCTGCCGTCTGCCAGAAACTGTCGATCGCGTCGTTCATATCGCCCAGCCGAGCCCCCTCCTGCCATCCGATCCCCTTGGGGGAGCGGTATCATCATGACCTTAGCGGGGCAGACCATGCTCTGCATAGGTCCTGACGATATCAGGCGAAGGGGAAAGCCGACGGTCGATCACGCCATGGCGGGCAGCCGGTCGAGATGCTTTTCGAGCGTCAGCGGATAGTCGCGAATGCGCACGCCGGTCGCGTTATAGACCGCATTCGCCACCGCCGCGCCGACCCCGCATAGGCCCAACTCGCCCACGCCCTTGGCCTTCATGGGATTGGCCTTGTCATCGGCTTCCTCCAGGAAGACGACCTCCTGATGCGGGATGTCGGCATGGACCGGCACCTCATAGCCGGCCAGGTCGTGATTGACGAAGAAGCCGAAGCGCGTGTCGACCGCTAGTTCCTCCATCAGCGCCGAGCCCACGCCCATGGTCATCGCGCCGATCACCTGGCTGCGTGCCGATTTGGGATTGAGGATGCGCCCCGCCGCGCAGACCGCGAGCATCCGGCGCAGGCGGGTGACGCCGGTATAGGCGTCCACCCCGACCTCGACGAAATGCGCGCCGAAGGTCGACAGCTGGTACGTCTTGTCGAGGTCGCCGAACTCGATCCGGTCCTCGGCGGACAGCGGACCGGCGGCGACGGCATCGCGCAGCGCGACCGATCGGTTGCCGCCCGTGACCTTGCCCCCTGCAAAGCTGAGGTCGGCCGAGTTGAAGCTCAGCCGCTGCGCGATCGCCTCGCGCAGCTTGACGCACGCGGCATAGACCCCGGCCGTCGCATTGGCCGCGCCGAACTGCCCGCCCGAGCCCGCCGATACGGGATAGGCGGAATCACCCAGCCGGACATCGACCCTGTCCATCGGCACGCCCATCATCTCGGCGGCGGTCTGGGCGATGATCGTATAGCTGCCGGTGCCGATATCGGTCATGTCGGTTTCGACGACGAGGCGGCCGTCCTTGCCCAGCGTGACCCGTGCGGCCGACTTCATGTTCATGTGGTTGCGGAAGGCGGAGGCGACGCCCATGCCGACCAGCCAGCGCCCGTCGCGGACCTGGGCGGGCTTGGCGCTGCGCCGCGACCAGCCGAAACGCTGCGCGCCTTCCTCCAGGCAACGCACCAGCTGGCGCTGCGAAAAGCGGCGCTCGGGCTTTTCGGGATCGACCTGGGTGTCGTTCTTCACGCGGAAGGCGACCGGGTCGAGCCCCAGCTTCTCGGCCATTTCGTCCATGGCGATCTCCAGCGCCATCATGCCGGGCGCTTCGCCGGGCGCGCGCATCGCATTGCCTTCGGGCAGGTTGAGCACCGCGAGCCGCATCGAGGTCAGGCGGTTGGGACCGGCATAGAGCAGCTTGGTCTGGTTGACCGCCGTTTCGGGGCCGCCGCCGGGCTGGTCGCCCGATCCGCTTTCATGTGCGATCGCCTGAATGCTGCCGTCCTTGCTCGCGCCGATCCGGATGCGCTGGGTGGTAGCGGGGCGGTGGGTGGCGTTGTTGGCCATCAGCGGCCGCTGCATCGCGACCTTGACCGGCCGCCCGACCGCCCTGGCGCCCAGCGCCGCCATCACCGCATCGGCGCGCAGGAACAGCTTTCCGCCAAACCCGCCGCCGACATAGGGAGAGATCAGCCGCACCTTCTCCTTGGGCAGACCCAGCGTCTTGGCAAGGTCGCCGCGCCCCCAGGCGATCATCTGGTTGGAGGTCCAGACGGTCAGCTGGTCGCCGTCCCAGGATGCGATCGACGCGAACGGCTCCATCATCGCATGGCTGTGATCGGGCGTCGTATAGGTCGCGTCGAGCTGGACCGGCGCGGCGGCGAAGGCGCTCTCGAAACTGCCGGTCCGGTCGGCCTTGCCGGGCTTGCCCTCTTCGCCGCCAGCCAGCGGCGCGGTCTTCAGCGCATCGTCCAGGTCATATTGGCCCTTGGCGCGTTCGTAATCGATGCGGACGAGGCCGGCGGCGGCGCGCGCCTGTTCGAACGTCTCGGCGACGACGATGGCGATCGCCTGGTGATAATGGTCGATCTCGGGCCCACCGAGCAGCTTGACGGTGTTGAAATTGCCCTTGTCCAGCTTGCCCGCATCGGCGGCGGTGGCGATGCCCAGCACGCCTGGCGCGCCGCGCGCATCGTCCAGGTTCATCGACCGGATGCGGCCCTTGGCGATGGCCGAACCGATGATCCAGCCATAGGCGGCATTCGGCGCCTCGGCATGATGCTCATAGGCGTAAGGGGCGATGCCGGTGACCTTTTTCGGGCCGTCGATCCGGTCATGCGCCCGGCCGACCACGGCCATGCGGTCGATGGGGTTGGCGCCCGCAGGCTCGGTGAATTTCATGCGGTCCTCGCCTGGCTGATGACGGCCGCCAGCGTCCGTTCGACGAGCGGCACCTTATAGGCATTGTCCTGGGTGGGGCGGGCGTCGGCGAGCAGGGTCGCCGTCACCGCTTTGGCCCCTTGCGGCAAGGCGGCCTCCGCCGCCTCGACCCGCCAGGGCTTGTGCGCGACGCCGCCCACCGCGACCCGGCCGGTGCCATCCTTCTGGACGACGGCCGCGACCGAGACGAGCGCGAAGGCATAGGAGGCGCGGTCGCGCACCTTCTCATAGATATGCGTGCCGCCGAGCGGGCGGGGCAGGGTGACCGCGGTGATCAGCTCGCCCGGTTGCAGCGCCGTCTCGATATGCGGGGTGTTGCCGGGCAGGCGGTGGAAGTCGGCGATGGGGATGGCGCGGGTCCGGCCGTCCGCATTCACCGTCTCGACCGTGGCGTCGAGCACCCGCATCGCGACGTTCATGTCGCTGGGGTTGGTGGCGATACAGTCGCTGCTCGCCCCCACCACCGCCAGCTGGCGCGAATAGCCGCCGATCGCGCTGCACCCGGTGCCGGGCCTGCGCTTGTTGCAGGCCATGTTGGTATCGTAGAAATAGGGGCAGCGGGTCCGCTGAAGCAAATTGCCCGCCGTCGTCGCCTTGTTGCGCAGCTGGCCGCTGGCCCCCGCAACGATCGCGCGCGACAGGACGCCATAGTCCCGCCGCACCCGATCGTCGGCGGCGAGCGCGGTGTTGGTCGCGAAGGCGCCGATGCGCAGGCCACCCTCCTTCGTCTTCTCGATCCGGTCGAGCCCCAGATCCTGGACGTCGATCAAATGGGTCGGCGTCTCCACCTCGATTTTCATCAGGTCGAGCAGATTGGTGCCGCCCGCCAGGAACCTGGCGCCCGGCCGCGCAGCCGCGCGCGCCGCCGCGACCGCGTCCTTGGCGCGCTCATAGGTAAACGCCTTCATGCCTTGGCTCCCGCAACTTCGGTCATCGCCTCGGCGATGTTGGAATAGGCGCCGCAGCGGCAGATATTGCCGCTCATCCGCTCGCGCATCTCGGTGCCGGTCGCCTGCGGACGCGCGGTGATGTCGGCCTGCACATGGCTGGGCACGCCGCGCTTGATCTCGTCGAGTACCCCGACCGCCGAGCAGATCTGGCCGGGCGTGCAATAGCCGCATTGATAGCCGTCATGCTTGACGAAGGCCGCCTGCATCGGGTGCAGCCGATCGGGCGTGCCCAGCCCCTCGATGGTGGTGATCTCGTCGCCGTCATGCTGGAGCGCGAGCGAGAGGCAGCTGTTGATCCGCTGGCCGTTGACGATCACCGTACAGGCCCCGCACTGGCCATGGTCGCACCCCTTCTTGGTGCCGGTCAGGTGGAGATGTTCGCGAAGCGTGTCGAGCAGTGTGGTGCGCGGATCGAGCGACAGCGCGCGGTCCTTGCCGTTGACCTTCAGGGTGACGGGCATGGTGGCGGGTTCGGGGGGCATGGTCGCCTTTCGGGGTTGCGCCTCGGCCGGGCTGTGCGCCGCCATCGCGGTTGCCGCGCCGCCGATCATGACGCCGCGTCGCGACACGGAAAATTCGCTCTTGTCCGCCACCGTCCTGCTCCTTGGATTCGGTCATCCGTCATCCGCGCGAAAAGGTCTCAGGACGCAACCGGCCCGGTCGACAGGCCAGCGCGGCTGGCGGTCATTATGTCACACAACGGCGCCTAAGCCATTTTGGTGGCATCCAAAAATATCATAGGATAGTTTGCCGCCAAAGGACCAGCATCATGGTGATCGAAGAGGATAGCCGCTCGCGTCTCGCCGAGGCGCTGCTCCGCACCGCGCAGGAGGATCGCGCGGCCTTTCGGGAGGTGTATCGCCTGTCGTCGGCGCGACTGTTCGGCATCTGCCTGCGCATCTGCGGTGAACGCCAGGCGGCCGAGGATGTGTTGCAGGACGTCTATCTGACCGTCTGGAAACGTGCGGGCGGCTATGAGCCCGGACCCGCCAGCCCGTTGGCCTGGCTGGCGACGATCGCGCGCAACCGGGCGATCGACTGGCGGCGGGCGCATGGGCGGCACCGGGCCTCGCCGATCGAGGAACAGCCGGTGCTGGTCGACGACGCCCCCATCGCCAGCACGGTCGTCGAGGATGCGCAGGAATCGCATCGCCTGGGCCGCTGCCTCGACGAACTGGAAGGGCGATCGCGGGACGCGATCCGCACCGCCTTTTTCGACGGCTGCACCTATGCCGAACTGGCCGATCGGTCCGCCGTGCCGCTCAGCACCATGAAGACCTGGATTCGCCGCGGCCTGATCCGCCTGAAGGACTGCATGGAGCGATGACACCGCCACCGACCATGACGGGCGACGAACCCGACGCGATGGCCGCCGAACTGGCGCTGGGGCTGTTGGAGGGGGAGGAGCGGGCGACGGCGCTCCGCCGGATGCTGGCCGATCCCGATTTTGCGGCCCAGGCGGCGTGGTGGCGCGATCGTTTCGCGCTCTGGTTCGAGGCCTGGCCTGAAGTCGCGGCTCCGGCGGACGGGCTCGCCCGGCTGGAGGCGACCATCTTCGGCGCGCCGCCGCAGCAGCGGTCGTCGGTCCGGATGTGGCAGGGGCTGGCAGCGCTGTCGGGGCTGGTGGCGGCCTGTCTGTTGCTGTTCGTCGCCATGCGCGGGCCCGAGGTGGCTCCGCCGTCGCCGCTGTTGACGACGATCGTCGCGAACAACGGGGCCGGGCCGATCGCCGCGCTCTATGACCCCGCGACCGGCCGCCTGTCGCTGGACGCCGCTAACCAGCGCCGGGCGGGGCGGAGCGCGCAGCTCTGGATCATCGGGGCGGACGGCGTGCCGCATTCGCTGGGCCTGATGGCGGATCGGGGGGCGACCCGGCTGGCCCTGTCTCGCGCGCTTCGCGACCGGATGCGGGTCGGGGCGACCATCGCCATCTCGATCGAGCCCGTTGGCGGCGCGCCGGGGCCGCTACCCACCGGGCCGGTGGTGGCGACCGGCGCATGGACGCCGGTGTGACGGCAGAAACAGCGCGACGGGTGGGGGCGGACATGCTAGTCGGTGGCATCGCCGGTTTGACGACCGCAAGCGCTGGCGGCTGAGAGACCTTGTGCTCCCGCTTGTCGCGTCGGAGCAACCTGGTGATCCTATTCCTCGACGGACCGGGCGGCGCATGATCGCACGCTTCGTGACCCGCTGGCTTCGGCGGCGCTATTGGCGGCGGATGGGCTGCCCATGAGCCGGCGCCCTTCGAGCATCGAAGACCATGACCGCGCCTATCGCGCGCTGATGGACGGCATCCGCGTGGTGGAGGAACGGATCGCGCCGCTATGGAGCGCCGACCGCCGGGGGCTGTCGGATCGTCACCATATCGTCCGCCACCGGGTGACCGCCAACGGCTTTCGCGAACTCGATGTGTTGCTGGCGCACTGGATCGGGCTGGTTGCCCGCCGGCCGGTCCGCATGACCGAGATCGACGGCTGGCGAGAGGCGCCGCAGGACGATCGGGGCGCTGCGGACATAATCTACACGCCCGCCGAAATCCTGCGGATCGCGGGGGATTACCGACTCGCCGCGCCGCCGCCCCGGATGGCGCATGGTTGCGGAATGGCGGCCTGATCCCCATATCATCGGGGCTTTAGTCGCATATCGACGGTTCTCGGCGCTTTGCGGCCCCCTTTTCCTTCTTTCCCTGCTGCCCGGGCATCCGGGTCCGCCGATCCTCGGCAGACCGTGATCCGAAGGAAATATCATGAGCCAGAACGGCACCGTCAAATTCTTCAACATGGACAAGGGCTATGGCTTCATCGCGCCCGATAATGGCGGCACCGATGCCTTTGTCCATATCTCGGCGGTCGAGCGTGCGGGTATGATTACGCTCCAGCAGAACCAGCGTGTCGGTTACGAGCTGGAGCAGGATCGTCGCGGCAAGATGGCGGCGGTCAACCTGCAACCGGTCGACTGACGCGTATCGATGGCGGGGCCCGATAGTCCGGTCCCGCCTGTTCCTGATGTTGGTGTCGGAAAGGATCCTGCCATGCGTGATTCCGAACTCTATCAGCAGCGTGCCGCCGATTGCCGCGACCAGGCGGCGGCCTCCGACCTGGCCAATGTGCGCGAACGCTGTCTGCGCGCGGAGGCGGCCTGGTCCGCCATGGCGCAACGCTCGCTCCGCACCGAGGCCGCGCGCGACGCGCGGGTCCAGACGGTGACCGCCATCTGCCCGTAAAGGGTGCCTCCGCTGGTTGATCCCCACCATCAAGCCGTGCACAAGCGCGCAAACGCGATCGATCGCGGATGATGGGAAGGGAAAAGTCATGCGCCGTGAACTGGTTACAGCTCTGTTGGCGCTGGCGGCGGCGGCTCCGGCGGGTGCCCGGTCGACCGAGATCCCCCGCATCGCGACCCGCGACGGCCGCCACGCGCTGATCGTCGATGGACGGCCTTTCCTGATGCTGGGTGGGCAGGTCAACAATTCGAGCAACTATGCCGCCGCCCTGCCGCAGGTCTGGCCGGTGCTCGACCGCATCCATGCCAATACCGTCGAGATCCCCGTGGCGTGGCAACAGGTCGAGCCGGAGGAGGGGCGTTTCGACTTTTCCTTCGTCCAGACCCTGCTCGACCAGGCGCGCGCGCATGACAAGCGGGTCGTGCTGCTGTGGTTCGGGACGTGGAAGAACACCTCGCCCGGCTATACCCCCGATTGGGTCAAGCTGGACAATCGCCGCTTTCCCCGGATGAAGACGCGCGACGGCAAGGACCATTACGTCCTGTCGCCGATGTTCCGTTCGACGCTGGAGGCGGACAAGCGCGCCTTCGTCCGGCTGATGACCTATCTGAAGGATCATGATCCGCAGAACACGGTCATCATGGTCCAGCCGGAAAACGAGGTCGGCAGCTATCGCAACCCGCGCGATTATGGACCGGAGGCACAGCGGCTGTTCGCCGGGCCGGTCCCCGCCATGCTGGTCCGCCAGTTGGGCAAGCGGCCGGGGACGTGGAGCGCCGTGTTCGGGACGCAGGCCGACCGCGCCTTCAACACCTGGTATACCGCGCGTTTCATCGATGAGATCGCGGCGGCGGGCAAGGCGGTGAAGCCGCTGCCCATGTACGTCAACGCCGCGCTGGCGGGTCCGTCCAACGTGCCCGACCCCGACGGGGTGGCGAGCGGCGGGCCGCAGCAGGACGTGCTCGACATCTGGAAGGTCGCGGCCCCCGCCATCGATGCCGAGGCCCCCGATATCTATGACCGCGCCAGCGGCAATGTCGCGTTGTATCTCAAGGCCTTTGCCCGGCCCGACAATCCGCTGCTGGTGCCCGAGATCGGCAATGCGCGCGAGTTCGGCCGCTATTTCTACGACGCGCTGGGGCGTGGGGCGATCGGCTTTGCGCCGTTCGGCATGGATGACACCGGCTTCTTCAACTATCCGCTGGGCGCGACGAAGCTCGATGCGGCGACGCTCGATGCCTTTGCCGGGCCTTATGGCGCGGTGGCGGGGGTGATGCGCGACTGGGCGCGGCTGGCGTTCGAGCATCCGACCTGGGGGGCGTCCAAGCCCGACGATGGCGCCGACGTGAAGACGGTGATGGGCGACTGGTCGATCCAGGGCAGCTTCGGCCAGTGGCAGTTCGGGGAGAAAAGCTGGAGCTGGCTCAAGTCCGAGCCCGCCCCCTGGGGGAAGGAGCCGGTCGGCGGGCTGGCGGTGATCCAGCTGTCGCGCGACGAATTCCTGATGACCGCCGACCATGTCCGCGTCCGCTTCGAGCCCGCGACCCCCGATCCCAGGGCGATGGTGCTGCGGGTCGAGGAGGGGCATTTCACCGAGGGCCGCTGGGTGATGGACCGGCTGTGGAATGGCGACCAGACCGATTACGGCATCAACATCGTCGACCGTCCCGTCGTCCTGAAGGTCGTCATGGGGCGCTATCGCTGACCTTGTCCGGGCGCGCGGACGGTTCAGGCGGCGCGGCTCATAAATATGTACCGGCATGACAATTTCGTCAGGCAAGAAAAATTTGCCTGTGCCGATTGAGGCGTCATGGAAAGTCGCTACGCTCGGCCCCTTCCTGGGGTGGGGACGATAATGTTCGGACGTGCGTTACTGGTGACTATGCTGTTGTCGTCGGCAAGTGTTGTGCAGGCGAGCGACAAACCTCTTTACCAGCCGGTGCCGGACTGGGTGAAGCTGGCTCCAACCCCCGATACCAAGAATCTGACGGCGGACAGTCCCGCGACGCTGATCGCCGACGCGCAGGTGCGGCTGGGCGATGGGATGAGCTGGTCCTATTTCGAACAGGCCACGCGCGCCAATTCGGTCCAGGCGCTGTCGCAGGCGGGGACGATCAGCCTGTCCTGGCAACCCGCGCATGGCGATCTGATCATCCACGGCGTCGACATCATCCGCGACGGGGAGCGGATCGATGCGCTGAAAGGCAAGCAGTTCACCGTCCTGCGCCGCGAACAGGGGCTGGAGCGGATGTCGATGGACGGGATGCTCACCGCGACGCTGGCGGTCGAGGGGTTGCGGGAGGGCGACATACTCGACGTGCGCGCATCGCGTACCGTCAAGGACCCCAGCCTGATGGGCAACAGCATGGGCAATGCGCCGTTGCTGGCGCAACCGGTCAAGATCGGTTTTTCGCGCGCGCGCCTGCTCTGGCCGCAGAAATCGGCGGTCCAGTGGCGCGCCTATCTGACCGGAGCCGATCCCGTGGTCGGCGATGCCAATGGCTGGCATGAACTGGTCTTCGCCCAGCCTTTCCCGCGCCAGCCCGACATCGCCCCGCAGGCGCCGGGACGCTATGCACGGCCCGGCTTTGTCGAGGCTTCGACCTTCGCCGACTGGCCGAGCGTGTCGAAAGTCGCGGTGACGCTTTACAAGACCGACGGACTGATCCCGGCGGGCAGTCCGCTCGCCGTCGAGGTCGCCCGGATCGCCGCCGCCGAAAAGGACCCCCGCCACCGTGTCGCCGCCGCCCTGGCGCTGGTGCAGGGCAAGGTCCGTTATCTGTTCAACGGCATGAACAACGGCAACTATGTCCCGCAGAAACCGACCGAAACCTGGTCGCTTCGCTATGGCGACTGCAAGGCCAAGACGCTGCTGCTCCTCGCCATGCTCCACGAACTGGGGATCGAGGCGGAACCCGCGCTCGCCAATATGGAGGGGGGCGACATGGTGTCGCGGCGGCTGCCTTCGTTCGCGGCGTTCAACCATATCTTCGTCGTCGCGACGGTCAGCGGCGAGAAGCTGTGGCTCGACGGGACGGGCGCGGGCACCCAATATGAGGATCTGGGCGACAGCCTGCCGTTCCGCTGGGTCCTGCCGCTGCGGGCCGAGGGCGCGCAGCTGGTCGAAATGCCCAGTCGCGCCCCCGCGCGCCCCGAAATGGAGGCGACGCTCAATGTCGACCAGCGCGGCGGCCTGAACATCGCCGCCCCCGCCGACATCCGCATGACCTTTCGCGGCGGTGTCGCCGGGCAGATCAAGACGCTGGCCAGCGGGCTGGACAAGCAGAAGCTGCGCGAATTGTTCGGCCATGTCGCCCCGCGCGGCGGGGAGGACCGCATCGTCCTGACCGACAGCAACGTCACGTTCGACGATGCGGCGGGCACGGCGACGGTGGCGCTGAGCGGGATCGCGAACCCGTCCTGGAATTACGCGCAGCGCCGCTATAGCGACCAGACCGAGAATTTCTCCAATCTCCGCCTGCCCGACCGCTCGCGCGAGGCGTGGAAGGATGTTCCCGTCGCGACGGGCAATCCCAGCCATGCGCTGCTCACCTATTCGGTCCGCCTGCCCGGCGATGGACAGGGCTTCGAGATCGAAGGGCCCGCGACCCTCGACGCGGCGCTGCCCGGCGGGCGGGTCAAGACGACCACGACCCTGGCGGGCCCGTTGCTGACGGTGCGGACCGAGCGCCTGACCAGCGGCGCCGAGATCGCGCCCGCCGACTTCCCGGCCGAACGGACGCGGCTGGCGGAATTGCGCAACAAGCGGATGATGGTGCGGACCCAGCCCGGCTATCCCGGCCCGTGGCGCGGGATCGAAGCGGCACGGCGTGCGCATCTGTATGACACGGTGCTCCAGCGTTATGCCTCGCTGATCGCCGAGCGGCCCGACGATCCCGAACGCTATGCCGCCCGCGCGCAGTTCCAGAGCCATATCCTTGACCGCCAGCAGGCGCTGGCCGACTGGAACAAGGCGATCGCCATCCAGGCGAGCGCGCCCTATCTCTTCGACCGCGCCAATGTGCATCTGGCGCTGGGCGATCGGGCGTCGGCCATCGCCGACCTGAAGGCGGCGCGCGATCTGGACCCCGGCAATATCGGTTATCTCCAGCGTCTGGGCCTGGTGATGGCGCGGGCGGGGCAGGGCGATGCCGCGCTCGCGATGATCGAGCCGCAGGTCGAGGAAGGCGGCGAGAACCTGACCGGCGTCCTGATGGCCAAGGCCGAGGTGCTGGCAGCGGCGGGCAAGGGCGACGCCGCGCTGGCCGCGATCGACCAGGCAATGGAGCGCGAGCCCGACAATGGCCGTCTGCTCAACGAACGCTGCTGGACGGCGGGGACGCTGAACTTCGGGCTGGAAACCGCGCTCGCCAACTGCAACCGCGCGATCGAGATGGGCGGACAGATCAGCGCGATGGCGCTCGACAGCCGGGCGATGGTGTATTTTCGCCAGAACGACCAGGCGCGCGCGCTGACCGACCTGAACGCCGCGCTCGACCAGCGTCCTGAGAGCGCGGAGAGCCTGTTCATGCGCGGCGTCGTCCTGACCCGGCTGGGCAAGGCGAGCGAGGCGGCCGCCGATCTGCGCGACGCCCGGCTGCTCGATCCGCAGGTCGATGCGACCTATGCCCGCTGGGGGATCAAGCCCTGAACCTGAAACAGCGGGTCGGGCCTTTGCCATAGACCCGCCCCGCAACGCCGACAGCGTTTCTTCCCAGCCGGACGGTCCGCCGTCCGGCTTTTTTCGTACATCCACCAATAAATAAAGAAATTTTCGATTGACTGAATATCGTATAATGTAGTTGGCAGAAACGGGAGAACAGACGCAAAATTGCTCGGAAGGGGGCATCTAACATGGTATATGGCAGAAACTGGCGGCGATCGGCCGCTTTGGTTGCGCTGGCGACCGGATTGGTGACGGCGAACGGCGCGGCGGCGCAGCAGACGCGGTTGAGCAATCCCGATGACGCGGCGGCGGGCGAGGACGTCGTCGTCACCGGCACGCGCATCAAGCGTCCCGACCTGACCAGCAACAGCCCGCTGACCAGCGTCAGCTCGCAGGAACTGACCCTTCAGGGCACCAACAATATCGAGAACGCGCTCAACCGCCTGCCGCAGTTCACGGCGGACGCGAACGAGAATGTCTCGAACGGGTCGAACGGCACCGCGCAGATCAACCTGCGCAACCTCGGCTCGAACCGCGTGCTGACGCTGGTCAACGGCCAGCGCCTGTTGCCGACCCAGGCGATGGACCTCAACTTCATCCCCTCCGCCATCGTGGAGCGGGTCGATGTCGTCACCGGCGGCGCGTCGGCGGTCTATGGTTCGGACGCGCTGTCGGGCGTGGTCAACTTCATCCTGCGCGACAAGCTGGACGGCTTCCGCCTGGATGCGCAGACCAGCATCGCCGACCACACCAACGACAACCAGTTCCTGCGCGGGATCGTGTCGGCGCGCGGCTATCAGACCGCACCCGAACATGTGTTCGACGGCGCCAAGCAGGACATCAACGCCGCGTTCGGCAAGACGATGCTCGACGGGCGGCTCAACATCACCGTCTTCGGCGGCTATCGCCATACCGAGCCGGTGCTCCAGTCGACCCGCGACGTGTCGGCCTGCGCGCTCAACAGCGAACTGACGACCTTCAGCTGTGGCGGGTCGAGCAACACCCCCTATGGCACCTTCACGCCGCTCGCCGGTCCGCTGGCAGGTCAGAAGCTGACCAACAGCAAGGACGGCACCAAGACCTGGGTGCCCTATGACAACAGCTACACCTATAATTACGCGCCGCTGAACTATATCCAGCGCAGCGGCGAGCGGTACAATGCCGGTGCGTTCCTCCACCTCGACATCTCGAAGGCGGCGGAAATCTATGGCAGCTTCATGTACATGGACGACCGCAGCTTCTCGCAGGTCGCTCCCTCCGCGCTCTGGTTCGGCCAGACCTATGCCGTGACCTGCAACAACCCGCTGATGAGCGCCAGCCAGCAACAGGCGCTGTGCGGCGCCGCCGCCGGCACCGCGACGACGCAGAACACGCTGGTCGGCTATCGCCTCGGCGGCAGCGGCACCCTGCCGCGTCGCGACGACCTCCAGCATCATTACTACCGCTCGATGGTCGGTGTGCGCGGCGATATCGGCCACGGCTTCAACTATGACGTCAGCGTTCTGCGCTCGGCCGCGCATTATGACGAGCAGTATATGAACGACGTCAATGTCGTGAAGGCGCAGCGCGCGCTGCTCGCCGTGCCGGACGGCAAGGGCGGGGCGGTCTGCCAGTCGGTGCTCAACGGCACCGATACCGCCTGTACCCCGATCAACGTCTTCCAGGCGGGCGGTCTGACCGGCCAGCAGGCGCAGTATCTCTACGCGCCGACGACGACCTGGGGCCGCTATGGCCTGAACGTCGTCTCGGGCTCGATCTCGGGCGATCTGGGCACGTTCGGCATCACCAGCCCCTGGGCGCGCGACGGCGTCGGCATCGTGCTGGGCGGCGAGCATCGTCGTGAGACGCTATATTTCACCGGCGACGAGGTGGCCAAGCAGGCGGGCACGCAGGACTCGGACGGCATCATCGCGGTCAATGAGGGCTTCGGCGAGATCGAGATCCCGATCGTGCAGGACTCCGCGATCGGCAAGTCGCTGACGCTCAACGGCGGTTTCCGCTATTCGGCCTATAAGAACAACCAGCGTTCGACCGGCTATTCGTCGCGGTACAACGCCTTCACCTATAAGGGCGAGCTCAGCTGGCAGGTGATCGACCCGATCCGCCTGCGCGCCAGCTTCAACCATGCGATCCGCGCGCCCAATATCAGCGAGCTGTTCTCCAACCTGTCGCTGGGCAATGTCAACGCTCAGGACCCGTGCGCTGGTGCGAAGCCGACCGCCTCGCTGTCCGCCTGCCAGCTGACCGGCGTGACCGCGGCGCAGTATAACAGCCGCCTCGTCATCGAATGTCCGTCGGACCAGTGCACCGGCCAGTCGGGCGGCAACCGCAACCTGAAGCCGGAAACGGCCGACACCTATACGGCGGGCATCGTCCTGACGCCGGGTGGCGGGCGCAACCTGTCGGTGTCGATCGATTACTTCAACATCAAGGTGAAGGACTATATCGGCACGATCGATACGAACACGATCATCAGCCAGTGCTTCTCGACCGGTAGCCCCTATTATTGCGGGCTGTTCCACCGCGATCCGGTGACCGGCTCGATCTTTGGCACGGGCTATGTCACCTCGACGACGCTCAACACCGGCTATCTGCGCACCTCGGGCCTCGACCTGGCGGCCAATGCGATGGTGCCGATCGGCAATCTGGGTCGCCTCTATGCCGACTTCATCGGCACCTATCTGTTCGAACAGGCGACGCAGCCGCTGCCGACCGGCGACAGCTATGACTGCAAGGGGCTGTTCGGCTATGCCTGCGGCCAGCCCAATCCGGTCTGGCGCCACAATCTGCGCGTGACGTGGAAGCCCGATGCCAAGACCAGCCTGTCGTTCAACTGGCGCTACATCGACAAGACCAAGCTGTCGACGACCTCCAGCAACAGCTTCCTGACCGGCGCGGCCGATCCGATCGACTCGCGCCTGCCCGCCTATAGCTATTTCGACCTGACGGCGGGGGTCGAGGTCGATCGCAACCTGACGCTGCGGATCGGTGCGAACAACCTGCTGGACAAGAGCCCGCCCGCCCTCGCTTCGGGTGTGCTGAACCTGTTCGGCAACGGCAACACCTATCCGGGCGTCTATGACGTGCTGGGCCGCCGCATCTTCGTGGGGGCGACCGTCAAGTTCTGACGATCGTCTTTGCCGGAATAAGAACGGGCTCCTTCCACCGATGTGGAAGGAGCCCGAAGTTTGTCGGGAGAGGATGGCGGAGCCGATCGGCTCCGCCGGGCCTGCCGAAGCAGAGGGTCAGAACGTTCCGCGCAGACCGATCAGGAACTGGCGGCCGGGCTTGTACTGGGTGAAGGTGGCGTTCTCGAACTGGAAATAGGACCGCAGCGTCGCGTTGGTGAAGTTGGCGACGTTGATGGTCAGCTGCGGCGCGCCGGGCATGCCGAACAGCTTGTCCAGGTCGAAGGACGACGAGAAGTCATAGGTGGTGAAGTCGGTGCCGAACAGCGCGGCATTGGGAATGCCGTTCTGCGCCGCGCCGCTATTCTGCGCGCCCTGACGCGAGGTGGTGGCGACGCGCAGCATCACGCCGTTCTTCTCGTAATAGCCGGTGATGTTGTAGGTGAAGGGCGCGACGCCGAACGCCACGGCGGGGCCGTCGCTGCGCTGGTCGACGATGGTGGCGTTGGCGTTGAAGCCGAAGCCGGTGATGCCGATCGCGCGGGTCAGGAAGTCGAGCGGCTGGACCCACTGGAATTCCAGGCCGTTGATGGTCAGCTTGTTGGGCACGTTGACCTGCGAGGTGACCTGCACCTGCGCCTGGTTGGGCCCGCCGCGCGCGTTGATCGCGATCTGCTGCGTCGAGTTCAGCGTGTCATAGGTGATGCCATATTGCGCCAGGTTCGAGAAGGGCACCGTCGAGATCGCGGTCGTTGTGAAGCCCTCGATCGACTTGCGGAAGGCGTTGAAGCTGATCACGCCCTCCCGCCCGGTATAATATTCGAAGCCCAGGTCCAGATTGGTCGACAGATAGGGCGCCAGCGCCGGATTGCCGATCGAGGCCTGGTCGGCCGAGGGGGCGCCGAAATTGACGCCCGGCAGCTGTGCCGACGGATCGGGACGGGTCATCGTCCGCGAGCCCGCGACACGCACCACCGCATGCTCGCCAATGTCATAGGCCAGCGTCGCGGCGGGCAGCCATTCCGAATAGACGTTGCGCGTGTTGGCGATGTTCACGATGCTGGGATAGCGGCTGCCATCGGGCAGCGAGGCGCCCGAGGCGGTCGTGTTGCGCGGATCGGGCAGCGAGACGCGGCCCGAAATCGTCTGGATCGTGTTGACGTAGCGCACGCCGACATTGAAGCGCAGCGTGTTGCCGCCCAGTTCCTGCGCGCCGTTGACGGTCGCGAAGGCCGACTTGACGATCTCGCGGATATAGCCCGCGCTCGCGCCGGTGTTCGCGCCGCCATTTTCGGGGGCGTTGTCGTGATAGAATTGATAGTTGCTCGCCTTGGCGAAGGCGGGCCAGTTGACCGTCACGAACCCGGCCGGCCCCGGCATCAGATAGCTCGACGCCGCGCTGTTGGGGATCAGCGACCCGCCATAGCTGACCGGCCCGCTCATGCCCGCCGTATAGCCGGTGCCATAGCCCGGATAGGTGGGATAGCCGGCGGGCGCCGCGCCGGGCGCGTTCAGGCCCTCGCAGGGTGGCTGCGAATTGGGGGAGGGGACCGCGACGTTGGGATTGTTGCCGCACACCGCGTTCTGCCAATATTGGCTGTTGTCGAAGCCCCGGATGCGCCGCGCGGTATTGTCGAACGCGCCGCCGATCTTCACGTTGAGCGCGGTGTCGCCCCAGGTCAGGTCGCCGCGCATCCCCTTGTTGATGTATAGCCGCCGCTCGTCCTGGAGGTTGACGCGGCTGCCCGCATTCCAGCCGAAATTCTTCGGATCGTTCAGGTCGAGCGCGCTGGTGATCGTCGGGATGCCGCCGTCGTTCGAATAGGTGACGGTGTTGCCGGCGCCCAGCGGGGTGGTCATGCCGACGGTCGGGCTTTCGCGGTGGAAGGTCGAGCGCGCGTAATTGCCCTGGATGTTCAGCTTGAGCTTGTCGTTGATCTCCCACTCGCCGCCGGGATTGACGCTGAACAGGTGCGTCGTCTCGGTATAGGGGCGGAATTCGTTGAAGAACTGGACATTGGCGAAGGTGCCGCCGGTCACGGTGCAGCCCGCGCTGCAATCCGCCTTGTCGAAGGTCAGGTTGGTCGGGATGATCGCGCCGTTGCGGACGATCCACGCCATGTTCTCGCGGGTCAGCTCGTTCTTCTTGAAGCCGTACAGGCCGTCAATGTAGAAATGCAGCTGGTCGGTGGGGCGATATTCGGCGCTGACGATCGCGTTGATGCGGTCGCGGGGCCCGCGGATGCTGGTGACGCGACCCAGGCGCGGCAGCAGGCCGTTGTCGATCTGCTGGATGGTCGCGCCCGGATTGTTGGCGAGCAGGAAGTTGCGGTCGATCGTCGTGCCTGCGACCAGGCCACCGCCCGCGCCCGCGGGTACGACCGACGGGATCGTCCAGTTGCCGCCGCCGGTGCTGTTGCATCCGCTGGTCGCGCCGCATTGCGCGGCGGTCAGCGCGGGGTTGGTATAGCCGATCGTCTCGAAGCCGCGCGTGTCGGTGAACAGCCGCTGCGCCGAGACGCCCGCCAGGATGCCGACGGTGTCGTTGCGCCAGCTGCCGATCAGCGATCCGCGCGCCCCGATCCGGTCCTCGGGCGTCTGGTTGGACGCCTGGACGTTATAGGCGACGAACGAGGTCTGGCGATCGAAGGGCCGCGCCGAGCGCAGGTCGATGTTGCCCGCCGCGCCGCCTTCGAGCAGGTCGGCGGTATAGCTCTTGTTCACGGTCAGCTTGGTGAACAGGTCGGTCGGGAAGAAGCTGAGGTCGACCGAGCGGTCGGTGCCTTGCGCGTCGGTCGCGCCCGAGGAGGCGACGGCGATCGGCGCACCGTTCAGCGTGACGTTGGTGAAGTTCGACCCCAGGCCGCGAATGGCGACGTTGGTGCCTTCGCCGGTCACGTCGCGGGTGATGGTCACGCCCGGAATGCGGTTGAAGGACTCGGCGATGTTGGTGTCGGGGAACTTGCCGATATCCTCGGCGAAGATCGAATCGGTAAAGCCGGTCGAGGCCCGCTTGGCGTTGGTCGACTTGGCCAGGCTCGAGCGATAGCCGGTGACGACGATGTCCTCGCTCGTCGTGCCCTGGGTCTGGTCGGTCTGCGGCGCGGGGGGCGTCGACGGGCCATTGTCCTGGCCGTCGGCGGGAACCTGTTCCTGCGGCGGCGGCACCGCCTGGGCGAGCGCGGTCGAAGCGCTCATGGCACCGGCGGCGGTCGCGCACAGCAGGGCCAGGCGGCGCAGGCGGATGGGGGGCACAGTCCTCATGTCAGGTCCTCTCGGTCGGTCCGCTGCCCTTCGCCGGGACATGCGGCTATTCGAATATTGATGGCGGTCGGGGCGATCAGGCGTCGGGCGAGCGGTGCGGCAAGGCGGCGGCCGATGATGCGGGCCGCGTGACGCCCGATCGGGTCGGGCATGATGATGCCATGGATGTCATTCCGCTTCCCCTCACAACCGTCTGATGCGGCTTCGTTGATAGCGGTATCGTCAGGCCTATTGGTCTGTAAGTCAAATGAAATTGGCTAGACCAAAGCATCCCGGCGAAGATTCTTGCCCGTCTGCAAGCTGTTATCGATTGCGGGCCGGCGTTCGCGGGCACCGTGATCGCGGCGCGGTCGTCGCAGGGATCTGTAAGGCGGGCCGGTCATGCCGTCCGCCGGCTCCGACGCCCTACAGGCGGCCGGACCAAAGGCGTCGCGATGGTCCGGCCTCGTTCCGCCTCCGGTCAGTGCGCCTGGCCCGGCGCGTAGGGAAAGCTCCGCGCCTTGTACCAGGCCAGGTCATGCTCGGGCGCGCGGACCCCGGCGGGGAGGGGGCGATGGTTGACCGACATCCAATAGGCCAGGCTCGCGTCGCGCCACCACCGGGCTTCCTTTTCCTGGATGGCGAGATAGGTCGCGGTCTTCTGCCAGCGTTCGGCATCGATTTTGGGACGCAGCATGTCCCATTGCCGCTGCATCTGGCCGACATAGGCAACGCCGCGATCATAATGCGCGACCATCTCGTCCCACAGAGTGCGCCCGCTCGCCATGCGGCGATCCCAGGGCAGGTGGTGGAACCAGAGCAGCATCGACTCGGGCGTCGTTGCCGGGTCGGCGAAGGCCTTGGCGACCGGCGCGGCATATTGGCCGATCGCATTGCTGCCCTTGGCGGTCCGGTCGAAGCCGATGCCGCCCGCATCGGCGCGGTGATAATAGGCCGGGTTCCATTCGGGGCGCGCCAGATCGGCCACCCATGGCCCCGGCCCGTAATGATGGCCGGTCGCCATCAGATGCGCGAGGCCGAGCGGGCCGGTATAGTCGACCACCGCCTCGCGCGATCCCATCATCATCGCGGTGACCGTGTCGACCACCTGACCGTCGGTGCCGAAGGTCTGCTCGGCCCAGTCGCGCGCAATGGCCTGCGCCGACAGGTCGGGGTCCCATGCGAGGCGGCCGAAGGCGTACCAATTGGCCTGGTTGAAGGTCGATCCGCTCCAGTCGCGGTCGCGCCCGATATTGGCGACGCCCGCCATGCCCGAAAGCGCATGATGCTCCGCCGCGCCGTCGACCACATCGGCGACCGTCTCGCCCGGCTTCCACCCGGTCTTCGCGTCGAGGACCTCGGTGAACAGCGGGCCGAGATAGGCGAGATGGGTCGCGAAGCCGAGATATTCCTTGGTGATCTGGAACTCGATCATCAGGGGCGTGCGCGGCATCGCGCCGAATAGCGGGTGGAAGGGCTCGCGCGGCTGGAAGTCGATCGCGCCGTTCTTGACCTGCACCAGCACATTGTCGGCGAACTTGCCGTCCAGCGGCTTGAACTCGGTATAGGCTTGTTTCGCGCGATCCTCGGGATCGGTCTCCGCATAGACGAAGGCGCGCCACATCACGATGCCGCCATGGGGTTTGACGGCGGCGGCCAGCATGTTGGCGCCGTCCGCATGGCTGGCCCCGTAATCGCGCGGGCCCGGCTGCCCCTCGCTATTGGCCTTGACCAGAAAGCCGCCGAAATCGGGGATGGCGCGATAGATCTCGTCCGCCTTGGCCTTCCACCAGGCCGCCACCGCCGGATCGCGCGGATCGGCGGTCTTCAGTCCGCCCAACTCGATCGGCGTGGAGAATTTGACCGACAGATAGACACGGATGCCCCAGGGGCGGAAGACATCGGCCAGCGCCGCCGCCTTGGCGATATAGGGCGCGGTCAGGCTGTCGGCCTTGGCGTTGACGTTGTTCAGGACGGTGCCGTTGATCCCGATCGAGGCGTTGGCGCGGGCATAGTCGGTATAGCGCGGATCGCGGAAGTCGGGCAGCGTCCACCAGTCCCATAGCGACTGGCCCGCATAGCCGCGCTCGATCGAGCCATCGAGATTGTCCCAATGGTTCAGCACGCGCAGCTTCACCTTGGGCGCGGACCGCAGCTCGACCCGATCGGCCGTTCCGCCGGTGGCGAGATGGCGGAGCAGCGCAAAGGCACCGTAGAGCGCGCCGCGATCGCTGTTGCCCGCGACCAGAAGCATGGTCCGGCCCTGCAACGTCACCGGGCGGACCAGATACCCTTCCTCGCCCAGCCCGCCGAAATTCAGCCGCAGCGTGCGAAGGGCGGGGTCCGATGCGGTCGCCACCATGACGGGCGGCATGCCCGAGGGCAGGGCGCGCCTCAGTTCGGAGCCCGCCAGTTCCAGCGTCGGGGATGTGCCCGACACTCTGACATCCGCCCGCCCGACCGAAGGTGCGGCGGTGCGCAGCCACAGCGCATAGCCATCGTCCGCCATCGCCGGAAAGGGCAATGCCACCAAGGATAGGGACAGCGCGGTGGCCCATGCGCGAATCCGTTTCATGCCATGCTCTCCCGATGTGTCGGCGATTGACAAGCCGACGCTTGACCCGCACGTTACCGCTATCAGACCAATTGGCAAGTCCGGTCAGACCGGCTGCCTGACAGGAGAGGGCCGTCATGAGCCGCAGGCATCGAATGATTCGCCATGCCGTTTTGCGCAGCCATCCTTCTGTCGCGCTTCTGGTCGCCTGAAGGACGCCGCCATGCCCAAGATCGTTTCCGCCCGCCTGATCGTGACCTCTCCGGGACGCAACTTCGTCACGCTGAAGATCGAGTGCGACGACGGCACCACCGGCCTGGGCGACGCCACGCTCAACGGCCGCGAACTCAGCGTCGCCAGCTATCTGCAGGATCACGTCATCCCCTGCCTGATCGGGCGCGACGCGCACCGGATCGAGGATATCTGGCAATATCTCTACAAGGGCGCCTATTGGCGGCGCGGCCCGGTGACGATGACCGCAATCGCGGCGGTCGACATGGCGCTGTGGGACATCAAGGGCAAGATCGCCGGACTGCCCGTCTATCAGCTGCTGGGCGGCGCGGCGCGCGACGCCTGCCTCGTCTATTGCCACGCCAACGGGACCAGCATCGCGGACACGGTCGCCACAGCGATCCGCCACCGCGACGAAGGCTATCGCGCGATCCGCCTGCAATGCGGGGTGCCGGGGCTGGCCTCCACCTATGGCGTCGCCAAGGCGGGGCAGCGTTACGAGCCCGCCGATGCCGACCTGCCCAGCGAGAGCGTCTGGTCGACCGAGAAATATCTGCGCATCGTCCCCGAACTGTTCGCCGCCGCGCGCGAGGCTTTGGGCTGGGACGTGCAACTGCTCCACGACGTCCACCACCGGCTGACCCCGATCGAGGCGGCGCGGCTGGGCAAGGATCTGGAGCCCTATCGCCCCTTCTGGATCGAGGATGCGACCCCGGCCGAGAACCAGGATGCGTTCCGCCTGATCCGCGAGCATACGACGACGCCGATCGCGGTGGGCGAGATCTTCAACTCGATCTGGGACGCCAAGCATCTGATCGAGAACCAGCTGATCGACTATGTCCGCGCCACCGTCGTCCATGCCGGGGGGTTGACCCATTTGCGACGGATCGCCGCGCTCGCCGATCTGTATCAGGTCCGCACCGGCTGCCACGGCGCGACCGACCTGTCGCCCGTCACCATGGCGGCGGCGCTGCACTTCGGACTGTCGGTCCCCAATTTCGGCATCCAGGAGCATATGCCGCACACGGACGAGACCGACGCGGTCTTCCCGCATCATTACCGGTTCGAGGACGGGATGATGCATCCGGGCGAGGCGCCGGGGCTGGGCGTCGAGATCGACGAGGCACTGGCGGAAACCTATCCCTATAAACGCGCCTATCTGCCGGTGAACCGGCTGGAGGACGGCACCCTGTGGAGCTGGTGAGATGAGCGACATGGCCAACGCCGCCGCGACCGCCCCCGAAACCGCCGCGCACGCCGTGCCGCCGCCGCGCGGGCGGGTCCGCTGGGTGATTTGCGGCCTGCTCTTCGCCGCCGTGGTGCTCAGCTATATCGACCGGCTGGTGCTGGGCGTGCTCAAGCCGCAGCTGACCGCGCTCTATGGCTGGACCAATAGCGGTTACGGCGACATCACCGGCTATTTCCAGGTCGCCTATGGTATCGGCTTCCTGTTGTTCGGCTGGCTGATCGACCGGATCGGGCCGCGCGCCGGGTATCTGCTGGCGATGGGCAGCTGGACCATCGGGCATTTCGCGCAGACGCTCGTCACCTCGACCACCGGCTTCGTGATCGCCCGCATCCCGCTCGCCTTCGGGGAGGCGGGGACCTATCCCTCGGCGCTGGCTGCCGCGTCGCAATGGTTCCCCAAGAAGGAACGGGCGCTGGCCATCGGCATCTTCAACGCCGGGGCCAATGTCGGGGCGGTGGTGACACCACTGCTGATCGGCTTCATCGTCGCCGATCTGGTGCTCGACTGGCGCTGGGCCTTCATCATCACGGGGCTGTTCAACCTCGTCTGGCTGGCGGCCTGGTGGCGGCTCTATCACCCGCCCCATGCCCATCCGCGCATCACGCCCGAGGAGCGCGCCTGGATCGAGACCGAGCCCGCCGAGACGAGCGGTCGCGCCGGATTCCTCACCGTCCTGCGCCATCGTGAGGCCTGGTCCTATATGACCGGGCGCTTTCTGATCGATCCGGTGTGGTGGACCTTCCTGTTCTGGCTGCCCGATTTCTTCCACAGCCGTTACGGCTATGATCTCAAGAGCTTCGGGCCGCCTCTTGTCGCCATCTATATCATGGCGGATGTCGGTGCGATCGTCGGCGGCTGGTATTCGTCACGGCTGCTGAAGGCCGGGGTGGCGACCGGGCGCGCGCGCAAGCGGGCGATGTTCTTCTGCGCGCTGTTCGCGCTGCCGGTGATGTTCGCGGCGCAGGCGAGCAGCATCTGGATCGCGGTGGCGATGATCGGCCTGGCCTGCGCGGCGCATCAGGGCTTCTCGACCAATCTCTTCGCGCTGCCCGGCGACCAGTTCCCCCGTTATGCGCAAGGTACGTTGATCGGGCTGGGCGGTTTTGCCGGGGCGACCGGCGGCTTTATCGCGTCGAAGGCGCTGGGCATTTTGCTCGACAGGGTGGGCAGCTACCAGCCCTTCTTCATCGCCTGCGGCCTGGCCTATCTGGTCGCGCTGCTGGTCTTCCACCTGCTCAACCCGCGCTATCGGGACGTCCGGATCGGGAGGACACGCGACTGACGCGGGACGGGGCGTGACCGCCCTGGCCATGGGCCGGTTTTATGCTGCACTGCATCCAAATTGGGCGGCGCTCGTTGCATCCCCAAGCGGACCATGGGTCGTCGCAGACCCATGGGGACGCCTTTCGGGAGCCCGCCATGATCGACACCGTATCGCCTTCGACCTCTTCTGCTCGTCCTCGGCTGGGGCTGGCCCTGCAGGGCGGCGGGGCGCATGGCGCCTATGGATGGGGCGTGATCGAGCGTCTGTTGGAGGAGGACATCGACATCGTCGCGGTCAGCGGGGCGAGCGCCGGGGCGTTGAACGGCACCGCGCTGGTCGCGGGACTGGCCATCGGCGGCCGGGACGGCGCGCTGGCGGGGCTGGAGCGGCTGTGGAAGGCGGTGTCGCACGGATCGCCGCTACGCGCCTTCGATCACCAATGGGGCGGGCCGCTGTTCGAGCCGTGGTTCCGGCGCTCGCTCGAAATGTCGAAGATGATGAGCCGCTATCTGGCGCATCTCTCTCCACAACTGCGCGAGATGCGGGCGCTGCGCCAGGTGGTGTCGTCTAGCATCGATCTGAGCGCCCTGACGCGCGACGGGGCGCTGCCGCTCTATATCGCTGCGACTGCGGTGTCGAACGGTGCGGCGCGCCTGTTCCGCGACGACGAGATCACGGTCGATGCGATCATGGCGTCCGCCTGCCTGCCGGATCTGTTCGCGGCGGTGACGATCGATGGCGAGGACTATTGGGACGGCGGCTTTTCCGCCAACCCCGCGCTGGAGCCGCTGATCTTCGACCATCATGGCGCGACCGACCTGCTGATCGTGCAGATCACCCCCTTCGGGGTGGACGAGGCGCCGACCTCGCTGGGCGGGATCATCGGGCGGATGAGCGATATCGGCTTCAACGCCTGCCTGTTGCGCGACCTGAAGGCGCTGACCGAAGTACAGGCCATCGCCCGCAGCGCAGGCTCGTCCGATCCGGCGATGCAGGCGCTGGCCGCGACCAATCTGCACATGATGGCCGCCCCGACCGCGCTGGCCGAACGCGGCTCGGCGAGCAAGCTCGACACCCGCTGGTCCAAGATCCAGGAACTGCGCGATCTGGGGCGGGCGACGGCGGCGGCGTGGCTGGACGAGAATGCCGGTCAGTTCCGCCGGTCCTCGACCCTGACCGATGACGATCTGCCCGAGGCGGTGGCGGCCTGATCCCCCCATCGCTGCGCGGGACGCGGGCCGATCAATGCCAGCTGGTCGCCCGCCGGATCGCCGCGTCGACGGGCACGTCATGCAGCCGCCGATAGCGCGCCTCGACAAGGCTGAAGAGCCCGAACGCCAGCAACCCTGCGCCGACGATCAGGTCGAACGGGTTGGTCAGCCATGACAGGACCCGCGCCATGCCGCCGGCCTCGCCCGCCTGTTCCTCGATCCCGGCCCGTGCGAGCAGATAGCCGCTGATCAGGAACACCAGCCCGCGCGCCGCATATCCCGCGCGACCGCTCCACTGCACCCAGCGTTGCCGCGCGACCGAGGCGTCCAGATAGCGCAGGAAAGACCCCTTCGTCGCCTTGACCAGCTGGACCGCGCCCAGCGCCGCCAGCACCACCGCCCCGACCAGCACGAGCGCCCATCCGCCGGGCAGCTGAAGCGCCGTTCGCGCCCCTTCGCGCGTGCCGTCCCCAGACAGGGCCGCGCCCCGCATCACCGCAACGGCCTGCCACGCCAGGAAAAGGTGCACTGCACCGCTGACCCCCGCGCCGACCCGTTCCATCACGCCCTTACGATCGGTGCCGTGACGCTCGATGTCGAGCGCGGCGTCGGCCAGGCGCCAGATGCCATAGGCTACCAGACCGACGGCGATGATCCCCAGCAGGATCTGGCCGCCGCCCCGCCCGAGATACTCGATGGCGCCGCTGGGGTCCTCGGCCCTGCCGGTGCGAAGGATGAGAAAGGCGATGACGAGATAGAGCAGGCCGCGCGTTGCAAAGCCGATCCGGGTGAGGGCGGTCAGGCGCGAATTGGCGTTCATGCGATCTCCTTTGCCCACGAAAACAAGGGCAAGGCGATCTCGTTCCCGGATCGGAACGACGTATTCGGGTCAGGGCGGCTCCAGTACCCAACCCATCCGGACGACATGGTGATCGAACGCACCGGTCCGCGCCCCGCGACGAAGGTCGGGTCGGCCCGATCCGGTGTGGCGCCCCGGCCACACCCCGGTCCCGTTCTGCCGATGTTGCAGCCCTGCAATCCGCGCGATACACCGGGACGGCATCCGGGCGTCATGCAGACCGTCGCCCGTCCTGAACCGATCGAGACCATGGACCTCGAAACCCGCCTTCTCATCGTCGACGACGACCCCGGCATCCGCGAGCTGACGGCGGCGTTCCTCGCCGACCATGGCTATGTCGTCGATGTCGCCGAGGATGCGGCGGCGATGCGGGCGGCGCTCGTGCGCCATGCCTATGCGCTGGTCGTTCTCGACGTGATGATGCCGGGGGAGGACGGGCTGTCGGTGCTTCGCAGCCTCGACCGCACGACCGCGCCGCCGGTCATCATCCTGTCGGTGATCGGCGAGGAGGTCGACCGGATCGTCGGACTGGAAATGGGCGCCGACGATTATATCGCCAAGCCCGCCAATCCGCGCGAACTGCTCGCCCGCATCCGCTCGGTCCTGCGTCGCAACCAGGGCCGGCCGGCTGCGATCACCTCGGTCCAGACGGCATCGCCGGAGCGTGCATATCTGCGCTTCGCGGGCTGGCGGCTCGATCCGCTGGGACGGCAGCTGTTCGATCCCGACGATGTCCTCATCAACCTGTCCGATGGCGAGTTCCGCCTGCTGATCGTGCTGGTCGAGCATCCGCGCCGCGTCCTTACCCGCGACTTCCTGCTCGACCAGTCGCGCGGGGCCAATGCCGAGCATTTCGACCGCGCGATCGACGTCCAGATCAGCCGGTTGCGCCGCAAGTTGCAACGGTCCGACGGGCGCGGCGGCGACGATCTGGTCCGCACGGTGCGCAACGAAGGCTATCTGTTCACGGCCGATGTCGAGCGTCGCTGACCGGCGACGCGACCGGCGCGGGGCCTCGATCGCGGCGCCGATCTTCCTGCTGGTCATCGTCTCCGTCCTGGTGGCGACGGCGATCTCGTTCGTGGTCACCTTTTCCGGGCCGCCGCCCTTCGACTTTCCCAGCAGCCTGCGCTCGATCGCGATGACGCTGGAAGGCAAGGGGCCGCCGCCCTTCGACCGGGGCGGTCCGCCGCTCGGCGTGGCGCAAGCGGCCGATGGCCAGGATCCCGGACCGGGGCCGCCGCAGCGTCGAAGGGAACGGGCCGCGCCCATGGCCCGTAGCGGGGAAGTCGCCGATCCCACCGCCCGCCGCCGCCTCGCCGCCGAGTTGGGCGTGTCGCCCGCCGCTGTTCTGGCCTTTACCGAAACGGCGGGCAAGACGGAGCGCGATGCCTTTGTCGGCAGCTTCACCTTCGCCTGGCATGAGGGAGCGGGCTGGTGGGTCGTGCGCAGCCATGTGCCGCCCTATCTGACGCGCTGGCACGTCCGCACCCTGCTGGCGATGTTGGTCGCGATCCTGCTGCTGTCCCTGCCGGCCTGGTGCATCGCCCGCGCGCTGACCCGGCCCCTGCGCCGCCTCGCCAGCGCCGCCGATCAGGCGGGCACCGGCGCTGCGTTGCCCGCGCTGCCGGGGGGCAGTCGTGAGGTGCGCGATCTGGCGCGTGCGGTGACGACGATGCATGCCCGTCTGGCGCATCATGCCGAGGCGCGCACCGCGATGCTGGCGGGGATCGCGCATGACCTGGGCACGCCGCTGTCGCGGCTCGCCTTTCGCGTCGAACAGCTGCCCGAGGATGCCCGCGCCCGCGCCGCCGCCGATATCGGCGAGATGCGCGCGATGATTGCCGCCACGCTGGCCTTCACCCGGGACGAGGCGGTCCAGACCGACGCGCGCCGCCTCGACCTGGCCAGCCTGCTCGACAGTCTGGTCCAAGACATGGCCGATGCCGGTCAGCCCGTGACGCTGATGCCCGGCCCGCGTGCGGTCGTGCGCGGCGATACGGCGGCGTTGCGGCGGCTGTTTTCCAATCTGATCGAGAATGCCGTGCGCTATGGCGAGCGGGCGACGATCGGGTGGGAGATTGCGGGCGGGAATGTCGGCATATGGGTGGCCGACGACGGGCCCGGCATCGATCCGGCCCAGGCGGAACGTCTGTTCCAGCCATTCGTGCGCGGCGACCCCTCACGCAACCGCGCCACCGGCGGCACCGGGCTGGGTCTCGCCATCGTCCGGTCGATCGCGACGCGGCACGGCGGCGCGGCGACGCTGGAAAACGGCGATCGCGGCGCGATGGCGCGTGTGGTGCTGCCGCTGGCGAGCTGACACACGCTGCAACATCATGGCGGCATCCCGACATAGCCGGGCAATCCGCCACGCCGACATGCTCCTTCTGTCCGAAGGAGTATGAGTGCATGTCCGACCGCCATCCCGACCACGCCCACAGCCTGGCCGACGATCTGAAGGTCATGGAGACGCTGATGGCGCGCCGTCGCGCGCTGAAGTGGTTTGCCGGTGCGGGCACCGCCGCGCTGGTCGCGGGTTGCGGCGGCAGCGACGCGGTGTTGGGTAGCGTCGCGGTGGTAAGCGGCTCCACCGCCACGCCGACACCAACGCCGAGCGCGACCGCAACCCCTACGCCGACCACCAGCGGCAAGAGCACCGCGTGCATCGCCGACCCGGCCGAAACCGCCGGTCCCTATCCCGGCGACGGCACCAACACCGCCTCCGGGGGGACGTCCAACATCCTCACCGTGAGCGGCGTCGTGCGCAGCGACATCCGCCCCAGCTTCCTCTCGACCGCCACGGTCGCGACCGGCGTGTTGCTGAAGATCACGCTGACCCTGGTCGACGTCAACGCCACCTGCGCACCTCTCGCGGGTTATGCGGTCTATCTGTGGCATTGCGACCGGCAGGGGCTCTATTCGCTCTATACCACCCCGGCGGAAAGCTATCTGCGCGGGGTCCAGGTGACCGATGCCAATGGCCAGGTCAGCTTCACCACCATCTTTCCCGGCTGCTATGACGGGCGCTGGCCGCATATGCATTTCGAGGTCTTCTCCAGCCTCTCCAACGCGCTGGGCGGTCGTTATGCGGTCCTGACCTCGCAGCTGGCGATGCCGAGCGCCGCCTGCTCGGCCGTCTATGCCGATGCCACGACCTATCCGTCGAGCGCCGCGAAGTTCGCGCGTATTTCGCTGTCGAGCGACGGCATCTTTGGCGACAACAGCGCGGCGCAGGTCGCCCAGCAGACGCCGGTGTTCAGCGGCAACGTGACGGCGGGTTACGACGCGACCGCGCTGATCGGTATCGCCCGCTGAATTCCCGCGTGCAAAAGCATTTGGCCGATGCTTTTGCACGCCATGCCGCAGCGGCTCCGGCGGGTCGAAGCCGGTGGCCGTGACAGGCATTGAGCCGAGAGGCGCGATGCCGGTAGTGATCGAGTATCATGATCTATCCATCCCGAATAATCGATTGGACAGATTGCTTGTTGGCGCGGCACTATCATGTGGTGAAGTGACATCGGTAGGAAGAGGACACCGAGATGGCCGATTACGAAAAGCCCAAGAGCGGCGGTTGCCCGATGGGTGGCAAGGGCGGCGGCGAGGTCAAGGCCCGGTCGCTGCTGGGACGGACCAACAAGGACTGGTGGCCCGACGCGCTGCCGATCGACATGCTGCACCAGCACGGCATCTCGCCCGACCCGATGGGCGAGGGCTTCGACTATGCCGAGGCGTTCAACGCGCTCGACTATGCGGCGGTCAAGGCCGACCTGCTCGCGCTGATGACCGACAGCAAGCCGTGGTGGCCCGCCGATTACGGTCATTACGGCCCCTTCATGATCCGTATGGCTTGGCACGCCGCCGGCACCTATCGCGTGACCGATGGGCGCGGTGGTTCGTCCTCGGGGCAGCAGCGTTTCGAGCCGCTGAACTCGTGGCCGGACAATGGCAATCTCGACAAGGCGCGGCGCCTGTTGTGGCCGATCAAGCAGAAATACGGCAAGCATATCAGCTGGGCCGATCTGTTCATCCTGGCGGGCAATGTCGCGATCGAGAGCATGGGCGGGCCGACCTTCGGCTTCGCGGGCGGCCGCAAGGACGTCTATGCGTCGGAGGGCGATACCTTCTGGGGCGCCGAGGAGCTGTGGGTCGATGAAGGCGCGCAGACCCGCATCACCGAGGAGACGCCCGAGCTCGAAGGACCGCTCGCCGCGATTCAGATGGGCCTCATCTACGTCAATCCCGAAGGGCCCGGCGGCAATCCCGACCCGCTGACCTCCGCGCGCGACATGAAGGCGACGTTCCGGCGGATGGCGATGAACTCCGAGGAGACGGTGGCGCTGACGGCGGGTGGCCATGCGTTCGGCAAGGCGCATGGCGCCAAGCCCGCCCCACACTTCAAGAACCCGGCGGCGGAAGCGGTGCACCAGCAGGGGCTGGGCTGGCTGACCGACAGCGAGGAGATCGGCCAGGGGCATATCACCACCTCCGGCATCGAGGGTGCATGGTCGAACAATCCGACCAAGTGGACCGGCGACTATCTGCGCCTGCTGTTCAAATATGACTATGAACTGACGCAGAGCCCGGCGGGCGCCAAGCAGTGGACTCCGGTCAATCCCGACCCCGAGGACATGGCCCCCGACGCGCGCGATCCCAACAAGCGCGTGCCGACCATGATGACCACCGCCGACATGGCGCTGAAGATGGACCCCGAGTTCCGCGAGATCGCGCTGCGCTTCCGCGAGGATCAGGCGGCGCTGGACGATGCCTTCGCCCGCGCCTGGTTCAAGCTGACCCATCGCGACATGGGCCCCAAGATCCGCTATCTCGGCCCCGAAGTGCCCGAAGAGACGCTGATCTGGCAGGACCCCGTGCCGGAAGGCACCGTGCCGTCAGATGCGGCCGTGGCGGCGTTCAAGGAAGCGGTGCTTTCTAGCGGCTTGACGGTCGGACAGCTGGTCAAGACTGCCTGGGCCTCGGCCTCGACCTATCGCCGGTCGGACCATCGCGGCGGCGCGAACGGCGCGCGCATCGCGCTGGCCCCTCAGAAGGACTGGGCGGTCAACGAACCCGAACAGCTCCAGCAGGTCCTGGCCAAGCTGAACGAGCTGCGCGGCGACATGTCGCTGGCCGATGCGATCGTGCTGGCCGGTTCGGCAGCGGTCGAGAAGGCGGCGCGCGATGCCGGGTTCGACGTGGCGGTCCCGTTCCTGGGCGGTCGCGGCGACGCGACGCAGGAATGGACCGATGTCGAGAGCTTCATCTGGATGGAGCCGCAGGCCGATGGTTTCCGCAACTATCTGAAGACCCGCAACCCGGTGAAGACCGAGGAGCTGCTGCTCGACCGGGCCTCGCTGCTCGGGCTGTCCGCGCCGGAAATGACGGTGCTGGTCGGCGGCCTGCGCGTGCTGGGCGCGAACTTCGGCGATGCGCCGGAGGGCGTGCTGACCGACCGTCCGGGGCAGCTGACCAACGACTTCTTCGTCAACCTGCTCGACAATGATACCTTCTGGGATCTGGTCGATGCGTCGAGCGACGAGAAGTTCATCGGTTACGACCGTGGCGGCCGCCAGGAAAAATGGCGCGCGACCCGGACCGACCTGATCTTCGGCTCCAACTCGCAGCTGCGCGCGACCGCCGAGGTCTATGCCGAGAACGGGCACGAGGAGAAGTTCGTGCGCGATTTCGTGCGGGCATGGGTGAAGGTGATGAACGCCGATCGCTTCGACGTGACCGCCAAGCCGGTGTCGGCCAACCAGGCCAGCTAAGCGCCCTCAGGGTGAGAAGGGGGGGCGCGGTGCCCGGACTCAGGTCCGGGTCGCCGCGCCCCTTTTTCATGTCGTCCGGATCGCATGGCCGTGCCGCACTGGCGGCGCTCCGGACCGTTCAGCCTTGCAGCCAGTCCCGCAACAGCTGGGTGACCTCGCCGGGGCGCTCCAGCGGGGCCAGATGCCCGCAATTGCGGATCTCGTGGAGCGGCGCGCCCGGAATCCGGTCGGCCAGCTCGCGCGCCTCGGCGGGCAAGCATATGCGGTCATACTCGCCCACCGCCACCAGCGTCGGCACCCGCACCGCCGCGATGGCCGCGCTGATATCCGGCCGGGCGAGCATGGCCCGCTGCTGGCGCTCGAAGACGGCCGCGCCGACGCGCTCGGCCATCGCCTGGACGGGGCCGCTGACGATCGGGGTCAGCGTCGGGTCGGCATGGGGTGCGGTGGCGAGCAGGCCCTGCTCGGCGACGGTGCGCGGGCGCATCCGCATCGATGCGCGGGTGCCGAACAGCGCCACCCGCTGCACCCGCTCGGGCGCCTGGCGGATGACCTCCAGCGCGACATAGCCGCCCAGGCTGACCCCGGCGACCGCGAAGCGGGGCGGGGCATGGGCCAGCACCCGCGCGGCCATCGCCTCCAGCGTGTCGTCGACGGTCAGGTCGCCGAGCATCGGATGGGTGACGTCGCTCAGGTCGATCACCTGCTTGGCCCAGAGTTGGCCGTCGCAACCCATGGCGGGCAGCAGGATGAGGGGCGGCGCGTAGCGGATCATGGCAAAATCTCCCGATGGGGGCGTGGGGGTGGGATGGGTCAGGCGAACAGGGTCAGCAGCCCGCGCGCCGGGTCGGTCAGCCCTTCCCAGATCATCTTGCCCGCGACCCACAGGATGACGAGCAGCCCGACATAGGCGAGCCAGCGATAGCGCTCGATCACGCGGGCGAGGATATTGGCGGCCAGCCCCATCAAGGCGACCGACAGGATCAGGCCGATGGCGAGGATGCCGGGATGGTCGCGCGCCGCGCCCGCCACCGCCAGAACATTGTCGAGGCTCATCGATATGTCGGCGACCGCGACCGCCCAGGCGGCGGCCCAGAAGCGGCGCGGGGCACGGTGCGCCAGCGCATCGTCGTCGCCGTCGCCGCCGCGCAGTTCGCGCCACATCTTCCACGCGACCCAGACCAGCAGCAGCCCGCCCGCCAGCACCAGCCCGACGATCTGGAGCAGCTGGGTCACGACCAGCGCGAAACCGATGCGCAGGACCAGCGCGGCGACCACGCCGACCAGGATCACCTTGCGCCGCATCGCCGGGGGCAGCCCCGCCGCCAGCGCGCCGACGACGATGGCGTTGTCGGCGGCGAGCAGGACGTCGATCAGGACGACCTGGGCAAAGGCCGCCAGGGCTGCGGGCGTGCCGATCGCGGCGAAGTCGGCGACGATATGCTGCCAGAGCGTCTCCATCGGATCAGCCCATCAGCGGGAAGGCGAGCACCGCCATCCCGACCAGCGTCATGACCACGCAGACCATCGCGGCGGGGACCAGGGTGAAACGCTGGTGATCGGCCAGGTCGACGCCCGCCAGGCTGACCAGCAGATAGGTCGACGGCACTAGCGGGCTGAGCAGATGGACCGGCTGGCCCATCAGCGAGGCGCGGGCGATCGCCATCGGCGACACGCCATAATGCGTCCCCGCCTCGGCCAGGATCGGCAGCATGCCGAAATAGAAGGCGTCGTTGGAGATGAAGAAGGTGAAGGGCAGGCTGAGCGCGGCGGTGATCGGCGCCATATACGGCCCCAGCACCGGGGGAATCCAGCCGACGACCTCCTTGCTCATCGCCTCGACCATGCCGGTGCCCGACAGGATGCCGGTGAAGATGCCCGCCGCGAAGATCAGCGAGACGACCGACAGGACATTGCCCGCATGGGCAGCGATCCGCTCCTTCTGCTCGGCAACCTGCGGATAGTTGACGATCATGGCGACCGCGAAGGCCAGCATCATCAGCACGGAGAGCGGCAGGATGCCCGAGACCAGCCCCGCGATCAGCGCGATGGTCAGCGCGGCGTTGAACCCGCGCAGGTGCGGGCGGCGCGCCTCGGGAAATTGCGACACGGCCATGCCGGTGAAGGCGGTCGGCTCATTGGCCTTCACATGGCCGATGCGGCGACGCTCCTTGCGGCCGAACCAGATTGCCAGCCCGATCAGGAAGGCGAGCCCGGCGATCATGCCGGGGATCAGCGGCAGGAACAGCGTGGCGGGATCGAGCTTCAGCGCGCTGGCGGCGCGGGCGGTCGGACCGCCCCAGGGGGTCAGGTTCATGATCCCGCTGGTGCTCATCAGCAGGCAGCACAGATATAGCCGGTTCATGTCGTACCGTTTGTAGAGCGGCAGCAGCGCGGCGATGGTGATGATGTAGGTGGTCGATCCGTCGCCATCCAGGCTGACGATCGCGCACAGCACCACCGTGCCGATCAATATGGCCAGCGGATCGCCGTGCACCACGCGCAGCAGCCGGTTGACCAGCGGATCGAACAGCCCGGTATCGGTCATGATCGAAAAGAACAGGATCGCGAAGAGCAGCATGACGCCGGTCGGCGCGAGATTCTTGATGCCGTCGATCATCATGTCGCCCAGGCCGGAGGCGAAACCGGCGATCAGCGCGAAGGCGGTCGGCACGACGATCAGCGCGACCAGCGGGGTCATCCGCTTCGTCATGATGAGCGTCATGAAGGTGGCGACCATCAGGAAGCCAAGCAGGGCAAGATCCATCGAAGGATGCTCCGTGAGGGGAGGAGGGTGTCTTAGAAGGTGACGGCGATGCGCGTGCCGATCGTCTCGCCGCTGTCGGGGCCGGTGAAGGCGCCTGCGCGATTGTCGGTATCCCAATGGACCCAGTTGAACTGGAGCCGGGTGAAGCTGTTGAGATACCAGTTGGCGCCGACCGTCGCGGCCCAGCCGCGCCCGCCGGTCAGCAGGCTGGTATAGTCCAGATTTTCATAGCGCGCGGTCAGCTCGATCGCGCCGGGTCCGCCCTCGAAGATCGGTTTCAGCACGCGCGGCTGGCCGAAGCTGCCCAGGCGCGGGTTATAGGGGGGCAGGTCGCCGGTGACGAACCAGCCGCCCGACAGGCTCCACGCCTTGCTGAGAAAGTCGGGGCGGTCGCCGGTCAGGCGCGCGCGCCGCTCGCCCGCCTCGGCCATGATCCAGACCGGGCCGACATAGCCGCCCAGCTCCGCGCCATAGCCGGTGGTGCTGCGCCCGCCGAGCAGGGCGCCGGTCGACACCCGCAACGCGCCGTTGAAGCGGCCGCCGATCACCGTGTTGCGGGTCAGGGTGGTCGCCGCCGAGGACAGCGCCTCGTCAAAGCCCCACAGCCCGACATGGAGGACCGAACGCTCGCCCTTGATCGGGTTCCAGTGCGCGCGGGCCAGCACGGTGCGGCTGTCATTGGCGGCCTGGCTGCCGTCGATCCGGTCGCCGGTCAGCGTCAGCGAGGCGTGGCCGGTCTTCCAGAACAGGCGCGGCATGATGCCGACGCCGTAGAAGCCGCGCTGCGGGATGATCGCGGTGGCGACGACGGTGCGTTCCATGAAGGGCGTCGAGTCCGATCCGGTCGAGCCCTCGAACCCGCGATCGTTGAACAGATGCCCGGCGCGCAGGTCGTAATCCAGGCCCGGCCGGATACGGTTGCGCCAGCCGATGAAGGCGGTGACGATGTCGACGTCATTTTCGGAAAAGTCGGTTTCGAACTGGTAGAAGAAATGGGTGCCGACCCCGCCTTCCAGGCCCAAGCGCAGCGCGCGCATGCCGGTCGTGGTGATGTTGCGCCCGTCATAGCGCGAACCGAAGCTGGAGCTGACATCGGCCAGGATGCGCCCGCGCGGCTTGAAGGTGTAGATGCCGTCCGCCGAGTGGAAGACGGGCAGCCCCGCCCCCCATTCGGTCGTCACGCCCGCCGCATTGGCCTGCCGCGCCTGTGCCACGTCGCGCTCGGCGGGGCCGGGGGGAACGAGCTGCGGCGCGAAGGGGCGGGTGACGGTGTCGCGGCCGGTCGTGTCGTTCTGCGCCAGTTGCGGTGCGGGCGTCGCCGCCGCTGCCGCCGGGGTGGAGGGGGCGGGCGCGGTGCCGGCGATCGGGGCGGAGGTCTGCGCCCCCTCCAGCCGGTCGAGCCGGGCGCGCAGCGTCGCGATCTCGGCGGCCTGCTGGCGGACCAGCGCGGCGAGGTCGTCGTTGCTCGGCGTCTGGGCCAGCGCGGGGGTGGCGGCCAGCAGCGCGACCAGCGCGGTCGCGGTTCGGTACGGGATCATCGGGTTCGGGCCCCTTCGGCTAGAGTGGCGCGCCAGTCGGCCAGGAAGCGGCGGCGCTTGATCGTATCGAGATTGACGAGAAGCTGCGGCCCGACGCGGATCGGGCGTTGCTGTTCGGACGACAGGCGGGGCGCGCGGACATCGCCGCGCACCGGCAACAGCCATTGCCGCGCGAGGAGCGTCTGCCCGGTGCGCGACAGCAGGAAGTCGAGGAACAGCCGCGCCGCCGCCGGATGCCGCGCATCGCGGGTGATGAAGGCGACGCGCGAGGCGATGATCGTATAGTCGCGCGGAAACACCACCCGGATGCGCGGGTCGCGCAGCGCGCGCGTCAGCGCATAGGGGCCGACGACATTATAGGCGATGGCGATCCGCCCCGCCGCCACCGCGTCCAGCATCGGCTCGGTGGTGCGCGACAGCATCGGCCGGGTCGCGGCGATCGCCTGGACCAGCGAACGGGTGTCGCGGGTGATCGCATGATCCTCGGTCAGATAGAGATAGCCGACATTGGACCGGGCGGGGTCATAGGTGGCGACCTTGCCCGTCAGCGCGGCGCGACGGCCGCGCAGCAATTGCTCGAACGCCTCATGGGTGCGCGGCACCTGTGCTGCCGGGATCAGGCGACGGTTGACCACGAAGGCGACCGGCTCGGCGGTGACGCCGTAGCCCATGTTCTTCCAGACGGCCGTGGCGGGCAAAGCGGGCTTTTCGGGGCTGAGATAGGCTTGCGCATAGCCGTCGTTGATCAGCTTGGCCTGGAGATCCATTGCTGAGGACCAGACCAGATCGGCCCCCGCTGCGCCTTGCCGCGCCTCGGCGACGACGCGGTCGTAGATGGTGCTCGATTCCAGATCGTCATAGCGGACCGCGACGCCGGGATAGGTGCGGCGAAAGGCGGCGATCAGTGGCTGCATCGCAGCGGTGTCGGCATTGCCATAGACGCGCAGGCCGCCCTCGGCGCGCGCATCGGCAACCAGCGCGTCATAGGAGCGGGGATAGCCGACCGGGCGATGCGGCGCGCTGGCTTGCGCGAACGCCGGGGCGCCCAGCAGCAGCATCGATAGAATCAGGATTCGCATCGTTCAGGTCCTCTCGCTTCCCGCCTCTGAGTTCGGGTAAGCTCATGGACATGAACTATGCCGGCAAGCTGTCATCCACCTTTCACCGGGCGGCGCGATGCGGATTCTGATCGTCGAGGACGATGCGGCGCTGGCGCGCGGGATCGTCGCGCTGCTGCGGGCCTCGGGCCATGCGGTCGATCATGTCGCCAGCGGCGAGGATGCGCTGATGGTGATCGCGGACGAGGCCTATGCGCTGGTCGTGCTCGATGTCGGGTTGCCGGGGATGGACGGTTTCTCGGTGCTGGAGACGTTGCGGCGGCGGGGCGCGCGCGTGCCGGTGCTGATGCTGACCGCGCGCGACGCGCTGGACGACCGGGTGCGCGGGCTGGACCTGGGCGCGGACGATTATCTGCGGAAGCCCTTCGCCCCCGCCGAGCTGGAGGCGCGGATCCGCGCGCTGGGGCGGCGGCGCGGCGGCGATCCGACCCCGGCGCTGGTCGTCGGCGCGCTGGTGCTGGACCGCTCGCGCGGCGAGGCGCGGGTCGGCGAGCGGGCGCTGGACCTGCGCCGCCGCGAATGGGCGGTGCTCGACTCGCTCGCCACCCGCGCCGGGCAGATCGTGCCGCGCGAGACGTTGCAGTCCGAGGTGTTCGGCTATGACGAGCCGGTCGGCCCCAATGCGATCGAGGTGAACATCACCCGCCTGCGCGGCAAGCTGGCCCCCGACGGCCCGGCGATCCGCACGGTGCGCGGGGTCGGCTATATGCTCGATGCCGATTGAGCGCGCGCGCGGCGGTGCGCTGGCGCTGCGCACCCGACTGCTCGCGGCGATGCTGGCGCCGATGCTGGCGATTGCGGTGCTGCTGGGGCTGGCGGGGGCGACGCTGATCGCCGATGTCGTCCGCCGCACCAACGACCGCGTGCTTGGCGGGGCGCTGGGCGCGGTGGCGGAGACGGTGCAGGTGGAGCGGGGCGAGGTGACGCTCGACCTGCCCGCTGCGGCATTCGGGATGCTGGAGAATAGCGAGCGCGACAATGTCTATTACCGGATCGCGGTGGGTGGGCGCCTGCTGACCGGCTATGGCGACCTGCCCGCGCCGCATGTCGCGGAACTGGCGCTCGACACGCCGCGCTTCCGCTTCGCCCGCTATCGCGGCCAGGATATCCGCGTCGCCGAGGTGCGCCGCGCGCTGCCCCGCATCGACGCGCCGGTGGTGGTGCAGGTGGCCGAGACCCTTGACGGTCGCCGGGCGCTGCAACGACGGCTGGTGATCGCGCTGGTGCTGGGGGAGATCCTGCTGGTGGGCGTCGCCATGCTGCTGATCCGTCCGGCGCTGGCCTGGAGCCTGCGCCCGCTGGCGGGCCTGCGGGGGGCGGTGTCGGCCCGCGACCGGCGCGCGACGCCGGACCTTTCGCCGCTGGATACCGGCCCCTTGCCGGTCGAGCTTCGCTCGCTGGCCGATGCGTTCAACCATCTGCTCGCCCGGCTGGACAGCGCGACGGCGGGAATGCGGCGCTTTACCGCCGATGCCTCGCACCAGATGCGCACGCCGCTGGCGGTGCTGAAGGTGCAGGTCGCGCTGGCCAGGCGGGGCAGCCCGACCGCCATGGGCGAGATCGCCGATGCGGCCGACCGACTGGAGCATCTGGTGACGCAGCTGCTGGCGCTGGCCCGTGCCGAGGAGGCGGGCGTCGCACCTCCCCGCGAGCGGGTCGACCTGCGCGAAGTCGCGGTCGTCGTCATCAACCGCCGGATCGCGCAGGCGATCGAGGCGGGGGTCGAAATCCATCTCGACGCTCCGGCCGATCTGGTGATCGCCAGCCATCGCACGCTGGTTTTCGAGATCCTGTCCAACCTGCTCGACAATGCGATCCGCTATAATCGTCGCGGCGGCCAGGTGATGATGACCATCTCGGGCGAGCAAGGGACGGGGGCCAGGATCGTGGTGGCGGATGACGGACCCGGCCTGCCGGATGACGACCTGGCCCGTCTGGGCGAACGCTTCACCCGCCTTTCGACCGCACGCGACAGCCAAGGCAGCGGCCTCGGCCTCGCGATCGTCCGCTCTGCGGCATCGCGCCTCGATGCGTCGCTGGAGATCGTCAGCACCCGACCCGGCCTGCGCGTCACGCTGGGTTTCGGCGCGGCCGGAATGATCGGCGGCGACGGGGATCAGAAGCTGTAGGCCAGCCCCAGCGCCCCCAGCCATTGCTGGCGCGACCCCGCCTGTGCGACGATCGGGCTGTCGCCGATGCTACCCGTCATGCCGCCAAAGGTGCCGAGCGCGACGAGGTGCACGCCGTGCAGCAGATCGCCGTGCAACGTGCGAACCCCGACAAGGCCCATCGTCCAGTTCTTGATCCCGCCCTTGGCATCGTAGACGGGCAGGCCGCTGCGCAGGCTTTGGGCGGGCGAGACGCTGTAATAGGTTCGCGCATAGCGATCCTCGGCCATGTCGACCGACGCCGTGAAGGCCACTGCCATATGAAGCGATAGCGGCGTGAAATAGGTCAGGCCGGGCTGCCACAGCCCCGCATCATGTGCCCCGGCCACATCGTGTCGATAGGACAGGGTGAGGGAAAGCGTGTCATAGGGGCTGGTCATGACGCCCGTTTTCTGGACCCCGACATAGCCGCCCAGTTCGATGGCGGTGCCCAGGGCGCCGAGCGCGCGGACGCGGGGATCGTGGATGCCGCTAAGCGTGCTGCGGTTGAAATTGACCTGGGCGACGGGCCCGCCCTGAAACCGCCAGCCCGGCCCCGGCCGGTCGTGGAGCAGGTCGACGCTCAACTGGTTGCCCGCAAGGACGAAGGAATGTCCCTCGACCGAGCCGATCGCGGCCGGGGCGACGACCGGGCTATAGTGATCCGAGCCCTCATAGTCGGGAATGACGGCCAGACCGGCGCCCACCGCGACCCGGTCCCGGTCGAAGGGGGAGGGCTCGGGATGGGATTGGGCGGAGACCGGCGCTGCGATCAGCCCGGCCGCCGCGACCATGATACGGAATGTCGACATGCGATCGTCCTTTCGATCAGCCGCCCAGGGCGACCTGCAACTGGATGCGCGCCAGCGCGCCGGCGGTGGTGTGATGGAGAAGGGCGCGCTCGGCGGCGATCTGCGCGGCCTGCGCGTCGATGAGCGGCCCGGCGGCGATGTCGCCGCGCCGATACCGCGCCTCGACCGCCATGACGGTCTGCCGCCGGGCATCGCTATCCGCCGCCGCCAGGCCCCGTCGCCGGTCGAGCGCGCGGACCAAGGCCAGCGCATCGTCCACCTCGCGCCAGGCGTTGCGCACCGTCCGCTGATAGGCGAGCGCGGCGCTGCGTTCCTCGGATCGGCGCAGCGACAATTGGCGTTGCAGCCGCCCGCCCGCGAAGATCGGGATCGACAGGACCGGCCCCGCCCCGGTGGTGCGCGCATCCCATCCGAAATCGGCGAGGTTCAGGACATCGATCCCGAACAGCCCGGACAGGTTCAGGCTGGGATAGAAGTCGGCCTGTGCGGCGCCGATCGCGGCGGTCGCGGCGTGGAGCGCGGCTTCCGCCTCCAGAATGTCCGGGCGACGACGAACGAGATCGCTGGGCAGCCCCGGCGCGGGCTCGGCCAATACAGGCGCGGCCGGTCGGCCCGCTCCGTCCGGCGGCGGCGTGTCGGGATTGTCGCCGACCAGGATCGCCAGGGCGCGCGCGGTGCGGGCGATGTCGGTGTCGAGCGCGAGCAGGGCGTCCTGTCGTGTCCGCTGCTCGCTTTCCACCGCGCGGGCATCGATGCCGCTGGCCAGCCCCCGTTCCCGGAGTGCGGCGGCGATGGCCAGCCTGCGCTCGCCCAGCGCGCGGTCGCGCTCGGCCAGGCCGCGCTCTGCGATCAACCCGCGCCATTGCCAATAGGTTTGCGCCACCGCCGCCTCGACCGACAGGCGGGCGGCGCGGGCGGCGGCGTCGGCCTGCGCGATCCCGGCGGTCGCGACCTCCACCTCGCGGCGATGCTTGCCCCACAGGTCGATGGCCCATGTGGCGCTGATATCGGCCTGGTAGAGATCGAAGGCATAGCCCTTCGGAATGGCGCCCTCCGTCTCGCTGGGCGGCTGACCCAGCAGCGGCGCCAGCACGCCGGCCAGGCCCGCCGTGCCGATGCGGTTGCGACTATAGCCGAGCTGCCCGCCGATCTGCGGCAGGCTTTCGCCCCGTTTGGCGTCGCGCGCGATCCGCGCCGCCACCAGCCGTTCCTCCGCCATGCGGAGGTCAAAATTGGCGGTCAGCGCGCGCGCCTCCAACCCGTCCAGCGCCGGATCGCCGAAACGGCGCCACCAGGGCTCGGACGGCGCGGTCGGCGTTGCGGCCGCCCCCTGCCACCGCGCGGGCAGATCGGCGACGGGCGGATGGAAATCCGGGCCGACCGTACAGCCGCCCAGCAACAGGCCGAGCAACCCCGCGCCGACGATGCGACGGTCAATCATGGGCGGTCTCCCTGGACGCGTCCTCGCGCCCGAACAGCAACAGGTAGAAGGCGGGCAGCGCGACCAGCGTCAGGATGGTCGCGCCGATCAGGCCGCCGATCATCACGATCGCCATTGGACCCCAGAAGATGTTGAAGCACAGCGGGATGAAGGCCAGCACGGCGGCCAGCGCGGTCAGCACCACCGGGCGTGCCCGGCCGGTCGTCGCGTTCACCACGGCGTCGCGCACCGCCATCCCGTCGGCTCGGTATGATTGCACCTGACCGACCAGGATGATGGTGTTGCGCATGATCATCCCCGCCAGCGCGATCAGCCCCAGCAGCGCGACGAAGCCGAACGGCGCGCCGGTCAGCAGCAGCGCCGCCACCGCCCCGATGATGCCCAGCGGCGCGGTCGCCAGCACCAGCAGCGTTCGCGAGACGCTCTGCAACTGGATCATCAGCAGCACGAGCATGATCCCGACCGTCAGCGGCAGCAGGCGATAGATCGCCCGGTTGGCATCGGCCGACAATTCGCCGTCGCCGCCTTCCTCAAGCCGATAGCCGGGGGGCAGGGCGGCGCTGATCGCGGCGATCCGGGGGGCGGCGGCCTGAACGATCTCGGACGCCTGGACATCGCCGATCATGTCGGCCTGCACGGTCATGGTCGGCGCGGCATTGCGGGTCCAGACGACCGGCTGTTCGGTGGCGGGGTGCAGCGTCGCCACCTCGCCCAGCGGCACCATGCCATGGGACGTGGCGACGGGCATGTCGATCAGGCCGCCCAGATCGTGCCGATCCTGGGCTTGCCCGCGCACCATGATGCCGATCTGCTTGGTCCCGTTCAGCACCGCGCCCCCCGGCGCGCCCGACAGGATGGCGGCGAGGTCGCCCGCGACCTGCGCGCGGTCCACCCCCAGCGCCGCCGCCCGTTCCGGATCGATCGCGTAGCGTGCGACGGGCGCGGCGATGCCCCAGTTGATCTGAACGGCCGTGGTCGACGGGGTGGCGCGCAGCACGGCGGCGATCCGCTCCGAGATCGCGCGCAGCCGCGCCGGATCGCTCCCCACCACCCGGTACTGGACCGGCGCCCCCAAGGTCGGCCCGAGCGACAGGCGACGCACATGCAGGCTGGCTCCGGCGATGCCCGGCATGCGCTCCAGCTTGCGGATCAGCGCGTCGCGTGCCGCCAGGTCGCTTGTGACCAGCATCACGGTCGCCCTCGCCGGATTGGGCAGCGCCGGACCATAAGGCAGATAGAAGCGCGCCGCACCGCGCCCGACATAGCTGTCGATGCTGCGGATACGGGGATCGCCGCGCAGCACGTCCTCCAGCCGCTTCACGGCGGTTTCGGTCGCCTCGATCGATGCTCCCGGCCGCATCGCGACGTCGATCATCACCTCGGGACGGTCGGAATTGGGGAAGAATTGCTGCCGCACGAGCATCGCCCCGGCCAGGCTGACCGCCAGCAGCGCGACCGTGATGCCGACGATCAGCCAGCACCGATCGAGCGCCCAGTCGATCGCGTCGCGCAGATATCGATAGGGCCCGGAAGGACTGGCGTCATGCCCATGGGCCCGCACCGGCTCCGGCAACAGCTTCACCCCCAGGAACGGCGTGAAGACCACCGCGACGATCCAGCTGACCAGCAGCGCCGACCCCGTCACCCAGAAGATGCCCCCCGCATATTCGCTGGTCGTCGACTGGGCGAGGCCGACCGGCAGGAACCCGACGATGGTGATCAGGGTGCCGGTCAGCATGGGAAAGGCGGTGTGGGTCCAGGCATAGGCCGCGGCCTCGCGCCGGTCGACGCCCTGTTCCATCTGGACGACCATCGCCTCGACGCTGATGATCGCATCGTCGACCAGCAGGCCGAGCGACAGGATCAGCGCACCGAGCGAAATCCGCTCCAGCCCGATCCCGGCGACCCCCATGTACAGGGCGACGATCGCCAGCGTCAGCGGCACCGACAGCGCGACGACGATCCCCGTCCGCCAGCCCAGCGTGACGAAGGCGACGACCAGCACCACGGTCAAGGCGCAGAAGAACTTGACGAGGAAGGTGTTCACCGCCTCGCGGATATTGGCGCTCTGATCCTCCACCTGTGTCAGCCGCGCCCCGGCGGGCAGCGTCCGGCGGACCTCTTCGGCCGCCGTGCGGATGGCGTCGCCGAAGCCCAGGCCGTCCGCGCCCGGCGTCATCGACACGGCGAGGATGACCGCCCGGCGTCCGTCATGGCGCACCAGCGCGTCGGGCGGATCGGCATAGCCGCGTGCCACCCGCGCGATATCCCCCAGTCGGAGCACACCGGCGGCGGTCGGGATCGCGGCGCCCTCCAGATCGCGGACATCGTCCACCTGGCCCTCCAGCCGCACCGGCGTCTGCATCGCGCCCTGGACCCCGCCCGCCGGGCCGACCGCCTGGCGCTGGGCCAGCGCCTGCGCCACGCGACCGGGCGACAGGCCCATGGCTGCAAGCCGCCGGGGATCGACGTCGACGAACAGACGCCGGGGCAGTTCGCCGATGATCTCGGCCTTGCCCGCCCCCGGCACGCGCAGCATCGCGTCGCGCGCCTGCTCGGCTAGGCGAACCAGGCGGGCATTGTCCGCCCCGGTCAGCGCGAAGACATAGCCATAGACATCGGCATTGTCCTCGCTCGCGGCCAGCGACGCGCCGCCGGGCAAGGCGGGCTCGACGTCCTTCAGCTTGCGCCGCACCTGCCGCCAAACTTCCTTCACCTGGCCGGGCGGCGCGGCATCCTTCAGTTCGACGGTGATGAGGCAGGCGCCCTCCAGGCAATAGGTCTGGAGATAATCGAGATGGTCGATCCCGCGCAGCGTCTGTTCGACCGGATCGGCGACCTGCGCCCGCATCTGCGCCGGGCTGGCGCCGTCCCAGCGGGCGGAGACGATCATCTCCTTCAGGGTGAAGCCGGGGTCCTCGTTGCGGCCCAGCGACAGGAACTGGAACGCCCCCGCGACGAAGAGCAACGCGATCAGGAAGCCGACCAGCGCGGGGTGGCGGATGGCCCATCGGGACAGGTTGAAACGGTCCATGGATCAATGGAATCCCGGCTCGATACCGGCCGCGACCACGCTTTGTCCGTCGACCAGCGTATCGGCGGCGGTGGCGACGACCGACTGTCCATCGTGCAGTCCCGTGACCAGCGCATCCTGTCCGATCCATTCGGTGATCCGGACCGGCTGCCGCCGGATGCGCCTGTCCGGCAGGATCGTCCAGACATAGGGCCGCCCGGCTCGATCGGCGATCGCGGACAGGGGCACGCGAATCCGCTGGGCCGGAACCGACGCTCGCAGGCTGAGCGTCACCATGCTGTTATAGGGCGGCGACCCGGCTCCGTTCAGCCTGAAGCGGGCGTCGCGCAGATGCGAGGCTGGATCGCCCTCGGGCGATACGAGGCGCAACCGGGCGGTGACCGCCATGGCCTGGCCGGGGCTGTGGACATCGGCCATCATGCCGGGCGTCAGGCGGACATCGGCGGGGGCGTGGATCTCCACCTCGGACGGGCCGCTCGCCAGCTTCAGGACCGTGGTGCCCGCATCGACGACGCTGCCCGGTTCGGCCAGCCTGGCGGTGACGACCCCATCCTGCGGCGCGACGAGCATGGCGTCGGACCGCATATCCCGGCTGCGTCGGACGGCGGCGGCGGCGACCGCCACCCTGGCGTCGGCGGCGCGGGCGGTCAGAGCCCGCTGGCGGACCTCGGCGCTCGACAGCGCACCCAGGCCGTCCAGCCCCTGCGCACGGTTCGCCGCGTCCCGCGCGCCTTGCGCATCGGCGGTGGCGGCGGCCAGCTCGGCCGAGGCTTGGGCCACCCCGGCATCGGCTTCGGCCTGGCCCAGGCGACCGAGCACCTGTCCGGCGCTGACGCGATCGCCGACCCGGACCGTCAGCGCGAGCACCCGGCCCGGCCGCTTGAACGCCAGCATCGTCTCGCCATAGGGGCGCACGACGCCGCTGAACTCGCGCAACGCGTCGCCTGCGGCATGGACCGGGACGATATCCACGATCGCCACGTTGCGATCGGGCTGGGGCGGCGGCGGCGACGAACAGCCTCCCGCGACCAGGGCGGATATGGGAAACAGCATCGCGACGATGCGATGCGTGCGGGCAAATGGCATGGCGGCCCCCTCGGGATCGGAATGGGGGCGCCATGGCGAGGAAGCGGCCCGGCGCCTCCCGGATTTCGGATTTCGACCGATCGATTCCGAAATCGATCAGTCGGACGGGGGCGTCGTGTCCAGATGGCGGCGGCGATAGGCGCTGGGCGTCTCTCCCTGGCGCGCCTTGAAGCTGCGATTGAAGACCGCCAGGCTGCCAAAGCCCGCATCCATCGCGATGGTCAGGATCGGCACCTCGGCCTGATCGGGGTCGGCCAGCGCGGCGCAGACCTCGGCCACGCGCAGGCCGTTCAGATAATCGCTGATGTTGCGATGACCGAACCGGCCGTTGACCAGCCGCCGGACCCGATATTCCGGCACCCCCAGATGCGTGGCGATGGCGCCGATGGTCAGGTCGGGCGCGCGGTACAGCCGCTCCTGCGTCATCGCCATGTCCAGTGCACGCACGAGCGGCTCGTCCAGATCCTGGGGCGGGGAGGGATCGGCGGCGCTCGGCAGGGACGGCGCGCGCTCGGGCGAGGCGGATGCGAACATGTCTGGGTGGCGCAACCCGAACAGCAGCAGCGCCAGCCCGAATATCCCCGTCAGCATGCCGATCGCGCCGACGATACCGGCCATGGCGAAACCGCCCAGCGCGCGTCCGATGACCTCCGCACCGATCGTCCAGAGGATGACCATCGTGACGATGACGATGAAGGCGACCCGCGCGCGCCGCCGCGCCTCGACCAGATCGCTCGCCCGGTTCCGCCAGGCATGACGCAGCGTATCGACGGCAAGGGCGACCCCGGCGATGTAGAGCAGGCCGTCAAGCGGATGAAGCTCCGCCTGCGCCGCATGCCCGCCACCGATCACCGCCGCACTCAGGCCGAGATAGCCCAGCGCACATGCCAGTTCCGCGACGCCGGGCCGAAAATTGTCGTCGAACCACGAACGGGCGAACAGCCAGAACAGCGGCAGGCTGGCCGATCCCGCGACCCGCAGCACCGTGGCCAGCATCGCCCGGTCCTGCACGAAAGGCAGCCCGGCCAATTCCGCCAGCAGCGCGGCCAAGGCCAGCGCCGCGCCATAGCGGCTGGGCCGGGTCGGCGCCTCGCTGAGAAACAGCGCGACCGCCAGTCCGAGCAACGTCACGATGCCGCCGTGCAGCCAGGCTTCCATGATGCGCGAGCGGGTCTTTCCTGGAGGATAGGGGGCGAGGGGCGAAAATGCCCTATCGACCCGTCGATAGAAAGCGGCGGCGCGATGGTGTCAAGAGGAAGGGCTGGCTTGGGGGCAAGACTCGTTGATCACAGCCGGAGGATGACGGTGGCAGCGAGAGCGGCGGCGGAGAAGAAGAGGGTTGGACAGCGATCGCGACCTCTTCATACCATCATCGCATCCGACCAGGGGGCAGATGATCCGCTCCCGGCAATATCTGATCTTCGCGCCCCCGAACCCTGTAGAAAATCAGCGTGTATCGCCTGCGGTATGAAGGGGAGGCAACCTATTACCCGAAAGGTTCGATCTCACGGGCCAGGAGATAATCCAGCAAGTCGGATTCAGGCACGGGGCGGGCCAGATAATATCCCTGGAAGAGGTGGCCGCCCAGACCCTGTATCATCGCATAATCCTCGCGCGTCTCGATGCCTTCGATCACGACTTCGAGGTCGAATTTTCGACCATAATCGATGATGGCGCTGACCAGATGCTGGTCCTCGGGCGACCGGGTGATGTTGGATACGAAGCTTCGATCGATCTTGATGCGATCGACCCGGCGATGGCGCAGAGCCTCCAGCGACGAATAGCCCACGCCGAAATCATCCAGACTGATCGTCACGCCCGCCTTGGACAGCGATTGTATCTTATGTTGTATGGCCTTGGTCTCGAAGGCGGTTTCCTCCGTGATTTCAACGTCGAGCAAGGAAGGCGCGAGGCCAAGCGCCTCGAAATGCTCCAGGATGATGGTGTCGACCGACAGTTGCGCCATCTCGCGCGGCGATATGTTGATCGCAACCTTGATCTCCTTCAGTCCGGCTTGGACCAGGGCCTCCAGAAGTTGGCTGGCACGGTGCAGCACGAAACGGAGCAGGGGTTCGGCGTGTCCGTTGATCGCGGCCAGGCGGACCACATTTTCCGGGGAGATCCAGCCATGCTGCGGATGCCGCCAGCGCAGCAGGGCTTCGATCGTGTTCGGCAATCTGTGGCCGAGCGCGAAGATGGGCTGGAACCAGACATCCAGCGATCCGTCCTCGAGATGGCGGGGGAGGTCGCGTTCGAGGTCGCGGCGCATCTCCAGTCGTTCGCGCAACTCGTTGTCGAAGACGTGATAGCGGTTCCGGCCTCCATTCTTGGCGGCGTAAAGGGCTTCGTCGGCACAGGCCAGGACATCGGCCAGGTCCGCCTGAAGGCTCATGACGATCCCGATGCTGGCCCCCAGCGCACCCGTATCGACGCCGTCCATGTGAACCGACAGGGCGCCGATGACAGCCTGTGCGAGGTCGGTGGCCTCTTGAAATGCCATGACGGGGAGGAAGATGGCGAACTCGTCACCGCCCATGCGCGCGAGAAGGCTTTTGCCGTGGGTCTGGGCCTGAAGCCGCCTGGCCGCCTCTATCAGCACTTGGTCGCCTTTGCGGTGACCATAGACGTCGTTGACGGCCTTGAAGCCGTCCAGGTCGATGAACATCAGGCAATAGGCATCCGGCCCCGCCTTCATGTGTTCCTCGACCTCGGAGAGAAAACCGGATCGGTTGAGCAAGCCCGTCAGGTCGTCATGCGTTGCGCGATATCGCATGATGTCGATGATGTGCAGCGAATGATCGTGCGCCGCGGAAAGGGCCGCGGCGTTCGTCGTGGCTTCGTGCTTGGCGCGGCTGAGCGCTTTGAACGTTTTTTCGGCGCGAATGGAGCTGCGCGAGAGGGCGGCCATGTAAACGATCGTGGTGAAGGCGATGCAAGCCCGCTCGAACCCTCCTGCCACCAACAGGCAGATGACGACGGATGCCAGAGCCGGTAGGATGAAGCACAGGGGCGTGCGGGCGTCGGGCGTGCCATGGGTGACGGCCCCTGCGGTGACGCCGCATACGACGGTCAGATAGAAGAGCGACTGCGGCGAGGTGTAACCGGCGCACAGGATCGGAACCCAGGCCCATACCAGTCCCGAAAGCAGCGCTCCTGCCCACATGAGATATCTCTGCACGGCGATCGATCGCAGCGGCGACCGCCGGCCGGAAACCTGTCCCACGTCCGGGGCCGGCAGATAGCAAAGATAGAGACGCACGAGGTTCACGGTGAGCGAGGCGACGAACCAGACGATGCCGTAGAGCGCGAGCTCGCTCCTGATCGCGACCAGAAGGTTGACCATGCCGAGCATCATATTGACCGGTATGGCGACCCGGACGCAGCTCTTGATCTCGGCGATCTGGTCCAGGACGATAGGCGCAGAAAGCTCGTCTGGGATTTTCGCCACAGGGAGATCAAATTGCGTGTGGCGGGAGGAGGGCATGAGCAATCACCGTGACGAACTCGGAATAGATGCTTCGTTTCGCATGTGTAAGGTATATGCTGTGCTAACAGTGGCCGAAACTGAGCGAAATGTTGTGAAATGGCCCCGGTTTTGACCGAGAGTTTAAACCTGCGATCCTAACTGAAAATTGAGTCGAGCCATTTCAAAGACTTGCGTTTCGCCGAGAGTGCGGTGCGCAAGCAATTACACCGACCGGAGGCGGGGGCCCCTTGGCCCGCCGCCACGAACGTCAGCAGCTTCACCTTGCCGTCGACCCGGAATTTCATGCGTCAGGATTTCGACCCGGTGCGGGCATAGGCTATCTGATTTGGCCATCCCGTATGGCTTCCCGCGTCGCTCCGCCGTGTCGATCAAAGTGATGTACCCCGCCATGCATCCACGACAACCCCGCGTTTACGAGGGATTGGAGACGTTAGGAGCGTATCGATGCAGGGTCATGGCGGAAGAGGTGGGATTCGAACCCACGGATGGCTTGCACCATCGCCGGTTTTCAAGACCGGTGCCTTAAACCGCTCGGCCACTCTTCCGGATCGGCGGAAGGGGCCTGTACGCCAAGCCGGGCGGCGAATCCACCCTTGGATTTGGGCCCGTCCGAATGGGACAATCTCGCCATCCGCGGGTGATCCGTGCCATGCGCGCGGTGACGCGAGGTTCCGGTTCCGCCGTCGCTATGGCAAACAGGCCGCATGTGGGGGGACATTACCCGGCGCGTGAGGCGCCTCGGCATTTCATCGGCTCTGGCTCTGCTGGTCGGCAGCACGCCCGCGCTTGCGCAGGACGAGGCGGGTTTCCAGAGCTATCTGCAACAGGTGCGCGGCACCGCGAGCGCGCAGGGGGTCAGCCGCGCGACGCTGGACGCCGTGCTGCCGACGCTGACACTCAACACCCGCGTCATCGAACTCGACCGTCGTCAGCCGGGCGGCCCGAGCAATACCGGCTTCAGCCCCTTTGCGCCCTATAAGGCCGCGCATGTCGATGCCGCGCGGATCGGCCGGGGGCGCAGCAAATATCTGGCGCAGCGCCCGCGCCTGTCGCGGATCGAGCGCGAGACGGGCGTGCCCGAATCGATCATGGTTGCGATCTGGGGCCATGAGACCAATTACGGCGCCTATACCGGCAATTTCGACCTGCTGCGCTCGCTCGCCAGCCTGGCCTATGAGGGGCGGCGTCGTCCCTTGTTCGAGGGTGAGTTCATCGCCGCGCTCAAGATGATGGACCGCGGCGTCAGCCGCGAACAGCTGAAGGGCAGCTGGGCCGGGGCGACGGGCAATCCGCAGTTCCTGCCGTCCATCTATCTGCGCCTCGCGCGCGACGGCGATGGCGACGGTCGCGCCGACATCTGGAACAGCGAGGCCGATACGCTGGCCTCGATCGGCAATTATTTCGTCAATGCCGGTTGGCGGGCGGGCCAGCCCTGGGGCTTTGCGGTGACGGTGCCGGCCGGGTTCGATCAGTCGCAGGTCCGCAACCGGCTGGTCAGCCCGCGCTGCCCGCGGGTGTTCGAGCGGCATAGCGGGTGGCGGACCATGGCCGAATGGCGCGCGCTGGGCATCGTGCCGCAGGGCACCGCCTGGCCCGGCGATCAGGTGCTGGCCACGCTGATGGAGCCCGACGGGCCGGGGCGGACCGCCTATCTGCTGACCGGCAATTACCGCGTCATCCTGGATTACAACTGCTCCAACTTCTACGCCTTGTCGGTGGGCCTGCTGGCCGATGCGATTGCGGGCTGAGATCCTGGCCCTGGCGGCGCTGGTCGCGGGGTTCGCCGCGCCGGTCCGGGCGGAGGAGGCGCCGGCGTCGCGCTACGGCAGTTATCAGGCGAGCGGCCATGCCAGTTGGTACGGCCATGAACTGGCGGGTCGGCGGACCGCGACGGGGCGGCGGTTCGATCCCGACGACGTGATGATCGCGCATCGCAGCCTGCCGCTGGATTCGATGGTCGAGGTGACCGACATCGACACCGGCCGGACGATCGTGGCGCGGGTCGGCGATCGCGGGCCGGGCCGCGCCGACCGGCTGGCCGACCTGTCGCTGGGCGCGGCGCGGCTGCTCGGGACGAACCGGCGGGCGGTGGCCCATATCCGGTTGCGCGCGCTGCGGACCGGCGCGGACAATCCCGGCCTGGTGCTGGCGGGGGCCAGCGCGGTGCCGCCGGTCGCCAAGCCCATCTCGCTCGATCCGCAGGCGCGCTACCGCGTTCAGATCGCCAGCTTCTCCAGCCAGCCTCGGGCCGAAGCGCTGGCCCGCCGCTTCGAGGCGCGGGCGCACCGGGTCGGCCGGGTCTGGCGCGTCGAACGGTCGTCACTGAATGCCGATTCCGCCAAAGCCCTGCGTGACGCGGCGGCACAGGCGGGTTATGACGACGCCCGCATCCTGCATCAGGATTGACCTCCTACCTCCCTTTGGTCACGGAACATCCATGAAGACCCTGTTCGCATCGCTCGCCGCCCCGCTCGCTCTCGTCGCGCTGGCCTATCCCTCGATCGCGGCCGCGCCGCAATTCGATACCCCCGCGCCGGTCGCGTTCATGAAGGACCTGTCGTCGGGCGCGGTGCTGTTCCAGCGGGACGCCGATCGCCGGATGCCGCCCGCCTCGCTGGCGAAGATGATGACGGTCTATGTCGCCTTCGACCTGGTGAAGAAGGGCCAGCTGAAGCTGGACGACATGGTCACGGTCCAGCCCGAGACCTGGAAGAAGTGGCATGGCCCGCAGGCGGGGTCGACCATGTTCCTGTCGCCCGGCGAGCAGGTCAGCGTCGCCAACCTGCTCTATGGCATCGTCACCCTGTCGGGCAACGACGCCTGCGTCGTGCTGGCCGAGCATATCGCGGGGACCGAGCCGAACTTCGTCGAGCGGATGAACCGCACCGCCAAGCAGATCGGGCTGACCAACAGCCATTTCGGTACCTCGAACGGCTGGCCCGACGGCGGCGTGACCTATGTCACCGCGCGTGACCTGGCCAACCTGGCCGAGCACACGATCGAGGACTTCCCCAAGCTCTACAAGCAATTCTATTCGCGCCGCGATTTCTCCTGGGGCAAGACGATGGGCGGCAACGCCATCACCCAGGCGAACCGCGATCCGCTGCTGGGTCGCGTCGCGGGGGCCGACGGCCTGAAGACCGGGCATACCGAGGAGGCGGGTTACGGCTTCACCGGATCGGCCGAGCAGAATGGCCGCCGTCTGGTGATGGTCGTCGCCGGGCTGAACAGCTTCGGCGCGCGGGCCGAGGAATCGGTGAAGTTCATGAACTGGGGCTTCCGCGCCTGGCAGGCCAAGCCCGTCGTGGCGCAGGGCAAGAAGGTTGCCGATGCCGAAGTCCAGATGGGATCGTCGAGCAGCGTCGGCCTGGTCGCGCCGCGCCAGCTGACCGTGACGCTCCCCGCGGGGCTCGACCCGGAGCTGAGCGCCAAGGTCGTCTATCAGGGCCCGATCAAGGCCCCGATCAAGGCGGGCCAGCATATTGCCGACTTGGTCGTCAGCTCGCCCGACATGCCCGCCCAGCGCCTGCCGCTGGTCGCGGACAAGGATGTCGGCGAAGCCGGGTTCTTCGGACGCGCCTGGGCCGGGCTGACCTCGTTCTTCGGGTGATCGCATGAACCTGCCGGTCGGCAATGCGGCGGCGCAGGCCGCCTTTGCCGCCGCGCTGGGGGGCGCCAAGCTGCACCATGCCTGGCTGCTGGCCGGGCCGGAGGGCGTCGGCAAGGCAGCCTTCGCGCGCGCGGCGGCCAGGCGCGTCCTGGCTCGGGCGGGCGGGCAGGGGGGCTTGCCCCCCGGCCTCGTCGTGCCCGACGACCATCCGACCGCCCGGCTGATGGAGGCGGGGTCGCATCCCGATTTCCGTGTGCTGGCGCGGCTGCCCAAGGATGCGGACAAGCCCGATCAGGATCTGGCGCGGTCGATCACCATCGCGCAGGTCCGCACGCTCCAGCCGATGTTCGCGACCGCCCCCGCCATGGGCCCGGCGCGGGTCGTCCTGATCGACGCGATCGACGATCTGGAGCGGGGCGGCGCCAATGCGCTGCTCAAGAATCTGGAGGAGCCGCCCGCGGGCACCCTGTTCCTGCTGGTCAGCCATGCGCCGGGACGGTTGCTGCCCACCATCCGCTCGCGATGCCGGTTGCTACGTTTCGAGCGGCTGTCCGACGGCGAGGTCGCCACGGTGCTGCGCGGACAATTGCCCGAGGCCGAGGAGGACGAGATCGCCGCGTTGGTCGCCGCTGCCAACGGCGCGCCGGGCCGTGCGCTGCGCTTTGCCGGGCTGGACATTGCCGGGCTCGACGCGGCGATCGCGCGCATTGCCGAGAGCGGTGATCCGGGCAATGCCGAGCGGGTCAAGCTGGCCAAGGCGCTGGCGGGCAAGGCCGCACAGGCGCGCTACGAGGCGTTTCTGGACCGGGTGCCCGCGTTCATCGCAGGCCGGGCGCAGACGCGGTCGGGGCCTGCCTTGAAGGTTGCGCTGGATGCCTATGCCGCCGCGCAGGATCTGGCGGGCGCGGCGCGCGGGCTGTCGCTGGATGCGCAGGGGACGGTGTTCGAGATGGCGGGGATCATCGCAACCTTGCGGTGAGGGTTGCCCTTGGGCTTCGACTTCGCTCAGCCTGAACGGAGGTCGAGGCAAGGGCTTTTCCCTTCAGCCGTTCAGGCTGAGCGAAGTCGAAGCCCACGCATCACCGCCAGCCAAATGGCCTGTTACAGACCCACCCGCTCGAAATGCCCCGGCGCGAAGCCGTCGATCGCCAGCGCGGTGATCCGCTCCGCCACCATTTCGGGCGCCTTGACCGATGCCGGGTCTTCGCCCGGATAGGCCTTGGCGCGCATCTGCGTACGGGTCGCGCCCGGATCGACGATGGCAGTGCGGATCGCGCTGATCTCGGCCGTCTCGTCACCATAGGCGCCGAGCAGCGTCTCGAACGCCGCCTTGGAGGCGCCATAGGCTCCCCAATAGGCGCGGGGGCGGCGTCCGACCGAAGAGGTGACGCCGATCACCCGCGCGCCCTTCGACCGGCGGAGCATCGGGTCGAAGGCGGAGATCATCGCGGCCTGCGCGCTGACGTTCAGGGTCAGGACGCGGGCAAATTCCTTGGGATCGATCGCGGGCACGGCGGCCAGCGATCCCAGCATCCCGGCGTTCAGCACGAGGATGTCGAGAGCCTGCCAGCGCTCGCCGATCGCGCCGGCCAGCCGCCCGATCGACTCATTCTCCGTCAGGTCGAGCGGCGCGATGGTGGCCGATCCGCCCGCGTTGAAGATGGTCTCCTCGACCTCTTCCAGCCCCTTGGGGGTGCGCGCCGTCAGGACGACATGGGCGCCTTGCGCGCCGAGCGCGATGGCCGTGGCGGCACCGATCCCCCGGCTGGCGCCGGTGACCAGCGCCAGCTTGCCCGACAGCGCGCCCGTCATCAGGCGACCCGCTCGGCCAGCATCTGGAACTGGTCGACCGGCGCCGTCTCGTCATGGTCGGTCAGCGTGGTCGGATAATCGCCGGTGAAGCAGGCGTCGCAATAGCTGGGCTTGCCGTCACGCGCCGCGTTCAGCGCCTTGTACAGCCCCTCGATCGAGACGAAGGACAGGCTGTCGGCATGGATGAAGTCGGTCATCCCGCCCAGGTCGAGCTTGGCGGCCAGCAGCTTGGCCCGCTCGGGGGTGTCGACGCCGTAGAAGCAGCTATGGCGGGTCGGGGGCGACGCGATGCGCATATGCACCTCGGCCGCGCCCGCCTCGCGCATCATCTGCACGATCTTCAGGCTGGTGGTGCCGCGCACGATCGAATCGTCGATCAGCACGATCTTCTTGCCCTGGATCAGCGCGCGATTGGCATTGTGCTTCAGCTTGACGCCCAGATGGCGGACCTTGTCGCCCGGCTGGATGAAGGTGCGGCCGACATAGTGCGAGCGGATGATGCCCAGTTCGAACGGAATGCCCGACTGCTGGGCATAGCCGATCGCGGCGGGGACGCCCGAATCGGGGACCGGGATGACCAGATCGGCATCGACCGGCGCCTCGATGGCCAGCTGCGCGCCGATTTCCTTGCGCACCGAATAGACCGACTGATCGCCCGCGATCGAATCGGGGCGGCTGAAATAGACCCACTCGAAGATGCAAGGACGCGCATCGACCGCCTGGAAGGGGCGGATCGAGCGGATTTCGGTGCCCTGCACGATGACCAGCTCGCCCGGCTCGACCGCGCGCTCGAAGGTCGCGCCGCACACGTCGAGCGCCACCGTCTCCGAGGCGAAGATCACCGCGCCGTCCAGGCGACCCATGACCAGCGGCCGGATGCCCAGCGGATCGCGGCAGGCGATCATGCCCTCAGGGGTCATCACGATCAGCGAATAGGCGCCCTCGACCTGCTTCAGCGCATCGATGAAACGATCGAGCAGGGTGCGATAGTTCGAGGTCGCGACCAGATGGATGATCGTCTCGGTATCGCTGGTCGACTGGAAGATCGAACCGCGACGCACGAGCTCGCGACGCAGCTTCATCGCATTGGAAATATTGCCGTTATGCGCGATGGCGAAGCCGCCGGTCGACAGGTCGGCATAGAGCGGCTGGACGTTGCGCAGCGCGGTCTCGCCGGTGGTCGAGTAGCGGACATGGCCGCAGGCGACATCGCCCGGCAGGCCGCGGATGACGTCGTCGCGGTCGAAATTGCCCGCGACGTGACCCATCGCGCGGTGGGTGTGGAACAGCGCGCCGTCGAAGCTGGTGATGCCCGCGGCTTCCTGCCCGCGATGCTGGAGCGCGTGTAGGCCGAGCGCGGTCAGCGCGGCCGCGCCGCTGGCGCCGGACACGCCGAAGATGCCGCATTCCTCGCGGAGTTTGTCGTCGTCGAAAGGATGGGTGGTCAGCATGGGAGAGGCGCTCGCAACGTTCGCAACTAAGGGGCAGACGGGGCGCATATAGGAACGTCATCCGCGTTTGTCGCCTGTTTGTCATGGTTGACGGGATCATTTTCGGGGAGGCTGCGTTTCGGCACCGAAAACAGGAGATGTCATATGGCGCGCGACCACGGACCCCAGGTCAAGGATGACGCCCTGTACGAGGAGCTGCGCAAGCAGGGCCAATCCAAGGAAAAGGCGGCAAGAATCGCCAATGCCAAGGCCAAGGGCAGCCTGGACCACCGCGCGACCCATCTGGAGGATCGGACCAAGGACGACCTGCTGAAGGAAGCGCGCAGGATCGGCATTGCGGGGCGGTCGAAGATGGACAAGGCGGCGTTGATCGCCGCGATTCGGGATCACGGCTGACGGGTTGGAAGGCGGCGCGGTTGCGGCTAGATCACGCCGCCATGGCCGACCATCGTGACACCGGGCTGACGCTCGACCCCAAATTCGACGCCAACGGATTGCTGACCGCGATCGCCACCGACCGCGTGAGCGGCGACCTGTTGATGGTCGCGCATATGAATGCCGAGGCATTGGAAGCCACGCGGACCACCGGCGAGGCGCATTTCTGGTCGCGCAGCCGGGGACGGTTGTGGAAGAAGGGCGAAAGCTCGAACCATGTCCTGCGCGTTGTGGAGATGCGGATCGACTGCGACCAGGATGCGCTCTGGCTGATCTGCGACCCCGCTGGTCCGGCCTGTCACACGGGCGCGCGCAGCTGCTTCTTCCGGCGGATCGAGGGCGACGGGCTGGTGCCGGTCGCGTGAGACGGGGCTGGGCGGGCCTGATGCTCGCCGCCGCGCTGGCGGCCTGCGGTTCGGGCACCGGCGATGCCGACAATGCGGCGGGCGAGCAACTGGAGGCCGCCAGCATCGCCGCAGGCCTCGTCGCCGATCCGGCGGTCGTCCCGCTGGAGGGCATGTGGGCGCGCGATTCGGACCGGATGTGCATCCTGCCGCCCGGCGATGGCGGGTCGGACGCATCATGGCGGATCGGCGTGATGCTGGATTATGGCGAGGGGCAGGGGTGTACCGCACGCGGCACGCTCAAACGCTCGGGGCGCGACCTGGCGGTGACGCTGGGCGGCTGTCGCTTCACCGCGCGGTTCGACGGCGATGATATCCAGTTCCCCGCGACGCTGCCTGCGCCCTGCGCCTCGCTGTGTACGGGACGCGCGAGCCTTTCGGCGCTGATCGTCGAACGGATCAGCCGGTCGGTGGCGGAGGCGCGGACGCTGCGCAGCGCGGACGGCGCGGCGCTTTGCGGCGATTGACGTTGACGTAAACGGACCCTAGCCTCCGGCATCATGGCCAAGGTCGCTGCCCATCCCGTGTCCCCGCCCGAACCCGACCGCGACACGTACAGCATCACCGAATTGTGCGGCGAGTTCGGCGTCACCGCCCGCGCGCTGCGCTTCTATGAGGATGAGGGCCTGATCTCGCCCGAGCGGCGGGGGACGCAGCGCATCTATTCGCCGCGCGACCGGGCGCGCCTCGCCTGGATCCTGCGCGGCAAGCGGGTGGGGTTCAGCCTGGCCGAGATACGCGAGATGATCGACCTGTACGATCTGGGCGACGGCCGCCGCCAGCAGCGCGAGGTGACGATCGCCCGCTGCACCGCCAAGATCGAGGCCCTGCAGGCGCAGAAGCACGACATCGATGCCGCGATCGCGGAACTGGCGGAGTTCGTGACGCTGGTGGAAACGCATCGCGATTGAGAGCGGGGGACAGGCGCGCGCCATGCCGATGGGCGCGATACGGCGGCCATCCCCCATTCCCCAACTTCCGTTCAGCCTGAGCGAAGTCGAAGGCCACGCCCGGCGCTGGCCGCAAGCGATTTCACGTGCTCCCGACAAGCGGGCCGTCGTCCCATGGTGGTGTCGGAGAGGTTTTCCCTTGGCCTTCGACTTCGCTCAGGCTGAACGGGTGTGGGGGGACGGGATTGGGCTGGACGGGCCCAGGCGTCCTACGGTTTTCCTTCGGACGATGGCCCACTGGCGCGTCTCACGCCGCCGAGTTCGCCTGGTGCTGGTGCCGCGGCGGGCTGGGGCGTCGGGGTCGCCGCAGGCACGGGTATGACGGTCAGCGTCTGCCGCTTCATGCAGCGTGGCCCCCGCATCGCTGGATAGAGGGTACAGTTCCACAGCGTCCGCTCCAGCCCGGTGGTCGGATCGCGCAGATAGCTGAACGCCATCGTCTCCAGCTGCGTCGGGGCCAGCGGCACGGCGCGCGGGGTGGCGGCGGCGTCGCGCCAGGCCATGACCGTGCAATGCTTGCGCTCGCCGCACAGGGTCAGCGCGAAGGCGGCGAAGCCCTCGGGCGCCAGGCCGGTGGGCAGGGTGACGAGGAACATGTCCGGGTCGCTCGCCAGCGGGGCCAGTGTTCCACCCGCCACCGCCCCCTCGGCCAGCGAGGCCCCCGCTTCGTCGGTCGCGTCGGTGCCCGCCCGATGCGGCGGCGAGAAGGGGGCGAGGGCTTCGATGACCGGCTCGCCCGCGACCTGGTGCCGGTTGAAGGCGGGCGGGGTGCCCCACCAGCCCGCCCAGCGGAAGAACAGATGCGATCCGACCCGCGCGACCTTGTCGAGGCTGGCCTGCCAATAGGGGACGACCCAGTCGGTATGGTAATGGGTGGCATGGCCCACGGGGCGGAAGACCTTGCCGTTCAGCGCCATTGCGGCGATCTGGCGGGCGAGGGTCCAGGCCGCCTCGGGCGGTTGCCACTTGGTCAGCGCGCCGTCGCAGGTGAAGGTGAACTGGCAGCCGGTGCTGCGCTCCTGCCCCTCGAACACCACGCCGCACACCGTCTTGGGGAAGGCCGGGTGACGCAGCCGGTTGAGCACGACCTGCGCGACCGCCTGCTCGCCCTTGGCATCGTCGCCCGCCTCGTACAGCACGCCCGCCGCCAGACAGTCGAGCGCGCGCGCCTTGTCCTCCGCCGTGCCCCGAAAGACGAAGGGGCGGGCGGCCGGGTTGGGATCGGTCGAGAAGGGGACGCCTTCGTTATAGGCGCGCGCCTCGTCGGGCGTCATGTCGATGAACGACACCGGCTCGACCGGCGGAAGCTCGGCGGGCGGCACCACGCGCGGGACCTGCCGCAGCCGCTCGGTGGCGGTGCGGTGCGCTTTCGGTATGGCGGGAGCGTTCGCCACGAGCAAAGCCGGTACGACGCTGGCCGTACCGGCGATGGCAAACAGCGCCGCGCGGATGCCGCCGCGCGGCCGGGACAAATCGCTCACTGTTCGGGCAGGAAGTCCGGCACCGACAGATAACGCTCGCCCGTGTCATAGTTGAAGCCGAGCACGCGAACGCCCTCGGGCAGGTCGGGCAGCTTCTGCAGGATCGCGGCCAGCGTCGCGCCCGACGAGATGCCGACCAGCAGCCCCTCTTCGCGGGCGGAGCGGCGGGCCATGTCCTTGGCGACATTGGCGTCGACCTCGATCACCCCGTCGATCGCCTGGGTGTGGAGATTGGCGGGGATGAAGCCCGCGCCGATGCCCTGGATCGGGTGCGGGCCCGGCTGGCCGCCCTGGATGACCGGCGAGGCGGCGGGTTCGACCGCATAGACCTTCAGCTGCGGCCATTCCTTCTTCAGCGTCTCGGCGACGCCGGTGATATGGCCGCCGGTGCCGACGCCGGTGATGATGACGTCGATCGGCGAATCGCGGAAGTCGTTCAGGATTTCCTGTGCCGTCGTGCGGACATGGACGTCGATATTCGCGGGATTCTCGAACTGCTGCGGCATCCAGGCGCCCGGCGTCTCGCGCACGATTTCCAGCGCGCGCTCGATCGCGCCCTTCATGCCCTTTTCACGCGGGGTCAGGTCGAAGGTCGCGCCATAAGCCAGCATCAGGCGGCGACGCTCGATCGACATGGACTCGGGCATGACGAGGATCAGCTTGTAACCCTTGACCGCGGCGACCATCGCCAGGCCGACGCCGGTATTGCCGCTGGTCGGCTCGACGATGGTGCCGCCGGGCTTCAGCTCGCCGCTGGCCTCCGCCGCTTCGATCATGGCGAGCGCGATGCGGTCCTTGATCGAGCCGCCGGGATTGGAGCGTTCCGACTTGATCCAGACCTCCGATCCGGGGAACAGCCGCTGGATCTTCACATGCGGCGTGTTGCCGATCGTTTCCAGGATGGTGTTGGCCTTCATGGCTTGGCTTCTCCGTGGGTTGGTTCGGTTGCAAGGATTTCAGGCGGATCAAAGGTTCGCGCCCGCCGGAGTTCCGGGAACAGCCGCGACCAGAGCAGGGTGACGCCGATCGCGCCCAGCCCGCCGAACACCACCGCGCCGACGGGGCCGAGGATCGAAGCCATGACCCCGCTCTCGAATTCGCCCAGTTCGTTGGAGGCGGAGATGGTCAGCTGCGACACCGCGCTCACCCGCCCGCGCATCGCATCGGGGGTGTGGAGCTGGATCAGCGACTGGCGGACATAGACCGACACCATGTCCGCACCGCCCGCGCAGATCAGCGCGGCGAGGCTCAGCAGGAAGGCGGGGTGGACGAACAGGTTCACGCCGCCCAGCGCCATCGTGCCGCTCTGGAGCCCCAAGGCGCCGGTCACATGGCTGGCGATGCCGAAGGTCAGGATCGACAGGCCGAAGACCACGACGGCGATCAGCATCTTGACCCCGACATTGCTGGTCATCGGCTTGAACGAGAACCAGATCGCGGTGGTCGCCGCGCCGATGCCCATGCCCGCCGCCAGCACGCCCAGACCCTGCGACCCGACATGCAATATGTCGCGCGCATAGACCGGCAGCAGCGAGGTCGCGCCCGCCAGCAGCACCGCGAACAGGTCGAGCGTGATCGCCGCCTGGACCAGCCGGTTGCGGCGGACATAGCTGAACCCCTCGACGATTCGGGTCAGCGGGCGGCGGTCGGTCTGCGCGGGCGGCTGCGGCACCGGGCCGATCAGGAAGATGCACAGCAGCGCGACGGCGAACAACAAGGTGGCGACGCCATAGGCGAATTCGGGATGGATCGCATAGAGCAGCCCGCCGACGCTCGGCCCGGCGATGGTGCCGACCTGCCACGCGATCGAACTGACCGCGATGGCGGTGGGCAGGCTCTCGCGCGGGACCAGATTGGGGGCGAGCGACGAATAGGCCGGTCCCGAAAAGGCCCGCGCGATGCCGAAGGCGACGGCGGCGGTGAACAGCGCCCCCAGCGTCAGATGCCCCGACCAGGTCAGGAACCAGAGGCTCGCGGCGGTCAGCACCAGCAGCCCGGTCGTCGCCCGCACGATCCAGCGCCGGTCGACGCTGTCGGCGACGAGGCCGGTGATCGGGGTCAGCAGGAACAGCGGCACGAACTGCGCGAAGCCGATCATGCCCAGCATGAAGGCGGCCTGCCGGACGTCCATCGTCTCGCGCGCCAGATTGTACACCTGCCATCCGATGACGATCGACATGGCGGATACCGCGATGGTCCCGCTGAACCGCGACAGCCAGTAGCTGCGGAAATTGGCGATGCGGAACGGGTGTTTGGGTCTATCCATGGTCGGCGAGCGTTGTAGGCTGCGGCGCGCCGACAAGGCAACCGAGGCAAAGCTATTCTCCGCTAAATTCCTTCTGTCCGAATGGGAATTAAGAGGGGGAATTGAGTTTCATGACAAAGCACGCCAATAGGCGTCCATCCTTCCCTAACGGAAACAAAGGTGTTCCCGACTGTGGCAAAAGCTCCAAGCCGTACCAGCGAGCCCCCCATTCCCAATCGGGAGCGTCCCGCCGAACCGCAACCGTTCCAGGCTACCAAGGAACAGTTGCTGGATTTCTACAAGCAGATGCTCCTGATCCGCCGCTTCGAAGAAAAGGCGGGCCAGCTCTACGGCCTCGGCCTGATCGGCGGTTTCTGCCACCTGTATATCGGCCAGGAAGCCGTGGCGGTGGGCCTCCAGTCGGCGCTCGACGGCGACAAGGACTCGGTGATCACCGGTTACCGCGACCATGGCCACATGCTGGCCTATGGCATCGATCCCAAGGTCATCATGGCCGAGCTTACGGGGCGTGCCGCCGGCATCTCCAAGGGCAAGGGCGGGTCGATGCACATGTTCTCGACCGAGCATAAATTCTATGGCGGCCACGGCATCGTGGGCGCGCAGGTGTCGCTGGGCACCGGCCTGGCGTTCGGGCACAAGTACAGCAATGATGGCGGCGTCTGCCTCGCCTATTTCGGCGACGGCGCGGCCAATCAGGGCCAGGTGTACGAAAGCTTCAACATGGCCGAGCTGTGGAAGCTCCCGATCATCTTCGTGATCGAGAACAACCAGTATGCCATGGGCACGGCAGTCAACCGCGCCTCGTCCGAGGATCAGCTGTATCGCCGTGGCGAGAGCTTCCGCATCCCCGGCATCCAGGTCGACGGCATGGACGTGCTGGCTTGCCGCGGTGCCGCCGAAGAGGCGCTGGCCTGGGTCCGCGCGGGCAAGGGCCCGGTCATCCTCGAGATGAAGACCTATCGCTATCGCGGCCACTCGATGTCCGACCCCGCCAAGTATCGCAGCCGCGAGGAAGTGCAGGGCGTGCGCGACAAGTCCGATCCGATCGACCACGTCAAGAAGCTGCTCGAAGCGCAGGGCGTGACCGAAGCCGATCTGAAGGTCCTGGAGCAGGACATTCGCAAGCAGGTCAACGAAGCGGCCGATTTCGCCGAGCAGACCCCCGAGCCCGATGTGGCTGAACTCTACACTGAAGTGCTGGTGGAGCGTTACTAAGATGGCGATCGAGATCAAGATGCCGGCCCTTTCGCCGACCATGGAAGAGGGCACGCTCGCCAAGTGGCTCGTGAAGGAAGGCGATACGGTCAAGTCCGGCGACATCATGGCCGAGATCGAGACCGACAAGGCGACGATGGAATTCGAGGCCGTCGATGAGGGCGTGATCGCCAAGATCATCGTCGTCGAAGGCACCGACAATGTGAAGGTCGGCACCGCCATCGCGCTGCTGGCCGAAGAGGGCGAGGACGTCGCGACCGCCGCTGCCTCGGGCAGCCGTTCGGGCGAGGCCGCCAATGCCGCGCCGAAGAACGAAGCGACCGACTCCAACTCGCCGCCGATGCCGGAAGGTGCCGCCGCCGCCGAGCAGGAAAGCGGCACGCAGAAGCTGGTCGCTGCCGCCGAGCAGGAAGCGCCCGCCTCGCCGGAAATCCCGGAAGGCACCGAGATGGTGAAGCTCACCGTCCGCGAAGCGCTGCGCGATGCGATGGCCGAGGAAATGCGCGCCGACGACCGCGTCTTCGTGATGGGCGAGGAAGTCGCCCAGTATCAGGGCGCGTACAAGGTCACGCAGGGCCTGCTGGACGAGTTCGGCGACCGTCGCGTGATCGACACGCCGATCACCGAATATGGCTTTGCCGGTGTCGGCACGGGCGCCGCGATGGGCGGCCTGCGTCCGGTCATCGAGTTCATGACGTTCAACTTCGCCATGCAGGCGATCGACCACATCATCAACTCGGCCGCCAAGACCAACTATATGTCCGGCGGCCAGATGCGCTGCCCGATCGTGTTCCGTGGTCCCAACGGTGCCGCCAGCCGCGTCGGCGCGCAGCACTCGCAGAATTACGGCCCGTGGTATGCGAGCGTCCCCGGCCTGATCGTGATCGCGCCCTATGACGCGGCCGATGCCAAGGGTCTGCTGAAGGCCGCGATCCGGTCGGAAGACCCGGTCGTCTTCCTCGAGAACGAGCTGATGTACGGCCGGTCGTTCGACGTGCCCAAGCTCGACGATTTCGTCCTGCCGATCGGCAAGGCGCGGATCATGCGCGAGGGCAAGGACGTCACGCTCGTCTCCTACTCGATCGGCGTGGGCGTCGCGCTCGAAGCCGCCGAGAAGCTGGCCGCCGAGGGCATCGATGCGGAGGTCATCGACCTGCGCACGCTGCGTCCGCTCGACACCAAGACGGTGCTGAAGTCGCTCGCCAAGACCAATCGCCTGGTCGTGGTCGAGGAAGGCTGGCCGACCTGCTCGATCGCGTCGGAAATCACCGCCGTCGTGATGGAAGAAGGGTTCGACGACCTCGACGCGCCGGTGCTGCGCGTCACCAACGAGGACGTGCCGCTGCCTTATGCCGCCAACCTCGAAAAGCTGGCGCTGGTCGACGCGAACAAGGTCGTCGCGGCGGTCAAGAAGGTCACCTATCGCGGCTAAGCCGTGGGTTCCTTATGATTTAAAGGGGGCCTTCCGGGAGACCGGGAGGCCCTTTTTCATGGGGTTCATTCGTGCGAAGGGCAGGGGATGACCGATGCCCCCGCCATCCCGACGCCCCCGCCCGCCATCGAAGCGGTGATGCGCGAACAGGCGCTGGCGGTGGGCTATGCGCCCGCCGCCGCGCGCGAGGGGTTCGCGGCGCTGCTGGACCTCGACCATCAACTTGCTTCGATCCTGCAAAGCACGACCGAGCCGATGATCGGCCAGATGCGGTTGACCTGGTGGTATGAGGCGCTGGAAAAGCTCGACCGCGAGCCTGCCCCTGCGCATCCGGTGTTGCAGCGGCTGGCGGTGGCGGTCCTGCCCGCCGGAGTGCGGGGCGCGGATCTGGCACCGATGATCGAGGGGTGGGAGGCGCTGCTCGATGACGGCGAGCCGCTGGATGACGAACGTGTCGCCCGCCATGCGCAGGCGCGCGGGGGCGTGTTGTTCGCCTCGATCGGGCGGTTGCTGGGTGGCGAGGGGTGGGAACCTCTCGGGATCGCCTGGGCCAAGGCCGATCTGGCCGGGCATATCAGCGACAAGCCGCTGGCGGATCGAATCGGCGCACAGGCCCTGGGCGAACTGGACACCGCGCTGTTGCCGAAGCGGGCACGAGGGTCGCGAGGGTTGAGCGGCCTGGGCGTCCTGGCCCGTGAAGGTCTGCGCCACCCGGACCGCCTGCCGGGCCATCCCCTCCGCGCCGCGCGGCTGGCGTGGCATGGTTTGACGGGGCGCTGACGTCCTTTGCATTGCGACGTAGCCGTACCCCGGCGAAGGCCGGGGTCCAGTTTCTATGCAGACTGTGGAGCGCCACGGATCGGCGAGGGAGGCAAAGGTCCTGGGCCGTCGATGGAGCAGTGCAACTGGACCCCGGCCTTCGCCGGGGTACGCCCAGTATTGGAAGCGGCTCCTAAATTCCGTTCAGCCTGAGCGAAGTCGAAGGCCAATGGAATCACCTTGCCGCCCGCGCATGACCCCGGTTAACCATAACCCCGTCTGACGGGGGGGAGACGGGACCGATGTGGCGCTATCTGGCCGGAGGGTTGGGCACGCTGGTGCTGGTGGGGGCGGGGCTGTTCCTGTGGGGCAGCCGACCTGACACACCATCGCCACTCCCCGCCGCGAGCGCCGCGACTGCCTCGCCCCGACAAACTGCCGAGGACGATGCGCCGCTTCCCGAAGCCTCGGCAAGAACCCGCGAGCAGAAACGCTTCGACCGCTACGACAAGGACCGAAACGGCGCGATCACGCGCGAGGAATATCTCGCCGCGCGGCGCAAGGCTTACGCCAAGCTGGACCGCGACGGCGATGGCAAGCTGAGCTTCGACGAATGGGCGATCAAGGCCACGACCAAATTCGCCACCGCCGACCGCGACAAGTCGGGCGCGATGAACGCGGCCGAGTTCGCCACCACCGCCGTCAAGCGTCGACCGGCTCGGGCGAACTGTCCTCCGACGCGAACGGCACCGGTTGAGGCACCGGAGGCGGCCCCGGCGGAAGAGAGCTGAGCCAGCCAGGCAGCGCCTCGCGCGCGCGGTCGGTGTACATCTTCTTGCGATCGGCCTTCTTGGTCCGGCCGGGGATGGGCGGGAACAGGCCGAAATTGACGTTCATCGGCTGATAGGTCTCGGCCTCGGCCAGCCCGGTGATATGGCCGAGCAGCGCGCCCAGCGCCGTCTCGACCGGCGGCGGGGCGATGGTCTTGCCGGTCAGCTCGGCCGCCGCGAAACGCCCGGCGAGCAGGCCGATCGCCGCGCTCTCGATATAGCCCTCGCACCCCGTGATCTGGCCCGCGAAGCGCAGGTTCGGCCGCGACTTCAGCCGCAGCGTCGCGTCGAGCAGCTCGGGCGAGCGGATGAAGGTGTTGCGGTGAAGCCCGCCCAGCCGCGCGAACTCGGCCTTTTCCAGCCCTGGAATGGTGCGGAAGATGCGGATCTGCTCGGCATATTTCAGCTTGGTCTGGAAGCCGACGATGTTCCACAGCGTGCCCGCCGCATTGTCCTGGCGCAGCTGGACGACGGCATAGGGCCAGCGTCCGGTGCGCGGATCGTCCAGCCCGACGCCCTTCATCGGCCCGAAGCGCAGCGTGTCGACCCCGCGCTCGGCCATGACCTCGACCGGCATGCAGCCGTCGAAATAGGGCGTGTTCTTCTCCCACTCGCGGAATTCGGTTTTCTCGCCGTCGAGCAGCGCCTGATGGAAGGCCAGATACTGGTCCTTGTCCATCGGGCAGTTGATGTAATCCTTGCCCGTGCCCTTGTTCCAGCGGCTCTGGAACCAGGCAACGTCCATGTCGATCGACTCGCGGTGGACGATCGGCGCGATGGCGTCGAAGAAGGCCAGCGCCTCCGCGCCGGTCGCCTCGCCGATGCCGCCCGCCAGCGACGGCGCGGTCAGCGGGCCGGTGGCGATAATCGCGGGCCCCTCCGGCAGCGTGTCGATCCGCTCGCGAACGATGGTGATGTTAGGATGCGCCTCAAGTGCCGCCGTCACGCCGCCCGAAAAGCCGTCGCGGTCCACCGCCAGCGCCGAACCGGCGGGCACGGCATGGACGTCGCCCTTGGCCATGATGATCGAGCCGAGCGCGCGCATCTCCTGATGGAGCAGGCCGACCGCATTGGAGGTCGCATCGTCCGAGCGGAAGGAGTTGGAACAGACCAGCTCGGCCAGGTCGCCGCCATGATGGGCGGGCGTGGTGTCCGCGCCGCCGCGCATTTCGGACAGGCGCACCTTCAGCCCCGCTTCCGCAAGCTGCCACGCGGCTTCCGAGCCCGCCAGCCCGCCGCCGATCACATGAATGTCATAGGTCATCGCGTCGCCTTAGACCCGGAAGCGCCGGGGTGGAAGCACTTGCGCCGATGCGACACCACCGCCACCTCATGGACCATGACGACCATCTTCACCATCGGCTATGCGGGCGCGACCGTCGACGGGTTCCTCGCGACGCTGAAACAGGCGGGGGTCGCGCGGCTGATCGACGTCCGCGCGCTGCCCCTGTCGCGGCGGCCGGGCTTTTCCAAGTCGCCGCTGGCCGCCGCCTTGGGCGAGGTCGGGATCGACTATGTCCACCTCAAGGATCTGGGCACGCCGAAGCGCGGGCGGGATGCGGCCAAGAAGGGCGATGTGGGCACGTTGCGCGACGTCTATGACGATCAGCTGGCGCTGCCCGAGGCGCAGGCGGCGGCGGCGCGGATGCTCGATCTGGCAGGCGAGATGCCGTCCGCCTTGCTCTGCTACGAACGCGATCCCTGCCATTGCCATCGCACCCTGTTGCTGGAGGCGGTGGGGCAGGGGATGACGGTGGTCGACCTCTATGTCTGATCAGACCGCGACCAGGTCCACGAAGCTGGCCGTGCGGTCGCGCAGCGCGCCGATGGTTTGGCCCAAAGCCTGCGCCAGCCCGTGGAGCGCGCCCGCTTCCTGATCGATCCGGGTCGCATCCTGCTGGATCTGCGCGACCTGTCGCCCGATCTGGTGCGCGGCCGTCACCGACTGTTCGACATTGCCCGCGATCGCGGTGGTCGCGACGCCCTGCGCCGCCACCGCCAGGTCGATCGCCTGCGAGATGGCGCCGATCGCCCCGACCGCCTCGCAAAGCTGGCCCTGTTCGGCGACGAGCGCGTGGAGGTTGGTCTTGACCTCGGCGATGTTGCGCGCGGCGTTCTGCGCGGCTTCGCGGGTCTGGCTGGCGAGCGCCTTGACCTCATGCGCGACGACCGCGAAGCCGCGCCCGGCCTCGCCCGCGCGCGCGGCCTCGATCGCGGCGTTCAGCGCGAGCAGGTTGGTGCGGGCCGATACCGCCTCGATCAGCGCGAGCAGCGCGTCGATCGCGGTGGCGCTGTCGGCCAGGGCATCGGCGCGGAGGCCGGTGGCGGCGATCCGGTCGCCGACCGTGCGGCGGATATCGCGCGCCTTGTCCATGTCGCGGGTGATCGAGGCGAAGGCATCGGCCAGGCCCCGTCCGCGCGCCGCGGTGTCGCCCAGCGCCGAACGGCTTTGCTCGACCGCCTCGGTCATGCAGGTCGCGCCCGTCTGGGTTTCGCCCGCATAGCGCGCCAGATCGCCCGCCACGCGGCCCATATCCCCGGTGGCGCGGGCCAGCGTGTCCGACAGGATGGCGATATCGGCCAGGAAGTCATGCGCCGCGCCGTCGATCCGACGCGCGCGCGCCATTCGCTCCTGCGCCAGCGCGATCTGCGCATCGGCCGCCTGCCGCGCGATCGTGGCGGCATCCAGCGTGCCCTCGAAAACGCCCTTCTTCGTCAGGATCAGCGCGTCGGGGGCGCCCCAATCGGCGTGGAGCGCCAGTTTCTCGGCGATGCTCGCCCCGACCTCGCAACAGGGATGGGCGCGGACATAACCATCCAGCGTCGCGCCGAAATCGGGATTTTGCAGCAGCGCATGGCCGAAGGGATTGTAGAGCAGCCCCTTCACGTCCCGCTCGCGGATCGCGCCGACCGGGCGGCGCTCGGCGTCCAGCACCGGCAGCAGCCGCATGTCGGGATGCTGCCGGAACAGGCCGATCGCCGCCGTCAACGACGCATCGGCGTCGATCACCGGGGCTTGGGGCACAGCGACCCCGGAGGAGAAGACGGGCGGCTTCATCGCCTCCGTCCCTAGGTCATCAACCGTAAACGCCGTGTTAGGAATTGATGACGTTTTCGTGACGCAACGCCATCAATTTCCTTGCGATCACCCCGAAACGGGCAGGCGGACCGTCCCGTCCGTATCGCGTTTCATCGGACCATAGGCAATCACTGCCGTCAGCGGCAGCGCGGCGTAGAGATGCGGGAAGAGCTGGCCGCCCCGGCTCTCTTCCCACTTCACCGCCCCGCCCATCGCCGCCAGATCGACCGCCGCGATGTGCAGGTCGGTCTGGCCGGCGAAATGCTTGTCGACCGTCTCGGTCAGTTGGGCGGCGGTGGACAGATGGATATAGCCATCGGCCAGATCCACCGGGGCGCCCGCAAAGGCGCCCTCCTGTTCCAGCACCGCCATCTGATCGGCGGTCAGCACCTTATAGGCGGTGGCGGGCTGGCTCATTCGCCATCCTCGGGACCGGCGGCGAGGTTCTCGCCGACGACCGCATCGGGCTCGGGCGCGATGTCGGACGTGCCGTCGGCCAGGTTCATCTCGGCATCCTCCTCGGTCTCCTCGATGCGCGCGGCCGAGACGACATGCTCGCCCGCCGCCACGTTGAAGAGCCGCAGCCCCGCCGAGCCGCGCCCGATGACGCGAAGCGACGCCAGCGACATGCGGATCAGCTTGGCCTGGTCGGTCACGAGCATCAGCTGATGCCCCTTGGATGCGGGGAAGCTGGCGACGACATCGCCGTTGCGGGCGATATTGTCGATGTTCGTGATGCCCTGGCCACCACGGCCCGTGCGGCGATACTCATAGGCCGAGGACAGCTTGCCATAGCCGTTCGCGCAGACGGTCAGGATGAACTGCTCGGAGTTGCGCAGCTCTTCGTACCGCTCCACCGACAGCTCGGGCTCGCCTTCCTTCTCGCCCTTCCAGGGGGCGAAGCGGAGATAAGCCTCGCGCTCCTCCTGGGTGGTGCCGACGCGGTGCAGGACCGAGAGCGAGATGACCTCGTCCTCGCCCTTCAGCGCGATGCCGCGCACGCCGGTCGAGGTGCGGCTCTGGAACTCGCGCACATCGTCGGCGGCGAAGCGGATCGCCCGGCCGCAGCGGGTGGCGAGCAGCACGTCGTCCTGGGCGCCGAGCAGCGCGACGCCGATCAGCCGGTCCTCGCTCTCGTCGTCGAAGCGCATCGCGATCTTGCCGTTCGAGGGGACGTTGGTGAACGCGTCCATCGAGTTGCGGCGCACCGCGCCCTTGGCGGTGGCGAACATGACGTGGAGCTTGCCCCACTCCGCCTCGTCCTCGGGCAGCGGCAGCACGGTCGAGATCGTCTCGCCCGGTGCCAGCGGCAGCAGGTTGACCATCGGCCGCCCGCGCGTGGCGGGTCCACCCTCCGGCAGGCGCCACACCTTGTAGCGATAGACCTTGCCATGGTTCGAGAAAAACAGGACCGGCGTATGGGTGCTGGTCACGAACAGCTCGGTGACGACGTCCTCGTCCTTGGTCGCCATGCCCGAGCGGCCCTTGCCGCCCCGGTTCTGCGCGCGGAAGGCATCGAGCGGGGTGCGCTTGATATAGCCCTGCATGGTCACGGTGACGACCATGTCCTCGCGTTCGATCAGGTCCTCGTCGTCGATGCCATCGGCGGCGGCGGCGATTTCCGAGCGGCGCGGGGTGGCGAACTGGTCGCGGATCGCCACCAACTCGCCGCGCATGACCTCGTACAGCTTCACGCGGTTGGCGAGGATTTCGAGCAGCTCGGTGATCGAGTCCGCCAGACCCTTCAGCTCGTCGCCGATCTCGTCACGGCCGAGCGCGGTCAGGCGATGCAGGCGCAGGTCGAGGATCGCGCGGACCTGGGTCTCGGACAGGCGATAGGTGTCGCCAAAGCCCTCGCTCTCGACCGCTTCGACCAGGCGAATATAGGGCGCGATCTCGGCGATCGGCCATTCGCGGGCAAGCAGCGCCTCGCGCGCGGCGACCGGCGAGGCCGAACCGCGAATAATCCGCACCACTTCGTCCAGGTTCGTCACCGCGATGACGAGGCCCAGCAAGATGTGCGCCCGCTCGCGCGCCTTGGCCAGCTCGAACTTGGAGCGGCGGGTGATGACCTGCTCGCGGAACTGGACGAAGGCCTGGATGATGTCGCGCAGGTTCAGCAGCTCGGGCCGCCCGCCGCGAATGGCGAGCATGTTCGCCGGGAAGCTGGTCTGGGCAGGGGTGTGCCGCCACAGCTGGTTGAGCACGACCTCGGGGGTCGCGTCGCGCTTCAGGTCGATGACGATGCGAACGCCTTCGCGGTTCGATTCGTCACGAATGTCGCTGATCCCCTCGATCCGCTTTTCCTTGGCGGCTTCGGCGATCTTTTCAACGAGCGCGTTCTTGCCCTGCTGATAGGGGATTTCGGTGAGCACGATGGCCCGACGATCGCCGCGCATTTCCTCGATTTCGTGGCGCGAGCGCACGATGATCGAACCGCGCCCGGTCTGATAGGCCGACCGCGCGCCCGAACGGCCCAGGATCAGCGCACCGGTGGGGAAGTCGGGGGCGGGGACGATCTCGTTGAGTTCCTCGACCGTGATCGCGCCGTTTTCCATGTACGCGAGACAGGCATTGACCACCTCGCCCAGATTGTGCGGCGGGATGTTGGTCGCCATGCCGACCGCGATACCGCCCGCACCGTTGACCAGCAGGTTCGGGTACTGGGCGGGCAGGACCGAGGGTTCGCGCTCCGAGCCGTCATAGTTGGGCTGGAAGTCGACCGTGTCCTTGTCGAGATCGTCGAGCAGCGAGTTGGCGACCTTGGCCAGACGCGCTTCGGTGTAACGCATCGCGGCGGGCGGATCGGGGTCCATCGAGCCGAAGTTGCCCTGACCGTCGATCAGCGGCACGCGCATCGACCAGTCCTGCGCCATGCGGGCCAGCGCGTCATAGATCGCGCTGTCGCCGTGCGGGTGGTACTTACCCATGACGTCGCCGACGATGCGCGCCGACTTGCGGTACGGCTTGCCCGCGACGAAGCCGCTCTCGGCGGCCGAATAGAGGATACGGCGATGGACGGGCTTCAGGCCGTCGCGCACATCGGGCAGCGCACGCGCCACGATCACACTCATCGCATAGTCGAGATAGCTCGACTTCATCTCGTCGACGATGGAGATCGTCGAAATATCGGAAGGTTCCGCGAGGGTCGTCTCGTCGGCCAAAGTCTGTTGCTTTCCGGCTTGATGGTCAGATGGGAACCAAGGGTACTAGCCGAGCGTGAGCCGCCTGACCACCCCCGCGCGACCCCATTCGCGAGGGGCCGTTCGGGAGCAACGGCGGGCGCGGAGCGGGTCGGCGGGGATGGGCCCGGCGCCTATGCTCCCCCCCCCCTCGGCAGCAGGATCGCGGGACTTTTCGAGGCGCTGGTCGCCGACGGGAGTAAACGGCGACCAGCCAGGGTCTTATGCCGCCCCGGCGATTTCGGCGACATGTCGCAAATGTTACTATTCTGTCATGACGTTGTCGTAACAAGGGTTTGACGGGTCAGGGCTGGACCTCCTTGCCCTCCCAGTCGAACAACTTGCCGCTGTCAGGCGCACGCAATCCGTCGAGGACGTCGAGCAGTTGCACGGCGGCGCGGTCGGCGGCGAACAGGCCGCCGGGGCGGACATTGCCCTGGAACGGCTTGGACAGCGCGGTATCGACGGTGCCGGGGTGCAGGGCGACGACGATCGAACGGTCGTTGCGCCGCTTGTGCTCGATCGCCAGCGTGCGGATGAACTGGTTCAGCGCCGCCTTGGATGCGCGATAGCCGTACCAGCCGCCCATGCGATTGTCGGAGATCGATCCGACCCGCGCCGACAGCGCCGCGAAGATCGTCTTGCCGGTGCGCGGCATCAGCGGCAGCAGATGCTTGGCGACCAGCGCCGGGCCGATCGCGTTGACCGCGAAATTGCGCGCCAGCCATGCGGGCGACAGCTGGTCGATCGCCTTTTCGGGCCCCTGTTCGCCGTCATGCAGCAAGCCGGTGGCGACGATCACCAGATCGGGGGCAGGGCCGCTGGCGATCCGCGCGGCAGCGGCGGCGATGCTGGCGTCGTCCTCCAGGTCGATATGCGCGTCGCCGGTCATCGAGCGGGCGAAGCGGGCGACCGCGATCCCCTCTTCCTCCAGCGCGTCGGCAAGGGCTCCGCCGATCCCGCCCGAGGCGCCGATGACGATCGCCCGTTTCCACTCGCTCATCGCACGAATCTCCATAGGGTCGGCGTGCTCGCCTCGGCATCGAACGCATAGCCGTCGCTATCGAAACCGCGCATCGCGTCGGTGTCGGTGATGGCATGCTCGACCATCCAGCGCGCCATGGCGCCGCGCGCCTTCTTGGCGTGGAAGCTGACGAAGCGGTCGCCCTCGCGGAAATCGACGCCGATCACGCGGATGGAGGCGGGCAGCTTGCCGTCGACGGCATGCCAATATTCCTGGCTGGCCAGGTTCAGGATGGTGCCGGTTCCCTCCGCCTCGACCTCCTCGGCCAGGCGTGTAGCGATCCGGTCGCCCCACCAGTCGGTCAGTTTGTCCCCGCGCGGCGCCCAACGCGTGCCCATTTCCAGCCGATAGGGACGCATCGCGTCCAGCGGGCGGAGCAGTCCGTAAAGCCCCGACAGCATCCGCAGATGATCTTGCGCGAACAGGATCGCGGGCTCGTCCAGCGTCTTGGCCTCCAGCCCGGTATAGACGTCGCCCGCAAAGGCGAACATCGCGGGCCGCTCGGGCGCGTCGGCGAAGTCGCGGAACCGCTCGGCATTCAGCTTGGCGAGCGCGGGCGAGATGCGCATCAGCGCGGACAGCTTCTCTTCGCCGAGGCCCGCGGCGGCGGCGGCCAGCGCGTCCGCCTCGACCGCGAAATGCGGGCGGGTGGGGGCGAGATCGGGGAGGGGGCTCTTGTAATCGAGCGTCTTGGCGGGGGAAATGACGGCAATCATGATGGCGCACGCGCTAGCGGGCGGAGCGTTCGCGTTCAATCCGCGTTCAGCGGCTGACGGATAGGGTGGCACGCATCATCGCTTTGCTTGAACGGGACGAGACCTGTCCCTACAAGCGCGCCATCGACGGTTCCGGACCTGACAGGCTCTATTCTTGGAGAGAATTCGCATGAAAATCATTCCGAAACTCGCGCTGGCGGCGGTGCTTGCGACGGGCGTAGGTGGCGTTGCGCTGACCGCGCCGGCCGTCGCGCAGAAGAAGGGCAAGGAGCAGGAAGCCGGTGGCCTGAAGCTCAGCCCCGAGGCACTGAAGGCGGCGCAGGCGGCACAGCCGGTGCTGCAGCAGAAGAATTATGCCGCCGCCGATCCGCTGGTGTCGGCGGTCGAGGCCGCGGCCAAGACCGAGGACGACAAGTATATCGCGGCCGCGATGCGCTACGAGCTCGAATCGGGCAAGCTGTTCGCTGCGCAGCAGGCGAACCCGAACGCGCCGATCGACGAGGCCCCGCTCGCCAAGCCGCTCGACGTGCTGATCGCCAGCCCCTCGACCCCGGTGACGGACAAGCCGCGCTATGTCTATCGTCGCGGCGCGCTGGCCTATAACGGCAAGCAGTATCCGATCGCGCTGAAATATTTCGAACAGGCGCAGCAGCTGGGTTACAACGACCCCAACCTGCCGCTGCTGATCGTCAAGGCGAAGATGGAGACGGGCGACGTCGCGGGCGCGAACGCCGCGCTGGCCACCACCATCGACCAGATGAACGCCTCGGGCCAGAAGGCGCCGGAGGATTATTACAAGTACGCCATCGGTCGCGCCAACAAGAGCAAGATGGTCCCCGAGACGCTGACCTGGATGCGCAAGTGGATCGTCGCCTATCCGACGCCGCAGAACTGGCGCAACGCGCTGGTCATCTATGGCCTGCAGCCGGGTTCGCTGGCGACGCTGGACAAGAACCAGAAGCTGGACCTGTTCCGCCTGATGCGCGCCTCCAAGTCGCTGGCCGACCAGAACGACTATATGGAATATGCGCAATATGCGACCGACAAGGGCCTGCCCGCCGAGGCGGAAGCGGTCCTGAAGGAAGGCATGGCGACCGGCAAGATCCCGGCCGGTAACGCCACCGCCAAGGCGATGCTGACCGCCGCCGCCGCCAAGAGCCGCCAGGAAGGCTCGCTCGCCCCGACCGAGGCGCGCGCCAAGTCGGCCGGCGACGGCAAGCTCGCCGCGCTGACCGCCGAGGCCTATTACGGCCAGGGCAATTACGCCAAGGCGGCCGAGCTGTACCGCACCGCGCTGCAAAAGGGCGGTGTCGATGCGGGCGAGGTGAACACCCGCCTGGGCATCGCGCTCGCCGCGCAGGGCGACAAGGCCGGTGCCACCGCCGCCTTCGACGCGGTGAAGGGTGCCCCGCGCGCCGATCTGGCAGGCTTCTGGAAGGCCTGGCTCTCGACCCAGGCATAAGGTCAACGTCCGCGCCGATCCGGTCGGCGTGGTCCTGTCCCGCGGAAAGGCCTCGGCGAAAGCCGGGGCCTTTTTCGTTCCGGGGGGAGGGGCGCGAAACTCCCTCCCACCCGCCGTTCAGCCTGAGCGAAGTCGAAGGCCACGGGATTGAGCTCGCCTAGAGGGAGGCCGCAAGGCGTGCGCTTCGACTTCGCTCAGCGCGAACGGCTGTCTGGTCAGAAGCCCGAAGCACCGCCTGCGCCCCGCCCTCCGTTCGGCCTGAGCGCAGTCGAAGGCCACGGGATTGCGCTCGCCTGGAAGGAAACCGCAGGGCGTGCGCTTCGACTTCGCTCAGCGCGAACGGCTGTCGGGTCAGTAGGCCCAGGCACCGCCCGCGCCCCGCCCTCCGTTCGGCCTGAGCACAGTCGAAGGCCACGGGAGTGCGCTCGCCTAGAGGGGGGCCGCAGGGCGTGCGCTTCGACCTCGCTCGGCGTGAACGCCTGTCGGATCAGTAGGCCCAGGCACCGCCCATGTCCCGCCCTCCGTTCAGCCTGAGCGAAGTCGAAGGCCACGCGATCCCCCGGAAATGGAATTGCCCCGGCAGATCGAGGCCCAAGAAAAAACCGGCCCCCCTCGCGGAAGGCCGGTTTCCTGTCTTGCCGAAAATCCGTGGATCAGTCCGCTTCGATCGGAATCCCCGACACCTGCTTGGCGGTGCGAATGGTCAGCGAGGTCTTGACGCTGGCGACGTTGGGCGCGGGTGTCAGATGCCCGGTCAGGATTTCCTGAAAGCTCTTGAGGTCCGACGCCACGATCTTCAGGATGAAGTCGATCTCGCCGTTCAGCATGTGGCATTCGCGCACTTCGGGGATACCGGCGACATGCGCCTCGAACGCGGCCAGGTCATGCTCGGCCTGGCTGCGCAGCGACACCATCGCGAAGACGGTGATCGGAAAGCCCAGACGCGCGGCGTCCAGATCGGCGTGATAGCCCCGGATCGCCCCCGCTTCCTCGAGCGCGCGGACGCGACGCAGGCAGGGCGGGGCGGTCAAACCGACGCGTTCGGCGAGTTCGACATTGGTCATACGGCCATCGGCCTGCAACAGCGCCAGGATCTGCCGATCGATACGATCGAGCGCCATTACACGATACTCCACATAAAAAGCCGATTCCCTATGTTCGTTTGCGGCTGGATATAAGAAAATTACGCACTACCGCAATTGTCTCACTTTGCAACGGCATGTCGCGTGATATTTGCAGGTTACCAGTTGGAAGGATAAAGACGTTACGTCAGGGTCCTCGGGGGCCATGGCCCAAGCGTAAAGGGAGCTCTGTGCGGTTCGACGACAGTCTGGCGACGATTCTTTCGGCCGACACTGCGACGCCATTCGGCGCGCAGACTGCCTGGCGGCAGCTTGTCGACCTGATGAGTCGCGGGCGGGTTCCTGCGGATCCGCCGATGCTGGCGCGACTGGCGGCGTTGCGCGATATCGTGCCCGAGCCCGTTCGCGCCGCCAGCGCCCGCATGCTGCGTCAGGGCCCGGCACCGGTCGCGCTGGTCGCCTTCTTCGCCCAGGACGATCTGCCCGTCGCGGGGCCGGTCCTGCGCTCGGTGACCCTGGCGGATGCGGACTGGCTGGCGATCCTGCCCCGGCTGACGCCCGGCACCCGATCGATCCTCCGTCATCGCCGCGATCTGTCGGAAACGGTGCAGCGGGGACTGGAGAGCTTCGGCGCGGTCGATTTCGTCCTGCCGCACTTCGGCGCGGAGGCGGTGGCCGAGTCCGAACCCGAGCCCGTCACCGTGGCGCCGACCCCATCCCAGCCGCAAAGCTGGCCGATCGCCCGCGACACGCCCCCGCCGCCGCCCGCCGCCGCGCCATTGCCGCCGCAGGAGCCGCCGGTCGCCGAACAGCCGCCGCTATCCATCCTGCTCGATCCCGTACCGACCCAGCCCGCCACGCCGTTCGTCGCGCTGGGGCAGGTGGCCCGGACCCTGCCCTTCATGGCCGAGGCGATGCGCCATGCCGAGCCCGCTTCCGCGCCCCCACGCTATGAGATCGCCGATCTGGTCGCCCGGATCGACGCGTTCAACCAGCGCCGCGAAGAAGTGGCGGGGGCGACCCCGAGCCATGCGGGCCCGGCGCATTTCGATTTCGAGACCGACACGCGCGGACTGATCCTGGGCGTCGATGGCGTCGCGCGCGGGCCGCTGGTCGGCGTCAGCATCGCCGAGACCGTGATGCAGGGGCTGGCGCAGTTCGACGGTGTGGCGATGGGGGCGTTTCGTCGCCGCTCGCCCTTCCGCGACGCCCGGCTGGAGATTGGCGGCGCATCGGAAGCGGCGGGATCGTGGCGGGTTTCGGCCATGCCCTATTTCGACCCGCTGACCGGCCAGTTTCTGGGCTATCGCGGCAGCGGGCGGCGGCCCCGGCGCGACGAGATCGCCAATGCGGTCGGCGCCGACACGGCGTCGGACAAGGCCTCGTCCGATTCGCTGCGCCAATTGGTCCATGAACTCCGCACCCCCGCCAATGCGGTGGCGGGCTTTGCCGAGCTGATCGAAAGCGAACTGCTCGGCCCCGTCGCGCCGGTCTATCGCGACCGGGCATCGGCCATCCGGTCGATGGCGGCGGACCTGCTCGCCTCGGTCGAGGATCTCGACACGGCGGCGCGGATCGAGGGACGGGTGCTGGAACTGCGGCCGACCGTCGTCCCGCTCGAGCCGCTGATCCGGCGCATCCTGACCGAACTCCACCCGCTGGCCGAGCTGCGCCGTGCGGAAATCCGGGTTTGAGGCGCCCGAGCAGGCGATCACCGCCCTGGCGGACGACCGCGCGAGCGAGCGGCTGATCACCCGGCTGTTCTCGGTCCTGCTGTCCAATTGCGTGGTCGGCGAGCGGCTGGCCGCCGGGCTGGCGATCGATCAGGGCATGGCGGTGCTGCGCGTCGACCGGCCGCTGGCCCTGACCGTCGAGACCGAGGGCGCGCTGCTCAGCGAAGCGGGCGACGAGGATCAGCGTGACGGCGCGCCGCTGCTCGGCACCGGTTTTTCGCTGCGGCTGATCGACAAGCTGGGCGCGGAGATGGGCGGTGGCCTGACCATCGGGCTCCATCGGGTCGTGTTGGCGCTGCCGCTCGGTGGGGAGCAGCGCGCGGGACAGGCGTCGCGCCGCTGAAGCCGACCATGCCGACCCGGCCCTGGCGCCCCGACCCGCCGAGTGCGGAGGAACGGATCGACTGGCCCGCCGATTTCGGCACCCGCTTCCTCGTTACTGTCGATGTCGAGGAAGAATTCGACTGGTCCGCGCCGCTCGACCGGCGGCACCGTGCGACGACGGCGATGCGGGCCTTCCCGGCGGCACATCGGCGCTTTGCCGCGGCGGGCGTCGGGTTGACCTGCATGGTCGACTATCCGGTCGCGGTCGATCCGGCGTCGGTCGCGATCCTGTCCGAGTGTTTGAATGACGGGCGGTCGGAAATCGGGGCGCAGCTCCATGCCTGGGTCACCCCGCCCTACCGGGAGGTGGTCGACCCCTTCACCAGCCATGCGGGCAACCTGCCCCTCGCGCTGGAGGCGGCCAAGCTCGATACGCTGACCGAGGCGCTGGCGCAGGGTTTCGGCACGGGGCCGCGCATCTTCCGGTCGGGGCGCTATGGGCTGGGGCCGTCCTCGCTGGGCCTGTTGGCGGAGCGGGGCTATCGGATCGACAGCTCGATGCGCGCGCTGCACGATTATGGCGACGAAGGGGGTATGGATTTCGGCGGCATCGTGGCGCATGGCTTTCGCCGTGACCGGATGATCGAGTTGCCGCTGACCAGCGTGTTCGACGGGCGCTTGCGGCGATGCGGACCGCGCCTCTATCGGTGCGCGGGACAGGTCCCATATGGTCGCGGAGTGCTGGCACGGGCGGGGTTGCTCAACCGGATACCGTTGACGCCCGAAGGGGTGGGTATCGCCGATGCGCTGGCGGGGATCGACCGGTCCTTGCAGGACGGTATCCGCCTGCTGGTCCTTTCCTTTCATTCCCCGACGCTGGAGCCGGGGCATACCCCCTATGTCCGCGATGCACGCGACCGGACGCAGTTCGACCGATGGTGGGATGCGGTGTTCGACCGGCTGGCCGAGCGGGGCGTCCTGCCCACCACGGTCGCGGATATCCTCGCGGCGCTCGACCGGCGCCCCGGCTGACACCGGCGGGCGACCAGGACGGCCGCCCGCCGGTCGGGGATCAGCGCTTCATCGCCTCGATCAGCTTCTTGACGTCCTGGCTGCGACCGCGCGGCAGGATCAGGATGTCGTCGCCGCTCGCCACGACGATCAGATTCTCGACATCGACCGCCGCGACGCGCACCCGGTCAGTGCGGATCAGGCAGTTCTTGGTATCGATCGCCAGCACTTCGCCGCGATGCGCATTGCCGAACCCGTCCAGCTCGCTGATCGCGTGCAGCGCGTCCCAGCTGCCGACATCGTTCCAGCCCATCGCGACCGGCACCACCGCGACGCGATCGGCGCGCTCCATGACCGCATAGTCGATCGAATCGGACGGGCAGGCGGCGAAGTCGGCCTCGTTGGGGCAAATGCGCTTGCCCTCATGCGTGGCGCCACGCATCGCCTTTTCGGCGGCGACGAGCATTTCGGGGGCGTGCTGGCCCAGTTCCTCCAGATAGCGGTCGGCGCGGAACAGGAAGATGCCGCCGTTCCACGCATAGTCGCCGCGCGCCAGCATCGCTTCGGCACGTTCCAGGCGGGGCTTCTCGACGAAGCGTGCGACCTGGTTGACCCCCGGCGCGATCTCGCGGCCGACCTGGATCCAGCCATAGCCGGTCTCGGGCTTGTCGGGCGAGATGCCGAAGGTCGCGAGCCAGCCCTGCGACACCATGGGCAGCGCGGCGCGGATCGCGGCGTGGAACGCATCCAGATCGGCGATGACATGGTCGGACGGCATGACCAGCAGCACATCCTCGGGCTTGGCGGCGAGGGCGGCGAGTGCGATGGCGGGCGCGGTGTTGCGCGCCACCGGCTCGAGGATCAGCGCCTGGGCCGGGGTGCCCGCCGCGACCAGCTGGTTCTCGACCAGATCGGCATGCCGTTGGCCCGCGACGATGATCGGTGCCGCGAAGTCCTTCGAGCTGGTCCGCTGCGCGGTCAGCTGCAACATGGTTTCGTCCGAGGTCAGCGCGAGCAGCTGCTTGGGCATTTCCGGCTTGGACATGGGCCACAGTCGCGTGCCGGAGCCGCCGGACAGGATGACCGGAACGATCGGATTGTGCATGAATGCCCCTTCGTTGATCCGCCATCGCCGATCGGATGACGGTTTCGCCTATAACGCGCCGATAACGCATATCTTCACGCTTCGTTTGTCATTCCGTGTAAAAATTGGGACAGTCGTGCGTTCAGGGGGGTGACGAGTAGCGTCCGGTCGATGATCCGTGTGTTCAAACACTATGTCCCCCATGCGGTTCTGCTGCTCGGGTTGGTCGATTTCACGCTGCTGCTGCTCGCCTCCGAGCTGGGGTGGCGGTTGCGGGCCTGGCAGATCGGCTATCCGGTTGGTGCGGCGATCGACCGCTGGCCGCAGATATTGAGCTTTGCCGCGCCGCTTCAGGTCGCGCTGCTGGCGGTGGGGGCCTATTCGACCGCGTCCTTCCTGTCGCTGCGCTTCGCGGCGGCGCGGTTGATGGTCGCGGTATCGCTGGGCGTCATCTTCCTGTCGCTGATCTTCTTCTTCTTTCCAGCAGTCTCCTATTGGCGATCGAGCCTGTTGTTCGCGATGATGTTCGCGATCCTTCTGCTGGTCGTCATGCGTGGCGCGCTGGGGCGGCTGCTGGGCGGGGACCGGTTCAAGCGGCGGGTGATCGTGATGGGGGCGGGGCCCCGCGCCGCCCAGATCGTCGAGCTGGCCAAGCGGCCGGGCGCCAATTTCCTGGTCGTCGGGGTGATCGCCATGTCCGATGCCGAAAGGGTGTTGCCACAGGCCATTCACCGCGAGGATATTCCCAATCTTCAGGCGTTCGTCGTCGGTCGCGAGGTGGTCGAGGTCGTGCTGGCGCTGGAGGAACGCCGCCGCGCCTTGCCCTATCAGGACCTGTTGCGTGTCCGGACGGCGGGCGTGCAGGTGTTCGAGCTGTCGAGCTTTCTGGAGCGCGAGACCGGACGGATCGACCTGGCGTCGGTCAGCCATAGCTGGCTGATCTTCTCCGACGGCTTCTCGTCGGGGCGCGTGCGCTCCGTGATCCTCAAGCGGGCGTTCGACGTCACGGTCAGCCTGGCGCTGCTGGTCGCTGCGGTGCCGATCATCGCGATCACCGCTATCGCCATCCGGCTGGAGTCGAAGGGCCCCGTCTTCTATCGCCAGCGCCGTGTCGGCCTGTTCAACCAGGCGTTCGATATCCCCAAGCTGCGCTCGATGCGGCAGGATGCCGAGCTGGCCGGGCAGGCGGTCTGGGCGGAAAAGGACGATCCGCGCATCACCCGTGTCGGCCGCTTTATCCGCAAGGTCCGGATCGACGAACTGCCGCAGATATGGTCGGTGCTGAAGGGCGAGATGAGCTTTGTCGGCCCGCGCCCCGAACGCCCGCAATTCGTGGAACAGCTGGAACAGCAAATTCCCTTTTACGCCGAACGGCATATGGTAAAGCCGGGGATCACCGGATGGGCGCAGCTCAACTATCCCTATGGCGCCTCGATCGACGATGCGCGGCACAAGCTGGAATATGACTTGTACTACGCCAAGAATTATTCGCCCTTCCTCGACGCGCTGATCCTGCTCCAGACGCTGCGGGTCATCCTGTGGCCGTCGGGCGCGCGGTGAGCGACGCGGCCGGGCCGGGGGCCCCGGCGGCCAGCCCCTATCCGATGCTGCGGCGCAAGCGGCGGTTCTGGCGTCGGGGGCGGCTGCCGCTTCGCGTCCGGCTGATCGGCGTGTTGGCGGCGATCGCGCTGGCGGTGGGGGCGCTGCTGGTCCAGCTGTTCACGGCCAGGCCGCCGGTCGACGCCGTGCTGGCGCTACGCAAGGCGAGCGTCGCGCTGGAAGCGGGCAATTATCACGCCGCGCACGACCAGGCGCTTCAGGCCGCCGCCGCCGCGCCGCGCTCGGGGCCGGCGCAGATGATGCTCGCCCGGACCAGCCTGTTGCTGGGGCAGGGGGTGACGGCGGAGGCGGCGCTGGACCGCGCGCTGGCCGACGGCGTGCCCGAGGTCGAGACGCTGGCTGCGCGGGCGGAGGCGCGCTGGTCGCTGGGCAATCTGGCAGGCGCGCAAGAGGCGGTCGATCGCATGCCCGCGCAGCAGGACGCCGCGATGATGCGCGCCGCCGCGCAGGTTCGTGCCGCCCGCGCCGGTGGCGCGACGCTTCGCCGGATGTTGCAGGCCGTCTTGGCGCGCTTTCCGAACGATGCGCGAAGCTGGACCGATCTGGGTCGCAGCCGGTTCGGCGCGGGCGACATGCTGGGCGCGAGCGAGGCCGCGACGCGCGCCGCCGCGCTGGCTCCCGCCGATCCGGCGGCGCTGACCCTGCAGGCCGAGGTGGTGCGCGCGCGCTATGGTCTGGCGGCGAGCCTGCCCTGGTTCGAGGCGGCGTTACGGCGCGATGCCTATTATCATCCGGCGCTGATCCGTTATGCCGCGACGCTGGGCGATAGCGGCCGTTCGAGCGACGCGCTGGCGGCGACCCGCAGGGCGCTGGTGTCCGAGCCGGGCAGCCCCGAGGCATTCTACCTCCAGGCGGTGATCGCCGCGCGGGCCGGGCGTTTCGCCTTGGCGGAGGGCGTGCTGGAGCAGACGCGCGGGCGCCTTGTCCTATCGTCCCGCCGTCGTGCTGCTCAACGGTTTGCTGGCCTATGCCCAGGGGCGGCCGCAGCGGGCGGTGCGGGTGTGGGGGCGGCTGGTCGCGATGCAGCCGATGAACGTCGCCGCCCGTCGCCTGCTGGCGGCGGCGCAGATCGCGACGGGGGATCGACCCGCCGCGCTGGCGACGCTTCGCCCGATCCTGAGCCGGGCGGATGCCGATGGTTATGCGCTGCGTCTCGCGGCGTTCGCGGCCCCGGCGGGCGAGGGGGCGGGCCTGGTCGACCGGATCGCGCAGGCGCATGTCGGCGAAGCGGCCATCTTTCGTCCCGACCGCCCGCTGGGCGACCTGACCATCGCGGCGGAAACCTCGCCGACCGACCCGACCTATGCGCTGGGGGTCATTCGCGCGCTGGCCAGCCAGGGGGACCGGGCAGGCGCGCTTGCCAAAGCGCAGGCGCTGGTCCGCGCTACGCCGGGGGCCCCGGCCGCGCTGCTGGCCTATGGCGATGTGCTGGCGACCATCGGCCGCCCGGCGGAGGCGCTGGGCCCCTATGCCCGTGCCGCTGATCTGACCTTCGACGAGCCGACGATGCTGCGGCTGGTCGACGGCTATGGGCGAGCCGGGCGGGCCAGGGATGCCGCCGTCGCGCTCGGCCTGTATCTCTCGCAAAACCCGCAGAGCGTGCCCGCGCGCCGTCTGCTCGGACGGTGGCAGCTGGCCGCCGGGGAATGGGATGCCGCGATCGAAACGCTCGAAGGATTGCGGATGCAGCTGGGGCCGGACGACGTCGCGCTGCTTCACGATCTGGCGCTGGCCTATGCCGGGGCGGGGGACGGGCTGGTCGCGCGGCGTTACGGCGCCGTGGCCTATGGGTTGGCGCCGATGAACGCGGCGGCGGCGGATGCCTATGGCGTGGCGCTGGCGGCGGCGGGCGAGGCGGAGGGCGCGCGTCAGCTGTTCGACAAGGCGCTGGCGCTCGCTCCCGGCAATCCGGTCATTGCGGGGCATCGCGCCGCGCTCTGACGCCCGCCGGTCTTTGCAGCGGGGTGTCCGCGCCGTAGAAGCGCGGGCATGACCGACCTTCCCGTTTCCGTGCTGGAGCGCATCGCCGCCGCGCTCGAACGCCTGGCCCCCGCGCCCACCGCCTCCGCCGATCCGCTGGCGCATCCCGCCTATCTGTGGCGTGACGGCGTGCTTCGGCCGGTGCGCGGCTTCGCGCCGCTGCCGCTGGACCTGTTGCAGGGGCTGGACCGTCAGCGCGAGGCGCTGCTCACCAATCTGACCCGGCTGGCCGAGGGGCATGCGGCGCAGGACGTGCTGCTCTGGGGCGCGCGGGGCACGGGCAAGTCGGCGCTGGTGAAGGCCAGCGTCGCGGCGGTACAGGCGGCCCGGCCCGGTCGTCTGGCGCTGGTGTCGGTCGATACGCTTGACAGCCTGCCCACGCTGTTCGCGCTGCTGGAAGGGGTGGACCGGGCCTTTGCGCTGTTCATCGACGATCTGGGTTTCGACGAGGCGGGCGAGGCGCGCAAGCTGCGCTCGCTGCTCGACGGCGGGGCGGAGGCACGGCCCGCGCATGTCCGCTTGCTGGTCACCGCCAATCGCCGCCACCTGCTGCCCCGCGACCTGAGCGAGCAGGACAGCGCGATCAATCCGCGCGACGTGGTGGACGACCAACTGGCGCTCGCCGACCGTTTCGGCCTGAGCCTGGGCTTCCACGCGCTCGACCAGGACGGCTATCTGGCGATCGTCCGCGCCTATACCGAGCGCCACGACCTGCCGTTCGACGGGGCCGAGGCGGTCCACTGGGCGACCCGGCGCGGCAGCCGTTCGGGGCGGGTGGCCTGGCAATATATCGTCGATCTGGCGGGACGGATGGAGCGGGTCCTGTAAGAGAAATTTCGTTTCGGTGAAAAAACCTCTTGCACCGATCCGAGCCGCTGGCTATTGGCGCGCCTCCAGCACGGATCGGCCTTCCCGAAAGGCTCTGAAAACCGATCCGTACTCTCTAGTCGGGGAGTAGCTCAGCCTGGTAGAGCACTGCCTTCGGGAGGCAGGGGCCGGAGGTTCGAATCCTCTCTCCCCGACCATTTCATCATCGCGAACATGACGTACCCCTTGCGGGGAACACCCGACGTTGCTCGGCGCGGGCACCGTTTGCTGGTGCGATAGCGCCCTGCATCGCGATGATGGCGGGCATCCTCGTTCCGCCGCTCACCCCTCCAGGTTCATTGCGGCGTTGGCATTCTCCATCCGTCCTCAAGAGCCGCAGGAACTGGCCCTGACGATCAGCTCATAGGGAAGCTCGATCGAGGATTTGGCGTTCTCCGGGCCATCGTTGCGCTCTGCCAGCAGGCTCACGGCGGCTGCCGCCATGTCGCTATTGGGTTGCCGGATCGTCGTCAGCTGTGGCCAGGCCATGCGGGCCAGCTGGGCGTCATCGAACCCGACGATGGACAATTTCTGCGGCACGGCGATCTGCGCCCGCATCGCGGCCACCAGCACGCCCAGCGCCATCTCGTCGTTGCTCGCGAAGATCGCATCGGGTGCGCGGGGACCATGGAGCAGGGCCTCCGCCGCGACGATGCCGGATCGGAAGGTGAAGTCGCCCTGGACCACCAGCCGGTCGTCGGGCGCCATGCCTGCGGCGTCCACGGCATCGCGAAACCCAAGCCAGCGGCGATGGGTCGCGCTATGGGTCGGGTTGCCCTTGATGAAAGCGATGTCGCGGTGGCCCAGCGCGATCAGATGCTCCGCCATGGTGCGGGCCGCCGCGCGGTCGTCGATGCTGACATAGGGTGTCCGGTCGACATCATTGCCCGGCGCGATGCGGACCACGGGCACCGCATGCCGCTCGAAGATCGCGATCAGGTCGGCGCAGTCGCAGATGGGCGGGGTGAGGATCGCACCCCCCAGTTTCAGCCCGACCAGGCTGTCCTCCAGCCTCGCCTGCCAGTCGGAACGGTCGAGCGAGACGGTCTCGATAACCACATGGCGGCCGAGCGATCGCGCCCGCTCGAGCGCGCCGAGCAGGACGTCATTGGCATAGCTGCACGCCGGGTCGTCGAAGAACAGCCCGATGAGGAAGGAGCGGGTGCTCGACAGGCTGCGGGCGAACGTGTTGGGCCTGTAGTTCAATTCCGCCACGACGCGTGCAACGGCCTCGCGCACCGCCGGGCGGACATGCGCTTCGCCGTTGATGACGCGCGAGACGGTCTTGGGGGAAACGCCGGCCTGCCGGGCCACGTCCTTGATGGTAAGCGCCTTCATCGAAACATCCGGCCGGAAGACAAGGAGCGGCACGCCGGGTCAAGCGGCCCACATGGCGTCATCTTATGCAATCGGATGCGGCCCGCAATCATGCCGTGCCTCCGGGGCAGTCTCGATAGGAGACGGGCGATCGATATCGTCGTCGCGAAAGCCGGAAAGTATCAGGACGCCGACGGCGCGCCGTGCGAAACGCGCTGCTCCCGTCGCGAAGGGCAAGGGGGGGGTGTGGCGGCGGAACCACAGTCATCCGGTTGATTCACCGGGCGATCCCGGCGCTGGTCAATTTTGTTGACACCGATGTCATGCCGTATAGCGTGATATGGCAAAATAATACGCCGACGCGATCGGTGAAACGCGGTCCGTGAAGGTCGCAAAGGGAGAGGTGACATGAAGGGGAAGACGCTTGCGCGCGTGCTCGTGCGCTCGACATCGGTTCTGGGGCTGACGGCGGGATTGCTGCTGGCCTCCCAGGGGCAGGCGCAGACGGCACCGGCCGATCCGCAACAAGGCACGCCCCAGGCCGATACCGGCAGCCAGACGCCGCCGCCGGGCGAGGCGAGCCCGACCAATCCCCAGCCCGAAACCAATTCGAGCGACATCGTCGTCACCGGCGTCCGCGCCTCGCTGGAGCGGTCGATCGCGATCAAGCGCGACTCCAACGGCGTCGTCGATGCGATCAGCGCGGAGGATATCGGCAAGTTCGCCAATACCAACCTGGCGGAATCGTTGCAGCGTATCACCGGCGTGTCGATCGACCGGCGCAACGGCGAAGGCTCGACCGTCACGGTGCGCGGCTTCGGTGCGCAATATAATCTCGTCACGCTCAACGGCCGCCAGCTGGCGACGTCCAACATCGTCGCGGTCGGCGGCGACCAGGGCGGCGACGGTGCGGGCGGCTTTGGCCGCTCGTTCGACTTCTCGAACCTCGCCTCGGAAGGGGTGAAGACGCTGGAGGTCTACAAGACGGGCCGCGCCGCGATCCCCTCGGGCGGCATCGGCGCGACGGTCAACGTGGTCAGCCGCCGCCCGCTCGACAATGCCGATACCGGGCTGGTCGGGTCGCTGGGCGTCAAGGGCAGCTATGACAACAGCTCGGCCGACTGCATCGACTGCGGCGCGCGCGTCACGCCCGAGGCGTCGGGCACGGTCAGCTGGTCCGACAGCGAGAAGCGCGTCGGCGTGTCGCTGTTCGGCAGCTACCAGAAGCGCAATTTCAGCTTTGCGAGCGTCGCGCCGGACAATTGGAATATCCGCTCGCTCAACGACTTCCTCAACCCGGCCAATGGCTTCGTCAACGGCGCGACCAAGATCAACAACCGCCCGACGGGCAACCCGCTGGTATCGGTGCCCAACGACTTCCGCTATCACTTCTCGGAGGCCAGCCGCGAGCGGATCAACGGCCAGGCGATCCTGCAATTCCGCCCGACCGACACGCTGACCTTCACCGCCGATGGTCTCTATGCCCAGCTGCGCCAGTCTGAACGCCGCTCGAGCCAGTCCAACTGGTTCAACCGCCCGTTCAGCGAGGTGACGTTCGACGACGCCAGCAACGGCGTCGCCACCACCCAGTTCCTGGCCGAGACGATCAACGGCGTGAAGGACGCGGCCTTCGAACAGGCGTACCGCGCGCAGAAGAACCGCCTGTACGATGTCGGCGGCAACATCGAATGGAAGCCGAGCGATCGCTTCACTTTGTCGGTCGACGGGCATATCGGCGAGGCGCAGAGCCTGCCCGACAATCCCAACGGCCAGACCTCGACCACCGTCGCGATCAACGCGCCGGTCGTGACCGGCCACACGCTGCGCTGGACCGAGAACGGCTTCCCGCAGCAGACGCTGGCGATCAACGACGGCACCCAGAGCACGACCCCGACCGGCCAGCCCTTCATCAAGGGCAATAATAACGGTGTGCTGGACGTCGGCGATCTGGCGAGCGCGGTGCAGCGCCAGTTCGCCTCGAACCAGACGCAGCGGATCCGCGAGCTGCGTGCCGATGCCGCCTGGGACTTCACCGATCAGATCCGGCTCGATGCAGGCGTCGATTACCGCACCACGACGACCCGCCAGACCCAATTCAACACGCGCCAGGTGCTGGGCGACTGGGGCAACTCGCTGCCGCCCGACATTGCGCGGCTGGCACCGGGGCAGGTTTTCCAGTTCTGCAATACCTGCAAGTTCGAGCATAACAATCCGAACGCCGACCCGAACACCCAGATCGCTTTCCGCACCCAGGATGCGACCAAGCTCTACAACACGCTGTTCAACTATTATTCCGGCGTGACGAACGACGGCGTCGACCACCGCAACAATATCGACGCGAACAGCGACAATTCGGTGCGCGAGAATATCTGGTCCGGCTATCTCCAGGGCAGCTGGAACGGGCAGGTGTTCGGCCGCAATGCCCAGATCGTGGCCGGCCTGCGCTATGAGAATACCAAGGTGCACGCGGTGTCGTTGCAGCCGGTGCCGCTGGCGATCGTGTGGACCGCGGACAATGACTTCGTGCTCCAGAACAGCACCGATCGCCAGGCGATCACGGCGCGGGGATCGTACAACAACTGGCTGCCCGCCGTGGACGCCAAGATCGAGGTGATGGACAATCTGTTCGCGCGCGCGTCCTACAGCAAGACGATCTCGCGGGCGCCGTACGGCAACCTCTTCGCCTCGACGGGCGTGGGCGCGCCGGGACGGCCGACCGCGATCGGCGGCATTGCGACGGGGTCGGCCAACAATACCGGCCTGCTGCCGCTGTCGTCGGACAATATCGACGTGTCGGTCGAATGGTATCCGCGCAAGGACGTCTTCCTGTCGGCGGGCTTCTTCGACAAGCGGGTGCATAATTTCATCGGCAACACGGTGGTGAACCGCAACCTGTTCGGGCTGCGCGACGCGACCTCGGGGCAGGCGGGCACGCGCTCGGGCACGGCGCGCGAGCAGCTGACCAACACGTTCGGTGCCGACATCACCGACGTCAACCTGTTCACCTATACCGCCCTGCTGCAACAGAATGCGGGCAATGTGGCGGCGGCGAACGCACAGTTCGCCGCCAATTACAACACGCAGAGCCGCGCGCTGAACCAGGGCTTCGTCGATTCGATCCTGAGCCAGGTCGACATCAGCCCCAATGCCAGCGACCCGTTGTTCAATTTCGCGGTCAACACGCCGATCAACAATCGCGACGCGCATATCTATGGCGTCGAGCTGGCGGGTCAGTATTTCCTGGGTGAGACCGGCTTCGGCATCGCGGCCAGCTATACGCTCGTCCGGGGCAATATCGGCATCGATATCGCGGCGGACCCCAGCGTGAACACCTTCGCGCTGGTCGGCCTGTCGGATACCGCCAATGCCACGCTGATCTACGACAAGAACGGCATATCGATGCGCCTGTCGTACAATTGGCGCGACAAGTTCCTGAGCGACATCAACCGTGGTGGCGACCGCAACCCGGTCTTCACCGCGCCCTATGGCCAGCTCGACCTGTCGATGAGCTTCGACCTGACGCCGCGCTTCGCGCTCGGCTTCGAGGCGATCAACCTGACCGAAGAAGGCGTGCAGACCTATGGTCGCGACCGCATGAACACCTGGTATCTGGCCGAAGGTTCGGCACGCTATCTGGTCGGCGCGCGGTATCGCTTCTGATTTCGGAAACCCGGAAGGCCGCTGTCCCCTCCGCGGTCTTCCGGGTACATGGGGCGATCATGGCCGCACCTGTCCTGCTCAACAATATCGACCATCGCGACCTTTGCGTCGCGATGGGTCATCATGCGCGCTTCGGCGACGCCATCAACCAGACCCGCGTTTTCCCCGCCGAGTTCGAGGAGCTTCAGCGTGAATATGCCATATTGCTGCGCCGGGACGAGGCGGGTGCGCTGTATGCGACCATCCTTCTGGGCCTGGACCCGGATGAAAACCTGTTCCTGAAGGGCGATCGCTGGGACGCGCGCTACATCCCGGCGACCCGTGCGCGCGGGCCGTTTTCGATCGGTCACGACCCCGCCGGCGAGCCGATGATCTTCATCGATCCCGAGCATCCGCGACTGGCCACGGACGGCATGTCCGTCTTTCGCGAACATGGCGGCAACGCGCCGCTGCTCGACCATGTCTCGGTCATGCTGCAACGCATTTACGAGGGCGTGCAGACCGAGCAGGCCATGTACGAGGCCTGGGCGGCGCTCGACCTGCTGACGCCCGCCGTGCTGCAACTCGATCTGGACGAGGGGCGGCGATACAAGGTGCCGGACTGCCTGACGATCGATAGCGCGCGGCTGGCGGCGCTGGAGGGCGGGGCGCTTGGCGAGCTTCATGCACGGGATTATCTACGCCCGGCATTCTGGATCGCGTCCTCGCTGGGCAATCTGCGCCATCTGATCGATCGCAAGCTGGTCGGCGATGCGCATGGCTGATCGCCTGCCCGCCCCGCGTCATGCCCGCGAGATGACCGGCACGCTACCCCCCGATCTCGCCGCGCTGGTCCAGCGGGACGAGCCGGTCATCCTGCGGGGCTATGCTGCCGACTGGCCGCTGGTCCGCGCGGGGCGGATTTCCGGGCATGCGGCCGCCAACTATCTCCTTCGCTTCGATCGCGGACGGCCGGTGACCGGCTATGTCGGCGAGGCGGCGATCCGGGGGCGTTTCCATTATGACGAGACGGCCACCGCGCTGAACTTCAAGAGCCAGACGCTGCCGCTGCGCGATCTGCTGGCGCGGTTGCTCGACGGGGCGGACGGGGAAGGGGAGGCGCCCGCGCTCTATATGGGGTCGACCGATCTCGACGCCTATCTGCCCGGTTTTCGCGACGAGAACGACCTTGTGCCGTCGGATGGGCTGTTCGCCCGCCATCCGCCGCTGGCCAGTATCTGGATCGGCAATCGCACCATCGCCTCGGCGCATTACGACATGGCGAACAATGCGGCGATCTGCGCGGTCGGTCGACGTCGCTTCACCCTGTTTCCGCCCGACCAGATCGCCAACCTCTATCCCGGACCGCTGGCCCCGACGCCGGGCGGGCAGGTCGTCAGCATGGTCGACTTCGCCCGGCCCGACCTCGATCGCTATCCCCGCTTTGGCGACGCGATGGCCGAGGCCGTGGTGGCGGAACTCGAACCCGGCGACCTGCTGGTCTATCCGGCGCTGTGGTGGCACCATGTCGAGGCGCTGGAGACGTTCAACGTCCTCGTCAATTACTGGTGGAACACCGCGCCCGCCTATCTCGACACGCCTATGGATACGGTGATGCACGCCATGCTGTCGCTGCGCGATCGGCCGGCGGCGGAAAAGCGGGCCTGGTGCGCGATCTTCGACCATTATGTCTTTGGCGATCCCGAAGCGGTCGTCGCGCATCTGCCCCCGGCGTCGCACGGCCCGCTCGCGCCGCTCGACGAGGCGATGGCGCGGCGGCTTCGCGCCTATCTTCTGCAAAGGCTGAACCGATGAGCGATCCCTGTCCGCCGACGCGGGTCGTCATCGCAGGGGGTGGGACCGCCGGGTGGCTGGCCGCCACTGCGCTCGTGCGGCAATTGGGGCCGCTCGTCCAAGTCGTCCTGGTCGAATCCGACGAGATCGGCACCGTCGGAGTGGGTGAGTCCACCATTCCCACTGCGCGCGGCTTCCATGCCTTTCTCGGCATCGACGAGGCGGCGTTCATGCGCGCCACCCAGGCGACCTTCAAGCTGGGCATCGGGTTCGAGAATTGGGGCCGGGTCGGCGACCGCTATTTCCACCCTTTCGGAACCGTGGGGCGATCCGTGGCGATCGCCGATTTCCAGCATTTCTGGCTGGAGGCGCGGCGTCACGGGTTCGGCGGCGCCTATACCGACTATTCGCTCGAGGCGCGGGCGGCGGCGGCGGGCCGTTTCGGACGGGACGAGGCCGGGACCCTGGCCTATGCCTATCATCTCGATGCCACCGCCTATGCCCGCTTCCTGCGCGGGATCGCCGAACCGGCCGGGGTGCGCCGGGTCGAGGGCCGCATCGCCAGCGTCGAGCGCCACGGCGAGGGCGGGGACATCGCCGCGCTCCATCTGGTATCGGGCGACCGGATCGAGGGGGACCTGTTCCTCGACTGCACCGGCTTTCGCGCGCTGCTGATCGAGGGGGCGCTGGAGACGGGTTTCGAGGACTGGAGCGAATGGCTGGCCTGCGACCGGGCGATCGCGGTCCAGACCGAGGCCGTCGCGGCTCCGGTCCCCTATACCCGCGCCATCGCGCACCGGGCGGGCTGGCGCTGGCGCATCCCGCTCCAGACGCGGGTGGGCAATGGCCTGGTCTATGCCTCGGCCCATATGAGCGAGGACGAGGCGACCGCCACCCTGATGGCGGGGATCGAGGGTATGACGCTGTCCGAGCCCCGCGCCCTGCAATTCCGCGCCGGGATGCGTCGTCGCGCCTGGAGCCGCAACTGCGTGGCGCTGGGGCTTGCGGCGGGGTTCATCGAGCCGCTGGAGTCGACCAGCATCCACCTGGTCATGATCGCGGTGATGCGCCTGATCCAGGGCTTTCCCTTTCAGGGCCAGGACAGCGCGGCGCTGCGGACGCGGTTCAATGCCCAGTCGCGTCACGAATGGGAGCATATCCGCGACTTCATCATCCTGCATTACGCGCAGACGGAGCGGACGGACTCGCCATTCTGGCAGCGCTGCTCGACGATGCGCGTCCCCGAGACCCTCGTGCAACGGATCACATTGTTCGCCGAAAGCGGGGGGGCGTGGCAGGGGCAGGACGATCTGTTCAGGATTGATTCCTGGGTCTCGGTGATGCTGGGGCAGGGACTTGTCCCGAAAGCCCATCATCGCATTCCCGGAATGCTGAGCCGTCAGGCGCTGAAGGATTCGTTCGACGGACTGGACCAACAGCTTGCACGGCAGTTGCAGTCGATCCCGGACCATCTTGCGTTTCTCAAGGGGTATTGCGGGGCGTCGGCTTGACGGCAGGTCGGGAATAAGGCGCGAGTTTTGCCCTGATCGTCCTCTGTCCGACCTGCCCTTTCCGAAGTGGGGGCGTTGGAGGCCGCAGCCCCACCGACGGAATCGGCGACGGTGCCGTTGACCCGGAATTGATCGACAGAGCCGAGACAATCCTGATTTGCGCAACGTATGTGGCTGGGCTTCCGGCCATGATCTCGCGGCGGTCGATTGGGACTATCGCAAATGCGTGCCGCTGGCCTATCGGGCGATCCCATTATGGTAATCCCTCGCCTTCGGGCCGATCCGCTATGAGGAATGGGAAGGACGCTTCCGGCCCGCGGGCGTCGGCGAGCGCCGGTCTTCCTGGCGAGGGACGTTCGCCGCCGACGGTGGTCCGGCCTGTCCCGGTCCGATGACCTGGCTTGAATCCATCGCCTTCGTCCTCGGGGTCGCGAATGTCACGCTCGTCGTGCGGCGCAGCCTGTTGAACTATCCCGTCGCGCTGGTGATGGTGTCGCTCTATGCGCTGCTGTTCTGGCGGGAGCGGCTGTACAGCGACGCCGCGTTGCAGCTCTTCTTCTTCGCGCTCAACCTCTATGGCTGGATCGTCTGGCGGCGCAGCGTCACGCGAGCGGGCGAGGTGACAGTGGAGACGCTGTCGTTGCGCGCGCGTAGCGTGTGGCTGGCGGGGATCGCGATCGCCTCGCTCGGTTGGGGTGCCGCGATGGCGCGCTGGACCGATGCGGCGATGCCCTTCTGGGATGCGTCCAATGCCGTTGCCAGCGTCGCGGCGCAGATATTGCTGGCGCGGCGGCGGCTGGAGAACTGGATCCTCTGGATCGTCGTCGATCTCTCCTCCATCGCGCTCTATGCGGTGAAGGGGCTGACGCTGACCGCCATCCTCTATGTCATCTTTCTGGGGCTGAGCCTGTGGGGCTATCGCGAATGGCGGGGGCGGGCGTGACGAGCATCTGTCTGCACGGACCCGAAAGCACCGGCAAGTCGACCGTTGGGCCGCGGCTGGCCCGGGCATTGGGTGGATGCTATCTGGGCGAATATGGCCGCGACTATGCCGAGGCGCATGGCACCGACTTCACCATGGCCGATCTGGTGGCGATCGGGCGGGGGCATGATGCCCGGCTGGCCCGCGCGATGGTGGAGGGGCCATGGCCGGTCGTGACCGATACCGATCCGCTGATGACCGCCGTCTGGGCCGACATGCTGTTCGCCGCGCGCGATCCCTGGTTCGCGACGTGGAACCGGCTGTCCGACGTCTATCTTCTCTTCGCCCCCGATCTGCCCTGGGTCGAGGACGGCACCCGCCTGTTCGGCACGCGCGCGGCGCGGCAACGCTTCTTCGACCTGTCGCGCGCGGAGCTGGATCGGCGCGGCGTGGCGTACCGGTTGATCGAGGGGCAGGGCGAAAGCCGCTATGCAAATTGCATCGCCGCGCTAGAGCACTTTGGCATCCGCCCGCATCTTTGCTAACGGCGTCATCGAATAGCTTTTCAGGAAACCATTCCCCCCGTGTCCACGCCGCTCGACAAGATCCGCAACTTCTCCATCATCGCGCATATCGACCATGGCAAGTCGACGCTCGCCGATCGCCTGATCCAGTTCACCGGCGGCCTGACCGACCGCGAGATGAGCGAACAGGTTCTCGACAATATGGAGATCGAGAAGGAACGCGGCATCACCATCAAGGCGCAGACCGTGCGCCTGGCGTACAAGGCGCAGGACGGCGAGACCTATACGCTGAACCTGATGGACACGCCGGGCCATGTCGACTTCGCCTATGAGGTCAGCCGGTCGCTGGCGGCCTGCGAAGGGGCTCTGCTGGTCGTCGACGCCGCGCAGGGTGTCGAGGCGCAGACGCTGGCCAATGTCTATCAGTCGATCGAGCATGACCATGAGATCGTGCCCGTCATCAACAAGATCGACCTGCCCGCCGCCGAACCCGAAAAGGTCCGCGCGGAGATCGAGGATGTGATCGGTATCGACGCCTCGGGTGCGGTGCTGGCCAGCGCCAAGTCGGGCATCGGCATCGGCGACATCCTGGAAGCGATCGTCAAGAACATCCCCGCGCCCAAGGGCGACGCGACCGCGCCGCTCAAGGCGATGCTGGTCGACAGCTGGTACGACCCCTATCTGGGCGTCGTCATCCTGGTCCGCGTGATGGAAGGCACGCTGAAAAAGGGACAGCAGATCAAGTTCATGCAGGCGGGCACCACCCACCTGATCGACCGCGTCGGCTGTTTCCGCCCCAAGATCGAGCAGTTGACCGAGCTGGGCGTCGGTGAGATCGGCTTCATCACCGCGCAGATCAAGGACGTGGCGCAGGCGCGCGTCGGCGACACGCTGACCGACGCCAAGAAGCCGACCGAACAGGCGCTGCCGGGCTTCAAGGAAGTCCAGCCGGTCGTGTTCTGCGGCCTGTTCCCGGTCGACGCCAACGATTTCGAGAAGCTGCGCGAGTCGATCAGCAAGCTGCGGCTGAACGACGCCTCGTTCAGCTTCGAGATGGAAACCTCGGCCGCGCTGGGCTTCGGCTTCCGCTGCGGCTTCCTGGGGCTGCTCCATCTGGAGATCATTCAGGAGCGGCTGACCCGCGAATATGACCTCGACCTGATCACCACCGCGCCGTCGGTGGTGTACCAGATCGAGCTGACGCATGGCGGCGGGCAGATCGATCTGCACAATCCGGCCGACATGCCCGATCCCAACAAGATCGAGTCGATCAGCGAGCCGTGGATCGAGGCGACCATCTATGTCCCCGACGAATATCTCGGCTCGATCCTGAAGCTGTGCCAGGACCGGCGCGGTATCCAGAAGAACCTGACCTATGTCGGCGGGCGCGCCCAGGCGACCTATGAACTGCCGCTCAACGAGGTCGTGTTCGATTTCTACGACCGGCTGAAGTCGCTGTCGAAGGGCTATGCCAGCTTCGACTATCACCAGATCGGCTATCGCGAGGGCGACCTCGTAAAGATGTCGATCCTGGTCAATGAAGAGCCGGTCGACGCGCTGTCGATGATCGTCCACCGCGGCACCGCCGAGACGCGCGGGCGCGGCATGTGCGAGCGGCTGAAGGAACTGATCCCACGCCACCTGTTCAAGATTCCGATCCAGGCGGCGATCGGCGGCAAGGTGATCGCGCGCGAGACGATTTCCGCCATGCGCAAGGACGTGACCGCCAAATGCTATGGCGGCGACGCAACGCGTAAGCGCAAGCTGCTGGAAAAGCAGAAAAAGGGTAAGGCGAAGATGCGCGAATACGGCTCGGTCAGCATCCCGCAGGAAGCGTTCATCGCCGCGCTGCGCATGGGTGACGAGGCGTAAGAACCCGGACCGGCCGGACGCGTGGCTGTTTAAAGCCGAGCGCCCGGCCGGGTCGGTAGCTCATGCACCGTCATCGGCATGGCGGCGAGATCCTTAGGGACGACCGCGTGAGCCCATTGGGACAGATGCCTTTGTGCTCCATCGGCCGCCTTGCGGTTCCGTACGAACAGGTCAAGTTGAGGTAGGCTCTCGCACGGCTTGGGACCCCTGCCGCAGTGATAGCTTATGACAGCAATCGCATGTATCTCACCTTGTGGATCGAGTAGGATCGCACCCTTTTCATTGCAGGAATGAACGCGGCAGGCGGTGAAGAGGTGGCTGCCATCCGGTAAATCTCGGCGGGCGTCGGGCGGTCCGCCCAGAACGGCTTTGACTTGATCAATCAGGCGGCCATTATGGTAGAGCAGGCTGATGCGCTTGCGGCCATCTCTCCCCAAAAACTGAGCCAATGCCTGCTGGAAGTCCGGACGCCAAGATAGGGGATTGACCGTATCACAGCCTGTCAGCCGCCGAAGCGAACACGGCTTCACGGCGACATCCGCAGACGGTGTAGCCAAAGCGATCGCCGACATTAAAGCCGCAAGCATCACGACAATCCCCCCGAGAACACCGATCGAGAACACCGATCCATCGCATGGCGGACGGCAGTCCGCCAATGGGCTTTCGGAAAGACGTGCAGTACAAGCGGGGCGGCCGCCCAAGGAGTAAAGCGGCCGCCCTTCAGTGTATCAGAACGCGATCTTGATCGTGCCGCGATAGGACTGGTTCTCGACATCCCGGCGCTCGAAGGTCGTGTCGGCGCCCAGCGACAGCTGGACCCGACCCGCGACATAGGACACGCCCATGCTCGCCTCGCCCCAGTTCTTGTCCTGGCCCGGCAGCGCGAACAGCGCGGAGGGGCCGATGCCGCCCGCGAAATTCGCCCCGAACACGCCCGGCCGATCCTGGAAGTCATGGACATAATAGGCCGAGGCATAGGGACGGAACGGTCCGTCCGAGCTGAGCATCAACCCGGCACGCCCCTGCACGCTGTTATAATCCTGGCGATCATAACGCAGGGTAGGGCCGCCGCCTGTCTCGGCCGTGGGGGTGAAGCCCAGATGGCTGACCCGCGCGGCGATGCGCGGGCCGATCTTCAGACCGCCGAAGCTATAGGTCTTGGCCAGCCCGACCTCGCTCGACAGCGCAAGCGCGTTGTCGCGCGACCGCAGGTCATAGGCGACCCCCGCCAGCGAGACGTTGCGCTGCGTCCGCGCCTGGAACACGCCCGCGCTGAACTGGCTGTCCAGCGAGACGCCGTCCAGCTCGGTCTTGCCGTAGAGCGTGCCCTGATACAGGTCGCCACGCGCATATTGCCCGAACGAGGTGTTGCCGGTCGTCTTCGTATAGGAAAAGCCGAAGCCGATGATGCTCGCCTCGTCCACTTCGGTCTCGATGCCGGTCGCGACATAAAAGCCGTCGAACCGGTCGCGGACGTTCGACGTGGTCGTCTGCGGCAGGGCGCGGGACCGGCCGTCGAGATAGCCGCCCGCCAGGAACACCGCGACATTTTCGGGCAGGACATTCTCGCGCATCGACACGCCGCCGCTGTCGGTCGCCATCTGCGCCTGGGTGCCCGCCAGATTGCTCATCGCAAGGCTGGCGACCTGCACCGGCTGGCCGACCATGGTCAGCGTGCCGCCCAGACCCTCGCGCGGGGACAGGGTGGCGAGATGCTCGCGATAGAAGCGCGCCGTGTTGTCGAGCGCCATCGTGCCCTGCGCCCGCTTCAGCGCCTCGGTCGAGGGGGCCAGCCCCTCCAACGAGGTGCGGATCGACGCGGCCGAGGCCAGGTCGAGCGTGCCGTACAGGCTCGGGAGATTGGCCTGGTTGCTGCGATTCTGGTCGAGCAGCCGGGCATATGCGGTCTGGTACGGCGTGGCGTTGACGACATTGGCATAGGAGCCCGCGACGACCCGCGCGGTGATCGCATTGGCCGAATAGGCCAGCGTCGGGGTCAGGATGGCGCTGAGCGCGGCGGGGCTGTTGAACTGCCCGCTGATCCCGCCGGTCGCGGTGGCGATGGTATAGACGTCGCCCGCGCGGATCACCTGCCCGCTGACCGGTGCGAAGCCGACCGATCCGCCCACGTTTAGCTGCCCGCCGCTGCCATTGTTGGCGACGACGGCGATCTTGTCCGACGTGCCGCCCGGCCCGACATCGATCAGCAACTGCGTGCCCGAGGCCAGGATGACGTTGCCGCCGAAGGTCAGCGTGCCGATCGTGCCGGTGGTGCCCGGCGCGATCATGCCCGATACGCTGGTGAAGAAGCGGGTGTTGATCCGCCCCGTGCCCTGAAGCCCGCCCGCGAGCATCAGATAGTCGCCGCCCGCATTGATCGTGCCGCTATTGGCGACCATGCCCGCCAGATGGTTGAACTCGGCCACCGTGGACAGGGTGCCGCCGCTCGCCACGGTCAGCCGCGCCTCCGATCCGTTCAGCGTGAAGCGGTCGACCGTCGCCGAGGAGCTCAGCGTCGTATTGCCCGCCGCCGACAGGGTGACGTCGTAATAGCGCGCGGCGATCGTCCGGCTGGGGTCGACATTGTTCGGCACGAAGTTGGTCGCGCCCGGCAGGCCGTTGGCGATGGTCACGGCCGGAAGCGCCGCCGCCGTGGCGCTGCCCGAGGCCTGGGCTTCGTCGGTGGCGGTCCGGCTGGTCTCGGTCAGGATGGCCTTGCCCGCCGCATTGGCCTCGCCCGTGCCGGTCTGTCCGGTGCCGTCGCCATCCTGCCGCGTGACCGCGCCGGTCTTGACATTATAGCATTCGACACCGTCACAAATGTCGCCGAACTTGTTGGTCGGATCATTCGCGATGCCGAGGCCGGGCGAGGTGGGAACGCCATTCGTCAGCTGGCCGTTCTGGATGATCTGATAGGCCGGGTCGGTCGTCGTCACCCAGTGCGTGCCATCCTCCCAGGCGCCGTCGCCGGCCTTGGCGGCGGCATAGCGATAGGGGTTGTTGGCGGCGATATAGTCCCAGAAGAGGTAGAGCGGTTGGTAGAAGGACGAGGTGCCGTAGCTGGACGAAGCCTGCGCGTTGTAGAAACGGCTGCCGCCCGACAGCACGCCGATCACGACCTGCCGCGCAAAGGTGCGATCGAGGATCAGCGGCCCGCCCGAATCGCCGCCCGCCGTCGTGCCCTCATTGGGCAGTGCCTTGTCGCGGAACAGGTTGAAGTCGAACCGGCTGGCGGAGGAGGTGCCGCGACGGGGATCGTCGAAGTCGATCTGATAGAGGTTTTGCGGCAGGTTCGCGCCCTGGCCGAACAGCCACAGATTGCGGTCGTCGAGCGAGCCCAGCATGCCGATATAGTTTTCCGCGACACGACGGCGAAAATCGATGCCGTTGGTGTCGCCCTGATTGCCGACGCCGCTGCGGCCATAGCCGGTGACGGTCACGTGATAGCCGGTGCCGCTGTCATTGCTGATCGACGCGGGGGCGGGCAGGGCGGAGAACAGCAGCGCCCAGGTCGGAATGCCAGTCGCGGGCGTATCGAGCGTGGCGAGCGCCACGTCGCCTTCCAGGAAGCCGGTCCGCTGCGACGCGGGATTCCAGCTGACCTGATTGACATTGTAGAGCGCGTTGGCGGCCTTGGTCTTGAACTGGTCGGGATTGGCGCGACCGCCCAGCGTGTCGAGCAGCCATTCGCGCACGCCGGTCAGATTGTCGGTCTTGAACCCGAACGAGATCGGCGTGCCGCCGCGCGCCGTGCCGTAATCGGCGGCGGCGCGGGTGTTGACGCAGTGCGCGGCGAAGATGACCGTGCGCGGGTTGATCAGCGTGCCGGTGCACAGGCTGAGGCTGCCGCCACCTGCGGAGACGAACATCTGTCCGACCCCGTTGACGCCCCCGGCATTGTCGATCGCGCTGGTCGCGGTGCCCGGCTGGGAGATGACGATCTGGGGTTCGTCGGTGAGGCGCAGGCCCGGTACGGCCTCGATCGCGTTGGCGGCGCTGGCATAGTCCTGCGCGATCTGCGGGCGCGGTGTTTCGGCCGAGCTTTGCGCCTGTGCGGCGGCGGGCAGCGCCAGCAGCGCGCTCGAAGTCATCAGCGCGCGGCGAAGCCGGTCTGTGGCGGGCAGAGTGAGTCCCTGCATCATCATTATCATTCCCCTGTAGTCCGGCGTCGTCCTTACGCCGCTCCGATAACGGAGTTATTCGGGAAGATGGCGCGATACAATGACAAATGTCTGAAATTCAGACATTTTGTTGTCAAGGTCGACGCGTAATTGCCGCGCCAACATAACCAAGGAAAGAACATGTCGAGCCGACGAAAGAAGCTGCTTCTGGTAGCGTGCAAAGTCTTGCCGTTCATTGCGTCATTGGGGGCGGTGCCCGCTGCGGCCCAGGAACGCGCGCCGTTGATACTGGCCGCCGCCAGTCTTCAGGAGTCGATGACCGCCGCCGCCGATGCCTGGGCCAGGCGCGGGCATGTCCGTCCCGTCATCTCCTTCGCCGCCTCCTCGGCGTTGGCGCGGCAGGTTCAGGCGGGGGGCAAGGCCGACCTGTTCGCCTCCGCCGACGAGGAATGGATGGACGTGCTGGAACGCGGCGGCCTGCTCGCCGCGCGGACCCGGAGCGCCTTTCTGGGCAATCGGCTGGTGGTGATCGCCCCGGCCGGGCAGGGCGGTCATGTGACGACGCGCACGCTCGGCCGGACGCTGTCGGCCGGGCCGCTCGCCATGGCGGACACCGACAGCGTGCCTGCGGGCAAATATGGCAAGGCCGCGCTGGAGCGGCTAGGAGCCTGGTCCATGGTGGCCCCGCATGTCGTCCGTGCCGAGAATGTCCGTGCCGCGCTGGCGCTCGTGGAGCGTGGCGCGGCTCCCTATGGCATCGTCTATGCCACCGATGCCAGGGCGGCACCGCGCGTCCGGGTGGCGGGGATGTTCCCGGCGGCCAGCCATCCGCCCATCACCTATCCGCTCGCGCGGCTGAAATCCTCGACCAACCGGCAGGCCGAGGGGTTCCGGCGCTTCCTGCTGTCGGCCGAGGGCAAGGCGATCTTCCGACGCTACGGCTTTTGGACGCGATGACGGCATGATGCTGTCGGCCGAGGAATGGGGGATCGTCCGGCTGTCGCTGCTGGTCGGGGGATCGGCGATGCTGGTCACGGTGCCGGTCGCCTTCGTCATCGCCTGGGCGCTGGCGCGGGGGCGGTTTCCGGGGCGGGTGCTGCTCGACGGGATCGTGCACCTGCCGCTGGTGGTGCCGCCGGTGGTGACGGGCTGGGTGCTGCTGCTGGCCTTCGGCCCCGCCGGGCCGATCGGGTCGCGGCTGGCGGCGTGGTTCGGGGTGAGCGTGCTGTTCCGCTGGACCGGCGCGGCGATCGCGGCGGGGGTGATGGCCCTGCCGCTGGTGGTGCGCGCCATCCGCCTGTCGATCGAGGCGGTCGATCCCCGGCTGGAGCAGGCGGCGCGGACGCTGGGGGCGGGGCGGGGGCGGGTCTTCGCCACCATCACCCTGCCGCTGTGCGCGCCGGGCGTGCTGGCGGGGCTGGTGCTGGGCTTTGCGCGCTCGATCGGCGAGTTCGGCGCCACCATCACCTTCGTCTCCAACGTGCCCGGCGAGACCGCGACGCTGCCGCTCGCCATCTACTCCGCGCTGCAACGCCCCGATGGCGAGGCGATGGTGTGGCGGCTGGCGGGGGTGTCGGTCGCGCTGTCGCTGGTCGCGCTGATCGCGTCCGAATGGCTGGCGCGGCGGATGGGCCGGGGGCTGCATGTCCTTTGATATCGACGTCTCGGTCCGGCGCGGGGAGAGCGTCATCGCGGCGCGCTTCGCCACCGGGCCCGGCGCGACCGTGTTGTTCGGGCCATCGGGGGTCGGCAAGACCAGCATCCTGCAGATGGTGGCCGGGCTGTTGCGGCCCGAAAGCGGCCATGTCCGCGTCGATGGCGAGACGCTGTTCGACGGCGCGGCGCGGATCGATGTGCCGCCCGAGCGGCGGCGGATCGGCTATGTCTTTCAGGAGCCCCGGCTGTTTCCGCACATGCGGGTGGCGGCCAATCTCCGCTACGGCATGCGGCAGGGTGGCGGCGACCGGGACGGGGTCGTCGCGATGCTGGGCATCGGCCATCTGCTCGACCGCTGGCCGCGCACCCTGTCGGGTGGCGAGGCGCGGCGCGTGGCGATCGGGCGCGCGCTGCTCAGCGGGCCGCGCGTCCTGCTGCTCGACGAACCGCTCTCCTCGCTCGATCGGGGGCGGCGGGGCGAGATACTGGATGCGCTGGTGGCGGTGCGGGACACCACCGGCATCCCGATCCTGATGGTGACGCACGACCCGGACGAGGCCGAACGCATCGCCACCGCCATCGTCCGGCTATAGCGTCCGCGTCAGAACAGGGTGGTCAGCACCACGCCGCCGACGATCGCGATGCCCGCCAGGATCTGACGCAGTTTCAGCGTCTCCCGGAACAGGCGATGTCCGGCCATGGCTGCGATTGGCGCTTCGATGATGCCCAGCGCGCGGACGGGGGCCGCCGGGGACAAGGCCAGCGCGACGAACCATCCCGCCGAGGCGCAGGCCCCGCACAGCCCCGCGCCCAGCGAGGGCCGCCAGCGGCGCAGCACCTCCGCCAGCACCGCCGGATCGCGCCACGCCAGATAGAGGCCGAGCGCGACCGTCTGCATCGCCTGCACCACCGCGACGCACACCAGCGCGGCGAAGATCGGATGCACCGGGTCGAGCGCCAGCGCAGCATGGCGAAAGGCGTTGAGCGAAAAGCCGAAGAACAGCCCCGAGGCCAGGCCCAGCGCCGCTCCGATCAGCGACCCGCGCCGCTGGTCGGGCGCGGGCCAGGACAAGGCGACCAGCCCGGCGGTCGTGATCGCGACCCCGGCCCAGGCGATGCCGCTGATCCGGTCATGATAGACGACCAGGCCGAGCAGCGCGGCGAGCGGCAAGGAGCTTTGCTGGAGCGCGGTGCCCACCGCGAACCCGGCGCGGTCCATGGCGGCGAGCAGCGCGGCGGTCGCCAGCACCTGCGACGCGGCCCCGACCATGGCCGACAACCAGAAGGCGCCGCCCCAATGCAGGTCTACGCCCGGCATCACGCTGTGCGCCACCGCGACGAACAGCAATGAGAAGGGCAGTCCGAACAGGAAACGCACCAGCGTCGCGCCCCAGGGCCCGGAGGAAGACATGACGCCGCGTTGCAGCGCGTTGCGGCCGACCTGGAAGACCGAGGCGGCGATGGTGGCGGGGATCCAGAGCAGGTTGGCCATGAAGTGCTCCTACGCCGTCATGCTGCGACTGCGAAGGGGTTTATCGGCCCGGCCCGCGCGGAACACAGGCGAGGGCGGTGTCGTTGATAGGCATCATGATGGTTATCGGATGCCTGTCGCTGATCATCCTGCCGCTGCTCGGCTTCGTGATCGGCGCCTATTATGGTGGTGTCGCCATCGGTATCTGGGCGGCGCTGGCGGGCCTTGGCCTGGCGATCCTGGCCTGTGTCATCCCGATCGTGGCGCTGATCAAGGCGCGGCCGTCGCGGTGAGGACCACTTGGCCGGAATGCCAAAAGGGCGGCCCGTTGCCGGACCGCCCCTTCGTGCCGTGGCAAGTCCCCGGATGGCATGGGCCATCCAGGGCAAGTCGCCATTAGCGCTTCGAGAACTGGAAGCTGCGACGCGCCTTCGCGCGGCCATACTTCTTACGCTCGACGGCGCGGCTGTCGCGGGTCAGGAAGCCAGCGGCCTTGACCGGAGCGCGGAGAACCGGCTCGTACTTGGTCAGCGCCTGGCTGATGCCGTGCTTGACCGCACCGGCCTGGCCCGACAGACCGCCGCCCTTGACGGTGCAGACGACGTCATACTGACCTTCGCGCTCGGTGATGCCGAACACCTGGTTGATGACGAGACGCAGCGTCGGACGCGCGAAATAGACTTCCTGGTCACGACCGTTGATCGTGATCTTGCCCGAACCCGGCTTCAGCCAGACGCGAGCGACGGCGTCCTTACGACGGCCGGTCGCATAGGCGCGGCCGAACTTGTCCAGTTCCTGCTGACGCAGCGGGGTGGTGTTGACGCGCTCGACGGGAGCGGCGGGGGCTTCACCGGCGACGGCGGCGGGCTGCGCCGAAGCGGCGGCGGCCTGCTGGTTCAGCGTGGCGCCGAGATCGGCGAGCGACTGGCGGTTGTCGGACATTATGCGCCCACCTTGTTCTTGCGGTTCATGCTCGCGATGTCGAGCACTTCGGGGTTCTGCGCGGCGTGCGGATGCTCGGTGCCGGCGAAGATGCGCAGGTTGCGCATCTGCTGGCGGCCCAGCGGACCACGGGGGATCATGCGCTCGACGGCCTTTTCCAGGACGCGCTCGGGGAAGCGGCCTTCCAGGACCTTGGCGGCGGTGATGCCCTTGATACCACCGGCGTAACCGGTGTGCTTGTAGTACACCTTCTGGCCCAGCTTGTTGCCGGTGAAGCGCACCTTGTCCGCGTTGATGACGATGACATTGTCACCGCAATCGACGTGCGGGGTGAACGACGGCTTGTGCTTGCCGCGCAGGATGTTCGCGATGATGGTGGCGGCGCGGCCGACAACCAGGCCGTCGGCGTCGACGATATGCCACTTCTTCTCCACCTCGTGCGGCTTGGCCGCCTTGGTGGTCTTCATGAGCGCCTTCATGGGCGTGAGACCTTTCGGTTTGAAATGCAACACGCCGCCCTTTGTCTCGGGCGGCGCGGACGAGTGGCCAATGCTGGAGGTGCCCCAAAAAGTCAAGCAAAGCGCGGCTTTGCTGACGGGTATTATGATACCTTGAGGGCGCCGGGGTGGCTGCCCAGCCGGTGCGCGGCAGCGGTCGCGGCGATCAGGAGCAGCGCGGCATTGGCCTGATGCGCCACCGCGATGTCGATCTGGACGCCCGACAGCAGCGTGGCGATGCCTAGCCCGATCTGGACGACGAGCAGCACGATTACCAGCCAGCCTGCGCGAAGGGCACCGGCGCGGATCGCGCGCGCCGCCATCAGCACGAGCATCGCCGCCGCCGCAAAGGCGAACCAGCGATGGATGAACTGGACGACGACCGGATTGTCGAAGGCGTTGGCGATGGCGGGCGTCATCATCGGCGTGCCCGCAGGGAACCAGGCATCGCCCATCAGCGGCCAGCTGGAAAAGGCATAGCCCGCATCCAGCCCGGCGGTCAGCGCGCCGAACATCAGCTGCACGAACAGCAGGACGAGCGCGCCCGCGCCCAGCACCGTCAGTCGCGCCGGAGCCGCCAGCCGGTTGCGATGGAGGGCCGCCAGATCGAGCGCGGTCCAGACGATCCCCGCCAGGATGAACAATGCGGTCAGCAGATGGACGGTCAACCGAATATGGCTGACATCGGTCCGCTCGACCAGGCCCGACGCGACCATCCACCATCCGATCGCGCCTTGCAGCCCACCCAGCGCCAGCAGCGCGACCAGGCGCGGCTTGTATCCGGCCGGGATCGCCTTCCTCGCCCAGAACCAGATCAGCGGCAGGGCAAAGGCCATGCCGATTACCCGACCCAGCACGCGGTGCAGATATTCCCAGAAGAAGATCGCCTTGAACCCGGCCAGCGTCATGTCGCGGTTGAAGGTCCAATATTCGGGGATGCGCTTGTAATTGGCGAACTCCGCCTGCCACTGCGCGTCGGTCAGCGGGGGGACGATGCCGGTGATCGGCTTCCATTCGGTGATCGACAGCCCGCTATTGGTCAGGCGGGTGATGCCGCCCACGATCACCATCGTCACGATCAGCCCCGCCACGGCGAACAGCCAGCGGGCAATGGCACGGGGGCGGGCGGTGATCATGAAGGCGGGGCTCGGCTGCAGCATGATGCCATCATAGGAAGCGGCGGCGGCGGCGGATAGTGGACCGAATGCCCTCTTCGCGAAAGGATGCGCGCACCGGCGTGACGGCGGACCTTGCTCCCCGTGTCGCCACCACCTAAATCAACGCCATGGCGCATGCGCATCAACATCAGGAACCCGAAGGCGCCGATCTGGCCGTCGCCGCGAAAGCCACGCTGGAACGCGCGGGCGAACAATGGACGTCGATGCGCGCCAGCGTGTTCGAGGCGCTGGCCGGGTTCGAAAAGCCCGCCAGCGCCTATGACATCGCGGATGCCATGTCGAAGGCGCAGGGGCGGCGGGTCGCCGCGAACAGCGTCTATCGCATCCTCGACCTGTTCGTCGGCGCCAATCTCGCCCGCCGGGTGGAAAGCGCCAACGCCTATGTCGCCAATGCGCATCCCGACTGCCTGCACGACTGCATCTTCCTGGTGTGCGACAAATGCGGCCAGACGACGCATATCGATGACGATCACCTGACCGGCGCGGTGCGCGATGCGGCGCGCGGCGCGGGCTTCCGTCCCGAGCGTCCGGTGATCGAGGTGCGCGGCCGCTGCGCGGACTGCGCCAAGGACTGATCCGGCCCGCTGCTCAGCGCAGCATCAGCCAGCCCAGCCCGGTCAGCAGCGCCAGCGCGTAGAGCCCGCCTTGTGTGCGCATCAGATAGGCCGCCCCCAGCACCCCCGCCGCCGCCAGCGCGCAGGTGGTGGCCGGGCGCGTGCCGATCCGCTCCAGGATCAGGACCCCGCCGACCAGATTGGCACCCGCATGGACCGCGATCCACAAATAGGACGGAAGCACGCCGATCGACCCGAGCAGCGGCATCTTGATGGTGGCATAGCCGCGCATCGTCGTAGGAAACAGATCGGCCGCCAGGTGGAATCCGATCCCGAAACCCAGCCCCGCCGCCACCGGCCATGTCCGGGGATCGAGCATCGCGATATAGAGCGGCAGCACACTGTGCACCACCGCGCTGCGATGCTGGAGCCGCAACGGACTGTCGAGATCGGGAAAGGTCGTGCCCGATGCCGTCGCCAGCGCGACCGTCGCGACCATGATCCAGGGCCCGCCTCCCCCGGCGAACGCCAGGATTACCGCCAGGAGAAGAAACAGGGAGGCTGCCATCCGCGGCGGCTACCCATTTGTACCCCTTTTGTCCAGCGCATCGAATCGGCCGCGACTCGGCGGATTACAGCCATTTTCCCATGCGGATCAGCGGCACCGTAACCCCCTCGACCGGCGCGGATCGGACGGGCGCGATCACCTCATAGCCGCAGGCGCGGTAGAGCGGTTCGCCGGCCAGCGTCGCCATCATCTCCACCGAGCCAAAGCCCGCCGCCCGCGCGGCCCCCTCGCACCGCGCCAGGATCGCCCGACCCAGGCCCCGACGAACGAAATCCGGATCGGTGTACATCGCACGGATACGCGCGGGCTGGGTCGGCGGATCGAGCAGCGCGGCGTCGCGCAGGCCCAGGCTGTGGTCGCCGCCATAAAGCGTCGTGCGGCGGCTCCATCCGCCACATCCCGCCAACCGCCCCTCGCATTCGGCCAGCAGATAGGTGCCGTCGGCGACCAATTGCGTGTCGAGCCCCATGACCGAGCGGCTGGCGCGGATTTCGGCCGGGGAAAGAAATCCGTGCTGAAGCGTTGCGATGGCGCGGTCCATCAGGACCGCAATGGGTTCGAGGTCCTTGGGTTCGGCCCAGCGAAAGGTAAACATGTCCCGTTTCTGGCGCGATGACCGCAGACGTCAACCAAGATCCGGCCGACGGATGCAATCGACACCACCGATTTGCTGCGATAAGCCGGTGTGATGGCAGATATTCCTCAGACCCCGTTGCTTGACACGGTCCACACTCCCGACGATCTGCGTCGACTGGCTCCCGAACAGTTGCGACAACTCGCCGACGAGCTGCGAACCGAGACGATTTCGGCGGTGGGCACGACCGGCGGCCATCTCGGCTCGGGGCTGGGCGTGGTCGAGCTGACGGTCGCGCTCCATTATGTGTTCGACACGCCCGCCGACCGGCTGGTGTGGGACGTCGGGCACCAATGCTATCCGCACAAGATCCTGACCGGGCGGCGCGAGCGTATCCGCACCATCCGCCAGGGCGGTGGCCTGTCGGGTTTCACCAAGCGGACCGAAAGCGAATATGATCCGTTCGGCGCGGCGCACAGCTCGACCTCGATCTCGGCGGCGCTGGGCTTTGCGGTGGCGAACAAGCTGGCGGGAACGCCGGGCAAGGGCATTGCCGTAATCGGCGACGGCGCGATGTCGGCGGGCATGGCCTATGAGGCGATGAACAATGCCGAGCAGGCGGGCAATCGCCTGATCGTCATCCTGAACGACAACGACATGTCGATCGCGCCGCCGGTCGGCGGCCTGTCGGCCTATCTGTCGCGCATGGTGTCGAGCCGCGAGTTCCTGGGCGTGCGCGACGTGCTCAAGAAGCTCGCCAAGCGTTTCCCGCGTCCCATCCAGAAGGCGGCGCGCAAGACCGACGAATTCGCGCGCGGCATGACCATGGGCGGCACGCTGTTCGAGGAGCTGGGCTTCTACTATGTCGGCCCGATCGACGGTCATAATCTCGACCATCTGATCCCGGTGCTGGAGAATGTCCGCGACGCCGAGGAAGGCCCGATCCTGATCCATGTCGTCACCAAGAAGGGCAAGGGCTATGCCCCGGCCGAGGCGGCGGCGGACAAATATCACGGCGTCCAGAAGTTCGACGTCATCACCGGAGCCCAGGCCAAGGCGCCGCCGGGACCACCCGCCTATCAGAATGTCTTCGGCGAGGCGCTGGCCCGCGAGGCGGCGACCGATCCGACCATCTGCGCGATCACCGCGGCCATGCCGTCGGGCACCGGGCTGGACAAGTTCGCCGTCACCTATCCCGACCGCTTCTTCGATGTCGGCATCGCCGAACAGCATGCGGTGACCTTCGCGGCGGGACTGGCGGCGCAGGGGATGCGGCCCTTCTGCGCCATCTACTCGACCTTCCTCCAGCGCGCCTATGACCAGGTGGTCCATGACGTCGCGATCCAGAACCTGCCGGTCCGCTTCGCGATCGACCGCGCCGGACTGGTCGGGGCGGACGGGGCGACCCATGCGGGCTCGTTCGACGTCACCTACCTCGCCAGCCTGCCCAACATGGTCGTGATGGCCGCCGCCGATGAGGCGGAGCTGGTCCATATGGTCCATACCTGCGTCCAGCACGACAGCGGCCCGATCGCGGTCCGCTATCCACGCGGCAATGGCGTCGGCGTGGCGCTGCCCGAGACGCCTGAACGGCTGGAAATCGGCAAGGGCCGCGTCGTGCGCGAGGGCAAGAAGGTCGCGATCCTGTCGCTCGGCACCCGTTTGGCCGAGGCGCTGCGCGCCGCCGACACGCTGGAGGCCAAGGGGCTGTCGACCTCGGTCGCCGATCTGCGCTTCGCCAAGCCGCTCGACGAGGCGCTGATCCGCCGGATGCTGACCACGCATGAGGTGGCGGTGACGATCGAGGAGAATGCGATCGGCGGCCTGGGCGCGCATGTCCTGACCATGGCGTCGGACGAGGGGCTGATCGACGGCGGTCTGAAGCTGCGCACCATGCGCCTGCCCGATATCTTCCAGGATCAGGACAAGCCGGAGGTGCAATATGCGCAGGCCGGGCTCGACGCCGATGCGATCGTCGAGACGGTGCTGAAGGCGCTGCGCCACAACAGCACCCATGTCACCGAAGGCGCGCGGGCGTGATCCGGGGATGGACCGCCGTCATCGTCTTCACGACGCTGGCGGTGGTCATGATGGTGGGCGTGAATGTCCGCATGTGGCGGCGGATGAAAGCCGCCACCGCGGCGGCGAAGGCGGATGCCGAGCGGGAAGGCGAAGGCGATGCTGTTGATCGGGGTGAACCCGCTTCGACCTGACCCGAACATCCGTTCGGCCTGAGGGCAGTCGAAGGCTGAGGACATTCCCTGGTTTAGCCGTTCCCCGGCGAAGGCCGGGGCCCAGCTTCCACGTCATCGCGGTGGCGCGGTAAATTGGCGTGGGAGGCTATGCGACCGATTGGCTTTGCCTCCCACTCGCTGTCTCTATTTCCTCTCAGCTTCATCGAAACTGGGCCCCGGCCTTCGCCGGGGTACGCCGAGTGGTGAGGGATTCCCTTGGCCTTCGACTTCGCTCAGGCTGAACGGGGAGGGGGAGTAACTGAACGGGGCGGGGGAGCGAGTGGCCACACTCCCTTCCGCCCGTTCACGCTAAGCAGTCGAAGCGCACGTGCCGCCACCCGCCGCGCACCCGGCGTCAGGACCGCCCCAGATAATGCGCCTGCGCCGCGTCGGTCGCGTTCACCGCCAGCACCGCGCGCGCCTCGGAGGGAGGTAAGGGGCCCGAGGGTGTCGGCCGATCCATGCCGCTCGCCGCGATCACTCGGCCGAGCAGCTCCTGCCCCTCCTGCCACCAGCCCAGGCCGCTGGCGGCATTGATATGCCCCTGATGCCCGGCATCGACGAAGTGGCTGCCCCAGTCGACCGCCAGGCTGTGCGCCCGCTCGATCGAGATCCAGGGGTCGTCCTGGCTGGCGACCAGGATCGAGGGGAAGGGGAGCGGGGTGCGCGGGCTGGGTGCGAAGCCCTTCAGGCTGTCGGGCGCGTCCGGCCGATCGACATCGGCGGGCGCCACCAGCAACGCGCCGGCGACCGGCCAGCCATAGGGTTGCGGCGACAATTCCGCCCACCACGCCACCGCCAGACAGCCCAGCGAATGCGCCGCCAGGATCACCGGGGCCTGCGCCTGCCGGATCGCCTCGTCCAGCCGCGTTACCCAGGCGTTGCGGTGCGGGGTCGACCACATGCCCAGCTCGACCCGGATCGTGTCGGGCCGCGCTTCTTCCCACAAACTCTGCCAGTGCGATCGGCCCGACCCACCCAGGCCGGGGACGGTGAGGACGGTCGGCTTGCGCGCCTCATAGGATGCGAACGAACCCATATGGCATCTCCTTGGCTCAGGGCCGGGTTGCCGGTGGAGCGATGGGCATCGATCCCACGACTCCCGATCCTTGGCATCAACATATTCCTATCAATCTAATAGGCAATAGGCTTTCCGTCGGACGGATCGCGGCTTGCGACGGACGGAGGCGCGGGATAGGGGCGCTTATGGCCAAGCAGCGTGTCGACCAGATGCTCGTGGATCGCGGACTCGTGGAATCGCGTTCGCGCGCCCAGGCGATGATCATGGCGGGGCTGGTCTTTTCGGGCGAAACGAAGATTGCCAAGCCGGGCCAGCAACTGCCCGAGGATGCCGCGCTCGACGTGCGTGGGCGCGATCACCCCTGGGTCTCGCGCGGCGGCATCAAGCTGGCGCATGGCCTCGACCATTTCGGCTGGGACGTGGGCGGCGTGGTGGCGATCGACGTCGGCTCCTCGACCGGCGGCTTTACCGACGTCCTGCTGCAAAAGGGCGCGGCAAAGGTCTATGCGGTGGACAGCGGCACGAACCAGCTCGCCTGGTCGCTGCGCCAGGACCCGCGCGTCATCGTCCATGAACAGACCAGCGCGCGCATCCTGACCGAGGTGCACATCCCCGAGCCGGTCGACATGATCGTGTGCGACGCCAGCTTCATCGGCCTGGCCAAGGTGCTGGAGCGCCCGCTGAGCTTTGCCGGGCCCGAGGCGCGGCTGCTCGCGCTGATCAAGCCGCAGTTCGAGGCGGGGCGCGACGAGGTCGGCAAGGGCGGGGTGGTCCGCGACCCCGCGGTGCACCAGCGGGTGTGCGAGGCGGTCGTCGCCTGGCTGACCGGTATCGGCTGGCACGTGGTCGGCGTGACGCCCAGTCCGATCACCGGGCCGGAGGGGAATATCGAGTTTCTGGTCGCCGCATCCCGAAATTGAACGGTGCTGTGACGCATTCGCGGCAGCTTTTCGTTTACTGTTGTGTGGCACTGCGGCAGACCGACCGCCATCATGGGAAGAGAGGCACGCTTGGGCACGATCGCATCAAAGGAACAGTTGCGGATGTCGTTCCTGCGCTGGGCCATCGTGATCGTGCCGCTGATCCTGCTGCTGGGCTTCGCCTCGGGCCGCGCGGTCCCCTCGGGCAGCGAGAATGTCTGGTATCAGGCGCTGACCAAGCCCGAACTCAACCCGCCCGGCTGGGTCTTTCCGGTCGTCTGGACGACGCTCTACATCATGATCGGGCTGGCGCTGGCGATGATCGTCCATGCGCGCGGCGCGCGGGGGCGGGGCGTGGCGATCGGCCTGTTCGTCGTCCAGTTCGCGCTGAACCTCGCCTGGACGCCGTTGTTCTTCGGCGCGCATCTGGTCGATGTCGCACTGTTCGTGATCGTTGCGATCCTGGCCGTCTCGATCGCCACGACCTTCGCCTTTGCCCGTATCCGGCGCGGCGCGGCGTGGCTGATGCTGCCCTATCTGGTATGGCTTTCGTTCGCGGGCGTGCTCAACTGGCGGATCGGTCAGCTCAATCCGAATGCGGAAAGCCTTGTGCCGCGCGCCCAGACGTCCCAAATGCTGTGAAACGATTTTTGGGAATTTGATCATGCAGGCCGACAACAAGCTGTTCGACGATTTCGCCAAGGTGATGAACGGCCTGGCCGGCACCGTGGCGGGCATGGGGCGTGAGGCGGAAGCCAGCGCCCGTTCGCGCGCGCGCGAATGGATCGGCGGGCTCGACTTCGTCAGCCGCGAGGAGTTCGAGGTCGCCAAGGCGATGGCCGTCGCCGCGCGGGACGAGGCCGATGCGCTGAAGGCACGGCTTGACGCGCTGGAAGCCCGGCTGGCGAGCGCGCCCGTGACCGGGGCGGAATCCTGATCCCGACGAATAACATCGGTTCGCTGCCTGTCCCCAGCGGGCGGGCAGCTATCCACAGTTTTCGTGGGGTCTCTGCTTGCGGCGGGGCCGGACAGGGTGCACCCTGTCACGGTCTGGTTTTGTTCGCAGGAAGCCACGATGCTTGAATCGCACGATCACGAAACCGAGGAATCGGCGCCCATCGACATGCTGGAGGCGTATTTCGCCGCGCATGGGTGGGAGCATGAGCGCCATGACGAAGAGATCGTCGCGACGGTCAAGGGCAGCTGGGCCAGCTATGAGCTGCGCGCGCTGTGGCGCGATGACGACAGCGTGCTGCAATTCCTGGCCTTTCCCGACATCAAGGTGACCGAGGATCGCCGCGCCAGCATCTATGAGGCGCTGGCGCTGGTCAACGAACAGCTGTGGATCGGCCATTTCGAGCTTTGGTCGAACAGCGGCATCCTGCTTTACCGCCATGCGGCGATGGTCGATGGCGGGGACGAAGGCACCATCTCGCTGTCCGCCACCGAATTGTTGGTCGAATCGGCCATCGAGGAATGCGAGCGTTTCTATCCGGTGTTCCAGTTCGTCCTCTGGGGCGGCAAGACCCCGCGTGAGGCCCTGGCCGCCGCGCTGATCGAGACGCAGGGCGAAGCCTGAGGAGCTGGGACGTGAGCGGTTTTCCCGACGGGCCGATCTGGCTGATCGGTTGCGGCAACATGGCGGGCGCGATGCTTCGCCGCTGGCTCTCCGAGGGGCTGGATCCCGCCCAGGTCACGGTGATTACCCGAAGCGGAACGCGCGCGCCCGATGGCGTTCGTTCGCTGACCGCGCTGCCGACCGACGAGCGCCCGGCGACCCTGATGTTGGGGTTCAAGCCGCAGCAGCTTGACGATATCGCGCCGACCCTGGCGCATCTGCGCCCCCGGCTGCTCCTCTCGATCCTGGCCGGGGTCGAGGAACGGGCGCTGGCGGAGCGCATCCCGGCGGACGCGGTCGTCCGGATGATGCCCAATCTGCCGGTCGCGATCGGGCAGGGGGTCACGGCGCTCTTCACCCGCTCGAGCGATCCGGCCGTCCGCGCGGCGGCCGAGGCGCTCGCCCGGCCGCTCGGCCTGGCACCATGGATCGAGGATGAGGGGCAGTTCGACGCGGTCACCGCGCTGGCCGGATGTGGTCCGGCCTTCGTGTTCCGCTTCATCGATTCCATCGCGCAGGCGGGCGTGGCGCTCGGGCTCGATCCCGATCTCGCCCGGCAACTGGCGCTGGCGACGGTCGACGGGGCAGGGGCCATGGCGATCGGTGCCGACGCGTCACCCGCCGTCCTCGCCGATCGGGGTCGCCAGTCCCGGCGGTTCGACCCGCGAAGGGCTCAATGTGCTGGATGCCGGGGATGCGCTCCAGCGGCTGATGGCCGACACGCTCGCGGCGTCGGAACGGCGCAATCGGGAAATGGCGGCGGCGGCGCGGCGCTGATCTGGGGTTCACGCGAAGGCGTGAAGCCCGCTCGCAACCTCTTCGCGCCATCGCGTCTTCGCGCGAACCGGAATCAACCGTCGTTGGAACGCAGTTCCTCGATCCTGGCGCGTTCATTCTCCGGAATGAACCCCTCCAGCACCGTCCAGAACCCGGTCACCGCCTGCTGCCCCGCGCGGGCATAGGCCTTGGCCAGCTTTTCGCGCAACGCGTCGAACAGTTCGGCCTCCATGGCCGCCCCCGCCGGGGTCAGCCGCAGCAGCCTTTGTCGCCGGTCGCGGTCCCCCGGCCGCGTCTCCACCAGGTCGCGGCTCGCCAGCTCGTTGAGCACGCGCCCCAGCGACTGCTTGGTGATGGCCAGGAGCGACAACAGCTCGCTGACCGTCATGTCGGGCCGCCGCGCCATGAAATAGAGCGCGCGGTGATGCGCGCGCCCCAGCCCTTGCGCGGCGAGGCCACGATCGATGGATCGCACGAGGTGGCTATTGCCGAAATACAGCAATTCCATACCCCTGCGGAGTTCGGGTTCACGAAGAAACTGTGCCGATGCGGACTGGTTCGAGGCAGCCATGTTGACCCGTCTACTCACAGCGCCTAGGCCACGGCAACCCAAAACAGAGAGTTGATCATGGAAGCGCATCAATCCCTTACGTTTCGGTTCGATCCTAGCCAGACCCCGGTCGAGGCGAGCGAGCGGACGGCGCGTTTGGTCGATCCCGGTTTCGGGCGCGTTTTCACCGATCACATGGCCCTGATCCGCTATAGCGACGACAAGGGCTGGCACGACGCGCAGATTACCGCGCGCGTGCCGCTTCAGGTCGATCCGGCCGCCTCGGTCCTGCATTATGCGCAGGAAATCTTCGAGGGGATGAAGGCCTATCGCCTGGCGGATGGCGGCACCGCGTTGTTCCGGCCCGAGGCCAATGCCCGCCGTTTCCAGGATTCGGCGCGGCGCATGGCGATGCCCGAATTGCCCGAGGACCTGTTCCTGGAATCGGTCGAGCGATTGGTCGAGGTGGAGCGCAACTGGATTCCCGAGCAGGACGGCGGTGCGCTCTATCTGCGCCCCTTCATGTTCGCCAGCGAGGTCTTCCTGGGCGTGAAGCCCTCGTCCGAATATCTCTACATGGTCATCGCCTCGTCAGTGGGCGCCTATTTCAAGGGCGGCGCGCCCGCCGTGTCGATCTGGGTCAGCCAGGGCTATACCCGCGCGGCTCCCGGCGGCACGGGCGCTGCCAAGTGCGGCGGCAACTATGCCGCCAGCCTGCTCGCGCAGAAGGAAGCGATCGCCAACGGGTGTGACCAGGTCGTCTTCCTCGACGCGGTCGAGCGCCGCTGGGTCGAGGAACTGGGCGGCATGAACGTCTTCTTCGTGTTCGATGACGGCTCGCTGGTCACGCCGCCGCTGACCGGCACGATCCTGCCCGGCATCACCCGCGATTCGATCCTGACCATCGCGCGCGCGCAGGGCCTGACCGTGCGCGAGGAGCCCTATGCGATCGACCAGTGGCGTGCCGACGCCGCCAGCGGCCGCCTGGTCGAGGCGTTCGCCTGCGGCACGGCGGCGGTCGTCACCCCGATCGGCAGCGTCGCCGAGCCCGCGGGCCGCTTCACCATCGGCAGCGGCGGTCCCGGCCAGCTGACCACCCGCTTGCGCGACCAGCTGGTATCGATCCAGCGCGGCCAGGCCCCCGATCCGCACGGCTGGATGCGCCGCCTGGGCTGACGATTTTTGTCGCAATTAAGGCTTTTCAAGAGCGGCGCGCCCGGTATAAGGCGCGCCTCTCCACTGGGGCGTCGCCAAGCGGTAAGGCAACGGTTTTTGGTACCGTCATACGCAGGTTCGAATCCTGCCGCCCCAGCCACCGCCGATCTCACTGTCCACAAGGCAAGGCACTGAGTTCGCGGCTATATTTCATAAAAAGTGGTAGGACACGGTCGGCCAAATTAGGCCATTTCGGGACACCTATTGTGTCACAAATCCTGTGTCTTCACTGTCTCCGGGCGAGGTTTTGTGTCCGGTTTGTGCCCGGCTCTGTGTCCGATTTGTGGCCTCGCAATGGGGTCGATTCGTGTCAAAGCTCACCGCAAACATTCTCGCCGCTCACTCGGTCGGATCGCTCAGCGATACGCAAACGCCCGGCCTGACGCTCGACGTTACCCCCGGCGGCAAAAAGCTGTGGCGTTTTAAGCGCCGCGTTCCTGCCCGCGATCTTGATGGCCAACCGTCCCGCGATGCCGGGGTGATCGTCAAGCAATCAGGCGGCACCTATCCGGCGACCAACCTTCAGGCTGCGCGCCGATGGGCGGGGACGATCAATGCTGAAGTCGAGGCTGGGCGTGATCCGGGCAAGGCGCGCCGTGAGGCCAAGCGGATCGAAATCATGACCGTGACGGCGGCTCACCGCCTTTACATGATCGCGGTGGGGAAGGGGACTGCATCGCGCGAACGTCGAGTTCCCAAGCCCCGCACGGTCAAAGACAAGCTCGCCATTTTCACCCGCGACATCGAGCCCCGGATTGGTGCGAAATCCGTCTACGAGGTGAAGGAGAGCCATCTGGTCGCGATGGTGAAGGCCAAGGCGATGGTCGCGCCTGTCCGCGCCAACCGGCTGATCGCCGAACTCAAGGTCTTCTTCAATTGGTGTTGCTCACTCGACGCCAGCGACAGCATCGCGCTTGAGGTCAATCCGGCGACCCGGCTTCATCAGCTTGCGACGGATGAGACGGTTGACGCGCATGGCAACCGCAAAAATACGCGCACGCTCTCGGATGCAGAGATTGGGTTGTTCTTTCAGGCGCTGGCCGTTGAGCGAGAGACATATCGCAGGGGTTTCGCTCTCATGCTCCTGACCGCGTGCCGCATTCAGGAAATCGCTCAGGCCAAGGCGTCTTCGATCCGCGATGGCGTCTGGTATCGTGAGGCCAGTGACGTGAAGAACGGTGAGGACCACGCGATCCCCTTGGGAGCATGGGGGCGGGCGTTGGCGGTTGGCGGATCAGAATGGGTCCTGCCCTGCGAAAACGATCCCAAAAAGCCGCAGCGCTACGTCTGGTACAAGGTCCGTGATCGCCTGATCAAGCGAATGACCGAGGCGAATGGCGGTCCTGTCGGGCACTGGAAGCCACATGACCTTCGGAGGACCGTCAGGTCGAATACGCGGCGATTTGGCATCGACCACCTGACTGCTGAGGCGATGTTGGCCCACAAGCTCCCTGCGGGCGTCGAGCGTATCTATGACCGCCACGACCCCATTGACGATCTGCGGCGTGCCTATGGCGCTTGGGAGGCCCATTTGGCGGCAATCGTTCGGGAGGCCGGTCTAGGCGAGGTCTTCGGCCTTCCGGTCCCTCAAGAAGCGGAGATTGCGGCAGCCGCCTGACGCTCAGCGACGGACGCCAAAACCTGCGTTGGGGAAATCGACGGATTGGTCGTACGCACACATTATCGCTGTGTGAATTATCCTGCCGCCATGGAATCGAGTTAGATCGTAAGCATGGCGGCGGCAGTCAGATGCGAGGTCAGCACTCCGATTTTGTTGCCGCATCAATCAGCCGCCACCCATCTGACGTGCGGCTAAAACCGCCGCGTTTATCTGGCCGTAGATATTTTGAACAAACACATCATAAGCATATCCGTCTTTCAAAATGCTCTCGCCTCCGAGGCTCATCCACCGCCCGCGCAGTCGGTCGCCGCGTTCGATTTCGCCTTCTCCTCCGAGCAATTCTAATAGCGTAAAGCCTTGGTCGTGCTGCACCATGACCATGCCGCCATTCCGGGATACGAATACCACTACGCCCATCGTCATAACGGAATCCCTGCCAAAAATTGACAAAGTGAATTCGTGGAAAATTGCCCTCTCGGTGACAAGTTTTGTGTCTGCGTCACAGAGAGGGTGTCGTTAAGCTGCTAGAATCGTGCGGATTTCGTCAAGCGTAAGGCCGCCATCAGTTGGTCCAATATGATCAAATGCAGCACGCATTCTTAAATACTTGGGCAAAACGGTATGGTGGCTATTCAAATAGCGGCCCTCGAATTCTGGCCACCTGCTCATATTATTAATTAACGTATCTGCAATACCGTAATGATCGTCATGATTGCCGTCAAATCCGACAAAAACCGTATCAGCATCTTCAGCCAACTGTGCGCGATCTGTAGGGTCAAGTTGCCTAATTGAATACTCGACGTAGCTGCACATCGTCAATATTGACGCGGTCTCTTGCACGGCTGGTGGGTCGGACTCGTTGCTATTAAATAGACCGCTATACTGCCATCGCAAAGACCACATCTGATCATTGAAGATGGCATTTTTTACAAAGGCGGGATCAATCGAGGCATCAATCCCTCCCGCCTCAATGAGGTCAGCCAGCATGATCGCTAGCAACTTTTCACCGCTCGATAGCTGCATAGAAATCTCCATGAGATAGATATGGAGGGTGTCATTTTTTATTAGAATGCGCAACTTGAAAGAGATCAGCTATTCTCACGCACAGTATTTAGGGAAAATCAACAGGGTCAAATCGGAAGCGACATCTGTCCTTCTGGCGCGGACTCCGGGCGTGTTAGGACATTGCAAAGGTGATCGGCGACAGCGCGTGCCGCGTCTTCGCGAAGGGTGCCTCGTGGCGCTGTGAGGCCAATGAGCGCCCACGCGGGTGCGTCGTGAAGGGCGGCAGCAATTTTCTCTGGGTCAGCCATCATAATAAGAACAAAGCAAGAACATTGGAGTCGTGTCAAGCGCCGCGCCTCCATCCCAGCCTTCTGGACCGTGACGACGTGCAGCAAGTTGTGACGAAGTAGAGGGTGTGCTATATCACCAAGTTCTTGCGCTCGTGGACGGCGGCGCGCGTTCGATGCGGTGATATGCGATGACCTACTATGAGTTTTTGGTTAGAGTTTCTTATTCAACCTGTCAACAGTTTGTTGATCGTGGATATTCATTCGCTACCTTTCCTATCAACCTTTTTGATGAGCCTTTTGGGGATAACGTTATCTCCCTTTTCAAAAGGCATAGCGATTGCGTTAGCTTCGTGGAAGCTTCGGTATGACGGTTCCCGATATGATCGTGAGGTTGGTCGGCCTGCTCGATAAAAGCGAGCGCCCTGCCGTCCTGTTCTCGTTTATGCTTTTGGTGCTGGTAACGGCGCTGACTGCGATCGTGTTGGTCGTGTACGAACTGGGATCGTCCAGTGTCGCGATTGGGTCGGTCGCCATGGTGTATCGATGGGTGCGTAGCGGGTTCAAGCGTTTGCCCCGGAGTGCTGCCGATGAATAAGTGGCAGGCCCTTGTGGACATCGTGAAAGCGTTCGTTGACGGCGGTAGGCCCGGATACGCTTTGGCGGCGATCATCGTGATGTGGCGGGCCAATCGCCCTTTTCGCGTGCGCTACGTTATTGAAGATCGTGTGGAAGTGAACTCAGGCTTTGCGGATAGCGTCGGCCAGCGTGTCGAAGCGGTCGTTGACGATGTCGGTGAGCTTATCTTGCCCGCGCTCGACGCGCTCCATCGCTTTGTCGATCGCCTGCACCGCACTTTCTAATTTGACGATCCGCTCGACATCCGCCGTCCGCAGATGTTCGACCGCATCAATGCGAGCGGTCTGATTTTTGATCTGATGTTTTAGGTCGTCATGCTTGTCAGCCAGAAGAGCGATCTTGTTCATCGCCTCCTTGGTGATCGCACGGACGATCAGCCCGGCGGCGGTCGAAACAGTGGCGAGCCCCGCTGCCCATTCAATCAGCGAGGATGTCTCGAACATCATCGCGCCACCGCGTCCACGATCGCGGTCAGGGCGGCAGCCCCTGATGCTGATAGGCCTGCACGAATGAGCCACGTCACGGCTACACTCCTAACGGCAGGCACTTCCCAAACGATCTTCGCATAACGAAGCATCGTCGCGGCTACGCTATGCCATTTCGATTTACGCTGCCGCACCGTCACGACATCCTGCGCTTCAAAGCGATTTGCCTTATTCGAAATGTGCATGATCCCGAACCCGCGCCTACGGCTCGAATGGAACACGCGATGTAGGGGTAAGAATTTGTAATTGGTGCTGCTACTGTGAAGGGGCGCGTGCGCAACGTCAGCACGCCCGGCTCATCCATCCCCACTTCGTTGGCCACGCCAAACAAATCGAAGCAGTCGACCTGTGATCCCGTGCCCGCTACCGCGCCTGATTGAAGCCATATCGCAGCGAGATTAGTCGCTTCCGTCACCTCAATTTGAGCGACCAATTCATACGTGTCACCGACTGCGACGCGGCTATTCCACATGCCCAAGCCGGGTGCTTCCAAAGCCTGTGAAACAGTGACAATCTCGCCTGTGGCCGTGTAGCTCGCAGCTATGACGAGGTCGTTGCCTGACCCATCTGAGCGCCCGGAAGTCGAGATGTTCGCGGTTGCTGAGCCAGTCCGCGATATAGTCCAGCCAGCAGGCGTGGTGCCGCTTATACCCTCATTTGCGGTGCCGCCGTTCGCGGTTAGAAAAAGAGGATTGGTCAGCACCTGACGACGCCGAGCGCCAAAGACCTCGATCGCGTTGTTCAACAACAGTGGGTACGAAATCGGCACTATGCTACGCAATAGAACGCCAAGGCTTTTGCCCCAACGGTAGCCGCCCCGACTATTGCAGTGCGTTGTGTCGTAGCTGTATCCGGCACGATAGCCGAGAGCAGTCGGCGACAATGCAGGCTGCATCACCACGGGTAGGGCGTCATGCAGATATACATCCGTCGCGGTTTCAGCATATTCCGCCATCAGTGAACGCAATTCAAGTGTTGCGGCCACCTTCTCCTGCGTGTTGAAGCCGCCCGATCCTACTTCTTGTTCAACCACTACGGCCATTCCAGCCATGCGGGCTTTTTCGATCATGGTGCGAAGATCGCGGAACGTGACCGCCGCGACTGTATCGATCGTCACGACTTCGCCAGTCACCCCATGGGTATAAGTGTAGTTTCCAGTCGATGCGACTGCGCCGATGTTGTTTACGCCGCCTTGAAGATATAGAAGACCAGCGCCGGTCGCGATTGCCGGGTCAATACGGCTAAGCATCTGATCTGTGCGATCACCGGATATCCCAAACGTTTCAACAATCGTAAATCGCTGATCAGATAATGCGTTCGCCCAATTAAGCGGTGAGCGCGCACCCTTTGTGCGCTTGGAAGGGTCATTAAAAATGGCTGCAATTCGGCTGTCCCCAAGTGCGGTGACGACGCGTCGGTTGCGAGCAATTGGAGCCGTTGTGGTGAGGAAGCGCGCCATCAGTAGCAGGCCCGGATGTCAGTTGCTGTAGTCCCCGTTGCGAGAACTGCTACCACCTCAAACGTCAGTTCGGTGAAAGCTGGAAGATTAGCAAATGTCTGTGCCGTCGAATCCTCCGAGCATTTCAGCACCACCGTGCCACCACTCACCACAAAGATAGATTTTGTCGCCAGAATGGATGCGGTGTCGCTGGGTGTGATAACAGCGGTTCGTTTGACGCTCGAAGACGGGGTATTGGGATATTGGGATGCATTGTAAGCCATATGGGTATTTATGCATTAGGCGATGCTGACGATGTCGTGGTGGGCGTCGGGGCCATCTGCATAGACTGGTCGAGCCCCATTTGCTGTCGAAGCATCGCCAACTGATAGTTATACACGGACTGAGTGGCGCACTGCTGAGCGCATTGGTAAACTACGCCCGATTTGGCGGCGTCGGGAAATTTATCAAGAATCGTGGCGTAGATCGCGGCGCTACGTTTCTGCTCTTCAGCTAGTTCTTCTAAAATGGCTTTGTGGAAATCGGTGACAACTTCATAGGCGTCTGCAAGTGTGGTGGTGGACATTTTGTATTTATCCGCCCACCACGCATCACTGTTCTGTCTGCACGATCGATATGTTTTGCGTGGCCGTGCCACCGTTATTCGACCCGTTTTGCGGGCCGGGTCCCGTGTTTCGCACTGTCAAACGCGCCGAGTATGTCACCGATGAGCCGCCCGAATTGTCGGTGAAGGTCAGCGACCCGCCGATCGCCTCACGATAATCGCCGGGTTCGTCTGAGCTAAATGCAGGATCGCGGTCCCATGATCCGGTTGCGTTCAGGGTGGCAACGTCTGCACCGTTGCGCGACAGGATGATTTGCGCGGTAAGGTCGTTGCCCGACGCCTCGGACTGGGGCTTGTCCACCCGCTGATACCACGACCAGCTATAACTCAAGACAACCACACGGGTGCCACCGCGTGATCCGACAGCGCCGGTGGTGACGCTTGCATTGCTCGCGGTGCTGGTCGTGCCGATAGCGTTCTTGATCGTGCCAGCCGACAAGCTGCCGCCAAAGTAGCTGCTACCGTCTGTCTTGAGATAATAGCTGGCATTCTGCTCGGTGCACTCTGATAAGTTGTTTTTGCGAGGTCCGAACCATTCGATAAACTGGCTGGAAGAACCAAAGCCGTTACCCGAGACCTTCATCACGCTGCCATTATCGAAAACGATCCGCCCGGCGGTGAGGTCGAATTTGGCAGAACCTGAGGCATTGCGGACGACGCCCGCCGTCACGTCGCCTATGTTCGCCGACAAGGCCGACAAGCTCGTGACGTTGAGCCGATCGGCGGTGATCGTGTTGGCAGCAATTTGGTTCGCAGTGATGGAGCCGGTTGTAATGCGCCCGCCGTTGATCGTTGTCGTTTCACCGCGATTGATGCGCCCGGCAGGGTCCTGTTGGCCGGTATAGGCCCAATTGGTAACTTGTTGAGCTTCCGTGTTGCCTACGTAAGTTCCGGCAGGAGCCCCAACGGTAGCGTCACTCTGAACGTTAATTAGGTTATCTACGCTACGACCATTGGAGAACGTCAGATCGCGAGCATCTTTGATCGATTGCCCGCCAACGGAAGGCACTCCGTTGACGATTGAGAAGGAAGTTCTCACATAGCTTGCCGACCCACCAGCACTGTAGAGTTCAAAACCGTTGCCCTCTCCAATCCCCTTCTGTCCAATCAAGACATATGACGAGTGGGCTGAAAAATTGGAACTACCGAAAACCGATCGGCTCGCGCCGCAATTATACATTTCAGTCGGAAGTCCGCTGCTCATACGGTTCGTTCCGGGTTCGTCCGATGTATAGATGACGATGGTAGACCCAAACGCTATGTCACGGAGAAGCTGAGCCATCCCGCTGGCATTCGATGCATAGTCGGGGTTCCAATTTACCTCGCCGCCGCCATATACGTCGAAGTGACGGACGCCCCAATAGCCACCACCATCAGAAGACCAGCAAACCGTGTAGCTTCTGTTATACGCATCGGATCGTAGGTTAGTATAAGCGCCATCCGCATAGATTTGACCATCGGAACTACGAAGACCTTGTGTGAAGCCGGGTGGGAGTGTGGAAGTCTGATTCCCTCGCGCACCCACTGTGTATGTCATCGGCTTGCCAGCGCCAGAAATTCCGTTCCACTTGGCACTGTCGAATGCGCTATCGACGGTGCCGCGACCGCTAACCACGACTGTATTCGCTAAGACGGTGTTCGCCTTGATGCGATTGGCGTCGATCGACCCTGTGGTGATCCTGTCGCCGTTGATGATCGTTCCGCCATAAGTCATGTTGAGGTTGGATTCTCCCCACCATGATCCCAACATCACCCGATCAGAGCCGCCGAATGCCTCCTGCTCGGATTGAGTGTGATAAATCGAAGAGCCATCTTTTACCCAATAGAAGAAACGATGGGGGCTAGCACCAGCCGTGTTGCCACTGTCGACAAACTGAGCGCGCGGACTGCCATTGTCGTCATGATAGTAGATATAGCCGTTTGACCACGACACCCAGTTGTTCGACGGATTCCACTCGAAATTAAGACCAATGAACGATATTGCGCGGTTGCCGATCGTCAGCTTGTTCGCAGTGATTGTGTTAGCGCTGATTGATCCGCCCGCGATCCGCGTATCGTCACCCCCTTGCCGCCAATTAGCAAGAGTTGTCGAGCCACTTACTGTTATTCGACCCGGATCGATGTTGGTTGAGTTGGTGTTGATATAGTAAGCCGGGTTGCTAACAACCGCATTTACCGTGCCAAGCGTGGTATTGGTGCCACTAATGACAAGATTGTTGGCGAGAACGGAATTGGCCATGATGCGATCAGCGTTAAGCGTACCGGCTTGAATACGATCGCCATTCAGACTGTTGACCGTGATTTTATTGGTGGTGATTGCGCCATCTTTGATCAGCGTCGTGTCAGAGACACGGACAATCTTGCAGACGAAAGCAAGATTTCCACTCCAATCTCCTATTAAGCGGAATTGCCATCTTCTGCATTCCAGAACATTTGGATTCGTGATGACAAATTCGTTTTTAAAATATGAACTTGGAGATATCCAATTTACGGCTGGGTTGGAATCTTCCGGATCAATGCCGTATGCGGTTTTAAGGCTCAACCAAGCCCAATTGGGCATGTGTATCACGGGACGGAAACTGCCGCTAAAGTCGCTATGTGTATAGACGCCAACACTAACCCTATAACTTGCGCCAATTTCTACAGGAAAAAGCATTGAATAATAATCGGTGCGACCAGTAGACGTAATCTTAAGCTCTCTGCCGGTTTCATTCATGCTAGAGTCGCCGACTGACAAACGGCCATCGAAGTTACCGCCGTTCCACCACGCAGCGTCGTTGTAGCCACTGTCCCCTACAATGTTGTCTGGGTTTCCAACCGCCAGCACACGTGCAGTCAGGGCGCTGGAGGCGATCTGCGCAGCGGTAATCGTGCCGGTCAGAATTTCGTTCGCCGTGATTGAATTGGCAATGAGGCGATCCGCGCCTATCGAACGCGCAACGATCTTATCAGCGCTAATAGAGTTAGCCTGAATCTTTGGGGCGCTAATTGCGTCATTGGCAATTTTGACTTCGGTGATCGCGGCAGTTGCGATTTTGGTGTTTCCGACTGCGCCATCGATGATTTTGTATGAATCGACTGAATTTGCGGCGAGTTTGACATTCGCGACCGAAAAATCAGCCAAGCGCGTTTCGGTGACAGAGCCCGCCGCCAATTTGTCCGCCGTAATCGCGAAATCGACCAGTTTTTCGGTCGAAATGGTCGAAGCGGTGATGTCCTGACCACTGACCGCCTTGGACCACGCGCCGTTCACCAGCCGATGCAGTTCACCTGCGAAGAAGACGACAGGGGAGCCGGTCCAGCCTGACGCGGCGGGCAAACTCGTGACGGTCTGCGGTGGCACCAGCCCCGGCGTCAGGTCATCAAGTGAAACACCGCCCGTGGTGGCGATCGAGACGTTCGCGGTGGCCGGTGACACGTTGTCGCTACTGTCGATCGCCACCGCCGACACGTAATACGCAGTAGCACGGGCAAGGTTGGGGAAGCGGGTTCCTGCTCGTGTGTTGGCGGTGCCCGAGACGGTCGCGTCAGCGATCTTGGCGTTGTCGCCTGAGCGATAGAGCGTGAAGCGGATTTTGGCCTGATCGCTGTCACTGGGCGCGACCGTCGCCACGTCAATCCAAGTGATACCCCCGATCGCCGACAGGCCTGTGGGAGCCGCCGGGGCCACCGTGTCGCGTCCAGTCGAGAAGGCGGGCGCAACGACCCAACCACTTGGCACGTTGATCTTGAGCGCCCTTACACGGGCAGAATACGCGGTGTTACGCTTGGCGGCGAAGCGGTAGCTCGTGCTGGGCGCGGCGAACACGATCCCGCCCCCACCGTTTTCGCCAAGCTCCACCTCATAGGTGGTAGCATCTTTGGCGGCGGTCCACGTCAACGTGACGTCAGCCCCGGTATCTGTGAGGACGCTGGACCACTGGATGTTTGAGACGGTGCCGGGCGGTGTGGCGGCTGCTGTCTCGCGATCCGCCACCGCCTGACCCGCCGCCAACGCTTTGTCGATGTCAGCGCGGATTGTGGGGAGTTTATCGATGCCCGCGACGATGGTGGAGGAAGGCCGTCCGCCGACATTCGACGTGTCCTTGGCGGTGTTATCCCTTGTGACATCTGCGCCGGGAGCAATCCCGCCAAGCTTGCTGCCCTCACCGGGATTGATGTCGGAAAGCCTTGATGGCGTACCAGTCAAATCAACATAGGGAATGGTGACGCGAGCCGTCACAATGTCGTCAGTGAACCATGCACCGTAAACGCCACTGGTCATGCGGTAGCGGGCGCGAACCTCAACTTCAGTGCCGGGCGCATTACTGGAGAAGGTGAAGCTGCCCGCTGTGGGATCATGGGCAGCGGCTTGCTCAGTCCAGCCTTCTTCCGCACCCGTATATTGGCCACGGATACGAGACTGAATTTGGATGCTCGACACCCGACCTGAATTCTGCGGGGTCCATTCGACTTTGATTTCTGAAACTTCGCTCACGAATATATTTAGCCGACACCTTGATAGGCGGCGGTGCTGAGGCGAAGCCCCTCAACAGGAAGCCATGCACTCGCATCATAGCCGCCCGGACGAATGACGGCGGGAAGCGGCTTCTCTTCACGATCCCACGCATAGACTTCCGAAGATTCTTCCCGGAGCGTCATCTGAAAGATCATCAAGTCAGTTTCGGTCTGAGACTGCACGCGGAAGAGTTTGTTGTTCCAGCCCTGCGACGGGAGGCTCAGCGTTACGAGACTGCCAACCTGAACCGCGAATGCTTTCGGGCCGAATGTCGCGGTGAAGAAGCCGGGCGTCTTGGCTTCCCGCATAAGGAACTGCTTGGCGATGCGCTGGCAAGTTTCCGCACGCGACACGAAGCCAAGGTCGAGGGTGAGTGTGCGCGGGACGCCATCGGGGAGGTTGTCCGTCTCGATGACGCCCCAATCGACCAATTGGAAAAGCTGGGCAGGGTCGGCGAAACGGCCACGCACGATGTTGTAGGTCTCGCGGGCAGGGCCGCTGGGCACCCAACTATAGGGGGCAGGGGAGTTGATGCCGCCGACGAGATCGGATTCATCGAACGACTGCTTAGGACCGAGCGTGTCGTCATAGCCGCCTACAAGCCCATAGGTGCCGCCCACGTCGGTGAGCTTACACGACCCCATGGTGGCGGTCAGAGCGGACAGAACGGTTTCATGGGTATCGGCGGTCGATACGATCCCATCGGCGGTGTAGCGCTGCACGGTCGAGCCATCGGCGGTGACGACACGCTCCTCGCAGACATTGGCGTACACGCGGAAGTTGTCGAGATTGATGCGGTTGAGCGGAATGCCCATGCCCCACAACAGTTTCCCGTTGAGGCGATAACCGATCAGATAAGTGAGGAGGGCGAGGGCGGGGTTGCGGCCAATCTCGATACCAGAGTGGACGAATTCCCACGTTGTCTGATCGCTGGCGCGGTGCGGACCCGAGCCACCCGCCGTTGAATCAAGACGGGGATCATAGACAGGACAGCCATCGACAATCGTGATTACCCGCTGGGGGATACCCTGAGGCCACGCCTTGCTGTCGAGCTTCCAATCTATCGCGAGGTATGCGCAACCCGTGAACCGGGACGATGAGGTCCAGTACGCCCCGGAACCGAGCGCCTGTGCATTGGCCGACGATCCTTCGTTGATCGCGCGAAGAAAGTTTATGCCATCCGTGTGGGCAACGAGCGCGCCGTTCGTCCACGTCAGGTCATCTTCAAGATAGATGTCGCGGATTGTGACTTTGTGAGACGCGAGCGCGATGACCTGCGCATAGCGGTCCTTCTTGCTGCCCCATGTTTCGAAGAAGCGAACATCTGCGCCTGCGGCAGTGCGGCCAAAGACGATCTTACGGGGTGCAGAGGGGACGACGGAATTTTGAAGCCGGTCGGCCATCGACTGGCTGACGGATTGCGGTGCTTTGCGGAAGAATGTCCCAACGCCCGCCAACGCGAGCGAGACACCAAGCCCGACGACCGTGGAAGTGATCGCCGTGACGACGGCTGCGGATGCGCCGTAAAGCGACGCGACTGCGCCCAACAGAGGGGCGGCATAGACGATGACCGCGACCGCCACGGCGATCATCACGACCGATTTGATGACCTTACTCACCGGATACGACCGGGAGTTCGAAGGGCACCGTGAAGGCGTATCGGCAATCGCGGGTCGGGATTATTGCGAGGCGATCAACGCCTTGTTCCTCACCGACAAAGAAACTGAATTGGCCGACGCAGACGCCAACTGTGGTGGCATCGCGCATCACGATGTCGCCGCGCTGTGCAAAGTGAACTGATTTCGGTTCGCCGAACCAAGATTTTACGGTTCTGAGGAGCGTCCCCGCGCCAAGCTCGCGAAGTGCGGTGCGCGCACCATTGGCGGTGTCATAGGTCCCGCGATATGCGGCGGCGGGATCAACGCCGGTTTGCGCTCTGACGCATGATGCCGCGAAGAGTGCGCAATCATGCTGGCCCCACTTGAAGGGGTCCCATTCTACACGGTCGAGGTAAGTTCTAAGACGGTCTTCCCAATCAGGGTAACGGACGATGGCTTCCATCGTCTATTTAGGTCGATCACTAATCTACCTGATTTTGGTACACGCTTCCGTCAGGTGATCTACCGCCGTAACCCGTGCCGCTGCTATTAGCGACTGCCTTTGCGGGTGCGGGGTCACCGTTCGCGATGCTTGCCGCATAATCCTGAGACGTATCTGTGGGGTCGTATTTCTTCTGGTCGAGATAAGTTTGATTAGTCGCGTTCGAAACAAGCGACTGATGGCTCTCAATCGTCAGCGTGAAGTTATGCGATCGGCCATCGTTTTGGATTTCGACCTTGTCCATTGCCCCGCTTCGCACGCGCCGAAACATCCAAATGGGCTGTGCGAGCGGATCGGCCTGCGGGATCAGGATGGCGCGCCATATAGTAGCAGGGCGGGTGAGGTATTCGGCCGGGAGGGCTTCCGCTGCCGCAAGCGTGACGTTGGGACTGGCGGGGACCGCTAAACTGATGGTGAATTCGTCGGACCCACTATAGCTGAACGTGTTATCGCCAATCTGGACCGCAACGCCATTCGCGACGGGTTCGAGCGTGTTGCCATCGAGCAAGCTGTCCCCTGATCCTGTGGGCTGAATCGGATGTGCGCCAGTCCAAATGAATAGCGTTTCGTTGGCAAATTCCAGCCGCGCGGCGAGATAGGACGTGATGGCGGGGGCGGTGATCGCGCTCATCACCTGCGGCGTCATGTTGTCGCGCATCAGACGACCTCACGCGCCTCGATCGTGCCAAAGTCCGCGATACGATCGGGGTCGAGCGTGTATGCAGGGCTATCGGTCGTCGCGAGACGGAAGATACCGAAGGGGCGAGCGAACTCCACCGCTGTCCCGGCGGCGAAATCTGCCCGAAGTGCCGGTTCAAAGCGCACCGTGACACGGCCATTTGCGTCCGCCACAGCGGCGGCTTCCGTAATCCTGAGAAGCTGCGCCCCGATCGTAAGCCATTGGCCCACTCGAAGCGTCGAGAGAGCCCCTGCGGCCCATCCCGTGACGCTGACGGCATTGTTCGTGGCATAGGCCTTGGTCGCGACGGTGCGCCCCGTCAGGCCGCTCACGATTGTGCGATTGGGATAGAAGCGGAATGAACCGACCATACCTTGGAGGCTCAGGCCCCAACCCGCTATCACCTCAGCGCGAGGAATGCGCATCCGTGGCCACTGCCAAGACAGCTTCCATTGCGAGGCTTGGTGAACGACCTGAACCTTCTTCGAGTAAGGCGATTCAGTTGCGGATTGGACGCGATCCAGAACAAGGCGTTCAGTCGCGGGCGTGTATACGGGAAAATCTATCGGGAAACTGGCCACGAGATATTTAGCTCGTGGCGTTAGATCGTCCGACGTTGCAGCTTCTTGAGCGTGGAATCGGTCGCTTGCCTCGTGATGAGCGGCACTGCTGACATCACGCCCTCTGCAACCATAGCGCGGACCATGGCGGGGTCATTGCTCGTGATCGGCCCGTTGATGTTGATGTGAAGACCGCCAGCGTTATCATTGGCGGCAAGCGAGCGAAGTTCCCTATTATTGGTCACTCGTGCGTTGGCACCGATGCCCACGACTTCCGGGCCACGTTCACCTACAAGGTAGTTGCCGGGTGATGTCATGCCGCCGTTTGCGCGTGCGCCCTTCAACCCCTTTAGCAAGCTCCCAAAGATCGACCCCAACAGGCCTGAGCCGCCGCCCTCACCACCGCCAAACAAGAGATTGCCGAGCGGTTTGATGATTGCTTGTTGAAGCCCGATGTTGATCAAACCATTGATGATCGTCTTCGACATGCTGGTGAACGCCTCACCAACACTCTTCGTGCCATCAATGATGCCCATCAGCCCATCTTGAAGTGACTTCAGGCCTTCGACTTCGACATTCTCGAACGCATCATTGAGTTCGTCCTTGGTCTTCGGGATTGCGTCGAGATAAGCTTCTAACGGCGATTGGTTCTGACGCCGAACGCCATCTTCGGCGAGGTTTTGGAGGGCGGGCATGGCCTTCAACCGGGCTTCAGCCGCCTCGCGTTCTGCGCGCGTAGCCTTGCCGAGCTTCTCCAATTCGATCGTGTGTTCAAGCTGGAGACGCTCTTGATCGAATTGGTTGCGAACCAGCGCCAATGACTTTTCACGACGATCCCGTGTCGATCGTGTGAGCGCCATTTCTGCTGAAAGCATATCAGCGTCGAGTTGCTTTCCCGCCAATGCGAGGTCGAGACGATCCCGTGCAATCTCTGCGTCACGATCGCGAATGGTTGCGTCATATTCTGTGTTGAATATTTCGCGCTCGATTTCCTTCAAAAGTTTGGCTTGGGCAGCGGTGTAACGTTTCTTACCCTCTTTGACTTCCTTATCGCTGCCGGTCTGCATGTCGATGTCATCGTCATTCATGTAATAGCGATTGCGAATTTGCTTTGCGGCGAGGTCTTGACGCTCGGTCGGATCGTTGGTCATTCGCTCTTGCGAACGATAAAGGTCAGCGCGTGCGCCAAGGAACGTACGGTCCCATGCCGCCGACAATTCACCATCACTCTTCAGTGTCTGGCTAGTTTTCTTCTTTGAGGCTGCGTCAGGTTTGGGGAGAAGTGCATTGGTCGATTTTGGTGGTGTGACCCGTAGGCCGTGCCGCGATCGTGCTTCTAGCCGGGCAATGTCTTCTCGTTCGCCCCGCATTGCTTGCATGTCGGGATCATTCTTATTGCGGCCAGCCCGGATGTTGTCGTTGTAGCGGCGCGTGAGGTCATCATGCAGCGCTTGGCGACCGGCCTTTGTCTTTTTCAATTCCGCGCGGTCATCAGCCTGCATCTGCTCGATGGACTTGCCTGACATCCGCGCGCCCACGACATGCGGCACATCCCATTTCAGCGGATTGCTCTGCTGAGTAGACATCAGCTTCTGCACGTCCATTTGTGCGAAAAAGTTGGCGGCGGCAGTCGCGGCCTGCGTAAAGGCATTCGCCAGTGCCATCAGGGCGTCGGCGTTCTGGATAATCGCGCCCGCCATCTGAGCGTTCACAATCATCTTCATCGTGTCGAGTTGGTCATTCACCTGCCCACCGTTACGCAACAGGTGGTCGTCCAGCACGATCCCGTAGGATTCTGCGGCATCGGCGAGGGTGTTGAAGCCCTTCGACCCATCGGACATCAGAAGGGTGAGGTCGCCCGCTGACTTACCAAATAACTCGATTGTCTTCTGATTGCGGGCCGTCACGGTGCCGAGCTTCGCGATACCGTCCATTGCTTGTTTGAGCGCCGTGTCGGTATCCGCGCTCCTGACGCCAAGGTCATGGAAGGATTTCGTCAGCGCCTTGTTGCCGTTCTGCGCTGCGCCAAGGTTCTTTGCGAATTTCTCCACCGCCGCATCGGCATTCTCAACCGATGAACCGGAGAGTTGGGCGGCGTAGCGGAATTCTTGAATCGTCTTGGTCGTCGCGCCGGTGCGGTCAGCGAGATCAACGATGGCGTCACCGTAATCGAACGCTTCTTGGATGCGCTCTTGAAGAATGTCGAATGAGAATGCGCCGATGAAGCCACCCGCAAAGCCAATGGCGGCATTCTTCGCGATGTTCATCGCATTCGTGATTTGCGATGCGGTCTGCTGCGTCGCGCGGGACGCATTCCGAAGACCGGCAATAAACTGAGCGCTTTCGAGCGCGAGATCAACTACGAGACTACCAACATTTGCCATGCTGGTATTTAGCGGCTGGTGTCATCCTCAATGACGTTGAACCCGGCGAACGCCGCCGCAATACGATCCTCAAGCGTGATGGCTGCGGCGCGCTTCGCCTCTAATCGGGCGGTTTCTTCGGGGTCGCGGTCGAGGAAGTGGGGAGCCTCTTTTTCCGTTCGCTTATACCACTCCATTTCGAGGAGAAGGCGGGTGCGATCGTCCTCAGCGGGAGAGCCGAAGGGTTCGAAAAAGTGGTAGGCTTCCCATTCCGCTAACTCATCCGGCGACAACTGCCGATTGAGTTCACTTACTGTTCTGCCGAGCGCGAGCGCGAGGCGGAAGAGGAAGCGCCTTTCCGGGCTGGCGCGGAATTTTTTTTTAGACTTTCGGGATCACGGCGGGCGTGCTCCTGCATGGCCTGCCACAGCGAGACAATGGTTTGGTAGTCAAGTTCAGCGAAGGCGTCATAGTCCGTGACGCTGAACATCTGGTCGCCGTTTTCGTCCACGATCCCGAAAATTACGGTCAGGATCGCTTGCTCGTAGAGATCGACGCGGGGCAGGCCCTCGCGCTCCCCCTCCGGTAATGCCTGATCTTCCTTCCAAGCGGTATGCGCGGCGTCGTTGGCGTAGATAGCATCGAGGAGGTCCACGCGCGCTCGCGCCGACAGGGCGCGGATGCGCACGGTGCCGCCCCATTCAGGAACCTCAACATCAGAGGTTGGAATGGGAGCGGCAAGGATCGTGTCTCGTGAGAGGAGCATTAGGCAGCGGTGCCCTTCGTCACCGCGCCGCTGACCTCAAGCGTGATCGCGCCGGTCCACTGCTTATCGACGCCGCCCGACTTTTCGAACGACGGGACGAAGGCGTCGAACGTCCACTGTGTGCCGCTGGCCACTACCTTGAACGATGCCAGCGTACCGGCGGTGCGCGCCGTGTCACACGCTACCTGACCAGCGTCCGCGACGATGTAGTTGACGCTGATCTTGATCGACCCCTCATCGGGGATACCCATCTGTTTTTCCTTTGCGACAGAATCCAAGTCTGTCACGTCAATGATGGATGCAGCGCCCGAGCCGATGCCGCTAAAGTCGGTAACGCCCGATATTTTCGTATAATTGCTGCCGGTCTTGATTGAGATTGTCGTTCCCTGCGACGGCAAAACGTTCTTGGCCATATTTCTCCTGAAAACTATAGTTCAGGATATTTATCTCAGGGGCGTGATTTAGACGGTCGTGAAGAATTTGAAGAACAAGAGCGCGCGATGAAGTGTGGCCTGCGTCGTGGTGTCGGCCATCATATGTTCGTCAAGCCACTCGACAGTCTCGACACCGTTTTCACGCCAGATGATGAGGCTATTTCGGATAGCCCGCGCAAGGATTTTCGCTTGTCCATAAGACTCGCTCGATATGCTGATTTGGAATGTCACGAAGCCTTCGTCTGACACTGATCCATCGAGATCGGTCGTAACCTGTGTTTCAAGAAGCTGGTAGACCGCACACGGGAGAGCGTAAGCGGTTGGCGCGACGCTTGGGTAGACATTCGGAATACATGTTTTGAGGCGCGCGTTGAGAAGCTGGTCGATCATACGATATTTAGACGCCGCGCTTGATCAACTGCTTGTTCAGAACTTTGCCGATTGTATCGATGATAGATTGCTGAGAGTTTGTCAGCGCGCGGATCATGAAGGGATCGGCGGCATTGTGAATGCTGCCAAACTCAACGAATGAAGAATGGTACGCGCTTGAGCCGATCGTCACCGCATTCTTGACTTGCGTGGGGTCAGCGCTTTTGAGTTTCTTTACCTTGATGTTGTTGACGATCTTCCCGTGCGTCTCCTGCCGCGTCGTGCCACCCTTATTGTGACGGGTGCGCGTTTCGCCTTCGGTTGTCTTTGGGGAGTTGGGAGCCTCTTTGATCGCCTCTTTGCGCAGTGTGGCCGCGCCTGCGCGGTTCGCAATTTGACCAGCTTTCGTGGCTTCCTGCTTCGACAGGCTCTCCAAGCGGTCTTGGAGCGCCGCCAGACCCCGCATGTTCGCGGTGATCACAGGCGCTCCTCCAGTGTGAGGACCATCGTCTGGCGGCGGTCTGGCTGGTCGATCGCCACGATGTCGAATTCGGTGTCATCGATCTGGACACGCATCGCCGTGGTGATGTCAGGGCGATAGCGGATCAGGTATCGAGCCGTGGAGTAGGTGTCGCGACCACCCGCCCGTGCGGCATCCTGCGTGCGCAATTCGAGGCGCTGGGCATACAGGGATGCGATCTGGCGAAAGCTGGTGATGACCTGACCGAATTCGTCCTGTTCGTTGCCTGCATCGTCGTAGCTGCCCGCGTCATCGCTCGCGCCAGCGCCTGCCGCGAAGAACATGAGCGAAGAGCCGCTTGTATCATCGGGTTCGATAGCGGGTGCCCCGGCTGCGACACGCGTCGGGGAGATGTTGGGCGAACCGCTGCGCGCGCTCAGGAGCGTCAATCGCCGGTCGAGCTGCCCCGCATTGATCTTCACAGCGAAAACACCCGGAAAGGGGCGCAAAGGCGCGTGATCGTCGTCATGGCGGCGCTGGTGTCGCCCGCACGATCATCGAAATGCGCCGCAACGTGAACTGCAATTGCGTGTTTGAGCGCGGTCGGGACGATCGGCGTCACGAGCTTGCCGTCGCCGTCCGTGTAAGGTCGAATGCGTCTACTGGTCAGGTGTTCTACAATATCCGCGCCAGACTCGACCAACATCTGTATCGCGTTTGGGTCGGTTCCAGCATCAATTCTAAGCCATTCTTGAAGTTCGCTCTGTGTGATCAGCATGAAGATATTTATGCTGATACGGAAGGAGCGGGGATTGCTCCCCGCTCTTCGCTTTTCATCCTGCTATTCCTGCTTACGCAGCGATCTTCAGAAGCTTGTAAGCCGCAGTATCCACGACACAGCCACCCACACGCTTGCGCGTCTGATAGGTGACGTAGGGCTGGGCGATGTATGGGTTGTAGAGCATCGACATTCCGACACGGTCAGCGATCGTGTAGGCGCGAGCGAAGTCACCGAAGACGATAGGCGTCGAGTTCGCTGCGATATTCGGCATGTCCTCGGCTTCCACGACCTCATAACCAGCGAGCAAGCCGGGGACGCCCGACTGGAGGCTATCCTGCCACAGGTAGCGACCAGTGGTGTCCTTCAACATGCGGACCTGACCAAGCGTATCCTTGTTCATGATGAAGCGGGCGTTCGGGCGGTACGCGGCCTTCAGCGAGTGGACCAGCGCAATGATGGAGTCAGCGGTGATCTTGGCTGCATCGCCAGTCTTCACGGCCTGAACGGTGCCGAAGGCGCGGGTGGAGTCGGCGGTGAACGCTGTGGTGACGTTGAGTAGGCCCTTCGGCTTCTTCACGCCATCGCCGAGCAGGAATGCCGCACCTTCCGCGCGAGCAAACTCAGTCGCGACCTCAGTCGTTACGAAGCTGGCGATGTCGAATGCCGAATCCTCAAGGATCGTCTGCGTGACGAACGGGCTGGCATATAGCTCGCCAAAGGACGGCACGATTTCAACCAGCGACGAAGCAGCGGTTTCCGGGCGAGCATCCTTCTCGCCAACCCATGCCGAAGCGGTGCCGCCCACGGAGAACGGTATGTGGAAGTCGGGCGTCGTGACGGAGATGACCCGCGCGACCGAGCGCATCGGCGAGATGTCGATAACGGCCTTCTGAATCTGGCTGTCGATCAGCTTCGGCACGGTGTAGCCGCCCTCAGCCGGGACCAGCGCCGACATCGCCTTGATTTCCATGGAGTCGCCGCCACGAAGGTACATATTGAACGCCTTCGTCTCATTGTCGGTCGTGATGTTCGACACGATGGCGGGACGATTTGCGGCAGTTTCCAGCGCCTTGATTTCAGCGCGTAGTTCGGTCAGCGCTGTGTTCAGCGCGTCAGCCTGCTTGGTTTCTGCGCGGTCTACGGCAGACTTGAACTCGGTTTCGAGATTCTTGAGTTCGGTATTTATATTAGCGGACATACATCTCCTTGATTGTTGCAACACTCGATCGGATGGCCGCTAACGCAGCCTCGTGGTATTTAGCTTCCTGTTCATCGCCAGCGTCTTCATCGACATCGCCCGACTTTTCATCGTCGTCATCCATCACCTCATCATCGGTGGTGTCATCATCACGGCTGTCAAAAAGCTTCGTGATTGCGTCTTCACCAAAGCCCGCATCCGTGAGTTTCTTTTTCAAATCTTCATCCATGTCATTCTCCTGATTTTTGACGCTCGCGACACGCGCCAATTCGTTGCACGGGAAGGTGACGACTGAGATTTCGATCAACTTCGCTTCAGTAATTGTTCGCGTCTTCCCGTCGATTTCATATCCTGTTGCGATATATCCGATGGACAGCCCTGTTACGGCTCCTGCCTTCACCGCTGCATAGGCGTCGCGACCCGCTGTGGTGTCGAGGAACTGGCCGCTTGCTTTGAGGCCGGTGGAATCCTCTATGAGATCAGTCCACACGCCAATCGGTAGCGCGAAGGCATCGTGATTGAAGAACATCGCGGGCATTGTTCCCGCCGATTTGTGTTCTTCGAGCGTGGCGCTGAATGCTCCGGGCGCGATGATGTCGCGCGCCTGATCCACATTGTTGAATACCGCGCCGTAGCCCTCGAAGGTGCGCGCCGTCGCACCTTCCGTTTCGGCAAATTTAACCTCTATCTTCCCCGCGAATGCCTTTTTCTCCATGCCGGTATTTATTCGGCGGGGGCTTGTGGCTGTTTGTCAGGGCCGAAGAGATTGACAGCGGGCGTCAGGAGGTCGGCCGTGGGATCATTAGAACGGTCAAAACCCTCCATTTCGCGTGCTTCGTTGCGGGTAAAGATGCCGCTCGCGATCCCGTTTTTATAATACTCCATTCGCTCTTTGGCGGTACCACGCAGGAAGTCGCGGTTGTCTATCGTGACGCGAAGGCCAGCGGCACGTTCGGTATCAGTAAGAAGCGCTTTGTCTGCGGACTGCATGTAGCGAGCGTGCCAATGAGCGTCTGTGTCTTGGTCATGTGCGATATGGGCTTGCTCGACGCTGGCGTAGGACTGTGAGCCAAGCGATTGAAAGACTTTCGTCGGGCTGACGCGGAAGAATCGGCAGACTTCTTCAATCTGGTAGCGGCGAGCTTCTATCCACTGTGCATCGTTGGCCGTGGACGCGAGCGGATTGAACTCGACTCCGGCGGGGAGGAGGATCGTCTTATGGGCGTTGCCCACGCCCTTCGCTTGTGAGTTCCAAAACTCGGTGAGTTCCCGAACCTGTTCGGGATTGAGCACTGTGCCATTCGCCGGAGACAGGATGCCTCCCGGCTTTGCGCCGTTTTTGAATAGGTTTGCGCCGTACGTCTCGGTCGCAGTGGCAAGACCTAGGGCATTGCGAGCCGCCTTGATCGTGGGCATCCCTTCGTAGGAAAGCCAAGCTGGTCCCTTCAAGTGCCAGATTTGCGACGCTGGAACGCGCATACCATAGAGGTAATATCGGACTTCACCGCCTAGCTTGGTTTCATCGACCTCTATCGCGACGTTACCGGGGTCGATGGGTAGGAGTTCAAGAATTTCGCCAGTGCGCTGAGAGCGATTGATGAAGACGTGGGCGTTGCTGTTTAACGCGAGATGCCAGCCAATCTGTTCGCGAAATTCGTAGCTGGTCTGACGCGAATTTGGTGAACGATTGAGAAGATTGTAGAGCGAATGATCAGTTGCCGCGATGCGCCCGCCAGATGTTTCGCGGTGCAGATAGCACGGCGGCAGTGCGAGGCCCTCAGCAATGACGCGGGCGCAAGCATGAACTGCGCTGACCGTCGTGCCACCAACACCGACGCCCATGGCTTCGCGAAGTGCCTCCTCTACCGCTTCCGGCGAGGAGATCGTCGGCGTTACTGTATTGTATTCTGACTTCTGTTCTGTTGCTCCTAAGAGCCAATCCATAAAACCCATTGGTTATTTAGGTTGGTGGGATTAGTCCAAGACGGCGAACGTCAGTTTGACGGGCGGGGTAGGGGGCGTCTCACAAGACGCGGCGTAAGCCATGAGTGTCGCGATCATCACGTCAATCTTCTGATGTTTCTGCGATTTTGACGGCTTCACAGGAGTGCGCGTCACTCCCTTTTCATTGATTGCGACATTGGCCGCGCACCAATTCAACACGGGGTTATTGGGGTGGCGGATGTTGCCGTTCTTTAAGTCGGCCTCAAAGTCGTCAAGGGTGGTGGTCCAGAGGGCAGGGGCAGATGCTGGCCAAATCTCTGTCTCGATTCCAAGTGCGTCGACTTCCTGCCGAAGAAACTCGCCCTGCCATGGGTCGAAGATCGCTTTCACAATCTTGAAGTCGCGGCATAGTTGGAGAACGTGACGCCTGACTTCTTCAAAGTCAGATGCGGTGCCCTCTGTCGCTCTCAAGTGGCCGCTGTCGATCCAATCTCGGTACGCGGAAGCATTCGGTGACGCGTCCAGCGCGCCTTCGGGGAGGTGGGCGAACGGGAAGATGAGCTTGCGGCCAGCGTCCGGGATGATCAACGAGACGGCGGTGAGGTCCTGACGCGTCGAGATGTCAGCCGCCAAATAGGCTTCCCGGCCGCGATAGCGGGTGATGTCGAGCGTTTCGTCTATAGCGGACGCCCAAAGCTGCGTCGTCAGCCATCCGGCCGCACTCGCGACCCACTGATTGAGATGTTTGGTGCGGATCGCGGCCTGTTTGGCGGGGGACTGCCGCGCCTCGCTAAGCTGATCCTGTAGATAGGCGGCACCGATGCTGACGCCCCAATTGGGATTGGCCTTCCGCCATGACGCTTCGTCGCGCCAGTCGTCGCCGGGGTCGATGGTATAGATGAGGGCGAAGAGGCGATCATTCGCCTTCAGGCCCGCCAGCACGGCTTCGGCCTCCATCTGCTCAGCATGGCAGACGCCAGCGAGATTGCTGCCCGCCGTCGTGATAATTAGGAGAAGGGGCTGCGAACGCGCGCCCATGCCAGTGCGGAAGGCGTTAATCTGGGTATCGTCGCGGGCCTGATGAAGCTCGTCACAGCACGCGAAATGCGGTGATGATCCATCCTTCGTGTTGGCGATGACCCGGCTAAATTTGGAACCAGTCGTGACGCTATAAATGGCCGATTTCGCCACGCTGATGTCGAGGGCTTCGGCTAAGCCGGGTGACATCTCCACCATACGGCGGGCGGGCTCAAATACCTCGTTCGCCTGCTCCAGACTGGTTGCGCCGCTGTAGCCCTCAGCGCCCGGCTCGCCGTCTGCGAACACCATGTAGAGTGCGATGCCAGCGGCAAGGAGTGATTTGCCATTCTTGCGTGGCAACAGGATCAGCGCTTGGCGGTACCGCCTAAGGCCGGACGCTTTTTCAAGCCATCCGAAGATGTTCGCGAGCGCGAAGACCTGAAACGGTTCAAGGCGGATGGGCTGGCCAGCCCATTTGCCTTTGACGTGGACAAGGCCCTGTATGAAATTGCAGACGTGATCGACCGCATCTTCACTAAAGATGAGGTCCCGGCGGTCAAAATCGGCTTGGAAACGCTGCGCAGCCTGCTTGATCTGGACGCATGCGGGCGTCTTTTCGCTCAATACGTCTTTGGCATAAGCGGCGGCGACGGCTGAAAAACTGTTTCGGGTGAACCTTCTCACCCAATATTTAGGATCAGCGTTACTTCGGTCGGACGGTGAAGGGCGATGCCGTGGGCTTATCCGCCGTTCCTGTACGCGCGAGACGGGATCGAAGCCCCGCAATGCCAAGGAGTTCAGCCATGCGGCGAAGCTCGGTCAAGATCGCGGCCTTGGGTAGCTCACCCGCGCTGATCTGCTCGCGATACAGAGCTTCTATCGTGCAATAGCGGGCAAATAGGCTGCTATCTGCCTCTGTGATCCCGCAGGCCGTGACCCGGTCCAGTTCCTCACGCCAAACCGAGCGTGCTTCCTTCGTCAAATAGCGGGGGGCGATAGGAGCGCTCTTGGCAGGCGTCGCAATTTCGGTGATGTCGGCGTGGCGGTCAGCGCGGAAAGTGCCCGCGAGTGCTTTTGCGGCTGGATTTGCTATGCGGCGTCCTATTTTCACGCATATATTTATACATAGCAGGCTTTTTAGAGTCAGAGTGAGGGGGGGCTATGAACGAAGGGCCAGACACAGCGCCAACGCCAGTGGCGGGCCAGAAAAAAGAGTTGCGAGATTGGCTTAACGTCATTGTCGCATTCTGTGCGCTTATAGTTTCAATTGTCTCGCTGTGGACTACTATAAAAGTGTCTGGTCTAGAGGATTACTTTCAATCCGAGATCGTAAGGCGAAATGCGGAATTGAAGCAGATAGCGGCACGATCCGACATGCTAGAAAGCGTGGCTACGGCCCGTTCCGAGCGGTTATCCGAAATCCAATCTTCAGCCGATAGTGTTATGTCCCGCTTTTCCGAGGCTCAGCAACGTCTAATTCTCGCCCAAGCAGATTTGTCCAAGGTTCGCAGCGACGCTGCATTGGCGGCAGCCAATCTGGCAGATGCAAAACGGGGAGGTGCCGAGACGGCAGCCAGACTGGCATCCCAAGCGAACTCCTTTGATCTTTTTATACGTGCGAATGCACTCGATTACGCTTCACTAAGTTTAGTTATGAGAACAAGATTTGATGAGGACGCAATCCCGTCAGGAAAGTCCGCTATAAAGGCTATCAATGCTCTGACCGCTCCTGCTGGGCAACGTTTGCTTCAACCCTATCTCGACCGCATTAAAGTCAAGGTCCCTTCCGTTTGCCCCATGCTGAACGATTGGAAGGCCACGATTCCTGACGCGCTACCGGAGGTGCCCAAACCTACAATAACGTATATGTCGAATGCATCTAAGCAGACGATCGACCGCCTGACCCGTGAAGCGCAAAGCAAATACATGACGGCTTTGAACGAAAAATTTGAGAAAGATCGGGTCCGGCGGGAAGCAGAACGCGAGGCTTATGAGCAACTGGATCGTCTTTCGAAAAACTGCATGTGCAAAGCTTTGGCTGACGAAAAGATCGGCGCTGACCAAATTTGCCCCGCGACATCCTGAAATTTCATTCTGACATGAAGAAAAAAAGGCTGGGGTGCGGTGTACGCCTTTGAGGGGGCGGGATGATTCCACCCCGCCCCCCTTCATGACGCGCTTGATTGGGAGGTCGAACCTCCAAATGTATTTATCATCGCGATTCAAATCGCTGCCGATTTCCAAAATATTTCGATCGTTTCCATCGTGTTAAGCATTCGCGTTAGGATGATGGCTGAGGCGAAATCTTACGATCGGCAGCGTAAGGGAGTAGCGATGCGAAAATCAAATTACCGTGCGGATGTCATCGGTTGCTATGCAATGTGGTCGCCAACGCTGCATCATGAGCATCGAAGAAGGTTTCCTTCACAAGCCCACACGATCATCAAGATTGGAAGTTCCGAAGACATATTTGGCCGGATTGATAACCACAACGGCATCGATTCAAAATATTCTACATTGCACTGGGCCAATGATAGAGACGGCTATGCGCATGTGAAAGACTGGAAGCTGTGGCGGATAACGCAAGAGCTTAATGGTTTCTCGCTCTTGGGGCGGGAGCGACAGCTACAAGCCGTTCACTCGAAGATAGCGTCCTTCGTCTGGGAGGATATGCATCGCAAAATATCCGACCGTAAATATGTGCCTGCTGTCGAAGAATTGTTCGTATGCAAATTTGCTGCCGTCAAAGCGCAGTTTTGCATGCCCATGATGCCCATTCCAGAGTTAGGCGACACGTGAGGATGTGCCGCGCCTAAGCCACTCGCCCAACTCTGGGTCGAGGCTGATTGAGGTGATGTCATGTCCTCGCTTGGCATATCGCATTTCTATGATAGCCTTAGCATCGTTGCAGGCGCGGCAGGCGGGCGCGAGGTTCGCGATGCCGTTGCTCCCGCCAAGGCTGAGCGCGACGACGTGATCGATGATGGTTGCGGGGGTGACGTGACCGAGAGCGCGGCAATAGCGGCACAATGGTTCATTGCTGAGGATGGCGAGGCGTTGGCGGCGGTAGGTAGCGGATCGGTCCCGAAGCGACGCACTGCCGCCGTTTTTCACTGCTTTGACTGATTTCCCGAATTGGGTCGGTCTGCGAGGCATCCGCTATTTAGTGGTTTCGACCAGTCGCCAATTGCCCCCGTCGAGGTGTCTGCAATGAAACTCACAAATGGAGTCGGGGAATTCCCAAATCCGTTGATTCTAAAACTTTACCGCTCTGGATGAGGTGGTATTGTGTGGCATGGGAGGATAGCATCCATGCTGCTGGAAAAGTTTTCGCGTTTTGTAAAATCGTATAATTTGACTTTTACGCCACGGCATGGAGGCGCGGCGCATCTGCCTTTCATCGAAAGTGGATCAAAGCCAGCGATGCTCAAGGCGTTTCGCCGCTCGATTAAGGCCGATCAGGCTTGGCGCAAGCTTGGCAACGGCGATTTGGTGGAGCTTATAAAAGCGCAGCATGACGCAGAGCGAGACGCAGTTGTGCTGCTGTTTCATCGTGTCCGTCCGAATGCCCCCGATCCGACTTACCGCAAAAAAGCTCGCGACAGCATGTCGGTGCGTCGGGCCACTCGCGAAATAGACGAAGATCAGTCGCTATCCGCACATCTTGTGATAAGCATTAAGCCAACCAAGGCAGGGCAATACAAAGCTGTTCTGGAAGAGGTTCCGGGTCTGAGTTTGTCAAATGTCATGCCTGTTATCCAAAAATCGCTTAGAGAATACGAATATGATTTTAAAGATCGGCGCGGAGATAAGCAATCATCTTACATGATGGCGAAAAGTGCAGGTGTAAAGTCAGAAACGATAGCCGATACCTTGAACAATAAGGGGCGGTTGACGCTTTTGACGTTGGTCAAGCCTGCGCCGCCAGAAATGGTGGACAGCGAGGGTATATTTAAGCCGCGTGATCAACGCCTGAAGATAACTGTTGATCGGAGCTTAGCTGATCCCAATATGTTGGAAAAGCTAGAAAATTATATAAAGAACGCCCGCAGTGACGGCTGGGACAAGTTTGACGTAGAACTTCAGTTCGACAACGACCGCATAAGGACGGTTACAATTGAGCGGGAAGACGAAGCGCGTGAGACGCTGTTTGTAAAGGCCAAAGAAGTGCACGTGTCTGACGAATTGCCGGTCTGCACCGCTAAGATAATTGAACCACTTGTTGTCAAAATGGCGAAGGTGCTCAAGGCTGCGTAAGCATGGATAACCGTGTCCTAGTCACGCCATTGAATTATCTAAGACTGGTAGATTACCGTCGCGTGCGACTGATCTATCAGAATATAACTGCGCATCTTGTATTGTTCATATTATTTTCTGCGCCATTTTTGATTTTTGAAAAGGCAAACTTTTTTCATAAAGACGGCTTTATCGACAAGCTCGGTTCTTTTTCTTCGGTGCTGACGGGTTTTTATGTGGCCGGGTTATTGGCGGTAGCGACTTTCGGTGAACACGGAACAAACGATAAGCCGATCACCGTTGGTCCGATCATATTGCCGAAACGCCGCCATCATCTGCTTGGATGGAGGCGGAACGCTAATCCTTCTGGAGGGGAATCCGAGTTTGAGGATGACGACCTCGCTGATGATCAGCATCTGAGCCGCCGCGAGTATGTCTGCTATATGTTTGGATATCTGGCGTTCGCATCGTTGGTGATCACCATTTTTTCCATAGTGGTGGTTTCCGTGCTGTCCGCAGGCTCGCAAATAAGGCCACTGCACCATCAGCTTGGTGCATATCGCCTGACCGTCAAGCCGGATTTTTTTCGTGGAATGATGGTGATAGCGGTGTCAGCGTACCTCTCGCATGTCATAATAACAACGTGCCGTGCGCTGTATTATTTGACGGATCGTTTGTACGCGAAGGAGCCCGAGCTTCTTCCTCGAACGGACGATGAAGGCAATCATTAAGACTGGATGTGGTTGGTTGCCTCAGCGACCATTTGGTCTACTAAAAGCGATCTCCCATCCAAGGATTGATCATGGCCGACGAAAACTTTGAAATCGACGCTGTCGAACTCGCCACCGAATTGACCGTAGCGTGGCTCGCCAACCCCAACACGCGCACTTCGGCCGATGATGTTCCCGCATTCCTGCACAAGATGCACGAGACGGTTTCGGCTCTCATGGGCGGTGGCGCTGCGACGACCGAGGTTGAAGCTCCCGTCGAATACACCCCGGCTGTGACGGTGCGTAAGTCGCTCGCATCGCCCGATCACATCGTCTCGATGATCGACGGCAAGCCCTACAAGACGTTGCGTCGTCACCTTCGCCACGCATGGCCTGACGCCGGAGGAATATCGCGAGCGCTATAATCTGAAGGCAGATTACCCGATGGTGGCCCAGACGTATTCGGAAAGCCGCCGGGCGATGGCGAAGAAGATCGGTCTTGGTCGCAAGCCGGGTGCGAAGGTCGAAAAGGCTGCGGCGAAGCCTGCTCGTAAGGGCAAGTCGGTTGCTGACGCCAAGGCGGCGGCACAGGCCCATTTGGGCGGCGAGGGCTGAAATTATGGGGGCGGGGGCGATCCCGCCCTTTTTTCATAATGATGCGAGGGCGACACCTTGGCTTATCCCGACCGTGATGCAATCATCATGCCGGGAGATAAGACATGGAATTTTTGAATGCGTCGCTGTTTTGGGCGGGGGTCGCCACGGCCATCGTTATTTTTGGCATTATCGCGATCATTCGAGGCATTCTTCCTCCAAAGGATGGGCCAAAGCCCTGAACGTCCATCCATGACGGACATCACGTATGAGCGCTTCCAACAGGCGCTTGGTGACATCATTATCAAATGGGCCATTGCGGAAGAGCACTTTCGACAGCTTTTGACCGCTGTCGCCGGGCTGGAGCCGCTCGAAGGTGAAATCATTTTCGATCGCGTTGCGGCTGGCAAGCAGCGTGAGATATTGATGCTCTTGGCCAAAGAGCGGCACGGGAAGGCGGTGCAGGACGATTTAGCTTTCTGTGCCCGGCTTCACGCGATCAACGGCGCGAACCGCAATCTCTTCGCCCATGGCCATATAGGGTTCGGTACCATGGGGGATAAGCCGCCCAAGGCAAGCCGGATCAAGCTCGTGATCGGAAACCGCAACCACAACAGAATGTGGGAAATCGAGTTCTCTGACGTTTTGCGCATAGCGGACGACATCCAACTCTTCGATCACTATACGCGACACCTTGCCTTCGCGATCCCTGACGATCGGCATAAGCCAAGCCGATATGTCGGTGGATTGCATAGACCTGTCGAGCCGGTCGATCATAGCAAGGCGTGGACCGATCTAGGCGACGTTTGCAAAGACGAATTTGACTTTTAATAAGTTCGGCGTAGGCCATGCTTCATAGACAACCGTGAAGGCGATGAATCATGGCGCTGAAAGACATCTTCAACCTCTTTGACGACAAGCTCGCCGACGTGTTCGCGAAGAAGGCCTACGATCCCGCAAAGGATCGCGCTAAGCTTGTGAAACGCCTCGAAACGCAGAAGGCCAAGTTTCTCGCGACCGAGCCCGCGCGCGGCGCGAAGGATTTCAAGATCGCTAACGGCGTCGTTGAATTCCGGCCCGTGCTTCCCGGCGGACACCCGCTGGTGCTGGGCGGCAAGGAGGTGAACTATGTCCCGTCAGAGCGCTTTGCGGATGTCTTGGACAAGCTGATTGCCGAAGTGCAGGCGGGCGAGGTTGACGATCAGCTTGAGGGCAAAGAGGGCAGTGCGCCTATGCCTCGCGCTCGCACCGCCCGTGCGCCTCGTGAAGGTGGCGGCAAGGGTTGGTCGGAAGAGCGCCGGGCAGCTTATGCAGCGACGATCGCAGCGCGTAAGGCGGCGAAGGGGCAGGGCGAATGAGCGTATCGCTGCCCGACCAGATTCGCGGCTACGAAGCGGCGGCAAATAAGATTCTAAAGGAAATGGACGCGGCACAGGCTTTGCCCGATCTTGCCCGAAAGCAAAAAGAAGCAGACTGCAATAGACGTCTCTGGCCGATATATGATGCGCTCATGAAGCTTACTAAGCTACCAGAACAATAAATCTGACATATTAAAAAGAGGCGGGGAGAAATCCCCGCCATTTTTATATCGAAGCACTGTTTGTAAAAATCTACATAGCGCAATTTTAACTAACAGGGTTGAAGCTGTGTGGCAGATAATTACCTCATGGATACAATGAGGAGAATTTGCGATGCTGACCGATCAGGAGATTGAGGCGGGAAAAGCCAAGCTGCGCCACACATCAGATGTTCTACATGAGCATAACGATTGCATTCGTCTGGCGTATGAGTGGTTGGACGCACAGGTGACGATCAAGAGTGGCTCGAAGAAATTTCGCCCGCTCAAACATATCATCGAGAAATGGGCTGGCCGCTACGTCAGCCAATCGGATGTCGAGGTTGCGGCCATCATGCATCCCCGCATCAAGGGCGAGTACCCGAATTACAATTTGTCGGCGAAGATCGTGCTGCCCAACGATCGCCGGTTGCAGGGTATTGGCGAAGCGCTGACGCAGGGGCAGCGGGATCGAATGGACCGCTCTATCTACTCGACTGTCGAGGCATGATGCGAAGAAGGCCGGTGGTGCACCACCGGCCTTCCAAAATCTGTCTCTGAGTGTGGAGCATGCTCAATGATGATCAGCCATGGCGCTCACAGATAGGTTTCATCTGCGAATGAAACCGTCGTATATCGGCCTAAAGCCGAATATATATAGCACCTGCCATCGCAGGGGGAGAGGGTCGATGCCCTAGCGCAATACGTCCCAAGCTTGGGCCGCTTGGCTGTCCGGTAGGCTATAAGCCCGTAATCAGGATTTTGGCAGTTCGCCAAAGACCCTGAAGTGCTCGCGGGAGAATGCAGCCTGAGCACGCAAAAATTCCCGTGTAGCTCTTCCATAGGCTGCAAACGCCCCAACGTATGCTGGGTCCCGCATGCCCTTATTGTTTCCGAACATAATCTGTTCCTGCTTTTAGAACGGACTACGGTCATGGCGACCATGAACCGTGGCCGCATACAATATGTCGTGTCACCGGATGCCGGATTCAAGCCCATAAAATCGCGGGGTTAAATGGCGCTGTCACCATGGCGCTGTCACCTGAGGTCTTTTTCCCCAGACACACAGATTCAGTCATATATCGAGTAATATAATTACGTATTCATAATATATAATAATAATAATTTCTTCAATTACTCTATGGGTTTTTGGGATGTCTCTATGGACCCCAGAATTTGGTGACACCCGGTGACACCGCCTCAAAAACCGCAGAAATCCGCCATTCCCGCTGTCACCTGAGGTGGTGACAGCCGTCACTTTTGAGGTTGGGGTGTCACCAAACTGGTGACAGCTAGGTGGCACCAAAAAGTGACAGCCGGTGACACCCTAGGTGACACCCCAAGGCACCCGAGGTGACAGCCCGGCGACATCCCCCGTGACATTGAACTTCGCAATATAGATTTAAATCGACACCGGATTCGGGCGTCGAGTATAAATACATGAGACAAGGGCCATTGCGGGGTAGTAGTCAACGAGTTTCAGTTTTCCTCCACAAGGAAAGACCAGAAGACCCGATGTGCCGCAATCGCATCGGGTCTTTTTTTTGTGGAGTAGAAAATGAATGACAATATTGAATTTCCTATCGATCTAATGCCACCTCGTATTCGAGATGCAATCGAGGCGCAGGCCGCGATGGGCAATTACCATCTTCCATCTGTGGCGACAGCGGCACTGGCGATTGCGAGCCATGCAGCGCAAGGCCTTTACGACATCGACTTTCTTGCGCGGCCCTCGACGGTGCCCGCATCGGTCTTTGCAATGATCTGTGCGCCATCAGGATCGGCCAAATCCTCGCTTTTCGAACCCATGCTGGCTGGCGTTCGCCAGTGGCAACATCGCGTGTCGGATGTTCATCGCCTCTCACTGGCCGATTATGAAGTGGATCGTCGTCTCTATGAACGTCAACGTCTCGCGGCTGAGAAGGAAAACGACCGGGATACGCTCATTGACCTTGAGCGCCGCAAGCCGCGCCCGCCACGATCGCCGCAGAACGTGTCGAGCAAGATCACCACGAATGGCCTTTTCCGCTCTCTCCATGAAGACTGGCCCACCCATGCGGTCTTTACACCTGAGGGAGCGAGCCTTCTGAAGGGCTACAGCCTCAACGCCAAGAATGCGCCCGAGGAGTTCGGCGGTGCTCTCGCGAGCTTGTGGTCAGGAGAGATGATTGACCGCACGACAGGCGATCAACGCATGATCCTTCGCGCTCGTCGGCTGTCTATGCTCGTGATGGTGCAGGGGAGCGTCGCGGAAGAATTTCTGTCGAGCGAAGCGCTCGAAGGGCAGGGGCTATTGGCCCGTTTCCTTGTGGTGAATGCTCCTGCATGGCACCCGTTGGACGAGGATTTCACCGCGCCGGATCATCGCGAGCAGAAGGAGCGCTTGCTGCGCCGGATGGATCGTTTCCACGGCCGTATCGACCAGATGTTGAGCGAGCCGCTCGCGATGCGTGATGGTCAGGATGGCGAACTTGATCTTCCCATCATGACGTGGACGCGGGAAGCGGCACAGGTCATGCGGTCGTTTCAGACAGAGGCGCTGGCGTGGAACCATAGTGAAACAGAGAACTGGTTCCGCCGATCTTTTGAACACGCGGTTCGGCTATCTGGCGTGCTCGCAATTTTCGAAGATGAAGAGGCGATCAGCGAGGCGACGGCACGCGCTGGCGTCGCGTTGACCAGATTCTATGCGGCTCAGCTTCGACAGATGGATGTCGCGCCAATCAATGAGCGCCATGCTCAGTACCATCAATATATTGCGCCCGCGTTGAAGAAGTTTCGCGCCAGCCCGAACGGCCTGACCATGAGGGAACTCTACCGGACAATCTGGAAAAAGCTCGACCCGGATCATCGTGGGCGCATTCTTGAAACTATGGAACGTGACGAACTGATCACAAAGGTGAAAGTCCGAAAGGGGACGAATGAAATAGTGGTATACCGGCTGCGGGAGGGCGAATGAGATGATTGTCACCCTCTTTGACAATCTTCGCGACAACGTGGGGCACGAATGGGATGTCAGCCCTGCGGACTTCCTCACGACTTTGGTCACCGCACCCGCGCCTCTGAATCGCGCCGAGAAGGCGAAAGCGCTGGCCTTCTGCGGATGCTGGTTCGATGGTACGCGGGCAAAGCATAATGCGCGCGACCTTTCGGTAATTGCGCTCGATGTGGATGATGGCGGGACCGACTGGTTCGACGCCGCGTTCGAGCTAGATGATCTGGGCTGCGCGTATGCGCTCTATACGACGACGAAACATCGTCGGGATCACAATCGCTACCGGATCGTCATCCCGTTATCAGCGCCAATTGGCGGTGATGATTATGCCCGCGTCTGGAATTGGTTTTCCCGGTTCCTCGCGAGCCATGGCATCATCGTAGACCGGGCGACCAGTGACATCAGCCGGATGTCGATCGCGCCCCATTGGTGGGAAGGCCAAGACGATAAGGGCGGTGAATACCCCGAGGATGACAATGAGGCTCAGCGCGCGATTGCGCGGCCAGATTGGCCGTTGTTTCCCGTTGAGGTAGCATTGGCGGCGACTATGGAATCACAAGTCATCACGAGCGTGGAGAGTCAGTCAGACCATGCCGGGGATTATCGAAAATGGCAGAACTGGCACGTCACCCGCGATGTCCTGTCTGACCTCGACCTGAGCCCCATCGTGCCGCGAGCGCGGCTCGATGCAGAGATGTCATCGACCGATACTGGCCGGACGTTTCGCTTCCTATGTGGATGTGCGGTGAAGGCTGTCGCTGGTGGCTATGACGTGGATGAGGCTGTTTTGCGGGCGCTAGGATTGGAGTTCTCGCGTCGCGTGGGACGGAAGCCCGATGGACTGGCGAGGGACGCGCGAAACGCACTTATGAGAGCGAGGGCGCTGGCATGAACCGGGAAGATAGAATTGCCGCCGTCACCGCTATGCGTGACCTTGAAACTTTGCCATTGCCACGCGGAACGGGACAGATATGTGTCGGCCAGTACGTCTTCTCGACCAAGATCGAGGCAATTAAGAAGACGAAAGAAATCATCGCATCGGTAAGCGCTGATGGAATGACCGATGAGGCGCAAGCGTTCTTCCAAGCGCTTGCGGATAATCACCCGTCCATCAACGAGAAGACGGAAGGTCGGCCTTATGTTGTCGAGCCAACGGGCTATCGCTACGCGAATAGACTAACGATAAAGACTGTGAGTCTTCGTATTCAATTCACCGATAGACCTGATTGGAAGATTGATAACGAGGCATATCACCGACATCGGGCTCGATTTCCGCACAACTCGATTCCTCTTGGCGTTGATGCGTGCCTACGCACCGTACCGCATCATCAGCGCGTGAAGAATGCGGCAAGAATGATTGTGAGCCGACACGCGCCCCACGTCCGCTATAGTTCGAGACTTTTTTGGAGCGATGACACTTTACCGCCAGCCGATTTGACATGCGCTATCTGCAACGAGGGAATCCCGCTCGACCATCTTCACTGGGATCACTTCCCCCACGGGTTCGTAGACATCTTCCGAGAATGGCGAATGCAGATGCTGTAGCGTTGGCAGGACATAGAGCTTGATCGTTCAAACCAGCATCGCTTTGCGGATGTCGCGTTGATGAGGTCATGGGACCAGTTTCACCGAGACTACGCAAATTTCCGCCCTGCATGTAAACGATGCAACATGAAGGATCAGCGGCGCGAGCCGCTAATCCTAACAGAAACAGAATGGCAGTCGTGGTCTGCAATGTTCACATCAATGAACGATTGCCGCTCGAAACATGATTTTTGATGACGGTATTTAGACGGGAGGTGGAGCTAAAATAAAATAGTTAATCCGGCGTTTTGACTCATGCTTCAGATGTGCTGGTATATTTAAAAAATAGGTCGTGAATGAATTTTTGGAGGGCGGCTTAATCGGGCAGAAATTTGTCGTTCCAAGTCCTCTAATTCAATAGCTTCTTCGATAAGTGCATTTCTCCACCACTTCATAAGTTCCGCGTCTTGAACGATACCGTCTGGTCCATAGACTCCCTCTATCCGCCTCCATGCAGCGGTGATTGAGGCATTCTGGATGTCGGCAATGTTGAGCTTGTCGCTTATCGTCTGGGCCGACCAGCGCTTCCCTCTATCCGAGAGAATTCCAAGGCCGGTGACATGGTAGGCAATTTTGGCAAGTGACACGCCAACGCCATATGTGAGTTTCGCATCCTCGACGGCATCAAGCATGGACCTGACCTTTTCACGGGCGGCTGATCGTCGTGATCGGTCGCCTAACTCTTGCGCATGCGAGGTCAACTGCTTCCCCACTCAAAACTGATACAAAACTGATGAAACCGTACCGGGCGGCGGGGTCAGGGTAAACGTCTCTCCATCAACAATTCGTGGAGACAAAATGACCCTGACGCCTTCTGTATTCGCCCCTTTCATCGAACTCGTGCACGGTGAGGCCCTCGACGTGATGTCGCAGCTTCCCGACAACCATGTTGACCTGATCGCGGCTGACCTGCCGTTTGGCTCGACTGAGTGCCCGTGGGATAGCCGCATCGATATGGAAGCGCTGTGGCGGGAATTTCGCCGCATCACGACGCGGACCGGAACGATTGTCTTGAATTCGGCCGGGCGCTTCACCGCTGACCTCATCGTTGCCGCACCCGACTTGTATAAGCAGACGCTTATTTGGCAGAAGTCGCGGCCTTCTTCGCATTTGAAGGCGAAAAACCAGCCCATCAGCGAACATGAAGAGGTGCTGGTCTTCTCGAAGGCTGCGATCGTGGACGCATCGCGTTCGACGCGGCGTATGACCTATAACCCGGTTGGTGCCGTTCCTGACCGTCTGCGGGTCAAGCGGCGGGTGAAGACGCGTGCGTATGGAAAGGCGACGAGCGCTCGCGTCGGCGAAACTTACATGTCTTGGAAGAATTTTCCGCGCTCGATTTTGAAGTTCGATAACCCGCACCGACCCTTTCACCCTACCCAAAAGCCTGAGGCTCTCATGGAATTTCTGATTGCCGCTTATAGCGAGCCGGGAGATGTCGTGTTGGACTGCTGTATGGGTAGCGGAACGAGCGGCGTGGCAGCGGTTCGGTTGGGCCGGAGCTATTTCGGTATCGAGCGTGACGAAGAATATTTCGATCACGCGTTCGACCGGATCATGGACGAAAAGAAGAATCCGAAGCCCTTCGCATGTGACCGTCTTAATCCCGAATCTGCTGCGGCGAACGATGAATATGAGGTCGTCGCGGCTGAGTAATCCGCGCAAGTAAAAGTTTTTGTTGCTTCGCGACCCAGCGCGCAAAGATTCAATCGAAAATCCAAAAAAACTAAATCAGGCGCGCAACGGTAAGTTGTCGTGTTTGAAGTAGCGCGTCTTTGTGAGATGAAAATATAAGACCGTAATATAAAGGTCGGTTTGTATAGAAAGTGGTAGATTCGTCAGGGGCTTGCGGAAGACGAAAACTGGAGCGATGTCCTGTCTTTTCAGGGCGATCGGTAGACGTGCTGCCTTGTAAACGATGAACGCTATGGTTCGAGTCCTATGGAGGTAACGATGTGCAAGTGGAACGGGGATGACATTCCGCCTTCTGGATACGAGACGCAGATTTTTGCCGACTTTTCCTATTTTGTTTCGAACGACCACGAGCGCGTAACTCGTAAAGAGTCAGTTGAGTATGACCGCATCGAGCGGCGTGACATAACGACGGTAGAATATTTCCTCGATGGCGTATTGGTGACGATCGAGAATAACGCCCACACAGATATGTCATATTTTCTACAGGAAACGTTCGATAGCTCTTTGATGCTTTCTTACATCGTTGCGCATAGCGATGAGTTGGACGATCTTGATTTGGACTATAGAGGGCTCATCTCAGAGGGCGTGACGCCAGAATGTATCGCTAAACTTCCAATTCGCCAGTATGATGGAAACAAAAAGAAATTTTCGCGGCCGGATATTGAGGGGGTGGACGATGTCGAACACTACTTTGCATCGCTAATCTACGACTCTGATGCCAGTCGCGCTGTGGAGGTAGAAATCTGGCGTGACGGTCCCGCCGTCTTGACGCAGCACGGTTCGGTCTACCGCTTCGACAACGGCCACGATGATGCGATCTATGGACGCTGCGCCACCGACTTCCTTGAGCGTGATCATCAAGGGGTCATCCCAGCGGCAGCGCTGTGGGCACTGAATAATCAAGAAACGTGATTTCTAACCCTTATCGGCGGGATACGCGGCCCGCCGGTTAAATATCGTTATGACAAAAGAGCATTTCGAAAATCTTCGCGACCGCTTGCGCGACATATTCCCCGCCGCTGACCCGGCAGACGTGCAGTTCGCCTATCTCCTTGGTGCGATTGATGCCGCGACTGAAATCACCGCTAAGCTGGACGCAGGTGATGATCCTGCACGTTGATCAGCCTGATTATGCCGCGATGGCGGAGGCAGCGCCGCTGTCCGAATGGTCGATCCCGCGCCTGATCGCTGACATCTACGTCGAGGGTGATGAGGAGGATCGACGGGAAATTGACCGGCACCTTGCGGCGCGCCGCCGCCAGTGTGAAGCGGATTTGCTTGACACTGTAACGCAATGGACGTTCACTTGATCAAGCGGGGAGATTGACGATGAACAAATACTCTGTTGCTGTGGAAATCATCAAGAAAGCAAGTAAGGCAACCCGGTGGATTCGCGTTGATGCAGATAGCTCAACGGCTGCAATGAGGCTTGCGCAAAATGCTGCCAAGGCTGCCCCGAGCGTGTTGAAAGCTGCCGCAAAAGCAGTCCGAGTGGTGCGATAGTAAATTTGAGTCCGTTTTTAAAAAAATGATGTTACGATGGACGTTCAACTAGTCTGCCGTGCCGTTGTTTTTCGAGGACGGCACTTTCAGCGCTCGTATAGCAGCCTCCCGTGTTAACTCGTCTGTGAATTCTCGCGCCACTACACCAATATCTGAGAAAATGCGATCGGAACTCACGCCCATGATTTTCAGGACATCGAGTGTCAGACGCTTTTCGTGAGCCTTAATCGTGAACAGCATGGACTCGATGTCATCATTGGGACGGCTAGTCGTCTCTTGGTGAAGCGTCATGACACTGTCTTGAGCGAGTGTTCGCGGATTCATTACAAGCGTATCAATGATTAGCGGTTGCCCGTCGTAAGGCACTAGGGGATTCCAGTTTGCATTTGTTGGGGCGGGCGGCAATGCATCACGTGGAAGAGTATGAATACAGCCATCTGCCGGACGGCCACTGTCGCGATCTTGCTGGGGCGCACAGGCAAAAAATAGGGCGACTAGCGGATTTGTAGTCCAGTCGAGTAATGTAGTCGCCACGCCATAATGCTGGGCCAATACTAGCCATTCAAGGTCAGTCGTACGGCGATCGGCAAACCGCGCTGCCATTAGCTTCCAGCGGCACAATTCCTCGTAAGACCGAATTCCGTTTCTAATGGGGCCTCTGAACGCCGCTGGGGTTAGCAACCAGCCGGTATGCGCATGGCCACGATAGATCGGGCGGTCGATTGAGCGTTTCGCGATAGCAGCGACGTAGCGCTCAATCACCTTGAAACCTTCTGCACCATTCACTGGCATTCATCCTAAATCGCAAGGTCATCAGCGTAGGGCTGGTGCCTGAGCGGCGACAAGGGACATGTTGGCGAAATCTGCTGTCGGATGGAAGCGGACGGCCATCACGCTCTGCAAAAATCTGTAAAAGGGCGTTGCGGACAGGTCGAATGCGATAGAGATGGATAGCCCTGTTCAACGGGGGCCCAATCGATGACGACCGACCGCCTAATCACCGCCGACGAATTCGCATATATGCTGCGTCGAAGCCGCAAGACGCTCAATCGGCTGCGAGCGGCTCAGCCCGCCGGTTTTCCTCCTGAGTATAATTTTAGCCTTTCCACGCATCCGCGCGGGCGGCGTCCGATGTTCAAATTATCTCATGTGCAGGCCTATATTGATGCCCAAGAAAGTGGTATATAACGGTTGAGGAAATTTGAAGCGCTGTGTCTAGTTTGTGTCTTGACACCATTTCCAGCGGTATTATGAAGTCTTCAGGCGCGGATTTCTGCGCTTTCGGTTGTGTCTAGGGCGTGGTCCAAACTCTTTTGGTACCGTCATACGCAGGTTCGAATCCTGCCGCCCCAGCCAGCAGAATCACTCGATTCGGCTGTAAAGTGAATACCTTGAGCGCGGTTCAGCAAAACTTGGATGCGGACGGATGCGGCCTGAAATGGCCTCATGCGGACGCGTATTGTGCCCGATTTGTGCCCGCGTTTTTGTGTCGCTTCGCAGCCCGTGAGGGATTCGAAACGTGGCATCGAGACAGCCTTTCACCCCGGCCAGCCTGGACAATCTGAAGTCCGGCTCGCTCACCGATCCGCAGACGCCCGGCCTCGTCATCGAGGTCGGTGCCCGCGGTAAGAAGACCTGGAAGTATCGCCGTCGCCTCCCGGATCAGGATGTGACGGTGAAGATGACGCTGGGCAGCTATCCTGCGTACCGGATCGGCGATGCCCGCGAATGGGCGCGGGAACTTAATAGTGACGTCGAGACCGGCATCGACCCGCGCGAGGCGCTTCGCGAGGCGGCGGCACGGGCGGAGATGACCGTCGCCCGTGCGCACGCCCTCTACATGACGGCCGCGCGGGAAGGGCGCGCCTCGCGGGCCAAGCGCCTGAACAAGCCGCGGACGCTCAAGGACAAGCAGGACATCTACGATCGCGATATCGCACCCACATTGGGTGCGAAGATCATCTACGAACTGACCGAGAAAGATCTGATCAAACTGGTCTCGAAGAAGGGCGAAACCGCCAAGGTCCGGGCAAACCGGCTGGCCGCCGAACTGAAGGTCTTCTTCGGCTGGGCGGCGGGCTTGCGCGGACTGGTCGTCGGCCTGGAAAACGACCCGTCGCGGCGGCTGGGAGATTTGAAGTTCGTTGAAACACGTCGGACGCGTAAGCTCGACCTCGATGAGATTCGCTGGTTCCTACAGGCCGTCGCGCTGGAGAAACGCGATTTCCGGCGTGGCCTGATCCTGTCGCTCCTGACCGCAACGAGGATCAACGAACTGGTCAAGGCTCGTAGCTCCGAGATCGAGAACGGCGTGTGGACGATCCCCGCCGCCCGATCCAAGAACTCGACGGCGCATGCCATCGCCCTGGGGCCGTGGGGGCAGCGGCTATTCGCGAGTAATCACGAATGGGTTTTTCCCGCCGAAAGGGTGGAAGGGCCGCGTACCACCGGCTGGTACAAGGCCAGGGATCGCGTGCTGGCCCGAATGGAGAAGATCGCCGACAGGCCCATCGATCGCTTTTGCCCGCACGATTTTCGACGAACGGCTCGGAGCAACACCAAGCGACTGAAGGTCGACTTCGAAACGGCCGAAGCGATGCTGAACCACCTGAAGGTCGGGATGGAACGGATCTACGATGGATATGAACTCGAAGAGGAGAAGGCAGCCTGGTTCCTGAAGTGGGAGCGTGAGATCATCCAGTTAGCTGAGAAGGCGGGGGTGGCAGCTGAACTCGAAGTCCCGCTTCAGCCGAAGCGAGCCGTAAAGACACCTTCTGGGCGACGCCGCTGTGCGCGACGATCGTCGGCGGCTTGAGAGCAGTCCGATGAAGCGTAAGGCCTGAGAATCATCTTCTAGTGAGCGCAATTGGGTCATGGCTGCCGCGGCAGGTGTCGACCAACTCACGCCGTTCGCATATCCGGCTTTGAATGGCTGTTCCCGACAAGACCGGCCATTCGCCCGGAGCGGAGCGTCAGGCAGAAATGCGTCCCAAAGTCGGCCATTCAGCGGAGCCGTGAGGCCCCCTAAAAGCTGCCGCCGCTAGGTCGTTCAGCGAAAGCCCGGAAACGGAGGATCTGTTGAATCAAAAGCCAGCGCCAGGGCTTGCCGCTTTAGCCCGATCGGATGCCGCCAACTCACCCCGGCAACCTGCGCTCAACTAGCGGTTTGACCGCTTCCTCCACCATTTGATCCTTGCCTTCGTAGCCGCCGAACACGGCGAACAGGGGCGCGAGCGCCTTGGCTACGTAAGGTACGAGCGCCAGATGCGGTGTGTCCAGCGGGACCTCAACGAAGGCGTCGACGGTCGGCGTCGCAGTCGCCGCTCAGCCGAGCCCGATCGATCGGACCGGGTTAGATCACCCCTGAATCTTTCGCCCCTCGAACGCAGTCCATCGGAAGGCGATCTCGGCCCGGTCGTCGGCGCTCCAGCCGGCAGCCCTGGCCATGCTGACGCCCACGGCAATCGCCTCACCGATGCAATAGACCATCAGCATCGCGTCAAGTGCCGTCTCCGGGCTGTTCTTGTCACTCATGTCATCGCGCATCAGTCGTCGCAGCAAGAACGACTCCCTGGGATCGAACCGCATGAAGTCGGGGTGCTGAGACCAGCCTCCGTCCAACGCAATAACCAGGGCTTCCCAAGCGCCGTTACGCAAGACCGATCGGTCTGACTGCTCATTGAACGCGCTACTATCGAGCCACATCGGCCTGCCAGTGTATTGAGGGTTGCTCGCGTCTAGGCGGTTGGGGAAATCCCGAGTGGGAAGCGTGTCCACGTGCTCGGGCTCCAGCAGTATCGCCACACGCATCGTCAGCAGGGCCAGGCCAAGCGGATAGTCACGCAGGAAGTCGTTGAACGACAACCATTTGCGCGAATGGTAGAAGCGCTTGTCGACAACCACGACGCGTTCCCCGCTGACCGGCTCCAACAGAATCGGGCGTCCAAGCCCCTGCTGTGAAGGTGGCGCGTACGCAGCGCCTCGGCCTGACGCCGTGCGCGATCGATGGCAGCGATGTCGAAGGGTGGATGGTTTATCGGTTCGTCGCGCGGATCGGCGTAACACTTCTTGTATTTCTTGCCGCTATCGCACGGACAACGCCTGTTTCGGCCGATCCCGGCCGTGCTACCAAGATCGAAGTGATCGCGACGAATATCAAGCGGTCCGTCGGCTCAATGAGCGCTGTATGGTGGCGCGCTCTCGGCCGCCTTGTTGGGATGACTAGGCTTTTGGACTGCAGCTGCTCGCGCAGCTGCGCTTTCGCTTGCCCGACCCGGTTGACATGCTGGCGCTAGCGAAAACGGTTGGAATCGCAAGCTACCGGTGGGGTAAGTCACGTAGGTGCCGATCCCCGTGAAGGGGACCGGCGAGCCTTGCCCTTATTTCGCCGCCGTCACCTCGATCTCGACAAGAAAGGCGGGGCCAGCGAGCGCCGCCACCTGCACGGTCGAGCGGGGCGACGGTGTTTGGGTTCTCCACCGTGCCGAAGAACTGCTTGAAACCCTCGTTCATGCCGGCAAAGTCCATCTTGCCGCCGAGTTTCGGGTCGCCCGCGACGAACACCGTCATCTTGATGATGTCCGACATGGCGAAGCCGCGCGCGGCGAGGATCGCCTTGATCTTGTTGAGGGTGCTGACCGTCTGGGTCTTGGTGTCGCCGAAATCGGCGATGGTCAGCTGGGTGGCCGGTGTCTTGGCAGCCGGGTCGAGCGGCGAGGCGAGCTGGCCCGAGAGAAAGAGCATTGTCGCGCCCGGCTTCACCGTCACCCCCTGAAGGATCAGCCCTGGGGGCGTGTTGGCGTGGCGGGTGACGGTGGCGCTCTGCGCGAAGGCGGCGGTCGTGCCGCACAGGGCCAGCGCGACAAGGGGGGCAGCGAGCAGACGGAACGACATGGGTGGTTCTCCGGTAAGCAAGGCCGGCGGGCGCCGGGGTGGCGCCCGCCGGAACATATCAGAAGCTGACGTTGATCCGCGCGTAATAATAGCCGCCATTGATGCCATAGGGGCTGAAGGTCAGCGGGGCGTCGAGCACGTTGCCGCCATTGACCAGCGTCTGGTTGGTGGTGCCGGGCACCAGCGGGACCGTCGGCGCCTTCTTGTTGAACACGTTGTTGGCGCCCAGCGCGAGGCCGAGCGACGGTGTGATGTCGTAGTTCAGCTCGACATCGCCGATGAACGTCGTGCCGATCTCCTGCTTGTAGAAGGTGCCGCCGTCAGGGCTCAGCTGGGCCGAAGTCTTGCCATAGACGGTGCCGCGCAGCGTCGCCGAGAATTTGTCGATGCTATAGCGGACCGAGCTGATCACCTTCACCCGGGGTGATGCGGTTTCGATATTGGATTGCGCCCCCAGGTTGAACAGCGGAATGATCTGCCCATTGGCGGGATTGGTCAGCGTGGCGGGTGCGGGGATCAGGCGTTGCAGCTTGGTCTCGTTGTAATTGCCCGCGATCGTCCAGAATGCCTTGCCCGCATCGCCGAAGTCGGAGGTGTAGCTGACCACCAGGTCGACGCCGCGCGTGCGGGTGTCCGCGCCGTTGGTGAAGATGTTGATGCCGGTCTGGCTGACCGTGGGGTCGAGTACATTGCCGTTGGCGATGATCGCCTGACGCACGATGGCGAAATTGATCGCGCCGCCGCTGCCGAAGATCGAGCCCGTGCCCAGGATACGGTCGCGGATCTTCACCTGATAGGCGTCGAGCGTGATCGTCAGGGCGGGCAGCGGCCGGATGACGGTGCCAAGCGAATAGTTGGTCGACTTTTCGGGCTTCAGGTTCTGGAAGCCGATCAGCTTGGCCGCCGCGGAATTGGCGGGCAGCTGGACGAAGGCCGCGGTCGGCGAGACGTTGGTCGCGGAATAATAGGATTCGGCCAGCGTCGGCGCGCGGAAGCCGGTCGAGAAGGTGCCGCGCAGCGCAAACGCGTTGGAGAAATCGTACCGGCCCGTGGCCTTGTAAATGAAGCGGTCGCCGAAATCGGAATAATTCTCGTAGCGGCCAGCGATGTCGAGCTTCAGCGCCTCGACCGGGTTGGTCGCCAAGTCGAGATAGAGCGACTTGGCGGTCCGGGCATGGACCCCGGCATCGGAGGGCCGGAAGCCGGGATAGGACTGGCCGCCTTCCTTGTAGATCGAGCCGGGATCACCCGATCCGATCTGATAGACGTTGCGGCGATATTCCGCGCCGAAGGCGACGTTGATCGGCGTCGCCAGTCCTGCCTCGATCTCGCGCCGGGCGTCCGCGTTCACCGTGAACTCGGTCGACTTGAAAAGGCCGTTGTAGAAGCTGGTCGGCGTGAAGCCGGTATCGGCATAGAGCGAGGCATTGGCCGAATCGATCGTATAGATTTCGGCCTTGTCCTGGCCGAAGGTCGTCGACAGGTCGTACTCGAATCCGCTCGCGGTGCCGCGAACACCGCCAGTAAAGGCCATGTCGTCCTCGCGGATCTTCTGGCGGGGGGTGAAGCCGTTGGCCGGATTATTGCCCTCGGGATCGAAATAAGTCGTCACGCCCCCGACGGTGCGCGACACGCGGGTCGGTACGCGCACATTCTGGCGCGCGCTCGCGATCCGCTTGGAATAGGTGCCGAAGCTGTAAACCTCGACATCGCCGAAGTTGAAGGCGGTATTATATTGAAGGTTCGTCAGCCAGGATTGCGCATCACCGTTGATCCTGTTGACGTAAGGAAAATTGTCCATCAGCGGAAAGAGTTGTCGCTGGACGGCGCTGAGCGAGGGATTGGTCGTCCCGTTCAGCAGATTGCCCTTGCTGTCGGTCACGCGCCGGTCGAGTCCGCCAACCTGCGTGAAATCATGGAAGCGGTGAAAGGCGGTGACGTTAAAATAGCCGGTCTCACCAACCTTGGTCGCCAGGTGCAAAGTACCCGCCAGCGTGTCGCCGCCGACATCGTAATTCTTGCCCGCGGTAATATAGCCGTCACCGCCCGAGGCATCGTCCTTCAAAATGATGTTGATGACGCCCGCGATAGCGTCCGAGCCATATTGGGCGGCCGCGCCATCCTCCAGCACTTCGATCCGTTTGATCGAGGAGGGGCTGATCAGGTCGAGGTCGGCGCTCGCCGCACCCTGGAACGGTCCGCCGAGCACCGCGAGGTTCGACGTGCCGTGGCGACGTTTGCCGTTGACCAGCACCAGCGTGTGGTTGGGACTCAGGCCGCGAAGCCGGGCCGACAGCGTCAAATTGGCGGTGTCGCCGCCGAATGCCTGGGCGACGAAGGAGGGAACGAGCTGGGTCAGCACCTGGTTGAGATTGGGCTGGCCGACATGGCTGAGCGTCTCTTCGCCCAGAACCTTGATCGGCGCGGCGCTCTCGGCGGCGGTGATGCCGGTCGCGCGGGTGCCGGTGACGATGATCTCGTCCCCCTTTTGCGCCGGCGCGACCGCATTGGGGTCGGGGTCGGGATCGGACATGGTGGTCGCGGAAACGGGTATCAGGCCGGACGCGACTTGTGCCGATGCAGCGCCGCTCGCCCCGAACAGTAGGCAGGATGTCAATGCGATAGAAGATACGGCGTGACGATTCCTCATGGTTGTCCCCCTTGTCATGGTGCGACAAACAGGATCCCCTCCCGATCATATATATTGAAATATTGAATTTTGTTGTTGTCGGCGTTTCGCAATATAAGAATCGACGTTACCGCGTGGATGATTTGATGGATCGCCCGTCATGGCAAGTTAATAATTTCTACCGGATTCGGTTTTTCGTGAGAAATGCCGTAAATTAGCCACATGAAATATCTTAATACTTGAAACTCGCGTCGGTTCTGCGGCTGCCGCTGGTGCGGAGCCGGGCACAATTCGATTTTTAAGACCAGGGGGCGGGCCTGATTGCCCGCCCCTCGAATTCAGGCGGCGCGTCGGGCCATAGGCCCCTCGCTGGCGACGCGCCGCGCGATGGCGCTCACCTGCTGCCGGGCCGACTGGATGCCGCCTTCTTGCCAGCCGGGTGTCTGGCTGAGCGCCGCGCTGGCGAAATAAACGCGGCCCTCCGGCTCCTGCAGAAACCGATAGGCGGGGGTGTCGATATGCCCCTCCTGCCGGCCATTGGCGCTTCCGGCATTCCAATCGGGCCAGGGCCCCAAGCTGAAGGGGATTTTGTGCCAATTGACCGCGATCCCATTGACGCAGTCCGCGCCGTGGCCGGGGTGCAGCCGGTCGATCACCCCACGGGAAAAGGCGATTTGCTCGGCGATCGGTCGCTTTTGAAACTCGGCGGCTACCGGACCGGAGCTGTAGCAGCCCAGGATCATGCCGCGTTCGCTGTGAAGCCCAGCCGAGGGATACCAGATCAGCGTGGTCGGCCCACCGACGAACGAGATGCCGCCATAAATCTGCTCGCGTTCCCAAAAGCGTGGGCTCTCAAAGGCGACCTTGTTGGAATAGTCGTATTTCACCTCGGCGATCGTGCGCTTCAGCCGGGGGGAGAAGTTGGTGGTGATCCCCGCCAGCACGGGGAAGGGGATGGTGCAGATCAGATAATCGGCGGCGACGGTCGTCACGACGCCGCTGCTCCGGTCGCGATAGACAACATCCACGCCGGCGTGTTTCTGGCGGATCTCCGTGACTTCGGCCCCCAGCAGCGCGGGATGGCGCAGATGCCGGTCGAAACCCGCGTGGATGCGATCCATGCCGCCCACCGGTTCGAACATCGTCGCCTGCATGTACAGATTGTCCTCGAACAAGGTCATCGGCAGGCGCTGGTTGGCGAGCAGTTGGTCAAGCGGCATCGCGGTCGAAGGCGAGGCAAAGGTCACGCCCGCGCCGGGTGCGGTGCCGAAGCCCGACCGCTCAGTCCCCTTGAACCCGCCATCGGCATCCAGATCGCCATAGGCCTTCAGAAAGGGCAGCAGGCGCTCGCGATCCGCCGCGCTGAGTTCCCGGTCCAGCGAACCCTGATTGATCGCCTTGGCCAGCAGTTCTGCGATGCGGCCGCGCATGTCGTTGATCGCGGTGCGCATCCGGATCTTCGACCCGTCATCGGCCATGACATAGGCCGATCGGCTGGAATTGACCTCCACCTCCATCGGCACGCCGAACTTCTTGGCATAGCCCAGCAGCCCCTGGTGAAAGCTGGGGATACGGGCGGGGCCGGCGTTGAAATAGATGCCGTAGGAAAAGCGCGCGGTCTGCGTCTCCTCGCCGTTCATCTCGATCCTGTCGCCGTCGCGCACCGTCCAAGCCCGTCCCCCGACCCGGTCGCGCGCCTCCAGCAGGGTGACAAGGAAACCCGCCTGTTCCAGCTCATAGGCGGAGGTCAGACCCGCAATGCCCGCCCCCAGCACCACGACATGCCGTCCGCGCCCCAGCTCCTGGGGCGGCGCTTCCCAATCCTGTGCATGAGCGATCCCGGCCAACCCGAGCGCCTGCATCGCGCCCATCATGGGGCCCAACCCCGCCGCCATCCCCAATTTGCCAAGTACCGATCGCCGTGTTGCCATGCCGTCCCGTTCCCCCTTTGGCCCAGATGCTGAAGCGGCGGACGGCGAAGCGCCGTCTCCCCCCACCCATCAGCATCCCCTCGGCGTCAGGATCACAGGTTTCGCGGCCACCCCAATAGGCTGCCGCGTAACTTTCGGTCACTCACTTGCTTGGTGAGCGAATCAAATGAAACCTATCCTTCAGGAAAGTGCAACTTGTTTGTTTCAACTGCGAACGGCGTGTTGCGCCTTGTGAGGCGTCGATCTGTCGACGGAGTGGGTGGATTTCACGGCGGAGCGATTGCGACGCCCTGTCTTGCAAAAGGCGCGTACTTCACCAGATTGAATTTCCAGGCAGTATATGGCAAGTATATGGCAAGTATATGGCAAGTATATGGCAAGTATATGGCGTTCCTCGCTCATCCAAACAGGCGCCAGGGCCAAGGAGGCCCTTTAGAGATCCAGCCTGTCGCCGCGCGTCGATGGCTTAGAAACTATGCAACCCGACCATTCCTGGAAATCGATCTCTTTCGAGACTTATAAATGGCAGATCTCGACTGAACCTGCCGTTTGACGAGGCGGCTGCGGATGGCAGGTTTGTCCCAAGGCACGTCATTCCGGCGCGTCAACTGTGCATGAACGGATAACCGCTTTCGACGCGCTCGTCGTGAGTGACCGCTCTGGCGGCGATTCACGTGGTTCCTGGGTCGACACCAACATACCTGGCTCTTGGGCGGATCAGTATTCCGGTGCGTGATTGCTCCAAGGCATGGGCAATCCAGCCAGCGCATCGGGCAGTAGCGAAAATTTGAAAGGGGGCGTCGTCGGGTAGATGCGCAAATTCGCTGAGTGCTGTCAGGGCGAAGTCGATATTCGGCAGTTCGCCGGTGACATCCTGAACGGTAGCCGCGAGGGCAGAATGCTCGGGCAGCGGCTCAAAGGCCGCCAGCAGCGCTTGCGCTCGCGGATCGCCACCAGGATAGAGAGGATGGCCGAAGCCCGGTAAGATTGTGCCTGCTGAAAGGCGTGCCGCCGTGGCCTCATGCGGACCGGACTTGTCCGATTCAACGAGGAAACTGCGGACGCGTACCGCCATGCCGCCGTGCAAAGGGCCTGACAGGGCGGCAAGTCCGGCAAGCGCGCAGGCAGCCAACGATGCCCCGGTTGAAGCCGTGACCCGAGCCGCGAAGGTCGAGGCATTCAGCTCGTGGTCCGCCAGCAACACGAATGAACGTCGGATGAGATCCATGCCGGTGTCGTCGCATCCCCAGGCTCGGCCGAGGCGCCGGTGCATCGGGCCTTCGCCCGAGCCCCCAGCAACCGCATCGACGAGAAGATCGAGTAAGGCCGCTGCTTCGAAGTAGAGCGCCTTGGGTTTTCTTCCGCGCATGGCCGGGCTGGTCGCCGCGCGCCAGGCAAGAGCTTGAAACATCCGGTCGTGAGGGCGCCCCGCCGGGATAGTGTTGGTCTGCGTTGGGAAACGCTCGTCGCCACAGTCCCACAGCAGTCGCGCCACGTCTTCGAGACTGGCGGTTTCGCCGAGCGTTGCCGCGTCCTGCCCCCGGTACCAGAGCTTGCCCTCGGCGATCGTCGTGATCGCAGATGCCAGCACCGGCTCTCCCCACGAGATGGCTTCCTCGGCCACGGCAGCCTGTGCTCTGCCGCGCGCCCGGCGCTTCTCCAACCGAACGACATCGGCGGTCCGATAGAGGCTGCGCCGGGGATCGTCGGCATCCCGTCGAGCCTCGATCCGGCCGCGACTGACATAGGCGTAGAGTGTCTGCGGCTTCAGACCCAAGCGCTCTATCACCTCTTCGGCAGTGGACCACCCGGTCATAGCTGGGCCTATATATTGATTAAGTTGATCAAGATTGACCGAGATAATGTCCATGGGAATCCTGTGCTCGTCAAGCAGGAGTTCCAGAAATTGGCTGAAGGTTTGGAAGGCGTCGTTGCCGCAAACACCATATTGTCGGATGTCGATGGCGCGGCAGGACGGCTGGTGATCCGCGGGTTTGAACTTGGCCAGTTGGCAGGGCGGACGCGGTTTGGCGAAGTCGCGCATCTGCTGCTCGATGGCTTTTTTGACGATTTGCCGGAACCGGCCGGGCTTGAAGCGATGCTGGGCGCGGCGCGGGTCGAAGCGTTCGCCTATGTCGATGCTATCCCTGCAGGATTGAATGCCGTGGAAGCGGTCCGTGCCTTGTTGGCGCGGATACCTGACGGGGACGACCTGCGGACCGCCATACGGCTACCGGCGGGAGTTTCGGTTTTCACCGCCGCCGTTGCACGCCAGAGGAAGGGGCAAATGCCGCTACCGCCCGATCCGGAGGCGGACCATGCCACGGATATGTTGCGGATGGTCCGAGGGAGCAATCCGACCGTGGACGAGGCGGCCGCACTTGATACCTATCTTGTCACGGTCTGCGATCATGGCCTCAATGCTTCGACATTCGCGGTGCGCGTGACGGCTTCGACCCTTGCCGGCCTTACGTCGGCAGTGCTTACCGGGATCAGTACCCTGAAAGGCCCATTGCACGGAGGCGCCCCCGGTCCGGTCGTCGAGATGCTGGACGAGATCGGCGAAGCCTCCAACGCACGGGCCTGGATCGAACGCGCCATCGACAGGGGCGAGAGGTTGATGGGGTTCGGGCACCGCATCTACCGGGTCCGGGACCCGAGAGCGGATGCCCTGAAGCAGGCCGTGCGACCACTGTCATCAAATACGGGGCGGCTCGCACTTGCGGAAGCCGTGGAGGCCGCAGCCTTGCAGATACTCAGTGAGCGCAAGCCGGATCGATCGCTCCAGACGAATGTCGAATTCTACACGGCGCTCCTGCTGGAGGCCTTGGGCTTCGAACCTGCCGAGTTCACCTGCGTATTTGCCATGGGCCGGACACTGGGATGGATTGCCCATGCGCGCGAACAGGTCTGCAATGGCAGATTGATCCGCCCTGCATCAGTCTACGTCGGTCCGATCCCAAAGATCGCGGCCTGAACGATGGACGGCTTTCCGGACCCGTGAAGTTGGAGTGGGTGAGCTGCTGCCGGTTTCGCGGACACGAAGTTAAGCTACCTGCGCTTGCCGCCATAAGGATCGCGACGGAGATAAACTGCGCGCCGTAGTGTCGTACCGGAAAAGCCCGTTTTGCGATCATGACCGCATTCTGATGCGAGCCGTGAATGTCCGCAAGTGGGCGCTTCCGGCCCTTCCCAATTGGGAACGGTCAGCGAGACGCCAAAGGCATTCTCGGAATCGATGGTAAAATGGGAAATTTATTGACGCACAACGCGGTGATATTGCCATATAGTTAGGCGCCTTATAGGATGGCGGCTAATGGACTCGCTAGACCTCAAGTACTTGGCCTTTCTCGGCGATGCCGAACGCCATGGACGACCGGAAGCGGACGATATGCGCCTGTGTTTCGAGGTGCTGGCGCTGGCTTCCGCCATCGATCGTGCCTGTGCCGCGCGCCTTGCACCGCACCGCCTGTCTGAAGGAAAGTTCGTGTTGCTGCTCCTGCTGCGCGACGCGCCTGACGGCATCGCGCCCCATGAGCTGGCCTCCCGCGCAGGCGTCACACGGGCGACGGTCACCGGTCTGCTCGATGGCCTGGAGCGAGACGGGTTCCTGGTCCGGCATGATGATCGGGATGATCGACGTCGGGTGTCGGTGCGGCTGACCGAGCAGGGACGGACGATTGCGGGCGGTCTGTTCGTCGAGCACGGTCAATGGATCGCTTCGCTGTTGGCTGGGGTTACGCCGTCCGAGCGCGAGGGTGTCGGTGCGCTGCTCCGGCGTGTTCGGGATAACCTGGCAACGCCTGCGGAGGACATACCGGTCATGGCCGTCTGCGACGCGCAATGACCGCTGGGCGCAAAGGGCACCGCATCGTGGACATCGATCCGGCCCGCCGTGCGCAACTGGACGCCGGCACGATCGAGGCCGCGACGCTGACCGAATGTCTGTCCGTCGACTTCGCGGCGCTGTTGCCCCGCGCCGTGCCTGCGATTGGCGAGCAGGCTGTAGCAACGATGCGCCATGCCGCCGGCGACGGTGTAACGCGCCGGATGGCGCTGGCTGCACACCTCGTTCTCGATCATGGCGGCATGGCCGTTATCGATGGATTGCGCGATCATCCCTCCGACACGGTGCGCGGCTGGGCGTGCTTCATGGTGGGAGCGCTCGAGGACCTCACCCTCGCCGACCGCCTGCATCTGATCCGGCCGCTGGCGGACGATCCTCATTTCGGTGTGCGTGAATGGTCGTGGATGGCGGTTCGCGGCCATATCGCCGCCAAGCTCGAGGATGCGATCGATCTGCTCGCGGGCTGGGCAACCGAGCCGTCCGAGTATCTGCGGCGCTTTGCCAGTGAAGCGACCCGGCCTCGTGGTGTATGGTGCAGCCACATCAGGGCTTTGCGCCAGGCGCCGGAGCGGGCTTTACCGATTCTGGAGCCGCTGCGATCCGATCCCGCTGCCTATGTTCAGGACTCGGTCGGGAACTGGCTGAACGATGCCGGTAAGGACCAACCGGACTGGGTTCGATCGCTCTGCGCGCGATGGATGGCCGAAAGCACGGCCGCGGCGACTGGCCGCATCTGCAAGCGCGGATTGCGTGCGATCAATCGCCCGCACTGACGAAGGAGCCATTGCGTGACGCATCATCTGACCGAACTCTATTCGCCCAAGCCAGCATGGCTCGCCCTCGATCAGCTCGACCGCCAGCGCTTCTTCGAGAAGATCGGCGCCGGCATGGCCGCGCTGTCGGCGATCGGTGTCGAAGCGATCGCGTTCGGCGAGGCTGAGGCCGCGGTCGTTCACGCCCCGTCACACCGCTTCTTCGCCCTGTGGCGGGCACCCGACGCCTCGGCGATCGAGGCACTGGTGCACAGCATCGCCGCGTCGGGCTGGCACGACTATTTCGAGACGGTCAACGTTACCGGCTCGGGCGTGGGCATCAATGACCATCTCGCCCAGCTGGCCGCACTGTAGCGTGGTGAGATTTAGCCTGCGTCGTTCCCATTGGGATGGTCGATCGGGAATCATGCAGCGTTCTCAAATTCATGACTAGCTGGGTTTTTGAGGGCCGAGGGCTGCATCGCTACCGATGGTTCGCAAGGCTCGCTCGCCGCGTGCCCGGTCACTTTCACCCTCGGTTGGCAGTACGGGCAGGTCGGGCACGACGCCCGCCTCCTCGTTCGTGCCGTCCGCCCGAAGCCTCATGCAGTTCGGCACGCGGAAGCGTAGGCGCGAGTGACGGAGTACGATCGGATCGTCGTCCGTCATGAATCCGCACCCGTCACCGCCCGTCCGGTCGCCGACGAGCTTGCCGATCCGGTTGTCTTGCATCACGGCCGCGAACATCTCGGCGGACGAATAGGACCGCTTGTCGGCGATGACATAGGTCGCCCCTGTCCAACTGCCGTAGAATTGTCGAACGGTCGCGGCTGAGGACAGCGCGGCCGCTGCGTTGGCGTCGCTATAGACGTCGCCCGGCAGGCCGGGCGAATAGCCCCCGGCATAGCCGGCGGGCAGCAGCCGGTTGCAGTTCGACGGCGACCAATTCCGTTGCTCCCGCCACACCCATGACAGGTCGCAGCGATGCCGACCGATCGCGGCGGCCTGGCGGGAGAAGAAGGTACGGGCATCGGCCAGCGCGGTCTTGGCATCACGCGACCGGGTGGCTGCGAGCGCTTCGTCGATGTCGCCAATCTCTTCCGCGAAATAGCGCGCGGCGATCGGTGCGTCCGCCATCATCAGGCGGGCGGATCGCACGGGGCGGTCGGTCAGGAGGCGGGGCGTCCAGTCCCCGCTATCGTCACCGCCGCTGTCGTTGCCGATGTCGATCACCAGGGTCGTCGCACCGGCTTGGCGCAGCGTCCCGATCGTAGCCGCCATGTCCTTCAACCAGCGCATGCGCGCGGCTTCGCGGACTGTGTCCGGCGTGATCGCCGTGCCCGCTTGCCTCAAGTCGGCCCAAGCGTGGAGACAGGCCATGGGAAAAGCGCGGGCGCGGAAGTTCTGGATGCGGACGACGCCGATCGTCACTTTCGATCGCGTGACGAGGCCGCTTCGGAAAGTCGAGCCGAGCCCGTCGGATATCAGCCGGAAGCCGGGAAGACTTTCCAACGGCAGCGAGAAGACGACCGGTCCGGTCGAGGCATAACCCAGCGCCGCGCACCCCGCGATTGGCTCGGCTAGATCGAGCGTTGCCTTGTCGGGTTCTCTGGCGGGTGTCGAGGCTGTGGCGAGATAGGGCAGTTCGGACAAATGCCCGTCATGGAAACCGGCGATGAAGGCGCGGATGGCGTCTGCTGCCTCCGTGTCGTTGCCGGCCGAAGCCAGTGCGGCCATCGTCTTGCGATCGAGGGCGGGCAGGTCGACCCCGCCGGCGCCGGACGCTTTCCAGGCAAGGTTGACGTAGCGGTCGAGCAGTTCGCCCTTGAGCTGGGCATAGTCCTGTTGCCACGCCGCCCGGTCGAAAGGGGCGGCAGCGGATAGGGCGGTGGCGGATAGGCTCAGGACGAGCAGCGGGATTAAGCGCATGAACGATCCCTCGGGGGTGCACAGGATGCGTCGTCATATCGAGGCCGCTGCGCCCCGGCTTGTACGACACGCACGACGAGGATGTTACGCGCGCCGACGATATTCGGAAGGGGAGCAGCCCAGGACGGCCCGGAAGGACCGGGCGAGATGCGCCTGATCACAAAAGCCGCAGCTCGTCGCGATGGCCGCGATCGGCAGCACTGTGGTCCGGATCATGCTGGCCGCCCTCCTTACGCGCATACCGCGCTGATAGGCGCCCGGCGTGCAACCATGCTCGCGCCGGAAGGCGCGGGTCAGCGTCGCCGGATGGCAATCGACGTACCGCGCGATATCCGCCACCGACAGCGGTTCCCCGTCCGCGGTATTGATCAGGGCCAGCGCGCGACGAACGATCGTCGAGGCGGGCACCGATGCGCCGGCAAGGCCGCGTCCCAACTCGGCCGAGGCCTGCCAGATCAGGCCCTCGATCGCGCCTCGGGAAAAACGATCGTTCGTCCGCCGCTCCGCATCCATGCGTGCCGCCAGCCTGCCGATCACCGTCGAGCGGGCGACCGGCGCCGATTGGAACGGCATCGTGCCCATCAAATAGTCGAGCAGATCGCCGGAAGGGGTAACGATGATCTTGCGCGCGCCCCGTGCACCGAACCGCTGGGCATGAGGGATACCGGCGGGGCAGACGAGCGCGCTACCCCGCGTCTCCATCCCGGACCGGCCGCCGATCGTCTCTTCATAGCCGCCACCCAGGACGATCGTCAGGCTCGGATCGGTATGGAAGTGCGGTATGATATGGCTGCCGGCGTCGTAAGTCCGGTAGGTGACGCTGGTCGTCGAGGCTGACCGTTCTTCCATCCCGCCAGCCATACATGTTTTGGCTGCCAAGTGATATTACGGCGTTCCCATTGTGAACGGCCAGCGAGACGGCGCGGGCGTTCTCGGAATCGATCGAGTCGTCTAATCGCATGTCATAGGGCAAGTCCTTTTTCTGGGAGGATACGTCGTATGCCGGGGCACGGTCGTCTTCGCGGTCGAGACATGTCGCCGCATGATGGGTGTCTGCGAAGCGGATATTCCAATGTTTTGGACGCACGCGCCTTTCTCGTGGCTGGGTGGTGCAACTCGATCCTCGGAATGATCCGGCTCACGTCCCGGCAGGGACGCCTCGGGGCGCTGCGGGCAGCGCGTCCAAGCTTGTGAAAAAGTCAGGCGGCAGCGGTCCGATAGAACAACTCGCCGGATCGCAGCATGGCATGCATGATGACGGCCAGTTTGCGCGCAACGGCAATGGCGGCCCTCTTGAAGCCGAGCCTCTCGCGAAGCTTCAGCCCCCATGTTCGCAAGTCGCTATCGGCGTGAACGCGGGTCAGGATCGTCGTCGCGGCCTCGTAGAGCAGTGAGCGCAGGTTCGCATCGCCGCGCCTGGAGATATGCCCGTCATAGTCGACATCACCGGACTGGTATCGCCTGGTCGTCAGGCCGACCCACGCGCCGACCGATCGTGACTTCGCGAAGTTCGCCGGGTCTTCGATGGCGGTGGTGAAGGTCGTCGCCGTGACGGCGCCGACGCCGGGGATCGACATCAGCAACTGGCATGCCTGGCTTTGCCTAGCAGCCGCGGTGAGCTGGCACCCGAGTTCGGCGGCACGGACGCGCATGGCCCGCCAAGCCTCCAGTATCGGAAGGATGATGCGGGCCAGCGCCTCCTTGCCCTCCAGCAGCCGGCGGACGTTCTTCTCGAACACGCCGCCCTGACCGCTGGGCACGACCAGCCCGAAGGTCTTCATCAGGCCGCGGATCTGGTTGGAAAGACTGGTCGCCACGCGGACCTCCCGATAGAAGCCGATCTCGGCGAGATGCGCCAGACCGTCGGCGTCGTTCGCGTCGGTCTTGTTGGCCGCCATGTCGAGCGCCGCCTTTGCATGACGCGCATCGATGCAGATCGCCGGCAAGCCCAGCGCGGTCAGCTCATGATAGAACCACACCGACAGCGGGCCGGTTTCGAACACGACCCGTTCCGCATCCGGCGCGCGCTTGCGAATCAACTCGGCCAGCGTCTGCGGATCCGAAGCACATTTGCCGCGCCAAATCCGCTTGCCCAAATGCCGTATGGAGACGGCCGTATCTTTCAACGACACGTCCAGACCGATATACTCGCCCATGGTTGTTCTCCGTGCGATGCCTGGGCCCGGCGCCAGTCGTGAGCCCGTCTGTCCATCCTATCGGGGAACAACCACCTGTCTGCCGTCCTGTTGGAAGCGGAGACTCGGGGCAGATCGCTCCCGCGATTACCCCATGTTTCGGGAAAGCCTTGGCATTCCCGAAATTGCGTTCCGCGCTGCTAATGAGAAGGCTATTCAAAGCCCGCGCAGGTTCCTCCGAGCCGTTGCCCGCCCTGTGATGAGCTATAGCCGAGCTCTCTTCCACCACGTTTGGCAATCAAATATTTCAGGCGCTCACTTGTACTTGATCCGGCGTCCAGCACCCACGCCTCCACCCGTCCTGTCGGCGTCATCACCGCTTCGGTTCCCGTGACGGCGACCGCGAACGCGCCCAGGCCGCGATCATACTGGTAGAAGGGTAGTGTGAAGCGCTTCCCCATAGCCAGCGGCAACGCAGCGAAGGTCGGTCCAAACAGATTGCCGTCCCAAACGGGGGGCACGAAAACCTGATTGACCGCCACACGGTCGCCTTGCTGATCGATCTTGTACCCGGTGACGCGATCCCGTTCGTAGGACAGCTCGGCGTGGAGTTTGCCATCGCGCGTCGTCGTCAGGCTGATCGGGCGCAGGCTGCGCGCATCGAGCGCGAAAGCATCGCGCAGATCGAACCGACCGTTGGCGAGACGCTGATGCACGACGATCCGCCAGATCGGCCGCCCTTCCAACTTGTCCTTCTGAATGGACTGAAACGTCGAACCGATCACCGGATAGCCCTCAGCCGGTGGTCCGACGATGGCGTAACAAGCGGTGTAGGGCCGTAACCGCGTACCATCAGGCATGGCAACCAGCTGCGGCCGGTCTAGCATCTCAACAAAGAACCGCACCACTTCCGCGTTGAAGCGGGCATGGAACTTCGTGCGGTCGAAGCCCGGCGTACTGGAGCAAAGTTGTGGCATGGTCGCGGGATCAGAGCAGGGGGCCAGGAAGTCGAAATGCCCCGCGACGGGAACGGCATGGAATTCGGGCTTGTTCGGCAACGCAAAGCGGACCGCATCCGCAGAGGAGGGCGCTGGCAAAATCTGGTCGTCGTCGGCCCGCCAGAGCTGCACCGGGATGCGGACCTCTTCCAGCCCGGTACGGTCAAAGGTGAAGCCTATTGCCGGTGCAGCGACGACGATCGCCTTGATGCGCGGGTCCGTCATTAGCGGCCAGGCGCTCGACAGCGTTCGGGGCTGGGACTTCAGGAGCGTGCATACAAAGAAAGTGGGATGTTTCGCGCAGTGTTCGGCAAACCGAGTCATGTCCGGTCTACCCCCGGCAGCCGCCAGAACCGTGAAGCCACCGGCCGAGAAGCCAAAGGCGCCGATACGATCGGGGTCGATGGCGGCGCGTCCCGACCAGCCCTGCAACATATACGATATGGTGGCACTCAGTGCGGGGGGACGCCCTTCGATCCGGGTTGCCCGGCTGTTGTCGCGCCAGTTGTCGCCAGGGTGAGTGAGTGCGGTGACAATGAAGCCGGCGCGCGCGAGCGCCACGGCGGTATCGACGTGACCGGCGTAATCGCCTCCGGTGCCATGCGAGATGACGATCAGCGGATGCTTGCCGCCCGGAACGGGCGCATGGGGCACCACATCCTGCGCGTAGAGGCCGAGCCGCTGGTGAACGGGCGTGCCGGTTGCGGGATACCAGATGCCCACTTCGGTGCCGTCCGCCGTTACCTGTCGCTCGAAGCCGGCCTGCGCTGGGCGGGCTTCGGCCGGGGAAGACACGATCGTGAGGTATAGAACAGCAAGGACTAGGCGCAGGGACATGACGAACTCCAAGGTGGCGACCCTTAGATGATCCAGGCCAAGCTGTTGGCGAAAGCTGCCTATTCGCCAATGGGCGAATGGGTACGCCAGTCGGCAAACGGGCTTCGCCCGCCGTCCCAACCGAGGTAGAAGATGCCGTGACCCATCTGCCCGCCTTGTTCAGCTTAGACCGGCGTTCGATCCTGCTCGTGGTGCAGTGGGTCGGCTTGGCCTTTATCGCCGGCATCCTTCTCGCGATCCTCGGGCCGTTCGGCAGCTACCTGAATGGCGGCCCCCTACGTCTGTTCGGCTACTGGATCGGTGCGATGCTGCTCGGGCTGCTGATTTATGGCATGGCATACAGGATCGTCGCCATCTCGGTCGTGACCGGCTCGTGGGCGTGGTGGATCGCCCTGATCGTGGCGGGCTTGCTCGCCAGCATCCCTGAAGCCCTTGCGACGCGGATGCTGGCGTTCCGATTGTGGCCAGAGCTGGCGGGGATCGATATTTCGCCGGGACTATGGTTCGTGCAGACGGCAACGATTGGCGTGATCGCGACGACGGGTGTCGGCCTGATCCAGCGCCGCGCTCGGTCGGCCTCGCCTGATGCCGCGCCATCGGCCTCGGCTATTCCGATCGCGGCGCCCCTCGGCGGGGAGGTGCTGGCGTTGCAAATGGAGGACCACTACGTTCGCGTACATCGGCCGACCGGTTCCGAGCTGATCCTGATGCCCCTCGGCCGTGCCATCAAGGCCGTCGAGGCAGATGGCCTACGGACCCATCGATCCTGGTGGGTAGCGGCTCATGCCGTCGCGGCCGTCGAGGGAAATGCCCGCTCGATGCGTCTCCAGCTATCCAACGGCCTGGTCGCACCAGTTGCTCGATCCGCAGTTACGCATCTCAAGGCGGCCGGGTGGATCAAGGATACGGAAGGGGGCGCCGCATGAAGAAAGACCGGCGCCTGCCTTTCCTGATTGGGAACGACCAACGAGACGGTTGGGTGCATTCCCGTTGGGATGGTTCATCTAGAATGGTGTGTTAGCCGCGCCAGGTGGTCCACAGCTGCAGAGGCACTCCGTCTCGGAGCGGTGGGTGCGCGTCTAGCAGGTTCCGGCGGCAATTGAAGCTGTACTAAACCGACCTTGCGTGCTAATGAGAATCGTTCTTATTAATGCTCAGGGGGGCAAAGTTGACCGATTGCCGTTTCGTGGCAAGCATTCCCATGGCCTTGCTTCTTGGGGCCGCCATACCGTCCATGGCGGCCGCGCAAACCAGCCCGCCCCATGCCGGGGAGGGGGATATCGTCGTGACGGGCGAGCGGGAGGGCTATACGCCCACGGACACCTCCGCCGCCAAGACCCCGGCACCCTTGCGCGATATTCCGCAGTCGATCGCGGTGGTTCCAGCACAGGTCCTGCTCGACCAACGGGCGCTATCGCTTCAGGATGCGCTCAAGAACGTCCCCGGCGTCAGCTTCGCCGGAGGCGATGGCCAGCGTGATCAGGTGAATATCCGTGGCTTCACCGCCATCGCCGACCAGTTCGTCAACGGCTTTCGCGACGATGCTCTGTATTTTCGTGATCTCTCCAACACGGAACGCGTCGAGGTCATCAAGGGGCCCGCGGCGGTGCTCTATGGCCGCGGTTCATCGGGTGGGCTCATCAACCGGGTGCTCAAGCAACCCGATGTGAACATCACCTCCGCCGCCCTCTCGGCCGGATCCTTCGCCACCAAGCGCGGCGAGTGGGATGTGGGTCGCTTCGATCCGAAGAGCGGCGTCGGCTTTCGCCTGACCGGTGCTTATGAGGACGACGGCAGCTTCCGCGACCAGCAGTTCCTCAAGCGCTTCGCGCTCGCGCCCTCGCTGCTGCTCGGGGCTGGCCGGGATACCACGCTGTATGTCGAGGCGGACTACTTACGCGACACGCGTCTGATGGATCTTGGTATACCCGCCATCAATGGACGGCCGGTCGACGTGCCGCGTTCGACCTATTATGGTGCCGCCAATGCCCGCAATGCCGATGCCACGACCAGCAAGGTGCTGTCGCAGACCGTCATACTGACGCACCGCTTCTCGGACACCCTGAGCTTCCGCAACGGCTTTCGCCATTACACCTATCAACTCGATCGCCACAGCACATTGCCCTCTGCGGTGAACGCCGCCGCGTTGACGGTGACGCTCCAGCATGGCCGGCTCAACCGCGACGAGGATGGCTGGTCTAACCAATCCGAGCTGACCCAGAAGCTGCACTTCGCCGGGATGGAGCACACGCTACTTTACGGCTTTGAAATCGCTCGGCAGGTAAAGGGCGCGCAAATATTCGCTTCGCAAATTGTTACCGTTACTTCGCTCTTCCACCCGATGCTACCCGTCGTGAACGATGCGAGCTTCACTAAGCTGAGCGCTAACAGCAACACGACGTTCGACACGCGTGGCCTCTATGTGCAGGATCTTGCCGACCTCGGGCACGGCTTCAAGGCACTGGTAGGCGCCCGGCACGACTGGTTCATCCAGAAAACCTACCAATTGCTGCCAGGCCAGCCGAATCTCGCCCGCACCGATCGCAAATGGAGCCCACGTGCTGGCCTCGTGTTCCAGCCGAATGCAGCGCAATCCTATTATGTGTCATGGAGCCAGAGCTTTCAGCCCTCGGCCGAAACATTCGCGCTCGCGGCCAACAACGCGGATATCGCGCCGGAGGAGACCACCAACAGGGAGGTGGGCGCCAAATACACGCTGTTCGGCGGAAAGTTGAACATCCAGGCGGCGGGTTTCATCTTGCGCCGCACCGGCATCAAGGGCAGCGATCCGCTGACACCGACAAGGGTGGTGCCGATCGGTACGCAGCGTACCCGCGGCTTGGAACTGTCGGGTCAACTCGACTTGCCATCGGGCTTCCAAGCCATTGCGGGCTATGCCTATCTCGACACGCGCGTCACGGCATCGGCCAATCCCACGTTCGTGAACAAGCGGGCAACGATTACGCCGGAGAACGCCGTCAACGCTTTCCTGACCAAGACCTTCGACGGGCGTTTCGGCATCGGCGGGGGTATGAACTATGTCGGCGATCGATGGGCCGATCCGGCCAACACCACGATATTGCCGCACTATGTCACGGTGGATGCGGTGGCTTGGGTGAATGTCGGCTCGGTGCGCCTTCAGCTCAACGCCTATAATCTGGGCAATGAGAAATACATCATCTCAGGACACGGCACTTCGCCATTGCTCAACATGCCCGGTGCGCCGCGATCTCTCTTGGCTACGGCCAGGGTCAGTTTCTGACACGCCGGAAACGTCAGTCAGGATTGTTTGCCGGCGCGGCGCCTGCGCTGGCTCCAGCAACACCTTGGCGGTGGATCGGATCCCTCACCAAGAGCCTTGCCGAGTAGCATATTCCCATCGCAGCCGCCGGGGCATCATGCTGCTTTCCTTTTGGGGCAGGACTTCCCGATCCGCCCTGTCAACCGCCTGTGGCTCATCAGGCACGCCAAAAAGAGACGATTGGCACCTAGACCAAGGAGAGAGGCGGCGGGGCTTCCTGATCGGGAACGGCCAGCGAGACGGCCGGGGCATTCCCATTGGGATCGAGAAATGGGAATGACCTGACCATCTCGCCTTGCTCTCGTAATTGCAAGCGGCGACCGATCGTCATCTCTCAAGGGGACGTTCCTGTTCCATCCCGACCAGCTGTCAAATCACCTATCACGGAGGTAAGGGTGGCGGGTGACGATGATCAAATCGAACCTATCGATTAGAAATTTCCGGGCGTGGCGGACCATCGGTGCAGCTTGGTGCATCGCCGCCTGTTGCTATACCCCTGCCGTCTGGTTGTTGGACAAGGGGGGCGATTGGAAGGCCTTGCCTGTCACGCTCGCCACCATGGTCCTGTTCTTCACGCCATGGGCGCTGCTGACCCCGGCATTGTTGCGCACGAGTGCGCTTGCGCCGCTCGGTACCGGCCGCAACGGACGTTCCTTGGCCCTGCTGGCCCTGCTAGGGATCGGCGTCATTCCTGTGGCCACCGCATCTGGATTGCTACTCGAGCAGGGCGTGGCATGGGCGATACATGCAAGCGAAGCGCCCGCCTTCAACCAAGCCGTGCGGGGAACCGCAATTACGTCGTTCTTCTCGGTGCCGATCTATGTCGCGGTTGTCGGCGTCGGGCAGGTCCTGATCTGGGTAGAGCGGTCGAGGGAGCGCGAGAAGATGCGCGCCGATGCACGGCTGGAGGCGCTTCGTGCCCGGATCGGCCCCCACTTTCTGTTCAACGCCCTGACCGCGATCGGCGAACTGGCGCACCGCGATCCGGACGGCACCCAACGCGCCATTGCCGGACTGGCCGATATCCTGAGAGGGACGTTGATCGCGGACGAGCATCATGGCCTTGGCGATGAGATCGCGATGGCGAAGGACCATGTCGAACTCCACCGCCTGTTGATACCCGGGAAGCTCGATTTCCACGTCCGCGTGTCACCCGACGCCTGGCGGGAACTCATCCCGACGGCGATCCTGCAACCGCTGATCGAGAATGCCCTTGTCCATGCGCTCAACTCACTCGGGCAAGGTCGGTTGGCCATCCTGGCCCAGGTCGATGACGGCCTGCTCCATATCCGCGTTGAAAATACGATGCCCGCCATCATCCGCCCGTCGCGTGGGACCGGTTCAGGTCTCGCCAATGTCCGGGAGCGTCTCGCCGCCCTTTATGGCGGGAAGGCCGAATTACGGACGATGATCGCGGCCGAGCAGTTCGTCGCGGAACTGAGCCTTCCAGCGTCGGTCGAGGCGAAATCGGCGGCATGATCGACACGCTGATCGTCGAGGATGTGCCGCTGGCGCGTGACGCGCTCGTGCGTCTGCTGGCACAACACGCGGATGTTCGCGTGATCGGGGCGGCCGGGACGGTCGCGGAGGCGCGGCAGCTGATCGAGCAACACCGGCCGCATCTCATCTTCCTTGACATGGCCTTGCCGGACGGCACGGGGTTGAGCTTGGCCGAGGCGATCCTGCCGCCTCGGCCCGCGATCATCTTCCTGACGGCGTTTCCCGATTTCGCGTTGCCTGCCTTTGGCGTGGAAGCACTCGACTATCTGCTTAAGCCCGGCACGCCCGAGGATGTCGCCCGCGCCCTTGATCGCGTTCGTCGTGCCATGAATGCAGCCGCTCCTTCGGCGCCCAACCCCTTCCTCGAAATACGCGATGGCGGTCGTACCAGCTTCGTCCCGCTCGACTCCATCGAACGGGTCGACGCCGCAGGCCATTATCTGTGCGTCCATGCCGCCGGGGAGGTACATTTGCTTCGCACTCCCATCACCGAGCTGATCGCTCGGTTGGGTCCCGACTTCGTTCGCGTGCACCGCTCGACGCTGGTGAGGCTCGACCGGATCGTGTCGATCACGGATCGGCGCAACAGCGATGGCGATATCACCTTGCTGGACGGCAGCGTCGTTCCACTCAGTCGAACCTTCCGCTCCGACCTCACGCGCCAACTGGCCTTGCGCGCCCGCTGACCGCGTCCGGCACGGCTCACGCCATCACAATCACCGTTCGGGCCTATCCCCTTGCCGCATGGCGTGTCGATCGATTGTCCTCCCCGGCGCAGCATGGAGGAATGAAATGCGGTGGAGACAATGGTGTATCGGCATGACGCTGTCCGTCATGGCGGTTCCTGCGGCGGCGGCGGACCGACCGCTGCTGATCCGCGACGCGCGCGTGTTCGACGGGACGCATATGCTCGGTCGGCGCGACGTCCTGGTCGAGAATGGAAGAATCGCAGCGGTCGGGCGCAGGCTGAAGGGACCGGCCGGTGCCAAGCTGGTCGAGGCGCGGGGCCGTACCCTCTTGCCGGGACTGATGGACGGTCACGTCCACGTCTTTGCCGGCGCACAGGCCGATGCCTTGCGGTTCGGCGTGACGACGGTCTTCGACATGTATTCCGACGCCGACCGTGCCACCATCGCCCGCTGGCGCGCGCAACGCCGGTCGGACGCGCCCGTGACCGAGGCGGACACCTTCACGGCCGGGATCGGCGCAACCCCGCCCGGCGGCCATCCTACCGAGATGGGAGGGAATCAGTCTCCGCCATTGCCAACCCTGGCCGATGGCGCGGATGCCGCCACCTTCATGCGGACCCGGATTGCGGCAGGATCGGATTATCTCAAGATTCTGCAGGATGACGGAGCCCGCGGGAGCAAGCCGCCGACTTTGCCCGCCTTCTCTCCTGAACGTTTCGCCCAGGTCATCGCGGCCGCCAAGGCGACAGGCGAGCTGGTGGTCGTTCATGTACAGAAACTCGCCGACGCCCGCATAGCGGTCGCATCGGGCGTCAACGCGCTGGAACATGCGGTGTGCGATGCGCCGATGGATGACGCCCTGATCGCGAAGATGCAAAAAAGGGGTGTGGCACAGACCGACACGCTGGCGACCTATGCGGGACTGGCGGGCGCCGACTATGCCCGAAAGCTGGCGGCCGACCCGCTGGTCGCCCCGTACCTGTCCGCGACACAGCGCAGCATGTTGACGCTCGACTGGAAGCGAGCACGGCCTCAGGATTTCGCCATAGCGCGCGCCAACGTGGCGCGCCTTATCCGAGGCGGCGTGACCATGATCGCCGGCACCGACACGCCGAACCCCACGACCGCCTTCGGGCCATCGCTCTACATCGAACTGCAACTGCTCGTGAATGCGGGTCTTACACCGACCCAGGCGCTGGTATCCGCGATGTCGGCACCCGCGCGATTCTTCGGCACGACGGATCGCGGCCGCATCGCGCCGGGGCTGAAGGCGGATCTGCTTCTGGTCGATGGCGACCCCACGAAGGAAATATCGGCCGTTCAGCATATCGTGGCGATCTGGAAGAATGGCCATGAGGTCGATCGAAGGCCACCCGTCAAGTGAACTTATCTGGAAAAGCCATTTCCGATTGCGAACGGCCAGCGAGACGGCGCAGGCGTTCCCATTGGAATGGTACTTTGGGAAAGCGCGGACTTTCTAATTCGCGTGAGGTCACGGATACCATGGTCAGCAGGTCGAACCCTGCTCTTCATCAAGGTCGATCCGGTCGCCACGGGTCGAGGGGGTAGACACGACGAGGAAACGGATATCGGCGGGACTATCGTTGCGCGCTTGATGACGAGCCTGCGGGGGAATTTCGATGCCTGAGCCTGCTGTAACGACATGGCGTACACCTTCCAGTTCCATCGTCAGCGCCCCGGTCAAAACGTAAAAGAACTGCCGAGCCACCATATGAAGATGCCTGCGTTCGCTCGTTCCGGCCGGCATCCTTTCTTCGATGACCATCATGTCCTGCGAAGGGGCGAGGACCCATCCGTCGCAATTATCCCCCCAAGTGTAATGTTCTACGTTGTCGATGTTCCGTTGCAGAGTTATCTCCTGTCGCTGTCGATTTGTGGGTCGAGACGGCTCGATCGTTAGTCGGGTATAGCCACTTTGCGTTCCCGCAAAAGAACGACCAGTGAGACGGCTGGCGCCTTCCCATTGGGATGGTGAATCGGAAAAGGATCGCCTTGGGCAGTTCCCTGGTGGTCAGCAGGACGTTCATCGCGGCGCGAGGATGCTCAAAGGTTCATCGACAACATCACCAAATCGTCGCGAACCTCTTGCCCATCCGTCATCCGGGTCCGCATACCGCGCACCAGGCGGTGATCAATACCGAAGCCGACCTTCTGGTAGAAACGGGCTGCGGTCTGGGTTCCCAGATGGATGGTGTGAACCCCGGCCTGTCGCAGAAACTGCACGACTTCGCCGGCAAGCATCGTACCGGTTGATCCGGGAGCCTGCGACGCCGTCGTCAGGGTGGACAGATACGCATAGCGTCTCCCATCGCGTTCATGTACCGCCCCTGACGCACCCGCTACCAGCGCACCGCCCTCATCCTTCAGCATGAGAACGAACGTTGGCCGAATTTTCTCATCCGCCTCGTTGACCGCTTCGACATACAACGTTCGCGTCCCCTCAGGCGGGGCATCAGGTCCCAGTACGAAGGCGCAGGTATGATCCGGCCCGGCAGGCATGTCGATTGGCACAACTGCGTATCCCGCCGCTGTGAAGGAGTCCGTGACGATATCGCCATAGGTCGTCAGGACGACGATACGCCCGGCCGGTTCGCCGTCCCGCGCCATTGCGTCGGCCTGACGCGCGACATGGTGCGCGGCATCGGCCAGAAATCCCTGCGGCGACCGATCGGCCAGATCGGGATAGTCGATGAAGACCGACGGATGGAAACCGAACTCGGCTTCGCGCTCCAGAAAGAGATTGAAAACGAGCGCAGCCGCCATGTCTAGGTCCCGTCGCAATGCGCTCGGCACGGCAACCACTTCCAGCCTCAGCCGCTGCATAGGATCATTCGCGAGATCGTGCATGGATTCCTCGGGTTTCGTCCACTTTTAACCTGCTGGCAATGACAGCCGGACGTCGGTGTGATCCTCGAATATTAATATGCCGTCCGTCCGGTGTGTAGAGCGGCTGAAATGCCAATAGTCTTGCAGGGAGAGCATGGTCGAAACGATCACGACTTTCCCATTGGGAACGGCCGGCGAGACGGTTGGGGCGTTCCCATTGGGATGCTGAAACGGGAATGGACGAAGACACCACCATCACAGTCCCTGCGATTACTCGATGGATGGCTTGATCCAGCCCGCGCCTTCGCGCGGCGCGGCCGCTCGCCCCCTTGAAAGGGTCTTCACGTCGTCGGCAACGTGGATCGCATGCCGGGCGACCTCGGGAAGGCCCATGAGCTCGCCGACCCTCTCGCGCGCGAGCGGACCAGTGACAAACGGCCGCAAGCAACTATCGGCCGTGCCCGATGCGCGGTTGTCCGCATCGACCAGCAACCCGAGCCCGAGCACGCCTGCCCGGATTATACCCTGTCGGGCAAGACTGGCGAGCAGCGCGCTGGACGCGACGACATCGCGATGACCGGGGCCGGTCGTATTGACGATCGCGTCGAACGTCCGCTGTTCGATGAGGCCGTGGCGCGTCAACAGGTCCACATGCAATCGACCGGCTCGTTCGCCGGCGCCCGTCATCCGCGCGGCCGCGATGCGCAGTCTTCCATCCGCCTGGGCCTGCGCGATGATCTCTTCGGTCTGTGGCGCGATGCGGAAGCGATGCGTATCCCAGTAGGGGCGCAAGTGCCTGACGAGGCTGGCCTTCTGATCCGGGCTCAGCGCCTCCCAGATCACCGGCCCTTGCGTGCGTACCCGGTCGAGCACGCCATGCCAGCTTCGACCGTGGCGGGCGGCCTCCGCGACCGCGGAGCGGACGCGCCGCAGCAGCGCGACGGCCGATCCGGCGGGTGGCTTCGCAAACTCTCCCTCCGGCTCGATGCCCGGGGCTGCATGGCCGCGCGACCGCTGGCCACGGCGGGAGATGGCAAGGATTGCGCCGCGATGGCCGCGCCGGTCGAGCGTGGCGACGACGTCCGCCATGGTCAGGCCGGTGCCGACGATCAGCACCGACGCATCCGGCGCGATGGCGCCGAGGGCGTCGGGTTGCCAAGGGTCGGCGATCATGCCGGGATGACCTGTCAGGCCAGCCAGCGCGTGTGGCAGGGCCGGCGGTGGATGGCTCGTCGCCAGCACGAGGGTGTCGGCAAGGTCCTGTTCACCGGATAAGGTGGCCAGGCGCCAGCGGTCGCCGTCCGGCCGGGCATCGACCACGGTATCTCGGTGGTGGACGATCGCGCCGGCTCGAACGAAGGGCGCGAGCTGTTCGGCGACATAGCGACCGAATAATGCGCGGGTGGGAAAGATGCGCCCGTCCGCCAGCGTTGCGGCGGGATCGTCGGCCAGTTCCGGCCGGCCGTGAAGCCAGCCTTTGAAATGATCGGGTTGCTCGTCTGGTAGCAGACTCATCCGCGTCGCGGGCACGTTTATGCGATGCGCCGGATCGTTCGTGGAATAGGCAAGGCCGGCACCCATGACGGGGCGCGGCTCGAAGACGGTAATCCGTCCCGGCCAGCCGCCCCGCGCCAGATGAAACGCCACGGCGGCCCCCGAAAAGCCGCCGCCGACGATCGCGACCGAGGGAACGCCTCCGCTCAAGACTGCGAGACGCGCAATGCTGGCCGGTGATCGCCTGCAATCGTCTCGCCGAACGGTCCCATGTTGCTGCTACTGCTGCGACCGGGCAGCGGGTGCGCGAGCGGAAGCCGTGGCATTACGAGTTCCGCGAAACGATAAGCCTCTTCCAGATGCGGGTAGCCAGAGAGGATGAAGCTGTCGATGCCGAGCGCGCGATACTCTTCGATCCGCGCGGCGACCGTCTCGGGGTCTCCCACCAGCGCGGTGCCCGCCCCGCCACGAACGAGCCCGACGCCCGCCCACAGGTCGGGGCTGATCTCCAGCCGGTCGCGACGTCCGCCGTGCAACTCGCTCATCCGCGCCTGGCCGACCGAATCCATGCGCGCAAACACTTTTTGGGCGCTGGCGATCGTGTCGTCGTCAAGTCGGCTGATGAGCCGGTCGGCCGCCGCCCACGCCTCCGCACGCGTCTCGCGAACGATGACATGGAGGCGGATACCGAAGGACAGCGTGCGCCCCTGCGCCTCCGCCAGTGCGCGCACCGTCTTGATCTTGGCGGCGATGGCGGCGGGCGGCTCGCCCCAGGTCAGATATTTGTCGACCTGCGTCGCCGCCACCTGATTGCCCGCGTCCGACGAACCGCCGAAATAGAGCGGCGGATAGGGCGCCTGGACGGGCGGGAACAGCAGTCGTCCGTCCTCGATGCGGAAATGCGCGCCGTCATGCGCAACCGTTTTGCCGGACAGCAGCGCGCGGTAGATACGCAGGAACTCGTCGGTCACGGCATAGCGTTCGCCATGGTCGAGGAAGATGCCGTCGCCGCCATTCTCCACCGGGTCCCCGCCGGTCACGACATTGATGAGCAGCCGTCCCTTCGAAATGCGATCGAGCGTTGCGGTCATCCGGGCCGCCAGCGTCGGCGACTGCAATCCCGGACGTACCGCGACGAGGTAGCGCAGTCGCTCGGTCTGCGGTGCGAGGGCGGAGGCGATCACCCAGCTATCCTCGCAGCTTCGCCCCGTCGGCAGGAGCACGCCATAATAACCAAGCGAGTCGGCCGCCTGCGCGATCTGCGTCAGATAGGGCAGATCGACCGCGCGCCCGCCTTCCTGCGTACCGAGATAGCGGCTGTCGCCATGCGTCGGCAGGAACCATAGGACGTTGATCGCGGGGGGAATGGGACCGTTCATCGGTCAGCTCCACGCATGGAGGGGCGGTTTTTCGCCATTGAGGTAGAAGTTTCCGAGAATGGCGTATTTCCAGCGCACCGGGTCGTGGAGCGTATGGGTGCGCGCGTTGCGCCAGTGCCGGTCGAGGCCATGCTCGGCCAGCGTCGATCGCGCACCGGACAGCTCGAACAGCTTGTTCGTCGCCGCGATCGCCAACTCGGTGCTCAGCACCTTGGCCTCGGCGGTGGCAATCTGCGCGGCAGCCACGGTTTCGGCATCGGGCGATGCGACCGCCGCGTCCACCGCGATCGCCGCACGGTCGAGGAGCGCGCGTGTGGCGCTCAGCCGCAGTCCCAGATCCCCGATCGCCTGGATGACATAGGGATCCTGCCAGGCATGGTCGACACCGCTGTCCACCCATGGCCGCGCCTTGGTGCGGACGAAGTCGATCGTGTCGGCGATCGCCTCTGCGGCGATGCCGGTGTCGACCGCGACCTGGATGATCTGGAAAATCGGGCCGTCCGCCGTGGGCGTCTCATACCCCTTCCATCCGGGCACCAGATGCGTCCGGGGCACGCGCACGCCGTCGAGGATGACGGTGCCGCTCAGCGTCGTGCGCTGGCCGAAGGCGGACCAGTCGTCGATCACCGTCAGCCCCGGCGCATCACGCTCGGCTATCGCGTACCAGGCACGTCCTTCGCCATCGACCGCGACGATCGGGACGAGATGCGCGAGCAGCGCGCCCGTCGCGTAGAATTTGCGGCCGGTAACGATCACATCGTTGCCGTCCTCCTCGAAGCGCGTCGCGAAGTCCGCGGCGCGCTTGGTCCCGAACTCCGAAAAGGCGTTGCCGAAGCGGTATCCGGCGAGCACGCGGTCGAACAGCAGCGCCTGCTGCTCGGGCGGCGAGGTGGTGCGAATCGCCGCCACCACGCCGATATGGTTCTGCGGGATCTGCCCGAGCGAGGGATCGGCGGCCGAGACGATTTCGATCACCTTCACGATCGTCCGGTACGACAGCTCCGGCCCGCCGAACGCGCGCGGCACGTTCAATGACCACAGCCCGCTCTGCGAGAAGGCGTCGAGCTCGGCGAGCGGCCAAATGCGCTCGCGGTCGCGCTGCGCAGCGGCGGCGCGGAAGTCGGCGGCAAGCGCCTCGGCAACCTCGATCGCCTCGGCATCGCTCCGGATGATGTGGGCCGGCCGGGCCGGGCGGGGGATTGCGGGCACGCCTTCGCTCGCGGCGGGACGTTCAAGGATCGTCGCCATGATCTTCTCCGTTGCTGGATTGGGGCGGCTCAAGCGACTTCTGGGACGCGCGCCGCCTCGAGGGCGCGCACCCGCGGCAGCACATGCTCGCCGAACCAGGCGACCTCCTCATGGAAGTGGAGGAAGGCGCACAGCACCAGATCGACGCCCGCAGCCTTCAACGCGACAATGCGCTCGGCGATTTGGTCGGGGGTGCCGATGAGGTTGGTCTTGAACCCGTCATTATACTGGACGAGGTCGGCAAAGGTAGATTTCGCCCAATTGCCTTCGCCCTCCGGCGAGGCCGCACCCGCCTGCTTCACCGCCGCGCCGAACGCCTGCACGGCTTCGAAATCGGCCTTGTCGATGATCTCGTCGAGAACGGCGCGCGCTTCTTCTTCGGTGTCGCGGGCGATGACGAAGGCGTTGACCGCGACCTTGACGTCCCGGCCCTCCGCCGACGCCTTGGTGCGAAGGTCCTCCACCTGTGCGCGTACGCCGTCCACCGTGTTGCCGTTGGTGAAATACCAGTCGGATACGCGCGCCGCCATGTCGCGTGCTGCGCGCGAGCTGCCACCCTGAAATATCTCGGGGTGGGGGCGCTGCACCGGCTTGGGGCTGAGCGTATAGTCGGAGAAGCGATAGAAATCGCCGCGGAAGCTGAAGGCATCGGTTGTCCAGATGCCCTTCAGCGCGCGTATGAATTCCTCCGAGCGGCGATAGCGTTCGTCATGCTCGAGCCAATGTTCGCCGATCGCGGTGAACTCGCCCTTGAACCAGCCGCTGACGATGTTGACCGCGATACGGCCGCCGCTGATGTGGTCGATCGTCGCGATCTGCTTGGCGGCAACCGCCGGATTCCACGGTCCCGGCAAAAGCGCGGCGATGACCTTCAGCCGTGTCGTGGCGCCAAGCAGCGCCTGCGAGAAGGAGACCGGCTCATGCTGGAATTCCGCGCCATAGCCAGCGGTGAAGCGTATCTGGGACAGGGCATATTCGAACCCTGCGTCTTCGGCGATCCGGGCTAGCGCGATGTTGTATTCAAGGTCCCAGCTGGTGCGCTGCTGGATCTTGCTCACCACCAAGCCGCCACTGACATTTGGCACCCAATAGGCGAAACGGACCGGCTCGATCGTGCGGCTCATGCGGCAGTCTCCTCCAAACGACGGATCGAAACTCCATCAATTTAGTAGGAATACCGAGTTAGGCTTTCTTCTAATAATGATAGCCCTGCTTGCACGCTGGACATGATCCGCTGATCGCTCGCAAGGGAACGGCAGGCGAGACGGTCGGGGCATTCCCATCGGGATGGTATTCCGGGAAAGGCCGGACTGGGGATGGAAATCCGACGCCGACCGATGGCATCAATGAGCGATGACGGCTGCCGTTCTCTTTGACCTTGATGAAACGCTGCTGGACCGGACGACATCGCTCATCGCTTTTCTAGCAGATCAGCATAATCGTTTTCGTTCAAGGTTGGGCTATGCGGCTTTTGAGGCATGGCGAGATCGGTTCATCGCGATGGATGCTCGCGGACATACGCACAAATCCGTCGTTTATCCTACGATTTTGGCGGAGTTCAGTGGTGACCCCGCCGCAGCAGATGATTTGCTGGATGACTACCGGGAGCGATGCTCGTCTTTCGCGCGGCCGTTCGCTGGTATGGCCGAAACACTGCAAGAACTGCGCTCACGAGGGATGTACCTTGGAATTATCACAAACGGAGAAACCGCGTTTCAGTCACGGCATATCGAAGCGTTAGGTCTCGACCGCATGGTAGATGCCGTCCTCATTTCTCAAACTGAAGGGTTAAGGAAGCCCGATCCGGCGTTGTTTGAGCGGGCCGCGGCACGGCTGTGCGCCCCAGCTTCGGAATGCCTTTTCATCGGCGACAACCCAGTTGCAGATGTGCTTGGTGCCCATAATGCCGGAATGAGTACCGCATGGTTTCAATGCGGAAGAGATTGGCCCGCTGACCTGCCACCCCCACCCGGCGCGGTGATCGAAAGATTGTCAGAGGTACTCGCATTGGTCGACGACGTCTCTGCCGTGCGATGAGGCGTGCAGTGAGGCCATGAGAGTTTTTCACAAAGGAGGGCGAGCGAGACAGTTGGCGCATTCCCATTGGGATCGAGAAAGAGAAAGCTGGTTCAGCCCTCCCAGAACGCCTGATCGTTGCTAATATCCGACGCGAAGAACGAGGCTTCCGTGATCCGGCCGCCTTTGAAGCCGAAGACGGCCATTTCCTGCCCCCGAATCGTTCGGCCGTTCTTATCTGCGCTCCACTCGATGACAGCGGCGCAATGGCTTTCGGTCTCGACAGTGCTGGCGACCCGCAGCGAGAATGTGCCGCCCGTAGTGGCAAGGGCACGCTTGAGCATGTCCACTACCGCATCGGCTCCATCAAGGTGCCCCATATGATCGCCGACGACCGGCTCGTTCCAACGCACATCGTCTGTCAGCCAGTGGCGTAGCGCGGCCGGATCGTTTGACCGTCGCGCTTCTGACCGTCGCGCTTCTGACCGTCGCGCTTCACAAAAGGCATGGACCAAGGCTGCCGGTGATTGATGTTCGGTGTCTACCTCGATCGACACCGGACAGGGCGGGGCAGGAACGCTGGCGCTAGGAGCGCCGTGAGCGCGCGTTGAGCGGTCGGTTGGGTCGAGCTCCCGTTCCCCCGAACGGTCTCGCCGAGCACCTCGCCGACGGTGCGCGCGAGATCGCGGTTCGGCTCGACCGCTCGGGAGATTCATATTGGCGTGCTATCGGGCGTTACCGTAGCCCTGTGGGATGGCGACAAGATCGATACGTCGCATCCGTATCGGATCACTTACGTAGGCGGTTTGGAAATTCAATGTTCGCGAGGAGCGGCGGTTCACGACAACGCGCAGTCCTGGGCACCGCAGTTCACGTGGCGCCCCCGACTCGTCGTGATCAATTCCGCCTGGTGTGAGATCCTCAGCGCTCACGGTAGTGTCGCAGATCCCGACGGTTTCGCTGACCCTTCGGCCGTCGCGGGGCGCTGCTACGTCCTTGCGTTCATCGCCAGTTCTTGGGTCCGCCGAGCGATCGGCTGGAACGAGGACGGTCCGGCCCCGGCTCCATACGACTCCCCACCGGATCGCTATCACCGTTACGGCGCTACAATAGCGGCATTCTGGGCCTCCGTTTGGCGATGGTACAAGCTCGACGAAGCGATTCCGCATTTCGCTTGAGGCACGAGCGACCATGCGCCTTCTGATCGTCACTGCACGGATCGGTTCAGGGGGGGGCAAAATATGGGCCGCAGCGCCTCATAAAGCGTTGCTTGCGTGAAGGTATAGACGCTCGAAATCGGCGGAGGTGCCATCCTGGCCTGAGTCGATGACGGAGCGGCGGATAGCACGTCTTGCTCGAGGTAAATGCTGCGGCTCCGGGCCTATCGTCATGACAAAAGCCATCCGGTCATGGGATTGATCTTTTAGGCTCATCGAAGGCGGCACACTGTCTTCGGCAATCAAGATTTCGTTCGTCTGCTGGCTGCACCTCAACACAAATTCCGTGGAACCGTTGAAACGCCGGACGAATGAGGTTGCTTGGATTGAACACCGTGATCATGTTCGGCACGCAATGCTTATGGCAGCTTCCATTTCGCGGGGTCGCGGCACCACGACGCTATCGAAATCTAGCGCGTCGGTCGCTTCACATCATCCGTCAGCCAAACCGAGGGGAGGTGAATCTCGTGCTTGGAACGTCCACCCGGTAAGGTACACAATCCCTCCGGCGATGATCGAGTCCAGCGCGGGGAGTCCAGAGAGGGTTATCCACGGCCCCATTGCGACGATCCCCATGCCAGTGCCGCAGATCCAGGCGGACGGCGCCAGCCAACGCATGCCCTTAACGGAGCGAGACGGCAAAGTTCCGGATAGGATCAGGATCGAGGCTAGCGGGGGCAATGCTACCCCGAGACCGGTAAGGAACGGGATGAAGGCGGTGTCGGCACCGAGTATGACAAGAATAGCGCCAATGAGAGCGATCACGCCGACGATCAAAGGAAAGGAAATCCGAGGCCACTGGTTTGCGAACGTCAGGCTCGACGAATAGAGACAAGCTGAGCTGTCAATCCATGCGCCCATCATCAGGATTGCCAGTGCAGGGATGCCAAAACCCAGCCGGATCATAGCGCTGACCAATTCAGGGGCACCGAGCGACAGGCTAGCGAGCGACGACCCAAGCATCACGAGCGGATAGGCCACGCCCAGCGCCGTAGCCGTTCCTAGCGCGGCATGGACAGGACGCCGGACGAAGCGCCCGTAATCCGGCTGGATCAGGATCCCGACAATGTAGCTGCCAACCACCGCGGATACGGCGCCCCCGAACCCGAGCCCGCCCGATCCCGACGTTATCCAGACACTTCCAAGCTTACCCCGGACAAGACAGACCGAGAGGACCAGGATCGCGGCAGTCGCCGGGACAAGCAGGGCGCCGATGCGTTCGAGGCTGCTCGCGCCGCGCACGGTTGTGGCGGCAATGGCAAGACAGACCGGCAGACCAATCAGGAGCGGGGCGATTTGCCAGTCCGACATTTGGCCCAGCGCAGTCGCCGCGGTTGCGCCGAGGACGCCGATATTGACGCCAAACCAGCCCAGGAGCGAAATGCCGATCACGAGTTTGACGATCCTGGCACCCCACGCGCCGAACGCCCTGTCCGCCAGCATCGCCAGCCCCATGCGGGTCTGCGATCCACACCACGCGCTGCATGCTCCCAGCATTGCGGAGATCGTGGTGCCGAGAAGAACGGCCAACATTCCCTGACGGAAGCCAAGGCTGCCGAAAATGTGCGCCGAGAGGATGAAAACCGGCAATCCGCACATCGTGCCGGCGACAATGAAGAAAATACGCCAGCCGCTTCCCTGTGCAGCCTCCGGGACGCATGCGTCGGCATAGCCGTGATGTGCGGTCTCGTCCGTTACGTCGGTCATTTCTCGTCCCCCGCTTATGCTGAAACTCCTCGCCTTCCTCGCCCGCATCCGCTCAGGCAAAGGGCCGGTCGATCGCCGGCGACGGTTCAGTGAACCATGCGGCGCCGTCTTCGGTCACGTGGAAATGATCCTCCAGCCGAATCCCGAAGTGGCCGGGAACCACAATCATCGGCTCGTTCGAAAAGCACATGCCCGGCGCCAGTGGCGTGGCATCGCCGCGCACCAGGTAGGGGCTCTCGTGGATCGCCATTCCGATGCCGTGGCCCGTCCGGTGTGGGAGACCGGGGAGCCGGTAATCCGGGCCAAGACCGTGGCGTTCAAGCACCGCGCGCGCGGCCGCATCGATCGCTTCACACGATATGCCCGGACGTACCACGTCGAATGCAGCGAGCTGCGCCTGCCGCTCGATCTCCCAGAACACCCGTTGTTCGTCGTCGGGCGCGCCGAACACGTAGGAGCGCGTGATATCGGAATTATAGCCTTCGACTGCGCAGCCGGTGTCGATCAGCACCATGTCCCCTTCGGCAAGGACATCATCCTGCGGCAGGCCATGCGGAAAGGCCGTCGATGCACCGAACTGGACGATGCAGAACGTGCTGCCAGCGCTGCCGATCGCCTTGTGCGCTTGGTCGATAAAGCGGACGACCTCGCTCGCGCGAATGCCAGGAACCAGAATGCGTGCGGCGCGGCGCTGTACCTCCAGCGTCATCTGCTTGGCCTGACGCATCAACGCCAGTTCGGCGCTCGACTTGATTGCCAGGCATCCGTCGATGATGGGCGAGGCATCCACGATCGACGCCGAGGGAGCCGCCGATCGCAACCGCTCCGCCATGCCGAACGGCAATGTTGGATCGACCGCCAGCCGCGAGGCATGCCCTTCGCGCAGCACCTGTGCGACCAGATCGGAAGGACTCTCGTGCTCGTCCCACAGTCGCAGATCGACGTCCAAGGCGAGGATCGCTTCGAGCGATCCTTGTTCGAACGCCGGACAGATGATGACTGGTCGCCCGCGCGGCATCAGTACCATCGCCACCAGCCGTTCGATCATCCCCCAGCCGATGCCGGTGAAATAGGACAGGCTCAGCCCGGCGCCGACCAACAGCGCGTCAGCACCGTGCGCGGCCACGAGGCGGCGCGCCGCCTCGATCCGGCCGAGCCGCTCCTCGATCGTGATCGACGGCGATGCAGCGGGCCATGGCCGGATTTCGGCCAGCTCGGTATCGGAATCCGATCCGCCGATCATGCTGACGCCTTAGCCGCCGGATCGAAACCATAGTCGCGCCGCGCCTGTTCCGGGCTGACATAGCCGTCGCGGATATCGGCCAGCAGGCGGGCGGGATTCCGCTTTGCCGGATCGCCATAACCACCGCCGGTGGCGCTCACGAGCCGGAACGTCTCGCCCCTTGCCGCCCGTGCACCCGTGACCATCGAATGGATTTCGACACTGCCGTCGTTGCGCAGAATTTCTGCCCGGTTGTTCGAACCTTCGTGGCCGCCAGCCAATCCCCAGGGACGCGAACTGGTCCGAGTGGCGGAATAGGTAAGGAAAGCCTCCTTTGCAGTGATCCGGTAATCGAGCATTACCCCCTTGCCGCCGCGAAACTCCCCGGCGCCCCCGTCCTCGTCGTGCAGTGCATATTGGTCGATTTCGAAACCGTAGCGGCTCTCCGCCAGCTCGATCGGAATGTTGAAGGTTTCGCCGTTGGCGGCGCAGAACTGACCCGCATCGCCGTCGTGGTCGATACCCGCGCCCCAGCCCCCGACCAGCGGCTCGCCCATCACGAACAACTCGTTGCTGTCCGGCAGCAGGCCGGAGATGAAGGTGGCGCCGACCGTACGCTGATGCCCGACGGGCAGCTTGTGCGGCATCAGCGGAGCGAGCGCCTTCCACATCACTTCGATCGCGCCGAGCAGGGATTCGTAATAGATCGACACCGGGGCCGGGCTCTTCGCCGACAGGATCGTACCCTCCGGGCAGATCACCTCCAGTGCCCGGAAGCAACCGCCATTGGCGGGGATATCCGTATTGGTCACCGCCTTGAACGTGCAGCGCACGCCGGTGATCAGGCCGGCATAGGAAAGGTTGATCGGGCCGATTGCCTGCGGACTGGTCCCGGTGAAGTCCGCGATCATCTTCTCGTCGGTGATCGTCACCTTGACCTTGATCGTGAAGGGGCCATTCCCGTGCCCATCCTCTTCGACCACGTCCTCCGCGCTGAACACGCCCTTGGGGAGTTTCTTCAGCTCTTCCAGCGTCATGCGCTCGCCGTAGTCGAGAAGCGAGTCCATCGCGGACAGCAGCTCGTCGAGGCCGTACTTGCCGGCAAGCTCGACGATACGGCGACCTCCGACCCGGCAGGCCGCGACGCCGGCGTGCATGTCGCCGATCGTGCTGTCGGGCAGGCGAACATTGGTGCGGATCAACTCGACAAGCGCCTCGTTGATTTGCCCTTCGTTGTAGAGCTTCAGGAAGCGCAAGTGCAGACCTTCCTGGAAGATGTCGGTCGACGCGGTGGTCGCGCTGCCCGGATAGGTTCCCCCGACCTCGGTCCAATGCGCCTTGTTGACGGTCCAGGCGATTAGCCGGGCGCCGACGAACACTGGATACACGATCACCACATCGGACAGGTGCGTTCCGCCGCCCTCATAGGGGCAGTTGGTCATGAATACGTCACCCGGCTTGATCCGCTCGAGCGGCCAGTGTTCGAGAGTGCTCTGCACTGCGGTGTCGAGTGTCGCCAGGAAGCCGGTGACGCCGTTGCCCTGCGCCAGGAGATTTCCACGCGCATCTGTGGCGCCGACGGCGAAATCCGTCGTTTCATAGATGATCGGGCTCATCGAGGTACGGATCATCGCATTGAACATCTCCTCGCCGAGCGCGACGAGGGCGTCTTTGATGATCTCCTGCGTGAATGGATCGGTGCTCATGGGCGAATTCCTTCGGGCTGGCCGAGATGGACATGATAATTGCCGAAGCGGTCGATTCCGGCGCGGGTGCCGGGCGGCAGGGGCAGGGTGACCGCAGGCTCCTGAATGACCGCGGGGCCTTCGAGGCTCATTCCGGGTTCCAGCTTGAGGCCATCATAGATTGTGGCCTCATGGATCCCGCGCGTGTCGAAATCGACCGTGCGCCTGCCCTTGATCGCATCGGCGAGACACAGCCCGGTCACGTCGCGTTCCGCCAGATCGGGCTTGTCGACCGGCAGCGTGGCGATGACATGGAAATTGACGAGTTGGACGGCGGCATCGAGCCGGTACGTGAAGCGTTTCTCGTGTGCCTGATGGAAGGCTACGATTGCTTCGCTCACCGGATCGGCGCCTTCAATTGGGAAAGTGATGCCGACAGTGTGCTCTTGGCCGACGTATCGCAGGTCGGCGCGATATTCGAACAACGGGGCGCGACCTTGTGCCTCCGCGGCGAAATCACGTACCGCGTCAGCCTCGATCTCGGCAAAAACCGCCCGCACCGATTCCAGGCTGTCGGGCAGAAGCTGGGTCAGCTTCGTCCGGATATAGTCGCGCCGCAAATCGGTCAGCAGCATGCCCCAGGCAGAGAAGACCGACGAGTTGACCGGGATGATGACCCGCGGAACCTTCAGCTCCTCGGCCAGCGCGACGGCGTGCATCGCCCCGCCGCCCCCGAATGCCATCAACGCGAAATCGCGGGGATCGTAGCCCTTGTTGGTCGACACCAGCCGAAGCGCGGTCGTCATATTTGCGTTGGCAATCCGGATCACCCCGCGCGCCAGTTCCGCCTTTTCGATCGCTAGTTTCTCACATAGTGGCGTGAACGCAGCGTCCACGGCACCCCAGTCGGGCTCGACCTCGCCGCCGACGAAGCTCGCGGGATCGATCCGACCGAGCAGAAGGTTGGCATCGGTCGTGGTCGGTTGCGTCCCGCCCCGTCCATAAGCCGCCGGCCCAGGCCGGGCGCCGGCAGATTGTGGTCCGACATGCAGTTTGCCGCCGGCATCGACCCATGCGATCGAGCCACCACCGTTGCCGATCTCGACGATCTCCGACACCGGCGTCTGCACGGGATAGCCCGGCGACTTACCGTCGCGCTCAATATAATAATCGGTCGAGACCTTGATCTGACCATGTTCGATCAGCGTGCATTTGGCAGTGGTCCCGCCGATGTCGAGCACGATGAGATTGGGTTCGCCGATCTGGCGCCCGAGATAGGCGGCGGCATAGATGCCGCTGGCGGGGCCGGATTCGACCATGGTGATCGGATTCGCCTTTGCGGCGTCCACAGTGGCGATGCCGCCGTTCGACTGCATCATATACGGCTTCCCCGCAAAACCGCCATCGGCGAGCCGGCTCTCCAGCCGCTCGATATAGCGACGTGCGATCGGCGAGACGTAGGCGGACAGAACCGTCGTATTGGTGCGCTCATATTCGCGCCATTCCCGGCTGACCTCATGGCTCGCCAGGACTGCAACCTCGGGCCAGGCGGCACGGATCGCCTCGACCGTGCGCCGTTCGTTCTCGGGATTCGCATAGGCATGGAGAAACGCCACCGCGATCGCTTCCACGCCTTTGGCGCGAAAGAAGTCGAGAATGGAGGGCAGGGGGGCAAGATCGACCGGCGTCGCCATCTCGCCCTTGAAATTGCTGCGCTCCACCAACTCCGCACGTAGATAGCGATCGACGAACGGGCGGGGCTTCTGAAAGTTGAAGTTGAACAGATCCGGACGGTTGCCGCGTGCGATCTCGATCACGTCGCGGAATCCCTTTGTGGTGATGAGCGCGGTCCTGACGCCCTTCCGCTCCGTCAGCGCGTTGATCACGACCGTCGAGCCGTGCACGAAGAAGTCGAGCGCGGCAGTATCAAGTCCCGCCTTGTCCATGGCGTTGATCACGCCCTGTTCGAATGCGGGCGGGGTCGTATCCGCCTTCGCGATCTGTATAACGCCAGGGCGACCGGTGTCCTTGTCGATCGCATAATAGACCAGGTCGGTGAACGTACCGCCTACATCGCTCGCTGCTCGCACGAAGCACTCTCCCATCGCGGGAAGCACCACCTGTACTCCCGCCCGTTTTCTTCAGATTGTTACGCCTGGATCAGGTGCGCGGGACGATGATCCGGTGGCCAATCGGTGGATCGCCGGCAAAGATACCGCTCGCCTCCAATCGTGCTGCATCGGGGGGCGCCATGCTGTAGAGCCGGCTCGGCTTCCACCCGAACTGAACCTTGTTCAGCGCGGCATATTCGGTCGATTTGTAGCAGGCGTAGACCGCATCGATGATCGGAATGCCAAACTCTTTCTGCAACTCGGCGTAAAAGCCGAACTCGATCGTGCAGCCCAGGATGATCGCTTCCGCCTTGTCGATCTCGATCGCCTCCGCAACCGCGAGGCGAATGGCCGCTGCGGTCTTCGCCGGATCCTTCTGGAACTCGTCGACGTGGAGCCCAATGGTTCGGAAAGAGGCCAGTTGGTCATAATAGCCGTAATGGCGGATGCGTTCTTCCATCTGCACCTTCCATTTCTCGACGCCGATCACGACCGAGAAGCGGTTGCAGAGATTGGAGATGATCTTGAGCGCCGATTCGCATGGCGCGCAGACCACTGCATCCCCCGAGATCTCGCGAGCCTCATCGAGCGCGGTGTCGTAGAAGCAGCCAATGGCATAGCCGTCGAACCCGTTCTGGGCCGCATAACGCGAGATAGCCGTCACCGGGAACCAGATCTGGCTTTCGAACACGCGCCACTCAAGATTGGTCAGGTGGATCGGTTCCGGGAGGGCCAGCGAAACGACATGGACTTCGCTGTTCGGCAGCTTAACCGACGCGATGAGATCGGCAATCGCCTGGTCATAATCCGGGGTGTTGACCGGGTTGACCCACAGCAACTTGAGCGGTGATGTCGCCGGCGGCTCGTTGCCTTCGATATGCATGATGTCTCTCCTTGCGATCAGAAGCTGCTACGCAACTCGATGCCGTAAGTGCGCGGCTCTGCAGGCTGGACGAAGCCGCCGCTGACGAACTCGGCGTTATAGGCCTTGTCGGTCAGGTTGCGGACGTAGCCGGTTATGCTCCAGCGGCTGTCCTGCGCCTCGATGCCGGCCCGGAGATTGACGAGCTGGAAGGCCGAGCGCGCGGTCGCATTCTCGGGATCCCAATATTGCTTGCCATGGTGCTCGACTTCGCCGCGCATAAACAGGCTCGTGTCGGACGTTGCCGGGAGCCGATACTGAGCGCCGATCGACCCGCTGTCGCGCGGGATATAGGGTGCCCAATTGCCGACATCGGCGGGATTGAAGGCAAACTCCCTGATTTCGCTGTGGGTGTATCCGTAGTTGCCGAAGAGATCGAGGCCCTTGACCGGCGAGAACAGGACCTCGATCTCACCGCCGTACAGGTGGACCTTGTCGACATTGACCAGAATCTGTGCGCCGACGGAGCCGACGAAGACGAAATAGAAGGGGTTCTTGTCGACCGTATAATAGCCGGTCCCGTTCACCCGTAGCTTGCCGTCGAGGAAGCTGGCCTTGAAACCCGCTTCGGTGGTCGAGGCGGTCTCCGCCTTCGCCAGGTCGAACGCCCCGGGCAAATTGGCTGCAGCTGCGGCGCCGGCCTGGTTGAATTGGCCGGACCGGAAACCGATGCCCCAGTCCGCAAATAGCGTGAGCTGGGTATTGGCCTTGTAGCTAAGCGTGAACTTGGGCTGAGACTGGCCGAAACTGGCCTCACGAGAACAGGCTGCGGTGCTGGCCGCGGTGCATCCGGCGGGTATCCCCGCGCTGCTGAGCGGGCTGATCATCTGGTGACGATGATCGTGGTCGTAACGGAACGCCGCAGATGCCTCGAGCCCCGGAACGATGTCGTACGACAGGTTGCCGTAGAACGCGTAGGCCTCGTTGTGGTTGTTGTCAGCGAGGAACGACAATGTCGGATTGATTGTGCTGCTGTACTGCGGCGTATAGCGGATCGGTACGATCCCCATGCCGTTGTCGAAGCCGGTGGTCGTTGAGATGAAGCGGTCGGTTCGCAGATAATAGGCGCCGATCATCCAGCGGAAGCGATCGGTTGACGGCGAGGCGATGCGGAAATCGTCCTGCCAGGACTTGTCGATTTCATACTGGGTCTGGGTGCCGTCCGTGCCGAATACGTTCCGGCTGGCCGTGTAGGGAAACTGGTCGCCGGCGAGTGATTCCTCGACCCTGATCCACGACAAGACGTTGGTGATCGTGCCCCAGTCCGCCTTGTTCTCCAGCTTGAGCGAGACATTGGCGAGCCTGCGATGGTTCGCGCCGCGATTGTTCGCGCAGAAGCGCCGGGACACGCGGTCGGCATCGGGCGCTGGCCCACCAAACGGATTGGTCTGATCGAGGAAGCATGAGGTCGGCGAAGCGAATTTCGCACCCTGGAATTGGAATTGGCCACCGATCGCACGGGTGTCGGTGTAGCTCGCCCACAGATCGGCCGTCAGGGTGTCGGTGAGGAACGCTTTGAGCTGCCCTCGGACATTGCGGTCATGCATCCAGTCTGCGGTCTTACCGAGATAGTCGTTCATCAGCAGGCCGCCGAAATTCCGCGCGCTGCCGGCGAGGCGGAACAGCAGCTTGTCCTTGACGATCGGGCCACTGATCGACAGCTCGCTGCGATAATCGTCGCCATTGCCCGCCGACACCTGGGTATCGACATGGAAGTCGTTGGTCGGCTGTTTGGTGGTAATGAGAATCGCGCCCCCGATGGCGTTTCGGCCGTAGAGTGCGCCTTGTGGCCCCCGTAGGACCTCGATCTGCGCGACGTCGAACAAGTCGCTCGTAAACTGGCGAGCGCTGATCTGCTGGACTCCATCGGTCACGACCGCTATCGGGCTTTCGCCGTTGCGGACCTGCGATATGCCGCGGATCGTGACGAAGGAATTTCCTGCACTCTGCGATTTGACGATCGAGATATTCGGCGTGACGCCGATAAAGTCGGAGACGTCCTTGATCCCGGCGTCGTCGATCGCCTTCCCGGAGAAGGCCGTCACCGACACCGGAGCGTTCTGCAGGGTTTCGCTGCGGCCGCGCGCGGTGACCACGATATCGTCACTTGTAGGAGGTTCGTCCATCGCCGGCGCGGTCTGAGCGTGCGCCACGTTGGCGATCACCGCTAGTATCAGGACCGACGCTCCGCCGAGCATGCGGCAAGCCCTGTGCTGCAACATTGAACCCCCCATCGCCATTGTGTGCCTGAAAGAAGGGTGCGCCACGCTCCTCCGACCGGCAAGCTGCCCCTGTGGGTGGCCTGCTGCTTATGGCACCGCTACATGCCCTGCCCAGATGGGTAGGTCATAGATGATTGCCCGATCGAAAATCCCTGACGACGGTCAGGGCATGAGCACGGCGATCGACGCCAAGCTTGGAGAAGATGTTCTTGAGGTGGAACTTGACCGTATTGTCGGTCATGTCGAGGGCGCGCGCGATCTCCTTATTGGTCAACCCGCGTGACAATTCGACGATGACCTCTTGCTCGCGCGCGCTGAGCATTGCCATCGGGCTATCCTTATTCGGTTCGGCCGCGGCCAGCCGCTCCTCGACACCGGAGAGGAACGACGCCTCGATCGGAGGAGCGCCACTGTCCCACAAGTCCCGCTTAAGCTGACGGAAAAGTGGTAGTAGCTCAGACTGCTCGAGGAATGGCAAGGTAATCGCTTCACGGGCGGCCGCAGAGACCGCGCTGCGCAAATGGACCAGTGCCTGATACTGCCTGGCGGCACAGTTTTCTGCCCGGGCCAACAGCAGCTGGGCGCGAACCGCATACAGCGTTGCTCCCGTCGCTTCCGCACATTCGAGTACGTCACGAGCCCTGGTGCACGCCTGCCGAACGTTGGTTTTCAGCAGCAGCGTCACGAGGGCGAGGCCGACGTCCTGATAGGGACGCCAACTGGCCGGGTGATCCCGCCAGGCACCGAGCGGGAAGTGGCCGAGGAGAGTGGTCGCGGCCGCGTCGGCACCGGCATGGTCTGAGGCGAAACAATGGCGGAGCAAGCGCTGCGCCTCGACCATGTGGCCTAGTCGGATAAGGCTGCGCTCTCTCGTCAGCACCTCGCCATCGGCGATGACGCGGTCCATAGCGGTAAGGTCACGCTTCAGGACGGCAAGGCGAAAGCGGCTGTCGAGACCGGCGGCGTAGATTTCGAACCAGCCATCATAGTCGCAAACGTGGCGAAAGGATTCGTCGAGCTCTTCATCGGTGACCAATGGCCGTCCGTCACACCAGAGCTGCACCATCGCCAGCAAGGTTTCGGCAATGGCCTTGAGACCGCTGTCGGAGCCGAAATTTTCGACTGCCATGGCGCGGGCGCGTTGAAGATAGGCCAGGGCACTGCGCAATTCGCCGCGATAGGCGCAGGCGAGGCCGGCATGGAGAAAGCAATAGTTCAGGCCGAGCACGGAATTCGCTTCGCGCATGCCCGTCATAGCCTGCCGGGCGAGATCCTCCGCCACCTCGAGCTTGCCCACGCCCAGATGGGCAACGGCCGCACCGCAATCGAATACGCCGCGGGTCAGGCCATCGGCGTGTGGTAGCCGGGACCGGACGACGTTGAAGAAGTCGACAAAGGGAAGATCGATGCGATTGTCCTCATAGGTTCGGATTAACACGCCGATATTGAGAACGTCGCGTTCGACATCGTCGAGTTGCGCCCATTCCGACGGAAGGTCGGTGACATCTCGTCCGACTAGATCAAACGTCGAGCGCGCTTCCCCGATACGGCCCATCTTGAGATGGACGTAGGCCTCGGCGAGCAGTAGCCTGGGATGTGACAGCCGTTCGGCGCGGGGAATGCAATCCAGCAGCTGGTTGAGGTGAGCCATGCCGCCGAACAGAACGAGACGCCAGCCGCCCGCGTGTTCGACCAGCTCCGCACAACGCTGATAATCTCCTGCCAGACCCGCGTGCCTCACGGCCTCGACCAGAAGACCCGCGCGCTCGAAGGCTCGGGACGCATTGAGGTGCAGTCGTCCAACCGCTGATGGCCGGCGCTGGCGGAGCTGGACCTGCAGGTATTCTGCAAATAAGTGATGGTATCGATACCAGATGTCTTCGCTGTCCAATGGCGTGAGTAGCGACTGAAGCGGCTCGAGCCGCGCCATGATCCTCCAACTGTCGGTGCGCTCTCGCATCGCATCGGTGATTTCAGCGCTGAACTTCTCCAAGATTGACGTGTCGAGCAGGAAATCGACACATTCGTTGTCGAGACCGTTTAAAACCTGATCGGTCAGAAAGGCCCATAAATGGCCACCACGCGAGGAAAGTCGGGCAAGCGCAGCGGGACCAGCCTGCTGTTGCAGGGTCAGCAGACGCGCAAGTTGCAGTGCCACCGGCCAACCTTCGATTCGCTCCATCAAGCCATCGTGGGAGCGGTCGGGCTCTTCCAGGCCCAAAATCTGCCGGGACTCGGATGTGGTGAACCGCAGCATATCGCCCGTCATCTCGACCGCCGCACCGGACCCGAGCAGATGGACGATCGCGATATCCGGTCGCTGGCGGGTGCTCATGACTAGCTGGCAATTGTTTGGCAGGAGTAGAATCAAACGATCGAGCAGCCGATCGAGCAAGGGATTCGCCGCTCGGTGATAATCGTCGAGGAGGAGAAGGACCTGCCGGTCTGAGCGCTCTATCAACGCCACCAGTTCGTGCAGAATTCCATCGACGGTCAGTTCGTTAAGACCGTGCTCAGCCTGATTGGCCATCCCGCCCATCTGCAGGCCAGCCGCCGACAGGGAGCGGATCACACCACCAAGGAAGAGATGCGCGTCCGCGTCCGCCTCATCCAGCGTCAGCCACGCGGCAAAATCGTCTCGCTCAAGACAATGGTCGCGCCACTGCGATAGAAGCGTCGTCTTTCCGAAGCCGGCCGGGGCGCACAGCAGCACTAGGCGACAACCTGCGATCGCGTTCAGCGCAGCTATTAACCTCGGACGATCGACAAGGCTGGAGGGCTTCCGCGGCGCCTCCAACTTCAGCTGAAACATTGTCTGTGAGTCGGCCTGCAATCTGCGCTCAGGCATTCCTTTCCTTCCTAACCGCCCCATCTCGCCGCCTTGCCGCTCGCTGCGGTGGGCGGCCACGACGGCCTCGAAATAACAAGATACTGATGTCGTCAGCATCCCGATAGACAGATATCCAAGTAAATGCGTTGTCTCGGTGGTCCTACCCATGCGGGTAGTAGGCGGCTGCGCGGAAATCGATGCAGTATCCATCTGGATCAATGCAAGAGTCCGCAGGCATGGTTTCAATACCTTAGCGTTGCGACGCTGTGCCTTGCCCTTCGCTACAACCTCATTTGCGTCTGTCAGGCAATGGTCCACCTACGATCTAGGAGATTGGTGATGACGGATATTAACCTCGACGGTGTGATATTCCCGATGGCCAAGGGGCCATTCCAGAACAACGGCGCGGCCCCTTGGTATGCGGAACTCGGACTGGGCACCCCGGCACAATCGATCAAGTTCGCCCTTGATACCGGAACAAACACGGTTTGGACGACGTCATCCCTGTGCGCGCCGGACAAGTGTCAGCACTATGGAAACAGCCGATTCTATTGGGAGAAATCAACCAGTTTCAAATTTACGGACTGTCTGGACAGGCAGTTCAACTTTGGCCCTTGGGGCTCGATGAACGTCGAGGTCGGACGTGATACCCTGCATCTGCCAAACGGGAGCGGTATCGATCTCGACCTTGCTCTTTCTTCCTATTATGAGGGTACGCAATTCGCCGAAATCGATTGGGACGGCGGGCTGGGCTTGCCCTCGAGCAGCGCTTATACCGCCCAGGGCAGTTCGTTCATCGTACAGACGATGATGAATAACGGCCTCATATCACCTCGGCTCCCCTTTATTTCTTTCGACTGGCCCTACGGCACCCACCAAGGAAGCTGCCAAATTGGTGGCTTCGATCAAAGCAAGATCGGCAAGGGCAGCATATTCCTGCCATGGGAAGTGTACAGCATTTATAAGGGTGCCGAGTACATCTGGTCGAGCAAGTTCCAAGACTTTTACGTTGGAAACCAAAAGGTCGCTTCTGGTGGCTTCTTCGCGCTGGATAGTGGGTCGTCACAATTCAAGGGCGATCCGACGATCATGAACAACACCCTCAGTATCATCAAGGCGCAAGGCTTCCCTAATGTCAGGATCACCTTTCCCGGCAGTCTGGGAGGCATGATAACCATCAATAAGGACATTTATAACGTTCTCATCGAGGAAGGGGAAGGGAAGGGGACCTATATCCCACAGTTCGCTCCGCTCGATGGATTAAGCCAGATGATCCTGGTCGGCTCGGTCTTGATGGAATATTGTTACAGCGTTTACGCGTATGAGGTCGTGCAGTGCGGAACGGCTGGCGCATATTCCTTTAAGCCACGGGGCGTGTACCTCTTCAACAGACCTAATGGTCCCCAGATCATCACCGCAAGCAGCGACGCCGGACTCGTTGCACCGCCGGTCGCCGACCCGACTTTAGGGCGCTGCCTTGGCTGAGCGAGAGTCGATTTATACCTTCGAAAGGATATGAAACATGAGTGTTCGGGGCACCTGGACGAACGACTACGGGTCGACGATGGAACTTGCGCAGACCGCCGATGGACAGGTTTACGGGACCTACAAGTCGCATACCGGGTCGACAGGAACATATGTGGTTTACGGAGCCTGTGATCCGACAGAACCTACCTCGTCGGCCGGTCAGGCCGTGGCGTTGACCATCTGCTGGCACTCGACCGACCCCGGACCTGGCGACGCGAGTTGGCACTGGGCTTCAGGCCTTGGCGGTCAAGTCGCGTTGAACAACGGTCAGCCGACCCTTCTTCTGAACCACGCGATGATCGCCACGCTGGACCTCGACGGGATCGTGGTGGGCAACTACATCGACAAACTCACCTATCTGCCGAAGGCCGATGCATCCGACGGTCCGAGCGAGTTGATGAAGTGGCTTCATGAGCAAATGGCGGAGACGGGAACGGAGCTGTCTGATCCCGTCGATGGACGATGGAAGAGTAGCGACGGCACCTTATTAGAAATGTCGGTGCGCCCGGTCATCGGGCCGAAGGGCGACCGGCTGTTTGGATTTGTGACCGGCAACGCTAATCAAGGCGGCGTGACCTCGCCTCTGCTCGGTGTAACTGACATAAACATCGCAGATGTCGATCTGCAGTCGGTCGCCGTCGCGTTCTTCGACCGTGGGCAGAAAGCGGCGACCGCCTTCGCAGGATCGAGAAGCAAAGCATCGGATCAGATAAGCTTCGTCGGTTTCGTCAGCGAAGGCGTTGGTTATAACGCACGCTATGCTCAGACCCGCGTCAGCGGTCCACTATTCGTGCGTGGGTCATAAAACTGCAGCAAGAGCTACACAATCTCCGACTTTGCCTCATATATTCAAATTGCAAGGCGAGAGCATGGTCCTTTCGACTTTTGAAGGTACCAATTTCGGGAGCTGAAGGTTGCCATGCGCTTGGCGCATGGCAACCTTAGCCTGAGGCGTAATCGACAGGTTGACGCCGATTGGCTACGCTTGTTTGCGAGAAGAAACGGTGAAGAATAGAGCACGCGGTTGTTCCGTAAGCGCGGTCTGGAGGCCGCCTTGCTGTAGCGCTGGTTGCGAGGATGCTTACGCCTTTGACGGGGGCGCAGGCGGTGCGGGAAGTTGCAGGTTCTACGACCAGTCATACGAGCACTCGTATGACTGGTTGGATGGAGGTGGTCGGCCAAGTGTCAGGCCGGCGCCAATGGTCGGATGCGGAGAAGCTGGAAATCCTGGCGGAGGTGTACCGGCCGGGGGGTCGGGTCTGCGATGTCATCGCGCGGCGGGAGGTGTCGAGCAGCCTGATCTATACCTGGCGCAAGCAGTTGCGGGAGGGCACGCTAGCGGGCGTCGCGCCTTCGTTGCCGGTGTTCGCCAAGGTCCAGATTGCCGAGCCCATCCTGCCAGCACCGCAGACGGCGGCATGTTCTACGGGGCTCATCCTCATCGAACTGCCGAGCGGTGTGCGGGTGAGCGTCGACGCGGGCGTGGATGCAGGCGCGCTGACACGGGTGCTGTCGATGCTGCGATGAGCCCGACACCGCTACCGACGCGGGTGTTTCTGGCGTGCGGGGTGACCGACATGCGCAAGGGGTTCGATGGCCTAGCGGTGCTGGTGCAGCAGGTGCTGGCGCAGAGCCCGCATTCCGGAGCGCTGTTCGCGTTCCGTGGCAAGCGTGGTCATCTGGTCAAGCTGCTTTGGTTCGATGGGCAGGGTCTGTGCCTGTTTTCCAAGCGCCTGGACCGTGGCCGCTTCGTCTGGCCGGTGACTGGCGACGCCCCGAGCGGACGTTCACGCCAACACTGGCTGGGAGAGAACGGCGGTTTTGCGCCGCTTTTGCTCGCCCGTTGCCATGCAATCTGCTATGAAATGCGGGTGTCGGAATCGTCCGTTTCCCCTGCTGATGCCGCCGCGCTGGAGACCTCGCTCGCTCGGACCAATGCCGCGCTGGCCGCCCGCGACCTGCTCATCGATACCCTGCGCGGACAGATCGCCCGGCTGCGGCGGATGCAGTTCGGCGTCTCGTCCGAAAAGCTTGGCCGCGAGATCGAGCAGCTCGAACTCGCATTGGAAGAGCTGGAGACGGAGCGTGACACTCCGGTGGTCGATGTCACTGCGGCCAGTATAGCGGCGCGGCCGGGACCGGTCCGCGGCTCGCCGGGGCACCTGCCGCGCGAGGACGTCGTTCACGAACCGGCGCCGGGTACCGTCATACGCAGGTTCGAATCCTGCCGCCCCAGCCAAGCACTGAGTGCCCCAGCTAAGGGGACGGAAAACTGCGGTTTTCGGTAACTTGGCAGGGATTCAACCATCGCAGTGGCGTCAACTGACGCCAGTCGATGGAGCCAGTCCCTGATGCCAGCGATCGAGAACGTCACCCGCCGCAGTGCGGTCTATTGGTGGCGGCGAAGACTGCGTTTGGCGCCAGCGAGCGCAAAACCTATAACCGTAGTGATGATGGTCAGCCTTCTGACGAAGGACCAGCCGGTCGCGCGTCGACGCGCGGTCGCGATGACCGGGCAGAGCGAGACGGTGCAGATGAGCCTGTACGAGAAGATTGAGCGAGACGGCCTTACCGCCGACCAAGCCAGTGCCATATTTCAGGAGGAGATGATCCGCTACCGGAATATGCTGGCCTATCAGCACCAGTCGATCCAGCAGGACGGCGAAGGCCATGTCGCGGAACGCTTCGCGCAGATGCGGGCCATCTATGGCGCGGTGAACCGCGATTTTGCCGACAATGGCTTCACTGATTTTCTGGGAATCGATTATGTTGGCGGCTTCGACAGCCGCTTTGCCGACTTGAACGACGACGCACGCGGGCATCTCTATGCGATGCTCGGCCGAACCCCCGAATTGCCCGAGCATCTGCTGAAGGAAGCGCGAGACTTATTGCGCCGCGTGGGTATCGACGAATCCGGCGACCGGAGTGAGGCCGCCCGTCAGATCATGTGTCAGGCGCGAGCGGCGGCCGCGGCGTCGTACGCCGATCCGGCGTTGCAGGACATGGCCAATCGAATGGCCGTCGCGGCGACCATTATGCGACCCCTTGGCGCGGCGGCTCCTTCGCCTGCACAAATCGTAGCTCCGACGCCAGCCCCCATGTTTGCGCAGACGGCGGCGAATGTCTCGGCCAATCCCGAGCAATGGGATGAGGAGGATGGGGAGGACGAGAAAGCGGAAAGGCAGCGCTACGCGCGCATGACCCCGTTGGAGGTAGTTGAGGCGTATATGAGCCTCAAGCCAAAGGCCCGAGGGCGCGCCACCGTGACCAAAGCGGCCGCTAACAAGCCTAGGGTCAGGACCCATTGATGTGAGCGTCGGGATCTGATTCAGGCTCCGCGAGGAGACCGGGATGAGCGACCTGTTTTGGCTGACGGACGAGCAGATCGAGCGGCTGCGGCCGTTCTTTCCCAAGAGCCACGGTAAGCCGCGGGTCGATGACCGGCGGGTGCTGAGCGGCATCGTGTTCGTGAACCGCAACGGCCTGCGCTGGCGCGATGCACCCAGCGCCTACGGGCCCTACAAGACGCTCTACAACCGCTGGAAGCTGAACCGCGCCGGGTTTGCCGGAGGCCGTTGGATGTGAGTCACGCTGACATATCGACGATGTTCGCGGCAGCATAGTATTGCTCTTCGGCCTCGGCGGGCGGAATGTTGCCGATAGGCTCGAGCAGCCGGCGATGATTGAACCAGTCCACCCATTCCAGCGTGGCGTACTCGACCGCCTCGAAGCTTCGCCACGGCCCGCGGCGGTAGATCACCTCGGCCTTGTAGAGGCCGTTGATGGTTTCCGCCAAAGCGTTGTCATAGCTGTCGCCGACGCTGCCGACTGACGGCTCGATGCCCGCTTCGGCCAGGCGCTCGGTGTACTTGATGGACACGTACTGGCTGCCGCGGTCGGAATGGTGGACGAGGCCGCCACCCCGCATCGGCCGTCGGTCATGTAGCGCCTGCTCGAGCGCATCCAAGACGAAGCCGGCATGTGCGCTCCGACTGGCGCGCCAGCCAACGATCCGGCGGGCGTAGGTGTCGATGACGAACGCCACGTAGACGAACCCCGCCCAGGTCGCGACGTAGGTGAAGTCCGATACCCACAGCATGTTCGGTGCTGGCGCGCGGAACTGCCGGTTCACCCGGTCGAGCGGGCATAGGGCCGTCCTGTCGCCGACAGTGGTGCGCACCGGCTTGCCGCGCATCACGCCGGCCAGACCCATCGCCCGCATCAGGCGGGCAACAGTGCAGCGAGCGACGTCGAACCCTTCGCGTCGCAGTTGCCGCCAGACCTTGCGCACGCCGTAGACGCGGAAGTTCTCCTCGAACACGCGGCGCACCTCCGGTCCGAGCGCATCGTCACGCCGAACCCGAGCCGACCGTCTGGTCGGCTCAATCCTCCTGGCTGCATGAGCATGATAGGTGGACGGGGCGATCGGCAGGACCCGGCAGATCGGCTCGACCCCGTACGCCTTGCGATGCGCGTCGATGAACGACACCATCACTTCACTCGGCGGTCGAGCTCCGCCATCGCAAAATACGCCGACGCCTTACGCAGGATCTCGTTGGCCTGGCGCAGCTCGCGGTTCTCGCGTTCCAGCGCCTTCATCCGGGCGGCAACATCGCTCGGCACCCCGGCGCGGGCGCCACTGTCGATCTCGGCCTTCTTCACCCACTCGTGCAGCGTCTGGCCTGCACATCCGATCTTCGCCGCGATCGATACCACCGCTGCCCAGCGCGACGGGTGATCCTTCTCATGGTCCAGCACCATCCGCACCGCACGCGCGCGCACCTCAGGCGAAAACTTGTTCGTCGTCTTGCTCGTCATAGCCCCTTCCTCTCAGGAGTTGGGGCCTCCGACAAACCCGGCGCGGTTCATATCGGTTCTCGGGATCGATCTGAGCAAAAACAGCTGTAGCGTGGTCGGGCTGGATGCGACGGACAAGGTCGTCGTGCGCCGGCGGATGCGGCGCGAGACGGTTATCACCTACGCGGCGACCTTGCCGACCTGCGTCGTCGCGATGGAAGCCTGTTGGGGTGCGCATCACATGGGTCGCGCTCTGGCACGACACGGGCATGCGGTGCGGTTGATGTCACCGGAATATGTCCGCCCCTACGTCAAGGCACAGAAGAACGACGATCGTGATGCCGAAGCGATCGCGGAAGCGGCGACCCGGCCGACCATGCGGTTCGTCAAGTTGAAAACCGAGGACCAGCTCGACATGCAGACGCTGCACCGCATCCGCGACCAGCTCGTCAGAGACCGGACCTCGTTGATGAAAAAGATCCGAAGCTCGCTTCTCGAACGCGGTCACATCGTGCCGCAAGGTCGCGCAGAGCTGGCCGTGCGGCTAAGTGAGATGCTGAATGGTGACGAGCCGGTCCTCGGCCCTCGCATCCACCGGCTGGTGAGTGACATGCGCCTGCGCTGGTCAGTTCTCGACGAGCGGATCGCGGACCTCGACGCCGAGTTCACCGATGCGGCACGGACGGATGAGCGGACAAGACGACTGCTGACCATTTCCGGGATCGGAGCACTCAATGCGACCGCGCTGGTGGCTGCGGTCGGCGATGCGCGAACCTTCTAGCGTGGTCGCGACCTTGCCGCGTGGCTGGGCCTGGTGCCACGGCAGGCGACGACCGGGGGCAAGCCGCGGCTGCTCGGCATCACCGAGCGCGGCAGCCGCTATCTGTGCAAGAACCTGATCCAGGGGGCTCGTGCATCGCTGCCGACCATGAGCACAAGCGATACGCGGCTCGCTGCCTGGCTACGCGGCCTGCGGTCATGCTCCCACGCCAACACCGTCGTCGTGGCGCTGGCCGCCAAAATGGCGCGCATCGTCTGGGCACTGCTGCGTCAGGAACGCACCTACGAACCAGTCGCGCAAGCGGCTTGAACGGGATCGGCCGGTGCTACCCGCGCACTGGCTGGATGATGTCTGCGGGAGGTAAGTGACAGATGGCCTGACAGTCGACCGGTGTCCTGAAACCCTATGGCGTAAAATGGCATTCGATGCCGGCCCCTTTATGGGGATCGGGACACGCGGTTCTCCATCTTGGCCAATGACCTTGCGTCAAAAGGCCGGATACGTTCTCGCAGACTGATCAGATTAGTTGACACAAACCGCGTGCCGACGGGGCGGCCCATACGTTTCCGCCCTCCGCCGAGATGGGGGCGTCAACCGTGGTGCAGTCGATATTGTAGCGTCGGTGACTGCTGCAAAATGGTTTGATCGGGTAGCACAGGACACAAATTACAAACCGCGTGTGATGCCGGTATGTGGCGCCAATGAGTGCAACCACTCGTCATTGGCGTTTTCGCGAATGCGTTGAAAATCAGTGATATGGCGGGGTAGGGGATGGCCGAATGGGTGCGATCTGATGTTCCCGAAACCGGTCAGGCTTCCCGTTTTAGGAATTGCGTCGGTTACAGGCCGCGTCTCAACGCATGAAAAATTCGACCGGCACGATCAACTCGATCGTATCGCCCCTGACCTCATCGGGAGGCTTGGGGAGAGGTTCTGCACGCCTGGGCAAGCTTATCGCCTCGACATCAAGCGAGCGAATGCCAGATGGACGCTCCAAGCGTGAAGATAGCACCCTGCCGTTGCGGTCCATGACGAAGCGAATATAGGGTGTGCCTTGCTGGTGGTGAACGCTCGCATCCCGTGGGTAACGGCGGACCTTATTCAGTGCGGCCAGCACCTGTCCCTGCCAGGTTGGCGCAGCATTAGACGGCTGTGGGGCCGGCGGTACCGGCTTGGCCTCGGAGACGGACGCTTCCTTCACCGGGGGAGCGGGTTCAAACACCGGTTGCGCCTCGAGGGGCGGAATCGCATTCGCGACCGGCATCCGCAGTGGCGACTGCTCGACCATGGGGCGTTCGGCTTGCGGTGGACGGCGTTCATTGCGCTCCCGCCGGCGGCCCGGCGTCATCTCACGTGCCGGTTCGGGCGGGGCGGCGGGTGGCGCCACCTCGAACACCGCCAGCGCCGGAGCTGGAGCCGGCGGTGCCGCTTGGTAGGTCGTCCATGTAAACAGCGCGCCACTCACCACCATCAGAGCGATGGTCGCCACACTGCCGACTCCGAACAGCCTTGAGCGCCAGCTCGCAGGCCGTTCTGAATATCGGCATGTCTTGCCGCGATCATGGGATGGGTAGAGCGTCACCGGCTTCGTGTCGTCACCAGTGATAGCGAAGGCTTGCTGTCAGCAGGCGCGCCTTACCATAATAGCAGTTGTTGATATTGCTACATCCGGACACGTATTTACGGTCGAAGAGGTTTTCCGCAACGACGCTGAACTCGGCGCCCGCGAGATGGAGTGGCGACTGATACAGGTCGTAGGTCAGGGATCCGTCAAAAACCGTATAGGACGGATATTTGAACGTGTTCATATCGTCTCCATACCCGCTGCCGGAGTAACGGACGCCGACACCTGCCGATACGCCGAACAGATTTACGGATGAGAGGTCGTATTTCGCCCACAACGCAGCCTGCCACGGCGGCATGAACCGTACCTTGTTGCCTTCCGTGCCATCGGTCGCCTTGGAGTAGACGGAGTTCGTGTAGGACGCTGATGCGATGATATCGAGGCGCTTGCGTAAAGCGAGTTTGCCTTCGAACTCAATTCCCTGAACATGTATCTCTCCCCTCTGAGTCGGCAAATAGGTGAAGAAATCATATGTCGGGACGTTCTGTTGCCGGAGGTCGTAGATCGACATCGTGACCAGCGCGTCGATCGTCTTCGGCTGGAACTTCACGCCAGCCTCATATTGCTTGCCGGTCGTTGGCTTGAACGGACGGCTTTCACCATCAAAGCCGGCGTAGGGCATGAAAGACGTGGCGTAGCTGAAATACGGTGCCAGCCCGTTATCGGCGATGTAGGTCATGCCGACCCGACCCGTGAACGCCTGGTCCTTGTTCGTCGTCCGGATGCCGGTGAGCAGATCGTCATTATCTGTCGCGGCCCAATCCTGGCGACCACCAAGCGTCAGCACCACCGGACCCAGCCGCATACGATCCTGGACATATAGTCCGATCTGTTCGACCTGATTGTCCCAGCGCGCACCCAACCGAGGTTCGTTATAGCTGCCGTAGACGGGACGAAACGGATTTAGCGTCGTATTACCAAAGCCATAGCGTCCCGTGTAATCATTGTCGAACCAGCGGTAATCGACGCCGACGAGCGTTTCATGACTGATCGCGCCGGTCGTGAAATGGGCCTCGATCTTGGTGTCGGCGCCAAATACCGTGTTATTCGACGCATAGTCCGTGGCGTTGCGACGCATCTGCGTATAGTCGGGAGTATTGTCAGCGGCGGTGACATACCCGCCGGCAAAGAAGGTCCGATATCGATCATCGACCCCCAGATAGAGACCGTTTGCCCGGATGGTCACAGCGTCGTTGAAGCGGTGCGTCGCTTCATACCCAATCGCCCACTGATCCCGGCGATAATCATTATAGCCTGGTTCCCCGCTGAACAGCGAGCGGCTGATGCGCCCGTACGATCCGGCGGGGACCACCGTGCCGACATAAGGCAGGGGCTGATAGTCCGGACGACCCCGATCCCTTTGGTAATGACCGATCAGCGCCAGGTTCGTATCCTCATCCGGCTGCCAGGCGAGGGACGGAGCGATCAGCAACCGACGTTCTTGAACGTGATCGACGATCGTGCCGGTCGTGGAAGCGACGCCGGTGACCCGGCCGAGAAGACCGGCACCGGTATCCAGCGGACCACTCAGGTCGAACGCCCCATAGGCCTGGCCCCGGTTGCTGGTGCGTGCGACGACCTCTCCGATCGCTTCCGGGGTAGGCCGCTTGGTCGTCATGTTGACGATGCCCCCAGGATAGTTCTGCCCGTAAAGGACCGAGGTGGGGCCCTTCAGGACTTCCACCTTCTCAAGCAGATATGGGTCGATCTGAGGCGATCCGCCCAGATCGCCGATATAGGGCAGGTAGATGCCGTTGAGGTAGAGTGGCGTGGGCGCAAAGCCCCTGACCTCGACATTGTCGAACGAACGGATACTGCCGCTGCTGCCGCCGACATGCACCCCCGCGCTGTAGCGGACGGCATCCTTGACGCTCTCGGAAGCGCGGTCACGAATTTCGGTCGCGGTAATGACGCTGATCGACTGCGGCGTCTCGATCAAGGGCGCGTCGGTCTTGGTGCCCGTCGCCGAGCGGGTTGCGACCACGCTGTCAGGCACGCGGTTTGCGGTCTCGTCAAAGATGACGCCACTGGTGCCGTCGCTGCCTTCGACTCGCACGGGACCAAGCTGGATCGCTCCGGCGGCGGCCTGGGGAGCGCGTTCGAGGGTGGCCGTATTGGCCCCCGTGAAGCGGTAGGTCAGACCTGTACCCGTCAGCAGGCGCGACAGCGCTTCAGCCGCACTGAACGACCCCGTGACGGTCGAGGTCGTAACACGCTCCCCGATCTCGCTGGGAAAGCCGACCTGGACGCCGGATTGGCGCATATAGTCGCGAAGCGCGCTTCTCAATGGTTGTGCCGGAATGTCGTAGGACCGCATGATCTGACTCGATCCGGACTGCGCCTGCGCAGGCAGAGCGCCACCTGCAAGCGATACGAGCAAGGTGCCCGACGCCATGAGCAACAGCCGAGACGCGCTGGTACGGCGGCCAACGAATTTATGCTTCATCATATCTTCCCACGCCCAGGCACGGAATGACCGCGCCCCCTGTATGAGAGTGCGCCGCAATAGCGATGCCTCTCTTATCTGACGCTGGCGAACCGGGCGTTCCTAACACCCCTGCAAATTATTTCTGGTCTGATGGCCGCAGCACGGCGATGCCGCCAAGACGGGAGACGGAAAGACCGTTCATGCCGGCAATGGCATCGATGGCCTCTTCCGGCCGGTCGACGCGGAAGGCGCCGCTGATGGGCCGGGGGGAAGATGGCTGCCCCAGGATGAATACCGGGCCGGACCGATAGCGACCGATCGTGGCGATGGCGCTGCGCACATCGGCCCGATCGAACAGGATTTCGCCCTGCCGCCACGCCGCGATCATATCGGGGGCAGCCTTAGCCATTCTGACGGGGGACGCTCCTTGGGTGTAGCGAGCACGTTCGGATGCATTCAACGCCATGCCATTGGCTGCGCCCGGCGCACTGACTTGGACGCGGCCTTGTGTCACGGCAACCGAAACGGCGGTGGCCTCGCGCCGGACCTCGAAGGCCGTGCCGACATCCTGCGTCTCGCCGCCTAATGCCGCGACCCGAAACGGACGCCGATCGCCATGAGCGACCTCGAACCAGGCGGCGCCGCGCAACAGTTCTATCCGGCGTTCGTTTTGGTCGTAGGAGATGCCGATCGCGGTGCCGGCGTCGAGCATCGCCCGACTTCCGTCCGCAAGCATGAGGCTCTCTACGGTCGTGCCGGTGCGGTGATCGGCGCGCAACATGATCGACAGATCGTCTCCGAAGACAAGTCCCACCAAGGCCATAGCGGCCGCGCCGGTGATCGCTATGCGGCGGAAGCGACGTCGCGAGGACACTGGCCAGCGAGAGCCCGCAGGGTGGTTTGCCGAGGGTAAGGCCCCGCTATTCGAACTGCTTCCCACAGCGCGCCAGATCGCACGGGTTTCCTCGAACGCACGGTTGTGAAGGGAGTCGCCAGAGCGCCACGCCTTGAATCGCTCGAGCTCATCGGGCTGCATATCGCCCGACGCCATGCGGGCGATCCATCGGCTTGCCTCTTCAGCCGCCCTTTCTTCTCGATCGCGCACGCTTCCAGTCATGTCGCATCCTGACCGCTGGCCTTGCATGGCCTGCTATAAGGTTGGACGCTCAGAGAAAGGCTGTTCCTAACAGAGCGGTCGATAAATGGGGTCATTCTGCCCTTCGCACGTCGGAAAGGATGCCAAGTGCGCGGCGGATGTGGCGCTCCACGACCGTGGTAGAAATGCCATAGCGCGCGGCGATCTCACGCTGCGTCACGCCATGGACGCGGTTCAGTCGGAAAATTCCGCGTGTCGGCTCCGGAAGCGCCTCGACGGCCGCATCGATGCGTGTGACGAGGTCGCGGTTCAGGACGATGCGGTCCTGGGCGGGCCGATCGTCCTCGACCCAAAGGAGATGTTCGATCTCTTCCTGTATATCCTCCATCCGACGTGAGGAGGCACGAAGCTCATCGGTCGCCGCGTTGACCGCCAGGCGACGCAGATAAGCGCGTGGATTGTCGATCGGCGGATCGTCGCGCACGGTCTGAACCTTGAACCACAGCCCCTGGGTGACATCCTCGGCCGCCGCCCTGTCCCGCACGATCCGCTCCACGACGCGCAGCCAGGTCGAGCGTTCGCTCAACAGCAGGCGCGAGAGAGCAAGGGCGTTGGTCGGCATTGAACGACGCATAGCGCAAAATGCGAATCAATCGCAATACGGCGCCTGCGAGCACCTTCACCATTGCGAAGCTATTTTGAAGAAGATTTGGCCCGCATATAGGCTATGGTGCCCTCATGATACTGGACCTTCCTGTGGGGCGGGCGCTGCATCGGTTCCGTCGGCTCAACGGCATCAAGCAGGGCCATGTCGCAGAATTGTTCAGTGTGTCGCAGGGCACCGTATCGCGATGGGAAAGCGGCACCCACGAGCCTGAGATCCAGCACCGCGAGCGGATATTCGCGATGATCGCAGCTAAGGCGAACAATGACGCCGACGCTGCCTTGCGGCGGCTGGTTTGTGGTTCGACAATGGCCGTGCATCTCGTATGCGACGCAACACATAGACTGCTGGCGGCGTCGCCGTCCCGGGTAGCGGGCTGGGCCTCGCACGCGGACGACTTCATTGGAAGATCATTGTGGCCGTTCGCCAGTCCGGAGATCGTGGCGGCCGAGGCCGGGCTTCGCGATCGGGGTTGGTTCGAACAGCCCGGTCAGCGGCTTCGCTTCCATACCGGCTACAATGACAGCAACGTCGTCGTGGTGCGCCCCAGCTTGATGCAGTGGGAGACGGTGCCGTTGGCGGACGGTCGCATCGGCCGCCTCACCACCACGATCGAGTGACGCATATCTTTTTCGTGGGCGGGCGTTGCGACAATCCGTAATTGGGCGGCATGCAAGGACGTTGGCCCACCATCATTTTCCTCTGGCTGGTCGGCGTTCTCGCCGCGGCTCAACTCGCAAAATTTTCGGCAATCGCTCCGTTGCTGCAGGATCGCTTTGATCTGTCGCTTCCCGCCACCGGGCTTTTGATTTCGCTGCTGGAAGTCGGCGGTGGCCTGCTGGGCTTCGTGGCCGGATTGGCGCTTGGCTGGATCAGTTGCCGTCGATCGCTCCTGGCAGGCGTGACGATATTGGCAGCGGCGAGCCTGTTGGAGGCATTAGCCCCGACGCGTAGCATGCTGTTCGGGGCACGTGCTGTGGAGGGCATAGGATATCTACTCACCGTCATCGCTGCGCCAACCACCATTGCCGCAATCGCGAGTGATCGCGATCGCGCCCGTGCTTTGGCCTTGTGGAGTAGCTTCGTACCAGTGGGGATTGCGGTCGGCAGCGGCGTCACCAGCCTGGCCGTTGCGCCGCTTGGCGCCCAAGGCATCATCGTGCTTTGGGCGGGCCTTTTGGCAATGACGATCCTCCCGATCCTCCGTCTTGACCTGTCGGCGGATGACAATAGTCGACGCCGTATCGTGCTGCCGGCTCCGGCGGCATGGGTATCGACCTTCGCCTTCGGCATCTACACGCTTTTCCTCTGCGCGCTGACCATGCTGCTCCCGACGTTTCTGATGGCAGAACGGGCAGCGGCGCTGGACGGGGCGGGCCTGGTCGCATCGATCGCATCGCTGTCCGCACTGCCTGCGTCCGGCCTCGCGATCCTGCTGATCCGCCGGGGGCGGCTGTCGACGGGACACCTGCTCATGATTGCGACGCCATCTCTTATGGGGACGGCCCTTCTCGTGCCGCTCGCCCTCAACCGTTCAAGCGACCTGCCGACGACCAGCGTTCTCATTGTGGGAGCCGTCTTGCTGAGCGGCCTCGTATCTCCTCTCATGTTTGCGCGACTGCCGATCCTGGCAGGCGCTGAAAGCCCGCATGACCCGCGCATCGCCAGTGCCAATGGTTTGCTGACCCAGTTCGGCGCCGGTGGTGCCTTGATTGGCCCGCCGCTAGGCGGTCTGATCGCGGATGAATGGGGGTGGACGGCCCTCGGCGGGATGATCGCCGGGTTGGCGCTGTTGATGCTCACCGGCGTGGCCCTATCGGAATGGATCGCCGCTCAATCACGCCCGGCCGCTGTATGATCCACCGATCACCGACACGTTTGGGAGGGGCGAGCGGGAAAGGTTCGGCATTCCTGAAAACCGTCTGGCATGGCGTTTCGGGAAGACGCTACTCGCGTTGGGGCTCATCGCAGGAAGAACGCGACCGGCACGACCAGTTCGATCGTGGCGCCGATGATGTCCTCAGGCGGTTTGGGAAGCGGCTGCGCGCGCTTCGGAAGATCCATCGCCTCGCTGTCGAGGGACCGGATGCCGGAGGAGCGTTCGAGGCGGGAAGACAGCACCTTGCCAGTGCGATCCATGACGAAGCGAATATAGGGTACGCCCTGCTCGTGGCGGAAGCTGGCCTCGCGCGGATAACGGCGCACCTTGTTGAGCGCCGCCAGTACCTGGCCTTGCCAGCTAGGAATGACGTTCGAGGGCTGCGGGGCGGGCGGCACCGGCCTGGCCTCGGGGGCGGTCGTTTCCTTTACCGGCGGGCCGGGATCAGGCACCGGCTTGACGGTGACGGAAGAGGCCGGATTTGTCGAAGGCATTCGTAGCAATGGCGGCTCGGCCACAGGCTGTTCCACTATCGGCTTTTCACGCTCCTTGCGCTCCTTCTTGGGGCCCGGCTTCACCTCTCGTCGTGGCGCAGGTGGGGCCGCAGGCGGCGCCACGTCGAACACCGCCAGCGCAGGTGCCGGTGGCGCCGGTCGATAGGTCGTCCAGGTGAACACCGCTCCGCCCAGCAGGACAAGCGCGACGAATGTCACGCCCCCAGTACCGAAGAGCCGGGAGCGGATGCTCATGGGCCGATCCGAGTAGCGCTGCGGATATGACGACGCAGCCCCGGCAGCCTCGACCGCCGGGGGCTCGGTCATCGCCGATTGCAGCCGGGTCCCTACGTTCAAGACATCAATCTTTAAAAGCGGCCGCGCAGCGTCACCATCACGCTGCGTGGCTCTCCGAACCAGCCCTGCCCGTCGCTGTTGATGCCGACATAATAGCGCTTGTCGAAAAGGTTGTTGAGGTTGGCCTGTACCGAGAGGCGCTCGTTCAGGTCATATTTGGCGAACAGGTTGGCGAGAAGGTAGGGGGCTTCGCGAACGGTGTAGGACACGGTGGAATTGCCGGGGAAGATGTCGTTGACCTGGCGGCTCCCCGTCCATGTAACCCCGCCGCCAAACGACAGGCCGTTCGGGTCATCGGACAGCCGGTAGGAGGTGAAGCCGCGAAACAGGGTGCGCGCGATATCCGGCACGACCCTTGCACCGGTGGGGTCCTTCGCATCGTTGTAGGAATAGCCTAGCGTGACGCGCCAGCGCGGGGTGATGTCGCCCGCCAGCTCCGCCTCGATCCCTTTCGATACCACGCCATCGGTCGCGATATAGGCGGCGTAGATCGTGCCATCCACCAGCGCGCTCCCGTCCTGCTTGGCGACATTGTCCTGCTTCAGCCGAAACAGCGCGACGGAGGCGTTGAGGCGGTTGTCGAACCAGGCCCCCTTCACGCCGATTTCGTAGTTCTCGCCCTGAACCGGATCGAGGTAACGGCCGTTCCGGTCCTGGAAGTTCTGCGGATTGAAGATTTCCGTGTAGCTGGCATAGGCCGACACGTTCCCGGTGAGGTCTGCCACCAGGCCCGCATAGGGGATGACCTGAAGGTCGGGTTCGTAGCGGTAAGTCCGTGCGCGGTAGTATTGATCGCGTTTCCAGTGGGTCAACCGGGTACCGGCGATCAGCGTCAGCCCGGACGCGAGACTGAAGCGCGACGACACATAGGCGCTGCGCTGCTTCGTGCGGTCGTTGTTCCGGAGCGTGACCGTGCCGAAGCTTGGCTCAGGGTAGGAGCCGTCCCATTCACGCAGATCGCCGATCCCCTCGTTGCTGGCTGGCGTCGCGGCACGCTGCGACAGCTTGAAGCGGCGATCGATGCCCTGGATGCCGAACGACAGCTCATGCTGGCGTCCAAACAGGGTGAATGGGCCGGTGGCATAAAGATCGAGCGCATCCTGTCGGCGATAGCCGAAGTCGCTATAGGCAAAGAGGTCCAGCCCGCCCGCACCGATCGCAGAGGCGGACCGGTATGCGCCATAGACGTACAGAAGTCGCGTATCGAACTTGCCCTTGTCGTTGGCGTATTTGCCGTGCGCGATCCAGCCACCGCCCAGATCGTGATCCACGTCGAGGTGGACGAAGCGGCTCGACGTATCCCATCGCGCCCATCGCGGGGCGGTGGTCTGCGATCGGCTCCAACGTGCTTTCGTGCCGTCCTCGAACAGCAGCGGTACGCCAGCCCATGCGCTGCCCTTCGGATTGTTCTCCTGGTAGCTGACTGAAATGGCTGCCGTCGTGCGCGCACCAAGATCGGCCTCGACCGTGCCGTAGATCGCCACCTTCTCGTTCTTGTAGAGATCGGTAAAGGATTCCCGGTTCTGATAGGCGCCCGCGACGCGAGCACGCAGCCCCCCGCCGGCCGTCAGGGGTGCGGCTAGGTCGAACGTACCGCGATAGTTGTTCCATGATCCCGCCGCCGCAGTGAAACTGCCGGCAAATACCCGGCTGTCGGCACGCTTGCGCACGAGGTTCACCGCGGCCGATGGTTCACCAGGGCCGCTCAGAAGGCCGGTCGCACCGCGCACCACCTCGACGCGATCGATCCAGATCGTATCCGACAGCGCCTCGCCTGCCTGGGTGATGTTGTCCATGATCGTCGGAATGCCGTCGAACTGGAAGCTGTTGACGATGAAGCCGCGCGAATAGAACCATGTCCGGTCGGTCAGGCCGTTCATGACGCTGAGGCCGGTGACGGTCGAAAGCACGTCCGTGACGGACAACAGGTTCTGGTCGCGGATAGCCTGTTCGGTGACGACGGACACCGACTGGGGCGTCTCGCGTGGCGTCAGGTTGAGGCGGGTCGCCGTCGTGACGATCGGCGTCGCGTAGGATCGCTCGCCCTCGCTCTTGCCCGGATCGGTCGCGGGACCGCGATCGGCGATGCCGATCGTATCGCCTTGTCCCTCCACCTGCACGGGGCCAAGTTGGATGGCATTTCCGGCAGCTTGTGGTGCTGGCGAAAGGGCGACCGAGTTTGCCGTCAGGTAGCGGAAGGTCAGGCCGGTGCCGCCGAGAAGCTGGCTGAGCGCAGCGGCCGACGCCAGGCGACCACGCACCGCGGTCGTCCTGATGCCGGCACCGTCATTGCTGGAATAGGTCACCTGAACACCCGACTGCTGCATGAAGAGGCGCACGGCCTCGTTGAGCGGCAAGGCGGGAATATCGAAGCTGCGCTCGGATGACGCTTGAGCTGCGACCGGCGTGGCAAGGATAGCGGTGGACGCCGTGGCGGCGAGAAGAAGGCTGAAGCGCGACGGCAGCAGAAACATATATCCCCCAAGCAAGAACGTCGCCCCGTGCGACACCTGCCCCTGCGACGCATTATCATCGGCGGGGCATGGATGAGACTGGTGCTGGCCCGACTTACCCAACCCATGCCTATGGAATTTTTCAGTAGAGGATCATCGCACCCGGCAGGTGTGCGACGTTCACGCCGGCGTTCGTCGCCATCGCAATCACGGCCTCGTCGGCTTGCGCGATCCTGAACGCGCCGCTGACGTGCGGCTTGGCGGACAGGTCTGCCCACACCAGCGTCAATCCGGGCCGATAGCGTCCGGCGAGCGCGATAGCCTGATTGAGCGGCATATCGTCGATCAGAAGCTCGCCGTGCCGCCACGCGGCGATCCGGCCGGGCAGGACGGCGGGCAAGGGCGACACGATGCCACCTGCCAAATCGGCCCGCTGCCCCGCCGTCAGCGTCACCGCCGACGGTTCGTCGCTGCCCAAGAGCCGGACCGCGCCTTGGGACACGGCAACCTGCATAGTGTGTCCTTCCGTGACCTCGAACGCGGTACCGACGTCCTCGATCACGCCGCTGCCGGCGGCTACCCGAAAGGGACGGGCATCATCATGCGCGACGTCGAACCAGACACGGCCGCGCAGCAGCTCGATCCGGCGCTCGGTATTGCTATAGTGGACGGCGATGGCGGAGTTCGCGTCCAGCATCGCCGTGGAGCGATCCGACAGGCGCACGCCCCGCACCTCTCCGCGATCGGTGATATGGTCCGCTTGCAGGCGGAGCAAGATATCCGCCCCCGTCACGGCCAGCAGCAACGAGGCCGCAACGGCACCTGCGACGAAACGTCGCGACGGCCGGCGTAGTCGATGTGGCGCGCGCCCATGCGCCCTCGTCGCAGGAATCGAGCGCGGCGCGAACAGGGATCGATGGGGCTCCAAGTCCTGCCAGAAGCCTCGCTCGCGTTCGAACGCGCGGGCGTGTTCGGGCCGCTCTCCCAGCCAGTCCTTCAAGGCTGCGATGTCGGCAGCATCGGCATCTCCCGAGGCCAACAGCCTTACCCATTCCCTCGCGCGCGCCAGGATTGCTCCGTCGATCAGCGGCACCGTCATGTGTGCGACAACCTTCCCCGTGCCGGCATCCGTACCGACATGTCTTTATGACTGCGCGTACCGCCACTTGCCCAACCCCGCCTGCGGCTACGCCGAGACTCAATCATCAGCATCGCGGCAGGCGGAAATCACCGTCATGGCCCGCCGCATATGTTTCTCGACCGCTGTGGTGGAAATGCCCAGCCGCTCAGCGACTTCCCTTTGGGTGAGATGGTCGTATCGATGCAGTTCGAAGACCCGCCGGGTTTGAGAGGGCAGGGCATTAATGCCGGTCTTGATCCGCTTCAACGTATCACGCGCGAGGATCGTACGATCCGCGGCCAGTGCGTGATCGCTACCCCACAGCAGCGCCTGTGCTTCCTCATGAACGCTCTGGAGCCGCGCCTCGCGCTTGCCGTGGTCGAGTGCCAGATTGGATGCCAGTCGGTACAGATACGCGCGCTTGTGCGTAATCGGCGGATCGTCCGCAACGCGCTGGACACGAAGCCATAAGGACTGCGTGACGTCCTCGGCCGCCGGTCCTGCACCAACGATGCGGGCAACCCACCGCATCAGCGGCGCGCGATCCGCTAACAGCAAACGGGACAGGGCTTCGGCGTTCGTCGGCATTGCGCGCGGAGCTATAATACATTCTGCGAATTGCTCGCAACAATCGTTACTGGGTGATTTTCCGATTGGGAAGGGCGATCGAGACGACGCGGGTGTTCTCGGAATCGATCGAATTTCGGGAAGCTTAGGGGCCTAGTCTCTACACGACCAATTTAATCCAATCTCGTGCGTCTTCAGCCCCCATGCCCGATCAGAACCGCCCCCGCCGCAACCACCAGGCAAGCCGCAATCCGACAACGAGTCAAAGTTTCGCCAAGGAAGATGCGGCCGATCAGGGCCGCGAAGACGACGCTTGTCTCGCGCAACGCCGACACCGGTCCCATCGGGCCAAGTGACATAGCGACGATGACGATTCCATAGGCCAGAAGCGAGGCGAGTCCGCCACTGCCCGCCACCAGCATTTCTCTTGGCGCCCGCATGATGGAGCGGGCGTCGCGCAAAATGACGTATGTCGCTGGCATGAGTAGGCCCCACGACAGGCACATCCAGACGATGTAGCCGACAGACGAGCCTGACAGACGGGCGCCGATGCCATCGGTCACGCTGTAGGCGCCGATGAAGCAGCCGGTCCCTAGCGCGAAGAGCAAGGTCTGCGGCCCGATGGTCCGCCCCTGGAAGGCCAACGCGACGATGCCGCACGACACCAGCAGCACGCCCGTCAGGCTGAGCGCGTCGGGCAGTTCGCACGCGAAGACCGCGGCACCGAGCGATACCAGAAGAGGAGAGGCCCCGCGGGCGATCGGGTAAGTCTGCCCCAGATCGCCTTGCCGGTAGGTGCGCACGAGGAAGAGATTGTATCCGACGTGCAGCAGCGCCGACATGGCGAGGTAGCCCCAACTTTTTATCGAGGGCACCGGCACGAACGGCGCCATCAGGGCACAGGCGACCGCGATGGCGATGCACATGATCGTCATCGACCAAAGCCGGTCGTTGCCTCCGCGCAGGAGGGCGTTCCAACTGGCGTGAAGGACCGCTGCGACCAGGACGATCAGGCTGATGCCAAAAGACATGAGCCTCTTTGTCCCACCGAACTGCCAAGTTCCATGAGATTACCGCAGTGCCTTCGTTCGTGCGGTAAGCTTATTGCCGTCCGGGTCGCGCAGATAGGCAACGAAGACACCATTCGGCCGCTCGCACGGTGGGGTTTCGATCGAGGTGCCGCCATGCACGATACCAGCCTCATGCCATGCGCGAACGTGGTCCGCGCTGATGGCGGCAATGCCGATGGTTCCGCCATTGGCAGGGTTCGCCGGATGACCATTGATCGGCCGGGTGATCATCAATCGTCCGCCTTCATGATTGTAGATCAGTCGGCCCCTCTCGTCCTGCTCGCCGGGGCTTCCACCCAGCGCCGCGAACGTCGCGTCATAGAAGGCCTTGGATCGATCCAGGTCGTTGCTGCCGATCATGATGTGCGTGAACATATGGTCATCCCAAGAACAAGGCTCTCATAGCAGGGAGCTATCGGCCGGGTCGTTCGCCGCTTTTTTCCGAACGGCACAAAGGTTGAGATGGTCGACGGATAACTCCGCCGACCCGAGTCGGACCTTACTGCCATTTACCTTGATACGCTTCTTCGGGGCGGACCGGGGTCAAGGTCGTCACTTCGATGAAGTAGCCACCCCTTGCCCGGAAATAGAAGGACCATGCGCCGTGCGTCTCGTGCGGTGATTGCGTTTCCCAGCCATCCCCAGTCAGGCGCGCATGCATGGCATCCACCGCCTCGCGCGACTCTTGGATGAAGCCGATGTGGAGAATGTCGAGACTTTTCGGATAGTCGAAGCCGTCGAGCTTATTGTCGAAGTGGTTGACGATCAGCACCAAGCCGTCGTCGTCCTGCATGATCGCCATTTTCGTACCTCGCACGACAAGCGTGCGCATACCGAAATAATGTTCGAACATAGCCCGATCCGCTTCGGTATCGTGGCTATAAAGATTGATATGGTTCAGCTTCATGGTCGTGCCTTTCAGTTGGTTAGACGGACACGGACCGATCGCGGTTCAGACAACGACGACCGGCCACGCACGAGGCCCATCCTCGCTGTGTCCGGCCATGGCCAAGAGCGGCATCAGTCGCTCAAGCGTGACTGTCTCCAAGGAGACCGCAGGTTGTCACCATACCTGCATCGCTGTCTTTTTAGGCGTCTTGCAATTTAGGCGGCGCAGGCTTTCCGTCAAGCGGAGGGGGATGCCTTTCCACGAAGGAAGGGCTATCGAGACGGCCGGGATATTCCCACAAGGATCGAATATCGGGAAGGCTCGCCTTGTTCGTTCCCTTAGCCGGCGTCATGCTGATCCGACGTTGTAAAGGGAGCGTGGATGCCGATGGTCGATTACCGCTTGGCAACCGTTGACGATGCGATCGGCGCGCTACACGTCGCGTCATGGCACGAAACTTATACCGGACTGCTTCCTCAAGAAATGCTCGCGAGCCTGTCGGCTGACAGCCGGGCAGCGATGTGGACCACGGTTCTCGGCGCTCCCGCCCGCCCGGACGGAACACGGATCTATGTCGCCGAGAGCGCAAGCGAGATGTGGTGGACAACGTGACGATGCGATGCGCGAGCGCGGCTTTGCCGGTGAGTTCGGCGCAATCTACATCCTGCGCTCGCAACAAGGTGGTGGCGTAGGTCGCGCGCTAATGACCCTAATGGCACGCGATCTGAAAGCCCGGCCGATGACAAGCGCAGGTCTTTGGCTGCTGCGGGAGAATATGGGCGCGCGGCTTCTATGAGGGATTGGGCGGCACAATAATCACCGAAAAGGAGGTCGCTGACGGCGATACGACCTTACATGAGGTAGCGTATGGTTGGCCGGACCTAACGCGCCTGTCCTAACCCCCTTCCCGATTGGGAACGGTCAGCGAGACGGCACGACCGTTATCGGAATCGCTGCGGTTTCGAGAACGACCGGACCGACGTTCAAGACGTCGAAATGCCATAAAATGGCCAATTGCGCTCAATGACGCTCGAGAGGTGCGCTATATTCCGGTCCGTCGCACCCCCAATCCCGAAGAGCAGGCCGCTGCGCAGCGTGGCCGCATGGAAGGGCGAAAGCGGCATGGCGCCGATCCCTCGGTCCTGAAGCGCATGGGCGACACGGCGGTCGTCGATACGCTGGTCGCGGAACCAGACGGGCAGTTGCAGCCCGCCCGCGACCGGCTCGACACAGAGCATATTTTCGGTAACGGTGGCTAACGCATCGCAGAGCGCCGTCATCCGTTCGGCATAGACGCGCTGCATCGTCCGGACGTGCGCGCGGAGATGTCCGGCGTTCAGGAAATCGGCCATCGCCGCTTGGACATGGATCGGCACCGACCCGCCCTCGCGCCGCAGGATAGGCCGTACCTGCGCAAGCAGCCACGCCGGCAGCACCGCATAGGCAATGCGCAGGCCGGGTGCGAGTACCTTGGAGAAGGTGCCGACATAGGCCACGCGATCCGCGCGATCGATCCCTTGCAACGCCGCGAGCGGGCGCGACGCATAGTGGAACTCGCTGTCGTAATCGTCCTCGATGACGACGGCTTCGTGCGCAGCGGCGACGTGCAGAAGGGCGATGCGGCGCGTCAGGCTCATCGCCACGCCGGTCGGATATTGGTGTGACGGCGTGACGTAGATGATCGACGGTGCCGGATCGTCATGCCCGATAGTCATGCCCTCCGCATCGCAGGGGCGCGGCACGATCGCGGCGCCTGCCGCGGCAAAGATGTCGTGGGCGGTGCGATATCCCGGTTCTTCCAGCCAGACGGTCCGGCCGGTAGCTGGCAGCAGCACCCGCGCGAGCAGCGCCAGAATGGCCGCGGTCGACGGCATGATGACGACCTGCTCGGGGTCGGCCAGCACGGCCCGCGCCCGCGTGACATGATCGACGATTGCCTGCCGCAGCGCCGGCAGGCCGTTCTCATCGCGGTAGCCGAGGTCATGGATATGCAGATGGCGCGCACGGGCGCTAAGGCAGCGGGACCAGATCTCGTGCGGGAAGCTGTCGAGATCGGGCAGGCCTGGCCGGAACGGCAGGAAGCGTTCCGGCTCGGGTTCCGGAGGGGACACTCGTGGCAGCGGCGCGGGGCGTGCGCCGTCGGGGGGCGGAGGCAGGTCGGCCACCCGCATCGCCGACCCCGCCCGCCCGGTCACGAAGCCTTCGGCACGCAGCAGCTCATAGCCCGCCACGACCGTCGATCGCGCCACCCCCAGCATCGCCGCCAGCGCGCGCGAGGAGGGCAGGCGCTCGCCTGCCACGAGCTGCCCCGCCAAAACCCGGTCGCGGATGGCGTCATGGATCTGTCGTTCGAGATACCCGGCGCGGCGATCGATCAGGATCCAGGTGGCAGGATGTGTGGCTACCATGTCCCCTTCAACTGGACTGCCGATCTTTGCGCAAGTGGCATTATGCAGCAATCCGCTTTCCTGACATGGCGGTCCCGCAACAGGCAAGGGGGCCACATGACACCGACCGATCATTCATCCGACAAGGACACCTATCCGATCACCGAACGCAGCCGGGTGCGGCGCGGGCATCGCCGCGCGGACTATGGCGCCGGCACGGTCCATGCGGTGCTTGACGCCGCGCCGATTTGCCATGTCGGCTATGTCATCGATGGCGAGCCCTATGTCACGCCGACCATCCACTGGCGTGAGGGTGACCGGATCTATTGGCACGGTTCCGCCGCCAGTCGCTTCCTGCGTCAGGCCGAGGGACAGCGCGTCTGCCTGACCGTCAGCCATATGGACGGCTATGTGCTGGCGCGGTCGGCGTTTAATCATTCGGTCAACTACCGCTCGGCGATGGTCTTCGGCATCGCGCGGGTCGTCGAGGAACCCGACGCGATCGCCGACGCGCTGCGGCGGTTCACCGACGGCTTGTTCCCTGGTCGCTGGGAGACATTGCGGCCGATGACCACGCAGGAACTGAAGGCAACCAGTGTCCTGTACCTCGATATTGAGGAAGCCAGCGTGAAGGCACGGGCCGAGCCGCCCAGCGACGGAGACGAGGCAGCGCACCCGGTCTGGGCCGGGGTGCTGCCGATCCGCAGCGCCTTCGCCGCACCCGAACCCGCCCCCGAACTGGGCGGGGATATCGCTTTCCCCGCGGGCCTGTCCGCCCTGCTCGCATCGGGGCGGCTACGGTGATCGCCGGTCCTAGGCCGGATCGGACCGACGACCTGCCGCTCGGTGCCGTCGTCACCGGTGCGGCTCCGCCATTGCCGGGGTTCGATATCCATGCCGGTCGCGCCGTTACGCTCGAACCGCTCGGGATGGCGCACGCGGCCGATCTCTGGCGTGTCGCGCAAGGGGCGGATCGCTCCTTCACCTATCTGCGCTATGGGCCGTTCGCGACGGAGGAGGCGTTCGCCGCGCATGTCGCGGGATTGTCCGGGATCGGCCGGCAACCCTTCTTCGCCGTGATCCCGCAAGCCAGCGGAACGGCTGCGGGCTGGGCCTCCTTCTGTGATATCGCGCCCGACGATGCTGCCATCGAGATCGGCAGCATCTGGTTCTCACCCGTCCTGCAACGCACCCGTGCCGCGACCGAGGCGATATTCCTGATGATGAACCATGCCTTCGCGCTCGGCTATCACCGCGTCGTCTGGCGCTGCAACGCCCTGAACGCAGCATCTATCCGCGCTGCCAGCCGCTTCGGTTTCACGCATGAAGGGACATGGCGGTGCGACGGGATCGTGAAGGGCCGTCGTCGTGATACCGCATGGTTCTCCCTCCTGGCACCTGAGTGGCCCGCGCCACGGGATGGCTTCATGGCTTGGCAGTCACTCGCAGAATGGCGGGGTGCTCCGCCATGTTCACGTTGCCAAACTCGGCCTCGGCATATCCGAAGGCAGCGCCGGCCGGGGCGAACGGTTCGCTACCGAACACGGTCGTTAGTCGATACAGAGCAACGGCGCCGGTTTCAGTTTGGCAGCCGTGGACTGGCGGGACGCTGCGATCAGCGCCAGGGCTGGCCCAACGTAGTGCCCCGCCGCCCTTACTTTATTGTGAAGCGATAATGCAGGACCTTGTCGGGGCGCGTCTGCCCAGGGCCGACGTAGCCAAGCTCGAGCGAGGCTGCGCCGGGATGCCCCGGCAGGACGTGAATCACCGTAATCTCCGGCGCACCGACGACGCCCGCGGGGGTCTTGGGCTCGGGAACAGTTTCAATAGGCTGCTTCACCGTGACGTTCTGCGCACGCAACACGTTCCATGCATAGCCGGTGCTCGGATTGCCCGGGAGGTGGATCGTCACAGGACGACGAGAGGACAGATCGCGAATATGGCCGGCATCAATTTCCGACAAGACGGTCACGGCCGCATTGCTCCGTCCAACATGAGCATGGCCTTCGCCCTTTCCCCTCTCATGGACAGTTGCGCGCTTGGCAAACGCCGCAGGTTTCGTGACACTGCCCGTATCTCCTGTCTTCGCCTCGGTCCGCTCGCTCACAGTGTAAAGATCATTCGCCTTTGCTGCGACGACACCTGCTGAAGTCAATCCAATCGCGATCGGCGCAAGGCGAATCAAAACCGTGAAATGACGCACGACAAACCTCCTCTTCCAAAGCAGGGTTGGCCTACATTGCGGAGGATGAACGGTATGCAACTGACGGATCATACCTTCCTTATCACTTCCATCGCCGGCACCTTTGTGCTCGTAACTATCTGACATAGGCAAATAAATGGAACGGCCGACACATTCTATTGGGATCGGATATCGGGAATGACGATGGCCACCCCACGGGGCGGGCTACGCTGGCAGATTGCTGCCCAACATGCGGCATAGCTCGACGCGATGGTGGCTTCGCGCCTTGAACGTGTCAGGACCGACCCGCCGAAGCTCTCTGTAACCCAGCGACCGCCAGAACCTCTCCGCTGCCGCGTTCACCTCAAGCACGGCGAGGCGCATTTCCTGCGCCCCGCGATCCACTGCCCATCGCTCGATCGCGTCATAGATCGCCCGACCGATGCCTTTTCCTCTGGCGGCTGAATCAACAATCATAAAGCCAAGATACCAGACATCATTGCTTGGATAGTCGCGTAGAATGGCGACCACCGCCATAAGCCCATTTTGGCCGCGCCAGCCCAATACGGTCTGATCGACCGGGCTTTTTTCCTCCGGAACATCCCGGAACAGTTCGATCGCGTCCGCCAGCGTCGCCGGCTCCCCATCCTGCAACAGGAAGTAGTCGATACACCGCGCATACAGATCAAGAACGTCGCCGGCATCGTGCTCTGTGAGGACAAACGGCCCTTCGCTGGGGGAGGCATTAGGAAAGAACATCATCCATGCCTAGCCCGTGCCTCGGCCGGACACGACCCTTCCCGATTGGGAACGGCCAGCGACACGGCCGGGGCATTCCCATTGGGATGGTATTCCGGGAAAGCAGCGATCAAGCCGTTCGGACTACCGAGACGCTTTTTCGCTGAGCAACGAGTCGAAGGCATGGGCAATCGCCGCCTGACCGTCGTTTCTGATTGGTGCACCGTGCGCCGTTAGGACGGCCGCTGTCGGCCATGCCATAATGCGTTGCACTGCGCGTCCGGCGCCTTCACGGTCGCGGAAGGTCATCCGGAATTTCCGGGGAACGGTCGACCTGATCGCGGTAAAAAAGTCGAGCTTTGCCACGATAGCCCGCCACCCCTTGAACCAATTCGGCTCGAAGTGTTGGATAAGGTCAGTGAAGATGGCCGTTCGGCTCGCGCGATGGAAAAAGACGACCTCTGTCGTGATCCCGTTTCCGCCCACGACGACCTGTTCGATCTGACGTGATGGGTTGGACGGCCCCTGCGGTGCAAGAGCTTTCGTGCGGCGATGAGCACCGGTCGGGTGCGTCCATGTGTTCGGCCTGTTCGTGCAGCACCGCATGGCTGCTGGCCCTGATGAAGTCCGCGGATCCCTAATCACGTCGTCGCGCTCGAAGCGCTCTGCTCCCCTGGGTTTGTTCGATCCCCGGTCTGACCGGTTTGTCATCACCACTCAGTTGCCCTTACACCATCCTGCCGGCCGCTCAGCGGTCGGCGAGGACAGCGGTCACGCGGCAGCCGCTGCGTAGACCTCCTTGCGCGCCATCACCGCCCAGGCGATGCGCGCTGTCTTGTTGGCGAGCCCGACGGTCGCGATTTTCACCGGCTTGCGCTCGAGCAGTCGCGCTAGCCACGGCTGTCGGCTGGCATCCTTGCGCGCCATACGCATCACTGCGGTCGCGCCGACGACCAGCAGCTTGCGGAGGTACCCATCGCCCTGCTTGCTGATGCCGCCAAGCCGCTCCTTTCCGCCGGAGCTATGGGGCCGCGGTGTGAGGCCTAGCCATGCCGCGAACTGGCGGCCGGAGCGGAATAGCGATGCATCGGGTACAGCCGCGGCGATTGCCGACGCGGTGATCGGACCGATGCCGGGAATGGCCGCAAGCCGGCAGCTGGTGTCATCGGCACGGTGCCAGGCGAGGATCAGTGTATCAAGCCGGTCGACCTCGCTTGCCAGCGATCGCAGTTGAGCACCGATGGTATGCAGCGCTGACCGGGCATATGCTGGCAGCTTCTCCTGCCCCTCGTGAAGGAGCTTCATGAGCGCGGTGACACCGCCGGGCCCCTTGCTGGTGACGATCCCGTACTCCGACAGGTGCGCCCGCAGCGCATTGATCAGTGCGGTTCGCTGTCGCACCAGCAGATCACGGGTCTTGTGGAGCATCAGCACCGCCTGCTGATCGACGCTCTTCACCGCCACGAACCTCATCGTCGGCCGGGTTACAGCCTCGCAGATCGCCTCGGCATCCGCGGCGTCGGTCTTCCCGCGTTTCACATATGGCTTCAAATAGGCCGGCGGCATCAGTCGGACATCATGACCCAGCGCTAAAAGCTCTCGGCCCCAATGGTGCGCCGACGCGCTTGCCTCCATCCCTACCAGGCACGGCGGCAACGATGAGAAGAACTTCAGTACCTCGCCGCGCCGGAGTTGCCGCCGCACCAACACCTTTCCATCAGCACCAATCGCGTGGACCTGAAACACGTTCTTCGCCAGATCGACACCGACGGTCACGACATCCTGCTGCATGGATCGACTCCTAGACGTGGCTCAACGACCACATCATTGCACAGCTACGCTGGTGCAGGGGCCGTCCAACCCATCACGTCAGCTGGTCGGCCTTTTTCTGTTGATCCTCACCGCCGCCCCGCCAGCTACCATCCTGGTTCTGTATTACGAGGAGCCCGGTTCGGCATCTACGGTTCGACATAGCGTGGCAGTTCGCCGGGCACCATAGCCCGCCAAAGCCGTCGGCACCTCGTCGAGCATGAAGCTCGGATTTGCACAGCCTGCTTCCTAAAATGCCCACAACGCGGTGATGAACACGCGGCCGAAGTTGGGCAGCGGAAAAGGGGTTATGAATGTCTAATCCTGGGTCATCGAGGTGAAGGGGAGGGCATCCGCTTTCGCCCCAAACCTAGAGCGGCTTCCGTTCAGTCTGGGTCATAGCCGCAGGAGCTGAAGTAGTTGGCGCATTCCTGCGGCTGGAACAGGTCGACCAACTTGCCGATGAGGGACCACAGCCCGGAAACGGTCCGCTCGCCGGCCTTGCGGAGCATGGCCTTGAGGCGGGCGAACGCCTTTTCGATGGGGTTGAAGTCGGGGCTGTAGGGCGGAAGGAACATGAGCCGAGCACCGGCCGCCTCGATCAGGTCGCGGATGCTGGCGCGCTTGTGGCTGGACAGGTTGTCCATAATGACAATGTCGCCGCGCCTGAGGTCGGGCACGAGCACTTGGTCGACATAGGCTTCGAACCAGTCGCCGTTGATCGGGCCATCGAGCACCATGGGCGCGACCATGCCGGTCGTGCGCAGGCCTGCGACCAGCGTCGTCGTCTTGCGGTGGCCGTGCGGGTAGCCCATCCGGAGTCGCTCGCCCCGGCGACAACGGCCGTGGCTGCGGGTCATGTTGGCTGCCGTCCAGGTCTCGTCGATGAATACCAGACGCGCGGGGTCGAGATCGGGCTGGCCGTCGAACCATGCCTCCCGCTGGCTCAGGACGTCGGCGCGGTCCTGCTCGATCGCGTGGCCGGTCTTTTTTTGCGCGTGACCCCGTGACGGGCGAAGAAGCGATGCAGCGTCGAGATTGCGACCGTCACCCCCGCCCGGCCCAGCTCGCTGCGCAGCTCGTCCAAAGGTGATGTCGCGCCGGGCCTCGTGCAGCGACAGGATCGTGTGCGCGTACGCCTCGATCCGCCGCGACCGCGTATCGCCGCCCTGCGGCTTGGCGGCATAGCCACCGGTGCTGCGGCGCTGATCGTGCCAGCGGATCACCGTCGCGGCCGCCACCCCGAACCGCCGCGCCGCAGCCCGGCAGCTCATCCCCTCGTCAACCGCGGCTAGCGCTCGCGACCGCAGGTCCATCGACAACGGCTTGCCCATTCATGCCGGCCTCCATCCAGCCAGCACCTTGAATCAGATCACTGCACCAATGGGAATCCCGCATCGACTCAGATCGGCCGGAAACTGCTCTAGAAGCTGGGGCAGGCAATCTGTCCTCCCGCAAGCGGCAATTGGTTCAGCCCGATCATTCCCGTTTCCGCATCCTCGAAGGCCAATTTCGGCGCCACCTCATCGACCGCCAGACCTACCGGGAACGACGCTCCGCCGCGCTGGTGGAGTGGCACAACCTTGCAAGCTAAGCCGGTGCCCTCAAAGACCGCCATGCATCGTGTGGAGAGCGGTTCGCATTGGACTGACAGCACCAGCCAGTTATCGAATCAGAACGCTTGGTCAGGGAGTTAACGCTGCAGTTCAGCCGACCACGGGTCTTTTCAGCATCAAGAGCAGCGCTGCCGACAGGATGACCAAGGCTATCAGCGTGAGGATGGGGATGTCCGCGCTGGCGAAACGGCCGCGCAGCGTGGCGAACAGGGGCGGTCCCATAGCGGCACCGAGCAGGAAACTGACGTTGTGCCATGCATAGATACGCGAGATCGCGCGCTGCCCGAAATATCGTCCCACGAGGATCGAGAGGAGATCGGTCTCGGCGCCCATCGCAATGCCCATCAGCACGCTCATCGTGACGGCGGCAATGCCGATGGTGTCTACGCGTAGCAGGATGGCTAACGCGGCTGCTGCGCACAGGACGCCGCCCGCGCCCACGATCGGGACGGGGAAGCGATCAAGCAGCCAGCCGAATACCAGTCTGCCGGCGATCATCGCGACGCCGGCGAGCGACGACAGCATCGCAATCTGCGGAAGCGTGCCGGCCCCACGCTCCAGCATCAACGCGACGAAGTTCGCGGTCAGCGCGTAGCTGGTCATTCCGAACAGCAGGAAAACCGCGATGATGATCCAGAAGGCGCGGGTCCGCAGGGCCTGGGCGACTGTCAGGCCCGATTGTGCCATAGAATGATCGATATGGGCAGGATCGGCGGCATCGGCGAAGGGAACGGCGGCCTCTGCCGGATCGTCGCGCACGAACAGGGCGACCAGCGGCAGGACGAACAGCATCAAGGCAGCGGCCAGGGCATAGAAGGCGTAACGCCAACCGAAGGCTTCGCTGACATATTCGACGGCCATCGGCAGGATCGCACCGCCCACACCCTGGCCCGCGACCGCGAGGCCGAGCGCGAAGCCGCGATGGCGATCGAACCAGGTGGACAGCGCCTTGATGTAGACGATGGGATTGGTGAACGCGCCGACCGCCCCGAACAGGGTGTAGAAGATCATCAGCCCGCGCAGCGACGTGATCGTTCCCCCGGCCACGGCGAGCAGCGCCGCGAAGGCGACGATGCCTGCCATGGCGGTGCGCCGCGACCCGAAACGGTCGACGGCGATGCCGACCACGGGCACTGCCAGCGTCGTTGCGAGCAGGAACAGCGACAGCGCGGTTGCCATCGCGCCCTGGGTCCAGCCCAAGGAACGGGTCAAATGCGCGGTAACGATCCCGAAGGTCGCGACGATGGTTGTGGTCCCGCAGAGCATCAGGGCGACGAGCACCGCCCCGACCATATGCCAACCGCGATATAGCGGGCGGGTGCTCATGACGTGTGTCCTGCCGGGCGGGCCAGCCCCAGGTTCGCCCGCAGCGTATCGCCCTCATATTCCGTACGGAACAGTCCGCGCCGCTGCAGTTCGGGGACGACGAGCCGGGCGAAGTCGTTCAGTCCGTACGGAAGGGTCGGCGGCATGATGTTGAACCCGTCCGCTGCCCCAGCCTGGAACCATGCCTCCATTTCGTTAGCGATCTGCGTAGCAGTGCCGATGACGACCTTGTGACCGCGCGCGACGGCAACGCGGACGGCCAGTTCGCGGATTGTCAGCCCCTCCGCATGGGCAAGGTCGAAGAACAGCTTCTGCCGGCTCTGCCAGCCCTCGGTGGGCGGAAGGTCGGGGACGGGACCATCGAGTGGATACTGGCCGAGGTCCGCGCCCATCATCGCAGAAGCAAGCCCGATTGCGATCCGCGGATCGACCAGCGCCTGCAGGTCATCGTGCAGGCGTTGCGCCTCTTCCTGCGTGTCGGCAACGAAGGGCATCAATCCGGGCATCACCAGCACGTCCTCACGGCCGCGTCCCGCTGCGACGGCGCGCTCCCGCACCGTGTTGGCGAACGCGACCGCTTCATCCAGCGACTGTTGCGCGGTGAAAACGAGTTCGGCGGTGGCCGCCGCCAGTGCGATGCCGTCCGCCGACGATCCGGCCTGCGCGATCACCGGATGACCCTGGATTGGTCGTCCGGCTTGTAGCGGCCCCCGGACGCGGAAGTGGCGCCCGTCGTGATTGATCGCCCGGACCTTGGCAGGGTCGAAGAAGCGGCGGCCTGGTTGATCGAACTGCAGCGCCTCGTCGTCCCAACTGTCCCACAGCGCCTTGACGACATGGATGTATTCGGCGGCCCGCTCATAGCGTTCGGCATGGCCGATCTGAGCGTCCAGACCGAAATTGCGCGCCTCGGCGTCGGAGCCGGACGTCACGCAATTCCATCCGGCGCGCCCGCCGCTGATATGGTCCAGCGTCGCGAACTTTCGGGCGAGGTGATAGGGCGGCAGGTAGGTCGCGGACACCGTGGCGACCAGCCCGATCCGCTCCGTTGCCGGAACCAGTGCGCCGAGCAGCGTCAACGGTTCGAGATAATAGACCGGAGCGGCCTGCGCGGACAAAGGCGATAGCGGCGGGGCGGCGACATTGTCCGCGAAGAACAGGGCGTCGAACCGCGCCGCTTCCGCCGCCTGTGCAATCCGAACATAATGATCGAGCGACACCAGATCACGCGGCTCGACCGAGGGATGGAGCCACGCGGCGATATGATGGCCGACGCCCATGATAAAGGCGCCCAGCTTCATCTGGCGGGGGTTGGTCATGACGATGATCCCTCCAGCGGGCTTAGAATGTGTAGCCGAGCGTTGCGCCATAGGTGCGCGGCGTGCCGTAGAGGAGCGCGGCATTGCCGAGGATCGCGGTGCGATTGGCGAAGCGGATATAGTGTTTGTCGAAGATGTTGCGGCCCCATAGCGATGCCCGCCACCGGCCATCGGCGGACGTCAGCCCGATCCGCGCATCGGCGAGGTCGTAACCCGGAATGGAATAGGCTTTCCCGTACACCGGGTTCGCGACCTTCGGGTCGAAATTCTCGGAGGACTGCACGCTATGGCCGACGTGTGCCTGCAAGCGCGGCAGACCCGAACCCAGTGCTGTCTCGTAATCGGCCGACACATAGGCCTTGTGACGCGGCGCATAGGGCGTCTGTACACCATCGGCATCGAGTACGGTGTTGCCCACCGTACCGCCGCCACCCGGATACCGGTCGTACACGCTCTGATTGTAGGTATATTGGGCTGCCAGCGTCAGGCCGGTGACGGGGATGACCGCGATCTCCGTCTCGATCCCCTTGGACGAGACCTTGCCGACGTTCGACAGGCTGCTGGCGAGCACCGTGCGGCCGCCGACGGTGGCGTTGACGAAGGTGAAGACCTGGAAATCGTCGAATCTCTCGTAGAAGCCGGTGACGTTGACGCGGGCGCGGCGATCGAAAAAGTCGCTCTTGAACCCGACTTCGTAGCTGGTCACCGTTTCGGGCCGGAAGCGGATGCCAGCGGCGAAGGCGGCGGGGCTGGTCGCCTCGACGTTCCACCCGCCGCTCTTGAAGCCGCGACCGATCGTGCCGAACAACAGGACGTTGCGCTTCAGATGCAGGTTGATGCCGCCCTTGGGCGTGAAGAAGGTGTTGGCGAGCGCATCGCGATAGCCGCTGATCGGGGCAGAGAACAGCCCGGTCGGGTCGGCGGTGGTGATGTCGTTCAGCCGTTTGCGCTCATGGGTCAGCCGCGCACCGGCGAACAGCTCGACAAGCGACGACGGCCGGATGTTCGCCTGGAAGAAGCCGGCGATGGAGTCGCTGCTGACCGACGTGCCGAGCGTCGCGACCTTGCCCACGGCGCTGCCGAGGCCTAGTGCGCGCAGCCCCGAGCCGAAGGTCAGCGCCTGCCGGTCACGGTTGTTGCCCCAGAAGTAGAAGACGCCCGCGACGAAATCGTAGCGGCGCTCGCGTGGCGAAGCGATCCGCAATTCCTGCGAGAACTGGTCCGTATATTGGCGCAGGTCCGCGGTCAGAATCGGCGTGGGGCCGGTTTCGTTGTTGAAGTGCAGGAACTGGTGGCCCGATCGCCACGCGGTGATCGACGTGGCCTGGAATCCTCCGCCAACGTCCTTCTGCGCGGTCAGCGAGACGCCGCCCATCCGCCGTCGTGCCCCATCGTCGACATAGGATCGGATTTCGAACGGATCGCTGCCCGCTGGGGGCACATAGGTATAGTGGAGCGTCGAATTGTCGTCGTCGGTGAAATCCGCCGCAAGCGTGACATCAAGCCCGTCATTGGGGCGCAGCCGAAGTTGCGCGCGGAACGCATCGGAGTTGATGCCCTGGTTGCGCTTGCCGAGCAGGACGTTGCGGTAATAGCCGTCGCTCTGCACATGGGCGCCGCTGAGTTGCAGGCTGACGTCGTCGTTCAGCGGCAGGTTGCTGCGCGCGGCGATCTGGCGATAGCCGAAATTGCCGATATCCGCGCTGATCTCGCCGCCCAGCGCCTTCGACGGCTGGATCGTGGTGATGGAGAGCGCGCCTGCATCGGTGTCCTTGCCGAACAGCGTTCCCTGCGGTCCCCGCAACACATCGACCTGCCGGATGCCGAGCAGCGTCAGGTTGTTCATCCAGGACCGGCTGTAATACACGCCGTCGACATAGACGCCGACCCGCGAGTCATAGCCGGCGTTGCGCGAGTAGTCGATGACGCCGCGAATGCCGGTGCGCCCCTGTTCGCTGCCGTCGCCGAACGACAGGGACGGCGTGGCGACCTCCACGTCGCTCAGGCGGCGCGCGCCGAGCGTGTCGAGCGCCTTCGCATCCAGGGTCTGGATCGAGATCGGCACCTGTTGCGAACTTTCGCTGCGGCGTTGCGCCGTGACGACGATGTCGGACAGCCCCGTCTGATTCTGCGGCCCCGTCTGGTCCTGTGGCGGGGCCGCGTGGACGACGGCGGGAACGAGCGCGGCGGCAAGCGTGCCCGCACGCCATAGCCATGCATATCCCAAGCCTGGAACCTTGGATTGGCGACCAGCCATCGACCTTCCCCCCATGAACGCATCCAGCGCGGATTAAGTGTTGTCACTTATCCCATTAGATTAATGGGGATTGAAGATGGTTTTGGTTGCGCTGATGCAACTTTCGCTTCGTCTGGTGGCTCAGCCCCGGTTAAGTACGAACCGGGCCGCTGCCTGCAGTGCCGGCACGGCCATGGCGATGGTCTGATCGATCAGCTCTTCCAGCGACAGCGCGGCGCGCCCGCGAAAAGCAAAATTGTCGCGTGCCGCGAGCCCGACGATCATCGCAAAATGCTGCTGGGAGAAGCCGAGTTCGAACTGCTGCGCCGTGAGGTTCAGCAGCCCGGCCATCCGCTCCATCAAGGTCACTGCGAGCCCTCGTCGCGCATTGAACGGATCATCGCGGCGCTGCGGATCGAAGCCGATCCGCGTCGTATATTGCAACAGGAGCCGAGCGTAGCTGTGGTGCCCGTTCGCGTCGACCTGCTCCGACATCGGCAGGAACACCGCCTCCAGCAAGCTGCTGAGATCCTCCATCAATCCGCGTTCTTCGGCCAAGCGGACACATTCCTGACGCCGTGCGACGATGTGCCGCATCCGGATCGCGAAGATGGCATCGATCAATCCGTCACGCCCGCCGAAATGATATTGCACCGCGAATTTGTTCGCCTGACCCGCCGCAGCCGCAATCTCCTGCAGGGACGGCGTGTCGATGCCGTGCGTTCCCATCAGCCGCTCTCCGGCGTCGGCCAGCCGGCGCTTCGAGGGCGTTTCGTCGCCCTCGATGTCGAACAGCGTCACGGGTCTGAGATGGGCGATGAGCTTGGGCATGGTCGGCCAGGATAGAGGCGTCGGGGGAGAAATCGATCGTCGTTTTCGGCGGCGGGTTTCGCAGCGAGGCGAGTGCAGAACGAAGGCTTCGTTGGAGCTTGATCGCACCAAATCATTTCTACAATGTCCTATCAATCTGGTGGGATATGGTCGCGGTGCGAGCGCCAGTCAGTGCCGCCGGATCGGCGAGGGGGTTGATGGATGAAGATCGTCGTGATGAGTCTGTTGGTCGGCGCATCACTATGGCGACCGCAGCGGCACAAGACGCGGCCCCTCGGGCGAGTATAGAAAAGTCAAAGACGGGCGGCGAGATCATGGTCACCGGGACACGCACCGGCGAACGTACCGTCACGACTTCATCGGTGCCGATCGACGTACTGCGCGGCGACGAATTGCGCGCCTCGGGCTATCAGGAGACGAGTGAGGTGCTCCCCCAGCTTGCGCCGTCCTTCTCCTTCGCCAATCCGACGACGCCGGACGGCAACACCCATATCCACTCCGCCTCGCTGCGGGGGCTGTCGCCGGATGAGACGCTGGTGCTGGTGAACGGCAAGCGGCTTCACGGCGCAGCCTGGGTCAACACCGGCGGCACGATAGGGAAGGGCGCGACACCGACCGACCTCAACCAGATCCCGGCGGCAGGGATCGGCTGGACCTGCCTCGGAAAAGTGGAGAGTTCCCTTGAGGTGAGAGGTGAACTCGGTGACGAAGCAGCGATGGTTCACGAAAAAGTTTGAGGACGAAGCAGTTCGGCTGGTAGCGACCAGCGGACGGAGGCAGCGCGCAATAGCGGAGGATCACCGCCTCTGCCGGGTGCTCGGCGTCAGCCAGGGCGGCTATTTCGCCTGGAAGGATCGCCCGGCCAGTGGGCGCCAGCGCGATGACATGGTGATGCTGGCGCATGTCCGCTCGGCTTTTGCCCTGTCGAACGGCCCCTATGGCAGTTCGAGGATGACGCGCGAGTTGCAGGATGATGGGCGACCGGCGACCGGCTGCATCGCAATCTGGCGCTGCCTGCCCTGCGCAAGGCGCTCGTCATGCGGCGTCCGCCCAAGGGGTTCATTCATCATTCGGACCGCGGCAGCCAATATTGTCCCGTGGACCACCAAGCCGAGCTGCATCGCCACGGCATCCGCATCTCCATGTCGGAAAAGGGAAATCGCTACGATAACGCCATGGTCGAGACATTCTTCAAGACCATCAAGTCCGAATTCGTCTGGCGCACCATCTTCTATACCCGTGCCCAGGCCGAGCTGGCCATCGCCCGCTATATCGACGGCTTCTACAACCCCGTCCGGCGCCACTCTGCGCTTGACTACACCAGCCCGGCGCAGGTCGAACAAACCGCGCCACGATGACCAAATGCCTCTCCATTTAAGCGGGGCAAGTCTACGAAGACGCCGTCCCGCCTGCGCAGTGGATTTTTCAGGCCGCTTGCGAAAGGTCGGTCAATGCCGCACTGTTCTCGCCAGAAAGCAATGATGTGATCGCAAGCAGAACGACGAAGCCCTCGGGACGACGTACGACACCCTCGATATAATCGGATCGCCAACGTATGCCGATGTCCGGCGGGACTTCGATTTCGGTGGCACTGAAAGTCGCGACATCGGCAACCTTGTCGACGATGAACCCCAATGCCAGCCTCTGTCCGCCCGCCGGAACGTCCACGATGAGTATCCGGGTCATAGGCCCTGGTACCGCCTCGTCCAGACCGAGCCGCAACCGCAGATCGACCAGCGGCAGGGTTTCGCCACGGAGGTCGATAAGGCCTTTCAGCCATGCCGGCCCCCGCGGCATCCGGAAGGCGGGACGGTAATCAAGTATCTCGCGTACGGCTCCCACCGGGAGGGCGACTGCTTCGACCTCCAGATGGAAGATTACGGCTTGGATGGCGTCCCCGTCCGTCATGCCGCGACCTCGAACTGATCATCGTCTTCATCGGGCCCGCCCTGGCTCAGGTCGAGGGCGAAACCCCGCACCCGCGACTGCCGATCGGCGACCGAACCAGGCCGCGCGGCGGCCTTGATCTTCTTTTTCGCGGCCTTCGGGGCGGTTGCGGGCTTCTTGCCCTTCGCGGCGGCACTATCGTCTTCGATGCGGAAGAAGGCGATCCGCTCCTGCAGGTCATCGGCCTGGCCAGCAAGTTCTTCCGCCGTGGCGGAAATCTGCTCGGATGCGCCCGCATTCTGCTGCGTGACCTGGTCGAGCTGCTGGATCGCCTGGTTGATCTGGTTCGCGCCGATGTCCTGCTCGCGACACGCGGCGCTGATCTCCGACACGAGTTCGGCGGTCCGCCGAATATCGGGGACCAGCTTTTGCAGCATCTCGCCAGCCTGGGCCGCCGTGGCCACCGTGTCCGACGAGACCGAACTAATCTCTGCCGCTGCCGTCTGGCTGCGTTCGGCAAGCTTGCGGACTTCTGCCGCGACGACGGCAAAGCCCCTGCCATGTTCGCCGGCGCGCGCCGCCTCGACCGCGGCGTTCAGGGCCAGCAGATCGGTCTGACGCGCGATTTCCTGAACGATGCAGATCCTTTCGGCGATGGTGCGCATCGCGACGACCGCCTTGTCGACCGCCACGCCGCTCGCTTCGGCATCCACCGAGGACTGACGCGCGATCTTTTCGGTCTGCGAGGCATTTTCGGCATTCTGCTTGATGTTGGCGGCCATCTGCTCCATCGACGCGGACGCTTCTTCCGCCGCGGCCGCCTGCTCGGTGGCCCCCTGCGACACCTGCTCCGCCGTCGCCGAGAGTTGCTGCGTACCCGACGCAACGTTCTGGGTGGCCTGCGTCGTATTGCCGACGACCCCGCGCAAACGCTCGACCATCGTAACCAGGGCCTGGCCGAGGACGTCCTTGTCCGACAGCGGCTGGTGATCGACGGTCAGGTCGCCTTCGGCGATCGTTTCCGCCAATCCCGCCGTCTTGCGCAGGTTCACCGTCATGCGGATCAGCGCATGGCCCAGTATGTCCTTGTCCGACAACGCCTGGTGATCGACGCTGAGATCGCCTGCCGCGATCGTATCGGCCAGTTGCGCCGTCTTGCGCAGATTGACCGTCATCCGGGTGAGCGCATGACCCAGCATGTCCTTGTCCGACAGGGCCTGATGATCGGCACTGAGATCGCCTGTCGCGATCGTGTCGGCCAGGGCCGCGGTCTTGCGAAGATTGGCGGTCATCCGGTTGACGGTGTCGACCAAGTCCTTGATTTCGTCGTCGGTGTCGACGCGAACCTCGGTATCGAGGTCGCCGACGGACACCGCATCCGTCGCCTCGGTCAGGCGCTTCAACCCGCGACCGATCCCGATCGCGATCCAGGCCGCCGCCGCCAGCGAGATGATCGCCGAAATGATGCCGATGATGGTCAGCATGATGACCGCCGACGAATAGCTCTGATCGGCCGCCGCCTTGCCAGCCGCGATCTGGTCGCGCTGGTCGAAGAAGATCGGTGTGATCAGCCTCTCGATATCGTCGGTCAGCGGCCGCGCCTGTTGCAGGTTCATCTGAACGGCGCCGGCGACGTCACCCGACGCGAGATGGTCATAGACCCCATCCGCTGCGATCTTGAACTTCTGCACATCAGAGGCGACGGCGCTCCAGCTTTCCCGCTCCGCGCCGGTGACGGCATGCTCCTGAAGCCACTTCGCTTCCGTCATCAGCTTTGCGATGAAATCGTCGTTCTTGGCCTTCAGGCTGCGGCGCTCCTCAGGCGTCGCGGCATTGATGAGGTCATAAAGGCCACGGGTCGGCCGGACCTCATATTCAGTAATCATCTGAATATGTTCCTTGCGCGCAGCGGGGCCGTCCAGCAATGCCTTGACCGTCTGGTTGAAACCGGAAAGGTTGACGTAGCTATAGATCGTGCTTCCGGTCAGCATCATGATGCTGATGCCGAATGCCAAGGATAATTTGTTCTTGATCGTAAACCGCATGACCAAATCCCTTGAATGAATATGTTGAAAATATTGCTTGATAAGCAGGTGCAGTGGGTGACCGGCGATCAATCATGGATCGCGCACGGCAATGATTTTTGGCTGTGCCAAAATGCCCGGAAAATCGGGAAATGTTAGCTGATGCTATGCAAGATATGAGCCTGAAGGCAGGACTTTAATGCGTCAGGTCGCTGCAGGTAACCGAGGATGGAAATCACGCCGCGTCGGTCAATCGCGCCGCGTCAAGCCGATGAGGGTCGGCGCGTCGACGGTGAACTTGAAGCCGAAGACCAGGGCGTTTGGGATGTTGGTCCGGCGGAAGGGCAGCCCGGTCTGGTCGGGATGCAGGATATACTGGACGTTGGGCGAGATGCGAACGGCCGGGCCGATCTGCGCACCATAGGCCAGCTCCATCATATACTGGTTGCGCCGGATGTTCGCATCGCCCCCAGCGGCCACCCGCGCCGCGCGCATCCGCGCCATCGCCAGGTCGGAGAAGCTCTGCTGGTTGATGACGAAACCGATCGTGTCCTGGTCGCGGCCCGGGAACGTGCCGGTCTGGAGCAGGCCCAGCTCCAGGAAATGCCGCTCCTCGACGCGCCCCGACAGGTTGGTCATCGCAACGCCGAACACGCCCAGCCCGCGATGCGAGTTCATGTCCGGCCGGGTCAGCATCTGGTCGAACCGCGCATATATGCCGCTGCGTCCCTTCAGCGTCGCCGCCGGTCGCCCGCTCAGAATCGCGACGCCGCCCCGGTCGTCGCGCAGCGGATCGGAATAGTCGCCCCGGTCGATCCAGCCGCCCAGGATATAGTGGTGCGGCAGCCGGTCGGTCTGATAGTCCGACGCATAGCCCAGCTCGTACGGCACGATGAAGCCGGTCCCGCCCTTGAAGCTGAGGCTGAAGCCGTTGTCGTCGGCGCGCTTGCGGTTGGGATTGACCTCATAGATGCCCGCATGGACGAACCAGTGGTCGGCCACCGTCACCTTCGCCTTGGCCATCCAACTCGACGCCGGGAAATAGGTGAAGTTGCTGTTCTTGAAGACGAAGGTCGGATTGCCGCAGGCCGAGTTCGTCTGGAAATTACAGTAATAGGGCGAGTTCAGGAAGTGGATGTTCGCCTGGCTCTTGCCCGCCTCGATATCGAGCGCGCCGCCCAGCAGCTTCTGCTCCCAGGTCAGGATGGCGAGATGCGTGTTCTGGGTGCCCCAGACCTCCTGGACCGAGGTGTTGTTGCCGATCGCGATCTGCGACAGGCTCTGGCCGTGGCGATTGGTGATCGCCAGATGCAAGCCCCCGCCCGAAATCCCGGCGATCTTCTCGAAGTCGAGATCGGCGCCGACATAGATCTGGCCGGTATAGGCCGCCTTCTGCGCAAAGCCGCCGGTCGCATTGGCGGCCGCCTCGCCGGTATAGCTCAGCGCCAGGGTGATGCCGTCATCGGCCAGCGGCTGATAAGTCTCGACGCCTTTCTTCTTCTGCCCCAGGACCACAGGCACCGTCTTCGTCGCTTGTTGCGATACCTGCGGCGCTGCCGGATCTGACACGACAGCAGACGGATCATGCGCCATCATTAGCGGCGCCGACGCAACCGCGCGCGACCAACCGGGAGATAGGGGCAGTATCGCCGCCCCGAAGGCGACACATAATTTGAAACGAACTCTTCGCACATGCATTTTGTCAGGCCCCCTTAGAAAACGTTTTCTCACATTTTCGTTTCGGGCGAGTTAACTCGAAGGCTGGGCCTCTCGATTCTTCATTCCGACCGGATTGGCTTGTATCAGATAGCCAAGCTCCCGATTGAAAACGTTTTTACATCGAACGCGGCCGTGCCACTCCGGATATCGCCCCTTGAGCAACGCGATCAGATTGGCGGACTGGATGGCGGTCAGGCGAGCGAGGTCTGCCCAAACACTCCGCATCATCCATCTGCGCCGTCGCCCAGGCGTCACAGCCTTTTTTTGCCAGGACGTCCTGCAGGATATGCTTGTCCGGGCTCTTGTCCGCGACGAGCGGCTTCAGCTTGCGGTTCTCCTCCTCAAGTTGCTTGGCCCGTCGCAGCTCGCCTACGCCAAGCCCGCCATACACTTTCTTCCAGCGGGAGAAAGTCTGCTCCGACACGCCCATCCGCCGGATGACCTCGGCCACCGGCGTACCCGTTTCTGCCTGCTTCAACGCAAAGGCGATCTGCTCTTTCGTGTACCTCGACTTCTTCATGTCCCAGCTCCTTGCCCGCGAGCTTCAAAAGGGCCGAAAAATCTCACTCGGCTTGGATAAAGAAGCAGGGAGGACGTCAAAGACCACCCCTCAGCCGAGATATACGAATGCTGGAAATTGGAGGCGGGAAGGGTGCCGCGAAGATCCCCGACCAACGCCGCGCATCCTATTTTGACCAGCGAATGGAACGCTGGTGGCCGTCATCTTATGACGGCCGATTGACAGGCTGGCGGCTCATGGTGTCGTATCGTGCGAGGCAAGAGTAGGCAGGTTGGCGACGAAACCGGACAAATCCCGACACGTGATTGCGACGCTGGAATCGATTTTCCGTGACGACGGGGCGTTGCTGGTGCGGATGTTGACCCTGAAGCTGGGGGTTGTCGAAGAGGCGCAGGATGTCGCGCAGGAGGCGTTTGCGCGTCTGTTCTCCCGTGCCGGGATCGATCCGATCGACGATCTGCGCGGTTACCTTTTCCGTACCGCCAGCAATCTGGCGTCCGACCGTTTGCGCGAACGGCAGCGGCGGCGCGAGCGGGAGCGGGTCGATGTGACCGTGATTGACCTGCCCGATGGTGATCCCGCCGCCGACCGCCATATCGCGTCGCGGCAGGAGGTTGCGCGGGTGCGCGCAGCGCTCGCCGATCTGCCCGAACGCTGCCGCCACGCCTTCATCCAGCACCGGTTCGAGGCACGGTCCTATACGGAGATCGCGGCCGAGATGACGGTGACCGAAAGCATGGTCCGCAAATATGTGCTGCGCGCAATGCGGCATTGCATGGCGGCGCTCGCGGCGGAGGATCGCGCGCATGATTGACCGGCATTCCCGGAACCGGGCGTGGATACGTCTATACCGCGCGATGGAAGCGAGCGCCGCGTCATGAGCCATGCGAACGAGGATGAGGAGGGCATGGCCATATCGCTCGAGGCGGAGGCGCTGTCGTTGCTCGGGCACGCCCATGCTGATGACGCGCCGCTCGACGCGATGCTTGCGCTGGTGGCGTTCGAGGCGCGGTCCGACGATCATCGCGCCGCGCTGGCCCGTGTGATCCATGCTTGGCACGTCGTCGGCGCGATCGATCCCGCTGCGATCCCGCTGGGCGATGATGTACCCTCGTTGCCCGATGTGGCTTTGGCGCGTCGTGCACGCGCAGGGTGGCTGCGTCGATCGGACCCTATCCGTCGGAGGGTGGGCGTCGTCGCGGCGGCGGCTGTTGCGGCGGGTGTCGCCATCGTGCTGATACCGACCGCGCCGCACCGCGCGCCGGTCGCGCAGGTCTATGCGACCGCGCTTGGGCAGACGCGATCGGTCCGGCTCGAGGACGGATCGCGCATCTTGCTCGGCGCCGACAGCCGAATATCCGCCAGTGTCGCTGACGACCGGCGCACGGTGCGGCTGGTATCGGGGCAGGCGCTGTTCACGGTCGCGCATAATGCCTCGCGGCCCTTCGTCGTGGAGGCGGGCACCACCGAGGTCCGTGACATCGGCACCGTCTTCGCCGTCACCCGCCACGCCGACGCCACCACCATCGGTGTCACGGAGGGCGTGGTGGAGGCGACAGTGCCCGGCGCGGCGGCGATGCGGCTGGGCGCGGGGCAACAGGTGCGGTTCGATCGAGCCGGACACGGCACCGTGGGTCCGATCGAACCCGGCATGGCGACCGGGTGGCAGACGGGCCTCTTGCGCTATAACCGGGCACCGCTGTCAGATGTGGTCGCGGACATCAACCGCTATGCCGCCACGCCGCTGCGCCTTGCCGATCCCGCGATCGCACACTTGCCCTATAGCGGCACGGTGCGCACCGACGCGATCGGCGAATGGGTGAGCGCGCTGCCCTATGCGTTTCCGGTAAAGGTGCGGTATCGGCGCGACGGCGTAGAGATCGCGCCCCGCGTCGCTGCCGCGGCTGGGCGGTGACCATCCGCGGCGGCGGCATCCCCCGGCACGCGCCGGAGCCGATTCGCGCAGGATGATGCGGTGGGCGGTTTCCGGCATGATGCTGGCAGCGCTCTCGCCCGCCACCGGATCGGCGGCTCATGCGCAGGTCCGCGACGCCGCGATCGAGGCGCAGCCGCTCGATCGCGCGCTGGCGCTCTGGTCGGCACGCACCGGTATCCAAGTGGTGATGGCGGCCGACACGCGCAGCGTGCGTAGCCACCGGGTGCGTGGCGGCCTGTCGGCGCAGGCGGCGCTGCGGCGGCTGTTGGCGGGCACCGGCTACGAAGCCCGCTTCCTGGGCGCACATACCGTCGCGTTGCTGCGCGTGGCGCCGGCTCCCGCGCCGCCGTCCGTCACGCCAGACGAGCGGCCACAGGATGTCGTCGTCACGGGCACGCGCCTGGGTGCGCTGTCGAACAATGCCATCATGCCGGTCCGCACCATGGGCCGTGCCGAGCTTGACGGAACCGCGCAGGCCGATCTCGCCACCTCCCTGCTGCGGATCGGCGCGATCCAGCCCGGCCTCGGCCTGCAGAGCAGCCAGAACCAGACGTCGGGCGGGGCGGGGCTCAGCCTGATCGACCTGCGCGGGCTGGGGGTCGCCCGAACGCTAGTTCTTGTCGACGGGCAGCGTCAGGTGGGCGCGCGCCGTGGCCTGTCTGCGGTCGACCTTAACACGATCCCGCCACAGATGGTTGAGCGGATCGAGGTGACGACCGGCGGCGGCTCGGCGGTCTATGGCGCGGACGCGGTCGCCGGGGTGGTCAACATCATCTTGCGCCATGGTCCGGTCGACGGCATCGACCTGAACGCCACCAGCGCGCTGTCGAGCTACGGCGACGCCCCGACGCGCGGCGTGTCGCTGCGCTGGGGGCGGAGCGACGTCGTCGGCTCAGGCTGGGACCTTTCGGGTGGCCTCTATCATGACAGCATCGCGGCGGTGAATGCCGTCGCCCGCGCTTATGCCAGCGACGGGCTGGACGTGATCCGCGCGGCGTCGGGCGAGGGGCTGGTGACTTTGCCCGGCATCCACTTCCTTCCGGCTGATGCGGCGGGCAGCTATACGATCGGCGGCGCGCGTTCGGTTTTCGCCGCCAATGGCAGCACGGCACGCCCCTATGACACCGGGGCGATCGGCGCGCGCGACGGACGGCAGATCGGCGGCGACGGGTTGGCGCCGCAACGCTACGACCAGTTGCGACTGGGTCTGGTGCGCACGGCCGCCGACCTGTCGCTGCGGCGCAACGCGGGAGCGCATCGTCTTGCCGCTTCACTGCGGATCGTGGCCACCACCACGCGATCGCAATGGCAGCCGATGATCTTCCCCAGCGATCGCGCCGCGCTGTCGCTGACGGCCGCCAATCCCTTCCTGCCCGATGCGACAGTCGCCGCGATGCGGGCCGCGGGGATCGGGCAGATCGACGTCGCCAAGGTGCTGGACGCTTTCGGGCGGGTCGGCTCGGTCAATCATCGCCTGATGACGACCGCGCGGGCAGGGGCGGGCGGGCCGGTCGGGGATCGCTGGCGCTACACGCTCGAGGCCGGCTGGGGGCGCAGCCATGACGCGATCACGACGATCGGCTTGGCCGACATGGATCGCCTGCGCCAGTCGATCGACGCGGTCCGCGACCCCGTCACCGGCGCGATCCGCTGCCGCGATGCCACCGCGCGGGCGGCAGGCTGCGTCCCGCTCGATATCGTCGGCAGCGGCCCGGTCGATCCCGCCGCGGTGGCATGGAGCGCGATCGCGCCGCGATCCGGCGAGACGCTGACGCAGGTGATCCTCGGTGGCCAGATGACCGGGCGCCCGTGGACGCTGCCGGCGGGCCCGGTCGAGGTGACGATCGGCTGGGAAGCACGCCGGGAGATCAGCGACCGCCGTTCCAGCGCGATCCAGCAGCGCGGCGGTACCTATCTGCCGCAGGTTCCCTCCTACGCCGGGCGCTATGGCGTCGCGGAAGCGCTGGGTGAGATCAGCGCACCGCTGTTGATGCACCGCGCTGGCGTGGACCGGCTTACCGTCACCGCTGCATGGCGCCTGTCCCATTATTCCACCGTGGGCTGGGCCGGGGCGTGGCATGCCGGGCTGGACTATGCGCCGGTTGCCGCACTGCGGTTCCGTGCGATGCGCTCGCGTGCGGTGCGGGCGCCCAATATCGGCGAACTCTACAGCGGGCCGGCGCAGGGCTATGCTTTCGTCACCGACCCGTGCGACGCGACTAGGCGGGACGCGGTGGCGGTGCGCGCGGCCCGCTGCGACGCGCTTGGCCTGTCCGCCGCGCTCGACGGGCAGAACGGCATCGCCAAGCCCGTCACCTATGACGGCAACACGGCGCTGCGTGCCGAACTCGCCGATACCAGCACCCTGGGCGTCAGCTGGGAGCGGGGCGGTGCGCGGGTGACGCTGGACGGCTGGCATATCCGGGTTGATCGCGCGATCGGCTTTCCGATCGAGCAGGCGACGCTGAACGATTGCGTCGATGCCGCCGACGGTCCACGCCGGACCGCGGCGTGCGGTGCGATCAGCCGGGACGCCGCCTCCGGGCAGATCGTCGGGCTGCGCGCGCGCTATACCAACATCGGTCGTATCGACACCGCCGGGATTGATCTTGCCGCGGACTGGCGCGTGACCCCGGCCATAGCGGGCGGTGCGGTCGACCTGTCGGCCACCGCGACCTGGGTCGGCCGGCTGGTCGTCACCGCCGATGCCGCTTCGGGGGCCACCGTGCGGCTCGACGGCATCCTCCCCAATCCGCGCCTGCGCGCGAGCCTTGGCGCGCGATGGAGCAGCCAGCGTCTGACCCTCGACTGGCAGGCGCGGCTGATCGGCAGCGCGCGCATCACCGGGGACGAGACGATTCCCGTCGACCGTCCGGCCACGGGGTTGCGCAGCTATCACGATCTGGGCGCGGCGCTGCGGTTGGCGTCAGCGACACTGCGGCTCGATGTCGCCAATGTGTTTGACGCTGCACCGCCGCGTCGCGGCTATCAGACCAGCCAGGGGATCGGCACCGCCGCGCTCTATCCCAATCTTGGTCGCATCGTCCGGCTGGGTGCCACCGCCACCTTCTGACTTTTTTTCGTCATCGCGTTCCCGGATCGCGGGGCTGCGACGTCCTTGCATCACGATCGGCTCGACGGGGCAGCGCAGACATGGCCCGCATCCGATCTGCAGGAGGAAATCGTCGGCATTCTGAAAAAGGGGGAAGCCATGATTTCCGGTATCACGTCGCGGACGCGCTCGTCCGCATGCACAATCCTGCTGCGCTCCGCTGCGGCGGCCGCGCTCGCGGCCGGCTGGCTGGCGCAACCCGCGTCCGCGCAAACCGCCGCGCCCGCGGCCACGCAGGACGGTGCCGCCGCCGATCCCGACATCGTCGTCACCGGATCGCGCCTTAAGCAGACACGCGAAGATACGATCGCGCCGGTCACGACGCTGACCGCCGATCAGATCGCGATCAGCGGGCAGGAGAATATCGGCCGCGCGCTCAACAACCTGCCGTCGATGGGCGTCGGCTTCAATGACGCCAATTCGCAGGGCAATGCCGCCAGCCAGGGGCTGAACCTCGTCAACCTGCGCCGCCTCGGCACCAACCGCACGCTCGTGCTGGTCAACGGCCGCCGCCAGGTGCCGGGCGAGCCGCTGACCTCCTCGGTCGACCTCAACACCATCCCCGCGACGCTGATCGAACGCGCCGACGTATCGCTGGGCGGTGCCTCGGCGGTCTATGGCGCGGATGCGGTCAGCGGCGTCGTCAACCTGATCCTGAAGAAGAACTACGAAGGGCTGGAAGTGCGGGCTCGCGGTGGCATCACCTCGCGCGGTGACGGCGAATCCTATGGTGGGACGCTGACCGCAGGCAAGAGCTTCGACGGCGGGCGCGGTAACGTGACGTTCGCGGGCTTCTACGACCGGGTGGAGGGCGTACAGGCGGTCGACCGCAACTACGCCAGCAACGGCCTGAACACGATCTCCAATCCCGATCCGAAGGGGCCGGCCTTCATCCACGCGCCGAACATCCGCTTCAACGGGATCAACGATCCCGGCACCTTCTACATCGGCAACACGCCCTACACCTTCGCCAATGACGGCAGCAGCTTCCGTCCTTACGATTTCGGGGCTGTCGGCAATCGCGGCGGCCGGTCGATCGGCGGTGATGGCGGCTTCTTTGAGAAGTACGACAATCTCTCGCTCCCGACGACGCGCTATGTGGCGAACCTGCTGGTCAATTACGAATTCAGCCCGGCGGCGCATTTCTTCTTCGAGGGGCGCTATGCGAAGACCAAGGTTCTGGGCTTCTGGCAGCCGCCGGAGGATCCCGTCCAGTACGATCCGCCCTTCATCTCGATCAACAACCCCTATGTCTCTACCGCGCTTCGTACGGCGCTGGCCCAGGCGGGGCAGAACGGGCTTTACCTGTCACGCAACAACAATGATTTCGGGCGGCGCGGCAGCGACAGCCGGCGCGACCTGATGCAGTTCACTACCGGCTTCGACGGCGATCTGGGCGGTGGCTGGTCGTATAACGTGTTCGGCGCCTACGGACGCAACATTGACAATATCGGCCTGCTCAATGGCCGGTTGCAAGACCGTTTCCTCGAATCGGTCGACGTCGTGCAGGGGCCGAACGGCCCGCAATGCGCCAGCGCGACGGCGCGCGCCAACGGCTGTCTGCCGCTCAACCTCCTCGGCCTGACCACCGCCGATCCGAAGGCGATCGCCTACAGCAGCTTCAACGATCGCTATCGCAAGACCTCGACGCTGGTGAATGCGGGCGCCAGCATCACCGGCACGCTGTTAACGCTGCCTGCCGGGCCGGTGCAGACCGCCGCCGGCATCGAATATCGCCGCGATACGGCGCGCACCTTCCCCTCGGCGCAGGTACAGGCGGGCAATTCCTTCTATCCGCAGGAAAGCCCGGTCAGCGGCGTCGTGGTGACGAAGGAAGTGTTCGGCGAGTTGCGCGTGCCGCTGCTCAAGGACTTCGTCCTCGGTCGCGAACTGTCGGCGCAGGGGGCGTTCCGCATGTCGGACTATAACACCAACGGCACGCAATGGTCGTGGAATGCGGGCGGATCGTACACGCCGTTCGAGGGGATGCGCTTCCGTGCAATGCGGTCGAAGTCGGTGCGGGCGCCCAATATCGGCGAATTGTTCTCGCCGGCGAATGCGGGCTATTTCTTCGGCGACGATCCCTGCGACGCGTTGCAGGTGTCGCTGTCGCCGAACCGCGCGACCAATTGCGCCGCGCTGGGCGTGCCCGCCAACTATAATGCTCCCACCAACGGCAAGACGATCCTTGGCCGCTTCGGTGGCAACCCGAAGCTCGATCCCGAAACGGCGATGACGTGGACGGTCGGCATGACGCTGACCCCGCCGCGTATTCCTGGCCTGTCGATCTCAGTCGACTATTTCAACGTCGACATCCGCAACGCCATCGGCAACGTGCCGGCGCAGACCATCCTCAACAATTGCGTCGATCAGGCGGTATCCGTCGCCAGCAACCCCAATTGCGCCGCGATCACCCGCGATCCGACGACCAAAGCGGTGACCAGTGTCAGTGCGGTGAACCTGAACATCGGTCGGCTGCTCACCGACGGGATCGATTTCAACGTCAACTACGGGTGGAACCTCTCGGCGATCGCCGCGTCGCTGCCCGGCCGGATCACGCTCAACCTGACCGGCACCTATCTCAGCCGGCTGCGCTATTTCACCGATGCGAACGATCCGTCCTCGGTCACGCGACAGGACGGGGTGCTGGGCAATCCCAACTGGAGCATGCTGGGCTCGGCGACCTACAGCCTGCCACGCTTCTCGATCACCTGGCAGGCGCGCTACCTCGGTTCGCAGTGGATCACTTATTATCGGGGCATTACGCCCAGTCGCTTCGACCTGCCGTTCACCGGCGTGAAGACCTATCACGACCTGTCGATCGGTTATGATATCAGCGATCGCATGGGGTTGCAGGTCAATGTGACGAACCTGTTCGACACGAAGCCGCCGGCGCGTGCTTTCCTGATCCATTCGGGCATCTACGACGCGTCGATCTACCCCAATCTGGGGACCAGCTTCGCCGCAGCGTTGACCTACAAATTCTGAGCAACGTGCCAAGCGCCGGGGTGGCGACGCGCCGCCCCGGCCGCCTTTTTCCGTTCCTGGAGACACCGACGATGAAGACGATCCTGCGCACCCTCGGGCTGTTCGGCGCCACGGCGCTCGCCTCCGGGATCTGCGCGCAAGGTCCTGCGGCTCCGGTGGCGAGGATCGCGATGGGCGAGCCTTCGCTGTCGGCCGACGGGCGGCAGATCGCCTTCGTCTCCGGCGGCGATATCTGGGAAGTGTCCTCTGTCGGCGGCGTCGCCCGTCTACTGGTCAGCGATCCGGCGACCGAGGGGCGGCCGCTCTATTCGCCCGATGGCCATCGGCTCGCCTTCACCTCCACGCGCGGCGGCACCGCCAACATCTACGTGCTCGACCTCGATACCGGGCACGTCACCCGCGTCACCTACGCTGATGCGAACGAAGAGCTTGATGCGTGGAGCCGCGACGGCAAATGGCTCTATTTCGCCTCCGCGGTGAACGACGTCGCGCGCCAGCCCGACATCTTCCGCGTCGCGGCGACCGGCGGCACCCCGCTGGAGGTCAGTCGCGAACGCTATCTCTCCGAATTCCAGGCCAGTCCTTCACCCGATGGCGGCACGATCGCCCTCGTCGCGCGTGGGATCAGCAACACACAATGGTGGCGCAACGGCCATTCGCATATCGACGAAACCGAAATCTGGCTGAAGCCGGTGGCGGAGGGAAGCGCCTATCGCCGGCTGGCGACAGCTCCGGCTAAATATGCCTGGCCCAGTTGGAACGCGGACGGCCGTTCGCTCACCGTCATGAGTGACAGGGGCGGCACCGAGAATCTGTGGCGCATCGACGTCGCGGGTGGCGCCGCGCCGCGTGCCCTGACGCGCTTCACCGACGGGCGCCTGCTCTATCCCTCGTATGCGCCGAACGGACAGGCGGTGTTCGAGCGTGATCTGGGCATCTGGCGGTTCGATCCGGCGACGGGCGTGGCGGCGCCGGTGCCGATCACGCTGCGCGGCGCAACCACCTCCGCGGGGCGGGAGCATCGCAGCCTGAGTGACTTCACCGGGCTAGCGCTCTCGCCCGACGGCCTGAAGCTGGCGCTGATCGCGCATGGCGAAGTGTTCGCCGCGCCCGCGAAGGACGGCGGCGTCGCGCAGCGGATCACCACCAGTCCGGGTGCGGAAAGCGACGTCGTCTGGTCGCCGGATTCGCGCCGCCTGCTCTACGTCACCGAACGCGGCGACGACCAGCTGCTGGCCGAGCGCGACGTGGCGAGCGGGAAAGAGGTATTGCTGACGCGGCGCGGTGTCGTCTCGGTGCCGGTCTATGCCCCCGACGGCCGGTCCGTCGCCTATGTGCTCGACGATCGCGAGTTGCACGTCGTCACGGTCGGGACGGGGGCGCTCGTCGACCGTACGCTCTTCACCGGCGCGCTGGCGGTGGACGAGGATGCCGCGCACCCGGTTTGGTCGCCCGATGGCCGGATGATCGCCGTGCCGGTCCGCGACCGGCGCTCCTTTGTCAACGTTCATGTCGTGCCCGTCGCCGGCGGCGAGGCGCGTCCGGTCAGCTTCCTCGCCAATGGGCTGATGGGGGCGATCGCCTGGTCGCCCGATGGCCGCTACATCCTGTTCGATACGTCGCAGCGGTCTGAGGAATCGCGGATCGTGCGCGTCGACCTGCTGCCGCATGTCCCGAAATATCGCGAGGATGTGTTCAACGGCCTATTCCAGTCGAGTACTCCGCCCGGCGCTCCCGCCGCGCCACCGGCCCCTGCACCGGCGACGGAGGCGCCGTCGACGCCGCTGCCGACGCGCCGCTCTACCGCCCGTCCGACACTCGCCGCGACACCGGTCGTGCCGGTCACGCGCATCGATTGGGACGGGCTGCGCGATCGGGCGACGACGTTGCCGCTGGGCCTCAACGCGCGGTCCCCGCTCATCACCCCGGACGGCAAGACGCTGGTGTTCCGCGCCGCCGAACGCGGCCAGGACAATTTCTATAGCTATGACCTCGACGAACTCGCCACCGAGCCGCCCGTTGCGCGCCAGTTGACCGCCACCGGCAAGCCCAAGGGGGACGCCGCGCTGTCGGCGGATGGCAAGGCGCTGGTCTATCTAGACGGTGGCACGCCCGTGTCGACACCGATCGACACGCCCAAGCCGAAGCCCGTCGTCGTAACCGCCGAGATGGATGTGGATTTCGACGTCGAGAAGCTGGTCGTGTTCGATGAGGCGTGGAACGCGCTGGACCGCCATTTCTTCGACCCGGCCTTCACCGGGCACGACTGGAAGGCGTTGCGCGCTCGTTTCCGCCCCTATGCCGCCGGCGTGCGCACGCCGGACGAGCTGCGGCGGATCATCAACCTGATGATCGGCGAGTTGAACGCCTCCCATTCGGGCATCAACCGGCCGTGGCGTGGCCCCGGCGCCACGCCGACCGATCGGGTCGGCGACCTCGGCCTGCGGTTCGATCGCGCGGCCTATGAGGCGGGGCGCGGCCTGATCGTACGCGAGATCGTGACGCTCGGTCCGGCGGCCGTGGAGCTGGGCATCAGGGTCGGCGACCGGCTGCTGGCGGTCAACGACGTCCCGATCGTGGCGGACACCAATCTCGACGCGCTGCTCGAGCATCAGGTCGGCGACCGTATCCGCGTCACGATTTCGGGGCCGACCGGCCGGCGCGACGTGACGCTGCGTCCCGTCTCCACGGCGGTCGCGGGAGGCCTGCTCTATCGCCAGTGGGTGGCGAGCCGCCGCGCGCTGGTCGATCGCTGGTCCGGCGGGCGGCTCGGCTATGTCCATATCGCGGACATGTCGGAGGAATCCCTCAGTCAGCTCTATCTCGATCTCGACGCGGCAAATCAGGCGAAGGCGGGGGTCGTCGTCGATATCCGCCACAATGACGGTGGCTTCGTCAACGGCTATGCGCTCGACGTATTCAGCCGTCCCAATTACCTGACCATGACGCCGCGCGGCCTGTTCCCCGTGCCGAGCCGTCAGGCGCTCGGGCAGCGCGCGCTGGGCAAGCCGACGATCCTCGTCATCGACGAATCTTCGCTGTCGGATGCTGAGGATTTCACCGAGGGGTATCGCAAACTCGGACTCGGCAAGGTGGTCGGACAGCCGACGGCGGGCTGGATCATCTACACCAGCGGGATCACGCTGCTTGACGGATCGGTGTTGCGCGTTCCGCACACCCGCATTCAGGACGCTGCCGGTCGAGATATGGAGATGGCCCCGCGCCCCGTCGACATCGCCGTCGATCGCCCGCTGGGTGAAACCGGGACCGATCGGGATCGGCAACTTGCCATGGCGGTAGAGGTTTTGTTGCGGCAGTCCGGCGTAATAGATACCACGCCATGAGGCGATCTCGGAATGGTCGGGCTGATCCTGCTGGTGGTGGTGATGTGGCGATAGATCATCCGTTCCTGTCGGGGTAATTGCGCGATTGGGGGGCCGTCGCAAACCATTCGACCTACTTTTCCTTATCCTCTGGAATGGCCACGACGCCCGTTGCGTTGGTCGCATCCCGCAGCCTCAGGAATAAGACCTGAGCCGAGGGTTCCGGCAAGGCGATATCAACGGTCGATGCGGTGCAGCCGTCCGGGATCGTCTGCGCCCCTTCGTAGCGGTCGTTGGCGGCGGTGGCCTGGAGCAGGAACAGCCTGTTCCCTTTTCAGCGTGCACCGCGGCCGGCCGCGGGGGCACAGGGGACGCCCTGTAAGTTCGGCAGGCGAACGGCGGTGCCAAGGGGTGCCCAGCGGCTGGTGCCGCTGCTCCCAACGACACGGAACCGCAATGGACCATAGACCTATGGACCGATCGCGTCATGAGGCACGAACGTCACGACCTCCGTCGTCGCATCCTGCAGATCGTACCCCCGACCCGCACCGATCACCGCGACCGCATTGCCCGTCGTCGTTCCGATCCCAATCGTTTCCTTACCCGTCAGAGGCATAGCAGGATCGAGGTGGAAAGCAGATGTGGCCTGGCTATCCTGCGCGAAAAAATCGTCGGGACGTAGTGCGATCGGCAACATTCCGGCGTTTGCCGGTGATTAGGCTCAGGACCTATAAAATAACTTGCGTGAGTGGTGACGGGTTGATTCATTGGCGGTGGAGGTGCCGCCGATGAGTGAACTGTTCTGGCTGACGGACAAGCAGATGCAGCGGATTGAGCCGTATTTTCCGTTGTCGCATGGCGTGCCGCGCGTGGATGACCGGCGGATCGTCAGCGGCATCATCTTCGTGATCCGCAACGGCCTGCGCTGGCGGGATGCGCCAGCGGTTTGTGGTCCGCCCAAGACGATCTACAACCGGTTCATCCGCTGGAGCCGGATGGGGTAGCCTGTCGCTCAACTTATGAACTCGCAGGTTCGCCGATTTACAGAGTTCCAGCAAAGAGACCATCGCTCCGACAGACGCTTTGCCAGTGGGATGGAAGTACAAGAAACCAGCCCTCGGTCGCGCGCGATCCGCGACCGAGGGTGTCTGCCTTAGAATGCCGCGCGCAGGCCCACCGCGACCGCACGTCCGGGCAAGGGTGCCCGTAGCCTGAGGAAGGAGTTGTGCAACCGCGCCTCTGCGTTCGTCAGATTGGCGACATCGACAAACGCCTCGTAACGGGCCGCGCTGCCAAAGCGATAGGCGGCATGGGCGTCGACCAGCGTGAAGCCATTCGAGATCGGCTCGCCTTTCGCCACATCGGCCTGTCGCAGATAGCGCACCGCGCCGATCGACGCGCGCCACGCACCGTTTTCCCAGCCGAGGTCGCCACCGTAGCGCGACATCGGCGTGCGCGGCAGATAGTCGCCGTCGAGCCGCTGTCGATAATATTGCCGATCCAAGGCGGCGGTAGAACCGCTGTCGAAGGGGCTGTAGCCGTCGGGGAGGGTGAAGATCGGGTGGACCTGCACATAATCGCCAAAGCCGTGCAGCGCGAACTGTCCGACGCGCGTGCTAACCCGTAGCGTCGCTTCCCCCTCGATACCGCGGAAACGGGTATCGCCCTGTCGCCATTCGCGTACCGGCAGGGTCCGCGACACGCCGGTATTGCCGAGATAGATATAGTCCGTGAACCTCGTGCTGTAGGCGGACAGCGAGGCGGACAGCCAGGACGTGTCGATCCCGCCGCCGACTTCGACCGTCTCGGCGCGCTCCTTGCGCAACCGGGCGTCCCCCTGCTCCTCGGTCAGGATCGAGAAATGGTTGCCGTTGGCGTAGAGTTCGTTGATCCCCGGCGCCCTCTCGGCATGCGACCAGCGTCCCCGCAGATAGAGCGACTTGAATAGCGACAGGCGCGCGCCGACATCGCCGCTCAGCAGGTGGAAATCGGTATCGCGGGCATAGGCCGCACCCTGTCCACGGCCAGCGCGTACGCTGGCCTCGTCAAGGTCATAGCGCACCTCGTCATATCGGATGCCGCCGCTGAGCGTCAGCGGCGACAGCGCCAACCGCTCGGCCAGGAACGCCGATCGCTCCGCCGTGACGACGCTGGGGAGATAGGAGGTCGTCTCGGTGGTGCGCAGGCTGCGATCGGCGATCTGCCCGCCGATCGATCCGCTCAGGGGGCCAAGCGGACGTTGGGTGATCTCGATGCGCATTTCTTCGCCATTGCCGTCGAACCGGCTCCAGACGCGGTCGGGCACGCGTTCGCGGTCGCGCGACCGGACATGCGCGGCGCGCAGCGTCACCGCCGCGACACCCGGCAGCGGATCGTACAAGGCGCCCTTCAGGTCGAAGCGCGTCTGCCCCACGGTCACGCCGATCGGACTGGCACCCGTTCTGGACGATGTGATGAGGGTGAAGCCGGGCACGCCATAGCTGTTGTCGTACCGGCCGATCGACAAGCCCAGAAAGCCGCCATCGACGATGATGCTGCCGCCCGCCGTGATGGCCGTCGTTCGGATCGCGCTGTTGGGCAGGCGTCCGTCCGCATTCCCGCCGGAATCAAGGTTCGTAATGATCTGCCCCGACAGCGGCGTCGCATCGACATAGCGTTTGACCGCAGCGTCATACACATAGGTCGGCCGCGCCAACCGTACCTGGCACAGCGCCTGAAGCCCGGTGTTCGAGACGAGCGACGACCAGGTCCGGCACGTATCGGCTTTCGCCTGGCCCGGTATCGCTTGATCCCCCTGATACCGATAAAGGCCGTCGAGGTGCCACGCGAACGCACCACGTCCACCGTCGAAGCGCGTCATGGTGGTCACGCCGACATTGTCGCCGCTGCGGACCTCGCCCCGGCCGGTGGGCGCGCCGTCATGCCGCTGCGTCGGTATACGACCATCGATCACGTTCACGACGCCCCCGATCGCGCCGCCACCATAGGGGACCGCCGCGCTGCCCTTGAGCAGTTCGATCCGGTCGGCGAGGAACGGCTCCACCGCTGCGGCATGTTCCGCTCCTAATCCAGAGGCGTCCTGCGTCGGCAGGCCGTCGATCAGGATTGCGACGCGACCGCCGGTCTGGCCCCGGATGGTCGGGCGGCCGACCGCTGGGCCGAAATAGTCATTCTGCACACCCGGCACCCGCGACACTGTCTCGCCCAGCGTCGGCGCCTTGCGCCATTCGAGCTCCACGCCGTCGACCGTAGCGCCCGACGCGCTGGACAGATGTTGGACGGCGGAAGAATTATCGCGCTGCCCCTCGACGACGATCGTGGAGGGCGTCTTGCCGCGCTCGGGCGGTGCGGCAGTTGGTCCTGCGGCAACCGCCAGCAGGATGAGGTTCGGTAGCATCGGTGTCTTGTTCCCCCTTGATAGAGGGGGTCCTCTGCAATGTTATACCGTATCATTCAACTGTCGCGGTTGATAAGCGATCGATGGGCAAGCAGGGTGACCTGTAGGCAGAAATAGCGATAATGATTTCTGGGCCCCTGCATCCAGGATGTGCCGGCAGATGGCCGTCGCCTGCCATAGGGATCGGCCAGTGCGATGACCGAGCTTTCCCATTGGGTTTCAATCGAGAACCGGACAGTGGCAGGCTGATTGCCGAAGTAGGGCTAAGTACGCGACAATGGGCACTTTCTCGGAATCTATTCCCGATCGCCAGTTGCCAAAACTCGCCTGTCGAAACGGTGAAATGGGAAAGACTCACGGCCCTGTATAGTCGAATTCTTCGGGGTTAAGGCAGGCGACCAGTGGTGGTCGAATTTCCTCTGCTGGCGGGACGAGGCTGTGATCGCCTCTGGCCATTTGCCCTGCCAGGTGGCTTGGAACGATTTCGCACAAGACCGCGCAGCCGCTTCTTTGGTTCGGGAAATATCATGCGGACCGCGCGGGGCTGCAACTGAAATGCTCACGGAACTCACGCTTAGCGGGGAGGGGGGAAGGAACTGGGTCCGATCTGTGGCCAATTTTGGGTTGCTTCGTAGGCATGAGTAACCCTGTAAATCGCATAGCTTTCTGCACGCGTTGGGGCGTGGCCAAGCGGTAAGACCCAGGTTCTATCATGTTTGCACGTTGTCTTGGCCTGCAGCTTTTGTAAGTATCGGCCTAATCTCGTCCACATAACTAGGCATCGTGGACAAAGGGCAACCAGAGCAGGACTGATGCAAGGCTGATAAAGCCGATGTAGGATTCGGCGGTTTTGTCGTACCGGGTGGCGACCCGTCGCTAGTTCTTGAGTTTGTTGAACATGCGCTCGATCTGGTTGCGCCAACGGTACTTGACCCGATCATGCGCAGCCGGGTTGCGAGGGTTGCGCCGGGCCGGGATCACGGCCTCGACGTCCATGCTGGTCAGGGCGTCACGGACCGCGTCGCTGTCATAGCCTTTGTCTGCAAGCAGAGCGTCGATCCGGTCGGCGATCATGCGCATCGGCGGCCCAAAGCCTTGCGTGTCATGCGGCTGACCCGGCGTCAGGACGAAGGCGAGCGGGCGACCTCTGACATCGCAGCGGGCGTGGAGTTTGGTAGTAAAGCCGCCGCGCGATCGGCCGAGCGCTTCGACCGCGCCAGTCCCTTTTTTACGCCCACCGCACAATGGTGGGCCCGGACGACCATGCTGTCGATCATGTCGGCGCGGCCATCGCGTTCAACCGCACCGGCCAGAGTCTCCAGCATGGCGTCGAATACGCCCGCGGTAACCCAGCGACGATAGCGGCGGAACGCGCTGTTCCACTTGCCATATTCCTCCGGCAGGTGCCGCCACTGCGCACCCGTCCGCGCGATCCACATCATGCCTTCGAAAAACGGCCGGTTGTCACCAGCGGGACGACAGCCCCGTCCCCCGCTCCGCCGGTAACAATGGCCCGATCAGCGACCATTCCTCGTCCGACAAACCGATCCGCCCGCCCAAGTCTGCCTCCAAAAGGCAGCTTTGAATGAGCGGCAAACTACGCCGTCAAGCTTTGTCCACGATGCCTAGCCACATCGACGCTTCCGGCTCCCATCGCGCGGACAAGTCCGAACACGAGCGATTGTCATGCAGCAGAAAACAGGCCGACCGGTTCATTTCGAACTGCTGCCAGGCACTCGCGCCAGCTTACTGGTTTGGCTCGAACGGCGGGGCGGCTCAGTGGATGACTGTGTCTTCCCAGCCGGGTCGATCAAAACGGCCATCTCAGTGCCCGTCAGTACGCCCAGCTTGTCGATGAATGGGTGACAGGGGGCGGTTTGATGCAAAGTGAATTTGGTACCCGACCTCGGTGGCGTTACAGAGGGCCGCGCCGTTTTCGCAAGATCGGACGAGCAGGCATCGACGTCCGCCAGGGGAGCCCGGCGTTCGGCGGACGGTGCATGGAAATGCTCCTAACGGACAGGAATGGCGGCGGCGTCGGGGCGGCGGGTGTCGGCGGCGCCGAGGAAGCGATCGCCATCGACCATGATCGATTGGATCGAGCCCATCGTGTTCGACCGGCGCACCTTATGCCCTTTCGCTTCGAGCATCGGCACGATGTCGGGCGAAAAGCCTTCCTCCAGCTCCAATGCGGCATCGCCGCCGCCCTGGTTGATCCGCGGCCGTTCCGCGGCCTCGCTGACGTTGAGGCCGTGATCGATGACGTTGGAGAGCAATTGCACCATCGTCGCGATGATATAGCCGCCACCGGGCGTGCCGGTGACGAGCCAGGGGCGATCGCCATCGAAGACGATGATCGGCGTGATCGTCGATCCCACGCGCTTGTTGGCGACGGGCAGGGCCGCGCGCCGCTCGGTCGCGCGGTCGCGCCGGCCCCAGGCGAGGTTGCCGAGCGAGTTGTTGAGAAGGATCCCTGTACCCGGCGCGACGACGTGCGCCCCGTAGGAGGCCGAGAGCGTATAGGTGTTGCTGACCGCGTTTCCCGCAGCGTCCGCGACCGAGAAGTGCGTCGTGTCGCGGCTTTCGTAAGGGTACGGATTTCCGTCGGGTACGTCATCCTTGCCGAGCGATCGGTCGGGCCGGATCAACTTCGCCCGTTCGGCCGCAAAGCCCTTGCTGGCCAGGCCCACCGCGGGTGTTCGCCAGTCAGGGCCGCCGCCGACCAGCCGGCGATCGGCTGAGACGATCTTCATCGTTTCCGACAGTAAATGGAGGTTGGCGACGCTGCCCCATTTTGCTTCCGCGACCGGAAAGGTCTCCAGGATGTTCATGCCCTCGGCGACGCTGACGCCCGATGCGGTCGGCGGCATATAGGCGATGCGCCTGCCGCGGTAGCTCGACCAGATCGGCGTTGATACGATCGCCCGATAGCCAGCGAGGTCGGCCGCATCGATGATGCCCCCGCCGGCGCGGATGCCCGCCGCGATCCTTTCGGCGAGCGGTCCGGTGTAGAAGCCGTCGCGCCCTTTGGCAGCGATCGTCGTCAGCGTCGTGGCGAGGTCTGGTTGGCGAAACGTCTCCCCGGCGGCATAGGCCTTGCCGTCGGGCTTGAAGAAGGTCGCCATCGCAGTGGGATCGTCGGCCATCAGCTTGTGCTGCGCGGCCTGTGCCTGCGCCTCGTCATCGGACAGGACGACACCTTTTTCCGCCATCGCGATCGCCGGCGCGATCAGTGTGCCCCAGGGCAGCGAACCGAAGCGGCGGTGTGCTTCCCACAGTCCGGCGACCGTGCCGGGTATGGCGATGCCCTTCATAGACATGACCTTCTTCGCGTCGACCTTGCCGTCAGGGCCCAGCAGCAGGTCGTTGGTCGTGTGACGGGAGGCCTGGCCGTAATAGTCGATGGCGATGTCCTGCGCGGGTTTGCCGCCCTTCGCCGCCATGTGGACGAGCATGTAGCCGCCGCCGCCGATGTTGCCGGCGCGCGGCAGCGTCACCGCCAGCGCGAAGCCGACTGCGACAGCCGCGTCGACGGCATTGCCGCCCTTGCGCAGGATGTCGGCACCGACCGCCGCCGCGATCCGGTTCTGGCTGACGACCATGCCGCCGCGTCCAACGATCGGCTTGTGAATCTGGTCATAGGCGACGATGTCGCCGCCCGAGGGCGAGCGGGCCTGTGGCTCTTCTTCCTGCGCCGCCACGAGGGATGGCACGAGCAGCGCGACAAGGGCGAAATGGCGCATGCGCATCAGAACGACGCCCGGATGTTGGCGTACCAGTAGCGGCCGTACGGATTATAGAGCGAGCCGAGGAAGCCGTTCGAGGACAGCGGTGGCTTTGCGTTGGTAAGGTTCCTGACGCCGATCCGCATGCGATACCTTCCTTCCCGTTTGTTGCCGACGCTGACCTGTCCGTAGAGGTTGTAGGTCATCTGATCCTGGATCAGCCAGGCCGCGCCCGCTGAATCGATCAGGCCGGTGTCGTCCACGTCGCTGGTATATTGCGTGAAGCCGCCAATCTGGAACTGGCGGTAGCTCCACGTCGCGGTTCCGGTCACGCGCCAGCGCGGCTTGCCGTTCTGGCGGACGAGGTCGCCGGCATCGGCGATCGACGTACCGGCGTTGATCGTGCCGGCGGCGCGCGCGTCGATGAGCTGCTGGATCGGCTGCGAGGGTTCGAGGAAGAAGCGGCGGAGATAGGCGGCATTGGCCGACAGCGTCAGCCGCCTCGCACCAAAGTCCGGCAGCCGCCAGTTGAAGCCGAGGTCGACGCCGGACGCCTGCTGCGGCAGCAAATTGACGTAGCGATCTTTGACGTAGAGCACCCGGCCCGCCGGCTGGAGTCCCGATCCGGCGAAGAGTGCGATATCGTCTGCGGTCGGCGCCGCGCGAACGACATTGGCGTTGGTGCCGCCACCGACGCGGGCGAGGTAGTCGGCGATCAACGCATTGCCTTCGCCGAAGATGCCAACGATCCCCTTCTGCTTCACGTTCCAATAGTCGGCGGTCAGCGTGATCCGGCCGACCGTCGTGTCTAGGAAGTGCGGTTCCAGCACGACGCCTGCGCTCCAGGTGCTGGAGGTTTCGGGCTTCAGCTCCGGATTGCCCGCGCGCTGGGCGCTGATCGCGAACGACTGGCTGCAATTGGCGAAGGAGCTGATCGCACCGGTCCGGAGCTGCGCTTCGCAGCGGACATAGTCGACGCGGGTGTTCGAGCGGGTGACGACGCGGGCATTGATCTGTTCGAGATTGGGCGCCTTGAACCCTTCGGCGTAGGAGCCCCGTAGGCGGATGCCGCGGATCACGTCCCAGGCACCGGCGATCTTGGGCTTCGCGACCGAGCCGACGTCACTGTAATGTTCGAACCGGCCGGCCAGCTGGAATTCGAGGTTGCGGACCAGTGGCACATGCATCGACGGGCTGACGATGGGGACCGCCAGTTCGGCGTAGGCCGCGGCGACGATGCGGCGGCCGCTGGTGTCGGGCGACGGGCTGGTGCCGACGAGGTCGGAGCCATAGGTGATTCCGCTGACGCTGTCCGTGAAGGTCGTCGTGCCGTCGACGCGCGGATCGCGGTCGTCGAGCTGCGTCTCGCGGCGGATTTCCGCGCCGAGGGCGAGGCCGAGCTTGCCGCCGGGCAGTGTCAGCAGGGCTGCGTTCGACAGCTTCACATCGGCCAGCGCCAGCGTCGCCTTGCTGAAGCGCGTCGTCTTGATGCGGATCGCCTGTAGTGCGGCGGCGTTACTCTGCGCGGTGTCGCGCCCCGAGGGGTTCGACAGGTCGCTGCCGTTGAAGGGATTGTAGGCGTCGGGCGTCGACAGCGCGAGCTGGCGCTGCAACAGCGTCGAGCTGATCCCGTCCGACGTGTCGCGGACCTGCGCCTCCGAATAGAGCGCAGCGCTTTCCCACTGAAAACCGAGCCAGTCCCAGCGCAGGCCAGCGAGCACGCGATACTGGTCGTTCTCGACATGGACGAGGTTGGGACCGGCATCCGCAATGTTGTAGCTCGAAAGCGTGACCGCGAGGCCGCTGGAGGGCGCGTTGATGCCGGGCAGGCGGTTGGGATTGGCGGCGCCGTTGAACACGGTCGGGCCGAACGGATTATAGTAGTTGCTAGCTGGCACGATGATCGGCAGCGAACTGAGCGTGCCGGACGGCGACTGGATGCTGTCGGTGGTCGCCTTGTAATAGCCCGCCTCACCGAACAGCTCGAGACCCGGCGTCAGTTCGTAATGGCCGTTGGCGAACAGGTTGAGCCGCTCGACCGAGGGCATGATGTAGGTGTCGTAGGCCGCACGCGGGTCGAAGCGCAGATTGCGGTCCGCGGCTGCGGTGTTGGTGCCGTCGTCGATGCACAGGCCGTTCTTCAGGCCCGTAGTCGCATTGGTCTGACAGCCGCTGTTCGTGAGCGGCTGGATGTGGAACTGGCCCGATGCGTTGGTCAGTGCGATGGTGCCCTGACGAACCTGGACGTTGCCGACCGTCTGGAACGAGCCCCATGGGGTGATCGACGACCGGCCGTCGAGCGCGGTCGCGCCTGCGAACCGGGTACCGACGAACAGCGGCCTCTTGTCGTCAGAGGCGGTGTAATCCTGTTCCGAACTGCGCAGCGGGGTGCGATCGGTATAGCTGGCGAACAGGGTGATGTTGCCGCGCCCGTGGCCGATGTTGGTCCCTGCCAGCAGCGAGAGGGTGTTCTCGGTCTGGCTGGTGTGTTCGGGATAGCCGGTCTGGCCTTCGATCTGCACGCCGGTGAAATCGGTGCGCAGTACAGTGTTGACGACCCCGGCCACCGCGTCCGAGCCATAGATGGCGGCGGCGCCATCGCGCAGCACCTCCAGTCGCTCCAGCCCGAACACGGGGATCGCGTTGGTATTGTAGGTGAGTACAGGGACCAGGTTGTCGTCGGCGCGGCTGGTCGGGTGGTTCACCACGCGGCGGCCGTTGAGCAGCACCAATGTGTTGCCGACACCAAGATTGCGCAAATTGACCGAGCCGACGTCGCCGCGCGCCGCGTTCGAGCTGTTGGGCAGGTACGAGCTGTTGAAGGTGACATCGCCCAGTTGCGGGATCGAACGGAACAGTTCGTCACCGCTGACTGCGGCGGTGGCGGCGATCTGTTGTTCGTCGACGATTGTTACCGGCAGCGCGGCGACGTTGTTCGCGCCTTTGATCTGTGAACCGACGACGACGATGTCGGATGCCGGTGCGGCCCCATCGGCGTTCACCGCGGCTTCGATCGCGGTATTGGATGGCGCGAGGCGTTCGCCGACGACCTGATGCACAGGTGCCTGGGCCGTTGCCTGGACGAAGTTGACCGGCGCTAGCGAGGCGGTGTCGAGCGGCACGACACGCACCGTTCGCGGCCCGGTATAGCGCCACCCGAAACCGCTGCGCGCGAGCAGGAGGTCGAGCGCAGCACCGGGCGTATAGCGCCCGTTGATTTTCGGTGCGCGCCGGTCGGCGACGGCAGGATCGGTGAAGACGAGTTGCAATCCCGCCTGACGTGCGACCCGCAGCAGTGCCTCGTCGAGGCGGCCGGCCGGCACGTCGATCGTGACGGTGCGCTGCTCCTTGGCCACGACTGAGGTCGGTACGATCATCGCCGTAGCGCACGCGGACAGCAGCAGCCGATAGGTTCTAATCATTAGTCGTCCCCCCGGATCGGTATCGCAGCTTTCCGCTGCCCCCGCTTCTTTCGACGTAACAACCACACAGATGCGAACCGCGACCGCGACATTTTTCTGCAATGTTTAATTTTTCGGTTCGCCAATGATGTGGACGCACGTCATAGAGGCGAGGGGGACGCACGAGGATGCAGCAGGATGCGAACAAGGCCGTCGTTGTTGACGGGCGAGGGCAGGCTGACGGTAGCGACGCGCCTTTCGCGGCCTATCGCGCCGCGTTGCGCGCCTTCGTGTCGCGGCGCATCCTCGATCCGCACGAGGCCGAGGATCTGGTGCAGGAAGCGTGCACGCGCCTGATCGCCACCGCACGCCAGCGTTCGCTGGATGAGCCTCAGGCCTATCTGTTCCGGATCGCCGCGAACCTGATCGCCGATCGGGGGCGCCGGCATACGGCCCTTGTGCCGCTGACCGATGACCTGCACCCGTCGATCGCGCCACGTCAGGAAGAGCGCCGCCGTGTTGTCGACCTGCAGCAGGCGCTCGAGGTGGCGCTGGCTGAACTAAGCCCTCGGGCGCGGGCGATCTTCCTGATGCGGCGGTTCGACGAGATGGGTACCGGCGATATTGCGCGCGCGCTGGGGATCAGTCCGCGGATGGTCCAGAAACACCTGACCCATGCCGTGAGCCACCTGTACGATCGGCTGGCGCATCTGCGCGAGGTGGCGCCATGAGCGAACGCCACGACTCGGACCGCCACGGTTTGGGCCGCCATGATCTGGGGAAGCGCCGCGAGGCGGTGTTCGACGCGCTGCTCGGCGACCGCGCGGACACGCTCCATCCCGACGACCGCGCCGAGGGGCAGGCGTTCTGGGACTGGTTGGGCGAGCAGCCGCGTCCCGCTGCGAACCACACGCCGTCTCGCCGCCCCATATGGTTCGGCTGGACGATCGCTGCTGCGTTGGTGTTGACGGTGGGAGGCAATCCGCAGCCAAGGATGCCGGACGGCGCCGCCGATGCGACCGTCGTCCGCTATGTCTCGGGGCGAGGGGAGCGGCGGGTGATCCGCCTGGCTGATGGGTCTACCGTCACACTCGGTGCGCAGACCGCGCTGAGCGTCCGCTTCGCCCGTGCCCGCCGCGGCCTGCTGTTGGAGGAGGGCGAGGCCCTGTTCGAGGTGGCGCACGACCGCAATCGTCCGTTCGTCGTGCAGACGCGGTTTGGTGCGGTTACCGCGGTCGGCACCGCCTTCGGCGTCACCATCGGCCGCCGCGAGGCGGACGTCTCGATCACCGACGGGACGGTACGTGTCACCGTCTCGGCCGATCCACAGGACAGGTCCACGTCGGTCGCCAAGCTCGCGCGTAAGGGCGAACGCGTGGCGTTCGGAACGACGGTGCAGGGGGGCGCCCGCGTGGGCTTCATCCGCCAGACGGAGATGGTGGACGTTGACGACGCGATTGCCTGGACGCGAGGCCAACTCGTCTTCCACGGCGAACCATTGGAAGAGGTGATCGACGAGGTGAATCGCTATGCGATCAGCCCGGCCGACGAACTGTCGCTGACCGACCGCCGCGCCGCGCGAACGCCGGTCTACGGCATCATCGACCAGGGCAATCCGGCTGCGATTCGCGACCTTATCGATCGCCCGGAGGGAGTGGTTTCAATATCGAGGCGGTTGAGGGAAGGGCATAAATACCCGTTTCCCTGACAACAAGATCAGCAAGAAGGTGAAAGCCAGGGGATTCGGTATGATCACTTTCGGGAAGGCGGATCGAGGCTATATCGACCCAAGGCTTCAGCGTTGTCACGGTCCGCATTCCCCATCCCACTGCGATCTTGCGACCAAGCGTAGCCGGACCTCCGTATCGCTTGAATTGAACGAATGACAGAAGCTGGGCGCTGCGTTGGCTGCTTCGAATGACCGCAAGTGGGTCTCGTCGCTAACGCTTTGGCTGAGCTTTCAACTCCGGCAGGACCTTAATTTCAAACGACGGGGCGGAAGAAGCGGCAATGCGGCTGATTGCGGCTCGAGCGTCGCGGCCTGTCGGCGGGTCACATCGTTGCGGATTGCGTGGACCTCCGTCGGATTGTCCCAGTTTGCCATGATGAGGCCAGCCCAAAAGTCGTTGCCGTTTCTCGCACTCTCGATAGCGCCCAGCCCGCCCACGTCCAGGGGTTCAAAAAGCTTGGCCATTACCATTCTCCTACGTTGGGCATCGAAGCCCATGGTTCGGCAGGCGCCTTATGTTCGCCCTTTGCGGCTCGAGCGTCGCGGCCTGTCGGCGGGTCACATCGTTGCGGATTGCGTGGACCTCCGTCGGATTGTCCCAGTTTGCCATGATGAGGCCAGCCCAAAAGTCGTTGCCGTTTCTCGCACTCTCGATAGCGCCCAGCCCGCCCACGTCCAGGGGTTCAAAAAGCTTGGCCATTACCATTCTCCTACGTTGGGCATCGAAGCCCATGGTTCGGCAGGCGCCTTATGTTCGCCCTGCTGGAGTAGTTCGATCGAGATGCCGTCGGGCGAGCGGACGAACGCCATATATCCGTCACGCGGCGGGCGATTGATTGTTACCCCGCCAGCCTGCAGCCGGGCGCAGGTCTCGTAAATGTCCTCGACGCGGTATGCGAGGTGGCCGAAATTCCGGCCCCCGGTGTAGGTCTCGACCGGGCTGCCATCTTCTGGCGGCCAGTTATAGGTCAATTCGACCTCAGCCTGGCCGGGCTTACCCTCGCCGCGATGATCCTCGCCGGCCGCCAGGAAGATCAGCGTGAATCGCCCCTGCTCGTTTTCAATCCGCCGGGTTTCCCTGAGGCCCAGCAGTTCGAAGAAACAAACCGTCGCCTGCGGATCGGCAACCCGCAGCATGGTGTGAAGATAGCGCATGATCAGGCGGCCTTTGCCGTGAGGGCTTCCATGACCAGCTCCGCCGTGCGTGTGGCCGAAGCGGGGTTCTGTCCGGTCACCAGATTGCCGTCGCGCAGAGCGAAGGGCTGGAAATCGGGGCCGCCCTCATGGTGCGCGCCCAGTTCCTTCATACGGGTTTCGAGCAGGAACGGCACAGCCTGATCGAGGCCCACGGCGCGTTCCTCGCTGTCGGTGAAGGCGGCAACCCGGCGCCCCGCCACGAACGGCGTGCCATCGGGCTTTTTCGCGGAAACAAGCCCGGCGGGGCCGTGGCAGACGGCGGCCACGATCTTGCCTTCGCGGTCGAACCGCTCGACCAGTCGTGCGAGGTCTTCGCTGCCGGGATAGTCGAACATCGTGCCATGCCCGCCGGGCAGGAACACTGCGTCGTAACCGGCCGTGTCGATGCTGGTGAAAGCGGGCGTGTCGGCCATTTCGGCCTTCAGCGCTTCGTCCTTCAGATAGCGCTCGACCGACGCATCATTCTCGCCGTCGGCGTTGACGCTGCGCTGGTCGACCGGGATCGCGCCACCCTTGATCGAGGCCAGGGTCACGTCGGCGCCCGCATCGCGGAAGCCGTAGTAGGGCGTGGTCAGTTCTTCGAGCCAGACGCCGGTCGGCTCGGTGCCGGGGGTCATGCGATCGGCTGACGTGGCGATCATGAGAATGCGTGTCATTGGCTTGGCTCCTTTGCGTGCCGGATCGGGGGCGAGTGACGATGCCGTTGCAGCGATGGCTCGGACCAACGCCTGTCAGAATGCAGCCTCGGTTATCCGTCTGTCGCGTCGATGCTCATTCAGATAGGCCTGATCGCTCATCATGAAACCCAAGGGGAATGGCCACCATCCATAAATCAATTTATGGAGACGCAATGTCCCTTCCACAGATGCGCACATTCATCGAAGTCTATCGTCGTCGGTCGCTGAGCGACGCGGCGCGTGCGCTTGGCATCACGCAGCCTGCGGCGTCCCAGCACATCGCCTCGCTGGAGGCACAACTCGGCCATCCGCTCTTCGACCGCCATTCGCGCGGCGTCCGTCCCACGGCGATCGCAGATGATTTCGCCGCCTCGATTGGCGGCAGTCTCGACCGCGCTGAAGCCGCATTGGCATCGGCACGCGCGCGGTCGGTTCGCATTTCGGGAACGGTCCACATCGCCGCGCCCTCCGACCTTCTCGGCGAAATGATCACGCCAAGGCTCGGGCCGCTGCTCGACTCGGGGCTTGATCTGCGCCTGCATATCGGTGGGCGCGATGCGCTTTATGCCATGCTGCTCGACGACAAGGTGCATCTTGGCATCACGGCATCCCAGCCCGAAGACGCGCGGCTCGCCTATCAGGAGATCGGCAGGGAAGACCTGCGCGCCGTGGCCGCACCCGCCATAGCCGAGCGGATTGCGCGCATGCCGCTGCGTGAAGCACTCAATACGGTGCCCTATCTTGCCTATGATCTCGACCGGCCGTTGGTGCGCAATTGGCTGGAGGCGAACCAAATCGAGGTCACCCGGCTTCCGGCCCTGACCGCACCGGATTTGCGCGTCCTGCGCTCGGGTCTATGCGCAGGACTGGGTTGGACGGTGCTGCCCGGTTATCTCACCAGCGCCGAGCGCACGGCCTGCACCCTTGTCGAAATTGAAGCGCCTGTTCGCGTGCCGACCAACCCATACTATCTTGTCTGGGCCAAATCCTCCTTGCGCCATCCCCGAGTGGCATTAGCGCGCAATGCCCTGATCGGAGCATTGCAGGCATGACCGCTCTGGCCGACTTCGGGTCCAAGCGTACGATGCGGTCACGGTAGGCGGCCAAGCACGCCAAGGTCACGACACTATACGATCTCCTCGACCTCACGCATCTCGACCACGCGGTGTTCGCGGGCGCTGATTTCCGCTGCGACGCCCATCGCCACCGCGCGAAGACCGTCCTCCGCAGACACCTGGACGGGGCCGTCGCCGCGCACCGCATCGGCAAAGGCAAGGTGCTGGTAATAGGTCGCGCCCTCATGGCTGCCTGCGGCATGGGCCGTCGGGTCGATCGCGATGCGGGTGCGCTCGACGCGTTTGTCTCCGCCGAAGCCGACGCGCGGGCTGTAGACCAGTTCGCCGGGCGGGATCAGGACGTCGAGGCGGGCGGTGTCGCCGGTCGCGCTCATTTCCTCCTGATGCTCGGCACCGTCCGCGAACATCGACAGATCGAGCATCGCGCGCACGCCGTTGGCGAAGTCGATGGTGGTGAAGCTGTTATCGATGATGTCGGGTGTGCGGCCGTCATAACGTTCGTCGAGATGGTTCACGTCCATCGCGCCCGAGCAATAGACGCGCACCGGCTCCGCCTGGACGATCAATCGCATCAGGTCGAAGAAGTGGCAGCATTTCTCGACCATCGTGCCGCCGGTATTGGCCGCAAAGCGGTTCCAGTCGCCGACCTTGGGCAGGAAGGGGAAGCGGTGCTCGCGGATCGACAGCATCTGCAACCGGCCGACGCGCCCGCCATGGATGGCATCGATAAAGGCGGCGGCGGGGGGCATGAAGCGATATTCCATGCCGGTCCAGAACGGCCGGGCATGACCGGCGGCGCGCTCGACGATCCAGCGCGCGTCGGCGAGGGTGGTGGCAAGCGGCTTTTCGCACAGGATCGCCGCATCCATGCCGAACAGCGGTTCCAGCACCGTGCGGTGAGTGTGATTGGGGGACGCGACGACGACCGCGTCGACACGAGCGTCGCGGGCAAAGGTCTCGACGCTGTCATAGGCGGTGACGTTCGCCGCTGCGGACCCTAACGCGTCGCGGGCCCAGTCGAGCGATTGCGGCACCGGGTCGGCGATCGCCACGATCTGCGCCCCCGGCACCAGCGCGATGTTGCGCAGATGCTCGACGCCCATCATGCCCGTTCCGACGATCCCGTATCGAATTGCGGCTACCATTGCCCGTGTCCCTATGCCATTCCGACGCCCGATGACGACCATCCGCCTTTCCCGCGAAGCACGGCCGCTCGGCAAGAGTGCAATCCTTGTGTCCCCGATAGCTTGGGGTATGTGGCGTTTTACCGGCGAGGATGTCTCCTCGGCGCGTGCCCGTGTCGAGGCCGCGCTTGATGCCGGGATCACCCTCTTCGACACCGCTGATATCTACGGCGTCGACGATGGCGGGTTCGGATCGTCCGAGGCGCTATTGGGGCGGGTGCTCGCCGAGGCGCCCGAATTGCGCGAGCGGATGGTGATCGCGACCAAGGGCGGCATCTGGCCGAGCTTTCCCTATGACTCGAGCGCGACGTATCTGGCCGGGGCGCTGGACGCGTCGCTCACGCGCCTAGGCGTCGAGCGGGTCGAGCTGTACCAGATCCATCGTCGCGATTTCCTGAGCCATCCGCAGGAGGTCGCCACCGCGCTGACCCGCATGGTGGAGGCGGGCAAGGTCGCCGGGATCGGCGTGTCGAACCACAGCCCGGCCGAGGTCGATGCGCTCTCCGCATTTCTGGGCCTGCCGATCCTGACCACCCAGCCCGAATTTTCGCCGCTGCATTCGGCGCCGCTGTTCGACGGTACGCTGGATCAGGCGATGGCGCGGGACATGGCGGTGCTCGCCTGGTCGCCGCTGGCGGGCGGACGGCTGGTCGCGGGGGATCATCCGGCGGGGGCGCTGCTGGCAGAGCATGGCCGGCGTTGGGGCGTCGATGCCGCGACGGCGGCGCTGGCCTGGACCATGGCGCATCCGGCGCGGATCATCCCGATCATCGGATCGCAAAATCCCGACCGTATCCGCGCGGCGGCGGACGTATACCGCGTGCAGTGGACCCGCGCCGAATGGTATGCTGTGCTTCAGGCCGGAATGGGGGAGCGCCTGCCATGACCGATACGCTTGGCCCATGCGAGATCAGTTGGTTCTCGGCGTTGTGCGACGACGATTACGAGTTTCTGGGCGTCCCCGATCCGGCGCTGCGCTCCAGCTGGGAGCATTGCCGCGACATCGTGTTGCAGGCGGAGACGGCGGGCTATGACAATTGCCTGCTGCCGTCGGGCTATGCGCTGGGCATCGATACCACCGCCTTTGCCGCCGGGATCGCGCCGCTGCTCCGGCGGATGCGGTTGTTGATGGCGGTGCGGATCGGCGAAAGCTGGCCGCCGCAACTGGCGCGCCAGATCGCGACGATCGACCGGATGCTGGGCGGGCGGCTGACCGTCAACATTATCTCCAGCGACCTGCCCGGTGAGACGCTGGATAGCGCGCCCCGCTACGCCCGCACGGTCGAGGCGATGCACATCCTGCGTACCCTGCTGGACGGCAAGCCGCTCGATCATGACGGCGAGTTCTGGAAGCTGAAGCTCGCCCCGCCGCGCGTGACGACCGTATCGGGGCTGTGCCCTCCATTCTATTTTGGCGGCCTGTCGGAGGCCGCGCGTGAGGCGGCGGCCGAGGGTGCGGACGTCTATCTGATGTGGCCCGACACGATGGAGGGGGTGCGCGCTATCGTCGCCGACCTGCGCGCGCGGGCCGCGCGGCGCGGCCGGAGCTTGCGCTTCGGCTACCGCGTCCATGTCGTGGTTCGCGAAACCGAGGCGGAGGCGCGCGTCGCCGCCGACCGGCTGCTGTCCAAGCTGGACGACGCCACCGGCGCGGCGATCCGGTCGCGTTCGCTGGACTCGCAATCGGCGGGCGTTCGCCGCCAGGCCGAACTGCGCGAGGGGAGCGACGACGGCTATGTCGAGGCGAATCTGTGGACCGGCATTGGGCGGGCGCGTTCGGGGTGTGGCGCGGCGATCGTCGGCGATCCCGATCAGGTTCTCGCCAAGCTGCAGGCCTATCGCGAAGCGGGCATCGATGCGTTCATCCTGTCGGGCTATCCGCATGCGGCCGAGGCCGACCTGTTCGCGCGCCATGTCCTCCCACGGATCGATCATGCCCCGCTGACATTGTGACCGGCTTGGCGGCGCGATAGAGAAACTGTCTCGCCGCCGTGCCCGGCGCCTCGCCATGATGCGGGCATGAGACATGTCGGGGAATTGAGCGCGCGCCATCGCGGGCTGTTATTTGCGTTGGTCATCACGGCGGGCGTTCTGAACCTCGTCGATCGACAGGTCATCGCGGTACTGAAGCCGGTGATCGCCGCCGATCTTGGCTGGAGCGATGACGATTACGGCACGCTGGCTGCCTGGTTTCAGGGCGGCGCGGCGGTCGGTTTCCTGTTTAGCGGCTGGATCGTGGATCGGCTGGGCGTCCGCTGGGCCAATCCGATCGGGGTGGCGGCATGGAGCATCGCGGCCTTGCTCCATGGTTGGGCGCGGTCGATGGGCGCGTTCATTGCGGTGCGCGTAGCCTTGGGCGCGACCGAGTCGATGGGGACGCCCACGGGCATCAAGACGGTCGCGGCCGTCCTGCCGCCGCGCTGGCGGTCCGCAGGCTTTGGTGCGGGCAATGCCGCCAACAGCCTGGGCGCGATCCTGGCGCCGCTCGCCATTCCATTATTGGGCCTGACATTCGGCTGGCGGGGTACGTTCATCGCGGTCGGGCTGGTCGGGCTGGGCTGGGCCTTGACCTGGTTGATAGCGGCGCGAGGGATCGTCTTTGCCGCGCCCAAGCTGGCCGACGCCGCGCCGCCGTTACCCGACGCGCCGCTGCTGCGCGACCGGCGGACCTGGGCGGTGGCGGGGGCCAAGTTGTTGTCCGATGCGACTTGGTGGCTGTTGCTCTTCTGGTTGCCCGACTTCTTTCATCGGCAATTCGGGCTGTCGGGCGTCGCGCTCGGTGTGCCGCTGGCGCTGGCCTATGGCGGCGCGGCGATCGGCTCGCTGATTGGCGGAGCGGTGCCGACGCGGTTGCTCGGGCGTGGCTGGTCAGTGAATGCAGCGCGCAAGGCCGTGCTGCTTGGTGGCGCACTGGCCGTCGTTCCGATCCCGCTGGCGCTTCTGACGCATAGCTATCCGGTCGCGGTGTCGCTGATGGCGTTGGCGCTGGCCGGGCATCAGGCCTTTTCCACCAACATCTTCGCGATGATCGCCGATATCGTGCCCCAGCACCGGGTCGGTCGGGTGACGGCGTTCGGTTCGTTTTGCGGCAATATGGGGGGCGTCGCGATCGCCAAGATCGCCGGGCTGATCCTGGCGGCGGGGCTTGGCTATCTGCCGCTGCTGCTGTTCGCAGCGGTGGCGTATCTCGCGGCGCTCGGTTGGGTGCAATTGCTGTTGCCCCGGCTCAGGCCGATCGAGGCTGGGGGCTAAAGCCGCGCTGCTAACGGGTGAGGTGCTTCTTTATTTCCCATGTAATAAGTGGGCATTAGCGTCCGCGTCGATCTGAAAGGGGACCAGATGATCGTTCGACGCCTGCCCGTGCTGCTTGTCGGCACCGCTTTTACCCTGATTGCCACGTCTGCCGCCGCACAGGATGCGCCCACCGCTAAAACCGATACCAAGCCCGCTGACGGCGAGGTGGTCGTGACCGCGCGCTATCGCAACGAGACGCTGCAACAGGTGCCGATCGCGATCACCGCGCTGGAGGGCGGTGCGCTGGCGGAGCGGCAGCTCAACAATCTCGAACGGATCGCTACCTCGATCCCGTCGGTCGGCTTCCGCAGTGGCGCGTCCAACAAGGATCGCACCGTCTTCATCCGCGGGATCGGCACGATCACGACCTCGCCCGGCGTCGAGCCGTCGGTATCGACCGTGCTCGACGGCGTGGTGCTGACCCGTCCGGGCCAATCGACGCTCGACCTGGGCGAGGTAGAGCGGATCGAGGTATTGCGCGGGCCGCAGGGCACCCTGTTCGGCAAGAATGCGTCGGCGGGCGTGGTCAACATCGTCACGCGCAACCCGACCGACGAATTCCATGCCTTTGGCGAGGCCGGGGCGACGACCGATCAGGAGTATCGCATCAAGGCGGGCGTCTCGGGCGCGATCGTACCGGGCAAGGTCCAGGCGCTGATCGGCGGCCTCTACAGCGATTTCGACGGCAATCTGCGCAATGTCGCGACCGGCTATGATGCCAATGGCTCGCGCCGTTACGGCGCGCGCGGCAAGTTGGTGGTGACGCCTTTCGACGCTCTGAAGATCACCGCGATCGGCGACTATCTGAACACGCGCGAGACAGTGGCGGCGGTCTATGGCTCGACCCGACAGATCGCCTATCCGACGAACGCGATCACGGACTCCACCGCCCTGGCTACCGCGCTGGCCGGGCAGGGGATCGTCGCGTCGCCGTCCAACCGGCGGCTGGCGACCGATATCGACACCAACGTCCGCGACGAGAATTATGGCGGATCGCTGACCGGCGAACTCGCGCTTGGCGACTATCACGTCACCTCGATCACCGCCTGGCGGCAATGGTTGAACCAGCAGCGGCAGGATTATGATGGCCTCGCCCAGCTGACGGCCGCTTTTCCGTCGGGAGTAGATGACGGCACGGTCAACAGCCGCCAATTCTCGCAGGAGCTTCGGCTGACCTCGCCCAAGGGCGGGCTGATCGATTATGTCCTGGGGGCCTATTATCTGCGCGCGCGGACCGACGAGCGATATCAACGCGCGCTGACCACTCTGTCGGGTACGACGCGGACCAGCACCACCGGCATCGCCAATTACGGCATCACCAATCACAATTACGCGCTGTTCGGCGAGGCGAACATCAACTTCACCCCACATTTCCGGGGTATCGCGGGCTATCGTTCGACCTGGGATACGCTCGACTTCTACCATGTCCGCACGTCGACCAACGACCCGACGAACAGCGGCGCGGCGTCCCTCGACCGGCCCGGCATTCGCGCCTATCACAATGCGACGGGCCGCACCGATGCGCGTGGCGACAGCTATCGCCTCGGACTTCAACTCGATCTGGGCGACCATGCCCAGACCTATTTTACCTATTCGCGCGGCTATAAGGGCCCGGCCTACAACGTCTATTTCAACATGCGTTCGCTCAATGCGACGACCCTGCTCGACGAAGTGCCGTTGAACCCTGAAACGTCGAACTCCTATGAGGCCGGGATCAAGGGCAGCACCGCCAACCGCGCGCTCAGCTATGCACTGGCGGTCTATACGACCGATTTCGACGGCTATCAGGCGAACTTTACGGACTCGGTTGGCGGCGCGCCGGTCACGCGGCTGATCAACGCCGGGTCCGTCCGGTCGCGCGGAGTCGAGGCGGACGTGACGCTGCGCCCGGCCCAGGGCTTCACCGTCGATCTGTCGGGGGCATTCACCGACGCCACCGTCCGCAACTTCAACTGCCCGGTCGGCGCGCCGGTCAGCTGCAACGTCAATGGCCAGCCGCTGCCCTTCGCACCGCGCGTTCGCCTGTTCGAGAATGCGGCCTATCGCTTCACCCTGTCGGATGCGCTGTCGCTTGAGTTCCAGAGCGACGTGTCGTTCAGCAGCAAGGTGCAATATTCGCTGGCCGAGACCCCCAACACGGTCCAGCCCGCCTTTGCCATCTGGAACGCCAGCGTGGCGCTGATCCGGCCCGGCGATGGATGGCAGCTTCGCGCCTATGTAAAGAACATCGCCAACACGTCCTATGCCAGCTTCCTGAGCAACGGCACATTTGGCGGGACCGTCCGCTTCGTGCCGCGCGACGACCGGCGTTACGCGGGCCTTCTACTGCGGAAGGACTTCTGATGAACGGCGACACGACCCGGCACGGGGTGCTGCTCGCTGGGACCGGCGGTGCCTTTGGCCTCTATTAGATGGCGGCGGCGCCACGCCAGAAGCTGCGCCGGTCGCGCCGCCTACTGCGTGTGCTGGGCTCAGGCCGCGCAACATCCTGGCCGTACTGACCGATGATCATCGCTACGACGCCATGGGCTTCAGAAAGGCGCGGCATTTCGGTGACACGCCCACGCTTGATCGGCTGGTGCGCGAGGGGACGCATTTCCGCACGCGTTCGTCACCACTGCGCTGTGTTCGCCTAGCGGGGCGGTCGCCCCAACCGGGCTATTGCGACCTCTTCGGCCAGGGGCGGGGGTAGGGGCGAGGCAGAGACATCGCTCGGGACGGTCGCCGTTTCGCCGCGATCCTCGTCATCGCCCTGATGAAGTGCCCAGGCCGCCAGTTCCTGTTCGAAACAAAAGACCGAGCCCTGTTTCCCACCCGGCATCCGCCGCACCGGCAAGTCGCGTTCCCGCGCCCAGCGCATGACCGTGGTCCGATCGCGATTGAAATAGGCCGCGATCGATTTCCACCCGTCCAGACGCTTGCCGCCTTGGCCCCCGTCCTGCCCCACCTTGACGCCTACCCCCGAAGCGACCCCCGGCCCCATCGTGCCCGGAGAGCCGATCGGGCGTCAAGCATCCGCCAGCACTACGCCGATCGGCCCTGATACCCCATGTTTTGGAATGTTCAGACTTGGAAGAGGAAGAGCATCGACCAGTCGTAAGGGGTGCGCGGGCAAGACGTTCAGAACCGGAACCACAGGCCGCCAGTGCCCCCGCGCTCGCGCAGGGCATTTTTCCCACCGACCGTCGCCAGTCCGCCGAGCTGAAGCGACCAGCGATCGTTCAGATCATAAGCGGCGTTCAGGAAGGCATTGTGATAGCGATACGCCTTGAAGACGCCCTCGCCGGCCCCATCGGACCAGCTGTTCGACACGGATGTATAGAGCAGGACGCGCTTGACCGGACGGATGCCCAGGGTCGCGTCGGCCCGGAACTCGTTGGGGGGATCTCCCGCCCGCACGCGATAGCCGCCCGCCAGGTCGATGAAGCCGGACATGCGCCCGATCGTGAAGCTCGCGCCGCCCAGCGCCCGCACGTCGAATTCGGCGTCGGTGCTACCCACCTGGGCCAGGGAATCGCGACGCCGCGTTCCCGGAATCCGTGCCGTCGCCTGGAGCGAGCCGACCCAGCGCGATCCGCTGGCCACACGGTAACGACCCCCGAGCTCGGTATAACCCAGCCCGGTGGTGTCGTCGGTCGCCCCCTGTATGCCGACATGCCGGAAACTCGGCGCGGCGATCAGCGTCAGATCGTCGGTGACGCCATATTCACCCAGCACATAGACTTCCTGCTTGTCGTAATCGGGGATGTCGATGGTCCGGCCGTTCGCGTCGAAGCCCCGGTCGCTGTGCGAATAGACGCCGGTGACCAGGACCTGTCCCTTGCCCTTGGGCAATGTCCAGGCCGACGCCTCGGCCGCCGTGGCATGGACGAGCGCGACGGACGCGATGGCGACGGCCAGGATGGAGCGGGTGGCATATTTCATCAGAGGACGTCCATATCGGGGAGGGGAAGAAAGGGTCTGCGCCGCTGCTGTTGTTCGAGCAGCGTGATCATCTCGCCGGGCAGCAGCAGCAGCCGGTCGCCGCTGGCCATGTCGACCACGGCATCCAGCGCGACGTGGAGGTCGCGGGCCGACGCGCCATGGGGGAGCTTCATCGCGTCGATCCGTGTCAGCGCGGCCTCGCCAAATGCCACCATGCCCGTAGGATCGACATTGGGGGCGATGGACAGGAACAGCCCGTCGTCGAACAGGCCGAGCACCGCGCCCATCGGTGCGGCCACGTCGCACAAAGCCATCGACAATTGGCGCATCAGCCGTGTCGCCGCAGCCGCCCCATGTTCGAGGCGATAGGGATCGAGCGCCCGAACCTGCAGCGCGCACAGCGTCGTATCCACGCCATTGTCGGCGGCCAGACGGAGTTCGGCATCGAGAAGCGATCGGTTGGCGATCAACATGTCGGGGAGAAAACCGCGCAATTCCTCCTGCACGATCGTCTTGTCGCGCAAGGCCTTTTCCCGTGCGCGTCGGCGATCGATCTCCCGCTTGAAACGCAGCGCGGCGCGGGTCCGGGCGAGAAGGTCGATCGGCCTGAACGGCTTGGTGACATAGTCGTTCGCCCCGGCGACGAAGGACTGGTTGAGCGACGATACGTCGTTCTGACCGCTGACCATGATGATCGGCACGTCGCGATACCGGCCCGAGGACCGGATGGCGGCGCAGGCCTCTATGCCGTCGACGCCCGGCATCAGGATGTCGAGCAGGATGCAGTCGAAGGCAGGGGGGGCGGGACCATCGTCGATGCCCAGCAGGTCATAGGCGTGATTGGCGTCGTTGGCGCCCTCCACCCGTGCAAATCCCCCCGTGGCCAGTGCGAGCATACCCGCATCACGGGCCTCCGCACTGTCGTCGACCAACAGAATGCGAGCGCTGTTCATGGAATTTTCGACCTTTCTGGGCGCGCCCATACCCGCCAGCCGCCTTGGTCGAAGGCGAGCCGGTAGCCGGGCGGGCCCTGCTCGAACAGGTTGGGCATGCTGCGGCTGATGGCGTCGTCGCTCTCGCCGGGGCGATGCGCGCGAACCGCCACGGCGGGCGTCAAAACGCGGTGTGCGAGCACCGATACGCCGAATGCGGGGGATCTATCGGTCAGCAGGCCTTCGGCGCTGCCGCGCGCGGCGACCACCGCCGGGTGGGTCAGGGCGTCGATCATGACGTCGCGATGCCCCACCAGATAGCGGCCCAGCGCACGATCGGCCGACATTGCGCCGGTCCGCCCCGCCATCGCCTGCGCGACAAGCCCGTTCGCCTTGACATCGGCACCAAGGATCACCGGGGCCGAGACCAGCGCCCCGGCCAGGATCAGCAGGCCCGCCTGCGACAGCTTCTCCACTGGCCACCGCGTCGAAACTCCGGCGGCAAGGCCCAGGGCAGGGACCAGGACTTCCCCAGGGTGACGGGCGATCCCGGTCGCCACGACGAGGATCGACGCAAGCATCAGGCTGGCCAGCCCGGCCGCAACGCTCTCACGCAGGGCGCGCGGCGCGGTCCGCATCGTCGACAGCAGGACGGCGATGGTCGCCACGGCGGCCGTGGCGATCGGAGCCAGCGCCGCGATCGCCCAGCCAGGGGGCGTGCCGCCGCGCACCGCGTGATAGATATCCCCGACGATGACCGCCAGCGGGGCGTGGAGGATGATCACGAACAGCGCGAACAGCGACAGGACGGACAGGACCAGCGGAAACAGCAGCACCAGATAGGTGCCGACATAATGCCGCTCCGCCAGGTCGCGGGGCACCGCGAAGATCAGGAAGGGGATGGCCCCGATCGTGATCGCCGCACCCTGCGCGCTGGTCATGGCGAGCATCGGCAGCGCCAGCGACAGCGCGATCGTCTCGTTGATGCCGGTGATCGTGCGGGTATCCATCATGCTGCGCCCCAGCACCCAGCCGCCCCATAGGAGCAGCAATGCCTGCGGCCCTTGCGTGACGGCCGAGATCGACAGGGGGTGCACCGCCAGCAGCAGGACGAGGAGCATGATGGTGCCGGTCGACGCCCCCCTTTCCGCCAGCGATCCCCCATATCGTGCCGCCAGGCCGCCCAGCAGCACCGCGTCGACCAGCGCGACCGGATCGAGTCCGAGCGGTCGCCCCAGCATCTCGCCCAATATCAGCAGGAAATAGGGCAGGGGCGGATAGCTGGTGAGGAGCGCGGTGGGATCGGACTGGCCCGCGGCCGACAGGACCGCCCGTCCCGCCAGTTCCGCAGTGCCGTCGTGCCACAATCCCAGTTCGCTGATCCGCGCGGCCAGGCGGTAGCTCGCCAGGGCGACCAGAATGGCGAGAAGCGCCGACGGCGCGATCCCGATGCCGGCTGGCACTGGCCATCGCCAGCGTCCGCCCCCCGCCGGGGTTCCGGCCAACGAAACGCCACTCATGCCGCCTGTTCCTCCAACGCGCTGGAGACTTCGGCCGCAGTGAATTTCGACAGACCGTGCTGGGTCTTCTCCCAGTAGAAGGGCCGGGTGACGAGCTGCCACGCCCCTTTCCAGGCGGCGATGGACAGCAGCACCCAATACCACATGACGGTCAGCGCATAGGGCGCCAGCTGGACCCAGCGTCGCCGGAACGGCGCGAGCATCATCAGGTAGATGAACATGCCGTTCCCGATCAGCAGGTTCAGCATGCTGGTGTAGAGCAGCATCGGCGGGAAGACGATGTCGAAGCCCCCCGTCTGGGTCACGGCCCAGAAGAGGAAGACCGCCCAGAAAATGGGATTGAGCAGGCCGGAAAGGACCGTCCCGCCCAGGAAGCTGACAAAGCCGAGCGTCCCCAGCGGACCGACTGTCTTCATCAGGTGCAGCGGGCGCCGGGTGTGAACCAGGCACGTCTGCATATAGCCCTTCATCCAGCGCGAGCGCTGCCGCACCCAATTGGCGTGCGAGACATTGGCTTCTTCATAGGTCGTCGAATCGACCAGGCCGACCCGATACCCTTTCTGGGTCATGCGGATTCCCAGATCGGCGTCTTCGGTGACGTTGAAGGGATCCCATGCATGAAGCTCGCGCAAGACCTCGATCTTGAAATGGTTCGACGTGCCCCCCAGCGGGATCGGGATCCCCAGCCGCTCGAGCCCGGGCAGCATGAGGTCGAACCACAGGGAATAGTCGAGCGTGAACATCCGCGTCAGCCAGTTCTCCGAAGCGTTGAAATAGTTCAGGCGGCACTGGATGCAGGCGACGTCGGGGGATGACCGGCGAAACGCGGCGACGACCTTGCGCAACTGGTCGGGTTCCGGCTTGTCCTCGGCATCGAAGATGACCAGATATTCGCCGCGCGCGAAGCGCAGGGCATAGTTGCACGCCTTGGGCTTGGTCTGCGGCTGTGACGGCGGCACCCGCACGATCTCGAAAATGCCCTCCAGGCCCAGTCGCTTGGCCGCGTCGATCGTCTCGTCGTCGCCTTCTTCCAGGACGATCTTGATATCCAGCTTGCCGAGCGGATAGTCGAGCTTGCGCAGCGCGCCGGCCAGGATCGGCAGCACCTCCGGCTCGCGGAACATGGGGACGAGCACGGTGTATACCGGCAGATCCTCGTCGCGCAGCAGTCGCGCTTCCATCGCCAAGGCGCGATGGCGATCGTGGCTGCGCCGCCCGCCCGCCCAGACGAGGACGCCGCGAAACACGAAATTGCCCAGATAGAAGACGCTGGTGATCGTGTTGACGACGATCAGGGTCGGGGTGGGCGCAAAACCCAGGCCCAGGCACAACAGGGTCAACCCGGCCCAGACGACCAGCAACTGCGCCCGGGTGAACACGGTACGGGCCGACATTTCCGGATCGGCATCCGCCAGTTCGTGGACCGCCCGGTGCGAATGGCGGGCGCTGAAGACCTTTTGCAGGGACCACAGGACATCGAACTTGGCCGTGACGACCATGTCGATATTGGAACCCCAGCGGCGCCGCGCGTACAGGACCGATTCCGGTCCCAGATGGGCGGTCACGACGACCATGCGCCCATCTTGCACCCGCCACGGCATCGTCAGTTCGCGCATGTAATCCTCGACTTCCGCCTCGATCAGCAGCGTCTCGTCGGGGGGATCGGTCTGAAGGTTGACGAAGGTCATGCCGAAGCGTCGCGCCGCCGCGCGATGAAAGTCCTGCGGCGTCATCCAGCGACGCGACATGACCACGTCGGACAGCGACCGGTCCCATTGCTCCATCAGGTCGAGCGCTTCGTCGAATTGCTCGAGCGAGAGGAAGCCGTTCTCGACCAGGAAGTCGGCGGTCCAGGAATCGCCGATCGTCAGGCAGCCCATGCCGGGGCCTCCGTCACCGTCACGCGCCGGGGCAGGCGGCGATAGACCAGGCCCAGGCCGACGCTGGCCGCTGCCCAGCCGATCAGGAGGAGCCAGCGCCAAATCCGTTTCGTCCGCTGCGATCCGTCGGCATCGACGCCGGGGCCGTAAGCGGGATGAAGGGTCCGCGCGTCGCTGGCATAGGAAAAGGCCATCAACCTTCCCGATGGTCCGAAAATACCGATGTCGCCGCTGTCCAGATCCAGCTTGTGCGGCACGTCCCGGCCTGGGCGCACCCAGATGACCGGGTGGTCGCCTGTCCGGAGCACCTGCACCACGGTCAGCCTGTCCAGCATGTCCGGCGGGATGACCGTGACGCCATCCTGACGGATGAGGCTCACCGGGCCGAGATCGAAGCGTATCGGGGCGATGAAATCGGGCGGCTGCTGTCGCGAGACATAGACCATCCCCCCGCCTTCGGCGAATGGACGGGCCCTGGGCGCCAGGGCATTGCGGACCAGGCCGCCGAATGCCGGATCGACGTCCGGTCCCTGCAAAAGGGTCAGGCCGGCCCGATAGCGGCTGGCAAGATGCGCGAAGGTGGCGTCGGCGCGGGCGGCATCATAGTCCTGGCGCACGGGGCCGGCAACGCGCACCGAAGCGGCCAGAGCGCGGCAATAGGGCGTCTCGCATTGCGGCACATAGGCGGCCACTTCGACCAGGCTGCGCATCGACAGCAGGCGTTCGTCCACATCGGCGCGCAGCGTGACGCTGTCCTGACGCCCCAGCCATGTCCGCGCGATCACAACGCCGTTGACTGCCATGGACACCCAGGGCTGCCGGTCGCCGCTGCCCGCTCGACCATGCAGGTCGACGGTCAGAGCCGACAATCGGGAGCGCGCGGGCAAGTCCCGCAGATCGATCACGTCGCGCCGGATCACTGTGCGCGCGGATTCCGTCGCCCCGGACGGCGCGGCAGCACCCGCCAGCAGCGCAAGATGGAGAGCGGTCCACATGGGTTTCGATCAAGGCAGCAGGCGAACGGGCGCGCAGAAGTTGCCCAATCCAGAGCGGGTCGAAGCGATGTTCGCGCTGCGAAGTGGCGGTGCGGAAACCATATGCGCGTCAATGTCATATGTTAGTTAAATTCTGCTTATTCGGTTATCCTTTCTGTAAACGCGTGCAGTTGCATGTATCGTAATTGCCAAGTGATTGGCCAAAGACGATTTTCCTTGATCGCTATATGTGATCTCATGAAATCGCGGTCTGATACCTTCCTCGAGATGAAAGAATGCCGGATGGGACGGGTTTGTCACGGGAATGACACATTAATTCATCCCACCCGAGAAGCGGTGCGGCAGGTCAAGATCAGTCCGCGACGCTGAGCCGGTGGCTTGGGGTCAACCCTTTGACGTATTTCCTGTTTTTTAGCTCGATCTGAGCGAGAGTTTGCCGGACCTTTGAACTCTGCGGGCAAAAATCTGGGACCTGAAGAAGTCGTGGTACTCGGAAGAGCAGATAACTTTTGCGCTGAACCGGGCGGAGACCAGCACGCCGGTGATCAAGGTCATCCGCCCGATGGGGATTTCGGGGCAGACATTCTACCGCTGGAAGAAGAGGTACGGCGGGCTCGGGGCTGGTGGCTTGTGAGGCGTGAAGTAACGCGAGGAGGAGAACCGGACGCTGAAACAGCCGTCGCGGACCTGAGTTTCGACCGACATATCTCGCAGAACGTTCTGACAACAAAGCTCTGATGGCCGGACGGGCGCGGGACCGTCTCGCAGGTTCGGGCGTCCCACGGCGGCAGCCGCGCATACTGCTGAGCAGGGAAGGATGGGGCGCGAACCACGAACGTGCTCACCGGCTTTATCGGGAAGGCGGCCAAAATTTTCGCCGAGTAAACGCCGGATGTTCCCCCTCAGCCTGGATGAAACACTGAGGGAACCTCATGCCTTAAGTGCCTCCTTGTGAAAGGCATATTGGCCGGGGAGGTTCGCGACGTCGCCCGCTTCCGATGATCTCAGCAAATGCGATCGCACATGTCGCACATCATGCGATGAGCGATCGTCCGGGATCAACCGACGTGGCGCTGTGGGGCCAGTCCATCGATCGCCGCCAGGATAGCGGTGTGGATCGCGATCCGCGCTTCGCCGATGCGCTTGTTGTCGCGGGTGGGGTTCACGCGATTGGTCAACAGAATGATGAAGGCATCGCGCTTGCGGTCGATATAGATGGACGTGCCGGTAAAGCCGGTATGGATCAGCGCGTCGGGTGAGGCGCGCGGCCCGGCAAAGCTACCGGAGGCATCGGGCATGTCCCATCCCAGCGCGCGCGAAGTCCCCGGCGGTTCGGCCTGGCGAGTGGTGAAGGCGGCGATGGTGGACGGCTTCAACAGGTCCTTGCCGTCGCGAAGATAGAGTTCCGCCAGCTTTGCGAGGTCCCGCGCGGTGGAGAACAGCCCAGCATGCCCGGAGACCCCGTCCAGCACATAGGCATTTTCGTCATGCACCTCGCCCCGGATCAATCGGTGCCGGAATATCTTGTCCTGCTCGGTGGGCACGATCTTGGCCAGGTTGTGAGAGGACGGGTTGAAGCCGGTATCCTTCATGCCCAGCGGTCCGAACACAGCGTCGTGCAGGAAGCGGTCGAGCGGCTTGCCCGATAGGCGCGCGACGATCTCTCCCATCAGGATCATGTTCTCGTCGCGATACTGATAGTGCGAACCGGGTGTCCACGCGACCGGCATATGATCGATCAGGGCGAGCAGCTCCTGCCGGTTGCGGCTATGCTGCCAGAGAAGATCGGTGGTGAACAAGCCCGAGCTGTGACCCAGCAGGTGACGCACGGAAATCCGTTCATGCCCGGGCGTGCCGGCGAAGGTCGGCAGATAGTCGATCACCGGCCGGTCGAGGTCCAGCAGCCCCCGGTCATAGAGCCACTCGGCCGCGGTCGTCGTGCCGACGACCTTGGTCAGCGAGGCGAGATCGAAGATCGCATTGCGGGGCATGGGCGGCGCATCGGGCGCGGACGACATCCGCCCGAAGTTGCGCAGCGCCACCAGCCGACCATGGAGACCGATCGCGACGACCGCGCCTGGAAAGGCCTTGCCGACCCAGGATTGGATTTCATCAAAGGCTTCGGCGAAGCGTGGCGGTCGTGCCTGGGCAACGACAGCCGGGACGAATATTGCTCCCACGGTCATTCCCTGTACGAAGCGCCGCCGGTCGATCGTCATGGGTGAAGCTCCGTCACATGGCGAATATGTGCGTCGACCGCCTTCCTCCCAAATGGAAAGGGGCGGGGCCGTCCGGCCAGCCACGTCGCATAGCCGTCGCGGTAATGCGGGGAGCGCGGATCGATCGACTGGCCGGGCAGGGTCAGGATACAGCTCCGATCCCAATCGCCGACATCGCAGACCATCAGGACGCTCGCGCCGTGACTGACATGATAGTCGCGGGTGGCGACATAGCCGCGCGCCATCACGGTGAAGGTGTCGCCCCCGGACCGGCCGCCCTCGATGACGGGTAGCGCGGCGTCGATCGCGGGCAAGCCGGACAGGGGATGGCGAAGGACGACGCGGTGAATGTCACCCCAACGCCAGGCGGCCGGATCGGCGCCCAGCGCCTCCGATGCCGTCTCCCAGGCCCGACCGAGCGCCTTCGCCAGCAGCGCGTCGCGCGCCGCTTCAGGGTCGGGGCCGAGGCGCGTATCGGGGTGAGTCAGCAGCGCGAGCATCGGTCGCGGATCGATCGATGTCACCAACTCGCGCGCCCTGTCGGGCACGATCGCGGCGAGGCAGGCTTTGCCGAGTTCGATCCACAGCATTTCGAACAAAGCGGCGGCGGCGCTGTCCGCACCCAGCCGGGCATCCCAGTCGCAGAGCATGGCTGCCGCCCGCCCCGCCATGCCGTCGAGCGCCTTCGGCAGCAACGGCAGAAGGGCCTGCGCGGGCAGCGAGAGATCGTCATGCTGTAACGCCACGCTGTCGGCGACGGAATGCCGGTCGGCTTCACCGAGCACCTGCGCGACCCGGTCATAGCGATAAGGCGCGTTCCAAGTGAAGCTCGTCATTCCCTTGGTCGACGACCATTCCGGTGGAAGATTGAACTGGTTGGCCGAGGCGAACCAGCCCTGCGCCGGATTGAGAAGCGTCGGCATCTGCTCGGCGGGAAGAATACCCCGCCAGTCATGGCGTCCGTCGCCCGGCACCGGCAACAGGCCGTCAGCCTGGTTACGGATCGGAACATGGCCCAGCAATCGCCAGCCCGTGTTGCCGTCGACATCGGCATAATGGAAGTTGGTCGGCGCCACGTGCAGCCGGGCGGCCTCGGCGATTTCGTCCCAACTCCCTGCCAGGTTGAGTGCGATGATGGCAAAGGTCATGTTGGCACCGGGAAGCAGCGAGGCCGACGCCATGGCCGTGGCACGCAGGCGGGATGGATCGTGGAGCAGCACCGGCCCGTGTTCGGCATGGCGGAGCGTCAACGCCACGTCATTGGCGTCCTTCACGCGAATCGTTTCGGTCGTCTTTGCGAACCGCTTCCATTGGTCCTGATGGCGATAGCATTCGGGATCGTCCGGGCTCAGCTCCAGGACATACAGATCTTCCTGATCGATATGCGAATTGGTCCGTCCGAACGCATAATGGTCGGTATGGCCCTGCATGATGCCGGGCATGCCAGGACTCCCCGCGCCGATCACGTCGAAACCCGGGGCGGTGAGATGGGCAAGATGACGTGGGGAAAAGCCTCCGATACCGAGATGCGGATCATTGGCCAAGATCGGACGACCGGTGGCCGACCGCGTAGAGGAGATTGTCCAAGCATTGCTGCCATGCGCATCGCGGTCGAGGCGGTCCTCGACCGGATCGTAACCGGCAGGCGAGGTGCCGCTCCAGGGCAGCGGCCCTTCGGTTTCGCCCAAGATACCCAGATCGGCCTGAGAGACGGCTGCCAGATCGAGCCCCTCGGGTAGCTGGGGCGTGCGGTCCCCGGTCAGCGGTGCGACCAGCGTGTCGAGGTCTAGCAGGCCAAGCGTTGCGAGCCGGGCCCGCCGGATTTCGTCGGTAACGCTGCCCATGTCGCCACGGCGGACGCGGACCAGATCTGAAATGTCCCACCGCAGCGGTTGCAGCTTCAGTACGTCATATTCCGGCGGCAACAAAGAGGGATCGCCCTCCAGCTCGGCGATGCGGGCGTTGATCCCGTCGACATAGGCGCGGGCGCAAACGACAACGTCCACGGGAAGCTCCGCCAGTTCGCTCTCGACGTCGCCGCGATAGAGGAGCAGGCGCGCGGCATGGTCATGGGGCACGAACCGCGCGCCGAATGCCTCCGCCAGCCGTCCCAGATCGCGCCGCAGCTGGAGATCGATCTGGAACAGCCGGTCGCGGGCGACGACATAGCCCTGACCGAAATAAGCATCGGGGATCGAGGAGGCGCGAATATGCGGCACGCCCCATTCGTCGTCGGCGATGGTTACGGATGCCCGCAGCGGCACGGCTTTCCTCCTTTCCTGGATTGGGCAGGGTCGCTTCGTGCCGTCGTCGCGCCGCCCACTCTGCCGGCCTGATGGCGGCGCCGGACGGGAGGGGGGCGGCGGGGACGGATCACGGCGGTCCCGCCGCCGTGAACGCCCCGCTGCGCCGGCTCAGCGGGTCTGGAACCGGATGCCGAACCGGAAAGCGCGGCCGAGCAGGTCTGAATAGGTGCTGTTCGCCGCGAGCCCTGTTTCCGGCAGGAGGATGGGATCGCGATCCAGCAGGTTCGTGATGTTCAGGAACAGCTCGGCGCGACCGCCGCTATGCGTCTTGATCTTGGCGGTCAGGTTCAGGTCGAGATACATCGCGCCCGAGATGGAATTGTCGTCGATCGTCGGGAATTGCGAAACGGTTGCGGCGGGGCGCCCGGTCGGGCAGTTGCCATTGCAGACTATGTAGTTGTTGCCATAGGTCCCGCTGCTCACCCCGCGCGCCGTGCCGGTGACCGAGAAGCCGTCATCGTCATAGGCCAGGTTGAAGCGATAGATCCATTTGGGCGGGCTGGTGCCGTTCAGCTGGCCGACGATGTCGACCGGCACCACGTTCGGCACGCCGCTGTCGGTAATGTTGTGGATATACCGCGTCGCCAGCCCATGCAGCGTCACCGCGCCGGGGGCTTGACGGACGAGGTCACTCAGCGGCACGCGGTAGTTGGCGTCGAAGTCGATGCCGCGCACCCATTGCCGCGCGAAGTTGAACGGGCTGGCCCGGAAGAACAGCTCCCGGTCGCCCGAGGGATCGGGGACATAGGCGGCACAGAAGTCCTTGCGCCCCTCATAGCAGCGATTGATGATGTCCTGTGCGAAGAATTGCCCGATCGCGTCTCTCAGCTTGATGTCGAAGCCGTCGACCGAGGCCGAGAAGCCGGGAAGGAAGCGGGGCTGGAGCACGACGCCGATCGAGATCGAATCGGCCTTTTCGGGGCGCAGATTGGGGTTACCCGTCGTGATTTCGCGGAAGGTGACGGTGGTCCGCCCGGTCGCGGGATCGGTCAGGGTATTGGTCCGCGACGTACCCGATGCGTACAGCTCGCTGAGATTGGGGGCACGGATGTCGCGTGACCGGGTGGCGCGGAAGCGGATGTCCGGAATGGGCTGCCACGTCGCGCCGAGCTTCCAGGTGGTGACATAGCCCGAGGTGGAATAGTCGGTCCCGCGAACCGCGCCGTTGAACTCCAGGCCGAGGCCCAGCGGGACCACCGTTTCGAGATAGGCTTCCTTGACGTGATAGCTGCCGAAGGTGGGCAGGAAATTGCCCACGGACCAGCCGGTCTGATATTGGCTGGGCACGAAGCCGGATACCGACTCCCGGCGATATTCGCCGCCTACCGCGACGCTGACGTCGCCCGCCCAGGTCGCGAACGGGGTCATCGACAGATTGGCACCGGCAACCGTCTGTTTCAGTTTCTGGTCGCGATAGGGATCGCCCAGGACATAGTCGATCGCGGCCGGATTCGCGACGCCGATGCCCAGCCGGTTGAGCGGCACGCAGCCATTGGTCGGCGCGGTCAGCGAGGATCGGCATACGACCGTGCCCGCTGCCACACCCAGCGCATTGCCCGCCGGTGCGGCGACCGCGTCGGTCGCTGCGGCCATGTTGGCGGTGTTCATGATATCGCGCAACTGCTCATGCGCGTTCGTTTCGCCATATTGGCCGTAGATGTTCCAGAAGGCCGTGTGGCCGAATGCCCGAAATTCCCCTTCGCCGCCGATCGCGTAACGCTGAACGTCACGGCTGCTGTTGTTCTTTCGGTAGGGAAGGTCGACGGCGGTGCTGCCGACCGTCACCGAGGTGACGGCGGACCGCTCCGCCGGGGTGATGAGCCCGGCGGACACCGCATTGGCCAGGGCGGCCTGCAGATAGGGATTGGCCGCCGTGAGGGTGATGCCGGTCGTCGATTGCGGCCCGGCGTTGAACAGCGTCTTTTGCCAATTGTACGATGCCTCGGCGAACAGCGTCACGCCATTGGCGACTTCGTAGCTCAACCGGCCGAATGCGCCCCGGCGATCGTCGTCCGCATCCAGGCCGATATTGCGGCCCTGATCGTTGACGCGCCAGTCCCCGCCCTGGGTCAGCGAAGGGGCGGTGGCGCCGCCCAGCGCCGGGAAGCTGAGCGCGCCATACTGATACTGGCTCGCTGCGCCGTCTTGCCCGAAATAGAGGCCGCGTAGCCGGTTCGCCACGCCGCCGCTGGAATTCAGGATGATGCCACCGGGGGTCGTGTTGGAGACGCCGACCGGCTGGCGGATCAGATATTGCGGCTGGCCATTGGTGTTGGTGTAATTGGGATTGGTGATCCGGACCACGCCGCGCGCGTTCCACGCGCGGTCGACCCGGAAGATGCCGTCGCGATGCGCCCATTCGCCGCTCAGCAGCAGATGACCGCGATCATCGCGGCCAAAGGCCGTCCCGACGGCGGCGCTGAATGAGTAATTAGCACCATCGCCCCGTTCGGTGATCCCGCTGTCGGCCAGGATCTTGATGCCCTGATATTTCTTGTCGAGCACGAAGTTGACGACCCCGGCGACCGCGTCCGATCCATAGGCCGCCGATGCGCCACCCGTGACGATCTCGACACTCTTTACCAAGGCCTGGGGGAAGGTGTTGACGTCGACCAGACCGGTAACGCTGGACGACACCGTCCGCCGCCCGTCGAGCAGCACCAGCGTGCGGATCTCGCCCAGTCCGCGCAGGTTGAGCGCGTTGATGCCCGCCAGGCCCGAACTGATTGCCAGCCGCGAATTGGAGGGGCGGGTGGAACCTGCCAGCGCGGGCAGCTGGTTGACGAAATCGGCAATGTTGTTCGTCGGTGAGGTGTTGAGGATATCCTCTTGCGTCGCCACGGTCAGCGGCGTCGGCGACTTGAACCCGTTGCGGATGATCCGCGTGCCGGTCACGGTGATGTCGTCCGGGTCGATTTGCGTCCCGTTGATGTCCGGCGGGGACGGGCTCGCGCCGGGTGACGGCGTCGTCTGGGCAAAGGCGGGGAAGGCAAGCGCCATCGACAAGGCTGTCAGGCCCGTGCCGGCGCTCATCAGACGGCGCCGAGATCCGTCGGTCATATGCAATCCCCCTATTCACGATCTTTGGAGCGTGATCTCCCTGCGGCCGGTCATGATCTTTTCGCTGATCCGTGCTTCCGGAATGGTGCAGGCGAGACGCGACCCAGGTCAAGGGTCGTCCGACTACCGATCGTTGGGTGGGCCATAGCCTTGGATTATGGCGGCATTGCACGCGCGTCGGGCCGCCCTATGGTTTGGCACCGGCCGTCCTGTCGACAGGGGGCATCACCGGGTTTGCGGGGGTGCGCCACGGGATGATCCGACACACCGCATGGTTCGAGAAGGGGGAAGCCATGGTCTCTCGCCGTACATTCCTGCTCGGCGCCACCGCGTTGGGTGCGCTTGCGCCCTGGCGAGGGATCGCCCGGCCGGTCGGCTCGACCGCCTATGCGACGGTGCCCGGCCTGTCGCGACCGATCGAGATCGTGGACGATGGCTGGGGCATCCCGCATATCCGCGCGCAGACCAAGGCGGATGCCTTTTTCGGTCAGGGCTATGTCGTTACGCGCGACCGGTTGTTCCAGATCGACTTCGCCCATCGCCGGGAAATGGGGCGGATGGCCGAGGCGTTCGGCGCGGCGTTCGCGACATATGACGCCAAGGCCCAGCTGTTCCATTATCGCGGCGATCTCGATGCGGAGCTGGCCCGCATCCCGTCGCCGGTCCTGGACTGCGTGCGGGGCTATGTCGCGGGGATCAATGCCCGGATCGCCGAAGTGGTGCGCGATCCGACATTGCTGCCGCTGGAATATCGCATTCTGGGCGTGATGCCGATGCGTTGGGAATTGCGCGATCTGGTGGTGGCGCGGGGCAGCTCGGTCGGCAATGTCGACGACGAGATTCGCCGCGCCATGCTGGCGGCAATGGGGCGGCTCGACCTCGACCGGCTGGTGGCTCCGCTGCGCCCCGCGATCGCGATGACCGTGCCGGAGGGACTGGACCCGGCACAGGTCAGCGAGGCGGACATGGGGGTGTTGCAGCTTGGGCCGCTGCCGTTCGGACGAGAGACGCCGACCCGCGAGCGGGACGAGATGTTGAGCGCCACCAATGCCGGGTCGAACGCCTGGACGGTGGCGGGAAGCCGCACCGCGACGGGGCGTCCGATCCTGGCCAATGACCCGCATCTGGGCATTGGCGGGTTCGGGCCGCGCCACGTCGCCCATCTCACCGCGCCCGGCCTGGACGTGATCGGCGGCGGGGCGCCGGGGCTGGCGGGCATCATGCAGGGCCATACCGACCGCTTCGCCTTCGGTCGCACGAATTTCCATATCGACCAGGAAGACCTGTTCGTGCTGGAGCTCCATCCGGACGATCCGGAGCGTTACCGCCATGACGGCGGCTGGAAGCGGTTCGACCGGGAGGTGGTCGACATTCCCGTGAAGGACGCGCCGCCGCACCGGGCGGTGCTCCGTTACGCGGTGCAGGGGCCGGTGGTGTCGCACGATCCGGCCCGTTCGCGCGCGACTGCGATCGCCTCGGTGGGAATGCAGCCGGGCGGATCGGGTGCGTTTTCAATGGTGGCCATCAACCTGGCGCAGGACTGGGCGGGGTTGCGCGAGGCGTTCAAGCTTCACCCGTCGCCGACCAATTTCCATTATGCCGATGTGCACGGGCATCATGCGTGGCAGGCCATCGGCTTTTGGCCGGAGCGCAAGCGCGGCAATGGCCTGCTGCCGGTGCCGGGCGATGGCCGTTACGACTGGGTGGGCATGCGCGATTTCCGTGCCTTGCCCGGTGTGTTCGATCCCGCTGCGGGCTGGTTCGCCTCCGCGAACCAGAACAACCTGCCGCCAGGCTGGCCGATCGAAAAGAGCCCGGCCTTCTCGTTCCGCGATCCGGCACGCTATGATCGCATTGCCGACATGCTGTCGAACCAGACCCGGCACAGTCTGGCCGACAGCGTGGCGCTGCAGCACGACATATCGTCGTCGCTCGCCCGGCGCTTCCAGGCGATGTTACCGCGCCAGCCTTCGCCCGGAGCGGCGGCGGCGGTCGCGATGCTGGCGCGCTGGGATGCGCGGATTGACGGTGCGAGCGGGGCGGCGGCACTGTACGAGATCGTGCTGCGCGCGCTGAATGTACGGATGCTGGGCGCGCTGGTCCCGGAAAACGCGCGCAGCCTGATTTCCGCGATCGAGCCGCCCGAACTACTGCGTGTGGCCGCTGGCCGGCCCGACCTGATCGACGAGTCGCTCGCCGTCGGCTGGACGGAAGCGGGCAAGCTGCTGGGGCCCGATCCCAAGGCTTGGCGGTGGGATATGCTTCATCGGGTCCGGATCACGCATCCGCTTGCGCGGCTTCCGGCGATCGCGGCGGCTTTCCCCGCGATCGAGGTGGGCGGCTCCGGCGGCGATGGCTTTACGGTGATGGCCCGCTGGCTGGGAAACGGACCGGACTGGCGGGTCGGCGGCGGCGCGAGCTATCTCGAGGTCATCGATGTCGGTGACTGGGATCGTTCGCTGATGCTCAACCTGCCGGGCCAGTCGAACGATCCGCGCTCCCCGCACCGGCAGGACCAGGGTGGCCCGTGGAGTGCAGGCCAGATGCTACCCATGCCGTTCAGCCGCGCCGCGGTCGACGCGGTCGCTACGACCCTCACCCACCTGCAACCCGAGAGGAGCCCGAGATGAAGCGTCTTGTCCTGACCGCCCTGGTTTGGTGCGCCGCCACGGCGTCGAGTACGCCGCGCGTCGATGTCGTGATCCGGGGCGGCACCATCTATACGGGGGCCGAGACGCCGCCCTTTGTCGGCGATGTCGAGTTGGCGGGCGATCGCATCGTCTATGTCGGCCGCGCCCGCGGCACGGCGGCGGTTGACGAGATCGATGCGCGGGGGCTGATCGTCGCGCCCGGCCTGATCGATGCCCATACCCATCCGGACAGCTATATCCGTTCGGCCGATGCCAAGGCGCGGCTCAATCTTCCCTGGCTGGCGCAAGGCGTCTCGACCGTGGTGATCGGCGTCGACGGCTATGGTACGTTCGAGGTGGCCAAGGATGCGCGCGCGCTGGAGGCCAGCGGGATCGGCACCAATGTCGTGCCTTTCGTCGGCTTCGGGGCGATCCGCGAGCGCGTGCTGGGACAGGATGCCCGCGCGCCCACGGCCGCCGAACTGGCGGAAGAGAAGCGCCTTGCAGCCCGTGCGATGTGCGAGGGCGCCTATGGCCTGTCCACCGGACTGTTCTATCCGCCGCAAAGCTTTGCCAAGACGGCCGAAGTAGCGGCGGTCGCCCGTGAAGCGGGCAAGCGCGGCGGTATGTACGACACGCACCAGCGCGACGAGGCGCATTATTCGATCGGCCTTCTTGCCTCGACCCGAGAGGCGATCGAGATCGGGCGCATCGCCGGCACGCCGGTCCATTTCGCTCATCTGAAGGCCCTGGGTGTCGATGTGCAGGGCCAGGCGCCCGCGCTGATCGCCACGATCGAGGCGGCGCGCAGCAAGGGGCAGGCCGTCACTGCGGACCAATATCCCTGGCTGGCCTCGGGGTCGAGCGTCGATGCCGCGCTGGTGCCGGGCTGGGCGATGGACGGCGGCTATCCCAAGCTGCTCGCCCGGTTCGACGATCCGGCGACGCTCGCGCGGTTGAAGACCGAGATGGCGGAGAATCTGCGTCGGCGGGGTGGGGCGGATTCGCTGTTGCTGACCGCGCAGGGCCAGCCCTGGAGCGGCAAGACGCTGGCCGCGATGGCGACGCAATGGGGGCTCTCGCCGATCGATGCGGCGATCCGCATCCTGCGCACGCCCAATGCCACGGGCACCGGCCCGGCGGGCAGCAGCGTGGCGAGCTTCAACATGGCCGATCGTGACGTCGACCTGATCATGAAGCAGCCCTGGGTGGTGACGTCATCGGACGGATCGGACGGCCATCCCCGCCAATATGCGACCTTTCCCCAGCTCTATCGCACCTATGTCGTCGCGCGGAAGGTGATCACCCTGCCACAGTTGATCCGCCGGTCGACCGGCGCGACGGCCGACATGTATCGCATCGCGCAGCGCGGTTATCTGCGGCGAGGTTATTTTGCCGATGTCGTGGTGCTCGATCCCAGAACCTATGCCCCCCGCGCCGATTATATGCATCCGCGCGTGCCTGGCGTCGGCGTTACCGCGCTGTTCGTCAACGGGAGACGGGCGGTGTCCGACGGGGCGGCGACCGGCGTGGCGGCGGGCCGGGCCCTGCTGCGGGCCCGGCCCAGCGGCTGCGGCCAATAGCCGCACGTTATAGGCGGCAATGCGAGCGCGATTGGCGGCACCTAGGACGTTGCTCCTATCATGTTCGCATCATGACCATTCCCGCCCCCTACCTCCTCTATCTCGGCCATTCCGATGACGAGATCGGCCTCAAGACATCGCGCGGTCTGGCCGCCTTCCGCAGCGAAGACTGTGTGGGCGAATGGCGGCACGACGATTGCCCGTTCACGCTTGGCCTGCCCCGGATGGATGCCGCTGCGGCACGCGCCGCCGGGGCCAGGACGCTGGTGCTGGGCATCGCCAATCCGGGGGGGCGTTTCCCCGATTGGATGATAGGCGACGCACTGTCAGCGATCCGCGCCGGGCTCAACATCGCCTGCGGGCTTCATCAGCGGCTGCGCGACGTGCCCGTGCTGGTCGCGGCGGCAGCGGAGGCGGGCGTTACCCTGTTCGACGTGCGCGACGCGCCCGAGACGCTGCCGGTCGGCAATGGACGGAGGCGTACGGGCAACCGGCTGCTGACCGTTGGCACGGATTGTTCAGTCGGCAAGATGTACGCCACGCTCTGCCTGCGCGATGCGCTGCGTGCACGGGGTGTCGTGGCTGATTTCCGCGCGACCGGCCAGACGGGCATCCTGATCGCAGGGAACGGCGTGCCGCTCGACGCGGTGGTCGCCGATTTCATCGCGGGCGCGATCGAGACGCTGGCCCCGGCCCGTACGGACCAGGGCTGGGATCTGATCGAGGGGCAGGGATCGCTCTTCCACCCCGCCTTTGCAGGGGTTTCGACCGGCCTTCTCCATGGCGCACAGCCGACCGCGCTGGTGATGTGCCACGATCCACTGCGCCCGCATATGCGCGGCCTGCCGCATTTCCCGATGCCGGGGCTGGCCGAGTGCCTGGATGCCAATCTGCGCGTTGCCCGGCTGACCAGCCCGGACGTTCGTGCGGTCGGCGTGGCGCTGAACACCGTCAAGCTCGACGAAGCGGCCGCTCAGCGTCTGTGTTCCGAGACCGAGGATGCGCTGGGCCTGCCCTGCACCGATCCCTATCGCTTCGGTGCCGAGGCGATCGTCGACCTCCTGCTGGAAACGTCATGCGCCGCATCCTCGCCGTTCGTCACGACCCTTTCCCGCTAAGGGCGCCGTTCCGCATCGCGCGCGGGGTGAAGACGGCCGCCGATGTGGTGACGGTGACGATCCGCGAGGGCGACGCGCAAGGATGGGGTGAGGGCGTGCCCTATCCCCGTTATGGCGAGACGATCGAGGCGGCGATCGCGGCCATCGAAGCGGTCCGCGACCTGATCGAGGGCGGCGCGACGCGAGCGGACATCGCCCGGGCGATGCCAGCGGGGGCCGCCCGCAACGCGGTGGATTGCGCGCTCTGGGACCTGGAGGCGCGACTGGCCGGAACCAGCGTCGCGGCGCTCGCGGGTCTCCCGCCGGTGGCAGCGCTCGCCTCGGCGATCACCATCGGTATCGACACGCCGCAGGCCATGGCGGAGGTCGCCCGAACGGTGGCGCGGGTCCCGCTGCTCAAGATCAAGGTGGATCGCGAGGGCGCGGCCGAACAAATCGCGGCGGTCCGTGCCGTCGCGCTCACGCCCCGGCTGATCGTCGACCCGAATGAAAGTTGGCGGGTGGCCGACATCGCCGATCGGTTGCCGATGCTGCTCGCCCAGCGCGTCGACCTGCTGGAACAGCCGGTGCCTGCCGCAGAGGATGAAGGACTGGCCGAGCTGGCAGGAACGATCCCGATTTGCGCCGACGAGGCATTGCACACCCGCGCCGATCTCGATCGGCTGGCCGGGCGCTATAGCCATGTCAACGTCAAGCTCGACAAGACCGGCGGCTTGACCGAAGCATTGGCGCTGGCGGCAGAGGCAAGGGAGCGGGGGTTCGGCGTGATGGTGGGGTGCATGGTGTGTTCGTCGCTGGGGATCGCGCCCGCGATGCTGGTGGCGGGCGACGCGGACTTCGTCGATTTGGACGGCCCGCTGTGGTTGGCGGCCGATCGTCCCGGCGGCGCGCGGGATGACTGCGGCATTCTGACGGCGCCCGCGCCCGGCTTCTGGGGAGCGCCGGCTTGCGCCTGATCCGGGGGTGGTTCGGCATCCCGCTGTGGCAGCGGGTGATGGGCGGGTTGCTGCTGGGCGTCGCGCTCGGTCTGTTCTGGCCCGAAGGGGCCGGGGCGATCCGGCTCGTCGGTGAGCTATTCGTCCGCCTCATCAAGATGCTGGTGGTGCCGGTGGTGCTGGTCACCATCGCAGGCGGGATCGCGACGCTGGGCGATCCCCGGCGGCTGGGGTCGATCGGGCTGCGTACGGTGGGACTATTCGCGGCGACCACGCTGGTGGCGGTATCGATCGGCATGGCGATGGGTCTCATCCTGCGGCCCGGCGCGGCGATGCAGCTGGCGGACGTGGTTCCCCATCCGCTCGGGGCGCCGGTGACGCCGGCTGACCAACTGCTGTCGATCGTGCCGATCAACATCGTCGAGGCATTGGGGCGCGGCGACATGCTGGCGATCATCTTTGTCGCCGTGCTGCTCGGCACCGGCAGCGTGATGGCGGGTGAGGCGGGGCGGCCGGTCGTCGCGCTGCTCCAGGGGCTGTCGGCGGTACTGTTGCATATCGTCCGCGTGGTCATGGAGGTGACGCCATTCGGCGTGCTTGCGCTGATCGCGCAGGCGGTGGCTGTGAACGGCACGGCGTTGTTCGTCCATGTCGGCTGGCTTGCGCTGGCGGTCATAATCGCGTCGCTGGTGCAGATGCTGGTCGTTCATGCCGCACTGGTCGGGCTCGTCGCTCGGTTGCCGGTGGTGCGATTCTTCTGGGGGATCGTCGATGCACTGATCGTCGCCTTTTCGACCGCCTCGTCCTCGGCGACGCTGCCCGTCGCGCTGCGGGTGGCGCAGGACAATCTGGGTGTGTCGCGCGGCGTCGCCTCGACGGTGCTGCCGCTGGGGGCATCGATCGGCAAGGACGGCACGGCCATGTATGTCGGGCTGCTCGGCCAGTTCGCGTTGCAGGCGTTGGGGATCGTCCCGGACGCGACCATGCTCGTCGTCATGCTGGTAACCGGCGCGCTGGCGGCCTTCGGTACGGCACCCGTCCCTTCGGCTTCGCTCTTCATGCTGGCGGCGATGCTGTCGGCGGTGGGCGTGGGGGCGGAGCAGACCGCCCTCGTCGTAGGGCTGGTCCTGCCGTTCGATCGGCTGCTCGACATGACGCGTACCGTGCCATCCGCCTCGGCCAATCTGGCGGTGGCTACGCTGGTCGCGCGCGCCGAGGGGGAGCTGGACGCGGCGCGTTTTCGCGGGTCGATGGTGGAACAGGCACAGGACAGGGCCTAGGCTGCATCCATGAACCTTCGCCATATCGAGATTTTCCACGCCGTTTATGTCAACGGCTCGGTATCCGCCGCAGCCCGGGCGCTCAACGTGTCGCAGCCGTCGGTGTCCAAGACGCTCCGCCATGCCGAGACCCTATTGGGGTTCGAGTTGTTCCAGCGTTCGAACGGGCGGTTGTTGCCGACCGAGGACGCCCATGCGCTGTTCGCCGACGTGGCCGATATTCAGGAGCGGGTGCGTGCGCTGCGTGAGGCGGGGCGCAACCTGCGCATGGGCGCGGGCACGACGTTGCGCATTTCCGCGTTGCCCAGCCTGGGGCTGGGGGTGCTGCCCGATGCGGTCTCGCGGTTCCTCGCGCGGCGTCCTGATGTCCGCTTCGACTTGCAGACGGTGCATCACGACGACCTGCTGCGCAAACTCTATGAACGCGAAAGCGACATCGCCATCGCCAGCGAGCCGCCGCGCGGTGTGGCCCTGACCCATGACTGGCTGGGCGAGGGTGAGATGGTCGTCCTCTACCGCGAACGTGACATGCCCGACGCCCCGGCAAGGCTGGAACTGTCGCAACTGGTCGGGCGTCCGCTGATCTCGCTCAAGGGCAGCGGCCCGATCGGCAAGCTGCTGTCCGAAGAAATCGACCGGCACGATCTGGTCCTCGACGAGATCGTCGTGGCGCGGACCTTCTATATCGCCGCAGCCCTGGTCCGTGCAGGGGTGGGGCTGGCGATCGTCGACAATTTCACGGCGGCGGCGTCGATGGCGCCGGGGCTCGCGATGCGGCCGCTTCGCCCCTCGATCACCTTCGACGTCCACGCCATCCACCTGCTCGATCGGCCACCTTCGATGCTGGCCGCCGAGTTCCTGACCCTGCTGAGCGAAGAGATCGAACGCCGATGATGGGTAGCCTGTTGCTGCCGCTGTTGCTGGCGGGTGCGCCGGTCGAGGCGCCGCTGCCGCCCGCCGCCGTCGAAGCGCTGGCCAAGGCGCCGCCGGGCACGCGGATCGGGCTCGTCGTGGTCGATGCCGAGGGACGCGAGATCGTCGCCCTGCGCCCCGACGAGCGCTTCATCCCGGCGTCCAACACCAAGCTGTTCACCACCGCCGCCGCCTTCGCGACGCTGGACGTGGCGAGCCCGGATATACGGGGCGGGGCGACGGTGCGGCTGGAGGGGCGGGGGACGCCGACGGTGATCCTGGCTGGGCATGGCGACGCCCGCCTGTCCTCCGCCCCCGGTTGTCGTGTCGACTGCCTGGGCGAATTGGTGGCGGCGGTCGCCCGACGCACGCGTGTCGTGGGCGATGTGGTCGGTGACGACACGGCATTCTCAGACGAGCGCTGGCCGCAGGGGATGAGCTGGAACAACATGGACAGCGTCTATGGCACCGGCATCTCGGCGCTGACCCTGGACGACAATGTCACGATATTGACCGTGTCCCCCACGGCACCGGGCGAACCGCTCCAGGTCATCGGGGACGGCTATTACCGGATAGAAAATGCCGCGACGACCGGTGAGGCCGGTAGTGGAAACGCGTTGTCGGTCGAGCGCATGCCGGGCAGCGATCTGCTGCGCGTGACCGGCAGTCTCGCGGCCGGGGCGACTCCGGTGGTCCAGAAGCTGGGCGTTGACGATCCGGCTCACCGGGCGGCCTGGCGGTTTGCGCAACTCTTGCGCGCGGCGGGCGTGATGGTGAAGGGGCGTATCACCGTGCGTCACCGGTCGTTGACGGATGCGAATGATCCCGCGCGCCGCGGCCGCGCTCCTGTTACGGTGGCCGCACCCGTTCCGGTACTGGCGGCCCTGACGCCGTCACCGCTGGCCGAGGATCTATATCAGACCAACAAGACGAGCCAGAACCTCCATGCCGAACTGCTGCTACGCCGACTTGGGGCTAGCGGCTCGGTCGCCGATGGTCATGCCGTCGTCGATGCGGTTCTGGCACGTGCTGGCATTGCCCGCGTGACCTACGACTTTGCCGATGGCGCGGGCATGTCCAATTATGACCGGGTCACCCCCCGCACGACGGTGGCGCTGCTGCGCTGGGCGGAGACGCAGCCCTGGGGCGCGGACTGGCGCGCGACCTTTCCGGTCGCGGCCACCGACGGGACGCTCGCGCGGCGGTTCGCCGGCACGCCGCTGGCGGGTCGGCTGATGGCGAAGACCGGCACGCTCAACGCCGCCAATGCGCTGGCTGGTACGATGATCGCGGCGAGCGGTCGGATGCTGACCTTCGCGGCCTATGCCAACGACATGCCGGGCGACATGAGCGCGATCCCGGCGATCGACGCGGCGCTGGTGGCGATCGCCGGGGCGAATTGAGCGCCCGTTGATCAGCCCCGCATGAGGGCGAGGACGTTGGAGGCGAGCAGCGTCGGGGCGGGCGGCTGGGCCGCCAACGCCTTGGGCAGCGGTACGGTGACCCGGCCTAGCGCGGCCAGCCCCGTGGCGGCGAGGAACCGGCGACGCTCGATCATATCAAAGTCTCCGTTGCGCGGGCGGGCAGGCCCGCAAGATAGAGCGCGCCGCTCAATGCATCGCCCAGCGGTTCGCTGAGCCGGGCGACGGTCCGGGCGCGCAACCAGGGTCGCATCTTCGCCGACAGGCCGCCGAGCAGTGCACATCGAGGTGCGCCGCGTTCGTAGATCGTCTCGATGAACCGCTCGATATGGCCTGCCGCGTCCTCGACGATCGAGCGAGCGATGGTATCGTCCGCTTCGGCATAGTCCATCACCAGCGGGGCGAAGCTGCCATAGTCGCGCGGGGTCGCCTGATCCATCCAGGCGATGGCGCGCGCCGTGTCATGGCCAAACCGCTCCGTGACCGCGGTGCTGAGCGGCGTCGCGCGCGTCCGTCCGTCCAGCGCGCGCAAGGCGTGGCGCATCGCGCTGAGGCCCAGGGCCGCGCCGCTGCCCTCGTCGGAAATGGGAAAGCCATAGCCGCCGATCCGGAAGCTCCGCCCGTCTACCCGCACTTGCGCGATGCTGCCGGTGCCGATGATCAGCACGGCCCCGTCGCCGCCGCCATGGGCCCCCAGATTGGCGATGACGGCATCGGTGTCGAACACCGTCGAGGCGAAGGGAAAGGCGAAGCCCTCCAGCGCCGCCCGAACGCCGGGGCGCGAGATGCCTGCGATGCCCATCGCCGCCCGGACGCTCGCGACCTGCTCCGCATTGAGTCCGGCTGCGCGCACCGTATTCTCGGTCACCTGGCGCAGCGTCGTATAGAGCGCGTCCAGCCCCAGTCCGGCATTGGCGGGACCGGCCTGTTCGGTGGCCAGCATCCGACCCGCGCCGTCGACCAGACGGCAGCGACAGGTGCTGCCGCCCGCATCCACGCCGAGAAAGAACTGCGTCATGTTCTGTTCTGCCCTTTCGTTATTGCGTCTGCACCTCGTCCAGCGTGGTGCGGAAGCGTCCGTCCAGCCAGTCGGTGATTTCACGGGCGGCGGGATGATCGATCGCCCCATAGCGTTCGCGCAGTTCAGCGAAACGCGGACCGAGATTGTCGAGCCCGGTATCCTGGAGCGGCAGGATGTCGCGGTGCAATAGGGTGGCGAAGTCGGCGCCCAGCACCTGCGTCGCTGCCGCCAGAAATGCCTGACCATAAGCGTAGCGCTCTCCCTCCCGATAGCTGGCCGCGAGCGTCAGCGCGGGAATGCAGGAGAGGAGCGGTTGCGATGCGGGGTTGATCGCATGACCCGCGACATGATGGCGGATCGCGGCCGGGCGACCGGTGAAGGCGCGCAGGTGCAGATATTGCGACATGCGGACACCGTCATTGACGGGGTAATTGTCCCAAAGGCACACTTTGCGGCCGAGTTCGTGCTGTACCCGTTCCAGATGGGCCACACCGATCTCCCGGGACACGACTTCCTCGCCGGTCCAATAGACGCGCACGTTGCGATCGAGATAGCGCCCCAGCTCGGGCAGATAGGTGGGCGGCCGCTTTCCCCAAGCACGCTCGAGAATGGGATCGTCCGAATAGAAGCTGGGGCAGAAGAAGACCTGGGTCGCGCGGCTGTTGCTGGCGCAGAAATCGACGAGTTCGGCCTGGCCGCGCGCCAAATCGGGCAGTTCGGCGGGTAGGTCGTCGAACAGGATGGCGAGGTCCTGGATGCCCAGCGCGTCGAGCTGCCCCAGCTTCCGCTTCAGGGCGTCGCGCGATTCCTGGCTGAAGGGATGGGTGCTGCCTACCGGGGTCAGCGCGACACCGAAGCGCACGCCCAGCCTTTTGCACTCGGCGGCGAAGGCCGCAAGGGCGGCGAACTGTTCGGGCGGATGCGGCTCGCGCCAGCGGCGGCGCAGGAACGGGTCGGCCTTGGGCCCATAATGATAGAAGCGATAGCCTGCCCCTGCCAGCGTCCGTAGCACGGTCGTTCGATCGGCCCAGCTCCATGGCTTGCCGAAAAAACCTTCGATCACGCCCAGGTTCAGCGCCATGTCTTCTCCTTTTTCCGGTTTTCGAGCACCGTCGTCACCGCTTGCCGCAGCACCGTCTCCCGCAGGGCGTCGAGCGCGGGATAGGGTTCGCCGTCCGGCCGGTGGACGCGGTTGGTGAGCAGGACGACGGTCACGTCCAGCTGGGGCGAGAAGGCGAACCAGGTGCCGGTGAATCCCGAATGCCCGTAAAAGGGGGGCGCGATCCCGGCGAGCTGCGTCTTGTGGAAACCCAGTGCCTGATCGGCGTCGAAGGGCGTGTTCTCGAACGCTGCGATCGTCCGGGCGGGCGCGAGCCGCCAGCCGCCGTAGCAGCCGCCGTTGAGGAGCAGCTGGGCATAGCGGGCTAGATCGGTCGCGGTCGAGAACAGCCCGGCATGGCCAGCCACCCCCCGCCAGCCGAGCGCGACATTGGCATCATTCGCCTCGCCGACCAGCATCCGGTTCCGATATCCGTCGAAGGGCTGGGCCGATGGGAAAGGCGCGGCGGGGTAGGGCTTGCCGGTCTCCGCCATGCGCCGCTGATAGGCGTCGCCCTGCGATGTCGCGGCCGCGCGCCGACGCAAGGACGGTGACGGCAGGAAGCCGGTATCGGTCATGCCGAGCGGGCGATAGATTCGTTCACGGACATAACGGTCCAGCGGTGTGCCCGTGACCCGCTCCACGATGGCACCCAGCAGCATGAAACCGATGTCGGAATAGGCGAAGCGCGAGCCCCTCGGATAACGAAGCGGCAGCGCCGCCAGATAGGGCAGCACCTGGCCCGAGGCGTCGCGGTGCAACCAGGTCGGCTGCCATTCCCAAAGCCCTGCCCGGTGGGTCAGCAACTGACGGACGGTGATGTCCGCCTTGTCGGTGCCCCGAAACGCGGGCAGCAACGTACCCAGCCGGTCGTCGAGTGACAGGCGGCCGGTACCGACGAGATGGAGGATCGCCACGGTGGTCGCCTCGATCTTGGTGATCGAGGCCATGTCGAAAAGCGTGTCGACCGCCATTGCGCGCGGCGTGGCGAGCGTCCGCAGCGTATCGTCGGGCGCGCTGGTCAGCGTCTGTGCATCGCCGAAGGCCGCCTGATGAACGATCCGCCCCCGATCGGTGACGATCAGTACCGCGCCGGGATAGAGTGTGCCGACGCCGTCGCGAACCGCCGCATCGATCGGTGCGAAATGCATGTCGTCGGCGCGAGCGGATGTGGTGTTCAGGATCGGACAGACGGGGGAAGCCGCGAGGCCCGGTGCGGCGCATAGGCCGAGGCACATGAAAAGCGGGGCGATGCGGGCGCGGCGGGTTCGCGCGGCTCGAATCGTCATGCGCTTCATCGTTTCGTCATAGCAATGGCGGCCAATGGTCACCCATTCCACCATGGCGGACCGCCATAACGGCCGGCCATGCCCTTGGCGACGGTGACCGGTTCTCAAACCCGATTCTCCGATGGTGGTTGGGGCCGTTCGGCACTTTCCGGGCTCTCGCAGCTCCAGTGGCGCGCACGCGGCGTGTGGCCGATCCCCGGATTGAGCTGATTTCGCGGATCGATGTGGCGATAGAATTGGGCCAGTGCGGGCGGCGCGACATAGAGGTGGCCGACATTGTGCTCGGCCGGATATTGCGCGCCCCGCGCGTCGAGCAAGGCCCATAGCGCATGTTCGAACGCCACGGGATCGGTGCCTTTGCGCACGATATAGTCCTGATGGAAGACGTGGCAGAAGAAATGGCCGTAATAGAGCGCATGGATGACCTGGGCATCCAGCGCCGGCGGCAATGTCTCGGTCCATATCCCGGCGTTGCGGGGCAGCGCGACGTCGAGCGCGACGATGTCGGCGACGTCGTCGGCATGGATCGCCCGATAACGGACGGCCGCTCCCGCAGCGACGAACCGGTGAAGGAACGCCTTGGCGCTGTCCGCGGCGCTGCATTCGACATAGTCGCCCGCGTCATCGCCGGGGAGAAGCCGGGTGAGCAGGGCACGGGTTTCGTCGATTTGATCGATCGACACTTTCAGCATCAGGTGATGGGCGAAGCGATCACGGTAGCCCCGCATCCAGCTGGGCAGCGGATCCGGGATGAAACGTCCCGCCGCCTGCAGCAGACGGTCGCTCAGGCCGCTGGAAAGGCGATCCGCAAGCGCGTCGAACCGTGCCTTGGCAGCGAAGAGGGCGGGTAGCCGTTCGGTGCCGAGCCGCTCGATCGCGAAGAAGGTGTCACGCCCATAACGATCCGCCACGTCGAAGGCGGTCCGGTGCATATATTCGGCCGCAATCGGCAGCCTGTCGAAATCGCGCAGCATCGTGCGTCGCAGATCGGTGAGACGATCGGCCTCGTTCGTGCCGATATAGAAGGTGGCGGTGACCGCTTCGCGCGGGAAGGTGTCGAGGCGCACCGCGAAGACGATCAGCTTGCCCGCACTTCCCGCTGCCTCGAACAGGCAGCGCGGGTCGGCGTTGAAACGGGCAGGGACAGGGCTATCGATCGCCCGGACATGTTCGGCATAGCGATGGTCGTGCGCCCATCGATCATCCACGTCTTCGATGTCGGCGTCACTGAATTCGCCGCGATCGAGGCGCGACAGGATCGTCTCCGGCTCCTCGCCCAGCGCCATGCCCAGGTGATTGACCAGATGCAGCCGGCCATCGGGCTGGACGGCCGCGAACAGGGCCAGCTGGGTATAGGCGGGCCCGCGCCGGATCAGTGATCCGCCCGAATTGTTGCAGATGCCGCCGACTACCGACGCGCCGAAACAGGACGACCCGATGACCGAATGCGGCTCACGCCCATAAGGCCGCAGGGCCTGTTCGAGCGCGTATAGGGTCGTGCCCGGCAGGCACAGCACCTGCTTGCCGCCCCGGATCACGCTCAGCCGCGACAAGCGCGTGGTGCTGATGATGACGAGGCCGCCGGGATAATCGTCGCCATCGGGGGTGGAGCCGCCGGTCAGCCCGGTATTCGACGCCTGAAGTAGGATCGAGACATCGGCGGCGACGCAGGCCTGGGCTACGCGCCACATCTCGACCAGGCTTCCCGGACGCACCACGGCGATCGCCGCTCCCTCGCCGGTGCGATAGCCCTTGCGAAACCGTGCCGTGGCGCGTGGCGCGGTCAGGACATGACGGCGGCCGACCGCGTTGCGCAGCAGGGCGAGCAGCGTGGCAGCGTCCTTCGGAGCCGTGGGGCGTGTCATAACCTGAGTAAATACCACTATGCAGAGCGGTGCAAGTGGCATGCTATTGGTTTGCATGTCGGGGAGGATGGGGATAGCGTTTCGCATCGCATGAGGATCGGCTCGAGGAGCATGGGATGCTGAGGATCGACGTCGCGCTCTCCGATGCCGGGAGCATGGTGAACGAGGATGCGATCGGCCATTTCGGCGATGCGGCCTGGGTGATCGACGGAGCCACGGGGATCGGTCCATCCCTGCTGGACGCACCCAGCGACGCGGCATGGCTGGCGCAGACCGCCGACCGGCTGATCGCCGACGCCCTTGCCGAAGATCCGGACTGTTCCACGATCGAGATATTGCGCGATGTCATGACGCGCTGCGCGACCGCGCTTGCGGATGCGCAGGTTCGCGCTTTCGATGGCACCCACGAACTGCCCTCGGCGGCCTTTGCCATGATCCGGTTGCGTGGTGATGCTGCCGAGATCACCGCGCTGGCCGACTGCCGCGTAGCGGCGGTGGACGATGCCGGGGTTGCGCGATTGTTCGGCACCTACGCGCTCGATGTCGTCGAGGCGCGGACGCTGGCTGCGGTCAAGGCGATTCGCGAGGAAAACCCCTCGATCGACTCCGAGGCCTTGAAGAATCTGCTGTTGCCGGGACTGAGCGCCAATCGCCATCTCAAGAACCGCGACGGCGGCTATTGGCTGCTCGGGACGGAGCCTGCCGCTGCTGACCATCTCTGGCAGGCGACGGTTCCGCTCCATCCCGGCCAGCGCTTCGCCATTGCCAGCGACGGGTTCCTGCGACTCGTGGAACTGTTCGATGCGGCGACGCCCGACGATCTGCTGGCCATCGCCACGCCGGAGGACGGTGCCGCCTGGCTGGCGCGGTTGCGCGATATCGAAAGCGAGCCGGATTCGCTGCGGCGTCATATCCGGGTGAAGCGGCACGACGATGCCAGTCTGATCGTCTGCACTTGGGACCCGTCCTGCTGATGCTGGTGATGGGCTATATGAGCGGGACGTCGCTGGACGGCGTCGACGTCGCACTGATCGAGACGGATGGCGAGCGGATCGAGGCGTTCGGCTCCACGGCGATGATCCCCTTTACCGACGCCCAACGCGTGAGCATCGAACAGGCGACGCGCGATGCGCTGGTATGGAACGGCTATGGTGCGATGCCGTCATCGTTCGATACGGCGTCAACCGTCATCGAGCGGCTGCATATCGACGCTGGTGAGCGGCTGATGGCGGAGGCCGGGCGGCGTCCGGACCTGATCGGCTTTCACGGCCAGACGTTGCTCCATCGGCCCGAGCGCGGCCTGTCCATCCAGATCGGCGATCCCCAGATGCTGGCGGATGTCCTGGGCGTGCCGGTAGTCGCGCAAATGCGGCAGGATGATCTGCAAGCCGGAGGGCAGGGTGCCCCGCTGGTGCCTGTCTATCACGTCGCGCTTGCCGAGCATCTTGGTATCACGCGACCGGTCGCGTTCCTCAACATCGGGGGCGTTGCGAACCTGACCTGGATCGGGGCGGACAGAAACTTGATCGCGTTCGATACGGGACCGGGGAACGGCCTGATCGACCAGCTCGTCCAGGCGCGCGGGGCGGGCCGTTATGACGAGGGGGGCCGTTTTGCCGCTGCGGGCCGTGTCGACACAGACATTCTGGCCCGTCTGCTGACGCACGACTATTTTCAGGGAGAGGGAGCGAGGTCGCTCGATCGCTATGACTTTCCGCTCGACTGGGTGGCGGCCTGTTCGATCGAGGATGCCGCCGCCACACTGACTGCGTTCACGGCGGAGGCGGTGGCCCTGGCGGCGCGGACACTGCCCGCCCTGCCCGAATTGTGGATCGTGTGCGGGGGCGGGGGACATAATCCGGTATTGATGGCGGCGTTGCGCGATCGCCTCGGAGTCTGCCGGACGGCGGACGAAATCGGCCTGCGCAGCGATTTCATCGAGGCCGAGGCAATGGCGTTCCTCGCTGCACGTAGCCTGCATGGTCTGCCGCTGACCTTTCCGGGCACGACCGGTGTCGTCGAACCCCTGACCGGCGGTCGCCTTTGGCGACCACGCAATAATACCAAAATATAATACCACATGTTTACATATTGCGGAGAGGTATACATGATCGGGGTGGGGCCCCAGGCCTGCCACAGGTCATGATCCATGATCGGCGGACTGGGTTTGGGCATATCAGGGAGGGACTGCAATGATGACGTCGTACCGACATAGCGTAGCCGCAGCCGCACTGGCGGTAGCCCTTGTGCAGGCACCTGCAGCCTTGCAGGCCCAGACGGCCTCTGTGACGCCCGCTGCTCCCTCGGCCCAGGACGGTTCGACGTCCGGCGATGAGGTCGTGGTGACGGGGACGCGCATCCCCGCCACCGGCCTGACCTCGAGCAGCCCGGTCGCCTCGACGAACGAGGCACAGATCAGGTTGCGGTCTGCGCTGACGATTGAGGATTTCTCCACCACCATCCCGCAGCTTTCGGGCGGTGTGCGCCAGGGCTCGCAGGGCAGCGATGCGTTCGGCGCGCAGGTTCTCGAACTACGCAATTTCGGCCAAAGCCGCTCGCTGGTGCTGATCGACGGCACCCGTGCGGCACCGTTCAGTTTCCGGAACTCGGTCGACGTCAACGCCATTCCCGCATCGCTCATCAAGCGCGTCGATGTGCTGACCGGTGGTGCGGCGGCGGTCTATGGCGCGGATGCCGTCGCGGGCGTCGTGAACTTCATCCTCAACGATGAATATGAGGGTATCCGGGGCACCGCAACCAGCCGGTTGTCGGTCCATGGCGGTGCGCAATATGGCGGCTCCCTGATGCTGGGCACCGGCATTGGTGACCGTGGCAATCTGGTGATCGCGGCGGACTATACCCAGCGCGACGGTGTGCGGGCCGGACAGCGCAGCTGGGCCGCGACGCCCAACCAGACCATTCCGAGCATCGGCGGCGTCTTCACCGACGTCGCGAGCGGTCGACGCTTCGGCTTCACGGACGATGGCACGTTCACGACCACTCCTTCCGCCACCTCCAACATCTCGGCCACCTACCCCCTGATCTCGCCGCTCAAGCGGATCAACGTGGCCGCGCTGTACAAATATGAGATCACGCCGCAGATCGAGGTCTATGGCCGGGCCATGTATACCAATGCCCGTACCGAGGAGACGGGTACCCCCGGGGCGGCGCCCGCATCGGTCAACCGCACCGTTGGGATCAGCGCGACCAATCCGTTTTTGACGGACGCGATCCGCAACCAGTTGACGTTTGTGAACGGCACCGCCCAGGTAAACGTGTCCCGGTCGCTCAGCGAACTGGGCCTGATCCGCTATGCCACCGAGCGTGACACATTGCAGGTCCAGTCGGGCCTGCGCGGACCATTGACCGATGCGGTGCGGTGGAACGTCTATGCGCAATATGGCCGTTCGACGGAATCGTCGCTGATCTCGGGCGATGGCCTTGTCACCAGCCCGGCGGGCGCGAACAATTTCGCGTCGATCGTCAATACGGTCAACATCTTCGGGCCCAACCGGCCTGGGCTGGCCGCCGCGCTGGGTAGTACGATCGACGGCTTCAACCGCAAGCGTGACCAGTTCGTCACGGCAGGGACGGTGAGCGGCACGCTGGCCGACCTGTTCTCCCTGCCTGCCGGGCCGATCGGCTTTGCCGGCGGCGTCGAATATCGGCGGGAAACGGCGAGCATCAATCAGGATAGTGCGCTGCTGACCGGCAACACCTATCGCCAGGGCGTGCAGGCCGCCTATCGCGGCGCGTTCGATGTCATCGAACTCTATGGCGAAGTCCTTGTCCCGCTGATCCACGACACTCCGCTGATCCGAAAGCTCGACGTCGGCGGCGCCTATCGCCTGTCGGATTATAATCGGTTCGGCACGCACGGTACGTGGAAGGTCGAGGGAAATTGGGAAGTCGACCGCAACCTGCGGCTGCGGGGCACCTATCAGCGCGTGTTGCGGACGCCCAATTTCGGGGAATTCGCCGCCAGCACCTCGTCGCTGCCGCTCAACAGCCTGGTCACCGTCGATCGCCTGAAGCCGCGCTATGGCGGCGATCCTTGCGTGATCGGCACCGGCAATGCGGCGCAATGCGCGCGGTTCGGCGCTCCGTCGGTGGGATCGGCCAATTCCACCGCCCCCGGCTACCTGACCGGCAACTATTATTATGGCGGCAATCCCGACATCAAACCGGAAACCGGCTATACGACGACGGCGGGCGCGGTGTTCACGCCGACCTTCCTGCCGGGCCTGAACGTGACGGTCGACTATTACAATCTCGACCTGCGTGGGGCGGTCGGCGTGATCCAGCCGATCGCGGCCATCACGAGCTGTTACATCACCAATCCGACCGCGAACAATCCGCTATGCGCGCTGGTCACCCGCAACCCGAACGGAACCTTCGCCGATGCCTTCGTCAACAATCAGAATCTGGGTCGCCTGCTGCAACGCGGCTTCGACATCTCGGCGGCCTACACCCTTCGGCCGGACTGGCTGCCGGGCAAGGGCCTTCGGGCGAGCTATCAGGGTAATATCGTCACATCCTATCTGATCCAGGCGAACCCGACCGTGTCTGCGGTTCAATGCAAGGGGACGTTCGGTGCCACCTGCTCCAGCGACGGCACGACGCTGGTCCAGCCGGATTATCGCCACACGGCCGGGCTCGGCTGGCTGTTGGACAGGGGCGTGATCCAGTTCGACTGGCAGCGCATCGGCAAGGTCCGGTCGAGCACGGTCGGATCGACGCGAGACGCTGAAGACGCAGGATGTCTTCGACCTGTCGGCCTCCTACGACTTCACCGATGTCGTCACGATGAGCGCGGGCGTCTACAACCTGTTCGACAAGGCGCCGCCGCGTGTGTCGACGGGCGGTGTGTTCAACACCTTCCCCGACACCTACGACATTCTGGGGCGGACGATCGGCTTCTCGCTGACCGCGCATCTCTGACCGGATAGCCTTGCCACGGAGTCCGGCCCGATCGGTGGGCCGGACGCCATCGCCTCATGCCTGCGGGCCTTTGGTCCGGGGCGATCGGAGTATGCTTCGATGATGCTGCCCTTCTCCATGGCCGACTGGCTCGTGATCGCTGGCTATCTGCTGCTGCTGGTCGCGGGCGGGTGGCTCTTGACGCCGCGCCAGACGGCGTCGGCTCGCGAATATTTCCTGGCGGGCGGCACCGTTCCCGCCTGGCTCGCGGCGCTGTCGGTCCTGTCCGCCACCCAGTCGGCGGCGACCTTCCTCGGTGGGCCGGACTATGGCTATCACGGCGACCTGACCTATCTCAGCGCCAATATCGGCGGCGGGCTGATCGGGGCGATCTTCGTGGCCCATGTCCTGATCCCACGCTTCTACGCGATCCGCGCGAATACCGCCTATGAGTTGCTGACCCTGCGGTTCAGCGAGCGAGCGACCCGCTGGGCGGGTGGCATGTTCCTGGTCGGGAGGGTCTTTGCCGGTGGCGCGCGCGTATATCTCGCCGCCATCGCGCTGGCGATGGTCGTCACGGGCGGCGTCGGCGTGCAGGGCATCGTGATCGCCGCCGCCGCGCTGGTCGTGGCGAGTGTCGCGTTCACCTTCGTCGGCGGTCTGAAGTCTGTTCTGTGGAACGACCTGATCCAGTTCGTCGTCTATGTCGGCTCGGCGGTCGCGGTGCTGGTGTTCCTGCGCCTGTCGATCCCGGCCTCCAATGCCCAGATCCTGCAGGCGCTAGCCCATGCCCCGCAGGGCGTCGACAAGCTGCGGCTGTTCGATTTCTCCCTGGACCTCTCGCGGCCCTTCTCGATGCTGGCGATCGTTACCGGGCTTGCACTGCTCTATATCGCCAATGCGGGCATGGACCAGGACACCACGCAGCGCCTGCTTTCGTGCAGGGATGCAAAGACGGGCGCGCGCAGCCTCTATCTGTCGGTGCTGGCGACGGTGCCGACCGTCGGCATGTTCATTGTCATCGGCCTGTTGCTGTACGTGTTCTATGACCGCCCCGACCTGATGGTTGGTTCCGGCGCCGTCGCCGCCAGCGAGTTTGAGGGGCAGAAGATCAGCATTTTCATGCACTATATCCTGACGCAATTGCCCGGCGGCCTGCGCGGCCTGGTGACGATCGGCATCTGCGCGGCGGCGGTGGCGACCACCAATTCCGCGCTGAATGCGATGTCGTCGGTGCTGGTGCAGGATTTCTATCGCCCTTGGCGAGACCGGCGCGGGCCGGTCGAGGAGCATCACTTCGTCCAGGCTGGGCGCGCAGGCATGGGGATCATCGGTTTCGCGATGTTCCTGATGGCCGTCCTCTCCTTCTATTGGCAGCGCCACAGCTCGATGGGCCTGCTGGAGTTCGCGCTGCAGGTGATGGTGTTCAGCTATGCGGGGCTGCTGGGTGTCTATTTCACCGCCTTGTTCACCACGCGCGGGACGACCGGTTCGGCCATCGCCGCGATGTTGATCGGTTTCCTGACGATCATCCTCCTGCAACCTGCCATCGCGCGCGCCATCGGCCTGCCTCCCCAACTGAGCGGGCTCTCCTTTCCTTTTCAGCTTTGCATAGGAACCGCCCTGGCGTTCCTGGTCTGCGCTGCGCCATCGGGCGCGGGCCGCTCCGCATCGAAGCTCCCATCGGGATCGACGCTATGATGAAAACCGAAACGCTCGACGCACGCTATCTCGACCTCGATAAGTGGCCGACGGAATCGGCCGTCCAGGCGATGCTGGAAGGCCAGATGGCGGCCATTGCCGCCATCCAGTCGCAGACCGCTGCGATCGCGCGGGCCGCCGAAGCGGCGGCGGCACGGCTCGGCCATGAGGGGCGCCTGATCTATGTCGGGGCAGGCACTTCCGGCCGGCTCGCCGTGCAGGACGGGACGGAGCTGAACCCCACGTTCAACTGGCCTATGAAACGCCTGATCTTCCTGATGGCGGGCGGTTACGGGGCGCTGACACAGGCATATGAAGGGGCGGAGGACAATACCGAGGCGGCACGCGCCGATATCGATGGCTGCGTTATCACCCCGTCCGATGTCGTCATCGGCGTGGCAGCCAGCGGCTCAACGCCCTACACCGTCGCGGCAATCGAGCATGCCAGAACGCTCGGTGCGCTGACGATCGGGATTTCGAACAATGCGGGGACTCCGCTGATCGCACATGCCGAGCATCATGTGCTGGCCGATACGGGCAGCGAAGTTCTGGCGGGGTCGACCCGGATGAAGGCGGGCACCGCGCAAAAGGCGGTGTTGAACCTGTTGTCCACCGCACTGATGCTGCGCCTGGGGTTTGTCTATCGCGGGCGAATGGTGGCCATGCGCGTTTCCAACGCGAAACTCTTGCAACGCGGTCGCCGCATGATCCAGGAACTGGCCGGTGTGGAGGCAGAGGTGGCGATCCGTGCGCTCGACGTGGCAGGCAACGATATAAGGCGCGGCGTCCTCGTCGCCATGGGGGTCTCCCTGGGCGAGGCCGACGCGCTGCTCGATGCGCATCATGGCAGCCTGCGCGCGGTGCTGCAGGCGCTGGATGCACCGGAGGCGTGACGATGCGCGACATCGCCTGGACGCGGAGCGACGAAGCGACGCCCCTGTATCTCCAACTCGCCCAGAGCCTGCGCGCGCATATCGACGGCGGGGGGATCGATCCGGGCAGCGCGCTACCCTCGGAACGGGAACTGAGCGAAATGGTGGGCCTGTCGCGCGTCACCGTTCGCAAGGGCATTAGGCAGCTCATCGACGAAGGCGTGCTGGTCAGCCGCCACGGGTCGGGCACCTTCGTCGCGCGGCGGATCGAAGCATCGGGCGCGAAGCTGAATAGCTTCACCGATGACACCCGGTCGCGAGGGCAGGATCCCGGCGTTGTATGGATCTACAAATCCTACGCGCTGCCCACCGAGGAGGAAGCTGCGGCGGTGGGGGTGGCCCCCAATGTCCGCGTCGCCCGGCTGGGTCGCGTCCGTCTGGTCGGCGACGAGCCGTTGGCGATCGAGCATGCGGTGATCCCTGCGATCTTCATGCCCGATCTCGATGCGCTGGGCGACTCCCTCTATCAGGCGTTGGAGACCCATGGCTTTCGCCCGACATCGGGCACGCAGCGCGTACGCGCCTCGCTCGCCACGCAAACCGAAGCTGGAATCCTGAATGTACGACACAATTCCGAGGTTTTGCGGATCGAGCGCTGCACTCGCATTCCTGATGGCCGCATCGTGGAATTCACCCGTTCGGTCTATCGCGGGGATCGATACGAATTCGTAACGGATTTGAATGTCGTCTGATCAGCCGGCGCCTTGCGAACCCTTGATGTGCCGTTCTGCCCCGGCAACTGTGATGCTGGGAATGACCATGATGTCTCCCAGGTCGGCACCTTTGCGGCTATTCCGGATGATCCTGTTTGCGACAACTGGCGGGCAGACAGGAGAAATCTTGCCAAATGCGCTGGGAGGCGGTCATCTGGTAGCATCGGAGAGCAAGCGATAGGGGCATTAGTTGCAGGGTTCGGGCGATCCAACACCGCTGGCTGAAGGGCGAACCCGGTTGCGTCGCCTGAACATAAACCTGCTCTACGCGCTCGATGCGTTGCTCCATTCGCCATCCTTGACCGCCGCGGCGCAGTCCATCGCGATCAGCCAGCCCGCGATGAGCGTCAAGCTGCGCCAGTTGCGCGATCAATTCAAAGACGAGTTGGTCGTGTTCGGCGAGCGTCGTCAGTTGACGGCCTTGGGCGAGGCGCTGCGCCAACGGGTCGGTCGCCTGCTGCGCGAGGTCGATGACACGTTCCACTTGACGTTGGATTTCGATCCGGCAACGGCGCGGCGGACGATCACGATGACGGCACCCGAGGTCGTGGAACTGATGTTCTTCAGTCGCGTCGTGCCGCGACTGCGTGCGGTGGCACCGGGTATCGAACTGAAAATGACGCCTTTCGTTCATGGCTCCGTCCGGCGTCTGTTCGATGCGGGCGTGGATGTTGCCGTCGTTCCGCAGGCAATGGTCGACAAGGATCTGTGTGCCGCGCGCCTGATCGATCACGCGCCGAGTGCACTGGTACGTGCGTCGCATCCCTTGGCGGGCCGTCGCGTCGACGAAAAGACCTATCTCGAAGCGTCTCATGCGGGCGTGCACGCGGACATGGAACGTGCCATATTCGGCGACTTTGCGAATGACAGTCCGCTTGCACGGCGTAACGTCGCGATACGGACGGGCCTCCATTCGATGTTGCCTGTGCTGGCGATCGGGTCCGATCTGATCGTCACGACAAGCAACTGGTTCGCACAGCATCAGGCCGCATTCCTGCCCGTCACCATTCTAGAACTGGATTTCCCCGTCACATCGACCGATCTCGTCGTCCAGTGGCAACCCTATCGCGACAAGGAGCCTGTCATTCGCTGGCTGGTCGCCGAGTTGGAACGCGCGGCGGCGGGGCTCGGCAAGCCGCTCGATCTGGAATTATAGGGGCATAACCAAATACGATTTGATGATGCCTGTGGTTGCGCGCAGTTTCTTCCCGACGAAGGACAGGATCGCACCGGGCAAGCCCCGTGACAATCGGCGGCCGACTTCGCGACTGCAGAGTGAACCGTCGATGGTCTTGGACGACGTCGACGATCGACCGTCCCGCCTTAGGGTGGGGCTCGCTGTCATCGCTGTAAAGCGTGGCGTGGCCGACGCTTCAAATGGGTGTCCGACAGGGCATGGGGACGTGTGGCCGCGACGCGGGGAAGGGGGCTTTCATGCTGAGTCGTCGTGCGAAATTGCAAATTCGGGTTGCGGCCATCGCGATGGTGCCGATGACCGCCTGGGGGATGCCGGGGGCCGCCTCGGCGCAAGGCCAGCGCATCACGGTGCCGGCGATGCCGCTGGAGGACACCCTGGCGCGTATTCATCAGCAGACGGGGGTGACGATCAACGCCGATCCCGATGCGGTGCGCGGGCTGAGCGCCCAGTCGGTGAAAGGCGCGCGCGACGCGATGGCGGCGGTCAGGCAGGCGACGCGGGGCCTGCGCCTTGCCGTCAGCCATGAGCGTGACGGCAGCATTCTGGTTGTCAATGACATCATCGTCATCGCGCATCGCGATGAAGCGGAAACAAACGTGACGGTGCGGGGGGCGACCAGTTCGACGCGGACCGGGGAAACTTTGCGCGATCAGCCGCGCAATGTTCAGGTCCTGTCTGCCAAACTCCTGGCCGAGCAACAGGCGCAGAACCTGCCCGACGCGCTGCGCAACGCGGGCGGTGTGACCGTCAACGCCGCGACCGTGCAGGGCGGCGTCGGCTATACCGTGCGCGGTCTTTCGTCGGGCGGGGCGGTCAACGGTCTGCCGACGCCGTCCAACAGCAGCTTCGCGGCGGGCAGCACCCAGCCGATCGCGAATGTCGAGCGACTGGAAGTCCTGAAGGGGCCCGATGCAATCCTGCTCGGCGGTGACAGCCTGGGCGGGACGGTGAACATCGTCACCAAGAAACCGAGCGCCGATGAGCGGCTGTACGTGTCGAGCGAGGTCGGCTCCTTCGGTTCGGTGCGCGGAACGGTCGATGCGAACCGGTCCATCTCCGGCGACGACAGCGTCAGCGCCCGTATCATCGCGACGGCGGCCACCGCAGACCATAATTTCGGCGGCTATCGCGGCAACGAGGATTATCTGTTCGCCCCTTCGATCCGCTACAAGAAGGGCGGGACCGACATCATCGCCAGCATCACGACCGGGAACCAGATTTTCGGCATGGTGCCCTATACGCTATACGATACGACGACGAAGCGGCCCGTGCCGATCCGGGCCGGAGTGCCCCTGATCGGCGGGCAGAACCAGTATTTGCAGATCAAGAGCACCATCTACGATGCGCAGGTCAATCAGGCGGTCGGAAGCTGGCTGACGATCGTGGGCCACTGGCAGCATCAGAATACCGACCTGTTCATCAGCCAATATTCGCCCTTCGTCGTGCTCGCCCCGAACCTGGTGCTCGTCAGCACGAGCGGCGTGAAGCAGCACGCCATCAACAACGCGGTCGACGGCTATGCCCGCATTGCGGTCAAGACCGGGCCGGTCGAGCACAAGCTGATCGCCGGCGCGATGGCAACGAATTTCAAGACGTCCGCAGACGATACCGGTTCGGGCGACATGTTCCCCTATGATTACGTCGCGGGCGATCCGCCCCTGCCGCCCCTGCCAAGGGATTACTTCACGACGAGCACCGGCACCGGCAAGCAGACCTCCTATTATGCCCAGTATCTGGTGAAATATTGGAAGCTCGCCTTGCTCGCCAGTGTGCGCAAGACATCGTCCGACGCCATATCGAGCTTCCGCGATGGACCCACGGCTCGCTACACGTCCAATGGTGCCGTCACTCCCAGCTATGGCGCGGTGGTTGCGGTGACGGACAATCTGTCGGTCTATGGCCAACTCGCCTTTGGTTTCATCGCCAGCTTTCAGTACGACCGACGCCGGAACCTGTTGCCCGACACGCGGACGCGCAATGCCGAGACGGGGATCAAGCTCGATCTGCTCGACAAGCGCGTGTTGCTCAATGCGTCCTGGTTCCGATTGAGCCAGAGTAACTACAAGGTCCCCGATCCGCTCGATCGGCTCTATTACATCAATCTGCCCGCGCAACTGGCGGAGGGGGTCGATGTCAGCGTCTCGGGCGAACCCCTCAAAGGACTGATGGTCAGCGGCGCGTTCACCCGCACTCGATACTCCATGCTGACGCCCGGCAATGCGGACGTCGGGAGCACGGTGGTGCTGCAGCCGCGCGACCAGTACAGCGCCTATGCCTCCTATCGCCACCGCGTGGCCGATGACGTGACGGCGGGTCTCGGCGCGGGCGTCTATGGGCGATCGAGTGCCGCCATCAACATGGCCGGGCAATATTGGGTGGGCCCGTCGGTGCAGACCGATCTCAACGGCTTCCTGACGATCGGCAAGCTGGACCTGAACCTGGGCGTCCGCAACCTGTTCGACCGCCGGAATTACGGTCCGACGATCACCACAAGCTATGTCCCACTCGGCGAACCCCGCACATGGCGGCTGACCGTCGGTTATCGTTTCCGTTGATGAAGGCTGGCTGATCGATGTTGCCACAACCCGTTCCATCCGGTGAATCCCGTCGTGAAACGGGGCTCGCCCGGCCACAACCGGCGGGCGAGCGGTGGCGGCATGCCTTTGGCCTGTTGCGCGATTACTGGACGTCGAAGGACTGGAAATTCGCGTGGAGCGCCTTGATCGTCCTGCTGGCATTCCAGTTCGCGGGCGCATGGCTCTTCGTGCTGATGAACCGTTGGCAACAGCGTTTCTTCGATGGCGTCGAGAATCGTGACGTTGCGGGCTTTGCCTCGCTGCTCACCGCGTTCATCGGCATCCTGGCGCTGCAGGTCGCCTTCGAGACCATCGAACCCTATGTCCGCCGCATATTGTGCCTGCGCTGGCGCGTCCATCTGACCCGGACCTATCTGGACCGCTGGCTGGCGCGCAACCGCTATGCCGAAATCGAACGGCTGCGGATGATCGACAATCCCGACCAGCGCATCGCCGACGACGTGAAATTCGTCTCCGATCCCGAGGTCGGCACCTTGTCGATCCTGCTGAGCCTGGTCAGCGCGGTCGTGTCGGCCGCGTCTTCGATCATGATCCTGCTCGAAACCGCCGCACCGATCCGCTTCGCGCTGTTCGGTTGGCATGTGGCGATACCGGGTAGCACGGTGGTCTATGCGGTTCTGTACGTGCTGGCGAGCAGCGTGGTGATGGTGCTGCTGGGCAGGCCGTATATCCGGGCGATGATGAGGTGGCAGCACCGCGAGGCGGATTTCCGGTCGAACCTGATCCATGTCCGCCGTAACGCCCCTCAGATTGGGCTTGCCAATGCCATCGGAGCCGAGCGGCTCTCGCTTCGTACTGCCCTCCAGAACATCTATCTGACCTCGCGGTCCGTCATCCGGTCGCTGATCGGCCTCAACGCTGCCAACAGCCTGTATGATCGGATCGGATCCATCATCCCGCTGTTCATCCTCGTCCCGCGCTATTTCGCCGGCGCGATCAGTTTCGGTCAGGTCATGGGCGGCCGGGACGCCTTTCAGGCACTGGTGCCGCAACTGGGGTTCTTCGTGCACCTCTACCCCCGGATGGCGACGCAGATTTCGTACATCAACCGCTTGAAGGCCCTGGACGATGCGATCGACTACGAACGTCCGGCAGGCATCACGGCGACCGTCGGCACCGCGGCGGCGATCGCGGTGGAAACCGCTGGCCTCGTCATCCGCCGCCCGCATGGCGAGCCGCTGGTCGATGTCGGTGACTGGCAGGTGCGCGCAGGCGAACGCTGGGTGATCCGCGGGCCGTCGGGCGCGGGCAAGAGCACGTTGTTGCGCGCGCTCGCCGGGCTGTGGCCCGATGGCGTGGGGCGGGTCGCATTGGCAGATCGCAGCACGGCCATGTTCGTGCCGCAGCGCCTCTATCTACCGCTCGGCACGCTGAAGGCAGCGATCTGCTTTCCCGATGCGCCGGAAGATCATGCCGATAGCGAGATTGCCGCGATGCTCGACACGGTCCATCTGTCGCATCTCGCCGATGACCTGCACGCCCTGCGCATGTGGTCCGAGGAACTGTCCCCTGGCGAGCAGCAGCGGATCGCGCTGATGCGGATCCTGCTCCAGAAGCCCGACCTGCTGATCCTGGACGAGGCGACGAGCGCGCTCGATCCGGCGAACACGCAGCATTTCCACGATCTGCTCGGCCAGCGCCTGACCGACGTCACGATCATCAGCGTCGTCCATGACGAGCGGCTCCACCGCTATCACGACCATGCGCTGATTATCGCCGACGGTCGCGCGGTGGCAGGACCCCTGGAGTCACGATCATGACCAGACTGCTGGCCGCGGATGTCGCGGACATGGAGGACATTGCCGGACAGGCGGTCGCCATCGCGCGGCGGATCGGGGCGGATCATGCGGTCGCCTCGGCGAGCGCCGGGGCGGGGGTGCGGGTGACGGCCCGCGCCGGCGCCACGGACACGGCACTGCGCGATGCGGGGCAGGGGCTGACCGTCACCGTCTATCGGGGGACGCGGGGCGGAACGGCAAGTACGGCGGCGCTCGACCGGCACGCGATCGCCGAGGCGGTGGACGAGGCCTATGCGATGGCGGCTTTGGTCGGCGAGGACCCCGACGCGCTGCCGCCGCTCCTGGCCGACATGGCCGTCGATACGCCGCTGCCGCCGCTCGATGCGCCGTCGGGGGTCGATATTGCCCGGCTGCGAACGATGGCGCTGGAGGGCGATGCGCTGATCCGCGCCGCGTCGGGGCAGGGCATGACGCTGGAAACCGTGTCGTCAGGTGTCTCGTCCAGCGAGGGCGTCCATGCGCTGGCGACGAGCGCGGGTTTCTGTCGCGGGCAGACATATTCCAACCATGGCCTGTGGCTGGTGGCGCTGGCCCGCGATGCGGACGGTGCGGTCAATGACAGCGCCGACAGCTTCGATCGACGCTTCGACCGGCTGATCCCGACCCAGCTATTGGCCGAGCGCGCGGTGGCACGCGCGGCGGGCCAATTGGGAGCGCGCGCGGTGCCGGGGCAGAGGGCACCCGTGCTGTTCGAGCCGCGCGCCGCGATTGCGTTGATCGGCAGCCTGGTCAACGCTCTGTCCGGCAATCCGCAGCTACGCGGCGCGACCTTCTTGCCCGATGCGCTGGGCAAGGCCGCCGCAGCGCCCCATCTCGACATGTACGAGAACCCCTATGAGCCCTTCGGTCCGGCAAGCGGCGGCTTCGACCGCGAAGGGATTGCGGGTCGGTGCCGCACCATCATCGGGGGCGGAACGGTCGAGGGGCTGTTTCTCGGCATGCGGTCGGCGCGGCGGCTGGGCATGGCATCGACCGGCAATGCCGATGGCCCGTGGAACCTCGCACTGACCAGTCGGGCCGAGCGTGGATCGTTCGCGGACCTTTGCCTACGGATGGGGCGGGGGCTGATCGTGCGTCGACTGAACGGCGGCGCGGCTGATCCCGTGACCGGCAACTGGACCTATGCCGTCGCGGGCGCGTGGGTGGAGGACGGCTCGCCGGTCCACGCCGTCACCGACGTCACGGTCGGCGGCAATCTGCGCGACATGCTGACGGGCATCGTCGCGGTCGGCGACGATGTGGAGCGGCACGGCGCCTTTTCCACCGGATCCATCCTGATCGATGTCATGCAGATTGGAGGAGCGCCATGACCCCCGGCCCCGCGATAGATAGCGCCATGGCGCGCATTCTGGCGCCCGCCGGGCTGGACATGGGTGACCTGTCCCGCGCGCTGGGCCAGCTGGCGAGTGCGGGCACCGACCTCGCCGACCTGTTCTTCGAGACGAAACGCACGCGGACCTTCTGGCTGGAGGACGGCCGCGTCGCGGGCGGATCGTACCAGATCGGACAGGGTGTTGGGGCGCGCGCGGCGCGCGGCGGCCAGGTTGCCTTTGCCCATTCGGCGGACATGGGGGCGGAGGCGCTCGCGACACTGGCGGCGGCGGTTCGGGCGCTGGACGGGGGGGAGGGCGGTGAGGTCGCGGTGCCGATGATCGGCACGCCGCAGGTTCATAATCTCTATCCGCCGATCACGCTGAACGCGCCGGGCAGCGCTGGCCCGTGGATCGCCTTGCTGGAGCGGATCGACATGGTCGCCCGCGCGGCGGACCCGCGGGTTTCCAGGGTCGATGCCTTTCTGCGGATCGTCGACCAGACCATATTCGTCGCCGATCTCGACGGGCGTGTCGCGGGTGACGTTCGGCCGACGATGCAAGTGTTCGTCACCATCGTCGCGGAACAAGGAGGTCGCCGCGCGCAGGGGCAGGCAGGGCTGGGCGGACGTCATGGGGTCGAGGGTGTGAGCGACGCCCGGATCGACGGGCTCGTCGCACAGGCGGTGGAGATGGCGTGTATCAATCTCGATGCCCGGCCGGCGCCGTCGGGCATGATGCCGGTCGTGCTCGGGCCCGGCTACCCCGGTGTCCTGTTCCACGAGGCGATCGGCCATGGTCTGGAGGGCGATCACCATCGCAAGAATCAGTCGGCCTTTACCGGGCGGATCGGCGAGCGGATCGCGGCACCGGGGGTGACGGTGGTCGACGATGGCGGCCTGCCCGGCCTGATCGGCTCGCTTGGCGTCGATGACGAAGGTTCGGTGGCGATGCGCACGACGTTGATCGAGGATGGCGTGCTGACGGGGTTGATGCAGGATCGGCTCAACGCCGGGCTGATGAACGCCCGGCCGAGCGGAAACGGGCGTCGGCAGTCTTATGCCCATCTGCCGATGCCGCGCATGACCAACACCTTCCTGCTCGCCGGGCGCCACGCGCCCGACGACGTGATCGCCTCGGTCAAGAACGGCATTTACGCCACCGCCTTTGGGGGAGGGCAGGTCGATATCGTCAGCGGCCGGTTCAACTTCACCACGACGCAGGCCTGGCTCATCGAGAATGGCCGGATCACCGCCCCGGTCGAGGGCGCGACGCTGATCGGGGTGGGGCATGAGGCGTTGAAGCAGATTTCGATGGTCGGCCGCGACCTTGCGCTCGACGATGGGGTCGCCAGTTGCAGCAAGGACGGCCAGCATCTCGACGTTGGTGTCGGCCAGCCGACGATCCGGATCGATGCGATGATGGTCGGCGGCGCGTCGTGATCATCGCGCTCGGCGCCCAGCCAGAAATTCCCAGGAAAGTGAGATGCCTAACGTGACCACGATTCTTCCCGGCCATGAAAATCGTCCGGAAACGGCCGACCCTGTCTCGAGTGATGCGCTGCAACTTTTGGTCTTCAGCGCGACTTGGTGCGGGCCGTGCAGGGCCATGGCGCCGGCAATCGACGATATCGCCCAGGATTATGCCAGTGATCTCGTCGTGGTAAAGATCGATATCGAAACATCGCCGGACCTTGCGAAAGAATTCGACGTGCGCGGGGTGCCCACGGTGATCACGCGCTGCGGGGCCGCGATCATCGACCGCCATGTCGGTGGCATGACACGGACACGGCTTGCGCTCATGATCGAGGACGCGTTGAAGCGCGGGAACGCTGCGGAATGAACGGCACGACGACCGTGCCCGCGATGGTGACGCTCCGCCACGCATTGGGGATGGAGGAGCCCGATCCCGTCACAGCCGGGGCCGATGATGCGACGCGGCTGGCCTGCTGGATGCTGAACGCCATCCGGCCATGGCCCGAGGCGGCACGGAACGTCATGCAGGCTTTGCTCATGGCGCATCGGGACGGTCGGATCGGTTCCGCCGAATGGCGAAATCTGCGCAGCGCCGCCGTGGCGCTGGGCGATGACCGCGATGCCGAGGTTCGGGCGTTCGGCCATGTCGCGGAAGCCGCGGCCTGGCCGCTCGCGACCGCGCGGGCAGGGCTGGTCGAAATGATGCAGGCGATCTGCCAGCTCCGCGCCCAGCAAATGGCGAGGGCGACCGGGTGGACGGAGGAGGACGAGCAGGCCGCCCATGTCATCCTGGCGGAGATCGAAGCGGGCGACGGGAGGATGCAACCCCGGCGTGAGGACATCCCCGCTCTTTTCATGGCCGCAAACCCCGCTCTGGAGAAAAGATTTTGCGTGAACCTGACGGCCGCGAATGCCGCCTTTGGCGCTTTTAAAGCGGAGGTCGCGGCTTGGATCGAGGGCGCAACCCGGTAACGGATTGGCAGCGCAGTTAGGACAGTAAGCGCCTGGTGTGGTAGACCGGGTGTGCCCAAAAGATAGCTCCGAGCCTTCGTCTCAAGGTGGATTCCGTTCGGTTAAAACGGGCTCCATGCCGCTTCTGACGTTTGCCATGGTACCACATGAACGCAAAAGGGCGTTTACCCCGCTAAAACGGGCTCATAGCCGATCGGCAGGTCATGGCAGCGTCAAAAAAGGCGCATAGGGAATGGCCCTTTCGCTCGGCGGAGCGACGAACGGGGAAGCAAGGAATGAAATTCATCATTGCGGCTGGGCTGGTCATGATCGCGACGCCCGCATTTGGGCGCGATGCTCCTGCCGATCTGGTCGATCCGTTTGTTGGGACGCTGGCTGATTTCGGGCAGTTGACGCCCGCTGCGGTGGCGCCATTCGGTATGGTGCAGCTGGGCCCCGATACCGATCCCGCCAACCATGCGGGCTATGATTTCGCGGCGGATCGGCTGCACGGCTTTTCGTTGACTCGCGGCGTCGGGGTGGGTTGCGGTGGCGGGGGTGGCGACCTGCTGGTATCGTTGCGGCCCGCAGGGACAAGCGGCCCGGCGGTCATGGACAAGCGCAGCGAGCGCGCGAGTGCCGGCTTCTATCAGGTTGCGTCCGACGATGGGGTCACGGCACAGGCCACCGCGACCCGGGGGGCGGGGCTGCTGCGCTTTCGGGTGAACCGGCCGGGACGGGTCGTGCTGCGGATCGATGCGGGGCACAGCTATGCCAAGCGGGCCTTCGCCGCATGGCGAACGGCGGCTAGCGACGACCTGCGCGCCGAGATGGTGGCGGGGACGGTGTGCGACAAAGGGCTCTACCGTCTCTTTTCGTCCAGCCAAGTGACATTGAACGGTCGCCCGCTTCATCGCATGCTGACCCTGAAGGAGGGCCTTGCGACCCTGGACCTCGATGTGCGGCGCGGCGACGTCGTGGAACTGGCGACGGGCCTGTCGAGTGTCGACGTCAATGGCGCCGCGCTCGTCCGCAAGCGGGAGCTGGGAAATCGCCGGTTCGACGCGGTCGCCGCCGAAACGCGCGCGGCCTGGAACAATGTGCTAGGGCGGGTAAAGCCGGAAGGGTCTCGTGCCGAACGCGCGCTGTTCTACACCTCGCTGTTCCGGGTCTTCCAGACCCCGGTCGCGATCGACGATCCCGATCGTCGCCATCGCGAGAATGACGGCACGATTGCCCGGTCGGCCGCAGGCCAGACCCGTTATGCGAGTTGGTCTCTATGGGACAATTACCGGACGCAGCTGCCCCTGCTTGCCCTGCTGCAACCCGAACGCAGCCAGGATATCGCCCGGTCGCTCGCCGATCTCTATAGGCGCGGCAAGGCGCAATGGGCGACGATGAACGAGCCGTTCCTGACGGTTCGCACCGAACATGCCGGGATCGCGCTGCTCGACATGCGGCGCAAAGGCATCGCCGGGTTCGACGCCAGGGCGGCCCTTGCGGGCATGGTGGCCGACAGCGCCACGCTCCAGCGCGAAACGCCCGACCAGCAGATCGAGGCCGCCTATGACGACTGGGCGACCGCGCAGCTGGCGCAAGACCTGGGGGAGGCGGCGACGGCGCGCCGTTTCTCGGCGCAGGCCTATGGCTATCGCCCGATGTGGCGCTCGGTCTTTCAGACGCCGGGCGCGGACGGCGATATCGTCAAGGCGAGGGGCCTGTATCAGGGGACGTTGTGGCAATATCGCTGGGCGCCGGTATTCGATGTGGACTGGATGGTGGCGACGGTCGGCCCGTCCGAATGGCTGGCGCAGCTGCACCGCTTTTTCGACGCGGGCCTGTTCAACATGACCAATGAGCCGGACATCCAGGTCCCCTGGCTGTTCGCGGCGGCGGGGCAGCCCCAGGCGACCGCCGATCTGGTCCGCAAGATCCTGACGCAGCCGATGGCGCATCCCTATACCAATGCGGGCAAGCTGCCGCAGCCCTTTGTCGGCCGCAGCTTTGCGCTGGCGCCGCAGGGATTTGCCGACGGGATGGACGATGATGCCGGGGCGATGACCGCCTGGTATGTCTTCGCCTCGCTAGGGCTGTATCCGCTCGTGCCGGGCGAGCCCTGGTATGTGGTTACGGTGCCGGCATTTGCGCGCACGAGCATCGATCTGGGGCAGGGGCGACGGATGACGGTGCGGCGGATCGGCCCCCGCGATGGCGTGGTCGTCCGCGCGGACTGGAACGGACGGACGCTGGCGGACTGGCGGGTCGGGCATCATGCGTTGCTGGAAGGGGGCATTTTGACCGTTACGACGCGGCCGCGTTGATCCAGGTTGATGCATTTCCCTCAAAAGCTTCACAAATCTGTCGCGAACAACGGGCATCGGAGCCGCCAATTCATCCGAAACGGGGGAAATCATGACCTTTGCCAAAGCCGCGCTGCTGCGCGCGACCGCCCTGAGCGCGGCCCTTCTCGTCACCCCGCAACTGGCGAGTGCGCAGACGGCCAATGAGACGGCGACGACCGATGCTGCGCAGGCGGATATGGCGGCGCAGTCGGCGACCGGCGAAGAGGTGATCGTCACGGGTTCGGCGCGGCGGCAGCGGCGCTTCGACGTGTCCTATGCGGTCAACTCGCTGGGGCAGGACGATGTGAAGCGGCTTGCCCCGCTGAACTTCGCCGATCTGCTCGGCAAGCTGCCCGGTATCCAGGTCGAGGCGACGGGCGGCGAGGTGCAGAACGTCACGCGCATTCGCGGCATTCCGACCGATGACGGCTATGCGGTGTTCCAGCAGGACGGCCTGCCGCTGTTCCACGACATCAACGGCAATTTCTTTCGCGGCGACAGCCTCAACCGCTATGACCTGATGACCGAGCGGGTCGAGGTGGTGCGCGGCGGCCCGGCGCCGATCTTCGCCAGCCAGGCGGCGGCGATCGTCAATTCGATCACGGCGACCGGCACCGACACGACGCGCGGCAAGGTCCAAGTGACGGTGGGCACCACCGACCTGTATCGCCTGGACGCGATGCAGGCCGGGCCGCTGGGCGAGCGGACCTATTATGCGATCGGCGGCTATCTGCGACAGGATGGGGGGCAGCGCGACAATGGCTTTCCCAATGATCGCGGCGGCCAGATCCGCGCTAATATCAAGCGCGACCTCGACAACGGCACGCTCAAGATCAGCGTCAACTATCTGAACGACCATAACAGCTTCTACCTGCCGATCCCGATCGCCGATCCGCGCAATCCGTCGGTGTCGCTCAATCCCTATATCGATTTCTTCCACGGCACGCTGAACTCGCCGGCCTTTCGCGGGGTGACGCTGAAGTATCGCGACTCTGCCGGTGTCGTGCGCAGCGAGACGCGGGATCTGGCCGATGGCCGTCACATGGAATATGGCAATATCGGCCTGCAATATGACGCCGAATTCGGCGGCTGGCAGTTCTCGGCCAAGACCGGCTATACGCAGGGCAAGCTGCGCTTCGACGCGCTCTATTCGACTTCGAATCCGGTCGACGCCAACAGCTTTGCCAATGGTTTCCAGAGTGCGGCGACGGCCGCGTTCGGGCCCGTCGCGCGGCTGGGCTATGCGCTGTCGGGGACCAATGGCGCGACGGCCTATGACCCTTATGCCGCGTCGGGCCTGGTCGTGCAGGGCCAGTATCGCGGCGTCGATTCCAGCTTCTATTCGGGGCAGGGCGATGTCAGCGTCACGCGCAAGTTCGAGACGGGTTTCGGTACGCATGACGTGCGGCTGGGCGGCTATGCCTCGGCCTATGGACTGACCAACAAGGCGGTCTATCAGGATTATCTGATGGAGGTGCGCGGCCAGCCCCGGACGCTGGACCTCGTCGCCTATTCGGCGAGTGGGGCGGTGCTGGGCTCGGTGACCGACAAGGGCGTGCTGCGTTACGGCACGACGCTGAACCAGGGCGATGTCGATTCCACCGTTTATGCGCTCTATGCCAACGACACCTGGGAGGTGACGCCCGGCCTGCGTATCGATGGCGGCATTCGCCATGAATGGTACAATATCAGCGGCTATGGCCTGACATCGACCTCGGTCAATCTGGGCGATCCCGCCACGCTCGCCGACAACAGCGTCCGCAGCTTCGATGGCGGACGCCAGACACGCAAGGACAGCCCGGTCGCGACCAACTGGACGATCGGCATCAACTACGACGTCAGCACCCATTTCGGCGGCTATGTGCGTGCCTCGCATCTGGAGGTGCCGCCGCAGTCCGCCAGCTATTATAATATCAACCCCGTGCTGGTGAAGACGCAGGCCGACCAATATGAGGCCGGGCTGAAGGCATCCTTCGGACGCAACTACCTCTATATGACGGGCTTCTATACGAAGTTCGATCCGTTCAACGCCTCGTTCGTGGCGTTCAATCCCACGACCGGCCGCAACGACCAGTCGGTGCCCTTTATCGGCCAGGCCGAGGTCAAGGGCGTCGAGGTCGACGGCACGCTGGCCCCAGTGCCATGGTTCTTCGTCTCCGGCTCGTTCACCTATCAGGAGCCCAAGTACAAGAATTTGCAGAACAGCTCGGGTGCCGATCCTTCGGCCGTCAACGGCAAGCAGATCATCCGAGAGCCCAAGGTGTTCGGCAATATCCGTCCGACCTTCGCCTTTGACGCAGGCGGCGATCAGGTGGAGGTCTATGGCCGCTACGAGTTCGTCGGACGTCGTTATGTCGACCTGTTCAACAATACCGGCCTGCCCGCCTATAACACCTTCGGGCTCGGCGCGACGCTGACCCATGGCGGGTTCCAGTTCCAGGTCGTTGGGGACAATATCTTCAACAACAAGGGGCTGACCGAGGGCAATCCGCGCACCGACCAGCTCGACGGACAGACTTCGCGCGATGCGATCTATGGCCGCCCGATCTTCGGGCGCAGCGTCCGCTTCGTCGTCAGCAAGGCCTGGTGAGGCCCATGGGGCGGCTGATGGCGGCGGCGGCGCTGGCGATCTCGATCGCCCAGCCGCTGCCCGCCGCCGCGCCAGCGGTCCGGGATACCCAGTTGGCGGCCATGGCGGCGCGGCTCTTTCCGGCGCTGCACGGACCGCTGGCGGGGGATGCGCGGGATCGGCGCGTCGGGGCCTGCGCGGGAGCGCCTGATTGCGTGGTCGCGGCGGCGATCCTGCGTGACGAGGAGCGGGAAGCCTTCGCCGCGCGCTTCCCGGATCAAGGGGATGACGTGCGGCGGCAGGTCGATGGGCTGAACGACATATTGCGCGTGTACGGCGTCGGCAAATTGCCGCGCTATCCGCTGATCGACGGGTCCGACGCGCCGTTCGGGAGCGAAGCCTTTGCGGCCAAGGTGGCCGATGCGGTCGTCATGGCCGGGGCGCAGCGCGGCGATCCGGCGGTCGGCGGCGACATCAGCCTGTCGCTGGCGCTCGCCCTGCTCGATGCCAATGACAAGAATGCCGCCGTCGCCTTCGAGCCCCTGGATCAGCGGTATAATGCCGCCGCCATCCGGCGGGCGCGGACCATGGCGTGGAGCCGCTATCGCTATACCGCGATCCTGGTCCTCGGGGTTGGGCCGGATGACCTGGAAACGCCGCTCAGCGCCAAGGGCAAGGTCAATGTGCGCGTCGCCGCCGAGCAATTTGCCAAGGGCGCGGCGCCGTTTCTGATCGTCAGCGGCAGTGCCGTGCATCCACGCGACACGCCGCATGTCGAGGCGCTGGAGATGCGGCGTGCCCTGATCGAACGCTATGGCATTCCGGCGGACGCGATCGTGGTCGAACCCTATGCGCGGCATACCACGACAAATGTCCGCAACGCCACGCGCCGCTTGATCGCGATGGACGCGCCGCTCGACCGGGACATGCTCGTGGTCAGCAACGCCTCCCATATCGATGCGGTCGCCAGCCCGGCCTTTGTCGAGCGCAACCGCCGCGAACTCGGCTATCAGCCCGCCACCGCCGATGGGCGTATCGCCCTCACCGCCATCGCCATGAGGCCATCCCATGAGGCGCTGCGCGTCGATCCCGCGGACCCGCTCGATCCCTGAACGGGCATGCCCAACAATGCGGCTCCGTCGATAGAGACACGCAGGCCGAATGCCAGATTTTACGAGCAGGCGGCCGAATTCGGTCTGCGTCAACGGGGTATCGCGAAGATGGATGGCAACACCAAGCCGGGCAGGGTGACGATCCTCGATGTTGCGGCCGCGCCGGGGGCAGACGATGACGATCGGTGTCATCGTGCCCAGGCTGACCGACACGGTCATGGCGATGCTGTACGAAGCCATCGCCCGGGCATGCGGGCGAACCGGTCGTATCGCGCTGGTCGCGACGACCGACGAGCAGGTCGAGGGCGAGCTGCGGGCCGCCGAGTCCCTGTTGCAGCGTGGCGTGGATGGGCTGATCCTGGCCACCGCACGCGACGATGACGATCTGCCCGACATTCTGGCCAAACGTGGCGTGCCGTTCGTGCTGGCGCTTCGGACCGACGGCAAGAGCCTGTCCTCCATCGGCGACGACCGGCTGGGCGGCTATCTGGCGACACGGCATCTCCTCGACCTGGGCCATCGGCGGATCGGTATCATCGCGGGGCCGGGCTATGCCTCCAGTGCCAGGGGGCGGCAGGAGGGATATCTTCGGGCGCTTGGCGAACAGGGCATCGGCCCCGACCCCGATCTCATCGTCGACTCGACGTTCAGCATCGATGCCGGCATCGATGCGGCACTGACCTTGATGCGCCTGTCGTCGCCACCCACGGCGATCTTCGCGGTCAACGACAATACGGCGATCGGGGCCATGTCGGCGCTGCTCAATCTGGGGCTCAGGGTGCCCGAGGACGTATCGCTGGTCGGATATAATGACATTCCCATCGTGGGTTGCCTTCCCACGCCGCTCACGCCGCTCCGCGTGCCCTTCGATCAGATCGCCATGACCGCGCTCGACCTGCTCATCTCGGGCCGCAGTCGGCCATGCGAGCCGATCCAGATGGCAGCACCGACCCTTATTCCGCGACGCTCGACGATGGCCAATGGGGCGAATGAGCGGACGGCGGATGTCGCGACCCGCGAGGGGTAGCCGAAGCGACCGGTCTCCGCCGTCAGGGGCGTCCGGCGTCGTAGCGACATGCGCCGCCACCCATCACGCTCTGACCCCGCCCGCACCATGAATGCGCGCGTGAAGCGGTACTTTCCGCCGAATCCCGTGTATCACAGGGCGATAACGATGGTTCGATAGGAGCGGATGCCCATATGCATGGGGTGCGAAAGGGCACGAACGCGAGCGGAATGCGGCGGTATAACGAGCGGCTGATCCTGTCGGCGATCCGACGATTAAACGGTGCATCCAAGGCCGAACTGGCGCGGGTGACGGGACTGTCACCCCAGGCCGTGGTCCGCATCATCGACGAACTCGACAGTGACGGATTGCTGTTCCAGGCCGAGAAGCGCACGGGCGGCATGGGGCAGCCGGCCACGGTCTATCGTATCAACGGGGCGCGGGGTTACACGGTCGGCGTGGAAATCGGCCGGAACGCCATGACGCTGGTGTTGCTCGACTTCGACGGGCAGCAAAAGGCCGTGCATTGCGATGCCAGCGCCTTTCCGACCATCGATCTGGTCGTGGAACGGATCGACCGGTTCCTGCACGAGCAACTGCCGGCGTCGCTGCGCGATCCCAGCACCTTTCTGGGCATTGGCATAGCGATGCCGTGGTTCCTGGGCGAATGGCGCGACGAGCTCGGCATTTCCGAGGATCAGGCCGAGGAGTGGCGGCGCGGCGATGTCGCCAGCCGCCTGCGCGCCGGACTGCACTGGCCGACCTTTTTCGACAATGACGGTAATGCGGCGGCGCTGGCGCATCTGTTGTGCGGGGCGGGGGCCGATCTCCAGAGTTATCTTCTGATCAACCTCGGCACCTTTGTCGGCGGGGGGCTGGTCCTTGGCGGGCAGGTGGTGCAGGGGCGGCATGGCAATGCCGGGGCGCTGGCGTCGATGCCCGTCATGGCCGATGGTCGGCGCGATTCGCTGATCCATCATGCCTCGCTCTACGATCGGGATCTCGCCGCGACGCCGGCCGAACTGGAAGGCTGGCGACGGCGCTGTACCGAAGCATTGGCCTTCGCGATCTCGGGTGCGAACAGCCTGCTCGATCTCGAGGCGGTCATCCTCGACGGATCGCTGGCAGCGGAGGAAATGGCCGACATCGCGGCGGCGGTGGAACGGCAGCTCGCCGAACATGCCCCACCCGATTTCTTCGCGCCCGAACTGCGCATCGGCACGTTGGGGCGGCAGGCCGCGGCGATTGGTGCAGGACTGTTGCCGCTGCACGCACAGTATTCGCCTGATCTCAGCAGCTTGTTCAAGCGCAGCTAGTCGGCTTTCGCGAAATCCCGCCCGCCTGAGCCATGTCTGGTATCGCTAACTGCAAACGATTGCTCGGCAAGCCCCTGAAAAGCCGCAAAATTTGCCCTTGACCAACTAAATCACACTAGTAGATTTAATGGCATCGACCGCAATAGCGGCAGGTGATGGGAGGATGACGATGGCGACCGTATCTCGGCGTACAAGGCGGGCGGGCTGCTCGTGGTGACCGAACCGCTGCTGCTGGGCGGGATCGAGGCCGGGGGTACCAAGTTCCTGTGCGCCGTCGCCGATCGTGATGGGACGATCCTCGCCGAAACCCGGATCGCGACCACGACCCCGGCCGAGACGCTGGGCACCGCCAGTGCCTTTTTCCGCGAGGCGCAGCGCGTCCATGGCGATCTGTCGGCCTTTTCGGTCGGCAGCTTCGGGCCGCTCTCGCTCAATCCGCTGTCGGCCGATTACGGCAGCATCACCTCGACCCCGAAACCTGGTTGGGAAAATGTCGACCTGCTCGGCCATCTACGCCGGATGACGGACGCGCCGATGACGCTCGACACCGACGTGAACTGCGCGGCGGTGGGCGAGCGGCTGTTTGGCAGCGGACAGGGGCTGGACAGCTTCTGCTATGTCACGATCGGCACGGGGATCGGCGTCGGCTTGCTGATTGGTGGCGCGCCGCATGGCGGGGCGAACCACCCGGAGGCCGGGCATATCATGGTGCCGCGCGCGCCGGGAGACGACGCGTTCGAGGGCATCTGTCCGTTTCATGGCGATTGCCTGGAGGGGCTGGCCTCCGGTCCGGCGATGCGCGCGCGCTGGGGCGTGCCGGCCGAACGCCTGCCCGCCGACCATCCGGCATGGGATATGGAGGCGGACTATATCGCCGCGCTGTGCGCCACGCTCACCTATGTCATTCGCCCAGACCGGATCATCGTCGGCGGCGGGGTGATGCAGCCGCAAATGTACCCGCGGGTGCGATCCGCGCTGGTCGCGAAGCTCGCGGGCTATGATGCCAGCATGCGGGCGATCGATATGGATCAATATGTCGCCGCGCCGACCGCTGGGTCCTCCGCCGGGCTGACCGGCGCGCTGGCGCTCGCCTATCGCACCGCGACACGTCAATGGCCGATGCACTGGCGCATGGCCGAACCCTTTCACGCGAACAAGGAGACGGTCGATGCATAGCATCACCACGCCGGACGGTCGGCAGGATGTGGACGATGCACGGGCGACGATCGCGATCGTGCTGAGCGCGGCCGGGGCGGCGCTGGGCGGGTTGCTGTTTGGATTCGATACCGCCGTCATTTCCGGGGCCACGCAGGCGTTGCAGGAACGCTTTGCGCTCACCGACGCATCGCTGGGGTTCACCGTCGCCTCCGCGCTGATCGGGACCGTCATCGGATCGCTGGTCACCGGCGCGCCCGCGGACCGATATGGGCGAAAGGCGATCATGCTGTCGGTCGCCATCGCCTATGTCGTTTCCTCACTCGGCGCCGGGCTTGCGCAGAGCTGGCCGATGCTGATCGCGTTCCGGTTTCTGGGCGGCCTTGCGATCGGCGCGGCATCGGTCGTGACGCCAATCTATATCGCCGAAGTGTCGCCCGCGAAGTTCCGTGGGCGGCTGGTGGCGATGAACCAGCTCAACATCGTGCTGGGCATCCTGATCGCGTTCCTGAGCAACTATCTGATCGCGCAGGCGCTGCCGCCCGAGGCGGCGTGGCGGTGGATGTTCGGCATCGTCGCGGTGCCCTCGGCGCTGTTCCTGGCCGTGACCTTCCTGCTGCCCGAAAGCCCGCGCTGGCTGGCGGTGCACGGACAACAGGCGAAGTCGGTGCAGGTCATGGCGCGCCTCGGCTTCCTGGACCCTGCGGCCGAACTGACGCGGATCGAGGCTGCAGAACGCCGCGATGCGGGGCAGGGCGATGCCCGGCTGTTCCAGAGCGCGCACAGCTTCCCGGTCGCCTGCGCCATTGCCATCGCGCTGTTCAACCAGCTGTCGGGCATCAACGCGCTGCTCTATTACGCGCCGCGCATCTTTGAACTGGCGGGGGCGGGGGCCGACAGCGCGCTGCTCCAGTCGATCGCGGTCGGGGGCACCAACCTGCTCTTCACCGTCGCCGCGCTGTTCTTCATCGATCGGTTCGGGCGCAAGCCGCTGCTGATCGTCGGGTCGGTCGTATGCGCCGCCGCGCTGCTGCTGGTCGGTTGGCAGCTCGAACGCAGCGTCCCGAACGGCACGTTGATCTTGGGCGGCCTGCTGGCCTTCATCGCCGCCTTCGCGATCAGCCAGGGGGCGGTGATCTGGGTGTTCATCTCCGAAGTCTTCCCCAGCGCGGTGCGCGGCAAGGGACAGGCGCTGGGGTCCACCACCCACTGGGTCGCGGCGGCGGCGATCACCTGGCTTTTCCCGATCGTGGCGAGCGCGGTCGGCGGCTGGGTCTTCGCATTCTTCGGCGCGATGATGCTGCTGCAACTGCTCTGGACGCTGCGCGTGATGCCGGAGACCAACGGCGTCGCACTCGAAGACATGAACCTGAAGGGGCAGGCGGCATGAAGACCATCGCCCTCCTCGCGATGACCGGGATCGCGCTGGCCTCCGCCGCGTCGGCGCAGCGTCCCGATCCGCGCCCGACCTATCACTTCGCGCCGCAGCGCAACTGGATGAACGATCCCAACGGCCTCGTCTATTATGACGGCGAGTATCACCTGTTCTTCCAGTATAATCCGCATGGCGATCGCTGGGGCCATATGAGTTGGGGCCATGCGGTCAGCCGCGATCTGGTCCATTGGCAGGAGCTGCCGATCGCCATCCCCGAGACCGCCGATGTCATGGCCTTTTCGGGCAGCGCGGTGGTCGACTGGAACAACACGACCGGCTTCGGCCGGGACGGCAAGCCGCCGCTGGTCGCCATCTATACGGGGCATAATCCCAAGGCGAAGCTGCAGTCGCAATATGTCGCCTATAGCAATGATCGCGGCCGGACCTGGACCGTGCATGGCGAGGTGCTGAGCGTCGGATCGCCCGAGTTCCGCGATCCCAAGGTGTTCTGGCATGCCCCCACGAAGCGCTGGGTGATGGTGGCGGTGATGGCTTTGGAGAACCGCGCGGTCCTGTTCACCTCGCCCGACCTCAAGCAATGGACCTTTGCCAGCAGCTTCGGGCCGGCCGGCGGGCGGGGCAAGAACTGGGAATGCCCCGATCTGTTCGAACTGCCGGTCGAAGGCGGCGAGCCGGGCGAGAAGCGCTGGGTGCTGGGCATCAATCTCGGCGACAATGCGGTCGGCGGCGGTTCGGGCGGGCAGTATTTCGTCGGCGATTTCGACGGCAAGCGCTTCACCCCGGTGCCGGGCTGGCCCGGCGAAGCGCAGTGGATGGACTATGGCGCGGACTTTTACGCCGCCGTGTCGTGGAACGACCTGCCCAAGGATGACCCGCGCCGCATCTGGATCGGCTGGGCGAATGACTGGCGCTATGCCGAGGCCATACCGACCTGGCCCGCCCGCGGCCTGATGACCGTCCCTCGTGAGGTGACGCTGAAGAAGACGCCCGCCGGTTATCGCATCGCCCAGGCACCGGTGCGCGAGGTGGCGAGCCTGCGCGGCGGGCGACAGGATTTCGCCGCGACGCTCGGCGAAATGCCGGTCGATCTGCCGATCGCGGGCGGCTCCGCCGACCTGACGCTCGATCTCGACACCGGCACGGCGGAACAGGTGACGATCGCCCTGACCGACGAACAGGGTTACCAGACGCTGATTGGCGTCAACCCGACCGTCGACGAGGTGTTCGTCGACCGCACCCGCTCGGGCCCGCATTTCCATGACGGTTTCGCCACCCGCCATATCGCGCCGGTCGACCTGAAGGGAAAGCGGGTGCGGCTGCGCGTGCTGGCCGATCAGTCGATCCTCGAGGTGTTCGTCGGCGACGGCACGCGTACCATTACCGACCGCTTCTTTCGCGGTGGCGGCCCGCTTCGCTGGAGCGCGAGCGCAAGGGGCGGATCGGCGCGGCTGACGATGCAGGCATGGCCGATGACCGGGGGCTCGCGCTGACATGAACGGCTTCGTCATGACGATGGAAGCGATCGCGCCGGGCTGACGCCCACCCCGTCGATCTTTTGAAAATCAAAAAAACATAACGGAAATCTGGGAGGATTTATGCCGAAGACCTTGCTCGCCCTGCTGACATCCAGTGCGCTGGTGCCGCTCGTCGCCAGTCCCGCCGCCGCACAGGACAGGAACGCCCAGGCGCAGGCCGATGCCGCGCCCGAAAACGATGCCAGCGCCGATATCGTCGTCACCGGCTATCGCGCCGCGCTGGGATCGGCGCAGGAGATCAAGCGCAACTCCGCGTCGATCGTCGATGCGATCGTGTCGAACGACATCGGCAAGCTGCCCGACAACAATGCCGCCGAAGCCATTGCGCGCGTCACCGGCGTCACCGTCCAGCGCTATAACGACGAAGCCGGGGTGATCCTGGTGCGCGGCCTGCCCGATGTCGCGACCACCTTCAATGGCCGCGAATTCTTCTCGGCTGAGGACCGCGTGCTGCACCTTCAGGATTTTCCGGCGGGCGTCGCGGCGGGGATCGAGGTCTATAAATCGGGGACGTCTGACCTCATTGAACCGGGGCTTGCCGGGCTGGTCAATCTGCGATCGCGCCGCCCGTTCGACGTCAAGGATACCGAGATCGCGGGCGAATTGCGCGCTTCCTATAACGATCAGGCAAGGGCGTTCGACCCGGCGGGCAATCTGCTGCTGACCAAGCGCTGGGACACCCCGATCGGGGAGGTCGGCGCGCTGATCAACGTCAGCTATGTCCGCACCACCTATCGCAACGCCGATCGCTATGCCGACTCCGCGATCATCTCGCCGCGCGGCTTCGGGGCGAACGATGCCGCCGACGACCTGACCGTGACCACGCCGGGCGTCGGCATGGATTTCCGCTTTCCCGCCAATGCGGGCAATTTCTACGAAAAAGGCGTGCGCCACCGCCCGGCGGTCAACGGCACGATCCAATGGCGTCCGACCCCCGATCTCGAAGTCTTCGCCGAGGGGCTGTGGCAGGCCTATCGCGGCCAGGTGCTGCGTGATGCGTTCAACGTCAATTTCGAACGCCGCGATGCGAACGGCGTCGCGCCGACGTTGAGCAATGTCGTGCTGGTGCCGGGCGAGCCGGACAAGGCGGCCAGCTTCACCAAGACCGGCGGCTATGTCCCCGAATTCTATCGTTCGACCCAGAATGACCGTACCGATACGTGGCAGGCGGCGGCGGGTTTCAAATGGACCACCGGCCGCGCGACGCTGTCGGGCGACTTCGCCTATACCAACAGCAAATATCAGGCGTCGGAATATAGCCTCGACGCCCAGCTCGCCAGCGCGCCCACCATCAATGTCGATTGGGACGTGCGCGGATCGGCGGTGTTCGATCTGGGCGGCTATGCCATCGACAATCCGGCCAATAGCCGTTGGCGCGGCTATTACCAGCGCGACTTGGTGACCAAGGGCGATGGCGTTCAGGGGCGCATCGACCTGGATCTCGAAACCGACTGGGGCTGGCTCCCGCGGCTGCAATTCGGTTTCCGCGCCAGCGATCGCAACGCCTATTCGCAGAACAACAATCGCTATGCCTATACCGCCGGGCTGAACATCCCGCTCGACAGCCTGCCGACGGGGGCGCTCGGGCTTATCACCGACGGGTTTCGCGACGATCCGCAACGCTTCAAGAACTGGCTCGCCCCCAGTCGCGATGCGATCCGCGACAATGGCGAGGCCCTGCGCCTGCTGGCGCTGCAATCGGTCCAGCGCGCGACCCTATTATTCCCCTCGGACAATGGCATTCGCGAGGCGGTGACCAAGTTCGCCACCGCCGAGATCCCGTTCGATCCGCTGGGCGGCTTCACCGCCAGCGAAGCAAGCTATGCCAGCTATGGCCAGGCGAAATACGACATCGACCTGGGCGGGGTGCGGCTCGACGGCACGGTCGGCGCGCGCATCGTCAACACCGACGGCACCTATCGCGGGTTCAGCCGGGTGCAGGGCGCCGACGGCACGGTCGGTATCGTCCCCAGCGTCACGCGCCAGAATTATGTCGATGTGCTGCCCTCCGCGATCGCGCGGATCCGCTTCTCGAACGAATGGCAGATACGGCTGGGCTATACCCAGACGCGGACCCGGCCGGGCTTCGGCCCGCTCAATCCGTCGATCAACATCACCCGCAACAGTCCGGGTCCCGACGGCACGCCGCCGGTGTTCGACGCGAGCGGTTCGGGCGGCAATCCCGACCTGCGGCCGCTGACGTCGAAGAACTACGATGCGTCGCTCGAATGGTATTTCTCGAAGAACGGATCGGCATCGGTCGCCGCCTTCTATCGCGACCTGAACGGCTTCATCGGCTATTATACCCAGGTCGTGAACGATCCCATCTATGGCCGCGTCCAGCTCAACCGGCCGGAAAATGCCGGTGACGGGCGGATCAAGGGGATCGAGGCGTCGCTCCAGACCTTTTTCGACTTCCTGCCCGGTGCGCTGTCGGGCTTCGGCGTCCAGGGCAACGTCACCTATCTCGATGGCACCAATCAGTTGCCCCGCGTGCTGGGCGAGGGCGACCGGCAGGTGGAGATTACCGGCCTGTCGAAATGGGCGTACAATCTGACGGCCTTTTACGAGAAGAGCGGCATCTCCGCGCGGCTGTCCTATAACTGGCGATCGCGCTACGTCACCAGCTACAACCGCAATATCAACGAAGACCAATATGCCGGTGAGCTGGTGCGGCCGGTCTCCCGGCTCGATTTTTCGGCCAGCTACGATGCGTTCCGCAATATCTCCTTGGTCGCGAACGTCAGCAATATTCTGGCGCAACCTTTCAAGAACTATCGCTTCTACAACGAAACGCAGTTCTTTGGCCGCGATCTGCGGGTGGAGGGGCGCTATTTCAGCCTGGGTGTCCGCTTCAAGATGTAATCTGGGCGGCGGACGTGCCTTGCCGCGTCCGCCGGACCGTCCCGATGCGAATATCGCGCGATCGCTCGAAGAAGCGATGCGCGGAGGATGACGTGCGGCGGCTCGTCGCACGCGGAGAGGAATCAGATGGCATCGATATTTTCGCGTCGTCAGACGCTCGGCTTCATCACGACCCTGCCCATGCTGTCCGCCTGTGGCGGATCGGGCGACGGGGGAGGGGGCAGCGCCTCGGCCACCGGACTCGCCCCGGCCCCGGCGCCTACCCCCAGCCCGACCCAAAGCCCCGCCCCGGCGGCGGTCGGCGGCCGTCCGCGTTATCATATCGCCGCGCCCGATGGCGGCTGGATCAACGATCCGCAGCGTCCGGTGCGGATCGGCGACAGCTGGACGATGTGGGCGCTCTACAATCCCACATGGCCCGATGGCGGCACCGAATGGCGCCGCTGGACCTCGACCGATCTCGTCACCTGGACCGATCGCGGCGTGTCGATCCCGCGTCGGACGACGGCGTTCGGCGATGTGTGGAGCGGCAGCGCGGTGATCGACACGGACGACACCGCCGGTTTCGGGGCGGGTACGCTGATCGCGCTGGCGACGATGCCCGCCGACAATGCCGCCGGACAGAACCAGTCGACCGCGCTGTGGTATTCGCGCGACGGCGGGGCGAGCTTCGCCTTCCACGCGATCGTCCATCCCAATTTTCCGGGCAACAAGCCGTTCCGCGACCCGACCGTGTTCTGGCATGCACCCACGTCGCGTTGGGTCATGACCTTGTCGGAAGAAGGCAAGATCGGGTTCTACACCTCTGCGGACCTGAAACAGTGGAGCTATGCCAGCGGCTTTGTCTCCATCTTGGTCGGCGGGGTGATGGAATGCTCGCACCTCTTCCCGTTGCACCTCTACGACGCGAACGGGGTCACGGGCGTCGACAAATGGGTGTTGCTGGTCGGCGGCGACGGGACGGGCGGCGGCTTTACCGGCGGCAGCTATTATTGGGTGGGCAGCTTTGACGGGACCGGCTTCACCGCCGACAGCGCGATCGGCCATTGGCTCGACGGCGGGGCCGATTATTATGCCGCCATGGTGTGGCAGGACCCGCGAGCGGCCGATCCGCTTGCCGCGGCGTGGACGATGGGCTGGATGAACAATTGGGCCTATGCCAATCAACTGCCCGCCCCCGCCGGCTATCGCGGGCAGTTGAGCATCGTCCGCCAGATCCGCCTGCAGCGAAACTCCGACGGCACGCCCAGCCTGCGCATGACGCCGATCGCCGCCCAGAATAATGCGTTCCAGAGCGTGATGCTCGGGACGGACCAGACTATCGCCGAGGGACGCGACTATGTCTGGCCCGCCGATGCCGGAATGATCGCCGGGCGGATCGACCTGACGCTTACGCGCGTCGGTGCCGACTGGCCGGGCGGGGCATGGCTGTCGGTACGCGGCGGCCAGGGTTACTTCACTCAGATCGGCTTCGAACTGAACAAAAGCCATGTATTTGTGAAACGGGACACGAGTGGTCCTTATCCGCCCGACCATGTTGCATGGCGTGAGACTCGCAGCGTACGGTGCGACGCCACTGGCGGAAAGGTGACGGTCAGCATCTTCCTCGATGCCGGTTCGATCGAGGTGTTCATCAACGACGGTGACGGCGTCCTTTCCGAACTCATCAATGCGCCATGGGATGCAACCAGCTTGAACCTCAACGCAAGCGGTGGTTCGGTTCGAGTATCCGAGGTTCGGGTTCTCGGGGGGGCCTAGGGCGGATCGACATTCAGCATTGCTTCTTCTTCCCTCTCCCCTGGACAGGGGAGAGGGTTAGCGGAGCTTGCCAGCCTGCTGGCTAGCGCAGCTTGGGTGAGGGGTACAGCGAGCCCAGAGGCTCGCGCGCTCGCAAAGCGAGCGCCCACCCCTCACCCAGCTCCGACTAAGCCTTTGCTCTCGCAAAGACCAAGTCTGCGCAACCCTCTCCCCTCTGTGAGGGGCGAGGGAAGGAAAGGCATCGATGAATGTTGATCGGCCCTAGAATTCCGCGACCTTGCCCCAGGCGGAGTCGCGAAAGCGGTTCGGATGATAGGGTTTGGGGTCGACGATGGGTGCGGCGCCGCTGACGATATCGGCGATCAGATGGCCCGCCCCAGGCCCGATGCCGAAGCCATGCCCGCTAAAGCCCGCCGCCAGGATCAGGCCGGGCAGTTCGTCTACTTCGCCGATGCCGGGCACGCCGTCTGGCGTGCTGTCGACATAGCCCGCCCAGGCCCCAGTCACGACGCGTTCCGACAGGCGCGGCATCAGCGCAAGCGCGCGGGCATGGGTGCGCGCGACGGCCGCGCGGTCGGGCTTGGGATCGAGGATCCGCATCGCCTCCATCGGTGTCGGCCGGTCGAGCCGCCAGCGCACGAGCCGCTCATGGCCCGACCGCACCCCCTCCAGCCCGCCGGGCGACAGCTTGCGCCAGCGACGCAGGAACATCGGCAGGAACTGGGTCGAAAAGCGCAGGAATTGCGGGGTGGGATCGACCTTGCCGCTGCCACTGATCGACAGCGTATAGCCGCCATCGCCGCGCCGGGTCATGGAGATATACTCGCTGTGCATCGCGGCCGGGAAGATGTCGTCGCCCGGCCCGACCGCCATGACCGTCTGGCGGATCGTGGCCTGCGGAAAGCGGATGCCATATTGATTGCAGAAGGACGAAGCCCAGGCGCCCGCCGACAGCACCGCAATGCGGGTGCGGATCGTACCCCGTTCGGTGACCACGGCGGAAAGGCGCCCGCCTTCGGTCTCCAGCCCACGCACCGCGCAATTCTGATGCACCGTTCCACCCAGCGCCATCAGCGCGCGGGCGGCGGCGGGCGCGGCCCGCGACGGATCGGCGGTGCCGTCGGTCGGGGAGAAGACGCCACCCTTCCACGGCTTGTTGCTGAACCGCCCGCGCTCGCTGGCCTCGGCAGACGAGAGCATGTGGGTGGTCACTCCCGCCGTCCGGGCGAAATCGCGCCAGCGTGCCCAGCCCTCGATCTCGGCTTCATTGTCGCTGAGATAGAGCAGCCCACAACGGCTGAACCCGGTTGTCTCGCCGGTGTCGGCAGCGAATTGTTCCCACAGGTCGAGCGACTTGGTTGCCATAGGCAGTTCGCGCGCATCGCGGTTCTGCTGGCGGCACCAGCCCCAGTTGCGGCTGGACTGCTCGCCACCGATGCGGCCCTTTTCGACCAGCGCGACCTTCAATCCGCGCTTTGCCAGATAATAGGCGGTGAAGCAGCCGACGATACCGCCGCCGATCACGACTACATCGGCGATGTCGGGTAGGGCGGGGCTTGAATCTACAAGGGTCAAGGGTGCGGGCATTCCGGGGCTCCAACGGGTCCGGGGAAGGGGGACTGGCTCAGAAATATTTCAGCCAGCCAAGGTCCTTGCGGCGCTTCTTGAGGTTCGAGAACCAGCGCGTCGGGAAGTAGAGCGGCACGATCATCGCGATCCACATCAGCCAGATCCACGGGATAGACGGAAAGCCGAAGACCGTTTCGTGATTGATGCCCCAGATCGCGACCGCGCCCAGGTACATCATGCGCAGGACATACAGGTGGAGGAGATAGAAGAACATGGGCGCACCGCCGAACACCGCCAGCCAGCCGATCACCCGCGTGTCGTCCACCCGGTCGAACAGCGCCAGCAGAAGCGACCCGACGCCTAGCGTCGCCATCACGTAGAGCAGCGATGGCGGATATTTGGTGAGCGCCAGGAAGCTCATGACGGTGCGGATCGCCGAACCGGGCACCACGAACCAGGGGGCGTCGCCATAGATGTTGAGCGCCCGCAACGCGACGAATCCGACCAGCATCAGCGCGCCGGTCTGCGCCAGCCGCCGCTGCCTTGCCAAGGCGTCGGCACCGACGAACCACGGCCCGATCCCCCAGCCCAGGCAGATCACGCCGATCCACGGCAGCAGCGGATAGCTGAACCGAACCGGGAGGCCGCCGAAGCTTACCGTGCCGCGATCGTGCAGAAACGCCCAGACGGTGTGGAACATGCTCCCCTCGGGCACGGTGATCGGGCTCAGCAGATTATGTCCGGCGACGATGGCCAATCCGGTCGCGACGATGGCGGCGTGCGGCAGGCGGATCAGCAGCGAGAGCACGATCATGCTCAACCCGATCGCCCAGATGACCTGAAGATAGACGATCGTCGGCGGGAATTCGGCACGCCAAACGAAATTGACGACGGTCAGTTCGAGCAGGACGAGCAACGCACCGCGCTTGAACAGGAATGCGCTCGTCTCTGCACGGCTGTGCTTCCGGCCATAGAGATAGGCACCCAGTCCGGTCAGCGCGACGAAGATCGGCGCGCACAGGGTGCTGGTCATCCGGCTGAAGAAGGATGCAGGCGCGACGGTCAGCGCGTCGACCGGGTCGCCGATCGGCACCCATAGCAGGAACGCCTCGCGGACATGGTCGAGCAGCATCAGCACCATGACGAAGCCGCGCAGCGCGTCGATGCCGACCAACCGCGCGCCCGTCCGCGCTACGCTGTTGAAAGACTGGGGCCGGGATACGGTCCCATCGGGTGCAAGGCCCGCTGTCGTGATGCTTGCCATGGTGATGCTCTCCACAGGAGAAGGGAAAACTCAGTCGCGCGTCAGCAGCGCGACGGCGTCGATTTCGACCAAATGGCCGTGATGAAGTTCGGAAACGGGCACGGCGTCTGCACAGTGGCCAGCGTCTCGGTGACGGGTGACGGAACCGGTCTGGGTGCGTCGGCTAGGATCATCTCGGTTTTCATGGCGTGCTCAGGCCAGGATCGCCTTGGTTTCGAGATATTCCTCGAAGCCATGCACCCCATATTCGCGGCCGTTGCCCGACTGTTTGTAGCCGCCAAAGGGCGCATGCGCGGTCCAGGCTGGGTAGTTGATATGGACCTGTCCGGATCGGATGCGCCGAGCGATGGCCCTGGCGCGGACCGGGTCGGTCGACTGGACATGCGCTCCCAAGCCGTAGACCGTGTCGTTGGCGATCGCCACCGCCTCATCCTCACTTTCGTAAGGCATGATGCACAGCACCGGCCCGAAAATCTCCTCGCGGGCGATGCGCATGTCGCGGGTGACGCCCGAGAAGATCGTGGGCTGCACGTAGAAACCCCGGTCGAACCCGGCGGGGCGGCCGGGGCCGCCCGCGATCAACCGCGCGCCGTCCGCCTGGCCGGCCGCGATCATGTCCAGCACACGGGCGTATTGCGCGGCGTTGGCGATGGGGCCCATGGTCGTCGTCGTGTCATCGGGCGGGCCTACGCGCCATTCGGCGGCCGCTTTCGCCGCCAGAATCTCGACCTCGGCCAGCCGCGCGGCGGGGACCAACATCCTGGTCGGCGCGCTGCACGACTGGCCGACATTACGCATTCCGGCCATCACGCCACGCGGAACGGCCTGCGCGAAGTCGGCGTCGGGCAGCAGGATATTGGGTGACTTGCCACCCAATTCCTGCACGACGCGCTTCACGCTTACCGCGGCCGCCTGTGCGACCAGCACCCCCGCGCGGGTCGAGCCGGTGATCGAGATCATCGCGACGTCGGGATGCGCCGCCAATGCCGCGCCGACGGACTCGCCGGTTCCACCGATCAGATTGAAAACGCCCGCGGGCGTACCCGCATCATGCATCACGTCTGCAAACAACAGCGCGCTATAGGGTGACAATTCGCTGGGCTTCAGGACGACCGTACATCCCGCGGCGATCGCGGGCGCGACCTTGGCCGTGATCTGGTAGAGCGGCCAGTTCCACGGCGTGATGAGCGCGCAGACGCCGATCGCTTCCTTGCACAAAGTGAATCCCGCTTCCGGCCGCTCGAAGCGATAATCCGTCAGTACCTCCATCTGAGCGCGGACATGCGCGATGGCGAAGGGCACATGCGACGCGCGGGCAAATCCGATCGCGGCCCCCATTTCGGTCGCAATCGCCTGGGCAAAGGCCTCGGCGCGCTCCTCCAGCAGAGCGGCGATCCGGCCGAGCAGCGCGATGCGTTCCGCGACCGGACTGACCGCAAAATCAGGAAAGGCGCGGGCGGCGGCGGCGACCGCCCGGTCGACATCGGCGGCAGACCCTGCTGCGATGGTGCCGATCACGCTCTCGGTCGCCGGGTCGGTGACGGGAATTGCGGGTGCGGGCATCGCCGGCTCACACCACGCGCCATCGACATAGAATTGTCCCGCTCTGTCGTTCGTCATGTCCCACCCGTCCCGGCCCTACCGCGTTCCTCTGAGCGCAGGCGCTCCCGACGCGATAAGGTCTGACCGGAGTGTAGCGGCGACCGGTCGGCAGACGCTTCCGAAAATCGGGGGGCAAACGGCATTCCCGCAGTGTCCGTCCGCCACGAGCAGCGATTTACCCCGTGGGATGCGCGTCAGCAGGCTGTCCGCCATCGAAAATGCGCAGCATATTATGCTGTGACGTTATCAAGGTTGCTTGTCGTGCCGCATCGGCGCGGCTGCAACGAGCGATTCTGCCGCACGCCAGCCGCTATCACCGTGTTCGGCAATTCACATCAGCAAAGGGGGCCGACCATGCTTCGTCCAAAATATATCACCTTCGATTGTTATGGCACGCTGATCTATTTCGAGATGGCTCCGATCGCGCGGCGCCTCTACGCTGATCGGATCGCGGCAGCTGATATGGGCCGGTTCTGTGACGACTTTTCCGCCTATCGCCTCGACGAGGTGCTGGGTCCATGGAAGCCCTATCGCGACGTCGTGGAAGGATCGCTACGCCGCACCTGCGCGAAGTGGGGCATCGAATATCGCGATAGCGACACGGCCGACGTCTATGCCGCCGTCCCGACCTGGGGGCCGCACCCGGACGTGGTCGAGCCGCTGAAGCGCGTCGCGGCGGAATATCCGCTGGTCATCCTGTCCAACTCGATGGTCGATCTCATCCCGCAGAACGTCCGCAACCTCGAGGCGCCGTTCCACGCCGTCTACACCGCCGAGGAGGCCCAGGCCTACAAACCCCGGATGCAGGCGTTCGAGTATATGTTCGATCAGCTGGGTTGCGGGCCGGAGGATGTGCTGCACGTCTCGTCCAGCTTCCGGTACGATCTGATGACCGCCTATGACATGGGTATTACGAACAAGGCCTTCGTCAATCGCGGGCACGAACCGCTGAACAGCTATTATCAGGTGCACGAGATTCCGAGCATCGCGGGCCTGCCGGGGCTGGTGGGGCTGTGAGCGTGGCGACCGATGTCCGGTCGTTCATAGATCTGCGCGCCTTTGCCGCATCGGCCGAAGCGCCCGCCACGGGGAACTATCGCACCGCACGCACCGCGCTGCCGCTGGTCGAGGGGCCGTGCCAGCTCGACCTGCTCGCGCTCGATGGCGGGGCGGGGTCGGAGGCGGGCCTCCCCGGCGACGAGTTCGTCATCGTGCTGGCGGGTTCGATACGGTTAGGGCAGGTGGTGCTGGAGGCGGATGGCTGTGCGGTCATCCCCAGCGGCGTGGCCTTTGACTGGGAAGCGACGCCCGGCACGCGCGCGCTTGCGATGCGCTACGCGACCGACACGCCCGCCGCCGACCGGATCGTGCCGATCGACGAAAGCGCCGAGCTGACGCCTTCCAATCCGCCGCTCGCCGACCTGCTGGTCGGACCGACGCCGTCGTGCCGCAATCATACCGATTATCGGTCGAGCGATGGCGTATTCATCTGCGGCACCTGGGACTCGACGCCCTATCACCGCACTGCGATGCGCTATCGCCATCACGAGCTGATGCACCTGCTCGAGGGGAGCGTGACGTTCGAGGACGAGACGGGGGCCAGCCGCACCTTCGCCAAGGGCGACATCTTCCTGCTGGAACATGCTGCGCAATGTCTGTGGGACAGCCGTGAGCATGTGAAAAAGGTCTATGCAATCTGGCGCCCGATGGTCGCCTGATCGCTTTTCGGGGCGATGCCGGAGACGGTATCGCCCCGCTTGCCCGCTCAGGGCGTCGCGAGAAGGTCGAGCGACTGGTGGCAGAATATCTGCCGATCCCCCTCCAGCAGGCGCGGCGGCATCGTATCGACGCAGGAGGTATTCGCGCGAATGCAGCGCGGGTGGAAGCTGCATCCGGTTGCCGACATCCGCGCGCCCGCCGCCCCGGCTTGTCGGGCCGGTGTCTCCTCCAGCCAGCCCGGCCGCAATTCGGGGACCGACGCGGTCAGCAACCGCGTATAGGGATGGTGGGCCCCGTGACCCAGGCCATCGCGCGTCACCTGCTCCGCGACACGACCGGCATAGAGGACCAGCACGTCATCGGCGATCGCCCGCACGATCTCGAGATCGTGGGTGATGAACATATAGGCGAGCCCGAGTTCGCGGCGCAGCTCGACAAGCAGGTCGAGCACGGCCTCCGCGATGACCGGATCGAGCGCCGAGGTGACTTCGTCGCACAGCAGCAGGTCGGGGCGTGCCGCCAGCGCGCGGGCGAGATTGGCCCGCTGCTTCTGCCCACCGGACAGTTCGCCGGGCAACCGGTCGGCGAGCGATGCGGGCAGGCGGACAAGGTCGAGTAGTCGCGCCACCTCCGCCTTGGCCGATCGTCGGTCCAGCCCGTGATAGAAGGCCAGCGGCCGGGCAATGGCAGCACCGATACTGACCGACGGGTTGAGCGCGGTGTCGGCGCTCTGGAAAACCATCTGCACCCGGCGAAGCTCGTCGCGCGACCGGTGCCGGACCAGCGGTGTGAGAGGATGGCCGTTCAGCAGGATGCGGCCCGCCGAGGGCGCGTGCAACCCTGCCGCCACCCGTGCGAGCGTGCTCTTGCCACAGCCGGATTCGCCGATGACGCCCAGCACCTGGCCACGCCGGATCGAGACATCGATCCCGTCGAGGATTTTGGTCCGAGGCGCGCCATCCGGCCCCGTCCCCCCATAACCCGCCACGATCCCCCACATATCGAGCAGCGGCGCCTCGTCGGTCGGTGGCGGGACGATGCGGGCACGGGGCGCGGCGGCCGCGACCAGGGCCTGCGCATAGCTGTGGCGCGGGGCGAACAGGATCTGCCGGGTCGTTCCCAGTTCCTGCACCTCGCCGCCGCGCAGTACCGCGATGCGGTCGGCGATCTGGGCGACGACCGAAAGGTCGTGGGTGACATAGACGGCGGTGGTTCCCAGATCCCGCACCGCGTCCTTGAACGCCTTCAGCACCTCGATCTGGGTCGTGACGTCGAGCGCGGTGGTCGGTTCGTCGAAGATGACGAGGGCAGGGTCGGTGATCAGCGCCATCGCCGCCATCAGCCGCTGGAGCTGCCCGCCCGATACCTGATGCGGATAGCGTGCGCCGACGCCATCGGGGTCGGGGAGCGCGAGGCGGCGAAACAGAGCCTTGGCCTTTTCCTCGGCGGCGGCGCGGTCGAGCGTACCGTGGATCAGCGCGGGCTCGATCACCTGCGCCATGATGGTCAGCGACGGATTGAATGCGGCGGCGGCGCTCTGCGCCACATAGGCGACGGTGCGGCCACGCACCTGACGCAGTTGTTCGGGCGTCGCGCCATCGAGCCGGTGGCCGGCCACCTCGATCACGCCGCCCGCGATCCGGCAGCCGGGACGCGCATAGCCGAGCAGCGACAGGGCGATGGTCGTCTTGCCCGACCCCGACTCTCCGATCAGGGCCAGCACCTCGCCCTTTGTGATCGACAGGCTGACATCGGGTACGATGACGATCTCATGTCCGTCTTCGCCGACGGCGGTGATGCGCAAATGGTCGATGCGGGCAAGCGGCACGTCGGTCATCGCCGCCGCCGTCCGGGAAGGGAGTCGATCACCAGGTTCATTCCTATCGTAAGGGAAGCGATCGCCATCGCCGGGAACAGCACGGCGGGCGCGCCGAAGCCCAGCCCGGCGATATTCTCGCGAACCAGCGCGCCCAGGTCCGCCTGGGGCGGCTGGACACCCAGGCCCAAAAAGGACAGGCCACTGAGCAGCAGGACGATGAACACGAAGCGCAGACCAAAATCGGCGGCGAGGGGACCGGTCACGTTGGGCAGCACCTCCCGCACGACGATATAGGGCAGACGTTCGCCGCGGGCGCGGGCGGCGGCGACGAAATCCAGCGCCATGACGCCCACCGCCAGCGCGCGGGCGGTGCGGAAGGCACCGGGGGTATAGATGATCGCCAGCGTGCCGATCAGCACGGGTATCGAAGCGCCGGTCGCCGCGATCACCACCAGCGCCAGCATCAGGCTGGGGATGGCGATAATGATGTCGAAGGCTCGCGACAGGGCCATGTCGATCCACCCGCCGGCCGCGGCGGCCAGGCCAAGCAGGATGCCCGACATCGCTGCGATGCTGGTCGCGACAAAGGCGATGAGGACGGTATAGCGCGCGCCGTATAGCACCCGGCTGAGCATATCGCGACCCAGATAGTCGGTGCCCAGCGGGAAGCGGCGGCTGACCCCGTCGAACACGTCGAGATGCACGACCTCGCCCACGCCATGGGGTGCGATGCCGGGGCCGAGAAGCGCGACGAGAATCCATGCCGATACGAGGGCCAGGCCGATCCGGCCGCTGGTCGTGAACCTCCTCATCGGTGACGCAGCCGGGGATTGGCCAGGATCGTGACCACATCGGCGGTCGTCACCAGGATCAGATAGGCGGTGCAGAAGATGATCGCGACCGCCTGGACCAGCGGCAGGTCGCGGGTGGCGACCGCATCGACCATCAGTCGCGCGATGCCGGGATAGTTGAAGATGATCTCGACCACGATGACGCCCCCCAGCAAGGTCGACAGGCTGAGCGCGATCGCATTGGCGATCGGCCCGATGGCATTGGGTAAGGCATGACGCAGTACCACGCGGGCCGGTGAGCAGCCCTTGAGCCGCGCGGCCTCGCAATAGGACGTGTCGAGCGCGTCGATCACCGCCGCGCGGGTCATGCGGACCATCTGCGCCATGACGAAACAGGCAAGGCTGAATACCGGCAGCGCGAAGACCCGGACCAGGTCCCAGATCGAATGAACGTCGCGGGTGGAGGTCAGGGCGGGGAGCCAGCGCAGCGTCACCGCGAAAAGCATGACCGCCAGCGTCGCGATCAGGAATTCCGGTACGGACACGATGCCGATCGTCGCGATGCTGATAGCCCGGTCGAATGCGGTACCCCGCCTGACCGCAGCCATGATGCCCAGCGCCAGGGCCAGCGGCACAGATACCAGTGCGGTCAGCCCGGCCAGCGTCAGCGAATTGACCAATCGCGCCCCGATCATCTCGCGCATCGGCAGGCCGGTGATCAGGGAATGGCCCAGGTCGCCGGTCAATACGCCGCCCGCCCATTCCAGATATCGTCGCCAGGCGGGCTGGTCGAGATGCATGGCCTGGCGCAGGCCTGCCAGCGCCTCGGGCGTAGCGCTCTGGCCCAGTATCGCCTCGGCCACATCGCCCTCCATCAGCTGCGCGATGGCGAACACCGCCAGCGACACGAATATCAGCGTCGCCAGCGCCGCAGCCACCCGGCGGCCGATCAGCACCATGAGGGGATAGTGGATCATGCGCCTTCCATCCATGCGTCGGCGGCAAAGTCGAAACCCATCAATCCCCCCTGCGGCATGGGTCGCAGGCCCTTCACCCTCGGATTGTGCGCATCGAGCGAGCTGAGGAACAGCGGAATGCCGATGCCCGCCTGGTCATGGACCAGATGCTGCATCTCGCCATAGAGCGACTTGCGGCGGGCCTCGTCCGTCTCGCCGCGTGCGGCCCGAAGCAGGCTGTCGAAACGCGGACTCTTCCACCCGCTCTCGTTCCACGGCGCGTCGGAGGCAAAGAACTGGGTGAAGATGATATCCGCCGTCGGGCGGGCGTTGACGTTGCCGAAGCCCAGCGGGACCTTCATCCAGCTGTTGGTCCAGTAACCATCGGATGGCACGCGCCGGATATCGAACCGAACCCCTGCGCGGCGCCCGGCATTCTGGATCAGCACGGCCATGTCGTCCGACTTGTCCGCCGCCGTCGAGGTGACGATGGGCAGGCGCGCGCCGATCATCCCGGCTCGCGCGAAATGATGGCGGGCCCGGTCCGGGTCGAAGGCGCGCTGCGGCACGCTGGGGTCGAAATAGGGATTGGTCGGCGCGATCGGCTGGTCGTTGCCGATCGTCGCATAGCCGCGGAAAATGGCATTGCGCATCGTCTCGCGGTCCAGCAGCAGCTTCAGGCCTGCCACAAAATCCGGATGGCTGGTCGGCCCCCGGTCCAGCCGGGCGATCAGGTTGGTATAGCCGCCGGACCTGGTCACCAGCAGGTCGAAGCCCGCATGCTCCAGATGATGGGCGATACGCGGATTGATCGCGTGGATCAGGTCGACATCGCCTGACAGCAGCGCGTTGATCCGCGCGCTGTCGTCCGAAATGGAGAAGAGTTCGATCTCGCCCAGCCGCACCTTGCGCCGCCAATAGTCGGGCCAGCGCACCGCGAGCGAGCGCACGCCGGGTGCGAACTCGACCATGCGCATCGGTCCGGTGCCGACCGGATGGCGGAAGTCGCGGGTACCGTCGCGGACTATCTGGAACTGCGATATGCCCAGGATCGTCGGCAGGTCGGAATTGGCGCTTTCCAGGACAAGGCGGACATGATCCGGCCCATCGGCGCGGACCGATGCGAATTGCTGGGCGAAGATTCGCGCTTTCGACCCCACCGCCGGGTCGAGATGGCGGTTCAGCGAATAGACGACATCCGCGGCGGTAAGTGGCGATCCGTCGTGGAAGCGCACGCCACGCCGCAACCGGATCGACCAGTCGCGCGAATCCTGGCTCTCTATCGCTTCGGCCAGCGCGAATTGGGGACGGGACCGTGCGTCCAGCCGGGTCAGCCCGTCATAGACCATCGCGCAGCGGCAGAAGTCGGACACCACCGTCTGGCGCGCCGGGTCCATCGTGTCGGCAGTCGAACTGACCGCGACCGCCACCCGCAACCGCCCGCCCGTTGGTTCGGGACGTGCGGGCGTAAAGCCACATGCGCCCAGGCCCAGCGACAGGCCGCTGCCGCCGATCAGGCGGATTGCGTCGCGCCGCCCGATCAATGCCGCCAGTCCTGATACCGGTAATAGGCCCCGACCAGCGGAAGGAACCAGGGCGGTCCGAAATGCCCCGGGACGGCTGGCCAGTCGATGCCGTGGAAGGGATTGGCCTCGGCGGGGCTGGCCCCGGTCATGATCCGCGCCATCACCTCGCCCATCAGCACCGAAATCTGCGTGCCATGGCCGCTATAGCCCATCGCATAATGCACCCCGTCCCGAACTCCGGCGCGCGGCAGGCGGTCGGCGGTCAGGTCGACGATCCCGCCCCAATTATGGGCGATGCGGACCCCCGCCAATCCCGGAAAGATCTCGCGCATCCGCGCCGCGAGGATCGCTCCGCTGCGCAGGTCGTTGCGCGGGGTCGAGAGCGCGAAGCGGGCGCGGCCGCCGAAGATCAGCCGGTTGTCGGCGGTCAGGCGGAAATAATTGCCGATGTTGCGTGTCGTCGTCCCATTGCGCCGCCCCGGCATGATCGTGTCGGCCAGATCCCCGAGCGGATCGGTTGCGACGATGAAGCTGCCGATCGGCACGATCCGCCGCCGCAGCCAGCGGAACGGCCCGGTCATCGATGCGCCTGTCGCCAGCAGGACGTCATCCGCAATGATCGTACCGCGCGGCGTGACCAGCTTGTGCCGTCCGCCCGGCACCCGCGACAGCCCGGTCAACGGCGTATTCTCATATAGCCTGGCACCGTGGCGGGTCGCGGCGCGCGCCAGTCCCGCGGCGAAGCGGCCCATATGGAGGGAGGCGCTGCGCGGGAAGACCAGCCCGCCATGGAAGGCATCGGAGCGGATTTCCCCGGCGAGCTGGTTGCGGTCGAGCAGGCGGATGTCCGGCTCTACCGTCTGCGCCAGCAGCTCGGCGGAGCGGGCGAGCTTGACGGCATGGTCGGGCTTGTCGGCCAGTTTCAGCTTGCCGTTGCGGGTGAAGTCGCAGGCAATGGCTTCCTCCTTCACGATCGCCTCCACCCGGTCGACCCCGGCGTCGAAGGCGCGATAGAGGTCGGTGGCGCGCTGACGCCCGAAGCGCGCGCTGAGCGCGGCGAAGTCGCCCGCAATGCCGTTGTTGCACTGGCCGCCATTGCGGCCCGATGCTTCGCACGCGATACGCCCTGCCTCGATCAGGATCACCTGCGTCCCTGCCATTGCCAGCTGGCGGGCGGCGGAAAGGCCGGTGAACCCGCCTCCGACGACCACGGCCGTTGCCCGGGCTGGGAGCGGTGGCACCCCATCCTGCGCAAAGCGTTCGCCGCTATCCAACCAATAGGATTCCAGCATCATCGTGCGGTTTCGCGTCCCCCCGGCGCCGGGCCGCCCGACGCGGCTCCGACGCGGCATAGTCTGCTACGCTGCGCCCGCATGGTATCACTTTAGTTGCGTCGTCGGCCGGTCTTATGTGCCGATCCGACCCATCGGGACCGCACAGCATACCGCACCCTTCTCAACGGGAAACCGCCGCCAGAGGCGCCGGGGCCAGCGATATGGGGGTGTGATACCCGATGCGGCAGGATATTCCGTGCAGGCATCCAAATCACACGTGAAATGCTTCGGAAGGCGGTGAGCGACGCACCTCCTGCATCATGGCTGCGATAAAAGAATGGGAGAGGATTTCGATGGAACGCAAAACCATGCCAACAAGCGCCGAATTGCCCCCTGCCGAGGTCGAGCATCGCACGATGCGGCTTCGCGCCATGACCCCGCAGGATGTCGCCGCGCTGCACCTGCTGGCCAAGGCCGAACAATGGCCGCACCGGGCGGAGGACCTTGCCGACATGCTGGCCGTGGGCTCCGGCACGGTGGCGGAGCTGAACGGCGAGATCATCGGCACGACGATGTGGTGGCGGGCCGGTCCGGCCACCGCGACGCTGGGCATGGTGATCGTCTCGCGCCGTCATCGCGGGGCTGGCCTCGGCCGGATCGTGATGGACGCGGTGCTCGACCAGATCGGGGCCGCGCTGGGCCCCGACGCTGCGATCATGCTGAACGCGACCGAGGATGGGCTGCCGCTCTATCGCAAGCTCGGCTTTCGCGGCGTCGGTGAAATCCTCCAGCATCAGGGGGCGGCGTTTCAGGCCCCGCTGGTTCCACTGGAGCCGGGGGAGCGTATCCGGCCGATGGGGGAGCGCGACGGCGCGGTCGTCGACTCGCTGGTCCACGCGGCGACCGGCCTCGATCGTCCGTCGGTCATGACGCTCTTGCGCGAGAAGGCGCACGGCGTCGTGCTGACGCATGGCGATACGGTGACCGGGGCGGCGCTCTTCCGCCGGTTCGGACGCGGCTATGTCGTCGGGCCGGTGATCGCGCCCGACGCCACCCGCGCCAAGGCACTGATCGCCCAATGGATCGGATCGCGCAGCGGCGAATTCATCCGGCTGGACATTCCGGGCGATAGCGGGCTTGGGGCGTGGCTGGAGGAACTGGGACTGGTCCGCGTCGGCCGGGTGGTGACGATGGTACGGGGCGGGGAGCCGCGAGGCACCGCACCCGGCACCGCCTTTGCGATCGTGAGCCAGGCGCTATGCTGAACGCTCAGGACCTGCGCGCGACCGGCTTGCTGATCGAGACGATGCTGATCGATGGAGCCTGGACGGGCGCGAACGACGGCGCGACGCTCGAGGTGACCGATCCGGCGACCGGCGAGACGATCGGGACGATCCCGGCGGCGGGGGCGGCCGAGACCGAGGCGGCGATCGCCGCCGCCGCCGCCGCGTTGCCCGGATGGCGGCGCCGCACGGCGGACGATCGCGCGACCCTGCTCGAGGCATGGCACCGGCTGATCCTCGACCATGTCGATGCACTGGCTGCGATCATGACCGCCGAGCAGGGCAAGCCGCTGGCCGAGGCGAAAGGGGAAATCGGCTATGCCGCCAGTTTCGTCAAATGGTTTGCGGGCGAGGGGCGGCGGATCGCGGGGCACATGATCCCCGCGCCGACCACCGACCGCCGCATCCTGGCGACCCGCGAGCCCGTGGGCGTGTGCGCAGCGATCACTCCGTGGAATTTCCCCGCCGCGATGATCACCCGCAAGGTCGCGCCCGCGCTCGCGGCGGGGTGCACCGTCGTCATCAAGCCGTCCGAGCTCACGCCCTTCACCGCGCTGGCGCTGGTCAGGCTGGCGGAACGGGCGGGGATTCCGGCGGGTGTCGTCAACATCGTCACCGGCATGCCCCAGGCGATCGGCGCGGCGCTGACCGCCTCGCCGGTGGTGCGCAAACTGTCCTTTACGGGATCGACGCGGGTCGGGGCGTTGCTGATGCGGCAGTCCGCGGACACGCTGAAGCGGTTGAGCCTGGAACTGGGCGGCAACGCGCCCTTCATTGTGTTCGATGATGCCGATGTCGATGCGGCGGTGGCCGGGGCGATGGCCTCCAAGTTCCGCAATGCCGGACAGACCTGCGTCTGCGCCAACCGCTTGTTCGTGCAGGACGGCATTCACGATCGGTTCGTGGAAAAGCTGGGTGAAACGGTGCGCGCCCTGTGCGTCGGGGATGGGCGGCGGGCGGGGGTGACCATTGGTCCGCTGATCAACGCCGCCGCCACGACCAAGGTGGCCGAGCATGTCGCCGACGCGCTGGCCAAGGGCGCGCATATCGTCGCTGCCCCCGACGGCGTGAGCGGGGATGCGCGGTTTGCGCGGCCGGTGGTGCTGACCGAAGCGACGCCCGACATGCGGCTGGCCTCCGAAGAGACGTTCGGGCCGGTCGCCCCGATCTTCCGCTTCCGTGACGAGGAAGAGGCGGTCGCGCTCGCCAATGCGACGCCGTTCGGCTTGGCCAGCTATTTCTATACCGACGACCTGCACCGAGCCTGGCGCGTGGGAGAGGCGCTGGAATTCGGCATGGTCGGGCTGAACACGGGAGCGCTGGCGATGGAGATGGCGCCGTTCGGCGGGATCAAGGCTTCCGGGCTCGGCCGGGAAGGAGGGCGCGAGGGGATCGAGGAATATCTGGAAACCAAGGCGTTTCATTGGGGGGGATTGAAGGGCCTGTGAGACATTACCGGATTGCGGTGATCCCCGGCGACGGGATCGGCAAGGAAGTCGTCCCCGAGGGCGTGCGCGCACTGGAGGCGGCGGCGGCAGCGTACGGCTTCACCGTCGAGCAGCAATGGCATGATTTCGCCTGTTGCGACTATTATGTCCGCCACGGTCGGATGATGCCTGAGGATTGGAAGGCGCGGATCGGCGGTGTCGATGCGATCTTCTTCGGCGCGGTAGGCTGGCCCGACACCGTGCCCGATCATATCTCGCTGTGGGATTCGCTGATCCAGTTCCGGCGCGAGTATGACCAATATGTCAATCTGCGCCCGGCGCGGCTGATGCCGGGCGTGCCCTGTCCCTTGGCGGGGCGGAAGCCCGGCGACATCGACATGATGATCGTGCGTGAGAATACCGAAGGCGAATATTCCGCGATCGGCGGCACCGCTTTTCCCGGCACCGACCGAGAGGTGGTGCTTCAGGAAACGGTCATGACCCGTACCGGCACCGACCGCATATTGCGATATGCGTTCGAACTGGCGCAGAAGCGGCCTGCCAGGCATTTGACCTCCGCCACCAAATCCAACGGCATCGCGATCACCATGCCCTGGTGGGACAGTCGCGTCGCGGAGATGGCGCAGAAATACCCGGAGGTGCGGACCGACAAATATCATATCGACATTCTCGCGGCGCAGTTCGTGATGAATCCCGACCGCTTCGACGTGGTCGTCGCCTCCAATCTGTTCGGTGACATCCTGTCCGATCTGGGCCCGGCCTGCACCGGCACGATCGGCATCGCGCCATGTGGCAACATCAATCCGGATCGCGCGGTTCCGTCGCTGTTCGAGCCGGTCCATGGCTCGGCGCCCGATATCGCCGGGCAGGGGATCGCCAATCCGGTCGGCCAGATATGGTGCGCGGCGATGATGCTCGATCACCTCGGCGAGACGGCTGCGGCGGCGTCCATCGTCACCGCGATCGAGACGGTGCTGGCCAGCCAGGGCGGCCGAACGCGCGACCTGAGGGGATCCGCCGACACCGTGCAATGCGGCAAGGCGATCGCGGCGGCGATCGGTTGAGGACGGCGGCGGCATAATCTGCCGCCGGGTCGGAAAACTCGGCAGCTTTCCATGCCGGGAAAGGGGCGAGCGGCCCCTTCCACCGTACCGGGCGCCTAAGCTGGCATCATTCAAGACAATAAGGCCAGTCATGTTCTCCAATTCGCTGATCGAGGCGGATCGCCGCCACCTCATCCATCCCGTCACGTCATGGCGCGGGCATGAGGCGCGGGGCGCGACCGTGCTGACCGAGGGGCAGGGCATGTACCTGACCGACAGCGACGGGCATCGCCTGCTCGATGCCTTTGCCGGGCTATGGTGCGTCAATATCGGCTATGGTCACGACAGCGTGGTCGAGGCGGCCGCCGAACAGATGCGGCGCCTGCCCTATGCGACCGGCTATTTCTCCTATGCCAGCGAACCGGCGATCCGGCTGGCCGAGCGGCTGGCGGGCCTGGCGCCCAAGGGACTGGACCGCGTTTATTTCACGCAAGGGGGATCGGACTCTGTCGACTCCGCGCTGCGCTTCATCGTTCACTATTGGAACGCCAGGGGGCGCCCGACCAAGAAGCATATCATCGCGCTCGACAAGGGCTATCACGGTTCGTCGTCCAATGGCGCGGGCATCACCGGCCTGCCAGCCTTCCACCGCCTGTTCGACCTGCCGCACAGCTGGCAGCATCACATTCCGGCGCCCTATCCCTATCGCCATGCGGCCGGCGACGATCCGGCGGCGGTGATCGCCGCCAGCGTCGCTGCGCTGAACGACAAGGTTGCCGAGCTTGGGGCCGAGAATGTCGCGGCTTTCTTCGCCGAGCCGGTGCAGGGTTCGGCGGGCGTGATCGTACCGCCCAAGGGGTGGCTGGCCGCAATTCGTGCGGCCTGCACCGAACTCGGCATCCTGATGGTCGTCGACGAGGTCATTACCGGTTTCGGCCGGACGGGGCCGATGTTCGCCTGCGAGCATGAGGGCGTGTCGCCCGACCTGATGACGCTGGCGAAGGGGCTGACCGCCGGTTACGTGCCGATGGGCGCGGTGTTGATGTCGGCGGAGGTCTATGACGGAATCGCAGACGGTCCCGACAATCACCTGCCGATCGGGCATGGCGCCACCTATTCGGGACATCCGGTCGCGGCGGCGGTGGCGATGGCGGTGCTCGACCTTTACGAAGGCGGGATCATCGCCAACGGTCTCGCCCGCGCGCCGCAGCTGGCCGCCGGGCTGGCGGCGGTCGCCGATCATCCGCTGGTCGGCGACGTGCGACAGGCGGGGATGCTGGCGGGGATCGAGCTTGTCGCCGACAAGGCCGCCAAGATGCGCTTCGACCCGGCGCTGGGCCTGCCCGACCGGTTGGCTAGGGCAGGCTATGCCCGCGGCATCATCTTCCGCGCCTTTGCCGACGGGACGATCGGGCTTGCCCCCGCGATCAGTTGCGACGAGGCGGATATGGCGACCTTGCTTGCGCGGTTGACGCGCACGTTGGATGATGTCGCCGAGCAACAGGAGGTGCGGGCCGCGCTGCGATGATCGCGGTTCGTACGGGGAATGAAGGGGTATATCCGCCACCATGACGTCAGCGCCCAAACTTGATCGACTGGACTTTCGTATTCTGGCGCAGCTGCAGCGCAACGGGCGGATCACCAATGTCGACCTGGCCGATGCGGTGGGCTTGTCACCCAGCCCCTGCCTGTCACGGGTCAAGCGGCTGGAGAAGGCGGGCTATATCACCGGCTATGGCGCGCATGTCGCGCTCGCCAAGCTGGGCGAGACGCTGACCGTCTTTACCGAGGTGACGTTGAAGGATCATCGCACCGGCGACTTTTCCCGTTTCGAACAACGCGCACGCAACGTGCCCGAGATCGTGGAATGTCATCTGGTTAGCGGTGGATATGATTATCTGATCAAGTTCATCACCCGCAACGTCTCGCAATATCAGGAACTGATCGAGTCCATTCTCGAGAGCGATTTCGGGATCGAGAAATATTTCAGCTACATCGTCCTCAAGTCGCCGATCGTGAAGCGTTACGACCCTATCGAAACCTTGTTCGAGGATCGCGGCTGACGTTGTCGGAAGGTCTGCTTATGCCCATCGATGCCCAGGAACTCGGCCATCTCGTTGCGCTTCGGCGTGATCTTCATGCGCATCCGGAACTGGGCTTTCACGAGCATCGCACCGCGGGGATCGTCGCCGATGCGCTCCGGTCCGCAGGGCTGGAGGTGACAACCGGGATCGGCGGCACGGGGGTCGTCGGCACGCTGCGTCACGGCCCCGGCAACGGTGCGATCGGTTTCCGCGCGGACATGGATGCGCTGCCCTTCGTGGAAGCGACGGGGCTGCCCTATGCCAGCACGACGCCGGGCGTCTTTCACGGCTGCGGCCATGACGGGCACAGCGCGACGCTGATCGGGGCGGCGCGGTTTCTGGCGCGGACCCGCGATTTCTCCGGCACGATCCATTTCATCTTCCAGCCCGCCGAGGAAGGGCTGGGTGGTGCGGATGCGATGGTGCGGGACGGGCTATTCGACCGGTTCCCCTGCGACCGGGTGTTCGCGCTCCACAACTGGCCCGACCTGCCGCTGGGCAGCGCCCGGACGCGGCACGGACCGATCATGGCGGCGGCGGACCGCTTCGACATCACAATTTCGGGGCGCGGCGGCCATGCCGCCATGCCGCACCAGACGCCGGATGCCATACTGGCCGCCGCCACCCTGATCGGCGAGTTGAACACGATCGTCGCGCGCCGCGTCGCCCCTACTGAAAGCGCGGTGCTGTCGGTCACGAAGGTCACCGGCGGGGATTCGCACAATGTCATCCCGGCGGAGGTGAGGCTGACCGGCACCGTGCGCACCTTCTCGGCGGCGGTGCAGGACCGCATCGAGGAGTCGCTGCGGGCGATCTGCGAAGGTGTGGCGCGGGTGAGCGAGACGCAGGTGTCGGTCGATTATATCCGCTACTACCCCGCGACGATCAATGACGCCGCCAGCGCCGACATCGCGCTGGCGGCGGCTCGCGCGGTGTGCCCGGACGCGCAGCTTGCTGCCGATCCCGCCTTCACCTCGGAGGATTTCGCCTTCATGCTGCGGGCGCGGCCCGGTGCCTATCTGTGGCTCGGGCAGCGCGACGATGGCCATGCCGCGCCGTTGCATCACCCCGGCTATGACTTCAACGAGGCGGTCATTCCCTCTGGCATCGCGTGGTTCGCCCAACTGGCCCGGATGCTACTGCCCGCCTGAAGGCAGCGCTCCGGCAGACCCGCCTCCTCCGGCGGCAAGATCGTGTCGGTGAGGTGCGCGTAAATCCGCATTTCGTTCCGATCCGGTCACGGCTTCGCAATAAAATGCTTGTCGCTGCTGCCCATGATGCCGGCATCGCAGAGAGGGCGACACAATGGCCCGCCGGTCCACGAAGACCGCGACGAAGGCCAGGGCGCCGTCACGAAGAGGACGATGCGACTGCCACTATCATTTCGGGGGAAAATATATGCGCTATCGACATCTGCTATCGTTCAGCGTCGCCGCTCTGGCGATCACGACATCCACGGTGGTCTCGGCGCAGACGGTGCCGGTGGCGTTTCGTCCGGCGGCGGGGGCGGCCGATGGCGATCCCAAGACCGCGGCGATCGCCGAGGAACCCCAGCAGGCCGACATCGTCGTGCAGGGCCAGCGCCAGCAATATGTCGCCGCCGTCCCCACGATCGAGGTGCCCCAGAGCATCCAGGTCCTGTCGGCCGAGACGTTGCGCGATGCGGGTGTGACCCGGCTGGACAACGCACTGGACTTTGCGACCGGCATTGCCCGCCAGAATAATTTCGGCGGCCTGTTCGACGTGTTCGCCTGCCGTGGCTTTTCGGGGGACGAAGGCTCGGCCAGCAACTATCTGGTCAACGGGTTCAACGCCGCGCGCGGCTATGGCGGATCGCGCGACACCTCGAATGTCGAGCAGATCCAGGTGCTGAAGGGCCCCAATTCCTCGCTGTTCGGGCGCGGCGAGCCGGGCTGTACGGTCAATATCATCACCAAGAAGCCGGGCTTCGACCTGCACGGCGGCGCGATCCTGTCGGCGGGCAGCTTCAACACCTTTCGCAGCGAGGGCGACTTCAACGTGCCGCTGTCGTCACGCATCGCGATGCGCGTGACGGGCGCGGCGGAATCGGCTGACAGCTTCCGTGATTTCAATTCCAGCCGGAAGATCACGGTCACGCCCTCCTTCCTTGTCAAACTGGGCGAGGACAGCTCGGCCAGCTATGAGTTCGAGTTCATCGACCAGAAAGTGACCTTCGATCGTGGTATCGTCGCTCGGCGCCAACCGGCAATCTGTCTCTCATTCCGCGCAACCGCTTTTTCGGCGAGCCGGGCGATGGACCCGTCCATGTCCGCGCCATGGGCCACCAGGCCCAGTTGCAGCATGATTTCGACAAGAACTGGTCGATCATCCTGGGCGTCGGCTATCGCGACACCTTCTTCCGGGGCGTGTCGACCGAAGCGGAGCTGGCTGCAGGGCGCCAGCGGCTCTACACCGACGGCATCACTCTTTCGCGCCAGCGACGCGACCGGGATTACAAGACTACCGACCTGACCTTCCGCGGGGAATTGAGCGGCACGTTCGATACCGGGCCGCTGACCCATCATATGATCGTCGGGGCCGACTGGGACGATTATGAGCTGGACATTGTCCAGAACCGCTATCGCCCGCCCGCCGTCGCATCGCAGACGGCCGGAAATCTGGCGGCGGGCAATCGCATCAACATCTTCGACCCCGCCTATGGCAAGCTGCCCAGCACCGGCGCGTTCCAGAGCTATCTGGAGCGTCAATATAGCTGGGGTGCCTATCTGCAGGATCAGATCGACGTCACGGATGGACTGAAGTTGCGCGCGGGCGGCCGCTACGACCAGTTCGAGCAGATCATTGACGACCGTGTCTCGCGCCGCCGCGCGCAGCAGTTCCGCACCGCGTTCAGCCCCTCGGTGGGTGCGACGTATCTGTTCGGACCGCAATTCTCGCTCTACGCCAATTACGGACGTGGCTTCCGCCCGAACAACGGCACGGACGCGAACGGCAACGCCTTTGTGCCCGAGCGTACCACCTCCTATGAGGCGGGGGCCAAGGTTTCGCTGCTCCACCAGCGGCTGACTGGCACGGTCGCATTGTTCAAGACCAACAAGAACAACGTCCTGACCGCCGATCCCATCAACGCCAATTTCTCGCTGGCGGTCGGTAAGGCACGAAGCAAGGGCGTCGAAGCCGAGCTGTCGGGCCAGCTGCCCGCCGGGTTCCGGGTCCAGCTGAACTATGCCTATATCGACGCCGAAGTGGCGCAGGATGCGCTCGACCCCAATTTCGGCTTCGGCCTGCGCGAAGGCGACCCGCTGATCAACATCGCGAAGAACAGCGGCAGCGCGCTGGTCTTCAAGGATTTCGATATTGGCGAAAAGCGCCTGACCGTGGGTGCGGGTGTCAATTATGTCGGCAAGCGCCTGGGCGAGACCGGCTACCGCTTTGCCAACGGCAGTTTCTACTATCTGCCCGCCTATACGCTGACCCGCATGACCGCGGCGTTCGAGGCAACCGACCGGCTGCGTATCTCGGGCGAGGTCACCAACCTGTTCAACGTCCACTATTTCCCCAGTTCCTATTCGCGGCTGTGGACGCTGCCGGGTGCACCGCGCCAGTTCATGGTCCGGATCGGTTATTCCTATTGATCGGTGGGCGGCCGTCTTCCCCCCGGCATGGTCCGAAAAAACCATGTCGGGTGAGGGGCGGCCGCTCCGCCCGCGTATTGAAGGGCAACGGTCCTTCACCCCCAATCGGAGTTTGATCCCATGCGTCGCATCCTGCTCGGCCTGGCCCTGGCCGCGTCCCTGTCCGCGCCCGTCCTGGCGCACCCCAAGCTGCTCGGCGCCAGTCCCGCCGCCGACACCACGGTCGCGACGGCACCGCGGACTCTGGTCCTCAACTTCTCCGAAAAGCTGATCGCCCCGATGTCGGGGGCCGAGCTGACCATGATCATGCCTGGCATGGCCGGGCATGCCATCCCCGTGAAGACCTCGGTCGGGGCGGACGGGCGTTCGCTGGTCCTGGTTCCTGCGTCCCCCTTGCCGCGTGGCCAGTATCAAGTGGACTGGCATGTCGTGTCGGCCGACACGCATCGCATCACCGGCAGCTACAAGATCCAGGTCGGCTGACCCATGGCGGAGGCCGCGCTGATCCTTGCGCGGGGATTGTCGCTGACCATCCTCCCCGGACTGTTCGGGCTCGCCCTGTTCGCAAAAGGAGGGCGGTGGCCGCTGGTAGCGGTCACCGCCCTTGCCATTCTTGCGTCGGCCATCGGCTTCGTGCTGCTGGCCGTTGCGATGACCGGCGGCGACTATGCGGCCCTGAATGGCGACCTGCTGACCATGCTCCTCCGGGACACCGCGCCGGGGCTGGCCTTTGTGATGCGCCTGATGCTGCTGGGGGCCCTGCTTCTGACATTGCTGGCGCGGTCGGTCGTGCCACGGTCCGTCGTTGCACCGTTCGCGGCGGGCGCTACGGCGACCCTGGCCTGGAACGGGCATGGTGCCATGGACTCCGGCGCGGTCGGCTGGATCCATTTGGGTGCCGATATCGTCCATATGCTGGCGGTCGGAGCGTGGATCGGTGCGCTGATCGTCTTTCTTGGTCTTGTCGTCCGCCGCGAGTCCGATCACGAGGCGGCGGCACGAGCGCTGGCGGGCTTTGCGGGCGTGGGCAGCGTGATCGTTGCCGCAATCCTGGCCACGGGACTGGTCAATGCCGCGATGCTGATCGGGGTCGATGGGATCACACGGTTGCCCGAGAGCCTTTACGGTCGGCTGATGATCGCCAAGCTGGGGCTGTTCGGCGCCATGCTGATGCTCGCCACCGCGAACCGATACTGGCTGACCCCCGGCCTGATCGCATCCGGACGGAAGGGGCTGCGGGCGTTACGGATCAGCCTTTCGCTGGAACTGGCCGCCGCCGTGGCGATCGTTGGGCTGGTGGCCTGGGCGGGGATTTGTGAGCCGCCGATCTCCGCCATGTGATCGGCCACGCCCCGCCCGAAGCGGTCAATCGCGTATGAATGCGCTGTCGTAGAAGCCGTCGAGCCGGACGACGAGAGTCACCGGCACCGCCCCCCGGTTCTTCCAGTACCAGCCATGCGTGCCGGCAAAGGGCGCGATGAAGCTGCCCTGACCGGCGCGGACATTCTTCTGCTTCCAATAGTCGGTGAAGTCGCTCTCGCCGCCGCCGATAGGCTCGCCGTGCATGTCGGCTCGGACGAGGCCGGAGGCGCTCCAGCGGAAGTTGAAGCTGTCACCCGCCTTCATCCGTGCTTTCACCTCGACGCCCTTCCCGGGGGCGAGCGTCACGGTCTTCTCGTCGGTACGGAAGGGCGTGACGCGGGCGATGTTGGCCTGGGTTTGGGCTGGTATCGCGATGGCGGGGGGCGTGCCGATCATGGGGGCGGGAGCGTCCGCCGTCTCCTCGCCGCCATTCGCCATGCGTGTCAGACCCAGGAGGCGGCCGACCCCGGTCGGGTCGATCCCATATTCGGCGGGTAGGACAAACAGGGTCAGGATCGCGGCGCCCGCGCCCAGCGCAGCGAGCGAGGCGCGTCCGACGGTGCGAGGGGACGCGACGGCAGGATCGGTGGCAAGCGTGGCGGTCATGCGGCCTTCTCCATCAGGAAACCGGCGAACTGATAGCCGGTCAGGACGATACCCGCGCTCATCAGCACGGTATTGGCGACGACGACGCGGCGCGCGAAGTTCGGCGAGCGCCGCCACAGCGTCATGAGAAACAGGATCGCGCACAGGGCCATGAACTGCCCCATCTCGACGCCGACATTGAAGCTGACGAGATTGGGGACCAGTCCGTCGCGCGACGCGATCAGGCTCTGGAGCTTGGTCGCAAGGCCGAAGCCGTGGAAGAGACCGAAGATCAGTACCGCCGCCTTCGGGTCGGGCTGAAACCCGATCAGCATCGGGAACGCTCCCAGATTGTCGAGCGCCTTGTAGACGACCGACAGGCCGATGATCGCGTCGATCAGATAGGGATTGGCGTGAATGTTGAAGAACACGCCCGCGAGCAGGGTCGTGCTGTGCCCGATGGCGAACAGCGTGACATAGGTGCCGACATCCTTCAGCCGATAGAGAAAGAAGATGACGCCGAACAGGAATAGCAGATGGTCGTATCCGGTGACCATGTGCTTGGCGCCCAGATACAGATAGGGGATGATATTGATCCCCGGATTGTTCTGGATGAACGCCTTGTCCCCTTCGGCGACGCCGTGTGCGGCGGCCAGGCCGTGACAACCGACCGCCAGGGCGATGCCGACCAGCGGCAGCACCCTGCGTCGCATCCCGCCGGTCATCGGATCACGAAGGTCGCCGTCTGGCGCGCCTGGGTCTGACGGTCGATCAGGAGGACGCCGACCTTCGATCCGGGGGCGACGACCGCGCCCTTGGCAACGAACTGGTTGCGCGTGGCCGGGGTCAGCGCGATCTCGGTCTTCTTGGCGCCCGTGGTCACGACCAGCTTGCCCGACATTCCGGACGCGGGCACCTCGTCGCCATCCTCCATCACATAGAGCGATACGCCGCCCTTGGCGCGGACCAGTTCGAACACGGTGTCCCCGACCTCGACCACCTGCCCGCCATGGCGGGGCTTGTCGTCGCCATGGGCGAGGGCGGGTGACGCGGCGAGCATCAGGGGAAGGCAAGCGATGGCGTATTTCATGATCGGTCTCCGCTGGCGGTCAGGGGTCATTTCTCGGGCGCGTGCGGCAAGGTGAAGGACAGCGTCGCGGTGTGTTCGTAACGGTCGATCTTGGCCGGCTGATCGGACGGAGAGACATAGACGGCGCGTAGGACGTTCAACCCTTGGTTGCGCACCGGCAGGGTGACGGCGCCATCGGGTCCGGTCGCGATCTCGGCCGCGTCGGGGTCGTTGACCATGTCGTTGATGATCGTCGCGCCCGCGACAGGCTTGCCCTTGAAGAACACGCGGTAGGTCATCGGCGTACCCAGCTTGTCGGGCAGGGCGCCGACCGGCACGATCTGCAGCGTCTGCGCGGGGATCAACGGCACCGGTTTTGCCAGCGGCCCCTTGATCATCGTGGCATATTTGATCGTCGTCTCGCTCTTGACGGAATTGGGCACCTCGTCCTTGGCTTTCTTGACGAATTCGCCATCGGGCAGTTTGGACCAGGTGCCGTTCTGAAGGACCGCGCTGACGATCGTCGGCGGGGCGTCGGTGTCCACCAGTACGACCGGCCCTGCCGTGCGAAGCTGCGCCCGGATCGGGTTCAGCTCGGCATCCCAGGCCTGGACGCTTTCCATATTCGGCTGGCGCTTGACCGCCTCCAGGTCGTCGCCGCCGATGCCGTAGATGATGGCGATCTGCTTGGCGCGTTGCGCGAACCAGATGCCGTGGGCATCGGCCATGGTGGGGATCGAGAGCCCTGCGGACAGGACGGTGGACCAGATCAGCGTCGTTCGCTTCGCCACGTCATCACTCCTTTGCCAATGTCACCAGAGGCTAGTCGTGGATCGACCGCAGCTTTGACCGTCTTTCGCCGTCCATGCGCACAAGATGCCGCCATGGCGGTGATGCAAAGCACGTCCTTTACCTGCCCCCGGCGGCGGCCGGGGGCAGGCCCCGGATCAGGTCCGGGCCAGGCGTTCCGCGCCGGGTCGTTCCAGTGCCCTGATGCGGCGCGAGACCCAGGCCGCGATCGCGGGCAGCACGACCAGCGTCAGCGCGGTCGAGGTGATGAGGCCGCCGATCACCACCGTCGCCAGCGGCCGCTGCACCTCCGCGCCCGTGCCGGTCGCCAGAGCCATCGGCACGAAGCCCAGCGAGGCGACGAGCGCGGTCATCAGGACGGGACGCACCCGCTCCATCGCGCCTTCGGCGATGGCCTGGTCGTCTGCCTCGCCCATCTCGCGGTGGCGGGCGATGGCGCTCATCATGACCAGTCCGTTCAGCACCGCCACGCCCGACAGCGCGATGAAGCCGACCGCCGCCGTGATCGAGAAAGGGATGCCCCGTATCAGCAGCGCGAAAACGCCCCCCGCCAGCGCCATCGGCACCGCCGAGAACACGATCAGGGCGGGCACGAAACCGCCAAGTGCCATGAACAGCAGCGCATAGATGGCGAGGAAGCAGATCGGCACCACCAGCATCAGGCGAAGCTGCGCCGATTGCAGGCTCTGAAAGGTCCCGCCCCATTCGGTGTACATGCCCGGCGGCAGGGTCATCTTCGCGATCCGCGCCTCCGCTTCCGCGACGAAGCCGCCCAGGTCGCGGCCCCGGACATTGACCTGCACGGTGATCATCCGCTTGCCATTTTCGCGGCTGATCTGGTTAAGCCCCTGGGTGTAGTGGAAGCTCGCCACCTCGCGCAGGGGAACCGAGCGGGCGGTCTGGCCCTCGGCGGCGGGGAGCATCACCGGGATGGCGCCCAGCGTGTCGATATCGTCGCGCTGCACATCGGGCAGGCGTACAACGACCGCGAAGCGGCGATCTCCCTCGAATAGCAAACCGGCCTCGCGTCCGCCGAGCGCCGCCGCGACGGTCGCCGCGACCGCATCGACCGACAGGCCCAGACGCCCCGCCGCCTGACGATCGATCCGCACGTCGAAGGTCGGCGCGCCGTCGGTCTGTTCGACGCTGACATCCGCCGCGCCCGGAATCGTGCGTACGGCATCGGCGATCTTCTGCCCTTCGTCCCCCATGGCGTCGAGGTCGTCGCCGTACAGCTTGATCGCGACATCGGCGCGTACGCCCGCGATCAGTTCGTTGAACCGCATCTGGATCGGCTGCTGGATCTCGGTGCGGTTACCGATGACCTGCTTCATCCGTTCCCCGATCCGGCGAATGATGTCGGCCTTGGTCCGCACCTCTGCGGGCCACTCGCTCTCGGGCTTGGGGATGACATAGGTGTCCGACGCGTTGGGCGGCATCGGATCGGTGCCAAGATCGGCATTGCCGTTCTTGGAAAAGACCAGCGCCACCTCGGGCAGCGTCTTCAGGGCATTCTCGATCCGCATCTGCATCTGCGTCGACTGGTCGATCGAGGCGGAGGGCACGCGAAAGTTCGTGACCGTGATATCCTTTTCGTCGAGCTGCGGCATGAACTCCTCACCCAGCCACCCGAAGCCCAGGATCGCGGCCACGAACACCGCCGCCCCGCCCAGCACGAAGGGACGCGGGCGGGCGATCGCGCGGGCGAGCAGGGGGGCATAGCGCGCCTTGAACCAGCGGATCGGTCGCACTTCGGTTTCCTCGACGCGCCCCTTTATGAAGATCGCGATCATCGCGGGTACGAAGGTCAGCGAAAGAATGAAGGCGCAGCCGAGCGCGATCATCAGCGTGATCGCCATGGGTGCGAAGGTCTTGCCCTCCACCCCCTGGAAGGTGAGGAGCGGCGCGAAGGCCAGGAAGATGATCGCCTGGCCATAGACGGTCGGCCGGATCATCTCGCGCGCCGAGGCGGCAGTGGTCTCCAACCGTTCCGCGCGGGTCAGCAGCCGTCCTTCGACATGCTGCCGCTCGGCCAAATGGCGCAGCGCATTCTCGACGATGATGACGGCCCCGTCGACGATCAGTCCGAAGTCAAGCGCGCCAAGGCTCATCAGATTGCCCGAGACCCCCAGCATGTTCATGCCGGTCGCGGTCATCACCATGGTGATCGGGATGACGGCCGCGGTGATCAGCGCGGCGCGGACATTGCCGAGCAGCAGGAACAATATGACGATGACGAGCAGCGCGCCCTCGAACAGGTTCTTGCGTACGGTGGCGATGGTGGCGTTGACCAGTTTCGAACGGTTGTAGACCGGCTCCGCAAAGACGTCCGGGGGCAGGGTTCGATTGATCCGGACGAGCTTGTCGGCGACGGCGGTCGACACGATGCGGCTATTCTCGCCGACCAGCATCAGCACGGTCGAGATGACCGCCTCGGACCCCATGCGGCTGCCGGAACCGGTGCGGACCGCGCCGCCGATCGTCACCTGACCGACATCGCGCACCCGGACGGGCACGGCATTGCGCGTGGCAATCACCGCGTCCTGGATATCCTCGATCGATTTCAGCCGCGCGTCGGCGCGTACCAGAAAGCTCTCACCCGCCCGGCGGACGTAATTCGCCCCCGCCGACACATTGGCGCGCTCCACCGCATCGGCCAGCTCGGTCATGGAAATGCCATAGGCGGCCAGCGCGGACAGGTTCGGCTCGATCAGATATTGTTTGACATAGCCGCCGTTGGAATCGACCCCTGCCACCCCCTTCACGGTGCGCATCTGCGGCCGGATGATCGAGTCCTGCACGGTGCGAAGATAGGCCGCCTTGGCGAGTTCGGTGGTCAGCCGTTCACCCTCGGGCGTCAGATAGCTGCCGTCGCTCTGCCAGCCCGGCCTGCCGTCTATCCGGGGCGCACCGCGCCCATCCGGATGGCGAAAGGCGATCGAATAGAAGAAGATCTCGCCCAGGCCGGTGCTTAGCGGGGCGAGATTGGGCTGGACCCCGGCGGGCAGGCTGTCCCTTGCCTGGGCCAGTCGCTCGGCGATCTGCTGGCGCGCGAAATAGATGCTGGTGGCATCGGTGAACACCGCCGTTACCTGGCTGAAGCCGTTGCGCGACAGCGAGCGGGTCATTTCCAGACCCGGAATGCCGGCCAGCGCCGTTTCGATGGGAAAGGTCACCTGCTTTTCCACATCGACCGGGCCCAGCGCGGGAACGAAGGTACTGACCTGCACCTGGCGATTGGTGACGTCGGGCACGGCATCGATCGGGAGCTGCGTGATCTGCCACGCGCCGACCGCGATAACGGCCAGCGTCAGGACTGCGACCAGCCAGCGAAGCCGAACTGAGCCGGACAGGATGGCGGCGATCATTCCTCGCCCCCCATATCCTTTTCGAGTTCCGCCTTGATCAGAAAGGCGTTGGTCGTGGCGATTTTCGTGCCCGCCGTGATGCCGTCGGCGATGGCGACCATGCCGCCCGCCCGGCCCGCGATCCTGACCGGTTGCGCGCGGAAGCCCTGCGCCGTGCGGACGAAAACCACCTCCTGCTCGCCTAGCGTCTGCACCGCGTCTTGCGGGATCATGATGCTATTCCGCGCGGCACCGCCGCTGGCGAATATGTGGGCCTGGACGAGCTGACCCGGTGCGAGCGCGGCTGTGGAGGCGAGCGGCGTGACGATGACGGTGGCGGTGCGCGACTGGGGATCGACTACCCCGGTCGCGGCGCGGACCCGGCCCGCAACGGTCCGCCCTTCGCGGGTGACGAGTTCCACCCGGTCGCCGTCCCGGATTCGCGCGGCTTCTGCCGGGGGTACGGCGGCCGCGATCTCCAGGCGGCGGGGATCGGCGACGCGGAACAAATTGGTCTCGGCGGCGACATATTGCCCCAGCTTCGCCTCGGTCAGGGTGACGCGCCCGGAAATGGGGCTGGTGACGGCGACGGAGCGTCCGTCCCTCGTCACCTGCGCCGCGCCCGCCGCGTCACCCGCGCGACGGGCATCGGCCTGCGCTACGGCGAGATTGGCTTCGGCCGCCTCATAGTCTGCGCGCGGCGATACGCCCTGCGCCAGCAGCCCGCGCTCGCGGGCGAGTTGTCGCCGGGCCAGTCCGACCCGGGCCATGGCGGTGGCGCGGTCCGCGGTGATCTGCGAGGCGTCGCGGCTTTCGATCAACGCCAGCGTCTGTCCGGCGCGTACCGTGTCCCCCATGCGGACGAGAATGCGCGTGACGGTGCCCGGCGCGCGGGCCGTCAATATGGCATCCCCGTCCGGCATGGCCTGCACGGTGGCGGTGGCGATCACGGCCTGGTCCAGTTCCCCCGTGCCTGCGGCCGAGACGGCGATCTGCGAGGCCGTTATGGCTTGTGGCGAGATGGCCAGCGTGTCGCGGGGCCCGGTCTTGGTTGAAGACGGAGAGGCGGGGGGAGGGGTAGGCGGTGCGCCGGGCTGGGTCAGCTTCGCGGCGGCGAAGCCGAGCGTGGCCGCCGCCGCCAGGCCGAACGTGGTCCCTGCGTAAAGATGATATCGGGCGGTCATTGGACCGGTTCTCCGGTAATGCTGAGGCCCGCGAGGCGAGCGAGTGAGGCGCGCGCGTCGAAGCGTGCGATGTCGGCGTCCAGAATGACGCCGCGCGCGGCGCCGAGATTGTGGCGAGCGCTCAGAAGCTCGCTCAGCGGGGCCTTGCCCGCCTCATAGGCAATGCGGGCCAGCCGATAGGCTTCCTCCGCCGTCGCGAGCGTCCGGCGTGCCGCGACACCCCGCGCGTCAGTCGCCGCGATCAGGGCCAGTGCGGAATGGGCACCTGCTTCGGCTTCCAGTCGGGCGGCGGCGGCACGCGCCTCGCGGCTCTGCAATTCGGCCTGGGCGGCGGCGATATTGCCGCGATTGCGATCGAACACCGGCAGGGGAATCGTCACACCTGCGACGATGGCGGGCCCTCTGGCGATCCGCAGCTGACGTACCCCCAATTGGGCGGTGATATCGGGCGTGGCGCGACGCCGCTGCACGGTGACGGCCTGTGCGGCAGCCGCGCGTTCGGCCATGGCGAGCCGCACGGTCGCGCTTTGGAGCGGGTCGACCGGACCGCTCGGCGGCTGCGCAATCACACGATCGATGAGGGACTCCGCCAGACCCGTATAGGGCGTGGGCGATCCCGCCAGTGCCGCCAGCCGCGCAAGCGCACCGACCCGCTGTGCATGGGCGATTTCCAGGTCCGACTCCATCGTATGCAGCTCGGTCTCGGCCTGGACCTGGCGCAATCGAGCTTCCTTGCCCGCCGCAACCAGCGCGCGGGCGACCTTCAGCACGTCGGTCGCTTCCTCGACCTCATCCTCGGCCAGAGCGATGCGACGGTCCGCGATCTCGGCGGCTGCATAGGCACGCGCCAGTTCGGTCGCGAAGGCGCTGCGCCCTTCGACCCCGCGCGCCGACGCGGCTGCCACTGCCGCATCCCCGGCGGCGATCCGCGCGGCGCGCTTGCCGCCGAGTTCGATCGGCTGGTCGATTTGGAACGTCGTCTGCTGCTGGTCGCGGGCATTCGTGCGCAGGTCGCCCGCGAAATTCTCGCCATAGAGATTGATCGACGGATTGGGACGCGCCCGCGCCTGTTCGGCATGGCCGCGCGCCTGCGCCACATCGGCGTCGAGTGCGGCAACGCGCGGCGCATCGCGCGCCCGACGCAGCAATTCCGGGAAAGGAGGCGCGGTCTGCGCCCAGCTCGCACCGGCAGGGCATAGCGCCGCCAGCGTACCGGCAAGCGCCATCAGGCGTGCCCGGCCAATATAACCGTTCATATCTTCGCTGTTCCTGCCACATGGGAAGCCTGTTGGCGCCGGAGCGCCCAACCGGGCTCAGCGGCGCGGGGGCCTCAGCAAGGTCGCTGGGGCGATACCTCCGAGCCGGTCTTCCATGGCGATCGTCCAGCGGATGGCGGGGGTGTCGATCATGCGCGCGAGAGGCGTGATGCTGGCATGGACGACCCATTGGCCGACCGTATGCGCAAGCGCATGAAGCGGCGCGTCCGGATCGCCGTGCGACGCGGCATGGTCGTGCAGTATGACGACGGCATGGACGGCATCTTCATCATGCACCATGGCGCTATGCCAACCCGACAAGCCGATCAGCCCTGACACCGCCAGCAAAGCCAGCGCAGCGCTCAGAAAGACGGATCGGACGTGACGGGTCGCCATAAACACGAGCATGTCCTGCCGGACTGGCTGAGGCAAGCCCGCCGCTATCTTCGATCCCGCAGGATCGCCCGCGACGAGGCCGTCATTTGGCAGATCATTCCGCCATTGCCATGAGGCATGGACGCAAGTCGACGCGCGCCGCTGTCGCGGGAAGGGCGGCGCGCGTCGTGTTTTCAGGGCCTTATCCAGCGGCCGGTCGGACGGGCTCGCGAGTATCGGGGCAGAGTTTACGGGTCATACTCGCCCAATCGTCGGTTGCCCCTCCGACCGAGGGCCGATCACCAGTCTTATGCCGTCGCGCCGCCATCGATGTTGAGCGTCGTGCCGGTGATATAGCTCGCATCCGGTCCGGCGAGGAATGCGACCGCGCCTGCGATCTCCTCGACCTTGCCGTATCGGCCGAGCGGGATCGCTTGCAGCACCTGCCCCGCGAACTCGCTGTCGGCGGGGTTCATGTCGGTGTCGATCGGCCCCGGCTGGACGGTGTTGACCAGGATGTTGCGGGACGCGAGGTCCTTGGCCCAGCCGCGCGCCAGAGCCGCCACCGCCGCCTTGGTCGCGCTGTAGACCGTGGTCGCGGGGAACGCCATTTCGCCCGAGATGCTGCCGATCAGGATGATCCGGCCGCCATCGCGGAGATGCGGCAGGGCCGCGCGGGTGCCGACATGGAGGCCCTTCACATTGACGCCGAACTGGCGGTCATAGGTCTCGTCGGTGTCCTCGGCGAGCGTCGAGAATTCGGCGACACCAGCATTGTGGACCAGGATGTCGATCCCGCCCAAGGCTGCGGCGGCCTGTTCGACGCCCGCGCGCTGCGAGGCCGGATCGGCGGCATCGGCCTGGAAGGCGAAGGCGGTGCCGCCCGCGCGCTTGATCGCCGCCACGGTGGCGTCGGCCGCTGCCTTGTTCCCGGCATAGGTGATCGCCACGGCCGCGCCATCGGCCGCCAGTCGCTGGGCGATGGCCGAGCCGATGCCGCGCGAACCACCGGTGACGAGCGCTGTCTTGCCTGTAAGGGACATGTGCATTCTCCAAAAACTGGGCCCGCGATCACGGTGTCGTGCGCTGTCGGCAGGCGGGAGATGGGGACATGCTACAACGGTTCAATAATCCCGAACTATTAAATTTATCATGGAGCCCTATATCGGTCGCATGCCCCGCTTCACCCATCCCCGGCTGGAGGACGTCCCGCTCGATCTGGCGCTGCATGCGCTGGCCGATCCCAATCGGCTGGCCATGGTGGCGCGGCTCGCCACGACCGAACGGCTGAGCTGCACCGACGCCGCCCCGTGCGAGTCCATCCCGAAGAGCACGCTGTCCAACCATTTGAAGCTGCTCCGCGCGGCCGGGCTGATCGAGACGACGCAGGCGGGGCGCGAGATGATCAACACGCTGCGCCGCGCCGAATTCGACCAGCGATTTCCCGGCCTGCTCGACGTGGTGCTCGCCAACCGACCGGCCTGATCACCCGCCGATCGCGTTCAGCTGCGCCACCGCATCCTCGGGCAGCGTCAGCGAGGCGGCGCCGAGATTCTCGTGAAGATGCGCGACCGACGAGGTGCCGGGGATCAGCAGGATGTTGGGCGAGCGCTGGAGCAGCCAGGCAAGCGCCACCTGCATCGGCGTTGCGTCGAGCCGCGCCGCCACCTCGGACAGCGCCGCCGACTGGAGCGGGCTGAACCCGCCGAGCGGGAAGAAGGGCACATAGGCGATGCCTTCCGCTGCCAGCGCGTCGATGAAGCCATCGTCGTCGCGGTGGGCAAGGTTGTACTGGTTCTGGACGCCGACGATCTCGGCGATGTCGCGGGCTTCCTCGAACTGCGTCGGCGTCACGTTGCTGAGCCCGATATGGCGCACCAGCCCCTGGCGTTGCAGGTCCGCGACCGCCCTTAGCGGCGTGGCGAGCGACCCTTCCGCCGGCCCGTGGACGTCGAACATCAGCCGCAGGTTGACGACGTCGAGCGTCTCCAGCCCCAGGTTCGTCAGATTATCCTCGACCGCGCGGGCCAGTTCGTCCGCTGCGAACGCGGGCAGCCAAGATGCATCGTCGCCGCGCCTCGCACCGATCTTGGTCACGATCAGCAGGTCGTCGGGGTAGGGGGACAGCGCTTCGCGGATCAGCCGGTTGGTGACGTGCGGGCCATAGAAGTCGCTGGTGTCGATGTGGTTGACGCCAGCCTCGACAGCGGCGCGAAGTACGGCGAGCGCCGCATCATGGTCGCGCGGCGGGCCGAACACGCCGGGTCCGGCGAGCTGCATCGCGCCATAGCCGAGCCGCTTCACGGCGCGCCCGGCGAAGGAATAGGTGCCTGCCTGGTCGATCGTCATTGTTGTTCTCCTGTGCTGGCCCCCAGATATGGCTTGCGGATCATCGCGATAAGCCGGAGTGATCCGCACGGGCTGTACGGAAAACCGAACGATGAAGGCGGACCTTGCCGATCTCAACGCATTCCTGGCGGTCGCCCAGGCGCGCGGCTTTCGCGATGCGGCACGCACCGTCGGGTCGAGCGCCTCGACGCTGAGCGAAGCGGTGCGGCGGCTGGAGGCGCGGTTGGGCGTCCGACTGCTCCATCGCACCACCCGCAGCGTCGTGCCGACCGAGGCGGGAACGCGGCTGATCGAGCGGCTGGCCCCGGCGCTGGGCGAGGTGGAGGCGGCGCTCGACGTCGTGAACCTGTTCCGCGACCGCCCGGCGGGCACGCTCAAGCTCAACGTGCCGGTCAGCGCGGCGCGGCTGGTGCTGCCCGCGATCCTGCCCGGCTTCCTGGCCGCCTATCCGGACATCCAGGTCGAGATCGTCGCCGAGGACGGCTTTGTCGACATGGTGGCATCGGGCTGCGACGCGGGCATCCGCTATGACGAGCGGCTGGAGCAGGATATGATCGCGGTCCCGATCGGTCCGCGTAGCCAGCGTTTCGCGACCGCGGCGGCACCCGCCTATCTGGACGCGCGGGGTAGGCCGAGCCATCCGCGCGACCTGCTCGGCCATGCCTGTCTGCGCGGCCGCTTCACCAGTGGCGCACTGACCAGTCCATGGGAGTTCGAGCGGTCCGGCGAGATCGTGCGGGTCGAGCCGCAGGGACCGCTGATCGCCAGCGTATCCGGCGCGGCGGATCTGCTGGTGGACGTGGCGCTCGCGGGCGGCGGGATCATCCACCTGTTCGAGGACTGGCTCGCGCCGTCGCTGGCAAACGGCACGCTCGAGCCGGTGCTGCCCGACTGGTGGCAGTCCTTCTCGGGCCCGTTCCTCTATTATTCGGGCCGCCGTCTGGTGCCGCCGCCGCTACGGGCGTTCGTCGACTATATCCGTGGTTAGAGCATCGCGAGCGGTTCGGGACCGCGTGGGGGCGGAAAGAGCCTGTCGAGGCGGTGCAACTCGGCGTCGGACAGGGTGAGGTCCAGCGCGGCGCAGTTGTCCCGCACATGCGCGACCGATCCGGCCTTAGGGATGGGCAGGACGCCGTCCCGCGCCAGCAGCCAGGCCAGGGCGAGCTGCGCGGTCGTTATGTTGCGGTCCCCGGCCATGGCGGCAAGCTCGGTATGCGCCAGCAGGCGGCCTTGCTCTACCGGGCTATAGGCCATGACCGGCATGCGCTGCTGCCCGAGCCAGGGGATCAGGTCATATTCCGGACCGCGCCGGGTCAGGTTGTAGAGGATCTGGTCCGTTTGGCAGCGTTCGCCGCCGCTCGCGACGAGTTCCGCCATGTCGTCCGTGTCGAGGTTGCTGACGCCCCAGCGCAGGATCTTGCCCGCCGCGACTAGCCGCTCCATCGCCTCGACCGTCTCGGCCAGCGGCACATTGCCCCGCCAGTGCAGCAGGTACAGGTCGAGCCGGTCGGTGCCGAGCCGGTCGAGGCTCGCCTCGCAAGCCCGCTGGAGCCGATCGCGCGAGGCATTTTGCGGATAGGCCTTGCTGACGAGGAACACTTCGTCGCGCAGGCCCGCTATCGCCTCGCCGACGAGGCGCTCGGACTCGCCATCGGCATACATCTCGGCGGTGTCGATCAGGCTCAGGCCGAGCGACAGCCCCTCGCGCAGCGCGGCGATCTCGTCGGATCGGCGGGTGGCGTCTTCGGCCATCATCCAGGTGCCCTGGCCCAGCGCGGGGGCGGTTGTACCGTCGGGAAAGCGGATCGTCTTCATGCGGCGGTCAACGTCCGCCCGGTGAGATGGTGCCGCTGGAGGAAAGCGAGGAGCGGGGACCGGGCCCAATCCTCAATCGTTCAGCCAATCCGCCGTGATCACGCCGCTATGCCCTTCCGGCGCCAGCGCGGCGCGCAGGGCTTCCAGCAGCGGCGGCAGCGCCTGGGTGAAGGCATAGGGCGGATTGACTATGAAGAGGCCCGCGCCGTTATAGATGCCGGGCTGATCGGCATCGTACAGCCAATGTTCCACCGACAGGAATTTCGGGATGCCGAGCCTCCGCAGCTGGTCCTTCCACCGCTGATGCGTCGTGCGGTCTTTCAGCGGATACCAGATGACCGTCACGCCATGGGCCCATTTGCGGTGCGCCGCGGCGAGGGTCGCGGTGATGCGGGCGCGTTCGTCGGTCTGCTCATAGGGCGGATCGACCACCACCACGCCGCGACCGGTGCGGGTCGGCAGCATCGCCAGCCAAAGCTCATAGGCATCGCGCTCATGCACGGCCGCAGGCGTACCGCGCATCGCGCCGCGTAGCGCACGGGCATCCTCGGGATGCTTCTCGTTGAGGATCAGCAAGTCCTGCGGGCGCAACAGCTGCGCCAGGAATTGCGGCGAGCCGGGGTAGAGGCTTGGTTCCGCCCCGTCATTCACCGCCTGCACGGCGGCGCGATAGTCGTCCAGCAACGGGTTCGGATCGGCAAAGGCCCGCACCACGCCCTGGGCGGCCTCGCCGGTGCGTTGGGCCTGCTCGCCGCCGAGGTCGTAGAGCCCGCAACCGGCATGAGTATCGATCAGGGTCAGTGCACCCTGTTTCTGCTGCAAAGCCCGGACAAGGGCGATCAGCAGGCTGTGCTTCACGACATCGGCGCTGTTGCCGGCATGGAAGGAATGGCGATAATTCATGGAAATCCAAAACTCTGCCGAATGGCCCTCATGCGATCTGCCGTACGGGAAGGCCGATCGCGAGACGATGGCGGCAACCCATCCGCAGCTCGTATGAGCCGGGCGGAAGCCGTCAAGTCGCCTCCGGGCAAAGGCTCAAATCAGTTTTTGCGGTCGGCGGCAACCGGCAACGGGCAGGGGCGTGATCTGGAACTCCGCCAGCCGCCCGTCAGACCGCGTCATCGCTCCGTTCTGCGGCCGGTGACCGTGCCCGGCGGAGAAAGCTCCTCGAACGCGCCCGGCGCGATCCCGGCGACCGACCAGTCGCCGATCGACCAGCGGACCAGCCTCAGCGTGGGCAATCCGACCGCCGCCGTCATGCGCCGCACCTGCCGGTTGCGGCCTTCGCGGATGGTGATTTTCAGCCAGCTGTCGGGGATGGACTTGCGCTGGCGGATGGGCGGATCGCGCAGCCACAGGTCCGGCGCGTCGATACGCGCGACCTCGGCAGGCAGGGTCATGCCATCCTTGAGCCGGACGCCCCGCCGCAGGCCCTCCAGTTCCTGGTCCTGCGGATCGCCTTCGACCTGTACGAGATAGGTCTTGGGCATCTTGAAGCGGGGATCGGCAATGCGCGCCTGCAGCCGCCCGTCATCGCATAGCAGCAACAGGCCCTCGCTATCCCGATCGAGCCTTCCGGCGGGATAGACGCCCTTCACCGCGATGAAGTCGGACAGGGTCGCGCGGACCGTCGGCGATCCGCGATCCGTGAATTGCGATAGGACCCCGAAGGGTTTGTTGAACAACAGCAGGCGGCTCATCCTGCGCTCATATCGCCGGGCTGCGGCTTTGTCTTCTGGCGCAGGGCGCCGCCGGTCCACGCGCGCGCGCCGTGTCGCAAATCTTCGGGGCGTGCGGCGCACGCATCCCGGCGGCGGGGCGGGCGAGGCATCATCCTGCCCAAAGCGTCGGGGGGAGCTTGGACATGATGACCTTGGACAGTTGCGGCGAGGACGCTGGCGCTCCGTTCTTTGGCGGGGCGCTGCGGGACGCCGACCCCGCCGTCGCAGCGGCGATCGAGGCGGAATGGGTGCGCCAATCCGACAAGCTGGAACTGATCGCGTCGGAGAATATCGTCTCGACGGCGGTGCTCCAGGCGCAGGGTTCGGTCCTGACCAACAAATATGCCGAGGGTTATCCGGGGCGCCGCTATTATGGCGGGTGCGAGCATGTCGACGTGACCGAGCAGCTCGCCATCGACCGGGCGTGCGCGCTGTTCGGCGCACGGTTCGCCAACGTCCAGCCGCATTCCGGCGCCCAAGCCAATATGGCGGTGCAGTTCGCGCTGATGAAGCCCGGCGATACGCTGATGGGGATGAGCCTGGCGCATGGCGGGCATCTGACCCATGGCGCGGCGCCGACCTTTTCGGGCAAGTGGCTGAACGCGATTCCCTACGGCGTGCGCGAGGAGGATCAGCGGATCGACTATGACGCGGTCGCCGAGCTGGCGCGGGACTATCATCCCCGGCTGATCATCGCGGGCGGCTCGGCCTATCCGCGCCAGATCGATTTCGCGCGGTTCCGGGCGATCGCAGACTCGATCGATGCGGTGCTGATGGTCGACATGGCGCATTTCGCCGGACTGGTGGCGGGCGGCGTCCATCCCAATCCGCTGGACCATGCGCATGTCGTCACGACCACGACCCACAAGACGCTGCGGGGGCCGCGCGGCGGCCTGATCCTGACCAATGACGAGGCGTTGGCGAAGAAGGTCAACTCGGCCATCTTCCCCGGCATCCAGGGTGGCCCGCTCGAGCATGTCATCGCCGCCAAGGCGGTCGCGTTCGGCGAGGCGTTGCGCCCCTCCTTCCGGGACTATGCCCGGCGCGTCGTGGAGAATGCCCAGGCCCTGGCCGCCGCGCTGGCCGCGAACGGCTACACCATCGTGTCCGGCGGCACCGACACCCATGTCGTGCTGGTCGACCTGAGGCCCAAGGGCCTGACCGGCAAGCGCGCCGAACATATCCTGGATGCCGCCGGCATCACCTGCAACAAGAACGGCATCCCGTTCGATCCGGAGAAACCCGCCGTGACATCTGGTATCCGTCTCGGGAGCGGCGCGCTGACCAGCCGTGGCTTCGACGTCGCCGCCTTTCAGCAGGTCGCGCGGCTGATCAACCGCATCCTCGACGCGGCCTCCGCCGGGGATGTGCCCGACGCGCTGATCGAACAGACACGGGGCGAGGTGGTCGCGCTGTGCGCCCGCTATCCGATCTACGCGACGTCGCGCGGCTGAGGCCGGGAAAGGGAGGGGGACGATGCAACGCTTTTCCGCATTCTCGCTATTCCGGCAGGGGCTCGGCGGTCACAAGGGGTGGAAGCCGCAATGGCGCAACGCCAGCCCCAAGCCTTCCTATGACGCGATCATCGTCGGCGGCGGCGGGCATGGACTGGGCGCGGCCTATTATCTGGCCAGCCGGTTCGGCATCCGCAACGTCGCGGTGGTGGAGAAGGGATGGATCGGCGGCGGCAATACCGGGCGCAACACCACCATCATCCGTTCCAACTATCTGTTCGACGAGAGCGCGGCGCTCTACGACCATGCGCTGAAGATGTGGGAGGGGTTGAGCCAGGAACTCAACTACAACGTCATGTTCTCGCAGCGCGGCGTGATGATGCTGGCGCACAACATCCATGACGTGCAGGTGTTCAAGCGGCACGTCCACGCCAACCGGATCAACGGCGTCGACAATGAATGGCTGACGCCGGAGGAGGCCAAGGCCTTTTGTCCGCCGCTGAACATCTCGCCCGACATGCGCTATCCCGTGCTGGGCGCGGCGCTCCAGCGGCGGGGCGGCACCGCGCGGCACGATGCAGTGGCCTGGGGCTATGCCCGCGCTGCCGACGCGCTGGGCGTCGACATCATCGAGAATTGCGAAGTCACCGGCATCCGCCGCGACGCGAACGGCGCGGTGACGGGGGTGGAGACGACGCGCGGTTTCATCGGATCGAAGCGCATCGGCGTCTCGGCGGCGGGGCATACCAGCGTGGTGCTGGGCATGGCGGACGTGCGGTTGCCGCTGGAAAGCTATCCGCTACAGGCTTTGGTGTCGGAGCCGGTGAAGCCGATCTTCCCCTGTGTCGTCATGTCCAACACCATCCACGCCTATATGAGCCAATCCGACAAGGGCGAGCTGGTGATCGGGGCCGGGACCGACGCCTATACCAGCTATACGCAGCGGGGCGGCCTGCACATCGCCACGCACACGCTGGAGGCGATTTGCGAGCTGTTCCCGCAATTCCGGCGGATGCGGATGCTGCGCAGCTGGGGCGGGATTGTCGACGTGACGCCCGATCGCTCGCCGATCATCGCCAGGACGCCGGTGCCGGGCCTGTACGTCAATTGCGGCTGGGGCACGGGCGGGTTCAAGGCGACGCCCGGCGCCGCGCATCTTCTGGCCTACACCATCGCGCGCGACGAGCCGCATCCGATCAACGCCCCCTTCACGATCGAGCGATTCCGCGACGGCCAAATGATCGACGAGGCGGCGGCCGCCGCCGTCGCCCACTGAGAGGCGCGACCATGCTTATCATCCCCTGTCCCTATTGCGGCGAGCGGCCCGAGCTGGAGTTCAGCTATGCCGGAGAGGCGCATATCGAGCGCCCTGCACGGCCGGCCGAGCTGACTGATGCGGAGTGGAGCACCTATCTCTACACCCGGTCCAATCCCAAGGGACGACATGCCGAGCGCTGGCGTCACCTCCATGGCTGCGCCCGTTTCTTCAACGCCATCCGCGACACGCGGACCGACGCGTTCGTCGCGACCTACAAGGTCGGCGAACAGCCACCGGAGGGAGAGCGGGCATGACGTCCGGCGATCATCGCATTGTGGGAGGCCGCGTCACCACTGGACGCACGCTGCGCTTCACCTTCGACGGGAAGGAGTATACGGGGCAGGAGGGCGACACGCTCGCCTCGGCATTGCTGGCGAACGGCGTGCACCTGGTCGGGCGGTCGTTCAAATATCACCGGCCGCGCGGCATCATGGGCGCAGGCGCGGACGAGCCCAATGCGCTGGTCGGCATTCGTCGCGACCGGGCACGCTATACCCCCAATCTGCTCGCGACCCAGGTCGAACTTTATGACGGCCTGGATGCGGTCAGCCAGAACCGGCACCCGAGCCTCGAACATGATCGCATGGCGATCAACGACCGGCTGTTGAGCCGCTTCATTCCGGCGGGTTTCTACTACAAGACGTTCATGTGGCCGAAAAAGGCGTGGGACCGGCTGTACGAACCGCGCATCCGCGAGGCGGCGGGGCTGGGCGTCGCACCGTCCGAGCCCGATCCCGATCATTATACGCAGCGTTACGCGCATTGCGACGTGCTGGTGGTCGGCGGCGGACCGGCGGGGATCGCGGCGGCGCGGCAGGCGGCGGAGGCGGGCGCGCGGGTGATGCTGTGCGACGATCGCCCCCGGATCGGCGGATCGCTGCTGGCGGCGGCCGACACCATGATCGACGGGTTGTCGGCGACGGAGTGGCTGACGCGGGAGTTGGCGGCACTGGCCGCGTTGCCGGGCGTCACGCTTTTGCCGCGCACGATCGCCTTTGGCTATTATCCGCACAACTGGATCGGGCTGACCGAGAAGCTGACCGATCATCTGGCGAACCCGGCCGAGGGCATGCCGCGCGAGCGGCTGTGGCAGGTCCGCGCCCGCCAGGTCGTGCTCGCGACCGGTGCGATCGAGCGGCCGCTGGTCTTCCCCGACAATGACCGGCCCGGCATCATGCTGGCGGACGCCGCGCGTACCTATCTCCAGCAATATGGCGTCGCGGTCGGGCAACGCATCGTCATCGTCGGCGCACACGACAATGCCTATCGCGTCGCGCACGAGATGGCGGCGGCGGGCGTGACGGTTGCGATGGTCGCGGACATCCGCCCGCCGTCCGCCGCATCGGGGGCGGCACAGGCGGCGGGGCTGCCGGTCGCGACCGATGCCAGGATCGAGGGCACGACCGGCGGCCTGCGCGTCGCGTCCATCATCATCACCGCGCTGGGCAAGACCGTGCGTCACGACTGCGATGCGGTGCTGATGGCGGGTGGTTTCACGCCCAGCGTCCACCTCTTCTCCCAATCGCGCGGAAAGCTGGCCTGGGACGAGGGGCTCCAGGCCTATCTGCCCGACGTCTCGGCCGAGGCGGAGCGGTCGGCGGGCGCGTGTCGGGGCCGGTTCGCGCTCGCCGAGGCGCTGGGCGACGGCATCGCGGCGGGGCGGGACGCGGCATCGGCGGCGGGCTTCACGGCGTCCGGCCCGGCCGTGCTTCCCACGGTCGCGCTGCGCCATGCGCAAGGCCATGGCGGCCATATGGGCGCGGCCCCGACGTCGCGCGATCTGGGCAAGGCCAAGGCGTTCGTCGACTGGCAGAACGACGTCACCGCCCGCGACATCCTGCTGGCGACCCGCGAGGGGTTCCTGTCGATCGAGCATGTCAAACGTTACACGACCACGGGCATGGCGACCGACCAGGGCAAGCTGTCCAATATCAACGCGCTGGGTATCGTGTCGGAGGCGACCGGGCGGTCGATCCCGGAGATCGGGCTGACCACCTTCCGCTCGCCCTATACGCCGGTCACGTTCGGCGCACTGGCGGGCCATGCGCGCGGCGACCTGTTCGATCCGGCGCGGATCACCGCGATCCACGACTGGGCCGGGGAACAAGGCGCGGCGTTCGAGGATGTCGGCAACTGGCGCCGCGCGCATTACTTCCCGCATCCCGGCGAGGACCTGCACGCCGCCGTCACGCGCGAATGCGTGGGCGTGCGGCGGGGCGTCGGCATCTTCGATGCCTCCACCCTGGGCAAGATCGAAATCGTCGGGCCGGATGCGGCGGAGTTCATGAACCGCTTCTTCGTCAATGCCTGGACCAAGCTGGGCGTCGGCAAGTGCCGCTATGGCGTGCTGCTGCGCGAGGACGGCTTCGTGATGGACGACGGCGTGGTCGGGCGGCTGGCGACGGATCGTTTCCATGTGACGACGACCACCGGCGGCGCGGCGCGGGTTCTGGGCATGATGGAGGATTATCTCCAGACCGAATGGCCCGACCTCAACGTCTGGCTGACCTCGACCACCGAGCAATGGTCGGTGATCGCGGTGCAGGGCCCGAAGGCGCGCGAGGTGATCGCGCCGTTGATCGAGGGGCTGGACATATCGGCCGCCGCCTTCCCGCACATGAGCATCGCGGATGCCCGCATCTGCGGCGTGCCGATGCGCCTCATGCGGGTCAGCTTCACCGGCGAGCTGGGCTTCGAGGTGAACGTGCCGAGCGGCCATGGTCGCATGGTGTGGGAAGCCATATGGGAACGCGGCAAGGCGTTCGACATGGTGCCCTATGGCACCGAGACGATGCACGTCCTGCGCGCGGAAAAGGGCTATATCATCGTCGGACAGGAAACCGACGGGACGGTCACGCCCGACGATGTCGGCCTGTCCTGGGCGATCGGCAAGGCGAAGCCCGATTTCGTCGGCAAGCGCTCGCTCGCCCGTCCCGCGATGACGGCGCCCGATCGCAAGCAGCTGGTCGGCCTGAAGAGCCTGGACGGTCGAACGGTGCTGGAGGAGGGCGCGCAGATCGTGGCGCCGTCGGCCGCCACGACGCCGATCGGGCATGTCACCTCCGCCTATCGCAGCGCCGTACTGGACGCGCCGATCGCGCTGGCGCTGGTGCGCGGCGGTCGCCAGCGGCTGGGCGAGACGCTCCACGTGCCCATGCCGGGCGGGCCGATCGCGGTCGAGATCGTCTCCCCCGTTTTCTACGATCCGGAAGGCACCCGCATCGATGTCTGATCTCTCCCCCGCTTCGCTTTTCGTGGCCGGTAGCGCGTCGGTCCGTCCGCTGGGCCATTTCGGCCGTGCCGTGCTGCGCTGTCCGGCGGCGAGCCTCGACCTGGTCGCCGAGCGGCTCGGCATCGTCCTGCCGCGCGAGGCTTGCCGCTCGGCGATCGAGGCGGATGTCGCGGCCCTATGGCTGGGGCCGGACGAATGGCTGCTCCTGGCGGCCGATGCCCGCGATGACTGGGTGGCGACGCTCCAGGCGCGGATGGGCGATGCCGTGTGTTCGCTGGTCGATGTCAGCCATCGGCAGGTTGCGCTGGAGATTGCAGACGGGCGCGTGACCGCCGAGACATTGTTGGCGAGCGGCTGCGCGCTCGACCTGTCGCTTCGCGCCTTTCCGGTCGGGATGTGTACGCGGACCATGTACGACAAGGCGGAAATCATCCTCTGGCGCCGCGCGCCGGACCGTTTCCATCTCGAGACGTGGCGGTCCTTCGCGCGCTATGTCGAGGGGCTGCTCCACGTCGCGGAGACCGAGGCGTAGGCCGATGCTGGGCGTGCGGGACCTGTTTCGCGTCGGCATCGGGCCTTCCTCGTCGCACACGGTCGGGCCGATGAAGGCGGCGCAGGGCTTTGCGGCAAGGCTCAGGGGCCTGGCGTTCGAGCGGGTGCGGGTCGACCTTCTGGGCTCGCTGGCCTGGACGGGCATGGGCCATGCGACCGACAAGGCGGTCATGCTGGGGCTTGCGGGCTTTCTCCCCGACACGATCGAGCCGGAGCAGATCGACCTGGTCGTCGAGCAGGCCCGTGCCGCGCGGAGCCTAGTGGTGGCCGGTCGCGCGATCGCCTTCGATCCCGACGCCGACATCGTCTTCGACCGCGACGGCGAGACGCCGGTCCATCCCAACACGCTGCGTCTCGTCGCGCTGGGCCGGGACGGGGCGACCCTGGTCAGCGAGCGTTGGTGCTCGATCGGCGGCGGGTTCATCGTGCCGGAGGATCGGTTCGGGGAAGATGCCGCCGAGGACGATCCCGGCGAGCCGCCCTTTCCGTTTCGCACCGCCGCGCAGTTGCTGGCCATCTGCCGTCGGCACGGCCTGTCGATCGCCGAGGTGATGCGCGCCAACGAGCGCGCGCGCGCCTCGGAGGAGGAACTGGATGCCTATCTGGACCGGGTCATCGCGGTGATGATGACCTGCATCGACCGGGGGATGCAGACCGAGGGGGTCTTGCCGGGGCGGCTGAAGGTGCCGCGCCGCGCGCCCGCCCTGCGCCAGAAGCTGGCCGGCGACCGCTTCCGCAACCGGCAGGCGCCGCACAATATCATGGACCATATCAGCCTGTTCGCCATCGCGGTGAACGAGGAGAATGCGGCGGGCGGGCGCGTCGTCACCGCGCCGACCAACGGCGCCGCCGGGGTCGTGCCCGCCGTGCTGCGTTATTACCGCGATTTCTGGCCCGATGCCGACCGCGCGGGCATGCACGACTTCCTGCTGACCGCCGGTGCGATCGGGGTGCTGACCAAGCTCAACGCCTCGATCTCTGGCGCGGAGGTCGGCTGTCAGGGGGAGGTCGGGACCGCCAGCGCGATGGCCGCCGCCGGGCTGGCCGCGGTGATGGGCGCCAGCGACGCGCAGACCGAGAATGCGGCCGAGATCGCGATGGAGCATTATCTCGGCATGACCTGCGATCCGATCGCGGGGCTGGTGCAGGTGCCCTGCATCGAGCGCAATGCCTTTGGTGCGGTCAAGGCGATCAATGCGGCATCCCTGTCGCTGCGCGGCGACGGGACGCATATCGTCTCGCTCGACCAGGTGATCGAGACGATGATGCGCACCGGCACCGACATGCACGCCAAGTATAAGGAGACGTCGCAAGGCGGCCTGGCGGTGAGTTTTCCCGAATGTTGATGAGTGGATCATGACCGAAAACGAAATCTACGCCCAGTTCGCGGCCGCCGGGATCGCGATGGAGAAGATCGAGCATCCGCCCGTCTTTACCGTCGAGGAGAGCGCGGGCATCCATGCCGCCTTGCCCGCCGCGCACACCAAGAACCTGTTCCTGAAGGACAAGCAGAAGCGTTTCTGGCTGATCGTGCTGCCGCATGACCGGCGTGCCGACCTGAAGGCTTTTGCCGAGACGCTGGGCGCGGGCAAATTCTCGTTCGGCAAGCCCGACGAGATGGAGCAGCTACTGGGCGTGACGCCGGGTGCGGTGACGCCGCTGGCGGTCACGCACGCGCCGCCCGGCCCGGTGTCGCTGGTCTTCGACGAGAGCTTCCGCCACGCCGAGCGGATCGCCGTCCATCCGCTGCGCAACAGCGCGACCATCGCGGTGCCGTTCGCGCCGATGGTCGCGTGGCTGGAGGGGCTTGGCCATGACGTGCGGGTCGTCGCGCTGCCGGGCGGGGCATCCGCGGCGCCGTGAGGTCGCGATGCTGATGGTCTGACCGGACGGTGTCGCCGACATCCTCCACCATATGGGACGGTAATGCCAATGTCCGCCAGATTGACGCCCGGCTTCGACCTCAACGCCGTGGAGGTCTTCATCCTGACCTCCGAGCTTGGCGGCATGACCCAGAGCGCGCGGCATCTGGGCATGACGCAATCGGCGGTTTCGCAGATCATCTCGAAGCTCGAAATGGCGCTCAATACGCGTCTGTTCGATCGCACCATGCGCCCGCTGGCGCTGACCCCGGCGGGCAAGCTGTTGCGGCGCGAAGGCGCGGAACTGGTCGCGGCGGCCAGGATGCTGGCACGCGAGGTGTGCGAGCAATCCTCGCAGACCGCCGAATGCGTCGTCGTCGCCATGGCCGAGAGCATCGCCAACCACCTGACCGCGCCGTTGCTGCGCGCGCTGGGGTCGCGGGCGCAGCAATGGCAGATGCGATCGGGCATCTCGCTGGTCCAGCACCGCGAATTCCTGGCGCGCAGCATCGACATGCTGATCACGGGGTCCAGCCAGCTGGAGGATGTCGAGGAGATCGAGCATCACCCGATCATGGAGGAACCCTTCGTGATCATCGCGCCCGCCGCCTATGCGGACCTGCCGGTTTCGATCGAGGCGATGACCCAGCTGCCATTTGTCCGCTATTCGCTCCTGTCGGCGATGGGGCAACGGATCGAACGCCAGCTCGCCCGGATGAAGCTGCGCATTCCCAATGTGATCGAGGTGGATTCCACCCATCAGCAATTGTCCACCGTCGTCGCGCTGGAAGGGTGGAGCATCGCCACCCCGCTGTGCCTGGCCAGTCAGATCGAGCTTCTGCCCTCGCTGACGGTGTTGCCGATGCCGCGGGGGAGCTTTCGCCGTCGCATCCAGCTGGTGGCGCGCAAGGGCGAATTCGGCGACCTGCCGCGCGACATGGCGCTTCAGGCCGCCGCGATCCTGCGGGGCGGGAAAGTGGAATCGCTCATCCGCATGTTTCCCTGGATCGAGGACGCCATGGCCTGGGAGGGGCCGCCCTCATAGGGCGAAGCCTCGTCTGCCCGCGCCTCAATCACATGCGGCGCTGGCGACGGCGCGTCCGTTGGCCAGCGCGTGGCGGGACTCCAGCGGCGAACATCCGAAGCGCCGCCGGAACATGCGGCTCATATGCGAGGAGTCGCAGAAGCCGCATTCCACAGCGATCATCGTGATCGATTTGGCGCTGCTTTCCAGCATGTGCCGGGCAAGCGACAGCCGAATGTCCATGAACGCCGCCTGCGGCGATACCCCCAACGCCGTCTTGAAGCGGCGCTCCAGCTGCCGCTTGCTCTTCCCCATGCGCTGCGCGATGTCGGCGACCGACAGCGGCGTCTCGATATTCTGCTGGGTGATCAGCAGGGCGCGCAGCACGATGGGGTCGTCGGTACGATAGTCGAGCATCGCGCCGGGCTGGGCCTTTTCGCCGGTCAGCGCCTCGTCGATGATCATGATGTGCAGGCTCTTGCTGGCCTGCGCCCGCCCGACATGCTTGTCGACCAGATAGGCGGCGAGATGCGCCGAGCTCGCGCCCCCGGAACAGGTCAGCCGGTCGCGGTCGACGATGAAGATCTGGTCGGACACCGGGTCCAGCCCGTCAAACTGGTCCAGGAAGTCGCGGTGGTGGAACCAGCTGACGCAGCATTTATACCCGGCCAGCACGCCCGCGCTGTGGAGCAGGAACGCGCCCGTGCATACTCCCACCAGCGGCACGCCCAGCGCGGCGGCCTTGCGCAGATAGGCGACATATTCGCTGTCGAAGCCGTCGATCTCATCGACCAGTCCGCCCACCACGACGATATAGTCGAAGCGGGTGGGGTCGCCCAGCTGTTCGTCGGGCTGGATGGCGATGCCGGAACTGGAGGGGATGGCGGCGGAGTTGCGCGACAGGATCTTCCAGTCGCACAAGATATGGCGGCTGCGATCGCCCTCGTCGGCGGCGAGCCGCAGGACGTCCACGAAGTTGGCGAAGGCGCACAGCGTGAACCGCCGCGCGAGAATGAAACCGACCGACAATCGCAGCCCCTTTGCACGGCGTTGCAGCGACGCGCTCAGCACCGAAGGTGGGGGGCGATCCATTCCGTTCTCCGGTCGGCCGATAAACTTCGGACGGCATGTCGTAGAGTTTGTGTCCATTTGACGCAAATATTCTTTCCGCCTCGGCGCACCCCGTCGCAAACCTACTGTTGTCGAAAGGGATTTCACCCGGTTTGGCACGATTATTCTGGCGAGGGGGCGGCGGAATGAAGGTGATGGTGCCCGTCAAGCGCGTGGTCGATCACAATGTGAAGATTCGCGTCAAGAGCGACGGATCGGGGGTCGATCTCGCCCATGTGAAGATGGCGATGAACCCCTTTGACGAGATCGCGGTCGAGGAAGCGGTGCGGCTGAAGGAAGCCGGGATCGCCACCGAGATCGTCGTGGTGTCGATCGGCCCGGCGCAGGCGCAGGACGTGCTGCGCAGCGCGCTGGCGATCGGCGCGGACCGGGCGATCCTCGTCAAAAGCGACACGATGCCAGAGCCGCTGGCGGTCGCCAAATTGTTGCGGGAGGTCGCCGCGCGCGAGGGGCCGGGACTGATCCTGCTCGGCAAGCAGGCCATCGACGATGACGCCAACCAGACCGGGCAGATGCTGTCGGCGCTGCTGGGCTGGTCGCAGGCGACCTTCGCATCGCATATCGCCGTTGCCGACGGCGTGGCCGATGTGACGCGCGAGGTCGATGGCGGCCTTCAGCTGATCCGGGTCGTTCTGCCCGCAGTCATATCGGTCGACCTTCGCCTCAACGAGCCGCGCTATGCCTCGCTGCCGAACATCATGAAGGCCAAGAAAAAGCCGCTCGAGGAGGTCGACGCCGACAGCCTGGGCGTCGACGTGGGGCCGCGCCTGACGGTGCTGACCACCGAGGAGCCGAAGGTCCGCGAGCCGGGCGTGCGCCTGGGCTCGGCGGCCGAACTGGTCGGCAAGCTCAAGGAAGCCGCCGGCATCCTTTGATCGCGAAGGGGGGAGCGAGAGCAATGTCCATTCTTCTATTGGCCGAACACGACAATTCGACCCTTTCGGAACTGACCGCGCGCGCGCTGACCGCCGCTTCGGCGATCGGGGGTGAGGTCGACCTGTTGGTGGCGGGCCTGGGTGCGCGGGATGTGGCGCTGGCCGCGTCCAGACTGGCCGGGGTGCGGCGTGTGCTGCTGGCCGAGTGCGCGGCGCTGGAACACCGGCTGGCCGAACCTACCGCCGCGCTGATCGTGTCGCTGGCCGGTGGCTATGACGCGATCGTCGCACCGGCGAGCAGCAACGGCAAGAGCATCCTGCCGCGCGTGGCCGCGCTGCTGGACGTCATGCAATTGTCGGAGATCGTGGCGGTCGTCGCGCCCGACACGTTCAAGCGGCCGGTCTATGCGGGCAATGCGGTGCAGACGGTGCGGTCTGCGGACCCGGTCAAGGTGGTGACGGTCCGCACGGCGGCCTTCGCGGCGGCGGCTTTCCAGGATGCGCTTGCCGAGATCGTGACGGTCGACGTTCCGGACGCGCCCGGCCTGTCGACCTTCGTCGAAAATCGCTTCGCCGCCAGCGAGCGTCCCGATCTGGCTGCCGCGCGGATCGTCGTGTCGGGCGGTCGTGCGCTGGGATCGGCGGAGAAGTTTCGCGAGACGATCCTGCCGCTCGCCGACCGGCTGGGGGCGGCGGTCGGCGCGTCGCGCGCGGCGGTGGATGCGGGCTATGCGCCCAATGACTGGCAGGTCGGACAGACCGGCAAGATCGTCGCGCCCGACCTCTATGTCGCCTGCGGCATCTCCGGCGCGATCCAGCATCTGGCCGGGATGAAGGACGCCAAGGTGATCGTCGCGATCAACAAGGACGAGGATGCGCCGATCTTTCAGGTGGCCGATTACGGCCTGGTCGGCGACCTGTTCGAGGTCCTGCCGGACCTGGAACGCCAGCTCTGAGCCCTAGCGAAAGCCTTTCCATGACCGAGAAGTCCTATGTCATACGGCTGGGTTGCAAGGACCAGCCGGGCATCGTGGCCGCCGTCACCACCGCGCTGGCGGGGCTGGGGGCCAATATCCTGGAATCGAACCAGTTCTGGGATCGGCAGGCGGATCATTTCTTTCTGCGGATCGCGGTGACGGTGAGCGAGGCGGTGACGCGCGACGCGATCGAGGGGGTGCTGCACCCCGCCACCGCGCGGTTCGGCCTCGATCTGACAATCGTCGATGTCGCCGAGCGTCCGAAGATCATCGTGATGGTCTCGAAGTTCGACCATGCGATGCATCACCTGCTGTACCAGATCAAGGTTCGCTGGCTGAACGCCGAGGTCGTGGCGATCGTCTCCAACCATGATGCGGCGCGCAGGGCGGCGGAGATCGAGGGCGTGCCCTTTCATCACTGGCCGGTCACGAAGGACAACAAGGCCGAGCAGGAAGCCAAGCTGCTCGCCTTGGTCGAGGAGACGGGGGCGGAACTGGTCGTCCTCGCCCGCTATATGCAGGTGCTGTCGAACGAGCTGTCCGAACGGCTCTACGGCCGGGTCATCAACATTCACCACTCGTTCCTGCCGAGCTTCAAGGGCGCCAAGCCCTATCACCAGGCGCATGAGCGCGGGGTCAAGCTGATCGGCGCGACCGCGCATTACGTCACCCCCGACCTGGACGAGGGGCCGATCATCGAACAGGAAACCGAGCGGGTCAGCCATATGATGACCAGCGAGGATTTCGTCGCGGCAGGGCGCGACATCGAATCTCGCGTGCTGGCCCGCGCCGTCAAATATCATCTCGAAGGGCGGGTGATGCTCAACAGCCACCGCACCGTGGTGTTCGCGCCGTGAAGGCCGGGCGGATGCACGACATGATCCCCGCGACGACCCCGTACCGATAGGAGTAGAGAATGGCAGCGCTTCCCGAAAAGGCCCGTGTCGTGATCGTCGGCGTCGGCGGTATCGTCGGCGCATCGGTCGTCCATCATCTGGTCGAACGCGGCTGGGACGACATTGTCGGCATCGACAAGTCGGGTGTGCCGACCGATATCGGCTCGACTGCCCATGCCTCCGACTTCTGCTACGCGACCAGTCACGATTATCTGTCGACCTGGACGACGCTCTACTCGATCGATTTCTTCGAGAAGATGGGCCATTACTCCCGGATCGGCGGGCTGGAGGTCGCGCGGGTCGGCGACGACCAGCGGATGGACGAGATCCGTCGCAAGGTCGCCTCGGGCAAGGCGTTCGGGACGCGTGCGGAACTGGTCGACCCGGCTACGATCAAGGCGAAGTTTCCGCTGATCGAGGAAAGCCTGGTGCAGGGCGGCCTATGGGACCCGGATGCCGGTCTGGTCGTGCCCCGGTCGCAAACGGTGGCGGGCAAGCTGGTCGACCAGGCGGTCGCGGCGGGCAAGCTGACCGTGTTCGCCAACAACCAGGCGGAATCGCTCATCATAGAGGATGGACGGATCAAGGGCGTGGTGACGACACGCGGCACGATCATGGCCGATTATGTCGTGGTCTGCACCGGCCTGTGGGGCCGCCTGATCGCCGAGATGGCGGGAGAGGATCTGCCGGTCTTCCCGGTCGACCACCCGCTGACCTTCTTCGGTCCGTATAACGAGTTTGAGGGGACGGGGAAGGACATCGGCTATCCGCTGCTGCGCGATCAGGGCAATTCGGCCTATATGCGCGACACCGGCGATCCCCGCACGACCGAGGGCGGGCAGATCGAATGGGGCTATTATGAGGAGCACGCGCCCCGCCTCGTCCATCCGCGCGACCTGCTGGAGAAGGAGGAGGCGCGCCTCTCGCCGTCGCAGCGAGACCTGGAGATGGAGCAAGTGCTCGAACCGCTGGAGCGCGCGATCGAACTGACCCCGATCTTGGGCGAGCTTGGCTATAACGAAGGGCATTCGTTCAACGGCCTGCTCCAGACCACTACCGATGGTGGTCCGTCGATCGGCGAGAGCCAGAAGGTGCGCGGGCTGTGGTATGCGGTCGGCATCTGGGTGAAGGACGGGCCCGGCATGGGCAAGCTGGTCGCCGACTGGATGACCGACGGGCGCACCGCGATCGACCATGCCAGCATCGACTATGCGCGGTTCAACCCGTTCCAGCTGGAGGCCAAGTTCATCGAGGAACGCTGCCTCGAGACCGCCGCCAAGATCTACAATCCGCCGGTCCACCCGCGCGAGCCCTTTTCGGGCGGTCGCGGCATCCGCCGTTCGCCCTTCTGGGAGCGGGAGAAGGAACTGGGCGGCTATTTCATGGAACTGGGCGGCTGGGAACGCGCGCACGGCTATGCCGCGAACGAGCATCTGCTGGAGAAATATGCCGATCAGGTGCCGGTGCGCGAGAATGAGTGGGACAATCGCCATTTCTGGCGCGTGTCCAACGCCGAGCAGCTGGAACTCAGCGCCGATTGCGGCCTGATCAACCTGTCGCATTTCCACATCACCGACATCGAGGGGCCGGATCACGTCGCGCTGATGGAATGGCTGTGCGCGGCGAAGGTCGGCGGCGATGCGACGATCGGGAAGGGGGTCTATACCCATTTCCTGGACGACGAGGGCAATGTCCGCGCCGACTTCACCGTCTTTCGCCTGGCCGACCGCTGCCGCCTGGTGAACGGCGCCGATGCGGGGCCGCGCGACGTCCATTATATGCGCCGCGTCGCGCAGGATCGCGGGCTGGACGTGACCGTCACCGACGTGACCGAGAAGTACGTCACTATCGGCATCTGGGGCCCGAACGCCCGCGTCAATCTCCAGAAGGTGGTGGAGGACCCCGACGCGCTGTCGCTGGAGAATTTCCCCTTCGCCGCGATCCGCACCGTTCGCATCGCGGGCAGGGACGTGATGGCGTTCCGCATCTCCTATGTCGGCGAACAGGGGTGGGAGCTGCACATGGCCTATGATGATGGACTGGCGGTGTGGGATGCGCTGCGCTCGACCGGGGTGATCGCGGTCGGCATCGAGACCTATGCCAATTCGCGGCGCATGGAGAAAAGCCTGCGCCTCCAGAACGCCGATCTGCTGACGCACTATAACCTGCTCGAAGCCGATCTGGCGCGCCCCAAGGCCAAGGAAGCCGATTTCCGCGGCAAGGCGAAGCATCTGGAACACCGCGCGCGCGCGCATCAGCCCGCCAAGCTGTGCACGCTGGTGATGACCGACAATGTCGATGCGAAGGGGGTGAAGCGCTATCCCGTCGGCATCCTGCCGGTGATCGATCCCGAGACGGGCGAAGTGCCGGTCGATGAACTGGGGCGGCGGTCCTACACCAGCTCGATCGCCTATGGCCCCTCGATCGGCAAGAACATCGCGCTGGCCTATCTGCCCTGGGCGCTGTGCCAGGAGGGGCGCAAGCTGGAGGTCGAGTATTTCGGGGAGCGTTATCCGGTGGAGGTCGCCTCGGTCGGCTATCGCCCGCTCTACGACCCTGAAAACCGCAAGCCGAAGAGCTGACGCCAGCGACTATTAGCAAATGCCGGGTTGCTCATAAAATCAGCGTTGCGACAATGATCCCCGAAGCTCGCCCGTGTGATTCACGTCGGTCGGGACCACCCATGAGAAGAAGGATGGCAAGGTGAACGCCCGTAGCGAGATGCTGAACCTGATCCGGTCCCGCAAGGCGGGATATTCGCTGCCCCAGCCCTTCTATGTCGATCAGGATTTCTTCGACCTGGATCTGGAGCTGATCTGGTATCGCGACTGGCTGTTCGCCGGGCACGACTGCGAGCTGACCAAGCCGGGCAGCTATTTCACGATGCAGGTCGGGGCCTATCCGATCATCGTCCTGCGCGATCGCGACGGGGCGATCCGAGCCTTCCACAATAGCTGCCGCCACCGGGGCAGCCGAGTGTGCAGCGCGGAGCGGGGCGTCGCCGCCAAGCTGGTCTGCCCCTATCACCAATGGACCTATAATCTCGACGGCTCGCTGGCCTTTGCGCGCCAGATGGGCGAGGATTTCGACCGCAGCCAGCATTCGCTGAAGCCGGTCGCGTGCGAGAGTGTCGCGGGCTATATCTTCGTCTGCCTCGCGGCCGAGCCGCCCGCCTTTGCGCCCTTCAGCGACCTGATGCGCCCCTATTTCGCGCCGCACAACCTGGCCGATGCCAAGATCGCCTTCCAGTCTACCATCGTCGAGAAGGGCAATTGGAAGCTGGTCTGGGAAAACAACCGCGAATGCTATCATTGCGCGGGCAGTCATCCCGAATTGTGCAAGACCTATTCGGAGTCGCCGAACGTCACCGGCGTCGCGGGCGGCGGCGAGGACCCCGAGATGGCCAACCACTGGGCACGGTGCGAGGCGGCGGGGCTGCCCGCGCAATTCCGCATGCATGACAGCGGCCAGTTTCGCGCGATCCGTGCGCCGCTGCTGCGCGATGCCGAAAGCTATACGATGAACGGAGCGCGGGCGGTGGCGCGCGGGCTGTCGGACGGGGTGGCGGCCGAACGCATCGGCGCGTTGATGCTGTTCAACTATCCGACGACGTGGAACCACGTCCTGATCGACCATGCCGTGACCTTCCGCGTGATGCCGATCGGGCCGAACGAGACGGCGGTGACGACCAAATGGCTGGTCCACAAGGATGCGGTGGAGGGCGTCGACTATGACCTCGACCGGCTGACCCATGTCTGGACGCAGACCAACGACCAGGATCGTCGCATCGTCGAGGAGAATGCGCTGGGCATCCGCTCTCCCGCCTATGAACCGGGGCCCTATTCGCCCTTGCAGGAGGGCGGCGTGATCCAGTTCGTCGACTGGTATGCGCGCTCCGTCGAGGAACGGCTGGGCGGGGCCGGCCGGGGCCATGTCCGGCGCGTGGCATGATCGCGGGGGCGCATCTGCATCTCGATGACATGGCCGTGTGGAACGACCGGCTCCACCAACTGGAGGTGATCGGCATCCATGCCGAAACCCCGACGGTCCGGACCTTCGTCTTCCGCGCCGATCCCGGCCTCTGGTTCCGCTATCGTCCAGGCCAGTTCGTGACGCTGGAACTCCCGATCGAGGGTGGGCCGCTGCTGCGCACCTATACCCTGTCGTCCTCGCCATCGCGCCCCCTGTCGGTGGCGGTGACGGTCAAGGCGCAGGCGGAGAGCATCGGCACGCGATGGATGTTCGATCATCTGCGCGTCGGCATGCGGCTGCGCGCTTATGGTCCGACGGGGCATTTCACCCATGTCGCCCATCCGGCGTCGCGCTATCTGTTCGTGTCGGCGGGATCGGGCATCACCCCGATGATGGCGATGCTCCGCTGGATCGCCGATGTCGCGCCGGACAGCGACATCGCCTTCGTCACCATTGCGCGCAGTCCCGACGAACTGATCTTCCGGCACGAACTCGAACTGCTCGACCGGCAAATGCCGAACCTGGCGCTGAGCATGATCGTGCGCGACACGCCGCCGGGCGTGGCCTGGACCGGGCATCGCGGCCGTCTGGACGCCACGCGGCTGCCCATCCTCGTGCCCGACATGCTGACGCGCGAGGTGTTCTGCTGCGGCCCCGATGGCTTCATGAGCGCCGTGCGCGGCATCCTCGCCGATGCGGGACACGACATGGCGCGCTATCATCAGGAGAGTTTCGGGGATTTGCCGGTGGCGACCCGCGAGGCACCCGCCGAGCAGGCCGCGCCGGACGCCGAAGCGGCGACGATCCGGTTCCTGGAGTCCGACGTCGCAGCGGTCGCGCCCGCTGGCCAGACCGTCCTCGAAATCGCCCGCTCGGTCGGCGTGCGCATCCCGGCCGCCTGTGAGTCCGGGCTTTGCGGCACCTGCAGGATCAGCCTGGCCGCCGGAGCGGTCGACATGAACCACAATGGCGGCATCCTCGACGAAGACATAGCGGACGGATACATCCTCGCCTGCTGCTCCGTTCCGCGCGGCGATGTGCAGGTCGGGGCCTAGCCGCCCCGCTGATCCTGCCCCCCATCACGACGCGTCCGCCCGCAGGCCTTTCGGGCGCTGCGGGCGGAGCGGTGTTCAATCGCCGCGAGCGAGATCGCTTTGGAAGGGGGAGATCCAGTGCTGGTCGAATGCCCCCGTGCCGCTTTCGCGCCCATGCGACCCATCGGCCATGAAATGGCGGCGCGCGAGCAGGGCGGTGTTGGGCGTTGCACGACGTTCCACCCAGATCCGCAATCCGTCGGCATAGAACAGCATCGGCCAGTCGCTGGCGCTGTCCCCGGCGGCGAGCAGCGGATGGCGCACCGGGTCGATATAGGTCCGGATCGCCGCGACCTTGCCCTCATGCCAGGTGAGCGGTGCCCAGAGCGTCGGGGTCAGGACCATGTCGGCGTGATGCTCGGCGGAATAGACGCCGTCGAGGAAATGCCCCTTGGCGATCTGTTGCCGGGCGGTCGTCACCGCCCCGGTTTTCGGATCGCGGAGCAGCATGCTGACGCCGATCACCCGGTCCGGCGGCACGTCCAGCCCATAGCGCGGATCGGAGACGACCATCCGCACCAGCTCCTCCAGCGAGGCGGTGACGACATAGATACGCACGCCCCGCGCGCGCAGGGTGGCGAGCAGCTGGCGCTGCCCCGGCATGATGCGGGGCGGCATGACCGTCCCCGCAACCTCGCGATCGCCCACCCGGTAGCGGACCGGGATCGGTTGCCCGTCGGCGATCATCGCGTCGACCTGCTGCTTCAACAGCTTCAGCGACAGGCCCGAGAAAGCCTGGGCGATCCAGGGGTAGCATAGATTGTCATCGACCTCGCACAGCCGATGATAATAGCCATAGAGGCTTTCCCCCGGCAGCATCGGCACCGGCTTCAGCATGGGATCGAGGCGGTCCGCATGCAGGAACCCATGGTTTTCCAGCCATGGTAGCAGCGATTCCTCGAGGTCGCTGACCCAGAGCGTGTTGTCAGCGTCGAAGGTCGCATAGTCGCCGGGCTGGACGTGCGACAGCGTCGTATCGATCGCGGCCCGCTCGGCCGGTGTCCAGTTGGCGAGCGGATCGGGGGCGGCGCCGACCAGGGCGATGGACGCCAGTGCCATGACGAGCCGCTTCATGCCGACGCTCCCGTCCGGATCGCGGGATCGCTGCGGCTGGGACGTCCGGTCTCGACATGCCCGGCGAAGCGGCGGGCCCATGTCGTGCCCGCTATCGCGATCGTCAGATCGTACCAATGGTCGTTCCCCGCCACGTCATAGCCGATGGTGCGGGTCGCGCCGGGCGCCATCCGCCACGTCTGTTCGGGATGGCCGGTGCCGGCAGGGGGTGTCACCGCGACCCGGATGGGCGCGGTGCCGTGATGCGTGATCGTCAGCATGATCCTGTCACCTCTCTCAGCCAGGGACGCGTGCAGTCCCGGCGGTCCGTCCATCGTCCCGGAAAGCCCGCGCAGGAAACCATTTGGTCCGTGGATCTCCAGTCGATAGGCGCCGTGCGCGGGAAGGCCGTGCGGCGTATCCGACATGGTCGTGCCGGGCAGGACGGTGTAGTGCCATGGCCCCGCCATTCCCATCACGTCGTACACTGCGAAGACGGCGGCGGCGGTCCCGGTATTGGCGAAGCGCAGCGCCAGCCCCGGCGCCGTCGCTTCGTCGACCGCCAGCCGATAGGGCAATGGCCGCGCCGGACGACCTCCCGGCTCCTGCACGGGCGGATCGCCGACGGTGCCGGGCACGGGATCGGGCAGGCGGGCCTGACGGGAGAGGCGGGCCGCGGCATCGCGCGTCGATGGCAAGGCGTGCAGCGCCGACGCATCGGGGTTATCGAAGTCGAACATACTCGTCAGGTCGCCCGTGACCGCACGTCGCCACGGGCTGATATTGGGTTCCATGACGCCGAACCGCCGTTCCAGGAAACGCAGGACGGACGTGTGGTCGAAGACCTGGCTGTTCACCCATCCGCCCCGCGTCCATGGCGATACCACGATCAGGGGGACGCGAACGCCCAGTCCGACCGGCTGCCCGCGATAGCTCTCGCCCGCCACGTCGATCCCCGACCGCCCGGCCGCCGGGGTCAGCGCCGGGAGCGGCCCCGGCATATGATCGAAAAAGCCGTCATTCTCGTCATAGGTGATGATCAGGGCGGTCCTCGCCCAGACCGCCGGGTTCGCGGTCAGCGCATCGATCACCCGCGACACCAGCGACTCGCCCAGTGCCGGTGGGGCCTCGGGATGTTCCGAATAACGCTGGGGGGCGACGATCCAGGATACCTGCGGCAGGGTTCCGGCGGTCACATCGGCGGCAAAGGCGTCGACCAGATGCTGGGCCGTGGTCTCCGCCGCGTTCGCCGCCGTCGATCCGGGCACGATCGCCCGGCCGCGCCGATACAGTTCGTCCTGCGGAGAAAGGCCCCGAAACGCGGCGAAATAGGCGAGGCTGTTGTCGCCGTAATTGTCATGTTCCTGGTACAGCTTCCACCGGATGCCCGCCCGCTGCAAACGCTCGGCATAGGTGGTCCAGCGCGCGCCGGGAAAGTCGGGGCGGTCGCGGGCGGCGTCGCCGGTCCAGTTGCCGTCATCGGCATTGTCGACCGCCTGCGGACCGGGATCGCCGACGGTCAGGCCGCTGGTTCCGGTGAACAGATACATGCGGTTTGGGTTCGTCGGGCCGTGAAGCGAGGCGTAATAGGCATCGCCGATCGTGAACGCATCGGCCAGCGCATAGTAAAAGGGTATGTCGGCGCGACGGAAATAGCCCATCGTCATGGGCGTCTTGTGCCGCACCCAGCAGTCATAGGCCGCCCATTCGGCGCTGTCCGATTTCCAGCTGTGATCCAGGCTCTTCAGCAGCTGGCCCCGCGTACGCGACGTGTCGAGGTGAAAGGGCGGGACGATCCCATGACCGTCGGCGCCCGGCTGGTGAAAGACGCTGCGCCCCGACCGCAGCGTCAGCGGCCTCGGATCGCCGAACCCGCGCACGCCCGACAGGGTGCCGAAATAATGATCGAAGGACCGGTTCTCCTGCATCAGGATCACGACATGGTCGACATCGGCGATCGTCCCGCTTCGGCGATCGGCGGGCAGCGCGAGCGCCCGCGCGATGGACGGCGGCATCGCGCACGCTGCGGCAGCGCCCGCTATCGAGGACAGGAAATGACGGCGACTGTGCTGATCCATGTCGGCCTCCAAGCGCGGCCGGACCTGTCGGTCCCGACCCGCGATCGCTCCATTGAATAAACAATCAAGGAATGCCGGACAAGATCATTCTGGTCCTATGCAATGCCCTGCTCCCCGCATCGCGCCTTGCCCTACCCTAGGAGCGTAGCGGCCATAACGTTCGCTAATACGTCCCATGGAAGGCGCTGATCGTTCATTCAACGCTCGTGAAACCATCTTGCAAAAATTTGTGCGGATGCGAACAATTGAATGCCGAATCGGGCCGTCGCGGAACATTTTGGGGGGTATGGGATGACTAAGATCGTTGCCTATCTGCTTGCGGGAACGGGCATGCTCACAATGGCCGTTGCGGCCCAGGCACAGGATGCCGCCAAGGCGCCGAAGCCGGCCACCGGCGCGCAGGGCAATTCGGGCGATGCCGAGGCCGCCCATGGCGACATCGTCGTGCTGGGCTTTGGCCAGGCGCGCCAGGTGCAGACGGTCGCGGCCATCGATATGGAGCGGCTCACTCCCGGCACGTCGCCGCTCAAGGCGATCGCCAAGCTGCCGGGCGTCAATTTCCAGTCGGCCGATGCGTTCGGCGCCTATGAATGGTCGACGCGGATCAGCTTGCGCGGGTTCAACCAGAACCAGCTCGGCTTCACGCTCGACGGGGTGCCGCTCGGCGACATGAGCTATGGCAATGTCAACGGCCTGCACATCAGCCGCGCGATCATTTCCGACAACCTCGCCAGCACGACCGTCGCGCAAGGGGCGGGCGCGCTCGGGACGGCGTCGACCAGCAACCTGGGCGGCACGCTGCAATTCGTCAGCCGCAAGCCGTCCGACACGTTCGACATCGTCGGGTCGGGCACCTATGGCAGCAACAATACCTGGCGCGGCTTCGCGCGGCTCGACACCGGCGATCTGGGCGGCGGGGTCAAGGGCTATCTCAGCTACGCCTATCTCACCACCGACAAGTGGAAGGGGTTCGGCCGCCAGCGCCAGCAGCAGGTCAATGCCAAGCTGATGAAGGACATGGGTGCGCGCGGCAGCATCACGGCCTTTGTCGATTATTCCGACCGGCGCGAGAATGATTATCAGGACCTGAGCTATGACATCATCCGGCGTCGGGGGCTGAACAACGACAATATTACCGACAATTATTCGCTCGCGCTGCAGATTGCGCGCGTCTACCAGAACCAGACCGCGCTCGCGAGCTATCAGAAGGCGAATAACGGCTCGTCGGCGGGCTTCGTCGCGCCTTGGACGGGTGCGGGCCTCACCTATCCCAGCGGGTTCGGGACTCCGGACGACGCCTATTATAATGCGGCCGGTCTGCGCCGTGACGTGCTGGGGGGCGTGACCTTCGACGGCAAGCTGACCGATGAACTGTCGATCGTCTCGACCAGCTATTATCATTACAACAAGGGGCAGGGGTCGTGGATCACCCCCTATTCGGCGACGCCCGCCGGTGCGCTGGGGCCGGATGGAACGCCGTTGGCCGCGTCCTCGACATCGACCACGGGGCTCGCCTCGCCGCTGGGCTTTCGGGTCACCGAATATAGCATCAGCCGAGGGGGCAATCTGACCAACCTGTTCTACGAGACCGGCGCGAACCGCTTCGAGGTCGGCGCCTGGTATGAGAGCAACAGCTTCACCCAGGCGCGCCGCTTCTACGGCATGAACGACGGGACCAGCCCGAACCGCAACGCGCTCGAATTCCAGTCGAACCCGTATCGGACGCAGTGGTACGGCAAATACGACACCGAGACCCTGCAATATCATGTCGCCGACACGCTGACCCTCGGCAATCTGACGCTGAACGGCGGATGGAAGGGGATGCGCGTCAAGAACCAGGCGAACCTGCTGGTCGGCAGCCTGGTGAACGGCCGCATCAAGGCCGAGGACTGGTTCCTGCCGCAGGTCGGTGCGGTCTATCATGTGAGCGAGGCAGCCGAACTCTTTGCGAGCTACACCGAGAATATGCGCGCCTTCGTCTCGTCGGCGACGACCGGTCCGTTCGCCACGACCCAGGCGGGCTTCAACGGCATCCGTTCGACCCTGAAGCCCGAGACGTCGAAGACGATCGAGGGCGGCGGGCGACTGCGCAGCGGCGGGCTGCAATTGTCGGCGGTGGGCTATTTCATCGACTTCTCGAACCGGCTGCTCAGCTTCGCCAACGGGTCGGGCATCCAGGGCAATCCGCCCACGCTGAACAATGCGGGCAGCGTGCACAGCTATGGCGCGGAAGTGTCCGCCTTCTATCGCATCGTCCGGCCGCTCAGCCTGTTCGCCAGCTATTCCTATAATCACGCCACCTATCAGGACGATGTGAAGAACGCCGCCGGCGCCGTGCTGACCGCGACCGCCGGGAAGACAGTGGTCGATACGCCGGAGCATATGGTCAAGGGCGAGGTCGTCTATGACGACGGCCATGTCTTTGCCCGTGCGGGTGCGGATTATCTGTCGAAACGCTACTTCACCTATCTGAACGACCAGTCGGTGCCGGGTCGCGTGCTGGTCGATGCCAGCATCGGCTATCGCTTCGGCGAGGATGCGGGAGCGCTCCACGGCGTCGCGATCGAGGGCAGCGTGACCAACCTGACCGACAAGCGATACATCTCGACAGTCGGCACCAATGGCTTCACCGCCAGCGGCGACAACCAGACCCTGCTCGCTGGCGCGCCCCGCCAGTGGTTCGTCACGCTTCGGCGCGGCTTCTGATGCAAATCGCGGCGATATCCGGTCGCCGCGACCCGTTCCCGCCTGCTCTCGATGGACTCCGTGCCGCCGCCACATGGCGGGCGACGGCGCGTGCGTGGGGCCTGTCGGGGGTAGCGGGGCGATGGCGGGGCGGCGGCTGATCCGCCCCGGCGAGACGACGATCGACCCGTTGACGAACGAGGGGGGGCGAAATGGCGGACGATGTGGTGATGGCGACACGCTGGGACGGCGAGGCGAAGGCCGGTATCCGGCCCAGGGCGCCGGGCGGGCGCCTCCCGACGCTGCAACGGGCGCTCGATTGGCGCGGGGCATTCTGGGCGATCAGCGGTGTGCCCGCCGGGGTGCTGCTGACCATGGGGGGCGTCGCGACGGTGGTCGGCCAGGCATCCTGGGCGGTCTGGATCCTGTCGGTGCTGATCGGCTTCCTGCAATGTTTCGTCTATGCCGAGATTGCGGGTCTGTATCCCGACAAGTCCGGCGGGGCATCGGTCTATGGCGCGGCGGCCTGGATCGGGTACAGCAAGTTCGTCGCGCCGATTTCCGTATGGTGCAACTGGCTGGCTTGGTCTCCGGTGCTGGCGCTGGGTACGGGGCTAGCCGCGGCCTATGTCCTGACCAGCCTGTTTCCGGCGGGGGCGGCGATCAACACATGGCATCTGACGCTGCTGGACCTGGGCGCGATCCGGCCTGGCCTGACACTGCGGATCAACGCCGTGGCGATCATCGGCGCCGCTTTCCTGCTGATGACCTTCCTGTTGCAGCATCAGGGCGCGGCCCGGGCGGCGCGAACGCAGAAGGTGCTGGCGCTCGCCTGTCTCTGCCCCCTCGCGCTCATCGGCCTGGTGCCGATCGTCACGGGCGATCTGCCCTCCGCGAACCTGTTCCCGCTCGTCCCCATCGTCCGCGATGCGGCGGGGCATATCGGCTTTGGTAGCTGGAATGCCGCGGGGCTGACGGTGCTGGCGGCGGGGCTGTTCGGGGCGGGCTGGTCGACCTACGGCTTCGAGGGCGCGGTATGCTATGTCCGGGAGTTCCGGGACCCGGCGCGCGACACGTACAAGGCGATCTTCTCGGCGGGATTGATGTGCCTGGCGATCTTCACCCTGGTGCCGCTGGCGTTCCAGGCGTCGCTGGGCCTGCGCGGGCTGATCGATCCCGCCATCTATGACGGGACGGGCGTGGCGCTGGCGCTGGCGAGCATCGTGAAGGGCGGCGTGATCGTCACGAACCTGTTCGTCGCGATGTTCATCCTGGCGCTGCTGCTGATCGTCATGTCGTCGATGATGGGGTCGTCGCGCACCCTGTATCAGGCATCGGTCGATGGCTGGCTGCCACGCTATCTGTCGCGGGTGAACCGCCACGGCGCGCCGACGGCGGCGATGTGGACGGACCTGGGCTTCAACCTGATCCTGCTGATGATGTCGGACTATTTCATGGTCCTGATGGTGTCCAACGTCTGCTACATGATCTTCATCTTCCTCAATCTTCAGGCGGGGTGGATCCACCGCATCGACCGTCCGCACTGGCTGCGTCCGTTCCGCGCGCCGAACTGGCTGATCGCGGTCGGCGCGATGCTGGGGTTCGTCAATCTGGCGCTGCTGGGCGCCGGGGCCGAAGTGTGGGGCCCCGGCACGCTGCGCAACGGACTGGTCGCCGCCGCGATGATCCTGCCGGTGTTCGTCTTTCGCCATTATGTCCAGGACGGGGGCCGGTTCCCGGCTGCGGCGCGCGGCGATGGTGCGCGGCCGGCCGATCCGCCGCGTGCGGGGATGCGCCCCTATGCGGCGCTGGCCCTGGCCGCAGCGATCATCGCGGCCGCCCATCATTTCTCGGTGCTTCCGGGGTGAGGGGGGAGCCATAGCGGCCCTGGCCCCTGCGAATCGGTCGCAGGTGTTGACAGCGATTGACCAAGCGTTCAACGAACAGGCTGGTCACTTTGGTCGGAAACGCCATATATCCCCAGGCATCGTGATTTCCGTGCCTTGCTCAATTGAACGAGTCTTCAGAACATGGTCATTGCCCGTTCTTCACCGATCGCCGACGATGGTCGCGCCCGCCAGCTGGTCGAGATGACGATCGACAGCCTGGCCGAACTGGGGTTCGTCGGAACCACCCTCGTCCAGATCGCCGGGCGCGCGGGCGTGTCGCCGGGGCTCGTCGCCCATTATTTCGGCGACAAGGAAGGCCTGCTCGAAGCGGTGTTCCGGGCGCTGACCACGCGCCTCGGGGCCAGGCTCCGGCTCCGTCTGGCCCAGGCGGAGGGCCCGCGCGAACGGCTTCAGGCGGTGATCGACACGAACCTGGCGCCCGAGGAACTCGACGGCGCGACCAGCAAGGTCTGGTTGGCCTTTTGGGGGCATGTCCGCCACCAACCCCGCCTGTTCCGTATCCAGCGCGTGTATCAGCGGCGGATGCTGTCCAACCTGCGCCATCCGCTCCGCGCGCTGGTGTCGGCCGAGGAGGCGCCCGCGCTGGCCGCGACCATCGCGGCGATGATCGACGGGGTGTGGCTTCGCGGTGCCCTGTCGGAGTGGAGCGAGATCGACGGCGATAGCGCGTGCGCACTGATCGGGTCGTTCGTCGACAGCCGCCTGGCCGCGATACCGGCCGCTCCGCCGCCGCGCCGCGAGATCGTGCCGTGCAATCCCGCGACCGGGGAGGTGCTGGCGCGGATTGCGGTGACGGACAAGGGTGGCCTCGACGCCGCCGTCGCGCGCGCCCGTGCCGCACAGCCGGCCTGGGCGGCGCTCGCCCCGCGCGATCGTGGCCGCATCCTGCACCGGGCCGCCGATCTCCTGCGCGAACGCAATCTGGAACTGGCGCGGATCGAGACGCTCAACACCGGCAAGCCGGTCCAGGAGACCGAGGCGGTCGACGTGCTGTCCGGCGCGGATTGCCTGGAATATTATGCGGGCGTCGCCGCGACCGTGGCGGGGCAGCATCTCGACCTGGGAGCCGAGGCGTTCGGCTATACCCGGCGCGAGCCGCTGGGCGTGGTGGCCGGGATCGGCGCGTGGAACTATCCGTTGCAGATCGCCTGCTGGAAAGCGGCGCCCGCGCTGGCCTGCGGCAATGCGATGATCTTCAAGCCCGCCGAACAGACGCCGCTGACCGCCTCCGCGCTGGAGGAGGTCTTCCGGGATGCCGGGCTGCCCGACGGCATTTTCCAGGTCGTGCAGGGCTATGGTCCGCTCGGCCGCGCGCTGGTGACGCACAAGGACATCGCCAAGGTATCGCTGACCGGATCGGTGCCCACGGGCCGCGCGGTGATGGCGGCCGCCGCGCCGGGGCTGAAGGCGGTGACGCTGGAGCTGGGCGGCAAGTCGCCGCTGATCGTGTTCGAGGATGCCGCGCTCGACAATGCGGTGTCGGGCGCCATGCTCGCCAATTTCTATTCGACGGGGCAGGTTTGCTCCAACGGCACGCGCGTCTTCGTGCATCGGCCGGTGCTGAACGCCTTTCTGGAACGCCTCGCGGCGCGCACCGCCCGCCTGGTCGTCGGCGACCCGCTCGATCCCGCGACGCAGATCGGTCCGCTGGTGACGGAAACCCAGATGAACATCGTACTCGGCCATATCGAGCGGGCCAGGCGCGAGGGCGTGCGGTTGCTGGCCGGCGGCAAGCGGCTGACCGAAGGCGATCTCGCGCGCGGGTGGTTCGTCGCCCCGACGATCTTCGTCGCGGAGGACGACCGCGCCTCCATCGTGCGGGACGAGGTGTTCGGCCCGGTCATGACGGTGCTGCCGTTCGATGACGAGGAAGAGGTGATCGCGCGCGCCAATGCGACCGAGTTCGGGCTGGCGGCGGGCGTCTTCACCGCCGACATCAGGCGGGCGCACCGCGTGATCGCACGGCTGGAGGCCGGGACGTGCTGGATCAACCAGTATAATGTCACGCCGATCGAGCTGCCCTTCGGCGGCTACAAGGCGTCGGGCCTGGGCCGCGAGAACGGTCTGGCCGCGATCGAACATTATACCCGTCTGAAGAGCGTCTATGTCGCGATGACCGACATCGACTGCCCCTATTGAGCGGATCTGCGATGACCGACAGCTTCGATTACATCATCGTCGGCGCGGGCTCGGCCGGGTGCGTGCTGGCCGCGCGGCTGACCGAGGGGGGGCGCCATTCGGTGCTGGTGCTGGAGCAGGGCGGGTCCGACCGCTCGGTCTTCATCCAGATGCCCAGCGCGCTGTCGATCCCGATGAACATGGCGCGGTACAATTGGCGCTATGAGACGGAACCCGAGCCTTATCTGGACGGACGACGGCTGCATACTCCGCGCGGGAAGGTTCTGGGCGGATCGTCCTCGATCAACGGCATGGTCTATGTGCGCGGCAATCCGGCGGATTTCGACCGGTGGGAGGCGGAGGGCGCGACGGGCTGGGGCTATCGCGATGTCCTGCCCTATTTCCGGCGCGCGGAGACGCGGGAGGAGGGCGGCGATGCGTGGCGCGGCGATTCCGGTCCGCTCCATACCAGCTACGGCCGCCTGGCCAATCCGCTGTACCGGGCCTTTATCGATGCGGCGCGCGAGGCGGGCTATCCCGAGACCGCCGACATCAACGGTCGTCAGCAGGAAGGGTTCGGGCGGATGGACATGACCGTCCATCGCGGGCGGCGCTGGAGCGCGGCCAATGCCTATCTGAAGCCCGCCATGCGCCGCCCGAACCTGACAGTCGTGACCCATGCGCTGGCGACCCGCATCGTCCTGGAGGGGCGTCGGGCGACCGGGATCGTCTATCGTCGGGGCGGGGTGGAGACGACGGTCCATGCCCGGCGTGAGGTGATCCTGGCGGGCGGGCCGATCAATTCGCCCCAACTGCTGAAGCTGTCGGGCATCGGTCCGGCGGCGGAACTGGCCGCGCACGGCATTTCCCCGGTCCACGACCTGCCCGGCGTGGGCGAGAATTTGCAGGACCATCTGGAATTCTATTTCCAGATCGAATCCAAGCAGCCGATCACCTTGTATCCTGCGATGAATCCGCTGCGAAAGGCGCTGATCGGCGCGCAATGGCTGCTCGGCAAGAAGGGCCTCGGCGCGACCAATCATTTCGAGAGTTGCGGCTTCATCCGCAGCCGTGCGGGCATCGCCTATCCCGACATCCAATATCATTTCCTGCCGCTGGCGGTCAGCTATGACGGATCGTCGCTGGCGACGGGCCATGGGTTCCAGGCGCATGTCGGACCGATGCGGTCGAAGAGCCGCGGCCATGTCCGCCTGCGCAGCGCCGATCCGGCGGAGAAGCCCTCGATCCGCTTCAACTATATGAGCCACCCGGATGACTGGGTGGAGATGCGGGCCTGTGTCCGGTTGACGCGCGAGATCTTCGCGCAACCGGCAATGGCACCGTTCGCCGGGCGCGAGATCCAGCCCGGCGCGGCGGTCATGGACGACGAGGCGATCGACGCATTCGTCCGCACCCATGTCGAAAGCGCCTATCATCCCTCGTGCAGCTGCGCGATGGGCGCGGCGTCCGATCCCATGGCGGTGGTCGACCCGGCGCTTCGGGTGCACGGGGTCGAGGGGCTGCGGGTGGTCGATTCCTCGGTGATGCCGTCGATCACGACCGGCAATCTCAACGCGCCGACGATCATGATCGGCGAAAAGGCGGCCGACCATATCCTGGGTCGCCCGATGCTGCCCTCCTCGAACGCGGAATATTACCGTGCCGAGGGGTGGGAGACGCGGCAGCGATAGGCGGCGGCGAGGCAGCCGGTGCCGCGCCCATGTCGCGGCACCGGGAGGTCCGTCACGCGTCGCTGGCGGCGACCATGTCCGTCGGGTTGTCATGGTCGCGTGACGCGGTCGCGCGCAGCCGGACCGACAGCAATACGGCGATCAGCATGACCGTGACGAATAGCATCGCAATCGCCGCATTGTAATAGACCATCGCCACGGCCGCGACCGCTGCCATGCCCAGGGCAAAGCCGGGCACGACCGGGAAGCCGGGTGCGCGATAGGGCCGGACGAGGTCGGGCTCGCGCCGCCGCAGCCGGAACAGCGACAGCATCGACATGATGTACATGGTCAGGGCGCCGAAGACCGACAGCGTCACGACGCTCGCCGTCAAGGGCTGCCCGCCGAAGCGGATCCAGCCATCGCTATAGATCGTCAATATGCCGATCGCCGCGCCGGCGATCGTGGCGATATGCGGCGTCCGGAACCGGGGATGCAGACGCCCCAGCGCAGCCGGAAGATAGCCCGCGCGCGCCAGGGCGAACATCTGGCGGGCATAGCCCATGATGATGCCGTGGAACGAGGCGACGAGGCCGAACAGACCCAGCCAGACCAGCATGTGCAGCCAGCCGCTGGAATCCCCCACCGCCCGCCGCATCGCCTGGGGCAGCGGGTCGTTCAGGTTGGACAGGGCTTTCCAGTCACCCGACCCGCCCGCCAGGATCATGACGCCGAAGGCCAGCGCGGTCAGCGTCACTATGCCGGTGACATAGGCGATTGGTATCGTCCGGCGCGGCTCCTTGGCTTCTTCGGCGGCCATCGCCACGCCCTCGATCGCCAGGAAGAACCAGATCGCGAAGGGGATGGCGGCGAACATGCCGCCGAGCGATCGCAGCGTGGGCGTATCGCTGCCCGCCCAGCCCCCGGCGACGAAATGGTCGAGCGAGAAGATCGGCGCGACCACCTTCATGAAGACCAGCAATTCGCCCACCGCCAGGATCGTCACGAACAGCTCGAACGTCGCCGCGATCCCGACCCCGACGATGTTCAGCGCGACGAAGATCGCATAGGCCCCCAGTGCTGCCGTCCTGGGATCGAGCGACGGAAACTGCACGGCGAGATAGGCGCCGATCGCCAGCGAGATGGCAGGCGGGGCGAACACGAACTCGATCAGCGTGGCGAAACCGGCGATCGCGCCGCCCCAGGGGCCGAAGGCGCGATAGGCATAGGCAAAGGGGCCGCCCGCCTGCGGAATGGCGGTCGTCAATTCGGTGAACGAGAAGATGAAGGCGATGTACATCGCCGCGACGATCGCGGTGACGGCAAGGAAGCCCAGCGTCCCGGCCGTCGCCCAGCCATAGCTCCAGCCGAAATATTCCCCCGATATGACCAGGCCGACGGCAATGCCCCAGAGGTGGAAGGCGTTCAGCGATTTCTTGAGATGCGTGTCTGCCCCGTGCGTCATAAGCCCCCTTACGATTATTCGCCTGCGATGCGCGGCATGGTCCCCGGAGACTCCAGGGTGTCCGCATTCTGCCCCTCTTTCAGCGCGACCCCCGACAGCGACCGGCGCAGCGCCTCGCGCGCCAGCCATGCCAGCGTCCGCGCCGCCTGTTCATAGCTCTGGCCGCCATGCCGGTGGACGTTGGAGATGCAGTTGCGCTCCGAATCCCGCCGCCCCGGACGCGGGTCGTGCGTGAGGTACAGGCCCAGGCTGTCCGAGACGGTCAGGCCCGGTCGCTCGCCGATCAGGATGACGCTGAGGCGCGCGCCGAGCGCGGCCCCGATCGGGTCGGCGATGGCCACGCGCGCCTGTCGCGCGATGACGATTGGCGCGATCGAAAGCTCGGGCAGGGCCTGACGGCAGGCATGGATCATCGGCGCGGCGTGCCGCTGTACCGCGGTGGAGGACAGGCCGTCCCCGACCACGAACACGATGTCGAAGGGGCCGCGCAGGGTCGTCAGCCGCTCCGCATCGTCCGGCGCCAGCAGGCGTCCCATGTCGGGCCGTCGCAAATAGGTCGCCCGGTCCGGGGCCATGCTGGCAACGGCGATGGTGGCCAGTGGCGCCAGGTCCCGCTCCAGCGCGGTGACATCGAGCATGGCATGGACCGCGTCGCGCGCCATGGCATGGGCCGCCTGGAACCGGAGGACCTCGTCCATCGGAATGGCGTTGCCCGAGCGGCCCAGGCCGATACGGGCCTTGGTCACCCGGCGAAGGATCGTCCATGGATCGCGTGGTGTGGCGTCATCGGTCAGGGGCCGGTCGCGATCGTCGCTCATGCCCGCGCTGCCCTCATATCCGCTCCCATATCCGCCCCCATATCCGCCAACGCCCGCAGCCGGGACTGGTCCGGGCCGATGGCGCGGATCGTGCCGTCGGGGGCGAGCATGTCCATGCGGTCGAGCCACGCCTCGAACTCCGGCGCGGCGCGAACGCCCAGGACGGAGCGGAGGTACAGCATGTCGTGATAGGCCAGGCTCTGATAGTTGAGCATGATGTCGTCGGCGCCGGGCACCATGATCAGGAAGGTGCAGCCCGCATGGGTCAGCACCGTCATCAGGACGTCCATATCGTCCTGATCCGCCTCGGCATGGTTGGTGTAGCAGACGTCGCACCCCATCGGCAGGCCGAGCAGCTTTCCGCAGAAATGATCCTCCAGCCCGGCCCGGATGATCTGCTTGCCGTCGTAAAGATATTCGGGGCCGATGAAGCCGACGACGGTGTTGACCAGCAACGGATCGAACGCGCGGGCGACCGCATAGGCGCGTGTCTCCATCGTCTGCTGGTCGACGCCGTGATGCGCGTCGGCCGACAGCGCCGCGCCCTGTCCCGTCTCGAAATACATCGCATTGTCGCCGACCGTCCCGCGACGCAGCGACCGTGCGGCGTCGTGCGCCTCGCGCAGGATGGCCAGGTCGATGCCGAAACCGCGATTGGCCGCCTCGCTGCCTGCCACGGATTGAAAGACAAGATCGACCGGGGCACCCCGCGCCATGATGTCGATCGTGTTGGTGACATGGGTCAGCACGCAGGTCTGCGTCGGGATGTCGTAGCGCAGGCGCAGATCGTCCAGCATCTTCATCAGGTCGATCGCGTTGGGCACGTTGTCGGTCGCCGGGTTGATGCCGATCGTCGCGTCGCCGACCCCGAACAACAGCCCGTCGAACACGCTCGCGGCGATGCCATGGCGATCGTCCGTCGGATGATTGGGCTGCAGCCGCGTCGACAATCGCCCCGGCAGGCCGATCGTCGAGCGAAAGGCGGTGACGACGCGGACCTTGCGCGCCACCGCGATCAGATCCTGGTTGCGCATCAGCTTGGATACGGCGGCGACCATTTCCGGGGTCAGGCCGCCCGCGACCGCCGCCAGCATGGCCGTGTCCGCCTGTTCGGACAGCAGCCAGTCCCGAAAGCCCCCGACGGTCAGATGCGCGAGCGGCGCGAAGGCGGAGGGATCGTGCCCGTCGATGATGAGGCGGGTGACCTCGTCCTCTTCATAGGGGACCAGCGCTTCGTGCAGAAACCGGTCGAGCGGGAGATCGGCCAGGACGAACCGGGCCGCCATGCGCTGCGCCGCGCTTTCGGCGGCGATACCGGCCAGTTCGTCGCCGGAGCGCAGCGGCGATGCGCAGACCAGGACGTGTTTGAGATCGCGAAAGACGAAGTGCTGGCCGCCGACATTCGAGGAATACGCCAATCCGACCTCCTGACCGCCGTGCCGGATGCCACGCCGGAACGATGCGAGCTCTGTCAAATCCGCCCCTGGTGCCGCCGGCGAGGTCGCGTCCCCGCTCTACACCCCCGCGCTTTCCGGATCATGCAACGTGATTCGGATCAAGTCCATCGGGTCCATGCCCGCTATGTGCGATCGCGCCACCCGTCGGCCTCGACGGCGCAAATGGGCCCGGAAGGTCAGGGTAGGACATTCTCCAGCGAATGCAGGAGCTGTCTGGCAACGAACGGCTTGGCGCAGTTGACGACGTCGGGATAGCGGCTCTTCACGACGTCGTCCTCGTACCCGCTGGCGAATATGAACGGGATGTGCCGCGCGGTCAGGGCGTCGGCCACGGGGAACGCGAATTGCCCGCCCAGATTGACGTCCAGGATCACGGCGTCGATCCGGTCTTCCTGTTCGATGCGCGACAGGGCGGAGGGGACCGAGGCTTCGGGGCCTATGACGATGGCGCCGGCCTCTTCCAGTTCCAGCTGGAGATCCTGGGCCAGCATATATTCGTCCTCAACGATCAGGATTCGGCGATTGGTGAGAGGCATCATGCGACTCCAATGGGCTCCGGTTGGATACCGGCAGAGCAATGGAGCAGTGAATTCCATCTGCTGCCATAACGTAGGTCGTCTCCGCTTGTAATTGATAAGGAAGCGCTTTTTCGATCAGGGTGCGGCCCTGGCCGGTGCCGCCCGGCGCCTGGCCATCGGGGGGCATGGTCACGCCGCTTTCCCGCCAGTCGACATGCAGCCACGGTTCCCCGTTCGCGCCATCCTCGACCCGCCAGCGAACGGCAAGACGCGCGCCCGGCTGGCTGAGCGCGCCATATTTGACCGCGTTCGTCGTCAGCTCGTGCAGCGCCATCGCGAAGGTCTGCACCGTGCCGGACCGCAGGGGGACGTCATGCGGGCCGTCCAGCGTGACGCGCGGACGGGCGGCATCGAGCGCGCCGGTCGCATCCAGCTCCGCCTGGATGAGGTCGCCGAAGGTCACCCGTTCGTCGTCGCGCAATTGCGACAACAGACGTTGGGCCCTGGCCAGTGCCTCGATCCTGTCGCGGAATCTAGCGCGGAAGTCCTTCAGGTCGACGCTAGACCGGATGGTCGCATCGGCCATCGAGCGCACCATGCCCATCAGGTTGAAGGTGCGATGCTGCAATTCCTTGACCAGGATCTGCTGGCGCTCCTCCCATTCGCGGCGATCGGTGGTCTCCACCATCGCACCCACCATGCGGACCGGGCGACCGGCGGGATCATAATAGAATTTGCCCCGACCGGACAGCCAATGGACCGAGTGGTCCGGATGGACGACCCGAAACTCATGGGCGAATTCCTCCTGCCGTTCCATGGCCTGGTGAAGCGCCGCCTCGGTCCGCGCGCGATCCTCGGGATGGATGCGGGACGTCCAGGCTTCATAGCTGGGCGTCACCTCTCCGACATCATAGCCTTCCATGCGGAAATGCTCGTCGGACCAGTGGACCTCTCCGGTGATGACGTTCCAGTCCCATAACCCGAGCTGTCCGACTTCGACCGCGCTGCGAAGCCGCTCCTCGCTTTCGCGCAGGGCCGTCTCGGCGCGCTTGCGCTGGGTCACGTCCTGGCCGACCTTGACGAAGCCGCGTGCCGTGCCGCCCTCGTCGAGAAGCGCCCACACAGCCCCCTCGATGAAGATCCGTCGTTCGTCCTTGCGCAGGTGCCAGCGGATGTTGGCGGCATAGCCGTCGCGACGCGCGGTTTCGATCTCCCGCTTGTCCTCTCCCGCCGCCCGATCCTCGGGGGTGAAGGCGATGCTGCCGAGCTGCCCCACCGCCTCGTCGGCGGTCCAGCCGAAGACGGCCTCGGCACCCGGAAACCAGTTGTCGATGCGATCCTCGGCATCGGTCGTGAAGATGGCATAGTCCTGGACGGTTTCGACGATGCGGCGGAAGCGTTCTTCGCTGGCATGGAGGCGATCCACCTTGCGGAGCCGGTCGATCACCGGGCCCAGGATGGTCGCATAGGTCCGCAGGAACTGGATTTCGTCGTCGCCGAATGTGCGCGGGCCGGTCGCATCGACCTGAAGGACGCCATAGGGCCGTCTGCCCGGTACCAATATCGGTACGTTGACCAGCGCGACGACTCCAGCCTCTTTCATGAATGTGGGGATGATGAACCTGTCTTCCTTGGTTATGTCCTGGGAAACCACGGGTTCGCCGGCATTGATGGAATAGGTTTCGGACGACGCCTCCGTCATCGATAGGTGGACATGTCCGACGACATCCTTCGCCCACCCGACACCGGCGCGGACGAAGAGTTGCTGTCGTTCCTCCTGAATTTCGAGGACCTTGGCGCGGTCCGTACCCAGTGCCTTCGCCACCAGGCGGCAGGCCTCGGTCAGGACCGCATCGAGATCCTCCGAGCGGATGGCGAAATCGCCGAAATCGGCAAGCACCTGTTGCCGCTTCATCATCTCTCTGATCTTCGGCATGAAAATCTCCGGCGATGGGGTGATGATCGGGGGATTGGGAAATACCGGAGGAGGGATGCCGTTCGCTCAGACTTGAGCGGCGTCGCCAAAAGCTCCCATAGCGGCGGCGTGTCGCGCGTTCGTGCCCGGCGTGTCGGCGGTTTCGGGGGGCTCCGATGCCGGGGATCGGATGGGATCGTGCAGGCCGCCCTGGCCGTCGATCAGCAGGTCCAGCGCGATATTCATTCGCGCAAGGTCTACGATCGAGGCTCTCCCTTCCCAGGGGATGAGCAAGGCGCTGGCGGGGAACGACTGTGGGATGTCGTCTTCTGCGGCTCGTAAGGCTTCCTTCGGGGCGTGACCGTCAGGCGCGGGAACGAGGTGGAGGCTCGCTATCCCTCTGCTCTCACAGGCCCGCGCCAGTCCGATCGCATCGGCTATAGTCGTGGCGTCGGCATGCACCAGACCCCATGGCCGGATATGGTCCAGCATCGCGGCGATGTCTCCTTCATGCGCTTCGCATTTGGCCAATCGATGGGCGATGCCGCGCTTCTCGCACATCCGCGACCAGCCCTGCGCCAGCGCCTCGTCGCTGCTCCAGATCAGCAGAACCGGATCAGCGTGTGCTGCGTGCGAGGGCGGCGTCCTGATGGGATGGGGGATCGGCGGATAGACGAGCCGATCCTGACGCCGCCACCACCCCGGCGCGCGGGCGACCGGATGGCGTTCGGCGGCGGCTGGCAGTCCTTTCCACAAGGAAGCCAGGGCGGTCGGGCGCGGCGTGCCGCCCGTTATGTCGAATATACCCGCTTCATAGGCGCCGGGCGCGGTCAGCAGGCGATCCCAGTCCTGCGAGCCCAGAAGCGACCACGCCGTGACGGCCCGGACATCGACGCCTTCCCGCCGGAGTAGGGCGCAGCCGTCCCACGCCTCGGCCGCCCATCGCAACTGCTCCTCGCGCGTGCAGCCATTATGCACCTCCGTCACCGCCAGGGGGACGCCGTAACGGTCCCAGGCTTCGCGAAGGGCCCCGGCCAGTCCGGGGGGCGGGGGATCGAGGACGCGTATGGCCTCGACATCGGCATAGGCGCGGCGGGCATTGCCGCCATGGCTGCGCGGCGGATAGCGTTGCAACCGGTGGTCGAGAAACCGGTCGCTGGTCAGATAATGGTTCACCCCGACGATGTCGGGCGGGCAGGGGGCGTCGGCGATGCGCCGTAACCGGTCGCCGAACCCGAAGCCGTTGATCCTTTCCCATAAAGGGTGATGCGGGGTGACATGCCCGAACAGCAGGTCCCATCCGGCCCAGCGGCGCAGATTGTCGAACGCCGCCTGTTCGCGCAGGACCAGCGTGGCATAGGTGCGGCCGAGATCGTCGGTCTGGATCAACCGTGCCGCCGGGTTCACCCGGCGAATGGCCCGCATCGCGGCCCGCGTGCCATCGATCTGGTTGAGCAGCGCCAGCCAAAATGCCCCTTCGTCGCGCGCATGGGGATACCAATGGCCGTACAGGGCGGAGAAACGCGCCGTGGTCAGCGGTTCGTTGACCGGGGTCCAGTCCTCGATCCAGGGATAGCGTTCCGCCACCTGCCGCGCATAGTCACCGAGGCCGGTGGCGAACCCGTCGTCGAGCAAATGGGTATGGGGCGGGCCGCTGCCATGATGGACCAGCCCGGCTATGGGCCGGATGCCCAGCGAACGCAGCCGCGCCAGCCGCTCGTCGGTCCACGCCCAGTCGGGCGTCCGGCCGTCCGCCATCACGCGTTCCCACAAGACGGGGTAGCGGATCGCCGACAGGCCCAGACCGGCAAACAGGTCGAGGTCGGTGATCCGGTCGTGATGCCCGCTCAGGCGGATTTGATCGCGATAGCCCGTGGCGGTGCGATTGACGGTGCATTCCACGCCACCCCAAAGTTCCAGGCCATCCATCGCTGTCTCCCCTGGGCCCAACGGACCGGCGTTGCGGGCGTTCCGGGAAACTGACTGATTTGCATTTATATACAGTAAGTTAGGCGGAACGCGGCGGAGCGGCGGGATGTTTCTGTTTTGTAACAGAGACCTAGAAGGAGCTTCCGTGACCGCCCAGCTGTCGAGCGCCGCCCATGGCTCCAATAGCCTTTACCACCGCCGTCCGCGATCGACGCTGATCTGCTTTAGCCATCTTCGCTGGGCCTTCGTCTTCCAACGGCCGCAGCATCTGATGACGCGCTTCGCCGCGACGCAGGATGTGTTGTTCTGGGAGGAACCTGAATATCGGCCCGGCCCATCCGAACTGCATCGCCGGACATGCCCGGAAAGCGGCGTGGTGGTGCTGACCCCGCAGCTCGACGAGGCCTTGCGAGGCCGGGAGGACGAGGCGCTGGCGGCCTTGCTCGACACCGAGCTGGAAGGTGTGACCGGCCCGGTTATCCGCTGGTATTACACGCCGATGATGCTGCCCTTTTCGGATCATGTCCCGGCGGCGTGCATCGTCTATGACTGCATGGACGAACTCTCGGCCTTCAAGGGCGCGCCGCCACAGTTGCTCGAGCGGGAGCAGCGGCTGATCGAGCGGGCCGATCTGGTCTTTACCGGCGGGACCAGCCTGTACGAGGCGAAGCGCAGCCGCCATTCCAATGTCCACGCCTTTCCCTCCAGCATCGACGCGGCGCATTTCGGGCGCGCGCGGTCGGGGGGCGGGGAACCGGCGGATCAGGCATCGCTGCCGCGTCCACGGCTCGGCTTTGCGGGGGTCGTCGACGAGCGGATGGACCTCGCCCTGCTCGCCGCCCTGGCGGATGCCCATCCCGAATGGTCGCTGGTGGTCATCGGCCCCGTCGTGAAGATCGACGAAGCCGACCTGCCGCGTCGCGCCAATATCCATTATCTGGGCGGACGACCCTATAGCGCGCTGCCGGATCATATGGCGGGGTGGGACGTCGCCCTGATGCCCTTCGCGATCAACGAGGCGACGCGGTTCATCAGCCCGACCAAGACGCCGGAATATCTGGCGGCGGGGTGCCCGGTCGTCTCGACGCCGATCACCGATGTCGTGCGCCATTATGGCGCCCTGGCGGGCGTGACCATCGCCGACACGCCCGCCGCCTTCGTCGCCGCCTGCGAAGCGGCGATGACTTTGCGGGCCGAAGGCGACAGCTGGCGCGACGAGGCGGACAGGCAGCTCTCACGCGGTTCGTGGAGCAGCACGGCACTGGAGATGACCGCGCTGATCGAGGCGGAGATGGCGGGGCGCAACCGGCATGAGCCGATCGTCTCCCCCGTCACCTGGCCGCCGCAGCACGATCGCTATGACGTGATGGTCGTCGGCGCGGGGTTCGCCGGGGCGGTGATGGCGGAGCGGCTGGCGGCCGATGGGGGCAAGCGCGTGCTGGTGGTCGACCGGCGGTCGCATATCGCGGGCAATGCCTATGACCATCACGATGCGGCGGGCATCCTGGTCCATCGCTATGGCCCGCATATCTTCCACACCAATTCGGGCGAGATATTCGACTATCTGTCGCGCTTCACCGATTGGCGGCCCTATGAACATCGCGTGCTGGCCGATGTCGGTGGCAAGCTGGTGCCGATGCCGATCAACCGCACGACGCTCAACGCGCTCTACGGGCTGGACCTGTCGAGCGATGCGGAGGTCGAGGCGTTCCTGGCGTCCCGCGCCGAGCCGGTCGATCCGATCCGCACATCCGCCGATGTCGTCGTGTCGAAGGTCGGCCGCGAGCTCTACGAGACCTTCTTCCGGGGCTATACCCGCAAGCAATGGGGCATGGACCCGTCCGAACTCGACAAGTCGGTCACCGCGCGGGTGCCGACGCGGACCTGCACCGACGACCGCTATTTCGGGGATCGCCATCAGGCGATGCCGGCGCAAGGCTTTACCCGAATGTTCGAGGCGATGCTCGACCATCCCAATATCGACCTGCTGCTGGGGGTCGACTATGCCGATGTCCGCGACGCCTATCCGCATGACCATCTGGTCTTCACCGGGCCGATCGACGAGTATTTCGGCTATCGTTACGGTCGGCTGCCCTATCGCTCGCTTCGCTTCGAGCATCGGACGCTGAACGAGGAACGGCATCAACCCGTCGCCGTTGTCAACTATCCCGATGAGGCCGTCCCCTATACGCGCATCACCGAATACAAGCATCTGACCGGGCAGGTCGCGCCGCAGACCAGCCTGACCTATGAATATCCCAGCGCGACGGGCGATCCCTATTACCCGATCCCCCGCGACGAGAACCAGGCGCTCTACAGACGCTATGAAGCACTGGCCCTGGCCGAGCCGCATGTCAGTTTCGTCGGGCGGCTGGCGACCTATCGCTATTACAATATGGACCAGGTCGTCGGACAGGCGCTGGCGACCTATCGGCGGCTGAAGCCGATGCTGGACGAGGCCGCGATGCCGAGTGTCGCCGCACTGGCGGGGGGACGCAGCGCGGCATGAACCACCGGCGAACGGACGAAGCCGTCAGGCCGGTCGTCCTGCTGGCGGCCGATAGGAACTTCGTCACCGATTACGTGGCGAGCGTCCTCAGGGAGCGTGGCATTTCGATGATCGGCCCGTTGGTGGACCCATCGCAGGCCGTGCAGGTCCTGGCGACGCAGCCCGTGCGTGCCGCCATCCTGTTCGAGACCGCAGCCTCGCAGGATCGGGCCCGACTGATCGCGATGCTGAACCACCGGGCGCTGCCCTATCTGACGGTGATGGGGCCTCGCAACGTCGAAGGGCAAGAGGATGGCGCCGTGCTGTTTTCCCCCTTCGCCGCCTATCAGGTGGCCGACTGGGTCGCGGAGCAGACGTGATCGGCCGAATGTCCGGGGCCGGGCCGATCGATGCGGGACCTATTGCACGAGTTTGACAGACGATGAAGCGTAAAGCCGCCATTGCGAATGCCATTATCGAAAGCGCGATGGACTATGCGATCATATCGCTTGATTCCGAAGGCGTCATCACGAGCTGGAACGACGGGGCCGAACATGTGCTCGGGTGGTCCGCGGGAGAAGCGCTGGGCCAGCCGGGCGAGATCATCTTCACGGCGGAGGATCGTGCGGCCGACGTGCCGCGCCGGGAGATGCAGCTGGCCGACCAAGCGGGACGCGCCGCCGACGAACGCTGGCACGTAAGGCGCGATGGCAGCCAGTTCTTCGCGCTGGGCGAGCTGATGCCGCTCCGGCTGGAAGAAGGCGGCTATGTCAAGATCCTGCGCGACCGCACCGATCAGCGTCGCGCGGTCCAGGACCTGGAGGACAGTCGCAAGGCGACCAGCGGTGCCCATGCGATGCTGGCCGAACTGACCGAGTCCCTCGAGGACCCGTTTTACGCGGTCGATGCGGAAGGGCGCTTCACCTATATAAACCGCAAGGCGGGCGAACTCTGGGGGCGGGCGCCCGGCGACCTGATCGGCAAGATCTGTTGGGACGAGTTTCCCCAGGCGGTCGGCAGCGAACCCTATCATGCCCATCAACGTGCAATGGTCGAGCGTACTGCCATCCGCCTCGAAGCCAAGTCGCCGATCCTGGGCAAATGGATCGACATCGACATCCATCCGATCACGACCGGCGGACTGGCCGTCTATTTCAAGGACGCCAGCCAGCGCAAGGCGGCGGAGATCGCGTTGCGGGCGCGGAACGACACGCTGTCCGAGGAGATTGCCGAACGCACCCGCGAACGCGACCGGATATGGCAGTTGTCGGGCGACCTGATGGACGTGTGCAGCGCCGATGGTCGCCTCCACACCGTCAATGCCGCCTGGACGGCGATGCTGGGCTGGACCGAGGAGGAACTGCTTGGCGGCAATTTCTTCGACCTGATCCATCCGGAGGATCGCGAGGCGACGGCCGCCGAGTTTGCGCGTCTCGCCAAGGGGGAGGAAGCGGCGCATTTCGAGAACCGGTTTCGCGGACGCGATGGCCGCTATCGCGTCATCTCCTGGACCACCGCGCCCGAGGCGGAGCTGTTCTACTCGATCGGCCGCGACATGACCGATCATCGCCGCGTCGAGGAGCAATTGCGCCAGAGCCAGAAGATGGAAGCCGTCGGGCAGCTTACCGGCGGGCTGGCGCATGACTTCAACAATCTGCTGACCGGCATCACGGGCAGCCTGGAGATGATGGCGATCCGTATCGCGCAGGGGCGGATGGGCGATGTCGAGAAATATAATGCCGCGGCGCACGGCGCGGCCAAACGCGCCGCCGCCCTGACCCACCGCCTGCTCGCCTTCTCCCGCCGCCAGACGCTGGACCCCAGGCTGATCGACCCCAATCGATTGATCGAGGACATGCTCGAGCTGATCGTGCGTTCGGCGGGGCCCGATATCGATACCCGCTATGTGGCGCAGGCGGATCTCTGGGCCACTTTGGTGGACCCCAATCAGCTGGAAAACGCGCTGCTCAATCTCTGTATCAACGCCAGGGATGCGATGCCCGATGGTGGAAGGCTGACCATCGAAACGTCCAACCGCTCGCTCGACGATCGCACCGCGCGGTTCCACGAGATGGAGCCGGGGCGCTACGTGGCGGTCTGCGTGTCCGATACGGGGACCGGGATGACCGCCGATGTCGTCGCCAAGGCGTTCGACCCGTTCTTCACCACCAAGCCGATCGGCGTCGGCACCGGCCTTGGCCTGTCGATGATCTATGGTTTCGCCCGCCAGTCGGGCGGCAGCGTGCGTATCCATTCCCAGCCCGGCGAAGGGACGACCGTCTGCGTCTATCTGCCCGCGCATATCGGCCGCGCCGAGGTGGACGACGATGACGCCGATCTGGCCGATGCCCCCCGCGCCATATCGGGCGAGACCGTGCTGGTCGTCGACGACGAACCATCGGTGCGCATGCTGGTCACCGACGTGCTGGAGGAACTGGGCTATACCGCGATCGAGGCGGCGGACGGCGCCGCCGGGCTGAAGGTCCTGCAATCCGATGCGCGGATCGACCTTCTGGTTTCGGATGTCGGTCTGCCGGGGGGCATGAACGGTCGGCAGATGGCCGATGCCGCCCGTGTGACCCGGCCCGATCTGAAGGTCCTGTTCATCACCGGCTTCGCCCAGAATGCGGCGGTGGGCAACGGGCAGCTTGAACCGGGCATGCATGTCATGACCAAGCCCTTTGCCATGGAAGCCATGGCTACGCGGATCAAGGCACTGATCGAAGGGGGTTAGGGCGCCTGCTTCGCCCGGCGCAGCGCATCCATCAGGATGCGGCTGTAGATGCGGTGGGTCGCGGTTTCCCGGTGGACACCGGCGCTGGACGGCGCGATGCCCAGCGATGCGGCGGGGGTGAAGGTCAGCTCGCCGAAATAGATGCCGTCGCGGCCGTCATACAGGTCGACGCGTACAAAGGCGAACGGAGCCGACAGCGCTCGGGCAGCGGCGATCATCCGTTCCAGTCGGTCCTTCGCCGCCCTGGCGAAGCCGTCCGGCGCGCTCAGGCCGTCGCCTTCATCCATCGGGTCGAAGTGCGGCACACGGAACAGGCGACTCCAGGGCTGTCCGAAGCGGCCATGGTCGATCTGGCACAATAGCGGCTCGCCATGGATGCAGTGGAATTTGTAATCGTCGGGCGGCCCGGCCACGTGCGTCGGGATCATTGTCTCGACGATGATCTTTCGTGGCAGGCGCCAATATTGCATCTCCCGCAGGATCGACGCGTAATCCATCGAGGCCAGATCATACAGGTCGCGCAGCGCCGCAGGATCCGCGAGATCCCGCAAAAAGGTGACGCCGCCGCTGGCATGGGTCGGCTTGGCCAGGGCATCGGTCCCGATAAAGGGGCGGAGCCGGTCGAAGAGGTCTTCTGGCGAGGCCAGCGTCTCGACCCGGATGACGGCCAGCGTCTCGGGGATATGAAGATCGGGGCAACGTCGCTGTGCCTCGACCTTGGCGGTTTGCTTGTCGACAAAGGCCCGCTCCTGTGCGGACCAGTGCGGATCGATCATCCGGTCATAGATGACGTCGTTGATCCGCGCGTCGGGATGGTGGGGCGGAAGCGGCGGGCGACCGAATTTTCGCTCGAATGGCACGGAGGCCAGCCGATGGTTGGCGGCCCGCGTCATGAGGCCATGCCCATCGTCGCCCGCGTCTCCGTTCGGCTTGTCGCTCATGGATGACGGTGAAATGGCCGCGCGAGGTCAGTCATGGTCGGCGGTCGCGCGCTCGACGCACAATCCGATCGCCGCGATGCGGTCGACCTCGGCATAGGGCGCGTTGTCCAGTTCGTCGCCAAAGATGTCGGGATCGAGCACGTGGTAATCCTGACGATAATCGGTCGCGGGAATTGCGTGCTGTATCGCGTCCCGAACCACGTCACGGCCACCCACGATCGACACGCCCGTATGCATCAGGAAGCGGCCGCCCGGCACCAGCTTGCGGATCGCCATCAGTGTCCAGTCGACCGACAGCCTGCCGCCATAAAGATCGCCGCCGTCGCGATAGGCGCGGCGGACGGGATCGATCATGAACGGCGGATGGGTGACGATCAGGTCGAACGGGCCGTCGACCTCTTCGGGTGTCTGCGCCACCACGCCATGGTTAGCGATCCCCGCGAAGGTCGCATTGATCGACGCGAGTTGCAGGGCTTTGGGATTCAGGTCGGCCAGCGTCAGCTCCGCCTTGCCGTGAAGCGATGCGGCGACGATGCCACCGACCCCGGCCCCGGCGCCATAATCGAGGATACGGGCCTCGGTCGGCAACCCGACAAGATGGCGCGAGATATAGTCCGCGAAGCGGTAGCTGTCGGGGCCCAGGAATACGGCATCGCGTGCCGTGGTCGGATAGCGCGAATGAAGGAACAGCTGCCCCAGCACGTTCGAGACGCGGATGGCGGCGGTCACCAGTCCGTTAGGACGCTCCCCCAGCAACCCTTGCGCGGCAAGGATCGCGAGGAGAGCAGGGGGCAGGGCGTCGCGGCGGCAAGGCAGGGACCATCCCAGCAGGTCGGCGACGGTCGAACCGACCTGCCGATCGGGTCGCGCCATCACCCGCGCCTGCGACGCCGGGGTGGGCGCGATGAAGTCGTAATCCATCGAACGCAGCATGCCGAGCAGGTCGAGCATCACGCTACGCGAAACGCCGGACACGGCATCGGGGCGATCCGCGTTGAAAGAAGTCTCGTCGGGCTCTGTTACGTTCATATGATCACCATAAAGCATGATGCTGGCCGCCAATCCCGGCGCTGGCCCTGTAGGGATATGATCCGCGTCAGGCCGTCTTCTGGATCAGCGGTTCGATCCGCAGATTGACGATGTCGCAATTGGCCGAACGGCTGAGGACGAACAGGATCGCGTCGGCAACATCCTCGGCAGGCAGCATGCGTCCGTCCGCGACGGCGGCCTGTTTTTCCTCCTCGCTGCATTCCTGCATCTCGGTGTCGACCGATCCGGGCTGGATCACGCTGACCCGGATACGCTTGTCCGCCACCTCCTTGCGCAGCGTCTCCGCAAAGGCCTGGATGCCCGCCTTAGTCGCGGCATAGACGCTTTCGCCCGCGGCCTTGATCTCGGTACTGATTGATCCGACGAACAGCAGATGGCCGCCACCCTGGTCCTGCATCCGCATGATGGCCGCGCGGGCGCAGGCGAGATAGCCGGTCAGATTGGCATCGATGACATAACGCCAATCGTCGTCGGCCATCTCGTGGATCGGCTGCGCGCCCAGCGCGGCGCAGGCGACCAGCATGTCGATACCGCCCAGCCGGTCGTCGACGGCGGCGAAGACCCGCTCGATACCTTCTTGCGTCGCGGCGTCCTCGGCTATCCCGGTGACATCGCCATCGATCCCGGCCAGCGCCGCGTCGAGCGCGTCCTGATGCCGCCCGAAGGTCAGGACGCGCGCACCCTCGGCCGCCAAAGCCTTCAGCGCGGCCAGGCCGATGCCGGTGGTGCCGCCGGTCAGCAGGATGCGGCGGCCGGACAACATGGTGGGGTTCTTGGTCATTGGCTATTCCCAGGTCAGGATCAGGCGCCCATGGGCGGGCACGCGGTAATCGATGCGATCGGCGTCGACGGCATCGGGCGCGATGGCCTCGCCGCTTGCGGTGGTGACGCGGCTGTCGGTCAGCGTGCGCCGCTTCAGCCGGACGAGGCGCAGCCAGGCGGTGCGCGTCTCGCCCCCGTCGAGCAGGATCGACAGCGCATGGTCCCCGACCCGCTCGACCGCGCGGAGCAGCATGTCGCAATAGAGGCGGAACGGTGCGCCCTCGACGGTGTGGAAGGCGCTGGAGGCGAATATGAACGCCGCCCCCGCGCCGTACACTTCCTGTCCCACCTGCCCCGCGGGCTGGCCGTCGGGATACAGGTCCTCCAGCGGGAAGGAGAGCCCATGGTCGATATGGCCGTTGGGCTCGCGCTGCTCCTCGGAGATCGCCTCGGGCGGCAGCGCGTCGGGATAGTAATACCAGGCGCGCGACAGGGCATAGCGGCAATATTCGCCGATCAGCATCCGCGCCTCCGGGTCGAGGTCGGGGCCGCCATCGTCCAGATAGCGCTCGAACGCGACATAGCTGTCGAAACATTCGTACATCGCCATGTACGGCGCATCCTGAAGACAGGTGACCGCCAGGAACGTCTCGTAATGGGCGGCATGCCCGATCTGGCTGTCCCAGATCACCGCATTGTGCAGGAAGCTGGCCAGATAGACATAGCTTTGTTCGCGATAGACGTCGCGATTGGTAATCCGCCACAGCCGCATGCAGGCGGCGGCACCCCAGGCGGTCAGATTCGCCTGATAGTTGATGGCGAAGCCCAGACCGATGGCGGCGTTGATCGCCGCGCGCGCCTCGTCCAGATAGGTCTTGTCATCGGTCAGCTCGAACGCCTGGAGCATGACCCAGGCATAGATGCCGCCGACATCGGTCTGCCCGCGCCCGTCGACCGGCGCCTCCTTGGTGATGACCGAGAAGTCGGTAACGTCATATTCGATCGGCCAGCGATAGTCGAAATGCCGCGCGACGCGCACGCCATAGCCGATCGCCTTCAGGAACAGCGCCCGCGCCTCGTCATCGCCGTCGAGCGCCAGCGTGCCGAGGTTCAGCAGCGGGTGATAGAGATACCAGCTGTCGACCGCATCGGCATTCTTGTCCTTGCCGACATTGGGCAGATAGCGGCGAAACGTGCCGAGTTCCTCGTCGAAGAAGCGCGGCAGCCCCGCCTTGAACGTCGCCTCCAGCGGATGCGGCTCGCCGCGCCATTTGCCCCAACGGTGGAGTGCGGCGATCACCGACATCTGCACCATGATGTCGGGATATTCCGCCCCCGTATAGGGATGGACATAGCGATGGCCGTAATGGCGGATCGTGGCGTCTGGCGCTTCGTCCAGATCGCGCGCGGCACGCTCGGCGCGGTCGATCCAGTCGCGATAGGCGACCGGCGGCGGGTCGAGCAGATCATAGGCGCTGCCCAGCATCTGCACGAACTGGCGCGCGGATTCGCGTTCGTGCGGCGGGGCATGGTGGCGAAAGACCAGGATCGTGTCAGACAGCGTCACGCTCTCCTCCGCCGGAAGCGCGACCTCGGCGGGGTCGGCTTCGGCATCGGGGACGGGCAGCGCATAGCCCAGTTCGGGCCAGCTGCCTCCCACCGCCTCGCGCGGGACGGTTCCGGTGGCGCGGAAATAGGCGTTCGAGGCGGTGAGATTCTGGATGTAGAGTATGTTGCCAAAGGCTGGCGTATCGATGCGGAAATAGAGGAGGCCGGTGTTCAGCCCGCGCTGCGACGCCTCGACCACCCCTTGCGCGCGCAAGGGATCGTCGCCCGCGCCAAAGGGATAAAGGTCGCGCGGGGCGGGGGGCATGACCATCGGCCGGGCGGGCGTGAAGCGCGTCGCGATGCGCAGCCGCTCCAAGGCCAGCCGATCGGTAAGGCAGGATATGATATGTTCGCCCATCGCGCTGGTCACGCGAAGCCGGGCGACCTCCCCCTCTTCCGGCGGCAGGACCGCGCAGTCGAAGCCGGTGGACAGAAAGGCGGCCCGCACCGCCAGCCCGCCGCTACTGCCCCTGCGCCGCACGATCGCGAAGACCGATGCGTCGGTTCGGTGCAGCCCGAACGTCAGGTCGCCGATCGTGAAATCGGCCAGCGGGGCGGGTTCGTCGCGCAGCAGTTCGCGTAGGTCCAGCAGATGGGGGCTGATGGCGGGCGGCGCTTCGGCCGTCGCGGTTCGGGGCATGACATAACTCCGAAAGTGTGACGGATGTGCTCCCCAACCCAATGGAAATACGCCGAGTTCCTGGAAAATGCTGTTCCGCTAAACTGCGTCAGTGCATTCGTGCCGCCCGCGCCGCCCGCGCGCGTTTCAGGCGGATGCGCGTGCGTGCATCGCGCAGCAGCGTACCGGGCAGATCGGTCGCGGCACGCAGGCCCGCGACCGAGGAGATATTGCGGATGCTGCGCCGCGTCTCGTTCAGCACCTGCCCAACCATCGCCCGCCGCTCGATCTCGCCCGTCTCGCGCACCAGCGACAGCCGGTGGATCGCATAGATCCCGATCAGCCCGGCCAGCAGGAAATAAAAGTCCCAGGCGGTCAGCGTGATCGGCAGGATGAAGATGCCGTTCGGGCTGCGCCACCGCGCGAGCAACTCGAACTGGCGCGCGGCGAAGAATTGCGCGAGCAACCCGCCCAGGATCGGGGCGATCCCGGCGGCGATGGCGGTCGTCATCGCATTGGCCGCGACATAGGCGGTGGCGGACCCCTTGGGCGACAGCTTCAGCGCGATATTGGTGCTGGCCAGCGTCACCCCGGCGATGGTCGCGCCCATGACGAGGTGAAGCCCGATCAGCCACCATTTCACCGCACCCCGGTCGCCCAGTTGCGAGGCGCCGATCATCGCCACGATCGCCAGGATATAGGCGGGGGCACAGACCGCCAGGACCGACTTGTTGGCGAACCGGTCGCTGAGCCGCCCCCAGAGCCGGAGCGCGAGGATATTGGCAAGCTGGCTGGCGACGCTGAGAAGGAGCACGAAGCTAACGGCGAAATGCAGCTGGCGGACGATGAAGACGGTGAAGAAGGGCGTCGCGAGATTGATCGCGAACTGCCAGCTGGCCACGAAGACCAGCAACCGGCGGAAATTCGGGTCGCCCAGCGGCTGGGACAGCAGCGCGCGCAGCGCGATGGGGCCGGGGGCGGGCGGCATCCGCGGCTCGGGCATCATCGCGACGATCCGCGCGCTGATCAGCCCGGTGAGGCAGCCGGTTGCGAACATCGCGGCGAACACCATGTCCCGCGCGAACGATCCGGCCTGCGTCCAGTCCAGCGCCAGCGCGGCCGCCAGGCCCAGGATCAGGCTGATCGCGGTCAGCCAGACCGTCCGCCGTGCAAAGACGTCGCCCAGCCGGTCGTCGGGCGCGAGATCGCGCATCCAGGCATTCCACGCGCACCCCCCGACCGCGCCCAGCCCGCACAACAGCATCTGCGCCGCCAGGAAGATCAGCAACGCGGCCGTCCCGCTGAAAAAGGCGAGTGTCGCCATCACCGCCAACATGGTCCGCCCGATCAGGCTGGACAGGACCGCGATCCGCTTGCGCCGCCGCCATCGCTCGACCATTTGGATGGCGGGAAGCTGGAGCAGCTGCGCCAGGAACGGCATCGCGGCGAGGATGCCGACCATCACGTTCGACGCGCCCAGATGCAGCGCGAAGGCGGTCAGGATCACCCCGCTGGTCAGCGCGGCCGCGCCGCCGGAAAACCCCGCCTCGATGACGAGCAGCCGTAAGCCGCGCTCTCGGTCGGCATCGGTCAGTTCGGCTTGCGGGTCCAGGGTCATCGGTGGCGGGGCAACGTCCCGCCTGCGACGCGGGTTGCCGTCGGTTATCAGAAATGCTAATCTATATCATTGAGAAATCGAGATATTGGCGTTTTCCCGCGCGACCATCCGGGCGTTCGCGGGTTTGTCGACGGATGACGCTCAACATGCCGCTCGATCTGCGTATCGCCCTGGTCCTAGCCGGGGGCAATGCGCTGGGCGCCTATCAGGCGGGTGTCTATGAGGCATTGCACGATGCCGGTATCGCGCCGCACTGGATCGTTGGCACCTCGGCGGGGGCGATCAACGGCGCGATCATCGCGGGTAACGCGCCGGAGGACCGGCTGTCACGGCTGTCCGACCTGTGGCGTCCCGAAGCCACCGACCCGGTGGGCGTGCCGGCATGGGACGCGATGATCGACAGCTGGCGGCGCAGCGGCGAGGTGATCGCGACGGTGCTTGGCGGGCGGCGGGGGCTGTTCGCGCCGCTGGGCACCGCCTTGGCCGCGCGCGATACGCCCGCGCTTTATGACACGACGCCCTTGGCCTGCACGCTGGCCCGGCTGGTCGATTTCGACCGGCTGAATGACGGCGCGGTTCGCTATATGGTGCAGGCGGTGGCGCTGGATACGGGCGAGGAGGTCGTGTTCGACAGCGGGCGCGGCCGGATCGCGCCCGACCATATCCGCGCGAGCTGCGCCATGCCGCTCGCCTTTCCTCCGGTCGCGGTCGAGGGCACGCTCTACGTCGATGGCGGGCTGTCCGCCAACCTGCCGCTCGATCCCGTGCTGGCCCGGCCCGGCGACGCGCCGCTGCTGTGTATCGCGGTCGACCTCTTGCCGCTGGCCGGGCCGCGTGCGCCGAGCATCGGCGGGATGATAAGTCGAACGCAGGATCTGGCCTTCGCCACACAGTCCCGTCGGACCTTGGCGCGCTGGCGGGACCATTATGCCAGCGCCTCCGATGGACAGGAGGCGTCGGTCACGCTGGTCCAGCTCCATTATGCCGACCAGCAGGACGAGGTCGCGGGCAAGGCGCTGGACTTCTCGCCCCGCTCGGTGCGGCAGCGATGGGATGCGGGGCTGCGCGACGGCCGGGTGCTGACCGCCGCTCTGGCGGGGGGCGCTATTCGCTTGGGGGACAGGGGCCTGACATCGACCACCATCGCGGCGGGCCGGAACCCGGTCGCCGCCCATTCGGAAGACATGCCATGAAAGCCGCCCGGAAGACCGCCAATGGCCGTTTCGAGATCGCCGAGGTCGAGGAGCCACGCCTGCCCGCCGACGATTGGGTCAAGGCGCGGGTGCGGATGGCGGGCATATGCGGAACCGACCTGCGCCATTGGGAAAAGGCGGAGGAAGAGCTGCACTGCTGTATCATGGGCCATGAACTGGCGGGGGAGGTCGTCGAGATCGGTTCGGCGGTCACCCGCGTCGCAGTCGGGGACCGGGTGCTGGTCGAATCCGTGCTCGGCTGCGGCCATTGCGACTGGTGCCGGGTGCAGCAATATAATCGCTGTCCGGACCTTTATCCGACCCGCCGCGCCAGCGTTTCGCGCGCCTATGCCGAATATGTCGTCGGGCCGCAGCACAAGTTCCACCGCCTGCCCGACAGCGTGGGGTTCGACGATGCGGCGCTGCTGGATACCTATGCCGTGGCGCTGCATGCCCAGCATCTGTCGGGCCTGACCATCGGAGCGCGGGTGGCGATCATCGGGGCGGGGCCGATCGGGCTGGGCCAGTTGATGCTCGCCAAGGCCAGCGGTGCGACCGTCACGATCATCGACAGGATGCCGCACGCACTCGCGCTGGCCGCGCGGCTGGGCGCGGACCGCATTGTCCATTCGGACGACGACGACCCGCAGGCCGCAGTCGGTGCCATGACCGACGATCGCGGCGCCGACATCGTGTTCGAATGCGCAGGCGGCGAGTCCATGCCGGACACACTGCCGCTCGCCACGCGCCTGGTGCGGCGCGGCGGCAAGGTCGTCATCGTCGGCGGTTTCGACGATGGCGCCATCGCCATCCCGCTGGAGTGGCAGCGTATCCAGATGTCCGAGATCGCCCTGATCCCCAGCGCCAGCTTCGCCTTTTACGACATCCATGCCGAACAGGTCGAGGTGATCGACCTGGTGGCGCGCGGGGTGCTGAAGACGCATGAGTTGATTACCCACCGCTTCCCGCTCGACCGGATCAACGACGCTTTCGAAGCGGCGCAGGATCGCGGCCGGACCGGCGCGATCTTCGTCGGCCTGACGATCTGAAACGTCGTTCGCCAATATCGCATGCCCAGCGCGGCACGGGCGGCGCTCGTGCCCGGATTCTTTCCGTTCCGATTGCGACAACACAATCTTAAACACGTCCGGTTACCCTTCTGCAAACATCCCGACCAAGCCAGAAGGTATTGCCGCCATGATCCCCAAGCGCCTCCACGTCATCTGGGTCGGCGACGAAGCCAAGCGGCCGGACAATTGCATCGATACCTGGCGGGCGATGCATCCCGACTGGGAGTTCCGTTTGTGGGGGAATCAGGACTTTTCCGCCTGCCAATGGGCCAACCGCGCGCATATGGATGCGATGTGGTCACGCGAGCTCAACGGCGTTGCCGATATGATGCGCTGGGAAATCCTTTACCACCATGGCGGCGTCCTGGTCGATGCCGACAGCATCTGCGTCCGCCCGCTGGACGAGCATCTCCTCGACTGCGAGGCGTTCGCCTGCTGGGAGAGCGAGGTGGCGCGTCCGGGCCTGATCGCGGCGGGCTATTTCGGGTGCAAGAGCGAAAACCCGTTCGTCGGCCAGATCATCAAGGATATCGCTGCCGAGACCAGCGTCACCGACCGGATGGCGTGGCAGAGCGTCGGCCCGCAACGCGTGACCGACGCCTATCGTGCCTATGGCTATAATCGGCTGCGTATCTATCCCAGCCATTATTTCATCCCGGAGCATTTCACCGGCATCGCCTATGACGGCAGCGATCCGGTCTATGCATACCAGCTCTGGGGATCGACGCGCGGCGCCTATGACGTGATCCACCAACACGCGCTCGTCTCCGCCGCACCGGTTCCCGCCCCGCAGCCCGAGGCCCCGGTGGCGGTGCACGACCCGGATCTGGAGCAGGGTCTGTTCCACCGCGTCTGGTTCGGAGACAAGCCGATCCCGCCGCATTACGAAGCCTATTGGGCGGCATGGCAGCGGCAGTTTCCGGATGCGCGCTTCATCACCTGGACCGACGCCGATGTGGCGAAACTGACCATGTCGCGCGAGAAGATCGAGGCCGTCTCGGTCCTTCCGATGCGCGCCGACATCGCACGCTACGAAATCCTCTATCGCTTCGGCGGTATCTGCCTGGATTGCGACGTCATGCCGCATCGGCATTTCGACCCCGCCGAAATGTCGCGGACGCTGACCGTTTGCAACGAGGACGCCTCGACCGACTATTGCTCGATCGGTTTCATCGGCGCGCCGAAGGGGCACGCGATCTTCCGCGAATTGCTCGATCATATCATGAGCCATGATCTCGATGAGACACGGGTCAATATCTCGACCGGGCCCTGGCTGTTCGGCGCCTTCTTGAAGCGGCATGCCCATTGCCGGCTCGGGACCGAGGCGTTCTACCCGTATCTTTACGACCAGCCGCTGGCGTCGCTGCGCCGACGGACGCTGGAAAACACCTATGGCATTCACGTCTGGGGCGGCTCCTGGCTGCCCGAGCAGGTGCGCAAGGACAAGGCGATGGATCTCCTTCGCAAGGGCGATCTGGAAGAACCCGCTGCGATCCTAGCGGGTTACGACGATGAATGGTCACAGGATGTCAGCATCCTGATCCAGGGAATGCGGGAAATTCGCACCGGCAGCGTCGGCATGGCGGCGATTTTGCAACCCGATATGTCGATCGATGCGGACGACCGGCTCGCATTCGAATTCGGCAAGGTCGCGGCCTGGCTGTTCGACCGCGATGGCGGCCATATGGTGTGGCGGATCGGTGCGAGCGAGGGAACGTCGGTCGACCCGCTGCGGCCGGTAATGGTCAATTATGATCCGCCCGCGGTTCTGCTGGAGCCCGATGCGCACAGGTTCGCCGCCTTGGAGCGCGGCTATCGCAACAACCGCAACGCGATGTTCCTGCCCTTCGGATACGAGACGGGTGAGGGGAGGGTCTATGCGGTGGACCCGATAACGGTCGCAGCGCCGGGCTTGCCCCAGGCGGTCGGCGCTTCCCCCGTCCGCAATGGCAAGAAGGGGATCAACGGCAAGACGGGCATGATCCAAGGCTCGTCCTGTATCGAAAAGACGGCGGCGCCGGTCGACACCTATCAGGACATGCTGGCCAAGACCGGCGGACGCGCGGCGGACATCCTCGTAGTCGACGCCGGGGGCATGGACAGGGCCATCATCCTCGACATCCTCGGCCATGGAGCCTCGCCGATGGTCCTCCATTTCGAGACGCGCCGCCTCGACGCCGATGAGCAGCACGCGCTGCTGGCGGCGCTTGAGGGTGATTATGTCGTGCTTCGCTTCGGCGACGCCATGACCGCCTACCGCATCGACGTCATCAAGGATTATGCACGGGCCCTCTATATCGAGCATGGCATGCCGACGATCTACAGCGCGGGCCTGAAGATGCTCAACGGGCTGTAATCGGCGGGGCGCGGCATGGAAAAATCGTCCCGTCGCTGAGGGGCGGTGAGCCAAAGGTCGGCTGTCTGCGTATAAGCTGCCGGAGACGACGCCATCCCTCTGCCGTGCGCCCGCGTTCCATCCGGGCGACGCGGTGGGAGGGATCGGCGTCGACAAGGGTGGCACAGGCAGAAAAAGGAAACGCAGGACCCGATGATCTCGAAGGCCCGCATCGGATGGCTCCTCCATCGCATTGCTCGCAAGATCTGGTTCCGCGCCGCGCTCATCAGTGCCGCCAGCGTGGTCGTCGCCGCCTTTGCGGGGATCGTCGCCCGAACGGTCCCCTATCACTTCACCGGCGATATCGGCCAGAATGCCGTTGGTACCGTCCTGGAAATCATCGCCTCCTCGATGCTCGCCGTCACCACCTTCTCGTTGACGGCGATGGTCAGCGCCTATTCGTCCGCGACCCAGTTGGCGACGCCGCGGGCGACCCAGTTGCTGATCTCGGATCGCATGTCGCAAAATGCGCTCTCGACCTTCCTCGGGGCGTTCATCTTTGCCGTGGTCGGCATCATCGGCCTGCAAACCCGCCTCTATGGCGGGCAGGGGCGCGTGTTGCTGCTGATCGCCACGGTCCTGCTGGTCGCGCTGGTCGTCGTGACCCTGCTGCGCTGGATCGCCCATCTCGCCGCGTTCGGGCGCATGTCGGACGTGATCGACCGGGTCGAGGATGCGGCAGGGTCCGCCATGCAGGCGTTCGCGAACGACCCATATCTGGGCGGACGACCGGCCATCCCGGTTCCCGCCCATGCGCGGCCGGTGCGGGCGCAGACGATCGGTTATGTGACGCATGTCGATATCGGTCGCCTGACCGCACTGGCCGGGGAACACGACCTTGTCGTGCATGTGGAGGCGATCCCCGGTACGCTGGTGCACAAGGGGCGTCCGCTGCTCCATGTGGTCGGGGGAGCGGCGGACTGCGATGACGACCTGTCGGGCGCCTTCGTGATCGAGCGGCACCGTGATTTCGACCACGATCCCCGGCTCGGACAGATCGCCCTTGGCGAGATTGCGGGGCGGGCGCTGGCACCCGCCACCAACGATCCCGGCACCGCCGTCGAGGTGCTGAATGCGCTGTTGCGCACCCTGAGCGAGTTGCCCGCTCAGGCGCCGTCAGCGGACGCCGATCTGCCGCCCGTCCATGTTCCGCGTCCGTCCGTGGACGAGATGATCCGAGCCGGCTTCACGCCGATCGTGCGGGAGGGGGCAGGCGAGGAAGAGGTCGCCATCCGCGCCTTCAAGATCCTCCACGCGCTGGGTGAAGCCCTGCCTCATGCGGTCGCGACGACCCGCGCGCTGGCGCATGAACTGCGGCAGAATGTCGAGCGCGTGATGCTCGACCAGGCGGCCCTGGCGCGGACACTGGCGGTGTATGAAGGGCATGCGCGTTGACCGGTTCGATGGGCAGGCCTATCGCGCGGCACGCGGCGCCTTGCCGCTCACCCCTGATCGGCGCTGTTCGGCAGCGAGAGGCGCAGCATAGCCCCTGATGACCTGTTGTTCTGGATGCTGATCTCGGCCTCCATCTGCTTGGCCAGACTGCGCACCAGCTTCAGGCCGAGGCTGTCCGATCGATGGAGGTCGAAATCCGGCGGCAAGCCCGCCCCATCGTCGATCACGCGTAGCTCTATGATATCGTCCTCCAGGGTCAGGGTGACGACGAGCTGGCCAAATTCCCGGTCGGCAAAGCCATGCTCCATCGCATTGGCGATGCCTTCGGCCATGATGAGGGCCAGCGGAATGGCCGCATCGGGCGACAGGCGGATGCCGGGCACGGCCTCGATCCGGTGCAGGATGCCCGGTTTGCTGTCGGCGGCGAAAAGGTCCGTCATCAGGTCGCGGAGGAAGATGTCCAGCGGCACCTGCTCGCCGGTGGTCGAATAAAGCTGCCGCTGGATCCGTCCGATCAGCTGCAATTTGGTGGACGCGTCGGTCAGAACCATGCGCGCGATCGGGTCGACGACCTGCCGCTGCTGCAGGGACAGCATGGCGCCGACCATCTGGATGTTGTTGGACACCCGGTGCTGCAATTCGTGGAACAGCAGCTCGGTCCGTTCGGCCAGCTGCCGCTGCTCGGCCGCCAGTCGGGACGAGCGTTCATTGGCGCGCTGCATGGCATCGACCAGCCCGATATCGACCGCAACGACCCCGGCGTAAAAGCCCAGGGCCACCAGCGTACGCGATTCGAAATCGAACGTATGGACCGGCGGAATGAAGAAATACCAGGCGAGCAGGCCGCAGACGATGGCCGAAACGGTGCCCGGACCGCGCCCGAACAGGAACGCGGAAATGATGACCGCCGGAAAGAAGGTCAGATAGGGAAAGCCTGGCGGAAAGGCCGGATCGAGCGCCCAGCGCACCCACCAGGCGATGGCCGACAGCAGCAGCGCCGCCGCATAGGCCAGCGCCCTGCGCTCGCGAAGCAGCGGCAATTGCCCAAAGGCCCGGCGCCTTACCCCCATATTCCGTCCCAAGCCCTTTTATGTGGCGTCCCTCCTGCGCGATCCGGCGACGGGTTGCAACTCAGGTAAGCATCGGCCCGAACGTCGCTTTTGCCCGCCACGGGACGTGGTGCGGCATTCATCGGCGGGATTGCCGGGCTCAACACCGGGCGTGGGGGCGGCCGCCGGTCACGACCGCCCTGAGATCATCCTTGCGCCACCGGACGCTTCAGCACGCCTATGAGCAGTGCGCTCACCACCACGCCGGCCAGGATCGCCACGAGATAGGCGGCCAGATGCGTGACGGCACCAGGAATGGGCAGCACGAACACACCGCCATGCGGCACGCGCAGCTCGACACCGGCGACCATCGAGATCGCCCCTGTGACGGCCGACCCCGCCATCAGCGACGGGATCATCCGGAGCGGATCGCGCGCGGCGAAGGGGATCGCGCCCTCGCTGATGAAGGCCAGACCGAGGACGGCGGCGGCGGCTCCCGCCTCGCGCTCGTCGGCGGTGAAGCGGGTTCGGAACAGCCGCGTCGCAAGCGCGATGGCGAGCGGTGGCGTCATGCCCGCCGCCATGGTCGCCGCCATCGGCGTATAGACCTGCGACGCGACCAGCCCGACCGAGAAGGCATAGGCCGCCTTGTTGACCGGGCCGCCCATGTCGAACGCCATCATCGCGCCCAGGATCAGCCCGAGCAGGACCGCGTTGGACCCCTGCATCCCGCGCAGCCATTCGGTGAGAAAGGCCAGCGCCGCCGCGACCGGCGTGCCCACCGCATAGATCATCAGCAACCCGGTCAGCAGCGTGCCGAGCAGCGGCAGGATCAGCACAGGCTTCAGGCCCTGAAGGTTCTTGGGCAGGCGGATCGCCCGGTTCAGCGCGTCGACGCCGTAACCCGCGATGAAGCCCGCCACGATACCGCCGAGAAAACCCGCGCCCAACGTGCTGGCCAGCATCCCGCCGATCATCCCCGGCGCGATGCCGGGCCGGTCGGCGATCGAATAGGCGATATATCCGGCCAGCGCCGGGACCATCAGCGCAAAGCCCGCCTTCGCCCCGATGGTGAACAGGGCATGGGCGAGCGTGCCCGCAGCGGCATCGTCATTGGCGTGGATGCCGCCCAGCGCGAAGGCGAGGGCGATCAGCAGCCCGCCCGCCACCACGAAGGGCAGCATGAACGAGACGCCAGTCATCAGATGCTTATAGGGCCCGGCACGCTCGCTGGCGGGGGAGGCGGTGGGCGCATCGCCGCTGGCGGCCTCGCCCTGGACTCTCGCCTCGGCCAGCGCCTTCTCGATCAATGCCGCGCCGCCGGTGATGGCGGGTTTCGTGTTGCTGACCAGCACGCGCTTGCCCGCGAACCGCGCACGATCGACCTCGCGATCGGCGGCGATCAGGACCACATCGGCCTCGGCGATCTGTTCGGCGGTCAGCGGGTTGCCCGCGCCGACCGACCCTTGCGTTTCGACATGGATGTCATAGCCGAGTTGCCGCGCACCCTCCTGCAACCCCTCCGCCGCCATGAAGGTATGCGCGATGCCGGTGGGGCAGGAGGTGATGGCGACGATCTTGCGGACCCGACCGGCGACCGGGCGGTCGGGCTGCATGTCGAGCGCGGCGGCCGGATCGGCGAGCACCGCCTCCAGCGTCACCATCTGGTCGGCACGGGCGCGGGTCGCCGCATCGGCGGTGTCGGCGGCGCCGACGAACAGCAGGCGGTCGCCGCTCTCCGCCGGTCCGGGCGAGACCGGGTTGACGATACCCTGCGCGGTGCGCAGCTCGATCTCGATCGGCGAGCCGATATCGCGCGCGGCCCGGCGCAGCGCTTCGCCCGCCAGTACGCCGGTGACGCCGGACTCGCGCGCATCGACGATCGCAAAAATCCGCTTCATGCGTCCTCTCCCGTCATCGCCGGGCCGGTCTTGGCGACTTGGCGGATCATGACCTGCCCGGCCAGGGAATCGATCGTCGCCCCGCTCGGCAGGTGCGGGCCGGTGCGGCCCAGCTTGGCGACCGCGAAGGCCGTCGACAGTCTAGCGATGCGTTCGAGCGAGGCGCCCTCGGCAAGCCCGGCGGCGAGGCCCGCGACCATGGCGTCCCCGGCGCCGACGGTGCTGGCCAGTGGCCCCGCCGCCAGCTTCGCCAGGATCGCGCCTTCGTCCGACAGGAACAGCGCGCCGTCCTCTCCCATGGACACGACGACCAGCGCGACTCCGCGCTGGAGCAGCGTCTCGGCGCAGCGCACGACATCGTCCAGACCGTCGAGCGGCTCGCCTGACCAAGCGGCCAGTTCACGCCGGTTCGGCTTGACGATCGCGGGCAGGGTGGCCGCGCGAAGCGCCTGGGTCAAAGCAGGGCCGCTGGTGTCGAGAAGCACCTTAGCGCCGCGATCGCTCAGGGTTCGGATCATGTCGGCATACACGCCGGGATGGCATCCCGGCGGCAGGCTGCCGGACAGGACGATCAGCGTGTCCGGCCCCGCAAAGTCCGCCACCGCCTGCTCGACGGCGGCGACCTGCGCCTCCTCGACCGCCGCGCCGCTCATGTTGATGTCGGTGGTGTCGGCATCGTCGACGAGCTTCATGTTGACGCGGGTATCGCCGGAAACGCGCAGGAAGCGATCCTGGATCGCCTTTTGCGCGAACAGCGTCTCGAACAGCGCCGCATTGGCCTGCCCCAGCAGTCCGAACACGCTGACCGGCACGCCCCAGTCGGCAAGGCAGCTGGCGACGTTGATACCCTTTCCGCCCGCATCCTGTCGGACGGAACGGGCGCGATGGACCTCGCCGGGGATCAGCCGATCCAGCGTGATCGTCTGGTCGATCGCGGGATTGAAGGTGACGGTGGCGATACGCATCACGCGGCATTCCTTTCGAGTTGGTCGCCGGTCGGGGCGGCATCGAGCGCCCGCACATCCGCCGCGCTTTCCATCTCCAGCGCCCGCGCCGCCAGCGCCTGCAATGCCGGAAGCTCGCTGGTGCGAAGCCGGGCCTTGACCGCGGGCAGGTCGCGCGGGGTCATCGACAATTCCGTCACGCCCAGCCCGGTGAGCAGCGCCGCGCCGAACGGATCGCCCGCCAGCCCGCCGCACACCCCGACCCAGCGATCATGCCGCCGCGCGCCCGCGACGGTCATGGCGATCAGGCGCAGCACCGCCGGGTGAAGCGAGTCGGCCTCGCTGGCGAGTTCGGGGTTCTGCCGGTCGATCGCCAGCGTATATTGGGTAAGGTCGTTGGTGCCGATCGAGAAGAAATCGGCATGGGCCGCCAGCGCATCGGCCTGGACGGCGGCGGCGGGCACCTCAATCATGATGCCGATCGGCACGACCGGTGCGTCCAGCGCGACCCGCACCGCCTCGCACCGTTCGCGCAACGCCACCAGTTCGGCGGCCGAGGTGATCATCGGGAACATGATCGACAGATCGCCCGACTCCTTGGCCGCGCGGTAGAGCGCGCGCAGCTGCGGCTCCAGCAGATCGGGGCGGCGCAGCAACAGCCGCGCGCCGCGCACGCCGAGAAAGGGATTCTCCTCCTTGGGCAGATGCAAATGCGGCACCTGCTTGTCGCCGCCGATATCGAGCGTGCGGACGATCAGGGGGCGGCCGTCCAGCGCATTGATCATCGCGCGATAGACCGCGAACTGTTCGTCCTCGCTCGGGCTGTCGCCGCGCTCGAGGAACAGGAACTCGGTACGCATCAGGCCGACGCCCTCGCCACCCTGGGCCAGCGCCTCGGCCACCTGATCGGGCCGGTTCACATTGGCGGCGATCGCGACCTGATGGCCGTCGCGCGTCACCGCGGGGCGGCTGCGTTCGGCCTCCTCCGCCGCGCGCCGCGCCGCGATTTCGGCGATCCAGTCCCGCGCGGAGGCGAGATCGGCCTCCGAGGGATCGAGCCAGACGCGACCCGTATCGCCATCGACGATCGCGATCGATCCCGCCGCCTGCGACAAGAGCTCCGCGCCGCCCGCGACCACCGACGGCAGGCCGAGCGTACGGGCGAGGATGGCGCTGTGCGAGGTGGGGCCGCCCAGCGCGGTGGCGATGCCCGCGACGCGGCGGGTGTCGAGCGCGGCGGTGTCCGACGGCGCCAGATCGGCCGCGACCAGGATGCACGGCTCTTGCGGCAGGTCGTCCAGCGTGCCCAGGCCCAGGCCCGGATCGATCTGGGCCAGCACGCGCCGCCCGATATCGCGAAGATCGGCCGAGCGCGCGGCCAGCACCGGATTGCCCAGCGCGGACAGCTGGCCCGCCATCCGCTCGATCGCCTGATGCCAGGACCAGGCGACGCCATGCCCCTCGACCATCAACTGGCAGGTGAGGGTGATGAGATCGGTATCGTCGAGCAGCGTCGCCTGCGCCTTGAAGATCGCCGCATCCCCCGCGCCCAGACGCCGCGTGGTCTCTTCGATCAGCGTCGTCATCTGCGCGCGGGTGCGCACCAGCGCCTCGTCGAGCAGCGCGCCGCCGCTCGCCAGATCGACCGGCTGGTCGGGGACGTCCAGTTCGGCCGCCGCCAGGACATGGACCTTGCCGATTGCCAGACCCGGACTGGCGGCCACACCCGCGATCATTGCCGGGGTGCCGACGGGCTTCCACCCGCGCACGGGTATGGCGGCGGCGGCCTTTTCCGCCGCGCGGGCGGCATCCGCCTTTTCGCGGCCGGTCAGGCGGCCGATCGCGGCGCGGAAGCTCTCGAGAGCGCCGGCGGCGGCGGGACCGGATGCGGAGATGCTGACGGTGTCACCCGCTTTCAGCCCCAGCTGCAACAGCGCCACCAGGCTGCGCGGATCGGCGGTCTCGGCACCATGGCGGACCCGCAATGCGACCGGCAGCGCCTTGGCCGCTTCGGCCCAGGCGGCGGCGGGGCGCGCGTGCAGCCCGGCGGGATAGTCGATGGTCCAACTCACCCGCTCGTCCAGATCCTCGGCCGGAGGGCGCGCCTGGCCCTGATCGCGCGCATCGTCGCTCAGTGCGGCGGCGATCAGCGCCGGGTCGCTGGTCTTTGCCAATTGCTGCAACCGCGCCTCGTCCTGGATGAGCCGGGTCAGGCGGCGCAGGATCGCGATATGGCTGTCCGAACTGGCGGCGATGCCGATCACCAGATGCGCGATCTGGCCGGGATTCCATTCGATGCCGTCGACGAACTGGAGCACCGCGATCCCGTCGCGCCGTACCAGCACCTTGTCCTCGCCCAGGCCATGGGGAATGGCGACGCCCGCGCCCAGAAAGGTGTTCGCGACGCCTTCGCGCGCGATCATGCTTTCCTCATAGCCCGGCGCGACGCAACCGGCGGCGACCAGCAGCTGGCCCGCCTGGCGGATCGCGTCGCTCTTGTCGGTCGCCGTCACGGCGAGGCGGATCAGCTCCGGGCCGATCACGGGTGATGGGGTCTGGGTGTGCATGTCTCTGTTGGCCTCTCCGCCGCGAGTCTCAATTCTTCGCTTGCCCGACTGGAAAACGTTTTCCTGCAACTTTGTCAATGGGCCTTGCAACGAATCGCCTTACGCGACATGAAGGGTGGAAATGAGCCGTAGAGAACGGCGCGGAGAGGAGAATACGTTTTCCATGAGCGTGGGTATCAAAGACGTCGCCCGCGTCGCCAACGTGTCCGCGGCCACGGTATCGCGGGTGTTGGCGGGTCGCAACGTCGATCTGGCGATGCGCGAGCGTGTTCTCGCGGCGGTGCGCTCGACGGGCTATCGTCCCAATCTCGCGGCGCGGCGGCTGCGGTCGCGTCATACCAATACGATCGGGCTGATCGTCGCCGATATCCGCAATCCCTTCTTCACCGCCGTATCCCGCGCGATCGAGAATCTGGCCTATAGTCGCGGACAGCGGGTCATCCTGTGCAACACCGACGAGGACCCCGCGCGCGAGGCCATGTATCTGCAACTGATGCAGGAGGAGCGGGTGGCCGGGGTCATCCTGGCGCCGACCCGCGACGGGCTGGCCAACCTCACCCGGACGAAGCCCGATTATCCCATGGTGCTGATCGATCGCGCGGCGCCGGGCATCGCGCATGACTGCGTGGTCCTGGACAATGGCGCGATGTCGGAGATGCTGGTCGAGCATCTCCACGATCGGGGCTTTCGCCGGATCGCCGGCCTGTTCGGCGCGACCAGCCGTACCGGCATGGAGCGTCGCGCCGGGTTCGAGGCCGCGGCGCAGCGGCTGGGGCTGCGAGCCGAGGCGATCGCGGTGCCGCATGGCGATGGCGAGGTGGCGGAGGCCATGGCCGACCTGCTCGCGCGCGCCGACCGGCCCCAGGCGCTGGTCGCCAGCAATGGCGTGACGTTGCTGGCGGTGTTGCGCACGCTGCGCGAACACGGACTGTCGGTGCCCGACGACATCGCGCTTGTCGGGTTCGACAATGAAGGGTGGATGGACATTGTCGGCGGCGGCCTGTCGGTGATCGAGCAGCCCGTCGAGGAGATCGGCCGCACCGCGATGGCGATGCTGATCGACCGGTTCGACCATCCCGATGCCGCCACCCGGAAAGTCGTGCTGGCCGGGCGACTGATCTCGCGCGGTTCCAGCCTCTCGCCCATTCCCGCCCCGTCTCCCTCGGTGACGGCATGATCCATATCACGGGCGGGCGAACAGCGCCGCCGACATTATTCGGAGCCTGACCACGATGCAACGCATGTCGCTCACCCGGTTCCTCATCGAGCAGCAACGCGCCGACGCCGCACTGCCCGCCGAACTGCGCCTGTTGATCGAGACGGTCGCGCGCGCCTGCAAGACGATCGGCCACGCCGTGTCCAAGGGCGCGCTGGGCGAAGTGCTGGGCAGTCTCGGCGAGGAGAATGTCCAGGGCGAGGTCCAGAAGAAGCTGGACGTGATCGCCAACGAGCTGTTGCTCGACGCCAATGAATGGGGCGGGCATCTGGCGGCGATGGCGTCGGAGGAGATGGAGACGATCCATCACATCCCCAATCGCTACCCCAAGGGCGAATATCTGCTGTTGTTCGATCCCATCGACGGGTCGAGCAATGTCGATGTCGACCTGTCTGTCGGGACCATCTTCTCTGTGCTCCGCGCGCCGGAGGATTGCGCCGGGCGTACGCCGACCGAGGCCGATTTCCTCCAGCCCGGCCGCGATCAGGTGGCGGCGGGCTATGCCATCTATGGTCCGCAGACGCTGCTGGTGCTGACCATCGGCACCGGCGTCTATGAATTCACGCTCGACCGGGAGGTCGGTTCGTGGAGGCTGACCGACGGTCCGATGCGGCTGCCCGCCGGGACGTGCGAGTTCGCGATCAACCTGGCGCGGCGGCGGCAATGGTCGCCGCGCATCGCCGACTATGTCGAAGAGCGGGTTCAGGGCAGCGAAGGGCCGTTGGGCCGCGATTACAATATGCGGTGGACCGCCTCGATGGTGGCGGACATCCATCGCATCCTGAAACGGGGCGGTGTGTTCCTCTATCCGGCCGATCACCGCCATCCGGGCAAGGCACGGCTTCGGCTGTTGTATGAAGCCAATCCCATGGCGATGCTGATCGAACAGGCGGGCGGTGCGGCGATCGATGGTGCGATGCGCATCCTCGACATCCAGCCGACGGGCCTGCACCAGCGGGTCGGGGTGGTGCTGGGCGATGCTGCCGAGGTCGCAACGCTGCGCGACGTCGAAGAGAGGGACGCCGTCCTGCCGCTTGCCGCCTCGGGATAAGGGCGGGGCGGCGGAAGGCCGTTCCCAGGGGCGACAAACTGGCCTTGGCGGGAAATCGTTCTACGCGACGATATCCTGGATGCTTGGGCTGCTTAACGCGAACATTTGAGAAAACGTTTTCTATAACGTGATGGTGAGGATGCGGATGGACAAGGTCCGATTCAAGCTGGGTGTCATTGTCGGGGCGGCCATTTTGCCGGTGTCCCCGCTCTGGTCGCGCATGGTCGATCCGGCCGCCACGGTGGTCGCCGAGGATAGGTCGCCGGTCGCGTCCGATCCCACGACGCCGCAGGTCTCGCAACATGCGACCAAGGCCGTGCCGCTGGTCCTGGGCCAGCGGAGGAAGGGCGACGAGACTTGGCAGCCGCTGGCCGATGACGGCGTCACTTTGGCGCTGAACTATACGGGCGAAGCCGCCGCCAACGTCACCGGCGGGCTGGAGCGCAAGGGCGCCTATACCGGGCAAATCTATGTCGGGGCCGATTTCGACTTCGACAAGATCGCGGGCATTGGCGGCGGTGGCCTTCACCTCGCGATCACCAACCGCCATGGCCAGAGCCTGTCGCAGATCGCGATCGGCAACAATACCTCGGTGCAGGAGGTATGGGGCACGCAGAACACCCATTTGGCCATCCTGACCTGGGAACAGAGGCTGTTCGACAACCGGTTGGATATCGAGGCGGGCAAGAGCCAGGCGAACATCCATTTCCTGAACTCGCCGCTCTACTGCAACTTCCAGTCGAACTCCGCCTGCGGCAATCCCACCTTCGTCTTCAAGAACAGCAACTTCACCTATTTCCCGGCATCGAGTTGGATGGCGCGCGCCAAGCTGACGATCGCCGACAACTGGTTCGCCCATGCCGGCATCTATGAGGTCAACCCGAACCGCAAGCGGGCCGACGACAATGGCTTCAGCCTCAGCTTCAAGGGCGGCACGGGTTTCATCGTGCCCTATGAGGTCGGCTACGCCTCGGACTTCAAGACCGACCGGCTGCCGCGCCATTACATCCTGGGCGGCTGGGTCGATCGCGGCGATTATGCCGATCCTTTACTCGACGATCGGGGCGGCATCGCGATCCTGAGCGGTCGCCCGTCCGCCACGCGCAAGGGGCGCAGCGGCCTCTATGCCCGTTTCGACCAGATGCTGACCCGCCCCGACATGAATTCGCACCGGGGGCTGGCGGTGTTCGGGGTCGCGATGACCAACCTGTCGGGCCGGGTCGAGGAGCGGCATTTCCTCGAACTGGGCCTGCTCCAGACGGGGACCTTTGCCGGGCGCGATCGCGATACGATCGGCTTCGTCATCAACCAGCAGAGCTTTTCCGACCTGGCCATGGCCCGGATGCGCGCAGCGCGCCTGTCCGCCGGGGGCGATGGCGACATTCGCCGCAACCAGTATATGATGGAGCTGGCCTATGGCGCCCAGATCGGCCCCGCCGTCCGCCTGTCGCCCAACATCCAGTATATCCTGAACCCCGACCAGACCGGCGCCCCGTTCCGCAAGACCCATATCGGCAATGCGCTCGTCTTCGGGTTCAAGTTCACGGTCGATGCGCCGACCCTGATCGCGATGGCGCGGCGCGACTAGGCCGCGCCGCGCTCGCCACGGGTTTGACGGCGTTCAGGCGGACCGCTGATAGCGAAGTCGGTTCTCGAAGCCTTCATTCGCCTTGGTCATCTTGGCGATCTTGCGAAGCGTGGCGCGGACGTTCCGGTCGAACCGCCGGTCATCATAAATGCCGGTCGTCCGGTACTCTTCCTGCGCGAGCAAGCTTTTCAGGTGCAGCGCGAAGGCTGCCTGGTCCTCGGCCTTTCCGCCAGCCTGCAATGCCCGGCACACCCATTCCTCGGCCGCCGCCTTGTCATAGTCGTCCTGCGCCTCGTAGCCCCGCCGGTCCGCCGCCGCCTGGTCGAGCCTGGCGGCCTGGACCCGGTGGTCGAGCCATTGGCCGACCGCCGCGCCGTCCCATGGCCTGGATGCGACCGTCATATCCGTCTCCAATCCGTGAAGGAACGGACCCCTAGCATCGCCGCGCGCCAGGACAATGCGCGATCCGGTACGGGCCTCGGCCATATGCGGACAGGCAGCCGGACGAGGCCCGGCTTTCGGGGGTCAGGAAATCGGGACGCCGCCGGTGACGGCGACGACGTTGCCGGACATGTAACTGCCCTCGGCGGAGGCGAGCAGCACATAGGCGGGGGCCAGTTCGCCCGGCTGTCCGGCGCGCCCGATCGGCGTGTCATGGCCGAGCGTCTCCAGCTCCTGCGGCGATTTGGCGATCGGCTGGATGGGAGTCCAGATCGGGCCGGGCGCCACCGCGTTCACGCGAATGCCGTCGCCCGCCAGAAGGTTGGAAAGCCCCACCGTCAGGCTCGATATCGCGCCCTTGGTCGAGGCATAGACGATCATCGTCTTGTTGGCGATCTTGGCCTGCTCGCTGGTCGTATTGATGATCGCCGAGCCCGGCTTCATATGCGGCGCAGCCGCCTTGGCGAGACGGATCATCGCAAAGACATTTGCGGCGAAGGCGTCCTGCATCTCGTCATCGTCGATGCTGTCGAGCCCCTCGTTCATGGTCTGGGCAGCGGCATTGTTGACGAGGATGTCCAGCCCGCCCAGCTCGGCGACGGTGCGTTCCACCAGGCTGGCGCAGTGATCCCGGTCGCGTATGTCGCCGGGCAGCAACAGGCAACGCCGTCCCGCCTTCTCGACCCAGCGGCGCGTTTCCTCCGCATCGGCCTGTTCGTCGGCCAGATAGGAGATGGCGATGTCGGCCCCCTCGCGGGCATAGGCGATGGCGACGGCCCGGCCGATCCCTGAGTCCCCGCCGGTGATCAGCGCGATCCGGTCCGTGAGCAGCCCCTTGCCGACATAGCTCTCCTCGCCATGGTCGGGCTTGGTGCGCATCGCGGTGGTCAGGCCGGGGCTGGGCTGGTGCGGCTCGGCGGGAAAATGCGTCGGCTGGCTGGTGCGGGGATCGTCGGTCATGTCGGTTCCTGCTGAAAGGGATCAGCAGCAAACGGCTCACCGGGAATAACGTGCCGGAGCATCGCCATTCATGGCTTGGGTCGAGTTTTGCCAGACCGACCAACGGGATGCATAGGAAACGATATATTGTCTTATCGGCGAGGATGCGCCAGCAGGCGGCCTTCCACGCCATCGGTGATGACGGACGACAGGACCATGATCGTGAACCACTCTCGCCTTGATATACTTCATGCCCTGCGTACGGGCACCATGTTTGGCCTGGTCGCCATGACGCCGCTTCCCGCTCTGGCGGAGCAGGTCGGGTCGGACGATCTGTCCGCCAGGATCCTGCCGCCGACCATGCCGTGGAAGGGCGCGAGCGAGCGGCTGATCGTCGCGGCGGACGACCCCTGGATCACCCCGGCCGAGGCCGCCGCCTTCCGCACCACGCCGCGCTATGCCGAGGTTCGCGCATGGCTGGAACGGCTAGACGCGGCATCGCCGCTGATTTCCGTGCAGAGCTTCGGCCGCACGACCGAGGGGCGCGAGATGATCTATGTCCGCGCCAGCAAGGGCGGGCCCGGCAAGCCGGTCGTGCTGATCCAGGGCGGCATCCATTCGGGCGAGATCGACGGCAAGGATGCCGGGCTGATGCTGTTGCGAGACATCGCGTTGCGCGGCAAGGACAGCCTGCTCGACACGGTCGATCTGGTGTTCGTGCCGATCTACAATATCGACGGTCACGAACAGCGCAGCGCGTATAATTATCCGCATATTCGCGGCCCGGCCGAAAAGGGCCGCGATGCGAATGCGCGCGATATCGACCTCAACCGCGATTATGCCAAGCTCGACGCGCCGGAGTCGCGCGCGATGATCGGCCTGATCCGCGCGCTCGACCCGATCCTCTATATCGACTGCCATGTCAGCGAAGGCTTCGACATGCAGTATGACGTGACCTTCACCTATGCGGGTTGGGGCACATATGCGCGGCATCGCGCGACGGCGGGGTGGTTGGAGAACCGCTTCGGCCCGGCCGTGTCGCAGGCGCTGACGGCCGCAGGGCATGTTCCAACCATCTATCCCAGCCCCATCGACACGCGCCAGCCCGACAAGGGCATACGCTACAGCCCCGAAGGCCCACGCTATTCGACGGGCTATGGCGACTTCATCGGCATGCCGACGGTGCTGGTCGAGAACCACATGCTGAAGCCCTATCGTCGGCGGGTGCTCGGCACCTATGTGCTGATGGAGGCGGCGCTGAAGATCGCCGGGACTGACGCCGCCCGCATCGCCGCCGCGAAGGCCGAGGACCGGGGCAGCCGCCCGGCCGAACTCCTGACCCGCTGGCAGCCGGCGCCGACGCCGATCGGATGGGTGGAGGATTTCAAGGGCGTGGCATTCGACACCTATCTGTCACCCGCCTCGGGCCGCCGGGAGCAGCGCTGGCTGGGCAAGCCCATCTCCTTTCGCATGCCGATCATCGGCCAGCAGCCGGTCGAGACGGTTCGCCTGCCCAAAGCCTGGTGGGTGCCGCCCGCGCAGACCGAGGTGATCGACCGCCTTCGCCTGCACGGCATCGCGTTCGAGACGATCGCCACGCCCCGCACGCTGACGGTCGATCGGGTCCGGCTGATCGATCCGAAGGTGACGCAGCCCAAGGAGGGGCGCTATCCGATCACCGCGCGCTTCGAGCATCTACGGGCCGAACAGGTCATGCCCGCAGGCAGCGTGCGGGTGCCTGCCGACCAGCCGCTCGGCCTGCTGGCCGCCGCGCTGCTGGAGCCGGAGAGCCAGGATTCCTTCCTGGCCTGGGGCTTCTTCCCCGAGATGCTGGCACCGGCACCGGATACGGACGCCTTCGTCCTCGGCAGGCTGGGCGAACATGTCCTGGCGACCCAGCCCGAGGTGAAGACCGCGTTCGAGGCCAGGCTGCGCGACGAACCGGGCTTTGCCGCCGACCCCGATGCGCGGCTGGCCTGGCTCTATGCGCAGGCCGGGCCGGGGCATCCCCATGTGCTGCAATATCCGGTGGCGCGGGAAGTGGACTGAGGCTCAGCCTCCCGCCCGCTCGTCGAACCGTGGCGCGCGCCGGAACTCGTCCCGCCCGAACGGCCGGTCGTAGAAGACATAACCGTAATAGAAGGATCGCAGACGGACATGAAAGGCCCGGATGCGATCCTGATAGGCCAGCTGCGCGGTCAGGTCGGTCCGCGCCAGCCGGGTGAGCAGCGCCTGCACCCCGACCGAGGGCAGCACCCAGCCAAAGGCGCGGCCCGCCCTATCGCGCCGTTCCAACGCGGCGCGATAGGCCCGCACCTTGGGCGCAACGCTTTCGTCGCCATTCTGGTGGAAGGCGAGATACCATTTATAGTGGAAGTCGCTCCCCAGCGGCAGCGAGTCCGCCAATTCGGGATGCGTGGCATAGAAGCGGCGCATCGTCGCCTCGCGCGGGATGTCCCAGGCATGGTTGACGACCTCGCGTTGCGCGAGTGCGATCTCGGCACCCTGTCCGACCGGAATGGCGCGATCGATGACGACATTGCCGAGGGTCGGCACGATCAGCACCAGCACCAGCCAGGCAGCCGCCAGCGTCGCGGCATTGGCGACCGAACTCCACCGCAACCGCCCGACCAGCGCGGCCAAGCCGACCCAGAACAGCAGATAGGCGACGATCACGCCCAGGACGAGCAGGACGACACCGACCGAGACTCCCTCGACCGCCGCCGCCACCGCGAACGGTAGGCCGAGCGCGGCCCATAGCAGGATCAGGCGCAACCCGGTCCGTCGCCGCCACAGCGCTGCACCACCGCGCGGCAACGCGTCGAGCATGCGCTGCCGCCCCGCCTCCCGCTCGCCCGACGCCAGATCGTGGAACAGCGCGATCACGAACAGCGGGGCAAGGAACACCAGCACGAAGGCGAAGTCGAACCGGCCGGGCAGGGCGACCTCGGGATTGAAGGTGTCGCCGTCATAGATCTGCGCTTCCAGCCCCAGCGCGCGGACGCGCAGGATATAGGGCGCGACGTCGCGCATGCCCAGCGCCGCGAAAGCCAGCGGCGCGGGCGCGTCCCAGGTGGCGTGGAAGCTGTAATAGGCCGCGCTTCCGGCGTCCCTGGTCCGGACGACATAGTCGGCGACCGCGCCGATATCCTCGGCCTGGGCGGGCGGAATGGCGGCGATGGCGGCCCGCTGGCGAGCGACCTCGGCCATGCCCATCCCCAGCGCGGCGATGGTCAGCAGCGCGAGCAGCGCCAGCGCAAGGACGCTCAGCCGCTGGCGCAGCAACAAGCGAAGTTCGTGCCGCCACAAGGTCATCGGTGTGCTCCCAGTCGGCGGGTGGCCAGCCCCAGCAAGGCCAGGGCGGCGATCAGCCACAGGCTCAATATGGCGAGGCCGGGCAGCGCGGCCCGTGCCAGCGTCGCGTCGGTAGGGGCGACGAAATGGAAATCGGGGATCGCCCGCCAATGCGCGCCACCGATCCGCTTGCGCCGGTCGGCCCCCGGATCGGTGGCGGTATCGTCGGCATAGCTGACATCTTCCGCCTGCATCCGGTTCAGCCGCTGGACCAGCGCATAGCGATAGACCTCGGCCTGTTCGAGGAACCGGCGATGCGCGGCGAAGTCGGTGCCGGCCGCCGCCATCGACAGGCCGCGCAGCGCGATGGCGGGGCTGAACAGTCCGGCGGCGCTCACCAGTCCATTCTGCCTGGCCTGCGCGGCGAAGCTCTGCGCGGCATAGCGGTCGAACAGTTCGGAGGTCAGCCGCTCCCCCTCCAGCGCGAGCAGCCCCTTATAGTTGACCGGCAGATCCTCGACCCGCTTGACATGGTAGCGATCGAGCAGCGCCTGCTTGAACTGCGCGAAATGGGGATCGTCGGGATTGTGGCTGTCCCCCATGCGCCGCAGGTCGCGCCCGATGGCGACATCGGTCTGCAGACGGTTCTGCAAGGGCACGGTGCCGCTCGCCAGGTCGGGCACGGCGCGGGGCAGCAGCACCGTCGTCACCGCCCACAGGGCGACCAGCACCAGCAGCGCATCGCGGCTGCGGCGGACCCAGGCCGAGACGAGGAGGATCAGCACGACCCACAGGCCCAGATAGAGGAGATAACCCAGCGCGATCACCAGCATCGGCAGGCCCAGCGCGCCCGGCTGTCCGGCGATGACCAGCAGGCCGAGCATCGCCGGTGCGGCGGCCGCCAGCGCCACGCCGCCGAGCGCGAGCAGCTTGCCCGCCACCACCTGTCGCCGCGACGCCCCCTGCAACATCAGCAGGCGCAGCGTGCCGCGCTCCGTCTCGCGCGCCAGACTGCCGAACCCCAGGAAGATCAGCAGCAGCGGGGCGACGATCTGAAGCACGAAGGCCGGGGTGAACTGGCCGAAGCGGATCAGCAGCGAGCTTTGCCGGACATCGCCGAAATTCGCGGTATTCTGTCGATGTCCCTCCAGGAACATGCTGTTGCCGGTAAAGGCGTCGACACCCGGATCGAACGCCGCGAGCGGGCTGAGCGGTCGAAAGATGAAATGGCCATAATGGACCATCCGGTGCGGATGCCGGTCGGGTTGCGCGTCGAAGGCGTGTTCGGCCTCATGCTGATGCCGCTCGCGCAGTTCGGCGACGCCGCGCTGGTGCGACCAGCTGCTCGCGACCGCCACCAGGGTCAGCAGCACGATCAGCGCAAAGGCGATCAGGGCGACGCGGTTGCGCAGCATCAGCCGCAACTCGTCGCGCGCGATCAGGCGGACGATCCTCATGCGGCGATCCGTTCCCCGCTCACCTGGAAACGGGCATGGAGCGCACGCACGTCGAACCGGTCCGGCCCCTGCGCCGTCACCCGGTGGGTGACCCGACCGGCCTCCAGAAAGGCGATTTCGTCGGCGACGTCGGCGGCGCTCAACAGATCGTGCGTCACCATCAGCACGGCAGTGCCGCGTTCGCGCACGGCGGATACCAGCGCGTTGAAATCCGCCGTCGCGCGCGGATCGAGCCCGGAGGTCGGCTCGTCGAGCAGCAGGACGGGGACGGCGCGGAGCAGCGCGACGGCGATCGCCACCTTCTGCCGCATGCCCTTGGAGAAACCGCCGAGCCGCTGGTCCCAGGCACGCTCCTGCAACCCGGCGGCCCGCAGCGCCTCGACGATCGCGTCGCGGCCCTGTCGCTCGCCGCTCAGCGCCAGCAGGTAATCGGCGTTTTCGATGGCCGAGAGATGCTCGTAGAGTGCGACATTCTCGGGCAGATAGGCGATGTGGCGGCGCGCCGCATCGGGGACCGCGCCGGGATCGACGCCGCACACCGCGATCCGGCCCGATTGCGCGCGCGTAAAGCCGAGCAGGGTGGACAGGGTGGTCGACTTGCCCGCGCCATTGCCGCCCAGCAAGGCGGTGATGCTGCCCGATCCCACGGCCAGGGACAGCCCGTCGAGAACGCGATGATCGCCATAGGCGACCGACAGGTCCTCGATCAGGATCGGGGCGGATGGTGGGAGCGACATGGATACCTCGATGCTCGGATGTCCGGCACCTGTGCACCATGCGCGTGGCGGAGACAATATATCATGAAAAATCGGTCATGCAGCGCGACTTGGGCGCGCGCGCGGCCATGCCGTCGGTAACGTCGGGCAAGGAGCCGCCGGCATCCCGTGTTGCGGGGATGCCGGCGGAAGGGATCACTCGGCGGCTTCGAGCAGTCGCTCGGGCTTCAGCGCGCGGCTGGAGCCACCGTCGACCGCGACCGGCACCGATCCGGCGATCGTCGCGCGGCGCAGGTGGCGCTTCTGCCTGCCGAAATCCGCGATCGCGCGGTGCTGGGTCGCGCGATTGTCCCAGATCGCCACATCGCCCGGCTGCCAGCGCCATCGGACGGTGTTTTCCGGCTTGGTGATCTGATCCTGGAGAATCTGGAACACCCGGTTGGAATCGTCACGGCTCAACCCGACGAAGCTCTTGACGAAATTGCCCAGCAGTAGCGCCTTTTCGCCCGTCACCGGATGGACGTGCACCACCGGATGTTCGGTCTCATAGACGGTGGAGGCGAATATCTCGCGGTGGCGGCGGATCGCCTCCGACGATGCCTCGGGGCTGGCGGTGGCATAGTCATAGGCATTGGTATGGACCGCGCGCAGGTCGTGGACCAGGGCCTTGAGCGGGGCGGACAGACCTTCATAGGCGGCGACGGCATTCGCCCAGAGCGTGTCGCCGCCCGCCGGCGGGATCACCAGCGCGCGCAGGATCGACGCGGCGGGGAAGGCGGGCAGGAAGGTGATGTCGGTATGCCATTGCGACGCCGCCTCGCCCTCGCGCGAGTTGAGTTCGAGCAGGAAGCGCGACCCTTCCGCCACCGGGACGGTCGGATGCGCCAGCGGTTCGCCGAGCCGGGCGGCAAAGGCCTCGTGCGCTTCGTCGTCCAGCTGGGTCTGGCCGCGGAAGAAGATCACCTTGTGACGGCCGAGCGCCCGTTTGATCGCATCGACGGTCAGGTCGTCCAGGTCGCCCGACAGGGCGACACCCCGGATTTCCGCGCCGATCCGCCCGGCGACGGGCACGATGTCGAGTGGGCTTTGCGCGTCGGCGGCGTTATCGAACTGGTGTTGGATCACGGTCATGTCACACACTCCTTCAGGCTTCGACGGGAACGGTGGCCGCACGCGCATCGAGTGCGCGGCGGATCGCGGCGTGGCGGGTCTGGTCGAGCGGGAAGTGCCAGATCAGCGCAGCCGAGATGATGTGCGCGGCGGCGGGGCCGAGCGCGAAGACGTATTTCAGGGCCTCCAGCGCGGCGGGCGCGCTATGCCCTCCGGGCCGGAAACCCACCCAGGCGAGGAGCGGGAGCGCGAGGCCGATGCCGATCGCGGGGCCCGCCTTGGACGCCAGGCTGAAGACGGAGAAGAACAGGCCGGTGCGATTGTGCCCCGTCGCCAGTTCATGGGCATCGGCGACGTCCGCGACCATCGCACGCAGCATCAGGTTGCCCGAGGCCTGGGTCAGCCCCTGCGCCACCGCCAGCGCGACCAGCAGCCACAGCGTGTCGGGAAAGACCGCGAGCAGGCTGATATTGATCGCCGCCTGCACCAGCTCGCCCGTGATCGCCGTCTCGCGCTTGCCCAGCCGCCGCCCGATCGCCAGCCAGAGCGGCCCGGCGACGACGCCGAAGACGAATTGCAGCAGGTACAGGCCGCTCGCCCATTGCGCGAGGCCCATATAGCTGATGCAGAAGAAGGCGATCAGCCCGGCGCGGATCGACTGGCCCGCGGTCACCGCCAGGTCGGAGGCGAGCACGCGCAGGAGCAGCCTGTCGCGAAAGACGATCGTGGCCGTCCGCCAGAATCCGATGCGGTGATGCGACTGGCTCGGCAGCGCGGGCTCAGGCAGCGCGGACAGGGTCAGGAGGAGCGTGGGCAACAGCGTCGCCAGGACGAAGGCGCCGGACACATGGAGCTTCACGTTCGGCGCAGCCGCGCTTCCCCGATCGATCAGAGTCGGCAGGACCAGGATCAGCAACAGGCCGATCGACCGCAGCACTTGTTGATAGGTCATGATGCGGGTGCGCTCGTGATAGTCGCCCGACACCTCGCCTGCCCAGGCCCAGGACGGCACCTCGATCATCGTCCATCCTATGGTGTACACGAACAGCGTCGCCGCCAGATAGAGCGGCCCGGGAGCCGTCGGCGGGAAGAAGAGGGCGATGGACGCCAGCCCGAACAGGAGCCCGCCGCCCGCGATCCAGGGTTTGCGGCGACCGAAACGGGTGCGGCTGCGGTCGCTCAGGGCACCGACGATCGGATCGGTGACGACGCTCCAGAGGCGGACCAGGAACAGGATGATCCCGAGCGCTGCCAAGGGGATGCCGTAGTGGCTGGCATAGATTTGCGGGACGAAGAGGGCGATCGCCAACTCCGCACCCCAGGCGGGAACCTCCAGTGATCCGAAGGCGCTCAGCCGTGCCGCGCCGTAACGCTGACCCGGTGCGGCAAGCGGTGGCGCCGGTCGGGACGCGGGGTGATCGCGTTCGATTGCGGGCAGGGGAATGCTGGCCATCGCCGTCTCCGTCAGAAACGGACCTTGAGCGTCGCGCCATAGGTGCCCGGATCGCCCAGAATGGCGGAGACGAGCCCGTAATTGACGACGTTCAAGGTCTGGAAATAGTCTTTGTCGAACAGGTTGCGCGCCCAGACCGACAGGTCGTAGCGGCCGTCTTCGCCCAGCCGGACCCCGGCGCGCGCATTGACCAGGCCATAGCCGGGGACCAGCCCGTATCGGCTGTTGCTCGCGACCGTGTAATAGGAGGAGCGGTACGACCAGTCGCCGTGCAGATAGGCCTCCGCACCCCCGCCGATCGGGCGGGTAACGTCGCCGCCGACCGAGGTCGCCCATTTCGGCACGCCCGCCAGCCGCTGGCCGGTGAAGTCGCGCGCGGGCGAGCCGCCGGGATTGGCGGCGGTCGGGTTGAGCGCCTCCACCGGGGTCGGGCCGTTGGGATAGTCGCGATAGGTGGCGTCGGTATAGGCGATCGAGCCGGTCAGGCTCAGCCAGTCGGCCGGGCGCACCGCCAGATCGCCCTCGAACCCGCGCGAGCGGACCTTGGGGATATTAGCGATATAGTTGATATAGGTGTTGGTGCCGATCACCTGCTGGACGATCGTCGTCTGATAATCGGTGACATTGGTCTGATAGGCGGCGAGGTTCAGCGTCACGCGCCGGTCGAGAAACTGGGACTTCAGCCCGACCTCGAAATTGTCGACCGTCTCGGTCCTGACGATGGGATCGACGCCGCTGGGCAGATTGGTGAGGTTCAGCCCCGGCGACTTCGCCCCGCGCGAATAGGTGGCATAGACCAGCACGTCCTCGCCCGGCTTCCAGCCCAGCGTCGCCAGTCCCGAGACGCTGTCGTCGTCGGTGTCGACCGAGAAGGCCTGGTTCGGGACCAGCGCGTTGCGGATCGCGGCGACGCGCGCAATCTGCGCCGCGGTCAGCCCGGTGGTCGGCTGCGCGAAGAGGCGATCATTGGCATAGCTGCCCCATTTCTCCTCATGGGTGTAGCGAAGGCCGCCGGTCAGGCTCAGCGCGGGGCTGATGTGCCAGGTCGCCTGGCCGAAGACCGCGCCGCTCTTGGTATGCGGATCGGACCGGTAGGCGGACAGCAGGCCGTTGGTGGCGATGCTCGCCACCGTCTGATCGTCGGTCGGAAAGAGCGCGAGCGCGGCATCCGACCCGAATTCGGTGCGGCCATAGCCGCGCACGACCTGCTGGAAATAATAGACGCCCAGCACCCAGTCGACCGCGCGCGAACCGGTCGAGGCGAGCCGCAATTCCTGGCTGAACTGGCGCTGGAAGTTGAGGATATGCCCTTGCGTGTTGATCGACAGCGCGGTCAGGTCGCCATCGTTGCGCGGAAACCAGTTCCATTGCCGGGCCGCGGTGATCGACGTCAGCGCGGCGCCGCCCAGATCGTAATCGACCTGACCCGACACGCCCCAAGTGTCCATATTGGCCTGGAACGGCGAATTGGCATCGGTCCGCCTGGCAAAGGGATCAAGCGGCAGCGGCGTATAATTGGGAAAGCGCGCCAGCCGCTGTTCGAAACTGTTCGCGATCGCCCTGCCATTGTCATAGGTCGCGAAGGTCCGCACCGGCAGGTTGATGCAGCAGGACTGCTCCTGCTGCCCCCAGTCGCCGATGATGCGGATGGTCAGCGCCGGGGCCGGGGTCAGCAGCAACTGGCCGCGCACCGTCGCATTCTCATAATCATGGACGCGGCGGCGGGTGGTCGTGTCGTAGAGGAAACCGTCGCGCGTGGTATAGGCGGCGCTCAGGCGAAAGGCGGCCAGCCCGTCGATCAACGGGCCGGTGACCGAGCCGCGCAACTGCCGATAGTCGTAATTGCCGATATCGGCCTGGCCATCGGCATGCCATTGGAATTGCGGCAGGCGGCTGGAAATGTTGATCGCGCCGGCGGTGGTGTTCTTGCCGAACAGCGTGCCCTGCGGCCCGCGCAGCACCTCGACCCGGTCGAGATCGACGAGATCGAACTGGCTCTGCCCGACGCGGCCATAATAGACATTGTCGATATAGACGCCGACGCCATTCTCCAGACCGTCATTGGTCAGCGCCACGTTGGAGCCCAGCCCGCGTATATTGATGTTGGTATTGCGCGGGTTGAAGCTGAAGACCTGAAGCGACGGCACCAGCTGCTGCACCTGGTCGAGCCGGTAATCGCCGCGAAGGCCGAGCTGCTCGGCACCGACGACGCTGAGCGCGATCGGCACGTCCTGGGCCCGCTCCTCGCGCCGCCGGGCGGTGACGACAACGTCGCCGGACCCATCGGGCGCGGCTTCGGGCTCAGCATTCTCGGTCGGCCCGCTCGCGGGCACGGCATGGCTGGCGAGAACGACTTGCGCTCCGGCACTGGACGGCATCAAGGCCGTGGCGGCCAGCAACAGGCAGCGGCGCTTCAACACAAGCGTCATCGCCGCCGGAAATCCCCTTTTCATGGATTGGCTTTCTTATGGTTCTGGCAATGGGACCAAGGCGCGGGGCACCGGCCGCCGACGCACAGATGGCGTCGAACCCTTGCCGGTCCCGATCATGGTTCAGAGGTTAGAGGCGGGCGCGAATGGCCCGCAGCATAGGCGGATCGTGACAGCGGTTCGAGGTCATGGACGGCTCCTCACCGGACGCCACGCGGCGCCACGGGGCAAAGCCTACCAAATCGATGGGAGTTGCGAGAAAAGCATATATTGCCGGTCAGCTAGGCGAGCTATCCGGTTCCATGAGACAGATTATGACAATCGCGGTGGCCCCGGATCCTCCGTCGACCAGCGGAAACGCCGGGAAGGCTCAGCGCCGAAGCGCGAAATCGATCGGGACTTCGACGGTTACGGGATCGCCGGGAATGCCATCCTCGACGGGCGGGACGGGAGAGGCGCGGCGGGCCGTTGCGCACGCTTCCTGATCGAGAAGCGGAAAGCCGCTGCCGTGGATCAGCTCGACCGCCGTCACCTCGCCGGAACGGCGCAGGGTGATGGCGATGCGCGCCACGCCCTGCTGCCGCGCCGCCTCGGCCTGGCGGGGATAGTGTCGGTAGCGCTTGAGATGGCCGAGCAGCCTGGCGCGCCAGTCGGCGGCGGCGCTGGCCGATGACGTCGGGCTGGTGGGCGTGGCCGGGGCGGATGCCGGGGGCATGGCGGGGCCTGCGACCGGGGTCGCCATCCCCGTTGCCTGAGGCTGGAAAGCGGGGGCAGGCGGCGAGGCGGGCATGGTTTGGCTAGGAGAGATCGGGGCAGTCGGCGTCGGCACGCTTGTATCGGTCGTCGCGGGCGGTGGCGGGGACTTTGACGGCGACCGGGGCGGGGAGGGGGAGGTGCTGGGCTCCACGACCGGCACGAGCGGAATGGACTGGGCCAGGAACACCGCCGTCTGTCCGGCATCGACCGAGGGGATGGGCGGTGCGATCCACCGAATGCTGAACAGCAGCGCGCCGACCGTCATGCCGACCAAGAGCGTCGCCGTGCCGAATGCCCGCGCCTGAACGGGCTGGCGGTAGCCGCTTCGGTCTCGTCCGTCGCTAAAAGCCATGTTCCAGCCTGATGCTCGCGGCGGTGCGGCGGAAGGAATAGAGCCAGTCGACATTGCTCGTCACCCGGTTGTGCTGAAGGAGGATATTCGGGGTCAGCCCGGCGAGGCGCAGCCTCGGCAGGCGCAGCACGGCGGTCAGGTTCGTCTCGCGGTCATGACGCACCGCGCCCAGCAGATCGCTATAGCCCCGATGATCCCGCTGGCGGACGGAGCCGATCAGCGTCAGGTCCGCCCAATCCGAAAAGCCGTGCGCCACGCCCATCCGTGCACCGACATGGCGATAGGCATTGGCGCGGGCGGTGGCCTGCTTGTCGCCGCCCTCCACCCCGCCGAACAGCGTCCATCCGCCCCGAAGCGACAGCCAGAAGGTGGCATTGGCTTCGGTCAAGGCGCCATCCAGATCGTCATGGCCACCGCGGTAATCGAACTGCCGCCGTGCCAGCTCGACACGGATCGCGGTGCTGGGCGACGGGCTGACCATCGCCTCGGCGCGAAGACCCGGCGCGGCGAAGAGCAGGCGATGGCCGAACCCCGCGAGGTCGAAGGTCGGCGACAGGGTCAGGCTATATCGCGCGGTCTGATGGTCATAGCCGATCTGCGCGCTCAGCGTCGCCTGGTCATAGGCGCCATGGCCCGGCCAGACGTCGCCATAGAGAAAGGCGCGGGCGAGCAGCCCACCATGTCCGGCAAGCGGTATCCGGCGGCTGGCATTGCCCTCGACATTGACGCCGACCGAGGCGATGGCCGGTGGCAGGGTCCGGTCGATCAGGCAGCGGCCGTCCTGGCCGACCAGCAGGCAGGTCTGGCTGGCCGAGGTCTGGTTCAGGTTGCTGCTGTAACCCGGCCCCAGCGCGATCATCCCCTGCCAGCCGCGTCGGCGGTCCAGCACCGAGAGAAAGGTGTCGACCGAGCGGCGGACTCCGGCGGCCCGCTCGCCCTGATCGGCGAGATCGGCCCGGATGTCGCGGAACAGCGTGCGGGCTTCGCGGTCCTTGCGGTTCTCGAACAGGACGCGACCGAGTTCGAGCCGACCGGGCAGGAAGTCGGCCTGGATCGCCAGCAGCGCGCGATAGGCCCGTTCGGCCTCGCCCAGCCGTCCCTCGCTGCGTGCCAGTCCGCCCCGCGCCCAGGCGACGAGCATCGGATCGGGATTGGCGAGCGCCAGATAGGCGGGCAGGAAGCGCCGCACATCGGACCATTGCCTGCGCGCGACCGACAGGTATAGCGCGCGGCCCAGATCGTCGGGATTGTTGGCGACGCTGTAGGTCTGACCGTCGATGGTGATGCTGGTCGGCCGATCGCTCGCGTCGATGGCCGCGCGTTCGCGGACGGTGGGGCGGCGGTCGATGCCGGGATCGAGGCGAAGGCGATCGTCTTCGCTGCGCGCGGTCTGGGCATGGACGGCGCCCGACGGCAGGAACGCCGACAGCGAGAGAAACCCGAGAAGGACGATATGGCGCATAAGGGCGTGGCGAAGCCGGGGTTCCCGCAAGGGAGAGACAGGAACCCCGACCCTTGCGTCAGTTCTTCGTGCCGCCGAAGGCGGTGTCATGCTGGCGCGCGCCGTCGAACTTGACGGTCCCGGCCAGTGCCGCCGCATCGGCGCCGAAGAAGCGACCGCTCACCGCGCCGCCCGACGCAACCGTTGTGCCCGACTGGGTCGCCACGCCCCCGTTGCCCGAGAAGCTGGCCCCGATGATCCGCGCCGTGCCGATATCGACCCCCGCGCCGGTCGACGCGTTGGACAGGCTGCCACGCAGCGTACCCGACGTGCCCGAGCCGAAATTGGCGGTCAGGGTGCCGGTCAGCGCGCCCTTGTTGCCATAGTCGCTGATCCCCTTGACCGTGTAGGTTGCGGTGCCGCTGGTCGGGACGGTCGTGCCGCTGGTGTTGCCGACATAATAGACGGTGTGATCCCCCGCCGAGGCATTGCCCGTCTGCGACCATTCGCCGAACCACAGGTCCGCCGAACCGACCCGCGCGAAGCGGAAGTCGCCATAGCTGCTATGATCGGCGGTATCGCTGCTCGCCATGTTGAGATGGCGCACGCCGTTGAGATCGGGGGCCGCATAGAGGCTCAGCCCCTGGAAATCGACGCGACGTCCATTGGTCCCCGGCACGCCGATGCCCGCCCGGCCGGCGACATGCGGGCCGCCATTCACGTCGCTTTCGCTCACGGTCACCTTGCTGGTGTCGCTCGATCCCCCGGCGAACTGCGCCTGCGCCGCGCCGCTGGCCAGGACGGTGGCGAGGCCGGCGAGAAGGATGGTCTTCATCTGGATGGAGGTCATGCTATTGCTCCTGCGGTTGTGTGCGCCCGATCGCTTCGGGCGCATCGATCCGGCCCCGCTGGCCATGTCCGGCGTTCAGGAAGGACGAGGGCGGCGGGGTCGAATGGCGGGATCGTCAGAAGCGGCCCGTCAGGCTCAACCGGACGGTGCGCCCCGGTGCGGGCATCAGCGAACGGGTCAGCGGGTCGGCATAATAACGATCGTTGAGGTTGGTCCCGACCAGCTCGGCCGAGAAACGGTTGTTCAGATTGTAGCGGACATAGGCGTCGGCGGTGACGATCGCGCCCCAGCTGAACGGCACGTTGAGCGAATAGACGTCGATCTGCTGCGCGCGCGGCAGGTTCGCGATCTTTTCGAAGAAGGGATTGTTGTAGCGGCTGTAATAGGTCAGCCGCCCGCCAAGCTCGAGCCGCTTGTCGAAGAAGCGACCGCCCATCGTCCAGTTGACCGTCTGCTCGGGCGTCGCCTGGGTCAGCAGGAAACCGTCGGGAAAGCCATATTTGACGCAGTTGGGAACGCTGCCATTCTTCTTGTCGGCAAGCGCGGCGGCGCTTTCGTCGCACACCTGGTTGGTCGTCATGAAGGCCGCGCCCAGCTGCGTATAGAAGCCGCCGGAATCGATCCGCGCCTCGGCCTCGATGCCCGCGATCGTCTGTTCCTGGATGTTGCTGAACTGGAGGTTGGTGGACCGTTCGACCACATTGGAGATATGGTTGCGATAGAAGGTCAGCTTGATGTCCGCGCGCTGATCCTCGCCATTCAGATGGAACAGGCGGCGCAGGTCGCGCACCAGGCCTATCTCGTACAGCCTGGCGTGTTCGGGCTGGAGCGGTGCCAGCGGATTGAACGAGGCGGAGAAGCCCAGCGTGCTCTCGAACATGCTGGGGAAGCGCCAGGTCTCGATATAGCGGGCATAGGCGCGGGTCTGTTCGTCGGCATAGACGGTGGCCGACAGGCTGGGCGCCCAGCGGTGCGCCGAACGACGCGGCGCGGTGATCGGCACCGTGGCGACGATGGTCTGGAGACGGCACGTCCCGTCATTGCCCGCGATCTGGCCGATCGCACCGTTGAGACAGGGATTGCCGTTCCGGGAATAGCGTCCCTGGGCATCGGGGCTCCAGGTCGGCCCCTGTTCCTCGAACGCGACCTCATAGGGGTTGGCGAGATATTCGGGCAGCAGCTCGGCGATCAGCGCGTCGACCTCCTTGGGATCGACATCGGTCAATAGGCTGCGCCAGTAGCGCTTGGCGAAATCGGCGCCGGTGCCCTTGACGTTGAAGAACGACTTATAGCCGCGATAGACGGTGGAATTCAGGTTGGCATTGCCCTTCGCGATCTGGCTGCGCGCGAAATCGTCCACCGCCCAGTAACCGGCATAGCTGACGCCCGCGTTCAGCTTGAGGAAGCTGGCGGGGCGCCATTCGCCGTCCAGCCGGACCAGGAACTCCTCGCGTCGGCCCGCGCGCGGGAATTGCCGCCATCCCTGGAAGCGCGCCGGATCATAGATGTCGCGCGACGCCAGTTTCTCATGCTGCCAATTGCCGCTCAGCGTCAGGTCGAAGGTCGAGCCGAGCCGGATCGTGTTGGCCGCGTTCAGGCCATAGCGGTTGTTGATCGCATTGGCGCGAGCATTGTCGACCAGGATCGGCCGGGCGAAGGTCGCGAAATTGGGCATGCCGCCGGAATTATAGGTGTCGCTGGTCGTGTCGGTGGCCCAGAAATTGGCCTTCAGGTCGATCCAGCGGCTCTCCGGCTGCCACTTATATTCGGCGTTATAGGCGCGGGCATGCACCTTGCTGAGCGGCCATTGCGCATTGCCGGTATCGATCAGGATGCGCGACGGCATGATTTCGCCATATCGCGTCACGCTGTCGCGCAGGCTGACCAGCAGATACTGGTCGTCGGCGATGTGCCAGGTCGCCTTGAGCAGCACGGACTCCAGGTCGCTGGAGGTGTTGGGCACCTCATCGCCCGGCGCGAAGCCCAGCGCCATGCGGCGGATCCGATTGAGATTGCTGGAGGGGAGTTGCGTCTGCCGGTAATAATCCGGATCGCTGGTCCCGGAGAAATAGTTGCCCCGCTCGCGATAGGCATAGGCCCCGAACAGGTCGAGCCCCTCGATCCGCAACGCCGTCGCGACCCGCACCGCGCGGTCCCCCAGCGAGAAGAAGTGATTGTCGTCGCGGGTGCGCGGCACGATCAGCAGCGAGGGGTCGCGCAGCGCGAAGCTGGGCGAGTTTTGCGGGAAGCCGGGCACGGTGCGATAGTCGCGCCCGGTCAGCAGCGTCGGCAGGCGCGGGTCGGTCGCATTGTTGCCGCCCTCCAGCCGCACGTCGAGGCCGAAGGTCCGGCCCGGACGCAGCACGTCGTCCGCGTCCAGCGTGTTGATGACGACCGTACCGCCGGTCGAGCTTCGGATATTGCCCCGATCGGTCGGCCCGCGCAGCACCTGGAGCCCGGAGATCAGGCTGGGATCGACATAGGCCCGGTTGCTCGCGCCGTTATAGCCACGCCAGACGGTCAGCGCCTGTTCGGTCCCATCGATCACGACGGGCACGCGGCCGGGCCCCTGGATACCGCGAATGCTGGGGTCGAGCGCCCCGCTATTGCGCGCATCGCCGCTCAGGACATTGACCATGCCGCTCAGCAGGTCGGAGGTGGTGACGCCCTTATAGCGTTCGATCTCCGCCCGGTCCTTGTAGCCGCTGGAGAAATCGGCGTCGAAGACCGCGTCATGGCCGCGCTCGGCGCGCGTCGCCGCGACATTGCGGGGGGCATCGTCTCCCTCGACGCGAAGGGCGTCGGTGATCACCGGGGCCTGCGTGCCGCCTGAAGACCGCACCGGTCGGCGCCGGAGCGTCAGAACTCCGTTCGACAGCTGCCAGTCGAGTTCGGTCCCGGCGAGCAGATGGTCCAGCGCCCGGGCGCGGTCCATGCGGCCCGACGCCCCGCGTGACCGCAGCCCGGCGAGCAGGCCCGCATCGACGCTCAACTGTACCTGTGCCTGCTGGGCGAACAGGGCCAGCGCATCGGCCAGCGGCTGTGCGGGGATGGCAAGGCTGATTTCGTCCGGCCGACCCTGAGCCGCCAGCGGCGCGGCCATGACCCCCATCGTCGAGGCCGTCAGCATCAAGCCGATGCCCAGCCGCTTCCATCGAAAACCGATCCGTCCGCTCTTCACATAGTCCCCCATTGTCACACGGCGTAAATGCTAATGCGTATTGTTCGCATTCATGAGTTGGACGTTTGGGCAGCTCGGATTTTCGGACGGTTTCAAAAATTTTTTGGGGTTCGCCGTTCAGTCGGCGTGGACGATGGTGATCCACGGCGTGATCCGGGTGATGGACAGGCCGTGAGCCTGGCGCATCGCGGCGAGGGCGCGGTCGGAATGGCGCAGATCGTAAACGCCGGTCACATGGCGCGCCATGCCGGGGCCGCGGGCGATCAGCCATCCCTTATGCCATGGCCGCAGCGCCGCGATCGCCGCCGCCAGAGGGCGATCGATCATGATGAGCCTTCCCGTCGCCCAGGCAGCGACGCGGGAGGGCGGCGTCTCGCTCCGGTGCCGGGCGCCCGATGCGCAGTCGAGGTCATCGGTCTGGCCGGGCCGCAAGGGGAGGGGATCCTTCCAGCCCCGGGCACAGGATGCGCCGACGGCTCCCTCGCGAACGGCGATATGCGTCGTGCCGCCTTCCATGGCGACCTCGAACGCGGTTCCCAGATCCGTGGCGACGGCATCACCCGCGACGACCCGGAACGGATGGTCGTCATCATGGCGAACCTGAAAATAGGCGCTTCCGCGCAACAGGCGAGCATGGCGGGCGCCGTCGAACGTCATGGCGCTGCGCGGCGCCAGGGTGACGCGGCTGCCATCGGCGAGCGTCAACGTCCGGACCTCGCCGGTCCGCGTCGTCGTCGCCGCTGCCGGGATCGGCAAAAGGTCGCGGCCGATAAAAAGGGCGGTAAGGCTGGCGGCCAGCGCGAACGGGACCAGGATGGTCCGGCCTGCGCGTCGCCATCGCCGATCGGGTACGGCAGGAAGCGCCGCCACGTCGCCCGATGATGGAAGCTGTCGGATCAGGGCGCTGACATGGTCGAGCTGACTCCACGCGGCATCATGCGCCGGTGTCTGGCGCCAGAGCCGAAACCGGTCGTACAAGGCGGCATCATCCGGTCGCTCCTGCAACCGGATCATCCATTCCAGCGCCTCGCGCTGGTGACATGTCTCGCCCTCGTCCTTGCTCACAATGGCTTCAGCCTCTTCCTTCTCTCCGAGGACGAACGGGGCCACGATTTTTTCGCCGCGGCGGACTAATTCGTCGCTGGGTGCAGCGCGCGGCGACAGCGCGCCACGCCCTCTATGACCAGCGAATGGGCCGTCGTGATCGACACGCCCAGTTCGGCGGCGATCTCGCGCAAGGGTGCCCCCGACAGGCGATGCATCTCCACCGCCCGGCGCATGGGCGGGGACATCCGGCGCAGTTCGGCGGCGACGATGGCGAGTTGCTGGGCGGCGATCGCGGCCTGCTCCGCATCGGCCGCCGCAGCCGCGACCCGGTCGCTTTCGCCGTCGAGATCCGGCGGCATGATCCGTTCCTGCCGTCGCCGCTGACGATAGGCATCGATCGCCAGATTTCGGACCACGCGTCGGATATAGCCCATCGGTTCGCCGACCGGCCGCTCCGGACCTCGCTGCGCCAGTTTCAGCCATGCCTCCTGCACGACATCCTCTGCGGAATCGGGGTCGCCTGTCACACGCGAGGCCTCTGCGATCAGCCGTCGCCGCTGGTCGGCGAACAGCGTGGCCAGTGGCGGCAGGACTGTCATGGCGCGGACCAAGCCGCCAGCCCGAAGGCGGCATATGCTGCTCGAGCGACACGCACGGCAAACTGCGCCACAGACGACAGTCGCTCGATCCTTCGCATGCCCGTCGCTCCCGCCAGCCCCGGCCCGGAACCATCGGTGCCGTATCTGGCTGTGCGGGTCCGTTGCCAAATTAGCTAATGCGAGTCAATCGCATATGATGATATTGGCTGCCGGGAGCGCGCAGGCTCCTCGATATGTCGCGCTCAGGGTTGTGGCGTCGCGGGCTTCTCGGGAGCCGCCGCAGCCCGGCGGAGTTCGGCGATCTCGGCGGCGGTCTTGAAGTCCAGCATTTCGACCTGGAAGACCAGATCCGCATTGGCCGGAATAGGGCCGGAGGCCTGCGCGCCATAGCCCAGGGCCGCCGGAATGCAGAGGCGCAGGATGCCGCCCCGACCGACCATTTGCAGCCCTTGCGAGAAGCCGGGAATGACCTCGCCCACCGGCATGACCGACTGCATCGCCTGGTCGAACACCACGCCCGTTGCGGCCAGATAGCCGACATAGTTGACCAGCGCGGTCGCGTCCGCACCGGGCATCGCACCCGTGCCGGGACGCAAGACCGTATAGCCCAGCCCGGACGGCGTCCGCGAGGTGCAGGCACGCTGGGCGGGCGGCACGATGGGGTTCAGCGGAAGGGGGATGATGCCGCCATTGGCCGCCGCCGGGGGCGAAGAAGGCCGCGCCTTCACGCCCTGCGCGGTCGCGCCTGCGGAGAACGGCACCGTCAGGGCGGGGAGGGCGATCGCGATGGCGAAGCGGCGCAGCGCGCGGCGGGAAATGGTCATGGCGCATGCCCTAGTCGGGCTTTGGCCGACAGATCAAGCGGCTGGGCCACGCCGCGCCGCTACTGCATTTATCATCATTACACATGAACATTGTCACACTAATGAAAAACCTCGGTCATAGGGCGGCCTTCTTCCAAATCTCCCGTGGAGGAATATGTGATCAAGAACTGGACCGGCCTTGCTGGTATCGGTGGCGTGTGCCTGTGCGCCATGCTTCCCCAAATGGTGTTTGCCCAGACGGCGGGCACGATCGCCGCCGAAGACAAGGCGGAACAGGATGTCGTCGTGGTGGGCGAACGCGCTCGCAAGCCGGTGGTGATGGACCTGCCCAATTCGCCCAAGGCGCGCGCGATCGTCACGCAGGACTATATCGAGCATACCGTCCCCGGTCAGTCGATCTTCAATGCGATCAACCTCGTGCCCGGCGTCAACTACAATGCGGGCGATCCCTATGGCGGCAATGGCGGCGGCATCCGCATCCGCGGCTTCGATGCCAGCCGCATCGCCTTCACCTTCGATGGCCTGCCGCTGAACGACGCGGGCAATTATGCGATCTATTCCAGCCAGCAGATCGATCCGGAGCTGGTGCAATCGGTCAACGTCAATTTCGGGTCGACCGACGTCGACTCGCCGACCGCCAGCGCGGCGGGCGGTACGGTCAATTATCGCACCATCCTCCCCACCGAGACGCTGAGCGCGACGGCGGTCTATTCGCATGGCGGCGGCAACATGAACCGCGTCTTCGGGTTGCTCAACACCGGCGACCTGACCGCCAGCGGCACCCGTGCCTGGTTCTCTGCCAGCAGCCAGAGCTATGACCTCTACCGCTATTCCAAGGTCCACAAGGCCCAGTATAACGCCCGGATCTACCAGCCGCTGGGCGGCAAGGATTTCGTGTCGCTGGCAGGCTTTTTGTACCAGCATCGCAATTTCGGATATGGCACGCCGTCGCTCGCCAACCTCAACAGCGTGCTGGGCAATCCCTATGCATCGTCGTCGAACGGCCCGGTTCGCGTCGATCCGACGCGGGCGCAGTTCGATAAGCTGTTCGCCGACCAGAGCAACAGCTATCTGAACAGCACCACCTGCGCGCTGCCGTCCCAGATGCAGGCGGCGAAGGGCACGGTCCAGGACGACCGCTCGAGCTGCACCAACGCCCGTCAAACGGGTCTGAACCCCGTCGATACGGGCAACCTCCGCTTCAACAGCCTGCTCACCCTGTCCGATCGGCTGACCTTCTCGATGGATGGCGGCTATGCCTTTACCCGTGCCAATGGCGGCGGATCGACCGTGTTCGCCGAGAGCGACGCCAATGCCGGGCAGAAGGGGGCCAATGGCAACCAATATGGTCGCGTGGGCGGCGGTGTCGCCCAGGGGCGCGATCTGAATGGCGATGGCGACATGCTCGACTATGTCCGCGCCTATTATCCGTCGAACACTCAGACCCATCGCCTGATCGCCATTGCCGGGCTTCGCTACGATATCGATCCGAGCAACCTGTTGCGCGTCGCCTATACCTGGGATCGGGCGCGGACGACGCAGACGGGCGAGGCAAGCTATCTGCGGTCGGACGGCACGCCGTGGCTGCCGTTCAGCACCAGCGATGCGAGCAATCCCCATGCCATGCTGGATGCGGCGGGCCATGTGCTCAACAAGCGCAACCGCCTGACCTATTCGATACTGCATCAGCTTTCGGGCGAATATCGCGGCAAGCCGTTCGACGATTCGCTGTCCTTCACCCTCGGCCTTCGCGCGGCGCTGTTCCGGCGCAACATGAACAATGCGTGCTACACCATTCCGGGCAGCGGCAGCGAAGCCTATTGCACGTCGCAGACGCAGGCGCAGGTCCAGGCGGACAGCCGGACCAAAGGTTTCGCTCCGCCCTATACGGGCCGCATCAAGGAATATCGCGCGCTGCTGCCCAATATCGGCCTGACCTGGCAGATGACGCCGGCGGTCAGCCTGTTCACCAGCTACACCAAGGGTTTTTCGGCACCCAGCACCGATGTCTATGCCTATGACGACAAGGTCATCCGGCTGGGCGGGGACGAGGTGAAGCCCGAGCGCACCGATTCCTACGATCTGGGCCTTCGCTATACGATGGGCATCGCCCAGGCCCAGCTGGGCGGCTGGTACATCCGGTACGACAACCGCATCGTCAACGTGACCACGCCGGTCGAGGGCGGCGGCACGATCAGCGCCAGCCGCAATGTCGGCGGGGTCGACAGCAAGGGTATCGATGCCTCGCTGTCGGTCAGTCCGGCGCGCTGGCTGTCCCTCTATGGCTTTGCCTCCTACATGACCGCCAAGCTGAAGGACGATGTCATCAACGCCGCCGCGGGGCAGGTGGCGATCGCGACCAAGGGCAAGTCGCTGGTCGATACGCCGAACTGGCAATATGGCGGCCGCGCGCAGGTCAATCTGCCCTTCGGCGTGGTCGGTCTGTCGGCCAAGCATGTCGGCGACCGCTTCGTGACCGATGTCAACGACGTGAAGGTGGCGGGCTATACGCTGGTCGATCTCGACGCGCAGATCGGGATGGAGTGGATCGGCTTGAAGAAGACCTATCTCCAGTTCAACATCGTCAACCTTCTCGACAAGGCCTATTTCTCGAACCTGGGAACGGTGGCCAGCAAGGGCGGCTATTTCAACTTCGGGAATCCGCGCACGGTGATCGCCAGCGTGCATTTCGAGTTCTGACGGCGGGTCGCGGCGGCGGCTGACCCGCTCGCCGCCGCGAAGGGACAAGGAGGGGCCGGGCACGATGGAGGGACACGCCATCGCGTCCGGCCTTTGATTTCGAGACGAAGGCAAAGGTCATCATGCGCAAGGTGATGCGGAATATCGGGGCGATATTGGCGATCGGGCTGGGTGCCACGGCGTCCATGGCCGGAAAGGACGGGACCCTGACACTGGAGCTGATCGGTGCGACGGCGATCTCCCATGGCACCCGCTTTCAGGGCCTGCCGATCGGCGGATTGTCGGGGCTCGACCGGCTGCCGGGCGGCGACTATCTTGCCATTTCGGATGACAAGGGGGACGGGCGGCCGCCGCGCTACTATCGGCTGGCGATCGCGCTCGACCCCGCCCATCACCGGATGCACGTGCGGATAGAGGCACAGCAGGTGCTGCGCGATGCCCATGGCCTACCATTCCCCACCGATCATCCGGTGGTCGATCCCGAGGCCATTCGCCACGCCGGTGGACATCATATCTACTGGTCGTCGGAGGGGACGTGGAACGCCGACCCCGCGCGGCGGGTCCAGCCCGCCATCTATGAGGCCGATGCCGCGGGACGCATCCTGCGCAGCTTCTCGCTGCCGCCCGCCTATCTCTATGCCGACAACCGAAGCCGGGGCGCGGCATCCAACGGGGTGATCGAGGGGCTGGCGGTCGGGCCGCACGGAACGGTCTATGCGATCAACGAGGTTCCCGCCTATGAAGACCTTGCCGTCGATGACCGACCCGGCCAGGCCACGCGGCACCGGTTGACCAGCTTCGACCCCAAGAGCGGCCGGCCGCTTCACCAATATGTCTATGACGTGCCCGACGGCCAGTATAGCGTTTCCGAGCTTCTGGCGATCGACGACCGGCATTTCCTGTCGATCGAACGGGTCGTCCCTTTCGACTCCCGGACGGGCGTGAGGGCCAGGATCATAGTGTCCGGCATCACCGATCGCACGACCGACGTCCTGTCCTGCCCGGCGCTGCCGTCCTGCCCCGCCGTTCCGATGACCCGCACGGTGCTGCTCGACCTGCCGCAGCAATATCGGGGCGTAAAGATCGACAATCTGGAGGGGATGGCCTGGGGACCGAGGCTGCCGGATGGTCGGCGGACCCTGATCGTCGAGGCGGACGACAATTTCAACAAAGATCAGATTTCGCAGTTCCTTGCTTTCGCATGGCGGGGCAGGCTGGTGACGCCCCGATCGGCGATGTAATATTATTTCCTAACGCTGCGAGTGGTTTGTGCGGAGTGTGAACCAGCTGTCATTTTGTTGATATTGACTCGCATTACTCTTGAATGGAGGGGCGCCCCCGGACTTATCACGAGGGCGGAATGACAGTCGCAAAATATTCGGCAAAGATGGTGATCGGCGCGCTTGCCTTGTCGGCAAGCGTCGCAGCCATGGCCAAAGGCAATATCATGTCAGACGCGGCGCACCCCACCGCCGCCTCGCCACGCGTGAAGAAGGACGAAGGGGCGGATCGGTCGAGCACCGGCGACATCGTCGTCACCGCGTCGCGCCTCGACATGCTGGGCAAGGGGACCACCGCCAGCGAGGGGCGGATCACGGCTGACGAAGTGGCGCTGCGGCCCATCTATCGGCCCGGTCAGTTGCTGGAAACCGTCCCCGGCCTGGTGGTGACCGCGCATTCGGGCGAGGGCAAGGCATCGCAATATCTGTTGCGCGGTTTCAACCTCGATCATGGCACCGACTTTGCCAGCTTTCTGGATGGCATGCCGATCAATCGCCCGACCAATACCCATGGACAGGGCTATGCCGATCAGAATTTCATCATGCCGATGCTGATCGCGGGGATCGACTTCACCAAGGGGCCGTATCACGCCGAGGTGGGCGATTTCGGCGCGGTCGGCTCGGCGCATATGCGACTGGTCGACCATATCCCGACGACGCTGTCGCTCAGCGCCGGGACGCTGGGCGATTATGGCGTCTCCGGCGGGACGACGATCGCGCTGGCACCCGACCACCGCCTGCTGCTGGCGGCCGAATATGGCCATCTCGACGGCCCATGGACGCATCCCGACGATTTCGACAAGGTCAATCTTGCCGCCCGCTATAGCCAGGGAACGACCAATGACGGCACCAGCCTGACCGCGCTCTATTATGCCAGCAAGGGCAATCTGACCACCGACCAGCCTCGGCGCGCGGTCCGGCAAGGGTTGATCGACCCGTACGGGACGCTCGACCCGAGCGATGGCAGCCGGTCGCATCGGTTCAGCCTGTCGGGCCGGTTCGCCAAGCCGGTCGGCGACGCCGCGATCGACGCCAGTGCCTATTATATCCGGTCGGACATGATCCTGTGGAACGACTTCACCCATTATCTCGACGATCCGGTCAATGGCGACCAGGAAAAGCAATATGAGAACCGCGATACGGCGGGCGGCCGGATCGCCTATCGCCGCAGCGACGAATGGCTGGGTCGACCCAGCGTGACGACGATCGGCCTGCAGGCGCGCTATGACCGGGCCTATGTCGCGCGGCTTCATACGAAGGATCGCGTGCCGCTATCCTATTGCTCGGTCGAGGGACCCAACGGGACGACGCAGGTGCCCGCGGCGGGCGGTATCTGCAATGCCGACGACGTGACGCTGCTCGATCTCGGCGGCTTTGTGGAGAACAGCACCGACTGGACGCCGTGGCTGCGCAGCACGATCGGGCTGCGCGAGGAATATTATGGCGCCACCGACACCAGCCGGACAACCCGCTTTTCGGGCCGTGCGCATCAGATGCTCTTCCAGCCCAAGGGCAGCATCGCGATCCGCCCCTTCGACACCACCGAATTCTATATCAGCGCCGGACGCGGCTTCCACAGCGACGATGTGCGCGGCGTCTTCGGCACCGTGCCGCAGCAAGGGGTTCCCGGTTCGGCCGGCCGGACGCCGCTGCTGGCGCGGGCGGTCGGCTATGAATTCGGGTTGCGGACGAATGCGATCCGGCGGCTTGCGGTGCAGTTCGCGCTGTTCCGGCAGGATTTCGAGTCCGAACTCGCCTATAATGCCGATGTCGGCCAGGACAGCGCCTCCGCGCCGAGCCGCCGCGTCGGGATCGAATTGTCGTCGCAATATCATCCGACGCGCTGGCTGGAGCTGAATGCCGACATCGCCTTCGCCAAGGCGCGGTATCGCGGGGATTTGAAGCCGTTCGGGCTGACCGGGCGCTTCATCGCCAACGCACCGCGCTCGACCCTGTCCTTCGGCGCATTGGTCAAGGATCTGGGGCCCTGGTTCGGCGGCTTCCAGATCCGCAATCTCGGTCCCTATCCGCTGGTCGACGGTCCGCGCGAACCGCACGACCCCGGCTATACCGAGGCCAATCTCGATGTCGGATACCATCTCGGCGCGCGAACGACGGTCCAGCTCAGCATCTTCAACATGCTGAACACCCATGCCAACGCATCGGCCTACTACTATGCCACGCGCCTGCCGGGCGAGCCGGACGACGGCGTCGAAGGCTATCAGTTTCACCCGCTGGAGCCGCGATCGGCAAGGCTCAGGCTGACCGAAACCTTCTGATCGGGTGGTGCCCATAAAAATGCTCCCCGACGGCATCGCCGTCGGGGAGCATTCCTTGCGACCCGGGTTTCACAACCCGGGATCGATCATCAGAACTTGGTCGTGACCGAGAACTGGATGTAGCGCCCGTAAATGTCATAGAAATTGACGGGCGAGTTCTGCCATCCGTTGATCGAATAGGTGTTGTTGCCGCCGCGCGCCGGAATGATCGGCGGATCCTTGTCCAGCACGTTGTTGATGATGACCCCCAGCGTCATCCGCTTGGCGATGTTCACGTTCGCCGCCAGATCGAAATAGCTGTAATCGGGGATGCGCGCGAAAGTGTTCTGCGTCGTACGGCGCAGCGTGCCGCTCTGGGTGCCCGAAATGAAGCGCCAGTTCGCCGAGATCTGGAAGAGCCCGTCCTGTCCGGTGAACGTCGTGCGCAGATTGTGGCGCCACTTCGGAATGGGGTTGCCGACGCCATCGCCGAAATAGCCGACGCTGCCCGACTGGTTCGAGACCGAGCGGGCGCTGTTCACCAGGCCACCGTTGAAGTCGGCGGCCAGGGTGCCGGTGCTGACCGGCAGGTCGTAATGCGCCTGGAAGTCATAACCGGTCGTGCCGATACGGTTCGGCACGTTCAGGACGAGCGAGCTGACATAGCCGGAATTCGGGTTGTTGATGTTGCCATACAGCGTGCCGTTGCCGTTGCGGACGAACTGCTGACACGAGATCTTGTTGAGCTCGGTCGGATCGGTGGCGTAGTTGACACAGTTCGCGACCAGAGTGTCCTGATCCAGCCCGACGATCTGGTTCGTATAGCGGATCTCATAGTGATCCACCGAGAAGCTGAAGCGTGGCAGGAAGCGCGGCGTGAGCACCAAACCATAGGTCAGCGTGTTCGCGGTCTGCGGCCCCAGCGCCGGATCGACCGCGCCGTTGCGATAGATGCAACCGGCTTCGGGACAACGGATGGACGTGCTGCCATAGCTGGCGGGATTGAACCCGGGTTGCAGCTGACACGCCGCGAGGCTGGCGAGCGGGGCACCGCCCGCAGCGGTCGACGCGCCGCAGATATCGACGAAGTTCAGGCTGCGGCTGAAGTTGATGTTCTGCGTCGCTTCGAACACGCCAGGTGCGCGCGAGGCGAAATTGCGCGCGACGCGGAACCGGATATCCCGAACGGGCGCCCAGGTTCCCTCCAGCTTCCAGGTGCTGAAGAAGGGGCGCGACGAGGTGTCGTAGTTGGACGCGCGATAGCCGCCGCTGAAGCCCAGCAAGTGGGTCCAGGACTTGTCCTGGATCAGCGGAAGCTGAAGCTCGGCGGCCAGTTCCTTGGCGGTCTGCGTACCGCGCGAGAAGGAGGACGGGTTCGGCGTACCCTGGATGATCGTGTTATAGTCGGCGCTGGTGAAGTTGTTCGCGATGTCGCGACGCAACTCCGCCCCGAAGCTTACCTGAGCGCCATCGGTCGCCAAGGGCGAGCGGATGCCATATTGGCCCAGGTCGCCGCTGATATTGGCCTGCACATCGAAGAAATAGCCGACGTTACGCCGCGGGCCATTGGGCGCATATTGGAAGATATACTGATAGACCGCCGGATCGCTCGAGTCCCCGCGGAAGATATCGAGTGGCACGCAATTCGGATCGGTGCCGTTGACCTTGGACACGCAGGTCGGCACGCCGTTAACGCTGACGACGTTCAGCGCCTTGGCGATGTTGGCGCCCGAGGGTGCCCAGTTGCGGTTGATCGCGCTTTTGACCAGGCTCTTGGCCCATACGCCGCCGACATCGTAATGCCACGCGCCGCCGAAGTCGCCGCGAACGCCAAAGGTCGCACGGTTGTAGATCTGCTGATAATCGATCGTGCGGGTCGGATAGTTCTGGAACCGATAACCGAAGTCGATCGGCACGGTCGCCGAGGTACCGGCTGCCGCGCCGCACAGCACCTGCGCCTGCTGCGCCGACATCAGCGGGTTGTTGCAGTTCAGCTGATAGCCGCCCGCGCCATTGGTCTGCTCGCCGATCGTGGCGGGCAGGTACGTCCCCTGGCTGGTGTTGCGGGTGAACATATAGCTGCCGTAGAATTCAGCCCAGTCGGTCGCCTTGAACGACAGGAAGCCACCGGCATTATAACGCTCGTTGGCGCGCAGCATCTGATAGCTGTCGTCCATGCGATTCTGACGGTCGGTGGTCGCATCCTGGGTATTGCGATACGGCCGGAAGGTGCGGCTGCCGTCGCTGGCGTTGATCTGCGCAACCCGATTGTTCAGGTTGTAGATATAGCCATAGCGCGAATAGATCGAGGTGTCGCAGCTCAGCGCGCCGTCAATGCCGGCCTGCAACAGGTGGCAGGCCTGCGAAGAGCGCGAATTGTACGGCAGATTATCGGTATGCCGATAGCTGAAATAGCCCGACAGAGACAGGCGATCGTCGAACAGCCGCTTACCGGCGGCCACGTTGATCGTCGCGCGCCCGCCATCGTTGGTCCAGCCCAGCGGGGTCGGGAAGCCACGCGACCGGGCCGTCTGGGTGACGATGTTGTCGCGATTGAGATGGTTGAAGAAGCCGTAATTGGCGTCGATCTGGAGCCCTTCGAAATCCTTCTTCAGGATGAAGTTGACCACGCCGGTCAAGGCGTCGGGGCCATAGACGGCGGCGGCGCCGCCGGTCAGCACGTCGACGCGCTGGATGAGGGCAGGGGGAATGGAGTTGACGTCGGCCGCCACCTGGCCGCCGAGGCGCTGACCGTCGAGCAGAATCAGCGCGGCATTGCCCGATCCGCCGATGTTGCGCAGATTGACGCGTGCGGTGCCGTTGCCTTCGTCATCCGCCTGCGGGGCGTAAGGCACGACCTGCGGCAACCGGTTGAGAACATCCTCGATGTTGACCGCGCCGCTGAGCTTGATTTCCTGGGCCGAAACCGCCTGGACGGGCGCCGCCGATGCCAGGTTCGGGTTGACGATCCGCGAGCCCGTCACGATCACATCGTTGGGCGACGTCTCGGCGCGATCCTCCCGATCGCCGGTATCCAAGCGGACATTCTCACGTTCCGCATTCTTGCGGCTTTCGGACTTGGCAGCGTTCGCGTCAGTGGCCGGCGTCGTTTTTTCTGACTGCGCGGCAACAGGCGCGGCCCACATCATCGCGACGCAACTGGTGGCCAGCAAAAAACCAATATGTCTCATGTACTTCCCCCCATTTCGACAACTTCGCTGCCCCCTTTTTCGACAGCGAAGCCGAATCTCATTCGATCGATGAGATGGGAATTTCAAACATGTTTCATCCTTGCGGGCAATATCAATATATGACTTTTCAATGAATGGTATTTAACAGGTTTGCTAAGCATTTCTGATGTAATGACATTTTTGTAATACGGTGCGCTGTGTTGACCGTTATTGGTCTTTACGGTGCTTTTTTAGAGGCGTTTCCAGGCCGATACGCCCGACAGGGGGCGGCGAATCCAAGAGGTGCGGATCATGCTGGCTCTGACAGCGGCAAAGCCGTGATATTGAGCAACGATGTGCAGGTAACACGCTCCCGGCAAATACCGGCGGGAAGGGCTTTCGATCCTTCCCGCCGGGAGTGACCTCAGGCCGAGGGTTGGAGCGAAGCCGCATCCAGGTCGACCGACAGCTCACGCGGCCAGAAGCGCAGCGCGCGGCACTGGTCGACAAAGCCCTTGGCGTCCTTGGGCTTGGCCAGTGCGACGAAGCCTTCGTCCCGCTCGGTCACGCCCGCCGCATCGAACAGTGCGGACGCGGCCGCGCTGTGGCCGATGAACTTGCAGTGCGCGAAGGCGTCGGCGACGAAGTCCTTGGCCGTCGCATCCTTGGCGAGTATCGCGACACCCGCCTCGGAGGGCAGCACCGCCACCGCGTCGTAAAGGACCGAGGGGCCCTCCGTCGATCTTCTGCTTGGCGGCGACCTTGGTGCCGTCGTCCAGCGTCACGCCGCCGATCTTGGGCGCCACGACTTCCCATAGCGCGCCTTCGGCCTCGAGCGCGTTCGTCACCGCCGCAAACAGCGCCGCGCTGCTGCCGTCGGTCAGCAGGATGCCCATCTTGCGCCCCTTGAAGTCCTGGGGGCCGTTGGCGAGGATGCTCAGCTTGGGCGAGGAAGGCAGGTCGAGCGTCGGTTTCGCCGCCTTTGCGGGCTCGGGCAGGTCCAGGCCGAGCCCATCGGCGACCGTCGCCGCAAGCCCTTCGTCGATCAGCCGGAGGTGGGAGACGGCACGGGCCCGGATATCGACCCGTTCGACCTTCGACAGCTCGAACACCAGCGCGTCGCCGATATGCTTTTGCTCGATCGGCTGCTGGCTGACGAAGAACTGCCGGGCCTGGCTGTAATGGTCGGCGAAGGTCTCGGCACGGATGCGCTGCTTGGTGCCCTGCACCTCGGCCGGGAAGCTGCGATAGCCGATCGTCGGATTTTCGCGCGGGCCGCCATCGGGGCCCCAGCTGTTCGGCTCGTAATTGGCGCGCCCCTTGGGGTTGCGCATCGCCATATGACCGTCCTGCTGGAAATTCATTACCGGGCAGCGCGGCGCATTGACCGGGATATGGGTGAAGTTCGGCCCGCCCAACCGCTTCAGCTGCGTGTCCAGATAGGAGAAGTTGCGGCCGTGCAGCAGCGGATCATCGGAGAAGTCGATGCCGGGCACGACATTCTGCGTACAGAAGGCGACCTGTTCGGTATTGGCGAAGAAATTGTCGACATTGCGGTTGAGCGTCAGCGTCCCGATGATGCGGACAGGGATGTCCTCCTCGGGGATCAGCTTGGTCGAATCGAGATGGTCGAAGGGCAGGCGGTCGGCCGTTTCCTGGTCGAACAGCTGGACGCCCAGATCCCATTGCGGAAAGTCGCCCGCCTCGATCGCCTGCCACAGGTCGCGACGATGGAAGTCGGGATCGGCGCCGTTGATCTTGACCGCCTCGTTCCACAGCACCGATTGCAGGCCCTGGCGCGGCTTCCAGTGGAATTTGACGAAGGTCGACTTGCCCTCGGCATTGACCAGCCGGAAGCTGTGGACGCCAAAGCCCTCCATCGTGCGGAACGAGCGTGGGATCGTCCGGTCGGACATCTGCCACATCACCATATGCCACGCCTCGGGGCTCAGGCTGGCGAAGTCCCAGTAATTGTCATGCGCGGACTGGGCCTGCGGAAAGGCGCGGTCGGGCTCCTGCTTGACGGCATGGACGAGGTCGGGAAACTTGATCGGGTCCTGGATGAAGAAGACCGGGATATTGTTGCCGACAATGTCCCAATTGCCCTGCTTCGTATAGAATTTGACAGCAAAGCCCCGGACGTCGCGCGCCAGGTCCATCGAGCCCTTGTTGCCCGTGACGGTCGAGAAGCGGACGAAGACTTCGGTCTGCTGGCCCACCTCGCTTAGTATGTCGGCGCGGGTATATTCGGCCAGGCTGTCGGTCAGCTCGAAGACGCCGTGCGCGCCATATCCACGGGCATGGACCACCCGCTCGGGAATGCGTTCATGGTCGAAGTGGAAGATCTTCTCGCGCAGGATGAAGTCTTCGAGCAGCGTCGGCCCGCGCTCCCCGGCGCGCAGGCTGTTCTGGTTGTCGGCGACGTGGACGCCCTGCTGCGTGGTCAGCGTCCGGGCCGTGTCGTCGGTGGCCTGATGCGTCTCTCCGCCATGGCCCTGGGGCTCGGCATAATGGGTCGGCATATCCGCCCCGGCGGGAAGGGAGGGCGCTTGGGCGGGCGATACGCCCTTGGCCTTGCCGCTGCCCTGCTTGCTCTTCGAACTGGCCATGATGGTGTCTTTCATCGTTGAGGGAACGTGCCCGTCCAACGCGCGGATCGGCCAATCGCCCTCCAACTAAATGCTTGATATTCATCAAGGTGTTTCCTGCCGCCTTTGGGTAAACCCATGCTAGTGATCGGGATCAGCCCTCCGTTCCCGGCCGTGCGGGGCCTCGGTGAGTTTCGGCGGCGGGAGGGAGAAGGCTTCTGTTCGACGACGCGCCCGTGGTGATGTGCATCCCCGCCCGAAATGAAGAGGCGATGCTGCCCGCGCTGTTCGCCGCGCTTGCCGCGCTGCGCGTCGATGGGGCGAAGCTGGAGGCATGCCTGTATCTGGACGACTGCCGGGATGGCAGTGTCGCGCTGGTCGATCGTCTCGGCCCGACCCTGCCGTTTCGGCTGCATGTCGCCAGGGGCGGGCGCGATGCTGTGCCCAATGCCGGGGCCGCCCGGCGCGCGGCGCTGGCGATGGGGCTGTCCGTCCTGGCGGGGCGCGAGGGCCTGCTCTTCACGACGGATGCCGACAGCACGCCGCAGCGCGACTGGATCGCGGCGGGTCGTCGGGGGCTGAGCCAGGCGGAGGTCGTCGCCGGGCGGATCCAGCGGGTCGATGCCGCATCCGATCCGCAGCAAAGCCGCATCGAGCATTATTACGACCGATTGCACCGATATCGCCGGGCCATCGACCCGGTGCCATGGGAGGCGCGGGACACGCATCACTTCGGCGGTGGCGCCAATATCGCGATACGCGCCTCCGCCTATCGCGCGCTGGGCGGGTTCCTGCCGATCCCGTCGGGAGAGGACGCCCGCCTGCTCGACGATGCCGCGCGCGCCGGGCTGCGCGTCCGTCGGGACGCGGCGATGATCGTGGAGACCTCGTCCCGCCGACAGGGGCGTATCGGCGGCGGGCTTGCCGGCCAGTTGCTGGCGCTGGATCAGGGCGAGCCGCCGCGCATGGCCGATCCGCGCGGTGCGGCCTGGCAATGGCGCGCCCAGGCGGCCGCGCGGCACAGCTTCGCCATGATCGACCGGGTCGACCGGCGCATCGCGCTCGGCGAGCGGCTGGGCCTTTCGGCGGACCATGTCCTGGGCGTCGCGCGCGATTGCCCCAATGCGGAAGCGTTCGCGATGCGGATCGTCCCGGCACCGGCCGTCCATTCCGGCCAGGTGTCGCTGTCGGACGCCGAAGATCTTCTGACCGAACTGGAGAGCCGATGGTGCGAGATCGCGGCATGACCACCATGGCCGACGAACTGCGAAGCGCGATTGCCGCCATGGGCTGGGCCGAGCATCCTCCCAGCGATCCCCGGACGGTCGAGGATTATGTCGTGCTGCTGGCCCGGCTGTATGACATCGGCCGGCGCGATCTCCCGCTCGGGCGGTTGGTCGAGGGTCATGTCGATGCGGTGCAGATCGTGCGCCGTTACGGATCGGCGGCGCAGGTGGAACGGCTGGGCGGGATACTGGCTCAGGGGGCGACATTGGGCGTCTGGAATGCCGGATTGGCGGGCGAGCCCCTGCGGCTGGACGGCGAGCGGTTGACCGGGGGCAAGAGCCATGCCTCGGGCGCCGGGGTGTTGAGCCACGCCGTGGTCACGGCGGACACGGCCGAGGGAGTGCAACTGCTGCTGCTCGATCTGGCGCGGGTCCCGCCGGTGATCGACCGCGACTGGTGGCGGGTGACGGGCATGCAGCGGTCCGAAACGCATCTGGTCCGCTGGCGGGACGGCGTCATCGCGCAGGACGACCGGATCGGCGCGCCGAACCTCTATGCGCGCGAACCCTTTTTCAGCGGCGGGGCGCTGCGGTTCGTGGCGGTCCATGCCGGGGGCGTGGCCGGGCTGTGTGACCTGACCCGCCGCCATCTGGTCGAGGCGGGGCGCGCCGACGATCCGTTCCAGTCGGCCCGGCTCGCGCGGTTGTTCGCGCTGGCGGAGCTGGCCGCGGCCATCGTGCGGCGCACGGCGCGATGCTGGTTCGGGGAGGAGGGCGAAGAGGCGCGGCTGGCGCGGGTCGCCGCTGCGCGCATGGCGGTGGCCGATACGGCCGAGCAGGCGATCGTGATCGCTCGGGAGGCGGTGGGGCTGGCGGGGCAGTTCCTCACCCATCCGCTCTCCGCGATGCTGGCCGATCTGGCGGTCTATCTGCGTCAGCCCATGCCCGACGCGCAACGCCTTCGGGTCGGGCAGGCGGTGGCGCAGGGCTTGCTGGAGCTGTCGCTATGAGGCTGGACCTCAACGGCGTCCGCCGGGCCGTCATCGTCGCGCCGCATCCCGATGACGAGATCATCGGGGCGGCGGGGCTGATCCAGGCGCTGCGGCGGCGGGGGAGCGGGGTTTGGGTCGTCGTGGTCAGCGACGGCGCCGCCTCGCATCCCGACAGCCGGACATGGCCCGCCGCGCGTCTGATCGCCGCGCGCGAGCGGGAAAGCCGCCATGCGCTGCGCCGTCTGGGCGTCCGGAGCGACCGGGTGATGTTCCTCGGGCTGCCCGATGGTGGACTGATGGCGGAGGGCGATCCTTGCCGCGAGCGGCTGCACCGGGCGCTTCGGAAACAGCGGGGCATGGACCTGCTGGTCGGGCCCGCCGCCACGGATGCCCATCCCGATCACCAGGCGGTCGCGACCGCGCTTGGCGGTTTTCGCTTCGGCGGGCGGCGTCTGACCTATCAGGTCTGGCCGCCGCAAAAGCGGCTGGCGGCGCGGAGCCGGACCGTCTCGATCCCCGGCGGCGCGGCGGCGAAGCGCGCGCTGATCCGGGTGCATCGGACCCAGCTGGGCGCGATCACCGACGATCCTCGGGGCTTTACGATCGCACGCCATGAACTGGCGGCCTTTTCCCACCCGGTCGAGCGTTTCCTTGCGGTGAGGCGATGAAGGCGATCGACCTTGGCGGCTTTGCCGAGAAGTTCGCGGCGGACGACGATCCCTGGCGGACCTTCTCCAACCGGGACGAGGCGGTGAAGCGCCGGGCGATCCTGCATGCGCTGGGCCAGGGGCCATGGGGCAGGGTCCTGGAACTGGGCAGCGGCAATGGATCGAACAGCCGCGCCATCGCCCGCCGCGCGCTTCGGCTCGACGCGACCGAGGGGACGGTCGAGGGCACCCGCCTGACGGTGCGGGCGATCGCTGCCTGGCCGCGAGCACGGGCGATAACTTTGGTCTTGCCCGCGCGGTTTCCGCGACGGGACTATGATGCGATCGTCATCGCCGAGCTGCTCTATTATCTTTCGCCCATCGCGATGCGGCATGTCGCGCGTGGCGTCGCCGCGGCCTTGCGCCCCGGCGGGCGGCTGGTCCTCGCGCATCATCGCATCGACTATTATGATTTCGCGCAGCACGCCGCCGACATCCAGGAATGCTTCCTGCGGATGACCGGCATGACCTGGCAGGTCGAAACGATGCGCCGCCGGGCGCGCTGGCATGTCCTCGTCGCGCGGCGGTGCGACGCAGGGCCCCGGACGGGTCTTTCCTCCCGCCATCGATAATCATTTGCTTACGGGCCGTAAGCGCCTAGACGACGCCATCCCCGGGGAACCGCTGATGCGCGGTCGAGAGATGGGCAGCAGCCCATGACCCGCCGAACCTGATCCGGCTGATACCGGCGTAGGGAGGGTGGCGGTTCCTTCGTCGTCCTTCCGTGTGAAGTGGACGAGAGACGATGGCTGTTCTGATTTCGCGCGATCGCAAGACGATCCGATATGGTGCCCTGCTGCTGTCCGCCGCGTGGCTGGCGCTGCCCGGCGCGGCCTCGGCGCAGCGGGCGGCCGACGCGCCTGCCGATATTCGCGTGATCGGCCACCGCGATCCCGAGGGGCTGCTGCCCGATCAGACCGAACCCAAGGCGGTCAGCGAGATTTCCTCGGACTTCATCGTCAAGCAGGCCCCGACGCTGAACGCCTTTCAGCTGGTGAGCCTGCTGCCCGGCGCCAATGTCGCGTCCAGCGATCCCTATGGCCTGTCGACCAGTTCCAGCCTGACGCTGCGCGGTCTGGGGCAGGATGAGATCGGCGTGCTGATGGAGGGCGCGCCGCAGAACGACATCGGCTATTATTACCCCTATCCGTCGCAATTCGCCGATGCAGAGAATGTGCGGGCGATCCGGCTGGCCCAGGGGGCGGTCGATCTCGCCTCGCCGACCGTCGGCGGCGCTGGCGGTCTGTTGTCGCTGTCGCTCGACGATCCCAAGGCGGCGCGCGGAATGCTGGCCGATCTGTCGCTGGGGTCGTACAACATGTACCGGGCCTTTGTCCGGGTCGATACGGGGACGATCGGAAATACCGGGCTGAAGGCGTTCCTGTCCTATTCCAACACCCGTGCGGACAATTGGCGCGGCGCGGGCTATGATCTGCGCCAGCATGTCGATGCCAAGCTGCTGGGCGAATGGGGAAACGGCAACCGTGCCAGCCTCGCCCTGTCGTACAACGACGCCAATTCCTCCAGCTATGCCAGCCCCACCCTGGCCGATTGGCGCGCGCGGGGACGCGGGTTCAATTATGATGCCGAGTATGTGTCGGGGGAAACCCGTTACTGGGAACTGTACCGCGCGCCCTTCCGCAACCTCTATGCCTCGGCCCCCGTGCATCTGGTCCTGGGCGACCGGCTGACGCTGGACGCCACGACCTATCTCCAGTTCGGCTATGGCAATTCGCCCTATGGCACCCAGCTTGCGACCACCGGCAATTTCCTGGGCAACGAAGAACTGGCGCAGCCGATCGCGCTGCCCGGCGCGGTGAATGGGGTCGCGACGGTGCTGGGCAATTATACCGGCGATCAGATGCGGGCCGGCCAGGTCGCCAGCCTGACGCTGCGCGCGGGCATCCACCGGCTGACTGCGGGGCTGTGGTTCGACTATGGCACCGACCGTGTGACCCAGACCTATACCGCCGTCGGCACCGACGGACGCCCGGCCGACCGCTGGGGCTATCGCAGCAAGGCGATCCGCACCGCCGATGGCCGCCTGCTCGCCTATGAGGACCAGCGCACCGTGACCGTAACGAAGAGCGTCTTCGTGGCCGACAGCATCGCGCTGAGCCCCAGGCTGACGGTCGATATCGGCTTCAAGGGCGTCAACCTGCTCCGCAACGGCCGCAATTACCTGCCTGGACCGCAGACCCGCGTGCGCAGCGACAGCTTCGCCGCCCTGCCGCGCGCCGCCGTCCATTATGATCTCGACGATCGCCAGCAGGCCTTTGTCAACGTCACGACCAATTTCCGGACGCCCAACGAATTCACGCTGTACGACAGCTATGATGGCGGCGTGGTCTCGACACGCGGGACGGACGCGTTGAAGAACGAATATTCGGTGTCGCAGGAACTTGGCTATCGCTATATCGGGCCCAGCCTTTCCGCCTCGGTGACCGGCTTCCACTACAAGTTCCGCAACCGCCAGCTGGCGACCGTGGTCGACAATGGCGGGGCGCTGGTCAATTCGACGCTGAACGCGGGCGGACAGACGTCCTATGGCGTCGATGCCGAGATCGATTATCGGCCCGCGAGAGGCGTCAGCGTCTATGTTTCGGGCGAATATCTGCGCGCGCGGGTCGATGACGATCTGCCGGTCGGCGGAGACTATCTGCCGACGCGGGGCAAGCGGGCGGTATCCAGCCCGACGCTCCAGTTCGGCGCCGGTGGCACCTATGACGATGGGCATCTGTTTGGCAGCATCGCGGGCAAATATGTCGGCCGCCAATATGCGACGTTCATGAACGACGAGAGCATCCGGGGATATGCCACGCTCGACCTGGCGATCGGCGTCCATCTGGCCGATTGGCTCGACGGCAAGCGGACCGACCTGCGGGTCAATGCGATCAACGTCACCGATCCGCATGTCCTGGCGGGGGTTCAGTCCGTCACGACCAACGCGCGCGATGTCGTCGGCCGCGGCGGCACGATCATCAAGGGCAATGCGCCGTCCTATTATATCGGCGGCGGATCGGCGGTCGTCGCGACGATTTCGCGCGGGTTCTGAGCATGGCTATCCCGGACGAGGCGGGCGCCGGTCACCGCGTCCATGGCATGGGGCTGGCGATGGAAGCCCCCACCTGGCCCGCGATCACGCCCGAGGAAGCGGCGGCCGTGCTGGCGCATTATCCGCAGGCGGCCCGGATCGAGGCGCTGCGCTGGCACTCGCCGCGTCCCTTTTCCGCCGCGACGCTGATCGACACGACGGAGGGCATGCTGCTCGTCAAGCGGCATGATCGCCGGGTGCGTACGGCCGCCGGACTGGCGGAGGAGCATCGCTTCATCGCGCATCTCGCCGCTGCGGGCGCGCCGGTGCCCGAGATATGGCGCACGGGGGAGGGGGAAAGCGCGGTCGCGCTGGGCGAGGCGACCTATGAGGTCCATCGCCAGGCGCCGGGCGATGATCTGTATCGCGACCGGCTGTCCTGGACGCCGTTCCGGTCGCTCGCGCATGCCCATGCCGCCGGGGTTTCGCTGGCGCGGCTGCACCTCGCGTCGCTCGGCTATGGTGCGCCGCCGCGTGCTGTCCAGCCCCTGGTCGCCAGCTTCGGCATCCTGTCTGCGACCGATCCGATGGCGGCGGCCGAAGCCTATGTCGCCGCGCGTCCGGCCCTGGCCGCGTTTCTCGCCGGGCATGCCTGGCGCCGCCGCCTGTCGTCGCTATTCGCCGCATGGGGCGAGGGGCTGGCCCGGCATATCGCAGGTCAGCCGCCCCTGTGGACCCATAATGACTGGCACCCCTCCAACCTGTTATGGGCGGCGGACGAGACGGTCCGGACCGTGTTCGACTTCGGGCTGGCCGATCGCAGCTGTGCCGCGCATGATCTGGCGATCGCGATCGAACGGACCGCCTTTGCGTGGCTGGACCTGGGGGAGGGGCACGATGACGCCATCGCCGACCCCGCATCGGCATTATCACTGATCGCGGGCTATGAGGCGATCTCCCCCATCGACCCCGCCATGATGGAAAGCATCATCGCAATGTTGCCGCTGGTCCATGTCGAGTTCGCCCTGTCGGAGATCGATTATTTCGCCGGGGTCGTGGGCGACCGGGACGCCGGCATGCTGGCCTGGGAGGGGTATCTGCTGGGTCATGCGGACTGGTTCGGATCGGCGGCGGGGCGCGATTTCCTTGCGGAGCTTCGGGCGAGGCGGAAATTGTGATGTCGACGCTCGAGATGGCGGCGGTGGCGATCAGTTTCCTGGCGATCTGGCTGACCGCGCGGCGAAGCCTGTTCTGCTGGCCGCTCAACCTCCTTGCCTGCGCGCTGTATTTCAAGCTGTTCCTCGACGTGCGGCTCTATGCCGACATGGCGTTGCAGGCGGTGTTCGGCGTGGGCATCCTCTATGGTTGGATCGTCTGGAGCCGCGAGCGCCGCGATACGGGCGCGGTCGTGGTGATGCCGCTGTCGCGTCCCAAGGCGCTGGCGGGGCTGGCGCTGGGCGCGTTCGGCGCGGTGGCGATCGGCTGGTTCACCAGCCGACATACCGATGCGGCGCTGCCCTGGATGGACGCCACGCTCAGCGCCTTCAGCCTGGTCGCCCAATATTGGACGGCGCGGCGTCACCGGGAGAATTGGCTGCTCTGGATCGTGGTCGATGTCGTCTATGTGGGAATGTTTCTCTACAAGGGATTGCTGCCCACTGCGGGCCTTTACGCCGTGATGATCGGGCTGGCGGTGATCGGCTACCGGGATTGGCGGCGGCCCTCGGCGGCATCGGAAGGGGAGCGTCCCACCCTGCCGCCGACCGCCTGGTGAAGAAAAAAAGCGCAGCGGTCAGATTTCGATTGAGCGGGGCCGATATTTGAGCGTTAGGTTCTCCTATGCGGCATGGAAGTGGATGTGGTCGATGGTTCAACGCTGGCGGTGCCATGCGGGGGACGCCTATGGTCCCTTCGGCGCTCTGGTCGCGCCCGCGATCCGACACCAGCCGCCCCGCCGTTAACACCGACGCGCCGAGTGCCGCATGACGGGCCCCAAGGTCGCGCCGCCCTGGAGCGAGGAAGCCCGTGTCGCGGCGCTGCACCGCTATGCGATATTGGATACGGCGCGCGAGGTGGAGTTTGACGATATCGTTCGGCTCGCCGCCGATATCTTCGATGCGCCGATCGCGGTCGTCAATCTGATCGCGGCGGATCGTCAGTGGTTCAAGGCGGAGGTCGGCATCGGCGCCGACGAACTCCCGCTCGAAGTGTCGCTGTGCGCCCATGCGATCCTGCAACCGGGCATCTTCGTCGTACCGGATACCACGACGGACGAACGGTTCGCCTGCAACCCGCTGGTGGTGGGAAGGCCGGGCCTGCGTTTCTATGCCGGGGCCCTGCTGGAAACCCCGGACGGGCTACCGATCGGCACGGTGTGCGTGCTCGATACCAAGCCCAGGCCAGAAGGCATCACCGAGCGTCAGCGCCTCACGCTCGAAGTCCTGGCGCGGCAGGTCATGACCCAGCTGGAGCTGCGTCGCGAGATCACGCTTCGCGACGAACGGGCGGAGCGGCTGGAGGCCGAGATCCTCAGGCGGCGCGCGGCCGACCATGCGCACCGCGAGAGCGAACGGCGGCTGAACGCGGTGCTCGACAATACCCGCATGGCGGTGTTCCTGATGGATGACCATCAGCAGTGCGTCTATGCCAATGCGGCGGCCGAGGGCCTGACCGGCTATGCGCTCGCCGAGATGCAGGGGCGCCCGCTCCACGACGTCGTCCATCACACCCATCCCGACGGATCGCATTATCCGCTCGAGGAGTGTCCGATCGACCGGGCCTTCCCGGAACGCGCGCAGATGAGCGGCGAGGAAGTGTTCGTCCGCCCGGACGGCAGCTTCTATCCGGTCGCCTTCACCGCCAGCCCGCTGCTCGGCGATGACGGCCAGCCCATCGGCACGGTGATCGAGGCACGCGACATCACCGCCGAGCGCGCCAGGGACGCGGCGCTGCGCGAGTCGGAGGAGCGGTTCCGCAACATGGCGGATCACGCCCCGGTGATGATGTGGGTGACCGACCTTGAAGGACGCTGCACCTATCTGAACCGTGCATGGTACGCCTTTACCGGCCAGGACGACCGGGTGGCCGAGGATTTCGGCTGGCTGGAGGCGGTGCATCCCGACGATCGCGACTGGTCGACCAATGTCTTCCTGGCCGCCAATGCCAGGCAGGAAGCCTTCCGGCTGGAATACCGTCTGCGTCATCGTGACGGGACCTATCGCTGGGCGATCGACGCCGCATCGCCGCGCTTCGGCACCGATGGTCTGTTCCTGGGCTATATCGGCTCGGTCATCGACATTCATGAGCGTCGTGAGGCCGAGAATGCGCTGCGTATCAGCGAGGAACGCTACCGGACGCTGTTCGAGGCGATCGATGCGGGCTTCTGCATCGTAGAGGTCGATTTCGACGGCGATCGCGCGCTGGACTATCGCTTCGTCGAGGCCAATCCGGCCTTTGAGCGGCAGACGGGGCTGGTCGACGCGGTCGGTCGCACCGCTCGCGAGCTGGTGCCGGGCCTCGAACAATTCTGGTTCGACCGCTATGGCCATGTCGCGCGGACCGGCGAGGCGATCCGTTTCGAGAACGGCTCCGACGTGATGGGTCGATGGTTCGACGTCTATGCCCTGCGGGTCGGGACGCCCGAGGCGCGCCGCGTCGCCATCCTGTTCAACGACATCAGCGCCCGTCGCCGCGCCGAACTACAGCTGCGCGAAATGAACGACACGCTGGAGCGTCGGGTGGAAGAGGCCGTCGCGGAGCGCAAGCTCTGGGCCGATGTCATCGAGAATACCGACGCACTGATCGCCGTGGTGTCGCCGGACTTCCGATTCCTGGCGTTGAATTCGGCCTATGTAGTCGAGTTCGAGCGCATCTATGGCGTCTGCCCGCATGTGGGCGACGCGCTTCCCGACCTGATGGAGCGTGTTCCGGCGCATCGCGAGGCGGTGCTCGGCATCTGGCAGCGCGCGCTGGACGGCGAGGAGTTCATGGTTGTCGAGGCATTCGGCGATCCCGATCGGACGCGCCCATATTATGAATTGCGCTTCAACGCCTTGCACGACCGCGACGGCGCTTTCGTCGGTGCGTTCCAATATGCGGTGGATGTCTCCGCCCGGCTGCGCGACCAGGCGCGTCTGGCCCAGGCCGAGGAACAGCTCCGTCAGGCGCAGAAGATGGAGGCGGTCGGCCAGCTGACCGGCGGCATCGCGCACGACTTCAACAACCTGCTGGCCGGGATCAGCGGCAGCCTGGAGGTGATCGAGCGCAGGCTTTCGGCGGGGCGGACCGACGGGATCGACCGGTTCATCAACGGCGCCCAGACCTCGGCACAGCGGGCGGCGGCGCTGACCCAGCGGCTCCTGGCCTTTTCGCGCCGCCAGACGCTCGACCCCAAGCCGATCGACGTCAACCGGCTGGTCTTCGGCATGGAGGATCTGATCCGCCGCACGGTCGGTCCGTCGATCAAGGTCGAAGTGGTCGGTGCCGGCGGGCTATGGGTCGCGAAGGTCGATGCCGCGCAGCTCGAAAGCGCGCTGCTCAATCTGGCGATCAACGCGCGGGATGCGATGCCCGGCGGCGGGCGGCTGACGATCGAGACGGCCAACAAGTGGCTGGACGATCGCGGCGCGCGCGAACGCGACCTTGCGCCGGGGCAATATCTGTCGATCTGCGTCACCGACAGCGGCACCGGCATCCCCAAGGACATTGTCGACCGCATCTTCGATCCGTTCTTCACCACCAAGCCGATCGGGCAGGGCACGGGTCTGGGCCTGTCGATGATCCATGGCTTCGTGCGCCAGTCGGGCGGGCAGGTCCGGGTCTATACCGAGGAAGGGCATGGGACGACCATGTGCCTCTACCTCCCGCGCTTCATGGGTGAGGTCGGTCAGGAGGACGAGCCCGACGAAGCGATCCCGGACGATGGCGCCGGGCGGACGGTGCTGGTGATCGATGACGAAGAGACGGTCAGGATGCTGATCGTCGAGGTTCTGCAGGACGCGGGCTATACCGCGATCGAAGCGGACGACGGGCCATCCGGCTTGCGGATCCTCCAGTCGGACATCGACATCGATCTGTTGATTACCGATGTCGGCCTGCCCGGCGGGATGAACGGCCGCCAGGTGGCCGATGCGGCCCGCGAAGGGCGCCCGGACCTCAAGATCCTGTTCGTGACGGGCTTTGCGGAAAATGCCGCGGTCGGGAACGGCCATCTGGCGCCCGGCATGGAGGTGGTCACCAAGCCGTTCGTGATGACCGAGCTGGGCAACAAGATCGCGGAGATGCTCGAACCGCGATAGGTCGGGGGCGCCGTGATCGGGACAGGCCGCGACCGATATGGACGTCCTGTGCAACACTCTGACGAACAATGGATAATCCCCAGAGGTGATCGCGCGCGGGAAGGCTATGTCGTCGGGTCGATGGCAGTTCGGCATGTCGATCAGACGCCTGTCCCGATGCCGTGACATGTTTGGAAACATTGCATGTATCGTTAATCAGATATTTCTATGGTGCTTCCCGTCGAGTGCCATGATTTCAACTTGTTGCATTCCGTAACTACAGGTCCATCATTTTTAACGAGCCGGTAACTTTGCGTGCCGTAAGCGCTCCCGCACCGCAGTGCCAGATCATGGCGAGTATCAAACTGGCGACAAAAGTCGCCGCTGCGTGAACAGGGAAGGGCTTGGTGACTTTGATGAATTCCGCATTGTGTACCCTGCGGTTTGGGATTTCGACGGTGGCTCTGCTGACCGCGATCGCTGCTCCGGCTTATGCGCAGGAAGCGGTGGCGCCACAGGCGACCGATACCGCCGAGCAGGCCGAAGCGCCGCAGACCCCGGTCGCACAGGATGCGAATATCCAGCAGCGCCCCGCCGCGCCCGTGGCAAAGCGCGAGGCACCGCAGAGCGGCACGGTCGTCGTCACCGGCACGCTGTTCCGCGATTCCAACGCCAGCTCGATCTCGCCGGTCACCGTCCTGACCTCCGCGACGCTCCAGCGCGCGAACATCACCACCGCCCAGGACGCGATCCGCTCGGTCTCGGCGGACAGCGCGGGCTCGATCTCGACTGGCTTCCGCAACGGCTTCTCGGCGGGTGGTGCGGCGGTGTCGCTGCGCGGTCTGGGCGTCTCGTCGACCGTGGTGCTGATCGACGGCCTCCGCTCGGCGAACTTCCCGCTCAACGACGATGGCCATAACGCCTATGTCGACCTGAACTCGATCCCGTTCAGCACCATCGACCGCATCGAAGTGCTGAAGGACGGCGCATCCTCGACCTATGGCGCGGACGCGATCGGCGGCGTGGTCAACCTGATCAGCAAGAAGAATGTCCAGGGCATTCAGGGCTCGGTCCAGGGCGGCACCACCGAAAAGGCCGATGGCTCGCACTATCGCGCGACGCTGACCGCCGGGTTCGGCGACTATCGCGAACAGGGCTTCAACTTCTATGTGAACGGCGAATATACCTATGACGGGTATATCACCAATCACTCGCGCGGTTACCCGTTCAACACGCTCGATCTGACCCCCAGTGGCCTGCTCGATCGTAACCGCAACGATGACTCGCTGGTCCAGCCCAATCCGCAGGCGGTCGTCACCCGCGTTCGGCAGACCGATCTCAACAATCCGCTCGCCGGTCAGGTCGGTGCGCCGCTGACCAACCAGTATCAGCTGCTGATCAATCCCAGCGCTTGCCCCTTCGGCAGCTTTACGGTCTCGTCCGGTTCGGCGCAGGGCACCGGTTGCAAGCACAACCTGCCCGACGAATATTCGATCATCCAGCCGCGCCAGGAGCGTTACTCGACCACGGCCCGCCTGAACGTACGCCTGGCCGAAGGTTGGGAAGCATTCGCGAGCGCCAGCTACTCGCATTCCGAAGTCGATATTCGCGGCACCCCGTCGGGCATCCGCCAGACCCAGCCCTTCGGCGGTTCGGCGGCGCTGGCGTCCAGCAGCCCCGGCATCGTCCTGCCGATGTATGTCTGCTCGGCGGGCGTGAACTGCGCCACGGCGGCCGATCGCCGTCTGAACCCGAACAACCCCTATGCGGTTGCCGGTGCCGATCCTACGCAGAGCGCGGCGCGCATCTATTATCTGTTCGGCGACATCCCCGCCAACAGCCATCGCTATGTCGACGTTTTCCGTGCGACCGGCGGTATCTCGGGCGATCTGGGCGGCGGGTTCAAGTTCCGTCTGAACGGCGTCTATGCGCGTGACAATTTCAGCGTGACGCAGCGCGGCTTCATCAACATCCAGGGCCTGCTGAACGCGATCAACACGGGGTCGTACAACTTCGTCAATCCGGAACAGAACACGGCGGCGGTGCGCAACCAGATCTCGCCGGATCGCACGACGCCGTCCTATTCGACGGTGGCGACAATCGGTGGTTCGCTGCTCAAGTCGCTGATGGAACTGCCGGGCGGCGAGCTCAATGTCGGCGCGGGTTTCCAGATCCGTCGCGAGACGCTGATGAACCGCAACCAGAATGCCGACCTCAGCTATTATTCGCTGAACACGTCGTCGGCACAGGGCCGTCAGACCGTGACCGCCGGGTTCTTCGAGATCGATGCGCCGTTCCTGCGGAACTTCGACCTGAACGTCTCGGGCCGTTACGACCATTATTCGCAGGGCTATAGCCACTTCTCGCCGAAGGTGGGCGCCAAGTTCACTCCGGTCGAGCAGTTCTCGCTGCGCGCGACCTATTCGCAGGGCTTCCGCGCACCGACCTTCGCGGAAAACAACCCGGCCAGCAGCTATTCGGGCTTCTCGTCCTTCACGCCGCCCGCCAGCTTCATCGCCGCGCATCCGGGCAACAGCGCCTATACGAGCACCTACAGCATCGGCAGCGGCTCGACCGGCAATGCCAATATCCTGCCCGAAGTGTCGCGCAGCTTCACCGTCGGCACGATCTTCAAGCCGGTGAACTGGTTCAACCTGACCGTCGACTATTACAACATCAAGAAGTCGAACCTGATCGTCAGCGGACCGCTCCGCGCCCAGGCGATTGCGGCCTATTACGGACAGACCAACGCGACCGCCGGATGCGCCGCGCTGGCGGCGGTGGGTCCGGGCTATCAGTGCAACGTCATCGATGCGCCGGATCCCAACAATCCGAACGCGCTGCCCCGTCTGCTGGTGTTCAACGTGCCTTACGTCAACGCCAACTATCAGATCAGCTCGGGCATCGACGTGCAGGCCAATGCCGCTTTCGAGCTCGCCAATGGCGCGCGCCTGATCAGCCGCCTCGACGTCACCCGCGTGCTTCGCCTCGATCTGGTGACCCCGGCGGGCGTGGTGCAGAAATATGCCGGTACGCTTGGGCCTTACCAGCTCTCGTCGGGTGGCGGTACGCCGCGCATCCGTGGCAACTGGCAGAACTCGCTGGAGGTGAACAACTTCTCGATCACCGCGACGACCTATTATGTGGGTCGGATCAAGCAGGTCGCGGCCGATCAGATCACCCCGGTCAACGGCGTGATCGACCTGTCGTGCAAGAACACGATGGCGCCCATCGTGCAGGGCAGCGACGTGAACAACCAGTGCTATATCCGCCCGTTCATCTACACCGACCTGAACCTGGGCGTGCGGGTGAACGATCAGTTCCGCTTCTTCTTCAACATCCAGAACCTGACCAACGCCCGCGCTCCGCTGGCGGCGGCCGCGTACACCAGCAATCCGAACTATCTGAGCAGCTGGCATTATGCGGGCCTGGTCGGCCGCAACTTCAGCGCTGGCGCGAACTTCAACTTCTAAGCCAGTACGCCTGACCCTTGCGCACCGGACGGACTTTATGTCCGGCCGGTGCGCTTTCGTTTTGGGGCCGGTTCGTCGGCGACGAAACCGGGCCCGAACGTCCGCGCAAGAATGCGTGGACCAAAGTCGATCAGCGGGAGTTTGCGTTTTCCGAAGGGAAAACAGATGAACGATCGATCGGGGCAGCAGGCGTCGGCCGCCAGCGTGACCGCCGCCAAGGTGCCCAGCCGCGACGGATTGCTCGGCCTGGCGGTGGCCGTCGTCGTGGTGGCGGGGCTGTTCCTCGCCAAGGACGTGCTGATTCCGATCACGCTGGCCGTCCTTCTGTCGTTCGTCCTGTCACCGATCGTCCTGCTGCTGCGGCGGTTGCGGATACCAAAGGGCCTTGCCGTGTTCGTCGCGGTGCTGAGCGCGCTGGGCGTGCTCGGCGGTATCGGGACCCTGGTCGGCGTCCAGGCGGCTTCGCTGTCGGACGAGGCGCCGCGCTATGTCACCAGCATCCAGTCCAAGATGGAGAATGCGACGGGTTTCCTCACCAGGTCCCTGCCGTTCCTCGGCGCCAACAGCCCGGCCCCGGCGGTGGGCGCCGATCCCCGGCTGGTACGCGGCACCCGAACCCACCCGCTGAACGTCCGCGTCGTCGAGCAGAAGGCACCGGTCCTGCAACAGGTCGGTGGCTATCTGGAGCCGGTCCTCGCCCCGTTCGAGACGTTCGTGATCGTGCTCGTCGTGGCGATCTTCATCCTGATGCAGAAGGAGGATCTGCGCGACCGGCTGATCCGGCTGTTCGGATCGTCCGACCTGCATCGCACGACCGCCGCGATGGACGATGCCGGGCGACGCCTGAGCCGCTATTTCCTGTCGCAACTGGCGGTGAATGCCAGTTTCGGCCTGACGGTCGGGATCGGCCTGTGGCTGATCGGCCTGCCGGTGCCCGCTTTATGGGGCATATTGGCGGGGGTGCTCCGCTTCGTCCCCTATATCGGTGCGCTGCTGGGGGCGGCCCTGCCGCTGGTGGTCGCGGCCGGGATCGATCCCGGCTGGTCGACCATGTTGATGGTCGCGGGACTGTTCATCGTCTTGGAGCCGGTAATCGGCTATGTGGTCGAGCCGCTTCTCTATGGCCATTCGACCGGGCTTTCGCCGCTGTCGGTGGTGCTGGCGGCGGTGTTCTGGACCTGGATATGGGGGCCGGTCGGACTGGTCCTGTCGATGCCGCTGACCTTGCTGCTCGTGGTCCTCGGGCGGCATATCCCGAGCCTGGAATTCCTCGACGTGCTGCTCGGCGATCGCCCCGCGCTGACCCCGGTCGAAAGCTTCTATCAGCGGATGCTCGCCGAAGACCCCGACGAGGCGCTGGAACAGGCCGAAAGCCAGCTCGCCGACCGGTCGCTGACCGCTTATTATGACGAAGTGGCGCTGGCCGCGCTGAAGCTGGCGGCGGCGGATGTCGAGCGTGGTGCGATCACCCGCGACCGCGCGACGCGGGTCGTGGACTCGATGCTCGTCCTCGTCGGCGAGTTGGACCATCAGGATGATACCGCAAGCCCGCTGGAACCGCGCGGCGGGTTGTTGCGGCCGCTGCCCGACGACGGTTCGGGCTTCGACGAAACGGCGCCCGCTTCGCTTCCTTCGGCGCCGTCCGGCTGGGAGCGGGGTGGCAGCGTATTGTGCATCGCGGGGCGCGGCGTGCTGGACGATGCCGTCACCGCGATGCTTCAGCAATTGCTGACGAAGCGGGGCTTCGGTGCGAACCGGGTGCCGCACGAGGCGGGCTCGCGCGCCAATATCGACCGGCTCGATGCGTCGGGCGCCCGCATGGTGTGCATCTCCTACCTGGAGATTGGCGGCTCGCCATCGCATCTGCGCTATCTGGTCCGCCGTATCCGCTCGCGCGTCGGGCCCGTCCCGATCCTCGTCGGGCTGTGGCCGGAGGGAGAGGCGGCGCTGACCGACCGCGAGATCCAGCGGACGCTGGGCGCGGACATCTATGTCGGCACGCTGGGCGCGATGGTCGAGGCCTGTCTCGACCATGCGGGGGCCGAGCGGGAGGCGGCGGCATGACCGCGGCGGACAATCGTGCAGGCGAGGGTGCCCGGACGCCGTTGCAGGTGCCGCCTCGCGGCTGGCTCGCCATTCTCCGGCGCACCTGGGCGGAGATGGGCACCGACAATATCGGGATCATCGCGGCCGGAATCGCCTTCTACGTCTTTGCCGCGATCGTGCCGACGCTGGGCGCGGTGGTCCTGAGCTATGGCCTGTTCGCCGATGCGGATACGGTTCGGCAGAATGTCGAGGGGCTGTTCGCTTCGCTGCCGCGCGATGCCGCCTCGATCATCACCGACCAGCTGCTGACGGTGGTCGAAAGCTCGAAGAACAAGCAGGGCCTAGGCCTGGTCGTCGCCCTGTTGCTGGCCTGGTACGGCGCGACCAAGGGGTCGTCGGCGATCGTCACCGGCCTGAACGTGGCCTATGATACCCAAGAGACGCGCGGCTTCGTACGGCTGAACCTGTTGCAATTTGCGATCGTGGCCGGGGGCGTCGCGTTGATCTTCGTCGCGATCGGCACGACGATGCTGCTCGCCTTTCTCAGCGGACTGATCCCCGACGCGCCGACCCCGATCCTGCTGCTCATCCGGCTGGGGGGCTATGTGCTGCTGGCCTTGCTGGTCGTCACCGCGGCGGCGATCCTGTTCCGGTTCGGCCCCGATCATCGCCATCCGCACTGGATATGGCTGTCGCCGGGGTCGGTGGGCGCGACCCTGTTGTGGCTGGCCGGAACGGCGGGGTTCGGATTTTATGTGTCCAACTTCGGCAATTATGGCGCGACCTATGGCTCGCTGAGCGCCGTCATCGTCACGCTCACCTGGCTTTGGCTGACCGCCTATGTGTTCCTGATGGGGGCGGAGCTGAACGCAGAGTTGGAACGGCAGGTGGAAGGCGAGGGGGCCGAGGCGAACACCGCAACCGATGGCCCGGTGACGCCGACAAAGCCCGATCCGAAGCAGGAACCCTTGGCCAGCACCCCGACCGCGACCCTGCTGGCCTGGGCGGGGAACGGGACCATGGCCACGATCGGTTTCGCCCTGCTGCGCCGGGGGCGGCCGGTCGGGATCGTCGCCCTCTCGCTTGCCGCGCATGCCGCATGGCGAAGCCGGTCGCCGCGCCGCCGGGTCTGATCCTTCCACCGGCGAGCACAGGCTATCCGTGCGCCGGGATGTGGCTTAAACGACGGTCGCAGACCCTGCCGCCTTGCCTCGTTCGAAGGATGTTTCATGCGTCTTCCCGTTACCCTGCTCCTTGCGTCGTCTCTCGCTTTTCCGGTGCAGGCGGCCGTCCATCGCTATGGCGGCCTGACCCTCGCGCCGTCGGGTGGTGAGGTGGCCACGATCGAGCTGGATGGCGGCACGCATCCGGCCGTCGTGCTGCGCAATGCCGGGGACGGGCGGGTGGTGCGCCGGATCGATCCCTGTGCGACGTGCAGCTATTCGGGGCTGACCTTCACGCCCAAGGGGGACGGCGTGGCCTTTCTGGCGCGCGACCGGGAGCGGGGCGTCGTGACCCTGATGATCGCGCGCGGTGACGGGGTACGCCCGGTCGCGACCGTCGAGGGGCTGGCTTCGACCCCACGCTTCTCGCCCGATGGCAAGCGCGTGGCGATGCTGATCACGCTGGGCGCGACCAAGGATGTCGGTGCGACCCAGGCCGGGGCAAGGCAGGTCGGCGAGATCGGCGTCGCCAATGACGAACAGCGTCTGGCCATCGTGCCGGTAGGAGAGGGGACGACCAAGGCGATGCCGCTGTCGCCGCAGGGCCGCTATATCTACGAATATGACTGGACGCCTGACGGGAGTGCGCTGGTCGTGACCTCGGCGCTCGGCAATGGCGATGCGAACTGGTGGGTGGCGACGCTCGACCGGGTGGATGCCACCACCGGCGCGGTCACCGCGATCGCCAAGCCGTCGACCCAGATCAACATGCCGCGCGTCTCGCCCGATGGGAAGACGGTCGCCTATATCGGCGGGCTGATGAGCGATTTCGGCTCGATCGGCGGGGATGTCTGGACGGTGCCGCTGGCCGGGGGCACGCCGACCGACCAGACCAAGGGGCAGCCGATCACCTTCACCTCGCTGGCCTGGACCAAGGGCGGGCTGCGCGCCGCGACGCTGCGCAACGACCAGATGGGGGCCGTCGCCATCGAGCCTGGTCGCGCCCCGCGCCCGCTATTCGCCCGGCCGGTGGGCCTTTCCGCCGGGGACGGCCGGATCGCCTGGGATGCGAAGGGCGAGATGGCCGCCAGCGTCGTCGAGGACTTCACCCATGCGCCCGCCATCTATGCGGGGCCTGCCACCGCCTTGCGCCAGATCACCCATGACAATGACGCCGCGCAGCCTGCCGTCCAGGCGCGCAGCGTGACCTGGACGAACGAGGGCTTCACCGTTCAGGGCTGGCTGTTGTCGCCGCTGTCCGCGCGGCCCGGCGTGAAGGCCCCGATGATCGTGCAGGTCCATGGCGGTCCGGCGGCGGCCAGCACGCCGCGCTTCATCGAGAAGGGGTTGGCCAGCGCGTTCGAGGATGCGGGCTATTACCGGTTCCTCCCCAATCCGCGAGGCTCCTATGGTCAGGGCGAGGCCTTCACCGCCGCCAACAAGCGCGACTTTGGCGGCGGCGACCTGCGCGACATCCTGGCGGGGATCGATGCGGTCGAGAAGCTGGCCCCGGTCGACGATGCGCGGCTGGGCCTGACCGGCTGTTCCTATGGCGGCTTCATGGCGATGTGGGCGAATACCCAGACCAATCGCTTCAAGGCGATCGTGGCGGGCGCGGGGCTGTCCGACTGGGTGAGCTATTACGGCACCAACGGCATCAACACCTGGATGATCCCCTATTTCGGCAAGTCGGTCTATGACGACTACAAGGCCTATGAGGACGTCTCGGCGGTCTATCACGTCAAGACCGCCCGCACCCCGACCTTCATCTATGTCGGCGAGCGCGATATCGAGGTGCCGCCGACCCAGTCGGTCGAATGGTGGAATGCGCTGAAAAGCCAGGACGTGCCGACCAGCCTCGTCATCTATCCCGACGCCGGACATTGCGTGCCGACCCAGGCGGGCGATGTGATGAACCGGCAACTGGCATGGTTCGGCAAATATCTGGGCCAGCCCCAGCGCTGACCGCCCGCCCCGCCCGCCGAGGGACGGAGCGGAGATGGCCCCCGCCTGCTGGCGGTGGCGTCGTTCAGGACGGCGTGGCCGGTATCGGCCCGGCGGGTTTCGGGGGCAGGTCCACCTTGATCTCGACGCGGCGGTTCTTGTCGCGTCCTTCGGGATCGTCCGACCCGTCGGGCTTGCGGTTGGGCGCGACGGGGTTGGCCTCGCCCATGGCGATGACGGTGATCCGGTCGGCGGCAGTGCCCTTTTCGACCAGATAGTCCCGCACCGCCTCGGCCCGGCGGCGCGAGGCGATCAGGTTGGACGCATCGGAGCCGTGGGAATCGCTATGGCCCCAGATCGTGATCGCACCGCCCATGCCGAAGACGGGTTCGGCGATCAATGCGTCTATCTGCGCAAGCCCCTTGTCATCGGGCTTGGCGCCCTTGGCGGGGAAGGCGATGGTCAGGTCGATCGGCTCGGGCGTCGGCGACGGGGTGGGGGCGGGTTCGATATCCGGGCGGATGATCGATTTGGTCTCCACCTGCTCGTTCGCCATCGCGCTATTGTCGGGCGATGCCGTATTGGCGACGGGCTCGGCCTGCGTCGTGTCGTTCGCGGGCGCCGGGCCCGCTGGCTGACAGGCGGCGATGCCCAGCGCGAGGGTCATCGCCGCGAGCGATTGCGCGGCCCGTTCGTTCAGCCTCTTGGTCGTCATGCGACAGCCTCTCCATTCTGGAATTGCAGTCTAGCCTCCGGATCCGCGTGGCGCGAGGGTCCATAGGACACGACGATGTCGCCCTTTTGCGGCATGGGCCGCGCGGCATGGGTGAAGAAGCGGATGCGGCCGTCCTTGCGCAGGACGAACAGCATGTCCGCCTCGTCGGGCAGCGCCGAGCGGGCATGGTCGAAGTTGAACTGCTCGCTGATCCGGGTGCTGCGGAAGGTCCAGCCCGCCGCCTCGCGCCGCAGAATGTCCTCGACCCCGTGCCCGGCGGTGAACATGGCCCGCCCGCGCAAGGCACCCGGCAGGCTGCGATGGTCATGATCGTCGCCGCTGCCACCCAGCTGATAGACCGAATCCCGGCCGATATGATGGGCGAACTCGCTGCAGACCAGCGCATTATAGGCCTCGTTCTCGGTGGTGGCGACCAGCACCTGGAACTGGCTGAGGTCCAGCCGTTCCTCCGTCGCTTCCGCCAGCAGTTCGCCATGATAGGTCGCGATCCCGACCTGCCGCGCGGCCGACAGCCGCTGCCAGCTCGAATCCGTGATGCTGACCGGCAGTCCCAGCGACTGGATCTGGCGGGCCAGCGCGATGCTCCATGGCGTGCTGCCGACGATCAGCAGCCCTTTCTGCATCGCGCCCGTGACCTTCAGCCAGCGCGCGACGAAGCGGATGCTGAACCCATGGGCGATGATCGTCGCGACCACGACGGCAAAGGACAAAGTGACGAGGATATTGCCATTGCCATAGCCGAGCTGGTCGAGCCGCAGCGCGAACAGCCCCGACACCGCCACCGCGACCACACCGCGCGGGGCGATCCACGCCACCAGCAGCCGCTCGTTCCAGGGGATCTTGCTGAAGGCCAGCGCGATCAGCACGGTCGCCGGACGCACCAGGAACAGCAGTGCGAGCAGGAAGGCGGCGAACCGCCATTCGAATAGCCGCAGCACCTCGAAATTCAGCGAGGCCGACAGGATGACGAACACGCCGGAGATCAGCAGGACGGTGACATTCTCCTTGAACGGGTGAATGTCGCGCAGCGAGTCCAGCCGCATATTGGCGACCGCGACGCCCATGACCGTGACCGCCAGCAGGCCCGTCTCCTGCTGGATCAGGTTGGACAGGACGAAGGTGCCGATGACCGCGACCAGCAGGACCGGCGCCTTCAGATATTCGGGCACATGGCCGCGCGGAAAGGCCCAGGCGATCGCGCGGGCCATCGCATAGCCGATCAGGCCGGACACCACGGCCGCACCGAGCAGCGCGACGACCACCGAAATCAGGGTTCCGCCCTGGTCGACGCGGCGGAGATATTCATAGGTGATGACCGCACATAGCGCACCGAACGGATCGTTGACGATCGCTTCCCATTTCAGGATCGCGCGGGGCCGCGCCGCGATGTTGCTTTGGCGAAGCAGGGGGATGACGACGGTGGGGCCGGTCACGACCAGGATGCCCGCGAACAATATCGCCACCGGCCAGACCAGCCCCGCGACATAATAGCAGGCCAGCGCCCCCAGCACCCAGCCGAGCGGGATGCCGATCATCATCAGCCGGGTCACCGCGCCCTCGGTCTTGCGCAGCTCGCGGAAATTGAGGCTGAGGCCGCCCTCGAACAGGATCAGCGCGACCGCGACCGAGATCATCGGCTCCAGCAATTCGCCGAAGATATGTTCGGGAACGATCAGCCCGGTGATCGGCCCGGCGATGACCCCCGCCGCCAGCATCAGGGCGATGGCGGGCCATCCCGTTCGCCAGGCAATCCATTGCGCACCGATCCCCAGGACACCGATCAATGCGAAGACAAGCGCGTGTTGTTCCATAGGGCCACTTAACACCCGGATACGGCAAAGGTAACCGTAGCGGCCGCCGATGCATCGCACTTGCCCCCCGGTCCGCCGGGCGGTCGCGCGTATGACGGGTCAATAGGGTGGCGCGATGCGGGCCCGATGTTCGCGCGCGGCCGCCGCCCACCAGCGCAGATCGTCGGCAAAGCGCGGAAAGGCCTTGGTCAGCGCCGTGCCGCCCTCGCCGGTCGGCTGCCCCTGGCCGTCCAGCGCATGGCCGATCCCGCCCACCGCCAGCGTGCTCGACACGACGACCATTCCCATTTCCGACAGCGTGCCGTGCCATGCGACGCTGGCATGGGCGCCCGCGAGCCGCCCCGCCGAATAGCTGGCGATGGCGGCCGGACGCCAATACCATTCCTCCAGGAAGTGATCGGTCAGGTTCTTCAGGCCCGGCTGTTGGCCCCAATTATATTCGCCGGTCACGAAGACGAACGCATCGGCGCTGCGGATTTTGGTCGCCAGCCGCTCCATCGCCTCGGGCGCTTCGCCCACGGGATATTCCTTGTACATCCGGTCGAGCATCGGCAGGCCGACCGCCTGGGCGTCGATCAGTTCGGCCTCCGCGCCCCGTTCGCCGAACGCGCGGACCAGATAGTCGGCCAGGCGGATGCCCTGCCGGTCGGACCGGTACGAACCGTAGAAGATCAGGATAGTATCCGCCATCGCGCACCTCGCGGCCCGATCATGGCCGTATGAGATGATCCCGGCAAGTCACTCTTATCCCCTGATATATCGCGTCACATTGGTGGCCAGCACGTCCAGGGGCACATTGCCGCCGTCCACCACCGCCTGATCGAAGTCGCGCAGGTCGTAGCGAGTACCGAGCGCAGCCTTGGCCCGGTCGCGCTGGGCGACGATCTCGGCGCGTCCGACCTCATAGCCACAGGCCTGGCCCGGCCATGCGCAATAGCGGTCGACCTCGCTCACCGCATTGCTGCGCGGCAGGCCGGTGGCGGCGATGAACTCGGCCAGCGCCTTGTCACGCGACCAGCCGAGCGCGTGGATGCCGGTATCGACGATCAATCGCACCGCGCGCCATGCCAGCCCCATCAGATAGCCCAGCCGCCCGGCGGGATCGTCGCGGTACATGCCCAGCTCGTCGGCGAGCTGTTCGGCATAGAGAGCCCACCCCTCCGAATAAGCGTTGAACGCCAGGATCGAGCGGATCAGCGGCAGTTCCTGGGCATATTCGCCCTGCCAGACATGGCCCGGTATCCCCTCGTGATAGACCAGATCGGGAATGGTGACGCGGTTGTGGATCGACGGGTCGCCCAGATTGACCCAGACCTTGCCCGGTTCGCGCCCGTCGATCGTGCCGGGCCCGCCATAGGCCGCCGGTGCGCCCGGTTCCTGTGCCGGGGGCATGCGGCGGATTTCCAGATGTCCCCGCGCCAGACGCCGGAACGCTTCGGGCAGGCGCGGGCGGATCGCGTCGATCCGGCCCTGCATATAGGCGATGATCTCGCGCCGTCCCGCATCGCCGTCGGGAAAGCCGATGCCGGGACGACGCTGATAGGCCATGGTACGCTCGGCGACGCTCCCCTGGGTCAGTCCCGCCTGGCGCAGGATCGCATCCATCTGTGCCTGCAGATCGGCCAGCCGTGCGCGGCCCATGGCGTGTAACTCGGTCGCGCTGCGCCGTGTCGTCGTGCCCGCACGCAGGCCCCATGCATACCATTCGGGGCCGTGAGGGCGGCTGTTCATCCCCGCCGCATCGGTCGCCACCGCCCGCTGCGCGCGCAATTCGGCGAGCTGTCGCTCCAGCGCGGGCACGATCGCGGCGCGGACGATCCGTGCCGCCTGCGCGGTCCAGTCGCCGGGGATGGCGGCCGCCTTGCGTGCCAGCGGACCGATCAGCGGGCCGTCGCTCTTCGCCGCCTCCGCGATCGTGCCGGCCATCCCCGCGATCGTCTTGTCGAGCAGGAAGGAGGGCGGCACGACGCCCTGCTGGCGCGCCTGGCGGATACGCGTCGTCTCGCCGTCCAGCTGGGCGGGCATGGCGGCGAGGCGGGCCAGATAGGCCTCCGCATCCGCCTTGTCGCGGACCGGCTGGTCGCCGTCGAGCAACTGCGGCACGTCCAGCCACGCCCCGACATTCTGGATTACGGCATAGGGCGTGTTGCGCCAGTCGCCGATGGTCGCCACGCCATAGGGCAGGGCCATGCCGTCCAGCGCGATGCGAAAGGCGGTCTCGACCACCGCCAGGCTGGTCGCGGTCGCGGCATCCAGGCCGGTTCGCGGCACCCGCGCCAGATCGCGCAGCCCTTCGCCCAGGAAACGCTGCCGCGCCGCCACGCCCGCAGGCGAGCGATCCTCCAGCCTGCGCCGCAGCCCGGCATGCACGCCTGTGTCGACACCCAGGCTGGTCGCCCGCTCCGGCGCCAGCGCCAGCAGCTGCCAGGCCAGCCGGTCGAGCAGCGCGCCTGCATCGCCGGTCGCGGCGGCCCGTCCCTGGGTCGACGCCGTGACGGAAACGGCGCCGAGCCCGATCAGCGTGTCGCGGCGGGAAATAGCTCTGTTCATTCCCGATAGATGACCGGCCCGAGGCGCGGCGTCAAATGACACCGGCCCGACAGGTCGGCAGCGCGATTCCGGCGCCTTCCGCAAAAAATTTCAGGACCTCGTCCCCTGACGATCGGTTCAGCTTGGCGTAGGGTTGCGTCGTGCATGGGGCGTTCCTGCGACGACATTGGACTGAATAGGGGCTATCACACCAACATGACCGTATCGCGTTTTTCCGTCTCCGGCCAATCGGTCGCCCGGCTTCTGGCCACCCTCGCGACCGGCACGCTGGTCGCGGCACCCGTGATGGCGCAGATCGCACCGCCGCCCGTCATGGTGCCCGCGCCCTCGACCCAGACGCCCCCCGGCGCGACCGTTCAGCCCGTGCCCCAGGCTGTGCCGCCCAGTATCGTCGCGCCGGTGTCGATGCCCAGCCTGACCGATGCCCAGGCGCACCAGCTCGCCACGCTGATCGCCAAGGGCGAGGTGACGCAGGGGCTGCGCTCCGGCGCGCAGCGCGATCTGTCGGCGTTGTCGCCCGCTGCGCTGATCCGCGTGGCGCTCGACTATGCCCATGCGGTTCATGCCGGTCGGCTCGATCCCTCGGACTTTTCCAAGGACTGGGGCATCAGGCCGCAGCCCTATGACCCGCTGCCTGGCTTTGCCGAGGCGGTACAGAAGGACCGGCTGGCGGCCTGGGTCGCCTCACTGCCGCCGCCCTATGCGGGGTATGACGCGCTGGTGACGGGGCTGGCGCGATACCGGGCCATGGCGGCGGCGGGTGGCTGGTCGCCTCTGCCGTCCACGACCATCGCTTTCGGGTCGAGCGGCCCGCTGGTCCAGCAGCTGCGCAAGCGACTGGCGATGGAGGACCCCGCCGTCAGCGCGACCGGCGCGACCTTCGACGAAAACCTGCTGGCGGCGGTGCGGCGGGCGCAGCGGCGCTACGGCCTCAACCCGGTCGGCACCGTCGGCAGCCAGACGGTCGCGGCGTTGAACGTGCCGGTCGGCCAGCGCATCCGCCAGATCATGGCCAATATGGAACGCTGGCGCTGGTTGCCGCAGCAGCTGGAGGCCAAGCGCGTTCAGGTGAACATCGCGGCCGCCGTGCTGACCGTGTTCGACGGCGACAATCCGGTCATGTCGATGAAGGCCGTGACGGGACGGCCGGGCAACGAGACGCCGATGCTGGTTTCCTCGATCCACAGCATCGTGCTCAACCCGCCCTGGAACGTGCCCAGCTCGATCGCGAACAAGGAGCTGTGGCCCAAGGAAAAGGCCAATCCGGGCTATCTGAAGCGCAACGGCTTTCGCGTGATCGACAATGGCGACGGCAGCAAGCGGTTGCAGCAGGCTTCGGAGAAGAGCGCGCTGGGGCGGTTCAAGTTCGACTTCCCCAACGACTTCGCGGTCTATCTCCACGACACCCCTGCCCAGTCGGGCTTCTCGAAATTCGACCGGCTGGCCAGCCATGGCTGCGTCCGATTGGAAAAGCCCGCCGATCTCGCCGCGCTGATGCTGAAGACGACGCCCGAATGGCAACCGGCGCAGGTCGACGCCGTTCTCGCCTCCGGCAAGACGGTGCGCGCGACGATGGCCGAGCCGGTGGCGGTCTATCTGCTATACTGGACGGCCTTTGCCGGGGCGGACGGGCAGGTGGGCTTCCGTGAGGACCCATATGGCTGGGACGCGCAACTGGCGACCAAGCTGGAGGCACGGTCCGCCGAGCGGGCGGCCGCGACTGCGAATTGATGAGTGCGAAAGGGGATAAGATGATGAAGACCAATGAGATGCGCCGCTGGGGTCTGGTGGCCGCTGCCATGCTGCTTCCCGCGCTGGCGGGCTGTTCGCAGTCCACGCCGGAGGAGCAGCCGGTGGCCGCCGCCGCCGAGAATGAGCTGACCGTGACCGACGGTGCGGCCGACGAGAATATGACGGCGGTCGCCAATATGGACGAGGTCGCGGCGCCCGCGACCAATGCCGCCGAGGAGATCCCGCCGCCGCCGCCCGAGCGGACCGTCGACCAGCAGATGCTCGACGACGCCTCGGCCACCGGCATGACGTCGCGCGTGCAGCGCGATGCGCCTGCGGCCGACGCTCCCGCGACCGAGCGCAAGGGCGGCGAGTAAGTCTGGCCCGGTGGGGGCGGACGGCACGGCCCGTCCGCCCCCCTTGCAAGGATAACACCGCATGAGCGAAGCCAGCGTCCATGCCGCAGGCGAACAGCATCTCGTCCATCGCACCGGCTGGCTCCGTGCCGCGGTGCTGGGGGCCAATGACGGGATCATCTCGGTATCCAGCCTGATCGTCGGCGTCGCGGCGGCTCCGGGGGCCACGGCGGGAACGGTGCTGCTGGCGGGGATCGCCGCGCTGGTCGGTGGTGCCTTGTCGATGGCGGCGGGCGAATATGTCTCGGTGAGTTCGCAGGCGGACACCGAACAGGCCGATCTGGCACGCGAGGCGGCGGAACTGGACCGCGCACCGCTCGCCGAAACGCGCGAGCTGGCGGCGATCTATGAGGCGCGTGGGGTCGAGGCCGGGCTGGCCCGACAGGTTGCCGAGCAGATGATGGCGCATGACGCGCTCGGCGCGCATCGCCGCGACGAACTGGGGCTGGCGGATGACGGCGGGTCCGATCCGTTGCAGGCGGCCTTTTTCTCCGCCGGGGCCTTCGCCTCGGGCGCGATCCTGCCGGTGCTCGCCGCGCTCAGTCCGCGCGCCATGGTCCTTTATGCGGTGCCGGGGACCGCGCTGCTGCTCCTGGCCGTGCTGGGGGCGCTGGGCGCGCGGGCGGGCGGTGCCCCGATCGGGCGCGGGGCGATCCGTGTCGTCCTGCTCGGTGCGCTGGCCATGGGTGTCACCGCGCTGATCGGGACGCTGACCGGCGGCATCGTCTAGATGGCCGTGTTGAGCCATTCGCGCGACCGATGCGTTGACCCGTCTCCATCAGGAGAGTGACATGCGCGACGAACTCGACACCCCGACCGAACCCCAGAGCTTTGGCGACCTGCCGATCCAGCCGACCGGATCGGGCGTCCAGGATCTGGAAATCGCCTATGAGCAGATGCGCCTGACCGAAGCGGATGCGGCCCCCGCGCCCGATGCCAACGATGCGATCGCCGAGAGCGAGGCGCATCCGAGCTGATCGTGACGGCCCCGTCGGCCGATCGCACAGGGCATTCCCATTCGGAAAATATCTCGTATTGTGTTGAACGATACCAGATAATGGATTCTCGATATGGCGGACCCAGTGCATTTCGACCGGCGGAGCCTGTTGCTATCGGCCACCGGCATGGCCGTGACGATGGGGCACACATCCGCCCCGGCCGCCACTCTCCCCATACGCGGCGAGGCCGCCAAGGGTGCCGGTGCGACCTGCTGGCTCGACGGTGTACCGCCGGACGGCCATGAGGGAATGACCTGGGGCCAGCCTTGGCCTAGGGGGACGAAATTCTCCTCCGCTTACCGCCTGGCGGGGGAAGGATCGGCTCCGCTGCAAAGTTGGCCGCTCGCTTATTGGCCCGACGGGTCGATCAAATGGACGGGCCATGCCCTGACCGCCGATGCGGGGCGCGCCACCAGCCTGCGGGTCGAGCCGGGCAGGGCGCGGCAGGCATCGCCCTCTTCCGCCACGGCGCGGAGCTTTGCCGATCGGATCGAGGTGACGGTCGGCGATACGCTCTGGTCGATCGGGCGACAGGGCGAGGCGATTATCCGCTCGGCGCGGCGAGGCGGCAAGACGGTCATGCGCGACGTCGGCCTCATCGCGACGGCGCAGGACGCGGCCGACGAGGAGGATGCAGCCACGCCCCGGCTTCTCCGCTATGCGGGGCGGATCGAGCGCGTCACGGTGGAACAGGATGGCCCCATCCGGGTCGTCGTGCGGGTCGAGGGACGTCATGCCGCGCCCGACGAACAATGGCTGCCCTTTTCGCTGCGCCTCTACTTCCATGCCGGATCGGCGTCGGTGCGGATCGTCCATAGCCTGATCTTCGACGGAGATCCCGTGCGGCGGTTCGTACGCGGGCTGGGGCTGAGCGGGCAGGTGCCGATGACCGATCCGCTGCACGATCGGCATGTCCGCTTCGCCGGGCAGGGCGATGGCCTATGGGCGGAGGCGATCCGGCCGCTGACGGGATTGCGCCGCGATCCGGGGCGCGCCTTCCGCGAGGCGCAGGTCGCCGGACGGGAAACGCCGCCACTCGCGACGATGGCGGCGGCGGTGCGCGACCGGCTGGATTACATCCCGGCCTGGGGCGAGTTCCGGTTGCGCCAGCCCAATGCCGACGGCTTCACCATCCGCAAGCGGACCGCTGGCGGTCATGGCTGGGTGCCGGTCGATGGCGCCGGACGCGCGGCGGGGCTGGGCTATGTGGGTGGCGCGCGGGGCGGTGGCGTCGCCTTCGCCATGCATGATTTCTGGCGGCGCTGCCCGGTCGGGCTCGACGTGGCCGAGGCGACCGGCGAGGCGGCGCGCTTCACCCTGTGGTATCACGCGCCCGACGCGCCCGCGATGGACCTGCGCTTCTATCACGACGAAATGGGGATGACCGATTATGCCCGGCAGAACGATGGGCTGGACATCACCTATGAGGATTATGAGCCTGGCTGGGGCGATGCGCGCGGGATCGCACGGACGACCGAATTCCGGCTCTGGGCGCTCGACACGACGCCGACCCGCGAGCGGCTGATCCGGATGGCGGCGCAGATCGAGGCGCCGCCCCGCCTGCTTGCGACCGGCGAAGCGGTTCATGCGGCGGGCGTGTTCGGTGCCTGGACTCTGGCGGGGCCACCCGGCGGCGACGCGGCGGGACGGATCGAGGCGCGGGCCTCGCGCGAGCTGGATTTTTATATCGGGCAGGTCGAGCAGCGGCGCTGGTACGGCTTTTGGGACTATGGCGACGTCATGCACAGCTATGATGCGGATCGCCATGTCTGGCGCTACGACATCGGCGGTTTCGCGTGGGATAACAGCGAGCTGTCGACCGACCTTTGGCTGTGGTACGCCTATCTGCGGACCGGGCGCGCCGATGTCTTCCGGATGGCGGAGGCGATGACGCGGCATACCGGCGAGGTCGATGTCTATCATCTCGGCCGCTTCCGGGGGCTTGGGACGCGTCACGGGGTGCAGCATTGGGGCGACAGCTCGAAACAGCCGCGCATATCCAACGCCGCCTATCGCCGCATCTATTATTACCTGACCGCCGACGAGCGGTGCGGCGACCTGATGCATGCGCTGATCGACAGCGACCAGACGCTTCGCCATGTCGAGATCGGGCGCAAGGTCGGGGCCCGCGCGCCCGGTTCGGAGCCACCCGGCGGCACCGGCGCGGTGGTCGCGGAGGGCAGGCTGCCGCCGGGACAGGTCTTCGTCCAGTTCGGCACCGTCTGGGGCCCGCTGGTGGCGGCCTGGATGACTGAGTGGGAACGGACGGGCGATCCGCGCTGGCGCGACCGGATCGTGGCGGGAATGCAGTCGCTCGCCGCTCTGCCTCGCCAATGGTTTGCGGGCGGCGCGCCCTTCGACCTCGCCACGGGATGCTTTGTCGGCGAAGGCGACCGGGTGAGCATGAGCCATCTGAACGGGGTCTTCGGCGTGTTCGAGACGATGGCCGAACTGCTCGAACTGGTCGATGTGCCCGCCTATCGCGAGGCCTGGCTGGACTATTGCGCCTATTATAATGCCCCGACCGACCTGTTCCGCGCGAAGACCGGCGATCCGGGCAAGGGGCGGGGGCTGACCCAGGCCCATTCGCGCTATACCGCCTATGCCGCCGTCCAGCGCCGCGACCCCGCTCTGGCCCGCCGGGCCTGGGCGGAGTTCATGGGGGCCGGCGACCGTGCCACGCGCGATCAGGCCAAGGGCGCGGTGCGCCTGTCCGGTCTAGCGGTGCTCAAGCCGGTCGATGAGATCCCCGACATCTCGACCAACGATGCCGCCCAATGGGGGCTAGCGGCGACCGCCAATCTGGCGCTGATCGGCCGGTGGCTGTCGTGAGGCGATGGGCCTGCGCCATGCTGGGCGTGGCGGCGCTGGCCGCGACGGGGCCGGGTGCGCGCATCGACGATTTTCGCGGCGGCCTGTCGCGTTGGTCCGTCGAGGCCGAGCCGGGCGCGCAGGTCGTCGCTCGGGACGGAGTGCTGGATATCGACGCGGCGGACGGGGTGACGATCTGGTATCGGCAAAGGCTGAAGGGGCCGGTCGCGATCGACTATGACGTGATGCCGGTGGCGGAGGGCGGGGCGCATGACGCGGTCAGCGACGTCAACGCCTTCTGGATGGCGCGCGACCCCAGGGTGAAGGGCGGTTCGGTGCTGGCCCGGCGACGCGACGGCACCTTTGCCAGCTATGACGATCTGGAGACCTATTATGTCGGGATCGGCGGCAATCGGAACAGCACGACGCGGATGCGTCGCTATGTCGGTCGCAAGGGGGATCGGCCGCTCTTGCCCCAGCATGACCGTAGCGATCCCGCCGCGATGCTGGTCCCGAACCGATGGACCCATATCCGCCTGATCGCCGATGGTCACGAGATCGCGGTCGATCGCGACGGCCAGCGGCTCTTCACGATGCACGATGCCGCCCCCTATCGCAGCGGCTGGTTCGCGCTGCGCACCACGCGCAGCCATTTGCGGGTTCGCGATGTGTGGATCACGCCGCTGGGCCGATAAGAAAGGGGCCGGATCGCGCGGACCCGGCCCCCATAGTTGAGGGAAAAGGCGAGCCCGCTGGGGCTCAGAATTTCAGGTTGAAGCCCGCGAAGAAGCGCTGGCCCGGATAGAAGACCTCGGACGTGCCGATATTCTTGATATAGGTCTTGGAAAATTCCTTGTTGATGTTCTGCATCTCCATGAACAGCTGATAATGCCATTCGGGGAAGCGGAACGTGACCTTGGCATCCAGATAGCCTTCGCCCTTGCGATAGATGGGCAGGTTTCCGTTATTGGAATCGGCCACGACCGTCAGCCAGTCCGACCGGAAGTTATAGGCCAGGCGGGCGTTCAGCCATCCCTTGTCGTAGAAGACGCTGGCATTCCAGGTCCATTTGGACAGGCCGGGATAGTCGTTCAGCGGATCGCCGGTCGCGCTGTTGGTCAGGTTGGTGCGCAGGGCGCGGGCATAGGTGACATTGCCGCTGGCGCCCAGCCCGTCGAACGGCGCGGGCAGGAAGGTGAAGGCGGTCTGCGCGCTCGCTTCGATCCCGTCGAGCAGCGCGCCGAAGCCGTTCACCGGCTGGCGCACCGTATAGGTCACGCCATCCTGGAACAGGTCGACGCCGGTGCGCAACACGTTCAGGATGACGAAGCTGCTCTCATATTTCTTGTAATAGCCCAAGCTGAACAGCGTATCCTTGTTGGGATACCAAGCCAGGTTCACCTCCCACTGGTCGGCACGATAGGGCTTGAGCGCGGGGTTTCCGGCGGTGCAGACGTCATCCGACGCGGCGACGGTCGCATCGTCCAGGCAGTTGATGTTGGGCACCAGATCGGTCGGCTTGGGCCGGGCGAGGTTCTTGGCCCAGTTGGCGCGGAACACCAGATCGGGCGTGAGCTCCAGCGCCGCGTTGAAGGCGGGGAGGATGTCGACATAGCTGTTGCGCAGCGAGAGTTGCTGTGCGCCGAGCACCACGGTCTCGGTGCCGCCCGTGGCGGTGAAGCGGGTCTGGCGGCGGATATTGGTGCCCGTGCCCACATCCCGGGTATAGACATAGCGCACGCCCGCATTGCCGGTCAGGCGCATGCCGAAGACATGGGTTTCAAGATTGCCCTGGACGTAACCGGCGGCGACCGTCTCGTCGATCTTCAACTGGGGAATCTGGGGCTGGCCGTTGGCTTCGCGTACCAGATCCTGGTCGAAGCCGGACAGGTCGTAATATTGGCTGAGCAGCGACGGCGAGAAATTGGCGAAGGCGAGGCGATTGGGGATCGAGGAGGATGCGCCTTGCAGCCCCGCGAACATCGGCGCGCCGCCGGTCGTGGTGCCCAGGGAGCGGATAAGCCCGGCATATTCGTCGCGCGTTAGATAATAGGTGCTGCCATTGACCCGCTGCGGCACGGTGGCGGCGTTCACGACCTGGGTCGTGAAGGACACATTGGCGCTCGATTGATAGACCGCCGGGGTGGTGCCGGACGCCGGGGTCAGCAGACGTGATCCGCCACCTGCATAATTATAATAGTCGGCCCAGCGAAACTGCCCGCCAAACTCAATATTCTTCAGCGGCCCCCAGTCGGCCGCCCAGGTTCCGTCGAGCTTCAGCTGGTTTTCGTTATTGCCTGAGTCGCCCGGGCGATACTGGACGCTCGGCCCCGCCTGGGCAGTGTTCCCGGCGCGGTTGTAGTCGGTGTAGATATTGGGATCGGCCGGATTGACCGAACTGGGATAGGTGAAGACCGGAATGCCCAGATCGTTGCGCCGGTCGACCTGCATCCCCGCAATGCCGGTGCTGATCGCGATCAGGTTGGTTTCACCCAGCGTCCGCGATTCGCTGCGCGAGGCCAGACCCTTCAGCCGCAGGCGATCCACCACCCAGTCGAAACCGGTGATATAGTAACGGGAATTCTGGTCATATTGGAAGTCGCGGCGCTGAACGCCTAGGATATTGGCGGACCCGCTATAGACGGGGGCGGACGCGCTGCCGATATTCGCCGCCGACAGGGCCGTGGTGTAGCTGGTGACGACATGGTTGCCGTCGACCGTCGATGTACCCAACTTGACCTGTGGCGTCGAACCCGTGCCGAGCGACGGATCGAGCTGGTAACGCTGGTAACGCCCCATATCGAGCGAATAGTTGACGTCCATCAACCGCTGGTTGCGGCTGTTGAACTGTACTTCCGCAAAGGCGCGAAAATTGTTCGAGAATTCATATTGCAGCGTGATGTCGCCCGACAAGCGCTTGTCGCGGCGAACCAGGTTGCGATAGCGGGGCACGGTCGGCGCCCAGTCGAAGAACTGATTTTCGCACGCCGCCCGGCGGGTGGCGAAGGTCTGGGTCGCGGTCGCGCCGACACCCGCGCAGCTGGCATAGGTGTTGAACGCCGAATAGGCCGGGTTGGCGACCGTCTTCTGGTCGGAATGGTCGAAATCGGCGAGGCGGCTGTAATTGGTGTTGCTGGCATAATCCTGCCGCGTCGAGACATCGCTATAGGTGACGTTGGCCAGGAGACCCAGCCCGTCGATGAAGAATTTGGGCGTGCCGATCAGCAGCGTCGCGCGGGGCTTCCAGTCCTGCGTCGTGTCGAGATGCTGTTCGGAGAAATTGAGATTGGCGATGAAATTCTTGAGCTCGAGCGGCTTGCGCGTCTCGATCTGGATCGTGCCGCCGATGCCGCCCTCGGTCAGCTTGGCCTGATAGCCCTTGTAGACGTCGATCGACTTGACGAGCTCGGAGGCGAATTCGCGGAAGTCGCCCGCGCGGGAACCCAGCGCGGAGGATTGGCCGACGCCGTTGATCTCGACGCGATTGAGGTCCGGCTCGACGCCGCGGATCGATACCTGATTGCCTTCGCCGAATTCACGGCTGAGCTGGACACCGGTGATCCGGGCCAGGCTGTCGCCGATATTCTTGTCGGGGAAGCTGGCGATATCGTCCGCAACGATCGAGTCGACGACGGTCCCCGCATTGCGCTTGCGGGCGATCGCGGATTGCAGCGAGGCGCGGGTGCCGACGACGATGATGTCCTCGGGGCTGACCCCGTCGAGCTTGTCGCCTTTCCCCTGATCAGCGGTCTTCGCGGCGTTTTGCGCAAAGGCGGGCGCGCTCAGCGCCAGTCCGGCGGCCAGCACGCCCCAGGCCGATGTGCGCAGCATCCCGCGCAGCAGGTGCCGGTCGCCCGCGTGACGCGACCCGGTGATAGCGACGAAACCCGTCATGGCATCCTCCCTCTCGCCCCCGGTGCCGCCGCTGTTTCTCGGCTGACGCTATAGGGCTGCTCCAATATGCCTTGGTGTATATAACCACAATGTGGAATGCAATCATATAGATTGGAATTTTGACTCGTTGGGCTATGGTGCTGTCAGGCAATGCGAAAGGCGGCATATGACCCGGATCGCCGTGCTTATTTGGGATAGGAGAGAGGCATGATCGGCAGGCGGCTCATCAGGGGCGGTATCGCATCATGGGTGATGATGGCGGCCGTCTGTCCGGTCCAGGCCGCGCCAGCGCCGGAGCGCCAGGCCGAAAAATGGGACCGCGGCGTCGTCGCGGTGCCCGCCATCGGGGGCGGGGTGCTGGTCAGCTGGCGCTCGCTGGCAAGCGATGCGCCAGGCGTGGGGTTCGAGGTGTTTCGCGACGGACGCAGGATTTCTGCTTCCGCCATCACCGGCTCGACCAATTTCCGCGATGCCGGGGGTAGCGCCGCCAGCCGCTATGCGGTGCGAATGATCGCGCCGGGCGCGGCGGGCGCGGTCAGCCCGGCCGTGCCGGTCTGGGCGAAGGGCTATACGTCGATTCCGCTCGACCCGCCGCCGGGCGGCGTCACTCCGGATGGCGAGGCCTATGGCTATACCGCCAATGATGTGGGGCTGGGCGATCTGGATGGGGACGGGCAGCCCGATCTGGTGTTGAAATGGGACCCCACCAATAGCCATGACAACAGCCAGAGCGGCTATACCGGACGGGTCTATCTCGACGGCTATACGCTGGCGGGCAAGCGTCTGTGGCGGATCGACCTCGGCCCCAATATCCGCGCCGGGGCGCATTATACCCAGTTTCTGGTGCAGGATTTCGACGGCGACGGTCGGACCGAGGTGGCGATGAAGACCGCCGACGGCACGGTCGATGGACAGGGGCATGTGATCGGCGATCCCAAGGCCGACTGGCGCCAGCATGACGGAGAGGTGCCGCAGGCCGACAGGACCGGCGCGCACATGACCGCCGACGGGCGCATGGTCGCCAGGCTCGCCGGACGAATCCTGACCGGGCCCGAATATCTGACGGTGTTCGACGGCATGACCGGCAAGGCGCTGGCCACCAAGGCCTATGATCCGCCGCGCGGGCCGCGCCACGATCCGGGTTTCGCCTGGATGGCCGCGCATTGGGGGGACGGCTATGGCAACCGGGTCGACCGGTTTCTGGCGGGGGTCGCCTTTCTCGACGGGCGGCGTCCCAGCATGGTCTTCGGGCGTGGCTATTATGGGCGCACGGCGATCGCCGCCTGGGACTATCGCGACGGCCAACTGACCGAGCGCTGGCTGTTCGACACCGACCAACCGGGCCATCAGGACTATGTCGATCGCGGCAACCACCAGCTGAGCATCGCCGATGTCGACGGAGACGGTCGCGACGACGTCATCTACGGCTCTATGGCGGTCGATGCGGACGGCAAGGGACTGTGGACGCAGCCGCTCTATCACGGCGATGCGATGCATGTCGGCGATCTCGATCCCGCCCGGCCGGGGCTGGAGAAGTTCGGCGTGCACGAGCAGGTCGGCAAGAATGGCGGAATCGGATCGGCGCTGCTCGATGCGCGGACCGGGCAAATTCTATGGACCAAGCCCGCCACCAGCGACACCGGACGCGGCCTGTCCGCCGATATCGACCCGCGCCATGTCGGCGAGGAGATGTGGGGATCGAACCAGCCCGATCTCTACGACGTCCACGGCGTATCGGTCGGCCCACATCCGCGCCAGACCAACTTCGCCATCTGGTGGGACGGCGATCTTCTTCGCGAACTGCTCGACGGGACGACCATCTCGAAATGGAACTGGACGACCGGCAAGGCCGAGCCGTTGCTGGTGGCGGAGGGGGCGGCATCCAATAACGGGACCAAGGCCAACCCCGCGCTACAGGCTGACCTGATCGGCGACTGGCGCGAGGAGGTGGTGTGGCGCAGCGCCGACAATCGCGAGTTGCGCATCTATACGACGCCCTGGCCGACGACGCACAGGATCACCACGCTGCTCCAGGACCCGGTCTATCGCGCCGGGATCGCCTGGCAGAACACCGCCTATAACCAGCCGCCGCACACCGGCTTCTATCTGGGCATGACCAGGCCTTCCGAACGACCGGAGTGACCCGGTCACAGCACCGGATTGCGCCCCCAGAGCTGATCGTAGCGCCAGCCCGACAGATCCTCGACCACCGCGCGGGTCCGGGGGCTGGCGGGTTCGCGCTCACCGGTGCGGAGCCGCTCGATCTCGTCCATCAGCACGGCATGGGATGCCGGGTCGAGCCGAAAGCGGAGCGACACCCCTAGCCCGAAGGCGAGCAGCGCGAGGGTGCCGCCGACCATCACCGCGACGATGGCGTGGACGGTCGCCGGGGACTGGCTGGCCGCACCGGCGACGAAGCCCGACGCCTGCAGGATCTGGCCGACCGCGATTAGCGCAACGGCCTGCGACATCTTGCGCACGAAGGTCATGACACCCGCAAACGCGCCCTCGCGGCGGCGGCCGGTGACGATCTCGTCGACATCGGCCATGTAGTTGTACGTCGCCCAGGGAATATAGTTGAGCGCGCCGCGCCCCAGTCCCGCGAACGCGACCGGCAGCACGAAGACCCAGCCGCTGGCGCCCCGGCCTGTCCACCACAGGCCGAGGAACAGCAGGACGCCCAGCGCGAAGCTGCCCCCCGCAATCTGGTACGCCCGCGCCGGAGAGGCGCGCAGCGCGAAGTTGATCGCCAGCAGGACGGCGAGGGTCTGGACCGCATAGGTCAGCCCGGCCAGGTTGGACACGGCCAGCGTCGTGCCGCCGAGCGCGAAGACGACGAAATAGGCGAAGGCGGCATTGAAGATGTCCTGGCTGATATAGCCGCCCAGATACATGCCCAGATGCAGCCGGAACGCCCGGATTCGCAGGGTCGAGAACAGGTTGCGGTACAGGTCGCGGATCGCGGCCAGCGGGGTCAACCGCTCGCGCGCCAACGCCATGGTCTCGGCCGAGCGTGGTCGCTCCCAGCTGAACAGATAGAGCATCGTCGCGGAGGCCATGAACAGCGCGGAGAATAACAGGCCCATATAGAAATAGGTGTCGGGCGAATCCTTCCCCAGATGCTCGATCAACCGGCCCGGCAGGATGGCGGCGAGGATCGCAGAAATCTGGCCGCACATGATCCGCCACCCGGCAAACTTGGCCTTGGTCCGGTAGTCGCTCGCCATCTCGGCGGCCAGCGTCTCGAACGGAATGATCTCGAGCGCATAGACCAGCTCGAACAGGACATAGGTGACGAGATAATAATAGAAGCTCTGCCCCGCGACCCACATGATCGCGAAGGAGGGGAGCAGCGGGATAGCCGCCAGGATGAAGGTCCGCCGCCTGCCGAACCGGCGGCCCGCCCAGGTGTCGCCGAACCGGTCGGAGATATAGCCGATGGTCGGGCTCGCCACCGCGTCCAGCACGCGGGCGATGCCGAAGATCAGCGTCGCCTGCGCCGCCGACAGGCCGCAAAAGCTGGTGTAGAAGAACAGCACCCAGGTGCTGATGACCGCCATCGAGCCCGCGCCCAGAATGTCGTTCGATCCATAGGCGGCGAAATTATACCAGCGAACGCGACGTGTGGGCGGGGACCCGGTGGCGGCGGGCATCAGATATAGGTCCGCAGAAATTCGCCCAGCGCGCAGATCGCCAGGCTCTGGCCATAAGGCATCGAGGTCAGCGCGATGTCCTTGTAGAACTGCATCGTGTCGCCCATCGCGGTGCCGAAGCTGACTTGCTTCAGCTCGCCATGCTCGTCGATATTGGCGAGCACGGCGCGGATCGCCTTGATCCCAACCGCTTCGTAACGGCGCGGCAGATAGCCCTTCCGCACCGCCTTCAGGATGCCATAGGCGAAGCCTGCGGTCGCCGATGCTTCGAGATAGCTGGTCGGATCGACGATCAGCGTATGCCACAGCCCGCTCTCGTCCTGATGTTCGGCCAGCGTCTTGACCTGCGCCGCCAGCGTATCGATCAGGAAGGTGCGGAAGGCATCGCCCTCGGCCAAGTCGAGCATCTCGATGATCTCGGGGATCGCGATCGTCACCCAGCAATTGCCGCGCGCCCACAGCGCACCTGCGAAATTGTGGCGGCCGTCGAAGGTCCAGCCATGATACCAGAGGCCCGTCTGGCGATCGAACAGATATTTGATGTGGACGAGGAACTGGCGCTTGGCCTCCTCGATATAATGCGGGCGGTTCAGGATCTGGCCGATGCGGGCGAGCGGCAGGACGCTCATCATCAGCGTATCGTCCCACATCTCCTGCGGGTTCTCGTCGTTGAAGACGATATGCTGGAACCCGCCTTCCTCCGTCTTGGGCAGGCCGTCATCGGCCATCAGCCATTCGGCCCAGATGTCGAGATAGGGCAGATAGGTCTGGTCGCCGGTCTGCTCATAGAGATTGGCGAGCGTCAGGAAGGGCGACATGGTGTTGATGTTCTTGGTCGGGGTGCCCGCCGCGAAACGGTCCTCGAACCATTTCAGCATCACGTCCCAAGCCTGTTCGTCGCCGGTCTGCTCCCAATAGCGGTAGAGGCCGAACAGGCCGATGCCGTGGGTCCATTCCCAATCGTTCCACCCCTTGGTGTCGATCACCCGGCCATCGTCCAGACGGAGCAGGAACTCGCCGGTCTCGTCCCGGATGTTGACGAGATTGTCGATCAGCCTGGCGATCTGCGCCGTCACCTCGGCGCGGGGTATGTCGTGCGTAAGGGCTGCCACGGGAATGCTCTCCGAAGGATCAGGGGGTGGGATAGAGGTCGCGGTAAGCCGGGGCGGCCACGTCGGTGACCGCGACGCCGCCGCGCGCATGATGGAGGGTGACGAGCCGGACCGGCTCGATCACGTTGCCGGGCGCCCCGTCGCTCGTCACGGCGAGCGCCAGCGTGTTGCGTCCGCGATGGCGCAATATGCCCTCGGGGATGGGGAAGACCCGCTGCGGCCCGACATTCGCGACGAACTGGCCCATATTCCAGCCATTGACGAAGATCAGCACCCGGTAGCGCCCCGGCGAGCGCGGCGTATCGGCATCGCCGATCTGCAGGCCCAAGGTCACATCCTCGCCGCTCGGCACCGACAGGTCGAACGTGGTGCGATACCAGTCGGTCCCGGCATGGGGCTTCGCCTCGGTCAGCGTGACCGCCTGCCACCCTTCATCGGCAAAGCCCGGCAGCGTCCAGCCCATGCGTTCGCCATAAAGGCCGCCATTGTTGCTTGGTCCGCGCGCGACATCGCGCAGGTCCTCGCCGCCCGCTCGCCCTTGGATTCGCCACGCGATCGGCACCGCGAAGCTCTTGCCGCCCGGCCGGGCCAGCGAGACGGAGATCAGCCCGCGCGGCTCCTTGTGCGCGTCATCGACGTCGAGGTCCCAGTTATGGCCGTTCACCCGCACCATGGCCGCCAGCACATGCTCGCCGGGCGCCTGGGCCCGGCGAGGCAGGATGAATTCCGCGACGCCGGTGGTGATCGGCCGGGGCAGGCCGCCTGCCAGTTCGTGCTGGCCGATCAGCGTTCCGTCGAGGAACAGCTGGACGATGCCCGCGCCGCCCGCCCCGTAATGCACGGTCGCGGTCTGCGCGTCCGCCGAGCCGGTGAAGCGACCGCGATACCACACATCGCCGTCATGAAAGCCATAGGCATCCGCCCCGAGATTGGGCTGGCCGGTCGGTGGGCGGATGGTTGCCACGTTGCGGGCGGTCCCTGCGACGGTCCAGCCGGTGTCGTCGAAGTCCATGCCCGTCTCCGGCGACCCCGGCGCATGACGCCATTTCGCGCTGGTCAGGTCGGGCAGGGTCAGGCGTTGCGGTGCGGGCAGGGGGCGCAGGGCCACCAGACTGCCGCTTGCCGAATGGCTGACGGGCACCGCCTTTCCGTTCCAGCGGACCGTGCGGATGCCCGGCGGGGCCCAGACCTCCAACGGCTCGGCGTCCTCACTATCGCCGGTCAGGTCGAGCGTGCCCCGGTTCGGCGTCGCATGACGGACGAGCGTGGGGCCGCGTTCCAGCAGACCGTCCTGTCGGAAGAAACGTTGCGCCGCCGCGACGTCGCCGATCAGCAGCAGTAGGGGCGGGCGACCGCCGCCCGTGATCCGCACTCGCGCCAGACCCCGATGCGCATAGGTCAGCCGCAGGTCCCCCTTTGCCGGATCGAAGGCGCTGGCGACCCGTCCCTCCAGGACCGTGACCTTGGGCGGGCTGGCATAGCGCAGCACCGTTTCCCCCGGCTCGTCCGTGCGACCATAGAACAGCGCGACATCCTCCGCGCCGTGGCGGATCGTCGTCTGCAATTCGGACGTCGAATAGACCAGCCGTTGCCGCTCCAGATCGACGCCCGCGACCAGTAGCTTGGCGTCACGGCCATGCAGCTCGCTGGCAAAGCTGTAGCGTCCGTCGGGCAGGTCGGCGGTGATGGTGAACCGCGCGTCGCTGGTCGCGTTGGACGGCTTGGGCGCGACGAACAACAGGCGTGCGTCGGTATCCGGATTGCGGTCGTGATAGACCTGCACCGCATCGCTGCCCGTGACGGTGACGGGCGGGGCCTTTTCCAGCCGCGCGAGATCGGGCACGGCGGCGAGGAACTGGCCGAGCTGCTTCAGCTCCAGCGCCTTGGGCCGCAGATTGCGCGCCTCGTCGATCGCCGAACCATAGTCGTAGGAGGTATAGACGACGGGCGCGGGCAACCATCCCCAGCTCGTGCCGCCATAGCCCATATAGATGCTCTGGATCGCGATGCCGTTGGCGATGTTGGTGCCGTAGAAGACCCGCTGATAGCCGGTCCCGCGCTGGACGGCGTTGCATGGATACATGCCGTTCGACCCCCAATAGTCGAACCAGCCGCCGCCGAACTCGGCGATGAAACCGGGCGTGTGCGGCGAGGCGCTCGCCCCGCCCTTGGCACCACCGGGACCGTACAGGCCCCAGTCCGGAGCGGGGGCACCTTTGGTCGGCACATTGTCGACCCCGCACACGCCGCCGGGATAGCCGTCGAACGCATAGAGCTCCTGCGGCCCTGTGACGGTCAGCGGCACGCCCGAGCTCTTGGGCACCCAATAGCCGTTGCGCCCCTGATCATTGTGGAAGATCGGTACGGTGATCCCATCGGCCCGCGCCTTGTCGTACAGATGCTGCATGTAGCGGCTCTGCGCGGGGGTGGTCAGCGCCAGCTCATTCTCGATCTGGTGGAGGATGACGGTACCGCCGCGGCCCAGCTGGTGGCGCGCGATGATCGGGTTGATCCGGTCCAGCCATTCGTCAGCCGCCGCCAGATATTCGGGATCGTCGGTCCGCGCCTTGCCCGGTTGATTGACAAGCCATCCCGGAAAGCCGCCGCGCGACAGCTCGGCGTTCACATAGGGCCCGGCGCGGGTGATGACATAGAGCCCTTCCTCGCGCGCCATGATCAGCACCCGCTCGACGTCGCGGATGCCGGTGAAGTCGTACACACCCTTTTTCGGGCTGTGGAACCCCCAGTCGATATAGATGGCGACGGTGTTGAACCCGCTCGCCTTCATCTTCTGAAGGATGTCGCGCCACAGGTCGGGAGAGGGCAGGCGAAAGGGGTGGAATTCGCTCGACCAGATCAGCGTCGGCTTTCCGTCGATCAGCAGCGAATGGCGGTCGAACGCGACGCGCGGGCGCTCGGCCAACGACAAAGCCTGCGGCGTGGCGGCGCCTGCCAGCAGCAGGGCGGCGACCAGGCTCATGCGAGGTAGAACATCGGCGTCAGCGGGGCTTCGACCGGGCGATTGTCGGGCCTTACCTCCATCAGATCGGCCATATGGTCCCACCAGCGTTGCATGACCGGCTGGCCGGGCAGCGTGTCGCGGCTATCGTCGGGATGCAGCCGCAGGACGGCGAACAACGCGTTCGTCTCTTCATCCAGAAAGATCGAATAGTCGTAAATGCCCGCCGCGCGCAGCGCCTCGGCGAGTTCGGGCCAGATCGCGTCGTGGCGACGGCGATATTCCTCGGCCATGCCGGGCTTCAGCATCATGCGAAAGGCGATGGGCCGGGTCATGCGTCGTCTCCTGGGATCTTCAGGCCGTGGCGGTGGGCGAAGGTCGCGAACCGGGCCAGCCAGGGATGCGGCGTTCCGTCGGGGGCGATCAGCCGGGGGCCGTGCCCGCCCGTTTCGACGATATGGAGTTCGGCCGGGCGGGGCAGCGCATGGACCGCCTGGAACATCGCAATGCTGTTGGCGACCGGCACGACGGGGTCATCGGCGGCATGGCCCAGAAAAGTCGGCGGCATGTCGGAGGGCAGGTCCCGTTCCGCCGAATAGCGAGCTGCCCGCCCGGCATCCGCGTCCCGGCCGAGCAGCTCGCGCTTCGACTGGGCGTGCGCGAAGGGCTGGGCCATGGTGATGACCGGGAAGAGCAACCCGACGGTGAGAAGCGTCGTCGGCTGCGCGTCCATGGCGTCGACAGGGCCATAGGTGACGAGCGCCGATCGCGCCGCCAGTCGCGCGGCCAGATGACCGCCCGCCGAAAAGCCCATCGCGGCGATGTTGGTTGGATCGATGCCCCATTCGCCCGCGCGGGCCCGGATGACCCGGAGCGCGCGCTGTGCATCCTGAAGCGGCGCGTCCGGCCCGGCGGCCCAGCCGTCGTGCGGCAGGCGATAGAGCAGGTCGAACGCCGTCACGCCCTGCGCGGCGAACCAGCGCGCGACCGGCGAAGGCTCGCGCCCCACCGCCACACGGGCATAGCCGCCACCGGGGATCAGCAGCACCGCCGCCCCGGTCGGTCGCGCGGCGGGGCAGACGGTCAGCATCGGGGTGGCGATATGCGGCCAGGCGATGTCGTCGGCGGGGCCGTTGGGCGAGCGCTGGACGAAGGCGTCCGCGACCCCAGGGCTGGGCATCCCCGGCGGTGAGCCTGGCCAGATCGGAAAGCGCCGCGGGGCAGGGGCGGCGGTCGCGAGGCGGGGCATGGCGACCAGTGACAGTCCGGCGATCAGGGTGCGGCGGTCGAGGGGCATCGTCAATTTCCCGCAGGTCGTTCGCTGCTGCGCATCCCGCTGGCCGCCAGACGAAAGGTTTCGGGGGCGGGCGGATGGCTCGGGTCGAAAGGCGGCAGATCGCTTCGGACGAAACGGGCGAGCGAGCCTATCGCCCGCATCCGCTCCGCCACGTCGCGCGCCAGGACCCAGGCGCCGTAATTGCCGTGATGGGTCGCGTCACGGCCCTGATCGTTGAAGGCCAGCGGCGCGCGATCCTTGCCCAAGGCTTCATAGAAACTGATGGAGTCCGCATTCAGGTCGATCACCGGCACCGCCGCCTCGGCCGCGACCGCGCGAACGGCGGCGGGATAGTCGCCCAAGCTGGGCCGGATATGCCCGTCCGCGCCCCATTGCCGCCGCTCGGGCGAAGTCACCAGGATCGGCGTCACCCCGCGCCGCCGCAATTCGGCGATATAGGTGCGCAAATAGGCGCGATAGGTCGTCGCGGCGTCGGCATAGGTCTGCGGCCACTGGGCTTTCTGGTCGTTATGCCCGAACTGGATCATCGCGACATCGCCGGGTCTGGCGCTCGCCAGCACCTTGTCCAGCCGAAGCTCGGTCAGGAAGGATTTGAGCGTCTCTCCCGACTCCGCATGATTGGCGACCGCGATGGTCGGCGTCAGGAAGGCGGGCAGCATCTGGCCCCAGCTCGCGGCCGGTTCGGCGGGCTGGTCGGTCACGGTGGAGTCGCCCAGCAGGAAAAGGGTCGGGACCTCGACAGGGGCGACGCTGACGCGGCGAAGCGCGGGCGCCGGGCCCAGTATCTCCAGCGTCAGCCGATCGTCCCAGGTGAACGATCCGATCTCGCGCGGCTTGAGCCGCACCGCATCGCCGCCCGGCGCGTTGGCGGGCGGGGGCGCGAGCGCGGGGGTGCGGACATTCACGATGAAGCGCCGGGTGACGAACTCGCCCGCGCGTGTCCGAACCGCCTCCAGCATCAGGCGGCGGCTCTCGGCCTTGATCGTGTTGTCGCTCGCGCGGGCAGGATCGCCCAGCGTGACGGTCACGGCATAATTGCCCGGCGGCACCGCGACCGAGAAAAGGTGCCGATCGGCCTCGAACCCGTGATCGCCATCGAAGCGGTGGTCGGCATTCGCGGCCATGACGAAGTCCCGCACCGGCGCCTGTGCCGTGGCCATCGCCGACCCCGCCAGCGCCGCCACGGCGATCAGCCGGCGCATGACGGCCCGCCTGCGGCTGTAGCGCGGGTCAGGCTTGCGCGCTTCTTCAGCACATGGCGGGCGATCGGCAAATGGGTGCCCGCCAATCCGCCCGCGACCAGATCGGCGATCCGGCGCGCGCCCAGCTCGCTGAAATGGGTGTCGTCATCCACCGCCTCGGCAAAGCCCGGCAGGCCCTCGCCCTTCGCATAATGGAGATAATAGACCCGTGATCCGTCCGGCCCGAGCCCGTCGATCCAATGTTCCGACAAGGCGGCCAGGTCGATCAGGGGCACATGCTCCTGCGCCGCCACCCGCCTGGCGGCGTCCGAATAGGTGGGGAAGCTGGGCACGACATGCCCGTCCTTGAACGCGCGACGCGTGACCGGGGTCAGCAGCACCGGTCGGGCTCCGGCGGCGTGTGCGACCGCGATGAAGCGCTTCAGATTACTCTCATATTCGGGAATGGGGGCATAGCGTTCGGGCTTCGCCTGGTTGGCGTCGTTATGCCCGAACTGGATCAGCAGCGTGTCGCCGGGCCGCAGGTCGCGGGCGATCGCGTCCAGCCGCCCTTCCGCCATGAAACTCTTGGTGCTGCGCCCCGCCATCGCATGGTTGGCGATGGAGACCTCGGGCCCGAAGGCGCAGCGGAGCATCGTGCCCCATCCCGATTGCGGATATTTGTCGGGCCGATAGTCCTGCGCGGTGGAGTCGCTGGCGATGAACAGTCGTGCCGGGGGCAGGGAAGCGGGGGAGGCGCCGACGATCAGCAACGACGCGCAGGCCGCCCCTATCCTGACAGCCGTCCGATGACGCTTCGTCATGCACCCGCTCCCTCGCCCTGTCGTGGACCTGTTTCGATCCGCTTTCCTAAACTATGTGCCTATATCCCACATAGTGCAAGAGGGTTTTGGGATTTGGAATAAGGTCAGCGGCGATCTTTTTCCCGCCACCCCAAGTCGCGGCTGATCGCATGCGCGGTCCCCAGCACATCGGCGGTCAGCGCGGTCATCCGTTCGTCCGACATATATTGCGCGGCGCTCGAGACGCTGATCGCGGCGACGATGCGACCGCTGGCGTCGCGGATCGGCGCGGCGACACAGCGTATCTGATCCTCATTCTCCTCAAGGTCATAGGCGCAGCCCAGCCCCACATAGCCGCGCATCCGCTCCAGCCAGACGTCATAGTTGGGCGCATGCGGATCGCCCGCCCGCTCGTCGTCGAAACGCTGGCGCCAGTGCTTCGCCTCGTCGTCCAGCATCAGCGCCTTGCCCAGCCCGGTGGAGGTCATCGGCTGGCGATCGCCCACGCGGCTGGAGATGTCGACCCGGCGGCGGCCGGGGATCTTGTCGAGATACAGCGCCTTGTCGCCGTCGCGGACGCCCAGATGGACCGTGTCCTCGGACGCGGCGGCCAGCGCCTCGATATGATCGCGCCCGATCTGGACGACATCGGCCTGCTGCTGCGCCAGAAAGCCCAGTTCGAGCAGCTTCGGCCCCAGGCGATAGCCCTGGCGCGGCGTGAAGATCAGGAAGCGCCGGTCGATCAGCGCGCTGGCCAGCCGATGCGTCGTGCTGCGCGTCAGCCCCAGCCGCTCGGCGAGTTCGGCCAGCGCGATCGGGCGGTCGGACACCTCGTCGATCAGGTCGAGCCCGCGCAGCAGGGTCTGGCTGCCCGTCGGGCCCTTGGTCTCGCCGGTTTCGGTCTTGGGGGATTTGGCGGATGCGGGCATGGAAACATCTTCTCCTGACGCGCCGCATTTGCTGCCAGCGCGTACCATATTGTGGAAGTGTTTGCCTTTCTCACGTCCGCATGTCGAGGGGAAAGCGCCAGCCCCCGCCCGTCCCTATTGCAGGTTCACGAATGCGCCGCCATCGACCAGCAGAGCCGCGCCGGTCACATAGCGCGCCATGTCCGAGGCCAGGAAGACGGCGGGTCCGACCATATCCTCTGGCACGCCCAACCGGCCCAGCGGCACGCGGCCCTCCATATAGCAACGCTTGGCCTCGTCGGCCAAATCCTCCTTGTTGATCTCGGTCAGGATGGTGCCGGGAAGCAGCGAGTTGCAGCGAATGGCATGGCGCCCCAGCGCGATCGCCGCCGACTGCATCAGCGAGTGCAGGCCCGCCTTGGTTGGGGTATAATGGGTCTGAAATTCGCCGCCGACCAGCGCCGAGATGGAGGAGACCGCGATGATCGATCCGCCATGCCCCTGCTCGACCATCTGCCGCGCCGCCGCCTGGCACATATAATAGCCGCCATGCAGGTTGACCCGCATCGTCCGCTCGAACGTCTCGACCGGCATGTCGAGAAAGCCGTGGAACGGACAGATGCCCGCGTTCGACACCATGACGTCGACCTTGCCCAGCGCCTTCGCCGCCCGCGCGATGAAGTCGGTCGCGGTGGCGGGATCGGCGACGTCGCCCTGGATGGCGACCGCGCGCCGTCCATGCGCCTCGATCCCCGCGACGCATTGGGCTGCGCCGTCCGAATCGCGCGCATAGTTGATCGCGACGTCCGCGCCATGTTCGGCCGCGCCGATCGCGATCGCCCGGCCGATCCCCGTGGAGGCACCGGTGACGACGACGGTCTTTCCTTCCAGCAGTTTCACGGCCTTGCTCCTCATCCTGTCCACCGGCTCCACCTTGGCCATCGGTTTTCGCAAAACAACCGATTGACGCCCGAAGTCTCAACAATTAGCATCCTATTCCATAAAGTGAGAAAGTAAAGCCGGGAGGATCGGATGCGGGGCGGTGGCCGAACGACGCAAGCCAGCGAGGGTGGGCGATGACCCTCTCGCGGATCAAGCATGTCCGCGCCTTCGTCGCGCGCGGTGCGGGCGCGGATTATCACGATCAGGGCGCGGGCCATTGGATCGACGACCACATCGCCACGCCGATGAGCCGCTATCCCGAATATCGCCAGTCCCGGCAGAGTTTCGGCATCAACGTGCTGGGCACGCTGGTCGTGGAGATCGAGGCGGAGGACGGCACGGTAGGGTTCGCGGTGACGACCGGGGGCGAGCCTGCGGCCTATATCGTCGAGAAGCACCTCGCCCGCTTCCTCGAAGGACGCTCTCCGGTCGAGGTCGAGAAGATCTGGGACCAGATGTATTTCTCGACCCAATATTATGGCCGCAAGGGGCTGGTGGTGAACGCCATCTCCGGCGTCGACCTGGCGCTTTGGGACTTGCTGGGCAAGCTGCGTGGCGAGCCTGTTTATCACATGCTGGGCGGCGCGGTGCGCGACGAGCTGCAATTCTACGCCACCGGCGCGCGACCCGATATCGCCCGCGAACTGGGCTTCATCGGCGGCAAGCTGCCGCTCCACCACGGTCCCGCCGAGGGGCTGGAGGGAATGGAGAAGAACATCGCCCTGCTCGCCGACATGCGGGCCAAGTGCGGCAACGATTTCTGGCTGATGTACGATTGCTGGATGGCGCTCGACCTCGATTATGCCACGCGGCTCGCGCATCATGCCTGGAACGAATGCGGCCTGAAGTGGATCGAGGAGGCGCTCAGCCCCGACGACTATTGGGCCTATGCCGAATTGCGCAAAAAGGCGCCGCCGGGACTGCTGGTCACGACCGGCGAGCATGAGGCGACCCGCTGGGGTTTCCGGATGCTGATCGACATGGGCTGCTGCGACATCATCCAGCCCGATGTGGGCTGGTGCGGCGGCGTGACCGAGCTGATCAAGATCGCCAACTATGCCGACAGCCGGGGCGTGATGATGATCCCGCATGGCTCATCGGTGTACAGCTATCATTTCGTCATCACCCGCCACAATTCGCCCTTCGCCGAATTCCTGATGATGCACCCGGGCCCGACCGAGGTGGTGCCGATGTTCGCGCCGCAACTGCTGGGTGAGCCGGTGCCGCAGAATGGCCGTATCCGGGCCAGTGCGCTCGACAAGCCCGGCTTCGGTGTCGAACTCAACGCCGATGTGCCGCTTCACCGCCCCTATACCCATTGAGGATCTTCGCATGAAACTCTGCCGTTATGGTCAAAAGGGCGCGGAAAAGCCCGGTCTCGTCGATGCGCAAGGTCGGATCCGCGACCTGTCTGGCGTGATCGACGACGTCACGCCCGCCACCATCACGCCCGAAGCGCTGGAACGCCTGCGCACGGTCGATCCCGAAACGCTGCCGCTGGTGGAGGGCGAGCCGCGCTACGGCGTCCCCGTCGCCGGGATTGGCAAGTTCATCGCCATCGGCCTGAACTATGCCGACCATGCCAAGGAATCGGGACTGGAGCCGCCGCCCGAGCCGATCTTCTTCACCAAGGCGATTTCCTGCCTGACCGGCCCCAACGACCCCGTGATGATCCCGAAGGATGCCCAGAAGACCGACTGGGAGGTCGAACTGGGCATCGTCATCGGCACGACCTGTCGCTATGTCGAGCAGGCCGATGCGCTGAACCACGTCGCGGGTTATGTCCTGGCGAATGACGTGTCTGAGCGTGCGTTCCAGAAAGAGCTGGGCAGTCAGTGGGATAAGGGCAAGGGTTGCGACACGTTCGGACCTGTCGGACCCTGGCTGGTCACGCCGGACGAGGTCGGCGATTGCCAGGAACTGGACATGTTCCTGGACGTGAACGGACGGCGGATGCAGACCGGCAACACGCGGACGATGATCTTCCCGGTCGCCGAATGCATCGCCTATGTCAGCCGCTTCATCACCCTCCATCCGGGCGACCTACTGATCACCGGCACGCCGCCGGGGGTGGGTGAGGGGCAGAAGCCCGACAAAATCTTCCTCAAGCCCGGCGATACCATGCATCTGGGCATCGCGAAGCTGGGCGAGCAGCGGCAGACCTGCATCCCCTTTGCGACGGAACTGCCCGCGTGACCCTCTTCGAGGGGCGCTTTGCGGGGCGGTCCGCGATCGTCACGGGGGCGGCATCGGGGCTGGGCCTAGAGGTCGCGCGGAGGATCGTCGCCGAGGGCGGATCGGTGGCGCTATGGGATGTCGACGGTGTAAAACTTGCGGAAGTGGCGGAGGATGTCGGTGCAACACATTGCCAATCCTTCGATATTTCCGATTGCCAGGCGGTCGAGCATGCCACCGTCGCCAGCGTGGCGGCGTTGGGCAAGGTCGATATCCTCATCTGTTCGGCGGGGATCACCGGCGCGACGGCCTGCGTCGAGGACTATCCGCTCGACAGCTGGCAACGGGTGGTCGAGATCAATCTGAACGGCGTCTTCTATTGCTGCCGCGCGGTCGTGCCGCATCTCCTCGCGAACGGCTATGGCCGGATCGTCAATGTCGCATCGGTCGCGGGCAAGGAGGGCAATCCCAACGCCTCGGCCTATTCTGCGACCAAGGCGGGGGTGATCGGCTTCACCAAATCGCTGGGCAAGGAACTGGCAGGCAAGGGGGTCATCGCCAACGCGATCACGCCCGCGACCTTTGAAAGCCCGATCCTCGCGCAACTGCCCAAGAGCCAGGTCGACTATATGCGCGGCAAAATCCCGATGGGGCGGCTGGGGCAGGTGAGCGAGACGGCGGCGATGGTGTGCTTCATGGCGTCGGAGGAATGCAGCTTCACCACCGCGGCGACCTTCGACACCTCGGGGGGGCGGACGACCTTCTGATGATCCCCTTCGTCGATGCGCATATCCATCTGTGGGACCTGGAGCGGCTGCGCTATCCGTGGCTGACGCCGCCCTTTGCGGATGATGGTCCCAACGGCTCGGTCGAGGCGATCGCCCGGACCTATCTCCCCGCCGATTACAGGCGCGAGATGGCGCGGTGGAATGTCGTCGGCGCGGTGCATGTCGATGCGGGCGCCCATCCCGGTGATGCGATCAGGGAAACCGAATGGCTGGACGGCTTGGCCGATGCCGAGGGGCTCCCCGATGCGATCATCGCCTTCGCCGCGCTCGACGCCCCCGATCTCGACAGGATCCTGGCGGCGCAGGCCCGGCACCCCCGCGTGCGGGGCATCCGCCATATCGTCAACTGGCATCCCGATCCCCGGCGAAGCTATACCGAGCGCGACGTGACCCGCGACGCCGCCTGGCAGAGGGGCTTTGCCAGGCTGGCCGATCATGGCTTGTCCTTCGACCTGCAATGCTATCCGGGCCAGATGACCGCGCTGGCCGAACTGTTCGCCCGGCACCCGGACATTCCGGTGATCGTCAACCATGCGGGCATGGCGGTCCTGGACGACCCGGACGGCCCGGCAGAATGGCGGCGGGGACTGGCGGCGCTGGCGGCGTGCCCGCAGGTGTCGGTCAAGCTGTCGGGCTTCGGCTTTGCCCGGCGCGACGCGACGCCTGCCTTCGTGCGTGACACGGTCCGCACCGTGATCGACCTGTTCGGCACCGATCGCGCGATGTTCGCCAGCGACCTGCCGACCGACCGGCTGTTCGGCACTATCGATGCGCAGATGGACGCCTGTCACGCCGCTGTCGCCGATTTCGGCGAGGAAGACCGCCGCGCCCTATTCGGTCGCAATGCCGACCGCATCTATCGATTGGGACTGGGCTGCTGACCGCGCCCGGCTATTCACGCAGGACCATGGGAGTTTCGAGCATGTACGACCGCACCTACTACGCCACCCATCCCGATATGATGGCAAGCGTCTCCAACGACGAATTGCGCGACCGTTATCTGATCCCGGACCTGTTCCGCACCGGCGAGTGCGTGCTGAACTATACCCATGCCGAGCGGTTCGTGATCGGCGGCGTCGCGGTGGGTGACGCCCCGGTCAAGCTGCCCGACCAGAAAGAGCCCGCATCGGCCGCCGGTCATCCTTTCCTCGAGCGCCGCGAACTCGCCATCGTCAATGTCGGCACCGCCGAGGGACGCGTGACGGTCGATGGCGAGGTCTTTGTATTGGGCAATAAGGATTGCCTATATGTCACGATGGGCGCTCGGGAAGTGCTGTTCGAAGGGCAGGGCGCCCGCTTCTATCTGGCGTCCTGTCCCGCGCATAAGGCGTTTCAGACCCGCAAGCTCGGCATCGCCGATGCCAACGCGCTGGAGCGCGGCAGCCTGGCGGAATCCAACGAGCGCACCATCTTCCAGCTCGTTATCCCGGGCGTGTGCGACAGCGCGCAGCTGGTGATGGGGCTCACCGTGCTCAAGCCGGGCAGCGTCTGGAACACCATGCCCCCGCACATTCACGAGCGCCGTAGCGAGATCTATTTCTATTTCGAGCTGGACGATCTCGCCAACGACCGCGTGATGCACTTCATGGGGGAAGGCGAGGCGACCCGGCATCTGGTCGTCAAGAATGAGGAAGCGGTGATCTCACCGCCCTGGTCGATTCATATGGGGGCGGGGACCAAGGCCTATGCGTTCATCTGGGCGATGGCGGGCGAGAACCAGGACTATACCGACATGAACGTCCTCGACATCTGCCAGCTGGCTTAAAGGTCATGGCACATCCCTTTGATCTTGCTGGCAAGGTGGCGGTCGTCACCGGCGCGAATACCGGCATAGGGCAGGCGATCGCCGTGGCCTTGGCTGCGGCCGGGGCGGAAGTTGCCTGTGTGGGGCGTACCCCCGCCGAAGAGACGGCGGAGCAGATCCGGGCGCTGGGTCGCCGGGTCGTCCTGATCCCGGCCGATCTGTCCACGATCGCCCCCGTGCAGCAGGTGGTCGACACCACCCTGGCCGAACTCGGACGGCTCGATATCCTGGTCAACAATGCCGGTATCATCCGCCGGGCTGACGCCGTCGACTTTACCGAAGAGGATTGGGATGCGGTTATCGACACCAATCTGAAAAGCGTGTTCTTCCTGTGCCAGGCCGCCGGGCGGCACATGATCGGGCAGGGGAGCGGTCGGATCATCAACATCGCCTCGATGCTGACCTTTCAGGGCGGCATCCGCGTGCCGAGCTATACGGCGTCTAAGAGCGGAGTAGGTGGGCTGACCAAGCTGCTCGCCAATGAATGGGCCGCCAAGGGGGTGACCGTCAATGCCATCGCGCCGGGCTATATCGCGACCAACAACACGGCGGCACTCCAGGCAGACGAAAGCCGGAACAAGGCGATCCTGGACCGTATCCCGGCGGGGCGCTGGGGCAACCCCGGCGATCTGGGCGGGGCGGCGGTGTTTCTGGCGAGCGACGCGGCCGCCTATGTGAACGGGCATATCCTTGCGGTCGACGGGGGCTGGCTGGCGCGCTGATCGTCGGGGTAGGGTGCCAACCCCAGGCCATGGACCGGCAACGCGACTGCCGCGTTGAAGGCTCATGACACAGGAAGACGAACGATGGATGCGCCAGGCGATCGCGGTCGCGCGGTCCAAGGGCTCCGATCCCGCCACCTCGCCGCTCGGGTCGATCATCGTCCTGGACGGGCGGGTGATCGCCGCCGAGCGCAACCAGACCCATGAGCTCCCCGATGCCACCGCCCATGCCGAGATGATGGCGATCCGTCGCGCCTGTGAGGGGACTGGCGAGATGGAACTGCGCGGCGCGACGCTCTATTCGACGCTGCAGCCCTGCGGGATGTGCACCATGGCCGCGATCTGGTCGAAGGTGGGGCGGGTCGTCTATGGTGCCGGGCGCGACGACGTGCACGCCATGTATTTCGAGGCGCGACATGTCGACACGCTGTCCTTCATCGGTGACGCCTATCGCGACGACATCATGATCGAAGGCGGCTGCCTGCGCGAGGAATGTGCGAGCCTCTATTACCCGCCCGACGCCGACCTTCCTCGTGAGGAGCAGGCGAACCTGTAGGGGAAGTGCGTCGGGATCAAATTCCCCTTGCGCGTACCGCCCCGCTTCCCCTAAGGGCGACCCCCTGTCGGGGAGTGGCGCAGTCTGGTAGCGCGCCTGCTTTGGGAGCAGGATGTCGCAGGTTCGAATCCTGTCTCCCCGACCATCCGCATCTAAGTCGTTGATTTCACGTCGCTTAACTGGCGATCGGGAACCGTTGAACCCACGGCTGTACCCATCGCTGTACCCATTGGGGGTGACGGAATGGGATTACGGAACCTGCGGCTGCGCGGCGGCAGCTATCATTGGCGACGCAAGATCACGGTGGCGGGCACGCACGTGCCCCTGTGCTTTTCCCTTCAAACGGGAAATTATAAACATGCGCGGTGTATGGCCGATCGTCTGAATGTGGCGATCGAGGGGGTGCGCATGGCCTATGGCCAATCGACGGGGATGAGGCCGGATCAACTGAAGAAGGTGTTCAGCGATGCGCTGCGCTGGCAGTTGCAGCGCATCCTGGAAGATCAGGCAGGCACCACCGCGCCGTCCGATCATCATGCGTCGATCAATAGCCTCTATGCTGAGGCCTGGGGCTTTCTGGGCCGCCGCGGGGTCGGCGCGCAATGGACGCTGGACGAGCATGACCGCCTGATCGCGGCCGGCTGGTCGCCGGCGCGCGCGAAGCAGATCGCCGATCTGGTGTTCGAATTCCAGAACAACGACCCCGTCTCCAAGGCCCAGATCGACAACTACGTCACCGCGTTCGGCATCATGCCGACGCAGGACAATGTCGCCCGTATGGGCAAGACGATCTGCGCCGCGCGGGCAGCCGCCTGCCGAGAAGCGACGGCGCTGCTGCCCGACACCGAAGACGAGACGGCCGCATGGGTCGACGACGCGTTGGCGGACGACGCGCCATTCGCCTTCGAGCAGATCGCGCCACAACGCACGCGCCCTGCGCCTACAGAACCACTCTCGGATGACATTGTCACGCCGGCTCCGCCGCCAAAGCCCGAGCGACCGAAACAACGCATCCTCGATGCGGCTGAAGACTGCATCGCCGCGTACAGCAAGGAGGGAGGCTGGGACACGGATTCGATCAAGCAGGTGCGGACTGCCATCCGCCTGTTCGATCACGCTTGCGGCGGCGACGCTTTCATCGAGGATCTGGACCAATCCCATGTTCGCGCCTTCACGACCCTGTGCCGGGCCTTGCCGAACCGCTGGGGCCGTACCCGCGAGGAACAGGCGGGTGGCATCGCCGCCAGCCTGGAGCGGGCTAACGGCATGGACCCCACGCAGATCGGCATCAGTCAGGTCACCATCAACAAACATCTGACATGGGTCGCTGCCGTCCTGGCCCATGCGGCGGGCGAAGAGGATGATCCCAAGGCGCATCGACCGGCCAAGCCGCTGTCCTTCAAGGTTGCACGGGCCGGCCTTGGCAAATCCGATCGCAAGCAGCGCAAGCGTGACCGGGACAAGCGTGCCAACTGGACCAAGCAGGAAGTCGCCACGCTGTTGTCCGCGCCGATCTGGACCGGATGCGCTGGTATCGGCGGACGTTTCAAACCCGGAACCGACATCTTCCACGACGCCTGGTACTGGCTGCCGCTGATGCTCCCGCTTTATGGCGGGCGCAGTTCAGAGCTTGCCGGACTGGGCTTGGCCGAGGTCTTCGAACAAGACCCGATCCCCTATTTTCTGATCCAATATACCGAGGATCGCTCGCTCAAGAACATCCAGTCGATTCGACGGCTGCCGATCCATCCCGAACTGATCCGCTTGGGCTTTATCGACTATGTGAAGGCGATGCGCGCCGCAGGATCCACGATGCTGTTTCCGGAAATGCAGTCGCCGAACTCCACGACATTCGCCGGGACGTTCTACAAGTCCGTGTTCAGGCCGTTGCGGGACTGGGCTTTCCCGGAAGGCACGTCATGGCGGCATCGCGTCGGCGGGGCATGGAAGGACAAGGATGTCCACAGCTTCCGCGGCTTGGCAACCACGACCATGAAAGGGCGTGTTCCCAGCGAAGTCCGGTGCGACATCTTTGGCCACGAGGGCGAGACGGAAACCGCAAGGACCTATGACGAGGAAGCTGAGCTTTCCCTCAAACTTGATGCCCTGAAGTTACTGACGCCGCTGACCGCGCACATCCCTGCGACCCGCCCTATTAGGCTAAGGCCGCCCGAGCGACGGCAGCATCGTACGCGAGCCGCCAAGGTGCGATTGAAGTGAGTGTCGGCATCTCGGCCGAGCCGCCATATTCGAGCAGGACCGCTATTATTTTCGAGCGGGTGTCCGAATTGGCTGGCTCGTCAGTATAGGGTGATAGACCCTGACGCGATCCGTCAGGCGGCCTTTGCCCAAAGCGTGCACTGCGCGTCGTCATACTGGACGCCCGGCCGCATGACCTGCCGGGTCAGCCACGCGCTGGCGCGTTCGATGCCCTCACTCAGATCGTCTGCGGGCTTGCCGTCGATATGCACGATCTCCCGCGGAGCGAGCCGGAAATGGCCGCGGACATGAGCCTGCGGCAGGATCAGCCCCCGGTTGCCCGACTTCGACACCCACAGGCGGCAGCCGCTCTGGATGTGGCAGCGGCCATCGCGCGGCAAGAACATCGTGATCCCGGTCAGCGCCGGGTTCGGTCCCGTGCGATATTCGAGGTGCAAGACGTCGGCGTCAGTCTCGACCGCGTGACGGCCCATCTTGATCTGGTCCTCGATCTCGAGCGGATCGCCGCCGGTGATGGCGACTCCGGGCTTGAGCTTGCGGGTACCGAGCAGCAGCTTCACGGCGGCGCGGGTGACGGCGGCTTCGAAGGTCGGGGTGTTCATCTCGATTTCTCCTTGTTTCATCCCCCATTCCCGGGGGCACATTCTCGTGTTCGCTGATCTCAACCCTGTTCTGTCCGCCGGCAGGCGCGGACGATCTCGGCGGCGGCGCGCTCGAGCCCGGTCCCCCGCTCCCACCCGCTGTTCCAGGGAGCGGGCATCGACACCTCCAACCCGTGCCGTGTGATCCCGACGAAGAGGTCCGGACGCGCCGGCACGAGGTGCAGGCCGCCATCGGCATCGCGGTAGAAGCTCAAATCCGGCACCAGGATCGGTCCGGTGACCGAGTGCAGCGCGACATCGGCCCGCACCGGTTCGAGGATTTCGGGGTGGAAACCATGCCGGACCAGCACGACATCACGCTTGCGGGTCGCCGCACAGCGCATCACCGCGTCGTCATAGAGACGCTCGGCGACCGGAGTCGCCACGACGATGAGGTTGTTCTCGAGCGACTCCACGCCGCCCGGCAGGCCGGTATTGCCCGCGTAGGGGCACGGCTCGTCGGGAGCGAGTGCGGTCAGAACATAGTTGAGGAGCGCGACCGAGGTCGTCGGCAGCGTGTCATGGAGAGTCGAATGCATGGGGGTACCTGTTCAACGGCGTGATCCCCGGACCGGCTGGTCCGGATCAGGCCCCTTCGATTTTCATTTCTCGTTAGGGCTTCGCTCGGCCCCGGCCGATCTTCCCCTCTTTGCGCGGCAGCGGTCGCTGCCATCGCGAAAGATGGCGTCACCGATAACGGCATAGGCCCAGCCATCGAGCGTGCGGGCGCTGTCCGCGATGGTGCCGGAGCGATGGATCGCGGCAGCCGGGCAATAGACTTCGGCCATGGCCGGCACCCAGCCGGCGATGCTGCCGACGGGCTGGCGCTGCCACCATTGCCCGGCAACCAGGGCGATGAGCAGCAGGATGGCGCTCACGCGGAAAACCAACGGAAAGCGGCGTCGCTTCATTTTCTTTCCTCCAGCAGATTGTCGCTGCTGGAGAGGGTTAAGCATCTCGAAATATGTTGGATTGTGCAGTCAGAAGCGGCCCAGCTTGCCGCATGTTGCAGCAACCCGGACGTCATTCCTGCACGGCAGGACTTGGTTCGTTAACGGGTTCCGCCTACACCAGCCACGTTCGTCAGCAGGCGGACCGAGGCGTGAGAACCTTGCTGTTAGTAGCCGTGCACCCGGCCCGAACCAGTTTCGGCCGGGAGGCGCACGCGTATGTCCAGGGCGCTTTCGGGCGCCTAAAGGCGTGCGCGCTCGTCTAACAGCGGGTTCTCAACTTCCGGCTTTCGGGTCGGCATCGCCTCGTCATCTGGGGCGATGCCGTCGGCTGGGGAAGCCAAGCATCGCCTGACACGGGGGTGCGTATGGTTGCGGGAAACAGCCGCCAGTGGCGGAAGGCTTTTCAAACGACATCGGTGATTTCGGCGGCAATCCTGCTCGCCGCCTGTGGCGGTGGAGGCGGTGGCGTCGCTTCGTCAGGGTCGATCCCGACGCCTGCACCCATGCCGACGCCCAGCTCAACACCGACGCCATCCCCCACACCGACCCCACCGCCCAGTGCTGCGGATAGCGCCGAGTACAAGGCGTCCGGTGCGGTGGTCGGCGCGAAGGCCGCCTATGCCTATGACAAGGGCATCACCGGCAAGGGTGTGACCATCGCGGTCATCGATACCGGCATTGCCACCAGCAGCGCCGAGTTCGCCGGCCGTATCTCGCCCGACAGCAAGGCGTTCGAGAACAAGATCGCACGTTGCGCCACCTGTGCGCCGGAGACGGTGACCTTCGCGCTCGCCGATGTGCAGGGCCATGGCACCGAAGTCGCCTCGGTCGCGCTGGCAGCGAGGAACGGGAACGGCATGCACGGCGTCGCCTACGACGCAACGCTGCTCGCGCTCAAGATCGCGGCGCCCGATCTCGAGAACGTCACCGCCACCTCCGTGATCAAGGAGGCCGATGGCGCTAATCCGATGAACATCGCCCCGGCCATCACCTATGCGGTGGAGAAAGGCGCCTTCGTAATCTCGCTGAGCTTGAACGGCGAAGCGGGCGGACAGGCCGCAGCAGAGCAACGTGCGGCGATGGACGGCGTCGTCAAAGCAGACCGGCTTTTGGTGCAATCCGTCTCCAATTTCGTCGACGACAAGAGTGCCAACGCCGGCACAAACACCCGCAATTTTGTCGGCAGCAATCTGGAGAACAAGGACAATTTCCTGTTCGGCATTCGTGTCGACAGCTCGCTCCGCCCGCCGAGTGGCAACGGCCTGCCCGGCGATCTTGCCGACCGCACGCTGGCCGTGGTCGCGACGAACGTCAGCGTCGTCGGCAAGGACGGACAAATCACCACGGTCACGGGCAACAGCTTCGCCGCCCCCGCGATCGCCGGGGCGGCCGCGCTGCTCAAGCAGTACTGGCCGCAACTCGGCGGCAAGGCGATCTCACGCATCCTGCTCGATACCGCCACCGACCTCGGCGACAAGGGTGCAGACCAGATCTTCGGCGTTGGCTTGCTCAACATCGAAGCGGCGATGAATGCGCAGGCGCCCGCCAGTGCCTTTGCCGCCGCCGACATGGTGCTGGCACGTTATTCCTCGCTCAGCCTGTCAGGACCGTTCGGTGGCGGTGTCCAACTAGCCGATGCCGTGACCCGCATGACGGTGTTCGACCGCTATGGCCGCGACTTCGCCATGACTGGCACCACCGGGCCACGGAGCCGGGGTTCGGGGTTGCTGGCGGCTGCGATGCTGGGAACGATCGATCCACCGTGGCTGGCCGCCACGGCCAACGACGCAAAGTTCGGTTTCACTTCCGCCGCCACCGGGCCATGGGCCGCAGCGCGTTCCGGCCGCCCGGCCACCTTCGCCTTCTCGCCTGCCGCAGGCCAGACCGTCAGCGTCAGCGCCAATGTCGGGATCGGACAAGGTGCTGGCATCGCCGGTTCTGCCTTGCGTGGTGTCGTCGCCGCGCCGGTCGGCATGTCATCGTCGTGGAGTGGTGACGGCTGGTCTGCGGCCTTTGCATCAGGCGTATCGCGCGACGGCCGCTCTGCTTTGCGCAGCGTGACCTTCGCGACGCCGCTGGGACTCGGTGTCGAACTGTCCGACCTGACCGAACGAGGTCAGGTGCTGGGTATGCGGGGGCCGGCTGGCTTTGCTCTCTTGGGCAGCCGAACGACGCTGGTTACCCTGACCGCCAGCCGAACCGTTGCTGGCGTCCTGCTGTCGGGACGGGCCACGGCCGCCGCCACTCGGGTCGCTGGCGGATCGGACCTGCTGCGCTTCACCGGACCGATGACCGGGACGGCCTTCGCGCTCGACGCCGCGCATCGCCTCGGCGGCGGTACCGTCACATTCGGACTGTCATCACCGCTCCGGCTGGAACGAGCACGGGCGGTGGTCGAGGCGCCAATCGCCTATGACCTGATGACCGGCGTGCTCGCCACCCGCCTCACCACCGTCGACCTGACACCGACCGCGCGCGAGATGGACGTCGAGCTCGGCTGGTCGGCCGCGCTGTCGCCCACCTCCTCGTTGCGGCTAGGCGTCGCCCACGCCTTCGACGCCGGCCACGTCGCCGGCGCGCAGAACACCGCAGGCTTCGTCGCGCTGGTGCTGCGATGAGGCTTGCCGTCCGGGCGCGCTCGCCACCGGCAAGCCCAGCTCACCCGTAGCGACACACCCCACGACGGACGTGCCACGCCGGGATGCATCTCGGCGAACGAACCCGCACGTCCAGAATACAAGGACATGACATGATGACGAAGCTCACCGCCACCGCCGCACTGGCGCTGCTCACGGCCTGTGGATCGGCCTCGGTTACCGAGCAGGAGGCCGCCGCGCAGACGAAGACCGCGGCCGCACCGCTGACGATCGCGGGCATCCGCATCAGCATGACCGCGCCCGAGGTGCAGGCGACGCTTGCCCGTACCGGATGGAAGGTCGAGACGTCGGCGGGCGAGGATTGGGCCGCGACCGTCGACCATGAGGCCAAGCGGCAGCAGGACGTCTTCCCGATCGAGGAGCCGAAACAGGGTGTGGCGGGGCTGAACGCCGCGAAAGGCGACGAGAGCCTGATCGTCGAATTCCAGCCGATGCCGACGGGTGACGCGGTCAAAGTCGTCAAATACGTCGCGCCTGCGGCCGGACGGACGCCCGAGCAGATCGCCGCCGAGATGGTGAAGCGCTATGGCAAGCCGGGTTTCTCGCAAATCGTTGGATCCACATACGAGGCGAGCTGGTGCACGGGCGGCGACCGGTGCCGTCAAATCTGGGGCAATCCGCACGAGGGGCTTGCGGCCAAACTCGACGTCTACGGCAAGCTGAACGTCTCCCTCTCGCAAGGCGTGGTAGCGGAGCGGGCATGGCAGAATGCGGTCAGCCGTGCGGTCGGTGGAGGTACGGCAGGGAAATCGTCATTCTGACGAGCCGTAGCCGCCGACGGTCAGTTCGATGGACGGGACGCTGGGTCGTCCCGTCCATCGCCATGAATCGATCCGGCACGCTGCATGAAGCGATACCGAAATTCCGCTCTGTTCACTGCCCCAGCGTCAGGGCCCAGCGTGCGGAGAAATCCGCCCAATCCTCTGCCCACATGGCATGCTCGCTTTCGGCAAGGTCGGGATGGGGCGGCCCCCAACCGGACGCCCGGTGGGTGCGACCAAGCACGATGGCGTGGGCATGCGGAGCTTCCTCTGCCAGCTGATCGCACGGCGCATGAGCGACCACGAGACTGGTCAGGCGACGCTCCCGACCGAACCGCAATGCCGCGTAGGACAGCACCGCTCCGAAGCCGTCATGCACGGGCACATCACGATCGAACGGAAAGGTGAAGACGGCGCCCAGAAGCTTCTGATGCGGCCGGACCGCCGCGTCATAGTCGCCAAACAGCCGCTCGATGGATGTGACGTCCGGCACGCCGGGTGCCGGGATGATCCGGTGATCGCGGGCCGTCACCGGCCAGCCGCACGCCGTTCTCGGCGTATCCCCGACAGGCTTGACGGGATTGAGCTTGGCGAAGGCGATTTGGCTCATCGTATTTTCCAGTCCGCTGCGCCGCGGCCGGACGAGGCCGAAGCCGATCGCGCGACCGGCCTCGGCACGGACATCGAAAAGCCGGTCGGCGACGGCGCCAGGCGCCAGCCATTCGGGAAGCGCGGTCACTTTGTCCCTCCCGCGAAGATGCCGGACAGAAGCGCGCGCCCATCGGCCAGTCCCGCTCGCCGATCTATCTCGCTATCCCATGGCGCGCATTCGCAACCGCGAAGCCCTACCGGCAGCAGGGCGAAGGTCGTTCTGCTCGGCTCCGGAGGCACGAAATGACATGATGCCCCGGCACCGAGGAAGAGGTTCAGTCCGGATGAGTAAACCGGATCGTTGCCAGCGAGCATGACCGCGAAGGTGATGTCGTCGACGCCATTCGGCGAGGCGAGCGCGACCAGCGCATCGGTATCATATGCCCGGACGAGGTCCTCGACGTCTCGGCGGGCGGGCGGCGCGATCGCCGGGACGATCAGCAACCGCGCCGCCGGCGCGTGAAGATAGTGCCGCAGCCGGGTGGCGGGTATTGAACCCGCATCCGGATCGACAGGAAAGCGCAGCCCGGTGAGACGCGCAGGGGTCAGGGCGGCGGCGATCGCAACCGCCTCCAGTGTCTTGATGTGCATGGTCGACTTCTATCCATGGGGGGCCGCGGGCTGTACGCGGCGATCCTCCCTGGTCATTTCACCTCTCGGCACAGCCGATCCGCTTCCCCGACCTTTCGTCATCGACCTCGCCGCCGTGCGGCGCTTGGGTGGTCTTGGCGGAGCATGCCCCCGGCCATGCGACCGGTCCCGCCTTCCGGAGGCACCGTCATCGCGGTGCCGGCGGACCTGGAGGCGACGCCTCCACCAGGAGCGCTTCGCGCTCCCGGCGCGCGCGCCGACGCAGCTAAAATGACACAAAAATGAAATGTGACATTTTAGCGGTATTGCGCCGCAGTTTATGTGCGGCCCTGCATGGGGCCGCTCTGCCTTCTTCTGTGAGGGCGCCCACTTCTTTCTGTGAGCTTTCCTCCACCTTTTGTGAGGCTGTGCACGCCGCCCTTATGGCGGCGTTTACTGCGTGTGAGGGTCTGCAAGGCTATGCCTGCATGGTGTCGCGAGCGGCGAGCGTCGGCCGTCCGCATCGATGGAGCGTCGAGGATGGATCTGAATGCCCTGCTGACCCCGGACGAATTGGCGGCGTATCGGCGTCACATGGCGGGCGGGCAGTACGGTGACGGCAGTCCCGAACAGGAGAAGGCCGCCGCCGCGAGCATTACCAGAATGCTGAAGCTTTTGGTGACGGAGGCGGGGCGCAACGCCGTTGGAGCCCTGGGCCCCGGACGCGGATCGATCCTATCGGAGCTGATCGCGGTACTGCTCGGCCCAGCCCCTGATCCGCACGCCTGGATCGAGGCCATCGCCCGTGGCAGCTTCGACCTCACCGGGTACAAGGCCTATGGCAAGCGGCCGAAGACAATCGACGGTAAGCAGCCCGCGATCGGATCGCCAGGTAATTTCCTGCCCCGTCTGCTTGAGCGATACCAGAAGGCGGCGGGCCATCGTCCGCCGAACGCACGAGAAATTGCCGATCTGCGGACCGCGCTGGGTATCCTGATCGCGACGTCGCTGCTTAAAGAACTGCACAACGTCACCAATGAACGGGCCGCACTCGGCAGTGCTTGGCCGCTCGTCAGCGCCGTCTCCGGGAGACAGCATGCGGAACTCCGTCGGTTCATCGCTGGCTATGGAGACGATCCGTCGTTTCGACATCAGCTCGCCGCTGACATCCAGCGTTCGGTGATCGACTGGGCGAAGCGCCATCCGGGCAAGGTCCTGCCGAAGAACAAGCAGGTAGACAGCCAGGCACCGCAGACCGACATCGAGCAGCATTTTGCCCATGAGGCGGAATCCGAGGAGCGACGCAAAAACGCGCTGATCGCGTTCGGCAAAATCCTGTTGTCCGGCGACAGCGAAAACGACGATCCAACGATTGATGCCGTGCTCGGCACTCTCCGTGACGAACCGGCTTACGCCTGGCTGCGCGACATGCCGGGGCACCCCGTGCCAGCAGATTACCCCGGTGGCGAGTCACCCATGCCAACCGAGCTGCTGCGGCGATTCATGCCGGTCGCCGCTGGCCCCAGCACGACCGAGCAGGTTTTGGGACGCGCTGCCATGGCGCCCATCGCGATCATGTCGCCACGCCCTCTACGGCTGACGGAAAGCGAAATGATCAACAAGCGGCTCGATGATCTGGCGCGGTCCATTCACAGTCACGTCGAGACAAAGGGCCTGCCGCCGATGGAAACCCCCATCGCGCATCTGCCGATGTTCGAGGCGAGCGTCTGTTACTGGTCGCTCAATCCGGACTGGGAAGCCCGCCAGCCTTGGGAGGCTATCGGCTTCAATCTCCATGCGCCATCCCCGGAGGATGAAGACGCGGCCTACCGATTGTGGGACATGGTCACCAGCCGTGCGGAGACAAAGCGAACCATCTGACGACGTCGTCGCGGCGCTAGGGATATTGGCGTCGCGGCTGGTGTTACCTATTGATGCCTTTTCGCTTTTTTGCCGCCGCGGCCTGCTCGGCCCTGCTTTCAACCACTGCGGCTGCCCAAACGGTGCCGTTCGGCGCCGATCTGGAGCGGTTCGCCTATCCGGCCCCCGTACACTGGTTTGAGGCCAATTCGCAGGGCCATCCGGTTCGCATGGCCTTTCTCGACTGGCCGGCGACCGCCGCGCCCAACGGCACGACGGTCGTCCTGCTCCACGGTAAGAACTTTTGCGCCGCGACCTGGGGAGACACCGCGCGCGGGTTGGCGGCGGCGGGCTACCGCGTCATCGCGCCGGACCAGATCGGCTTCTGCAAATCGTCCAAGCCGAGTGGCTATCAGTACAGCTTCCACGCCATGGCCGCGCTGACCGCCGCGCTGCTCGACCGGGCCGGGGCCGGCAAGGTCGTGCTGGTCGGTCATTCGACCGGGGGCATCCTCGCCACGCGCTTCGCGCTTCTCTATCCCGAGCGGATCGCGAAGCTGGTGCTGGTCAACCCGCTCGGCCTCAACGACACGCTGAGCGAGGGCGTGCCCTATAGCGACCTCGGCAAGCTGCGCGCCGAAGAGGCGAAGACGGATGCGGCGTCGATCAAAGCCTATCAGCTCCGCAACTATTATCATGGGGCTTGGCGGCCGGCCTATGACCGCTGGGTCGCCATGCTGGCCGGGCAATATGCCAGCCCCGATGGTGACACGGTGCGCGATGCACAGGCCCGTCTGTCCGATATGATCCAAACCCAGCCAGTTGCGGCCGAGCTGCCGCACTTAGCGGTCCCGACCACGCTCATCATCGGCCAGCGCGACTTGACGGCCTTTCGGGCCAACAGTGCGCCCGAGGGCCGGCGCGCCCGCGTCCGCACCGTGCCGCAGGCCGCCGAGGAGGCGGTGAAGCGTATCCCCGGCGCCCGCCTGATCCGCCTGGACGATCTCGGCCATTCGCCGCAGGTCGAAGCGCCCGCCGAGTTCCTGCAAACGCTTCGTTCCGCGATCACGCCGTGAAGCGATATGCCTGCGCGCTGGCGCTCCTCCTCGCCAGCGGTTGCGATGCTGCACCTGCGCCACGGCAAGCCGCCATGTCTCGCCCGGTCGAGACGCGCGGTTTGGACGGCGCCATCCTGGCCGACACCGTTGCCCAAGCCAGCCGTCTTCCCCGGCTCCGCTCGCTGCTGGTCCTCCGCGACGGACAGGTGCTGGCGGAACACCGTTTCAACGGTGGGCCGCCGCTCGACCGACCGGTCAACATCAAGTCCGCGTCCAAGTCGGTCCTGTCCGCTCTGGTCGGCATCGCGATCGCGAAAGGCGCGCTGACCGGCGTCGATCAGCCCGTGCTGTCGGTGCTCGGCAGCGATGCGCCGCCCGATCCCGACCCGCGTCTTGCCCGGCTGACCGTCGAGGACCTGCTGACGATGCGCGCGGGACTGGAGCGGACGTCGGGTGAGAATTACGGGCGCTGGGTGTCCAGTCGCAACTGGGTCCGCTTCGCCCTTGCACGCCCGTTCGTCGATGAGCCGGGCGGCGCGATGCTTTATTCCACCGGCAACACGCATCTGCTGTCGGCGATGCTGACCCGCGCATCGGGACGCGACACTTATGCCCTGATGCGCGACTGGCTGGCGGAGCCGCTCGGCATCACCATCCCGCCATGGTCGCGCGATCCGCAGGGCATCTATTTCGGCGGCAACGACATGCTGCTGTCGCCGCGTAGCCTGGCGCGGTTCGGCGAGCTCTATCGCCTGGGCGGCGTTATCGATGGACGGCGGATCGTTCCCGCCCGCTGGATCGCGGAAAGCTGGACTCCTCGCACCGTGTCACCGTGGAGCGGCGGACAATATGGCTATGGCTGGTTCGTCGGCACCAGTCGTGGCCATCCGCTGCGCTTCGCCTGGGGCTATGGCGGGCAGATGCTGTTCATCGTGCCGGACCTCAAGCTGACGGTCATCATGACCTCCGATTCCAGCGGCGCACGGGACAATGGCCATATCGCTGCGCTCCATGCGCTGCTCGACGACGGCATCGTGCCCGCCGCCGAGCAGGGTGGAGCAAGGTGACGGACGAAGACGCTCAACCGCGATGCACGACCGCGCCGATGCGGACGGCGTCCAAACCGAGCCATGCCGCCATCCGGTCCAACTCGACCTGAAGTCGGGGCAGCGTATCAGTGGGTGCTCCCGGTTCCAGCGTAATGCGGTGCGCGAGCAGCAGCCCGGCTTGCCGATCCGCCTTGAGATCGACCCGGCCGACCAGCGCCTCGTCCATTAGGAAGGGCAGCACGTAATAGCCATGCGTGCGCCGATCCTGCGGAACGTAGATCTCGATGCGATAGTGGAAGCCGAACAGGCGTTCGGTGCGGGCCCGCTCCCAGATCAACGGATCGAACGGCGCGAGCAAGGCAGCGCTGCGCACCCGGCGCGGCATGGTCGCGTCGCGATGCATCCATGCCTTCTGGCTCCAGCCCTCGACCGGAACCGGCACGAGCACGCCATCCTCCGCCAGATCGGCGATGGCGTGATCGGCTTCGATGGGCTTCAACCGGAAATAGTCGCGCAGATCGCTGGCGGTGGCGACGCCTAAGGCACGGGCGCTGCGTTCGATCAGCGCACGTTGTGCCGCCTCGACTGACGGCGTGGGCAGCGCCAGCACGGCTGGCGGGATAACCCGCTCGGTCAGGTCGTACAGGCGCGCGAAACTGCCCCGTCGGGTCGCGGTGGTGATCTGCCCGGACCAGAACAGCCATTCGAGCGCATGCTTGACGTGGCTCCATTCCCACCAGCCGCTGCGGCTGGACCCGTTCTCGAAGTCGGCCGCCGCTAGCGGGCCTTCGGCGGTGATCCGTTCGAGCACTGCGTTCGCCTCGTCCCGCCGCTCGATCGCGAAGCGGCGCAGCGCCTGATAGCCGATCTCGCCTCGCTCGGCTCGTGCCATGCGCCAGCGGAGCAGTGGATGCAGGTCGAGCGGCAGCAGCGACGCCTCATGCGCCCAGTATTCGAACAGCCGTCTCTGGCGCAGCCGGCCCCACGCGTCAGCCTCAAGCAAACTACGGTCATAGCCGCCGAGTCGCGAGAATGCGGGCAAATAATGCGCCCGCGTCAGCACGTTGACGCTATCGATCTGGAACAGGTTGAGCCGCTCGGCGGTGCTGCGCAGGTGGCGAACCGACGGAGTGACGGGGCGCGGGCAACCAAAGCCCTGCGCCGCCAGGACGATCCGACGCGCTTCGCGGTTGGAGATGCTCATGTCCGACGAACTCGACCCTGGATGGCGGCGCGTCAATCCGGCGCACCGGTGATCGCTGGAACGGCTTCGAGCGTTATCACCTTGCTTCATCCTTCGTCGTTGAACGCCGAAACCGCCATGTCGACAAAGGCGCGCAGGCCTGCCGTCATGCGGCGATCGGGCAGGCGGACGAGCGTCAGCGGACGAGGTTCGGGCGCGTAATCCGCTAGAACCGGGATCAGGCGTCCCGACGCCAGATCGCCGTCCAGCGTCACGCGGGATTGCAGGATGATGCCATAGCCCGCGACCGCCGCTCGCCGCAGGGCGGCCGCGTGGTTGATGCGCAGGCGGGGCGGGGGCAGCGGTACGACATGCGCACCACCCGGACCGACCAGTGTCCAGCGGTCGTCCGCACCGAATTGCGCGAAGCCGATCAGCCGATGTTCGCGCAAGTCGTCGGGCGTCTCCGGGTGACCGTGGCGTTCGAGATAGCCCGGCGCGGCGGCGAGCATCAGCCGATAGGGAGCGAGCGGATGGGCGACCAACCAGTCGTCCTCCAGCGCGCCGATCCGAAAGGCCAGATCGAAGCCTTCCTCGATCAGATCGACCTTGCGGTCACCCAGCACCAGTTCCGCCTGCATGTCCGGGAAGCGGTCGAGATAGGCGGCCAGCAAGGGCGCGACCCGTTCGGTGCCGAAGGCGATCGGTGCGGCGATGCGAAGCCGACCGACCGGCGTCTGCGCCACCTCGGCCCCCACCGCCTCTGCGATCGCGACATCCGCCAGCACGCGACGGCAGGATTCGGTGAAGCGTCGACCGGCCTCGGTCGGCGACAACCGCCGGGTCGTCCGGTGCAGCAGGCGGGTGTCGAGCCGCGCTTCCAACGCGTTGACATGCTTGGCCACCATCGTTGCCGAGATGTCGTGCGCCTTGGCCGCGGCGGTGAAGCTGCCGAGGTCGACGACCGATACGAAGATCGCCATGCTGGTCAATCGGTCCATTGCAAACCCCTGGTTCGAAGACGTCGCATCCTATGCGGCTGTCTCCGACTTGGTCCAGCATGCATTCTCCAGTCATTGGCAACCAAAACAAGGATGATCGGCGATGGGCGTATCGAGGATAGTGCGGTGAAGGCCTTGTTCTTCGATCGGTTCGGGGGACCCGAGGTCCTGCGCTATAGCGCTCTTCCGGACCAGGCATTGGATGCCGCTTCGGTGCTGGTGAAGACCAGCGCGGTCGGCTTGAACTTCGCCGACATCTACCGTCGTCAGGGCGTCTATGTGCTCGATGGCGAAGCACCATGGATCGGCGGCTATGAGGGGGCGGGGCGCATCGTTGCGGTCGGGACGGGCGTCGATCGCTGGCGGATCGGGCAGCGGGTCGGCTTTCTCGATGTGCCGCGCGCCCATGCCGAACGGGTCTGCGCGCCCGCCGATCGTCTGGTCGCACTGCCGGACGATATCGACGATCGCACGGCCGCCGCGCTGTTGCTGCAAGGCGTGACGGCGCAATATCTGGTCGAGGATAGCGGCAGGCTGGCCGCCGGCAACAGGGTGCTGGTCCAGGCCGCGTCTGGCGGCGTCGGGCGGCTGCTGACCCAAATGGCGGCGGCGCTGGGTGCCGAGGTCCATGCGCTGGCCTCGACCCCGTCCAAGCGCGAACAGGCGCGGTCGAACGGCGCGAGTGCGGTCTATGCTTATGATGATTGGGTGGCGCAGGTGCGGGCGACCGGAGACGGCGTCGATGTGGTCTATGATTCGATCGGCACCACGCTCCACGACAGCCTCGCCGCCTTGCGTCCCGGTGGCCGTGTGGTGATCTTCGGCAAGGCGGGCGGCCCACCGCCCGCGATCGATCCGCTGTCCCTGATGGAGCATTCCAAGGGTGTCGTCGGCGGCGATCTTTGGACCTATCTGAACCGCGCGGAAAGCCGACAGAGCCGCGCCGACCGGCTGTTCGCGGCCTTGCGGGCCGGCACCATCACTGCGCCTAAAATCACCACATTTCCGCTGAGCGAGGGGACCGCTGCCCATCGCCTGCTGGAGGATCGCAGCTTCGCGGGCAAGATCGTCCTGATCCCCGAGGGTCCACGGTAACGGCGGTTGCTGGTCGCGCATGGCGTTTCGAGGAAGCGCCTGCCATGCTTGGCCTGGACGCCCCGCGTGTCCGCTGAGGAGGAAGCATTGAAGATCGGGGTTATTGCCGACGCCCATGGAAATCTGGCTGCGCTGGAGGCTGTCCGCGACGCGATAACCGCCGCCGCGCCCGACATGGTGGTCAATCTGGGCGACCTCGTGTCCGGCCCGTTCGATCCTGGGGCAAGCGCCGAGCTTCAGATGCGTGCCGGCTATCACACCATCGCAGGGAACCATGAGCGGCAGTTGCAGGACGGCAGCGACGGGGCGTTCGACGTTCTGGCGCGCCCGCTCTTGACCCAAGAGCATTGGGCATGGATCAAGGGTCTGCCCGCGACGCTCCCCCTTTGCGATGGCGACGTCTTCGCCTGCCATGGCAGCCCGGCGGGCGGGGATCTGGTATATCTGCTCGAGGACGTGACCTCCGGCCGCGCGACACTGGATGCCGACGCCGCCATCCGGCCGCGCCTGAAGGGGATCGGGTCGGCCAGTCTGGTGCTGTGCGGACATACGCACACGCCGCGCATCGTGGCGGTCGATGGCGTGCTGATCGTCAATCCCGGCAGCGTCGGGATGCCGTGCTACCGGGATCGGGGCGCGACCCCGCATGTCATGGAGGCGGGCAGCCCGCTGGCGCGCTATGCCATCGTCGAGCGTCGCAACGCCGGATGGGCAGCCCAACTGCACGGTGTGCCCTATGACTATGAGATCGCGGCCCGTCAGGCGGAGGCTTTCGGCTTTCCGGCCTTTGCTCATGCCGCCCGGACAGGCCGTATACTGCCGGGGTGATCCGCTGCCCCCATCGGCCGAAAGGTCCGACGCGCCGGGACAGTCGAGAAACCGTCCCGCCGAATCTGCGACCGTCAGGCGCGATAGCCGCCCTGGCGCTCCAGCATCCAGCCGGGATATTCCGCTGGCAGCTTGGTCACCGCATCAAGCGCGGTGAGATCGTCCGCGTCGAGCGACACCTCGGTCGCAGCGATATTGTCGGTGAGCTGGTCGACCCGCTTGGCACCGACGATCACGCTCGTCACCACCGGCTGATGGAGCAGCCAGGCGAGCGCGACCTGCGCGACGGTGCAGCCCTTCGCCTCGGCGATGCGGCGCATCTCGGGGATCACCACCGAGCCGCGCGTCCGGTCGACCGGCGGAAAGTCGAAGTTGGCGCGCCGGCCATCCGCCGCCTGACCCTCGCCATCGTACTTGCCCGACAGATACCCGCCGGCCAGTGGGCTCCACACCATCAGCCCGATCTTCTCGGACCGCAGCATCGGCACGATCTCGCGTTCCAGGTCGCGGCCGACCAGCGTGTAATAGGCCTGGAGCGACAGGATCGGCGCGAGCCGCCGCGCTTGCGTGATGCCGACCGCCTTCACCACCTGCCACGCCGCCCAGTTGGACAGGCCAAGATAGCGGACATGACCATGACGGACGAGCGTGTCGAGCGCCTCCAGCGTCTCCTCGATCGGCGTCGTGGGATCGAAGCCATGGATCTGGTAGAGGTCGATATGGTCGAGGCCGAGCCGTTGGAGGCTTTGCTTGCACTGGCTGAGGATATGGCCGCGCGAGGCACCGCGCGCATTGGGACCATCGCCCATCGGCCCCAGCACCTTGGTCGCGATGACGACATCGTCGCGGGCGACGCCGATGTTCTTGAGCGACTGGCCGAGGATCCGCTCGCTCTCACCGCCGGCATAGACATTGGCGGTGTCGATGAAGTTGATGCCGGCATCGAGCGCGGTCCGGACCAGCGCGTCCGCCTCGTCCTGGCGAAGCTGGCCGATCTGGCCCCAGATGCCCTCGCTGCCGCCGAAGGTCATGGTGCCAAGGCAGAGTTCGGACACGAACAGGCCGCTATGGCCGAGTTGGCGCATACGCATGGGATGAGACTCCTATTGGAATGGACGAGCCGGAGATACGCCGCGAACGTTCGGCGCCGCGACGCCGATCCGATCAAAGTCCTGCCCAATCCTATCAAAGTCATTCGTAGACGGTGCTTTCGGCGCGCGGCGAAGCTACGATCTCTGCCATGACGACGCTGTCCGACCTTGCCCAACTGATCGAACGTCATTGGTTCGTCCATGGTCGCGAAACGCCGATCCCGGGCCTGCTCATTACCCGCGCGGAGGAGCCGACCGGCATCATCCGCACGGTCTATCGGCCGTCCTTCTGCCTCGTCGTGCAGGGCGCGAAGATGTCGATGCTGGGGCCGACGCCCTATCATTATGCCGAGGGCCAATGCCTGCTCGCCTCGGTCGACCTGCCGGTCACGTCACGCATCGTGCGGGCGAGCGCGGACGCGCCCTATCTGGCGCTGTCGCTGGCGATCGAGCCCATAACCGTGGCCGAACTGATGGCGGAGCAGCTGAGCGCGCCGGGCCCGGCCGCCGCCTTCAATGCGCTGGCGACCAGCGACCATGACCCGGCGTTGCGTGATCCTCTCAGGCGTCTGCTCGATCTGCTCGACCATCCGGCCGATCAAGCGGTGCTCGCCCCGCTGATCCGGCGCGAGATCGTCTGGCGATTGCTCGGCGGCACGCTGGGACCGGCGCTGCGCCAGATGGGTCTGGTCGACACCCATGCCGCGCGGATCGGCCGCGCGACGGCGTTCATCCGCGACCATTATGCCGAGACGTTGCGCGTGGCCGACCTCGCCGCGCTGGCGGGCATGAGCGTCCCCGGCTTCCACCGCCACTTCAAGGCGGTGACGACGATGACGCCGGTGCAGTTCCAGAAGCAGGTCCGCTTGCAGGAAGCACGCCGCCGCCTGGTCGCCGCCGAGGAGGTCGCGCGGGTCGGCTTCGCGATCGGTTACGAAAGCCTGTCCCAATTCAGCCGCGACTATCGCCGCCTGTTTGGGGCGCCGCCGGGGCGGGATGCGGCAGCGATGCGCGCGCAACTGGTGCCGGAGCCTGCACTGCCCTGATACTTGACTTCGTCAAGTAAACTGATCCAGCATGGCGGACATGGAAGATGCAGACGTCACCGCCATCCGCCGGTTCAACCGCTTCTACACCCAGACGATCGGCGCGCTTGATGCGCGGTTTCTGGGCACCGAAGCGAGTCTGCCCGAAGCCCGCTTGCTGTTCGAAATCGCCACGCGCGAGCCGGTTACCGCTAGCGTGTTGCAGGACGCGCTCGGCATGGACGCGGGCTATCTCAGCCGCTTGGTCGCACGCTTCGAGAAGCGCGGCTGGATCGTGCGCGTGCGTCGCGACGACGACGCCCGTGCGCGCGACCTGCGGCTGACCGAGGTGGGACGTGCGGCCTTCGGCACGCTCGACCACCGCCAGAGCCATGCCGTCGGCGATCTGCTCGCGGCGGTCGACGGACAAGCGCGGCATGATCTGGTCGAAGCCCTGACGCGCGCGCGGCTGCTGCTGGATCCCGCATCGGGTGGACCGTTCGTGATCCGGCCCTTCCGTACCGGCGAGCCCGCGCTGATCGCCGCGCGCCAGTCGCTCCTCTATGCCGAAAGCCATGGCTGGGGTCGCGAACTGGAGGTGATCGAAAGCGAGGTCACCGCGGCGTTCCTGCGCGACTTCAATCCCGAGCGCGAGCAATGCTGGGTCGCCGAAATCGACGGGGTCATGGCGGGCGCGGTGTTCGTCACCGACGAGGGCGACGGCGTCGCCCGGCTGCGCCTCCTCCATGTCGAGCCCTTCGCTCGCCGCCGGGGCATCGGCGATGCGCTGGTCGGCGCTTGCGTCACCTTCGCACGGGAAACGGGCTATCGCGAGGTGACGCTATGGACCCACACCGTGCTGGAGTCCGCGCGCCGCCTCTATGCCGCACATGGTTTCGCATGTGTCGAGACGGCGATGCATGAGCGGTTCGGCATTCCACTTCAGGGCGAGACCTGGCGGCTGGAGTTGGCGGCATGACCGGCAGCCTGACGATCCGCCTTGCGACCGAAGCCGACCTCGGGGCGCTGCGCGACCTGATGACGCTGTCGATCGATCGCGGTCAGGCGGCGGTGCTGACCCCGGCCCAGATCGTCGCGAGCCGCTCGGTGATGGGCCTCGACACGCAATTGGTGCGCGACGGCACGTACTTCGTCGTCGAGGACCATGGCGTGCCGGTCGGCTGCGGCGGATGGAGTCGGCGCGCGACGCTCTATGGCGGCGATCATAGCACCGAGTTACGCGATCCGGCGCTGCTGGATCCGGCGATCGATGCCGCCCGCATCCGCGCCATGTATACCCACCCGGATCATGTCCGGCGCGGGATCGGCCGGATGATCCTCGACGCTTGCGAACAGGCGGCGCGGGCGGATGGGTTCGCGGCGGTCGAACTGATGGGCACGGCCGGCGGCGTGCCGCTCTACGCGGCCTGCGGTTACGAACCGATCGAACGCGCCGATACCCATGTCGACGGGGTCGTCGTGCCGCTGACCCGGATGTGGAAGCGGCTGCGCGATCCGGCGTAGCGGGGCAGCGGGCGAAGATTCTGGACCGGCATGTCACACCGGTCCCCGCTGTGTCGTCATGATGCCGGACATGAAGGAGACCGACCATGACACCCCGCATCCCGAACCCACACGCTCTGGCCCCGGAAGCGATCACAGCCATGATGGCGCTGGAACAGAGCTTCACGAAAAGCGGCCTCGACCACAATCTGCTCGAACTGGTGAAATTCCGCGTGTCGCAGATCAACGGCTGCGCCTTCTGCCTGCATATGCATGCGACCGACCTGCGCCGTCGTGGCGAAAGTGAGATGCGGCTTTACATGCTGAGCGCTTGGCGGGAATCGACGCTCTATTCGGATCGCGAGCGGGCCGCGCTCGGCTGGGCGGAGGCGTTGACGCTGTTGCCCAAGACAGGTGCACCCGATGCGGACTATGATGCGCTGAAGGCGGCATTTTCCGATGCAGAGCAGGTCTGGCTGACCATGGCGATCGGGGCGATCAATATCTGGAACCGCCTGCAGGTGGCTTTTCGCGTCGCGCATCCGGTGGATGATGCCTGACGCCGCGTTGTTCGAGGCGGAGCGGCCGCGGCTCGTCCGGCTGGCCTATCGCATGACCGGCTCGCTCGCCGAAGCGGAGGATCTGGTGCAGGACGCCTGGCTGCGCTGGTCACGGGCGGACGAGATCGAGGCACCCGCCGCGTGGCTGACGCGTGTCGTCACGCGGCTCTGCCTCGATCACCTGAAGTCGGCACGGGTGCGACGCGAGACCTATGTCGGCACATGGTTGCCCGAGCCGCTGCTCGGCACGACCGATCCGGACGAGGTTGCCGACGATCTGACCGTCACGCTCATGCTGGCCATGGAGCGACTGTCGCCGTTGGAACGGGCCGCCTTCCTGCTCCACGATGTGTTCGACGTCGCGTTGCTCGAGGTGGCCAGGACGCTCGACCGCGCGCCCGCAACGGTGCGGCAACTCGCCTCCCGCGCCCGGCGGCATGTCGCGGAGGCGCGGCCGCGCTATCCGGTCGATGCGCAGGAAGCCGCCCGGATCACTCGCGCCTTTTTCGCGGCTGCGCGGGACGGCGACGCGCGTGTCTTGTCGGACCTGCTGGCGGAGGACGTCGCGATCCATTCCGATGGCGGCGGGCGCGTCCTGGCATTCCACAACATCATCCGGGGTCTGGCAAAGGCGCAGCGGTTGTTCATGGGGCTACGCCGCAAATACGCCGACGCGCCGATGGAAGTGATCCGCTTCGCCACGATCGACGGGCTGCCCGGCTATGTCAGCCGCGCGGCCGGCGTGCTCCAGACCACCGCGCTCGACATCCGCGACGGCCGGATCGCGGCGATCTACATCGTCCGCAATCCGGACAAGCTCGCTCATGCCGTAGCCGCTCTTCAGGCCGGGCAGGCCGCCGCATCGGGCTGACGCCGCTGCGCCAGCAGCATCACGAGCGCGGCCGCCGCCATCGCCGCACCGGCCAGCGACACGACCGGAAGTTCCAGCCCGGCGCCGATCACGCCCCCGCCCAGCGCCGCGCCGATCGCGTTGCCAAGGTTGAATGCGCCGATGTTCATCGCGGAGGCGAGGTTCGGCGCGTCGAAGGCCGCATCCATCACCCGCATCTGCAAGGGCGGAACGATCGCGAAACTTGCAATGCCCCAGATCAGGATCGCGATGGCGGCGGGCCATGGCCATTGCATCACGCCCGCAAATGCGATGAGCACCGTCGCCAGCACCGCGAAGCTGCCAATCAGCGTCCGCTCGATCGACCGATCGGCCAGCCGGCCACCCAGCGTGTTCCCGATCGTCAGGCCGATGCCATAGAGAACCAGCATCGCCGTCACGAACCCGGTCGAGGCGTGCGTTTCCTCGCGCAGAATCGGGACGATGTACGTGAACACGGTGAACATCGCGCTCGCCCCGACCACCGTCAGCGCCAGCGCGGCGAGCACCGGCTTGCGCGTCAGCACGCGCAGTTCGGCCCGCATGTCGCCGCCCTCCGCGGCGGGCAGCGGCGGCAGCGCGAGACGCAGCGACAGCATCGCGATCGCCCCCACGCCCGCGATCCCGGCGAAGGCGGTGCGCCAGCCGATCGCCTCGCTGACCCAGGTTGCCGCCGGCACGCCGCCGATCGTGGCGACGGTCAGCCCGGTGAACATCGCCGCCACCGCGCCCGCCCGCTTGTCCGGCGGCACGAGGTTGGCGGCGACCACAGATCCGACGCCGAAGAACGCGCCATGGTTGAACGAGGTGACGACCCGCGCCGCCATCAGCATCCAGTAGCCGCCCGCAACCGCCGACAGCGCGTTGCCGAGCGTGAAGATGCCCATCAGCGCGATCAGTAGCGTCCGCCGGTCGATCCGCCCGGTGGTAAGCGTCATCAGCGGTGCGCCGATCAGCACGCCCATCGCATAGGCGCTGACCAGCAGCCCGGCGGCGGGGATCGAAACATGCAGGTCGCCCGCGATCACCGGCAACATGCCCATCGGCGCGAACTCGGTCACACCTATGCCGAAGGCACCGACCGCCAGTGCGAGCAATCCGAGGTTAAATTTCATGATCGTGGCTCCCTCAAACCATTGGCGGCGCGAGGCGGGCGAAACCCTCCTGCTGCCGATAGGGTGTGTGTGGATAGGGCGGCAGCACGTCGCTCGCCGCATCGAGCATCGCCACCTGCTCGGGCGTCAGCGCCCAGCCGACCGCGCCCAGATTGTCGCGCAACTGTGCCTCGTCGCGGGCGCCGATGATGACCGACGAGACAGTTGGGCGCCGCAGCAGCCAGTTGATCGCGACCTGGGGCACCGTTTTGCCCACCTCGGCCGCCACCGCCTCCAGCGCGTCGACGACGCGGTAGAGATGCTCGTCCTCGACCGGCGGCGCGAACTGGGCGGTTTCGTGCAGGCGACTGCCCGCCGGGATCGGCCGTCCGCGCCCGATCTTGCCGGTCAGCCGACCCCAGCCGAGCGGGCTCCAGACCAGCGCGCCGACACCCTGATCCGCTGCCAGCGGCATGAGGTCCCATTCATAGGCCCGGCCGATCAACGAGTAATAGACCTGATGCGCGACGAGACGGGGCCAGCCGTGACGATCGGCCAGCGCTTGCGCTTTCATGATCTGCCAGCCGGGATAGTTGGAGACGCCCGCATAGCGGACCTTGCCGTCCGCGATCAGCCGGTCGAGCGTGCCCATCACCTCCTCGGTCGGCGTGGACGCGTCGAAGGCGTGAAGCTGGAGCAGGTCGATCCGGTCGGTGCCGAGCCGCCGCAATGCCGCCTCGACCGCGCCGATCAGCCGCGCCCGCGACGCGCCCCAGTCCTGCGGACCGTCGCCCATCGGCAGGCCGGTCTTGGTCGAGATCAGCACGGCATCGCGCCGCCCCTTGATTGCTTCGCCGAGAACCTGTTCGGACGCGCCGTCCGAATAGACGTCGGCGGTGTCGAACAGCGTCACGCCCGCGTCGAGGCAGATGTCGACCAGCCGCCGCGCCTCGGCGGCGTCGCTTGTGCCCCAGGCGCTGAACAGCGGTCCCTTGCCGCCGAAGGTCCCCGCGCCGAACGACAGGGCCGGAACGCGCAGGCCGGACGATCCCAATTGCCGATATTCCATGACACCTCCTTTGCGAATGTCATTGTCAGGCGCATAGATGGACGGTGAAGAAGCGCGACGGAACCGTCCGTCGGTGCAAAGGATCTATGCCTTGGACGCAAAGGTAGCTGGCAACGACGATCGCGCCCGGTCGCTTGCCTTGTTCGCGAGCGTGGTGGAGGAACGCAGCTTCTCCGCCGCCGGTCGCACGCTCGGGCTGACGCCCTCGGCGGTGGCGCGCGCGATCGACCGGATCGAGGCACGGCTCGGCGTGCGGCTGCTGCTGCGTTCCACCCGCGCGCTGACGCTGACCGCCGAAGGGCAAGCCTATCTGCTCGCCGCCCGGCGCATCCTCGCCGATCTCGATGATGCCGAGCAGCAGATCGCCGATCAGGGCGCGCCGCGCGGACGGTTGCGGATCAGTGCGGCGCTGGCGCATGGCCGGTTGTGCGTCGTGCCGCTGCTAGGCGATTTCGCGCGCGCCTATCCGCACATCCTGATCGACGTGGCGCTGACCGACACGCTGGTCGATGTGGCCGGCGGGCAGGCGGATGTCGCCGTCCGGTTCGGCCCGCTCGCGGACAGCGGGCTCACCGCGCGCAAATTGTCCGAAGGCGGGCGGGTGATTGTCGCCTCACCGGACTATCTCGCCCGGGCAGGTACGCCGCGGGTCCCGGAGGACCTGCACGCCCACAACTGCCTCAACTTCAACTTCCGCCGCGCCGAGCCCACCTGGCCGTTCCGCCGCGACGGCCGGGATTTCGCGCTGTCCGTCGAGGGCGGCATCGTCGCCAACAATGGCGAGACGCTGGGTCATCTCGCAGCTGCCGGGGTGGGCATTACCCGGGTCGGCCGCTTCAGCGTCGCGGCTGAGATCGCGGACGGGCGGCTCGTGCCGCTGCTCGAGGACTATAATCCGGGCGATGTCGAACTGATCCACGCGGTCTTCGTCGGTGGCTCGGCCACGCCCGCGCGGGTGCGGGTGTTCGTCGACTTCCTGGTCGAGCGCTTAGCCAGCCGGTTCGAGTAGCGGGCGCGACACGGTCTTTTCCAGAAAGGCGTACAGCCGGTCATCGCCGCTCATCGCGACGTTGAAGCGCATGTGATCCCGCCAGCCTCCGCTGATGCTGAACACCGGACCCGGCGCCAGGACGATCCCTGCATCGATCGCCCTGCGTGCGAGCTCAACGGCGTCGACGCCATTGGGCAATCGCGCCCACAGGAAGATGCCTGCCGCCGGGTCGGTCCATGGCTCGATCCCGATGGCCCGCAGGCGTTTCGCGACACGGGCCGTCGCTCGGGCCAGCCGGGTACGAACGCCGTCAACGTGACGCCGATAGCTGCCATCGGTCAGCACCGCGTGGAGCAGGTTGGCGGCGAGCGGACTGCCCGCCATCGACGTCGCGATGCGCAGGTCGGCCAACCCTTCGATCCAGTCGGGCCGCGCTGCGATATGGCCGCAGCGCACCGCCGCCGACAGCGACTTGGAAAAGCTGCCGATGCGGATCGTCCGGTCGAGCCCGTCGAACGCCGTCAGCCGTGGCGACGGCGTGTGCTCGAAGTCGGCGAAGATGTCGTCCTCAACGACGACCATGTCATGCGCCTCGGCGATCTTGAGCAGCCGGTGCGCGGTGGCGGCGGCAAGCGACGCGCCGGTCGGGTTATGGACGCCCGAGTTCGTCAGGTAGAAGCGGGGACGATGCGTCGCGGCGGCCTCAGCGAAGGCGGTGACGTCTGGACCCGTCGGTGTCATCGGCACGCCGACAACCGTGGCCCGGTGCGCCCGCAGAAGCGCCAGGAAGTTGAAGTAACATGGATCGTCGACCAGCACGGTATCGCCCGGCTGAAGCAGGAAGCGGCACACCAGATCAAGGGCATGGGTGCCGCTGTCGGTCAGCAAGATCTGGTCGGGGCCGGCTTCGATCCCCTGGTCCGCCATCCGCCTCGCCAGCAACGCCCTCAGCGGGGGCGAGCCCAAGGGGGAAGCATAGCCCGCCAGCGTGCCGTTCTCGTCCGACCGCGCCGCCCCGCGCATCGCTTTGCGGAGAGCATCGCCCGCCAGCCAATCATCGGGCAGCCAGCCGCATCCCGGCATCATTTCGTGCCGCCGCTCGCCCAGCGACTGGCGCAGCATCCAGAGCGGGTCGACCTCGCGCTCCTTCGTGCTGGCCAGCCGATCCAGCGTCAGCGGGGCCAAGGGCGCTGCGACATAGAACCCTGATCCCGGTCGCGAGCGAATGACGCCCTCGGCGGCGAGGCGATCATAGGCCTCGACCACCGTCGAGCGCGCCACGCCGCTCGTCTCGGCCATGGCGCGGATGGACGGTAGCCGTGCGCCCGGCGTCAGCGCGCGGGCATCGATCCGGTCGCGGATCGCGCGGACCACCATACCGCTGCGGGTTTCATCGGGGGCGCTCGCCATCGTACTGCCAATCTCACCAATACAGTTCGGCATGATCGTACCGATGTGTATCTGTCAGCGCCAGTCGCTCCGCGATAGGACCAGCCATCATCAACAGGAGACGCCCGTGACCCGCCCCTTTCGCCTCGTCGATGTATTCGGCACCGGTCCGCTGACCGGCAACCCGCTGGCCGTCATCGCCGATGCCGATGGCCTGACGACGGACGAGATGCAGGCGATCGCAAGCTGGCTGAACTTCTCGGAAACGACCTTCCTGCTGCAGCCGACCGATCCATCGGCCGATTATCGCGTCCGCATCTTCACCATGGCGCATGAACTGCCCTTCGCCGGGCACCCGACCTTGGGGAGCGCCCATGCCTGGCTCGAAGCGGGCGGGCATCCGAAGCAGGACGGCGTGATCGTGCAGGAATGCGGCGTGGGGCTGGTGACGATCCGGCGCGATGGCGACCAGCTTGCCTTTGCCGCCCCACCGCTGCTGCGCGGGGGCACACCGACCGAGGCCGAGATCGCTCAGGTCGCCGAGTTGCTGCGGATCGACCGCGCGGCGATCGTCGATGCGGCCTGGGCGGACAATGGCCCTGGCTGGATCGCGGTCATGCTGGAGTCGGCCGAGGCCGTGCTGGCGGTCGAACCGACGCGGCACCACCCCGAGCATATCGACATTGGCATCGTCGGACCACATGCGCCCGGCAGCGAGGTCGCGTTCGAACTGCGCGCGCTCTTCACCGACGCGCATGGCGGGCTGATCGAGGACCCGGTGACCGGCAGCCTCAACGCCTCGGTCGGCCAGTGGCTGTTCGCCAGCGGTCGGGCAAACGGCAGCTATCTCGCCGCACAGGGCACGCGCCTCGGGCGGAGCGGGCGTATCCATGTCTCGCAGGACGAGGCCGGACAGGTCTGGGTCGCCGGTGCGACGCGGACTTTGTTCTCCGGCCGGACGCAAGGGTGATGCAGGTCGCGGTCCTGACCTTCGACGGCTTCAACGAACTGGATTCGTTCGTCGCCGCCGCGATCATCAACCGGCTGCGCCCGCATGGGTGGGCTGCGCATATTACCGCCCCGACTGAAACGGTGACGTCGATGAACGGCGTCGTGGTCCACCGCCAACGGCCACTCGCATTCCTTGAGGAGGCGGATGCGGTGCTGATCGGTAGCGGCGTCCGCACGCGGGGGATCGCCAACGATCCGGCGATGCTCGCCCGGCTTCGTCTCGATCCGACGCGGCAGTTGATCGCGGCGCAATGTTCGGGGACGCTGCTGTTGGCCAGGCTCGGCCTGATCGGCGACCTGCCCGCCTGCACCGACCTCACCACCAAGCCATGGGTGGTGGAGGCCGGTGTCACGGTGATCGACGCACCGTTCGCCGCTCACGGCAATGTCGCGACGGCGGGCGGTTGTCTTGCCGCGCCCTATCTCGCCGCATGGCTGATCGCGCGCGGAGGCGAGCCCGAACTGGCGCGCGAGGCACTTCGCTACGTCGCGCCGGTCGGCGAGAAGGGGCGCTTCGTCGACCATGCCATGGCGATCGTCGCGGGCGAGTCGGCATTCGCCTGACCCGCCCGCGCGCTCAGTTCGTTAAGGCTCCGCTTCGAGCTTACGCCTGCTGGCTGTCCCAGCCTTCCAGGACGATCTTGCCCCGCGTGGTGGTGCTTTCGATGCGGCGGTGCGCCTCGATCAGATTGGCGGCATTGATCGGCGAGAGCGTGTCGGTCGCCGTGGTGCGAATGCGCCCCTCGTCCACCAGTCCGGCCACCGCGTCCAACAGTCGACCCTGCTCGCCGACGTCCGGTGTGTCGAAGAGCGACCGGGTGAACATCAATTCCCAATGGACCGACACCGCCTTGCGCTTGAAAGCGACGATGTCGAGGCTGGCGGGATCGTCGATCAGCGCGAAGCGCCCCTGCGGCGCAATCAACTCGGCGATGTCGGCCAGATGGCGGTCGGTGTGGGTGGTCGAGAAGACGAAGGCGGGCGCGCCGATCTCCAGCGCGCCGATCTGCGGTGCCATCGGCCGGGAATGATCGATGACATGATGCGCGCCGAGGTCGCTCACCCAGTCCTGCGTCTCGGCGCGCGAGGCGGTGGCGATCACGGTCAGGTCGGTGCGGGCCCGCGCGATCTGGATCGCCGCGGAACCGACGCCGCCCGCGCCGCCGATGATCAGGACGGCGCGGGCGCCGCCAGCCGGCAGGTCGTCGACCTTCAACCGGTCGAACAGGGTTTCCCAGGCCGTGATCGCCGTTAGCGGCAACGCCGCCGCCTCCGCGAAGCCGATGCTGCGGGGGCGATGGCCGACGATCCGCTCGTCGACCAGCTGATATTCCGCATTGCTGCCGTCGCGCATCAGGTCGCCCGCATAGAAGACCTCGTCACCCACCTTGAAGCGGGTGGCCTCCGGGCCGACCGCCTCGACCACGCCCGCCGCATCCCAGCCGAGAATGCGCTCGTCACGCCCGTCGAATGGCGCGGCGCCAGTGCGAACCTTCGCGTCGACGGGGTTCACCGAGATGGCCCGAACCGCGACCAGAATGTCGCGCCCGGTCGGAACGGGTCGTGGCAGTTCGACCTCGACAAGGGCTTCGTCCCGGTCAATCGGGCCGGGCTGGCGATAGGCTATGGCGCGCATGGGTCTTGCTCCTTTTGCTGACGCACGCGAGATAGGGACGGTGTCAGCTTATGTCGTAGGCACAAAAAACGCTCATAGTGTCGAAAAGGATACTGCTCCGATGGCGAAAGCCCGTCACTCCCGCCTCGATTGTACCCCAGGTTGTGCCGTCGAGGCGGCGGTGAGCCTGATCGACGGCAAGTGGAAGGCGGTGATCCTCTACCATCTGCAGGACGGACGGACGCGCTTCAACGAGTTGCGCCGCCGTGCCGGTGACGTGACGCCGCGCATGTTGACCAACCAGCTGCGCGAACTGGAGGCCGATGGCCTGATCGAGCGCGAGGTCTTCGCGCAGGTGCCGCCGCGCGTCGAATACAGCCTGTCGGATCGTGGACGATCCCTGTCGCCGATCATCGCGGCGCTGAAGGCTTGGGGCGATGCGAATATGGACCTCTTCGCGCGGCGGTGATTATCCGAATGATGCGTCGGCGACGTTCGCGGCATTGTTCGAACGGCGTCGTGCCCGGATGTACGCCAAGAGATGGGCATGTGGGATAAGCGACGGGTTTCCGACGTTTTTGTACAATATGTTCACATCCTGTTCTGTATGCGTTAAAAGGTGCGCATGGCGGTGCGTAAGATCATTCACGTCGACATGGACGCCTTCTTTGCGTCGGTGGAGCAGCGTGACGATCCGTCGCTGCGCGGCAAGCCGGTTGCAGTCGGCCATGCCGCCGCACGGGGCGTGGTGGCGGCGGCCAGCTACGAGGCGCGCACGTTCGGCGTTCGCTCTGCTTTGCCCTCAGTCACCGCGCTGCGCCGCTGTCCCGACCTGATCTTCGTGCCGCCCCGCTTCGAAGTGTACCGCGACGTCTCGCGCCAGATCCATGAGGTGTTCGTGCGGTACACGGACCTGATCCAGCCCTTGTCGCTCGACGAGGCCTATCTCGACGTCACCGCGAACAAGCGGGGCCTGGAAACCGCATGGCTGACCGCCAAGGCGATCCGCGCTGACATTCTCGCAGAGACCGGCCTGACCGCATCGGCGGGCATCTCGTACAATAAATTCCTGGCCAAGCTCGCCTCGGATCACCGCAAGCCCAACGGCCAATTTGCAGTCACGCCGGACATGGGCGCGGCCTGGGTCGAGACGCTGCCCGTCAGCCGCTTTCACGGCGTCGGACCAGTAACGGCGGAAAAGATGAAGCGGCTGGGGATCGAGACCGGGGCTGATCTGCGCGCCAAGTCGCTGGCGTTCCTGCAGCAGCATTTCGGCAGTTCCGCCGATTGGTATCACGCCATCGCGCGCGGGGAAGACGACCGTCCGGTCAATCCGAACCGCGTGAGAAAGTCGTCGGGGTCGGAAACGACGTTCAACCGCGACCTGACCGAACCCGGGGAGATCGAGGCCGGCGTGCTCAAGATGGCGGACGATGTCTGGGAATGGTGCGAGGGACGGCAAGCCTTCGGCCGCACCGTCACGGTGAAGGTCAAATACGCCGACTTCCATCAGATCACCCGACGCCGCAGCCAGCCCGTGGCGGTCACCAATTGCGAAGGCCTGCGCCGCGCGGCGCTCGACCTGATCCGGTCGGTTCTGCCGACCCAGAAGGGGATACGACTGGTCGGCGTAACGGTATCGAACTTCGTCGAGGCCGGGGCAGCGGCACCGGCCGAATTGCCGATCTTCGCGGATGCGGCGGCGTGATGCTTGACCTCTTTGACGCGCCGCTCCTGCCGGGGCTCGCCACGCGGGCGAACCTGATCACCGCGGACGAGGAGCGCATGCTGATCGACCGGATCGACGCGACCGACCTCGAGCCGTTCCGCTTTCAGGGCTGGACAGGCAAGCGGCTGACAACGTCCTTCGGATGGAGTTACGACTTCGAGGTCGGGCGCCCCAAGGATGCGCCACCGATGCCGGACTGGCTTCTCCCCATCCGCGATAGGGCGGCAAACTTTGCCGGGCTAGCGCCCGAGGCGCTGATCCAGGCGCTGCTCATCCGCTACGACCCCGGTGCCGGAATCGGCTGGCATCGGGACCGACCCATCTACGGCCATGTCCTCGGCATCTCCCTCGGCGAACCGGCGACGATGCGCTTCCGGCAGCGGCGCGCCGACGGCTTCGATCGAGTATCGGTGCCGCTCGACCCGCGTGGCGGCTATCACATGAGCGGACCTGCTCGGCATGAATGGGAGCACAGCATCGCACCGATGGAACGTCCGCGCTGGTCGATTACCTTCCGGAGCCTCGCAGAACATCGTACATAGGTAGGATAGGGCTTACTGCCGTTGTGCTGCTGACCGGCGATCAGGAGCGCTGTGAGCTGCACCCGTCGTCGACGCCGTGAAGCGGCTGAGATCCGCCTACGGCAGGTGTCGACCAGCCTAAGACATTCAACGCCGTTAATGTAAGCGCCGACTTTTGCTGAAACCCGCCATTCGAGTCGCGCAAACCGGCGCGTCGGCTAAGTGCTCTAATTTCCGTCATCAAGACAACCCCGACAATTCTCAAAATCCGTCGCTTGCGCCTGGAAAAGGGCTCTTTGTGATGCCTGAGTCCATTTGGTCGATAGGACTTTCGTTTTTTGCAGACGGCCTATACGGCGGTCGCATCGGTGGAACTCGCACCGATATATTGGCCCGCATCCCTGATCATGGACCTCTGGTCGCTTTAGTCGAAGCATCCAGCACAGACTTTGCAGTCATCGCCGTCCAGATGAGAATAGCATTCATGGTCAACGAGACTCATCTGGCTTTCCCAAATCCACTTCTTAGCTCATCGAGCTAAGGATGCCTTCGCCGCCTCCTCGGCACCGTAGATGGCAGCGTCCAGCAGACGCTCATACACGTCCATTGCCCGTGATCGCGTCGGACCGTCACTCCGTTGCAAGGCGATCGCCACGCAGACCAGATCCTCACCAACGCCCCAGCCCGGTCCGCCGCCAGCCGTGACGACGTCCGCCGCCTTCTCCACGATCGCCAGAACGACATCGTCGAAGCCAGGGTAGAGGAGAAGATCTTGGAGCGCATTGGCGAAGCGATTGTCGAGAGCGGCTCGGAACACTGCGTCGTTCCTGATCATGGATAGCAGGAACTCTCTCGTTCGCGCGTCGCGCAGGAAGCTAGAGCGTCGGTTGACGGCGCGGGCGAGAGCAGTTGCCCATGCACCCGCTGCCGTGGGCAGCGACGCCATAAGCATGTCATGCGCGCCAGATCGAATAATGGGGTCGTTTTCCCGCCACGCCGCGGCGGCACTGAATAGGAGGCCGGTTTCAATCGCCGGGACGGTTCGATCCAGCTGCTCGAACAGCAGGCGGTATCTGACGTTTTCAGGATCGACGAGGTGGCAGGCTGTTAGCAGTTCGCCAGCGGCCTGACGCTCCGCGTCACCTGGACCGATCATCCACCACGCCATCGTCCCGATCAACACGGTGTTGGAAATGCGTTTACGCATCCGCCACCAGAAGCGGATGAGACGGACATCCTTCCAAACCTCGGGGTAGGCACCCCAGAGACGATCGAAAATTCGGGTCACCTGTTCGTCATCAGCCCATAGCAAATATTCTCCACGCCACAGCAAGATTGCCGTCCAGATCGCGGGATCCTCAGGGCGATCGAGATGCCGCTCGAGCGCCGACGCCCAGGCAGTGCAGTCCGGCTTCTCGTGGCAAAGGAGCGCGTTAGAGATCGCGGACAGGATCGTGAAGTTGTCGTTAGGCAACACTTGCATGCCTAGGCCCCCGCCGAACAGGAGAGGCTCGAGGTCGTCGCGAGTGTCGCGGTCGCGCCTGTTGTTCGCTTCGAACTCCAGCCGCCGTTGAATCTGGGCGGAGATTGTGGTCGGGTCAATCTCAATCCAGCTCTCCAGCAATGCAACGATCGCATCATCGAGGCCTTTGAGACTGATCGCCAGCTTTTGAAGCGCATGTGCGGCATCCTGGCGCCAGTCGCACGAGCAGAAGCCGCGTCGATCGAGATCAAGGATTAGGTCGAGGACGGCATGCCGGTCGATCTCGTCGTCTTCGGCAAGCTGTTTGACCAGTTCTCCAGCCGCCTGCTGGTGGCGGTCGCTGGAAAGTCTCAGGGCCAGCGCGATCGCGCGGTCTGGGGCGGCCTTTCCGAAGGCGCCGAAAGCCCTCGCGAGCTCGCGGACGCCTCCGGACCGGCTGATTGGCCGGGTCCACCGATGCTCCCCCGAACCATCGTGGAATTCGTCCAGTTGTCGAAGAATCTCGTCGTCGCTGAGGCCTACCATCTCTTCATGGGTGACGGGTGGCCCGACCCACCCGCCCATGCCGTCGTTATCGTCGTCCGGATCGAGCTGTGGATGAGCCTCTCGCCACTGGGAGATCCCGGCGAGGCGCTCGGCTGCCAGCAGCCTAGGCGGCAGAGCCTCCAACAATGGGAACCGAGCCTCATCGCACCAACGAATTCGACGATCCGCGAGTTCGGGATCGTCTGTCACCACCTCCTGCTCAGTGTAGCAGGACCAGGCCTCGATCGAATCACGAAGCGTCGTCAGCTGAACGTCGTCTAAGGCCGGAGCGACAGCGCGAACCAGTTGTTGCGAATGCCAGCCGTTAATCGAGTCGATCACCCCATCGTGCGTGACGATGACGTGCGAGATCTGGAAACGCCGGGGGTCGGCGAGGAGATAGTCCAGCGCCTCATTTGCAAGTCGGTGGCCCGCCGCAGCGAGACCGATGGCGATCAGTTCGTGCACTTGGTCGATCTCTATAGATGCGTAGGGCTTGAGCAGCGCCCACATCGCATCAGGATACTTCTCTCCCATCAGGGCGATTGCGCGCTGCAGCGCCTCGAGCGGACTGCCCTGTTCGCGGTGGTGCACCCCCGAATTGGGCAGCGAGTGTGATCGCGGATACTGGGAAATCACGGTTTGCTCCGGCCCGATGTCCCGGGTTGCGAGCGCCATGAACCAGGGTATCAGCCTGCGCGCGAGTTCCAAAGGCGCAGCGTCTGCCAAAACATCCAGTTCATAGATGTTCGGGTGATCGCTAGGGCCAATATTCTTGGCTTCGAGCCAGATCGCCACGACCGAAGCCGCATCCTCGAAGCGCTTATCCGCTCTCAGGGTCCGGACCATGTGCGAGATCGAGTGGTCTTCGATCTGCGTGCGATTAAAGATCACGCGTAGCCGCTTCTGAACCTCCAGTCCGACGAAGTCGGCCATCTCGAGGATTTCGAAGACCAGTCGGTCGCGAGCGGGATCGTTCCAATGTCGATCGATCAGTCCGGCGACGTGAACCGCATCGACCCGGACCTCCGCGGCAAGGAGTTGGGCCGCCTGCCAGTGAAAGGCCGCGGTGGTCATCAACGTCGGGAGCTCTCGCCGCAGTCCACCCCGCCACTTGTCCCAGCGAGGGGTGATCTGGCGAAGAGCTCGCGCGGCAAGCGGAATGTCGTTGTGGATCCAGTGCTCCACCCAAGCGATCTCGAAGGGAAGTGGTGCGGCCACGGTCGCGATGATGTCGGCGATCAGATGGAGGATGTGCCGCCGCGTCCTTGCTTCACCAAGCAATGCCGCAAGCGCCGCCTCGTATCCGCGGACATCGCGAACACGGAGCCGTTCCAGGCTCCGCAGGATGCTGGCCCGAATGAAGAGGCTATCCTGACGGGACCACGCGTATTCCGCGAGATCACGCCCCGTGCGGAATGTCTTCGCCTGGAAGTCGTCCAGCCAGGACTGGTGCGAGAAGCCGATCTTGTCGCCCGAGCGGACCACAAGCCCCGCCGCTTCCGCCCGTCGAAGCGCTGCGGCGTGGGTCAAGTCGTAGGCATCGAGCGGGCGCCACAGGGTCTCGGTCGCTACCATCTCCGCGGCGAGTGCCAGGAGGAAGTCGGTCGTCTCCTGACGCTCCGAACCGACGCCGAGTTTGGCCGTGGCTAGCCAGGCTTCGAGTAGGCCCGCAGGCGTCAGATCCTTGGCTTCGCCGATGCGTGACACGATGTCAGCGTAAAGCTTGAGCGCGAATGGGCGTCGCAGTGTCTGACGCAGACCGGCATCGACCGATTCAATTGGAACCTGAAGGTGGGCGAGCATGGCCTCCACCTGATCGTCGCGAAGAAGGTCGAGTCGGAGTGCTTCCGCCTTTAGCTGGCGAAAGCGCGCGTCGTGAGCGGCCTCGAACGGACGCGACGACACGATCACGTGGATCGGCAGCGGCGTGTCGCCGGCGCGCGCGCGCGCGCCCATCCGGTGAACCAGCTGAAGAAGCAGTTGCATCCGGTGCGAATGCAAATCCATGACGTCGCTGACGGCGTCGAGCTGATCCAGCAGCAATGCGACCGGACGCTTGCCCGCAAGCGCCGCGATGCGGTCCTCCAACCCTTCATCCACGCCCAACGCGCGTGCTAGGTCATCCAGGCTTGCAATCGAGGCCGGCAGTTGGTCAGCCTTAATCGCGAAAACGGTGATGCCCTGTTCCTCGAGAGCCGGGGCGACGCGCGCAAGCAGCGCGGATTTGCCGGTTCCTGCCTCTCCGATGAGCAGTGTGCGTCCGGCAGGCTCGTCCTTCACGCGTCTGACCAGACGATCGAAGGCCGGTGTTTCCAGGCGCATCCCGTGTATCTCGCTCGGCCACGCCCGCATCTCTGCGGAGGCGATCGCGGCATCCGCCAGAGCGCGACCGACGTCGACCTTCGACGCTCGGTCAGTAGCGGCGCGCTCTTCCAGCAGCGTCGCTATTCTCGATACTTGGGCCGACATCGTCTCGGTGGTGTTGTAGTGCTGCGCCTCTCGCCAGGCCGTGGCCTCGTAGAGTTCGGACTTCAGCTTCGCCAGGAAAGCCTCGAACGCCCTTACTAGCTGAGGACGATCGGTTTGAAAGACCCGAACGAGCGTCGCGTCGGTCCCTTCGTCGCCACTGAGCTGCTCGACGAACATTTCGATGTAACGCTCCGCAAAAGTCTCAGCATCAATCAGCTTCGATGGGCTTTCGAGAAGCGCGTGCACAAGGGGAAGGACGACCCCCTCGCAGAAGCTCTCCGAGCGAAGATCCTCTCCTAGCGCAGGGACTTCGGCAGCAGCGGCCTCAATCGCGACCGCGCTTGCCGTCGCCAGTTCTTTCTGGGCGGTCCGGTCCTTGATCCGCTTCCAAAGGCCCTTGCCGCCCTCATCGAGGGCCATGTCGCCAATTTTTTCGAGGAGGAAACCGCCTAATGCGGTGGCTGCGGCTGTCAGGATCATTCGACGAAAGGTCGCATCGGCATGGGGGCCGGTCAACGGGTATCGGCTTCTATTTAGGTGCGCTTTAGGCGCAAGCCCGCCTGAGAGCCGCCGGTCGGCGGCCGGCCCAGCTTCTGACGTTCCCAGAGGCCGGTCGGACGAACGTTGAACGTCGGCTTCCGACCGATTGTGTTGAAGAAGTCGGGGTGTGGACCGGAGGCAAGCGGCGGCTGAGTTGCGCTGCACAGGGCTGACCGGCTTAGGCGGGTAGTGGCTGTGCCGGCATCGGGACGAGCTTTGCCATTTTGCGGAGGTTCTGGGCGGTGGCTGCCATATGGAACTCGTCCCTGGCACCGTTTGGACCGCGCAGTCGCAATCGGTCGAGCTTCAGGATGCGTTTGAGGTGCGCGAACAGCATCTCGACCTTCTTTCGCTGGCGCCGCGAGGTGACGTAGGCGTCGGTGGTAGCGATGTCGCGGGCGAGGTCGCGTGCCCCTTCGTGGATCGAGCGGGTAACCTTGCGCGCTGGCATGTTGGGGGTGCAGCGTTCCCGCAAGGCACAGCCGCCGCAGTCCTGCTGTCGCGCGCGATAGCGGATGAAGCCGTCTTGGCCGACATCGCCCCGGGCGGCCGCGAAGTTGCGGTTCCGGGGCTTCAGGCGCTTGCCGCCAGGACAGACGTAGCTGTCGTCGTCATGGTCGTAGGTGAAGACATCTCGCTCGAACGTGCCGTCGCGGCGGGCGGACTTGTCGAACACCGGGATGTGCGGCTGGATGTCGCGCTCGTGGACGAGCCAGGCGAGCATCTCGGCCGTGCCGTAGGCGGTGTCGGCGGCCAGCCGCTCGGGCCAGACGCCGAAGCGGTCCTGCACCCGCGCGATCATGCGCTTGCACGCGGTCACCTCGGCCTGGCGCACGGCGGTGCTCGCTTCCACGTCCATGATGACGGCGTGGTCGAGGTCGATGAGGTAGTTGGTCGAGTAGGCGTAGAAGGCCGGCCCGCGATGCGCGCTGGTCCAGCGCGATGCCGGATCGGCCGGCGCCAGATATTTAGGCACCACCGGTGTCGCGGCGCCGAACGCTGCATCATCGAGAACGGCCAGATACTCGCGCACCGCACGACTGTTGGCGTCTGGCGGCACGCCGTCGCTGCCTGGCCCACCGGTCTGACGATTGGCATCGGCGCGGATCAGGCTTGCATCGACCGCGAACCCTTCGCCACCCACCAGTCCCTCGGCCATGCAGCGTGCGACCGTCGTCTCGAACAACCGGCGCAACAGGTCGCTGTCGCGGAAGCGTCCGTGCCGGTTCTTCGAGAAGGTCGAGTGGTCGGGCACGTCGCCGTCCAGCCCCAACCGGCAGAACCAGCGATAGGCCAGGTTCAGATGCACCTCGTCGCACAGCCGCCGCTCGGACCGGATGCCCATGCAATAGCCGATGATGAGCATCCGGATCATCAACTCCGGATCGATCGAGGGACGACCCGTCTCGCTGTAGAAGGGCTTCAGCTCCTCGCGAATGCCAGACAGGTCCACGAACCGGTCGATCGAGCGCAGCAGATGGTCCGCCGGTACGTGCCGCTCCAGGCTGAAGCTGTAGAACAGCGCTTCCTGCACCACCGCCCGCTCGCCCATCATCGGCCCGTCTCCGCTCACTTGGGCACGATTGAATCAGACCATCAACACGACTGCAAGCCAGCCTTTTTCAACACAATCGCCCAGACCCGGTCGTTCACGGCAGCGGTCACAGAGGTCTGCTCCTGCCAATAGCAGACTTCCGTTGGCCATGATCAAATCATGGTGTCATCATAGTGCCGATGACACTGAAGCACGACCTTCTCGAGAAAGGGTATCTACCCGAGAACCTACCGCCGACTTTCGTGACGGCTGCTATCGGCGCGAACCTTGCGGCTCGCAACGGATGGCTCACCGACGGGAGGCATCCGGTTAGGTCGTCTCCGTTCAACGCGTCCAAACGTGGGATGACACGTCGCGAGTTTTCGTTCGTCCATCCGTCGACGGCACACGATCTTGCGCGCTTTGTCGCCGACCGCGAGGCAGAGCTGACGCAGCACTTCGCGCTTTCGGACTTCAGCCTATCCAAACCCGTCCACAGCCCAGATATGGACAGGGCAGTAACGATCGCATCGCATTCGGAACTGGAAAGCGCTCGGCTATCGCGGCTCGCGCGGTATCGCTTCGTCGCACGGACTGACATCTCGCGATTTTACCACACGATCTACACCCACTCGATTCCTTGGGCCGTACACGGGAGGGCCGCCGCAAAGGCGGACCGCAGTCCCGCCTCCGCGAACTGTTATGCCAACCGTCTCGACCTGATCGTCCGAGCGGGGCAAGACGGCCAGACGGTTGGCGTTCCAGTAGGACCTGACGCGTCAAGATACATCGCGGAGGTGATCGGCACCGCGATCGACCAAGAATTTGTCCGCCGCGGCGGGTACCAGAACTGCGACCTGATACGGCACGTCGACGACGTTTGGATCGGTGCCGACACCCACGCCGCAGCCGAGGAGGCACTGTGGCGTTACAGGGAGGCCATTCGGTTTTTTGAGCTGGATATCAACGAATCTAAGACGGCAATTTATTCCGATAACTTTTCCTTCTCCGACACATGGCCGACTGACATCGCCGCTAAGTTCGAGTTCGCGAGCAATTCGGTTGATCGACGCATTCCAGAGCGACTTCGTGCAGCGCTGGAATACGCTTTCACGATCACCTCGAGAAACAACGACGACGGGGTTCTCAAATACACCCTTCGCTACTTGGATAGGTCGAATCTCGCCGCCGCCCAGTGGCCGGTTGTGGAACCCTTTCTCAAGCGCGCCGCGGTGCATTTCGGTCATTCCATCGACTACGTCGCTCGGATGATAGTCTGGCGCCACTTGGCGTTCCGCGACCTTGTAATTGCCGACTGGTCGCCGATCCTGGGAGCGATACTGGATCGACATGGGCGCCTCGGAAACGATGGTGAGGTGTCGTGGGCTCTTTATGCCGCGATCCGGCTCGGCATCGAGATCCCCATCAGAACGGCCAACTTGATAGTTCAGAACTGCGGGCCCCTTACCGTGATAGCGCTGCTCTCCTGCGTCGAGCAGACGCTTGTCGCGCCCGCCGTATTTGAGGCTGCCGCTGAGATCGTCACGAACGAAACTGGGTCTGGACCCTATTGGCCGTTGCTTCTGGAATGGCGATCTCGACAATGGGCAGGTAACGCAAACCTAACGCTGGGAAACGAACTTATCGAAGATCTCGCTCAGCAGGGTACCACGCTATTCGAACCCAATAGACTTCCGAGCGTCTTCCAAGATCTAGACGAGAACGACTTCGGCTCAGTCGCGTTCGCTATCGAAGAGCGCTCAAGCCAATACGACGACGACAACGACGAGGAGGAAGACGAGGACGAGGATCATCCCTTCTGATTGGCCACTCGTTAAATCATCGCGTATCCCAGCCATCCAGAATCACTTGAATGACCGAGAGGACATGCTGCGAATTTCGAAGCAATTTCGTCTCGGTCGGCAGGATCAGGTGTGGTACAACTTCATAAGTAGAGGTCGGGGGAAATTATGGAATGGAAGGCGCACGGCTACCGGGTGGGTTCTTCAAATGAGACCTTCGACGACATCCCGACGGACGCTGATGAGCTCGATCAGTTCGTCGCGCTGCACCGTCGCCGGATCGAGCCTTGGCTATCTGCGGTTTTTCAGGCCGAGCATCTCAACTTGCTGCTTGGCAGCGGATTCACGACATCTGTCGCGTTCGCTGCGGGGGTAGCCGCAACGGGAATGGATGTGGCCGCTGGCACTTCGGCCCACGCCAAAGCCATCATGGATCATGCTGCCGCCAGCGCCAATAAGATGGGGCGCGGCGAAGCCAATATCGAGGATCAGCTGCGCAGCGCCATCGCTGTGCTCGACGGGCTCGACATCATTGATAAGGATGCTGCGGAATCCGTCCGTGCCGACATCAACTCTGCAATCGAGACCTTTCTCTATTCACTGCTCGCGACCGAACGGGGCATCGCCGACGCCGATAGCGCGCTAGCCTCCGCCATGCTCCAGTCCTTTCTTCTGAGCTTCGCCAGCCGTGCGGCATCACGCGAGCGCCTCCATGTATTTACGACCAATTACGACCGACTGATCGAACGCGGGTGCGACGATGCCGGCCTGCGGATCATTGATCGGTTCGTAGGCACCTTGCGCCCCTTGTTTCGCAACACTCGCATCGAGCTGGACTATCACTATAATCCGCCAGGAATCCGTGGTGAACCGCGTTTCATGGAAGGCGTTGTTCGCCTGACGAAGTTGCATGGTAGTCTCGATTGGCGCTTCGACGAGGCTACGCGGCGCATCTATCGTGCCGAGACCCCCTTTGGTGCGGCGGAGGATCATCCAAGCCTTCCGGATTCTCCCGTCGATACTGTTATGATCTATCCTAATCCGGCGAAAGACGTCGAGACGACCCAATATCCCTATGCAGAGTTGTTTCGAGATTTCGCTTCTGCGACGTGCAGGCCAAATTCCGTCGTCGTCACCTACGGCTATGGCTTTGGTGACGATCACATTAACCGGGTGCTCCTCGACATGCTGTCGGTGCCATCTGCGCATCTCGTTATCATCGCGTTCGATCTCGATGATCGCATCAAGGGGTTCCTAGCGCAGACCCGGCCAGCTCAAGTCAGCCTCCTTGCTGGCCGACATTTCGGGAGCCTTCAGCGTCTGGTCGACGACTATCTGCCAAAGCCCGCGCTCGACTATATCACCGGACGGATGTCGGAGCTCCTGAAGAACCGGGCCTTCACCGAAGGCCCGGTTGTCGTCGCGGCTCCGGCTGCGGATGCGCCGGCTGAACGGGGCGGTGCCGCATGAGCTCTCCTATCGAGCGGTTGTCCGAGCTGGTTATCGGCACGGTCGAGTCCATCTCTTCCGACGAAATCCGCGTCCTTCTCGATCTCGATGCTCCACAATCAACTGCACTCAATACAGGTACGCCGACCAGTTTTCCCCGCCTCAACAGCTATGTTCTGATACCCAATGAGGCCGGCGCGACAGTGGCCTATGTCACTTGGATCGGCATCGAGCGCTCGCCATTTCCAAAACGCTCGGGGCTGAAAGACTTCGGCCTCATCGACCTGCCGTTCCCGCTGCGAAAAATGGCGCTCACTCCGATCGGCACGCTGACCGTGCGCCGCGACCGCCGCGCAGGAACAAGCGTTTACGACCTAAGCCGCGGCGTGGTCGCTTTTCCCTCGGTCGGCGATCAGATCCTCATACCGACGCCCGAGCAGATCGCAGCGATCGTCGGTGCAAAGGACAAGGATCGCCGTGTCCGGATCGGCTCTTCGCCGCTTGCCGCAAACACCTCGATCATGGTCGATCCGGACAAGATTTTTGGGCGTCACGTCGCTGTGCTCGGTAATACCGGCAGCGGCAAGTCCTGCTCGGTTGCAGGTCTAATCCGATGGTCGCTCGACGCCGCGCAAACTGCGCTCACAAATCCGGCTGAAGGGCCGAACGCCCGGTTCATTATTCTCGACCCCAATGGAGAATACGCCAAAGCGTTCGCCGATCGCGCGGACAATGTCCGGCTGTTCCGCGTGCCACCCGTCGATGATCAGAAGGGTGAGCGAGCACTGCGCCTGCCGGCCTGGCTCTGGAACGGCCATGAATGGACGGCGGTGTCATTCGCCCGACCGGGCGCGCAGCGACCGCTGTTGCTCCAGGCCCTTCGTGACCTGAAAAGCGGCAATCTCGCCGGCGTGCCGGCGGCGGCGCTGGTTCGGCGGCACATCTACTCGTACAGGCTGCTGGTCGATGCCTTGCTCGCGCGCGGACCGGCAGCGTTTGCGGGCGATGCCGGGCCACGACGCCAATGCGGCGACCTGATGGACAACATGGCAGCGGATTGCGACGCGATGAGCGCGCGGCTCGACGGAGACCCTGCGGCAACGCTCACCGACATTGCCGCGACCATTCGAGACGTCGCCAACAATCGTCGCGGAAACAACGGTTGGTTCAACAGCTTCGCCGTCGAGGAAATCGAATCCGTTCAGGCTGCCCTGCAATCATTCCTCGATCAGGTCGAGGATGCCTTGGCGGCCGCGCAAATCACCGAGGATGCGCCGATCCCCTTCGACGTGCAGATGTTGCCGGATCACCTCGAGCGGATCGCCGCGACCGAAGGGGGCGGCCTTGCGGGCTTCATCAGCACGCTTGGCATGCGAATCCGGGGAATGATGGCAGATCCCCGGCTTGGGCAGGTTGTCGGCAGCGAACCGCAGATCAGCTTCGATACCTGGCTCGACGACCTGATCGGCAGCAACGCGTCGGCGAACGGTCAGGTGGCGATCATCGATCTTTCACTCGTTCCCTCCGAGGTCATCCATATCGTTGTCGCCGTGCTCGGCCGACTGACCTTCGAAGCATTGCAGCGCTACAGACGGCTGCATCCGGACGGAAAGCCGTTGCCCACGACGCTGGTCCTGGAAGAGGCGCATAGCTTCGTTCGCCGCGGCGGGAACGATGAGGGCGTTCCTGAGAACCCCGCGCAACTCTGCCGCGAGACATTCGAAAAGATCGCGCGCGAAGGACGAAAGTTCGGCCTGGGCCTCATGCTATCCTCCCAGCGACCGTCCGAACTGTCGCCGACCATCCTTGCCCAGTGCAACACCTTCCTGCTTCATCGGATCGTGAATGACCTTGACCAGGCGTTAGTCGCACGGCTTGTTCCGGATAATGTTGCGGGTCTGCTGAAGGAGCTTCCTAGCCTGCCATCGCGTCAGGCCGTGCTTCTCGGTTGGGCGACGCCGATCCCTTTGCTGGTTGAAATGGACGAACTGGCCGAGGAACATCGGCCGCAATCCTCAGACCCTGATTTCTGGGACGTGTGGACCGGTAAGAGTCCGCGCGTGATCGACTGGCCTGCGCTCGTGCAGGACTGGATTGGCGAGCCGCCCGCGTGACCCGAAGCGGGAAGATCGCCAATTTAACTTGGCGATCAAGCGTGAACGTCTTTCGAATTATACGTTCTGACAGCGCACCAGTTTTAGAATGTCACGGAGCAGCACGCGCTGCTAGCTCAGCATATGACCTCGTCGCCAGCGGCCGACGAGCTGATCTGTCTCTCGGATTTCGAAACCAAGCTTAGCGAACGTCCGCTTCCTGTGCCGGGTAACGGAAGGCTTCCAGTCCGCCCCCCGGCCCAGTTTATGTTGTACTGCGATGCCGGGCGGTCGGCCGCTGAACGACCGCTTCTGACAAAAGGCGCCGTTCAACATGTCGCGTGCGAACGTCGGGAATGTCCCACGAACGACCGGCGGCAGTCGACCAAAGCCTGTGGTTCAATCCACCTCCAACCAACGTCCGTTATTGACGACAGCTGCCGGTTGCACGGTTCAAAGCGCGTCCGCGACACGCCCTATTTTCGGTCGCCCGCGAGGCCGACCCTTCAGCTTGAAAACCGTCATTCCGTCAGGCCGTAGTATAGGCTAGATTCACGAGATGACTGTTCCAAAACGTCATCATTACGTCCCACAGATGATATTGAACGGCTTCACCGATGCTGATGGATGGCTGCATTGGTGTCGCCATCGAGAAGCGTCAGACAAAGTCCATCGCGCTCGCCCCGCCGAAGTCTTCCACAAAAACCACCTATACAGCACCTTGTCGGCATCGGGCATTAAGGATCCCGCGATGGAGCGGGCACTGGCAGCGCTCGAAAGTGAAGCAGTCGGGGTTATTCAGGCCATTCTTGAATCGGTCCGACAGGGCGAGGTTCCGATTTTGAGCAAAGCACAGACGCAGCTCTGGTACATGTTCTTTTTGATGCAATGGCGGCGGACGCCGGAGGCACAGCTCAGTTGCACCAGCGATGCCGAAGCAAGCCGTATGATGGACGACATTCTGGACGAGTTGCGGATCGTCGCACCCCATCGTCTGGATGAAATCGCCGCGTTCGGAACGCCCGAAGCCAAAGCGCGCACGATCCGCAACGTGCGTGTGCAATCGCTGATTGGCCTGCGCGCCAACGTCATGGGTGTGCTCGAGAGACGTGGCATTGGAATCATTCGGATAACCCGGCCGAACAAGCAGTTCATTATCGGCAGCCGCCCGGTCGTGAAGCTGACCAGCCCCGGCCAGACCGACCTTAACGATCCCAAGGTTGAGATGTGGCTTCCGATCGCGGCAGACGTTGCTGTCGGAGTTGGGCAAGGCGATGGCGGCATTTCCCTGTTCCATACCCAGAGCGACAGCCCCATTCGCCAGCTCAACCTTGCAATCGCCAAGCAAAGCGGGATGATCGCAGCTGGATCGCCGACATTGGTACGGTCGATCGCCAATGCTCGGTAAACGAACTTCGCTCGCTGCTGACCGACTCAAAATCAAGCACTTTTGCCCGCAGATACACGGTTCTGCGGCTTGCGCCGCGTCAGATCGAGTACGACAATAGACAGCCGCAGGGCCGCGTCGTCTGCCAGTTGCGTGCGTAGCATTGCCGCCAACTCGCTTGGCGATTGCGGTCGTACGCCCTCTAGCGGCACCGGGATTCGAGTGCCATCCGATGTGAATACTCCGAACCAGAATATTAGGTAGATGCCGTGACCACATGCCATGTAATCGGCCGACGCGTAAAGGCGATCAAGCTGGGCCGTGCAGGCGCTCCAGATGGCTGGGTTCCAGGCAAGCTTGGCCTCAAGCGGGATGCGCACTTCGCCTAATCGAAAGCCAGCATCCGCCCGCTTGCCGTGTGGCATTCGCTCCTCCGGCGCCCAGACGATACCAAAGGGCAGCGTTGGGCCCAGCAAATCGAGTAGCGTGTTCCGACATCGCTCCTCGTTCTTCGGAATATTTCCGTCGTAGAAGAGGTCGGCTGTATCGGTGGCAGCCCCAGCGATACGCGCCTGTAAATCCGCGATGGCGTCAAGCGCAATTGCCTTAACGTCCACCGGCGCTAATGGTGCGGCCTCTCGGACCGCAGCAGCAATCGCTGGCACGCCGGGCGAAACGTAATCCGCCTCGGCCGCCTTGGTGCGCTGCTTCGCTCTCGCAGCTCTTAGGCTTTCAGCATAGCTTTCGCTCCCGACCTCAACCAGTCGGTGAAGTATCTGCAACGCGCCAGCACTGGTGTCGTCAGCGAGGCGGAACAGCACTGCGCGGAGAAAATCGCCAGCGTCCCAGGGATGCCGAGAGCCGGTCGTCGTGCCGCGAGGCCGATCCACCTCGGGCCACCGCGCTTCGAATTGTGAAAAGATCCAAGCGAGGCGATCGGGCGGCAACACCCGGATGCGCCCACTATCGAAGCGGTGGTGACCAACGGCTTTTTGGAGCGCCCACAGGAACTCTGGCGCCTGTGCTGCCACTTCCAGCGTTTCACGGGCGCCTTCAAAGTCACGCAGAATACGGAGCGCCTGCCAATATGGCGTGCGATCCTCGCCAGAGGCACGAGGAGGCGCACATTCGATTAGGCGATCCACACATTCATTCGCCTGCGCCTGATATGGCTGCGGCACTTCTAGAAGGGCGTCGACAAGAGCCTCTAGGTCAATGGCATGGGATCCGGCGATTGGCTCGAACCATTCGAGCAGCAGTGACGCGCGAAGCGCAGCATGTACCCTACCGCCGAAAAGATAGTGCGTACCACGAAAATAGCCGTCATTCGCGTTGAGTTGTGGTTCGATCATCGCACGCAGAAAGCGCTCGAACCGCACAGCGTTCGCAAGAGCATAATTTTCGAGCGCTTCGCTAAATCCTTTCAGATGCTTATCGACGATGTTCATGACGAGCCGATGTGCGATCAGTGCTGCCAGCAGATGGTCTTCGCTGACCCCAGTAAATCCGCGCCCGTCCAGATGCCGCTGCGCGAGACCCGCCACGAGCGGCCAGATAGAGTCATGGCTGTCGTCTCGATCGAGAACACGCGCAGCAAGATCATGAAGCGTCCCATCGAAATGGCATTGCAGGGAAGCTTCAAACCCGGCCAGTACGTCTTCTCGCAAATCGTCACCAATCCATGCACCGATCCGTTCTGCAGGAGGGTGATCGCGGCCGCCGAACTTGCTATAGCCGAGAAAGCACAGCGCAAGCGGACCGGCCGGTCCTTTCCCTGCCAACAACTGCTCGCGCTTGGCGAGAACAAACTTTCGCGCGGCGCGTTTTTTTCTTTCACGCCTGCGCTCGCCTGCTCGCTCTTGAGCCGCAAACTTAGCCATGAGTTTGCGCGTCTCAGCGCTTTCCTCACACGGCGCGGGGTGCAGAACGGCTAACAACGAAGCGTCATCGGCAGCGTAGGTTTTCGCGTAAGCTGCCATGTCGGGCGTCCAATCGCCTTGGCTGTTCCAGCCGCGAACCAGCCTTTCGAACAAATCCTGCGCAAATGCATCGCGCCTGCCCTCACGGGTCAACCGCTCGAACATCGCGATGACATCCGCGTCCTGAAAATACAGACCATGCGAAATATGCCCGAGGTGCCAGCCTTTCCGCTCACGCGCCGCCGCGCCATCAGGAGTTAGATATATTATCTCCTGGATCGCCTGACGTAGCGTCGCGTTGCTAGCGAGCCAGGCGGCAATCACGGCGCGCGGGCCTGGCTCTGCCGCAGGATAATCGCTGAAAGCGTCGAGCCAGCGCCAAAGCCGGGTCGGGTCCGGCGTTTCTCCAGGAATTTGCCGCGCAAGCAACGTCCAGACGAGGTGGCCAAAACCGCGATCATGGTGAACCAGCTCGGCCCCGCGTTGCCCCGGCGCGAAATGCGTCGCCAGCGCATCGAGCAAGCCCGCGCATCGCTCCATGGGCATCGCCTGTGAGAGCGACCAATAATCATCCGAACGGCCGAGACGCCGCCGTCCTGCCTCGTCCGTGAAGCCGCCATAGCCCGCAAGAACGATCTCGGCGATCGCCGCATCGCTGAATCGGCCGACTCCGATAATTGCTAGCGCCTCATCGGCGAGCCGAGGCGCCTCGATATCCCCCTTGGTACAGAGCTGGCAAAACAGTGCCGGCCAATCGACGCTGTTCGATGTCCAGTCAGCGAGGATGCAAACGGCGTCATGCCGTTCCGAATAGGTGCGGTCGGGATCGACAATGATAGCGAGAAGCGTCTCGCGCATCTCCGACACACAGGCCCCGCCCTGCAACAGGTTCAGCGCCAGCGAACGTAGGTGAAAACTGCTACGTGGATTATTGAGCAGCTCACTCAGTCGTGAACCAAGGCCTTGCTGCACCAGACCAGCGATAGAGAAGCGCTGCCAGTCACCGCCACGGAACCAAGGGTTCTCTTCGCCATATGCGGCCAGACTGTCCCACACAAACTCCGCCATCTGTACCGAAATCGCGCCAAGATTACCGTAGCGCATAACCCCATAAGGATCTGTGGCAATCACGGTATCCGCAAAATGCGGCGATGCGTGCGCCAGCCAAGCATGCAAGCCGCGCAGTGATGCTGGCACCCGGCCACCAATATAGATTAACGCCAGCAAGCGTTTGACGAGCCGCGCCGGATCAGTACTGGCATCAACCACACGCCCAAGCCAGCGCGCACCGAGATATTCGGCGACCGTGCGATGGCAATCTTTAAAACTATCGACTTCGCCGGCTGTCCGGAACAGCCGGCTCATCAGCACCGTCGAGACAGACTCGGCAAACGGCAGCGTTGCGAGAGAAGCTGCGTGCAGGAACGGCGCTGGTGTCTGAGCTTGCAAGCCCACGAACACCCCCTCTTTGCCGCCGAGCAGCAACATCGCCATTGCAGCACCCGCCGCATCCATCGCCATCGCTGGATCGAGGCGATTGAGCTCTGATTGTACATGCTTGTCGTTGTGCTCGGCGAGCATCTTGCGTGCTGCACGATCGAACAGATCCGCTCGGCTGTCCGGTATGCCGCCATCGGCGGCTTCGATCAGTAATTTCAGGCTCTGCGGGTTGGAGAGCAGCGTTATTAGGCCATGGTGGTGCAAAGCGGCATGGAACTGCTGCGCCTGTTTTACGCCGAGTTCACCCTCCATCAGCGCCACGCTCTCCGCTAAGCTGAGCGGCTCGAGGGTCAGGATCTTTGCTGCACGGCCATAATCGTCGGCGATGGCCTGTGCGCGGCCGCTCCCTCGCCACTCAGCCGCCCGGCAGCTGAGCACAAAGTCTGGCCACCCCGCTTCCCCAAGCCGTGCTAGAACCCATTCGAGCGGATCACCCTCTTTGCCGGCACTGACCTCGTCCAGCGCGTCGAGCAACAGCACACCCTGCGGCAACGCAGAGATTGGCCGGCGTAAAAACTGCGCAGCCGTGAGATAGGAGTAGCCTCTTTCGGTTGACAGCGCGCGCAGCAATTCCGACTTTCCCATGCCGGGATCGCCAAGAATGACGACGGGTAGAGGCTGGTTGCCAAGGGCAGCCTCTGGCACGATCACGCGCCCGCCTTCCTTATCATAGTAGCTGAGCTGGCGAGGAATATAGGTCGTCATATCAGCCAGTCATGCAGCCGCGGTTAGAAGCTCAGCGTTAGGCAGTCTAATGTGTACATACGCGCGATCAAGATTGCTGTGGTTCGCCAGCCTGATAAGCTGGCACGTTAGACCGACGCTGCGTCCGCCGCGCAGGAATGTCGGCTATACTGATTTTCCTGCGGAAAGTTACCAGTCCGCTGACGCCCCACTTCAGTCATAGCGCGCCGCCGCGCGGGCAAACGCTGAACTTCGGCTTCCGGCAAGAGCTGACGCGCAAGTTGCAGCATTGGAACGACGATTTTGTCCCAAAATCGGCCACGTCGAGGGGAATACGATGATCGGGATCTACCGCTGGCCTGCTCGGGCATCACACCTCGAACAACGCCTCGGGGCATGTCGCAAAGCTATAGCTGACCCGCGATCCGCGATCCGCGAAGGTCGTCAAGCACGACTATGGCTTGAGGTATCGCCAAGTCGACAAGCCCGTTTGATGGCCTTGCCACGCTGTACCCCCTGTTGTACCCCTCGCTGTGCAACCCGCCGACAGACGGGTTGAGCGTCGACGCAAAATCAATAGCTTAGCGCGCGGTAAAATTAGGTCAGGAATCCTGTCTCCCCGACCATTTTCAAAAATCTCAGTTTTCAGTCCTTACCTGATGGCCGGGTCGACGCTCTACGTAGCACATTTACGTAGCAGTCCCAAAAGTCGCTCATCCCGGTCTCCTCGCGAATCCTGAATCAGATCGCGACGCTCACATCGATGGGGCCTAACCCTCAGCGTCTGCCGCGACGACAGTTGTCCGCGCGGCTAGGTCACACCGAAACATTGCCCGGCGTGTAGGGGGGCTTTCTTGTCGACCCAATGCGCGCTGACTGCGGCTGGTTGCTTAGAGCGCGTCGTCAGGGCCGCTCGCGTTGGTGGTCTGCTCCAGATTACAAGCAGAAGTGATGGAGATATGGCGCAGGCGCCAATGGCTCTGCGTCGTGCGAAAGGCGAACCAGCCTTGCCGATAGGGCGCCGCGTCGCGATAGGTGAAGAGCAGGCGGCCATCGCGCGTCACGGAAATCCCTCCGTGATCGGCGGTGAGCACGATCTGGGTCCAGCGATTGGGGTATAGCAGGTCGCGCGAGCGGGTGGGCGCACGCTCCCCGATCAGCGGACGGTTGCCGGGCTGACCCACATAACGCCGCATCCGAACGGTCGTATTCCGATTGCCACCGATGCCGACATAATAGGTAGCCAGGGCATCATAATCCTCGAACCTGCCATGGCGACCGGCGGCCAATACCGAACCGTCCGCGACGGCGGGGTCGGTTGCCATCCAGAAGGCGTTGAGGTCGCTCACCTGATCGTTGGGCCCGCCCGCCGCGACGGCCTTTGCCTCGAACGCGATGCGAACCGGCATCGCCAGACGGCGGGCGTACCACAGGGTCAAACCGCGCGCCGTGTCGATCTCGATTCCGTCTCCACCGAGGAAGGTGACACGCGCCGCCGGGTCCTCCGCCTCGATCCGCCATGCGGACGGCGGCGGCGTTCGGGCCCGAACACAGGCGGCAGACGCGCTCTTCGCGAGCAGCGCAAGACCGACCAGCCCGGCTGCGATCAGAACCACCCGCATATTTACAGTTTCAGCTGCGCGCCAAGGAACACGCGCCGTCCGACATCGGTGAATTCGATCGGCCGCGCATCGTCGATATAGGATCGCGTCAACTGATTGGTCAGGTTCAGCGCCTCGACAAAGACCGAATAATGGGCGCCCAGGCGAAGCTGTACCTTGGCATCGACATAGGTTTCGCCGCGTCGGTACACGGGGCTGTTGCCGTTGTTCGCGCTGGCTGCCTGATAAAGCCAACTGCTCCGCCGGTTGTAATTGATCCGGGCGTTGAGCCAGTCGCGGTCGAAGAAGATGCTGGCATTGTAGGTGAATTTGGACAGTCCGGGGAACTCGGCCAGCGGCTCGCCCGTCGCCTGATTGGTGAGGCCGCTGTTGATCGAGCGGCTATAGGTGATGTTGCCGCTGAGCCCGAACCCCGTCAAATGGCGCGGGCAGGAAGCCGAGCACGGTCTGGGCGCTCGCCTCGATCCCGTCGAGCTTCGCGCCGAAGCCGTTGAGCGGCTGGCGGACCGTGTACAGCGTGCCGTCGCGAAAAAGGTCCACGCCCGACACCGTCGCGGCGGGCAGCACGAAGCTCTGGATGTCCTTGTAGTAATAGCCGATACTGATCGCGGTATCGCGGTTGGGATACCAGGCGGCGTTCAACTCATACTGGTCGGCACGATAAGGTTTCAGATAGGGATTGCCTGCCGAGCAGGTGTCCTCACCCGCGATCGTATCCGCCGTGTCGATCACGCAGTTGATCGCGGGGGAAAGATCGCTGGGCTTGGGCCGTGCCAGGTTCTTGGCATAGCCCAGTCGGATGAAAAGGTCGGGCCGTACTTCCAGCGCGGCATTCGCGGCGGGCAACCAGTCATGATAGCGATTTTGCAGCGTGATCTGCTGAACCGCGACCGTCGCGGTTTCGATCACCGCCGGGATGGTGCCGACCCCGGTTCCCGGGCGTACGCGATTCTCGCGGCGCGTGTTGCTGCTGACCGAACGGTCGCGTGTCGCCGTATAGCGCACCCCGACATTGCCCGTCAGCGGCATGCCGAACAGGCGTGTATCGATATCGGCCTTCAGATAGCCCGCGACGATACGCTCGTTGATGACGTAATCGGGAATTTGGGGAAGGCCGTCCGCAAAGCGCACGCGATCCTGGTTGAAGCCCGACAGGTCATAGTAACGCGACAGATTGGCATAGTCGAACAATGGAATGGCCAGTCTCTGCGGCGCCCCCTCCGCTCCTGAAATCCCGGTGAACAGCGGCGCTCCGCCGGTCACCCCGCTATTGGCCGCGAGGAACTGCTGATACTGCGCCGCGGTCAGGTAATAGGTGTTGGCCGCCGCTCCGCCCGCAGGAACCGGGCCGATCACGGTCGTATAGGATATGTTGTTGTTATACTGGTAGATGGCGGGCGATGCGGCGATCCCGGCAGACGGAACCGCGGTCACGGCGGCCCTCAGCAGGCGGGCGCCGCCCGCCCCGTAGGATACCAGATCCTGGTTCCGAAACTGACCACCAAAGGCGATGGCCTTGAGCGGCCCCCAGTTGACGGCATAGGTCGCATCCAGCTTCAACTGGTCTTCCGAGGCATCGTTCTGGCCGGGGCGATATTGCAGCACGGGGCCCGTCTGGTTGAGCAACTGCCCATTCGCGCCGCGCCGTGTGGCGTCGGCATAGCTGGATATGTCGGCGGGATCGAACGCCGCCGGAAACTGAAGGATGGGCAGGCCGTCGGGGTTGCGCCGGTCGATCGTGATACCCGGTACGCCCGTGGTGATCCCCACCAGGTTCGTCTCATCGATCCGCGACGCCCTGGAGGTCGAGGCCAGGCCGATCAGGTGAAGCCGGTCCAGATCCCATTCGAACCCGGTCTGGAGATAGCGGCTTTCCTCGTCGTAGCGAAAGTCGCGGCGCTGCACCCCGACGATGCCGTTCGCGCCACGATAATTGGCGGTCGCGCCGTCGGTGGCGGCATTTACGCCGTTCAGCGCGGTCAGCACGCTGGTCAATACGTGGTTCTCGGTCGTGACCGTTCCCACCGTCGGACGCGGACGGGAAGCGCCGCCAGCGGCGTTGGTCGCCAGCGGCGCGTCCAGGTTATAGCGCGTCAGGTCCAGGGTCCTGCCGGTCCCGCTGCTCAGATTGACGGTGTAGTTGGTGTCGCGCATCCGTTGGTTGCGCCAGTTGAGCTGCGCCTGGGTCCAGATCGTGAAGTTATCGGCGACGCGATATTGCAACTGCCCGTCGAACGAGGTCCGGGCGTCGAATCGGTCCAGCACCCGGTATCGTGCGGAGTTGGGAGCCCAGTCGAAGAACTGGGTCTCGCACGCCAGCCGTGCGGCGGTGGCCTTGGCGGCGGATCCGCCCGTCGTGCCCGCGCAGCTTTCATAGGTCGAATAGGCTGCATAGTCCGGGTCGGCGACGGTCTTTTCACTCGACCGATCGAGATCGAAATACCGCCGCCAGTCGGTATTCGCGATGGAGTCGCCGCGCGTATCGACCTGACTGTGCGTCACGTTGAGCAACACGCCCAGTCGACCATCCAGCAGGTCGGCGCGGCCCGCGGTAAGATTGACGCGCGGGCGCCATTTCTGCGCCAGGTTCAGCCGCTGCGCTTCGCCCTTGATGCTGAAGATGGGCTTGAGCAGTTCGAGCGGACGACGGGTCTCGACGCGCACCGTCCCGCCGATACCCCCCTCGGTCAGATCGACCGTATAGCCCTTATAGACATCGATCGACTTGACCAGTTCGACCGCCAGTTCGCGAAAGTCGCCGCTCCGCTCGCCGCCGGCGCTCTGCTGGCTGACGCCGTTGATCTCGATGCGGTTCAGATCGGGCTCGACGCCGCGGATCGACACTTTGCTGCCCTCGCCGAAGTCGCGCTGCAACTGCACGCCGGTGATCCGGGCCAGCGCCTCGCCGACATTCTTGTCGGGAAAGCTGGCTATGTCGTCGGCGACGATCGAATCGACCACCGTATCCGCCTGCTTCTTGCGCGCAATCGCCGAACGTAGCGAGGCCCGCGTCCCGACGACCGTGATGTCGGCTGCGGTGGCCAGGGGATCGGTCGGAGAAATCTGATCATCGGCGGGGGCCGCCAAACGCCCTTTTTGCTGTGCGAGCCCCGGTTGCGCCATCGCGATCAGCGCCGCACCGGACATGGCGAATTGCACCGCTCGACGGCGGCCGATGACCAACGACATTATGATACCCCCTTATTCAGATGGGAGTTAGGTAGAAAAGCAGTCAGCGGTCCCGCGACAAAGTTTTTCCTGCGTCCGAGCAGCTAATAGTTGGGACGGGGGAGGGGGCATGGTCTGACACGGCACTCAGCCGAATGCGTGCAAGCCTCCGCTGAAGATCGGCTTCCATCCTCGTGCATGCCAGCCAAGTCCCGTTTGGGCGCGGATGCTCGCATGGGCTGGAAGCAGCCTGAGCGCCTGGCGGAATGGACATTCCAAGGCGGCGGCGCGGCAGGAGCGAAAGGTGGGCCTGAGCTTGCCTGTACACAATCATTTCTATCAAAAACCTATCGAACCGATAGGATATTATGTCGATGCAAATGCCAAAAGGCGTCGCAGGGTCGGCAAGGGGGTTGATGGATGAAGATCGTCGTGATGAGTCTGTTGGTCGGCGCATCGCCCATGGCGACCGCAGCGGCACAAGACGCGGCCCCTCGAGCGAGTATAGAAGAGTCGAAGACGGGCGACGAGATCGTGGTCACCGGGACGCGCACTGGCGAACGTACCGTCACGACTTCACCGGTGCCGATCGACGTACTGCGCGGCGACGAATTGCGCGCTTCGGGTTATCAGGAGACGAGCGAGCTGCTCCGCCAGCTTGCGCCGTCCTTCGCCTTCGCCAATCCGACGACGCCGGACGGCAACACCCACATCCACTCCGCTTCGCTACGCGGGCTGTCGCCGGATGAGACGCTGGTGCTGGTCAACGGCAAGCGCCTCCATGGCGCGGCCTGGGTGAACACCGGTGGCACGATCGGGAAGGGCGCGACGCCGACCGACCTCAACCAGATTCCGGCGGCAGGGATCGGCCGCATCGAAATCCTGCGCGACGGTGCCTCGGCGCAATATGGCTCCGACGCGATCGCAGGCGTCATCAACATCCTGCTTCGGACCGATACCGCGCTGCACGCCACGGCCAGCGCGGGCACGACCTATGACGGCGGTGGTGACACCTATGAGGTCTCGCTGGGCGGCGCGCTGAAGCTGGGGGAGGACGGCTTCGTCAACGTCACCGGCTATTATCGCGATCATCAGGCGGCGAACCGTGCGCAGCCGGACACGCGGCAATTCTATTTCGGCCTTTCACCCACAGGCGCGCCTCAGCCATTGTCGTCGCGCTATGGGGCGGGGATCGGGCTCAATCCGCCGGGTGGTGTGACGGGAACACGGCTCGACCCGCGCGAGGCCAGCGTCGACCGCAACGTCTGGCGCTTCGCCGATCAGGGCGACATCAAGGACGGCTCCGTCCTGGTCAATCTCAGCAAGCCGCTCGGCGCGGTAGAGCTCTATGGCTTTGGCGGCTATCGCTTGAGCAAGGCGAAGAGCAACGCCTCCTTCCGCCGCCCGGGACAGGACGAGAATGTCCGTGCGATCTACCCGAACGGCTTCCTGCCTTTCGTCGATACCGAAAGTACAGACTATACCGGCGCGCTCGGCCTGCGCGGCGATCTGGCCGGTTGGAAGTGGGACCTGTCCAGCGTCTATGGCGGCAACCGCATCGCATATCGGACCCGCAATACGCTCAACGCCACGCTGGGGACCGCCAGTCCGACGCGCTTCTACAACGGCCGCTACGGGAATTCGCAGTGGACGACCGACCTGACCCTGTCGAACAGTGTCGAGGCGGGGCTGGCCGCGCCGATCGACGTCGCGATCGGGGCCGAATATCGCCGTGACGGGTACAAGATCGGCGCCGGTGAACTGGCCAGCTATCAATATGGGCCCGCACGCGTACTCGACGGCCCCAATGCCGGCGCGATCCCGACGATCGGGTCGCAGGGTTTCGCAGGGATCCAGCCGAGCGACACGGTCGATGTCCACCGCGACGCGATCAGCGCCTTTGCGGAAGCCGGACTGGAACCGCTGCGCGGCTGGACGGTCGATCTCGCCGGACGCTATGAGCATTATTCCGACTTCGGCGACACCTGGAACGGGCAGGCGTCGACGCGCCTCGCGCTGCCGGCGGGGTTCGCCCTGCGCGGGTCGATCGGCACCGGCTTCCACGCGCCCAGCCTCGCCCAGCAATATTTCAGTTCGACCAGCAGCCGGACGATCGTCAACAACACGACCGGTTTCCCCGAATTCGTCCTCGTCCGCACCGCGCCGGTCGGCTCGGCCCTCGCCAAGGCCCTCGGCGCCCAGGCCTTGAAACCCGAGACGTCGACCAACTTCGGCGGTGGCCTGACGTACGCGGCTGGCCGTCTGACGGCGTCGGTCGACTATTATCATATCGACATCGACGACCGGATCATGCTGTCGTCCAACTATGTCGATGCGTCGGGCAGCCGCCGTCTGCGCGACTATCTCGCCGGTATCGGCATTCCGGGCGTGACCAGCGTCCGCTACTTCACCAACGCGGTCGACACCCGGACGCAAGGTGTCGACGTGACCGCAGCCTATGCGACCCCGCTGGGCGGATGGGGCGACCTGAAGCTGACGGCAGCGTATAATCATAACCGGACACGGCTACGCCGTATCGCGGCAACACCCCCGCAAATCACGGCGCTGGGTATCACCACGCCGCTGTTCGACGTCGTCGAACGGACGCGCGTCGAGCGTGGCCAGCCGCGCGACAAGGTGGCGCTGGGAACGACCCTCCGGACCGGTCCGATCACCTTCGATGTGCGCACCACCCGCTATGGCCGGGTCGAGCAAGTGGCGCTGACCAACCAGACGCCTGCCGCCGTCGCCCTGATCGCGCAAGGATCGACGCCTTATCGCACATTGCCGACCGAATCCGGGACGCGGGGCAATGTCGATGTGATCCAGCAGCTGGAGCCCAAATGGGTGACCGATTTCAGCTTCACCGGGCAGGTCAACCGCAACCTGGCGGTGACGGTGGGCGCCAACAATCTGTTCAACGTCTATCCGACCGAGAACATCCGGTCGACCGCAGCGCTGACCGGCGCCGATACGTTCGGCGTCTTTCCGTACAGCGAATTCTCACCCTTCGGGTTCAGCGGTGCCTTCTATTATGTTCGCGCCGGAGTGAGCTTCTGATGGCGGCGCTGCTCAACCGGCGCGAGTGGATCGCGATGGGAGCGGCGGTGGCCGCGACACCGGCGATCGGTACTGGTCATGCCGCACGGACCCGGCTGTCACTCAACGAGAATGCTTGGGGGCCGTCGCCAAACGTCGCGCCCGCCATCCGTGCGGCAGCGGTCGGCGTGGAGCGCTATGTCGAGCAGGACGAGGTGGACGCGCTCGCCCGGCAGATCGCCCGCCTCGAAGGCGTCGCGCCCGAGCAGGTCGTGATCGGCGAAGTGCTCGAAGCACTCGGGCTGTTCCTGGCGCGCAGGCGGGCAGGGGGCGGCGAGATCGTCTTCTCGGCGCCCGGCTATACGGCGCTGGTCGATGCGGCGGCCCCGCTTGGTGGTCGGGGCAGGCCGGTGCCGCTCAATGTGCGTTTGGAGAACGACCTGCCGGCACTGTCTCGCGCGGTCGGCGAGAACACGCTGGCCGTGTCGCTGGTGAACCCTCACAATCCTTCCGGCACGGTGAGCGAGGCGGGGGCGTGGCACAGCTTTCTTGCTGATGTGTCCCGCCGGACGCTGGCTGTGGTGGATGAGGCGTATCTCGAATATGATGACCTCGCCGGGCTGTCGGCAATCCGGCATGTGCGGGCGGGGCGCAACGTGCTCGTCTTCCGTACCCTCGCCAAGATCTATGGGCTGGCGGGGCTGTCGATCGGTTATGCCGTTTCGCAGGCACCACTGGCGACCGCCTTGCGTCAGGAGGGGATCGGCGCACCGCATTCCTTGTCTCGACCTGCGCTTGTGGCGGCCGGCGCGGCGCTGGCGGACCAAGGCCATGTCGCCATGGTGCGCGACCGGACGGCGGGGGAGCGGCGGCGGCTTCACACGGCGCTCGACGCGCTGTCGCTCCGCCACACCGATGCGCGCGGAAACTTCGTCTTCTTCCGCACGCCGGCTGCAGGCCGCCTTCGCGCTGCGGCCGCCACCGCAGGCATCGAGATTGCCAAGCCGTTCCCCCCGCTTGATGACTGGGTACGCGTGACGGTCGGACGACCGGTGGAGAACGACCGCTTTCTTGCCGTGCTGCGGCCGGTGGCCGGATGACCGGTGCACCGGCTTTGGCGGCGATCGCCGATGGCTTCCCGTCGCGGCTGGGAACCTCGCAGCATAACCCTATGCATCGTCGCTGAACGCCGAGACCGCCATGTCGACAAAGGCGCGCAGGCCTGCAGTCATGCGACGATCGGGCAGGCGGACGAGCGTCAGCGGACGAGGTTCGGGCGCGTAATCCGCCAGGACGTGGATCAGGCGCCCCGAAGTCAGATCACCGTCCAGCGTGACGCGGGATTGCAGGATGATGCCATAGCCCGCGACCGCCGCTTGCCGCAGGGCGGCTGCGTGATTGATGCGCAGGCGGGGCGGGGGCAGCGGTACGACATGCTCGCCATCGGGCCCGACCAGCGTCCAGCGGTCGTCCGCACCGAATTGCGCGAAGCCGATCAGCCGATGTTCGCGCAAGTCGTCGGGCGTCCCCGGATGACCGTGGCGTTCGAGATAGCCCGGCGCGGCGGCGAGCATCAGGCGATAAGGGGCAAGCGGATGGGCGACCAGCCAGTCGTCCTCCAGCGCGCCGATCCGAAAGGCCAGGTCGAAGCCTTCCTCGATCAGATCGACCTTGCGGTCACCCAGCACCAGGTCCGCCTGCATGTCCGGGAAGCGGTCGAGATAGGCGGCCAACAGGGGCGCGACCCGTTCGGTGCCGAAGGCGACCGGTGCGGCGATGCGAAGCCGACCGATCGGCGTCTGCGCTACCTCGGCACCCACCGCCTCGGCGATCGTGACATCCGCCAGCACGCGACGGCAGGATTCGGTGAATCGTCGACCGGCCTCGGTCGGCGACAACCGCCGGGTCGTCCGGTGCAGCAGGCGGGTGTCGAGCCGCGCTTCCAGTGCATTGACGTGCTTGGCCACCATCGTTGCCGAGATGTCGTGCGCCTTGGCCGCGGCGGTGAAGCTGCCGAGGTCGACCACCGATACGAAGATCGCCATGCTGGTCAATCGGTCCATTGCAAACCCCTGGTTCGAAGACGTCGCATCCTATGCGTCTGTTTCCATCACTGTCCAGCAGGCATCCTCCGGTCATTAGCAACCAGAAGAAGGATGATCGGCGATGGGTGTGTCGAGGATAGTGCGGTGAAGGCGTTGTTTTTCGATCGGTTCGGGGGCCCCGAGGTCCTGCGCTATGGCGATCTTCCGGACCAGGCACTGGACGCCGGTTCGGTGGTGGTGGAGACCAGCGCGGTCGGTCTGAACTTCGCCGACATCTACCGCCGCCAGGGCGTCTATGTGCTCGACGGCAAGGCGCCATGGATCGGCGGCTATGAGGGTGCCGGGCGCATCGTTGCGGTCGGGACCGGCGTCGACCGCTGGCGGATCGGGCAGCGGGTCGGGTTTCTCGACGTGCCGCGCGCTCATGCCGAGCGGGTCTGCGCGCCTGCCGATCGTCTGGTCGCGCTGCCGGACGATGTTGACGACCGCACGGCCGCCGCGCTGTTGCTGCAAGGCGTGACGGCGCAATATCTGGTCGAGGATAGCGGCAGGCTGGCGGCAGGCAACCGCGTGCTGGTCCAGGCCGCGTCGGGCGGCGTCGGGCGGCTGCTGACCCAGATGGCGGTGGCGCTGGGCGCGGAGGTCCATGCGCTGGCCTCGACCCCGTCCAAGCGCGAACAGGCGCGGTCGAACGGCGCGAATGCGGTCTATGGCTATGACGATTGGGTGGCGCAGGTGCGGCGGGCGACCGGGGACGGCGTCGATGTGGTCTATGATTCGATCGGCACGACACTCCACGACAGCCTCGCCGCCTTGCGTCCCGGTGGCCGCGTGGTGATCTTCGGCAAGGCGGGTGGTACGCCGCCCGCGATCGATCCGCTGTCGCTGATGGAGCATTCCAAGGGAGTCGTCGGCGGCGATCTCTGGACCTATCTGAACCGCGCGGAAAGCCGACAGAGCCGCGCCGACAGGCTGTTCGCGGCCTTGCGGGCCAGCACGATTATTGCGCCCGTCATCACCACCTTCCCGTTGAGCGAGGGGGCCGCTGCCCATCGACTGCTGGAGGATCGCAGCTTCGCGGGCAAGATCGTCCTGATCCCCGACGGTCCACGGTAACGGTGATCGTCGCCAAGCCCAAAGTGTCGGCCGAACTCTCGAAATAGAGGAGGTTCTTCACGCTCGACAACTCGCGCTCGACGAGTGAAAAGACGCTGTCGTTCAGCGTCTGCGGCGTGTCACCGGAACAATTGGCGAAGGTACGGGCCGCAGCGAGATCGGCAAGCATGCCGCGGCGCGCATAATAGCTGGTATCGCGGTTCACGCGCGCGACGGCCTCTTCGTAGGCGCTGCGAACGGGGCGGGGCATCGCACCCCAATTGCCGTTTTCGAGCTGGATGACGTCCCGTGGCACGTCATACTCCGCCGCAACGGTCGCCCAGAACGCCTCGTCGTCCGGGGCGGGATGCGCGGGCGCACCGGCGCGCGCAGGCAGGGGAAGGGTAGCGGCCATCCCGCCAGCCAGAAGCGCGCGCCGATCGATCATCAGAAGTTCAACCCGAGCCGGACATAATACCGGCCGCCGTCGGTGTCATAGGGTGAATTTCGCGAATAGATCAGGCCACGGTTCGCCTGATTGGTCGCTTCCGCCGGATAGGTATTGAAGACGTTTTCGGTGCCGCCACGGATCGAGATGTTCGGCGTCATGCGATAGGTGAGCGAGGCATCGAATAGCGCGAGGCCGCCGAAGCGCTGGAACAGCTCGCCGGTCGCATTGCCCGTCACGTCGGTCCAGGGCCCATAATAACGACCGCGCAGCATCACACCGACCGGACCGATATCGTAGCCGAGCGTGCCGGTCGCATTGTGCTGGGGCAGCCGTTCTTGGAAGATGCGGCGTTGCGTGTCGTTGGCGATCGCCGCGCTCGTTCCGCTACGGACGGTGGTGCGGTTGTAGTTATAGGCCAGCGTCGCGCTGACCCGACCGCCGCCCAGAGTACGAGCATAGCTGACGACGACATCGACACCCCGGGTCCGGGTGTTGAAGTCGTTGGTGAAATAGCTGATCGAGGTAAAGCGGTTGGGATTGGCGAAGCCTGCCGGGATGGGAATCGTCGCCGATTGGCTAAAGCGGTCGTCGACATCGATCTGGTAGAGATCGACCGTCGCGCCCAGCCCGATATGCGTCTGCGCGACGTTTCGGGCCGCAGCGGCTTGGCACCCAGCGCGACCGCGAGCGGGTCCGTGGGAGCCAGGCGCCCCTGGTTGAAGACCTGCAGCGTCCGGGTGTCCAGGCCTTGGCTCACCACCCGCGAGTTGAGCTGGGCCGGCGTCGGCGCCCGGAAGCCGGTGGAATAGGTGCCGCGCAGCGCAAGCCATTCGACCGGCTCGACCCGGCCGGAGAATTTATAGGTGAACTTGTCCCCGAAGCTCGAGAAACCCTCGTAGCGGCCCGCCGCACCGAGGGCGAGCATCGTAACCGGATGCCATGTGAGATCGACGTAGCCCGCGTTGCTCGTCTGCTTGAAGTTGCCCGCCTGTTGCGGCCCGAAGCCGGGAAATCCTTTGGCGTTCGGGGCAAGGCCGGTGGCCGCGCCAGCCCCGATCGCATAGGAAGCCGGATCGCCGACGCCGACCGCGTAGCGCTCGATCCGCCGTTCGCCGCCGAACGCGATGTTGAGCGGTTCGATACCACCGATGGGCAAACGATAGACGAAGTCGGCGTTGAGGTTCGTCTCACGCTGCGTCAGGCGACCGAGGTAGAAGCTGGTCGGGCTGGCTGGCCCCAGGGATGCGTTGAGCGTTTCGGCGATCATATAGTCGATGCGGCTGCGGCCGGCCGAGGCGCTAAGGTCGTAGCTCAGCGCGTCCGACAGATTGCCGCGCAGGCCGCTGACGAGTTGCAGGTCGGCGAACTGCGTGCCGAAGCGCGGCGTGAAGCCGGCCGGATAGATGCTGCGGAAGCTGAAACCGGGAAAGGCGCTGCTGGCGTTGTATACGCTCCCGGTATTGCTTGGGGTTCGCCAGTTGAAATCGGTGATCCCTTCGCCCTGCTGCACCGTGCCGAAGGCGTAGACGGTCGCGGCGTCGGCGAGGTCGTAATGCATGTCGACTGCGCCGCGGACGCGCTCCTCGTCGGGCTGTCCCCAGCGCTGCACCGGGTTCGGGACCGCGAGCGTCAGGTTCGCGGCCTGGAAGGCGGCGGCGTCGGGACGCTGACGGGTGCGCGAGGTAGCCTCTCCGTGCTCGAACTGACCGGTGAAGACGATCGCGCCCTTGTCTCCGAGCGCGACGCCACCGCGAGCGCCGGACTGGTAGTTGTTGCCGTCACCGGCATAATATTGGCTGAACTGGCCATATGCCTCCATTCCCGGCTGGTCGTCGAGAATGATGTTGATGACGCCGGCGATCGCGTCGGAGCCATATTGGGCCGACGCGCCGTCGCGAAGCACTTCGATGCGCTTGATCGCGAGGGTGGGGATGCTGGCGAGATCGGGCGCCTGCGCGCCGCGCGTTCCCAGTAGTGCCGAGCGATGATAGCGCTTGCCGTTGACGAGGACGAGCGTCTGATCGGCAGACAGGCCGCGCAGCGTCGCCGGGCGCACGAACGCCTGCCCATCGGCCGCGGGCAGACGCTGCACGTTGAACGACGGCAGCAATTGCGCCAGCACGCTGGTGAGATCGCTCGATACGCTGGACTGCACAAGTGCTTCCGACAGCACGTCGATCGGCGCCAGCGTATCGAATTGCGTGCGGCCACGCTCCCGCGTGCCGGTCACGACGACGTCTTCACCAGCAGCATCCGCCGCGGCCTGGCTGATCTCCGAACCGGCTTGGGATGCAGCGGTCTGCGCCGAAACGGCAGGCGCGAACAGAACGTGCAGTGCCGCAACGGCACTGGCGGTAGCGAATTTCATGATGACACATTCCCTGAAGGGCGGCTCTCTCGGCGCCCATGGGCTGCGCGCTAAAGCACCTTTGTTGCAGTGCCGTTGAGTTTCGAATGCACGGGCACGTCAGGCCGATGACGGTTTTGTGTCACGTCCAACCGGCAGCCTATAGGCTGTTATAGACTTGCAGAGGGACTGATCGATCCGTGATGGGATGCGCACGGGCCGCAAGCCCTATCCGTCTGACGTGAGCGACGAGGAATGATCGCTGATCGCATCCTATTTGCCACTACAACGCGACAATGGATGCGAACGCATCCATTGTCGTCGCCTCCAGCCCTAATCCTGTCCTGCCGGTACGCCGACCGAGCCAACGCTGAACATCAGCTTATGACGAGAGCCGCTGTGCGACATGGCGCATGCGAACAGCGGAAACCGCCATACCCATGTCTGTACAGCGACCCAAGCCTAGCCGGTTGCGCTAGAGCGGTTTTCGATCAGTCTGCATCGTATCCGGCTTTGGCGAAGTAGTTGGCACACTCCTGTGGCGAGTACAGGCCGAGGATGCGGCCGATGGCGTCCCACAGGCCGTTGGTAGTGCGCTCGGCGGCCTTTCGCAGGTGTGCCTTGAGCTTGGAGAATGCCTGCTCGATCGGGTTGAAATTGGGGCTGTAGAGCCTGCCCCGGCGGAGGCCGGGGGCGGAAGGAAGAGCAGCTTGGCGCCAGCCGCTTCGATGGCATCGCGCGCGGCGGGCGCCTTGTGGCTCGATAGGTTATCCATGATGACGATGTCGCCGGGCGAGAGGCCGGGCACCAGCACTTGGTGGATATAGGCAACGAACGCGTCGCGGTTGATCGGGCCGTCGAGCACCATCGGCGCCACCATGCCGGTGCGGCGCAGACTGGCGACGAGGGTGGTCTTCCAGTGTCCGTGGGGTACGCCCGAGCGCAGTCGCTCGCCGCGCCGGCAGCGACCGTGGCGACGCGCCATGTTGGTAGACGCCCCCTCGCTACCGATCATCCCCCGGATGATCGGCTTCACGCTCGGCTCTCGTCGATGAAGACCAGGCGTTCGGGATCGAGATCGAGCTGGCCATCGAACCACTCTTCCCGGCGCTTCAGGATGTCGGGGCGGTCCTGCTCGGTGCCGTGCGCTGTCTTTTTTTGCGCGTGATCCGGTGCCGGTCGAAGAACCGCCACAGCGTCCCGATCCCGACCGACGTGCCTCGCTCGGCGAGCAGCGCTTGCAACTCGACCAGCGTGATGTCGTCCTTCGCCTCGATCGCGGCGAGGATGAAGGCTGCGTGCCCATCGATCCTGGCCGCACGACGGTCGCCGCCTTGCGGCTTGGCTGCCGGCGTGCCGTGCTGAATGACCAGTTGCCGCCAGCGGATCGCGCTTGCCGCGCTGACACCGAACCGTGCTGCCGCAGCACGGCATGACATCCCGCCACCAATCGCGGCGACCACTCGCTCCCGAAGATCCTGGGACAGCACTCGCGGCATCTGTGCCTGCCTCCTGACCCGGCTCAGAGCCTGAATCAGAAAACCGCGCTCGTGTGAATCCTCAGCGATTCAAAAAGGCCGGAAACCGCTCTAATGCGTTTTCAATGGCTTAGGACAGATGTAAGTTTGTCATGCATCCCGTCTTCTTCGATTTCATTTTTTAGAAACTTGCCCAAACACTTATTGTAATTCGAGGATGACCGCATCCACGGCGAGGCTGTCGCCGGTCCTGGCGGTGATGGTCTTGACGGTGCCGGTCTTGGCGGCGCGCAGGATGTTTTCCATCTTCATCGCCTCGACGACCGCCAGCGGCTGCCCCGCCTCGACCTTGTCGCCCTCGGCCACGTCGAGGCGGACGAGCAGGCCCGGCATCGGCGCGATCAGGAACTTCGACAGGTCGGGCGGGACCTTCTCGATCAGGTGCCGGGCGTAAGGCGCCGCGCGGGCGGGCAGGACGCGGATAATGTGGCTGGCCCCGCGCGTGGTCAGGCGAAAGCCGGTGCGGGTCTTTGCGATGCGGACGTGGAGGGTTTCGCCCGCTTCGTCCTCGACCGCGATCATCCGGTCGCCCGGCGTATAGGCGATGGCGAGGTCCAGCTCCGCGCCGTCCACGCTGATCCCATCGGTCGCGACATGGACCGCATGGTCCTTGCCCCCGATCCGCACCGTCCAGTCGGCGGGCGGTTGCAGCCGGTGGCCGAGCTGGCCGTCGATCCGTCGCGCCCGGTCGGCCTCGGCGGTGGCGGCGAAGGCGGCGATGGCGGCGAGGGTGCGGATCAGCTCCACACTTGCGGGTGCGCCGTGGAAGCCCTCGGGATATTCCTCGGCGATGAAGCCGGTCGTGAGCGCGCCCGCGCGGAAACGCGGATGCTGCATCAGCGCGGAGACGAAGTCGATGTTCGTCCCCGGCCCGACGATCTCGAACGCGTCGAGCGCGGCGATCTGCGCATCGATCGCGGCCTCGCGGGTGGGGGCCCAGGTGACGAGCTTGGCGATCATCGGATCGTAGAACATGCTGACCTCGCCGCCCTCGGCGACGCCGTCATCGACGCGCACCCGGACGTCGTCATCGGCATGTTCGGCGGGCGGATTGTAGCGCACCAGCCGCCCGGTCGAGGGCAGGAAGCCGCGATACGGGTCCTCGGCATAGACGCGGTTCTCGATCGCCCAGCCGGTCAGCGTCACATCGTCCTGGCCGAACGCCAGCGGCTCGCCTGCCGCAACGCGGATCATCTGCTCGACCAGATCGAACCCGGTGATCTCCTCGGTGACAGGATGCTCGACCTGGAGCCGGGTGTTCATCTCGAGGAAGTAGAAGCTCTCGCCCGTCGGATCGGCGCCCGAGACGATCAGCTCGACGGTGCCTGCCGAATAATAGCCCACCGCCCGGGCCAGCGCGACTGCCTGCTCGCCCATGGCGCGGCGCATTGCGGGGGTGACGAAGGGCGAGGGCGCTTCCTCGACCACCTTCTGGTGGCGGCGCTGGACCGAGCATTCGCGCTCGCCGAGATAGACGATGTTGCCATGTTGGTCGCCCAGCACCTGAATCTCGATATGGCGGGGGGACTCGATGAACTTCTCGATGAAGACGCGGTCGTCGCCGAAGCTGGCCAGCCCCTCGCGCTTGGTCGCCTCGAAGCCTTCGCGCACGTCCGCCTCGGACCAGGCGAGCCGCATGCCCTTGCCGCCGCCACCGGCCGACGCCTTCATCATGACGGGGAAGCCGATGTCGGTTGCGATGCGCACGGCTTCCTCGGTATCGGCGATCTCGCCCAGATAGCCGGGGACGACATTGACGCCTGCCGCCTTGGCCAGCTTCTTCGACTCGATCTTGTCGCCCATCGCGGCAATGGCGTTCGGCGGCGGGCCGATGAAGGCGACGCCCGCCTCGGCACAGGCGCGCGCGAAGCTCTCGCGCTCGGACAGGAAGCCGTAACCGGGATGGATCGCATCCGCCCCCGTCGCCTTGGCGGCAGCGAAGATCAGTTCGGCCTTGAGATAGCTTTCGGCGGCGGGGGCGGGGCCGAGGCGCACCGCTTCATCGGCCAGCCGGACATGCGGGGCCCCCGCATCGGCATCCGAATAGACCGCGACCGTGGCGATGCCCATGGCCCTCGCGGTACGGATCACCCGGCACGCGATTTCCCCGCGATTGGCGATCAGGATTTTCTGGAACACGGGGTTACCTCTCCTTTTGTGTCGTTGGTCCGTGTCGCCTGTTCCCCGGCAAAGGCCGGGGTCCAGTTTCCAAGACGCTGATGGCGCGCCCGTGCCGCCTCGGGGGGAGGCCTCTGCCACGCGCCATCGATGGTTCACCGCCACTGGGTCCCGGCCTGCGCCGGGGAACAGGGCGGTGGAAGCCTCACTCCGCCGCTTCCAATTCCACCTTGCACTCCGCCGCCATGGGGGTGAGCCCCAGCCGGGCGAAGAGTGCGGCGTCCTTGTCGTCGCCCGCATTGCCCGCGGTCAGCAGCTTGTCGCCGGTGAAGATCGAATTGGCCCCCGCCAGGAAGCACAAGGCCTGGGTCGCATCCGACATGCTTTCGCGCCCCGCCGACAGGCGGACCATCGAATGCGGCATGGTGATGCGCGCGACCGCAACGGTGCGGACGAATTCGATATCGTCGATCTTGGCGAGCGGCGTGTCGGCCAGCATATCGCCCAGCACCGTGCCCTTGACCGGCACCAGCGCGTTCACCGGCACGCTGCCCGGATGCACCGGCAGGGTGGCGAGCGCATGGATGAAGCCGACCCGGTCGCCGCGCGTCTCGCCCATGCCGACGATGCCGCCGCAACACACGTTGATGCCGGCATCGCGGACATGCTCCAGCGTCTCCAACCGCTCGCCGAAGCTGCGCGTGGTGATGACGTCGCCGTAACGCTCGGGCGAGGTGTCGATATTGTGGTTGTAATAGTCCAGCCCCGCCTCGGCCAGCGTCTGCGCCTGCGCATCGGTGAGCATGCCCAGCGTCATGCAGGTTTCCATTCCCATGGCGCGCACGCCCTTCACCATCTCGACGATGGCGGGCATGTCGCGGTCCTTGGGATTGCGCCAGGCCGCGCCCATGCAGAAGCGCGTCGAGCCGTGATCCTTGGCCTGCGCCGCTGCCTGCAGCACGGCGCGCGGGTCCATCAGCTTGGTCGCCTTCAGCCCGGTATCGGCATGCGCCGACTGGCTGCAATAGCCGCAATCCTCGGGGCAGCCGCCGGTCTTGATCGACAGCAGCGTCGACAACTGAACCTGATCGGCGGCATGATGCGCGCGGTGCACCTCGGCGGCGCGGAACAGCAGCTCGGTGAAGGGCAGGTCGAACAGCGCGGCGATCTCGGCGCGGGTCCAGTCGGTGCGCGGGGTTGCCGTCTCGGCGCTCAGCGCGGTGGTCGTCGTCATCACGTGTCGTCCTGTCATTCGCCCGTTTCCGGCGGCATGTTATGGCCGAGCAGCCTCAGCACATCCTCGGCCGCCTTCACAAGATTGGTGCCGGGGCCGAATATCGCCTGCACCCCGGCATCGTAGAGCGCCTGATAATCCTGCGCGGGAATAACGCCACCCGCGATGACCTTGATATCGGCGCGGCCCGCGTCGCGGAGGTGGCCGATCAGTTCGGGGATCAGCGTCTTGTGCCCGGCCGCCAGGCTGGACGCGCCGACGACATCGACATCGCGGGTGAGCGCGACCTGCGCGGCTTCTTGCGGTGTCTGGAACAGCGCGCCGGGCACGACCTCGAAACCCAGGTCACCGAACATCGAGGAGACGAGGTTCGCGCCCCGGTCATGGCCGTCCTGGCCCATCTTGGCGACGAACAGCCGGGGCTTGCGGCCGAGGCGGCGCTCGACCGCCTCGACGCCCCGGATCAGGCGGGCCCAGCGTTCGTCCTCGGCGTAGGCGCCGCCATAGACGCCCGACACCGGGGTCGGCTGCGTGCCATAGCGGCCGAACGCATCCTCCAGCGCGGCGGAAATCTCGCCCAGCGTGGCGCGGGCGCGGGCGGCCTCGACAGCGAGCGCGAGGAGGTTCGACCCCATTCCTCTCCCGGCGGGGGAGGTGGCAGCGGCGCCAGCCGCTGACGGAGGGGTGTTCCCCCTCTCGAGCGTCGACACCCCTCCGTCATCGCTGCGCGATGCCACCTCCCCTTGCAGGGGAGGATTTTGGGCGGCGTTGCGCAGGGCATCGAGTGCCGCTTGGACCGCCGCCTCGTCGCGCGCGGCCTTCACCGCTGCGATCCGTGCCACCTGGGCCCCGCGCACCGCGTGATTGTCGATGTCGAGGATCTCGACCGGCGCCTCGTCGGCCAGCCGGTATGTGTTCACCCCGACGATCACATCCTCGCCCCGGTCGACCCTGGCGGCGCGGGCGGCGGACGCCTCCTCGATCATCGCCTTGGGCCAGCCCGCCGCGACCGCTTTCGCCATGCCGCCCTCGGCCTCGATCCGCTCGATGAGGTTCCACGCACCGTCGACCAGGCTCTGGGTCAGGCTCTCGACATAGTAACTGCCACCCAAGGGATCGACGACCTTCGTCATCCCCGTCTCTTCCTGCAACACGATCTGCGTGTTGCGCGCGATCCGGGCGGAGAAGTCGGTGGGCAGCGCGATCGCCTCGTCCAGCGCGTTGGTGTGGAGGCTCTGCGTTCCCCCCAGCATCGCCGCCATCGCCTCGATCGTGGTGCGGATGACGTTGTTATACGGGTCCTGCTCGGTCAGCGACACGCCCGACGTCTGGCAATGGGTGCGCAGCATCTTGGAGCGCTCGTCCCTCGCGCCCAGCTGCGTCATCGCCCGGTGCCACAGCACGCGCGCGGCGCGCAGCTTGGCGACCTCCATGAAGAAATTCATGCCGATCGCGAAGAAGAAGGACAGGCGCCCGGCGAACTTGTCGATATCGAGGCCGCTGGCCACGCCATATTTCACATATTCCATGCCGTCGGCGATGGTGAAGGCCAGCTCCTGGAGCTGCGTCGCCCCTGCCTCCTGCATGTGATAGCCCGAGATCGAGATGCTGTTGAACTTGGGCATCTCGGCGGACGTGTAGGCGAAGATGTCCGAGATGATCCGCATGCTCGGCTCAGGGGGGTAGATATAGGTGTTGCGGACCATGAACTCCTTGAGGATGTCGTTCTGGATGGTCCCTTCCAGCTTCGAGCGGTGAACCCCCTGTTCCTCGGCCGCAACGATGAAGAAGGCCAGCACCGGGATCACCGCGCCGTTCATCGTCATGCTGACCGACATGGCATCCAGGGGGATGCCGTCGAACAGGATCTTCATATCCTCGACCGTGTCGATCGCGACGCCTGCCTTGCCGACATCGCCGGTCACGCGGGGGTGATCGCTGTCATAGCCCCGGTGGGTGGCGAGATCGAACGCCACCGACAGCCCCTTCTGCCCCGCCGCCAGGTTGCGGCGATAGAAGGCGTTCGACTCCTCGGCGGTCGAGAAACCCGCATATTGCCGGATCGTCCAGGGGCGGCCCGCATACATGCTCGCCCGCACCCCACGCGTGAACGGCGCGAAGCCCGGCAGGCCGGGGTCGGCCTTCACGTCCTCGGCGGTATAGAGCGGCTTGACCGTGATCCCCTCCGGCGTCTGCCACTCGAGGTCGCGCCCCTTCACCTCGCGCGCGGCAAGGGCTTCCCAGTCTGATAGGGTGGTCATGCGCGCCTTCCGCCGGTTTGCAACTGGACAGCGCCAGCCCTCCCCCGGCCCCTCCCGCCTGCGGGAGGGGAGAGGCTGTGGGCGAGCGCTGACCCCAGGCACGCCCCTCCCGCAAGCGGGAGGGGATGGGGGAGGGCTCCCCCCCTCGCGACCATCTCAGAGCGGCAGATTGTCATGCTTCTTCCACGGGTTGGCCAGATCCTTGTTGCGCAGCTTGCGCAGGCCAAGCGCAATGCGGCGGCGAGTGGAATGCGGCTGGATGACCTCATCGACAAAGCCTTTGCTGGCCGCCACGAACGGATTGGCGAAGCGCGCCTCGTATTCCGCCGTGCGCTCGGCGATTTCCTCGGGCGTGCGCCCCCGGAAGATGATCTCGACCGCGCCCTTGGCCCCCATCACCGCGATCTCGGCGGTCGGCCAGGCATAGTTGAGGTCGCCGCGCAAATGCTTGGAGGCCATCACGTCATAGGCGCCGCCATAGGCTTTCCGTGTGATGACGGTGATCTTCGGGACGGTCGCCTCGGCATAGGCGAAGAGCAGCTTGGCGCCATGCTTGATGATGCCGTTATGCTCCTGCGCGGTGCCGGGCAGGAAGCCGGGCACGTCGACAAAGGTCACGATCGGAATCTCGAACGCATCACAGAAGCGCACGAAGCGCGCCGCCTTGCGGCTGGCATTGATGTCGAGCACCCCCGCCAGCACCATCGGCTGGTTGGCGACGAAGCCGACCGTGCGCCCCTCGATCCGGCCGAAGCCGGTGATGATGTTGGCGCCATGCGCGGGCTGCACCTCGAAGAAATCGCCTTCGTCCACGACCTTGGCGATCAGCTCGTGCATGTCATAGGGCTGGTTGGCGCTGGCGGGGATCAGCGTGTCGAGGCTTTCCTCGATGCGGTCCCACGCGTCCGCCGTCGGCCGCTCGGGCACGCCCTCGCGGTTGTTGGCGGGCAGGAAGTCGATGAAGTCGCGCGCCGCCAGCAGCGCCTCGATATCGTCCTCGAACGCGACGTCGGCGACGCCGGTCTTGGTCGTGTGCGTCACCGCACCGCCCAGCGCTTCCTGCGTCACCACCTCGTTGGTCACTGTCTTCACCACATCGGGGCCGGTGACGAACATGTAGCTCGAATCCTTCACCATGAAGATGAAGTCGGTCATCGCCGGCGAGTATACCGCGCCGCCCGCGCACGGGCCCATGATGAGCGAAAGCTGCGGCACCACGCCGCTGGCCAGCACATTGCGCTGGAACACCTCGGCATAGCCGCCCAGCGACGCCACACCCTCCTGGATGCGCGCACCGCCGCTATCGTTCAGGCCGATGACGGGCGCACCGACCTTCATTGCCATGTCCATGATCTTGCAGATCTTCTGGGCGTGGCGTTCGGACAGCGAGCCGCCGAAGACGGTGAAGTCCTGGCTGAAGACGAAGACCAGCCGCCCGTTGATCGTGCCGCTGCCGGTCACGACGCCGTCGCCGGGCACGATCTGTTCGGTCATGCCGAAATCGGTGCTGTTATGCTCGACGAACATGTCGAGCTCCTCGAAGCTGTCCTCGTCCAGCAGCACGTCGAGCCGCTCGCGCGCGGTCAGCTTGCCCTTGGCGTGCTGCGCGGCGACGCGCTTCTCGCCACCACCGGCCCGCGCGGCCGCGCGGCGGCGTTCCAGTTCGATCGACGGGGATCCCATCTCAGCGCCGCCGGGTGATCGTCTGGGCGTTGGTATACTCCATCAGGCCCTCGGCACCGCCTTCGACACCCAGCCCGGACTGCTTCATGCCACCAAAGGCTGCGAGGGGGGTGAGATGCTGGGTTTCGTTAATCCAGACGGTGCCGCTGGCGATCCGGGCGGCGAGCTCCATCGCCGCGTCGGGGTCGCCGGTCCAGATCGAGGCACCGAGGCCATATTCGCTGGCATTCACCCGCTCGATCACCTCGTCCACGTCATCGAAGCGGAGGAGGGGAAGGATGGGACCGAACTGCTCCTCCTGAACGATGCGGCTATCCTCGGGTGGGTTGTCGAGGATGGTGATGGGGACGAAATAGCCGGACGTGTCGGCCGCCTCGCCACCGAGCAGGAAGCGATAGCCCTTGTCGCGCGCGTCTCGGATCAGGTCCAGGACGCGCTTATATTGCAGGATGTTATTGATAGGTCCGAGCCGTACGCCCTGTTGCGCTCCGTCGCCGATCTGCACGGTCCGGGCATAGGCGACCAGCGCGTCTTTCAGGGTGTCATAGACGTCGCGGTGGACATACATGCGCTTCGTCGCGATGCAGATCTGGCCGTTGTTCGTGAACGCCGCCCAGAACAGCTGTTCCGCCAGTGCCTCGACATCCGCATCGGGCAACACGATCGCCGCGTCGTTGCCGCCCAGTTCCAAAGTCACCCGCTTCAGCGTGGCGGAAGCGCTCTGCATCACCCGCCGTCCGGTCGCGGTCGAGCCGGTGAAGCTGACCTTGTCAATGCCGGGATGCTCGGTCAGCCAGGGGCCGAGGCGGTCCCCGCCGGTCACGACGTTCAGCACGCCGGGGGGCAGAATGGTCGCCGCCAGCTCGCCGAATTTCAGCGTAGTCAAAGGGGTGAAGGGGGAGGGCTTCAAGACCATCGTGTTGCCCGCCAGCAGCGCAGGCCCCACCTTGAACATGGCCAGCACCATGGGGAAATTCCATGGCGCGATGGCGCCGACCACGCCGATCGGAACGCGGCGCGTTTCGCTGTAGCGGTCTGCGGAGTCCTCGTTGACCGTCACCGGCAGGTCGAGCGTGGCCGCGCCCTTCAGCCACAGCCCGGCGCCCATCACCTCATTAAAGGCATCGGCATGGGGCTTGCCCTGTTCGGCGGTGAGAAGGCGCTTGAAGTCCTCGGCATGGGCGATCACCGCGTCACCGAGCTTGTCGATCAGCGCGCGGCGCTCGGCGATGGGCGTGGCGGCCCAGCCGGGAAAGGCGGCACGGGCGGCGGCCACGGCGGAGTCGAGATGGTCACGGGTGGCGTCCGGGGCCTGGGCCAGCACCTGCTCGGTCGCGGGGTTGAGCACATCGAACAGACTATCCGAGAACACCGGCTTGCCGCCGATCGTCATGTGGAACGACGTATCGAAGTCCATCTCGCTCTCCATATCCGGCGGTGCCATCCATTGCGGCCCGCTCTGTCGTGAAACGGGCGCTATCAGATCGTGCGCAAGGAACGCATGGCCTCCGCAAGAAATGTCAAAAAGCGCGACAGGTCCATGCAAAGCCGCCCGACCGGACCTGATCTACACATAATCCAGCAAGAGGCCATCACAGAGTCTCTGCGGCAAAAGGAGAGGTCTATGAGGGCCAGGATCAGCGCGGCGCTGCTTGTCGGCGCGGCATGCGTGTTTCCGTTCGCGGCACAGGCGCAAAGCGCCGACGCGGGGCAGGGCACGCCCCCCACCACCGATGCAACGCCCCAGGCGGATGCCGCCGCGCCCATACAGGACGGCGTATCGTCGGGGGACATCATCGTGACCGCGCAACGGCGCGCCCAGTCAATACTCACCGTTCCAATCGCCATTTCCGCGATCGGCGGCGATGCGCTGGTGACGAAGGGCATTACCAATTCGGCCAATCTGGCGGTCGCGGTGCCCAACCTGCAGGTCAGCAGCCCTTACGGCCAGACCCAGCCGAATTTCTCGCTGCGTGGGATCAGCGTCGCGAACGAGTACAATTCCAACCAGGCGTCGCCGATCGGCGTCTATATCGATGACGTCTATCTCGCCAGTCGCACGGCGCATGGCATGGGTCTGTTCGATCTCGACCGGGTGGAGGTGCTTCGCGGGCCGCAGGGTACGCTTTTCGGCCGAAACACGACGGGCGGCGCGATCAACTTCATCACCAAAGGGCCCAGCCTGCACGGCAATGAAGGCTATGCCGAAGCGGGCTACGGCAATTTCAACACCTTCACCGCGCAAGCAGCGGTCGAGGCGACGATGGTCGAGGACCAGCTGGGGGTCCGCATCGCCGGAAACTATGCCAAGGGCGATGGGCAGATTCGCAATGTCTATCCTGGTGGCCGCGACGGCAATTCGCAGGATACGTTGCAGGGGCGGGTGTCGCTGCGGCTGCGGCCCGGCAATGGCCCGCTCGATATCAAGCTGAAAGTCTATGGCGGGCGTGACCAGGGCACGCAGGCGGCGATCCATGGCCTAGGCGCGTTTCGTACCGGCCTGGGCTTCTTCGAAACCAATGAGAATCGGATCGGGCTGAACCGGACCGAAGCCTATGGAGGGTCAGCGACGATCGCCTATGAAGTATCGCCGACCGTCGTTTTCACTTCGATCACCTCGCGCGATGGGGGCAAGCAGAATCTACAGCAAGCAGCGGACGGATCGCCGCTCGACATTCTCGACATCAACTGGCGGTCGAGCTTCCAGCAGTTCAGCGAGGAGGCGAGGTTCAATTATAACGGAACCCGGCTTAAACTGGTGGGCGGCGGCTTTTACGGCTGGGACGAGGTGATCACCGACAACCGGTTCAACATCGGCCAGGCGATCGCCCCGACGGTCAATGGCGGCTTCTTCCAGCATTACCGCCAGGTTCGCCGCTCCTATGCCGTCTTCGCCCAAGGCGACTACGACCTGACCGAGCGGCTGAGCCTGACGCTGGGTGCGCGCTACACCTGGGATCGCAGCCAGTATCGTGACGGCTATGCCTATCTGTTTGCAGGCGACATTGGCAGCCCGGAGACGCCACTGGCGACCACCGTGCCCTGTGCGGGGGCGCCCGGTACCTGCCCGTACAATCCCAATGCTCGCTTTGTGCTGGACGGCCGCAACAATGCGCTGACCGGGCGGGTGTCCCTGAACTACACCTTCAAGGGCGGTACGCTGGTCTATGCCAGCTATAATCGTGGCTATCGCTCGGGCGCGTTCAATGGCGGGGGTTACACCTCGTCGGCCGGGATCAACTATATCGCGCCGGAGCGGGTCAACGCCTATGAAGTCGGCCTGAAGGGACGCTATTTCAACAATGCCCTGACCCTCACCATGTCGGGCTTCTATTACGACTATATCAACCAGCAAGTGCAGGATACCCGGCCCGGCCCCGTATCCTTCCTGGTCAACGCGCCGAAGGCCGAGGTGTACGGCGTCGAGGGGGAGGCACGGTGGCGGCTGACCCCGGCGGTGACGATCAACGCGTCGGCGGGCTATCTCCATGCGACCTACAAGGAACTGACGCTCCAGAATACCCGGCTGGACGGCAACGACCTGCCTTTCGCGCCGCGCTTTACCGCGCAGGGCGGGGTGGACCTGACCTTGTTCAAGGTCGGCAATAACGGGCTGACCGTATCACCCAGCGTCGCCTATTTCTCGCGCCAGTATTTCTCGCCGTTCAACGACATCAACGCGGTCGGCACCGGCCAGCAGAACAGCGAGTTGCAGCAAAAGGGCTTCGCCAAGGTCAACCTGACCGCCGCGCTGACCACCGGCCGCTTCACCATCAAGGCGTTCGCCACCAACCTGCTGAACGCCAAGACCTATGCCTATGGGCTCGACCTGCGCGGGGCGGGCTTTCCCTACAACTTCCTTGTTCCCGCCGCACCGCGCACCTTCGGCGGCTCTGTCCGGGTGGCATTCTGACATGGCGACGATCACGACCCCTGACCTGAAGGACCCCGGCCTTTATGAGGCGGGGGTTCCCTGGGACCTGTTCGCGGCGTTGCGCCACGACGATCCGGTGCACTGGAACCCGGAGACGGATGGCGCGGGCTTCTGGTCCGTCATGCGTCATGCCGATATCGTGGAGGTGTCACGCCAGCCGCTGCTATTCTCCTCGGCGCATGAGAATGGCGGGCACCGCATCTTCAACGAGAATGAAGTCGGGCTGACCGGTGCGGGCGAGTCCGCCATCGGCATCCCCTTCATCTCGCGCGATCCGCCGATCCACACCCGCTATCGCAAGTTCATCATGCCCGCGCTGTCGCCGGGCCGGCTGGGCGATATCGAAACGCGCATCCGCGAGCGGGCGACGAAGCTGATCGACGCGATCCCGCTGAACGAAGCGGTGAACGTCGTGCCGCTATTGTCGGCTCCACTGCCACTGATGACGCTGGCCGAACTGCTTGGCGTGTCGATCGACCTCTGGCCCAAGCTCTACGACTGGACCAATGCGTTTGTCGGCGAGGACGATCCAGAGTTCCGCCAGAGTCCCGAGGCGATGGCGGCTACGCTGGGCGAGTTCTTCGCCTTCGGGCAGGAACTGTTCGAGGCGCGGCGTGCGGAGCCGACCTCCGACATTGCCTCGCTGCTCGCCAATGCGGAGATCGACGGGCAACCGGTGCCGTTCCGCGACTTCATCGGCAACCTGATCCTGGTGCTGGTCGGTGGCAACGAGACGACGCGCAACTCGCTGAGCCATAGCATCGTCGCCCTGTCGCAGAACCCGGACCAGTGGGAGGCCATCCGCGAGAACCGGGACGTGCTGAAGACCGCGACGCCGGAGATGGTGCGCTATGCCAGCCCGGTCATGCATATGCGCCGTACCGCGATGGACGATACAGTCATCGGTGGCCAGCGTATCGCCAAGGGCGACAAGGTGGTCCTCTGGTATATCTCCGCCAATCGCGACGAGGGCGTGTTTCCCGAGGCCGACCGTTTCCTCGTCACCCGCAAGGGCGCGCAGCATGTCGGTTTCGGGTCGGGACAGCATGTCTGCGTCGGCTCGCGGCTGGCGGAAATGCAGTTGCGCGTCGCGTTCGACTTGCTGGCGGATCGTGTTACATCTTTCGAGGTGCAAGCACCGCCGCGACGGTTCCGGTCGAACTTCATCAACGGCCTCAAGAACCTCGACGTCATTTTGCGGGCTGTATGAGGAGAGATGGACGTGGCAGAGCTTTCGCCCAGCAACGAGAAGATCATCGCCAACACGCTCGGCCGTGCGCCGGACCGCAGCGTCAACCTGGGCTCCTGGCAGTTCGCGCGGTGGCGGCAGTTCATCGGCAGCTATGAACTGCCCGCCCTTGTCGATCCCGTCTTCGTCGTCCATGTCGGCGGCAAGCCCGACACGCGGCTGTGGGAAGCCGACCAGTGGAGCCAGTCGCGCTCCATTCCGGGCTGTGCGACCATTGTCCCCGCCGGGTGTAGCACGGGATGGCGGATCGACGGGGAACTGGACGTCGTCACCGTCTCGATCCCGATGGACCAGTTGCAGGACCAGCGCGCGGTGGCGCGGTTTCGGGAAATGCGCTTCGCCTTTGCGGATCCGCTGGGCATCGCGCTGACGCGGCAGATCCTCAGCGAGCTCTATGCGGCGCAGACGGTCGAGCGGACCGCCTATATCGGCACACTGCTCGATGCGCTGAAGATGCACACGCTGCGCAGCTCGCCACCGAGCAGCGAGGGCGCGTTCCCCAGCGCGGACTTCTCCGCCTATCGCATCCACCAGATCATGAACGACATTCTCGGGCGCCCCGAGGAGGATCACAGCCTGGAGGCTCTGGCGGCCCAGGCGGGGCTGACGCCCTCGCATTTCTGTCGCGTGTTCAAGCGGGCGACGGGCGTGACGCCGCATCAATATGTGATGAAGGCCAGGCTGAATCGCGCCCGCGACCTGCTGGGCCAGTCCGACCTTTCCATCGCGCAGGTGGCGGAGATGACCGGCTTCACCAGCCAGAGCCACTTCACCCGCGCCTTTCGCCAATATGCCGGGGACACGCCCAGCGGTTGGCGGCACACCCTTCAGTAGATCGAGGCCATATATGCAAACCATTGCCGCCGTCGCGCGCGAACCCAAGGGCGATTTCACCCTGGAGACGGTCGAAGTCGAGGCGCCCCGTGCGGGCGAGGTACGGGTCAGGATCGCGGGGGTCGGCCTTTGTCACACCGACCTGATCTTTCGCGACCAGTTCGTACCCTATCCGCTGCCCGCCGTACTGGGCCATGAGGGCGCGGGGGTAATCGAAGCGCTGGGGCCGGACGTTGAGGGGCTGGCGGTCGGCGATGCGGTGGTGCTGGGCTTTTCAAGCTGCGGGCATTGCGCGCGGTGCGACGAGCATCTGCCCAGCTATTGCCGCGACTTTCCGCCGCTCAACTATGCGGGAATGCGGCTGGAGGACGGGTCGAAGGCCTATTCCAAGGACGGCGAGGCGATCTCCTCGCACTTTTTCGGCCAGTCGAGCTTTGCCGCCCATGCCATCGTCCGGGCGCGCAATGTGGTGAAGGTCGATGATCCAGACGCACCGCTGGCGATCCTGGGGCCGCTTGGCTGCGGGTTCCAGACCGGGGCGGGGGGCGTGATGCGCTCGATGGCGTGCCATGTGGGATCGTCGATCGTGATCGTCGGCGGCGGACCGGTCGGGCTGGCGGCTGTGATGGGGGCGAATATCCGGGGCTGCGCGACGATCATCCTGGTCGAGCCGGTCAAGAAGCGCAGCGAACTGGGACGCGAACTGGGCGCGACCCATGTGATCGACCCGATGGCGGGCGACGTGCCCGCCGCCATCCGCGAGATCGTGGCCGAGGGCGTGGATTACGCCTTCGACACCAGCGGCCGTGTCGAGATGATGGAGGCGGTGCTGGCCGCGCTGACCCCGCGCGGGATGCTGGGGCTGGTCGGCGTGCCGGGCAAGGCCGATGCAGCGCTGACCATCAATATCGCGGGCATGATCACCTATGGCCAGCGAGTCGTCGGCATCATGGAAGGCGACAGCGATCCGCAGAGCTTCATCCCCGAACTGATCGCGGCGCATCGCGACGGCCAATTCCCCTTCGACAGGCTGGTCAAGACCTTCCCGCTGACCGAGATCAACGCGGCGATCGAGGCGCAGAAGCGCGGCGATTGCGTCAAGGTGGTGCTGATCCCGTGAGCGCGACCCATTATGATGTATTGATCGTTGGCGGCGGTCACGCGGGGGCGCAGGCGGCGGTCGCGTTGCGGCAGGAGAAGTTCGAAGGCTCCATCGCAATTCTCGGGGCCGAGCCGCACCCACCCTATGAACGACCCCCGTTGTCCAAGGAATATCTCTCCGGATCAAAGCCTTTCGAGCGTATTCTCATTCGTCCCGAGACGTTCTGGGCCGAACGCGGCATCTCGCTGGTGCTGGGCGAGACGGTGGAATCGGTCGATCCCGTCGCCCGGTCGGTTCGGACCAGGAGCGGCCGGTCCATCGATTACGGCGAGCTGATCTGGGCGACCGGCGGTGAGCCGCGACGTCTGACCTGTGCCGGGCATGATCTGGCGGGGATCCACGCCGTCCGCACGCGGGCCGATGTCGACCGGATGCTGGGCGAACTGGCCGAAGCGGAGCGGATCGTCGTGATCGGCGGGGGCTATATCGGGCTGGAGGCTTCGGCCGCGCTTACGAAGTTCGGCAAGAGCGTGACGCTGATCGAGGCGCAGGACCGGGTGCTGGCGCGGGTCGCGGGCGAGCCGTTGTCCCGCTTTTACGAGGCGGAGCACCGGGCGCATGGCGTCACGCTGATGCTGGGCGTCGGCATATCCTGTATCGAGGGCGAGGACCGGGTGACCGGCGTCCGCCTAAACGACAGCGCGCTGCTGCCCGCGGACATGGTGATCGTCGGCATCGGCATCATCCCCGCCGTCGAACCGTTGGTGCTGGCGGGGGCGGAGGCGGGCAATGGCGTGGTCGTCGATGGCTATTGCCGGACGAGTTTGCCACATATTCGCGCCATTGGTGACTGTGCCGCACATGCCAACCGCTATGCCGACGGCGCGATGATCCGGTTGGAATCGGTCCAGAACGCCAATGACCAGGCCGTGACGGCAGCGCGCGATATTGTCGGGCGGCCGGTCCCCTATGACGCGGTGCCCTGGTTCTGGTCCAATCAGTATGATCTGAAGCTGCAGACCGTGGGCCTGTCGACCGGGCATGACGCGGCGGTGCTGCGGGGATATCCGGCGGCGCGCAACTTTTCGGTCGTCTATCTGCGGCAGGGAAAGGTGATCGCGATCGACGCGGTGAATGCGGTGAAGGACTATGTCCAAGGCCGAGCACTGGTACAGGCCGGGGCGACGATCGCGCCGGAAATTCTGGCCGACGCTGGAAGGCCGCTGAAAGACCTCCTCTCAGCCTGACGCAGCATAGCGGTCGCGCAGCAGCCGCTTGAACAGCTTGCCGGTCGGTTCGCGGGGCAGTTCGTCCAGGAATGCGAACCGGCGCGGCGTCTTTACCCCGCCCAGTTCGCGTCGGGCGAAGGCCTGGAGATCGTCGGCCAGCGTCTCGTCGCCGGTGATCCCGGCGGCGGGCTGGACGATGGCCATGACCAATTCGCCCATCTCTTCGCACGGCACGCCGATCACCGCCGCGTCCGCGACCTTCGGGTGGGTGACGAGCAAATTCTCGATCTCCTGCGGATATATATTTACGCCGCCCGAGATGATCATGAAGCTCTTGCGGTCCGACAGGTACAGATAGCCATCGTCATCGACCCGCCCGATATCGCCCAGCGTCGCCCAGCCTTGTGCGTTATGGGCCTCGGCGGTCTTGGCCGGGTCGTTGAGGTAGGAAAAGGTCGGGCCGTCACTGAAAAAGACATTCCCCGTCTCTCCGGCCGCCAACTCCCGGCCGTGATCGTCCAGAATGTGCAGCTTTCCCAGAACGGCCCGCCCGACCGATCCTGGCCGCTGCAGCCATTCCTGGCTGCTGAGTGCGGTGATCCCGCAGCATTCGGTGCCTGAGTAATATTCGTGCACGATCGGACCCAGCCAGTCGATCATCGCCTGCTTGACGGGCACGGGACAGGGCGCGGCGGCATGGACCACCGCGCGCAGCGAGGACAGGTCATGGCCCAGCCGTTCGGCATCGGGAAGCTTGAGCATCCGCACGAAATGCGTGGGCACGAATGTCGCATGGGTGACCCGGTAACGCTCGATCAGGACCAGCGCCGCCTGCGGCTCGAACCGCTCCATGACGACGACCGTGCCGCCCAGTTGTTGCGCCGCCATCGCCCAGCGCAGGGGCGCGGCATGGTAGAGCGGCGAGCTGGAGAGATAGATCATATCCGGGCCCATGCCGTAGAGCGTCTGCCCCATCCGCATCAGCGGCGTCGGCGCATCGATCGGCCCGGTCGGCAATGGCGGCATCACGCCCTTGGGCCGCCCGGTCGTCCCCGACGAGTAGAGCAGATCGGTCCCCGCGCTTTCGTCCGCGATTCGCGTTGCCGGATAGCCGCTGGCAGCAAGGCTCCAATCGGCGAACCGAGTATCCGATGCCGTCCAGCGATAGGTCAGCAGGGTCGGTATCTCCGCCGCAGCCTCTCGCGCCAGATCGGCATAAGCGGGTGACACGACCAGCAATTTGGCCCCGGAGTCCCGCAGGATATAAGCCATGTCACGCGCACTCAGCTTGCAAGAGATCGCGGTCTGGTAGAGCCCCGATCGCTGCGCCGCCCAGCCGAGGATGAAGGCCTCGGGCGCATTGGCGAAGACCGTGGCGACGACATCGCCGCGTTTCAGCCCCAGCGCCCTGAGCAGGTGCGCGCTCCGGTTGGAGGCGGCGTCGAGCTCGGCGAAACTGATCGATTCGCCGCTCCCTCCCATGATGATGGCAGGCTTGTCGGGATGGCGTGCGGCATGGTTCGCCGGGTGCATCGGGCCTCTCCTTATATCTTATGGTACCTTGCGAACCACGGTCGCCGCCCGCTCGGCAACGGGTGCGCAAGAAATGTGAAAAAGCGCGCCGATGCCGGGCAAAGCCTGTCGCGGCTTTGTCGGCTATCCATGGGGCAACAGGCATCCCGGCGAACGGGAGCATGGGAGAGGCCCTTTGGTTCTGACCGACGATCAGATCGCGATCCGCGACACCGTCCGTGACTTCGCGCAAGAACGTATCCGCCCCAATTCGGCGGCGTTCGAGGCGGCGGGCGGCTATCCTCCCGAGCTATTCCGCGCGTTGGGCGAGATGGGCCTCATGGGCATGACCGCACCCGCCGAACTGGGCGGGGCGGGGGCCGATTATGTTTCCTATGCGCTGGCGCTGATCGAGGTCGCGGCGGCGGACGGCGCACTCTCGACCATCGTATCGATCCAGAATTCGATCATGGTCAACGGCCTGATCGCCTTCGGTTCACCCGCACAGCGCGAACGCTGGCTGCCGGGGCTGGTCAATGGTTCGGCCATCGGCGCCTTCGCCTTGACGGAGGCCGATGCCGGGTCCGACGCGGCTGCCATCCGCACGCGGGCACAGCGGACGCAGGATGGCTGGCGTATCGACGGGGCGAAGCAGTTCATCACCTCGGGCAGGATCGCCTCGGTGGCGATGGTGATCGCGGCCACCGACCCGGCGGCGGGACGCAAGGGCATGTCCGCTTTCCTCGTGCCCACCGACGCGCCCGGCTATGGCGTGGACAAGGTCGAACACAAGCTGGGGCAGGGGGCGTCCGACACCTGCGGTCTGCGCTTCGAGGATTGCCGGGTCGGTGCCGATGCCCTGTTCGGCGAGGAGGGGCGCGGCTATGCGATAGCGCTCGCCAATCTGGAATCCGGGCGGATCGGCATCGCGGCCCAGTCGGTCGGCATGGCGAAGGGCGCGCTGGACATCGCCATTGCCTATGCCCGTGACCGCAAGAGCTTCGGTAAGCCGATCATCGAGCATCAGGCGGTCGGCTTCCGTCTGGCCGACCTCGCCACCCGGCTGGAGGCCGCGCGCCAGATGGTCCTGCATGCCGCCGCACTGAAGGACGCGGGGCTCCCCGCTTTGCAGGCCGCATCCATGGCGAAGCTCTTCGCGTCCGAGACTGCCGAGGCGGTGGTGTCGGGTGCGATCCAGACGCTGGGTGGCTATGGCTATCTGGAGGAATTCGGGCTCGCCAAGATCTACCGCGATGTCCGCGTATGCCAGATTTACGAGGGCACGTCTGACATACAGCGGATGGTGATTGCCCGTGGTCTGGGAGAGCATCATGGTTGATCCGATCGTCATCCTGGGCAGCGCCCGGACGCCGATGGGCGGGTTCCAGGGCGCCTTCGCCACGCTGACCGCGGTGGAGCTTGGTGCGGTCGCGGTGGCCGCGGCGGTGGAACGCGCGGGTGTCTCGCCGGACCGGATCGAGCGCATCACAATGGGCTGCGTCCTGCCCGCCGGATTGGGCCAGGCACCCGCGCGGCAGGCGGCGCTCAAGGCGGGCCTGCCGCCATCGGTCGAGGCGACCACGATCAACAAGATGTGCGGATCGGGGATGCAGGCCGTCATCATGGCGGCCGAGGCGCTGACCGCTGGGGCGGCGCGGATTGTCGTCGCGGGCGGCATGGAAAGCATGACCGGCGCGCCCTTCCTGCTGCCCAAGCATCGCGGTGGTGCGCGGATCGGCCATGACCGGGTGATCGACTCGATGATGATGGACGGGCTGGAGGATGCCTATGATCGCGGCAAACCGATGGGGGCTTTCGCCGAAGACTCCGCGAGGGACTATGGCCTGACCCGCGAGGCACAGGACGCCTATGCCTTGGAAAGCCTGGCACGGGCACAGACGGCGATCGAACAGGGCGCGTTCGCCGGGGAGATCGCCGCGGTTTCGGTGCCCGGCCGTGGCGGCACGGTGCTGGTCGACCGCGACGAACAGCCGGGCAAGGCGCGTCCCGACAAGATAGCTGGCCTGCGCCCCGCCTTCGCGGTCGATGGAACCATTACGGCGGCCAGTTCCGCTTCGATCTCGGACGGTGCCGCCGCGCTGGTTCTGGCGCCGCTCAGTATCGCCGAGGGTTACGGGTCGATCCCGCAGGCCCGGATCGTCGCCACCGCCGCTCACGCCCACGCGCCCGCCCTGTTCACCACCGCGCCGGTCTTCGCGATCCGCAAGGTGCTGGAGCGGGCAGGCTGGAGCGTCGCCGATGTCGATCTGTTCGAGGTCAACGAGGCTTTTGCCGCTGTCGCCATGATCGCGATGCAGGACCTGGGCATCCCCCGCGACCGGATGAACGTGAACGGCGGCGCGACCGCACTGGGCCATCCAATCGGGGCGAGCGGCGCGCGGATCATCGTCACGCTGATGGCCGCGCTGAGGGCGCGCGGGCTCAGGCGCGGCGTGGCGGCGCTGTGCATCGGCGGCGGCGAGGCGACCGCCATTGCCATCGAACTCATCTGATATCGAAAGGACAGGATCATGGATATTCGGGGCGTCGCGGCGATCGTGACGGGGGGCGCATCGGGGCTGGGCGGCGGCACGGCCGAGCGGCTGGCGCGCGCGGGGGCGAAGGTTACCATCTTCGACCTGAACGCCGATCTGGGCACGGCACTGGCCGGGCGGATCGGCGGGCACTTCATCCGGGTCGACGTGACCGACGAAGATGCCGTCGCCGCCGCCATCCAGGAGGCGGAAGGGCTGCACGGCAAGGCACGGATCCTGGTCAATTGCGCCGGGATCGGCCCGCCCGCCAAGGTCATCGACCGCGAGGGACAGCCGCTGCCTCTAGCCGCCTTCTCGAAGATCGTGACGATCAACCTGATCGGCAGTTTCAACGTCCTGTCCAAATTCGCCGCCGCGCTGCACGCCGCCGATCCGCTGGGTGAGGAACGCGGCGTTGTCATCAACACCGCCTCGGTCGCGGCCTATGACGGGCAGATCGGGCAGGCGGCCTATTCGGCGTCCAAGGGCGGCGTTGTCGGTATGACCCTGCCCATCGCGCGTGAATTGGCGCGTTACGGCATCCGGGTGATGACGATCGCGCCGGGCATCTTCATGACCCCATTGCTGGCGACGTTGCCGCAGGAGGCGCAGGACTCGCTTGGCGCGCAGGTACCGTTCCCATCGCGCCTCGGCCAACCCGACGAGTATGCCCAGCTGGTCGAGGCGATCGTCACCAACCCCATGCTGAACGGCGAGACGATCCGCATCGATGGTGCCATTCGGATGGCACCGCGATGAGCCTGACCGGACCTGCGCCCTCCGAACGCGCCGGGGCAATCGGCGCGGCGGTAGCGGCGTTCGTGCGCGAGGTGGTCGTGCCCTATGAGCGCGATCCCCGCCGCGACGCGCACGGCCCCACCGATGCGCTGGTGGATGAAATGCGGGTCAAGGCGCGCGCGGCGGGTGTGCTGACCCCACATATCCTGGAGGGGGGCGAACATCTCAACCAGCGCGAGACGGCCTATGTCCTGCGCCAGTCGGGCCTGTCGCCGCTGGGACCGCTGGCCGTCAACACTGCCGCACCCGACGAAGGCAATATGTACCTGCTCGGCAAGGTCGGCAGTGCCGAGCAAAAGCAGCGTTTCCTCGAACCGCTGATTCGCGGCGACGCGCGCTCGGCCTTCTTCATGACCGAACCGGCGGAGGAGGGCGGGGCGGGTTCCGATCCTTCGATGATGAAGACCAGCGCGGCCCTCGACGGCAATCACTGGGTCGTGAACGGGCGCAAGGCATTCATTACCGGCGCGCAAGGGGCGCAGGTCGGCATCGTCATGGCGAAGTCCGATGACGGTGCCTGCATGTTTCTGGTCGACCTGCCCGACCCGGCCATCACCGTCGAGCGTGTGCTGGACACGATCGACACCTCCATGCCCGGCGGCCATGCGGTCGTGCGCATCGAGAATTTGCGCATCCCCGCCAACCAGATGCTGGGTCAAAGTGGCGAGGGCTTCAAATACGCCCAGATCCGGCTCGCCCCCGCTCGCCTGTCGCACTGCATGCGCTGGCTGGGCGCCTGCCTGCGCGCGAACGAGATTGCGACCGACTATGCCTGCCGCCGCGAAGCCTTCGGCAAACCGATCATCGATCATGAGGGCGTCGGTTTCATGCTGGCGGAAAACCGGATCGACCTGAAACAGGCCGAACTGATGATCGACTGGTGCGCGGGCGTGCTCGACGCAGGCGAGAGCGGCGGCGTGGAAAGCTCGATGACCAAGGTCGCGGTGTCGGAGGCGCTGATGCGCGTCGCCGATCGATGCGTCCAGGTGATGGGGGGCACCGGCGTCACCGGCGACACCATCGTCGAGCAGGTGTTCCGCGAAGTGCGGGCCTTCCGAATCTATGACGGCCCGACCGAGGTCCACAAATGGAGCCTCGCCAAGACAATCAAGCGGGATTGGAGAGCCGCACAGTGACCTATCATTATATCACCGTCGCGCGGGAAGATCGGCTGACGATCGTGACGATCAACCGGGCCGAGGCGCATAACGCCTTGAATGCGGCCGCGCATGAGGAGTTGGCGGCAGCTTTCGACGTCTTCGCCGCCGATCCCGACCAGTGGGTCGCGATCATCACCGGCGCGGGCGAAAAGGCATTCTGCGCGGGTCATGACTTGAAGCAGCAGGCGTCGGGTGGCGGCATGGCCACCCCTCCCAGCGGGTTCGGCGGACTGACCGCGCGGTTCGACATGGCCAAGCCGGTGATCGCCGCCGTCAACGGCGTCGCGATGGGCGGTGGGTTCGAGATCGTCCTCGCTTGCGACATCGTCGTCGCGAGCGATCGCGCCGTCTTTGCACTGCCGGAATCGAAGGTCGGGCTGGCGGCGCTGGCGGGCGGGTTGCAACGACTGCCCCGCACGATCGGACTGAAGCCTGCGATGGGCATGATGCTGACCGGGCGGCGGGTGAGCGCCCAGGAAGGGCAACGGCTCGGCTTCGTCAACGAGGTGGCGGAGGGCAACGTGCTATCCGCCGCGCGGCGCTGGGCCGACGAGATATTGGCGTGCAGCCCGATGTCGATCCGCGCGACCAAGGAAGCGGTGCTGCGCGGGCTGGACACAGCCCCCGATCGCTTCCTGCGCGAGCAATGGGATTATCCCGCCGTCGCGACGATGATGGCCTCACAGGACGCCATCGAGGGGCCCGCCGCCTTCGCCGAGAAGCGGCCGCCACAGTGGAAGGGCTGCTGACTATGGCCAGTGCCCTCGATCACGTCGCCAATGCCGGAACCACGCCTGTCCGGGAAGTGCATCGCTTCGATGAAACGGCGCTGACGGCCTGGATGGACGAAGCCATAACCGGTTTCGATGGTCCGTTGACGGTCGAACAGTTCAAGGGCGGCCAGTCCAACCCGACCTATCGCCTGTCTACGCCAAACGCCCGCTATGTCCTGCGCCGCAAGCCGCCGGGGCCGCTGGCAAAAGGCGCGCATGACGTGCTGCGCGAAGCGCGTATCTTGACCGCGTTGGCCGATACCCCGGTACCGGTCGCGCGGGTGCACGGCATGTGCTCCGACGAAAGGGTGATCGGCACGCCCTTTTTCGTGATGGAGATGGTCGAAGGCCGGATATTCTGGGACGCAAGCTTCGCCGAGATCGAACAGGCCGGGCGCGCCGCCTATTTCGACGCGATGAACGCCACGATCGCGGCGCTGCACGGCATTGATCCGATCGCGGTCGGGCTGGGCGATTATGGGCGGCCGGGCAATTATTTCGCGCGGCAAATCGCGCGCTGGTCCGGCCAGTATCTGAACGACGCCGATGCCGGGCGAAATGTGGATATGGATGCTCTGGTTGCGTGGTTGCCCGATCACATACCGGCGGGGGAGGAGAGCAGGATCGTGCATGGCGACTTCCGCTGCGACAACCTGATCTTCCATCCCAGTGAGCCACGTATCCTGGCGGTGCTGGACTGGGAACTGTCGACCCTGGGCCATCCGCTGGCCGACTTTGCCTATCACGCCATGATGTACCGGATGCCGCCCGACATCGTCGCGGGGTTGGGCGGGGCGGATGTCGCGGCGCTGGGGCTGCCCGGCGAGGCCGATTATGTCGCCGCCTATTGCGCGCGGACCGGGCGCGACGGGATCGCCGATTACGAATTCTACATCGCGTTCAACTTCTTCCGGCTCGCCGCGATCTTCCACGGGATCAAGGGGCGGGTGATCCGGGGCAATGCCTCGTCCGCCCATGCCCGAGAGCGTGCGGAGAGCTTTCCCCGGCTGGCGCGGCTGGCACGGGAAGCCATGGAGGCGTGCCGATGAGTTCCGTTCTGGTCCGCAAGGAAGGTGGGGCCGCCTGGTTGACGCTGAGCCGGCCCGAGGCGGGCAATGCCGTCAACCCGGCCATGGCGTATGAACTGGCCGAAGCCGCACGGGACGTGGCAGCCGATCCAGCGATACGCTGCGTCGTGCTGACCGGGGCGGGACGACTATTCTGCGTCGGCGGCGATGTCCCCGCGATGGCGGCGGCGGGGCAAGAGGCGGGGCCTTTCCTCCGCGACCTGGCCGATACGCTGCACGGTGCGATCGTCACGCTGACGGACATGGTCAAGCCCCTGGTCGTGCTTGTTAACGGCCCGGCCGCGGGCGCGGGGCTGAGCCTGGGAATCATGGGCGATGTCGTGCTCGCCGTGCGCTCGGCGCATTTCACCGCCGCCTATACGGGGGTCGGCCTCAGTCCCGATGGCGGCATGAGCTGGCTGCTGCCCCGGCTCGTCGGGCTTCGCCGGGCGCAGGCGGTCATCCTCACCAATCAGCGGATCGGGGCGGAAGAAGCCGAGCGGATCGGCATGGTGACGCGCACGGTCGATGATGCCGACCTGATCCCGGAAGCCCAGGCGGTGGTCGCCCGCCTGATCGCGTCGCCGACGGCTGCGCTGGGGGCTGCCCGTCGCCTGCTGATCGATGGCGCAACCGCGACCCTTCCCGATCATCTCGACCGCGAGGCACAGACCATCGCCCGCGCCGGGGCCCATGCCGAAGCGCGCGAGGGGATCGCTGCTTTCATGGAACGCCGCAAATCCGATTTTCAAGGAACCTGACATGGCCGATGCCTATATCATAGATGCCGTTCGCACCGCCGGGGGCCGCCGTAACGGGCGCCTGTCCGGCATCCATCCGGCAGACCTGGCCGCCTATATCCTGAACGCGCTGGTCGACCGGAACGACCTGGACCCGGCGGCGATCGATGATGTCATCATGGGCTGCGTCACCCAGGCGGGTGAGCAGGCCTTTGCTTTCGCGCGCAACGCCGTCCTCGCCTCCAGGCTGCCCGATAGTGTGCCCGCCGTCACCATCGACCGCCAATGCGGGTCGTCGCAGCAGGCGGTACAGTTCGCCGCGCAGGCGGTCATGTCCGGCACGCAGGATGTGGTGATTGCGGCGGGCACCGAGAGCATGAGCCGCGTGCCGATGTTCTCCAATCTCAGCTTCCACCAGCGCGAGGGGATCGGGATCGGCCCGGTCAGCCCCAGCATCGCCGAACGGTTCGGCGTCAAGGAATTCAGCCAGTTCGCCGGCGCCGAAATGCTGGCGCGCAAACATGGCTTCGATCGCGAGACTCTCGACCGTTTCGCGCTGGAGAGCCATCGTCGCGCCGCCGCCGCCACGGAAGCTGGCGCCTTTGCCGACGAGATCGTGCCCGTGCTGGTCGATGGCGAGCCGCATGTCCGCGACGAGGGCATCCGCTATGACGCTACGCTGGAAAGTATCGGCGCGGTCAAGCTGTTGCAGGAGGGCGGCATGATCTCCGCCGCGAACGCCAGCCAGATTTGCGACGGGGCAAGCGGGGTGCTGGTGGTCAGCGAGCGGGCGCTAAAAGCGCATGGGCTGACCCCGATCGCGCGGATCGTCGACATGACGGTGACCGCGGGTGACCCGATCATCATGCTGGAGGAACCGCTGTTCGCGACGGATAAGGCACTGACGAAGAGCGGTCTGTCGATCGCCGATATTGACCTGTACGAAGTCAACGAGGCTTTCGCGCCCGTGCCGCTCGCGTGGCTCGAACATGTCGGCGGCGATCCCGCCAGGCTGAACGTCAATGGCGGCGCGATCGCGCTCGGCCATCCGCTGGGCGCAAGCGGCACCAAGCTGATGGCGACCCTGGTTCATGCCCTGCGCGCAAGGGGCAAGCGCTATGGTCTCCAAACCATGTGCGAAGGGGGCGGTATCGCGAACGTCACCATCGTCGAGGCATTGTGATGGGACTCGTCACGCGCGTTACCCGATTGCTCGGGATCGAACATCCCATCGTCCAGGGCGGCATGATGTGGGTCGGCCGCGCCGAGCTGGCTTCGGCGGTGTCCAATGCGGGTGGGCTGGGGATGCTGACCGCGCTGACCCAGCCGACGCCCGACGATCTGCGGCGTGAGATCGACCGCTGCCGGACTATGACCGACAAGCCGTTCGGGGTGAACCTGACGATCCTGCCGTCTGTCTCCCCGCCGCCCTATGCCGAATATCGCCGGGCGATCATCGACAGCGGCGTGACGATCGTCGAGACGGCAGGCCATCGTCCCCAGGAGCATGTCGACGACTTCAAGGCGCACGGCATCACCGTCATCCATAAATGTACCGCCGTACGCCATGCCGTGTCGGCCGAGCGGATGGGCGTCGACATCGTGTCGATCGACGGGTTCGAATGTGCGGGCCATCCGGGCGAGGATGATATTCCGGGGCTGGTCCTGATCCCCGCGGCGGCCGACAAGGTAAGGATTCCGATGCTGGCGAGCGGCGGTTTCGCCGATGGCCGGGGGCTGGTCGCTGCGCTGGCCTTGGGGGCGGAGGGGATCAACATGGGCACCCGCTTCTGTGCCACGGTCGAGGCCCCGATCCATGATGCGGTCAAACAGCTGATCGTCGCCAATGACGAACGCGCGACCAACCTGATCTTCCGCCGCTTCCACAACACCGGGCGGGTGGCCAAGACCAGCGTATCGGACCAAGTCGTCGAAATCTCCGCGCGGCCAGACGCCGTGTTCGAGGATATTCGGCCGCTGGTGTCCGGCGCCAAGGGACGGACGGCCCTGGAAACCGGCGATCTCGATGCGGGGCTGGTATGGGCCGGGCAGGTGCAGGGGCTGATCCATGACGTGCCGACCTGTCGCCAGCTGATCGAGCGGATCGTCGGTGACGCGCAAGATCTGATCGCCGGTCGCCTGTCCGGCTTCGTCACCCAGGGAGCGGCATAATGGCGACGATCGAGGTCATTACCCGTGACGGTGCCCGTTTCGAGGTCGAAGGCACTGACGATGTCAGCGTCATGCAAGCGATCCGGGATGCCGGTATCGACGAACTGCTGGCGATGTGCGGCGGATGCTGTTCCTGCGCGACCTGTCACGTCTATATCGAGGCGGGGGGAGGGGACTTGCCGCCGCCCGGCCCCGACGAAGACGACCTGCTCGACAGCAGCGCCTATCGCACCGACCGATCCCGCCTGGCCTGCCAACTGACCATGCGGGATATGGGCACGGGCTACCGGATACGCATCGCGCCCGAGGATTGAGGTGGGCGCGATCTCATCCGCCGCGCCCCCTGGCCCGACTGCGGGACGTCGTGGCCGTCGGCATCGGACCTCAATGAGAAAGGCTTGAGGGACGGTTCGACGTGTTCTTTAGTTAAAAGATACTTACGGCTCGCCTTTGCCCGTTTCACGTCAAATCCGCGCCACCATCCTCCGAGATCAAACACCCAGAGCGCGCATCCTGCGGATCAGAGGCGACCGCGCACCGTGATCCCGAAAGTTCGCGGTGCGCCCGGATACCCCTGTACGATCCCGGTCGACTTGGTCACCCCCAGCAGGTTCACGTAATAGGCCTTGTCGAACAGATTCTCTACCCAGAGCTGAACCTCCAGCCGCCTGTCATCCATCAACAGGCCGACCCGCGCCGAGGTCAGTGCATAGCCCGCAATCTCCGCCGCCGGATCGAGCGTGATCGTCGTGTTCTGCCGGGTCCGCCAGTTGACGTCGACCAGACCATAGACCGCGCTATGGTCCGACACCGGCCGGGTATAGTCGGCGGTGATGTCGGCGGTCCATTTCGGCGCCCAGGCCACCTGCCGCCCGGTCAGGTCGCAGGTCGGCGCGCTGATCTGCACTGGGCAGACCGAGTTGCGGAACGAGGCATAGATCGCCCGATTATAGGCCAGGAACCCCTTCAGGTGCAGCGGGCCCAGAAACGCCTCGCCTTCGCTCTCCACGCCCTCGGACACCAGCGCGCCGACATTGGCCAGGAACTTGGTGGCGGTGTTGCCGACGCCGATCGACTGGTTGGCCTGATAATTCTTCACATAGGTATGGAAGGCGGTCAGGTTGAAGACCAGCCTGCGGTCGAACCATTCGGTCTTGATCCCCGCCTCGATATTATCCGCCTGTTCGCCGTCGATGTGCTGGCCCGCGCCCAGTGCGATCGCCGTGGCGATGCCCTTGTCCGGATTGCTACTATTATAGGGCAGCAGGTTGAACCCCTTGGATTTATAGCCTCGCGCGCCGGTGACATAGACCATGACCGTATCGACCGGTTTCCAATTCACGCCGACCTCGCCCGACAGTGAATTGTCGGTGACATGGTCGGCCGCCGAGCCGAGCTGTGCATTCGCGCCGCTGGACGACAAGGCGAGGAGTTGCGCGGTGCTCAGGCCACCGCGATTGGCGATGACACCGTCATAGCGCATCCGCTTTTCCTCCCAGGTCTGACGAAGCCCCAGGTCGAAGGCGAGGCGACGGCCTTCGTCCGGATGCCATGTGGCATGGCCGAATACCGCGCTGGTCCGGGTGTTGAACACCGCATGGCTGTCGAAGCCCGCGCCGGTCAGCGCCGAGGCCCAGCCGCCCTTGCCCCACATCAGGCCATTGGCCGGATTGGTGCCGAACAGCGTCGCGTTCGGATTGCCCGCCCAGAGATGATATTGCGACCCGAAGCGGATGCGCGAGTCGACATCGAGCTGCTGCCGCGAGAAGAAGGCACCAACCAGTCCCTCCAAGGGATGGCCGGTGATCGAGGCCCAGCGCACCTCCTGCGACCATTGCTGGACCCGGTTGCACGAACCGTAATCGCGGATCGCATCCAGCTGGGTATAATCGTTGTCATTGTTCGTGAAGCAGGACCAGCGGCTCCACGCGCCGATCGAGGTGATGGTGCCGAGCGCGTGCAGATCGATATCCTGTTGCAGGCTCAGCGCATCGGTCTTGGTCTGCGCGTTCAGCGGGGAGTCTATGTTCATCTCCCGCTTTTCCTTGGAGCTGACGAGCAGCGTGTAACCGGCCGCCGCCATTCGCGCCTGCAGAGCGCTCGGGTTGTACACGCCCAGCGTGATCGGCCCCATGGAGGGGAAAGCCTGGGTCGCATGCGTGCCGATCACGCGGATCGTCCAGTCTTCCGTCGGATTGGCCAGCAATTGCGCACGCACGCCCTCGCCCTGCCGGGCATTCTGCCAGCGACCATTATAGACGTTGCGGTAATAGCCGTCGGTGCTGCTGGAAAAGGCCGAGAGCCGCAGCGCCAGCTTGCCGTCGATCAGCGGGCCGGTGACGGTCCCCTTGATCTGGCGGAACCCCTGATTGCCGATGGTGAACTCAGTCGCGGCGCCCAAGGTATAGCTGGGCTTCAGCGTGTTGATCAGGACCGCGCCCGCCGTCGTGTTCTTGCCGAACAATGTGCCCTGCGGCCCGCGCAACAGCTCGACGTCGGCGATGTCGTTGAAGTCGTTAGACACCATGCCGAGCCGCGCATTATACACCCCGTCGACGAACACACCGACCGAGGCGTCGATGCCGTCGGTGTTGAAGCCGTTATTGCCGATGCCTCGAATGCCCAGGTTCAATTGCTTGGGGTTCGTCAGATAGACCGAGAAGGACGGAAATTTGGTCTGGAAATTGGTGAAGTTGACCAGGTTCTGTCGCGCCAGTTCCTGCGAGGTGATGACGGTAACGGGGATCGGCACCGACTGGATATGCTCGTCCCGCCGACGTGCGACGACGACCAGGTCGCCCTGATCGGGGGCGGCGGCGTCCGAACCGGTATTGGCGGCGGCGGCGGGCGAAGCCGGGGCTTGCGCCGTCTGCGCCTGAAGCGGCATGGCCCAGAGCGCCGCACCTGCCAGCGATAGGGACGCGACACTATAGCCCGTGCGGCCCCCGCCGCGCGAAGTCTTGACCACCATCTTCATTGCTCCCCCAAGGACTCATGTCCGCATTTCGGGGGCGGATAGGCACGGTCAGGGTCAGTTTCATGACAGATTTGCGGACACTATGATGACAATGTTGTCGTAATGGCAACATTTTCTTCATCTCCCTATCGCTGTTGGCCGGATACTCTGGCGAGCGGAAGAAATGGGGCGTAAGGCGCAGCCATATCTTCCTTCAGGAACCGTGATCCCATGACCTTTCGTCCCTCGCGTCGGCAGATCATCGGCGCCCCCATGGCGATGGCTCCGTTCGTCATCGCATCGGGGGGCATGGCGCTGGTGCGCGGCCCTGCTGCTCCCCTTTTCTCACTCGGCGTCGCATCGGGCGAGCCAAGCGCCGATGGCGTCGTGCTTTGGACACGGCTCGCCCCCGAACCGCTGGCGCCCGGCGGCGGCCTGGGCGACGCCCGCGTGCCCGTCCGTTGGGAAGTCGCGGAGGACGAACAGTTCCGCCGCATCGTCCGTCGCGGTGAGGTACGCGCGACGCCCGAGGACGGGCACAGCCTGCATGTAGAGGTCGGCGGCCTGCGCCCCGCCCATGTCTATCATTACCGTTTTCTCAGCCTGGGGCAGGTCAGTCCGGTCGGCCGCACCCGGACCGCGCCCGCCGCCGACGCGACGGTCGATCGGCTGCGCATCTGCTATGGTTCGTGCCAGAAATATGAGGTCGGCCATTATGCCGCCTGGACCCATGCGATCGCGGAAGACCCCGACCTGATCCTGTTCCTGGGCGACTATATCTACGAAGGCGCACCCAATCCCAAGGCGCTGCGCCCCCATCTGAACCCCGAGCCGTTCGACTTGCCCGGCTATCGGCTGCGTTATGCCAGCTACAAGCTCGATCCGCTGCTTCAGGCCGCCCATGCGGCGGCACCCTGGATGACGATCTGGGACGATCACGAGGTCGCCAACGACTATGCCGGACAGTGGGATCAGCATTATGGCGATCCTGCCCGCTTCCTCGCGCGAAGGGCGGCTGCCTATCAGGCCTATTGGGAGCATATGCCGCTGCGCCGGGCGTCGCATCCCGCCGGGCCGTGGGCGCGCCTCTATCGTCGGCTGGACTGGGGGCGGCTGGCGCGGATCGTCATGCTCGACGACCGGCAATATCGCGACGATCGCCCGTGCCAGCCCGCCCCCGATGCGAACGGCCAGCGCCGTTACGATTATCTGGTGGCCGATTGTGGGGCCCGGCACGCCCCCAATCTCTCCATGCTCGGCGCGCGGCAGGAAGGCTGGCTGAACGAGGAACTGGGCGGGCGACAGGCGCGCTGGAACCTGCTCGCACAGCAGACCCTGATGACGCCCTTTCCGACCATCGATCCCAAACAGCCGGACAAGGGCGCAATGTTCCACTCGGTCGACCGCTGGGAAGGCTTCCCGGCAGCGCGGGACCGCATCTTCCGACGTTGGGTCGCGGCGGGGACGGCCAATCCCATCGTGTTGAGCGGCGACATCCATGCCTTTGCCGCGACCGATCTGCGCGATCCCGACCGGCCGGACGGCGCGCCCATCGCGTCGGAATTCGTCGGCGGGTCGATCACCTCGCTCAACCCCGATCCGCTGTTCAAATCGACGGCCGCGGCGACGACCGGCTTCCACTATGCCGAAAATCTGGTGCGCGGCTATGGCCGAATAGACTTATCGGGCGGCCATTGCGACGTGACCTTTCGTGGCCTGGCCGACGCACGTGATCCGCGATCACCCATCGCCGACCTGGCGCGGTTCACCGTAGAGGCTGGGAGGCCGGGGCTTCAGATGGCCTGACGCCATGATTGGAGCAGCCGGCATCGGACAGCGGCATGGCTACTCCGCCCAGAGGTTCCCCGCAACAATCGCCGCCCGTGCGGTGCGCCGCGGGGCCGCTACAATGCTAAAACAGTACGACCGAGCGGATGCTTTCGCCCTTGTGCATCAGGTCGAAGCCCTTGTTGATCTCTTCCAGCGTCAGCCGGTGGGTGATCATCGGATCGATCTCGATCTTGCCGTTCATATACCAGTCGACGATCTTGGGCGTATCGGTCCGCCCGCGGGCGCCACCGAACGCGGTGCCGCGCCAGTTGCGGCCCGTCACCAGCTGGAACGGCCGGGTGCTGATCTCCTTGCCCGCCTCGGCCACGCCGATGATGATCGAGGTGCCCCAGCCGCGATGGCACGCCTCCAGCGCGGTGCGCATCACCTCGGTATTGCCGGTCGCGTCGAAGCTGTAATCCGCGCCGCCATCGGTCAGCTCCAGGATCTTCGCGATCGTCTCCTCGCGCGACAGGCCCTTGGAATTGAGGAAGTGGGTCATGCCGAAGCGACGGCCCCATTCCTCACGGTCGGGATTGAGGTCGACGCCGATGATCCGGCCCGCGCCCGCCAGCTTGGCCCCCTGAATGACGTTCAGGCCGATGCCGCCCAGACCGAAGACGACGATATTCTCGCCCGGCTGGACCTTGGCGGTGTTGACCACCGCGCCCACGCCCGTCGTCACGCCGCACCCGATATAGCAGCTGGTGTCGAACGGCGCGTCCTCGCGGATCTTGGCGACCGCGATTTCGGGCAGGACGGTGAAGTTCGAGAAGGTCGAGCAGCCCATATAATGGAAGATCGGCTGGCCCTTATAGCTGAACCGGGTCGTGCCGTCGGGCATCAGCCCCTTGCCTTGCGTCGCGCGGATCGCGGTGCACAGGTTGGTCTTGCCCGACAGGCACGACTTACACTGGCGGCATTCGGGGGTGTAGAGCGGGATGACATGGTCGCCCGGCACGACGCTGGTCACGCCCGCGCCGATCTCGCGCACGATGCCGCAGCCCTCATGGCCCAGCACGCTGGGGAAGATGCCCTCGCTGTCCAGGCCGTCCAGCGTATAGGCGTCGGTGTGGCAGATGCCGGTCGCCATGATCTCGACCAGGACCTCTCCGGCCTTGGGGCCTTCCAGATCGAGTTCGACGATTTCGAGCGGCTTCTTCGCTTCGAAGGCGACGGCGGCGCGGGTCTTCACGACAAGAATACTCCAGTGACAGAATAGGAAGGTCGTTGGGGAAGGGGGGATCGCGGTGCGATCCCCCCTGTCGTCAGAAGCGAACAGTGGCTTCCACGCCGAAGGTCCTGGGCAGGGCCCGAACCAGATAGCCCGCCCCGGTGATGCCCTCATTGGGATAGCCGCCCGGAAAATAGAGCCTGTTCGACAGGTTCTTGCCCCACACCGAAAGGGTGTAGCGATCCGTCACATAGCTGATACGGCTGTTGAACACCCAGTAATCGCCCTCGCCATTTGTATAGAGGCCCGTCGCAAGGTTCTTCAGGACGCCGCGACTATAGTCCTTGAACGAGTCGTAATAGAAGCGGCCCGAATAGGCGGTGTCGCCATGTACCTTGATCGTGCCAGCCCCGACATCCGCCGCATCCCAGTCGAAGCCCAGGTTGATCGACGACTTCGGTGCATAGGGGAAGGGGTTGCCGCCGACGCTGACACTACCCGCGCCCGATTGTACGCAAGACCCTTTCTGTGCCGGATACAGGCCGCTGAGGTTCAGGGCCGCGCAGCTTGCCTGATCGAAATCCTTATACTTGCTGTCGAGCAGGCCGAGCGATGCGCTGAGCGTCAGGCGATTGGTGGCGGCGAATTCGACATCCAGTTCCAGCCCCTTCATCGTACCGTCGAGCGTGATGACGTTCGCCGTCACGCTCTGGTCGACGACCTGGCTCTGCTGGTTCTTGTAGTCATAATAGAAGAAGCTGCCGTTGACCTGAAGCCGGTTGTCAAGGAACCGGGTCTTGAACCCCACCTCATAGGCGTTCACTTCTTCCGGTTTGACGAAATAGACCTGCGGCGAGCTGATATAGGCCAGGCCGTTGAAGGTTCCGGCGCGATAGCCGCGGCTGTAGCTGGCATACAGCATGACGCCGTCCACCGGCTTCCAGTCCAGTATGGCGCGGCCCGAGATGCGGCTGGTCTTGCCGTCCTTGTTGATGCCGCCGGGCACGCTTCCCCCGGTTGCCGGGATCACCACGGCCCCGGCCTCGTTATAGACCGGCGACAGGAAATAGGGCGCGCCATAGGCGGAAACGGCGAGCATTCGCGCATTGCCCGCGTCGTCGTAATAGGTGGTGATGCCATCGCGATATCGGGTGATGTCGGTCGTGTAGCGCAGACCCGCCGTGAACTTCACCGTCGGGGTGATTTCATAGCTGCCTTCGCCATAGACGGCCCAGCTTTCGCGCTCCTGCCGGAAATGCTGCTTGCCCAGAATGCCGGTCGGCACCGAACCGGCGGACAGCACCTTTCCGTTGAAGCCGCCCGCCGGGTTGAACCATGTCGCGGGCAGGCCGACCGCCGCACGCACGTCGCTCAGCAGGTTGAAGATGTCGATGGCGTTGTTCGACGTGACTGAATCCCAGCCATAATAGGCGCCTGCGATCATCTTGAACGGGCCGCTGCTGTAATCGAGCCGCATATCCTGATTGAAGGCCTTGAAATCGGACCGATAGCCGTTCGAACAGAGGCGCAGCGGGCCGCTGTCGCAATCCGTCTGTGTCTGGAGATAGAGACCAGAATCATAGCCGGTGATCGAGGTGAGGCTGAGCCGGTCGGCAAGGTCGGCCTTCACCGTCAACACCGCCCCCTCGGTGCGGGTAACGGCGCGGCCGACGGTATCCTGTTCGATCTCGGTATCCGACAGCCCCGCCCGGCTGTAGCTGCTCGGCAGAAGACCGGCGCCCTTGGAGCCAAGCGCGCGGAACAGCGGCGAAAGGATGAAATTGGGGTTTTCATAGTCGAACAGGCCCGGATTGGACTTGTACGGGCCAGCACCGAGAGAGGCCGCCGCGCCTCCGGTCGATTTGGACGCATAACCCTTCAGCGTGATGTCGAGCGCGTCGGCCGGCTTGAACCGCATCGTGCCGCGAAACGCATAGCTCTCATCGCCACCCGGATCGCGACCCGTCGCGAAATTCCGCCCGGATGCGCCGCCTGCCGCCGTCTTGTTCAGACCGGCGGGCATCAGATTATGGATATAGGGATCCATTTTGACATAGGTGCCCGCGATGCGGATGCCGAACCGGTCTTCGACAGGGGTCAGTTCGACCGCGCCTTCGAAATTCCAGCGGTCGTAATTGGCATAGCCCACCGTCAGATACCCATTGTCGCCCTTCAGCGCGGGCTTGCGGGTGATGAAGTTGATCGCGCCGCCGGTGGTATTGCGGCCATAGAGCGTCCCCTGGGGCCCGCGGACCACTTCGACCTGGTTCAGATCATAGAGTTGCTGGCCCTGGCTCGCGCGGAAGGTCTGATAGACCTCGTCGACATAGACGCCGACTGGCGATGCCGCGCTTGCGCTGAGTTCGGTGCCGACACCGATACCGCGCAGGGTGAAGTTGGGCTGCTGCGAACCATAAGCCGACGACACCTGCAGATTGGGCATCGAACCGTTCAGGTCCGACGTGTCGAACACGCCCTGGGCGGCGAGTTCCGACGACGAAATGGCCGACACGGCAACCGGAACGTCCTGGAGGTTCTCCGACCGCTTGGTGGCGGTTACGACGATCTCCTCCAGTCCTCCGGCCTGCGTCTGCGCCTTGCTCGCATCCTGCGCGGATGCCGGCATCGCCGTGCATGTCGCGATGGCGAGAATGCTGATGCCCCCGACCCTTTTCATGTGAAGCTCCCTGATAAGGTCACTGCATCTGAGTGCATTGGTGACCCGTTGCGCCTGGGCATCAGCAGTCAGGGATAAAGGGGTGCGTGGATCCTGTCGCACAGCCCCGAACGCTGGTGCCAGGGCTCAAGGTGCCGGATATCTGCCCCTCTTCTTAGGACCTGTTCGCCGCTTTTTGATGGGGCCAGTTCAGCTTTGGTCCTGTTCCATGGCGCGCAGCATGAAGCGTTGTATCTTGCCGCTGGGGGTTTTCGGCAGTTCCGACAGGAACGCAATCAGCCGGGGATAGGCATGCGCGGACAGTCGGGTTTTGACATGCGCTTTCAGGGCATCGGCCAGCGCTGGCGTCGGCGCAAATCCCGCGTTCAGGACGATGAAGGCCTTGACCAGCTCGGTGCGGTCCGGGTCCGGCACGCCGATGACCGCGGCCTCCATCACGGCGGGATGTTCGATCAATGCGCTTTCGACATCGAAGGGGCCGATCCGATAGCCCGATGAGGTGATGACGTCGTCGGCACGCGCGATGAAGCTGACGCTGCCGTCGGGGCCCAGCTCCACCGTATCCCCCGTCCGGTAATAGCCGCCACGGATGGCGGGCGTGGGTTGTCGCCAATAGCCGTCAAACCAGAAGAGGGGAGACCGGGCGATGTCGATCGCCAGTTCGCCCGGTTCGCCCAGGCCCCGTTCGCGGCCGTCCTCACCCAGCACCGCGACCCGGTAGCCGGGCATCGCAACCCCGGCCGAGCCGATGCGGACGGCGTGCGACAGGCCGTGATGGTTGTTCACGAGCATGCCCGTTTCCGTCTGGCCGTAATGATCGTGCACTGGCACGCCGAGCTGGGCATCGAACCACCGGATGACTTCGGGATTCAGCGGCTCGCCCGCACTGCTGACGACGCGCAGCATGCCCTTTACCCTGGCAGCGGCCGCGCCGCCCCCCGCCATCAGCAGGCGATACGCGGTGGGCGAACCGGCGAGATTGGTGACGCCGAGCCGGGCGATAAGATCGATGGCGGCCTCGGCGGAGAAGACGCCATCATGCAGGATCGTCGCCCGGCCGAGCAGCAACGGCCCGGTGATCCCGTAATAGAGACCATAGGCCCAGCCGGGATCCGCGATATTCCAGAAAAGGTCCTCCGCTCGCAGGTCTATCGCCCATCGCATATAGGCGCCGATCGCGATCAGCGCCTTCAGGGGCACACCCACGCCTTTGGGAAGGCCCGTGGACCCCGATGTCGACATCATGAGGAAAAGATCGTTGCCTGTGCGCAGGAAGGGCTCGAAAGCGGTCGACATCCCAGCCACCTCGGCCCGGAAGTCGATGTCGCCCGCCACGAGCGGCTCTTCCGGGGTGCGGACGACCGCGATCGGTGGACATTGCGCAATGTCCGTCAGCTTCGGGCGATTGGCGCTGTCCGTCACGACCAGCACGGCGTTACCGATGCCCAGCCGGTGCGCGATCGCCTTGGGGCCGAAGGCGGTGAACAGCGGTTGATAGGTCGCCCCAATCCGCCAGACGCCCAAGATCGTCGCGACCAGTTCCAGCCTTCGCGGCAACAGGCCCGCTACGACGTCGCCGGGCCGGACGCCGTGCGCCACCAGCATATGCGCCACCTGGGCCGACAGGTCGCGCAACGCGGCGAAGCCATGATCACGGCGCGTGCCATCCGCCGCGATCGTGATGAGCGCCACATCGTCGCTATCGGCATAGCGGTCGCAGCATTCGACACAGGCGTTGATACCGGCCGACGGACGTCCCGAAAGCCGCGCTCGCTCCCGCTCAATGCAAAATTCCTCGACCGCCTTCCTGTAATCAGGGACGGCGACCGATGCCGATAGGCCGGTCATGCGTTCGATCCTCTCCACGATCACGCCGCATCGATGCGGTCTCTCGGGCTTCCCACCTTGATTATTGAATTGCCGCTGCGCCTGGCGGGAGGAGGCGTCGGCCTGGATCCATGATGATGCGTTCGCCCCTGCGGACGGCGTCTGCCGGACCGGAGTGGCGGCCCCCAGAGGTCCCGCCACCCGTGACCGCGATCCCGGCGCTATTCAGGCAGTACGTCCCGCGTGATGACCCACAGCTTCTTCGAGAAGGGGCCCTTCGACGTCCATGTGATGTGCATGCCGGAAGACAGGCCGATCGTATCGCCCGCCTTGAAATTACGGACCTTGCCGGTGTCGGTTTCCACCACCTCGACCTCGCCTTCGAGCAGCAGGATCGTCTCGTCGCCCAGCACGCCGGTATAGGGGGTCTTGAGTGCGCCCTTTTCATCGACATCGCTGCCCGCAATGCCCTTGCCCGACCGCCAGACGCCGCTCATCATCGTGCCCGTCGAACCGCCGGAGCGCAGGAAATAGAGTTCGCCCGCGACCAGGGGGCCTTCGGCGGGTTCGTCGAAATGATATTCCAGCCAATCGGCGGGATTGTCGCTGGTGTGCGAGATCAGCAGATCCTGCGGCGCATTGCTCGTCGGTTCGCTGCCGTTCCAGATGCACCACCATTTCTTGAACGATGGCCCCTCGATCTCCCACTGCACTTCCAGCCCCTTGGGCGAGTTGATGATGGAACCGGGGCCGACCTTGTAGCGCTTGCCGGTGGAAAGGACGGTGAGCACGGCGGTGCCGTCGATCACGCAAGCCACCTCGTCGCCCAGGGGCGAGGAATAGACGATGGTATGCGACCCGTCCGCCGTCGCGCCCGGCGCGGTGGGGCCAGTGCGCCAGAAACCGGCCGACAGCGATCCCGACGTGCCTTCGGTCCGGGCCACCACATATTCGCCGTGCACCTGCATGCCGAAACGGGGCTCGACCCATTCGAACGGCAGCCATTTCTCATTGGGTTCGTTCTGCACGCCGCCATGAACCGCGAAACGCGGCAATTCCTGCACTTGCGCCGCCAACTGCGTTGCCATGCCAAATCTCCCTTGAACGAGATTGAACCGTAACCGGCCGATCGGGAAAACCATTCGGTTCCCCCCGAACGTCGACCAGGCTTGACTATCAGAGCATCACGACCGACAGCCTAGCGCCATCCCTGGCCTTTTTGATGGGGCCAGATGGCCACATTCGACCGCCTGCTCCGCCGTTCACGCCTCCATCGACGGGGCGGTCAGCGAGATGGTCTCCGCGAGGAGCGGCACATCCTTGAACACGGCGAAGCTGCTGGGCGTGTTCGGCATGACGGGGAAGTTGAAATTGCACTGGGGGCAGGGTTCGGCGAGAACCTTCTGCTCTTCCTGCAGCTCGAACGCCTTGTCCTCGACCAGCCCGCAATTGGGGCATACGCGGAGAAGCCGCGTGTTGGTCAGTTCGAAATTGGTGATGATGTCTTCCATGATCGCACCACGCGCCGCCCATGCCTTGGCGTGCTTGTGGTAGGTCGCCTGGTGCCAGTCCTTGAGCGCCGCGCGGTTCACCCAGAAGCTGACCTCGTTGAACCAGGTCGGGTCTTCGGGATGGACCCACCACGTCAGATGGAGGAAGCCGGGCAGCTTCATCAGGTGATTGCGCGTATCGGCGAAAATGACCTTGAACTTCTCGTATCCGTCCGGGCTGGAAAAGCGCACACGCTGCATACTGAGATAGATGGACATGGGATTCTCCGCTCAATGAGTCCAGCCCGATAAGCTGTGCGGTGAGGATGAAGAGCGACTTGGCCAGTCGGTAGGGCCAGTATAGCGGAAGATGATGGTGCCAGATGCCGACGGCTCTATCATTGGCGCGACCGTGCGATAGGATCGGTGCAGCTGGGGTAGCGAAGGCACGCCTGACGATGACGATGAACCTGATCATTCGTATCGACCGCGAAGACGAGCGATCGCTGCAGGTGCAGATTTACGAGGCGGTGCGCGACCAGATCCTGCAAGGCACATTGGCCGCGGGCAAGCGACTGCCCTCGACGCGCAGCATGTCGGACCAGTTGGGCATCGCCCGCAACACCGTGACGCTGGCCTATGAACGCCTCGCCGCAGAGGATTATATCACCTCGCGGGCCAAGGCGGGCATCTTCGTCAACGACCGGCTGCCCGACGCGACGGTCCTGCTGCGCAATGGCCATTCGTCGGTTCAGCCCAGCCGCAAGCGGCTCCGGTTGGGCAAGAATCCCAGTTTTTCCGGGCGGGCGCCTCGATTGTGGCACGAGAGGCGATCACGGCCGCAGTTCGATTTCTTCGTCGGGCGGCCGCGCCCCGACAGCTTCCCGACCAGCTTCTGGCAACGCACGATCGCGCGGCATCTCGCTTATGCCCATGGCATCCAGACCGAATATAGCGATCCGCGTGGACTGGCCGCGCTGCGCGAAGCGATTGCGGCGCATCTGGGCGAAACGCGCGGGATGGAAGCCAGCGCCGATCAGATCATGGTCACCTCCGGCATCCAGGGGGCGCTCAACCTGCTCGCCCGCATCTTCATCACCGATCGTACGAAGGCGAGCGTGGCGGTCGAGAATCCCTGTTACCAGGGTGCGGCCTTTCTCTTCGGCAGCTATGGTGCCAGCATCCGTCCGATCGACGTCGACGAACAGGGTATCGTCGTCTCGCAACTCGAAAGCTTCATGGGCAATCTCGTCTATGTGACGCCGTCCCACCAGTTTCCGACCGGCTGCACGCTCAGCCTCGACCGGCGGCTGCACCTTCTCGACTGGGCCTACCAGACGGGCAGCTATGTCATCGAGGATGATTATGACAGCGACTTCCGCTATGATGGACCACCGCTGACCGCACTCGCCGGATTGGATCGCCGGGGCCACGTCATCTATCTCGGCACCTTCTCCAAATCGATCGGCGCGGGACTGAGAGTGGGTTATGCGGTCATGCCGCGTCATCTTCTCGATCAGGCGCGGTTGGTGAAGACATTGACCGACCATGGCGCACCATGGCTGGAACAGGCGGTGATCGCGGACTTCCTGAAGGAAGGCGCGTTTCTCCGCCATCTGCGCCGGATCCGCCGGTCCTATATGGGCGCGCGAGACCAAGTGATCCGGTCGATCGAAGAGCATTTCCCCGGCGGCGTGCTGATGGGGCGCGAATGCGGGATGCACATGATGTGGACGCTGCCACCCGATCTCCCCGCCGCGAATGACATGCAGCGTATCGCGCTGAACTGCGGCGTCGGCCTGTATCCGTTCGCGGGCGCCGCGACGCAGGAATATGGCAATCCCGGCCGCTTTCGCGAACGCTCGCTTGTACTCGGTTATACCGGGTTGTCGGAGGAGGCGATCCGCGAAGCCTTTACCCGTGTCGCCACCGTCGTCGGCCAGCGGTGCTAGGCCGCCCCAACTGGTACCACTCTTAAGGCCGGATTTGGCTCTAGGGGATGGACCGAAAGCTTCTTAGGCTTCCTGAAATTCCTCGACGTTCCCTTCGCCCAGGTGGCCGACGTCGACGACAATGCAGGAGGATGGGATATGCCCGGTTACCGGCTTCTGATCGACGGTCATTTGGTCGATGGCGCGGATAGGATGGAGGTCATCAACCCCGCGACCGAGGAAGTGCTGGCCTTATGCCCGCGCGCCTCGGCCGGGCAGTTGGATGAAGCGGTTGGGGCGGCGAAGCGGGCCTTTCCGGCCTGGGCGAAGACCCCGATTGCGGAGCGACGCGCGCTGATCCTCGATCTTGCCGATTGCATGGAGGTGCATGCGGAAAGCCTGGCGCGTCTGCTCACTCAGGAACAGGGCAAGCCATTGAGCGAAGCCACCGCCGAGATCGCCTACAGCATCGCCTTCATTCGCCAGCTCGCGACCCATGACCTGCCGGTCGGGGTGCTGGAGGACAATGACAGCCGCCGGGTCGAACGGCATCGTCGCCCGCTGGGGGGGGTGGGGGCTATCATTCCGTGGAACTTCCCGGTGCTGATCGTCGCCTTCAAACTGCCTTTGGCGCTGCTGGCGGGCAACACGCTGGTCATCAAACCGGCACCCACCACGCCCTTGTCCACGCTGCGCCTGGGCGAGATGATGGCCGGGATCTTCCCGCCCGGCGTGGTTAACGTCATCACCGACCAGAACGACCTGGGCACCCGTCTGACGTCGCATCCCGATATCGCGAAGATCAGCTTCACCGGATCGACCGCGACCGGTCGGAAGGTGATGGAGAGCGCAGCGGCGTCGATCAAGCGCCTCACGCTGGAACTGGGCGGCAATGACGCGGCGATCGTCCTGCCCGATGCCGACCCGGTGAAGGCGGCGACGGGCATTTTCGGCGGCGCATTCCTGAACGCCGGACAGGTCTGCATCGCCATCAAGCGCGTCTATGCCCATGCCGACATCTATGATGCGCTCTGCGCGGAACTGGCCAAGCTCGCTGAAGAAGCCGTGGTCGATGATGGGCTGAAGCAGGGCGCACAGATCGGGCCGCTCCAGAACCGGGCGCAATATGACAAGGTGAAGGCGATCATCGAAGCGGCGCGATCGGATGGCACGATCATCGCCGGGGGCGAAGTGCTGGACCGGCCGGGCTATTTCATCCGCCCGACCATCGTGCGCGACATCGAAGACGGTGCGCGGCTGGTGGACGAGGAACAGTTCGGCCCCGTGCTTCCCGTCATCCGCTATGACGATCCCGAAGACGCGCTGGCACGCGCCAATGCGTCCGATATGGGGCTGGGCGGCTCGATCTGGTCGTCCGACCGCGATGCGGCGCGTGATCTCGCCATGCGCATGGAGGCGGGCACGGTCTGGATCAACAAACATCTCGATTTCGGCCCGACCATTCCGTTCGGCGGCGCGAAACAATCGGGTCTGGGCGTCGAATTCGCGGAGGAGGGATTCCACGAATTCACGCAGGTTCATGTCATCAACGAGGCGAAGGCCTGACCGGCCATGGCATAGGCCGCAAACAGGATCGATACCGGCGGTCACGACCTTCATGGCCGCCTATAACTCAAGAGGCTCAGCGGCCTCCTACCCTACGAATACAACCTAGGGCCGATAATGCCTTTCCCTCCCTCGCCCCTCGCAGAGGGGAGAGGGTTGCGCAGACTTGGTCTTTGCGAAAGCAAAGGCCTAGTTGGAAATGGGTGAGGGGTGGGCGCTCGCTTGGCGAGCGCGCGAGCCTTTGGGCTCGCTCAACCCCTCACCCAAGCTACGCTAGCCAGCAGGCTGGCAAGCTTCGCTAACCCTCTCCCCTGTCCAGGGGAGAGGGGAAGAAGAAGCAATCCTGAATGTCGATCGGCCTTAAAAGTCTGTACGTCAGAGCAAGACCGGTTCATCGTCGATCCGATCCATCAGATGCCGGGACGGAACACTTAAGCGTCGACTACGCCAAGACGACTTGATGCCATCCGCGTTTCTGCGATGCGCCATGCCCGCTCATCGTCCACATCGATCCATCCCAGATCGCTGCAATCCGTGATGCCAGCGGCCCGGTCGATTGCCAGGCACCGCATTCCCTCGGTGAGCGAGGGCCTGTCCAATCCGCGGAGCGCGTCGAAAAGGCCCTTGCCGACCTTGAACACCCCCGTATCGAAGCAATCATAGAGGGCGAGACCCTTGCCGATGCCGACCAAGCGGTCGCCCTCCGTCTGAACGCACGTCACGTCGTCAAGATCGATCCAATCGCTATCGATCCGACGGTCGATCCCGAGCGACGCGCCACCGCCCGTATCGGCGGCGGCCATTCGCCGATAAAATGCTGGCTCGACCAGATGGTCGCACATCGCCAGGATCGCCTCCTCACCGCCCAGCAGCGGTTCGGCCGCCAGCAATGATGAGCCATTGGGATGCCGATGATCCTTCACCCGTACTGTTTCGACCTCGATCGGCCAGTCCTGCGCCGCGACATAGGCTTCGATCGTCTCTGCCTCATAGCCGACGACCACGACCGTTCGCGCCAGCCCTGCCTGCGCCATACCGCGCACGGCATGGGCAAGCAGTGTCCGCCCGTCGACCAGGCAAAGGGGCTTGAGCGGGGCGACAGCGCGAAGGCGGGAGCCTTCGCCTGCCGCGAGAACAATACCGGTCTCGATCATTCCGCCGCTTCGGCAATGAACTCATCGACCGCCTGGGCCGCAAGGTCATCGGTCATCTGGAAACGCGGATGCTTGCAGAAATATGCCGATGCCGCGTCGATCGGCCCCGCCAGACCGCGATCCTTCGCCAGCTTGGCGCACCGGATCATATCGATGGCGACACCGGCACTGTTCGGGCTGTCCTCGACGGACAGTCGCAACTCCAGGTTCATCGGCACGCCACCGAACATCGTCCCTTCCATCCGCAGGAAGCAGATCTTGTTGTCGTTCTGCCAGGGCACATAGTCGGACGGGCCGATATGAACATTGTCGTCATGCAGCCGCTCCGCAGCGACCGACTGCACCGCCTCGGTCTTCGAGATTTTCTTGGAGGCGAGGCGGCGATGATTGGACATGTTCAGGAAGTCGGTGTTGCCCCCGGTGTTGAGCTGATAGGTCCGCTCCAGCTTGACGCCCCGCTTGGCAAACAGATCGGTCAGCACGCGATGAACGATGGTGGCACCAAGCTGCGCCTTGATGTCGTCGCCAATGATCGGCACGCCAGCCTGGGTGAAGCGTTCCGCCCATATGGGATCACTCGCGATGAACACGGGAATATTGTTCACGAACGCCACACCCGCCTCGAGCGCGCATTCGGCGTAGAACTCGCTGGCGGCCTGCGAACCCACCGGCAGATAGTTCATCAGCACATCGGTCTTGGTCTCGCGCAGGGCGGCGACCACTTCTGCTTTGGACGCCTCCTTTTCATGCGCGAGCAGGAATGTCCGGTTGTCGTCATAATCCGACATATGTTCGGCGACGCCGTCAAGCACATGCCCCATCCGTACCTTGGTCCCGGTGGCAGGCACGGTTTCGCAAAAGACGGTGGTGCAATTGGGCTTGGCGAAAATCGCCTCCGATACGTCCTTGCCGACTTTTCGTTGATCGACGTCCCAAGCCGCGACGACGCGGATATCGCTCGGCTTATACCCGCCAAGGTCCCAATGCATGAGCCCGACGGTCTCATTTGCGCCCTCGCGATAATAGGAAAGCCCCTGCACGAGAGAACTGGCGCAGTTTCCTATTCCAACGATAGCAATATTAATGGCCGACATTATGTCTTATTCCCTCTTATTTGCCAGAAAAGGATCTGCCGGTACTGCACTCAGACGATTTTCGACGATGCGGTGCTGGAAAAGTCCGAAGATGAGGATGACGTTCAGTGGGATGAGTTCAAACCACCAGAACAGGCGGGGATTGGCGAAAAGGCAGGCAAGGAAAATCGCGTAGACCCGCACATTGGCGGACAACAGGCTCATCAGCCGCATAGGCCCAACGGCCTGGGCGGCATATCTTGCCGCAAACTCCGAGGGCGCATGGTGCTGCCCCAGCACATGATCGAACCGCGCGGCGACGCGATCCAATAGTCCCCAGCAAAGGTCATAAAGTCGAACCAGCTGATTGCGGCTCGGGGCAGGAGGGACGATCATCGCCACCGCATTGCGGCGACGGTGAAAGCGGGCTCGCTCGCTCTCGTACATGTTGGATTGGACCATGTGCGCAATGCCTGCCGCCACGGCCAGCGCCCAACCTTCAAATGTGCCAATCGACAAGGCCAGAGAAACATAGATCAGGATGAAGACGCCATGATCGCACAACCCGTCCAGCACGCGCCCCAGCGGACTGGCGGTGCCCGTGGCCCGAGCGATCATCCCGTCCAGGCCGTCGGCGACAAGCCAGCCGACCGACAGCAGCAAGCCGACCAAGGCAAAAGGCCACATTTCCCACTGCGTATAGGCCAGCGCCGCCAACGTGCCCAAAGCCAGCCCGGCCAGCGAAACGGCATTGGCCGAAATTCCGCGCGCAATGAACCAGGGCAAAAGAAAGCGCGCCGCTGGATGAATAATCCAGAGATTTGTCGGATCTTCTATCCGGCGGTCCCGTGACATGTCGGGGATGGTGAGCGTCATCAAATCGTAATGTATGGACTAAGGCCTACGAATAGCAAGCGATTTGCAAAGGGCCTGCCACGCGTCCATTCAGGCCGGTGGGCGTGACGGGCTTGCATCCGCCGAAATGCGCAAAATCAACGTGCTAGGCTCGAAATTCCTTGCTGTGAGCGAGGACCGCATGCCTGGGCTCGGCTTCCCAAAAGACCGGTTATGCCGGTCATGCCGTCGAACGATCCTCCATGCCCGGCTCGACTATCGCATCCCCGTCGCTCTCGACCGTCACGGGAATGGATTTGGCGGCGGGCGTCTTGCTGCCCACGGCATAATGCCACACCGGCATCAGGACGTTGCACTCGGGATAATAGCCGCCGATGCATCCGACCGGAATGTCATAGGCGACGACGATCATCCCCGACAAATGCCGGTCGACCCCGTCATCGGCGACGGTGCGCAACGTCACCGCCTGTCCGACCTTCAGGCCCCGGCGTTCGATGTCGGAGCGGTTCATCAGCACGATGTTGCGGATGCCGTCGATCCCCCGGAAACGATCGCTATAGCCATAGACGGTGGTGTTGAACTGGTCGTTGCTTCGGAGTGTCATCAACCGCAGCACGTCATGGCCGACGTCCGGCATATCGAGGTCTTCGTCGAGTGCCTCAGGCGTGACGAAATTGGCGCGGCCGGTATCGGTCTGCCATTCGCGCCGCTTGGCCGGCAGGTCGCGCTGGAAGCCGCCGGGCTCCCACATGCGTGTTTCATAGTCATGGAAATTGTCGGGGAGCGTATGGGCAATCTCCCGCCGGATCTCGGCATAGTCGGTCATATAATCGTCCCACCGCACCTTGGGGTTGGGCTCGAACACCTGTTTGGCGAGTTCGCATAGCAGCCGGATCTCGCTGATGAGATGCGGAGAGGCCGGCGTGCGGATTCCGCGATTGCCGTGTACGCAGCCAGACGTGTCTTCCATCGACAGCGCCTGCTGCCCGGCCGCCGTCTCGTCTATCTCCAGTCGCCCGATCACCGGCAGGATATAGCTGATCTCGCCGGGAAGCAGGGCGGTACGGTTGAGCTTGGTCAGGACGTTGACGGTCAGCCGCATCCGCCGCCAGGCAGGCTCCATCCGACCCTGGTCCGGGATGGCGCGGGCGAAATTGCCGCCCAGCATGAAGAATGCCTTCACCCGTCCTTCGAGGATCGCCTCGCACGCCTCGACCGTGTTGTACCCCGCCTCGCGGGGTGGCTCGAAGCCGAATTGCTCACCCAGCCGGTCGAGCGGGAAAAGCTCGGGCTTTTCCGTGATGCCGACCGTCCGTTGACCCTGGACATTGCTGTGGCCGCGCACCGGACAGATGCCCGCGCCGGGGCGTCCGATGTTGCCGCGCATCAGGAGGAGGTTGACCAGCATCTGCACCGTCTCGACCCCCGCACGGTGCTGCGTCAGGCCCATGCCGTAAATGCCGATGGTCGACGGCGCACGGGCATAGATGAGTGCCGTCGCTTCGAGATCGGCACGGTGCAGTCCGGAACGCCGCTCCAACACGTCCCAATCCTGCGCCCGCAGCCAGTCGGCGAAGCGCGCGAACCCATGCGTGTGCTCGTCGATAAAGGCGAGGTCGAGGATCGGCGGCTCACCCGCCGCCAGGGCATCGTCGTGCAGCGTCAGCACCGCCTTGCAGATGCCCGCGATCGCGGCCAGATCGCCGCCATTCTTGACCTGATGATAGTCCGAACTGATCCGCGTGTCCTTGCCGGTCAGCATCTCGGTCGGCGACTGGGGGTTCAGGAACCGCTCCAACCCCCGCTCGCGAAGCGGGTTGAAGGTGATGATCGGCACCCCGCGCTGGCTGGCTTCCTGAAGCGGATGCAGCATGCGGGGCGAGTTGCTCCCCGGATTCTGGCCGAAGAACATCAGGCAGTCGGTCTTGGCGAAGTCCCCCAGATCGACCGTACCGACGCCCTGGCCGATACTGGCGGGCAGCGCGACCGAGGTCGTTTCGTGGCACATGTTCGAGCTGTCGGGCAGGTTATTGTTGCCATAAAGCCGGGCGAACAACTGATAGAGATAGCTGCCTTCGTTCGACAACCGGCCGGAGCTGTAGAAGACGGTGCCGTGTTGCTTGTCGTCCACCGCGCGAAGTTCGCGGGCGATCTCCTCGATGGCATGGCCCCAGGATACCGGCACATATTTGTCGGTCGCGGGATCATAGCGCAGCGGATGGGTCAGCCGCCCCGGCTGCTCCAGATGATAATCGTCCCACCCCAGCAATTCGCTGACCGTATGTTCGGCGAAAAAGGCGGGCGTACAGCGGTGAGCGGTCAACTCCCACGCCACTGCCTTCACCCCGTTCTCACAGAACTCGAAGGGGAGCGGCGTAGCCGGTTTGACCCAGGCGCAACTGTTGCACTGATAGCCGTCGACCTTGTTGTGGCGCGACAGCGCGATGCTGGCGCTGCCGAGCACGCCCTCCCGGCGCAGGATATTGCCGACCGATCGGGCCGATCCCCACCCGCCGGAGGGGAGGCGATACGGCTTATAAGTGGCTTTCATCGGGCATCTCCGGCCGGGGCGGCGGGCGTTTCCTTGCGAAACATTCGCCGGGTCCTGTCGTTAACCCTGTAGCGGCGGCGGCTATCCCAGATTTAATCTAAGATACGGATTTAAAAAGGAGAAATGCCATGACGGTCGGTCGCGACTATATGTTGAAAAAGACGACGGGCCCTTCGGCCCCGAAATATTTCATCGACACGCAAATTGTGCCGCGACTGGTCAACGCCGTCGGTCGAGGGGAGGTGTTGCTCGACCGTTCGGCTGTCCGCCTTGGTATCCGACCCTCGGTGCTCGTCGGCGGGGCCGCGTGTGTCGTGGCAGGGCTGCTCTGGAATACGCGGCGCGGTCAGTCAGGGACGACGGATCAAGCGTAGCACAGCTGATCGGCAGGGTGATCCATATCGGAAGCGGGAACTCCGGTTGCCCAGCCACTTCCCTGAAAACCCCGGTTTTGCTTGTCCGGTCGGCTAAATCTGCCATCCGCCTCCCAAAGCCAGGAACAGCTGGACCTGGTCCGCCGCCAGCCGGCTGTCCGCCGCCGCGAGCGTCTGCTCTGCGCCGATCAGCGTGCGTTGGGCATCGAGGACGGACAGGAAACCCGTGCGCCCCGCTTTGAACAGCCGTTCGGCATCGGTCGCAGCGCGAGCGGACTGATCGCGGGCGGCGGTTAGGGCCGCACGGCGATCCAAGTCCCGAGCGTAAATGGTCAGGGCGGTTTCGGTCTCGCGCAACGCGGCCAAAACCGTCCCGTCGAACTTGGCATAGGCGGCGTCGGCGACCGCCTGCGCGCTGGCAATGCGGGCTCGGACCCGTCCACGGTTCGGAAACTCCCAGCTGATCAGCGGGCCGAGCGAGAACTTATAGGTGTCGCTGCCGAGTGCGTTGCGCAGCAGGCCGACCGAGCCCACCGAAGCGCCAAGGGTGATGCGCGGATAGAGTTCCGCTTCCGCGACCCCGATCCTGGCGGTGGCGGCGTGCAATTCCAATTCGGCCCGGCGCACGTCCGGACGACGTTGCAGCAGGGCCGCGCCATCGCCGATCGGAATGGCCCGGTCGAGACGGGGCTCCTGCGTACAGGCCGCGACCTGACGGTCGAACTCGGCAGGCGGGCGGCCGGTCAGCGTCGCCAGCCGGAACAGCGCGACCTGCTTGGCCCCGAGCAAGCTCGGCAAGGTCGCGCGGACCTGTTCCTCCTGCGCCCGCGACCGGGTCGCGTCGAGCGCAATGCCGCGTCCGGCGCGGATCAGCCGCTGCGTCAGGGTCGTCGTGCGCGCCTGGAGAGCCACCGCCTGCTGCGCGATGCCGATCTCCCGCCCCGCGGCACAGGCATCGAGATAGGCGCGGGTCGTATCCGCCACGACGGTCGCGCGCGTCGCGTCATAGGCGGCCTGGGTCGCTGCGACATCCGCACCGGCCGCTTCGACGGCGCGTCGGATCTGCCCGGCAAGGTCGACCTGATAGGAGATACCCGCCCGCGCCGAATAGACGAAGGATGAGGGCAGGGGTGCGCCGGGCAGCAATTCCTCCTCCGCCGATCGCTGGGCATAGCCGGGCGCGGCCTCGATCTCGGTCCTTGGCTGGCGAGCCTGCTCGGCAAGGCCGAGCGCGGCATTGGCGCGTGCGATATTGGCGCTGGCGACGCGCAGGTCCGTGTTATGGGCAAGCGCGTCCTCGACCAGTCGGTCGAGCACCGGATCGCTGTACAGCTTCCACCAGTGATCCGGCAGCGGGGCAGGGGTGAAGGCCGCGGAAGAGCCGCTGACAAAGCCGCCCGTCGCACTGGGGCGCTCCGCGATGGCCGTGGCGGGCCTGTGATAATCGGGCCCCGCCGCTGCACAGCCCGCAAGCAGAGCCGCCATGAGGGCAGGGGCAAGCGGGTGGCGCCTCATGCCCGTACCCCCTTGGGCCGAGCCGGTGCCGCCGACGGCAATATCTCGACGGTCGCGGTTCGGCCGACGACCAGCGCGATCCCGGCGGGCAGATGATCGATGGTGATGCGGACGGGGATGCGCTGCGCCAGCCGGACCCAGCTGAAGGTCGGGTTCACATTGGCGAGCAGATTCGCGCCCGAATTGCGATCGCGATCCTCGATGCCGCCAGCGATGCTCTGCACATGCCCCGCAATGGTCGATTTTTCACCCATCAGGCGGATCTGCACGGGATCGCCGACATGGATGCGGGGCAGCTTCGTCTCCTCGAAATAGCCGATAATGTGGAGCGAACTCCGGTCGATGATCGCAAATTCGGGGTGACCGGCACTCGCATAGTCGCCTGGGCGAAGCTCCAAATTGGTGACCGTGCCGGCGACGCTGGCGCGCACCATCGTCCGGGCCAGGTTGAGGCGGGCGGTGTCCAGCGCCGTGCGGGCCTGCGCCAGCGAAGCATCGAGCTGGGCGACCTTGGCCATGCTCTGTTCGCGGACTTCCCCGGCGACCAGATCGCCCAGCGACTGGTTGCGTCGGGCCTCGCGTCGCGCCTGAGCAAGCTGCACCTGCTGGGCGGCGACCGCCGCCTGCGCCTGCGCCACGGCCAGTCGGTAACGCGGCCGGTCGACCTCGAACAACGGCGTGCCGACGGCCACCTGCTGGTTGTCGCGGACGAGGACCGAGGTGACCAGCCCGGACACATCGGGCGCCACCTGAACCACATCGGCGCGAACCCGGCCGTCGCGGGTCCAGGGGTCTTCCTCATAATGCGCCCATAGCCGTTGCCCGGCGAACCCGGCGAGGGCGACGACCATCAGCGTCACGGCGACGCGCAGAAATGCAGTCTTCTTCATTTCACTAACCGAAAAGAGCGGCCACATCGCCGCCGTTGAGGAGCGCGGCGAAGCCCGCCCAGAGGAGAATGGTAAGCGCCACGTCGAACAGGCCGCGATGCCAAACGAAGCGATACAGTCGCAGCCGCCCCAGCACCCAGGCGATCGCTTCCGCGGCGACGAATGCCAGAATGGCGGCGATCAACAGCGGGTGGACATAGACCCCGGCAAGATCGACTTCCCCCGTCATGCCGCTTCCTTCCGCATTTCCCAGGGAGCCGCCCCCGGAAAGAAGTTGCGACGCAGCCCGGTCAACGCGGCAAGCTCGTTCCACCGGCTTTCGGAAACCGGCAGGTCGATCGCGGAGGCGATGGCGGCATCGATTCGGGCGAGCAGGGCGGATGCGGGTATCGCCGTCGTGTCGGGGTCGCCGTTGCGGAAATGCACGGCGATCTCGTTGCGCAACGCGGCCAGCGCTGCGTTATCGTCGCTCCCGTCCGGCGCCAGCTGGGCCACATTCACCCCGACCCGCAGATCGCGCAGCGTCGCCATGGCGACATCGCGGTCCGCCTGGTCGACATCGCCGACCCGCGCTGCAAGGAGCCCCACCCGGTCGAGCATCCGGCTCTTCCAACTGGCGATGGCGAGGCTGGACGGACCGGACGCGAGATCGGCCAGTTCGCGCCAGCCTGCACGGCGCAGCCGCCGAACGGCCGTTCCCGCGCCAAGGCTGCGAAAGACACGCGTCGCAAAGATCGCGGCCGCCACGCCGACCAGCTGGGCGATGCTGCCATTAAAAAAACCAACGGCATCGGCGGAGAAATTGTTGGTCAACGCCAGGCCTCCCGCGATGCCGATGATCATCGGCATCATCCGGCCATACCAGTGCGGCAGCGCGAGCAGGGCACCGGCGATCAGGAGCATCGGGGCCAGCACCAGCGCCAGCATCTCGAAGCTGTGCACCAGCGGCAGCAGCGCAAAGAGATAGAGGGCGGTCAGCGGCAGCGAGACAGCGGTCCAGATCAGGAAACCACGCTGGGCCGGAACCGGATCGTCCATCGTCGCAAAGAAACAGCATACGACGGCCGCGATCATCGCCGCCACCGCTCCCTCGGGCCAGGCGGCGACGATCCAGAAAGCGCAACATCCCAGGATCGCGATCGCGGTCGCTGCGGCGGAGAGCGCTGCCAGCGCATAGTCCCGGTGGAGCGGGCGGCGCTGCCGCTCGCGCAGCAGGGCCCGGACGGGCTCGGGCATCGGGGTGTCGGGCGCGGTCGCCTGCACGGCGACATGTCGCGCCGTGTCGAGCGCCACGACCAGTTCGCCGAGACGGGCGAGCAGATTGGCGGTCAGCAGGCTGCCCCATGACCGCATGGGCTCGTCGGCCGCCAACGCGGCGCCGCGCGCGACGAGGGCGGCAGGCGCGGCACTGTCGGGCTCTCGGACCCAGCGCCGGACATCGTCAATCAGCGCCGCGACGGGGGCGGGAAGGGCGTGCAGGACCGAAAGGCTGCGTATGCGGTCCTCCACGGCGGAGACGAGCGGGACGAGGAGAACCAGCCGATCCTGCAACGCCGCCAGTACCGCCGTGGTCGGTCGCTGCGCGTCGGTATCGAACGGCACATGCGTGGCCATGACGTGAAGTTCGGTGACGTCTCCGGCCAGGCGGCGTCGCTTCGCATCCGTATGGGCCAGAGGCTCCGGCGCGAGTGAGTCGACGATCCAGCTTTCCGCCTCGCCCATCACGGCCTGGATGCGCGTGCGGAGCAGGGCGGTGACGCTGCGCGGCCAGACGACCGCGTGGACGATGGCGGCACAGGTCACGCCGATCCCGATTTCCTGGGCGCGCAGCACTGCTACCTGGAAAATCGCCTCCGGGTGGGTGACGCTGGGAAACCCGACGAGCGCCGCCGTATAGCCCGCCAGCATGAACAGATAGGATCGCGGCGTACGGTCGAGCAGCGAGACGAACTGGCAGCCCGCAACCCAGAGCGCGAGCGCAAGCGACAGCAAGATCGGCGCGTTGACCAGCAGGGGTATCAGCACGACGGTGGCGCTGGCCCCGACGATCGTCCCGAGAAGGCGGAACACGGCCTTGGATCGCACCGCGCCAGTCAGCGGCTGGCTGGTGATATAGACAGTCGCCATGGCCCAGAAGGGGCGATCCAGCCCGAGCCGGAACGACACGAACAGCGCCAGCATCGCCGCCACGAAGCAATTGGCGGAAAATACCGCCTGCCGCACGCCGATCCGCATGGGCTCAATCCGTCTCGGACGCGCCGATCGCCTGGCTGAGCCGTTCCACCACGGTGATCGCGATGGCCAGATCTTCGGCAGGGATATCGGCAAAGAGCGCGGACCGGATTTCCGCCGAGCGGGTTTCCGCCAGCGCGGCGAGCGAACGACCGGCCGGGGTGAGATGGATCGTCTTGGCGCGCTTGTCGCTGGCATCCGGCCGCCGCTCGGCAAGGCCCGCGCGCTCGATCTGGTCGACCAGCGGCACGACCGTCGGCCCTTCGACGCCGAGCTGCTCCGCCAACATGCCCTGGCGCACCCCGTCCTCCATCCGGCCGAGCAACATCACGGCAAGCGCGGACGAGTGCGAAAGCGACAGCCCTGCCAGAGCACGGTCGAGATGCCGCCTGTATGCGCGGGCCAGCGGGATCAGCGTGGTCGCCAATCGCCGTTCCAGATGACGTCGAGAATCGGACATTTCAAAATATAGATAGCTATCTATCTATTATGGCGCAAATGGTTTGTAGGCCGTTGCGATAGAGGGCGGCCAGCGGGCAGGGCGGACAAGATCGCGCACCTAACCCAATGTACTTGCATCGAAAGGAAAATCCCGCTGCAATGGGTCATGAGGAATGTCCTTCGCATTGGCGCAGGCCGTCGATGAAATTCGCCTGGCTACCGCTTCTTCTGCTCGCGGGCTGTGGCGACATTCCGCGCGACCCCGGGGGAACGCTGGAAACCATCCGCGCGAGCCGAGCCTTTCGCATAGGGGCGGTCGCGGGTGCCGAGCGAGGAGACATGGCGGTTGCTGACAGGATCCTAACCCGGATTGCCGCGCGGACCGGTGCCGCACCTAAGGTCGTGGTCGGTACGCTCGAGCCGCTGCTCCTCCAACTGGAGGCGGGGCAACTGGACCTCGTCGTCGGCGGGCGCTTCGACGCGAAATCGCCATGGGCAAAGCGCGTCGCGCTCGGTCTGCCGTACCGCCGCCATGAGGAAGGCAAGGCCGTGACGGCATCGCATATCGTCGCCCGGAACGGGGAGAATGCGTGGATCACGCTGGTCGAACGCGAAACAAGAGCGGAGGTGCCGGACCGATGAGCAAGGACGTCTTGCCCCCGCATCTGAAGCCCGTCTTCGCCCGCGCGCAACGGCTGGAGTGGTGGTCGCTGGCCTGGACGATCAGCGTGATCGCCGTCATGGGCGCGGCGATGGGGGCAAGCCAGGCGATGAAGACGGCATGGATCGAGGATTGCCTCAGCCTGGTCCCGCCGATCGTCTTCCTGATCTCGGCGCGCCTGGAGAGACGTCCGCCCACTGCGCTGTTTCCCAACGGTTTCGCCCGTGCGCCGAGCCTCGCCTTCGCACTGGCCGCCGCCGCGCTCACCGCTCTTGGCGGCGTCCTGCTGGTAACTTCGGCGATGAGCCTGATCGGGCAGGAGCATGCCACCGTCACCTCCGTAAACATCGCGGGGCAGGAAATCTGGCTGGGTTGGCTGATGGTGGCCGCCCAGGTCTATTCGATCGTCGTGCCGATCGTCCTCGGCCGGTTGAAGCTGCCGCTCGCCCGCGAACTGAACGACAAGACACTCTTCACCGATGCGATGACGCAAAAGGCCAACTGGATGACGGGCGTGGCGGGGATCGGCGGGGTGATCGGTATCGGGCTGGGCTATTGGTGGGCGGATGCGGTCGCGGCGGGCCTGATCTCGCTGGATATTCTGAACGACGGGCTGCGCTCGCTAAAGTCGGCGGCGGCGGAATTGATCGACGGCGCCCCTCGCGCGCTCGACGGGGAGCGCGTCGCCGACGATGCCTCGGCGCTGCGTGCGGCGTTGAACGCCCGCTTCCCGGGCGCCGAGGTGCGTCTGCGCGAGACAGGTCGCGTCATCGGAGCCCAGGTCGTCGGCGCCCTGCCGGAGGAGGGCGACTATGATCCGGCGACGTTCTGGCCGGGCGCCCCGGATCAGTCGTGGCGCCTCGACCATGTCAGCTTCATCCCCCCGGAACGAGGGGCCGAATAGCAGCCGTCAGACGGCGCGGGCCCGTTCCTCGACGATCCGCTCGAGCATCGACAGCGGCATCGCGCCGGACTCCAGCACGTCATGGAAATGCTTGAGGTCGAAGCGGTCGCCCGCGATCGCCTTGGCCTTTTCCCGCGCACGCAGCCAGGCGGCGTGGCCGATCTTGTAGCTGCATGCCTGACCCGGCGAGACGCAATAGCGTTCGATCTCACGCTGAGAGCGACCGGGTGCGAAGCCGACCGTGTCGACCAGGTATTTGGTCGCCTGATCGTGCGTCCAGCGCTTGGTATGGATGCCGGTATCCACCACCAGCCGAGCGGCGCGGAACAGGAAGGATTGGAGATAGCCCGCGCGCTCGACCGGCGAGGCATAGCCGCCGAGTTCGTCGGCCAGTTGCTCCGCATAGAGCGCCCAGCCTTCCAGATAGGCATTGAAGAAGGCGATCTTGCGCAGCGGATGGGTCGGCGCGCGCTGGGCGGTCGAAATCTGGAGGTGATGGCCCGGCACGCCTTCATGATAGGTCAGGCTCGGCAATGTATATTTCGGCCAGTCATGCACGCTCTTGAGGTTAATCCAGTAGATCGCGGCGCGCGAACCATCGAGCGGCGCGCGGAAATAATAGCCGTTGGGCGCACCGTCCTGGATCTCGGGCGCGACGCGGCGGATCTCGAGCGGGGCATTGGGCGGGTTGGTGAACGCCTGCGGCAGGCGCGCCTGCATCGCCTGGACGCTGGCGTTGAGGCTGGCGAGCAACTCGGCGCGTCCCGCGTCGGTATCCGCAAACAACTGGGTCGGCAGACGGTTGAGTTGGTCGAGGCGCGCGCCCACGCTGCCCTTGGTCAGACCCTGGCTCCGCAGGATGGGTTCGAGCTGTGCGGTCAGGTCGGCCACCTGTTGCAGCCCCATGCGATGTACCGCGTCCGGCGACAGGGTCGTGGTGGTCGCCTGCGCCAGGGCCGCGGCATAGAGCGCCTCGCCGTCCGGCAGCGCCCAGACGCCGGCGGCACTGCGTGCCGAAGGGCGAAGCGAACGCAACAGCGCGATCTGGCGATCAAGCGCGGGATAGACCTGCTCGGCGACGATCCGAGCGGCGCGCCCCTGCCAGTCACCAGCGATGTTCGCCGCGCCGGTGCGGCGGGTCAGGGCCTGGACAAGCTGGCTGTCGGCCGGGGCGGGCGACCGGAGCTTCGCCATCTGGCCAAGCGCGAGATCGAGCGAGAAGTTGGGGGCGAGCCGCCCCTTTGCCGCCTCGCGCCGCTGGACCTCGGTTTCGTTATCCAGCTGACGCCCCATCAATGCGAGGCGATCGAGATAGGCTTCGGCATCGTCGGCGGTTTTGACGGGATGTGTCGAGGCCAGAAAATCGGGCAGCGAGAAATACACGCCGTCCTGCTGCGAGATCGGATAGGGCCCCTGCGGCGAGGAGAGGCCGAATTGCTCCGGGCCGACCATGTTGGACTTGATATTGTACAGCACCACTTCGCGATCGATGCGGGCCTGCGGCGATAGCGAAGCGGGGTCGACGGCGGCGACGAGCGCATGGGCCTTGCGATTGCGGGCTAGGTCCTTGGCGATCGCCTGGTAGCTGTTGTCGCTCAGCTTGTGCCGCAGATCGGCGTTCGTGCCGGTATCGAAGCCCAGCGACGTGGCGAATTCCGGCGACTGGCGCACGGTTTCGCCCAGCACCTGATCGAAGACCGCATTCAGCCGCGTGTCCCCCGGCAAGGCCGCCGCCGCCGGACCGCCCGAAGCCTGCGCCGACGCCGGACGGGCGGGTAATGCACCAAGCCCGACGGCCGCGGCACCGGACAGCATGAAGGTGCGACGATCCATGAAATTTCCCCTTTTATGAAGCTATTGACATGACGCTATGCGACGGGGCCGCCATTGCGCAACCCGGCCGTCGCCGATCAGGCCTTTTCCGGGCACCCCGCCCGTGCCGACAGGATGACGGTCGTCTCCACAGAGACGATGCCCTCCACCGCTCGCAGCCGGTCCGCCAGTTCCGACAGCGCCTGTGGCGACGCGACCGAGACGACCAACACCGCGTCCCGGTCGCCTGCGATGGCATAGATACGCTCCACCTCGGGCCAGGACAGGAGCGGGTCGGTGATCCGCCGACACGGGCGAACCGCCAGGCAAAGCGTCACCAGCGCCTGGACGCCCGCAACGACATCGGGCGCGATCATCGCGCTATAGCCCTGGATGATACCGTCACGTTCCAGCCGCGCGATACGGGCCTGCACGGCGGTACGCGACAGGTTCAACGCGCGGGCCAGCGAGGTGGTCGTCCGGCGCGCGTCATGACGCAACAATGCCACCAGTTTCCGGTCGGTCTCGTCCAGGGTCATGCCGGTCCGGTTCATGGGCGCTTTCGAAACGTCGTCACTGACGGCGATCCGCAATCTCGCCAATCACCTCGTCCCATAGCATGGGAGCCGCGACAAGGGAGGTCGTGATGAAGATCATCGAAGCAGCCACGTTCACGGGCCATCGCCCCTGGGCGGCACTGGATATCGCGGAGATCGACGCGGTATCGGTTCGGCTCCACTGGACCGACCAGCCCTATATCTGGCACGTCAACGACGGTGCCGAGGTCTTTGTGGTGCTGGACGGCATGGTCGACATGCAGGTGCGCGAGCGAGGCGAGGAGCGCGTCCATCGCCTGACGCCGGGGACGATCTTCCACGCCGAACCCGGCGACACCCATCGCGCCGTGCCGATCGGACCTGCGCGCGTGCTGGTCGTCGAGCGGGCAGGGAGCATCTGACCGCTAAGCGACGATCTCCGGGTTGGTGGTCCCCGCCTGCCGCTCGAACAAGCGGCGATAATGGCCATCTTTGGTGCGCAGAAGTGCTTCATGTCGCCCGTCCTCCACAATCCGCCCACCGGAGAATACCAGGATGCGATCGAGCGATCGCACGGTCGAAAGCCGATGGGCGATGACGATCGCGGTGCGTCCGACCATCAGCCGCTCCATCGCCTCCTGTATCGCCGCCTCGCTTTCGGAATCGAGACTCGATGTCGCCTCGTCGAGGATCAGTACGCGCGCATCGGTCAGGAAGGCGCGTGCGATGGCCACACGTTGCCGCTCCCCACCCGACAGCTTCACGCCCCTTTCACCGACAAGCGTCCGATACCCCCTGGGCAACGCAGCGATAAAGTCATGTGCGTTGGCGAGGCGTGCCGCCTGCTCGATTTCCGCTTGGGTCGCGCCGGGACGGCCATAGCCGATATTCTCGGCCAGCGTACGGTGGAACAGCAACGGCTCCTGCGGCACGATCGCCACCTGGCGGCGCAGCGATGTCTGGGTCGCTCCGGCCACGTCTTGTCCGTCGATCGTGACAAGGCCGGCTTCCACGTCATAGAGACGCTGGATCAGCTTGACGAAGCTGGTCTTGCCCGAACCCGAAGGCCCGACCAGCCCGACGCGCTGCCCCGCCGGAATGGTGACGTTCAGATGCTCATAGAGCGGTCGGTCCTGCCCGGCATAGCGGAAGGTCACATCCTCGATCGCGATCGCGCCAGCCTCGATCATGATCGGGCGGGCATCGGCCCGATCGGCCACAACCAGCGGCTCGCCGTGAAGCTGGACCAGTTCCTCCATCTCGTTGACCGATCGCTGAAGCTGGTGGACATATTGACCGATGTCGCGAAGATAACCGTTCAGGACCAAGTAGCTGGTGATGACATAGGCCATGTCACCCGCGCTCGCATGGCCACGCGACCATAGCCACAGGGCCGCGCCGATCGCGGCGATGCGGATCAGCCAGAGCAGCGCAAGCTGTCCCGAACCCGCCCAGGTGAAGGCCATCCATGTGCGCAATGTGCGCCGCCGCCACTTGGCGACGACCGCAGCCAGAAGCGCCTCCTCGCGCGCCTCGCCGCCAAAAGCCTTGACGACGGCGTTGGTCCCGATCGCATCGGCCAGCACGCCGCCCATCTTCGTATCCCATTGATTGGACAGCCGGGCAATCGGGGCGAGCACCTGGGTCGCTAGCCCGACCGTCAGCACGATATACGCCGTCGCGCCGATCCCCATGACCAGCCCGAGAAGCGGCCAGTGCAGGGCAAGCAACGCCACGGTCCCCACTAGCACCGTCAGGGAGGGCAAAAGCGAGAGCAGCAGCACGTCGTTCAGCGTATCGAGCGCCCACATGCCACGGGTGATCCGCCGCACGGTGGAGCCGGAAAAGGCGTTGGCATGCCAGTCCGTGGATAGCCGCTGGACGCGTGCGAAGGCCTCCTGCGTCACGTCGCGCATCATGTTCAGCGTCAGCGGCGTGATCGTCCACCAGCCGAGGTGACGCAGCACCACCATCGCACCGCCCAGCATCGCGATGACGGCGAAGGCGCGCCAGGCCAGACCGGCATCGCCGTGCCCCACCGCGTCGATCATATGACCGGCGTATAGCGGCACGAATATTTCGGTAAGCGTGGCAGACAGCATCGCGGCAGCGCAGGCGGCGGCCAGCCAGGGAGCCCGCCGCCAAAGCATGAAAGTGAAAGCCAGTACCTTGCGCAGCACCGAGGCGCGCGGGAAACGGTCGTCGTCTTCGTCGGTCATGGATAAATCACCGCACGGCGGCGCGCGGTCCTCGTATCAGCGATGATGGGTGTCGGTCTTGGTGTGACCGAGGACGTCAGTGGCGTCGGAAGCCGCCGCCGAAAGTCATTCCTGAAGCGGGCACAGTCGGATTGATCATGATCGCCCTCCTCTGGGTTGAGTCGCTGGATACCGGTTTCATAACCGATCGCGCGCGCCAATACTACCGGCCGAGGGTGGAGGATGCTATTCGACACGCATGTCCGATTTTCCGAAGCCTATTCTCGACTATTGGCACAAGTCTTTTCGCGGTACCGCTATCGGGGCTACTGGTGACTTCACGCTATCGATCGTTTCGTCGCTGGATCGAAAGCGTCCCGTGATGCTGCTGGAGAGGCAGGACGATCGAACCCAAGCAGCGGTCACGCCAGAACTGGCTGATTTCCTTGGTAATGGAGCGCATCTGGCGGGCGCGGTCGGCTTGCGGGAAGGGGTGGTACGGGCCGGGGTAAATTTCTACGACCCGGACTTCCTATTCTACTATCCGGCCGATGCGATGCCGGACGTGAGTCACAAGCGATCGGCGCGACAGCTGACCGAAGCCGACCATATCGCCTTCTGCGCATTTCACTCCTCTGCTTCGCAGGAGGACCGCGAAGACGCCTTTGTCGAACTCGATCACTGGGCCGTCTTCGGCTGTTTCGATGGCGATCGGCTGGTCAGCGCAGCCAGCGCGATTCTGTGGAAGGACAGCCCGCTCGCCGATCTCGGCGTCCTGACGCTGCCCGATGCGCGGGGCAGGGGATATGCGCGTGCCGCCGTTCTTGCGATCAGTGCCTATGCGCGACAACAGGGATATAAACCGCAATATCGATGTCAGCTGGATAACCAAGCATCCATCGCCTTGGCAAAGGCATGCGGCTTTGCGTTATTCGGCCGGTGGACGGTGGGAACTGGCTGGCCCGAATAGTCCATGCCATAGACCAGTCATGCATCGCATAACGGACGTGTCCGGTCCCACGACGGATAAGCCAGCGCTCCTCCCAAACCCATAAGCGTCTTAGCCGTGCTTCGTCGCCCAGGCGGCGTTCAGCTTGGCCATCGTGCCGTGACGGTCCCGCAGCCGCAGCCCTTCCAGGCGCAGCGTCCGGCCTCGCAGCAGGCGACCATGCGTGCTCCAGATCACGTCGTACAGCCCGCTCGCCGTCCGCGCGGTATCGCCGTCCCAATAGCGGGTCGTGATCAGCACCGGAAGCCGGCCTTCCTTCGTATCCGCCTGGCCATCGGTCAGGGCCAGGATCGGGTCGGCGATCGGCCCCGCATCGATCAGGGGGGCGCCCACGGGCGCCTGCCGGGCGATGCCCGACTTTGCCGGGAAATCGATCGTCACGTCCTGCAGGTCATGATTCGGGTCGCGCAGCGCGAGGCGGCGGCCATCCCCTTCGACCGTCGCGTTCAGGTCCAGCCGGGCGCGGTCGTTGCGTTGCGCGCTGGCGGCGGCCGCCTTGTCCTCGGCATCGCTGCGGCGCTGCGACCAGTTCAGATAGAGCGTCAGCGCGGCGACGAGCAGGCCTGCCACGGCCACGAACTCGGCCAGGCTCAGCAATCGCCGCCGCGACTTGGCGCGATCGGCGGCCTCGTCGCCCGCCGATTGGCTCATCGCCCGCCCGCCTCGAGCAATTCGGTCGGCGCGACCAGTTCCCAGCTGCGCGCGATCCGGTCCTCGATCAGCGTCCAGTCGCCGTCGGCCGACAGCGCGATGGTCGTCCAGTGCGGCGCGGCGCCTTCGTCGGCGACGCAAAGGTGCAGCCCCGACGCCCCATCAGCGACCCGCGCAAAGGGCTCGCCTTCGACCAGGAACCGGGTTTCGCCGTCGTGCAGGTCCTCGGTCACACCGGGCAGCAGCAGGGCGATGTCACGAATGCGGGCCAGATTATCGGTCATCGACGCACGAACTCCGAGAGGATGCGGGGATAGAGACGATGTTCCTCGACCAGAACGCGCGCGGCAAGTGCCCCGGCATCGTCACCCGGCAGGATCGACACCTCCGCCTGACCCAGCACCTCGCCATCATCCAGCTCCTCGGTCACGATATGGACCGAGCACCCCGCCTTGGCATCGCCCGCTGCGATCGCGCGCGCATGGGTGTCGAGCCCCTTGTAGAGCGGCAGGAGCGAGGGATGGATGTTGAGGATACGGCCTTCCCAGCGGCGGACGAAATCGCCCGACAGCAGCCGCATATAGCCCGCCAGCGCGATCACCTCCACGCCCGCGTCGCGCAGCGCTTGGTCGATCGCCGCTTCATAGGCGGGCTTGCCGATCCCTTTGGGCGACAGCGCGAAGGTCGCGATGCCCCGCTCCGCCGCCCAGGCCAGCCCGGCCGCCTCGGGCTTGTCCGAGGCGACGAGGGCGACATGATAAGCCGGGTCGCCGCCCTGCGAAGCGGCGACCAGCGACTGCATGTTGGAGCCGCGGCCGGAAATCAGGATGCCGACCTTGACCGGGCCGTCAGGCCGCATGGGTCGCCGTCCAGTCCGCCTTGGCGCTCCAGGTGCCCGCCGAGCCGGTGACGGTGCAGCCGCGCTCGCCCGACTCGATCCAGCCGATGGTCAGCACGGTTTCGCCCGCTTCGGTCAGGGTGGCGGCCAGCGCTTCGGCTTGGTCGGCCGCGACGACCACTGCCATGCCGATGCCGCAGTTGAAGGTGCGCGCCATTTCCTCGGGTTCGATCCCGCCCTGCGCCTGCAGGAACGCCATCAGGCGCGGCTGTTCCCAGCGATCCGCATCGACCACGGCATGGACGCCCTTGGGCAGGACGCGCGGAATGTTTTCGAGCAGGCCGCCGCCGGTGATGTGCGCGAGCCCCTTGATCGTCCCGGCCTTGAGCGAGGGGAGCAGCGAGCGGACGTAGATCCGAGTCGGCGCCATCAGCGCCTCGATCAGCAGCCGCTCCTGATCGAACAGCGCGGGGCGATCGAGCTTCCATCCCTTGTCTGCGGCTAGGCGGCGGACCAGCGAGAAGCCGTTGGAGTGGACCCCCGACGAGGCGAGGCCGAGGATCACGTCGCCGTCGGAAATGCCGCTTCCCGTCAGCACCTGGTCCCGCTCGACCGCGCCGACGCAGAAGCCCGCCAGGTCATAGTCGCCCGGCGCATACATGCCCGGCATCTCGGCGGTCTCGCCACCGATCAGCGCGCAGCCCGCGATGCGGCAGCCTTCGGCGATCGAGGCGATGACCCGCTCGGGAACATCGCCCTCCAGCTTGGCAGTGGCGTAATAATCGAGGAAGAACAAGGGCTCGGCGCCCTGTACGACCAGGTCGTTGGCGCACATCGCGACCAAGTCGATGCCGACCCCGTCATGGCGATCATGCTCGATCGCCAGCTTCAGCTTGGTGCCCACGCCGTCATTGGCGGCGACCAGCAGCGGATCGGTGAAGCCCGCCGCCTTCAGGTCGAAGAAACCACCGAACCCGCCCAGATCGGCGTCGGCGCCCGGTCGCCGCGTCGCCTTGGCAAGCGGGCCGATCGCGCGGACCAGCGCGTTGCCCGCGGCGATCGAAACGCCCGCATCGGCATAGGTGTAGGGAGCGCCGGTTTCGGCGGGCGACGGGGTGGTGGACGGCGTGCTGTTGTCGGTCATGTTTGCCCGTTAGCTATATCGCGCTTGGATTTCCACGCCTGCTTCGCCAAAAGGCCGCGATGCGTTTGCGATTGCCCTCATTGATGTACGGCCTGACCGCCCTTGTCGCGGTGGGCGCGGGGGGCGGTGCGGTCCTGGCCCAGATCGAAGGACAGGATCGCGGCGTCGCGCCCGTCGACAGCGGCGGTGCCTATGAAGTCACCGGCGTGACGGTCGACGTGTCGGGCAGCACGGCAGAGGCCGCGCGGCTCGGCGGTTGGCGAATCGCGCAGCGAAAGGCCTGGGCGATGCTGGCGCAGCGGTTGGGGCGTGGCGGCGTTGGCGCGTCCGACGGCCTGCTCGATTCGCTCGTTTCGGGCATCGTGGTGGAGAATGAGCAGATCGGGCCGACCCGCTATGTCGCGCGGCTGGGGGTCCTGTTCGACCGGGTGCGGGCCGCCTCGGTGCTGGGCGTGTCGGCCTATGCCGATCGCTCGCCGCCGATGCTGGTCATGCCCCTCCAGATTTCGGGCGGCAGCGCGCAGATGTTCGAGAGCCGGACGCCGTGGCAGCTGGCCTGGGCGCGCTTCCGGACGGGTAACAGCAGTATCGACTATATCCGTCCCTCGGGCACCGGCATGGACCCGCTGCTGCTTAATGCGGGGCAGATCGGTCGCCGGTCGCGTGGCTGGTGGCGGGCGATCCTCGACCAATATGGCGCGTCGGACATCCTGATCCCGGTCGTCCGCCTCTATCGCCAATGGCCCGGCGGCCCGGTGATCGGCGTCTTCGAGGCACGGCACGGCCCCGACAATGTCCTGCTCGGCACGGTCACGTTGCGCGTCGGCAGCACCGATGCGCTGCCGCAACTGCTCGATACCGGCGTGGCACGGCTCGACGGCCTGTACCAGCGCGCGCTGGCGGGCGGGACGCTTCATCCCGATTCGACCCTCGCGCCGCCGCCCAAGCCGGAGGTGCCGATCACCGACGACAGCATGGGTGGCGACGAACCCGTCGCCGGCATCGATAGCGCCATCGCCCCGTCGGGCGCGGGGATATCGGTCACGCTGCAATATGATGCGCCCAGTGCCAGCGCGGTCGCCAATGCCGAAAGCCTCGTACGCGGCATTCCTGGGGTTGTGCGGGCCGCCACCACCAGCCTGGCGCTGGGGGGCGTGTCGTTGATGGGCGTGACCTATGACGGCGACCCCGAGCAGCTTCGCCGTGCGCTGGAACAGCGCGGCTATCAGGTTTCAGGGTCCGGCACGACGCTTCGCATTCGTCGCGCCCCCCAAGTCCAGGCGCCTGCGCCTCCATCGGATAATGTGATCACCGGATGAACCAAATGGCGCTTCCGCTGGAATGGCCAGCGGACCCCTTGTCGGACGCGTTCCTGCTGACCGATTCCAACCGGCTTGCCGCGCGCATGCTGGAGCAATGGGAGAAATGGCCGACCATGGCCGCGATCCTGACCGGCCCGCGCAAGTCGGGGCGGTCGCTGCTGGCGCGTATCTTCGCCGCGCGCAGCGGCGGTACGATCATCGACGATGCCGAGCGTGTGCCCGAGGTCCAGATCTTCCATGCCTGGAACACGGCGCAGGCCGAACGGCGACCGCTGGTCATCGTCGCCGACGCCGCGCCGCCGCGCTGGGCGGTGAAGCTGCCCGATCTGCGGTCGCGGCTCGCCAATAGCAGCCTGGCCGAAATCGGAGCGCCCGACGACGAGCTGGTCGCCGCCCTGTTCGAGCTGCTGTTCCAGCGGCGCGGCCTCGATGCCCGGCCCGATCTGATCGAATGGCTGACCGCGCGGATCGAGCGTAGTCACCTTTCTGTCATCCGCGCGGTGGATATGCTGGATCAGGGGGCGATGGAACGGCGCGCGCGCTTATCGATTGCCCTTGCACGTTCCACCCTGATCGGGGCCGGTCTGATCGCCGAGCCCTGAGCCCCGCGAACCAAGCGAGAAACGATGACCCGGCCTGCCCATATCGCGCAAATGTCCGAACCGGACGACGATCATGTCACGCGGGAGCCGAACGGGCGCTATTTCAATCGCGAGCTGTGTCCTGGCTGGCCTTCAACCGGCGCGTGCTGGAGGAGGCGTGCAACACCGCGCATCCGCTTCTCGAGAGGCTTCGCTTCCTGTCCATCTCGGGCTCGAACCTCGATGAATTCTTCATGGTCCGGGTTGCGGGCCTGAAGGGGCAGCAGGCGCAGGACGTCGAACAGCGCTCGGTCGACGGGCTGACGCCGGGACAGCAGCTGAACGAGATCGTCGCCGAGGCGGACCGGCTGATGGCCAGTCAGCAGGAGGTCTGGGGCGACCTGCGCAACCTGCTCGACGCGGCGGGCATTTTCGTGTTGCGCCGCGATGCGATCGATGCCGAGGCCAGCGCCTGGCTGGAGGGGCATGTCCGCGACCAGATCTTCCCGATCCTGACCCCCCAGGCGCTCGATCCCGCGCACCCCTTTCCGTTCATCCCGAACAAGGGGCTGTCGATGATCTTCGACCTGACCCGCGTGTCGGACAAGGCGCCGATCCGCGAGCTGGTGATGATGCCCCCGACGATGCCGCGCTTCGTTCGTCTTCCGGGCGAGGGGACGCGCTATGTGTCGATCGAGACGATCCTGCGCCGGTTTTCCGGGCTGCTCTTCCCCGGCTATGTCGTCAACGGCGCGGCGACCTTCCGCGTCCTGCGCGACAGCGATATCGAGATCGAAGAGGAGGCCGAGGATCTGGTCCGCTATTTCGCCAATGCGATCAAGCGGCGGCGGCGCGGGCGCGTCATCCGGCTGGAGCTGGAGACGGGGATGCCCGACGAACTGGCCGACGTGCTGCGCGACGAACTGGGCGGGACGGATGCGATCATCACCGAGAGCGGAAATCTGCTCGGCATCGGCGATCTGGACATGCTGGTCGATGCGGATCGGCCGGACCTGAAATTCCCGCCCTATACGCCGCGCTTTCCCGAACGGATCCGCGAGTTCGCGGGCGACTGCTTCGCCGCGATCAAGGCCAAGGACATCGTCGTCCACCATCCGTACGAGACGTTCGAGGCGGTGATCGCCTTTCTGAAGCAGGCGGCGGTCGACCCGGATGTGGTGGCGATCAAGCAGACCCTCTACCGCGCGGGCAAGCAGTCGGCGGTCATCAACGCCCTGATCGCGGCGGCCGAGGCGGGCAAGTCGGTGACCGCGATCGTCGAGCTGAAGGCGCGCTTCGACGAGGAGCAGAATCTCTACTGGGCCTCCGCGCTGGAGCGGGCGGGCGTTCAGGTCGTCTATGGCTTCATCGACTGGAAGACGCATGCCAAGGTGTCGATGGTCGTCCGGCGCGAGGGCGGCGACTTCCGCACCTACTGTCATTTCGGCACGGGCAATTATCACCCCGTGACGGCACGCATCTATACCGATCTCAGCTTCTTCACCGCCGACCCGGCCATCGGGCGCGATGCGGCGCAGATGTTCAACTATATCACCGGCTATGTCGAACCCGTGGCGATGAACCGGGTCAGCCTGTCGCCGCGCGACCTGCGGCACAATCTGATGGCGCTCGTCGATGCCGAGATCGCCCATGCCCGCGCGGGCCGAAAAGGCAGCATCTGGGCCAAGATGAACTCGCTGGTCGATCCGCTGATCATCGAAAAGCTGTACGAGGCGAGCGGTGCGGGCGTCGAGATCGATCTGATCGTGCGCGGCATCTGCTGCCTGCGCCCCGGCGTCCCTGGCTTGTCGGATCATATCCGGGTGAAGTCGGTCGTCGGTCGCTTTCTGGAGCATAGCCGCATCTGGGCGTTCGGCGACGGCAAGGCGCTGCCCCATGACGCGGCCAAGCTCTTCATTTCCTCGGCCGACTGGATGCCGCGCAACTTCGACCGGCGGGTCGAATATATGCTGCCCATCCTCAACCCGACCGTCCACGACCAGATCCTCGATCAGGTCATGGTCGCCAACCTGCTCGACAATGAACAGAGCTGGGAACTGGAGCCTGATGGCCGCTATGTCCGTGACGAACCGGGCGATCGCCCCTTCAACCTGCATCGGTATTTCATGACCAATCCTTCGCTTTCGGGGCGCGGCGCCGCGCTCGACACCAGCAAGGCGGTGCCCACCCTGTCGCTCCGGCGGCAGCGCTGATCGGGGGCGGCGGAACGATGGCAGCAATCCGCGCGCCGCGTACGGCGATCATCGACATTGGCTCGAACTCGGTCCGTCTCGTCGTCTATCAGGGTCCGGCGCGCCTGCCCGCGATCCTGTTCAACGAGAAGGTGATGGCGGGCCTCGGCCGGGGCCTCGCCGCCACGGGGGCGATCGACCCCGTGGCGCTGGGCAAGGCGCGGGTGGCGCTGGCCCGCTTCGCCAGCCTCGCGCGGGAGATGGGGGTGAGCAGCCTGCGCACCTTGGCGACGGCGGCGGTGCGCGACGCCGCCAATGGGCAGGAACTGATCGACTGCGCCGAGTCGCTAGGGCTTGAGGTCGAGCTGCTGTCGGGCGAGCAGGAGGCCAAGGGGGCGGGCGAGGGGGTCTTGTCCGCCATTCCCGATGCCGACGGGATCGTCGGCGACCTGGGCGGAGGCAGCCTGGAACTCGTGCGGGTGCGGGACGGCGGGGTCGAGGACCGGGTGTCCTTTCCGCTTGGCGTGCTGCGTATCCCGGCGCTGCGAGAGCGCGGCGGCAAGGCGTTCGAGCGGCAGATCGGGCGGCTGATCGAGGAGGCGGGATGGGAAGGCCGCGGTCGGGGCCTGCCCTTCTATCTCGTTGGCGGATCATGGCGGGCGCTGGCGCGGCTCGACATGACGCTGGCCGAATATCCCCTGCCGATCATTCATCACTATGAACTGACGCCGACCGACATAGCGAGGCTGTCGCGGACCATCCCGCATCTGTCCAAGGCGCGGTTGCGCGACGTGAAGGGCCTGTCGTCCAGCCGCGCGGCGACGCTTGGCGATGCGACCGCGCTGCTGAGCGTCCTGCTCAAGCATCTGGGCAGCAGTACGACCGTGGTGTCCGCCTATGGCCTGCGCGAAGGGCTGCTCTACGGCAATCTGGACGCCCGGACCCGCGCCCAGGATCCGTTGATCGTAGCGGCGCGCGAGGAGGGGCGGTTGCTCGGGCGCTTTCCCGAACATGGCGACCTGCTCGAAAGCTGGATCGCCCCGCTGTTCACAGGGGAATCCGCCGGCGAGGCGCGGCTTCGTCATGCCGCCTGCCTGCTCGCGGATGTGGGCTGGCGCGCCAATCCGGAATTTCGGGCCGAACGCGGGGTGGAGATCGCGCTCCACGGCAATTGGGTCGGGATCGACGCGACGGGGCGCGCCATGTTGGCGCAGGCGCTGCACACGAGTCTGGGCGGAGGGCTGGACGTGCCAGCGCCGCTCGCCGAACTGGCGACCCCGGCACAGCTGAAGCTGGCGACGAGCTGGGGACTGGCGATCCGGCTGGGTCAGCGGCTGAGCGGCGGCCTGGAGGGGCCGTTGGAGCGGACCGGGCTGGTTCTGGAAGCGACCAGCCTGGGTCTCGCGATGCTGGACGAGGACCGGGGCTTTTACGGCGAGGCGGTCGAGCGCCGCCACGCCGCGCTCGCCGCCGCGCTGGGGCGGAGGGCGACGCGGATCAGCCGCAGCGAATCCGCGTGATCCGTCCCTCGGCATCGGTTTCCAGGTTCAGCCGGTCGGTGCGATAGTCCATCGTGACCGCATCGCCCGGCGCGATCACCCGCAGGGTCCGCGCGCCGGTGCGCTTCAGCACGTCGGCGCGCATCGCCTCGCCCCAGCGCTTGCCGATCAGGTCGGCGATGCGGGCCTCGCCGCACTGCATCGGTAGTTCCGCCATCTGCTCGCCGCGCGACGGCGGCGTTCCGGTCGGGGCACAGGCACCGATCGCCATCAGCACGACGAGGACCACGGCCCGGTTCATGCCACCGGATCCTCGGTGCGGACCATCTTCAGCTTGCCGCCCTTGACGACGAAGCCGGTGCGCCCCTCGACCAGATCGAGCGCATCGCGCCCGAACTGCTCGAACCGCCAGCCATCGAGCACAGACAGGCCGCTGCGAACCCCCGCCGCCAGCATCTCCAGATCGTCCGACCGTGCAAGCAGGCGCGGCGCCACGTCAATGTCGCGCGCACGGATCTTGAGCAACAACTTGAGCAGATCGGCGACCAGCGCGCCCTCGCGCCCCAGCCCCGGCTTGCGATCGTCACGCGCGGGCAGTTCGTCGGCGTCGAGCGGCGTCGCCGCCTCCAGCGCCTCCATCAGGCGATGACCGATGTCGTTACCCGCCCAGGTGGCGGACAACCCGCGCACCTTGGCGAGATCGGCCTGCTTGCGCGGCGGATGCCCGGCTAGGTCGGCCAGCGTCTCGTCCTTGACGATGCGGCCGCGCGGCAGATCCTTGGCCTGCGCCTCCAGTTCGCGCCAGCGGGCCAGCGCCTTCAGACGGCCGAGCATGTCGGGCTTGCGACCCGATACGCGGACGCGCTTCCAGGCGCTGTCGGGATCGTTGGCGTAATGCGAGGGATCGGCCAGCCGCTCCATTTCCTGGTCCAGCCATGCGCCGCGCCCGGTCTTGCGCAGCCGTTCCAGCATCCTGGGGAAGATGGCGGAGAGGTGGGTCACGTCGCCGATCGCATAATCGACCTGCCGCTGGTCGAGCGGGCGGCGCGACCAGTCGGTGAAGCGGGCACCCTTGTCGATCGGGATGCCGAGCCAGCTGTCGACCAGGTTGGAATAGCCGATCTGCTCGCCCTGGCCCAGCGCCATGGCCGCGATCTGGGTGTCGAACAGGGGGTGGGGGGTCTTTCCGGTCAGGTTGTAGATGATCTCGATATCCTGCCCACCGGCGTGGAAGACCTTCAGAACCTCGTCATTGTTGACCAGCAGGTCGAGCAGCGGCGTCATGTCCAGACCCGGCGCCTTGGGGTCGATCGCGGCGGCCTCTTCGGTGTCGGCGATCTGGATCAGGCACAGCTCCGGCCAATAGGTGCTTTCGCGCATGAACTCGGTGTCGACCGTGATGAAGTCGGCTTGCGAGAGGCGGGCGCAGAGATTGGCGAGCGTGGCGCTGTCGGTAATCAACGGATGAACGTGCATCGCATGCACATAGCCGCACGTGCGCGGGTTGACAAAGAGGAACGCGCAGGTGCCCCTTCGGCAGGTGGAGAGGGCACTGGGGGATTGACAAAACAGGGGTGGGCGGGGAAGCGGCGTCACTTTCCCCAGACGTTCAGAGAATGCTCGCCATGCACGCCTATCGTACTCATACCTGTGCCGCGCTGACGGCCGACGCCGTGGGCCAGACGGTCCGCCTGTCCGGCTGGGTCCATCGCAAGCGCGACCATGGCGGCGTCCTCTTCGTCGATCTGCGCGACCATTACGGCATCACCCAGATCGTCGCGGACAGCGACACCCCCGCGCTCGCCGTCCTGGAGGCGGTGCGCGTCGAGTCGGTCGTGACCATCGACGGCGTGGTGAAGGCGCGCTCGGCGGGCACGGTCAACGCCAATCTGGCGACCGGCGAGATCGAGGTGTTCGCGCGCGGCGCCACCGTACTGTCGGCCGCCGAGGAACTGCCGATGCCGGTGGCGGGCGAGCAGGAATATCCAGAGGATATCCGCCTGCGTTATCGCTTCCTGGATCTCCGTCGCGAGACGCTGCACGCCAATATCGTGCGTCGGACCCAGGTCATCTCCGACATGCGGCGTCGCATGGAGACGGCGGGCTTCACCGAATATTCGACCCCGATCCTGACCGCCTCCTCGCCCGAGGGCGCGCGCGACTTCCTAGTGCCGAGCCGCATCCATCCGGGCAAGTTCTATGCGCTGCCGCAGGCGCCGCAGCAGTATAAGCAGCTGCTGATGGTCGCCGGGTTCGACCGCTATTTCCAGATCGCGCCCTGCTTCCGCGACGAGGACCCGCGCGCCGACCGCCTGCCGGGCGAATTCTACCAGCTCGATCTGGAAATGAGCTTCGTCACCCAGGAAGAGGTGTGGGAGACGATGGAGCCGGTGATCGGCGGCATCTTCGAGAAGTTCGCCGATGGCCGCACCGTCACCCCGACGGGCGAGTTCCCGCGCATTCCCTATTCGGAGTCGATGCTGAAGTACGGCAATGACAAGCCCGACCTGCGCAACCCGCTGATCATCACCGACGTCTCGGAGCATTTCACGAGCTCGGGCTTCGGGCTGTTCGAGAAGATCGTCGGTTCGGGCGGCGTCGTCCGCGCGATCCCGGCGCCCAAGACCGCCGAGAAGAGCCGCAAGTTCTTCGACGAGATGAACGAGTGGGCGCGCGCAGAGGGTCATGCGGGTCTGGGCTATGTCACCCGCAAGGGCGGCGAGTTCGGCGGTCCGATCGCCAAGAACCACGGCACCGAGGGCATGGAGGCGATCTATGCCGCGCTGGGCTTGGGCCCCGATGACGGCTTGTTCTTCGCGGCGGGCAAGGTCGATGCCGCCGCCAAGCTCGCAGGCCTCGCCCGCACGCGCGTCGCCGAGCAGCTCGGCCTGATCGAAGAGGGGGCCTTCCGCCTCTGCTGGATCGTCGACTTCCCCTTCTATGAGTGGGATGAGGACGAGAAGAAGGTCGAGTTCGCGCACAACCCCTTCTCGATGCCGCAGGGTGGCATGGAGGCGCTGACCACCGCCGATCCGCTGTCGCTGAAGGCCTATCAGTACGACCTGGTCTGCAACGGCTTCGAGATCGCATCGGGTTCGATCCGCAACCAGTCGCCGGAATTGATGGTCGCCGCGTTCGAGAAGGTCGGCCTGTCCAAGGCGGATGTCGAGGAGCGTTTCGGCGGCCTCTACCGCGCGTTCCAGTATGGCGCGCCGCCGCATGGCGGCATGGCCGCTGGCGTCGACCGGATCGTGATGCTGATCTGCGGTGCGCAGAATCTGCGCGAAATCTCGCTGTTCCCGATGAACCAGCGTGCCGAGGACCTGCTGATGGGCGCGCCCAGCCTGCCCAGCAACAAGCAGATGCGCGAGCTGTCGCTGCGCTCGACCGCCGAGCCGAAGAAGGATGTGGATCAGGTCGTCGCCGCTTCGGCGGGCTGATCCCGCCTGACGGGCACAGAAAAAGGGCGGGCGCCGGATGCGGCGTCCGCCCTTTTTTCGTGTCGTGTCCGGGCCGAGGGCCCGGACCGACTCTCTCAGGCCGCGACCAGCGACGGGGAGGCGGGCTTGAACTCGCCGCTCTCGTCCATCAGGTGCAGCACGCCGTCGGCGATCGCGAAATAGGCGCCGCGCAGGGTCAGCTTGCCCGCTTCCTCACGCTTGGTGACGAAGGGGAAGGTGCGCAGATTGGCGATCGAGGTGCGAACCGACTCGAGCTCCATCTCACGCATCGCGTCGGGGCCGTCACCATGCTTGGCAATAACCTTCTCGCGCGCGCCGTCGAGCAGGTTCACCCAGTCGGAGATGAAGCCACCTTCGCCCTGCGGGGCATGGGCGAAGCCCTGGGTCAGCGCGGCCTTGCAGCCGCCGCAGGCGCCGTGACCCATGACGACGACGTCGGTCACCTCCAGCTGCGTCACCGCGAATTCCAGCGCCGCCGACACGCCGTGATGCCCGCCGCCGGTCTCGAACGGGGGAACCAGGTTGGCGACGTTGCGCACGACGAAGATCTCACCGGGCAGCGTGTCGAAGATCTGGGCCGGATCGACGCGGCTGTCCGAGCAGGCGATCACCATCACCTTGGGGCTCTGGCCTTCCTTCAGTTCGGCCCAGCGGTCGCGCTGGCGACGCCAATCGGAGGTCCGAAAGCGCTGATAGCCATCCACGAGGTCGTTAAAGTCGGTCATTGCTCTCTCTTATCCAGTTAAGGAAGCCACGCTATAGCAGGCGAACCCGGGCATGGCCGTTTCGGTTCCATATCAAAATGTGTCTGTCCACGGATATCGCGCTGCGTGTCAGCGGGCATTGTGTCCGACCGGCTGCATCGCTATTTCGCGGGCATGAACGAGTTGACACCGTTGGCCGCGCCCGCGCGCGCGCGCAAGCCCGACTGGATCCGCGTCAAGGCACCGACGAGCGCCGGTTTCGCCGCGACCCGCGAGCTGATGCGCGCCAAGAGCCTGACGACCGTCTGCGAAGAGGCGGCCTGCCCCAATATCGGGGAATGCTGGTCGAAAAAGCATGCGACCGTCATGATCCTGGGCGACACCTGCACCCGCGCCTGCGCCTTCTGCAACGTCAAGACCGGCATGCCGCGCAAGGTCGATGCGATGGAGCCGCAGAATGTCGCCGATGCAGCGGCGCAGATGGGCCTGAAGCACATCGTCGTCACCTCGGTCGACCGCGACGACTTGCCCGACGGCGGCGCATCGCAATTCGTGAAGGTCATCCAGGCGTTGCGCCGCACGACCCCCGACACGACCATCGAAATCCTGACGCCCGACTTCCGCAACAAGGCGCAGGCTGCGATCGAGTCGATCGTCGAGGCGCGGCCCGACGTGTACAACCACAATCTGGAAACGGTGCCCCGGCTTTACCCGACGATCCGTCCCGGCGCGCGCTACTACGCCTCGCTGCGCCTGCTGGAGAGCGTGAAGCGCCACGATCCGTCGATCTTCACCAAGTCAGGCGTCATGCTGGGCTTGGGCGAAGAGCGGCTGGAGGTCCATCAGGTGATGGACGACATGCGTTCGGCCGACATCGATTTCCTGACCATGGGCCAGTATCTCCAGCCAACGCCGCGTCACGCCAAGGTCGCCGAGTTCGTCACGCCCAAGGCGTTCGACGCCTATGCCTCGATCGCTCGCGCCAAGGGCTTCCTGCTGGTCGCCAGCTCGCCTTTGACACGGTCCAGCTATCATGCGGGTGACGATTTCGAGCGGCTGCGGACCGCGCGCGAGGCGAAGCTGGCCAGCGCCCGGTAATGCCCAAGCATAGCGAAACACGGCATCTGCCCTATACGCCGGAGCAGATGTTCGACCTGGTCGCCGACGTGGCGCGCTATCCGGAATTCCTGCCCTGGGTTTCGGCGATGCGCGTGCGGTCGGACTCGGACACCGAGACGGTCGCGGACATGATCGTCGGCTTCAAGGGCCTGCGCGAGACCTTCACCAGCCGCGTCACCAAGGCGCGCCCGGAGGCGATCGATGTCGAGTATCTCGACGGGCCGCTTAAATATCTGCGCAACAACTGGCGCTTCCGGCCCGAGGAGCAGGGCTGCGCGGTCGACTTTACCGTCGACTTCGCCTTCAAGAACCGGGTGTTCGAGATGCTGGCGGGGCAGGTGTTCGGCACTGCGCTCCGCCGCATGATCGGCGCGTTCGAGGACCGCGCCGCCAGGCTTTACGGCAACAACAGCTCCAGCGCCAACAGCGCGGCCTGAAGCCGGATCGCGCCCCGGCCGATTTCACCGAATTCGTGCCGCTCGGCCTTGATCTCTTCAGGGTCGCCATCGCGGAGCGCCTGGGCGAAGACGACCGTGCCGACCGGCTTCTTCGCCGTGCCGCCGCCGGGCCCTGCCACGCCGGTGATCGCGACGGCGATGTCGGCCTCGCTCGCCGCCAGCGCACCCTGCGCCATCGCCCAGGCGGTGGCGGTCGACACCGCGCCGAACGTGTCGATCATGTCCGGGCTGACGTTCAGCAGCTTGATCTTGGCCTGGTTGGAATAGGTGACGAAACCCGCCTCGACCACGTCGGACGAGCCGGGAATTTCGGTCAGCGCGGCCGATACCAGGCCGCCGGTGCAGCTCTCGGCCAGCGCGACGCGGCGGCCGATCGCCCGGTTGGCGACGACGACACGCTCGGCCAGCGCAACCAGTTCGGGGGGGAGAAGCACGTCCATCAGCGGTTTCCGTTGGGGCAGAGGGGCAGATCGGGCACGGCAGCCTGCCGTCCGCGCGCCTTTTCGCTTTTGAGATATTGCAGCGCGGTGACGATCACCGCCGCCATGTTGCGTGGGGGCAGGGGGGCGAGCTGCGTCACCAGCCGGTCGATCGTCCCGCAATCCTCCAGCCCGATCCGCCCGACGATGAACGGGACCAGCAGGGAGGTCAGCAGCGGCCGGGCATAGTCGGACTGGAGCAGCGTATCCACGGTCGGATCGGACAGCTTGACGATCGCGGCGCGCGCGGTCGGCCATGCCTGATCGGCCGAGGCTTCGTATTTGGAGATGAGCGTGCCGTTGCCGCGGATCAGGCTGTTGGCGGGCAGCCGCGCGCCGCAGACCCGGCCGGTTTCGCGCAGAATATCCGGCATGGCGACCAGGGTCATCGCCTCGGCCTCGGGCGGTGTGATGCAGGCCCGCTGCTGCGCCATCGCCGCCTCCGGGATGATGAGCGAGGCCAGCGCGGCGATCAGCGCCAGCCGCTTCACGCCGCCGCCCCGCCCGGCAGACGGACGGTCGCCACCGCCTGCGTCGCAATGCCTTCGCCACGTCCGGTAAAGCCCAGCCGCTCGGTGGTCGTGGCCTTCAGGCTGACCCGGCCCTGATCGATACCGAGCAGTTCGGCGATCCGCGCGACCATGGCGGCACGATGCGGCCCGATCTTGGGCGCTTCGCAGATGATCGTCAGGTCGACGAAATCGATCCGACCGCCCTTGTCGGCGATCAGCTTGGCGGCATGCTGCAGGAACTGCCCCGACTCGGCTCCCTTCCATTGCGGATCGCTGGGCGGGAAATGCGTGCCGATATCCCCGGCCGCGATCGTGCCGAGCAGCGCGTCGGTCAGCGCATGGAGCGCGACATCGGCGTCGCTATGTCCCGACAGGCCCTGATGGTGCGGGATCAACACCCCGCCCAGCCACAATTCCTCGCCGTCTTCCAGCCGGTGGACGTCATAGCCCATGGCCGTCCGGGTTTCCCAGGTCAGGCGCATGTCCGCGCCGGTCAGGTCGTCGGGATAGGTGATTTTGTCGAGCATGGCATCGCCCTGCACCAAAGCGACGCGTCCGCCAAGCCGTCGTACCATCTGCGCATCGTCGGTCGCCTCCGCATCGGCTGGCCAGGTGGCATGCGCGGCGACTACCGCCTGCAGGTGAAAACCCTGCGGCGTCTGCACCCGAACGACGCCATCGCGCGGTACGATCTCCCCCAGCACCGCATCCCTGTCGCGCGCCAGCGTGTCCGCCACCGGCAGGACCGGCATCGCGCCATCGGCCGATGCCATGCCCGCCAGCACCCGGTCGATCACTTCGGCCGAGAGGAAGGGGCGGGCGGCGTCGTGGATCAACACCTGCTCCACCCCCGCCAGCGCCAGGTGCCGCAAGCCCCGCGCCACCGATTCGCGCCGCGACGCACCGCCCGGTTCCACCCAGCCGCCCGGAAGGACGGAGCGGGCCTGGTCCAGCCGATCCTCCGCCACCACGGTCAGCACCGTGTCGATGGCGGGATGCGAGAGAAAGGCGTCATGGCTCCAGCACAGCATCGGCCGACCGCCGAGATCGCGGAACTGCTTCGGCACGCCGCCGCCCATCCGGCTGCCGCCACCCGCCGCGACGATCAGCGCGGCGATCTTTGCTTTCTGGCTCATGGCGACGTCGCCTAGCGGCTTTTGCGTGCCCCCGCCAATCTTGCCTTCCTGACCATCTTCGGATAGGGCGTTGCTTATTTTTCAGGCAGTTTGATGCGTAACCTCGCCCCCATTCAGGTCGGTCCCGTCACGATCGACAGCCCCGTCGTCCTCGCCCCCATGACCGGCGTGACCGATATGCCGTTCCGCACGCTCGTCCGCCGCTACGGCTCGGGGCTGAACGTCACCGAGATGATCGCCAGCCAGGCCGCGATCCGGGAGACGCGTCAATCGATCCAGAAGGCCGCCTGGCACCCCCTCGAAGAGCCGGTGTCGATGCAGCTGGTCGGCTGCACCCCGCTGGAGATGGGCGAGGCCGCCAAGCTCAATGCGGATCGCGGCGCGGCGATCATCGACATCAATATGGGCTGTCCGGTGCGCAAGGTCGTCAACGGCGATGCGGGCTCGGCGCTGATGCGCGACCTGAAGCTGGCGTCCGCGATCATCGAGGCGACGGTGAAGGCGGTCGACGTGCCCGTCACGCTGAAGATGCGGATGGGCTGGTGCCATGACAGCCTGAATGCCCCCGAACTCGCACGTATCGCCGAGGATATCGGCGTGAAGATGATCACGGTCCATGGCCGCACCCGCAACCAGATGTACAAGGGCAGCGCCGACTGGGCGTTCATTCGCAACGTCAAGGACGCCGTCAACATCCCGGTGATCGCCAATGGCGACATCTGTTCGATCGACGATGCCGATGCGGCGCTGGACCAGTCGGGCGCGGACGGCATCATGATCGGGCGCGGTGCCTATGGCCGTCCGTGGCTGTTGGGTCAGATGATGCACTGGTTCGCCACCGGCGAGCGTCGCGCGGATCCCCCGCTGGACGAGCAATATCGCGCCGTTTCCGAACATTATGACGCGATGCTCGAGCATTACGGCGCCGAGACGGGCGTCAACATGGCCCGCAAGCATATCGGCTGGTACACGCGCGGGCTGCACGGCTCGGCCGATTTCCGCAACAAGGTGAACCAGGAGGCGAGCGCCGACCGGGTCAAGGCGATGCTGTACGACTTCTACATGCCGCAGATCGAGCTTGCCGCCGCTGCCTGAGCCGACCCGCCATGGCCGACCGGGTTTCGCCGCGCTGTTCGGGGCGCTGCCCGTGGCCGTGGTGGTGGTCGATCCCGATAATCGCATCGCCCATGCCAATGGCCTGGCCGAGCAGATGCTCAACCTGTCCGAGCGGGTGATGGTCGGACAGCCGGTCGAGGCGATCCTGCCCCCGCCGGACGCGCCGCGCAGCCGCGATGGCCATGGCTTTGCCGTGTACGATACCGAGATCGCGATGCCGCGTGGCCCCAAGATCCGGGTCGATTTCGTCGAGGCGCAAATTCCCGATCATCCCGGCTGGCGGGCCATCACGCTGCACAGCGCCGGTCCTTCCCGGCGGCTGGGCCATGCGTCGGAGCGCGGCGCGGGTGCGCGCGCGGCGGTCGGGGCGGCGGCGATGCTCGCGCACGAGATCAAGAACCCGCTGTCGGGGATACGCGGTGCCGCGCAGCTGCTGAACGGCGGAGAGTTGACCACCCTGATCACCACCGAGGTCGATCGCATCGCCGCGCTGATCGATCGGATGCAGGATTTCAGCGATACCCGGCCGTTGCCGCTGGTGCCGGAGAATATCTATCCGCTGCTCGCCCATGCGCGCAGCGTCGCGCTGGCCGGGTTTGCTAGGGGCATCCAGATCGAGGAACGGTTCGATCCCTCGCTGCCGCCCGCACGGATCAACCGGGACGCCCTTCTCCAGATCGTCATCAACCTGCTGAAGAATGCGCGGGAGGCCGTCCGCTCGGTGCGCAACCCCCGGATCATCCTGACCACCGCCTATCGACACGGCATGTCGGTCAGCACCGGCGAAGGGCAATCGCGCCTGCCGCTGCCGATCGAGATCTGCGTGATCGACAATGGTCCCGGTGCCCCGTCCGATATTGCCGACCATCTGTTCGACCCGTTCGTGTCGGGGCGTCGCGAGGGGCAGGGGCTGGGGCTGGCGCTGGTCGACAAGCTGGTCCGCGACATGAGCGGGATCGTCCAATATGCCAGAGAGGGTTCACCGGAAATGACCGTGCTGCGTCTGTTGCTGCCAAGGGCACGGGCATGAGCCATGTCCTGGTCGTCGATGACGACGCCGCGATCCGGACCGTCGTCGGGCAGGCGCTTCGCCGCGCCGGGCATGAGGTGACCGCTGTCGAGACGCTGGCCCGGCTCGATCGCGTGCTGACCGGCGGTGCCCCCGACGTGCTGGTGACCGATGTGATCCTGCCCGATGGGGATGGGATCGATCATATCCGCAGCGTCGCGGCACGCTTCCCGGCCCTTCCGATCATCATCCTGTCCGCGCAGAACACCCTGACCACCGCCGTGCGCGCGGCGGAGGTCGGCGCCTATGAATATCTGCCCAAGCCCTTCGATCTCGATGCGCTGACCAATGCGGTGGCCGGGGCGCTGGCGCGCGGCGGCGTGTTGGTCGAGGACGGGCTGGGCGAGGACGACCGCGCGCTGCCGTTGATCGGGCGGTCGCAGGCGATGCAGAGCGTGTATCGGATCATCGCGCGAGTCGTCGCCACCGACCTGACCGTCCTGATCTCCGGCGAGTCGGGCACGGGCAAGGAACTGGTCGCGCGCGCCATCCATGACCTTGGCCCGCGCCGCCAGGCCCCCTTCGTCGCGATCAACATGGCGGCAATCCCGCGCGAGTTGATCGAGGCGGAGCTGTTCGGCCATGAACGCGGCGCCTTTACCGGCGCGGCACAGCGCAATGCCGGTCGCTTCGAGCAGGCGGCGGGCGGCACGCTGTTCCTGGACGAGATCGGCGACATGCCGATGGAGGCGCAGACCCGGCTGCTCCGCGTGCTGCAATCTGGCGAGTTCACCACGGTCGGCGGTGCACGGACGATCCGCACCGATGTCCGGATCGTGGCCGCGACCAATCGCGATCTCAGCCAGCAGGTGACCTCGGGCCAGTTCCGCGAGGATTTGTTCTACCGGCTCAACGTCGTACCGATTACCCTGCCGTCGCTGCGGGAGCGGCGGCAGGATATTCCCTTGCTCGCCCGGCATTTCCTGGAGAATGCGGCGGCTCAGGGACTGCCCCGGCGCAAGGTGGATGCCCATGCCCTCGACGTGCTGGTTGCGCATGACTGGCCGGGCAATGTTCGCGAGCTGGAAAATCTGATGCGGCGGCTGGCCGTGCTGGCGCGCGACGAGGTGATCGATGCCGAGGCGGTGCGCGGGATGCTCGGCGAGGCGCCGCCGACCCTGGCCGCGGGCGGCGCGCCGTCGGACGGCGATCTGGCGGCGGCCGTCCGCACTTATCTGGCCCGGCTCGCTTCGGAACGCCCGGCGGCATTGGACGACGGCACGCTTTATGATCGCGTCATCAGCGAGGTCGAGCGCCCGCTGATCGAGGCGATGCTGGCGCGCCATGGCGGCAACCAGCTTCGCACCGCGCGGGCCATGGGGATCAACCGCAATACCTTGCGCAAGCGGCTCGATACCCTGCGAATTGCCGTGGGAAGCGAGGACGAGGGGCTCGACCCGGCCGCGTGATTTTTTGGAATTGTGGCTTGCAGGACACGCTCGACGTTGTACGATTGCAACGATGTTGGCGTTCCTGAAGCCTGCTGGTCCTGCCGAAACGCCGCGATCCCGCTTTGCGGTGACCCCGGCGGTCGAGCTGGCGGTGATCGTCGGCGCGGTTGCGATCGCGATCGGGACCTATTGGTTCATCGCCCGACAGCATGATGCGCAGGGACTGATCGCACCGCCGGTCATTGCGGGCCTGCTCGCGCTCAACCTGGTGCCGGGCATCCTGCTGCTGATGCTGCTTGGGCGACGCGTGGCGATGCGCCGGGCGGCGGAATCGGCCGTTGGCGGGGGCGGGCGGCTGCACGTCCGGTTGGTCGCGATCTTCTCGCTGACGGCCAGCGTTCCGATCCTGCTGACCGTCGTCACCGCATCGATGATGTTCCAGTCTTCGGCCGAATTCTGGATTTCCGATCGCGCCCGGAAAGCGTTCGGCGACGCGATGGATATCGCGCGCCAGTCGCAGCAGCAGATCATCAACCGCTGGATTCTGGCTGGGCGCGCCATGTCGAAGGATCTGGGGCGCAACTTGCCCCTGCTTCGCGAAAATCCGCGCGATTTCCACAATTATATGGCGCAGCAGACGATCGTGCGCGACCTGGAGGAGGCGGTCCTCTTCTCCTACGACCCCAAACAGGGGTTCAAATTCTACGATTTCTTCAACCAGCCCTCCGACGCCAGCTTCCGCAATCTGGTGACGCCCGACGTGATCGGGCAGGCGGGGCGATCGGACCAGCCGGTCGGCGGTGCCAACGAGCAGCGCGTCTGGGTCGTCACCCCCTTGCCCGACAGCGGCAACGTCATGCTCTATGTCGGCACCAGCGTGAACGCGGCCTTTCTCAGTCAACAGCATTTCGCGGCCGAGGATGTGGTCGATGGCTATCGCGCGCTGCAAGGCCGGGCGCGGTCGCTCCAACTGAAGTTCAACCTGGCGCTGCTCGCCGTTGCATTGCTGATCGTGGGGATCGCGGTGTGGATCGCGCTGGCGGTGGCCGACCGGCTGGTTCGGCCGGTCGGCGAGCTGGTCGATGCCGCACGCCGGATCGCGGGCGGCGACTTGACCGCGCGCGTGCCTGATCCCCGGACCCGCGACGAAGTCGGCACGCTGGCCAATGCCTTCAACCAGATGACCGGCCAGCTAGAGCAGCAGAACACCGAGCTGGTGACCGCCAATGCGCAGCTGCACAATCGCCGCGCGCTGATCGAAGCGGTGATGGCGGGCGTATCGGCAGGCGTCGTCGCGGTCGGGCGCGATCGGCAGGTGCGGATCGCCAATAATTCGGCCGACCTGCTGCTCGGTGCGGACCAGGGCGGGCTGGTGGGGCGCAAGCTCGGCGATGTCGCGCCCGAACTGGACGAGCTGCTCGACCAGGGGCGGCGCGAGGCGACGGTACAGGTGGCCTTGCACGGCGATATGCGGACATTGGCGGTGCGGATCGCGCAGACTGCGGACGGCCCCATCCTGACCTTCGACGACATCACCCAGCAGCTCCTCGACCAGCGCCGCGCCGCCTGGTCCGACGTCGCGCGCCGGATCGCGCACGAGATCAAGAACCCACTGACCCCGATCCAGCTCGCCGCCGAGCGGCTCCAACGCCGCTATGGCAAGGTGATCGATCCGGAGGACCAGACCTTTGGCCGCCTGACCGAGACGATCGTCCGCCAGGTCGGCGACCTGCGCCGCATGGTCGACGAATTCTCGTCCTTCGCGCGCATGCCCAAGCCGGTTTTCCGCGAAGAGGCCATTGCCGATATCTGCGCGCAGGCGATGTTCCTGCATGAAGTGGCGCATCCCGACGTGACGTTCGAGATCGTGCAGGACGACCCCGCCCCGACGCTCGTCTGCGACCGTCGCCAGATGAGCCAGGCGCTGACCAACATCGTCAAGAATGCGGTCGAAGCCATTGAGGGCAGGCCGGAAGGGGCCAAGGGCGGCAAGGTAGTGATGACCGTCGGCCAGCAGGCGAGCATGGTCACGATCACCGTCGCCGATAACGGCGTCGGCCTGCCGCCCGAGCGCGATCGCATCATCGAGCCCTATATGACGACCCGCGCGCGGGGCACCGGCCTGGGCCTGGCGATCGTCAACAAGATCATCGAGGAACATGCCGGCACGATCGGCTTTTCCGACAATCCGACCGGCGGCACCATCGTTTCGATGATGTTCGACGCCGGAGCCCTCGCTGCACTGGATCAGGGGGGCGCCGAACCCGAACTGGCTGGGGAGGGCCAGCTCACCGCTTTGACTCGTACCCGGACGTAAAGACACCATGGCTTTGGACATTCTCGTCGTCGATGACGAACTTGATATCCGCGAACTGGTCGCGGGCGTGCTGGAGGACGAGGGCTATGATGCCCGCGTCGCCGCCGACAGCGATTCCGCGCTGGAGGCGATGGCGGTGCGGCGGCCTTCGCTGGTCCTGCTCGACGTGTGGCTCCAGGGATCGAAGCTCGACGGGCTGGAATTGCTCGACGAGATCAAGCGGCGCGACCCGTCGATCCCGGTGCTCGTGATCTCCGGCCACGGCAATCTCGACACCGCCGTCGCCGCGATCCGCAAGGGGGCTGCGGACTTCATCGAAAAGCCGTTCGAGGCCGAACGCCTGTTGCTGATGGTCGGTCGCGCGACCGAGACCGAGCGGCTGCGGCGCGAGAACGCCTCGTTGCGCGCCAGTGTCGGGCGCGAGAACGACCTGACCGGATCGTCCAGCGCGATCAACGGCATTCGAGCCACCCTGAAGCGCGTCGCCGCGACGGGCAGCCGGGTGCTGATCATGGGCGCGGCGGGCGTCGGCAAGGAGGTCGCTGCGCGGCTCCTCCATGGCTGGAGCAACCGCGTCGACGCACCCTTCGTCGTGGTCAGCGCTGCCCGGATGACGCCCGAGCGGGTCGAGGAGGAGCTGTTCGGGGTGGAGGAGGGGGGTGACCTCGTCCGTACGGGCCTTCTCGAACAGGCGCATGGCGGCACGCTGTTCCTCGACGAGATCGCCGACATGCCGATCGCGACCCAGGCGCGCATCCTGCGTGTCCTGACCGATCAGAGCTTCACGCGCGTCGGCGGTACGCGCGTCGTCAAGGTCGATGTCCGCGTCGTATCCGCCACCGCGCGCGATCTGACCCAGGAAATCGCCGAGGGACGTTTCCGCGAAGATCTTTACTACCGGCTCAACGTGGTGCCGGTGACGATCCCCTCGCTGGCGGAGCGGCGTGAGGATATTCCTCCGCTGGTCGAGCATTTCATGGCGCATTACGCATCCGAGCGGCGCGTACGCACGCCCGAGATCGCACCCGATGCGATGGTCGCCATGCAATCCTATGATTGGCCGGGCAATGTCCGCCAGCTGCGCAACGTCGTCGAACGCACGATCATCCTGGCGCCGGGCGATCGGCTCGCACGGATCGACCTCGACCTGCTGCCCGCCGAAGTGCTGGGCGAGGGGGCCGATATGGGGGGCGGGGGCGCCACCGCCATCATGGGGGCACCGCTCCGCGAGGCGAGGGAAAGCTTCGAGCGCGAATATCTGCGCGTTCAGATCCGGCGCTTCTCGGGCAATATATCGCGCACCGCCAGCTTCATCGGAATGGAGCGCTCGGCGCTTCATCGCAAGCTGAAGCTGCTCGGGATCAGCGAGACGCGCGAGGATTGATCGGTGCCGGGTGTCCGCCCCCTCTGGACGAATGCCCGGCGAAACCATAGATACTCGGGGCGTCCGGCGCACGGGCGCGGTTCCGACGCCGGGAAACGGCGCAATTCGCGGGCACGGACCCGCCAAGAACAAGGGCTTCCCCATGGCCGACAAAGCGGGTTCGCTTCAGGACCTCTTCCTCAATGCACTGCGCCGCTCCAAGGCGCCGGTCACCATGTTCCTCGTCAAGGGCGTCAAGCTGCAGGGCATCGTGACGTGGTTCGACAACTTCTCGGTGCTGCTGCGTCGCGATGGTCAGTCGCAGCTGATCTACAAGCATGCCATCTCCACCATCATGCCCTCGGGCCCGCTGGACGTGGCCGCCATCGTCGACGGCGTGACCGAACAGCAGCGCAAGAACCCGCTTTTGCAGGAGATTTTCCTCAACGCGGTGCGCAAGTCCGAAGACCCCGTCACCATGTTCCTGATCAACGGCGTGATGCTGCAGGGGCAGATTGCGGGTTTCGACCTGTTCTGCATGCTGCTTCAGCGTGAGGGCATGGCGCAGCTCGTCTACAAGCATGCGGTTTCCACCATTCAGCCCGCACGGCCGCTGAACCTGGCGGAAGAGCAGGCGGGATCGGCCGAGGATTGAGCACCGGTTTCGATCGCGATCGCGGCGAATTCGCGCGTGGTGCCCGGACCGTCATCGTCCTGCCCGACCAGGGCGATGCCGCCCGTGACGCCGATGCGCGCCTGGACGAAACCGCCGGGCTTGCCATGGCGATCGGGCTGGATGTGGTCGAACGGATCGCGCTGCGCGTTCGGGCACCGAAACCCGCCACCCTGATCGGCAGCGGTCAGGTCGAGCAGGTTGCGCAGCAGGTCCGCATGGAGGACGCGCAGCTTGTCGTATTCGACGGCGCGCTGACGCCTGTGCAGCAGCGCAACCTCGAAACCGCGCTGGAGGCGAAGGTCATCGACCGCACCGGCCTGATCCTCGAAATTTTCGGGGAACGGGCCGCGACCGCCGAAGGGCGGTTGCAGGTCGAACTCGCCCATCTGGACTATCAGGCGGGGCGGCTGGTTCGCAGCTGGACCCATTTGGAGCGTCAGCGCGGCGGCTTCGGCTTTCTTGGCGGCCCCGGTGAGACGCAGATCGAAGCCGATCGGCGGATGATCCGCGATCGCATGGCGCGGTTGCGGCGCGAACTCGATCAGGTCAGTCGGACGCGTGGGCTCCACCGCGACCGACGCCAGCGCGCGCCCTGGCCGGTGATCGCGCTGGTCGGGTATACCAATGCCGGAAAATCGACGCTTTTCAATCGGCTGACCGGCGCTCATGTCATGGCGAAGGATCTGCTCTTCGCCACGCTAGATCCGACCTTGCGCCAGATCCAGTTGCCCGGCATCGACAAGGCGATCCTGTCCGACACGGTGGGTTTCGTATCCGATCTGCCGACCCAGTTGGTGGCCGCATTCAAGGCGACGCTGGAGGAAGTGGTGTCGGCCGACCTGCTGATCCATGTCCGCGACATCGCGCATCCCGATACCGAAGCGCAGCGCGCCGATGTCGAGGCGGTGCTGACCGAGATCGGCGTCGATCCCGAAACGCCCCGGTTCGAGGCGTGGAACAAGGTCGATCTGGTCGAGGGCGATCTGCGTGAAGACCTGCTGACCGAGGCCGCGCGACGGCCGAATATCGTCGCCTTGTCGGCGATGACGGGCGAGGGGGTCGATGACCTGATCGGGCAGGTCGCGGCGGCTCTGACCTCCGGCCACCGCCGCTACCGCGTCACGCTGGACGCGGGCGACGGGGCGGGGGCCGCCTGGCTGCACGCGCATGGCGAGGTGCTGGATCAGACGATCGAGGACGACGAAGCCGTTTACGACGTGCGGTTGTCGGAGGCGGATTACGACCGCTTTACCCGCCGCGTTCCTTGACCCTCTGCCAAAGGGCTTCCTTGCCTGCGAGGTCGAGTGCAGCGAAATCATCGCCTGCCTCGGCCTCCATGGCACGGAAGCGGCGCTCGAACTTGCGGTTGCCGGCGCGAAGGGCGGCTTCGGGATCGACGCCATGGTGGCGCGCCCAGTTAACGACGGCGAACAGCAGGTCGCCAAATTCCTCTTCCAGCGTGTCGGGCGTAGCTTCGGCAATTTCCTGAAGCTCTTCGTCGATCTTGGCGCGCGGACCCTCGGCATCCGGCCAGTCGAAGCCGACCCGCGCCGCACGATTCTGCAATTTCTCGGCGCGCATCAGGGCCGGAAGGCCTAGCGCCACGCCATCCAGCGTTCCCTCGGCGGCCCTGGAGCGGCGTTCCTCCGCCTTGATCTGCTCCCACAGGTAATGGCCGCCCGAGGCCGCGTTGCCGAAGATATGGGGATGACGCCGCTCCATCTTGTCGCTGATCGCGGCCACGACATCGGCAAAGGTGAAATGCCCCCGATCCTGCGCGATCTGCGCATGAAACACGACCTGGAGCAGCAGGTCGCCCAGTTCGTCCTTGAGCTCGGCCATGTCGCCACGGGCGATCGCATCGGCGACTTCATGCGCTTCCTCGATCGTATAGGGAGCGATACTTTCAAAACTCTGCGCCACGTCCCATTCGCAACCGGACTGGGGATCGCGCAGGCGTTTCATAATAGTCAGCAGCCGTTCGACAGCCATAGATCCTCACGTATGATAATATGTATTATGTAAAAACAGGTCGGTCTTGCGGGTTGAGTACCAAGGTCCCCCTGTCGACTTTCCACCCCTTCAAACGCCGCAGGACGTTCATGCCGATCACGTCCTGATCGCCAAAGGCTGGCGAAACGACCGCACCGACATCATCCAGCGCAATCGCCCCGATCTCCAGCTCCCGGATCGTCGTATGGTCAGCGGTGATCGTGCCATTGGCGGTATCGATTATCCGCGGAAACGGGCTCTCGTCCAGGTCGAGCCCCGCCGCCTTGGCGGTCGCGACCGATAGCGCCGTCGTCGTCGCGCCGCTGTCGACAAGCATGCGACGCGGAACGCCGTTGATGCGCGCCATGACCCAGAAATGACCGTCCTTCGCGATGGGAATATGCACCGAGGCTTGTGGTGCCGCAGCGCCCGGCCAAAGGGCGGCCAAACGGTCGCGCTGAGCCAGGATCAGAAAGCCGATCCCGAAAATGCCGATCCAGGCCAGAGCCATTTGCAAGGTTTGGCGCAGCGGAATGCGCCGCGCGGCCAAGGCACTGAGCGCGAGGAGCAGGATCAGGCTAAAATAGACGAGGTCCGCGGCCCGATCGGCGGTCACGGGATCAGGTCCATGCCGTCATAGGCGGGCTCCACCCCGTCGGGCAGTTCACGGCGCAAGGTCGCATAATCCATCGACTGATCCATATGGATCAGCACGCTCCGCCTTGGCCGCAGCATCGCGATCCAGTCCAGCACCGATGGCAGGTCAGCATGCGCGGGATGCGGATGACGGCGCAGCGCATCGACGATCCAAATATCTAGATCACGGTAAAGCGCGGCCATTTCCGGCGTCAGTTCATGGAAATCCGTGGCATAGCCGATGCTGTTGCCATCGCATTCGAAGCGGAAACCCGCCGAACGGGTCCGCCCGTGCGGCTGATCCACGGTGCGGATATGAATGTCGCCGATCGTCAGACTGTCGCCCAGCTCGGTCATGGTCGCGGTCGGAGGATAGCCGGTCTTGCCGTGAAAGACATAGCCGAAGCGGTTTTCGAGCGATGCGGCAGTTGCTGGCCGGGCATAGCCGCTCACCGGCTCGCCCAGGGCATGGAAGATTTGCCGAAGGTCATCGATACCATGGCAATGATCGGCATGGTCGTGGGTCCACAGGACCGCATCGACCGTGGCGACATTCGCGGCCAGCAACTGCTCGCGCATGTCGGGGCCAGTATCGATCAGGATGCGGGTATCGCCATGCTCGACCAGCGCGGCCATACGCATCCGCCGGTTGCGCGGCTCGGTCGGATCGCATGCGCCCCAGTCGTTGCCGATCCGGGGCACGCCCGACGATGTCCCGCACCCCAGGATGCGAAGCTTCATGCGCGTGTCTTCGAAAACAGACGATGAAAATTCTCGGCGGTGGCGCGGGTCAGATCCTCGAAGGATTCCCCGCGCAGATCGGCCAGGAATTGCGCGGTGTCGGCGACGAAGGACGGCTCCCCCGTCTTGCCCCGATGCGGTACCGGCGCCAGGAAGGGCGCGTCCGTCTCGATCAGCAGACGGTCGAGCGGCAGCCGCGCAGCCGTCTGTTGCAGATCCTTGGCATTCTTGAAGGTTACGATGCCCGAGATCGAGATATAAAAGCCCAATGCCAATGCCCTGTCGGCAAAATCTCCACTCGCCGTGAAGCAGTGGATTACCCCGGGATAGGCCCCCTTCCCCATCTCGTCGGCCAGGATTTCGGCGGTGTCGTCCTCTGCTTCGCGGGTGTGGACGACAAGCGGCAGGCCGGTTTCGCGACAGGCGGCGATATGCGCGCGAAAGCTCGCCTGCTGGCGCGCGCGGTCGCTATGGTCGTAGAAATAGTCCAGCCCGCTTTCGCCGATGCCGACGACGCGCGGATGCGCCGCCCGCTCGATCAGCTTGGCGGTATCGATATGAGGATGCGCATCGGCCTCGTGCGGATGGATGCCGACCGTCGCCCAGACGTCGGGCTCGCGCTCGGCAGTGGCGATGACGGCATCCCATTCGTTCTCCCGCGTGGAGATGTTGAGCATCGCGGTCACGCCGCGGTCGCGTGCGCGCGCCAGTACCGCCTGATCCTCCGCCAGCCCCTTATAGTTGAGGTGGCAATGGCTGTCGGCAAGCATCAGGCGTCCGCCTCGGCCGGGATTTCCAGTCGCGGAAAGGCCGGGGACGGCGGGGACAGCGGCACGCCATTGGCGGCACGGCGGGCATACCACCCGTCATCGTCGATCGCGGCATGATCGCGCTCGTCCGCGCCCAGCGTATCGAGCACCAGCCCCGCCCCGCGCGGCGTGACGGGCAGGATGGCGATCGCCAGCATCCGGATCGCGCGGACCAGCGTGCCCAGCACGGCGTGCATCCGCTCCGGATCGGTCTTGCGCAACGACCAGGGCGCCTGCACGTCGATATACTGGTTGCAGGCATAGACGCCGCGCATCCACGCCTCGATCCCCTGGCTGAGCGCCAGATCGCCGAATGCGGTCTTCAGCGCGGCGCAGGCGACGACCACCTCTTCCAGCAAGACGGCATCGGCCGGATCGCTCCGCCCCACCTCGGGCAAGGCGCCACCCAAATTCTTGGCGATGAACGACAGGGTGCGCTGCGCCAGATTGCCGAAGCTGTTGGCCAGCTCCGCGTTGACGCGGGTCACGATCGCCTCGGCCGAATAGGAACCGTCCTGCCCAAAACTGACTTCGCGCAGGAAGAAATATCGCAGCGCATCGACGCCGAAGGCATCGGCCAGGCCCATCGGATCGACCACGTTGCCGACCGACTTCGACATCTTCTCGCCCCGGTGGAGCAGGAAGCCATGGCCGAAGACCGATTGCGGCAGCGGCAGGTCCGCCGACATCAGGAAGGCTGGCCAATAGACGGTGTGGAACCGCACGATGTCCTTGCCGATCAGGTGAAGATTGGCAGGCCAGAAACGCGCCAGTTCGCTGTCCTTGTCGGGATAGCCGGTGCCGGTCAGGTAATTGGTCAGCGCGTCGACCCAGACATACATGACGTGGCCGGGGCTGTCGGGCACCGGCACCCCCCAGTCGAAGCTGGTGCGCGAGACCGACAGGTCGGACAGCCCGCCCTCGACGAAGCGCATCACCTCGTTCCGACGGCTTTCGGGGCGGATGAAATCCGGATTGTTGCGATACAGGTCGAGCAGCGGCTGCTGATATTTGGACAGACGGAAGAACCAGGTCTCCTCCGCCGTCCATTCCACCGGCGTGCCCTGCGGCGACAGCTTGGTCCCGTCCTCGCCGACGGTCAGTTCGCTCTCGTCGTAAAAGGCCTCGTCGCGAACCGAATACCAGCCTTCGTAGCGATCGAGATACAGATCGCCCTTGTCCTGCATCGCCTTCCAGATCGCCTGGCTCGCGGCATAGTGATCGGCGTCGACGGTCCGGATGAACCGGTCATAGGAAATGTCAAGACGATCGGCCATGACATGGAAATGACTGGACATTTCATCCGCGAACTCGCGCGTTGAAATGCCGCGCGCACGCGCCGCCTGTGCCATTTTCAGGCCATGCTCGTCGGTGCCCGTCTGGAACAGCACGTCGCGCCCCGCCTGACGCTGAAAGCGGGCGATGACGTCGGCGGCGACCATCTCATAGGCATGGCCGATATGCGGACGGCCATTAGGATAGTGGATCGCGGTGGTGATATAGAATGGATCGGCCATGGCTGGTCCCTAGAACATCGCCTCGCGCAGGTGAAGCCGCCGCGTTCAGCCGCGTAACGTCCAGGCGAACCAGAGCCATCCGACGATCAGGACCGTTCCCCCGATCGGCGTGATCGCCCCCAGCCAGCGCGGCGCGCCAAAGGCCATGGCATAAAGCGTACCGGCAAAGATCGCCGCCCCGATTACGAAAGCCCATGCCACCCCGCGCGCCTCGAAGCGCAAGGCGACCAGGGCGGCGACGGCATGGATCAGCTGATACTGACCGCCGGTGCGCAGCCACTCGACGGCCGCGCCCTCGGCCCGGTGCGCGCCGAAGGCCCCCGCCGCAATCGCGATCGCGCCCGACAACGTCGCCCATATCGCCACCAATCCCATGGTCAGCCCTTCCGTTCGTCCTGCGTGATGATCCGGTCGTTCGCCGCGCGCAGATCGCCCGCCTCGGCCTGGGCGGCGAGCCGTTCCTTGTCGCGCGCGCGGTACATCGCCTCGACCCGTTCGATCTCCGCCTCGCCGACATCGAGACTGCCCAGCGCCAGCCGCGCCATCTTGACTGCGGACTCCAGCACCTCGCGGACCACATAGGCGGCCGGTCCGCCCTTCAGCCGCAGCACCGCCCGCCGATCATAGGCGCGCACGAACAGCGCCGCATTCGGGAAGGCGGCATGGACGCTTTCCAGCAGATCGAGCGTGATCTGGTCGTCGTCGAGGCAGAACAGGATCAGCTCGGCCTCTGCCGCGCCCGCCTGGCGCAACAGGTCCAGCCGGGTGCCGTCGCCATAATAGACCTTGGCGCCGAACGAGGCGGCGATGTCGATCATCTCGATATCGCGGTCGATCAGCGTGACGGGAATGTCGCTGGCGATCAGCATCTGCGCGACCGTCTGGCCAAAGCGCCCATAACCGACGATCAGGGCGTTGGCACCGTCGGTTACCGGCCCCTGGCGCTCGCCGCCCCGGGTAATTACCGGTTCCTCGCGAATGCTGCGCGTCGCGCGCATCAGGAACGGCGTGGTCGCCATCGACAGGGTAATGATCGCGCCGAACAGGCTCGCCGCCTCGGGCGCGATCAGATAGCCCTGCTGGGCCTGGGCGAACAGCACGAAGCCGAACTCGCCGCCCTGGCTCATCAGCAGGCCCAGCGCGAGCGCGGAGCGCCAGTTCATCCGGAACGCCAGCCCGATCAGGGCGATGACCCCGGTCTTCGTCGCGATCAGCGCCAGCGCCATGACCGCGACGAACACGGGCCGCTGGGCGATGGCGGGCAGATCGAGCATCATGCCGACCGCCAGAAAGAACAGACCGAGCAGGATCGAGCGGAAGGGTTCGACATCGGCCTCCAGCTCATGCCGGTACGGGCTGTCGGCGAGCATCACGCCCGCGATAAAGGCGCCCAGGGCGGTCGACAGGCCCAGCATCTCCATCACCGCCGCGCTAGCGATGACGGTAAAGAGGCCCGCAAAGACGAACATTTCGCGTTCGCCCATATTGCCGATCAGGCGGAAGAGCGGGCGCAGCAGGAAGCGCCCCGCCACGATCAGCCCGATGATGGCGCCGACCGTCTCAAGCGCGAGGATCCAGCCCGGCGGCCCGGCGTGATCGGCGGGATTGCGCGACATGGCCGCGACGATGGTGATCAGCGGGACGATCGACAGATCCTGGAACAACAGGATCGAGAAGGCCCGCTCGCCAAAGGGTGTCCGCAACCGCCCCGAGGACTGGAGCATCGGCAGCACCTGCGCGGTCGATGACAGGGCGAGCGGCAGGCCCAGCGCCAGCGCCGCCTCCAGCGAGAAATGCGCGAGCAGGACGATACCGCTGATCGCCAGCCCGCAGGCGGCGACCTGGAGCAGCCCCAGTCCGAAAATCTCGTGCTTCATCCGCCACAACCGGGCGGGATTGAGCTCCAGCCCGACGATGAACAGGAGAAGCGTGATACCGATCTCGGCAATGCCCAGCTTCGACTCGGCGTCGCCGACCAGCCCCAGGACATGCGGTCCGACGACCGCGCCCGCGACCAGATAACCCAGCGTCGCGCCAAGCCCCAGTCGGCGGAAGATCAGAACGAAAGCGAGACCGAAGCCGAACAGGATCGCGCCGTCACGGATCAGCGAGACCTCGCCATGCATCAGCGCCGCGCTCCCGCTTCCTGCGCGGCCTCGGCGGCGGCCTCGAACGCCAGGCGGATCGAGGGGTGGCGCGCGGTATAGGGCAAGGCGGGGGCAAAGACGTCGAGCCCCGGCCAGTCGGGCGCGTCCCCCTGTCCGCTCGCCAGCCAGTCGGTCAGGCGGTCGCGGGCGGCCGTGAGCTCGGACGGAGTGCGCCCCACGACATGGCCTGCTAGCAATGCCGAGGATGCCTGACCCAGCGCGCAGGCACGGACCAGCATCCCGACCTCGCTCACCCGCCCGTCCTCGTCCAGATTGACGTCGACGGTCACCCGGCTGCCGCAAATGGGCGAGCGGCGCTCGACGCTGGCCATCGGGTCGGCCAGGCGGCGGTCATGCGGGATGGCGGTGGTCAGCCGCAGGATCTCGGCATTGTAGAGGGGGGCGGTCATGACGGCGTCTCGCTATTTGAGGCGGCGGGCGGGGTGGGCGCGCCGAAGACGGGAAGCCCGCGACGGCGGCGATCGACGAAATCGGCGATCCCGGCGCTGGTGGCGTTGAGCAGCTTGTAGGTCCGGCTCTTGACCATCCAGTCGGGTCGCCGGGCGGGACCGCCGCTGACCGTATCGACCATCAGCGCGACGACCAGGAAGACGAGGCTCGCCAGGATCAGCCCCTTGAGCGCGCCGAAGCCGAAGCCCAGCGCCCGGTCGACCGGCCCCAGCACCGAGGTCCGCGTACGCTGTCCGATCGCCCGCGCGACCAGCCGCCCGCCAAGATAGGTGACGCCGACGATCAGCGCGAAGGCCAGCACCGCCGCGCCCGACACGGTGCCGACCACGCCGGTCAGGGTCTGGGCCAGCGGAATATGGAACAGCTTCAACGCGGCGACCATCGCGACCCAGGCGAAGAGCGCCAGCACCTCGGTCACGAAACCGCGCAGGAAACCCTGGATCGCCGCGCCGAACACCGCGATCAGGACAAGAATATCAAGGGCCGTCAACGCCTGGTGTCCAACTCTTCAACCCATCCGTCATGCGCCCGGCGGGAATGCCATGTCCGCCCGGCTGGCGGGGACAGGCAGGGCGACACCTCCCCTCGCTACCCCCGGCCCAGCATATGGTCAACGAACTCGGCCAAGGTTCGAAAGCCGGTCATCGCCAATCCGCCCTCGTCCCCGGCCATCGTACGTGGGAGCATGGCCTTTTCGAAGCCCAGCTTGCCCGCCTCCTTCAACCGCAGCGGACCATGCGCGACCGAACGGATTTCGCCCGACAGCGCGATCTCGCCGAACACGATCGCGGTCGAGGGCACCGGACGCTCCGACAGCGCCGAAATGAGTGCGGCGGCGACCGCCAGGTCGGCGGCGGGGTCCTGCACGCGGTATCCCCCGGCGATGTTGAGATAGACCTCGGCCGAGGAGAAGCTGAGCCCGCACCGCGCCTCCAGCACCGCCAGGATCATCGCCAGCCGCCCGGAGTCCCATCCCACGACCGCCCGGCGCGGCGTCGCGCCCGAGGCCAGGCGGACGGTCAAGGCCTGGATCTCGACCAGCACGGGCCGCGTCCCTTCCAGGGCGGGGAAGACGGTCGCGCCGGTCATCCCCTCCTCGCGATTGGTCAGGAACAGCGAGGAGGGATTGCCGACCTCGGCTAGCCCCTCGGTCTGCATGGAAAAGACGCCGATCTCGTCGGTGCCGCCGAAGCGGTTCTTGATCGCGCGCAGGATGCGATATTGGTGGCTCCGCTCGCCCTCAAAGGCCAGCACGGTGTCGACCATATGTTCGAGCACGCGCGGACCCGCGATCGATCCGTCCTTGGTGACATGCCCGACAAGCACGACGGCGGTGCCGCGCTCCTTGGCGAAGCGGATCAGTTCCTGGCCCGAGGCGCGGACTTGGCTGACCGTGCCCGGCGCGCCTTCGATCAGGTCGGAATGCATGGTCTGGATCGAGTCGATGATGAGGAGCGCGGGCGGCGTGCCGATCGACAGCGTGGTCAGGATGTCGCGTACCGAGGTCGCCGCCGCCAGCCGGACGGGCGCCTGCCCCAGCCCCAGCCGCCGCGCCCGCAGCCGGACCTGATCCGCCGCCTCTTCGCCCGACACATAGGCGACCGGCCGCCCCGCCATCGCCAGCTTCGCCGCCGCCTGAAGCAGCAGCGTCGACTTGCCGATCCCCGGATCGCCGCCGATCAGCGTCGCCGACCCCTCGACAAAGCCGCCGCCGAGCGCCCGGTCGAGTTCGGCGATGCCGGTCGCCATCCGGTCGGGCAGCGGAATATCGGCATCCAGCCCGACGAGTTGGATCGCGCGTCCGCCGCCCTGCAAATTATGCTTGGCGGCAAAAGGGGTCATCTGGACCGGTGCTTCCTCCAACATGGTGTTCCATTCGGAACAATCGGGGCATTGCCCCTGCCAGCGGGAGGATACCGATCCGCAGGATTGGCAGACATAACGCTTCTGGATCTTGGCCATGACGCCCATGTAGCGCCGGCGGAACGTAAATGGAACAGAGTGCAGCATGTGCGCGGGAGTGGTCATCCGGGCGTCACCCGGCTATGGGCAGGATTCCATGACCCCAGATCAGTTTCGTGTCGCCCTGTTCAGCGGCAACTATAATTACACGCGCGACGGCGCGAACCAGAGCCTGAACCTGCTCGTCGGCCATCTGCTCGCGCGCGGAGTCGCGGTGCGCGTCTATTCGCCGACCTCTTCGACCCCGGCCTTCCCGCCGGTGGGCGATCTGGTCGACGTGCCGTCGATCCCGATGCCGCTGCGTGCCGACTATAAACTGGCGCGCGGCCTGCCCGCCAGCGTGCGCGCCGACCTGGAGGCGTTCGCGCCCAATATCGTCCATGTCTCCGCCCCCGAATTTCTGGGTCATGCGGCGGTGCGCTGGGCACGGGACAAGGGGGTCGCCTCGCTCGCATCGGTGCACACCCGGTTCGAGACCTATCCGGCCTATTACGGCCTCGGCTTTCTGGAACCGGCGATCATCCGGTTGCTCACCCGATTCTACAACAAATTCGACCGCATCGTTGCCCCCAGCCCTAGCATGGTGGCCCTGCTGCGCAGGTGGGGCGTGACGCCGCCGATGAGCATCTGGTCGCGCGGGATCGATCACGACCGTTTTCGCCCTTCGCGCCGCAGCCTGGAATGGCGGCGTTCGCTGGGCATCGGCGACGACGAGGTGGCGATCGGCTTCCTGGGTCGACTGGTCAAGGAAAAGGGCCTCGACGTCTTTGCCGAGGCGCTTGCCGAGTTACGCCGCCGGGGCGTCCCGCACAAGGTGCTGGTCGTGGGCAAGGGCCCCGCACAGGACTGGTTCGCCAAGGCGACACCCGATGCGATCTTCGCAGGCTATCAGACCGGAGACGATCTGGGCCGGGCCGTCGCGTCGATGGATATCTTCTTCAACCCCAGCGTGACCGAGACCTTCGGCAACGTCACGACCGAGGCAATGGCGGCGGGCGTGCCGGTGGTGGCGGCCAATGCCACCGGGGCGATGGACCTGGTGGTCGAGGGCGAGACCGGCCATCTGGTCGGCGCGCGCGACATCAACGGCTATGCCGACGCGCTGGAGCGGATCGCCACCGATCCCGACCTGCGCCGCCGGTACAGCGAGGCGGGCCAGGCCCGCGTAGCCGATTACCGGTGGGACAAGGTGAACGAGGCGGTGATCGACGCCTATCGCCTGCTGTTCGCCGAGCGGGTCTGACGCTCAGCCGTCGCGCCAGTCGAAGGTCAGCGGCGCCTCGCGAAAGGCGAAACGGTCGAGATGGCTCGACACCACTTCGCGCATCCGGGCCGTGTCGCCGTCTTCGGGCACGTGCAGCACGATGTCGAGCGTCTCGCTGGCCGCGCGCATCTCCAGTCGCGAGCCGTTGGGAAAGGTGATGGTGCCCTCTTCCGGGGTGAAGACGACCTCCATCTTGTGGCTCCAATGCTTGGCGAGCTGCTGGAGATAGCGGCTGGCCGACAGGGTCGGTACGCGGGTGACGGAGATGGTCATTTCAGTCGCTCCACTTTCTGGGCCAGTTCGTCGATCATGGCGGTCACCTGGTGCAGCATGTCCTGCGAAACGTCGCCGCGCCCGAACCGCTCGCCCAGCGCGACGCGCAGATTGCCCATCGCCCGCCGGATCGGTGCCGAGTCGACCCGCTCGCGATGTTTGCCGAGCGCGCTCAGCCGGGCGATCAGCGCCTCGACCTGTTCGGCATGTTCGGCAAGATGCGCAAGCCCCGTATCGGTGGCGGCGAAGCGCTTCTTGGCACCCTGGGACTGTTGTTCCTCGATGAAGCCCATTTCGTCGAGCAGCGTGATTGTCGGATAGATGACGCCCGGGCCTGGGGGCATAGGCGCCGCCGGTCAGCGCCTCGATCGCGCGGATCAGATCATAGCCGTGGCGCGGTTCATCCGCGATCAACCTGAGAAGGACGAGGCGGAGTTCGCTGCCATCGAACATGCGCGGGCGACGCCCGCCGCCGGGACGCTCGCCCCCCATGAACCAGTCGCCGCCGCGCGGCCCCCGGAACATGCCTTCCCGATCGGGCGGCCCGAAATGCCACCGGCCGCGCGAGTGGCCATCGCCATGCTCGCCCCTATGATGATGGTGTCGCATAAGTCTTCCTTGTTTCGATAGCATCAAGATATATCTTTGATCGGAAGCGTCAAGATGCTCTTCGATATATCTTCACGGAGAGGTGACGATCCCATTCCCATTTCCTACATGGAGGCATGGCCGATCTGTTCGCGGGCATGGACCCCGCCCCCTCTCCCGCCCCGCCTCCGACGAACGCGCCGCTCGCCGACCGTCTTCGCCCGGAGCGGTTGGAGGATGTCGTGGGGCAGGATCATCTGACCGGCCCCGGCGGGGCGATCGGACGGATGGTCGCTGCGGGGCGGTTGTCCTCGATGATCCTCTGGGGACCGCCGGGCACGGGCAAGACGACGATCGCACGCCTGCTCGCCGCGGCGGTGAACCTGCGCTACGCTGCGATCTCAGCGGTCTTTTCCGGCGTGGCCGATCTCAAGAAGGTATTTGCCGAGGCGCGCGAGCATGCCCGGATGGGGCAGCGCACCTTGTTGTTCGTGGACGAGATCCACCGCTTCAACCGCGCGCAGCAGGACGGCTTCCTGCCCTTTGTCGAGGACGGCACGGTCACGCTGGTCGGCGCGACCACCGAGAACCCCTCCTTCGAACTCAACGCCGCGCTGCTCAGCCGGGCACAGGTGCTGATCCTCCACCGGCTGGGACAATCCGCGCTCGAACAACTGCTGGAGCGAGCCGAGGCGGTGATGGAGCGCCCCCTGCCCCTGCTGGACGGCGCGCGCGAGGCGCTGATCGCCAGTGCCGATGGCGATGGCCGCTTCCTGCTGAACCAAGCGGAGACGCTGTTCTCGGTCGACCTCCCGGAGCCGCTCGACGCCGCCGGGTTGTCATCCTTTCTCCAGCGCCGCGTGGCCGTCTATGACAAGGATCGCGAGGGGCATTACAACCTGATCTCCGCGCTGCACAAATCGATCCGAGGGTCGGACCCGCAGGCGGCGCTCTATTATCTCGCCCGAATGCTGACCGCCGGAGAGGAGCCGCTCTACGTGCTCCGTCGGCTGACCCGTGCCGCGATCGAGGATATTGGCCTGGCCGACCCGCAGGCGCTGAGCCAGTGCCTGGCGGCCAAGGATGCCTATGAGTTTCTGGGCTCGCCGGAGGGCGAGCTGGCGATCGTGCAGGCCTGTCTCTATTGCGCGACCGCGCCCAAATCCAATGCGGCCTACAAGGCGCAGAAACAGGCTTGGCGGACCGCGAAGGAGACGGGATCGCTGATGCCGCCCGCCAATATCCTGAACGCGCCCACCAAGCTGATGAAGCAGATCGGATATGGCGCGGGCTATCAATATGACCATGACGCCGATGGCGGCTTTTCGGGGGCGAATTACTGGCCCGACGAACTGCCGCCCCAGCCCTTCTACGAACCATCCGGCCGTGGCCTGGAGAAGCGGATTGCCGAACGCATGGCCTGGTGGGACGAGCGGCGGCGCGTGCTCCAGGGCGGCGGCGATGAAGGCTGATCGATTTGCGGAATTCGTCGCGATCGACTGGTCGGGTGCGCATGGCACGGCGCATTCCGGCATCCGGATGGCCCGCTGTGGTCGTGGCGACGCCGCGCCCCGCATCGTCGCGCCGCCGGGACGGGCCTGGTCGCGGGAGGGCATTGCGGCATGGCTGATCGCCCGGCGGCATGAACCGCTGCTGGTCGGTTTCGACTTCAGCTTCTCCGCCCCCTTTGTCGAGCGGGGCGCGCATCTTCCCGGCGATCCCGCCACGCCGGACGCCCGCGCGCTCTGGGGCCCATGTCGAGCGGAGCTGCGACGATCCCGATCTGGGCGCGCGCAGCTTCCTGGAGGCGCGGCGGGGGCGGCATTTCTATCTCGGTGCCGCCGATGGGCGAAAGGCGGATTTCCTCCACTGGCGCCGCTGCGAGGTCGCGGTCGACGGCACCCGCAAACCCTCGACCGTCTATGACGCGATCGGCGCGTCGCAGGTCGCCAAGGCCAGCTTTTCGGGCATGCGCCTGCTGCATCGACTGGACGGACAGGTCGCCATCTGGCCGTTCGATCCCATGCCGCCCGCCGGCATGACGGTGGTGGAAATCTATACCACGATCGCCGCGCGCGACGCCGGGCGGCCCCGTGGGCGCAGCAAGATGCGGAGCGCCGAGACATTGGATGCGGCACTCCTGCATCTGGGCAGCCGGGCCCATGATCCCCTGGCCGTCTATGACGACCACAGCACCGACGCGATCCTGACCGCCGCGTGGCTGCGCAAGGTCGCAGCGCGACCCGACTTATGGCACCCGGCGGGTCTTACCCCGCAGATCGCGCAAACGGAGGGCTGGACCTTTGGCGTCGCTTGACGCTAGGGGGATCGGCAACGCCGGATTAGCACAGCGGTAGTGCAGCGGTTTTGTAAACCGAAGGTCGGGGGTTCGATCCCCTCATCCGGCACCACATCCCAGACCATGGGTGGCACCAAACGCCCCGCGCGGCGTTTCAGTCGCGAAATGATCAAGGTCGCGAGCTACAATATCCGCAAGGGGATCGGCGCCGACCGCCGCCGCAATCCCGACCGTATCCTCGACGTGTTGCGCGAGGTCGATGCCGACATCATCGCGTTGCAGGAAGCCGACCGTCGCTTCGGAGAGCGCGAGGGCGTGATCCCGCTCCATCTGCTCGACGAGCATAGCGCGTGGAAGCCCATCGTCTATGGCATGAAGGCGCGCTCGCTCGGCTGGCACGGCAATACGATCTTGGTGCGCAAGTCGACCGAGATCCTGGATTTCGAGGCGATCCACCTCCCCTCGCTGGAGCCGCGCGGCGCCGTCATGGCCGATCTGCGCACGACGGCGGGGGTGTTGCGGGTGGTGGGGATGCATCTCGACCTGTCGGGGCTGTGGCGGCGGCGGCAGGCGGCGGCCATCATCTCGCATCTGACGAGCTGCATCGATCGCCATCCCACGGTGATGATGGGCGACCTGAACGAGTGGACGCGCGCCGCCGGCTGCCTGCGCGACTTTACGCGGGACTTCACCCTGGCCGAGACGGGGCCGAGCTTTCATGCCCGGCGACCGATCGGGCGGCTGGACCGGATCATGGTATCGCCCGAATTGCGCATCGCCGAATGCGGCGTTCATGCCACGGCCACCTCGCGCAAGGCATCGGATCATCTGCCCATCTGGGCGATGATCGGACGGCATTGATGCGCGAGAAGGAGTTGCGGCTGGCGCTGGTCTGCTATGGCGGGATCAGCCTGGCCGTCTATATGCACGGCATCACCAAGGAAATCTGGCGGGTGGTGCGCGCCAGCCGCGCCTCGCACGAAGGCGACGCCCCCGCCTCGGCGGTCGATGCGGTCTATCACGATCTGCTGGACGAAATGGCGGCGCGCGGCGGCGTGCGGGTGCGTATCCTGGCCGACATCATCGCGGGGGCAAGCGCGGGAGGGATCAACGGCATCTTCCTGGGCCAGGCGCTGGCGACCGGCCAGTCGCTCGATCCGCTGACCGACCTCTGGCTGGAGGCGGCGGACATCGAATCGCTGATCGCGCCCGAGGCGGCGCCGACCTCGCGCTTTTCCAAGATGTGGGCGATGCCGATCGCATGGATGGCGGCGGGCCGCAGCGGCGAGAAGCTCGACCTGCTGGACGAGGAAACGCGCGAGGAGGTGCGACGCAAGGTCGGGCATCTCATCCGTTCGCGCTGGTTCGAGCCGCCCTTCGCCGCCGATGCCTTCACCGCCCGGCTGCTCGATGCGTTCGACCGGATGGCGGCGGCCCCGGCGGGCAAGCGCCTGCTTCCCCCGGGCCAGCCGCTCGACCTGTTCGTCACCGTCACCGATTTCACCGGCCAGCCCCAGCGGCTGCGGCTCCATTCGCCGGGCGAGGTGGTGGAGACCGAACATCGCATGGTGGTCGATTTCACCGACAGCGGCGGCGGCAGGTTGGCCGCCATTCCGGAACTGGTCTTCGCCGCGCGCGCGACGTCGAGCTTTCCCGGCGCATTCCCCCCCTTCACGGTCGGCGAGCTGGACCGGGTGCTCGAAAGCCGCGATCAGAGCTGGGACAGCCGCGACACCTTCCTGCGCCGAGTCCTGCCGCGCCATCATGCGGCGGGGGCGGCGGACAAGGCGGTGCTGATCGACGGCTCGGTGCTGGTCAACGCGCCCTTCCGTCCCGCCATCGATGCGCTGGGTCGTCGACCGGCCCGGCGGCAGGTGGATCGCCGCTTCGTCTATATCGATCCCTTTCCGGGCATGCATTTCCGCCTGCCCGGCGGCGGCGGCCATCCCGGCTTCTTCCAGACGATCATCGGCGCGATCAGCGAACTTCCCCGACAACAGCCCATCCGCGACAATCTGGAGGCGATCGCCGCCCGTTCGGGGCGGATCGACCGGATGCAGGCGATCGTCGCCGCGATCCGTGAAGAGGTGGAGCTGGAGATCGAGCAGCTGTTCGGCGGCACCTTCTTCCTCGACCGTCCCACCGCCGCACGGCTGGCGTCCTGGCGTGTCCGCGCCCAGGCGGCCGCCGCCGCAAAGGCCGGGTTCAGCTATGCCGCCTATGGGCATCTGAAGGTCGCCAACGTCATCGACGCGCTGACAACGCTGCTGTCCGACGCCATTGGCGACGAAGGGCCGCAACGGCGTATCCGGCTGCGCGCGACGGTCGAGCGGACAATCGCGGCGCGCAGCGTCGAGGGCGATGCCATCTCCTTCACCGGCGGCCCGAGCAACGGCGCCAAGACCTTCCTGCGCGTCTTCGACCTGGGCTATCGCATCCGGCGGCTGCGCCTGCTGGCGCGGCGGCTGACCGAGTTGGAGGCGGATCACAGCGAGGCCGAACTCGCCCCGGTGCGCGACGCGATCTACGACTCGCTTGCCGACTATCTGGAACGTCAGCATGGCAGCGCGGATGCGATAGGGGCGGACGATCTCCGCAACATGCCCGACGATGGCGCGGCGCTGCTCGACCGGATCGCGGCGCGGTTCGACCTGATCCGGCTGGATGGCGAGGCCGATGCACGGCTGGCGGCCGCCTTTGCCGGGCTGCCCCGGGTCGCTCGACGGACGCTGCTGCTGACCTATCTGGGCTTTCCCTATTTCGACGTGGCGACCCTGCCGCTGCTCCAGGGCGAGGGGCTGGACGAGTTCGATCCGATCAAGGTCGATCGCATCGCCCCCGACGATGCCACCGCGATCCGCTCGGGCGGCGCGGAGGCGACGTTGAAGGGGATCCAGTTCCTGACCTTCGGCGCGTTCTTCAGCCGCAGCTACCGCGAAAACGACTATCTGTGGGGTCGTCTGCACGGGGCGGAGCGGATGATCGACATCGCCATCTCCACCCTGCCCCCCACCATCCGGCTGAAGCCGGGCCGCGTCGCCGCGTTCAAGCGCCGTGCCTTTCTGGCGATCCTGGACGAGGAGGAGGCACGGCTGACCGCGATCGCCCCGCTGATCGCCTCGCTTCGCCAGGAGATAGGCTGACAGGCTGGTCATGCCGGACCAACGCCGCTAGACCCGCCTCGCCAAGCGATGTCCGGTGCCTGTACGGCGTTCGGACGAGAGAATGACGCGGAGAAGCGCATGCAGTTCCTGAAAATGCTGTTCTGGTGCCTGCTGGCCTTTCTGGCCGCGGCCTTCACGATCGGGAACTGGACGACTGTGCCGATCCGGCTGGTCGGCGGGCTGGTGGCCGACGTCAACCTGCCGCTTCTCCTGTTCCTGACCTTCCTGATGGGGCTGGTCCCGACGCTGATCTGGCAGCATGCGGCACGCTGGCGTCTTCGCCAGCGGCTGAGCGCGGCCGAGCGTTCGCTGGCCGCCGTCTCGGCGGAGACCGACGCCTATGCCGCCACCGGCCCGGTCGCCGCCCAGCCCATCGCCACCCCCCAGCCCATGGTCTGATCCCTTTATGAGCAACCGCATCTTCGTCGCGATCGACACCCCTGACCTCGCCCGTGCCCAGGCGCTGGCGAACAAGGTCCGCCACCATGTCGGCGGGCTGAAGCTGGGGCTGGAATTCTTCTGCGCGCACGGCGCGGGGGGCGTGCGCGAGATGGCGCATATCGGGCTGCCCATCTTCCTCGACCTGAAGCTGCACGACATTCCCAACACCGTCGCCAAGGCGGTCCAGTCGCTGGGGCCGCTCGCCCCGGCGATCCTGACCGTCCATGCCAGCGGCGGCCGCGCGATGCTGGAGGATGCCAAGGCCGCCGCACCGACCGGCACCAAGGTGGTGGCGGTGACGATGCTGACCAGCCTCGACGCCAATGACCTGTCGGATACCGGCGTCACTGGCTCGCCCGCCGATCATGTCCGGCGCCTCGCCGATCTGGCCGCCGAGTCCGGGGTGGACGGCATCGTCTGTTCGGGTGCCGAGGTCGCGGCGGTGCGTAAGGCCTGGCCCAAGGGCTTCTTCGTGGTGCCGGGCGTCCGTCCGGCGGATGGTCCCGTCGGCGACCAGAAGCGCGTGGTGACCCCGCGCGCCGCGCTGGACGCGGGGGCCTCGATCCTGGTCATCGGCCGCCCGATCACCCAGGCCGAAGACCCCGACGCCGCCGCGCGGGCGATCGCCGCGACGCTTTGACGATATTCGCGACAGTCCTCTCTTTTCGGAGCTGGCCATGACGACCACTGCCAAGATCTGCGGACTGACGACCCCCGCCACGCTCGACGCCGCGCTGGGCGGCGGGGCGAGCCATGTCGGCTTCGTGTTCTTTCCCGCTTCTCCGCGCCACCTGACCTTCGACGTCGCGGCGGGACTGGCGGGGCGGGTCCCGGGCCATGTCCAGCGTGTCGGCGTCTTTGTCGATCCCGACGACCAACTGCTGGAGGCCGCGGTGCGCGCCGGAATGCTCGACGCGATCCAGCTTCACCGCACCGCCCCCGCGCGGGTGGCGGCGATCCGGTCGAAATTCGACCGCGAGGTCTGGGCCGCGGTTGCCATCAAGGTTCGCGCCGATGTCGACAAGGTCCGCGACTATGCCGGAGCGGCCACGCGTATCCTGTACGATGCCAAGACGCCTGACGACGCATCGCTACCGGGCGGCATGGGGCTGCGCTTCGACTGGAGCCTGCTCGACGGGGTGCGCCATCCGCTCCGCTGGGCACTGTCGGGCGGGCTGGACGCGGACAATGTGGGCGAGGCTATCCGCCGGACCGGCGCGCCGCTGGTCGATATATCCTCCGGCGTCGAGAGCGCGCCCGGCGTCAAGGATATGGACAAGATCGCGACGTTCCTTAAAGCCGTTGCGACAAATCAGTGACAGGATCGTTTGCAGGGGTCGCCTTTGCAAACGCCCAAGGGAAACGAGATGAACGCCCCCAATTCCTTCCGTGCGCAGCCCGACGAGCGCGGCCATTTCGGTGATTTCGGCGGGCGCTATGTCGCCGAGACGCTGATGCCGCTGATCCTCGACCTGGAACGCGAATATCGCGCGGCGCAGGTCGACCCGGCCTTCAAGGCCGAGTTCGACGACCTGATGACCCATTATGTCGGTCGCCCCAGCCCGATGTACTATGCCGAGCGCATGACCGAGACGCTGCGCGCCAGCGCGCCCGAGGGCAAGGGGCCGAAGGTCTATTTCAAGCGCGAGGAACTGAACCACACCGGCGCGCACAAGATCAACAACTGCATCGGCCAGATCCTGCTCGCCAAGCGCATGGGCAAGACGCGGATCATCGCCGAGACGGGCGCGGGGCAGCATGGCGTGGCGACCGCCACGGTGGCGGCGCGCTTCGGCCTACCCTGCACCATCTTCATGGGCGCGCGCGATATCGAGCGTCAGGCACCCAACGTCTTCCGCATGAAGCTGCTCGGCGCCGAGGTCCGCCCGGTGACCTCGGGTGCGCAGACGCTGAAGGACGCAATGAACGAGGCGCTGCGCGACTGGGTCGCCAATGTCCACGACACCTTCTACATCATCGGCACCGCCGCAGGGCCGCATCCCTATCCGGAGATGGTCCGCGACTTCCAGGCGGTGATCGGCACCGAGTCGAAGGCGCAGATTCTCGAAGCCGAAGGACGGCTGCCCGACCTGCTGATCGCCGCGGTCGGCGGCGGGTCGAACGCCATCGGCCTGTTCCACCCCTTCCTCGACGATCCCGAGGTCGCGATGCTGGGCATCGAGGCGGCCGGACACGGCCTGAACACCACCCAGCACGCTGCCAGCCTGACCGGCGGCAAGCCGGGTATCCTGCACGGCAACAAGACCTATCTGCTGCAGGACGAGGACGGCCAGATCGCCGAGGCGCATTCGATCTCGGCCGGGCTCGACTATCCGGGTATCGGGCCCGAGCATAGCTGGCTGAACGACACGGGCCGGGTCGTCTATGAGGGCGTGACCGACACCGAGGCGCTCGACGCGTTCCAGCTGTGCTGCAAGGTCGAGGGGATCATCCCCGCACTGGAATGCAGCCACGCGCTGGTCGGTCTGATCCGCCGTGCGCCGCTGATGAACCGCGACCAGATCGTGCTGGTCAATATCTCGGGCCGGGGGGACAAGGACATCTTCACCGTGGCCGAAGCGCTGGGAGCCAAGATGTGAGCCGGATCGCCGACACCTTCGCCCGCTGCGGTGCGGCGGGGCGCGCCGCGCTCGTCTGTTTCGTGACCGCCGGCGATCCCACCCCCGCCGACACCGCCGCGATCCTCGACGCGCTGGTCGAGGGCGGCGCGGACCTGATCGAGCTGGGCATGCCCTTCACCGATCCGATGGCCGACGGCCCCGCGATCCAGAAGGCGAATATCCGCAGCCTGGGGGCAGGCACCCGCACTGCCGACGTGCTGGCGATCGCCAGCGCCTTTCGCGCGCGCCATGCCGAGGTGCCGCTGGTCCTGATGGGCTATGCCAATCCGATGACGGTGCGCGGCCCCGAATGGTTCGCGCAGGCCGCAGCTGGCGCAGGCGTGGACGGCGTGATCTGCGTCGACGTACCCGCCGAGGAGGACGACGCGCTGGGCGTCGCCTTGCGGGACAAGGGCATCGCCTCGATCCGGCTGGCGACCCCGACCAGCGACGCCGTGCGGTTGCCGACGATTTTGACGGGTGCCGATGGTTTCCTCTATTATGTCTCCGTCGCGGGCATCACCGGCCAGCAGCAGGCGGCGCAATCCTCGATCGAGGATGCGGTCGCCCGGCTGAAGGCGGCGACGTACCTGCCGGTCGCGGTGGGTTTCGGCGTCCGTACGCCCGACCAGGCGGCCGCGATCGGCCGGGTCGCCGACGGCGTGGTCGTCGGCTCCGCCATCGTGGATCTGGTCGGCGAACATGGCGCGGCGGCGCCCGCCCCGGTCCGCGCCTATATTGAAACTCTGTCGTCGGCGATCGCCGACGCGCGCAAGGAACTCGCATGAGCTGGCTCAACAGCGTCCGCAACGTCATCCCCTTCGTCGCCAAGCGGGAGACGCCCGACAATCTCTGGCACAAGTGCAAGGGGTGCGGGCAGATGGTCTTCACCAAGGAGCTGGAAGACAATCTGAACGTCTGCCCGAAATGCGATCATCACGACCGCATCGGGCCGAAGGCGCGTTTCCGGCACCTGTTCGACGAGGGCAGCTGCGCCGAGCTGTCGCCGCCCAAGGTACCCGAGGATCCGCTGAAGTTCCGCGACTCCAAGCGCTATACCGACCGCCTGAAGGTCGCGCGCGCCAATAACGGCGACGCCGACGCGCTGGTCAATGCGCGCGGCACGATCCTGGGTAACAAGGTCGTGGTCGGCGTGCAGGACTTCGCCTTCATGGGCGGCTCGATGGGCCTGGCCGTGGGTGAGGCGTTCGTGCGCGGGGTCGAGGCGGCGATCGCCGACAACTGCCCCTATGTGATCTTCACCGCCTCGGGCGGCGCGCGGATGCAGGAGGGTATCCTCAGCCTGATGCAGATGCCGCGCACCACGGTCGCCATCCAGATGCTGCACGATGCGGGCCTGCCCTATATCGTCGTGCTGACCGACCCGACCTCGGGTGGTGTGATGGCCGCCTATGCGATGCTGGGCGACGTCCAGATCGCCGAGCCCAAGGCGACTTTGGCGTTCACCGGCCGCCGCGTGATCGAGAGCACGATCCGCGAAAAGCTGCCCGACGATTTCCAGACTTCGGAATATTATCTGGATCACGGCATGCTCGACATGGTCGTCCATCGCCACGACCTGCGCGAGCGGCTGGCGACGGTCATCGGCTATCTGACCGCCTCGCGTCAGGCCGCCTGACATCCCGATTGCGAAGCGTCGCCTTTTCGCCGCGGCGCCATTAGAGGGGCGGGCCGAGAGGTCCGCCTCTTTTTCATTCCCTTCACGAGACCGGCCGATGCCCGATCATGCCCGATCCCAGAACCCCGCCGTTCAGGCGCAACTCGACCGGCTCTGGTCGCTGTCGCCGGGGGCGGACATATTGGGGCTGGAACGGATCACGACGTTGCTCGCCCGGCTGGGGGATCCACAGCATCATCTGCCGCCGGTCTTCCATGTCGCCGGGACCAACGGCAAGGGATCGACCTGTGCCTTTCTGCGTGCCGCGATCGAGACGTCGGGACAGGCGGTGCATGTCTATTCCAGCCCGCATCTGGTTCGCTTCAACGAGCGTATCCGGCTTGGCGGGCGGCTGATCGACGACACCGCGCTGGCATCCGTGCTGGACGAGGTGCTCGACCATGCCGAGGGGATCGGCGCGAGCTTCTTCGAGGTGACGACCGCTGCCGCCTTTCTGTGCTTTGCGCGGACCCCGGCGGCGGCGACCATCGTCGAGGTGGGCCTGGGCGGACGGCTCGACGCGACCAACATCCTGCCGCCCCCCGCCATATGCGGGATCGCGGCGCTGGGGATCGATCATGAGGCCTTTCTCGGCAGCAGCCTGACCGGCATCGCCCGCGAAAAGGCCGGGATCGCCAAGGCGGGCACCCCGCTGGTGACGATGGACTATGCCCGGCCGTTGCGACAGGCGATCGCGGAGGTCGCCGAGGCTGCGGGCGCACCGATGCTGGCGCGTGGTGAGGCCTGGTTCAGCCGATCCGATGGCAAGGCCATTCTCTACGAGGACCGGCAGGGCACGATCGCCCTCCCCCGCCCCTGCCTGTCGGGCCCGCACCAGTCGCGCAATCTGGCCTTGGCGGTGGCCATGGCGCGGCATCAGGCGGCGGTGACGATCCCCGATAGCGCGCTCCAGGCCGCAGCGACGCAGGCGTACTGGCCCGCTCGGATGCAGAGGCTGTCATCCGGCCCGCTGACGCAGGCGTTGCCCGAGGGAAGCGAATGCTGGCTGGACGGCGCGCACAACCCCTCTGCCGCGACGCCGGTGGCGAGAACGATGGCCGGGTGGAAGGCGCAAGGGCCTTCCGCGCTGGTGCTGGGCATGCTGGCCAACAAGGATGCCGGGCCCGTCCTGCATAGGCTGGGCGCGATGGTGGACCTGGTCGTGACCGTGCCGGTGCCGCATCATGCCTGCCACGCGCCCGAGGACCTGGCCGAGCAAGCGCGCCGCCAGGGTCTGTCGGCCGAAGCAGCCACCGATCCGGCCGATGCCTTGGTCCGGATCGCCGGGCATTTCGACCGCCCCGCCAGGGTTCTGATCGCCGGATCGCTCTATCTGGCGGGGCAGGTGCTGGAAGCGAATGACGAGGTGCCGCAATGATGCGACGAACCGATAACGCATCACGCTTTATTTGCGATTGACTATCAATAGCGCCGGTTTAGCATGAGCGGGCAAATACGGAGTCCCGCCCGATGGCCGAAACCACCACGCTCGCCACTGCCCTTCCCCATATGCTCCCGGCCTGCCCCCATGCCCGGATCGCGTTGTTCGCGATCCGTCGGATGGGTGCGCACGGGCTGGCCGATGCCCGGGCCGCGCATACCCTGTTCACCGTCTTCGGGCAGGATTTTCGCCGCCCGCTTATCCTGATGCGGACGCTGATGGCCGATCTCGCGGCGCATGCCTCGGGCCAGATTGCGATCGCGCCGTGCTGCTGCGGGCGGATGACGGCGGCGGAGGCGGCCTTGCTCACCGTCCTGGCGCAGATGGAGGTGGCGCCCGAAAAGGCGCGCTTCCTGATGAGCGATCTGCTCGGCGCCCGGCGGATCGACGGGGTCCTTGCCAGCGCGGCGGCGGTCAGCGCCGCCTTCGCCGATGAGGGGCGGCCGATCAGCCTTTGACGGCTACGTCGGCGCGGGTGTCGCCTTCCCCCTCGACGCCCGCGCTGCCGATCGATCGGTCGATCATCCCCGACCGCGCCATCCAGCCGAACAGGACGACCCCGGGCAAGGCGACGACGGTGGTCAGCAGGTAGAAATCCACATAACCGAACCGCTCGACCAGCGCCCCCGCCGTCGTTCCGCTCAGGATACGCCCCAGCACACTGGTCGCGGCCGAGATCAGCGCATATTGCGCGGCGGTGAAACGCAGATCGGTCAGGGCCGAAAAATAGGCGACCAGCGTGACGCCGCCGATCCCGCTCGCGAAATTCTCGAACCCGATCGCACCCGCCATGCCCAGATTGCTATGCCCCGCCGCCGCCAGCCCGGCGAAGGACAGGTTGGACACCGCCATCAGCACCAGGCTGATCATCACCGATCGCTTCATGCCCAGCCGGGCATAGAGAATGCCGCCGACGAACACGCCGACCAGCAGCGCCCAGAAACCGACCCCGACGTCGTAAAAGGCGATCTCGTCCTTGGAAAAGCCCAGATCGTTGAACAGCAGCCGGAAGGTCAGATTGGCCAGCGTGTCCCCGATCTTGTGGACCAGGATGAAGGCCAGCACGAGAATCGCACCCTGCCGACGAAAAAACTCGGCAAAGGGGCCGACCACCGCGCGCACGATCCCCTCGGCCGGGCGGCGCGCGGTGATTTCGGCATGCCGCGCGGGCTCGCCCATGATCAGCGCGGTGAGCAGCGCGGGCAGCGCGAAGGCGCAGCTGACGATATAGGCGATGCTCCACCCCGCCCGTGCCGCGATCACCAGCGACAGAGAGGCGACCAGCGCCGATCCGATCCGCCAGCCATATTGCCCCATGCCCGCGCCGACGCCCAGCTGGCGCGGCTCCAGCAATTCGATGCGATAGGCGTCGATCACGATGTCGAAGGTCGCACCGGCAATGCCCAGCGCGATCGCGGCCATAGCGGTCTGCGCCAACGAGACGCGGGGGTCCGAAAGCCCCAGTCCGACAGCCGCCGCACAGACGAGCGCGGCGACGACGAACAGCCAGGATACGCGTTGGCCCAGACGGTGCAAGACGGGGATTTTCAATCCCTCAACGATCCAGGCCCACAGCCATTTGAGATTATAGGCCAGGATGACGAGCGCGAAGGCGGTGACGCTCTTCTTCTCGATCCCCGCCTCGGCCAGACGGCTCGCCAGGGTCGCATTGATCATGGTCAGCGGAAAGGCGGAGGATATGCCGAGCGCCAGTGCGGCGAGCGGCGCCGGTTCGATATAGGGTCGTACCGCATCCACCCAACGCCCACTCGCCATACCCGATCCGTTTCGCCTCGACTGCAAAGCGCGGACCGTAGAGGGCTTGGCCGATGGGGGCAATGTCGCCGGTGACGGCGGCGTCAGGCGCCCGCAAACAAGCGGAAGCCCGCGGGCAGACGGCTCGGCGGCTTGCCGGTCCGGCGCTCCTCGATGACCGTGATCGCACCCAGCAGCTCGCGCGGACCATAGGGCTTCATGAGGATGCCCTCGGCCAGTCCGTCCGCCTCGTCGGGGGGCGTTCCGGTCAGGAACAGCACGGGTATGCCCCGCGCCCGCGCCGCGCGCGCCACGTCGAGTCCGCTGCCGTCGGCCAGCCTGACATCGGCCAGAACGAGGTCGATAGGCGTGTCGCCCTCGATCAGCGTCACCGCCTTGCTGGCCCGGTCGACGGTCGCGACGACCTCGTAATCGGCGTCGGTCAGGACATGTTCGGTGTCAAACGCGACCAGCGGCTCGTCTTCGACCACCAACAGCTTGGTCAGCTGTCGCTTCTTTCGCCCGAAGAGTCTCATCCCGTATCGGCCCGTCTTTCTTGCCCGCTCTTGCGCCTAACGCATTGTCGGGGGAAACGACGCAAATATTTTCCTTTGCGCGACACCCTATGTATCAGCGTGGATCATGACACCAGAACAACGTATCGCCAAGCTGCTGGCCCGGGCCGGGGTCGCCTCGCGCCGGGAAGTCGAGCGGATGATCGCCGAGGGTCGGATCGCGCTGAACGGCACGACGATCGACACGCCCGCGACGCTGCTTTCCTCGCTCGACGGAGTGACGGTCGACGGCCAACCGGTCGCCGCGCCCGAACCCACGCGGCTGTTCCTCTACAACAAGCCCAACGGCCTGTTGGTGACCGAACGCGATCCCGCCGGGCGGCCGACCATCTATGACCGTTTGCCCGCCGGGCTGCCGCGCCTCGTGCCGGTCGGGCGGCTCGACCTCAATACCGAGGGGCTGCTGCTGCTGACCACCGATGGCGGGTTCAAGCGCCAGCTGGAACTGCCCGCGACCGGGGTGGAGCGGACCTATCGCGCGCGCGCCTATGGCGACATCACCCAGGCGCAGCTCGAGGATCTGATCCACGGGATCGAAATCGACGGCATCCGCTATGGCCAGATCGACGCCAATCTGGAGCGTCGCACGGGCGCCAATGTCTGGATCGAGATGACCTTGCGCGAGGGCAAGAATCGCGAGGTCCGGCGCGTCCTCGAACATCTGGGCCTTCAGGTCAGCCGCCTGATCCGCCTGCGCTATGGCCCCTTCGTCCTGGACGATCTGCCGGTCGGCGAGATCGGCGAGGTCAAGGGCGCGCAGATCGTCGAGTTCCGCAAGACCCTTCTGGGCGGCATCCCCGCCGATGCCGTCCGCCCGACGCCCCGCGCCGGTTTCCGCACGCCGCCCACGAATGCCAAACCGGAACGCCCGGCCCGTCCCGAGGCAAGGCGCACGGCGGACCAGGATGCCACGCCCCGGCGCGACGCCAAGCCTCGCGCTTCAACACCGTTCGGCGAGCGCGCGCGTCCCGGTGCGCCACGCTCCGGCGACCGGCAGGAGCGTTCCTTCCGCCCGCGATCCGAAAATGCGCCGTCAGGACGGGGGCCGCGTGACGAGCGTCCTGCCCGTGGCGAACGGCCGTCCGGGGGGGAGCGTCCCTTTCGCGCCCGGACGGATGCCGGACCGAGCGGGCGCGGCGTTCGCGAGGATCGGCCTGCACGGGGCGCCGAGCGCCCCTTCCGTTCGCGGCCGGATGCCGGACCCACGGGACGCGGCGCTCGTGACGAAAGACCCGCGCGTGGCGGCGAACGCCCCTCCGGGGGGGATCGTTCTTTCCGGGCGCGGTCCGACGCGGCGCCCTCGGGCGGTGATCGGCCATCGCGGGGGCCGCGACCGCCCGCACCATCGGGCGGCAGACGCCCCTTTGGCGGTGGGCGTAACGGACGGCCCGGTCGTCCGGGAGGAAATCGCTGATGCGCGTCATTGCCGGAGAGTGGCGGGGCCGCCCGCTGGTCGCGCCCAAGGGTGACGTCACGCGCCCAACCGCCGATCGCACGCGCGAAGCCCTGTTCTCGATGCTCGCGGCGCGGTTGGGCGATTTCGAGGGACTGGCGGTCGGCGACTTCTTCGCCGGATCGGGCGCGCTGGGGATCGAGGCGCTATCGCGCGGCGCGGCGTCGTGCCTGTTCGTCGAGCAGGATCGCGGGGCGCTGGACGCGCTACGCGCCAATCTCGCCAAGCTGGGGGCGACGGGCGATGTCCGGGCGACCTCTGTGCTGGCGCTGGGCCCCGCGCGCCAGCCGCTCGATCTGATCCTGATGGATCCGCCTTATGGCACCGGCGCGGGCGTCGTGGCGCTCGACAAGCTGACCCGGCTGGGTTGGGTGGCGGCGGGCACCTGGATCAGTATCGAGACGGCCAAGCAGGAAGAAATCGACCTGCCGGGCTTCATCGTCGACGCCTCGCGCGTCCATGGCAAGGCGCGGCTGACCCTGTTGCGTCAGGGCTGAGCCAGGCTCCGCCCCCGCATCAACGTCAGCCCGGCGAGGCTGAGCAGGCCCGCGGCGACCAGATAGCCGCCGACCCAGTTCAGCCCGCCGCGCTCGGTCAGCGCCTGTGCCGCGATCGGCGCCAGCGCACCGCCGATGATCCCGCCCAGATTGAAGGTCATCGAGACGCCGGTATAGCGCACCCCCGCCGGGAACAGCGCGGGGAGCCAGCCGCCCAGCGGACCATAGGCGAACCCCATCACGAACAGCGCCGCTGCCAGCCAGACGAAGACGATGGCCAGCGATCCCGATCCCAGCATCGGCCCCATTGCGACGCCGACCAGCGCACATCCGGCAAAGCCCAGCGCCAGCATCATGGACGCGCCACGGCGATCGGCCATCACGCTCGACACCACGACGCCCAGCGCCAGGAACAGGATCGCGACGAGCTGGACGCCCAGGAACGCCTCACGCGGATAGCCAAGGGCGCTGGTGCCATAGCCCAGCGCGAAGGCGGTCGCGAGGTAGAAGATGGCGAAACAGGCGATCACCCCGCCCGTCCCCGCCAGCAGCGCACGACCATGCCCCTGCAACAACGTCGCGATCGGCACGCGCGGCAGGGCTTCGGTCCGCTTGGCCTCGGCGAAATCCGGTGTCTCCGTCAGCCGCAGGCGGACCCACAGGCCGAGCATCACCAGCACCGCACTGGCCAGGAACGGCAGTCGCCACCCCCAGGCGCGGAATTGCACATCGGTCAGGACGAGACCCAGGAGCAGGAAAAAGCCGTTCGCCAGGATGAAGCCGACCGGCGCGCCAAGCGGAGGAAACATGCCCCAGGTGTTGCGACGCCCCGGCGGCGCATTCTCCACCGCCAGCAGCGCCGCTCCACCCCATTCGCCGCCCAGCCCCAGCCCCTGTCCCAGTCGCGCGATGCACAACAGCAACGGGGCGATCCAGCCCGCCTGCGCATAGGTCGGCAGGAAGGCGATGGCGACGGTCGATCCGCCCATCAGCATCAGGCTGACCACCAGCGTCGACTTTCGCCCGACCCGGTCGCCGAAGTGACCAAAGGCGATCGCGCCAACCGGCCGCGCGACGAAGGCGAGCCCGAAGCTGGCATAGGACAACAGCAATTGCGCCGCCGCCGAGGAGGCGGGGAAGAAGAGCGGCCCGAACACCAGCGCCGCCGCCGTTGCATAGATATAGAAATCGTAGAACTCGACCGCCGTCCCGGTCAGACTGGCCAGCAGGATATGGCGGTGCGAAGGTGTCGAGGCACGGGTCATCCGCCCGCTGTGGCAGAAGCCAAATGCCGCCGTAAAGACCTATAAGCTGCGACCCGGCAGGCCGGATCAGCCCGCGAGCACCTCGGTCAGCTTCAGCAGCAGCCAGTAAAGCGTGCCCGACAGCAGCATCGCGACCGGCAGGGTCATGATCCAGGCGAGCGCCATGTTGCGGATCGTCCGCGCCTGCAGCCCGGCGCCATTGGCGACCGAGGCACCGGCGACGCCGGAGGACAGGATATGCGTGGTCGACACCGGCCGCCCCAGCTGGTCGGCGAGCAGGATCGTCGCCGCCGTCATCAGCTCGGCCGCCGCCCCCATGCCATAGGTCAGATGCGTCTTGCCGATCCGCTCGCCGACCGTGACCACGATCCGCCGCCAGCCGACCATCGTCCCCAGGCCCAGCGCCAGGGCGACCGTGATCTTCACCCAGAGCGGGATATAGCGGGTGCCGCGCTCCAGCTGCTTGGCATAGCCGTTGAGCGACTCGATCTGACCGGCGGTGAAACGGCTCTTGGCGCCTTCGTCCTTGGTCACCATCCGGGTGGTATCGAGAACCAGATACATATCGTTGCGCAGATTGGGAACGATCGCTGCGGGTACGCGGCTGAGCGTGCCGTAATCGGCGATCCGCTCGCCAATGTCGTGCGACAGAACCGACAGGCCCTCATAGACCTGCGGCGTATCGATCGCCTTGGCGCGCACGCCATCGACGACGGCGGCGCGGGCCTGGTCCAGCGGGACCACATGGCCGGTGCCGTGCGCGGCATAGGCGGCGGAGGCGATGTCGGCGCTGCGGACAAAGGCGGGCATCGCACTTTCGGGCAGCGTCCGGTTGAGCGCATAGGCGGTGGGCGCGCAGCCGATCAGGATCAGCATGATCAGCCCCATCCCCTTCTGCCCGTCATTGCCGCCATGCGCGAAGCTGACCGCCGTGCAGGTGAAGATCAGCAGCGCCCGGATGCCGCGCGGCGGGGGCGTATCGCCCTCGGGTTCGCGATACAGGCGGTCGTCGCGGAAAAAACGCTTCATGACGAGGAGCAGCATCAGCGCACCGGCAAAGCCGATCAGCGGACTGAACAGCAGCGCGGACAGCACTTTCCGCACCTGCTCCATGTCGACGCCCGATGTGCCCGGGATGCTGGACAGAAGCTGGTTGGCGAGGCCGACTCCCAGGATCGACCCGATCAGCGCGTGGCTGGACGAATTGGGCAGCCCCACCGCCCAGGTCGCCAGATTCCAGATCACCGCCGCCAGCAGCAGCGCGAAGATCATCGCGAACCCGCCCGCCGATCCGACATGCAGCATCAGATCGATCGGCAGCAGGGTGATGATGGAATAGGCGACCGCGCCGGTGGAGGTGACGACGCCGAGGAAGTTGAAGAAACCCGACCATATGACGGCCACCGGCGCGGGAAGCGAATGGGTATAGATCACCGTCGCCACCGCATTGGCGGTATCGTGGAAGCCGTTGACGAACTCGAAGCCCAGCGCGATCAGCAGAGCGAGGCCCAGAAAGGCGAAGACACCGACCGCCATCGGCTCGCCGACCCGTGCCGTATCGCTCAGGATGCTGACCCCCGCATAGGCCAGGCCACCGACGATCAGCGCGAGGAAAATCCACCGCCCTGACGGATGCAGCGACGCATCGAGCTTCGGTCCACGAATGCGAGATTCGGATTCCCCGCCGGCAAGCGCATAAGGTGTCATGATGAACGTCCGTTGCGCCACGGAGGTGACGTTTTTATGACGCCGGGCCCGTAAGCCGTGGCGAATGCCATGCCGGGATGCGGCGGGACGCCCTCGTGCGACGTCCCGCCCTATCCCGGACAGGCCCTTATCGCGTGCTGGCCAGCATGACGGGGGCGGCGAGCAGCGTGGCGACCTTCACGGCGGCGTCGGCCTGCATCTCGGCGCGACACCGGGTCACGCCTTCGTTCTGCGCCAGATCATTGGTGATGGGTCCGCATACGATCGCCGCCGCGCGACGAATGCGGGCGTCGAGCATCGCCCGGTGATCGGGTCGATGGAGATCGAGATCGGCGTGACGGACCTTGATGCTGACCGGTTCGCGGATCTGCGCCTGGACGGAGGTACCGGATAGGAAAAACGAGGTCGCAAGGGCGACGGCAAAGATCTTGCTCATGGGAAGCTCCTGCATGGGGTCGTGCCCGTCACGGCGGCGTCGGTGTTTCCACCCCGTCGCTCGTCGGCACGCACCGCCCCTAGGCCGCCCGCATGTCGGTTTCGGGTCGGGCGTGGGACGCCCGTGTGACAGATCCCGCTATGACACAGCATCGCCATCGAACGGCCGAAGGTTGCCCCGGCGGCCAACGTTCCCTAACTGTTCGCGATGACCGTCGCTCCCTCCGCCGATCCCGCCCGGATTTCCACCGGACAAATGGCCGATTACCCCTATCTGCGCACGCTGAACCCGGCACAGCGTGAGGCGGTGCTGACCACCGATGGCCCGGTCCTGGTGCTGGCGGGCGCGGGCACGGGCAAGACGGCGGCGTTGACCGCGCGGCTGGCGCATCTGCTCTACACCCGCAAGGCCTGGCCTTCCGAAATCCTGTCCGTCACCTTCACCAACAAGGCCGCACGCGAGATGCGGGAACGCGTCGGGCGGCTGGTCGGCGATGCCGTCGAAGGGATGCCATGGCTGGGCACATTCCATGCCATCGGTGCCAAGATGCTGCGCCGCCATGCCGAGTTGGTCGGGCTCCAGTCGAACTTCACCATCCTCGACACCGACGACCAGCTCCGCCTGCTCAAGCAGCTGATCGTCGCGGCCGATATTGACGAGAAGCGCTTCCCGGCACGGGCGCTCGGCGGGCTGATCGACGAGTGGAAGAACAAGGGGCTGGTCCCCGGCGATATCGATGCGGGCGAGGCCGAACGCTATGCCAATGGCCGCGGGGCCGAGCTGTATCGCCAGTATCAGGACCGGCTGCGCAGCGTGAACGCCTGCGACTTCGGCGATCTTCTACTCCACATGCTGACCATCCTGAAGACGCATCGCGATGTGCTGGAGCATTATCAGCAGCGTTTCCGCTACATCATGGTCGACGAATATCAGGACACCAACAGCGTCCAGTATCTCTGGCTGCGGCTGCTCGCGCAGGCACGCAAGAATATCGCGTGCGTCGGCGACGACGACCAGTCCATCTATTCCTGGCGCGGCGCGCAGGTGGAGAATATCCTGCGCTTCGAGCGGGACTTCCCCGGTGCCAAGGTCATCCGGCTGGAACAGAATTACCGTTCGACCCCGCATATCCTGGGGGCGGCGTCGGGCGTGATCGCCAATAATGGCGGGCGGCTGGGCAAGACGCTGTGGACCGAACTCGACGTGGGCGAAAAGGTCCGGGTGCTGGGCGTCTGGGACGGTCCCGAAGAGGCCCGCCGCGTCGGCGAGGAGATCGAGGCGGCGCGGCGATCCGGCACCTCCTATGGCGACATTGCGATCCTGGTCCGCGCCTCGCACCAGACGCGCGAGTTCGAGGATCGCTTCATCGCGATCGGCCTGCCGTACCGGATCGTCGGCGGCTTCCGCTTCTACGAGCGCGCCGAAATCCGCGATGCGCTGGCCTATCTGCGGGTGGTCAACCAGCCATCGGACGATCTGGCGTTCGAGCGGATCGTCAACGTTCCCAAGCGCGGGCTGGGCGACAAGGCGCTGGCCAAGATCCACCAATTGGCGCGGGCCGAGGGCCTGCCGCTGACCCTGGCGTCGGCGCGTATCCTCGACACCGACGAACTGACCCCGCAGGCGCGGCGGAGCCTTGGCAATCTGATCGGCGACATCGCCCGGTGGCGCGACATGGCCCGCGACCTGCCGCACCCCGAACTTGCCCGACAGCTGCTGGACGAGAGCGGCTATACCGCCATGTACCAGAACGAGAAGTCGGCGGAGGCGGCCGGGCGGCTGGAGAACCTGTCCGAACTCGTCCGCGCGATGGAGGATTACGAGTCGCTCGGCGCGTTTCTGGAGCATGTGTCGCTGGTCATGGAACGCGACGGCGACCAGCGCGAGCCCGAGGTGACGATCATGACGATCCACGCCGCCAAGGGGCTGGAGTTCGACACCGTCTTCCTCGCGGGCTGGGAGGAAGGGCTGTTCCCCTCGCAGCGGGCGATCGATGAAGGCGGCACGCGCAGCCTGGAGGAGGAACGGCGCCTCGCCTATGTCGCGATCACCCGCGCGCGGCGCAAGGCGGTGATCCTGCATGCAGCCAACCGCCGCATCTATGGCCAATGGACCTCCAGCCTGCCGAGCCGCTTCGTCGGCGAACTGCCGCCCGAGCATATCGACAGCGAGACGAGCATGACCGGCGGCGAAAGTCTGTGGCGCGCCAACTGGTCCGAACATGCCGACCCCTTCGCCAATGTGGCGCGGGGGACGGGGCGCGGGCCGGGCTGGCAGCGAGCGGCGACCAGCCAGAGCGCGACGCCGACGCGCCCCGCGCGGATCGTCGAGTCGCGCGCACCCTCGGTCGGGCTGGGGCAAAAGGGGCGCGACGACCTGGGCGTGGGCGACCGGGTCTTCCACCAGAAATTCGGATATGGGGCGATCGCCGCGATCGAGGGCAACAAGCTGGAGATCGATTTCGAACAGGCGGGGCGTAAGCGGGTGATGGACAGCTTCGTCACCAAAAGCGTCGCCTGATCCGGGCGTCGTTCAGGAACCATATCGATTCGTAGCCGTATCGGTCGCATCGCCCGATTGTCCGGGCGTTGGAGGATAACCGATGGGCTTTCGCCGCTTGGCCACCGTCGCGATCACGACGGCCGTCACCCTGACTGCCATTCCCGCCACGGCACAGACCGCCGCCGACGATGCGCGCTTCCGCGCGGCACAGGCGCGGTTCGACCGGGAATATCAGATCTACCGTCAGGAGGCCGAGCTGTATCTGTCGCGGCGCGAACGTGGCGGATATGACGACGGCTATGACCGCCCTGCCCCGCCGCCGTCCGGCGGTCCCGGTGGCTATCGTGTTGCACCGTCGATCCCGGCGGATGGCTATGCCAATGGCGAACCCTATTACGACCCGGTCGGCGATTATCGGGACGGCCCGCAATATCGCGAGCGCGTGCTGCAACCGCAGGATCGTGTCTATGCGGGCACCGATGGCCGTTATTATTGCCGTCGGTCGGACGGCACGACCGGCCTGATCATCGGCGGCGCGGCGGGCGGCATATTGGGCAATCTGGTCGGCGGGCGAAGCAGCACGATCGCGACGCTGCTGGGCGCGGCGGGTGGTGCGCTGGCCGGGCGGTCGATCGAGCAGAACCAGGTCCGCTGCCGCTGATCCGACATTTGGGGGCGGTCGGGGAACACCCGCCCGCCCGAGATTTCAGCGATGCCCGATCAGGCGGGATCGACCATCATCAGGGCGCAGTTCCTGTATTTCTCCGCATCCCGCTCGAACAGCGCGCTGGCGGGGAAGCGGCGCGGGGTCAGGCGCAGCGAGCCCAAGCCCGCCAGCTTGAACGTCCCCATCTTTTCCTCGCGCGGCGGCTTGCCGTCCCGCTCGACGGTCGTGGCATCGACGTACAGCTCGTCATGCCGCGTGTAGATCACATGGGGCGCCAACACCACTTCGCCGCGATTATACATGGCGGACACCGCCTGCATCTTCACAATGGCTTCGAAGATGATCGCAGGAGCGCCCGCCGCCGGCTCAGCCGGACGGCGCTCGGTCGTCGTCATATCGGTCATGCCCTGCATTTGCCCGTCCTGCCGCAACGCAGCAAGAGCAATTACGCCGCAATCGCCCATCGATAAATGGCGCGAGCGAACGGCATGCGCTCGCGCCCCCTGGTTCACTTCGCCGGGCCCATCAGTTTCTGGGCGAAATAGACCATCTGCTGGGCATTCAGCCGGGCGCCCTGCGCGATGTCGGCGTCGCCCGAATGGCCACCCGCCATATCCTCGTAGAAGAGATAGGGGATGCCATATTCACCCAGCCGCGCCGCGAACTTGCGGGCATGTTGCGGCCCGACCCGATCGTCCTTGGTGGTCGTCCAGATATAGGGCTCGGGATAGGCGACGCCTTTGCGGATATTGGCATAGGGCGAGATCTTGCGCAGGAACGCGGCCTCTTCGGGCACGTCGATCGAGCCATATTCGTCCTTCCACGAATCACCCGCCGCGATCTTTTGATAGCGGACCATGTCGAGCAGCGGGACCTGGATCGTCACCGCCTTCCACAGCTCGGGATGCTGGGTCAGTTCGACCCCCATCAGCAGGCCGCCGTTCGAGCCGCCATAGATGCCCAGCTTCTGCGGGCTGGTGATATGCCGGGCGAACAGGTCCTTGGCGACCGAGGCGAAGTCGTCATAGATGATCTGCCGCTTGGTCTTGCGGCCCGCGTCATGCCATTTCGGCCCGAACTCGCCGCCGCCCCGGATATTGGCGAGCACGAACGCCCCGCCGCGCTCGGTCCAGATCTTGCCGGTCGACCCCAGATAATAGGGCAGCCGCGCAATCTCGAATCCACCATAGGCGGTCATCAGCGTCGGCGTGGTGCCGTCCAGCTTCGCGCCCTTGGGCAGGACGACGAAATAGGGGATCTTGGTGCCGTCGGTCGACACCGCCTCATATTGATGGACCGTCGCGCCGGTCGCGTCGAACCGGGCGGGCAGCGTCTTGAGCACCTGCGGCGCGGACGGTTTCGCCGCATCGAAGCGCGACAGGACGGTCGGGGTCGTGAAGCCCGAGGTCGACAGATAGACGATGTCCGACCGGTCGCTCGTGCTGGCCACGTCGACGGTCATATTGTCGGGCACTTGCACCGCCGAGGACGCCCAGCCGGTGGCGGTGGGGGCAAAGACGCTCGCCCGGCCCCGGACATTGTCGATATAGGTGATGACCACGCGGTCCTTCGTGGTCGACACGCCCTCCACCGCCTGGCGGTCGGTCGGGGTGAACAGCGCGCGCGGGGTGATCCTGCCCGCCTCCAGCTCGGACAGCGGCGCCCAGACGACCGAACCGGCCGGGAACGAGCCCCATGCGTCGCTGGTCTGGAAGATCACGCGGCCATCGACCATCCCGGCGGGGAAGGCGCGCGCGGGCATGGCGATCGCCTTGGCCCCGCCCTGCGGCGTCCAGAACAGCTTGTCGCCGCCGAAAAAGGTTCGCCGCCGCTCGATCACGACCGCGCGGTGGCCCTGGGCATCGGTCAGCACACCCGCATAGGTGCCCAGCTCGTCCGACGGCTCGCCCCGGAAGATCTCAGTCGCCTGTGACAGCGGCTGTCCGCGCCGGACCATCTTCACGACGAAGGGATAGCTCGACTTGGTCAGGGTCCCCTGCCCCCAGTCTCGGCTGACCAGCAGCGTGTCCTTGTCTAGCCATGCCGCGCCCTGCTTGGAGGTCGACAGGCGGAAACCATCGGGTACGAAGCCACCGGTCGCCATGTCGAACTCGCGATACTCGATCGCATCCTCGCCTCCCTCCGACAGCGCGACCAAGCAGAACCTTTCCTCGGGGCTGAGGCAGCTGACGCCCTTCCACACCCATTTCTTGCCCTCGGCCTTGCTCAGCGCATCCAGGTCGAGCAGGGTCGTCCAGCGGGGATTGGCGGTGGCGTAGTCGGCCTCGGTCGTCCAGCGCCACAGCCCCTGGGGGTGATCGGTGTCGCGCCAGAAATTGACGATGCGGCCATACATCTGGCCCGGCATCGGAATGCGATCCTTCGCCGAGGCGATAGCCAGCGCCTGCTGGTAGAAGGTCTGATAGCGCGGATCATTCTGCAACCGGGGCAGTGTCTTGGCATTTTCGGCCTCGACCCAGGACAGCGCCTTGGCGCCATCCTTGTCCTCCAGCCAGATATAGGGGTCATTCTCCGTCATCGTGCTCATCTGGGCCATCGCCGGGGCCCCCGCAACCTGTGTCGCCAGCATCGATCCGGCCAGCATCCACCGCCATCCCCGCATTCGTCATGCTCCATATCCTGAATGGGGGCGAATGTGACTTCATCACCCGCCGCTGGCAATGCGTCATGTCCCGAAAAATCGCACGCGGCCCACATCGCAGTGATGGCGGCATGGCGACGGAACGGTGGCTCGGGCGGCCCGTTCCCCCTTCCGCTTACCACAAGAACGTCAAGGAGTTGGCGATGCCTTATGTGAAGACGCGTGACGGGACCGACATCTATGTCAAGGACTGGGGCGAAGGCCGTCCGGTCGTCCTCATCCATGGCTGGCCGCTGTCGGCCGATATGTGGGACAAGCAGATGATGGGGCTGGCCGAAGCCGGTTTCCGCGCCATCGCCTATGATCGGCGCGGCTTTGGCCGTTCGGGCCAGCCCTGGTCGGGTTACAACTATGACACGCTGTCGGACGATCTGGCCGATGTGCTGGAGGCGACGGGCGCGCAGGACGCCGCGCTGATCGGCTTTTCGATGGGTGGCGGCGAGGTGGCCCGCTATATGAGCCGCCACGACGGCAAGGGCGTGATCGCGGCCGGGCTGATCGCTTCGGTCGTTCCCTATATGCCCAAGACCGACGACAATCCGCAGGGCACCGACCAGTCGGTGTTCGACCAGATCGCCCAGGGCCTGCGCGACGACCGCGCGCATTTCCTGCGCCATACTTTCTTCAAGCAGTTTTTCGGCGTGGGCTATATCTCCAGCCCGGTCAGCGACGAAGTGCTCGACTGGGCGACCGGCGTTGCGATGCAGGCGGGGTTGAAGCCCACGCTGGCCTGTGCCGAGGCCTTCAGCCAGACCGATTTCCGGCCCGACCTGCCCGCCTTCCGCGTGCCAACATTGGTCGTCCATGGCACCGGCGACCAGACCGTGCCGATCGATCCGGCGGGCCGCGCGGCGGCGGCGGGTATATCCGGGTCGCAACTGGTCGAATATGACGGCGCACCGCACGGGCTCAACGTCACCCATGCCGATCGCCTGACCGGCGACCTGCTGACCTTCCTGGGTCGATAATGGAAAAGGGCGGCCCCCGACGGGGTCGCCCTTATTTCAACGGGACGATCACCTCGTCCGGATGCGCGACGTTCAGTTCCTTGCGCACCATCTCATCGACCATGTCGGGATTGGCGTGGTCAGGATCGAGCAGCGCGACACGGTTCTTCAGGATGGTCCGCCGCTTGTCGAGCGCGGCATAATCCTGTTCGCGCTTCACCAACTGCCGCTGATACTCGCCATAAGCGAGCAGACCGTTGCGCCCCAGCACCGCATAGGCACCGAAGAACGCAACGATCGTCAACCCGAGCGCGGGCAAGGCAGCCCGCCGCATGGTCCGCATGAAAGGCGTCGACTTGGTCACAGCGGCCATAATTGTATCGACGCCCTTCGATTTCAAGCGCGGATCAGAATATCGCGACCGGCATAGCGCGCCGAGTCGCCCAGCTCTTCCTCGATCCGGATCAGCTGGTTGTACTTGGCGAGCCGGTCCGAACGCGCAAGGCTGCCCGTCTTGATCTGGCCGCAGTTGGTCGCGACCGCCAGGTCGGCGATGGTCGCGTCCTCGGTCTCGCCGGAACGGTGCGACATGACGGCGGTGTAGCGCGAACGCTGCGCCAGCGACACGGCCTCCAGCGTCTCGGTCAGCGTGCCGATCTGGTTGACCTTCACCAGCAGCGAGTTGGCATAGCCGCCTTCGATGCCCTTCTTCAGACGCTTCGGGTTGGTGACGAACAGATCGTCGCCAACCAGCTGCACCTTGTCGCCGATCAGGTCGGTCAGCGCCTTCCAGCCTTCCCAATCGTCCTCGGCCATGCCGTCCTCGATCGACAGGATCGGGTACTGTCGGGTCAGGTTCGCCAGATACTCGGCCATCTCATGGCTCGACAGGATCTTGCCCTCGCCCGAGATATTGTACTTGCCGTCCTTGAAGAACTCGGTCGCGGCGCAGTCGAGCGCGATCATCACGTCGTCGCCCGGCTTGTACCCGGCCTTCTCGACCGAGGCCATGATGAAGTCGAGCGCTTCGGTGGTCGATGCGATGTTGGGGGCGAAACCGCCCTCGTCGCCCACGCCGGTGGCTAGGCCCTTTTCGTGCAGCGCCTTCTTCAGCGTGTGGAAGATTTCCGAGCCGCAGCGGACCGCCTCCACGATGTTCGCCGCGCCGACCGGCATGATCATGAATTCCTGGAAGTCGATCGGATTGTCGGCATGCTCGCCGCCATTGATGATGTTCATCATCGGCACCGGCAGCAGGTGCGCCGAGACGCCACCGACATATTTGTAGAGCGGCAGGCCCCGTGCCTCAGCCGCCGCCTTGGCCACCGCCAGGCTGACGCCCAGGATCGCGTTGGCGCCCAGGCGCCCCTTGTTCTCGGTGCCGTCCAGCTCGATCATGGCGCGGTCCAGATCGGCCTGGTCCTCGGCGTCCATGCCCAGGATCGCGTCGGTGATCTCGTCATTGACCGCCTCGACCGCCGCCTCGACGCCCTTGCCCATCCAGCGGCTCTTGTCGCCGTCACGGCGTTCGACCGCCTCATGCGCGCCGGTCGACGCGCCCGAGGGCACGGCAGCGCGGCCGAAGCTGCCGTCTTCGAGCAGAACGTCCACCTCGACCGTGGGATTGCCGCGGCTGTCCAGGATCTGGCGCCCGTGGATGTCGATGATTGCGGTCACGTAACGATGCTCCTACATCAGCCTTGAAGGTCTCGGCGGCGCTCTATCGCGTGACACGACGAAGGGCAATTGCGGGAAAAGCATGGAACCGTGCTTCCGTCACCGGGGTTAGAACGCAAATCGCCCGGTGATCCGGGCCTTGGAGAAAGGATTTTCCTATGGTCGACACCGACGGCACATTGCCGACGACGCAGAGCACCACTCCCAATTTCGCGGGCAACGCGGGCGTAGCGCCCGAAGTGGCTCCGTTCGCCAGCGAGGCGGAGGCGCATGACAAGCCCAAGGCGGGACTGGCGGATGCCAAGCAGTCGGTCAAGGAAGGCGCCACCAAGGTGCAGCAGCAGGCGGTAGACAAGGTCTATGCGCTGGCGGGCGACGGCAAGGCCAAGGCGGGATCGGCACTCGATCAGGTCGCGCAGCTGCTCAACGATGCGGCCGGTCAGGTCGATGAGAAGCTGGGCAGCCAATATGGGCAATATGCCCGTTCGGCGGCCGACAGCGTGACCTCGCTGTCCGGCGCGATCAAGGACAAGGACGTCGAGGAACTGCTCGACGACGCCCGCGCCTTCGTCGCGAAGAGCCCGGCGGTTGCGATCGGCATTGCGGCGGCACTGGGCTTCGTGTTGGCGCGCGTGGTACAGTCGGGTATCGAAACCCGCGAGCCGGGTGACGCCACGGCGTGACCCGGGCGGCTGCTCCCCTATCGGCGCGGGTGCCCGAGCCCGAGACGCTGACCTCGCTGGTGTCGCAGCTGGTCGATGACGGTCGCTCGTTCATCGCGGCGGAGATCGATCTGGCCAAGGCGAAAGCCAGCGACAAGGTCGGCCGTTATCGCAGCGCGGCGATCTTCTTCGGTGCGGCGGCGGTCCTCGGGCTTGCGGCGCTGGTCGCGCTGCTCGTCGGGCTGATCCTGTCGCTGACGCCGTTGGTCGGCCCCTTTGGCGCGACGCTGATCGTCGTCGGCCTGGTCGTCATCATTGCAGGCGTGTTGGCGATGATCGGCAAGAGCCGCTTGGCGGGAGGTGCGGCATGACTGTTGCCGAGGCCGAATTGCGGGCCGCCGAAGCGCGCGAGCGGCTGAACAAGACCGCCTCGCGCATCCAGGCGCGACTGGAGCCGCAGGCCTTGGCTGCGCAGGCGCGGGACGCGGGCCGGACCGCCGCCAAATGCGGTCTGGAAGGCGCGAAGAACAATCCCGGCGCGGTGGCGGGCGGCGTCGCCGTCATCGGGCTGCTGCTTAATCGTCGGCGGATCGCACGCCTCTTCAAGCGCAAGCGCTGATTTGGTTTTCCGGCGGATGCGCCCGTCGGCACCGTAGTTCAGAAGGATGATCGCAATGACCACCGAAATCCCTACCGATCAGCAGAATAGCCGGCTTCGCGAGACGCTGGACCATGGTCGCGAGACCGCGTCGCATGCCTATCACGATGCCAAGGACAAGGCTGGCGAGATCGCGCAGAAGACCGCGCGCACCATCGAGGGCAATCCGCTGGGCATTCTGGTCGGCGGCCTTGCGGTCGGCGCGCTCGCCGGGGCGCTGATCCCGCGTTCGCCGCGTGAAAAGCAGCTGCTGGCGCCGGTCGGCAAGAAGTTGGGCGAAACCATTCGCCAAGCCACCCAGGCGGCGCGCGAGACCGGCCTTCGCGAACTGGAGGAAGCCGGGCTGACGAAGGACGCAGCGAAGGACCGTGCCAAGTCGCTGTTCGACGATGTCGTTAAGGCGGCGAGCAATGCCGGATCGGCGGCGGCCAAGGCGGCGGCGAACAAGTCGGCCTGACCCCGCCCACAGCCCTTGACCGAATGACAGCGCGCCGGACCCATAACATGGGTTACGGCGCGCTTTTCATGCGGAAGCGAAGCGGACGACCACACCACCTTGTCGCCGGGGATTGCGGTTTATAGGGATGGGATCTCCTCGATCAGAACGGGATTTCCGCTTGCGCATTCTGCCCCTTGCCGCCTTGCTCGCTGCCGCCACCCTGCCTGTTCCCTTCGCCATCGCGGCCGCTCAGGCGCTGCCCCCGACGCCCGCCCAGCCCGGCGAGGGCAAAGAGGATGCCCGGCTCAAGCAGCTTTTCCATGACAGCGACGAAGCCAGCCTGGCGCGCAATCCGATCAGCGGTCTTTTCCGGGGCGACATACGCCGCGCCGACCGGATCGGCGACTTCTATTCGGACGCCTATATCCAGGCCGAACGGCAGGCAGCGGAAAGCGACCTGAAGCGGCTTGGCCAAATCGACCGTGCCCGGCTGACCGCGACCAACCAGATCGCCTATGAGGTCTTTCGACAGCAGACCGAAACCACGCTCAAGGGCTATGACCCCGCGATCGTCGCGCTGACCATCGTGCGGCCGATGGATCATTTCTACGGCATCCAGACCTTCTATCCCGAATTCGCCTCGGGCCAGGGCGCGGCGCCGTTCAATACGGTGGCGGACTATGAGAACAACCTGAAGCGCAACGTCGAATATGCGCGGCTGCTCGACGAAGCCATCGGCCGCTTTCGGCAGGGCATGGCTAGCGGCGTGGTTCAGCCCAAGCTCGTCGTTCGCAACATGATCGCGCAGTTCGACAATCTGCTCGCCGGGCCGGTCGAGCAATCGACCTTCTACGGTCCGGTCCGTCAGTTTCCCGCAAGCGTTCCGGCGGCGGATCAGGCGCGGCTCAAGGCCGCCTATGCCACGCAGATCCGCGACGTCATCCTCCCCGCCGAGCGGCGGATGCGGGCCTTTCTCGCCGATACCTATCTGCCCGCCGCGCGCGACAGCATCGGCCTGTCGGGAATGCCGGGCGGCGACCGGCTCTATGCCTATCTGATCGAGCAGAATACCACCCTGCCGCTCAAGGCCGAGGATGTGCACCAGCTCGGCCTGTCCGAGGTCGCACGCATCCTGAAGGCGATGGAGGTGCAGAAGCAGGCGGTCGGCTTCAAGGGTAGCCTGGCCGATTTCTTCACCTTCCTGCGCACCGACACGCGGTTCCAGCCCCAGTCGGCGGCACAGCTGCGCGAAGGCTATGAGGCGATCGGTCGCCGCATCGACGCCCGCGTCCGCGAGCAATTCTCGCTGATCCCCAAGACGCCGCTCGAAATCCGCCCCGTGCCCGCCTTCAAGGAGAAGACCGATGCGGGCGGCTCTTACCAGGGGGGCACGCCCGACGGGACGCGGCCGGGTGTCTTCTATTACAACACCTATGACCTGCCCTCGCGCTATATGTGGGAGATGGAGACGCTCTATCTCCATGAAGCGGTGCCGGGGCATCATTTCCAGATCAGCCTTGCACAAGAGAATGCGGCCCTGCCCGCCTTCATGCGCTTCGGCGGTAACACCGCCTATGCGGAAGGCTGGGCGCTCTATGCCGAGACGCTGTGGCCCGAACTGGGGATGGAAACCGATCCCTATCAGCGCATGGGCGGCCTGAGCGACGAGATGCTGCGCGCGATGCGGCTGGTGGTCGATACCGGCATCCATGCCAAGGGGTGGAGCCGCGACCAGGCGATTGCCTATATGCTGGCCAATTCGCCGATGGCGCGGACCGATGCCACCGCCGAGGTCGAACGCTATATCGCCATTCCGGGCCAGGCGCTGGCCTATAAGATCGGACAGATCACGATCAGCCGCGCCAAGGCTAAGGCCAAGGCGGAACTCGGCGTGAAGTTCGATCCCCGGCGTTTCCATGCGGTGGTGCTGGACACCGGCGCTCTGCCGATGCCGGTGCTGGAGAAGAAGATCGACGACTGGATCGCGGCGGAAAAGCGCCGGGGTTGATCGACCGGGGGAGCGGCACATGGTCGCTCCCCCGGCACCGCGTCAGGGAACGTGACGCTTTTCGAGTTTGCGCGCGAGCGTCCGGCGGTGCATCCCCAGCCGCCGCGCGGTTTCCGAGATGTTGAAGTTGGTATCGGCCAGCGTCTCGTTGATCCGTTCCCATTCCAGCGTCTTGATCGAGCTGGGCCGATCGGTGATCGCGGTCGTGGCATCGCCGCTCGCCTTGTGGAAGGCCGCCTCGATATCATCGGTGTTGGACGGCTTGGCGAGATAGTGGCACGCCCCCAGCTTGATCGCCTCGACCGCCGTGGCGATGCTGGCAAAGCCGGTCAGCACGACGATCAGCATTTCGGGATCATGCGCATGGAGGGTCTGGACGCATGCCAGACCTGAAGCCTGGCCCAGCTTGAGGTCGACCACGGCATAGCGCGGCGTCATCTCCGCCAGTGTGGCGACGAGCATGTCGGGCGTTCCCGCCACCCGCACCTGATAGCCGCGCCGCTCGAACGAACGTTGCAGCGTGCGCGCGAAAGTCTCGTCATCCTCGACAATTATCAGCGATCGTTCGCCGTCCATCACATGTCCCGATCCGAAAAGCCTATCATGCTGAGAGGTAGGGTCAGCGTCACCGTCGCGCCACCTTCGACGCGGTTGATCGCCTCGACCCGGCCGCCCAGCTTGCGAACCACGCTGGAGGCGAGGAACAGCCCGACGCCATGCCCCTCGCCCTTGGTCGATTGCTGCGGTCGTCCGAACTGCGCCAGCGTGGCGGCGGTGAAGCCGGGGCCACGATCGGAGACACGCACCGCCACCACCCCGCCCTCGCGCACGACGCTCAGCCCCACCCAGTGCGGCGAGGCCTCTGCGGCATTGTCCAGCACGTTCCACACCGCCTGCTTGATCGCCGGGTCGGACACGATCGGCGCATCGTCGTCGATCGAGCGATAGTCGAGCGGGATCTGGCCATGACTGCGCCGCCATTCGCCGACGATCGCGTCGATGAAGCTGCCCACCTCGGACAGCTCTGCGGCCTCCCCGCGCGGTTCGCCCGCCGATTGCAGGATGCTGGTGACGATCGCCTTGCACCGCTGCACCTCGGCCTGCATCTCGGCGATCTCGCCCATCAGCTCGGCGTCGTCGCGCAGCTTGGGGACGCGGCGCCAGTCGCTCAGGATCACCGAGAGGCTGGCCAGCGGGGTGCCCAGTTCATGCGCCGCCCCCGAGGCGAGCAGGCCCATGCGCACGATATGCTCCTCCTCCGACGCCTGTTGGCGCAGATCGGCGAGCCGTGCGGCGCTGCGCCGCAGATTGCGGCTGATCCGGGTCACGAAGAGGATCAGCAGCCCGGCGACGATCGCAAAGCTCAGCCAGTTGCCCAGCGTGTGGAGCCCGGCAATGTCGCCGAACAGCCAGGACGGAAAGGCCAGCGGGCGGTGATGCAGCGACAACAGGCCGAAGCACAGCCCCGTGATCCCGGCCAGCGCCCAGGCGGACCAGGTCTCCAGCAAGACCGCCCCGAGCACCACTTGGATTAGATAAAGCGAGATGAAGGGATTGGTCGCCCCGCCCGACAGGAACAGCTGAAGCGTCAGCGTACCGACATCGAACATCAGCGCGAACAACAATTCGGTGTTGGTGATCCGGTGGAAGCGAAGGCGCAGATGGCTGAGCAGGTTGATCCCCACCGCCATGGCTAGCACGCCCATCATCGCCGCCACGGGCAGTTGCACGCCCATGATGCGGTTGACAACCAGGATCGTCACCAGCTGCCCCACCACCGCCATCCAGCGCAGATGGATCAGCTGGCGCATGTTCGCGGTGCCCGCCGTCGCGTCGGGCTCGCGCGGACGGACGGTGAACGGCAGGAAGGGCGGCGCGCCCGGCGTCACTCGGAACTCCCGTCCCGACCGCCCCGCCAGAGGATCACAAGCCCAACGCCCGTCAGGATCGCCAGACCGAACCAGGTCAGCGCATAGGACAGATGGCTGTTGCGGAAGGTGACGACGGTCAGGCCGCCGACCGGATAGCCGCCCGGATTGGCCGTGGCGTCGGCATCGATGAAATAAGGGGCGACAGGGCCGAGGCGCTTGGCGGCGGCAATGGCGGAGACGTCGCGTGAGTACCAGCGATCCTGCACGGGATCGTTGGAGCGCAGGAAGCCCCCTTTGGGCTCGGTCATCCGGATCAGGCCGGTCACCGAAACCGGACCAGAGGGACGATCGTGAACGGCGCGCCTTTCGGCCGGAACGAAGCCGCGATTGACCAACACGGTAAATTGCGGGCCGACCAGCGGAGTCATCACCCAATAGCCGGGACCGCGCTCGGTCACCGCCTGGACGAAGGTTTCGCGATCGTTGCGGAAGACACCGCGTGCCGTCACGCGGCGATAGGTGTCGTCTTCATCGGCGACGGGCGGAGCCGCCACCGGGGAGGCATGGAGCCGCGCCTCGACACGGGCGATCAGGTCCAGCTTCCAGACCCGGCGCTGCAACTGCCAGACGCCGAGGGAGACGAAGCCCGCGATCAGGGCGATCCCGATCGCGGACAGGATCGCCAGCCCCAGCGGCGAGCGGCCCCGCCGCTCACCGCTCGTGCCGGCGGCCGTCATTACATGCCACCGCCCATCTGGGCGGCCATGTCGGGCATCATATTGGTGTTCATGTGATACATGACCCAGATCGATCCGCTCAGCGTGATGACGACCAGCACGGCGGTAAACACCAGCGCCATCATCGTCCAGCCACCCTCCGACTTGGTGTTCATGTGGAGGAAGTAGATCATGTGGACGACGATCTGGACGAAGGCCAAGCCCATGATGACGAGCGCGGTCGTCTGGGTATCGCCCAGCGCGCCGGTCATCACTGCCCAGAACGGGATGGCCGTCAGGATGACCGACAGCACGAACCCGATCATATAGCCCTTCATCGAGCCGTGACCGTGCGTATCGCCATGCGCGTGGAGGTCGTGGTCCAGATTGGCGTGATCGCCATGACCATGCGGAGGATGAGCGCTCAACGGAGAACTCCCAGCAGATAGACAAAGGTGAAGACGCCGATCCAGACGACGTCCAGGAAGTGCCAGAACATCGACAGGCACATCAGGCGCCGCTTGTTCGCCTCGATCAGGCCGAAGCGGCCGACCTGCACCATCAGCGTGACCAGCCAGATCGAACCGAAGGTGACGTGCAGACCGTGCGTGCCGACCAGCGTGAAGAAGGACGACAGGAAGGCCGAACGCTGCGGACCCGCGCCCTCATGGATGAGGTTGGCGAATTCGTAGAGCTCGATCGACAGGAAGGCGAGACCGAACAGGCCGGTGATGCCCAGCCAGATCAGCGTGTGCGACTTCTGGTTCTTCTCCATCGCGATCATGGCGAAGCCATAGGTGATCGACGACAGCAGCAGCATCGAGGTGTTGAGCGCGACCAGCGGGAGTTCGAAAATCTCCCGCGGGGTCGGCCCGCCCGCATAGCTGGTGCCCAGCACGCCATAGGTGGCGAACAGGATGGCGAAGATGAGGCAGTCGCTCATCAGGTACATCCAGAAGCCGATGGCCGTCGAGCCACCGGATTCGTGATGATGATCCTCGTCCTCGACCAGATAATAGGTCGGGTTCTTCGCCGGATCGGCGCTCAGAACATCGGTCGACATGGATCAGGCCCCCTGACCGAGCAGGCGACGCCGCTCGTTTTCCGTTGCCACGACTTCATCGACGGGGATGTAGTAATCGCGGTCATAGTTGAACGTGTGCCAGATGGCGACGACGACGACACCGACCAGGCCCAGGGCGGCGAGCCACCACATGTACCAGATCATGCCAAAGCCCGCGGCGGTCGACAGGCCAGCGATGATGACGCCGGTGCCCGTATTCTTGGGCATGTGGATCGGACGATAGCCCTCGGCCGGAGCCTGTGCCTTCTTGTCCTTCATGTCGTACCAGGCATCCAGTTCATGGATGACGGGCGTGAACGCGAAGTTGTAGTCCGGCGGCGGCGACGAGGTCGCCCATTCCAGCGTACGGCCGTCCCAGGGATCGCCCGTCACGTCGCGCAGTTCTTCCTTCTTCCAGATCGACACGCCGATCTGAACCAGGAAGGCTCCAATGCCGCCCGCGATCATCAGCGCGCCCAGCAGCGCGACGACGAAATAAATCTGCAGCGACGGATCGTCGAAGTGATGGAGGCGACGCGTCACGCCCATGAAGCCCAGGATGTAGAGCGGCGTGAAGGCGACCCAGAAGCCGACGACCCACAGCCAGAACGACACCTTGCCCCAGAACTGGTTGAGCTTGAACCCGAAGGCCTTGGGCCACCAATAGTTGATCGCGGCGAAGGCGCCGAACAGCACGCCGCCGATGATCACGTTGTGGAAGTGCGCGATCAGGAACAGCGAGTTGTGCAGCACGAAGTCGGCGGGCGGAACGGCCAGCAGAACGCCGGTCATGCCACCGATGGTGAAGGTCAGCATGAACGCGATGGTCCACATCATCGGCAGCTCGAACCGGATGCGACCCTTGTACATGGTGAACAGCCAGTTGAAGATCTTCGCCCCCGTCGGGATCGAGATCACCATGGTGGTGATGCCGAAGAACGAGTTGACGCTCGCGCCCGAACCCATGGTGAAGAAGTGGTGCAGCCAGACGAGGTACGACAGGATCGTGATGACGATCGTGGCATAGACCATCGAGGTATAGCCGAACAGACGCTTGCCCGAGAAGGTCGAGGTGACTTCCGAGAACACGCCGAACAGCGGCAGGATCAGGATGTAGACCTCCGGGTGGCCCCAGATCCAGATCAGGTTCACGTACATCATCGGGTTGCCGCCGAGATTGTTCGTGAAGAAGTTGGTGCCGACATAACGGTCGAGCGACAGCAGGACGAGCGTGGCGGTCAGCACGGGGAAGCTGGCGACGATCAGGACGTTCGCGCACAGCGAGGTCCAGCAGAACACCGGCAGCTTCATCATGGTCATGCCCGGCGCGCGCATCTTGATGATGGTCGCGATCAGGTTGATGCCCGACAGGGTCGTACCGACACCGGCCACCTGGAGGGCCCAGATATAATAGTCGACACCGACATCGGGACTGAAGTCCAGCTCCGACAGCGGCGGGAAGGCCAGCCAGCCGGTCCGCGCGAACTCGCCGATGAACAGCGAGGCCATGACCAGCACGACGCCGCCCGCGGTCATCCAGAAGCTCAGATTGTTGAGATACGGGAAGGACACGTCGCGCGCACCGATCTGGAGCGGCACGACATAGTTCATCAGGCCGGTGATGATCGGCATCGCCACGAAGAAGATCATGATGACGCCGTGCGCGGTGAACACCTGATCATAGTGATGCGAGTTCAGGAAGCCCTGATTGTCGCCGAACGCGATCGCCTGCTGGCCGCGCATCATCAGCGCGTCGGCAAAACCGCGCAGCAGCATCACGATGCCCAGGATCATGTACATGATCCCGATGCGCTTGTGATCGACCGTGGTGAACCACTCCTTCCAGAGATAGCCCCACAGCTTGAACTTGGTGATGAGCGCGAGCACCGCGATGCCGCCGACCGCGACACCCAGGAAGGTGCCGACGACGATCGGCTCGTGGATCGGCAGCGATTCGATCGATAGCCGTCCGAAGATGGTCTTTATGATGTGTTCCATGATGGCGTGCCTCAGCCGCGACCCGCACCGGCATGACCAAAGGTCTGCGGGCCGGGGGTCTGCGGGATGGAAAGGAAGGACATGCGGCGGTTCTTCATCTCACCGGGCTCCTGCACGCCCTTCGACGGGACAGGCTCCTTGCTCTGATGCGGCGAGGTCTGGATTTCCTCCGGCGACTTTTCGAGCGCGCCCTTGGTCCGATCACCGTGCATGGGGCCGGTATTGTTGACCGGCGGATTGCCCTCGCCGACCTTCATCTTGTGCGGATCGCCGCCACCAGTCATCCGGTCGTGCATCATCACGTCCGACATGCACGGCGTGTTGTCCGCGACGCAGCGGTTGACGACGCGATCGAACAGGCCGCCCTGAACGCCGTTGAAATACATGGCGGGCACATATTCGCTGGGCTTCTCGACCGTCAGGAAGGCGGCGCGGGTCAGCTGGCCATGGCCCTTGCCCTGGCCGGCCTGCGAGGTCCGGACCTTCTCGACCCACTGGTCGAAGCCGTTCGCCTGGAGCGCATAGACCGGAAAGTGCATGCCCGAGAAACCGGCGCCGCTATAGTGCGACGACAGGCCCTTGAACGTGCCCTCGCGGTTGATGACCGCATGCAGCTGCGTCTCCATGCCGGGCATGGTGTAGATCATGCCGGCCATGGCGGGGACGTAGAAGGCGTTCATCACCGAGGTGCCGGTCAGGCGGAACTCGACGGGCCGGTCGACCGGCAACGCCAGTTCGTTGATCGTGGCGACGCCCTGCTCGGGATAGATGAACAGCCATTTCCAGTCGAGCGCGACGACCTGGACCTCGAGCGGCTTGACGCTGGAGGCGATCGGCTGGCCGGGGGCGGTCCGTTCGATCGGGCGATACGGGTCGAGCAGATGGGTGCTCGTCCACGTCACCGCGCCCAGGCAGATGATGATCAGCAGCGGCGCCGACCAGATCACCAGCTCGAGCATGGTGGAGTGATCGAACTCCGGATCATATTCGGCCTGCGTGTTGCTCTTGCGATAGCGCCACGCGAACAGCACCGTCAGCGCCATCACCGGAATGATGATGAGCAGCATCAGGGCCGTCGCGATCAGCACCAGATCGCGTTGCTGCACGGCAACGTCACCGGCAGGGTTTAGCACGACCGCATCGCATCCCCCCAGCATGGCCAGGAGGGGCAAGGCGGCCCAGCGAAGAGGGCGCAGGCGCGCAAGGCTCGACGAATGAGACATATGGCAAGGGCCGCTACGCCTTTGCTGCACCTGCGCACATTGGACAGTTTGTCCAATCCCCCCGGCCCATCGAAAGGCGCATAGGCGCAACAGAATGGCGGTTTTGTGCGGTCGTTTTGCGCCGCCACCGTTCCGCCGAGATGAAAATGCAAGAAATCAGGACTGGCAGCCGATGAGCGCAGAGTTAACCGCATCGACCTCGACGCCCCTTGAGCGGGACGCGCGGCTGGTCAATGCCCGCGATCCGCACCATGTCGCCCCGGGCGACATCGCCATCGGCGTCATCATCGGGCGTACGTCGGAGTTCTTCGACTTCTTCGTCTACGCCATCGCCTCGGTGCTGGTCTTCCCGTCGCTGATCTTTCCTTACGTCGACGCGCTGACCGGCACGATCTATTCGTTCGCGCTGTTCGCTCTGGCGTTCATCGCCCGCCCGATCGGCACCTTCATCTTCATGGCGGTCGACCGCAATCTCGGTCGCGGCGTCAAGCTGACCATCGCGCTGTTCCTGCTCGGCGGGTCGACCATGGCGATCGCCTTCCTGCCCGGCTATGCGCAGATCGGCACGTCGGCCGCCGTGCTGCTCGGCATCTTCCGCGTCATGCAGGGCCTGGCGCTTGGCGGGGCCTGGGACGGCCTGCCGTCGCTCCTGTCGCTCAACGCGCCCGAGCGTCGTCGCGGCTGGTATGCGATGATCCCGCAGCTGGGCGCGCCGCTCGGCCTGCTGGTGGCCAACGGCCTGTTCGCCTTCTTCCTGACCACGCTCAGCCGGGCGGACTTCCTCGACTGGGGCTGGCGCTATCCGTTCTTCGTGGCGTTCGCGATCAACGTCGTGGCGCTGTTCGCACGCCTGCGCATCGTCGCCACGCCCGAGTTCCAGCGCCTGTTCGAAAGCCGCGAGCTTCAGCCCGCGCCGGTCGGCGAGACGCTGAGCACCGAGGGCCGCACCGTCCTTCTGGGCGCCTTCGCGCCGCTCGCCAGCTTCGCCATGTTCCACATCGTGACCGTGTTCCCGCTGTCCTGGGTCGTCCTGTTCAACAAGGAGCGCCCGCAGGACTTCATGATGATCGAGATCATCGGCAGCATCGTCGGCGTGTTCGCCATCCTCGCCTCGGGCAAGATCGCCGACCGGGTCGGCCGTCGCACGCTGCTGGGCTTCTCGGCGGCGGGCATCGCGGCCTTTGCCGGCTTCGCGCCGCAGCTGCTCGACAATGGCGGCACGGGTGAGACGATCTACATCGTGCTCGGCTTCCTGCTGCTCGGCCTGGGCTTCGGCCAGTCGTCGGGTGCGATCAACTCGGGCTTCTCGTCGCTTCGTCGCTACACGGGCGCCGCGATCACCTCGGATCTCGCTTGGCTGATCGGTGCGGGTTTCGCGCCGCTCGCCGCGCTGCTGCTTTCGAGCCATTTCGGCCTGCTGTCGGTCGGCGCCTATCTGCTGTCGGGTGCGGTCGCGACGCTTGCCGCGCTGGGGATTAACAAGGAACTTGCCAAGCGCGCGTCCTGATCCCGATCGACCAATCTCATGCGGGCGGCCGGTGGAGCGATCCACTGGCCGTTTTGTTTTGGCCGGATCGCGCCCTACATCGGTTCTCGACAGGGGATGCATGACGGGAAACAGGATGACGAACGGGAAGCGCTGGATAGCAATGGCCGCCGCGGCGATGGCGGGGATCGGCATGGCCGGGGCGGCGGACGCGCGGGTGCCTGCGGGTACATGGGCCAATCCGTCCAACACCGTGCAGGTCCGCTTCGCCCCCTGCGGCCGTGGCCCCGACGCGGAGCTGATGTGCGGCACGGTGGTCTGGGCGAGCGAACAGGCCAAGGCGGATGCCGCGCGCGGCGGCTCGCCCCGTCTGGTGGGCACCCGGCTGTTCACCGATTTCGAGGAGGAAGAGCCAGGGCGCTGGGCGGGCACCGTCTTCGTTCCGGACATCGGTCGCGAGGTCGAGGGCACGATCACCCAACTCGATGCGCGGACTTTGGTCGGCCAGGGATGCCTGCTGGGGCGGCTGGGCTGTCGCGAGCAGCGCTGGCATCGGGTAAAATAACCGCACTCGATCAGGGAACCCGGGGGCGTCTGCCGCGTCCCCGTCGCGAACATTCAGGAAAGGCACGCCATGGCGGACGACACGCTGACGGTCATCAAGGAAACGGTCGAGGACAATGTCGCGGACCGGCAGGTCGAATTCGTGGCCGAGCTGGAGGGCGAGGAATATCAGTTCGCCGTCCAATATGACCTGCTCGAAGCCCTGAGCGGCGACGTCCCCGATGGCGATGCCGTCGAGATGTTCGATCGCTACTCCGACGATATTCTCGACGCCGCGCTGACCGCGCTGGGCCGGGACATGGAGCAGGCGCTGGTCGTGGTCAGCGAGAATGATCTCGACTGAGCGTCAGACGCCGAACAGCCGATCGATCTGCTGGGCGAGCTCCGCAAGCGTATAGGGTTTACGGAGCAACGCGAAGCCATGGCTCCCCTCGTCGGCGATGACCCGGCTATAGCCGCTGGTGAGCAGAATGCGCAGCTGTGGGTGGAGCCGGGCGATATCGTGCGCGAAGTCGATGCCCGACTGGCCCGGCATCATGACGTCGGAAAAGACCAGGTCGAACCGCTCCGCCCCGGCTTTCAGTTCCTCCATGGCCGCCGCCGCGTTGGTGGCGATGACCGTGCGATAGCCCAGCGTCTGTAGCGCCTCGACCGCGAACTGCCCGACCTCGACATTGTCCTCGACCACCAGCACGCAGCGTTCGGTCCCGTTCGCTGCGCCCGGATCGCCCTGCTGCCGATCGGCGGCGGGCAGGCCGTCGGTCCGGGGCAGGACCAGGGTGAAGGTCGCGCCCTGTCCCGGCGTGCTGGCGACATGCACATCGCCGCCGGACTGGCGCGCAAAGCCGAACACCTGGCTGAGACCCAGGCCGGTGCCCGCCCCCAGCCGCTTGGTGGTGAAGAAGGGCTCGAAGATCTGGTCGAGCCGGTCGGCGGGAATGCCCTCGCCGGTATCGATGATCGCGATCCGGACCTGATCCGGTCCTTGCGACTCCGCCTCCGACCAGACGCGGATGGTCAGCGTCCCCTGCCCCGCCATCGCGTCGCGGGCATTGACCGCCATGTTGACGATCGCGGTGTCGAACTGGCTGCGGTCGACATGGGCATGGCACGGCCGATCCGGCAGATCGAAGACCAGCCGGATGCCCGGCCCCGACAGCGTGGCGATCATGTCGGACAGCGTCATGATGCTTGCCCCGACATCGACCACCTCGGGCGTCAGCGGTTGCCGCCGGGCAAAGGCCAGCAACTGTGCGGTCAGCTTGGCGGCGCGGTCGGCCGCATCCGCGATCGCCTCGATCTGGCACTGGCGGCGCTCGGGCGGGAATCCGGGGCGGCGAATCAGGTCGATCGAACCGCGAATGACGGTCAGCAGATTGTTGAAGTCGTGCGCGACGCTGCCGGTCAGCTGGCCGATCGCCTCCAGCTTCTGCGCCTGACGCAGCTGCTCCTCGGTCTGGCGCAGCGCCTCCTCCGCCGCTTTCTGCTGGGTGATATGGCGACCGACCGCAAAGACTTCGCGCGCGCTGGAGGCGCCGACCCAGGCGATCCACTCGTAATCGCCCTGGGCGTGGCGCATTCGAACCTCGATCCGCGAGACCTGGCGGGTCAGCGAATTGCTGAGGGCCTCTTGCGCCCCGGCCAGATCGTCGGGATGAACCAGCTCCATCACCGATCGCCCGACCAGCGCCTGTCCGCCATAGCCGAGCAGCTTGCCCCAGGCCGGGTTGGTCCGCTGGATCACGCCCTCGGCATCGAGCACGGCGAGCAGGTCGGGCGATACGTCCCACATGCGGTCGCGCTCGGCGGTCCGTTCGATGATCCGCTGTTCGAGCGTGACGTTGAGCCCGCGCAGCTCCTCCAGCGCCTGCGACAATTGCAGCTGGCTGTCGCGCAGCGCCGCATCGGCATGGACGCGCGCCGTCGTCTCGTTGGTGAAGATGAACAGCCCCGCGACATCGCCCTGGCCGTCGAGAACGCGCGAATAGGAAAAGGACCAGAAGGTGTGCGCCTCGCCCCGGTCGGTATCCAGCTTCCAGGGGAGATCGACGAAACGCTGGGTCCGCCCCGCCAGCGCATCGTCTATGATCGGCCGCGCCTGTTCCAGCGCGTCGGTCCATACCTCGTCGAAACGCGTTCCCATCGCCCAGGGCAGACGGGGGCCAAGCAGCGGAAAATAGGTTTCGTTGAAGAAGAAATGCAGCTCCGGCCCCCAGGCCAGGATCATCGATTCCGGTGAGTTGAGCACCAGGCTGAGCGCGACGCGGAACGTCTCCGGCCAATTCCGGGGCGGCCCCAGAGGATGGTCGGTCCAGTCGCGCGCGAGGATCAGGCGTGTCGCCTCGCCGCCCCCGTCGAGGAAGGCCAGGGCGGGATCGGGCTGGGCGGCGGTCATCGCCCCGCTGCTAGCAAGTCGGCCGCGGGTCCGCCACCATGCGCGGCTAGAGTTCCTCGCCCGCCAGCGTGGCCGCCGCCTGAATGACCGCCAAATGGGTCAGACCCTGCGGCATGTTGCCCAGATAATGCCCCGTCTCGGGATCGATCATCTCGGCATAGAGCCCCGCCCCCCGGCTATCGAGCGCGTGCGTCGCGGCGTCGAATGCGGCCTGTGCCGCCTCCTGCTGGCCCAGGATCGCACGCGCCTCGATCATCCAGAAGGTGCAGGCCAGGAAGCACGCCTCCTCCTTCTCTACCCCCGAATAACGATAATGGAATGCTCCCGCCCCCAATTTGCGGTCGAGTGCGTCGAGCGTCCGCGCCAGCCGGTCCTGCCCATCGAAACGGAAGCGCACGGCAAGCGCCAGGCTGGCGTCCAGCGCGTCGCTGTCGGGGTGCATCAGATAGGCGCCGCGCGCTTCCGACCAGCAATGTTCGCCGATCCACGCCTCGATCCGGTCCCGCTCCCGCGCCCAGCGGTCGCGACAGGTGGTGGGAATCTGCCCCTCGTCAGCCAGCTCCACCGCGCGGGCCAGCGCCTGCCAGCAGCTGATCTTGGACATGGTGTAATGCCGTTCCTCCGGCAATTCCCAGATGCCCGCATCGGGCTGGCGCCAGCGATCCGCGCAGGCATCGGCCAGATGCGACAGCGTCTCGGCGCTGGAGGTGTCGAGGAAATTGCCGCACGCGACGAAGCGGCTCGCCGTCTCGAATATGTCGCCATAGATGCCGTGCTGATGCTGGCCACCCGCCAGATTGCCGACGCGCACCGGCCGGGAATGGCGATAGCCGCTCACCGCGATCTCCCGCTCGGCGGGCACGGGGCGTCCGTCGAGCGTGTAGCAGACCTGGGGCTGTCCCTCGCCCAGCCGCTTGAGCAGCCAGGTAAAGGCCGCCTTTGCCTCGGCATGCGCGCCTATCCGCAGGAACGCCTTGATCGTATAGCCCGCGTCGCGAACCCAGGCGTAGCGATAGTCGTAATTCTTCTGCCCGCCGATCCCCTCGGGCAAGGAGGTCGTCGCCGCCGCCGTGATCGCGCCGGTGGGCGAATAGAGCAGCAGCTTCAGCGCGAGCGCGCTGCGTAACACCCGGTCGCGCTGGGCCTCCGGCACTTTCAGTCCGGCGGCCCATTGCCGCCATTCGGCGTCGGAGAGGTCGATCCGCGCATCGATCTGCTCGATATCCTGGCAGACCAGCGGCTCGTCCTCCCCGGCGATCAGCGCGATCCGGGCGCGATCGCCCGGCGCGACCGAGGTATGGCCCGTCACCAGCCCATCCTCCAGATGATCGATCACGACATGGCCGCAATGCCGGAATATGCCGAGCACCCGGTCGACATGGAAGACATTATGCCCCCCGGCGGGCGCGAAATAGGGGCTGACCGTGTCCGCGCGTCGGCTGAAGCGCAGGGTGATGCCGAAGCGGACATGGCCGTCCAGCCCCTCCACCCGCCGCGCCAGCTCCGCCCAAGGCAATCGCCCCGCCGTGCCGCTGTTGATCGACTCGACCAGCTTGGCGCGTCCCGATGCGGTCGTGAAGATCGTCTCCAGCACATTGCTGTCGGGGCGATAGCGGCGCTCGACCGTGAACGGCTCGACCGGGGTGATCGCGAAGGTACCGCCGCGTTCGGCGTCAAGGAGCCGGTCGAACAGCGGCGGGGAGTCCATGTTGGGCACGCACCACCAGTCGATCGCCCCGTCTGCTCCGCTCAGCGCCACGCTACGCCCGTCGCCGAGCGCGGCATAATCTTCGAGGTGCAGAAAGCCGTGCTCGTCGCGAAGCGGGTCGGGGTGCTGATCGGGCAGGGTCACGATGGCGCAGGCTCCGCTGGCGGAAAGACAATCTAGGTTAGGAGCATGGAAACTCGCCAGAACCGTTAAATCTCCGTGGGACCTTCCCGTGATTTGCGCGTTGCAACATCCGACCTGTCTATTGGGAGCATCGCCATGAGCCTGGCATCGGCATTCGGATTCGGCACCAAGAAAGTGCGCTACGCAGTCGTCGGCGCGGGCGACATCACCCAATCGGCGATGCTGCCCGGCATCCGCCACACCGGCAATTCCGAACTGACCGCGATCGTCACTGGCGATGCGGAAAAAGGGCGCCTGCTCGCCGAGAAATACGGTGTCGAGCACGTCTATTCCTATGACGAGTTCGGCAAGCTGCTGACCGCCAATGTCTGCGATGCCATCTATCTGGGCACGCCCAACTGGCGCCATGCCGAATTCGCCATTCCGGCGCTGGAAGCGGGCATCCATGTCCTGTGCGAAAAGCCGCTGGAAATCTCGGTCGAACAGGGCCGCGCCATTCAGGACGCCGAGCGCCGCTCGTCGGCCAAGCTGATGACCGCCTATCGCCTGCATTTCGAGCCGGGCACGCTCGACGCTATCGAGAAGATCCGCAACGGCGAATTGGGCGAGCTGGTCGCCTTCACCTCCTGCTTTGGGCAGAAGCTGGACCCCGACAACCACCGCGCGAAACATGGTCTGGAAGCCGGGCCGCTGTTCGACATGGCGCCTTATCCGATCAACGCCATCCGCTATCTGTTCGGGGCCGAGCCGGTCGCGGTCGAAAGCGCGGTCGCCACGCGCCAGCCGAGCGCGGGTCTGGGCGATCTGGACGATACCTTCGCCGTCGTGCTGCGGATGCCGGGCGACAAGCTCGCCAGCTTCACCGTCAGCTATGCGATGAACGATGTCGACAGCCTGATCGTCGCGGGCATGAAGGGCTCGATCCATATGAGCCCGGCCTATGGCTTCCAGTCGGCGATCGAGCAGAATGTGACGATCGGCGACGAGAAGAGCCATGAAGCCTTCAAGCACACCGACCATTTCGGCGGCGAGATGCGCTATTTCTCGGACTGCATCCTGAACGATCGCGATCCGGAACCGGATACGGAGGAAGGATTGTCCGACCTGCGGGTGATCGAGGGGATCAAGCAGGCGTTGAAGACCGGCGGCCGGGTGGAACTGCCGCCCTTCACCCGTACCCGGCGGATCGATCCCGCCAGCCAGCGCCAGACCCTGTCCGCCGTCGATCGCCCCGCGCCGGTCAAGGTCAAGTCGCCCACCGGCGCAAGCTGATCATTATCTATTCGCTTCTTGGGGAGCGGAATGACAGGATCAATCGTTACGCTGCCGATGACAATTGACGTCACTTCAGGGAGTCGATGGTGGACAACAGGGACGAACAGCTTCGCGAACGGGCCTATGGCATCTGGCAAGCCGAAGGCGAGCCGCATGGGCGCGACCGCGAGCATTGGGAAATGGCGGAACGCGAACTGGCCGGTGCCGACCCCGCGCCGGCCGCCCCCGAGCCTGTCCAGACCGAGGACAAGCCCCAGGCTGCGGAACCCGCTCCGCAGCCCAAGGCCGCCGTCACGCGTCGGAAAAGCAGCAAGCTGACCTCCCCGGCCGGAACCGAAGCCTCGGCCCCCGCCCCTAAGCCGAAGGCGCGCAAGCCGCGCGCCGCCAAGACCGAATAACGCCGCCCGCCTGGCGGGTGGTTCGAGAGCGACGGGCCGGATGCGGCCCCTCGCTTCCCCCTTCTTGCGTTGACCCCACGGATAGTCGTTCGACTTTTGCCGGAGACCCTCTTTGACCGCTTTGCCCTACCAGATGCTTGCCGGTTCGCCCCATCCGCTGGGTGCCACGTTCGATGGCGAGGGCGTCAACTTCGCCGTATTTTCCGCCAATGCCGACCGGATCGAACTCTGCATCTTCGACCCCCAGGGCAAGCGCGAGTTGCGCCGCTATACGCTGCCCGAATGCACGGACGAGGTATGGCACGGCTATTTGCCCGATGCTGGGCCCGGCCTCCTCTATGGCTATCGCGCGCATGGCCCCTATGAGCCGGAGGCGGGACACCGCTTCAACCCCAACAAGCTGTTGCTCGACCCCTATGCGCGCAAGCTGCATGGCGAGATCAAGTGGACCGATGCGCTGCACGGCTATCAGATCCGCTCCAAGAAGGAGGATCTGAGCTTCGACAAGCGCGACAGCGCCGCCGCCATGCCCAAGGCAGTGGTGGTGGACGATCATTTCGACTGGTCGCGCGACGTGAAGCCCAACACGCCCTGGTCCGAAACGGTGATTTATGAAGCTCACGTCAAGGGGCTGACCAAACTGATGGAACTGGTGCCGCCGCGCGAGCGGGGCACCTATGCCGGGCTCGGCCATCCGGCGGTCATCAAGCATCTGAAGCGGATCGGCGTCACCGCCATCGAACTGCTACCGATCCACAGCTTCACCCAGGACCGTTTCCTTCAGGAAAAGGGACTACGCAACTATTGGGGCTATAACACGCTGGGCTTCTTCGCGCCCGAACAGGCCTATTTCGCGACCGATACGCAGGACGAACTTCGTCGTGCTGTTCACCGGCTGCACAAGGCGGGGATCGAGGTGATCCTCGACGTGGTCTACAACCATACCTGCGAAGGGTCGGAAAAGGGACCGACTTTGTCGTGGCGCGGCCTCGACAATGCCAGCTATTACCGGCTGGTCCAGGATCAACCCCGCTATACAATCAACGACACTGGCACCGGCAATACGCTGAACCTGTCCAAGGCGCGGGTGATCCAGATGGTCGCGGACTCGCTGCGCTACTGGGCGACCAGCTTCGGGATCGACGGATTCCGCTTCGACCTCGGCCTGACGCTGGGGCGCGAGGCCGACGGCTTCGATCCGGGCTCGGCCTTTTTCGACGTGCTGCGGCAGGACCCGGTGCTGGGGCGGCTCAAGCTGCTGACCGAGCCCTGGGATGTCGGCCCCGGCGGCTATCAGCTCGGCAATTTCCCGCCCGGCTTTTCCGAATGGAACGACAAGTACCGCGACACCGTGCGCAAATATTGGCGGGGCGACCCCGGCCAGCGCGGCGAACTGGCCGCGCGACTGGCCGGGTCGGGGGACCTGTTCGACCGGCGGGCGCGGCGTCCCTGGGCCAGCCTCAACATGCTGGCGGCGCATGACGGCTTCACCCTGGCTGATACCGTCATGTACGAGGAGCGGCATAACGAAGCCAACAAGGAAGACAATCGCGACGGCCATTCCGAGAATTACTCGCGCAACTGGGGCGCGGAGGGGCCGACCGACGATCCGGGTATCAACGCGGCGCGCGGCCGGGTGATGCGGTCGATGATGACGACGCTGCTCACGTCGCTCGGCACGCCGATGATCGTGGCGGGGGACGAGTTCGGCCGGACGCAGCACGGCAACAACAACGCCTATTGCCAGGATAACGAGATCAGCTGGCTCGACTGGAAGGCGGCGGCGTCGGAGGATGGCGAGACGATGATCGCCTTCACCGCGAGGCTGGCCGAGTTGCGCCGGCGCTTCGTTGTGCTGCGCGCGCCCCAGTTCCTCTATGGCCAGGATACGCCGGGGCACGGGATCAATGATATCGAATGGTGGGACGAGCGCGGCAACCAGCTATCGCCCGAGGACTGGCAGAACCCGGAAGGCCGCGCGCTGATGATGCGCCGGGCCTCGGTCACCGAGGATGGCGAGGTCGAGGCGGTGTCGCTGCTCCTCAACGCGTCGGCCGATCCGATCACCTTCACCCTGCCCCCGCCCCATGCCGACCGCACCGTCCTGATCGACAGCGCCAAGCCGGAGCAGGGTGAGGTCGCGATCGACGACAGCTATGAGGTCGAGCCGCAAAGTGCCGTCCTGGTCACCTGGCGCAATGGGATCGCGGCATGACGCATTGGGGCCCCGAACTGCGCGATGGCGCGGATACCCGCTTCCGTCTGTGGGCACCGGACCGGCCGTCGGTCACGCTGGAGATCGACGGCGGCGGCGAGGTCGCCATGATACGCGACGCCGATGGCTGGTTCACCGGCGAGGCCCCTGCCCCGCCAGGCACCCGCTACCGGTTCAGGGTCGCCCCCGATCTTGCCGTTCCCGATCCCGCCTCGCGGCTCCAGTCGGGGGGCGTCCATGGCTGGAGCGTGGTCGTCGATCCGTCCTTCGCGTGGAGCGCGACCGAATGGCGCGGACGCCCTTGGGAAGAGACGGTGCTGCTGGAGGTGCATGCGGGCACGCTCGGCGGCTTTTCGGGTGTTCGCGAACGGCTGGGCGCGATGGCCGCGTCGGGGATCACCGCGATCGAACTGATGCCGGTCAACGCCTTTGGCGGCACCCGCAACTGGGGCTATGACGGCGTCCTGCCCTATGCGGTGGCCGAAGCCTATGGTTCGCCCGCCGAGCTGAAGACGCTGGTCGACACCGCGCATTCGCTGGGCCTCTCGGTCTTTCTCGACGTGGTCTACAACCATTTCGGGCCGGACGGGAATTATCTGGGCGCTTATGCCGGTGCCTTCTTTCATCAGGACGTCGATACGCCCTGGGGCGGCGCAGTGGCGGTCGATGCTGACCCGGTCCATCGCTATTTCGTCGACAACGCCCTGATGTGGCTGCGCGACTATCGGATCGACGGACTGCGTTTCGACGCGGTCCATGCCATCGAGAATGACCGCTTCCTCGACCGGATGGCCGCCGAAATCCGCGCCGCCCTGCCCGAGCGGCATGTCCATCTCGTGCTGGAAAACGAGAAGAACGATGCGGACCGCCTGACGCCGGGTGGCTATGACGCTCAGTGGAACGACGACTTCCACAATGTCCTCCATGTCCTGCTGACGGGCGAGACGAGCGCCTATTATGGCGACTTCGCGGATCGTCCCGCCGAGCGGCTGGCACGCTGCCTGAAGGAAGGCTTTATCTATCAGGGCGAGGGTTCGCCCAACCATGACGGCAAGCCGCGTGGCAAGCCGTCGAGCGACCTGCCCAGCACCGCTTTCGTCGCGTTCCTCCAGAACCACGACCAGGTCGGCAACCGGGCGATGGGCGAGCGGCTGATCCGGCTGACCGACCGCGAACGGCTGCGCGCGGCGACCGCGCTGCTGCTGCTCGGGCCGCAGATCCCGCTATTGTTCATGGGCGAGGATGAGGGGAGCGAGAGTCCGTTCCTGTTCTTCACCGATTTTCATGACGAACTGGCCGACGCGGTGCGCGAGGGGCGCCGCCGCGAATTCGCCAAGTTCGACGCCTTTGCCGACGAGGCGGCACGCGCGCGCATTCCCGACCCCAATGCGCGCTCCACTTTTGAGGCGTCGGTCCCCGAGCCGGGACCGCAGGCGGGCGAGTGGCGGGCGCTGTACCGCGAATTGCTGAGCCTGCGCCATGCGCATATCGTGCCACGCCTGAAGGATACGGTCGGGCTGGCGGCGGAGGTCTGCGGCCCGGCGGCGGTCAAGGCCCGCTGGCGGATGGGAGACGGCGCGACGCTGACCATCGCGATCGATCTGGGCGACGCGCCGTCGCCGATCGGTGACGAGGAGGCGGAACTGATCTTTCGCGAAGGCGACCGCTTCGCCGCATGGATCGCACGATGAGCGACCTCCACGCCCGCGCCGAAGCCGCCGGTCTGTCGGTGGCGTGGCAGGATGCCAAGGGCCGGGACCAGCAGGTCTCGGACGAGGCACTGGGCGCGATCCTCGACCGGCTGGACACCAGGGTTGAGGAAGAAACGTTCGTCTCCGCCGACCTGGGCGATGCCGTCCTCCTGCCACCGGGTTGGCGGGCGGGAAATGCGCGGCTGATCCTGGAAGATGGTGAGACTTGCCCAGTCGTCCTGACCGGCTATGCCGACCGGGTGTCGCTTCCCGCACCGACGTCATGGGGCTATCACCGACTGGAGCAGGACGACCGTTTCGTGACGGTCGCCGTCGCCCCGCTCCGCTGCCCGGCACCGCCCGCCGGACGCCATTGGGGTAGTGCGGTCCAGATTCCGTCGCTTCGGGAAGGCGGCGGCGCCTATGGCGACTTTGCGAGCCTCGCCTCGGCGGCGGACGCCCTGGCCCGCGCGGGGGCTTCCGCCCTGGCAATCAGCCCGGTCCACGCCCTTTTCCCCGCCGAGGCCAGCCGTTTCAGCCCCTATGCGCCGTCAAGCCGCCTGTTCCGCAACGTCTGGCTGGCGCCGGCGGGGGAGCCTGTGCCGGATCAGCCCGAGCTGATCGACTGGCCCAGCGCCGCACCGGACCGGATGCGCGACCTTCGCGCGGTCTTCGACCGATTGGCCGGGACAGATCGGCAGACCTTCGAGCATTGGCGCGACCGGCAGGGCGAGGTGCTGGAGCATCAGGCCCTCTTCGACGCGCTGCAAGGCTATTTCCACGCCCGCACCGGCGCGCAAGGGTGGCGCGACTGGCCCGCGGATTATCGTGATTTCGCCGGTCCGGCGGTGCGGGCCTTCGCCGACGAGCACCGGGATGCGATCGCCTTCCATGCCTTTGCCCAGTGGCACGCCGACCGCGCGCTCCACGACGCCGCCATGGCTGCGCGGGATGGCGGGATGGGGATCGGGCTGATCGCCGATCTTGCCATTGGCGTGGCCGGAGACGGCGCGGACGCCTGGAGCCGCCCCGACGAGCTGCTCACCGGCCTGTCCATCGGCGCGCCGCCGGACCCGTTGGGCCCCGACGGACAGAACTGGGGGATCACCGCCCTCTCGCCCTTCGCGCTGCGCAGACAGGGGTTCGCGCCCTTCATCGCCACGCTGCGCGCCGTCTTCGCGCATGCTGGTGGCGTGCGGATCGACCATGCGCTCGGCCTGTGCCGCTTGTGGGTCATCCCCGAAGGCGCCGCCGCCGATCAGGGCGCCTATCTGGCGATGCCGTTCGAGGACATGCTGCGCATCCTGAAGATCGAGGCGCACCGCGCCAATCAGGGACGCGGCGCCATCGTCATCGGCGAGGATCTGGGCACCGTGCCGCCGGGATTTCGCGACAGCATGGCACAGGCCGGGATGCTCGGCATGCGTGTCCTTCCGTTCGAGCGGAACGCGGACGGCAGCTTCATCCCGCCGGGGAAATGGGATGCCGAGGCCATTTCAATGACCGCGACCCATGACATCGCGACGGTCGCGGGATGGTGGCGCAGCCGCGATCTCGAATGGCGGGCGCGGATCGCGGGCAAGCCGGTATCCGACGAAGACGCTGCGAGCCGCGATAGCGAACGCGAGGCGCTATGGGCGGTGATCGGCGATGCCGCCCCCCTGCCCGACGACCCCGCCGCCGTCGTCGGTGCCGCGATCGCGGCGGTGGCCGCCACCCCCTGCCCGCTCGCGATCGTGCCGATCGAGGATCTGCTGGCGCTGGAGGAACAGCCCAACCTGCCCGGCACCACCGACGCGCATCCCAATTGGCGCCGCCGCCTGCCCGACAGGCTGGAGCCGCTGCTGGCGGACCCCGACGTCGCCGACCGCATCGCCACGCTCAACGCCCGCTGACCCGCTCGAACCAAAGGACGTCGCCATGACGCCGCGCGCCACCTATCGATTCCAGTTCCACAAGGACTTCCCCTTCGCCCGTGCGGAAGCGCTGCTGCCCTATCTCGATCGACTGGGGATCAGCCATGTCTATGCCTCGCCGATCACCACGGCCACGGCGGGGTCGATGCACGGCTATGACGTGATCGACCCGACGCGGATCAATCCCGAACTGGGGGGTGAGGATGGCTTCCGGTCACTGGCCCTGGCGGCGCGTGCGCGAGGCATGGGCGTCATCATCGATATCGTGCCCAACCATATGGGCGTGGCGGGCGGCGGTAACGAATGGTGGAACGACGTGCTGCGTGCGGGGCCCGACAGCCGCTATGCCCGGTTCTTCGACATCGACTGGTCGAAGAGGCTCGTCCTGCCCATCCTGGGCGATCCGCTTTCCCACGTCCTGGCCGAAGGAAAGATCACCGTCGAGCGGACCGACGGACAGGCGGAGGTCGTCGCCTATGGCGAACACCGCCTGCCGATCCGCGACGCCGATCAGGACGAGGCCGAAATCCTGCCGATCGCCAAACTGCTCGACCGCCAGCATTACCGGCTGGCCTCGTGGCGCGTGTCCAATGACGAGCTCAACTGGCGGCGCTTCTTCACGATCAACGAACTGGCCGGGCTTCGCGTCGAGGACGATGCCGTCTTCGAGGAGACCCATGCGCTCTATTTCCGCCTTTATGCCGAGGGGCTGATCGACGGCGTGCGGATCGACCATATCGACGGGCTGACCGACCCGATCGGCTATGGCCGGAAACTGCGCGCGCGGTTCGATGCCATCCCCCGCGACGACGGCAACCGCGCCTATATCGTGGTCGAGAAAATCCTCGGCGCCGACGAGGCGATGGGTCGCGACTGGGGTGTCGACGGCACCAGCGGCTATGATTTCATGGAGGAGGTCGCCGCCCTGCTCCATGCGCCGGAAGGCACGCGACCGCTTGCCGAACTCTGGGCGCAGCTGAGCGGACGATCAGCCGATTTCGCGCCCGAGGAATTGCAGGCGCGGCAGGATCTGCTTGCCTGGCAGTTCGCAGGCCAGCTGGACGGATGCGTGGCGGCCTTTGCCGCGCTGACGGCATCCGACCCTGCGCTGGAGGGCGCGATCACGACCGCGATGCTCCGCCGTGCGATCGAGCGCCTGCTGTGGGTCTTCCCGGTCTATCGCACCTATGGCCCCGACGCGCCCGCGACGGATGCCGAGGTGCGCGGGCAGGCCCGGTCACGGGTCGAGCGTTTCATCCCGCCGGGCGAAACCTTCGTGGTCGACCAGATCCTCGCTTGGCTGGCGGGCGAAGGTGATGCGGACCGCGCTTTGCTGGCGGAGGCGGTGCGCCGTTTCCAGCAATTGTCCGCGCCGATCGCCGCCAAGGCGGTCGAGGACACCGCCTTTTATCGGCACGGCGTCCTGCTCTCGCGCAATGATGTGGGGTTCGACGCGGCGCGTATGAGCCTGCCGATCGCGGCCTTTCACGACCGGATGTCGGGAAGAGCCAAGACATTCCCGCATGCCATGCTGACCACCGCCACCCATGATCATAAGCGCGGCGAGGATGTGCGCGCCCGCCTTGCAGTGTTGAGCGCGATCCCGGACGAATGGCGCATCGCGGTCGAAGGGTGGCGACAGGACACGCTGGCCCTGTCCGAAGGGGTCGATCCGGCGGACTGGTACATGCTCGTTCAGACGCTTGTCGGTGCCTGGCCCCGGCCGGAGGATTTGGGCGATTTCGCGGAGCGGGTGACGGCGTGGCAGGAAAAGGCGTTGCGCGAGGCCAAGCTGCGCTCGTCCTGGGAAGCCCCGGACGAGGATTATGAGGGGCGCTGCAACGCTCTGGCCGAAGCCCTGATCGACGGCGCGGAGGGTGAGCCGTTTCGAGCGCGGCTGCACGACCTGTTGCGGCGGATCGCACCGGCGGCCTCGGCCAACTCACTGGTGCAACTGGCGCTGCGCTATACGGTGCCGGGGATACCCGATTGCTATCAGGGTACGGAGTTCGCCGACCTCAGCCTGGTTGATCCCGACAATCGTCGTCCGGTCGACTATCCCGCCCGCGAACAGGCGCTGGCGGAAGGCGGCCATGCGAAGCTGGACCTGCTCGCCGGGTTGCTCGACGTGCGCCGTCGATACCCCGCGCTGTTTGCCGAGGGCGATTACCGGCCGCTTCCCGTCAAGGGGCATGGCCGCGACCGCGTGATCGCGTTCGAGCGGCAGCACGGCGATGCGGTGCTGACCTGCGTCATGGGGCTTCGCCTGGCCCCGCTGATGGATGCGCAGGGCCAGGTCGACTGGCGGGATACCGCCGTCGTGCTGGCGGACCGCCCCCGCCTGCTGGCCGATTTGCTGGCGGACGGGCCGGTCTGGTATGACGTTCGGCCCGGCACCAGCAAAGGATAGGCATGGCCGTCACCGATATCGCGACACGGACATGGGATCATGGCTGGCGGCTGGATCCCATTGTCCGCAGCCTGCTGGACACCGATTTCTACAAGCTCCTGATGCTGCAGATGATCCGGAATCTCTATCCGGATACGCAGGCGACCTTCGCACTCCACAACCGAACGCGATCGGTTCGCCTGGCGGACGTCATCGACGAGGCGGAGCTGCGCGCGCAGCTCGACCATGCCCGGACGCTGCGTTTCACGAAGAAGGAACTGATCTGGCTGGCCGGTAACAGCTTCTACGGTCAGACGCGGATGTTCGCGCCGGAGTTCCTGGCATGGCTCGCCGATTTCCAGCTTCCGGATTACGAGCTGAGCCGCCGCGACGGACAGTTCGAACTGCGCTTTCACGGCCCCTGGTGCGCGACGACGATGTGGGAAATCCCCGCGCTCGCCATCGTCAACGAACTGCGGGCCCGTGCGGCGCTGCATGCCAAGGGCCGCTTCGCGCTCGATATCCTCTATGCCCGCGCCAAGGCCAAGCTCTGGGGCAAGGTCGAGCGGTTGCGGGCGCTTCCCTATCTGGCCATTTCCGATTTCGGCACGCGGCGACGCCATGGTTTCCTGTGGCAGCGCTGGTGCGTCGAGGCGTTGAAGGAAGGGCTTGGGGACCGGCTGATCGGCACCTCGAACGTGCTGCTGGCGATGGACAATGATCTGGAGGCGATCGGCACCAACGCGCATGAGCTGCCCATGGCGGTCGCGGCGATGGCGCGGACCGACGACGAACTGCGCCAGGCCCCCTACCGCGTCCTTCAGGAATGGCGGCAGCATTATCACGGCAACCTGCTGATCGTCCTGCCCGACGCGTTCGGCACCGCCGCCTTCCTGCGCGATGCACCCGATTGGGTCGCCGACTGGACCGGCTTCCGACCCGACAGCGCGCCGCCGATCGAAGCGGGCGAGGCGATCCTGGACTGGTGGCGCCAGCATGGCCGCGATCCGCGCGAGAAGCTGCTGATCTTTTCGGATGGCATGGACGTCGACACGATCGATCGGACCTATCGGCATTTCAACGGCCGCGTCCGGATGAGCTTTGGCTGGGGCACCAACCTGACCAACGACTTCCGCGATTGCGATCCCGATGGGCTGCCGGGGCTGGAGCCGATCTCGCTGGTCGCCAAGGTCATCGAGGTGGATGGCCGCCCCGCCGTCAAGCTCTCCGACAATCCGGCCAAGGCCAATGGCGATCCCGCGGAGATCGCGCGCTATCTGGCCGTCTTCGGCAATGACGGGCGAAAGGCCCGCACGACCGAAGTATGATGATGCTGCCGCCCGACTTTTACGGGCAAGAGGTCGATGTCGTAGCCCGCGCGCTGCTTGGCGTCACCCTGCTCGTGGACGGCGTCGGCGGCCCGATCGTGGAGACCGAGGCCTATGACGCCGCCGATCCGGCCTCGCACAGCTTCGCCGGCCGGACCGCACGCAATGCGGCGATGTTCGGACCGATCGGCCATGCCTATGTCTATCGCATCTACGGGCTGCATCATTGCCTCAACATCGTCTGCGGCACGCCCGGCAGCGCCGTCCTCATTCGCGCCATCGAGCCGGTCCATGGCCTGGAGGTCATGCACCGGCGGCGCGGCGGGCGGGTCGCCATCAGGCAGCTTTGCGCCGGACCCGGGCGGCTCTGCGCGGCCCTGGGTGTCGACCAGGGCCTGGACGGGGCCTCGCTCGGCGAGTCCCCCTTCAATCTGCTCCCGACCGCCACCGATGTCGCGATCGTCAGCGGACCGCGCATCGGCATTACTCGCGCTGCGGAACGCCCCCGCCGTTTCGGCATCGCCGGATCTCCGTGGCTGAGCCGCCCATTTCCTCAAGTTCCTGTCGCGGTGCAGCATCGATCGGGCAAATAATGCCATGCGCCGCAGCATCTATTTTGCTTGATCTCACCCCTATTTGTCGCGAGCCTCCCGGGGATAACGATAAGGGGACGAGTCGATGGAGTGGATCAAGGTCCTGGCGGTAGTCGCCATGGTCTATGGCGTCTGGGCGGCCTATCGTTCGCTGGGCGCACCAGTTCTTCACAACGGCAATCGCTATTTCCGTCAACCCGACGGCAGCTTCCGCCGCTGGTATGGCGGCCAGCGTTTCAGCGCGTCGGATGTCGGGGTTGCGGATCAGGGCTGATCGCGTCACGGTCAGCAACGGTACAGACGGATTCCGCGATATAGCCTAATCCGGCCTTTTCCTGGCCCGACAAGGATAGAGCGGTTTCATGTTTGTCGATTGGGGCATCCCCACGCCCTTGCTGTTCGTCGTCGTGGCGATCGTCGTCGCAGGCATCGTCGCGCGTCGTGTGCCGTTCCTGCGGTTGGCGATCAACCTGGTAAGCTGGCTGGTGCTGGGCGGCCTGCTTTTGGTCGTGCTGCAACAGCGCGAGCAGTTCGATCCCTATATCCAGCGGGCGATGCAGGTCCTTAATCTGCAGGACCAGAGCGTCGTCGGTGACACGGTGCGCATCAGGATGTCGCCGGACGGGCATTTCTGGGCACGGGTCACGCTCGACGGGGTCAGCCGACGGATGTTGGTCGACAGCGGCGCGACGCTGACCGCCTTGTCGACCGACACCGCGCGCGCCGCCGGGCTGCGGCCGTCCGCCCCGGTGTTTCCCGTGGTGCTGAACACGGCCAACGGCATGATCCGCGCGCAGACCGGACGCGTGAAGACGCTGGAGATCGGCACGATCCGTGCCGACGGCATCCCCGTCGTCATCTCCCCCGCATTCGGCGAGACGGACGTGCTGGGCATGAACTTCCTGTCGCGGCTCAAGAGCTGGCGGGTCGAGGGATCGACGCTGATCCTGGAGCCGCACCACCCACAGCCATTAACCCACCGGTCATCGCCAACATGACAAGAAGATGATGGAAATCAGTGCAATCGGCGACACCGCCGATTGACTTGGCGGTTTAGCTTACCCATGCGTCAATCCATGAACACTCCCCTGTCGCGAATGCTGCCGCTCCCGGCGCAGCTCGACCGATATGTCGTCCATGCCATTGAAACCGGCCGTTTTCCCGACGAGCACGCGCTGCTGGTCGCGGCGCTCGAGCGGCTGCGCGCGGAGCAGCCTTTCGATGAGACGACCGCCTGGCTGGTCGGCGGCGGCGAATGCGGGCAGCGGGTGCGCGATCATGACTGGGCCGCCACGGCGCTGGGGGCGATCGGCGGCTGGCCCGCCGCGCTGCGCACGACCGTGGCGAACATCGTCCATTCGCCGATCGCCAAGGTCCTGATGTGGGGTCCGGATCATGTGATGATCTATAACGACTCCTATCGCACCATCGCCGGGCCGCGCCATCCCTCGGCGTTCGGTGGCCTGGTGCCGGAGGTCTGGCCCGAAATATGGGACTGGAATCGCAACATCCTGTCGCGGGGATTCCAGGGCGAGGATCTGGCCTTTCACGATCAGAAGCTGATCGTCACCCGCGCGGGTCAGCCCGAAGAGGTGGTGTTCGACCTCTATTACACGCCGGTCTATCTCGACCATGGCGATGTCGGCGGGGTGATGTGCACCGTCGTCGAGAATACGGGACGGGTCGCGGCGGAGCGGCGGCTGGCGGAGAGCGAAGCCGAGCTGCGCGTCATCACCGACTCGCTGCCCGTGCTGGTCGCCTTTGTCGATCGCGAGGAACGCTATCGCTTCGCCAACAGCTATTACCGCGAGTTCCTGGGCGTCGACCCCGACGCCATGCTGGGCACCCGGATCAGCGACGTGCTGACCGACGAGGATTATGCCGAGCGGCGCCCGCTGATCGAGCGGGCGCTGGTGGGCGAGACGGTGGTCGCCGACGTCCGGATCCAGCATCGCGACGGCAGCCATCGGCGCGCCGAGACGCGCTATATTCCCCGCCGGGACGAACAGGGCGCGGTCGTCGGCTTTCATATCCTGGTCTTCGATGTCGACGAGCGGATGCGCCATGCCGAGGTGATCGAGCGCAGCAATCGCCGGTTCCGCGCCGCGATGGACGCCGTCCATGGGGTGCTGTGGACCAACAGCGCCGATGGACGGATGGTCGGCGAGCAACCCGGCTGGGCCGCGATCACCGGCCAGACCCGCGAGGAATATCAGAATTTCGGCTGGGCGAATGCCGTCCATCCGGACGATGCGGCGGACAGCATCGTCGCCTGGAACAAGGCGGTGGCCGCCAAGGGCATGTTCGTTCACGAACACCGCGTCCGTCGCCATGACGGCGAATGGCGCACCTATGCGATCCGGGGCCTGCCGATCGTCGGGGCCGATGGCGAACTGGTCGAATGGGTCGGCGTCCATACCGACATCACCGAGCAGCGCGCGGCCGAACAGGCGCTGCGCGACCAGGCCAATGTGCTGGCACGTCAGGTCCATCACCGCGAACGCGCCGAGGCACAGCTCCGCCAGCTCAACGAGACGCTGGAAAGCCGCGTCATCGAGGAAATCGCCGAGCGCCGCCAGGCCGAGATGAAGCTGGCCCAGGCGCAGAAGATGGAGACGATTGGCAAGCTGACCGGCGGCGTCGCGCACGACTTCAACAATCTGCTTCAGGTCGTGTCGGGCAATCTCCAACTACTGGGCAAAGACGTGGCGGGCAATAGCCGTGCCGAACAGCGGGTCGCCAACGCCATGGCGGGCGTCTCGCGCGGGTCGAAGCTGGCGTCGCAACTGCTGGCCTTTGGGCGGCGGCAGGCGCTGGAGCCCAAGGTCGTCAACGTCACCCGCTTCGTGCAGGGCATGGACGACATGCTGCGCCGTGCGATCGGCGAGGGCGTGGAGATCGAGACGATCGTCGGAGGCGGCCTGTGGAACACCTTCATCGACCCCGCCCAGATCGAGAATGCGCTGCTGAACCTGGCGATCAACGCGCGCGACGCGATGGATGGTCAGGGCAAGCTGACCATCGAGCTGGGCAATGCGCATCTCGACGACGCCTATGCGCGCACCCATGACGAGGTGGTGCCGGGCCAATATGTCATGCTGGCGGTGTCCGACACCGGCAGCGGCATGTCCGAGGACATCATCCAGAAGGTGTTCGAGCCCTTCTTCTCGACCAAGAGCGAGGGCAAGGGATCGGGGCTGGGCCTGTCGATGGTCTATGGCTTCGTCAAACAGTCGGGCGGCCATGTGAAGATCTATTCCGAGGTCGGCCACGGCACCACGATCAAGCTCTATCTGCCGCGCGCGATGGAGGCCGAGGATGTCGAGGTGGCGGTCGACACCGGCCCGATCACCGGCGGCACCGAGACCGTGCTGGTCGTCGAGGACGATGCCGAGGTGCGCGCGACCGTGGTCGAGCTGCTGTCGGACCTGGGTTACCGCGTCCTGAAGGCGGTCGACGCGCAAAGCGCGCTCAACGTCATCGAGAGCGGCATTCCGATCGACATGCTCTTCACCGATGTCGTCATGCCCGGCACGCTGAAAAGCCCCGAACTGGCGCGCAAGGCACGCGAGCGGCTGCCCGATATCGCGGTGCTGTTCACATCGGGCTATACCGAGAATTCGATCGTCCATGGCGGGCGGCTGGACAAGGGCGTCGAGCTGCTGTCCAAACCCTATACCCGCGAGGCGCTGGCGCGGAAGTTCCGCCATGTCCTGGCCAATCAGCGGCAACGCAAGATGCCCAGGGACGATGCGGGCCACGCCGCCCCGGGCGACCCGGTCGACAGCCAGCCGGTCGTCCATCCGCTGCACGACGGACAGACCATCCTGCTGGTGGAGGATGACGATCTGATCCGCGCCAACACGGCCGAGGTGTTGCAGGATGCGGGCTTCGTCGTGGTCCATGCCGTGACCGCCGAGGAAGCGATGACCGCGCTTCAGACGGCGCAGATCGACGTGCTGGTGACCGACATCAACCTGCCGGGCGAATCGGGGATCGAGCTGGCGGGACGGGCGCGGCAAATGCGGCCGACGCTGTCGATCGTGTTCGCGACGGGCGACGGCGGAATGGCGGGCGATGCGGCGGAACTGGACGCGGCGCTGCTGACGAAGCCCTATTCGGCGGGGCAGCTGCTCAACGCGATCCGGGGACGGCTGGATGTTACGGAGCAGGCGGCCCGACCCTGAGGTCGGACCGCCCACCCCCTTCGATCGGGCTCATGCCGGAGGGGGGCGGCAGGGGAGCCCGGACGAAACCGGATAAGGGGTTAGCGGGCCTTCCAGCCCTCGATCGCGGCGAAGGTGATGATCACCGCGAGCACCAGCAGGGCGCCCTGCAATTCCAGTGCGGTCAAATCAAACTCCATCGTCATCGGTCATGCTCCCGAATGATGTCAAAACAACGAACCGTTCGGCGGTCTTTCCACAAGATGCGGCCGACCGTCGCAGGATGGTGCCGAAGCATAAAGGTGCCTCGGCGTTCGTGACGGACCGTCGACCTTGCGCCTCTTCCATGATCGCTGGCTTCAATACTTCTGAAGCCGGTCATGGCCGCTGATCGACGACCCGTCACTCCTCTCCTCTACGGACAGGATATACGCGTTGTTTTTTGCTGTCGTGCAGCGCGTTCGTGACAAATCATGTCCGGCAATGCGGCAGGCGAATTTCCGCGCACAGCCCGCCTTCGGGCCGATTGGCGAGGGTCAACTCCCCGCCTTCGGCCGCGACGACCCGCGCGACGATCGACAGGCCAAGACCAAAGCCCACCGTGTCGCGCCGCCGCGCCGCGTCCAGCCGGACGAACGGTTCCAGGACCAGTTCGAGCGACTCCTCGGGAATGCCGGGTCCGTCATCCTCGACCCGGATGCGCACCGCGTCGCTGCGTTCGACGTCCAGCGTGATGACCGCATGCTGGCCATAGTGCAGCGCGTTCTCGACCAGATTGGTCAGCGCGCGCTTCATTCCGAAGCGGCGAAGACGACAGTCGAAATGATCGGGACCGGCATAGCGGACGTCGCGCCCGTGATCGGCGGCATCGTCGGCCAGATTGGCGCATAATATGGCCAGGTCGGTCAATTCGGGCTGTTCGACATCCCCTTCCCCGCCCAGGAACGCCAGAAGCGACGAGACCATCGCTTCCATTTCCTCGATGTCGTTGCCGATCGCGTCGCGAACCTCGGCCTCGCGGATGGAATCGGCCCGTAAGCGCAATCGCGCGAGCGGGGGTGCGCAGGTCATGGCCCACCGCAGCCAGGGCACGCGTCTGTTCGTCGATCAATCGCCCGATCCGCGCCTGCATCCGGTTGAAGGCACGGGTCACGTGGCGCACCTCCTTGGGGCCGCGCTCGGGAACGATCAGGGCACTGGCACCCTGCCCGCGCCCCAGCTTGTCGGCCGCGCGGGCCAGCGTGCGGAGCGGATGCAGGATCCGCCCGATCAGCGCGCCGCTGACAAACATCAGCGCGATCGCCGGGATCAGCGCCAGCAGCACCCGCCCCAGGGCCAGGTCGAGCGTCCGAACCCCCTCGCGCATCCGGAAGCTCAGCAGCGACCCGTCATCCAGCCGCAAATCCCCCGACACCATCGAGGTCCGCCCCGGCGAGGTCAGCCGAAGATGAATGTCGGTCGCGGCCAGCGACGGCTCCCAATCGACGATCTGGCGGCGCATGCTGTCCATCGCAGGCGCGATGGTCGGGCGTGGCGGGGTCTGGGTGGACCAGCCGACGATATAGCGGTCGGTGGTCAGTTCCTCGGCCACTTCGGGGCGTTCGATCGCGGGCCGCTCGTTGAGGACGCGGCGCGCGACGATCAGATGCTCGGCCAGCCGCCGTGCCTCGTCGTCACGGACCGAGACATGGCTGGCGCGCTCGTAGAGATAGGTGGAGACGGCGAACTCGATCGTCACCGCCAGCAGCAGGATCGCGACGATCCGGCCGAGCAGGCCGACCGAGGGGCGGATCACCGCCGCTCCACCGGCACGTTGAGCATGTAACCGACGCCGCGCACCGTAACGATCGGCGCGGCGCCCCCCGCCCCTGACAGCTTGCGGCGCAACCGGCTGACCAGCACATCGATGCTACGGTCCGAACTGTCGCCGATCCGCGCGCGGGACAGCTCTATCAGACGTTCGCGCGCAATGACGCGCTGGGCATTGTCGAGAAAGGCGACGAGCAGGTCGAACTCGGCCCCCGTCAACTCAACCTGGGCGCCCGATGGCGACATCAGCTCGCGCCGGGGCAGGTTGGCGGTCCAGCCGTCAAAGCCCAATATGCCCGCCTCGCGCTCGCCCGGCGTGCTCTCCAGCCCGCCGCGCCGCAGCACCGCGCGGATGCGGGCGACCAGCTCGCGCGTGCCGAACGGCTTGGCGAGATAATCGTCCGCGCCCAGCTCCAGCCCGACGACGCGGTCGACCTCGCTGCCCTTGGCGCTGATGAAGATGATCGGAACCGGGCTCTTCTGGCGCACCTGACGGCACAGGTCGATGCCGCTGGTGCCGGGCAGCATGATGTCGAGCAGGATCAGGTCGATCTGGCCGACCTCCAGCGCCTGCCACATTTCGGGCGCGGCATTGGCCAGCTTCACGGCAAATCCGTTCTCCTGAAGCGCGCGCGCGGTCAGGGTGCGGAGGGCGGGATCGTCCTCGACGATCAGGATGGTAGGCGGCGTCACCCCATCTGGCTAGGCAGGTGCGACGCCGTCGTCAACGGCCGCTCCGGACCGATCCCGGTCAAGTCGCTGCAACTGCACGGCATATCGCTGAGCACGGTCGGCATAGCCGTCCGCTGACCGCCGCAGCCGTGCCAGATCTTCGGGCGTAAGCGTCCGGATCGCCTTTGCGGGCGCACCCACGATCAGGCTGGCGGGCGGGAAGACCTTGCCCTCGGTCACCAGCGCGCCCGCGCCGACCAGCGAACCGGCACCGATCACCGCATCGTTGAGGATGGTCGCGCCCATGCCGATCAGGCAGCCCTCCTCGACGGTGCAGCCATGCAGGATCGCCCGGTGGCCGATGGTGCAGTCCTGTCCGATCGTCAGCGGGCTGTCCGGATCGGAATGCAGCACCGCGCCGTCCTGCACATTGGTCCGTGCGCCGACCCGGATCGGCGTGTTGTCGGCGCGCACCACCGTCCCGAACCAGAGGCTCGCCTCCGCCTCGACTACTGCCTGTCCGATGACATCGGCGGAGGGAGCGATCCAGGCGCTGGGATGGACGTCCGGGCGAAGCGCGCCCAGGGCATAGAGCGGCATCAGGCGGCCTCCCCCAGCGCCGAACCCTGTTTTGCGACCTGGCGGAAACGATGGAGCAGCGGCTCGGTATAGCCGTTCGGCTGCGCCACCCCCTCGAAGATCAGCGCACGGGCCGCAGCGAGCGCCAGGCTGTCGGCCCGTCCGGCCATCGGACGATAGGCCGGATCGCCCCGGTTCTGGGCATCGACCTTTGCGGCCATCCGCATCAGTGCCGCCTCGACCTGGCCCGCATCGACGATCCCGTGGTGCAGCCAGTTGGCGATATGCTGGGCGGAAATGCGCAGCGTCGCGCGATCCTCCATCAATCCGATGTCATGGATGTCGGGCACCTTGGAACATCCGATGCCCTGATCGATCCAGCGGACCACATAGCCGAGCAGCCCCTGCGCGTTATTTTCCAGCTCGTCGGCGATCTGTTCGGCCGTCCAATCGGGATCGACCGCGATCGGCGGCGTCAGCAGGCGTTCGAGCGCGGCGACCGGCTCGGCCGCACGGGCCCGCTGGCGGGCGGCGACGTCGACGCGGTGATAATGGGTCGCGTGGAGCGTCGCGGCGGTCGGCGACGGAACCCAGGCGGTCGAGGCGCCGCTCATCGGATGCGCCTGTTTCTGCGCGAGCATATCGGCCATCCGGTCGGGTGCGGCCCACATCCCCTTGCCGATCTGCGCCCGCCCGGCAAAGCCGCAGGCCAGCCCGATCTGGACGTTGCGATCCTCATAGGCGGCGATCCAGTCGCATGCCTTCATCGCGCCCTTGCGAACCACCGGACCGGCCTGCATCGCGCTATGGATCTCGTCGCCGGTCCGATCGAGAAAGCCGGTGTTGATGAAGACGATCCGATCCTTCACCGCATGGATGCAGGCCGCCAGATTGGCCGAGGTCCGGCGCTCCTCGTCCATCACCCCGATCTTGATCCGGTGCCGGTCGAGCCCCAGCATATCCTCGACCGCGTCGAACAGCCGATCGGCAAAGGCCGCTTCCTCGGGGCCGTGCATCTTGGGCTTGACGATATAGATCGAGCCCGTCCGCCCGTTGCGCACGGGCGCTCCGTTCCGGCCGTCGCGCATCGCGATCAGGCTGGTGACGATCGCGTCGAGAATGCCTTCCGGTGCTTCGGTACCATTGGCCAGGCGGATGGCGGGCGTGGTCATCAGATGGCCGACATTGCGCACGAAGAGCAGGCTTCGACCGGGCAAGCTGAAGGGCGTCCCGTCGGGTGCCCGATAGGCGCGGTCCCCGGCCAGCCGCCGGGTGGTCGTGCGACCGTTCTTCTCGACTGATGCTGTCAGCGTGCCGTCGATCAGCCCCAGCCAATTGGCGTAGCCCGCCACCTTGTCGGCCGCGTCGACCGCCGCGACCGAATCCTCCAGATCGCAAATGGTGGTCAGCGCCGATTCCAGCACCACATCGGCGATCCCCGCCGGGTCGCTCCGGCCGATCGGATGGCTGCGGTCGACCGTCACCTCGATATGAAGCCCGTGATGGCGGAACAGCCATCCCGTCTCGCTCCGCCCGACGAACTGCGAAGGATCGTCCAGCGCGGCGACCGCATCGGCCAGATCGGTCACCGCCGACCAGCCACCTGCGATCGGCACCGCCGTGTCGAGGAAAGCGCGGGCCCAGTCTATCACCGCCGCCCCGCGTTCGGGGTCATAGCCCTTGGCATCGCCGATGGGGGCGATGGCATCGGTGCCGTAGAGCGCGTCATACAGGCTTCCCCAACGCGCATTGGCCGCGTTGAGCAGGAACCGTGCATTGAGCATCGGCACGACCAGCTGCGGCCCGGCGAGCAGGGCGACCTCGGGATCGACCTTATCGGGCGCGATGGTGAACGGCGGCGGTTCGGGCACCAGATAGCCGATCCCGGTCAGGAAGCGCCGCTGCGCCGCACCGTCATGGAGCCCGCCACCGCGATACCAGTCGTCGATCGCCGCCTGCATCGCGTCGCGCTTGCGCAATAGCGCGGCGTTTTCCGGCGCGAAGCGAGCCAAGACGGCGGCCATGCCGGTCCAGAAGCGATCCGCATCGATCCCGCTTCCCGGCAAGGCTCGTTCTTCCAGGAAGCGGACCAGTTCCGGCGCGACGGACAGGCCTTTGCGGTCGATCATCGATACTCTCCCGAACTGGCATTTCGGGGGACAGGATAGGCCATCGCCATATCCTTCGGTAGAGGTCATAATCGCAACGCTGTCGATCGCCGGAGGAACGAATGGACCCCGATATCGCCCTGTTCGTCGATGTGGTGCGCGAGGCCAGCCTGGCGGGCGGGGCGCGGGCGTGGCGACTGTCCCCCGCCATGGTGTCCAAGCGGATCGCGCGGCTCGAGGCTCGGCTGGGCGTCCGGCTGCTTCATCGCACGACGCGACGGCTGACGATGACCCAGGCGGGAGAGGCCTTTCACGCGGATGTCGCGCCGCTGGTCGCCGGGCTCCGCATGGCCGAGGCGCGGATCAGCCAGACCGCCGCCGCCCCGGCCGGGCCGTTGCGGCTGACCGTTCCGACCTCTTTCGGGCGGCTCTGGGTCGCGCCCTGCCTGCCCGCCTTTCTCGATCGCTATCCGGCGGTCCGGCTGCAACTCGATCTGTCGGACGATTATGTCGATCTGGCTGCGGCACGGGTCGATCTGGCGATCCGGATCACCACCGCGCCGCCGCCGGGGCTTGCCGGGCATCGCTTTGCCGACAATCGCCGCCTGCTCTGCGCCAGCCCGGCCTATCTGGAGCGCGCAGGCCGTCCCACGACGGTCGCGGAGCTTCGCCGACATCGGCTGATCGCCGCACAGGGGCAATTGCCCTGGCGCCTGACCGGCGCGACGGTCGAGGGCGAGAGCCGGGTGGAAACCAATTCCAGCGAGGCCGTACGGGAACTGGCGCTGGCGGGCGCGGGCATTGCGCTTCGCTCGCTCTGGGACGTGGCCGATGCGCTGGCTGACGGACGGCTGGTTCGCGTGCTTCCCGAACGGCAGGGATCGGTCGAGGTCGGCATCTGGGGCCTCCACGCGCCGGTCGGCGCCCCCGCCGCGGTTCCCGCGCTGATCGCCCATCTGACCGAGCAATGGCGCGGGGCGGCCTGGATGACATGACGGCGGCGTCATTTTTCCGTGCATCGGCCCGACACAGGCTTTAGGCACTGCCCATCAATTTGGGGAGTTACGGTTCGATGGCAGGGGGTCTGGTCGCATTGCTGGACGACGTGGCGGCGATCGCCAAGCTGGCGGCGGCGTCGCTCGACGATGTCGCGGCGGCCTCCGCCCGCGCTGGGGCCAAGGCCGCCGGGGTGGTGATCGACGACACCGCCGTCACGCCGCGCTATGTCGTCGGGCTGTCGCCGCAGCGCGAATTGCCGATCATCGGCAAGATCGCGCTGGGGTCGCTGCGCAACAAGCTGTTGTTCCTGCTTCCCGCCGCCCTGCTGCTCAGCGCCTTCGCGCCCTGGGCGATCACCCCGATCCTGATGGCGGGTGGTGCCTTCCTATGCTTCGAGGCGAGCGAGAAGATCCTCGAATCGCTGATCGGCGGGCATGGCGAGGCCGAGGAGGAAGCGGCGGTCGATGCCAGGACGCTGGAGGACCGCCAGGTTTCGGGCGCGATCCGCACCGACCTGATCCTGTCCGCCGAGATCATGGCGATCGCGCTCTCCGAACTGCCCGACCTGTCGATCGGGACCCAGGCGATCGCGCTGGCGCTGGTCGGCATCGCCATCACCGTCGGCGTGTACGGGCTGGTCGCCGCCATCGTGAAGATGGACGATATCGGCCTGCATCTGGCACAGCGCGACAATGCGCTGGCGCAGACGGTCGGGCGCGGGCTGGTCAAGGCGATGCCGGTCTTGCTGCGTATCCTGGCGATCGTCGGCACCGCCGCGATGGTCTGGGTCGGTGGCGGGATCATCGTGCACGGCATGGAAGAGTTCGGGCTGACCACCCTGCCCCATCTGATCCACGACACCGCGCATCACGCGGGCGAGGCGCTGCCCTTTGCCGGAGCCGCGATCGCCTGGATCGTCAGCGCGATCGGGGCCGCGATCGTCGGTCTGATCGTCGGCGGGGTGATTGCGGGGGGGCTTCACCTGCTCCCCTCCCGCAAGGGCGCGCACTGATCCGCTCAGGCGGCGCGGACGCCATCCGCCTCCAGCAGGTCGGGGCCGAGCAACCGGCCGGTGATCGTCACCGACTTGCCGACATGATCGACGGGCACGCGCGACAGACGCAACTCGAATGTCGCACCGTCATCGCATTGCAGGATGAAGGCGCTGTGCTGCCGCACCAGCCGTCCGGTCAGCGAGTGGGTGGGCATGTCCGAAAGGGCGTCGTCGCTCGTCATCATCGGGCCAACGGTGGCGTCCACCTGCGGTTCCCGCAAGGTCATCCATCGACCCTTTCCAGATCGCGGGCCTGTTCCACCCTGTCGCGACCGCCCCGCTTGGCGCGGTAGAGCGCTTCGTCCGCGCGGCGCATCAGGTCGCCCGCGATATTGCCCGCCCGCCAATGGGCGACCCCCGCGCTCATCGTGACGGGCACCGGGCCATGTTCGGCCATGACCGGAGATTCGGCGATCTGGCGCCGCAGCCGCTCGACAATGGCGGTGGCGATCTCCAGCCCGGTGTCGGGAAACAGGATCGCGATCTCTTCCCCGCCATAGCGCGCGACGCAGTCCTTCGCGCGCACCGCCCCCTGGATACGTCGTGCCACCTCGACCAGCACCGCATCGCCGACGCTGTGGCCATGTTCGTCGTTGATCCGCTTGAAATGGTCGAGGTCGAGCAACGCGAAGGCGAAGCCGCCGCCCGAACGGCATGCCCGCTCGGCGGCCTGCTCCATTTCGTTCATCAAGGTGCGGCGATTGGCCAGCCCGGTCAGCGGGTCGGTGCTGGCCAGCCGATCGAGCTGGGCGTTCGCGACGCGCAGCGCGCTGGTCCGCTCGGCCACGATCGCCTCCAGCACGTCGGCGCGCCGCCGGATCACCGCCGTCACCAGCCAGAAGGCGCCGCCGATCGACACCAGCAGCAACAGGCTCAGGCCGATCCGGGCGGGCCAGGTTTCATACCATTGCGGATCGACGGTGATCCGTACCTGTCGCGTCACCGTCCGTGCCGCCAGCCCCGGCACATGCGCGCTGAGCGTCAGCCAGTAATCGCCCGAGGGCAGGTTGGTATAGATGGCGGTGGCAGGGGTGCCCGCAGGCACCGTCATCCAGTCGGCATCGAACCCTTCGAGCCGATAGCGATAGCGTATCTCCTCGGGCGCCGCATAATCGGTCAGCGAAAAGCCCAGCCGCAACGTTCGGCCCTGACGATCGAGATGCACCACCGGGTCGCGCGCGACCGAGTCGATCGCCAGCAGCCGCCCGTTGATATCCGCCTGGCTGACGATCAACTGGGCGGTATCGCTCCTGTCCCGCCGTCCCAGCAGCAGATCGGGTTGCAGGACCATCAACCCCTCGGGCGATCCGAACAGCAACGATCCGTCGTTCATCGTGGCCGCCGCACGCTGGTTGAACGCACGCATCGGCATGCCGTCGCGCTGGCTCATTTCCAGGACATGGAGCGAGGTCGGATCGATGACCGATATCCCGCCCGCGCTCGCCGTCCACAGGCGACGCCGGGCGTCGGGCGTCAGCGAGGCGACATTGTCGCCCGCCAGCCCCTGCGCCTCACCGATCGCGCGGAATTTCCAGCCGCTGCGCGTCGCGCGGCCGAGCGCCACGCCGCCATAGGTACCGACCCATAATCTCCGTCCGTCGGGCACCATCGACCCGACATAATCCTGCGGCAGGCTATAGGGATCGTTCGCCCGATTGGCATAGCAGACGAACCGGCCGCTGCGCGGATCGAACTGCCCGATCCCGCCGGGCGTGGCGACCAGCACCTGGCCATCGGGCCGCGGCAGGATGTTGATGACCTCGTTATTCGGCAGGCTGCGCGGGTCCGCCGGGTCGTGCCGGTACACCGTCACCCGCCCGGTCGCACGGTCGCGCTTGTACAGTCCCTTATAGGTGCCGATCAGCAGATCGCGCTTCGTCTCGGCCAGCGAGATGACCGGCAGGTCGCCAAGCTCGGGGATGGCGAGATCACGGGTGGCGAGCGTCCGGGGATCGATTGCCACGACACCGCGCGCGCCGATCAGGATCGACCCATCCGACGATTCGAGCAGCGCCTTGATATCCTGACCGGCATGATGCCCGGCAAGCGCAAGGTGGCGGACCTGCCCCGCCGCCCGGTCGAGCCGATCGACCGAGCCGTTGCTGAAGCCCAGCCATATCTGCTGGCGACGATCGACCAGCACGCCCCGGACATTGTCATCGGCCAGCGACAGCCGGGGGTCGTGCATTGCCGAACCGATGCGCAGCACGCCGCCCCCCGGCCCCTGGGTCCGCGACGCACCCAGTTCGGTCGCTGCCCAGATCCCGCCGCCATCGTCCATTGCAAGGGCACGCACGGTATCCCCGGCCAGCGCCAGCGGATTGCCCATGTCGTGACGCAGCCCGCTGGCGGCGAACCCGCGCGCCGGGTCGAGCAGGACGATGCCCATGCCGTCGGTCGCGATCCATATCCGCCCGAGCCGGTCCTCGGCAAGGGCGCGGATCGTCCGGTGCCCGATCAACGGCGCATCGCTGGTCAGCGTGGGCAGCTGGACGAAATGCCGGGGATCGCCATTCTCGGACAGGTACACGCCATCCGACCCGGTACCGACCCAAAGCCGCCCCCGGCGGTCGCGCAGGATCGACCAGACATCGCCCGATGGCTTGTGCGCGCCCAGCGGAACAGGGGTGAACGGACGCATACCCGGCGCACGCCTCCATAGTCCATGGTCGGAGCCCGCCCACAAGGTGCCGTCGCCGTCGCGGAACACCGCAAAGGCGCCCTGGGGGCGGCCATCGGGCGAGGGTATCGCGCTTTCGGTCATCGGATCGACGCGATCGAGCCGGGCGATATAATGGTGCACACCGCCGTCCGAGCCGATATAGGCGCCACCCGCCCCGTCCGGCGTGAAGCTGAAGATGCGGGCTCCGATCGCGCCGTGGGTCGGCTTGAGCCGGATGAACGCGTCCCGTTGCGGGTCGTAGCGGGCTAGGCCGCCGACATTGGTGCCGATCAGCACGCCCCCGCCCGGCAGCGCCATCAGCGAGCGGACATAATTGTCGGGCAGCGAATGGGGATCGGCCTGGCGCTGCTTGAAGGTCCGCACCCGCTGGCCGTCATAGCGGGTCAGGCCGCCGCGGGTGCCGATCCACATCGTCCCGTCGCGCGCGCGCACGACCGCGGTGGTCGTGATATGCGGCAGGCCGATCGCTTCGCCGAGGCTCGCGAACGACGTCCATCGCCATGCCGCCCACGAATCGGCCGCCTGAAGGCGCCCAAAAGGCAGGATCATGACCGAAAGGAACAGGGCCAGCGCGGCCAGGGGACGGTATGGCTTCATAGGCTTATGCTGGGAACCCGTATCAGACGACCTCATAAAACCGGGTTAATCGCGCCATGCGCCGCGTGTCGGCCTTTCCCGACAAGCGGCGGGATCCGACTTGACGAACCGCCCGCGTTCCTGTTTCGTTTCCGGGGCCGTGCCTGATCGGCCGACGAACCTGACGAGCTTTTTTCCGTGTCGCTCCAGCCCCCTGCCCCCGACCCCGTCGGCGACAATCGCAAGATCATCCATGTGGACATGGACGCCTTCTATGCGTCGGTCGAACAGCGGGATGATCCGGGTCTGCGCGGGCGGCCGGTCGCCGTGGGGGGATCGCGCGCGCGGGGCGTGGTGGCGGCGGCCAGTTACGAGGCGCGGGGCTATGGCGTCCGATCCGCGATGCCGTCGGTCACCGCGCTGCGCCGCTGCCCCGACCTGGTGTTCGTCCCCCCGCGCTTCGATGTGTATCGCAGCGTTTCGCAGCAGATCCGGGAGATCTTCGCGCGCTATACCGACCAGATCGAGCCGCTGTCGCTGGACGAGGCCTATCTGGACGTCACCAGCGACCGGGCCGGGCTGGGTTCGGCCACCGCGATCGCCGAGGCGATCCGGGCCGCCATTCGCGAGGAGACCGGGCTGACCGCCTCGGCCGGGGTCAGCTACAATAAGTTCATCGCCAAGCTCGCCTCCGACCAGAACAAGCCCGACGGCATTTGCATCATCCCTCCGGCGCAAGGACCGGCCTTCGTCGCCGCCCTGCCGGTCAAGCGTTTCCACGGCGTCGGTCCGGTCACCGCGCGCAAGATGGAGGCGCTGGGCATCCTGACCGGGCAAGACCTGCGCGAGCGGCCGCTCGACGTCCTGCAACGGCATTTCGGTAGCTATGCCGACTATCTGCACGGTGCGGCGCGCGGCATCGACCATCGCCCGGTCCGTACCCATCGCGAGGCCAAGTCGGTGGGCGCCGAGCGGACCTTTGAGAACGACCTGACCGAACGCGACGCGCTGCGGGCCGCGCTGGAGCGGGTGGTCGAGGCCGCATGGGTCCGGATCGAGCGGAGCGGCGTCGCCGGGCGGACCGTGACGATGAAATTGCGGTACAGCGATTTCCGCACGATCACCCGCGCCCGCTCGACCGGCCAACCGATCACCGAGCGAGCGCAATTCCTGGCGATCGGTCTCGACCTTCTCGACCAGCAATTGCCGGTGGCCGGCGGTGTCCGGCTGTTGGGGCTGACGCTGTCGGGCCTCAACGTGGCGCATGGCGGCGAGGACGGGCCGAGCCAGGCCGAATTGCCCTTATAGGCCTTTGGTCACACGGCCCGGTCGGCGTCCGCTTCCGTATCCTCGGCGGCCTCGAGGACCAGTATCGCGACCGCCCCCAATCCCTGGCCATGGCTATGCAGTTCGAGCGATCCGCCCATCGCGGCCGTGGAATTGGCGCACCAGTGGAGGCCCAGCCCGCCGGATTTCTCGGTCCGGGTGGAAAAGCCCGACCGGAACAGCTTGGTCGCCAGCGCCGGGTCGAAGCCCTGCCCGTCATCCATGATCCGCACCGTCACCCGGCCACCCTCCGATTGGATGGTGACGGTGATCGCACCATGGTCGCGCCCGGTTTCGGCGATCGCCTCGATCGCATTGGCGAACAGATTGCCGACCACCTGGCTCAGGATCACCCGATTGGCCAGCACGGGAAAGGGCCGGGCGGGAAAGGCGAAATGGATCGAGGCCGCCTGCGAATAGCGGGCGATGGTGGCGTTGCGTGCGATGATGTCGGTGACGTCGCAGCGTTCGCGTGGAGGGCGTTCATGCGCTCTGGCCTGTTGCGCCCCGATGATCTCCAGCGTCTGACGCATCGCATCGCGCCCGATATCGAGCCGCGCCCGCACCGCCTCGCGCGCCTTGGCTTCGGCATCGAGCGCGCCCGCGACGAACGCCACCAGCTTGACCCGGCGTTCGGACGGAACGTCCTCCCCCGCCAGTTCGGCCAAGGCCCGGTCGATCAGCGCGCGATCATAGGCGGGCGACCGATCGCCGCCATGGCTGAGGATGGCGCCGAGCGGGGATAGCGCGTTGCGGACATTGTGCAGCACCGCCACCGCGCTTTCCGATCGGCCGAGCGCGAAGCTCTGTATCTCATTCTGTTCGCGCAGGTCCTTCAACTGGCTGAGCATCGCATTGAAACTGCGGCCGAGCGAACCGAATTCGTCGTCGCGCCCCTCCCTGTCGTGATAGGGAGAAAGGACGCCCGACGCCTGGACCCGCTGCATATGGCGCTCGACCCGGCCGAGCGGTGCCAGCACCAGCCACCCCAGCGCACGCCGCAGCATCAGCAGCGTGAAGACCAGAAGCAAGATCGATCCGGCCGTCGCCAGCAGGAGCACCCGACGGCCAAGCAGCGTGACCTCACGCGAGATCCGGAACCGCGCCATGCCGACCGCGCGACCACCCAGGCCCGGAACCGGAACGGCAATCTCCATGCGCCGCGTCTCCTTCGACATGGTCCGGTCGGTTCCGGATGCGGGGCCGGTCAGGCGGGCCGTCTTGTGCATCGCGCGGGACAGGTGGGCGGGGGTCAGAATGCGGGCGACGGCGAGATAGTCGCGCGGTCGTCCCACCACGCCGGTGACGGTGGCGATACCGATGGCGGCGATCCGCCCGCGCAACGGCAGATAGAAGCTGTTCGAATCCCGTCCTTCAAGCAGCTGCGAAAGGTCCCTGCGGTTCAGCGCATCGGCCAGCGCCGACGCCATGGCGGCCGCCGCGTCCGGATGTCCGGGATCGCGCCACCGTGCCTTCCACCGCCCATCGGCGGCTCCACGATAGGCCACACCCTGGATCGGATGGTTGGGAAACACATCCGGCACGATACCGGCATGATCGCGCGCGATCTCCTCGACCCGCTGGGTGATATCGGCCAACAGGGTCTGCGCCCGTTGGCGATAGCCCATGATCGCCTGCTGCTCCAGCCGGTCGAAACCGGGTGAGATCACGAGCGCCAGAAAGGTCGCGACCGCCACCGCACCGCCGATCCCGGTCAGCGTCAGCATCGCGACCATCGTGTTGCGCAGCGATCGGCGACGCGACCATTCGCCCAACCACCGGATCGCGGTGCGCATCAGGGGCAGCCTTGCACACCGGCTAACGGGGGTTGGATGGGCGGCGTGCCGTCCAGCGACATGTAGCGGTGCACCGCCAGCGCCCGCGCCTGTGCGGCGGGAACCGGGTGGGAGAAGAGATACCCCTGCAGGTGACTGGCCCCTGCGACGCGCAGCGCCTGGGCCTGCGCCTCGGTTTCGACCCCCTCGGCGATCACGCCCAGCCCAAGGGCACGGCCGAGATGGATGATCGAATGGACGATCGCGGCGGACTCGCGCTCGCGGCCCATGCCGTCGATGAAGCTGCGATCGATCTTCAGGCAGTCGAGCGCGAATTTGCGGATATTGTACAGGCTGGAATAGCCCGTGCCGAAATCGTCGAGAGCGATGCGGAAGCCCAGGTCGCGCAGCTCGCACAGCGTCTCGGCCGCCCGCTCGGCATCGTCGAAGATCGCGGTTTCGGTAATCTCGATCTGAACCCGACCGGGGGCGACTCCCGCCCTCTGCACGCTGTCGAGGATATGCGCGACGAAATGCGAACGGCGGAACTGGATCGGGCTGAAATTCACCGAGACATATTGATCGGGCCAGTGGCGCAACTCGGCCAGCGCATGGTCGAGCACCCAGTCGCCCAGTTCGTGAATGAGATTGCTCTCCTCGGCGATGGGGATGAAGATGGTTGGGCTGACCGCGCCATGTTCGACGGTGTCCCACCGGACCAGCGCCTCGAACCCGACAATGTCGAGATCGGCGCGCCCGACGATCGGCTGGAAGGCCAGGGTCAGCTCGTCACGGGCGATCGCCTGAGTCAGCCCGGCCTCGACACCGCGACGCAGGCGAATGCCGTCGTCCATCTGCGCATCGAACAGCCGGACGACGCCGCGCCCCGCGCGCTTGGCCTCGTTCAGCGCCATGTCCGCCTGACGGATCAGGTCGATCGAATCGCCATCGGTGCCGCCCTGTCGAACCACCAGTCCGCATGACGCGCCGCAGCGCACCGAATGCCCCAATATGCTGAAGGTGGTCGCACAGGCGGTCACGATCCGCTCGCACGCGGCGCCGGCCTCCTCATGATGCGCGCTGTCGAACAGGATGCCGAACTCGTCGCCGCCCAGCCGGGCGATCAGCGCACCGGCGGGTGCGGCCTGGTTCAGCGTGGCATACACCTCGCGGATCAGTTCGTCGCCCGCCAGATGGCCGAGCGTGTCGTTGACCAGCTTGAACCGGTCGAGGTCCAGCATCGCCGTCACGAACCGTCCACCCCGGCGACCCCGCTCGTCCAGCGCGCGCAGAAAGGCGACCCGGTTGGGCGCGTCGGTCAAGGCATCGTGCAGCGCCAGATGCATGGCGCGGCTCTCATTGGCCTCCAGCTCGGCGGTCTTTTCCTCCAGCGCGGCGACCTGCGCGGCCAGCAGGACCCGCGTCGCCGCCAGCTCGCGCTCATTCTGCCAGCGACGACACAGCGCCAGCGCGGTCTGCCAGATTTCGGCGACCTCGAACGGCTTGGCGATGTAGAAGATCTTGTCGGCAGGCCCGGCGACCTTGCTGATCTCGACCGGCGAAAAGTCGGAATAGCCGGTGACGATCACCAGATGGATATCGGGGTCCAGCGCCCGGATCCGCCGTGCCGTCTCGCGACCGTCGAACCCCGGCGGCATGCGGATGTCGATGAAGGCGACGGCAAAGGGCGTGCCGTCGGCCAGTGCCCGCTCGACCGCCGCGACGGCATCCTGGCCCTGACGATAATGGTGACGCTCGAACACCGCATCGCCTTCGTCATCCGATGCTTGGGGCTTGCCGAACAGGTCGGCAGCCATGGCGTCGAGCATCGCGTCCTGCGCCAGACCCTGGCCGGAAAAGCACAATGCATAGCTGTCGTGGATTGCCGGTTCGTCGTCGACGATCAGTATGCGCATCCGGTCACCATGAATCCATCGATCCCCGTTATATGGATCAATGGTAACCGGATACGCTTAAAGTGACGTAAATGGTCAGGTCTGGTCCCCCGTCACTCGACGGTGACGCTCTTGGCCAGGTTGCGGGGCTGGTCGACATCGGTGCCCTTGGCGACCGCGACATGATAGGCGAGCAGCTGAACCGGCACCGCATAGACGATCGGCGCGATCAGCGGGTGGACCTTGGGCATGGTGATGGTCGCGATACAGCCCTCGCCCGCCGCCTCGATCCCGTCATAGTCGGAGATCAGCACGACCTTGCCGCCGCGGGCCTGGACCTCCTGCATGTTGGAGACGGTCTTCTCGAACAGCGGGCCGGACGGCGCGATGACGATGACGGGGACATGCTCGTCGATCAGCGCGATCGGGCCGTGCTTCATTTCGCCAGCCGCATAGCCTTCGGCATGGATGTAGCTGATTTCCTTGAGCTTAAGCGCACCTTCCAGCGCCAGCGGATAGTCGGTGCCGCGGCCCAGATACAGCACGTCGCGCGCGCCCGCGACAGTGCCCGCCATGCCTTCGATCGCCTCGTCATAGGCCAGCGCGCCGTTGATCGCGGCGGGCGCCTCGGCCAGATGACGGACGATCTGCCGTTCCTCGTCGGCGGACAGCCGCCCCTTGGCCTTGGCAAGATTGGCGGCCAGTGCGGCCAGCACGCTCAGCTGGCAGGTAAAGGCCTTGGTCGAAGCGACGCCAATCTCCGGCCCGGCATGGGTCGGCAGCAGCAGGTCGGCCTCGCGCGCCATCGAGCTGGTCGGCACGTTGACGACGGCGGCGATCGTCTGCCCCTCGGCCTTGGCGTGGCGAAGCGCGGCGAGCGTGTCGGCGGTCTCGCCCGACTGGCTGATGACGATCATCAGCCCGCCCGGCTCCATCACCGGCGCGCGGTAGCGGAATTCGGAGGCGACATCGAGGTCGACCGGCACGCGCGCGAACTGCTCGAACCAGTATTTCGCGACCATGCCCGCATAGAAACTGGTGCCGCATGCGACGATGGTGACGCGCTTGATCCCCGACAGGTCGAATTCGGGGATGGGAAGTGCGATCTTGCCCTCAAGCCGCTGGAGATACGAGCGAAGCGTCTGCGCGACGACGATCGGCTGCTCGTAAATCTCCTTCTGCATGAAGTGGCGGTGATTGCCCTTGTCGATCAGCGCGCCCGTCACGCCCGAGATCGTGACGGGCCGCTCGACCGGGTTATTGTCGCGGTCATAGACCTGCGCGCCCTCGCGGGTGCAGACGACCCAATCGCCTTCGTCGAGATAGGCGATGCGCTGGGTGAGCGGGGCCAGCGCCAGCGCGTCCGATCCCAGATAGGTTTCGTCGTCGCCATATCCGACGACCAGCGGCGAGCCCAGTCGCGCGCCGATCAGCAGATCGGGCTGGTCGCGAAACAGGATGGCGAGCGCGAAGGCCCCGTGCAGGCGCGGCAGCACCTCGCGGACCGCCGCGACCGGATCGAGCCCCTGTTCGACCTTCTCGCTGACCAGATGGGCGACGACCTCGGTGTCGGTTTCGCTGGTGAAGACATGGCCGCGACCGATCAGTTCGTCACGCAACGCCTTGAAATTCTCGATGATCCCATTGTGGACGACCGCGACATGATCGGTCGCATGGGGGTGCGCGTTGTTGGTGGTGGGGCCGCCATGCGTCGCCCAGCGGGTATGGGCGATACCGATGGTGCCGGGCAGCGGATGCGCGGCAAGCTCGCGCGCCAGATTGACCAGCTTGCCCGATGCGCGACGCCGCTCGATCGAACCTTGGTCGATCGTCGCGATACCCGCCGAGTCATATCCGCGATATTCCAGGCGACGCAGCCCGTCGAGCAGCCGCTCGGCAACGTCGTCACCGCCCAGAATTCCTACGATACCGCACATAAGCCCTTTACTCCCCAGCCTTTTTCGCGGCCTTCCTGGCCGTCATCATCTCTCTGAAACGCTTGGCCCAACCCGGCTTGGTCTGCCGCTCCGCCCGGACCAGCGCCAGCGCGTCGGCCTCGACATCGCTCGTCACGACCGAGCCCGCGCCGACGATCGCGCCTGCGCCCACCTGGACCGGGGCGACCAGCGCCGAGTTGGAACCGATGAACGCGCCCTCGCCGATCACGGTGCGATATTTGAGGAAGCCGTCATAATTGCAGGTGATCGTGCCCGCGCCGATATTGGCGTTCGCGCCGACCTCGGCATCGCCCAGATAGGTCAGGTGGTTCGCCTTGGCGCCGGGGCCGAGCACCGCCTTCTTCATCTCGACGAAATTGCCGACCCGTGCGCCCTCGCGCACATTGGCACCGGGGCGGAGACGCGCATAGGGGCCGATATCGGCGCCGCTCGCCACGGTCGCGCCCTCCAGATGGCTGAAGGCATGGATGGTCACGCCGTCCGCCACATGGACGCCCGGGCCGAAGACGACATGGGGTTCGATCACCACGTCGCGGCCGATCCGGGTGTCATGGGCGAACCACACCGTCTCCGGCGCGATCAGCGTGGCGCCGTCGGCCATCGCACGGGCGCGGCGACGGACCTGCCAGTCGCCCTCCACCACCGCCAGCTCGGCGCGGCTGTTGACGCCCGCCACTTCCCCGGCGCTCGTCTCGATCACCGCCGAAGGACGTCCATCGCCGGCCGCGAGCATGACGATATCGGGCAGATAATATTCGCCCGCCGCATTGTCGTTGCCGACCCGGTCGAGCAGGCCGAACAGGTCCTCCGAACGGACCGCCATCAGGCCGGAATTGCAAAGGGTTACGGCACGCTCTTCGGCACTGGCATCCTTGAACTCGACCATTCGGTCGATGCGTCCGTCGGCATCGGCGATCACCCGGCCATAAGCGGCGGGGTCGGCCGGTCGGAAACCGAGCACCACCGCCGCAGGACTGTCCGCCTCGGCCAGCCGCCCGATCATCCGGCGCATCGTCGCGGTCTCGACCAGCGGCACGTCGCCATACAGGATCAGCACATCGCCTATGAAGCCCGACAGTGCCTCGCGCGCCTGCGCCACCGCATGCGCCGTACCGAGCTGCTCGGCCTGAAGCGCGGTGCGCACGCCCAGCGGCGTCACGGCCGCCTCGACCTGCTCGCGCCCGGCGCCCGTCACCACGACCATGCGTTCGGGCGAGAGCGCCCCGACGCTGTCGATCAGGTGGAGCAGCATCGGCCGCCCGGCGATCGGGTGAAGGACCTTGTGCAGGTCGGACTTCATGCGGGTGCCCTTGCCCGCGGCAAGGATGATGGCGGCGACTGGTCTCGTCATGATGGTTGCGCCTGCCATGGATTTCTTGCCAAAGCCATACCGAGACTTGGCGCAGGATGGCTCATGGACGCGAATTCACCCGACCGTTTTCCCTTCTCCATCGTGGGCTTCGATCTGGACGGCACCTTGCTCGACACCAGCGGCGACCTAGCGGCGGCGGTCAATCATGCGCTGGCCTCGATCGGGCGTCCGGCCCTCGATGTCGAGGCGGTGAAGCCGATGATCGGCGGGGGTGCGCGGCGGATGCTGGAGCATGGGCTGGCGGCGACCGGGGGATGCGATACCGAGACGCTGGATGTTCTGCACCAGCGGCTGCTGAACCATTATGAGGCGCATCTGGCGGACTATACATGCCCTTTTCCGGGCACGCTGGCGGCGCTCGACGAACTGGCGCTGCGTGGCGTCCGGCTGGGCGTCATGACCAACAAGCTGGAACGCTTCGCGCGGGCGATCCTGGACGGGCTGGGGCTGACCGACCGGTTCGATGCAATCATCGGCGGCGATACGATGGGCGTCGCCAAGCCCTCGCCGGTCCCGATCCAGGCGCTCGTCGCCCGGTGCGGCGGCGGGGCGGCGGCCTTTGTCGGCGATTCGATCTTCGACGTGCAGGCCGCCAAGGCCGCCGGCCTGCCGGTGATCGCCTGTTCCTTCGGCTTCCTCAGCCAGCCGGTCGAGACGCTGGGCGCCGATGCGATCATCGACGGCTATGACAGCCTCATCCCGACGCTGGAGCGGCTCGCGCCTTCCGTCCCTTGATCCACAGGTGCAGCAGGAGGAGCGGCAGGGGCATCCGGATCAGGTGCGAACGCAGATAGAAGGCCAGGCGGGTCAGGGGATGCCGCCCGCGTCCCCAGCCGTCACGCGCCAGGATGCGGCGACGATAGAGACGGTCGGCGAGCGTCAGCGCCTGCCATTGCGGCGGCACGGGCGTGCCGAACAGCGCATGGCTCAGCCGCATCGCGCGGGCGACGGCTCGGTCCAGTCCGTGATGGCGGGCCCGCTCGGCCAGCCCCTCGCAGCCCCCTTCGTCGACCAGCGCATGGATATCCCAGAGATTGCGCAGCCCGCCCGTCAGGTCGCCATCGGCGAACAGATGCGCAGCAGCATGGACGATCATGTCGAGGTGCGACAACACGGCCAGCCCTTTGGCCAGCGGCACCGCCCCCGCGATTAGCCCGGCCGCGTCGGGCTTGGGTCGCGCAGTCGGGGGCAGGATCGTGTGATGCACGTCGAGCATCCGGTCGCGGTCGCGATGGATCAGCGGCGGCAGCTCGTGCATCCATCGCCGGTAGTAACGATCGTCATAGGGGTCGGGCTTGACCCACTCCCATCCCGCCTCGATCAGCCGGGCCTCGGCCCGGGCCAGATCGGCCTGGGGCAGCAATATGTCGCAATCGCCGATCGATCGCCCGCACCCCGCCGCCAGCCCCGCCGCCACGAAGGCCGTTCCCTTCAGCAGGATGACCGGACGACCCAGCGGGGCCAGCGCATGGGCGACGCGGTTCGCCTCCCACAGCGCCGCGCGTCGTCCTTCCTCAGCCGCAGCCTTCGCATCGGCCAGGCACAGGGCGACGCGCGGCGGCAGGTTCAATCCGTCCAGCCGATAGGCCAGCGTGCCGATCAGCAGCTCGGCCCGTGCTACGGTCAGCACCGCCGTCCAGTCACCCGCCGTCAGATGCCGCGCACACCCCGGCTCGCGCAGCAGGGCGATCAGCCGCTCGGCGGGGGGCAGAGCGGGCGTCACAGCGCGGCCCATAGTGTCTCCACGGCGGCGATCCCCGCTTCGCCATCGGGATAATCGACGGCCACCGCCGGAACCTCGGCACGCAGGCGGGTCAGGGCGCGAAACCCCGGCTCGCCCATCGCGACATAATTGGTCGACGCCTGGGTCAGCCGCACGAAACATTCGGCCGGAGGCAGCGGGCGGATCGCCGACGGGAAGCCGAAACGGGGAAACAGCAACAGGGCGGGCCGCGCGGGTTCGTCCATCGCGGCGATGGCGGCGGGGTGGGGCGCGACATGGCGGATGTCGCCCTTGGGCGTTCCCGACAGCAGAGGTCCTGTGACCCGGCCTGCCGGAATGGCCGCCAGGCTCTCATTCTTCAGGCTGACCGGGCGGGGGAAGGGAAAGGCGAGCCCCGATGCGGGATCGATCAGCGCGAATTCGTCGCCCATGAACCGCCAGCCCCGCTCGGCAAGGAGCAGCGCCAGCGTCGACTTGCCCGCACCGGAGATGCCGCTCATCACGATGGCCTTGCTGCCGCGCGCCACGACCGAGGCATGGAGCAGCAAATGCCGTCGATGCCCCAGTGCCATTTGCAGGTTCATGCCCAGCTCGGCCGCCAGCAACCCCTGGGCCAGCGGCAGCGGCGCCGCCTCCGGCAAGCGATAATCGCCGCCGATATGGATGGAGGGCCGAAGCCACCGCCGCCAGGGCTGCCCCGCCTCCAGTCGCACGCTGAAATCGGCAAATTCGGCACGCGGATAATCGCGGTACAGCGCCTCGACCGCCGCGATCGGCCCCCGCCAGTCGGAGCCGATGCGAAAGCCGACCGGCCCGACGCGCAGGGTCGTCCGATACCTCATACCCGCTCGACCAGCCCCGCCGCCTCCAGCTCGGCCAGCCGGGCCAGCAGCATCGCCTCGGCATCGCCCGGCTCGCCCAGATCGAAATCCCGCGACAGCCGGGCCAGCAGCGCCCCGGCGTCCAGCGGCGCATCCGCCAGCGCGCGCAGGATCTGCGGCGCGGGTTCGGTCAGCAAGTGGGTGATGCCCGACGGCCGGTGGAAGACGGCGGTGAACATGTCCAGCGGCTCGACCAGCAACAGCTCCGCCCCCGCCGCGCGGTAGCGCGGAGCGGCCATGCGTCAGCCGCCCGGCATCTGGAGCGAGGCATAGCAGGTGAAGCCGCCCTGCCCCCGCTGCAACCGGCGGATATAGTTGAGATAGGCCCGGTTGCTGAGCGAGTTGGAATTGGGGAGCTGGCCGCCCTGCAGGGCGCGCTTCACTTCCTCGCCGGTATAGGGGCGGCCGGGGGGCGCGAACGAACCCTGCGTGCGCGCGGGCACGGTGGACCCGTCGCGCGCGATATAGCTGCCCGCGCGCCCCGGATCGGGAACGGGAATCTGGCAGTTCAGCACCGAGCCCGTCGTCTGCGCCAGCGCGGGGCGGATCGCGACCACCGTGCTCACCCCGATCGCCCCCAGCATCAGCGCGCGGCGGCTGGATGTGGCGGCACGCGACGGCTCGGGGCCGTCATCGTCGGTCCGGTAGGGCTGGGGCGTCTCGTCCATGTGAAGCGGATGTCCCATATTCGCGCTTTCGCGACAAGCACCTGTGCGATCCCGCCTGCCCCGCATCGGGAGAGGGCGGATGTTGCGGGAAGACAGGGGGAGCCGCGCCCGCTACATCGGCGACATCATGGGATTCGGCATTCGCACCTTGTGGGGCATCGTGGTGGCGGTGGTCGCTGCGGTAGTGGTGTTCCTGACCGCCGGGCCGGGACCCGCCATCATCACGCTGGTCGGCGGGATCGCCGCCGCGCTGGTCGCGAGCGAGGGCGAGGCGACCGGCGCGGAAGAGGACGACAGGCAGATCGAGGACGGCGATACGCTGTCACCCCTGCTGACCGAGGCATTGGACGCCATCGTCGAGCCAGTGCTGCTGATCGAACGCGGCCGGGTGACGCTGGCCAACCGCGCCGCCCGCACGCTGCTGGGCGCGCATATCGTCGGTGAGGATGCGCGGATCGCCATCCGCCATCCCGCCGCCGCCGCCGAACGGTTGATGGCTCCGGGCGCGACCGCCCCCGACCATCCCATTTCGCTCGTCGGGCTCGGCTCGCTCGACCATCGCTGGGAGATGCGGCTGGCCGATACCAGCAGCGGGCAGCGGATCGTCCATCTGATCGACCAGACCGCCCACGACGCAGCCGAGCGGATGCGCGTCGATTTCGTCGCCAATGCCAGCCACGAACTGCGCACCCCCCTCGCCTCGATCCTGGGGTTCATCGAGACGCTGGGCGACGAGGCGGGCGAGGATGCCGAAATTCGCGCGCGGTTCCTGAAGGTGATGTTCGACGAGGCGCGCCGGATGCAGCGGCTGGTCGAGGACCTGATCTCGCTCAGCCGGATCGAAGCGGACAAATATCGCCAGCCCGCCCAGCCGGTCGCCATGGCCGACCTGGTCCAGCATGTCTGGGACGAGTTTCTCGACTCCGGCTCGCCGCGGGCCGAGGATATCGACTGCGATGTGGCCGAAGGGTTGCCGCCGATCGCGGGCGACCGTGCGCAATTGTCGCAGATGCTCCACAATCTGATCGGCAATGCGATGAAATATGGGCGCGCCGACACCCCGGTGCGCGTCACGCTGGACCGCGACGGGCCCATGCTGCGCCTGACGGTGGCGGACCGGGGCGAGGGCATCGCGCCGGGGCATATCCCCCGCCTGACCGAGCGTTTCTACCGCGTCGATTCGGGGCGGAGCCGCAGCATCGGCGGCACCGGGCTGGGGCTCGCGATCGTCAAGCATATCGTCGAGCGGCATCGCGGACGGCTGGATATCGCCAGCGAGGTCGGGGTGGGAACGACCGTCACCGTCCGCCTGCCCCCGATAAAATCCAGCGAGAAACCCGTTTCCGAGGGCACTGTCACAAAACCGCAATAGAAATGTCACACGGAGGTCCGGTGGGCGTGGCAGCGCCGGTCCACACCCGTTCCGGTGTGCTCAAGGATCATGATGCGCCTGCCCTGCCTTCTCGCCGCGATCGTCGCGCTGGCGGCCTGTCACGATCAGGCCAATGGCGGCGGTGCGGGCGTGCGGGATCAGATCACGGCGGTCGGCTCCTCCACCGTCTATCCCTTCACGACCATCATCGCCGAGCGTTTCGTCACCGCCGATCCCGATGCCAAGGCGCCGGTGATCGAATCGACGGGCACGGGCGCGGGCATGAAGCTGTTCTGCGCCGGGATCGGCGCGGCGCATCCCGATATCGAAAACGCCTCGCGTCGGATGAAGGCCACCGAATATCGAGATTGCGCCGCGCATGGCGCGGCCGCGCTGCTGGAGATTCCCATCGGGATCGACGGCATCGCCTTTGCCGAATCGAAGCGCGGTCCGCGCATGGCGCTGAGCACGGTCGACATTTACCGGGCGCTCGCGGCGCATCCCGGCGGGCGGCCCAACACGGCGCGAACCTGGCATGACGTCAATCCCGCCCTGCCCGCCATTCCGATCCAGGTCTATGGCCCCCCCGCGACCAGCGGCACGCGCGACGCGCTGGCCGAGCTGATCCTGATGCGCGGGTGCGATGCGGTCGAACCGGGTGCGGCGGCGCTGGCGCATCGCGATCCCGATGCCCATCGCCTGCTCTGCACCCGCGTCCGCGACGACGGTGCCTATATCGATGCGGGCGAGAACGACAATCTGATCGTCCAGAAGCTGCAATCCAACCCCGATGCGCTCGGCGTGTTCGGCTATTCCTATCTCGAGGAAAACCGCAACACGGTGAACGGAGTGGCGATCGACGGCATCGCCCCCAGCTATGAGGCGATCGCCGCCGACCACTATCCGGGTTCGCGGCTGCTCTATCTCTACGTCAAGAAGGCGCATCTCGATGCCATTCCGGGGCTGCGCCAGTTCCTGTCGCTCTATGCCGCCAATTGGGGGCGTGGCGGGCCGCTGGTCCGGCGTGGGCTGATCGCGGCGCCCGTTGGGGTCCAGGCACGGGCGCGGTCGATCATCGCGAACGAGACCGTCCTCGATCCGGCGACTCTGCCGTCATGAACGGCGTCATCCTTCTGGTCCTGATCGTCGGATTGGGTGTCATCGCCTGGGCGACCACGCGGATGCGCGCGCTCGGCTTTCGGCGGCGGACGGGCGGACGGGTCCGCTCGCTGCCGCATCATCATGGCTGGTATGTCGCGCTGTGGACCGCCGCGCCGCCGCTGATCTTCCTGGCTGTCTGGGCCGCGACCTCGCCCGCGCTCGTCACCGACATGGTGCTGGGCACGCCCGCCGCCGGACAGTTACCGCCGCCGGGCTTCGAGCGCGCGGCGATCCTGTCCGAAGCACGGGCGCTGGCCGCCGGACAGGCGCACGGGGCCTTCCATACGCTTTCGCGCACCCTGGCCCCCGCTTACGCGACCGCCCAGACGCGCATCGACTGGATCGCGACCGCCATCGTCCTGCTGCTCGCGCTGGCGGGCGGCGCCTATGCCTATCTGCGGGTCCGACCCGAATTTTCGGCGCGGACGCGGATCGAGCGGGTGGTGCTGGGGCTGCTGCTCGGCGCCTCGCTCATTGCGATCCTGACGACCGCCGGGATCGTCGCTTCGCTGCTGTACGAGGCCGGGCGCTTCTTTTCGGTGGTGCCCATCACCGACTTCCTGTTCGGCACGCATTGGAGCCCGCAGGTCATCGATCCTCGCGATCCGGGCGCGTCGCTGGGCGCGGTGCCGCTGTTCTGGGGGACGTTCTTCATCGGCGCGGTGATCGCGATGGCGGTGGCCATTCCGTTCGGACTGATGAGCGCCATCTACCTCACCCAATATGCCCGGCCGCGCGCGCGCCGAATCATGAAGCCGGTGCTGGAGGTGCTCGCGGGCATCCCGACCGTCGTCTATGGCTATTTCGCCGCACTGATCGTCGCGCCCGCCGTCCGCCAGTTCGCGGTGTCGATCGGCATCGAATGGGCATCGTCGGAAAGCGCGCTGGCGGCCGGGCTGGTCATGGGGGTGATGATCATCCCCTTCGTCTCGTCCATGGCCGACGACAGCCTGGCGGCGGTGCCCGATTCGATGCGCGACGGCAGCCTGGCGATGGGGGCGACCCCGTCCGAGACGATCACCCGCGTCATGCTGCCCGCCGCCCTGCCCGGCGTGGTCGGCGGCGTCCTGCTGGCGGTCAGTCGCGCGATCGGCGAGACGATGATCGTCGTCATGGCGGCAAGCGGGGTTGCGACCCTGACCGCCAATCCCTTCGCCAGCACCACGACCGTCACCCGCCAGATCGTCGACCTGCTGACCGGCGAGGCGGAGTTCGACAGCCCCAAGACGCTCGCCGCCTTCGCGCTGGGGCTGACGCTGTTCGTCATCACGCTGCTGCTCAACATCATCGCGCTGAGCGTGGTGAAGCGTTACCGGGAAACCTATGAATAGCCCGCCCCCTTCCCCGGCGGACGACGCCCCCACCATCTGGAACAGCCCCGCCATGACGCGCCGCCTGCGCCGTCGCTATGCGGCGGAGCGGCGGTTCCGGTTGATCGGCATGGCGGCGGTCGCCCTGTCGGCGGCGTTCCTGGCCTTTCTGCTGATCACCATGGTGGCGCAGGGGATTGGCGGCTTTACCCAGACGCGCGTCACCCTGCCCGTCGACCTGGCCGCCGCCGAACTGCCGGTCGAGCCCGCCCGGCTGAAGGGGCGCGGTGCCGACCTCGCGCTGGCGGGTGCGGGGCTGGAGCATGCGGTCGACGGCGCGGCGACCCTGGCCTTCGACGCCGACGGCACCGACCTGTTGTCGCCGGGTGCGTGGATCGTGGTGCGCGATGCGGTCAAGGCGGACCCGGCCCTGTTGCGCGGCACCACGCGCTTCTCGCTGCCCGTCGCCAGCGCCTATGACGTCGCCGCCAAGGGCGAAGGCACGCCCGAGGCCGAGGCGGTGGTCGCGCGGCTCAAGGCCCGCGGCGTCCTGTCGACCGGGTGGAACCTGACCTTCCTGACCGACGCCGATGCGACCGATCCGACCCGTGTCGGCATCTGGGGCGCGGCCAAGGGATCGCTGCTGACCATGCTGGTCACGCTGGCGCTGGCCTTCCCGATCGGGGTGCTCGCCGCGCTCTATCTGGAGGAATATGCGCCGAAGAACCGCTGGACCGACCTGATCGAGGTGTCGATCAACAATCTTGCGGCGGTCCCGTCGATCATCTTCGGCCTGCTGGGGCTGGCTGTGTTCCTGGGCACCTTCGGCCTGCCGCGTTCGGCACCGCTCGTCGGCGGACTGACGCTGGCGCTGATGACGATGCCGGTCATCGTGATCGCCGGGCGCAACGCGATCAAGGCGGTGCCGCCGTCGATCCGCGACGCGGCGCTGGCGATCGGCGCCTCGCGGGTGCAGGTCATCTTCCACCATGTCCTGCCGCTCGCGCTGCCCGGCATCCTGACCGGCACGATCATCGGCATGGCCCGCGCGCTGGGCGAGACGGCGCCGCTGCTGATGATCGGCATGCGCGCCTTCATCGCCGCGCCGCCGCAGGGGCTGACCGATCCGGCGACGGTGCTGCCGGTGCAGATCTTCCTGTGGTCCGATCAGGTCGATCGCGGCTTCATCGAAAAGACCTCCGCGGCGATCATCGTCCTGCTCGTCTTCCTGCTCGCGATGAACGGGCTGGCCATTTACCTCCGCAATCGGTTCGAGACACGCTGGTGAGCATTCCCAAGATAACCGCGCGCAACGTCAGCGTGTCCTACGGCGCCAAGCAGGCGATCCACGACATTTCGATCGATGTCGAACGGGATCACGTCATCGCCTTTATCGGCCCGTCGGGCTGCGGCAAGTCGACCTTCCTGCGCACGCTCAACCGGATGAACGACACCATCCCCTCGGCGCGGGTGTCGGGGGACGTGCGGCTGGACGGGCAGGACATCTATGCGCCCGAGATGGACGTGGTGCAGTTGCGCGCCCGCGTCGGCATGGTGTTCCAGAAGCCCAACCCCTTCCCCAAGTCGATCTACGAGAATGTCGCCTATGGTCCGCGCATCCACGGACTGGCCGCGTCACGCGGCGAACTCGACATGATCGTGGAGCGCTCGCTGACCCGCGCCGGGCTGTGGAACGAGGTGAAGGACCGGCTGTCCGAAAGCGGCACCGCGCTGTCGGGCGGGCAGCAGCAGCGTCTGTGCATCGCGCGCGCCATCGCGGTCGACCCCGAGGTGATCCTGATGGACGAGCCGTGCAGCGCGCTCGACCCGATCGCGACCGCGCGGATCGAGGAGCTGATCCACGACCTGCGCGGCCGCTACGCCATCGCGATCGTCACCCACAACATGCAACAGGCGGCCCGCGTGTCGCAGCGCACCGCCTTTTTCCATCTCGGCACGCTCGTCGAGTACGGGAAGACGTCCGACATCTTCACGAACCCGAAGGAAGAGCGGACGAAGGACTATATTACCGGCCGTTACGGCTGAGGACGAGGATCATGGACCACACCGTAAAGGCATTCGACAACGATATCGGCCGCTTGCGCGGGCTGATCAGCCAGATGGGCGGATTGGCCGAGGAAGCGATCGCCAATGCGATCCGCGCGCTGCAACGCTCCGATCTGGAGCTGGCGCGCAAGGTCCGCGAGGACGACAAGGCGATCGACCTGATCGAGGCGGAGGTCGAGCGGCTGGCGGTGCGCACCATCGCGCTGCGCGCGCCGATGGCCAACGACCTGCGCGAGGTCGTCGCCGCGCTGAAGATCGCCAGCGTCGTCGAGCGGATCGGCGACTATGCCAAGAACATCGCCAAGCGCGTGCCGATGATCGAGAGCGAGGACAGGATCGAGCCCGTCTCCATCCTGCCCGCCATGGCCAAGATCGCCTCGGCGATGGTCCATGACGTGCTCGACGCCTTTGCGGCGCGCGATGCCGAGGCGGCGGTCCGGGTCCGCGACAGCGACAACGCACTCGACGATTTCTACGATTCCATCTTCCGCACGCTCGTCACCCATATGGTTGAGAATCCCAAGACGATCGGACAGGTCGCGCACCTGCTGTTCATCGCCAAGAATCTCGAACGCATCGGCGACCATGCGACGAACGTCGCGGAGATGGTCTATTTCGCCGCTACCGGTACCCAGATGGGTGAGCGGGATCGCGGCGGTACTTGGCCTTCTTGAGGGAACAGGCACCATGGCACGGGTAAAGATGTTGCTGGTCGAAGACGATGCCGCGCTGGCGGAACTGCTCGTCTTCCATTTCAAGCGCGAGGATTTCGAGGTCGCCCACACGCCCGACGGCGAGGAGGCGCTGTTGCTGGCGCGCGAGAGCACGCCCGACATCGTCCTGCTCGACTGGATGGTCGAGGGGATTTCGGGGATCGAGGTCTGCCGCCGCCTGCGCCGTTCGCCCGAAACCGCGAACGTGCCGATCATCATGCTGACCGCACGCGGCGAGGAAGAGGACCGGGTGCGCGGGCTGGAGACGGGTGCGGACGATTATGTCACCAAGCCCTTCTCCCCACGCGAGCTGGTCGCGCGCGTCGGCGCGGTGCTGCGCCGCGTGCGCCCGGCGCTGGCGGGCGAGGCGCTGACCTATGCCGATATCGAGATGGACACGGTCGGCCACAAGGTCCGCCGCGCGGGCGAGGTCGTCTCGCTCGGGCCGACCGAGTTCCGCCTCCTGAAGCATTTCCTGGAACATCCCGGCTGGGTCTTCTCGCGCGAGCGACTGCTCGACGCGGTATGGGGTCACGATTCGGATATCGAGAGCCGGACGGTCGACGTCCATATCCGCCGTCTGCGAAAGGCGATCAATGTCGGCGACCGGCCCGATATCATCCGCACCGTGCGCTCGGCGGGCTATTCGCTCGACGCCGGCGGCTGAACGTGAACGAGCCGTCAGAATTGGGCCGGGTGCGAAACGATGGAGCCAAGTCGCGGGTGGGGCGTTCAATCCACCGCGCTAACGCACTTGCGCTTCTGAACAGGAGATTCGCATGAAGCTCGTAATTCTGGCGGCCGCCACGCTGATGGCAGCCCCCGCCCTCGCCCAGACGACCACCCAGGCAGACGCCACGGCCCAGGCCGGTGCCAGCACCGGACAGACCGGCACCACCGCGTCGGCCGACGCCTCGATGCAGGCCAGTGCCTCGGCCGGGACGGAGACGCCGGGCGGCTATCAGCCCGCGCAGCCGCCGATGGCGTCGCCCCCCGCCCCCGGCGTGCCGGTCATCTTCAAACAGGCGCCGAGCCCCGAACAGGCCTATCCGGCCCCGGCCGCGCTGAAGAGCTATCCGATCTGCAAGAAGGGCCAGTTCGACCAGTGTCGCCAGCGCGGCGGCAAGTGATCGCCTGACCCGATTGCTCCGACGAAGCGCCGATCCTCTCACGAGGGTCGGCGTTTTACTGTCGGTGCGGCTATTCCTCGACCAGCTTCATCAGGCGGCGCTCGACCGGCGCCAGCACCGGCCCCAGCTCATGCCCGCGCTTCAGCACCGCCCCGGTCTCGCCGATCAGCGCCCACATGCCCTGGCGGTTGCGCAGTGCCGGGCGCTTCTCGATCCGGTATTCGGGCCGCTCAGCAGTGCGGCGAAAGGCCGAGAAGATCGCGGCGTCGCGCCCCAGGTCCATCGCATAGTCGCGCCAGTGTCCCGCCGCGACCATCCGGCCATACAGGTCGAGGATACGGTTCAGCTCGGCACGCTCGAACCCCACTTGCCCCGGTGCCTTCGGAAACGGGACGATCCCCATCAGGCGCGGTCACGCTCGATATTCTGTTCGGCCAGCAACGTGTCGAGCTGTCGCCGCAGCGTGTCCAGCTCGCACCGCAGCATCTCGATCTTCTGGGTCTGGGGGTCGAACACCTCCGAACAGGGCGTGCCATAGGGGACGAAGCGCTTCTCGGGTGCCGCGCCGCCCTCGACCATCGTCGGCCTTGCCGGAATGCCGACCATCACCGCGCCCTCGGGCACGTCACGGGTGACGACCGCATTGGCCCCCACCCGTGCGCGCGGCCCGATCGTGATCGGGCCGAGCACCTGCGCGCCCGATCCGACGATCGAACCGTCCATCAGCGTCGGATGGCGCTTGCCCGCCACGCCATTGTCGGGGCTGGTCCCGCCCAGCGTCACGCATTGATAGATGGTGACGTCGTCGCCGATCTCCGCCGTCTCGCCGATCACGACGAAGCCATGGTCGATGAAGAAATTCCGCCCGATCTTCGCACCCGGATGGATGTCGATCGCGGTCAGGAAGCGGGTGAAATGGTTGACCAGCCGCGCGAGGAAGAAGGCGCGCGACCGGTAGAGCCGATGCGCCACCCGGTGCCCCGCCAAGGCCCAGACGCCCGGATAGAGCAGGATCTCGGCGCGCGAGTGCGGAGCGGGGTCACGAGCCCGGATCGAATCGAGATAAGCGGCCAATCGGCTCGGCATGAGCATGTCCCCAGATGCGATACCGGCATTTAAGCACGGCTTTTCCTGAATTCCAGATAGGCGTGGAACCTTGGCGGACGCGACAAAGTCTATCTTTGTTGCAGCCACGCTTCGGGCACGGCATGGGCCGGGCGTCACAGGGTAAGGAGAGATGATGGACCCGACCAGTAGCGAATGGATCCATATCCTGCCCTTTATCGGCGTCGGCTTTGCCGCTCAGGTGGTCGATGGCGCTTTGGGCATGGCGTTCGGGGTGATTTCCAATACCCTGCTGATCAGCTTGGGCGTTCCCCCGGCGGCCGCGTCGGCGGGGGTCCACAGCGTCGAGACCTTCACGACCGCCGTATCGGGGATCAGCCATGCGGTGCATCGCAACGTCAACTGGCGGCTGTTCCTCCGGTTGATGATTCCGGGCGTCATCGGCGGCGCTCTGGGCGCCTATGTCCTGTCCAATATCGACGCGGCGGTGGTGAAGCCGTTCATCCTCGCCTATCTGACCGCGATCGGCGTCTATCTCCTGATCCGTGCCTGGCGGCACAAGGCGCATAGCCGCGAGCCGAAGGTGGTCGAGCCGCTGGGCTTTCTCGGCGGGTTTCTCGATGCGGCGGGCGGCGGCGGATGGGGGCCGGTCGTGACCTCCAACCTGCTGGCCCAGGGCGCGGCCCCGCGGACGACGATCGGGACGGTCAACACCGCCGAGTTCTTCCTGACCGCGACGATCTCGGCGACCTTCATCACCCAGCTGGGTTGGGAGGCGTTCACCATGGCGACGGTCGGGCTGCTGATCGGCGGTATCTGCGCCGCGCCGTTCGGTGCGATGCTGGCCAAGCGCGTGCCCGCGCGGGTCTTGCTGACGCTGGTTGGCGTCATCCTGACCCTGACCAGCCTTTGGGGTTTCTACCAGGCCATGAAGGGCTGACCTGCAAGAGCGATGGGGCGCCCGGCCAATGCCGGCGCGCCCCTCGACCGGTTACGCGATCGCCGCATGGACGGTCGCCACCGCCTGCATCACCGCCGCGATACGGACCGAGGTCTGGATGACCTCTGCCGTGACGCCCGCCTTCTTCAGCACCGCCTCATGCGCGTCGATGCACATGCCGCAGCCGTTCATCGCCGACACAGCGAGGCTGAACAGCTCGAAATCGATCTTGTCGATGCCCGGCGCGCCGATCACGTTCATGCGCAGCTTGGCGGGCATGTTGCGATATTCCTGGTTCCCGGCCAAGTGCGTGAAGCGGTAATAGACATTGTTCATCGCCATCACCGCGGCGGCCGCGCGCGCCGCATTGGCCGCCTCGGCCGACAGCTTGGGAGCGCATTCGGCTTCCGCCGCCTCGACCAGCGGCTTGTGGCCCGAGCCATGCGCACAGGCGAGCAGCAGGCCGTATTTGCGCTGGTCGTTCAGCACCGGCTCGTTGATCAGCGAGCCGACGTTCAGGCGGATGTCCTTGGCGAAATCGGGCAGCTGCCCGGCAAATTCCTTGAGCGACATGGATGGAAGGCTCCAGATATGCGACGCCCCAGTCCGGGCCGTCGATCGCACGGGACCGACGACCCTCGCCGGGGCGTCTATAAGATAGGCCGGGGGACGATGCCGCCCCCCGACGCGAAGATTACTCGGCCGCGAGCTGGAGGACGTCGTCGCCCTTGTTCCAGTTGCACGGGCACAGCTCGTCGGTCTGCAGCGCGTCGAGGACGCGCAGCGTCTCGGCCGGGTTGCGGCCAACGTTCAGGCCGTTGATCGTGACGTGCTGGATGACATTGTCGGGGTCGATGATGAAGGTCGCGCGGTAGGCGACATGCTCATTCTTGTCGACGATGCCCAGCGCGTCGGCGAGCACGCGGCCATTGTCCGCGATCCAGGGGAAATCGGCCGCGGCCAGATCCGGGTCCGACTTGCGCCATGCCAGGTGGACGTGCGCGGTGTCGGTCGACGCGCCGATCAGCACGGCGTCGCGATCCTCGAAATCGCCCTTCAGCTCGGAATAGCCGACGATCTCGGTCGGGCAGACGAAGGTGAAGTCCTTCGGCCAGTAGAACAGGACCTTCCACTTGCCCTCGTACGACGTGTCGCTGATCGTCTCGCCGGCGGGCAGCGCGCTGGTGCCCTGCTGGACGGGAACGGTGAATGCGGGGAGCTTGTCTCCAACGGTCAACATGGCAATGTGCCTCCTTCTCTAGAAATTCGGCTCCAGCCATCCTCTCGTGCGATCAGCGGTTCGACCGCCTGTATTCGTTGTACCGACGGATATGGGGACTGGCGCCTTTGATCCAACAAGCTATTTGTCACATGGCAATCGACTGAGACGATCAATGGCCGCGACCTATCTACCGACCCTGAAACAGCTTCAATATCTCGTGGCCTTGCAGGACCATGGCCATTTCGGCCGGGCCGCCGACGCCTGCTTCGTGACCCAGTCGACCCTGTCGGCGGGCCTGCGCGAGCTGGAAACGCTGATCGGCGTGACGTTGGTCGAGCGGACCCGGCGCGTGGTGCGCTTCACCCCGCTGGGCGAGCGGATCGCCGACAAGGCGCGCCGGGTGCTACGCGAGGCGGACGAGCTGGGCGACATGGCGCGCGCCGCCGGACGTCCGCTGTCGGGCGAGATGCGCATGTCGGTCATCCCGACCATCGCGCCCTTCATGCTGCCGCGCATCCTGCCCCGGCTCCGCCGCGACTTTCCCGACCTGAAGCTGTTCCTGCGCGAGGAGCCCAGCGGCCCCGCCTGCGAGCGGCTGCACAATGGCCGCACCGACTGCGTGCTGCTCGCCCTGCCCTTCGCCTGTGGCGAGGTGACCGCCGAGCCGCTGTTCGACGACCGGCTGTTCGTCGCCTTCCCGACCGACGAGGATCACAGCCCGCCGCCCGCCTTCCCGGCGTCGGCGATCGACGAGAACCGGCTGCTGCTGCTCGAGGACGGGCATTGCCTCAAGGATCATGCGCTCGCGGCGTGCAATCGCCCCGAACTGCGGGCCGAGGCGACGATGCTGGGCACCTCGCTCCACACCATCGTGCAGATGGTGGACAATGGGCTGGGCATGACGATGCTGCCCGAAATGGCGCTGCGTTCGGGTATCCTTGACAATACCAACATCACCGCGCGGCCGCTCGACGCCGACAATGCCGTGCGCAAGATCGCGCTGGTCTGGCGCCGGGCGAGCCCGCGCGAGAAGGATTTCCGGCTGCTCGCCCAGGTGCTGGCGGAAGCGGCCTGATCGATCGCGTTCATCGACACCCATCGATTTGCAAAGGAGTTTTGGCCCATGACCCATCCAGCGAAGCGCATGCTGGCGGCCCTGCCGATCGCGGCTCTGGTGATGCTGGGCGCCTGCGGGCGGGGACGGGACGAGCGAGAGGCGCCCGCCGCCCCCTCCGCCACGGCGGTCACGGCGCCCGCGCAGGAGGCGCCCTTCGTCGCCGACCGGCCGATGGCGCCGACCCGCACCATCCTGGACAATGCGGCCGCGACGCCTTCGCTCTCGTCGCTGGTCGCGGCGATCCGCGCGGCCTCGCTCTCGACCACGTTGGCGGGCCCCGGCCCCTTCACGCTGTTCGCGCCGACCAATGCGGCGTTCGGGCGGCTCGCCCCCGGTGTCGAGGCGCAGTTGCTTCAGCCGGCCAACCAGGCTTCGCTGGTCCGCGTGCTGCGCTATCATCTGGTGCCGGGGGTGGTGACGGTGACCGAGCTGCAACGGCGTATCGCGGCGGGCGGCGGGACCGCTACGCTGATGACGGCGCAGGGCGAACCCCTGACCCTCAGCATGACCCAGTCGGTCATCACCCTGACCGATGGCGGCGGCAACAAGAGCTATATCGAGGCGGGCGACATGCGTCAGGCCAACGGCATGATCCACATCGTGAACGGTGTGTTGGTGCCAAAACTGGATTAAGTGCGTTACCCTCGACGGGACGTCCGTTTCGCAACCGGTTCGGATGTCCTGCCCTTCCACGCGGCGTGGGCCCCCATGTGTGCTCCGCCGCCCATAGACGGGAATATGCTTTCATGACGAAGACCCTTGCCATCCTGATGTCCGCCACCGCGCTGGTCGCCGCGGGCACCGCCGCCACCGCCCAGACGGCCCAGACCGCGCCGACGGCCACGGCCCCCGCCCAGGCTCCGGCCCAGCCCGCTCCGGCCACCCCGGCCGCGACCGGCACCGTCGTTCAGGTCCTCGCCGCCACGCCCGATCGCAGCACCCTGGCCAAGCTGGTCACGACGGCGGGTCTGGCCGCCGATCTGTCGGGCCCCGGCCCCTTCACCGTCTTCGCCCCCAGCGACGAGGCGTTCAGCCGCATGCCCGCGGGCGCGCTCGACACGCTGAGCCAGCCCGCGAACAAGGCGGCGCTGACCACGATCCTGAAATATCACGTCGTCTCGGGCAAGCTGACCGCCGAGCAGCTGAAGCAGCAGATCGCCGCCGGCAACGGCACCGCGACGCTGACGACGCTTGCCGGACAGCCGCTGACCGCGCAGCTGGGGCCGAACGGCAATATCATGCTGACCGACGTGAACGGCCAGAAGGCCTATGTCGACAAGGCGGACGTGGCCGCGACCAACGGCGTCGTCCATCTGACCAACGGCATCAGCGTGCCGAAGATCGGCTGATCCGTCCCCTCGGGGACGATCGGAAAGGCGGGGCTGCGGCTCCGCCTTTTTCGTGTCGATCAGATGTCGTCCCAGCGCGCGGCGGCCGCCCCGTCGCTGTCGCGCGCCTCGACCCAGCGGGCGTCCGCCCCCCGCGTCTCGCGTTTCCAGAACGGCGCATCGGTCTTGAGCCGGTCGATCAGATAGGCGCAGGCGTCCAGCGCATCGCGCCGATGCGGGGCCGCCGCCGCGACGAAGACGATCCGCTCGCCCGGCTGCATCGGCCCGACGCGGTGGACGATGGTGGCCGCCTGCAACGACCACCGCGCCTTGGCAAGATGGGCGATCCTGTCCAGCGCGGCCTCGGTCGCGCCGGGATAATGTTCGAGTTCGAGCCGGTCGACCCCGTCGTCCGCGCGGACCAGACCGCAAAAGGTGGCGACCGCGCCCACCTCCGCCTGCTCGACGTGCGCCGCCTCGGCCGCCAGGTCGATGGGATCGCGCGATACGAGAATCCGGATCATCCGCCGGTCACCGGCGGGAAGATCGCGACCTCGCGCGCCCGACCGATCGCCGTATCGAGGCCGACGAAATTCTGGTCCACCGCCGCGCGCAGCCGTTCCGGCTCGGCCAGCGCCCTGGCATAGCCGCCGCCCCGCGTCGCCAGCCAGCCGATCAGATCGGCCATGGTCGCGACCTCGGGCGGCGGGGTCACCGTCTCTTCGGACAGACCGATCCGTTCGCGGACCCAGGCAAAATAGAGAATGGTGAGCGGCATCAGCTGTCCATATGCTTGAGGCCGACGCGCAGATAGTCCCATCCGGTGACGAGCGTCAGCACCGCCGCGCCCCACAGCGCGGCCAGCGCCGCCAGGTGGAGCCAGGGCCATTCGGGCAGCGCCCCGCCCAGGATCAGGCCGCCCAGCGCGATCAGCTGCAGCGTCGTCTTCCACTTGGCGAGCCGCGACACCGGCACCGACACCTGCAACTGCGCCAGGAATTCGCGCAGGCCCGACACCGCGATTTCCCGCAACAGGATGACGAGGCCCGCGACGACGCTGATCCCGCTCAACACCTGCACCGCGACCAGCACCAGGATCACCGAGGCGACCATGATCTTGTCGGCGATGGGGTCGAGGAACACGCCCAGCTTCGACACCGTGCCCTTGGCCCGCGCCAGATAGCCGTCGAAATAATCGGTGATGCCCATCAGGCAGTAGAGCGCGAAGGCGATGGCATAGCCCAGCGCCCATTCGGGTTGCCACAACAGCCCGGCCAGAAGCGGCACGGCCAGGATTCGCGAGAGTGTCAACAGGTTGGGCAGCGTCAGCATAAGGCCTTCTAGCGACAAGCCTGCCCATGACAAACCGCTTTAAGCGGTTGGCGATGGCCCGCCGGATGGTTATGTTGCTGCCATTCTGTTGCCACGATCGGGCCATTTTTCGTTATGCTCAATGCCCTCGGGCTTCTCAAGCGGCGTCGGTTCCTGCCGCTGTTCGCCACCCAGTTTCTCGGCGCCTTCAACGACAATCTGTTCAAGACCTCGATGGTGCTGTTCGCGACCTATGCGATCTTCACCGATGCGACGTCGGAATCCTATTTCAACGCCGCCGCGACCGGGGCGTCGATCCTTCCCTTCGTCTTCCTCTCGGCACTGTCGGGACAGCTGGCGGACAGCCATGACAAGGCGCGGATCATCCGCATCGTCAAGACGGTCGAGATCGGGATCATGCTGGTCGGCGCGGCGGGCCTGCTGATCGCCAGGTCGGGGCATAGCACCATCGGGCTGGCGCTGATGCTGGGCACGGTGCTGGCGCTGGGCGTCCATTCGACCTTTTTCGGCCCGATCAAATACGCCATCCTGCCCCAGCATCTGGAGCCCGACGATATTCTGGGCGGCACCGGGCTGGTCGAGGCGGGGACCTATCTCGCGATCCTGCTGGGCACGGTCGCGGCCGGATGGATCCCGGTCGAGGCGGCGGCGGGCGGCGTGATCGTCGTGGCGGTGCTGGGCTGGTTCACCGGGCGGCAGGTGCCCCCCGCCCCGCGCGAGGGGCCGCCGCTCAAGCTGAACTACAACCCCTTCACCGCATCCTGGCGACTGATCTCGGCGACGCTGCATATCCGCCGCCTGTTCCTGGCGATCATCGCGATCAGCTTCTTCTGGACGATCGGCGCGGTGCTGATCATCGTCTTCCCGCCGCTGGTCAAGAATGTCCTGACCGCCGACAAGGAGGTGGCGAGCTTGGCCATCGCGATCTTCTCGGTCGGGGTGGCGATCGGATCGGTGGTCATCAACACGATGCTGAAGGGCGAGATCTCGGCGCGCTACTCGCCGATCTCGGTCATCGCGATGGGGGCGTTCGTCGTCCTGTTCTCGGTCCTGTGCCGCAACTGGACGCCGGCACCCGATGGCGGGCTGTATAGCTGGCAGGCCTTCCTCGCCGAACCGCGCGCCATCGGCATCCTCGCCACCTTGCTCGCCATCGCGACAACCGGCGGCATGTTCGTGGTCCCGCTCTATGCCTTCCTGACCACCACCGTCGAAAAGGACCAGACCGCGCGCACCGTCGCGGCGAACAACATCGTAAACTGCTTTGCGATGACGATCGGGTCGGTGGCGGTCTTCGGGATCAGCGCGATGGGTGTCACGCCGGAGAATATGCTGTTCGTCGTGGCGGGCATGTGCCTGGTTTCCGCCTGGCTGGCGCTCCGGCTCCACCGCGCCTGCGACGATGGATGCGTCCAGCCGGGCTGATCCCGCCCGGCGAATGGCCGCCGCTCAGAACAGGAAGCTGTAGAAGCAGATGAAGAAGGCGGTGAAGCTGAGCACGAACAGGCGAATGTCCTGATCGTCGTCCCGGCGGCTTCGCGCGGGCGGCACGGGCGGCAGCGACCGCCGGAAGGGGTGACGGGCGGCTTCGTTGGTCAGGACAAGGCGGCGTCTCATGGCATGGACGTTAACGTTTTGTTGACCATTGGGGCACGGGTCCATGCCGCGCCGGAACCGTCCCCGCTGCCCCATTTGAAGACAGCGGGGACAGGCTCAATCAGTGATCGTGCGCCGCCGCCGCGCCGATCCCGGTTTCCGACCGGATGCGCTGGGCCGGATAGCCCGCCTTGTCGACCGCCGCGCGGCCACTACGGTCGGTGATCGACACCAGCCAGATGGTCAGGAACGCCAGCGGCATCGAGAAGATGGTCGGCGATCCATAAGGGAAGATCGGCGCGTCATAGCCGAGCACCTTCACCCAGATGGCGGGCGACAGGATGGTCAGCACCAGTGCGGTCGACAGGCCGACCACCCCGCCCACGACCACGCCGCGCGTCGTGCATCCCGACCAGAGCAGCGACAGCAGCAGCACCGGGAAATTGGCCGATGCCGCCAGCGCGAAGGCCAGGCTGACCATGAAGGCGACATTCTGCTTCTCGAACAGGATGCCGAGCAGGATGGCGACGACCGCCAGCACCAGCACCGTGATGCGCGACACGCGCAGCTCGGAAGCCGAATCCGCCTGCCCCTTCTTGATGACGGTCGCATAAAGGTCGTGGCTGACCGCCGAGGCGCCCGACAGGGTCAGCCCCGCGACCACCGCCAGGATCGTCGCGAACGCCACCGCCGAGATGAAGCCCAGGAACAGGTTGCCGCCGACCGCTTGTGCCAGATGGATCGCGGCCATGTTGCTGCCGCCGCGAAGCGCACCATCGGCATCGAGGAAGCCCGGGTCGGTGGCGACCAGCACGATCGCGCCAAAGCCGATGACGAAGGTCAGGATATAGAAATAGCCGATCCACCCCGTCGCCCACAGCACCGAGCTGCGCGCCGCTTTGGCATCGGGGACGGTGAAGAAGCGCATCAGGATGTGGGGCAGCCCCGCGGTCCCGAACATCAGCGCCGCACCGATCGAGATGGCGGAGATCGGGTCCTTGATGAACCCGCCCGGCCCCATGATCGCCCGGCCCTTCGTCACCGCCTCGTCGGGCCCCGCCCCGGCCAGCGCGGCGAGCGCCGTCTTGACCTCGACCGCGCGCGCGAACAGCGCCTCGGGGCTGAAGCCGAACCGCGCCAGCACCGCGATCGCCATGAAGCTGGCCGCGCCCAGCAGCATCATCGCCTTGACGATCTGAACCCAAGTCGTCGCGGTCATCCCGCCGAACAGGACGTAGAAGGTCATCAGCACGCCGACGATGACGACGGCATAGCCGTAAGGCAGGCCGAAGAGCAGCCGGATCAGCTGCCCCGCGCCCACCATCTGCGCGATCAGGTAGAACAGCACGACCATCAGGGTCGAACAGGCCGCGACCATCCGCACCGGGGTCTGGGCAAAGCGGAACGACGCCACATCGGCGAACGTGAACCGCCCCAGATTGCGCAGCCGCTCGGCCATCAGGAACAGCAGGATCGGCCAGCCGACCAGAAAGCCAATCGAATAGATCAGCCCGTCATAGCCATCGGCATAGATCTGTGCCGAGATGCCCAGGAACGACGCCGCCGACATGAAGTCGCCCGCGATCGCCAGTCCGTTCTGAAAGCCGGTAATGCCGCCGCCCGCCGTATAGAAGTCCGATGCCGTCCGCGTCCGCCGCGCCGCCCAGCGGGTGATCGCCAGCGTGAGTGCGACGAAGGCGGCGAACATGCCGATCGCGGTCCAGTTGGTCGCCTGCTGCACCGCCGGGCCGATCGCATGGGCATGGGCCGCCGACAGGGGCAGCAGCGCCAGAGGCACGGCGAGCCATAGCCCCCGCCCCCTCATGCCCTCTCCTCCGCGCGCAGGACATCGATCACCGGATCAAAGTCGCGATTGGCGCGCCAGACATACAGGCCGGTCAGCAGGATCGCGAGCGCGATCACCCCCAGCCCGACCGGGATGCCCCAGGATGTCGCCCCACCCGAGATCGATCGGGCCAGCAGCGCCTTGTCGAAAGCGATGGTCAGGACGAATCCGAAATAGACGATCAGCATGACGATCGTCAGGATGGTGGTGAAACGACCTCGCTTGCGGACGAGCGCGATATAGCGCGGGTCACGCGCCAGACGGCTGGCGGCATCCTCCATGGCATTCTCCTAACCCTGCGCCGATTGCGTCCGGCGTCGGGACCATGCTCCCCCGCCCCCCGGTCGGCGTCAAGCGGGAATGGCGCTAGCTTCGCTGGGGACGATAGGCATTCAGGTCGATGCCATGACGCGCGACCTTGTCGTAAAAGGTCTTGCGCGGAATGCCCAGGATGGCGAGCGCGGCGCGGACATCCCCCGCCGCTTCCTCCAGCACCGCGCGGATCGTCGCCCCCTCGAACCGCTCGACCCGTTCGGGCAGCGGCAGCGGATCACCCTCCGCCTGTCCCTCGCCCGACAGGCCCAGCGCGACGCGATTGGCGTAGTTGCGCACCTCGCGAACATTGCCCGGCCAGTCGTGCGACAACAGCCGGGCCTGGATCGCGCCGTCGATCATCGGCACCGGGCGGCCGAAGCGCTCGGCCGCCTCGCGCAGGAAATGGGCGAAGAGCAGCGGCACATCGGCCCGCCGTTCCCGCAGCGGCGGCACCCGCAACCGCACCGCGTCGAGCCGATAGAGAAGGTCGGCGCGGAACCGCCCCTCGTCCACCGCCCGCGCCAGGTCGGACTTCGCGGCGGCCACGATCCGCAGGTCCAGGATCTGGGGGTCCTCGGCACCGATGGCGCGCACTTCGCGCTCCTCGACCACACGCAGCATCCGGCCCTGCAGGGCGGGCGCCATGCTGTCCACCTCGTCGAGGAACAGCGTGCCGCGATGCGCCGCCGCGATCCGCCCCGGCGTCCGGCCATGCGCCTGGCCGAACAGCTCGTCCTCGGCAATCGCCTCGGGCAAGGCCGCGCAGTCAACCGCGACGAAGGGGCGCGTCCGCCGCCCGCTCCAGCGGTGGAGCAAGAGCGCGACCAGTTCCTTGCCGGTCCCCGTCTCCCCCTCGATCAGCACGTCGACATCGGCCTGTGCCACCTGCCGCACGGTGTCGCGCAGCCGCATCATCACCGGGGTTTCGCCGATCAGCGGATAGGCCCCTTGCGCCTCCTCCGCCGCCAGCCGCAGCCGCCGGTTGTCCAGAACCAGCCGCCGCATCTCCAGCGCGCGTTCGGCGCTGGCGATCAGGTGATCGGCGGCAAAGGGCTTGGCAACGAAATCGAACACCCCCTGTTTCAGCGCGGCGACCGCCATCGGCACGTCGCCATGCCCGGTCATCAGGATCACGGGGATCTCGCTGTCGATCGCCGCGACCCGCCGGGCCAGTTCGATCCCGTCGATCCCGGGCATCCGGATGTCGGAGACGACCATCCCCGGAAAATCGGCATCGATCCGGGCCAGCGCCGCCAGCGGGTCGCCATGCGGCTCGACATCGATCCCCGCCAGCTCGAACGACTGGGCCAGCGCCTGGCGCAGCACCGTATCGTCATCGACCAGCAGGACGCGCAGCGTATCGCTCATGCCCGGCGCATCCGGATGCGGAAACCCGCACCGCCCAGTGTCGAGGGGATGACCTCCAGCATGCCGCCAAACTCCGTCATGATATCCCTTGCGATCCCCAGTCCCAGGCCGAGCCCGTCGGGCTTGCCGGTGACGAAGGGGGTGAAAATCTCGGTGGCGATGGCGGGGTCCAGGCCCGGCCCGTTATCCTCGACGGTCAGGTCCACCCCGTCCGGCTGCTCGGTGACGGTCAGCCGCACGCGCGGGGCCGGGCGGTCCGCCACGGCGTCGAGCGCGTTCTGGAGCAGATTGACCAGCACCTGCTCCAGCCGGACCCGCCCCGCCACCACCCATGGCAAGGCGCCGCCGCCGGGACGCTCCAATGCGACCCCGGCGGTGCGGAAACGGTCGCCGATCAACAACATGGTGCCGTCGAGCACTTCGTTCAGCGATACCGCACCGATGCCATGCGTGCCCCGCCGGACGAAACGGCGCATCTCCTGGACGATCGACCCGATCCGCTCGGTCAGCTCGACGATGGTCGCCAGGTTGGTCGCCGCCCGGTCGGGCCTGTCGCGGGTCAGGAAGGTGCGGGCATTGTCGGCCAGGGTGCGGATCGCTGCTACGGGCTGGTTGATCTCATGCGCGACGCCCGCCGTGATCGATCCCAACGAGCCCAGCCGATTGGCCTGGGCCAGTTCCTCGCGCGCGGCGCGGAACCGCTGGTCTGCCCGGATGCGCTCGGAGATTTCGACGGTCAGCTGGTCGTTGGTCGCGCGAAGCTCGGCGGTGCGGCGGGCGACCTCCTGCTCCAGCGCCTCGCGCGCCAGTGCGGCGCGTTCGGCGCGGGTCCGACGCCAGATCGCCAGCAGCGTCAGGCCGATCAGCCCGACCGCGATCAGCGCGGTCGCCGAACGGACCCAGCCATCCGCCTCCTTGAGCGCGGGACGCGACGGCAGGACATGGACGAGCCTCCAGCGTGGCAAGGGCGCCGCCGTGGTCCCGGCGACATAGCGCGCGCCGTCGCGGTCGGTCGCATCCCCCCCGGCGATGCGAAAGGGGCCGGGACGCAGCAGGATGTCGCCGAATTGCTGGCTCTGCCGGATCGCCGCCCGTGCCGCGGCGGTCAGCGGGCGGGTCAGGGTGAAGACCGCGCGCGGATCGGTCGTGACCACCACCACGCCATGCTCATCCAGCAGCAGCGTCTGGCCCGCGTCGCTGGCCCAGGCCTGCACCATCCGGGCGAATTCCACCTTCACCACCACGACGCCGTCCGGGGCCGAGGCGGGGCCGATCCGCCGCGCGAGGAACAGGCCGGGTCGAAGGCTGGTATTGCCCAGCGCGAAATATTCGGAAGTGCCGGTGCGCATCGCCTGCCGGAAATAGGGGCGGAAGCTGTAATCCCGCCCGACGAAACTGTCCGACTGGCCCGCATTGGAGGCCGAGATGGTCCGCCCCCGCCGGTCGATCGCATAAATGACGGGCGCGCCGGTCCGCTTCGCCAGTCCGCGCAGCTTTTCGTTCAGCCGCTCGGCCGCGCGGACCGATCCGTTGCGCAACGCCGCGCCCACATCCGGATATTCGACCAGCACGATCGGAAGCAGGCGAAAGCGCTGCAACTCGCTGTTGAGCAACCGCTCTTCCTGCCGGGCCACGCGGACGGCCTCGGCACGCAACTCCGCCACGGCCTGGCGATGCGCATAGACCCGCAGGATCGCCGCCGCCGCGATCGTCAGGATCAGCACGCCGATCAGCGGCAGCGCATAGCGCTGCATGTACAGACGGATGACGGACCATGTCGGCGGCATATGTGCGGAATATCGCAACCCACCACCGAGCGCCATGCGGATTTTCGCGCTACGCTGCTGGTCGCCCCTGTTGATATCGTTGTTTTACAACGACTTAGGTGCGCCTCCGGAAAATTTGTAATGCGTACGTGCATCCCGCACACTCACGGCAATTCGGAAGCGCGGCCTACCGCGTCCGGCCCTTTTTTGCAGAGGATGTCCTAAAGTCATGATCGCTCAGGATTATGCCGTGGCAGAGGCGCCCCGCCGGGCGCGTATCTGGTCCCATCTCTATGTCCAGGTTCTCTTCGCGATCGCGCTCGGCGCGGTCATCGGCCATTTCTGGCCCTCCTTCGGCGAGTCGCTGAAGCCGATCGGCGATGCCTTCATCAAGCTGGTGAAGATGATCATCGCCCCCGTCATCTTCCTGACCGTCGTCACCGGCATCGCGGGCATGCGCGAGCTGGGCTCGGTCGGCCGCGTCGCGGGCAAGGCCTTTTTCTACTTCATCACCGTGTCGACCTTCGCGCTGGTCGTCGGCCTGGTCGTCGCCAATGTCGTCCAGCCTGGCGCGGGCATGAACATCGATCCCGCCACGCTGAACGCCGGATCGATCGCCGAATATACCGCCAAGGCGCATGATACGACCGTCACCGGCTTCCTGCTGGGCATCATCCCCGACACGCTGGTCAGCGCCTTCACCCAGGGCAATATCCTGCAGGTGCTGATGGTCGCGATCCTGTTCGGCGTGGCCATGGCCCTGGTCGGCGAGCCCGCCCGTCCGCTGCTGACCAGCCTGGAGCGGCTCAGCGTCGTCATCTTCCGCCTGGTCGGCATCCTGATGCGCGCCGCGCCGATCGGGGCCTTCGGCGCCATCGCCTTCACCATCGGCAAGTATGGCGTCGGCAGCCTCGTCAATCTCGGCGCACTGGTCGCGACCTTCTACCTCACCTCGATCCTGTTCGTCGTCGTCGTGCTGGGCACCATCGCCCGCGCCAACGGCTTCTCGGTCCTGAAGCTGATCCGCTATCTGAAGGCCGAGCTGCTGCTGGTTCTGGGCACCTCGTCTTCGGAAGCCGCGCTGCCCAGCCTGCTTCAGAAGATGGAGAAGGCCGGTTGCGAAAAGTCGGTCGTCGGCCTCGTCGTCCCCACCGGCTATTCGTTCAACCTCGACGGCACCAACATCTACATGACGCTGGCGGCGCTGTTCATCGCCCAGGCCTGCGGCGTGGACCTGTCGCTCGGCCAGCAGCTGGCCCTGCTCCTCGTCGCGATGCTCTCGTCCAAGGGTGCGGCGGGCGTCACCGGCGCAGGCTTCATCACCCTGGCCGCCACCCTGTCGATCGTGCCGGACGTGCCGGTCGCGGGCATGGCGCTGATCCTGGGCGTCGACCGCTTCATGTCGGAATGCCGCAGCCTGACCAACTTCATCGGCAACGCCGTCGCCACGGTCGTCGTCGCCCGCTGGGAGAATGCCCTCGACAAGGACGCGCTCGACGCCGCGCTGAACGGCGCCCCCATCCTCCCCGATCCCGCCACCCGGCCCGTCATCGCCTGATCCCGGTACAGGCCCGGCCGCTCCCATCGGCCGGGTCATTTGTTTACCTGGGTGCGATAAGGCCGCCATCGTCTTGGCAAAGTGGTTTGATTGAGGGGGGGTATTTCATGAAGTTTCGTTGGCTTGCCGGTACGGCCATAATGACCGCGGGGCTCGCCGCGGCCCCGGTGACGGCGCAGACCGTCACCCCCAAGGCGGCATCCGAACCCGCCAGTCCCGCCAGCACCGCCTATCCGGCCAGTGCGTCGGGTGACGGCAACACCGCCGGCGGTTACAACCAGTCGCGCTGGGCCGAGGACTGGAGCAAGATGTGCGACCCCGCCAAGCGGGACGATGTCATCGACGCGCTCAAATGCGTGAAGCTGACCGAGGACGGCAAGTCCTATGTCACCTTCTCGGGCGAGCTGCGCACGCGGGTCAACATCACGACCAATCCCAATCTTCGCGAGGTCGAGCAGCAGCGGCAGGACATTGCGCGCATCATCGGTGGCGCGGACGTCCATCTGGGCGACCATTTCCGCGTTTTCGGCGAACTGGGCCGCGCCGAGCTGCAGGGAATCAACTTGGGCACGCCGGGCGGCAACCTGCGCAACAAGCTGGCGGTGCAGCAGCTGTTCGCCGAGGTGAAGGGCAAGGCGCTGGGCCTGGATGTCGGCGTGCGCGCGGGCCGTCAGGAATTTTACGACGGGCCGCAGCTTCTGACCGTAGGCCGTGACAACAACACCCTTTATTTCGTGCTGGACGGCGTTCGCGCCTATGCGCGCGGCAAGGATGCGCGGGTCGATGTGTTCGACCTGAACTATGTCACCTATGGCTTTCAGGGCATCAGCGACGACAAGACCAACCCGGACGTGCGCTTCACCGGCGCGACCTTCGGCTTCCGTCTGTCGCCCAAACTGTTCGGCGGATCGAAGCTCTATCTCGATCCCTTCATCTGGCGGTTGCGCAACCGTCGTGCCGTCTGGGGGCCGACCACCGGGCTGGAGGAACGCTATTTCCTGGGCCTGCATGCCTATGGCGATGCCGGCCCGATCAATATCGACTGGACGGTCAACAACCAGCGCGGCACCTTCGCCAACCGCCCGATCTCGGCTTGGCAGGCGTTCATCGCGCAGACCTATCGCCTGGGCAAGAAGCCCGATGCCCCGCGCGTCGGCGTCCATTTCGACTATGGCTCGGGCGGCGGTTCCTATCAGCGGACCGGCGAGCTGAACACGACCAACGGCCTGTTCGGCAACAATATCTATTACAGCTATGGCCTGTTCCTGACGCCGACCAACCTGCTCTACGCGGCGCCGAACTTCACCTTCACGCCGATCAAGGGCGTGCGGCTGGCGACCGAATATGGCTTTGCCTGGCGCCCCGACGAGTTCGACGCGGTCTATCGCGCCAGCGGCGCCTCCTGGGCGGGAACCCAGAATGTCCGGGGCAAGAAGATCGGCGAGGTCGCCCGCCTTCAGGCGGTGTGGACCATCACGCCGCGCTTTTCGTTCACCGGGCGGTACGAACATTTCAAGGCGGACACGGTGATGCAACGCGCCAACCTCAAGAGTTCGGATTTCTGGGCCGGCTGGCTCAGCTTCCGCTTCTGAGGATCGTTCGCGGGCAAGATGCAACCAAAGGGAGTATGACATGACCACCAGTATCGCCGACCCCGGGCGCGAGCGGCTGAAGGCCATTATCGGCGGCTCGACCGGCAATCTCGTCGAATGGTTCGACTGGTATGTCTACTCCGCCTTCACCCTGTATTTCGCGCCGCACTTCTTTCCGTCCGAGGACCGCACCGCGCAGCTGCTGAGCGCGGCGGCGGTCTTCGCGGTCGGTTTCATCATGCGACCGATCGGGGCTTGGGTGATGGGCATCTATGCCGATCGCAAGGGGCGCAAGGCCGGGCTCAGCCTCTCGGTCACGCTGATGTGCCTGGGGTCGCTCATCATCGCGGTGACGCCGGGCTATGCGACGATCGGGATCGCCGCCCCGGCGCTTCTCGTCCTGGCGCGGCTGATGCAGGGGCTGTCGGTCGGCGGCGAATATGGCGCCAGCGCGACCTATCTGACCGAGATGGCGGGCAAGGACCGGCGCGGATTCTTCTCGTCCTTCCAATATGTCACGCTGATCTCGGGCCAGCTGCTCGCTATCTGTGTCCTGCTGATCCTGCAGGCGACGCTTTCGGAGGCGGCGCTGGACGAATGGGGCTGGCGCGTCCCGTTCGCGCTGGGCGCGGTGCTGGCGGTCGTCGTCTTCTATATTCGGCGCGGGCTGGCCGAGACGAAGAGCTTCGAGAACGCCAAGAAGGATGGCGCGCCGCAATCGGGCCTGATCCAGCTGTTCACCAAGCACCCGCGCGAGACGCTGACCGTGATGCTGCTGACGGCGGGCGGCACCCTCGCCTTCTATGCCTATTCGATCTACATGCAGAAGTTCCTGGTCAACACCAGCGGGTTCAGTCGCGAGGTTGCCAGCCAGATCAACGCCGTCACGCTGTTCGTCTTCATGCTGCTTCAGCCGGTGGCGGGCGGGCTGTCGGACCGGATCGGGCGCAAGCCGCTGATGGTTGCGTTCGGCATCGCGGGCGTGCTGTTCACCTATCCCATCTTCTCGACGCTGGCGACGACGCGCGATCCGATGGTGGCGGGCGGGCTGGTGATGATCGCGCTGATCATCGTGACCGGCTATACCTCGATCAACGCGGTGGTGAAGGCCGAGCTGTTCCCCGCGCATATCCGCGCGCTGGGCGTCGCCCTGCCCTATGCGCTGGCCAACACCATCTTCGGCGGCACCGCCGAGTCGGTCGCGCTGCTGTTCAAGAAGGCCGGTTTCGAACAGGGCTTCTACTGGTATGTCACCGCGATGATCGGCGTCTCGCTGATCGTCTATCTGCGGATGCGCGACACCCGCAACCACAGCCAGATCGTCGAGGACTGATCCTCAACCCCGTGCGGCCAGGACGCGCGACACGATCGGGCCGAGGCTGTCGGCCTTGGCCCGATCGATATGCGAACCATGGGTGATCAGCGCCTGGTCGAGCACCGTATCGATGGGCGAGGCGGTCCGCTCCGCGGGCAGCAAGGCCGCCAGTTCCGTCACCAACCCCCGCGCGGTCGCCGCATTCCGGCCCAGTTGCGCCAGCACCGCGTCGACCTCTACATGCGCCTCGTCCTCGCGCCAGCAGTCATAATCGGTGACCATGCCGATCAGCGCATAGGGCAGCTCCGCCTCGCGCGCGAGCTTGGCCTCGGGCATCGCGGTCATGCCGATGACGTCGGCACCCCATTGGCGATAGAGCAGGCTTTCGGCACGGGTCGAGAATTGGGGGCCCTCCATCGCCAGATAGATGCCGCCATGCGTCACCGACGCCCCGGCGCGCTCCCCGGCCTGCGCCGCCAGCGCCGACAGGCGCGGACAGACGGGGTCCGCCATCGAGACATGCGCGACGAGCCCTGCGCCGAAGAAGCTGGTGTCGCGGTGCACCGTCCGGTCGATAAACTGGTCGACCGCGACGAAACGGCCCGGCGCCAGCTCCTCGCGCAGCGACCCGATAGCCGAGATGGCGAGGATGTCGGTGCATCCCGTCAGCTTCAGGGCATGGATGTTGGCGCGCGCATTGACCTCGGTCGGCGACAGGCGATGCCCCCGGCCATGGCGGGGCAGGAAGACGAACCGCACCGCACCGATCCGCCCGCGCACCAAAGTGTCCGACGGCGCGCCCCAGGGGGTGTCGACCACCAGCGGCTCGACATCCTCCAGCGCATCGATCGCATACAGACCCGATCCGCCGATGATCCCGATCGTCCAGCCCGTCATGCCCTGCTCCCGTTCCATGACGGTCCGGTTAAGCGCTCCGGGTCGCAAAGCAAAGGGGTGGGCCGGCGATCCCCCTGTCCGCATGCCGAAGCCGCCAGCGGCGACGGCCCGAAAGGGGAAAATTTGGACCGGCCGTGAAACTCCCCGAACCTCATGACGTTCAAGTCATGCAATTCCCCTGGACCACGCATTTTGCATAAACGACACGACGCAGTGCAGTTGAATTTGACGGCGCAGGGATAAGGCCGCAGAAGGGGGATCATGGCCATTACGAAAAGGACTGCTGGTCGCCCGACCCGGGAGCAGGCACAGCAGATCGACGATATCATCATGTCGGGCGCGCGCGAGGCGTTTTGCCGTCGCGGGATCGAGGGCACCTCGATGGAGGAAATCGCCCTTTCCGTCGGCGTCAGCAAACACACCATCTATCGGCGTTATGCGGGCAAGATGGCGCTGCTCGACGCGGTAGTGTCGCGCGATCTGGACCGCCTCAACCAGGCGATGGTGGAAGACAGCAAGGGCAGCGATCCGCTGGAGCGGCTGAAGAATTCCGCGCGCCGCTTCTTCTTCTTCTGCGTCGAACCCGACACGGTTCGTTTCCTCGCCTTCCTGACCTCCGAAGCGGTGTTTTCCGACGAACTGCGTCGGCGCTTCGCGACTTGGGACCGCGTCCTGTCCGATCCGATCATCGCCTGTATCCAGGCGTCGCAAAAGGTCGGGCTGCTGCGCGCGGACGAGACGCCGATCGCACTGTTCAACCTGCTCGCCGACATGATCGACGGCCCCAGTCGCCGGATGCAGTTCGAATTGCCCGATCCCTTTTCGGGGTTGGACCCCAGCGACTTCTTCGAGCATCGATGGTCGGTCTTCCTGAAGGTCGCCAGCGCCGGATGAGCGGGAACGGGCGATGACAGCAGGCGTTGGCGGCACATGTCCGACGACCTGCTGATTTTTCGCCCCGACGATGTCGACCTGTCCCGGTCGCCGCTGCGCCGGGGCATCGCCGAGCCGACCTATGTCCTCGGCGCTTTCAATCCGGGCATGACCCGGCTGGCCAATGGCAATCTGTTGCTGGTGGTCCGAGTGGCGGAGGCGCTGTCGAACCCGGTCGATGGCGATCATGTCCGCGCGATCCGCTGGACCGGGGCGGGCTATGTGCTCGACCGCTATCCGGTCGACCGGGTCGACATGACCGATCCGCGCCAGTTCGCGATCCGTGGCTCGGCCCATCGCATCTTGGCGCTGACCTCGCTGTCTTGGTTGTTGCCAGTCGAGCTTTCCCCCGACGGCGCGACCGTCCTGGCGGTGCATTACGACAAGGCGATCGAGCCTGCCGCGTCATGGCAGGATTATGGGGTCGAGGATGCGCGGATCAGCCGGGTCGGCGATCGCTGGTACATGACCACCTGTTCGGTCTCGGCGGAGCGGCATTCGACGACGCTCCACATCTCGGACAACGGGCTCGACTATCGCCTGGCGGGGATCATCCTCGACCATCAGAACAAGGACATGCTGTTCTTCGAGGGGCTGGTCGACGGGCGTTTCATGGCGCTGACCCGGCCGCTGGGCGAAGTCTATTTCGCCTATCCCGAGGACAGCCCCTTTGTCGGCGGTCCGTCGATCAACTTCGCGACATCGCCCGACGGGCTTCACTGGAAACCGCTCGAGGCACCCGGCATCCGCGCGCGCAAGGCCTCGACCTCGGCGATGAAGGTCGGTGGCGGCACGCCGCCGATCCTGACCGACCGGGGCTGGCTGACCCTATATCACGGCGTCGAGCGGCGGGAGTCGGTCGGCATCTACCGCAGCTTCTGGGCGCTATTCGACCGGGACGATCCGACCCGCATCCTGCGCATCGAGGACGACCTTCCGCTGCTGGAAGCGAACCCCAGCCTCACCGCCGCCATCGCCCACCAGATGTACCTGCCGACGCCGGTAGTCTTTTCGACCGGCATCGTCGATATGGGCGATCATTATCTAGTGGCCAGCGGTGAGGCCGATCTGGCCTGCCGGATGACCCGGCTGCCCAAGGATCTGTTTCGGTGAGCGCACGGCCCTGGTGGCAGTCGGCCGCCCTCTATCAAATCTATCCCTGGTCGTTTCAGGACAGCGATGGCGACGGGATAGGGGATTTGCGCGGGATCGAGAACCGGCTCGACTATCTGGTCGAGCTGGGAGTGGATGCAATCTGGCTTTCACCGATCTTTCCGTCACCTATGGCGGATTTCGGATATGACGTGGCCGATTATTGCGGGATCGATCCGCGCTTCGGAACGCTGGCGGATTTCGACTCGCTGCTCGCCTCGGCGCATTCGCGCGGGTTGAAGCTGTTGCTCGACTTCGTGCCCAATCACAGCTCCGACCAGCATCCCTGGTTCGTCGAGAGCCGGGCATCGCGCGACAACCCCAAGCGCGACTGGTATATCTGGCAGGACGCCGCGCCGGACGGAGGACCGCCCAACAACTGGATCAGCGATTTCGGCGGCTCCGCCTGGACCTGGGACGCGACGACCGGCCAATATTATTATCACGCCTTTCTGAAGGAACAGCCCGACCTCAACTGGCGCAACCCGGCGGTGCGGGCGGCGATGCTCGACGTCCTTCGCTTCTGGTTCGCGCGCGGAGTGGACGGCTTCCGGATCGACGTGCTGTGGCACATCGTCAAGCATGCCGGGTTTCCCGACAACCCGCCCAACCCGGACTGGGACCCGGCGACCGGGGAAATGAACCGGGTGTTCCAGCTTCATTCGACCGACCAGCCCGAGGTCCATGACATCGCCGCCGACATGCGCGCGATCGCCGATGCCTTTGGCCGCGAAGGGGACGACCGGGTGCTGATCGGCGAAATCTATCTGCCGGTCGAGCGACTGATGCGCTATTACGGACTGGCGGGCGAAGGCGTCCACCTGCCCTTCAATTTCCAGCTGATCGATGCGCCCTGGAATGCGCGCGGACTGGCCCGCATGATCGCCGATTATGAGGCTGCCCTGCCACCGGGCGGCTGGCCCAATTGGGTGCTGGGCAATCATGACCGCCCGCGCAGCGCCACCAAGCGCGGACGCGCGCAGGCGCGGGTTGCCGCCATGCTGCTGCTGACGCTGCGTGGCACGCCGACGCTCTATTATGGCGACGAACTCGGCATGGAGAACGGCCATATCCCGCCCGAGCGGGTCCGCGATCCCCGTGAGTTGCGCGAGCCCGGACTGGGGCTGGGCCGTGACCCCGTCCGCACGCCGATGCCATGGGACGACAGCGCGCAAGGGGGGTTCACCACCGGCGAGCCCTGGTTGCCGCTGGGCGGTGACTGGCCCCGCCGCAATGTCGCCGCCGAGTTGGAAGACCCCGCGTCGATGCTGGCGCTCCACCATGCGCTACTAAGGCTCCGGCGCATGACGCCCGCGCTCGCCAGGGGGTCGATCCGTCTGATCGAGGCGGACGGCGACGTCCTGGCCTATGAGCGGGAACAGGATGGTGAGCGGCTGGTCGTGGCGCTGAACCTGGGGTCCGCCCCGGCGCCAGTCACGCTGCCGCCGGGCGTGGCGCTGCTCTCCACCCTGCCGGGCCCTCCGTCCGACGCCGATCCCACCCTGCTTCGCCCCGACGAGGGGCTGATCCTGAAAGTCGATACCGACGCATGAAAATCGCGATGATCGCCCCGATTGCGTGGCGTACTCCGCCGCACGCCTATGGTCCGTGGGAATTGGTGACGAGCCTGTTGACCGAAGCCCTGGTCGCGCGCGGTGTCGACGTGACGCTGTTCGCCACTCAGGACAGCATCACGAAAGCCAGGCTGGCCGGGCCCGTTCCCGCCGCCTATTCGGAAGATCCGTCGATCGATGCCAAGGTCTGGGAGATGCGTCATCTCGCCGCCGTGTTCGAGCGGGCCGACGAGTTCGACCTGATCCACAATCAGGCCGATTTTCCAGCCCATGCCTTTTCGGGGCTGGTCGATACGCCGATGGTCACGACGATCCACGGCTTCTCGTCCGAGCGTATCCTGCCGATGTACGCCCCCTATCAGGACCGGGTGCATTATGTCGCCATTTCGGACGCGGATCGGCACCCCGATCTGCGCTATGCCGCGACCATTCACCACGGCATTCCGATCGAGGATTTTCCCTTCGATCCAGAGGGTAGCGACGACCTCCTCTTCTTCGGTCGCATCCATCCCGACAAGGGCGCGGCGGAGGCGATTGCGACCGCGCGGGCGGCCGACCGGCGGCTGGTGATGGCTGGGATCGTACAGGATCAGGGCTATTGGGAGCGCGAGGTGCAGCCCCATCTCGATGGCGACCGGATCGTCTATCGCGGCCCCGTCGGCGGTGCGGACCGGACCGCGACGCTGGGGCAGGCCTATGCCCTGCTGCACCTCATCAATTTCGACGAGCCCTTCGGCCTGTCGGTGGTCGAGGCCATGGCCTGCGGCACGCCGGTCATCGCCATCCGGCGGGGCTCGATGGCCGAGCTGATCGAAGACGGCGTAACCGGCTTTCTGGTCGATACGGTCGAACAGGCGATCGAGGCGGTGGCGCGCATCGGCGAAATCGATCGGGCCGCCTGCCGCCGCGCGGCGGCGACACGCTTTTCGGTTGACCGGATGGCCGACGAATATCTGGCGCTCTATCGCTCCATCTTGGGCTGATCGCGCAGGGACAGGGCGACCGCGTCGATCCGGTGGAGCATCGCGACGAATGCCTCCAGCTCCTCCGGCTTGAAACTCGAGAATAATTGTTCCTCCAGTTCCAACGCCTTGGGCGACACATCTGCGTAGAGCTCTCGTCCCGCATCGGTCAGGACGAGCAGGTGCGAGCGTCGGTCGCCGTCATGCGCCGTACGGGCCAGCAAGCCCCGCCCGACCATTGCGATCGCCGCGCGCGAGACGGTGACCTTGTCCATCCGGCTACGCTCGCACACCGCCGACTGCGCCACCGCGCCTTCCTCCGCCACGATCGCGATCAGCCGCCATTCCGGGATCGTGAGCCCGAACAGCTGCTGATAGGCGCTGGCGATATGGTCACTGACCAAATTCGAGGTGATCGACAGGCGATAGGGAAGAAAGGCGTCCAGCCGCAATTCGCGAGATCGTAACATTTGACACCAATTCTCCGGTCTGCGATTTAGTCTCCAACGTTACTGGATCAGGAGTTGGACGTCATGGCAACCACCCCGAACAATCCGCTGGGCCTCGACGGCTTCGCTTTCTGCGAATTCACGACCCCCGAACCCGACATGCTGGCGCGCCAGTTCGACATGATGGGCTTCGTCCCCACCCATCGTCACCCCGCCAAGGCGATCACCCGCTACAAACAGGGGCGCATCACCCTGCTCCTCAACGCCGAGGCCGAAGGCCAGGCCGCCGAGTTCCGCAGCGAGCACGGCCCCTCGGCCAGCGGCATGGGCTTTTACGTGGCCGATCCGGCGGAGGCTTTCGACCATGCGGTGAAGGGCGGCGCGGTGCCGGTCGACGCGGCGCGCGGCTGCCTGAGCCCGGACGCCCGGGCGATCGAGGGCATTGGCGGCAGCTATCTCTATCTGGTCAAGGCGGGCGACGACCTGTTCGCCGACTGGACCGAGGTGGCGGGCTGGCACCAGGCGGAGGCCGAGAACAATGTCGGGCTCGACCTGCTCGACCATCTGACCCACAATGTCCGTCGCGGCGAAATGCGGACCTGGTCGGGCTTCTATTCCAAGCTGTTCGGTTTCGAGGAGCAGAAATATTTCGACATCAAGGGCAAGGCGACCGGGCTGTTCAGCCAGGCGATGATCGCCCCCGACAAGGCGATCCGCATCCCCCTGAACGAGAGCCAGGACGAGAAGAGCCAGATCGAGGAATTCATCCGCGAATATAATGGCGAAGGCATCCAGCATCTCGCGCTGACCACCGACGACATCTACGAGACCGTCGAAAAGCTGCGCGCGCGGGGCGTCCGGCTGCAGGACACGATCGAGACCTATTACGAACTGGTCGACAAGCGCGTGCCCGGCCACGGCGAGGATCTGGACCGGCTGAAGCGCAACCGCATCCTGATCGACGGCAATGTCGGGGAAGAGGGCATCCTGCTCCAGATCTTCACCGAGAATATGATCGGCCCGATCTTCTTCGAGATCATCCAGCGCAAGGGCAATGAGGGCTTTGGCAACGGCAATTTCCAGGCGCTGTTCGAGAGCATCGAACTCGACCAGATCCGTCGCGGGGTGATTACGGTCGACGCCTGACCAGGATCGACCGGCCGGCACGGCGGGGCCACGCCACAGGGGCGCGGCTTCGCCGTGACCGACGGCGTGGCGGGTAGAAGTGCCCGGACAAAGGAGAGGATCATGAACGAGACGGCAACCCCGCGCTACATCCCCGGCTTCGGCAACCACATCGCGACCGAGGCGGTCCCCGGCGCGCTGCCCATCGGTCGCAATTCGCCGCAGCGCCCCGCCTTCGGCCTCTATGCCGAGCAGCTGTCGGGCACCGCCTTTACCGCGCCGCGTCACGAAAACCGCCGTTCCTGGCTCTATCGCCTGCGCCCGACCGCCGAGCATCCGCCCTATCGGCCCTATGACGGCGCGCCGCGTTTTGCGGCCGGCACCAGCGACGCCCCCCTGCCCCCCAACCGGCTGCGCTGGGACCCGGCACCGATGCCGTCCGCCGGGACGGACTGGCTGGACGGCATGACGACGATGCTCGCCAATCGAGACCCCGCCGATCTGGAGGGCGTGGCGGTGCATGTCTATGCCTGCAACCGCGACATGACGCGGGTCTTCGTCGACGCCGATGGCGAGCTGGTCTTCCTGCCGCAATCGGGGCGCCTGACGATCCTGACCGAACTGGGCCGGATCGACATCGCGCCCGGCGAGATCGCGCTGGTGCCGCGCGGCGTGCGCTTCCGCATCGAGTTGCCCGATGGCGAAGCGTCGGGCTATGTCGCCGAGAACCATGGCAGCCTGTTCCGCCTGCCCGACCTGGGACCGATCGGCGCCAACGGCCTGGGCAATCCACGCGATTTCGAGACGCCCGTCGCCTGGTTCGAGGATCGTGACGAGCCCACCCAGGTCGTCCAGAAATTCCTCGGCTCGCTCTGGACGATGACGCTCGACCACAGCCCGCTCGACGTGGTGGCCTGGCACGGCAATCTGGCGCCGTGGCGGTACGATCTGTCGCGCTTCAACACGATCAACACGGTCAGCTTCGACCATCCCGATCCGTCGATCTTCACCCTGCTGACCTCGCCCAGCGACGTGCCCGGCCGGGCCAATGCCGATCTCGTGCTGTTCCCGCCGCGCTGGATGGTGGCGGAGGATAGCTTCCGTCCGCCCTGGTTCCACCGCAACGTCATGTCGGAGGCGATGGGCCTCATCACCGGCGCCTATGATGCCAAAGCGGAGGGTTTCCGTCCCGGCGGGCTGTCGCTGCACAATCTGATGGCGGGGCACGGCCCCGACCTCGCCAGCTGGCAGGCGGCGAGCACCGCCGACCTCAGGCCGCACCGGATCGAGGGGACGATGGCGTTCATGGTGGAAAGCTGCTGGCCCTATCGCCCCACCACCCATGCGCTGTCGCACGCCCAGCTCGACTATGACGCGGTGTGGAAGGACTTCCCCAAGGCCCAGCTGCCATGAACCTGACGCTCCACGGCTATTGGCGGTCGAGCGCGGCCTATCGCGTCCGGCTGGCGCTGGCGCTGAAGGGCCTCTCCTATGACAGCGTGTCGCACGACCTGCGAACGGGCGCGCAGCGGGCGGAAGCATATCGCGCCCTGCAACCGCAAGGGCTGGTGCCGGTGCTGGACGGCCCAGACGGCGCGCTGATCCAGAGCCCGGCGATTCTCGAATGGCTGGAGGAGAGCTATCCCGATCCGCCGCTACTTCCCGCCGATCCGGCTGGCCGCGCGGTGGTGCGCGCCATGGCGGCGATCGTCGCATGCGACATCCATCCGATCAACAATCTGCGCGTCCTGACGGTGCTTCGCCAGGACATGATGGCCGATGAGGATGCGGTCCGGCGCTGGATTGCCCACTGGATCGCGGAGGGCTTTGCCGCGCTGGAGGAGCTGATCGCGCGGCACGGGCGCGGCTATGCCTATGGCGACACCGCGACGCTGGCCGACTGCCATGTCCTGCCGCAGGTCTATAATGCCGAGCGGTTCGCGGTCGACCTCAGCCCCTACCCGCATCTGACCGCCGCCGCCGACCGGCTGCGAAGCCGCACCCCCGAAGCCGCGCCCGAAGCGCAGGAGGACGCGGGATGAGCGACGAACGGCTGACCGCCACCCCGGCGGGAATCGCGCTCGGCCCGCTGGAGACGATCGCGGACGGCGCGGCGCGCAACTTCGTGATCCAGATGCGTGCCGGACGCTTCCACGGCTTCGTCGTCCGACGCGGGACCATGGTGCATGGCTATGTCGACCGCTGCCCGCATATGGGCCTGCCGCTGGCGCAGGAACTCGATGCCTATCTGACCCCCGACGGCGAGCGCATCGCCTGTTCATGGCACGGCGCGCTGTTCGCGGTCGAGGACGGGCATTGCCTGGGCGGCCCCTGCATGGGGCAGGCGCTCACCCCCTGGCCGGTCGCCGTCCGCGACGGAAAGATCGTCACGGAATAGCTTGCGTCAGCTCGGCCTGGGCGATCGCCTGCAACCGGCCGACCACGCGCGGGTCGAGGCCCAGATCACGCCCCGCCCGCTCCTGCTCGCCCAGCCGCCGGACGTCATAGCCGGTCACTTTTCCGAATACGACCAGCGCCTCCAGATAATAGCCCGCCGCGCTGGCATGATACTGGTCCCAGGTCCACAGATCGACCTGGCCATAGGCAATGCCGTCATAGGGGTTCGGATCGGCCACCCGGTCGCGCCATGCCCGGTTCCAGGCCTGGCCCACCGGGATCGCCCCCGCAATCTCCGGATTGCGACGCAGGGCATAGGCATTGCCCGCCGCCAGATCGTCCGCCATCGCGTCGATCGGCTTGCCCCGCCACGGACTGGGGGTGCGATAGGTCAGGTCGGCGCGGCTCCAGGTGGTGACCAGTTCGATGCGGACGCGCGGATTGGCGCGGCGGAGCATCGACGCGATCAGCCCCGCCGCCTCGGCATGGCGGGTCGGATCGCCGGGGCGCTGCGCATCGAGCGTGCTGTAATCCTGCAGGATCACGACATCCCAGCGCCCATCGATCTCACGCCGTTTCTGCTCGTAATGGAACGCCAGATCCTTGCCCGGCGAGGTCTCCAGACTGACCGTCCAGTTCTGCCCCGCCTCCTCGGCAAAGGTCTTGAACAGCGCGGGCACGCCTCCGATCCCCTCATTGTTGAGATCGCGGACCAGATCGGGGCGATAGCGCATGACCGGCGAGTGGGCGCCGAAGGTGAAGCTGTTGCCGACGAACAGGATCGTCTCCGCCCGAACCGGCAGAGCCGCCGTGCCCGCCAGGAACGCCGTCAGCGCCACACTCCATCGCCGCCATGCCTTCACGTCCGCCGCCTCCTGCCGTTGCATCCGCCACCTTGGCCGAACCGAAGCCGCCCCGGCAAGCCGTCTTGCGGAAACACCCAATATACCCTATACCCCTATGCGTTATGGCACATGTCACCACCAGCAAGGAAAAGATCGTCGCACGCGTCCGCCGCATCGCGGGGCAGGTCGCGGCGATCGAGCGATCGGTGACGGCGGATGCCGATTGTGCCGAGACGCTTCATCTGGTGGCGGCGGTGCGGGGTGCGGTGGCCGGGTTGATGGACGAGCTGGTCGAGGATCATCTCCACGCCCATGTCGCCGCCCCCGACCTGGGCGACGCCGAGCGGACCGCCGCCGCCGCCGAGCTGGCCAAGCTGCTTCGCCGCCATTTCCGCTGAGTTCCCATCCCGTGACCCGATGCTGCCGAAGGACCCGACCGTGACCGCCCACAGCCATGATTATCTGGGCCATGCCCATGACGAGAATGCCCGGCGCACGCGGGCGGTCGTCTGGCTGTCGGCCGGAATGATGGTCGCGGAGATTGTCGCGGGCTATCTGACCGGATCGATGGCGTTGCTGGCGGACGGCTTTCACATGGCGACGCATGTCGGCGCCCTGGGGATCGCCGCGCTCGCCTATTCCTATGCCAAGAAGCATGTCGCCAATCCCCGTTACAGCTGGGGCACGGGCAAGGTCGGCGAACTGGCGGGGTTTGGATCGGCCATGGTGCTGGGCATCGTGTCGCTGGGCATCGCCTATGAGTCCGTCGTCCGGCTCGGCGATCCGCATCCGGTCGCGTTTCGCGATGCCATATTGGTCGCGGTGCTGGGCCTGGCGATCAACCTGATCAGCGCGTGGATGCTGGGCGGCGGCCACGGGCATGATCACGGACACGGGCACAGCCATGGGCATGGACATGACCACGGCCATCATCATGGGCATCATCATCACGACCATGCCCATGACCGGCATGGTGGCGATACCAATATGCGCGCGGCCTATATCCATATCCTTGCCGATGCGCTGACCTCGGTCATGGCGATCGTCGCGCTGGTTGCGGGCCGCTATCTGGGTTGGGTCTGGCTCGACCCGGCGGTGGGTCTGTTGGGCGCGCTGGTCATCGCCAACTGGGCGGTCGGGCTGATGCGACAGGCCTCGGCCGTGCTGCTCGACGCCGCCGATCCCAGGCTGGCCACCGAAGTGCGCGAGCGGATCGAGGCGTCCGGCGATACGCGCATCCACGACTTCCACATCTGGCGGATCGGCCCGACCGCCCATGCCGTCGTTCTGTCGATCGAGGGGATCGGCACCGCGCTGGACTGTGCGGAGGTCCATCGCCGCCTGGATGGCATGCCCGCGGTCGGCCATGTGACGGTCGAAATCCGGTAACGCTTCGTTGAAGCCATTCTGCTAAAGCGCTGTCCATGCGCCCCTTGCAGCTTCTGGCCGGTGCGATCCTGATCGGTGCCCTGGGTGGCGGCGTGATGCTGATCCGGCATTCCGCCGATGCGGACGCCACGCGGGCGAAGGTCGCGGCGGCGCCACAAGCGTCGGCTACCCGTCCCCCCGCGCCCTCTCCCAGCCCTAGCCCCTCGCCCGCGCCTTTCGTCGTGCGCCGCATTCTGGACCTGAAGGCGCCGCTGCACCATGGCGACTTCGTGTGGGACGAGAGCGGCGCGCCGCAGGGGCCGGTGGTGATTACCGTCGACCTCGCCGCGCAGGTCGTGTCGATCTTTCGCGACGGCTATGAGATCGGCACGGCGGCGATCATCTATGGCGCGGACAATATGCCGACCCCGCTCGGCGTCTTTCCCATCCTGGAGAAGGACGCCGACCATGTGTCCAACCTCTATGATGCGCCCATGCCCTATATGTTGCGGCTGACCCGCGACGGTGTGGCGATCCATGGCAGCGATGTCCGCTATGGCTATGCGACCCATGGCTGCGTCGGCGTGCCCACCGCCTTTGCACGCAAATTGTTCGCCGCGACGCGGATCGGTGACCGGGTGATCGTCACCAACGGCAAGCGGCTCGCCATGGGACAGAGCATCGTCGGGTAAAACGCATTTCCCGCACAGCCCTATTAGATCACAGCTATTTCAATAGCTTGCACCAAATACCTCTGGCCAGAAACCAAAACGTGACATGAAATCCGCGTAATTGGCGATGCACTACCCCTAGCGTTAGCTCGCAGAACTTAATGCGAGTCATTTGCATTTTTCCATTGAGAATTGCACCTTAGCGTCTTATTGCGAGTGATAGGCAATAGATGAAAGGGGTCATATGCTTCTGGCGCTCGCCGTAATGGCTGCGATCGGGGAACCCGGGGAAAAGGCCGACGAAAAGACCGAACAGCGCGACATCGTCGTGACGGCGACCCGCGCGCCGATCGAGGCGCGGGATGCGCCGGTCACCATCTCGGTCAAACGCGCCGAGACCATCGCCGACGAACTGGCGACCGACATCAAGGATCTGGTCCGCTTCGAACCGGGCGTCAGCGTCCGCCGCGCGCCCACCCGCTTCGGCGCCGCATCGGGATCGACCGGACGAGCGGGCAATGAAGGCTTCGTCATCCGCGGCATCGGTGGCAATCGCGTGCTGATCCAGGTCGACGGCGTACGCGTGCCCTACGGCTTCAGTTTCGGGGCGCAGGATGCCGGGCGCGGCGACTATGTTGACATCGGCCTGATCAAGTCGGTCGAATTCCTGCGCGGTCCCGCCTCGGCGCTCTATGGCAGCGACGGGCTGGCGGGTGCCGTCAGCTTCGTCACCAGCGATCCCTCCGATATTCTGGGCGACAAATCCTTCGGCGGATCGCTGCGCACCCAGTATAATTCGGCGGACGAGGAGTTTACCCAGTCGGGCATCGTCGCGGGCCGATCGGGCGCGGTGTCGGCCATGCTCGCCTATACCCGGCGCGACTTTTCCGAACTGAAGAACCGGGGCGATGTCGAGGGCACCGGCGTCACCCGCACCGCGCCCAATCCGCAGGACGGCCACTCCAATGCCCTGCTGGGCAAGCTGGTCTGGAACGTCGCGCCGGGCCACCGCCTGCGTGCGACCGGCGAGTATCTCGGCAACCGCGTCGCCACCGACGTGCTCACCGGAATCAACACCAGCGTCGCCGGGTTGCAGGCCCGCGACACCGCAGAGCGCTGGCGCGGCGCGCTCGACTGGACCTATGACGGGACCGGCCTGATCGAGTTCGCACGCGCCGCCGCCTATGTCCAGAATGCCGAGGATCGCCAGTTCAGCGCCGAGGACCGCCGGACGCTGGCCGACCGCACCCGGCTCAACACGCTGGAGAACCGGGTCTATGGCGGCTCGGGCGAGGTCCGGCTGGGCTTCTCGACGGGGGCGATCACCCACCGGCTGGTGACGGGCACCGATGTCAGCGTGCTGCGCCAGCGGGGCGTCCGCGACGGCACCGTGCCGCCGTCGGGCGAGACATTCCCGACCCGCGCCTTTCCGACGACCGACTTCGCCCTGGCCGGGGCCTTTGTCGGGGATGCGATCGGCATCGGGCCGGTGACGCTGCACCCGGCGCTGCGCTATGACTGGTATCGCCTGTCGCCCCGGCGCGATCCCCTGTTGCCGCAATTCACCGGCGCCGGGCAATCCGCCGATCGGGTCAGCCCGCGCATCGGCGCGGTCGTCACGCTCACCCCGATGGTGCGACTGTTCGCCAGCTATGCCCGCGGCTTCCGCGCGCCCGAGCCGGGGCAGATCAATCAGTTCTTCTCCAACCTCGCCTTCGGCTATACCTCGATCCCCAATCCGAACCTTCGCCCGGAGACAAGCGAGGCGGTCGAGGCCGGATTGCGGCTGAACAGCGATGCCGTGGACCTGTCGGCGAGCGTCTTTCGCGCCGATTACCGCGACTTCATCAGCCAGGAGGTGGTGGGCGGCCGCTTCACCCCCAGCGATCCCGCGCTGTACCAGTTCATCAATCTCGACCGCGCGAGCGTGAAGGGCGCCGAAGCCCGGTTCGAGGGGCGGGCCCGCAACGGCCTGACCGGCCAGCTCGCCATTTCCTATTCGCAAGGGAACCAGATCGCCGCCGACGGCACCCGCAAGCCGCTGGCGACGATCGACCCGCTCAAGCTGGTGATGGGGGTGGGCTGGCGCGAACCCGGCCAGGGGCGCTTCGGCGGTCAGGTCGTGATGACCCACAGCGCGCAAAAGGCGGCGCGGGACACCACCAGCCTGTGCTCCACCACATGCTTCCGACCGGCCGCCTTCACGATCCTCGACGCGACGCTGTTCGCGAAGCTGACCGACACGCTGACCATGCGCGCGGGCATCTTCAACCTCACCAACGCCACCTATGCCTGGTGGTCCGATGTGCGCGGCCTGTCGGTGCCGCGCCCCCTCCCCACCGGCACCGCCGATGTGCCCCCCGCCGCCTTCACCCAGCCGGGACGCAACGCCAGCGCGTCGCTCTCCTTGCGCTTCTGAAAGGACTGACCCGATGATGAACCGTCCGATGCTGATGCTGGCCGCGCTCGCGCTGCTCCCCGTTCCCGCCCATGCCGATGGCCCGGTGAAGCAGACCATGGCCGAGGCCCAGGCCGCCAAGGCCGCCGACCGGGCCGAGATCCTGGCGATGGCGGGCGATTACAAGGTCCGCTTCGACATGCAGGAAACCACGCCCTGGGCGGCGGGCTATGTTCCGCTGGAGCGCAAGATTTCCGGCGGCAACGAAGTGGTCAGGGTGATCGAGGACACGCCCGACCATATCGCGCTCCAGCACCTTCTGGTCGTCGAGCATGGCGGCAAGACCCATGTCATCAAGCATTGGCGGCAGGATTGGGATTATCAACCGTCCCGCGTGCTGGTCTATGCGGGACCTGGCCGATGGGTGTGGGAGGCCGTGCCCGAGCGGATGCGCGCCGGGCGCTGGTCGCAGACCGTCTATCAGGTCGACGACAGCCCGCGCTATGCCGGATGGGGCCAGTTCGAGACGCAAGCCGGCGTCCGGCGCTGGCGGTCGAACTGGACCTGGCGCCCCCTCGCCCGCCGCGATGCGGTCCGCCATCCGGTCTATGACCGCTATTATGCGATCAACCGGCACCAGCCGACCCCGACCGGCTGGATCCATTGGCAGGACAATACGAAGATGGGCCTGAAGGACGGCAAGCTCGTCCCCATCGTCCAGGAATCGGTGCTGAACAGCTATGAACGCTTCGACGGCTATGACGTGAAGGCCGCCGACACCTATTGGGCGAAGACCAGCGCCTATTGGGCGGCGGTGCGGGCCGCATGGCAACGGGTCGCCGACACCAAGGGCGGTATCGCGATCCAGGAAGAGCCCGAAACCGGCACCGTGATCAGCGGCCGCCTGCTGACGATCGCCGACGAGATCCAGGCGGGCAAGATGACCAACGCCGCCGGAACGGCCGAGGCCATCGCGCTGATCGACGGACATACGAAGCGGATCGGGTGATCGGCTGACGGGTCCGTTCGCATTTTGCCGTCGATCACGACCCGCCGGTTTGCCGACCGGCGGGTCGAACGGCTTGGTGACGTGGCTTTTGTCGGCCCAAGCGTGTGGCGTTTAATTTCGGGGTTCAAGGTCGCGTTGCGGCGATCATCGTCCGGCGATCGGAAATCTGCCGAGCAGGACCTTCATTTCAGAATGGAGCGGGTGAAGGGATTCCGTTCCATGATTTGGCCACACTGAAACCCGCGGAAAACTGCGGTTTCTAGATCGTCCGAAAGGCTATGTGCTACAGTTTGGTGCCCAGATCAATGCGCCTTCCCTGCAACAGATTCAGCAGCCTCGATGGATTGAAGATGCGCGTTTCGCAGCCGAAGAAACGAAGCAGTCGCGCCGCCTCTTCGACGCACAGGCGCGAATAAGACCGCTCACGCAGCGACCCGCAGAGCAGCAGGATGCGGGGCGGCGGATCGCCAGCGCCCAGCCCGAGAGCGGGGCGATCGAGCGCATAGCGCCGGTCGAGCGCGGGCAGATGATCGGGGTCGGCAAGGTCGCGGAGAGGCATCAGGCGATCCCAATTCGCAGCGCGAGCGCCGCCAGCGTGATGAGCAGGACAGGCACGGTCAGCATGACCCCGACCCGGAAGTAATAGCCCCATCCGACGCGCACGCCCTTCTGCCCCAGAACGTGCAGCCACAGCAGCGTCGCGAGCGAGCCGATCGGCGTCAGCTTGGGGCCGAGGTCGCAGCCGATCACGTTGGCGTAGATCATCGCTTCCCTGACGGCCCCGGTCGCGTGCGTTGCGTCGATCGACAGCGCGCCCACCAGAACGGTCGGCATGTTGTTCATCACCGACGACAGGACCGCTGCGATGACGCCCGTGCCCAGCGCAGCGCCCCACACGCCGCCTTGCGCGCTGCTATCGAGCAGCGCCGCCAAATGATTGGTCAACCCCGCGTTCCGTAGGCCATAGACGACCAAGTACATGCCGAGCGAGAAGATGACGACCTGCCACGGGGCGCCGCTCAGCACCTTGGCCGTGGGGATCACGTGGCCCCTCCCTGCGATCACCAGCAGCAGGATCGCGCCGGCAGCGGCCACGGCGCTGACCGGCACGCCGAGCGGTTCGAGCAGGAAGAACCCCGCGAGCAGCAGGGCGAGCACGATCCATCCGGCGCGGAACGTTGCGGCATCGCGGATCGCCTCGCGCGGCGCGCGCAGCGCCCGCACGTCATAGTCTGTCGGTATGTCGCGCCAGAAGAACAGCAGCAGCGCCGCCAGCGTCGCAGCGATCGACACGAGGTCGACTGGCACCATCACAGCCGCATAGTCGCCGAACCCGACGTGGAAGAAGTCGGCCGACACGATGTTGACGAGGTTCGACACGACCAGCGGCAGACTGGCGGTGTCGGCGATGAACCCGGCCGCCATGACGAACGCCAGCGTCGCCTTATCCTTGAACCCCAGCGCCCGCAGCATGGCGATGACGATCGGCGTCAGGATCAGCGCAGCACCGTCATTGGCGAACAGCGCGGACACGCCTGCGCCGAGCAGCACGATCAGGACGAACAGTCGACGACCATGCCCACCGCCCCAGCGCGCGACGTGCAGCGCCGCCCACTCGAAGAACCCCGCTTCATCGAGCAATAGGCTGATGACGATGATCGCGACGAACGCGGCGGTCGCGTTCCAGACTATGCCCCATACCACCGGCACGTCGGACAGGGTGACGACGCCCGCGAGCAGTGCCACGACCGCCCCGCCCATCGCGCTCCACCCGATCCCGAGGCCCTTGGGTTGCCAGATGACGAGCGCGATCGTCGCGACGAAGATCAGGATGGCAAGAAGCATCAGGCGACGCGCTGGCCCGACGCATCGACCACCTCTTCGCCGTCCTCCTTTGCGAACGCGGCAAGCTGGTCGCTCGGCAGCAGATCGAGGACGGTTTCGGACGGGCGGCACAACTTCACGCCGAGCGGCGAGGCGACCAGCGGCCGGTTGATGAGGATCGGGTGTACCATCATCGCATCGACCAGAGCATCGTCGGATAGCGACGTGTCGCCCAGGCCCAACTCCGCATAGGGCGTCCCCTTCTCGCGCAGCAGACCGCGGGGCGTCATGCCGGCGCGGTCGATCAGCTCGACCAGCAGCGCACGCGCGGGTGGGGTCTTCAGATACTCGACCACATGCGGCTCGATGCCGGCATTGCGGATCAGCCCAAGGGCGTTGCGCGACGTGCCGCATTCCGGATTGTGATAGATGACGATATCGACAGCCACGGGGCGTTCTTTCAGCAGCAGGGGGCGAGTTCGGCGATGAGCGGCGCGCACAGTTCCGCGTTGCCCGCACAGCAATCCTTGACGAGGAACAGCGTCAGCACCCGCAGGCCGTCGAGGTCGGCGCGGTAGATGATCGACCGGCTATGGCGTTCGGAGCGGACCAGTCCCGCGCGGGCGAGAATACCAAGGTGCGCGGACATGGTGTTCTGCGGGACGTTGAGTTGGCGGGCGATTTCGCCAGCCGCCATCCCGGCGGGTTCGTGGCGCACCAGCAGCCGGAACACATCTAGGCGCGTTGCCTGTGCGAGAGCGCCGAATGCAGCGATTGCCGAATCAGTTTCCATATATCCAGCATAGTGGATTCGTTGCTATTGTCATCCTGATGGATCGCTTCGGCCTACCCGATCTTACCCAAGTCAGATTCTGCTAGGTGCAGGCTTTCTTCATGCGATTGCCATCGAGTTGGCGGCGTGGACGCGCCAGCCTATAAAGACAGACGATGAGCAGTTCGGCCCCTTCTCAGACCCTGTCTGCGCCCTTGAGCGCCCAGCGGTGTGACGCGATCGGAACACTGCTTGCCGCCGTGTCGCGCATCGTCGGTGCAAGGGCTGACCGCCGTCGCGGCGGCGCCGGTGTATATCGTTGCCTGCAGTCGATCATCGTGACGCTATTTTCGATCGGCATGCTGGTTTGGCTGCGTCTGCAATCGGGCATCCGTCGTATCAGCGCTGCTCTCAACCCACTTGCGCTGCAACGGTTTTTGAATCGTCCGCCCCAACGCTGGGCGGCACCATAACCGCCGTCGCCATTAAATCCCGCGCCTGACCGACACGGTAATGGCGCAAGATGACAATGTGCCAGTCGGATTGACCTGCCGAATGCCTCATCCTGCGGTATCGTAGGTATCGTAGGTATCGTAGGTATCGTAGGTATCGTAGGTATCGTAGGTATCGTAGGTATCGTAGGTATCGTAGGTATCGTAGGTATCGTCTGGCTCGCAGATGGTGAGTGATACAATGAAGAAGAGTGACGAATGGCTCTGAAGCGCGCCGGGTTTGTCGGAGGCCCCAACTCCTGAGAGGAAGGGGCTATGACGAGCAAGACGACGAACAAGTTTTCGCCTGAGGTGCGCGCGCGTGCGGTGCGGATGGTGCTGGACCATGAGAAGGATCACCCGTCGCGCTGGGCAGCGGTGGTATCGATCGCGGCGAAGATCGGATGTGCAGGCCAGACGCTGCACGAGTGGGTGAAGAAGGCCGAGATCGACAGTGGCGCCCGCGCCGGGGTGCCGAGCGATGTTGCCGCCCGGATGAAGGCGCTGGAACGCGAGAACCGCGAGCTGCGCCAGGCCAACGAGATCCTGCGTAAGGCGTCGGCGTATTTTGCGATGGCGGAGCTCGACCGCCGAGTGAAGTGATGGTGTCGTTCATCGACGCGCATCGCAAGGCGTACGGGGTCGAGCCGATCTGCCGGGTCCTGCCGATCGCCCCGTCCACCTATCATGCTCATGCAGCCAGGAGGATTGAGCCGACCAGACGGTCGGCTCGGGTTCGGCGTGACGATGCGCTCGGACCGGAGGTGCGCCGCGTGTTCGAGGAGAACTTCCGCGTCTACGGCGTGCGCAAGGTCTGGCGGCAACTGCGACGCGAAGGGTTCGACGTCGCTCGCTGCACTGTTGCCCGCCTGATGCGGGCGATGGGTCTGGCCGGCGTGATGCGCGGCAAGCCGGTGCGCACCACTGTCGGCGACAGGACGGCCCTATGCCCGCTCGACCGGGTGAACCGGCAGTTCCGCGCGCCAGCACCGAACATGCTGTGGGTATCGGACTTCACCTACGTCGCGACCTGGGCGGGGTTCGTCTACGTGGCGTTCGTCATCGACACCTACGCCCGCCGGATCGTTGGCTGGCGCGCCAGTCGGAGCGCACATGCCGGCTTCGTCTTGGATGCGCTCGAGCAGGCGCTACATGACCGACGGCCGATGCGGGGTGGCGGCCTCGTCCACCATTCCGACCGCGGCAGCCAGTACGTGTCCATCAAGTACACCGAGCGCCTGGCCGAAGCGGGCATCGAGCCGTCAGTCGGCAGCGTCGGCGACAGCTATGACAACGCTTTGGCGGAAACCATCAACGGCCTCTACAAGGCCGAGGTGATCTACCGCCGCGGGCCGTGGCGAAGCTTCGAGGCGGTCGAGTACGCCACGCTGGAATGGGTGGACTGGTTCAATCATCGCCGGCTGCTCGAGCCTATCGGCAACATTCCGCCCGCCGAGGCCGAAGAGCAATACTATGCTGCCGCGAACATCGTCGATATGTCAGCGTGACTCACATCCAACGGCCTCCGGCAAACCCGGCGCGGTTCACTCCGCTCTAATGTCTTGCCTGAGAAGCTCGAAGAGCTGGTCCAGTCCGGGAAGTGGAAACCGGATGACCCTATCTATCAAGCTGCAACTAAGTTGGGCGTTGAGCCCAGTGGTCCATTCTACAAGAACGTGAAGCTATGGAAAGCGACCGTTGCCGACACGGGTGCTCCGCCAGCACTCGAAGTCCCGCCTGACGTCCGCACAGCGTTTCAGGGGCTGTTCGATCGCTTTACAACGGACGGGATGAAAACCCTGCTCGGCGCATTCAGGGATACGGTCAATACGATACATCGCGACGCTTCGCTCCGCATCGCGACGGCCGAGGAGCGTCTGAGCAGGAGCGAAACCGAGGCAGATATGCTGACGGATCACTGGATCGAAGCTGAGAAGGAACGCGATGCCGCGCGAACCCAGTGTGACCAGCTACGGGCTCAGCTCGATGATGCCCGTCAGCGTGAAGATCGACTGCTCGGGCGACTCGAGCAACTGTCTATTCAGTTGGATAAGCCTGCTATCACCAAGGTGAGCAAGGTTGACCTCGGCGCGGGCGACCAGCCTGCGGCCGCGATCGAGAGGAATGACAGGTCGGATGAGGAGCATAATGATCGCGAACCCGCAGCTGACACCGACGCCGCAAGTCGAATCCGCAGCGAGCAGCTCGAGACGATCGAAGGGTCGCAGAGTAGCAGGGCCGTATCGACAGACGATGCTGAACCCGATGCGATGCCGATGAGTGAAATCTGGAGCGGCGGCTCCGCTGACGAGCAGGGTAATATGGAAAGCTGACCCAACAGCGCCCGTGCTGCCGCTGGCGGCGTCAGCACGGGTTCCGTATGCTCACATCCGCTCGAGATCATAAGCCAGCGTGGTCGTCATCCAATCCACTCGCAACAGGAAATCCACCGCGTTCTTCTCCAAATTCTTTGCTCGGATTATCTTGGGATTGGCGAAGTTGACGATACAATGTTCAGGCAATTGCACGACTTCTCTGAGCGGTGTCGCCGATTGATAGAGTTTATTGATAGCGGCTTCGGGCAGCGATGTTCCGGGGACGATCAGTTTAGCGCGCTGGTTGCGCATCTCATCATACAAAATTCCGCCGCACCTTTGATATGTAAGCCAGAATCCGTCACGATAGATGATGTCACCATCAGGAGCATCTTCTTCATAATCTGGATTGTGGCCGGATGATTTACGGCGAGGCGTGACACTCATGCCTTTCTTCCACCGATCTATCATCAAGTCGATGTTCAATCGGTACCGATCCAGCCACTCCAAGCCGGCTAGTGAGATATACTCCATCCATTTCTCCTCTTTGATTTTCCGATGCCGCTATCTTGACGACACATTTCGTCATCTCTTTCCTGCCGAAGCTGCGGAACCTCGGATTGCACAAAGTGCGGATAGAGGCCGGGGCCGCTCCATCTATTCACTTTGCGTGGGGCGATGCCTCGGATCGAAATATCTGCGCGTCAGCGTCGATCCACAGACGTTGCGCGTGACGCTTCAGCGCGCGACGCACGGTGGCGAGATCCTGCATGGACAGGCCTGGGTGGTCGGCAAGCGCCTGCCCGCGCAACCCAAGGCCGATCCCGTCGACCAGCGCGGCCTGACGCGGTGAGGCAGCGCTGAGCTGGTCGAGGATGCGTTCGCACACCAGCCGGACGCGTTCGATCTCGATGACGTCGTCGGCCGCCAAGACGGTATAGCCGCCCATCGCCATCTGTTCGGCCAGGACCTCGACTGGCAGCGACACGATGTCCTCGCCGCGCCGTTCACGAGCGCGGCGATGGGTCGAGGCGATGCTGCGCATGATGCCCGCTAGGAACCGCTCGCCCGACACACCTTCACGACACGTACGCGTTGTCAGCGCACCGACGATTGCCGTCTGTAGGAGATCACGCCCTTCACCCGGATAATCGGCGGCGAATTGGTCGGCGCAGCGCGTCATTGCGGCGCCGGGCGCCATATCGATCCTGACCAGCTCCGCCTTGATTTCGTCGCGGGTGAGTTGGCGGGCGTCCTCGGCAGGAACGAAGGGCTTGGACATGACAGGTCCTACTTCCTCATGCGCCACGCCGAGAATTTGCAGACAGGCTGTCCGCGTTTTTCCGTAATGGCGCATGTGAGAGTAGGACCAGCCTTGTCATGACGGCGAGGCTAACGCAGGTTGGTAAAGCAAGGGTGAAGGGTCAGGCGGCGTCCTGATCCAGCCACGGCGCCAAGATCGCGGCATCGTTGGCGGCTTTCGCATATTGTGTGGCGAAGCGCCGATCCCGATGCGCCTGCAACGCTGCGATATATCCCCGATCCGGTCGCTGTTCGATGACGCGGCGAAGGATGCGATCCTCGACAGCCTCGGCTTCGGCGCGGGGATCCGTCAGCCGCCGCCAGCGGGCCAGCAACAGTGCGGTCGAGACGACGTCGACCTCGCAGGCGGATGCCACCTCTTCCCATCGTCCCGTCTCGATCAGCCGGGTGACCGCGAAGGGCGGACAGGTGATCTTGCCCGGCAGGTCCATCGCGGCGAGAACCTCGGCCAGATGGATCGGCTTGATCTTCATGCCTGCGGTCAGAGCGCGGGCCAAGTCGATATGCCGGTCGCGGTGGAAACCACCATGCGATAGCCAGCCCCAGCATTTCGGTAGCGACAGACCGTGCCGCATCGCGGCCGCAATCAGCACAGGGATGTCATGGACCAATCCCATCCAGGTGCAGAGTTCAGCCTCTGGCGGGGCGTCGGCCAGCACGCGAAGAACGCCGGCCACAACACCGCGTTCATCCAATTCCGGGGCGGACAACGTCTCGAAGCTTCGCACATCAAAGCCGCCCTCAGCATCCTCGACCAGCACCATGATCGACGCGACGCAGAGCGTCTGGAAAATCCATCGCGGACACGTCAGCGGGTCTTCGCTACGGGTGTAGCCACGGCGGATAGGTTTGTCCGGCGACGGCGTCCAACGCTCCATCTGCTGGTAGCGCTGGTGGGCGGTATGATCGAGAACGGCGGACTCAATATCGAGCACGATCCAGCTGCGTCGTGGGCGAGGCGTTGTGGCTTCGAGGGGCATGTAAGGTCTCCAGAACAATCAGGAATTAGCGGCCACCGACTGGTGCCGCCGGGTAAGTCAGGCGAAGCGGACGATTGTCTCGTGCAAGGGCTGCGGGCAGGTAGCGGCGGCACCGGTGGCAACGAACTGGTTATCCGGCAGCAAGTCGCTGCTGCGGGTGGCGGCCACCGCCTTGATCCGCGACATCGCCAGCGCACGGCCGTCGCGCACGGCCTTCGGCCGACCCGCCATGCGGATCAGCGAACCCCGCGTGTCGATCGCGAAATGCTCGTCGGTGGAGGTGCTGACCAGGATCACGCGTGCGCGATCGTCCGCAGCGAAGGGAACAAGCCGATCGATGATGTCGACCGTGACCAGATCGCGAAAGGCCACCGCGAAGCCATCCGGTTCCCTGGCGGTGATGGTCGACCATCCCGAATAGACAAGGTCCTTGTTCAGCGCCTGTGCGATACGGCCAAGCTCAACGCCAACCGGCGCTGACATCGTCTGGCCCGAGGTAAATGCGATCGCGTTGTTCACCGGCGCGAAGGTGGGCCAGCCCATCAGCTGACGCAGCGCGAGCATGAAGTTCTGGTGGCGGACAGTCGTTTCCATGGGTACATTCCTTTTTGGTGACGGCCGCTTCCCGGCCGGAGCATTTTTTCCCGTTCCTGACGGTGCTCACCGCACCGCCTTCGATGATCATCAATGGACTTCGCGGAGCCGGTGGCGTGCCGACACGGCGACCAGCGTCTCGATCGCCTGGCGCAGCCGGCGTATGGAGCGCGTCCGTCGGAACAGGCGCAGCAGCGCGTTTTCGGCGGCCTGTTCGACCTGCGGCAGTGCCGATGACGGCAGGCCGAGCTGATGGGCGACGTCCCGCCAGAGGGCGGGCAGCACCAGTTCGGCATCTTCCGGTCGTGGCCCCGACACGTGGATGACCTCGACCCGCGACAGAAGGGCCGCGGGCAATCGGTCGATGCGGTTGGCCGTCATCACCCAGTTGATGTGCGACAGGTCGATCTCGGCGGCGAGGCAGCCGTCGAAGTAGCGGCTGGCACCACCTCCCTCCAGCATGCCGACCAGCGTCGCGACCGCATCGCCGAGGTCGCTCGCCACCGCCTTCTCGACTTCATCGATGACGATCACCGGATTGGCGGTGTTGGTCCGCTGCATGATCATCGCAGGCAGGCTGGGCTGCGGATGCCGAAAGCCCCTCGGATTGCCCGCCAGTACCGCGTTGCTGTTGACCCCGGCGAAGGACAGCACTGCATCGCCGCAGCCCGACAAGGCCCCCAACCTGCGCGCGAGATACGTCTTGCCCGCCCCCGGCGGTCCGACAAGCAACATAGGGCGCAACGCCAGCCATGGCCGCCCCGCCCAGATGCTCAGCGCGGCGCGTTCTGCGATCCGGTCGGCGAATGCCGCCATCCACGGTGCCTCGGCGCGCAGCGCCGCCGCCAGCCGTGCCTCGCCGCTGCTGCCTGCGCGCTCCAGCATTGCGCCGCCGGCGAGCGGCAGCGGCTGGGTGAGCATCGCATACTGCGTGGGGATTGAGGTGCTCCATTCGTTGTCCGCCAGACCGTCGGACGGGATCGAGCGGCACGGACGGACATGCGGCCTGCAATTGATGACCATCATCACGACCGCACCTCTGCCGCCGGTGTGGCGAGCCAGGCTTCGGCGGCGGCGCGGACTGGGCCAGGGTCCGGCTGGCCGTCCAGCCATAGACGCCATGTGGCCTTGGCACGGGCGGCAAGATGCTCTTCGATATCACCGTGATTGCCGGTCCGGTGCGCGTCGGCGAGCGCGGTGGCCGTCATCGACACGAACGGCAGGCCGGCGCGGTGGGCGACGGCGTCGAACGATGTCGCGGCCGAACCGCCAAAGGCGTCGGCGACGTCGACCATCCCTCCCTCCAACGCCGCATGCAGTCCGCGCAACATCCGGGCGGCGGCGACCGCGTTGCGTGCGGTGCCGGCGCATTCGATCAGCGCGGGAACGACGATGTCCTCGGCGCGCCATAGCAGCAGCCTTCCGGGCGGATGGCGTAGGCGGTCGGCCAGCCAGCCGATCGTCTGGGCCGGATCATCGGTGACGGTGCTGCTGTCGGCAACGAGATCGAAGGCATAGGTGCCGAAGCTGCGGCGTACCGCCAGCGTCGCGGCGCCGATCAACAAGGTGCGCGCCGGTCGTTGCGCCATGGCCGGCTGCCGGATGCAGGCGACGGACAGGACGAGGGTGTCGGTGGTCATGACGGGTGTCCTTGAAATGACGACGGCCCGGCCATCTGCGTTGATGGCCGGGCCGTCCGGGGAGACTTGGTGGTGAAGGTCGTGGTCAGGTGGCGGCAAAGGCCCGCTCATCAGCCTCGCGCCGGAGCGTCGCGGTGACACGGTCCAGCGCGGCACCGACATCGGCCGCGAGCGCCCGCGGGCGCGACCAGCGCATCAGCGGACAGTCGACGAAGGCTTGGAGATGATGAAGCTCCGGCGTCACTTCGATCCGTCTCGCAAGGGCTGCCAGTGGTCGCGTCACCAGCGCCTCGTCAGCGTGGCGCGCCGCCGTCCAGGCGAACCACAGGACGAGGGTGGCGACCGCATCCTCCATCACATAGCGACGGATGCGGTCATGCTCGCCCGCCTCCCACAAGGCGGCGACATCGCCACCCGCCACATCGGTCTTCACGGGGATGCCGATCTGGTCGCACAGCGCTGCCAGCCCCACCTTGCGACCGAAGCTCGCATATCGGTCGGCAAGATCGAGATGCTCGCCGCCATAGCGATGTGCGGCAGAATGATCGGCCAGCGCCGGCAGATTCCATAACCGGCAGCGCTGCGCGGCCAGCCGCAGGACCAGCGCATCGAATTGAGTGGAGTTGTAGCCGGTCACGACTTGCGCCTGGGAGAAGCGGTGGTCGGCCGCGCGGATCAGATCGGTCTCGTCGGTATCGCCGGTTGCGACCAGTGCCTCGATTTCGAACGTCCATTGGCCATTCTGCATGGACGCGGCGGCAAAGCCGATTGCCACCGGCCGATGCAGCGGCCAGGGCGGGAATGCTCCGTCCGGCATCGCCGGGGCGATCGTCTCGATGTCATAGGCCACGACGGAGCCCGGAACGCTGGCGTGGCTGGACGGGCGCTGTGAAAAGCGCATAGGTCACCTCATGCTGTGGAAAGCGGGGCGATGTCCCGCGGGCATGATCAGCGCGGCGGCGGGGCCGGTGTGCCTTTCACCTTTTCCTCACCATCCACCTGATCAAGCGGCATGCGGTAACCGTTCCAGAACGGATGACGCCGCCCGTCCGGCGTGCGGCATTCCTTGTTGCTGCGAATGGGCGGGACGTCGCGCAGCCGGGCCGCAACCTTGCGGCGGACGTATTTGGCGATGACGGCCCATTCCTGCTCGGTAATCACCTCGTGATCGCCGCGCACAATGCCTTGGTTGTGCATCGCTGCGACGAAGGGGCCGTAGACCGTGTCGTTCTTTTCGAAATCCGATGCGGCGTCGACCTCGCGGGCACGTTGGCGTTCGGCATCGTCCAGCGCCTTGAGCATCTCCTCGGCCAGCTCGATCGTGACGATATGTCCGAGCGCCTTGCTCAGCGGTTCGCCCAGCGCCCGCATCGCGTTCAGCCGGTCGGTCTGTAATCTCCCACGAATGCTGTCCGGATAGGTCTGAACCCGGAAGGCGTTCACGAGCATTCGGCGGGTACGTTCGCCTTCGCTGGTCTTTGCGCCGCTGGTGGACCGAATGCGGGTCAGCGCGTCGTCGAGCCTGCTCCAGCGGCCATGAAAACGGCGGGCGAGATGCTTAAAGGCGGCGTAGAGTTCGTCCATGATGATGTCCCGACAGTGTCGGTGGTTATATGTTGGTCGAGCGTTTGCGACAAACGAACGACCCAGCCCCGATGCGGTCGAAGCCGCATCGAGGCGCCCGAGGACGCCGCGCGTCCGATCCGAGGCGCCCCGCGCCGAGCCCAAACGAGCGTATGCGAGCCAACCGCCCCCGAAGCACGGGGGTGGCGCAGCAAACGTGATGGCCTGCCACACGTTTGCGGTATTGCGCCTGACATGAATTTGCCCCTTTACCCGTCCGACCATGGGGGTCGGCGGCTCAGGTCCTAAATTGTACCAATCTGGTTATCCGGAAAATACCGGATGGCGTCCGCAGAGGCGGCTTTTCGCCCTATTCTGCAAAAATGGGGCATTTTCCGGATAGGGTTTTCGGGCTTGCCCCAAAAATCGGTATTTTGGTTTGACCCAAAATACCCCATTTTACGGATAGACGTAAAATCAACGGCTTATGGGCAATTTGACTGCTGATTGCCGGTAGGCGTCCGCGCGCCGGAATGGTCTGATGTCAGAGCCAGGCATAGACGCAACCGGGTTTGTCTCGAAAATCGGCATAGCTGCAAAAAAGACGCTTTTTGAGCTGTCGCAAGGATCGGCGGCGAATGGCCCCAAAATCGCCTTGTCCCGAAAATCAGGTATTTTGCGGATAAGCGATTTGTCCACAAAATGGGCTATATCCCGGATAATCTCGATTTTTAGGTCAGGAGCCCAGTTCGATACCAGTTCGAGGGGACAACGGAGGTGTTTGCAGAATGCGGTCGGTGGTCCCGGAAGACCACAACCATCCGCGCCGCTAGGAATTTGTTAACGATCCGGCTATAGCCTGAGGCGGCCTGCGAGACTTTCAGTTCCGCGGGCCGGGGCGTCGAAACCCTGCAGTAAAAGCCGGTCGCAAGACCACCAGCGGTCGAAAGACCAACACACGGTCGCAAAGCTCTTTGTGACCGGGTGGCGGACGCGTATGTCCAGGCCACCCGGCTAAAGGCGCCCGCGCCTGTTTTACTGCAGGTTTCGAACATCCGGTCTCCAGAGGGCCGGCACCCCGTCATTTAACGGGGTGCCGCCGGCTGGCGTGCATCCCTTCGAGGGGGATGACATGACGAGATTACGGGGGATCAAGGCAGCCTCGGCAAGCCTGCTGACGCTGACGATTGCAGCCTGCGGCGGCGGTGGTGGCAGCATAGCCAGCTCGGGTAGCGTGCCAGTGCCGGCACCGACGCCAACGCCCACGCCAAGCCCAACGCCTGCGCCGACGCCAAGCCCGACGCCGTCTCCGTCGCCAAGTCCTACCCCGTCACCAACACCCACTCCGTCACCGACGCCCACGCCATCTCCAACACCTACGCCAACCCCCAGTCCGACGCCGACGCCCACACCTACGCCCACACCAACACCGCCCGTGTACTCCGCACCGGTGCCACCGCCGGCTGGCTACATCATCACGCCCTCCAACCTGCAGCCGACCAGATCGGCGGCGGACACGGCCGAGTTTCGCCGCAACTACGGCGCGAATGAATTCGTCAACGCGCTCTATGCGCTGGACAGCGGCCATGATGGCCACGGCGTGACAGTCGCGGTCATCGACGACGGCGTTGTCAACGTGAACGGCGAACTCGATGGCCGCATCGACACGTCGCTTTCGAAGGACTTCGGCTACGTCACCAAGGGCGGGGTCAAAACGAAGCGCGACGTCCTGGGCGACGACCAGTCGGACCACGGAACCGCAGTCGCCAACATCATCGCCGGCAACGCAAACGGGCAAGGCGCGGTCGGCTATGCACCCGGCGCGCGGCTCGCGGTGCTTCGCGTATCGGACTGGGATGAGGACACCAAGACCGAGGCGATCTTCCGCGCCGTGGAGGCGCTCGACTATGCGACGGCGCAGAAGATCAGGATCGTCAGCAGTTCGTTGAACCAGGGGGGCAGCACCACCTGGGGCCAGGCCGTCGCCCGCTTCGGCGCGACCGGCGGCCTGATCGTCAATTCCGCTGGCAACAGCGCCGCGGCCAATCCTGCGGATGCCGGCGCCATCGACGCATCCAACGTCAACGCGATCATCTTTGTCGGCGCGCTGAGCCCCAACATCCAGGCCTACACGCTCGAGTCCTATTCGAACCGCGCCGGGACCATGAAGGACCGCTATGTGGTGGCCGTCGGTACTAACGTGACGACCTTGGTCAACGGCAACGTCGGACTGTTCAGCGGTACTAGTTCGGCGACGCCGACGGTCGCCGCACTCGCGGCCGACATCCTGTCGAAATGGCCACAATTGACCGGGCAGCAGGCAGGCCAGGTGATCCTGACCACCGCGAAGGACATTGGTGATCCGGGCGTGGACGATGTGTTTGGCCACGGACTGGTCGACTTCAAGGCCGCGCTGTCGCCGGTCAATCCGACACTGTCGAACGGCGCGACGCAGACATCGGTGGGATCCTCGGTGATGGCGCTGCCGGCACCGATGGGCGCGGCAGCGATCCAGACGGCGCTGTCCAACGTCACGATCCTCGACCAGTTTGGCCGGGACTATTCCGCATCGCTTGCCGAATTGATCGTCAAGCCGCAGGTCGGCGCCGATCATCGGATTTGGCGAAGCGTCGCCCAGATGGGCCACCAGTCGGCGCTGTCCTTCGGCGGCTTCACCGGCACGATGGGCTTCGCCAGCGCGCGGGTCGGCCCCGGCGGCGACCAGGTCGTCACCCGGGCGACGGCCGGGACCATCGACTATGTCAGGGACAGCCTCGGCATTCGTGCAGCGTGGAACGCGGCGGAGTCGCTTCAGTCGGACGTGATGAGGCTTGCCCCCTTTGCCGACGGGGTGCTGGCCTACGCACCGCAGGCGGGCACGAGCATGGGCGTCGATCGGTATCTGGCTGGCGGGCGTCTTGGCATCACCGTCGCCAGCGGCCGCACCCAGGAGAGTGCGGCGAGCGCCGTGACGCTGGGCTGGTCCGGACGGGCAGCCGATATGCGGCTGTCCTTCATCGACGAGACGGGCACGTTGATGGGCATGCCCACCGGCGAAGGCGCGTTGCGTCTCGGCGGCGGCGCCCGCACCGTCATGATCGAAGCGCATCATGGGTTCGGCGTCGCGCCGGGTTGGAGCATCGAGGGCTATGGCTCGCTCGGCCTGACGCGAATGAAGCCGGTCACGGCGTCCCTTGTCACCGGAACGACGCCGCTGGTCGGCAGCCGCCTCGGCTTCCAGATGACCGGCACGGCGCTGGGCGGGCTTGTCAGCCTTGGGGTCGCACAACCGCTGATGATCGAAGCTGGCGCCGCACGTCTGACCTATGCCAGCGGATACGATCTGGCGACCCGATCCCTGATCTATCAGTCGACCAGCGCCAGTCTCGCCGGTCAACGCCGAGTGCAATTGACCGCCGGCTATTCGACCGGCGGCCCTCGCACCACCATCCGCATCGGCCTCATGCAGGATCTGACGGATGGCTCGCCCTCCATGCTCGCCCACTGGGCGGCCCGCTTCTGAATTCCGGACACAGGAACACGACCATGAAGACATTCCCGATCGCCGCTGCTGTCATCGTCGTCACGCTGCCGGCTGTCGCCACCGCGCAAAGTGGCTTCCTCGGCCGCGTGCTGAAGGCGATAACCGTGCCCGCCGCGCAGAACGCGCCCTCACCGACACCGGTTCGACCAATCGCCGTGGTCGAGCCGAGCGCCGAGCAGGCCCGTGCCATTCACGACGCCGTCGCAGCCAGGCAGGCCAACCCGGACATCGCCAAGGATATGGCAGCGGCAGCCCCGCTGATCGAACGCCTCATCCGGACCAGCGCCTGCGGCGTCAACGACACCGCCTGGAGGGCGCTGAACCGCGACGCGGTGACCCCATCGAACTACGGACCGTCGCAAGGCTATGTCGCGCGGGGCGAAGACCAGTATCATGACCCGCGCTACTGCCAGGACGTGCTGCGCCTGAGCGATGTCCGCAAGCCCGCCGCCAATGCGCTGGCTTTCACGGTCTATTACATCTCGCCGCAATCACAGGCCGCGCACCATCAGACGTTCGAACTGCTGCGGACGCCCGAGGGCGCATGGATGGTAAAAACGATCGGCATGGTGTGGGGCTAATTGTTTAGCTGCAAACGGATCAACCTGACGGCGACCCTCAGGTTGATTGGGGGGGCGGACATTTTGAATTTCTCGTAATGGTGGGAACCGGCCTGTCCGCTTTGGAGCGGCTTGCCTAGGAAAGCGGTCATTCGTTGGCGCACCCCATGGGCGACCGCTACGTGCTCAAATTTCGAGCATTCGGCGGCGGTGTTGACTTACCCAATAGCTGACGTGCGCTCAGAACAGCGCCGCACCTAGGGGGATATAAGCGTCATAAGCGAGGTGATCCTCGATCTCGACCCGTACACGGTAGAGGCCGTCGGCAAAGGCGTGATGGTAGATCCACTGTCCTTGGGGTGGCGTGGCTTGCAGATCGGCGTGGTCGAAGCGTCGGACGAACTGTCCCGCGCTATCCCATACTTGGATCGACAGCTTGACACCGCGGCGATCGTCGCGCGGGTTCAGCGTAAAGGTCACACCCTCATGGGTGAGCCCGATCTGCTGGACGAAGCTGTAGCGCTTCTCGAACACCTTAAGCGCATCGGAAACGTAGCAGCGGCCCGCCCAGCGGGCGCGGTGGGCGCCGAGCAGATTGAGGAGCGTGTCTCGCTCGGGCTCTGAGCGAAAGAACACCGCCCTCAGGCACTGGTCGAGGTCGAGCGGCGAGGTCGGCAGCACTTCGGCGCAACGGTGTGGGATGATCGTGTCGTCGCCGCCGGTCGGACCCTCGTGATAAACCTTGCTGAAGGGAATAGCGGCGAAATAGGCTTCGCTGTCGCCAGGCACGGCATTGCCGCTCTGCATGTTGCGGTCGCAGAACTGGGTGCCCGGCAAGGTCAGGATTCGCTCAGCGTCGAGGATCAGCATCACCAGAACCGGCGCATGAGTCTCGTCCCCGAACCGGCATTCGCCGGGCTTGCGGATTCCCTCAATATGGAACTGGGTGGGCGTCTTGGGCCGGAAATAGAGCCGAACCCGGTCATGGGCGTGTACGCGGGCGGCGTTGACCTCGCGTGCGGCGACGTCGCGCGGCCTCGGATTGCCGGGATCGTTGCGGGACCTGAGCACACCTGCGCTGAGAATCGAGACGGCGTTCTCGAGGGGCGCGTGATGGAACAGGCATTCGGGCCAGTAGCGCCGGTGATTGTACCAGGGCTGGTTGAGCTGGGCCTGCCAGTGCTGGACGTGTGCGGCGGCGAACGCCGCGCTCAGTGCCATGCGAAGGCTGTCTGGCCCGGCAGCGGCGCGACGGGCGAGAGGATCTGCCATCCGGGCACGCGCTCGATGGCAAGTTCGGGATCGGCGGCACCGCGCCGCTGAATCTCGATCGGGCGCAGGCCCGGCAACAGGCTCAGCAGCGACACCATCTGGAGGCCGGCATCACGCTCGGTCCAGGCAGCGGCATCCTTGGTCACCACGCCCGACTGAAGCTCGAGCCACACCCCGCGCAGCGCTTCCTCCTCGAACTGCCAACGCGCGTCGCCCGCCTCTATTGCGAGCGCGTCGGGCGCGGTCATCACGGCTCGGAAAGGCGCATGGCTGCCCAACTCGACCAGCTGCTCGCCGCCGAGATCGACAACCTTATGGAGTGATTGCATGAAACTCTCGAACGACGGCTCGGCACGCCCCTCCCGCCGCACCGCATCGGCGATCGTCTCGAGATGCTCGGGCAGGCCGATATCGCGGGTATAGTCGTGGATATAGACCTTGATCGGGAGCTTGCCGAGATAGCGCTCCATCACCGGACGTACCTCGTCCCATTCGAGATTGCCGTTGCCGCAGCCCAGTTTGGGAAACGAGATCTCGGTGATTCCTTGAGATTCAAAGGCCGACACGAACTTGTCGAGCCCGGCCTCGATCCACTCGACCTTGGACGGCTGACGCCAATCCAGCTTGGTCGGGAAGTTGAGCACCCAGTTTGGCGAGCCGCGCCACAGCCACAGCTTGCCCGGCTCGAGCAGATGCTGATCGCAAATCCGCTTGTATGCCGCGAACATCGTCGGCTCGCGTACCTTGAAGGCATGCGCGAGGCCCTTGCCCATCACGCCGACGCAATTGACCGTGTTGACCAGGGTCTGAGCGCTGGATTCGAGAAGGCTGGTGCGTCGGTAAATCAGCATAAAGTGCAGGGCCTATCGCGTCGTATCATGCCCATTTCCTCATGAACCCGCAATGCGCGAAACAGAACAAAGCACGAATAAATCATACATCCGAGCCGGCGTAATGTCCAGCAATGCGCTATGCCGTGAAGCAGGTCCGCGCGCTCAGGGCTGTAAGCCTCGGGCCGAGACCACGTTTGAGATCGCGCCGTCAACCAGCCGGTCGAGATGTGAGGCGACCCTAGTCGGTGGTCGGTGAAAGTGCCTCTCTCAAAGCCGGATTTACCAACGCGTCAAGCTGTGCCTTGGCCCATCTCGCCTGCGATGCCCTTGGATTGAGCTCGGCCAGTATGGAAAGGGCCTGCGAGAGGCGGTTCAGCAAGGGGGCCGATCCGTCGTCACAAGCCTCCTGAAGCCACTCGTCGGCATTGTCCTGCTCGCGCTCAAGGAAGCGCAGCAGCGAGAAGGTAACCGGCTCGATGATCCCGTCTTTCCGGCAGGCGAGCTGGGCACCTCCGGGGCCATCATGGGTATGGTAACCGGAGCGTTCGGGATCTTCCGGCAAGCGGCGCAGAAGGATAGGACTAGTGCCGACCAGCGCCAGGATCGCCGGGTCTATCACGCCGACAATCCGATCCTCGTCGATCGCCAGCGCGCCGATACGGATGCTGGCGAGGTGCGAGAGGATCAGCCAGGCGTCGAGGTCGGCATAAGTCACCGCGGCTTCGTCGGCGGGCAATTCGACGCCTTCGCTCCAGCCAGGCTTCTTGATCACCGTCACGCCATCGGCCCGCGTGACCATGTTGAGCTGGCCGACGCTCGGCATCCAGACGATTGCGCGCGTGCCTGGCTTGAGGGGCCGGATCTTCGGTGTCCGCTGTAGCAAGGTGTTCAGGAAGGCGACACTGATGCCGTTGCGCCATGCAATGAGGTCGACCAGTGCCTGCGCGCCGATGACATCGCCAAACGGCAGTCGGGCGATCGTCGCGACCAGCCAGTTGGCGGCGTTTGCGTCGGCATCCGCCTCCTCGTCTTCCATTAATTTAGCCAGTTGCTCGGCTATCTGCCGAGCGAGCTCGGATGCGATCAGTTCGGGAATGCGTCCGGTGATGACCGAGCGGTTGGCGGCGTCGAGCGTGGATCCTGCAAGCCCAGAGCGCACCATCGCCGCCAATTCGTCGGTATCAGCATGATCTCGCATAGCCGCCTTGCGAACCATGAAACTGTGCATCGAACGCAGAATGACATCGTGGGGCCGGTCGTCCCGATCATAGTCGTCGAGCACGGCGCGAGCGAACGTCGCTGCCTGTTCGGCAAGCTCGTCTTGGACAAAGTGGGTGCGGATGTAGCGGAAGATGTCGACGCTGAGCAGCGGCGGCAGGATCGCCGTCATGCCTTTGGCCCTCTCCGGCGCCTCGACGACGCCGGCCGCCATCGATTGGAGCAGCCAAGGTTGGCGATATTCGTCGGCCCTATCGGCACCGTGCATGAAGGTGACGCCATGCCCCTGCAACACCTTGAGGGCTTGGCCAAACTCGTCGTCGTCGAGCCGATCGACGAGAATGCGCTCGCCACGGCGGGCGAAGACGGTGTCCTTGCGCCGGGTCTCGCCCTTCCAGAGGCGGTCAACGACCGACGTGTCGGCCTCGACGACAAACTTTACCTTCGGTCCCATCGACTGGGCCGACAGAGCTTCGAGTTCGCGACGGATTCCGTCATGCTCAAGGCCGAGGCCATCTATGGCGATCACAAGCTGCGGACCGTCGCAGGTCGCAAGCCGCTCAAGCCAGCGTCGCGCCTCATCTGCCGATATCCGCCAGCCGACCGCCCCGGATAGGAGCTGAGCGACTTCGTCGGCGATCCCGATTGCGGCCGTGCCCGATGCTTCGACCAGGAGCACCGCGATCTTGTCCGACCCGCTGGTGTCGATTGCCAGCTCGCGCAGGACGTGGCTCTTGCCGATCAGGGGCGCGCCCTCGATCGCAATGACGCGGCGGGTGCCGCGCAGAGCCGCCATCGCCTTTGCCGATGCCTTGCGGGAAATGTGGAAGTTCGGCGTGAATGGCATGCGAAAATCGCCCCAGTCACCGGTGAGCTCGTCGAGCGTCTGCTTGGTTGCCGCCCGGATCGCCGCCATCCAAACATCCGAACTCGGACCCATGAGCGTCCCGATGGCGTCTTGCAGACCGGCATGGGCGTTCGCCATTGCGGCATCCATCAACGCGGCGAAGGCCTGCTCGTTGGGCAGCCCGTCCTTCAGAAGATCGCCCGTTTCAGTCGCATAGGTACGGGTCTCGGTGCCATTCGAGACGATCACGATCGGGGGCCTCGGATGCAGAACCCGGGCGTAGGACAGGCCCTGATCAACATCGTCCGAGTCGAGCGGCTGCCCGGGCTTCTTTAGTTCGAGGATCGCCAGGCGCTTGCCGCCGCTTTTGATCAGTACATCGAGCCGGCCGCGCCGGCTAGACGCTTTCGTGCCGTTGATTTCGACCTCTTTATGGCCGAGTTTGAAGGAGAAGGTCAGCTGGTGCTGGATCGCGGTGACGTCGAGCCAAGGCAAGGCAACCTTCAGGGCGGCGTTTGCATTAACTTCAAGGTCAGTTTCGGTTTTGCCGACGGTAGTCTGAGCTATTGTCATCGTTTCGATTTACTAGACATTGTGGCAACTCCAGCACTCAAAATGCCTTGATAGCATGATGACTAGATCATCGCTGAGAAAGCGCGTTCTATGCCCAGGTCGAACGCAGCTGTGACGGCGGCTCAAGCAGGTGGAGAAGCCGCACGTCCGCTTTCGAACGGCGATCGCGGTAAGCCGCCGTTGGTTCAGGTGACGGGGTGGGGGGCTCAAACCCCGGCAACGGGTTTTCGAGCAGCGGGACTTATTTGACGGCCGTCCAAAAGGATCGATGCGACGCAGGCTCCCCCCCATCGGCATCTTAGCTGTATTTCCTGCGCCTTCGTTCACGGCTATTCTTCTTCGGGGCTGGTCGGGCTACGGTCACGCCATTCAACCTTTGGCATCGGGAATGAAGTGGCGGCGGAGATTACATCCTTTCAGAGTCGGGTCGAACGATGGCTTGAAGCCTGCTTCCCACCGGACGTCCGGACGAACCGAGGGGAGCGCACCCACCGCTTTCTTGAGGAGGCGCTCGAGCTAGCGCAGGCGAACGGCTGCACCCGCGACGACGCGCTCGCGCTCGTCGAGTACGTCTTCGGCCGGCCGGCTGGCGAGGCGGCCCAGGAGGTGGGCGGCGTCATGGTGACGCTGGCCAGCCTGTGCAGCGCGTCCGAGATCAACATGGATAACGCCGGTGACCGTGAGCTGGAGCGCAACTGGGAGCGGATCGACCTCATCCGCTCCAAGCAGCAGGCCAAGCCGCACGGGTCTCCGCTGCCGCAATGAACAAGCGCGGCGGCACGATGTCGGCCGTCACGGCCGTCGGTGCCCGCTCATCGGGGGATGGTGAGCGTTGATCACCATCTCGTTCGAGGACCAGCCGCTGCATGACACCTGCGTCGATCTCGAACGGGCCGAGCAGCTTTTCGGCAGCGTCAGCGCGGCGGCGTTGGTGAACTTCATTTCCGACGCCATGGCCTTCGAGCACGTCCAGGAACTCGCCGACTTCCTCGGGGACGACATAAAAATTTTGGGGGATGATTCCCTTTCCGTCGCGATTGGTTCAGACTATCGGGCAGCCCTTGTTGTGGCCGGCAAGCGTTTCGATCGGGACGCCGCCGGACGAGTCGTCTGGTCGAGCGTAGCGAGGTTGAAGCTGGTGCAAATATCGAGGTTGCCTTGACGGACGGACTTGAGTTCACGCCCGATTGGTTCTCGAAGCCCGGAGACTCGCTGCGCGCGCTGATGTCCCGACGCCGCATCGCTGCCACCGACGTCGCCAAGCATCTCCATGGTGGAATGGCTGCCCTCCGGAGCCTTCTCGACGGCACTGGCTCGATTGACCTGGCGCAGGCGGCGGTGCTCGCCCGGCACCTGGGCGGCACCGAGTCGTTCTGGTTGAAGCGGCAAGCGAATTATGAGGCCGCCTTAGAGCGCGCAGTTGATCGTGCGACCGCTATCGAAGGCGACGAGTGGCTGCTCCTGCCGGTACCCGGTGACAAGCCCCGCGGCCGACTTTCGGCGGAGAAGCGCAGGGCCGAGGTGCGGCGCCGGCTGACGTTCTTCAACGTCGGCACCATGAAGGCGTGGGACGCGCGCTACGGCCGGATCTGCTCGGACACGCTGTTCCGCAAGTCCGAGGCGTTCACCTCCGACGACGCCGCGATCCTGATGTGGCTTCGCAGCGGCGAGCTCGGCGCGGATCTGGTCGATACCAAGACCTGGAGCGCCGGGAACCTGGAGGATCGACTCGGCGAGATCCGCAAGCTGTCCAAGGTGAAGGATCCGGAACTGTTCCTGCCCAAGCTGAAGGTGCTGTGCGCCGAGGCGGGGGTCGCGGTCGTGGCGAAGCGTGCGCCGCAGGGTTGTCCGGCGTCCGGCGCGAGCAGGATGGTCGCGCCGGACAAGGCCATGATCCTCCTGAGCTTCCGCGGCCTCTCCGACGACAAGTTCTGGTTCACTGTGTTCCACGAGATCGGGCACTTGATGCTTCACGGCGCCCGGACCTTCATCGACGCCGAGATGGACGGCAAAGGAGTCGACGATGCGGAGCGCGAGGCGAACGACTTCGCCTCGCGCTGCATCGTTCCCGAGCGCAACGCCGAGGAGTTCGTCCGGCTTGATGGAGCCCGAGACGAGGTCGTTCGCTTCAGCGTGCGCGTGGGCGTGTCGGCTGGCCTGACGGTCGGGCAGATGCAGCACCGCGAAATGATCCGTCAGGATCAGCTGAACTACCTCAAGCGGCGTTGGAGATGGGATCAGCTTGAGCCACTACTCGACTAAGTCGCAGAGCCGCCAAACAATGGCGGAGCCGTCTGATCCTAAGCGTTCAGCAGGTGCTTTTCAAAAATCTGCCCGATCGTAAGCCACCAACTTGAACTTGGCGACGCGGTAAGCAACGTCAGCGCGTGCCTTTCTGCATGACGACGATCTCACCGGGGATCCCGAGCGAAGCCGCAAGGCGACGCGCCTCGATCAGCCGGGCTAGGGCGGAGATGCGCGGCGGAAGCGCCGCCGCGGCCTCGATCGCCGGCACCGGGAGCGGCGGATTGGAAAGAATAATTCTCTCTTGCGAACACAAATGCAGCTATCATCCCTTGTAATGGACGAAGTGGCGCGGGCTCTTCTGCCAGTTGCACAGCGCATCCTCCATCACCTCCATGCCGACGTTCAGCCTGCCGTCGAGCGCATCGAGCTTGCTCTGGAGCGTGACGTTGGACGTCGCGCTCGTGGGGTTGCCGTCGAAGAGCTGCCGGACGCCCCGACCCGGGCCGGTCGCGCCATCGAGATAGGCTGATCCGGCAGCGATCGGGGCAAGGCCGTAGCGACCGACGAGCGACAAATAGTCGAACTTGGCCAATCGCCCGAAGGACGTGATCTTCAGCGTGCCGTACAGGTGATCGAAGATCGTGTGCGGATTGTTGCCCGCCGTGCGCACCGCGCCCGCAAAGAAGGCGCGATGCCCGGCCGGCCCGATCCAGGCCAGATAGTCGGCGACGGCTTGCGCCATCGGCCGTTTCGCCGTGGGCCGCATGCTCTCGTACTTGCGGTGGTTGCCGAACGCCCCTCGGACGCTCTGCCAGTTAGCCGCCAGCCATTGGTAGAACGCGGCCGGGTTCGCGGCGACGGTCGGCCAGTCCCAGATGCCGGCGCCAAGCTGTCCATAAACGTCCTTCAGCCGGAGCCAGCCGGTGTCGGGGCGTCGTGCGAAGTGGGTCATCAGAAAGATGAGCCAGCCGGCCTCGTCGACGTTGCCCTGCTGCATGTGGAACGCGACCGCGCGCTCGGCATCGAAGGAGGCGTGGTTCGGATCTGCCCGGCTCGCCGATACCGGCTTGGCCTGGACCTGACGGTAATAGTCCTCACGCCGAATGCTGGCGACGAACTGCATTGCGAGCGTGTCGACGCTCGCGACGTCCGGCAGGCCCTGCAGGCTGAGTGGTCCTCTTGCAGCATTCAGTTCGTTGACGATGCGCTGACGTTCGGCGTTCCTAGACGGCCACATGCTGATTTCCCAAATTCTAGGCGGTGTCGATCTGGAGCGCTGCCCGAGGTTTGGGCTTCAAGTGCATCCTGGCGTCGACGAATGGGTGATATGTTGAGTTGGCGAGTTCAGCACGCAACTGCTTCAGTCGGTGTGGGTGGTCCTCCACCCACTCGCGCGCCCAGAATACCTGCAGGAGCCGGACGATGTCGGCCCAATACGGGTCGGCCATCTCGTTCGAGGCGTCGAGCTCCTCGCCGGCGCGCAGGCGTTGTTCGATGTGCAGCAGTTGGCCGATCAGTTTGAAGGGGTTGCCGTCGGGCATCGCAGGCATTGCGATCGTCTGCTGCACGCCTTCAGCGACGTACTCGGCCATCGCATCGAGCTTGCTCTCGTACACGTGCATGCTGCCCACGTACTGAAGGTATTCGCCCATCTCCACACCCAGGCGCCGAGCCATCATCTCCTGGATCATGGTGAAGCAGAACACATCGTGCGGAAGGCCGAAGTACGCATCGTTCGATCGCATCGTCACCGACATGTGCAGAAGTCCATCGCGCAGGAGGAACTGCCACGTCGTGGTGCAGGGGATCTCCTTGTGGTGGGTGACGATGTCCTCGGCGTTGAACAGCTGGATCACCGCGCGCTTGGATGCGGGACGTTCCTTGAGCAGGGTCTCGACGCTGGCGAACTGGTCGATGCGATCGCGCATCCGCGTAAGCCGTGGGCCGTAAGCGCCTTCAAGGATTCCGTGCACCGCGTCGTCAGCGTAGCGCGCGACATAGGGCTTGATGAATGCGAGGGTGTCGGAACCTGACAGGTACCATAGCAACTCGCCGAACGCGCTGAACGGCTTGCCCCGGTTCTCCGATCTGCTGATGCGCGCTCGTGGATTATGGATGCGCAGCGAGACCCCGAGCATCTCGCGGTTGTCTCCGCGCGTTCCGCCGGCCGATCGACCATGTTTGAGCAGCTCGCGGTATAGTCGATGCAGTACCGCGTCCAGACTTGCTCCCTCGATCTCCATTTCCCGTTCGCCGCCTTGGCGGCGCCCCTCGACATGTTGACGCTGATGATGATGACGACAGAATGAATGATTCCCTCGATGCGTCAACGGTCTGTCCTCTGTCATGGACCGGCTCGGCTTGTTGTCGCGAGCGGCGATGCTCTTCGAACAGGTCGAGCCAGAGTCAACGAAGGTGAACGAACGGCTGGTCTTGGGAAGCGCACCTGGCGGCCTGAGTGTCGCCTCATGGGTCATCACGCCTTCCGCCGCGATGCGCATTCCCTGTACGATCCCGTCCGCGACCGCTCCTCCAGCGGCAGCAGGGCCAGCGGTGCAGGCGTGAGATGCGCCGTCAGGTTCGGCGTCGCGTCGCACATCAGAGCCAGCCGCTTCTGAATGATCGCCGCACCGCCCTTCACGAACCATGCCTTGCAGTATCTGCGCGGCCCCGTGCCTTCACGAACATGGCCCAGAATGTCATCCATATAGACCTGCTTCGCGTCTGAATCCTCCAGGAAACTCGCCCCGGCGGTACGCATCGAATGGAGGTCGGCGCGCTTGCCCGAGGAGGTTCGCAGGAGCGGTACATTTTGATCGACATAGTCGAGCAGGTACCGACCAGCGCCCGCGTAGAAGCGGGCCCCACCACGCTTCGTGAGATCACCCCGATACAATTCGGGGAACAGCATACAGTGACCTTCTGCCTCGATCGCCGTGACGTACTCCTTGAAGCCGAGCCGCAGCAGTTCCGGATGCAGAGGGATGATACGGTGGCGCGAACGGCGTTTCAGGCCCGCCGCGGTTTCGCCATTCTTGCTCTTTGTCATGTTGGCCTTGACGATCAGGAAGGGCGTATCGACGTCGAACACGATCTCGCTGCACTCGAGCCCGCACGCCTCTTCGCGGCTCATGAAGGTGTAGGCCAGCAGCAGTGGAACCCAGTATGCAGCGTCCTGCCACACCTTGTTGTCGGAACCGGTCTTGAACCTTCGGCTGCACCCGCCGCCGCCCGTATAAATCGGAGCCTTGAAGGCGCAGACCAATTGCTCCTCCGTCCACGGCATCCGGTCGGGATCGGTGGGATCATCTTGGACCTTAGCGGTGTGCTCGTTGAAATCGACGATGAGGTCCTTGCCGAATCTCGGCCGCCACGACGCCTTGGCCAGCTACCGCGAGAAGCGCGCCATGATCGTCAGATCGCGATTGTACGTGCGATCGCTGCGCGGCGTCTTCTTCGCCATCGCATCGACCTCCGCAAGCGCCTCCTTCAGCGGACGACTCATGGCGCCCGCCTCGGGCGTTCCCCAGCGAAATTCGGTCGGTAGCTTCCTGAGGGTCTGGGCGTAATGCAGGGCATCGGCAGGGCCATAATCGCATAGGCGCTTGTCGCCGGTGATCCACCCGAAGCTGCGTATCACACGCCGGCGCTGATCGAGATCCTCGTCCCAGTCGCCCGCGCTCTGGATCATCTTGATGGTGTCCTCGATGATCTCGCTGAACCGTCGGGTGTCTTGGGTGAGGAACGGGGAGTCGACCGGCGTTGCGCTGGAGAACCGATGCGGATCAGTCTGATCGAACGGCGCTAGGGTTGAAGGCGCAACCGGCTGGCGCCGGATCGCTCCGACGACATCGTCGTCGAGCAGTGCCGTGTACGGATCCCCCCGGCTGGCTGCGAGCGGGTGATCGGCGAGCGCTGCGCGCGCCTGCGCTTCTGCCCGTGCCCGGAGGAGTTGGACGCGCGCGTCATCGATCGCGCGCGGGGTCGTCGGTGCCGACATCGCCGTCAAGGCGCTCTCCGCGTCACGTTGGGCGCTCTTATGGGGCGCCAAAGAACGGAGCATCATCACGACGGCTGCGCGATCCTCCTCCGAGAAGCCGTCGGTCAGCTCGTTGACGATGGTTTCCGGCACGCTGTCCGCATCGGCAGGCAGACGCGCCGCGATCCGATAGGCCGCCTCCAGCACCCGCAAGGTGCGGCGGTTCCCTTCCAGCGCGTCGGGGGCATCGAAATGGGAGGCCATCGCCAGCCCTAACTCCTCGTCGAGCCCTGCGCGGAAGATGCGCGTCAGTTCCTGCGCCTGGAGGACACCGCGGCTGGTCCGGTTGAACATCTGCATCGCCATCATCTCCCATCGGGCGGACAGCCGGGGGACGAGGCGACGCGCCTCGACCGGATCGGCCGTACCGAGCGAGACGCTTATAGGATGATTGACGACGCTCCGCTGGTACAGGCGGCGGCGGTAGTAATAGCGCGCACCACGCCGGCACAGATAGGTGATCGAGGCCACGTCCCACGTCTCGTCCGATCGCCGGCACGGGCTTGGATTGCGGGCGGACGACGGCGGCGTGTGCGCAACTTGGTGCTACAGCCAGGTGTCCCGCGAAGCGCGGCCGGACGCCGGAATGGCGGAAATCCGTGGGTTCAGTGCGGTGATGGAGCGGGTGAAGGGAATCGAACCCTCGTCGTAAGCTTGGGAAGCTTCTGCTCTACCATTGAGCTACACCCGCGAAACCCCGGAAAACCGGCGTTACTGCGCTTTAAGGCTTGCTAAGGCGACAAGTCAAGCGGCCCGGAGCACGAAAAGGTGGAGGCTTTCCTACAACTGTAACGGCGCGGATGGCTGATTAGACGATGGTAGAAACAATTGGCGCTGACCCCAGTGCAACTGAGGCATAGCGGATCGCCCGTGTAGCCAAAATGAAGATGGAGGCACGGCCCCGTCCGGCCGGAACAGTGGCCGTTAAGCGGCAAGGCGCGCGTAAGGGTTAAGGTGCCGTGCCTTCACGAGCTTGCCTCAGGGAACGGCGGCCTCTGCATGGCCCCGGCGGCCTTGCGCTGCACGCGGGTCGCGCTTGGGTAGCGTACGCAAATAAAGAATGCGAACGATGCACAGGGCCAGCGCCGTGCCCACCGCCGAGATGCCAGCACCGAGCAGACCGAACAGCCATAAGCACAGCGAGCTCAGCATTACCGTCAGGACGACACCGCCGACATTGGTGATGGCATAGACACGGTCTTTGCCTGCGCTGGTCAATCCGACGCTCAATAGGTCACCACAAGCACGAAGGACGGCCGCAACGAGCATCAGGACGAGCAAGGGCCGCGCGACCGGAAAGCGGCCGGGGGGGGCGAAATGGATGATCGCCTCTGTCGCAATGAAGATCACCACGCTCAGCACCGCCGCGAAGCCCAGCACCTTGAAGACTTCACGTCGAAGCGCCGCCAGCCATTCGACGATCCCGCGCTGGCGCAGCACGAGTACCATGCGCGGAAGAGCCAACTGGACGACCGCCGTGCTCAGCAAGGTATAGAGTGCATTGGTGATCGACCAATAGAAGCTGTAAATGCCCGTGGCCGTCAGACCCAGCATCGCATTGAGGATGAAGCGGTCGGCATAGCTGAGCCCCACCAACCCCAGATCACTGAGATAGATATACCAGCCGTTGCGGATGCGCATCCACATTCCCGCCCGGTCCAGTCGCTTGGACAGCGCCGCGCGAACAGGCCAGTGGCGCAGAAAGACGAACAACAGCGCGATCGCCAGAAAGTGACTGACGATCCAGCTGGCAAATACGGTTTCAAGATTGCGGAACGACGGCGAGATCATGCCCAGTCCGACAGCGACCGGAATCCAAAGGGCCGAGCGGACCAAGACCAACATATTGGCCTGCAACGCCATTTCCAATCCCACGAGCGGCATATAGACGTCGAGGGCCAGCGTCTCCAGCCACAGCAGTGCCAGGATGAGCAGATAGACGTTCGGCATTCCGCCAATTTGTGCGAGGATCATCGGTATGGCGACCGCGGTTCCCAGCGACAGTGACAGGATCGTGACGGTCAGTCGGTCGCGCACCAAGGGCGCCGCATCGTCGGGCGTCATCCCGACGACGTCGCGTGACACGAAATAGTTCAGCCCCCAGCCCAGCAGCGCGGGCACGATCCCGATCGCTCCTATCGCCAGACCATAGATGCCAGCGGCTTCAAGGCCGAGATAGCTGACGACATAGAAGGAAAGCGCAAAACGCAGGAACAGCGTCGCCGTGCGAATGCCAAGGCTGACAAATCTGCTACGCAACATGCGACGGAGAAGAGCGGCCATTTGTTCGGGACCTATTCCTGTTTCTGCCGCCATGGCCACGGGTCCTTTCCCAGGCCATGGCCGCGGGGCCTTAGAAAGCCGCGCTCCTGCACGCGGGGTACCCGCCGGATCGACAAATGACGCAGCGCAACATGGCGTCCCAATGCGGGATTATCGCCTGTTGATGCAAGCGTTAAAAAAGAGACAATGTGCCCTATCGGGGCGACAATCAAGCATGTACCCGGCCCATGGTGATGGGCTAAGGCACCAGCCGGTCTTCGGTTTGCTGCTCCTGCGAACAGCGCTCCGACCGCATGGAACAATCTTTGCTCAGGGTGAAATCGGATGCGTTCCGAACGAGTCGATTCACTGCAGATCCTGCGGTTCATAGCGGCGTTTCTGGTGCTTTGCGGCCATGCTCAGCAGGCGCTGGTCGAACAGATGGGCTCGTATGCAGGACACTGGGGTTTCATTCCACTTGATTGGGGACTGGGCGTTGACATCTTCTTCCTGATTTCGGGTTTCGTCATGTATTATATGATGCATGATCGGTTCGGGACACCCGGGGTAGCATCCGACTTTCTCCGGCGCCGGATCATCCGCGTGGTGCCTCTATACTACTTCTTCACCACACTGACCCTCGGGATGGGCCTCTTGCTGCATGTGCCGTTGCCCAGCACGATCCGCATCGTCTTTTCCTATCTCTTCCTGCCGGGTCCGACTTGCGACCTGTACTGCACGCCACTGCTGACGCTGGGGTGGACGCTGAATTACGAGATGATGTTCTATCTTGTTTTCGCGGCCGGGTTACTGCTTCCCTTCCGTCGCGGCTTGGTGACGATCATCGCCATTCTCCTGATCCTGATCGCGGTTGCGACGCTCACCCCGCCCGAGTGGCGCATGATCCGCTTCTGGGGACTGCCTATCACGCTCGAATTTGTCATGGGCATGGGAGTCGCCCATCTGTTCATGGCTGGACGGAGGCTGACCATGCCAATCGCGTGGGCGATGATTGCGCTAGGATTCGCAGCCGCCGTGGCGTTCTATCAGCTTCATATGGTTGAAACCTATGGGCGATTGCTGACCGGCGGGCTCCCTGCCCTGCTCATCGTCAGCGCATCGGTGATGGGATTGGAGCCGCGGCGATCCACCCGTCTGCTGACATTGTTGATCGCGGGCGGCAATGCCTCCTATGCGCTATATCTCTCCCATCCTTTCGCGATCCATGTCGCCCAGTTGCTGGATGACCGGCTGGGTTTGACATCGCGGGCCCCTGCACTGTTCCTGGTCCTGATCGTGCTCGGGGCATTGGCGGGATCCGCGATAGTTCATGTCGGCATCGAAAAGCCGATGCTTAAACGGTTTAACCGACGTTGGAGTCGCTATGGCAGCACCGGCAGAGGCGATGGGCAACCCGCGCCCGGACGCGCCGGTGTGATCGTCACCGCCGAAACGGGAGCGCGTTAATATGGCAACGACCGCAGACGAATTCGCGCCAGTGCGACGCTGGCGTCGGCCGATCGTCAGGACTGTCACAGCTGAGCCCGAGGCCATAAACAGAACGATTGTCAGCGACCGCGCCTTTCTGGTGCTGGTCACCGTCATGCTGATGTTCGCCTATCGCGACATGCTGACAAGTTCGTTACGCTATTATCTCTCATTGGTCCATCTGGGCGTATTGTGGTTCGTGCCGGACATTTTGTCCTTTGGCATCATGGGCTACTTTACCTGGAATATTGCCCTGAAGCGTCGATCACCATTTGCGATCCTGCTCGTGCTGTCATTCACCTTCTCGATGACCGTCGGCATCATCTTCATGCAGACCAACTTGTTCTCCATGTTCTCGGCGGCCAAGCTGTTCATGCCGTTTTTCGTCGGGGCCTCGATGGTTGGGCGCTCGGTAACGGAGTTACGCTGGGTCACCCGGGCGCTGATCGCGCTGTTCGTCATCAGTACCGTCGGCGTTCTTCTCGAACCGCACATCAGTTACCCCTGGCTGGGCCAGGCGCTTGACAATTTCGGACAGGTCAAAAAGGTCGGCAGGATCTGGTGGGCTGGCGGCGGCAAGATCCGCTACGGCGGATTTGCCGGTGAATCCACCATGGCATCATATATGATGCTGATTCCCTATGCGATCGTGCACTTCCGCTTCTCGCGTCTGGTCAACGTGCTGCTTTGGATCCCGATCTACTATGCAATCACGCTGACAACAAACAAGACAGCATTGATCGTCTTCTTCTTTTTCATCACTTGGTATCTTTACACCCATTTCTTGAGCGCCGACCCCACGAGGTTGCTTCGGCGGATCGCAGCCCTATCGTTCTTGACGATCCCGATCGTTTTCATTGCGATGGTGGTGCTGTCGGGGGTGGATCTGACCTCAGTCGACCCCGTACTGTTCAGTCTGCAGGACCGGATCCAGCACACATGGGGCTTCCCGTTTATCTGGATGTCGGAAAATTATCCGGCTGGCTTGTTCATCGGATGCGGCATGGGATGCTTCACCTACCCCATGCAGTACACCAAGCTGGCCTCCTTGTGGGTGCCGGTCGACAATTTCTATCTCAGCACCTTGGCCATGATGGGCCTGCCCTTTGCGGTCTTCGTCATCGGCATGTTCACCGCAGTCTATAAGTCGGCATCGCGGCAAAAGCTGCTGCTGATCGCCATGGTGAACTTTTATTCGGTAACGGTGCAGGGTTACGGTCCATCCACCTGCGCCATCCTGCTAGCCTACGCCTTCAGCGACATGTTCCTGCCAAGCGGTCGCAACTGGATGCGCAAATTCGCACGTCAACCGTCCGCGTCCTGACAAGGTCGAACCGGCCGTAGCGCAACGCCTGCTGTCGGAATTTCGCGGTGGTACGTACAAAGGGAAGAGATTATCATGACATCGCAAGCGCCGGACATTCTGCCGCATGCGCCCAATCATGCGCAACGATTTGCTTTTCTGGACGTCGCCCGCGGCCTAGCCGCCCTGGTGGTGATGTTGCAGCACTCGCTGGAGGGTAGCGGGATTGAGTCGCTGGAACCGGGCGCGGTGGCAACGACATGGCTTAACCTGGGCGAGACGGGCGTCGCGATCTTCTTCCTGGTCAGCGGCTTCATCATTCCGGCCAGCGTTCGCGAAGGATCGACGGTGCGCGACTTCGTCATCCGACGGACGATGCGCATCTATCCGCTTTATTGGGCGATATTCGCAGTCACCATCGTTATCCTGGTCGGGTTCGGCGGCCAGTCCATGCCGCCGCTGGGTACGACCATCGGCAGCCACATGCTGTTCGTTCAGGAATGGCTCCATCTGCCAAATTTCGTGGGCGGGTCGTGGACGCTGTTCATCGAGATGATCTGGTACATCGCGTTCGCGCTGGCCTTCTTTTCCTTTTTCGGCGTCGGCTTCCGACTGGTCGCGAGTTTCCTTGTCGCCTATGCACTCATCACCTTCTCAGCGGCTTATATTTTTCCAAGCTTTCCATTCGGGCGTCTGTCGATTTTCGCGCTCTGCTTCTATGGCTATCTGTATCTTCTCTATTTTGAAGAGCGGGTCAGCAAACATGCGTTCCATATTGGATCTACCATCTTCCTGATACTGATCGCGATCAACATCTTTGTCGGATTCTACCTCAATCCGTCGACGGCGCATGCCGCACCATCCTTTAGTTGCGTCGCTATTTCTTGGTCTATCGCGCTCCTGGTATTTCCCCTGCTTCTTTACAAACGCCACTCCGCCTTCGCTCAGTCTCCGGCGCTGCGATATTTGGGGGAGATCAGCTACTCGGTTTACCTTCTTCACTCTGCGATCATGCGGGCGCTGGAACTGACCGATATTCGCGGACTACCCTTTATTGCCCTGACTTTCACCCTGACGATACTGGGGGCGACCCTTACCTATAAGTACATCGAAAAACCCGGCGTCATGCTCGCCCGCAGCTGGACCCGTTCCAGAACGCCGTCACTCAAAGCAGCCACTCATTGAGAGAACGACTGGAAACCACGCCGATGCAAGATCACATTCGAAGGCCCGGCTCCTTTTCGCGGTCTACATTCTGGTTGTCGATGATCTTCGCGACGACTCTTACCGCAATTCTTACGACTGCAGCCGTAGCCTATATTTCTGTACTGAGAATCCCGCCTTTTAGGCGGCTCTATGACATGGTCCGCCTCATTAAGCCCGAAGATCCCCGGACCAATGTCAATTTCGGCGCACTCGTCCCAATCAACAACGCCAAGCCACTGAGCGCACCCGTGACGCTGACCGGTGACTCCAATATCCAATATGGCCCCTGGCAGGACGTATTGACGCAGCGCGTCGACAATCACGGTATAGCGGGAGACACGACCAGTGGCCTCCTGATCCGGTTGCGTACCGGTGAGAAATCAGCCGGCACGGTGGGAATCATGATCGGAATCAACGATCCCTCGGCCGCCATCACGCTCGCAGAGACTGAGGCCAATTTCCGCGAAATCCTGAAGCTGATGGGACCGCGTCGGATCGTCGTGATCTCGCCGCTGGTCACGGCCATGGCGAAACGTAACTCCCAGATCGTCGCTATCCGGCAGGCAGAGCAGCGCCTCTGCGCATCCTTGCCCAATTGCACGTTCGTGAATATCGGCCCCAGCTTCGAAACGAATGGCGCCCTTAGGGCAAACTACACCCATGACGGGGTGCACCTGTCTTGGTCGGGGTATCAAAAATTAGGTAACATTTTGAATAAAGTACTTTTCTAAACCCGTTTTGGTAGGTAGCGAACGGTCGACCAACGGCACAGGGGGCGACTATTTCCGACACCATCACGGGCCATAACCGCCGGGCACGCCTCAATTATATTCAGGTCCTGCGATCGGTCGCCATTCTCATCGTGGTGGCGACCCATTGCGTCGACCCGTTTCAGCCAGGTGATATCGTCCGTTCGCCGATGGTGGCGTTATTCACTCGACATATTAATATCATGTTCATCTTCGTATCAGGGTTTCTATTCCAGTACCTGATCCATCGTTTTTCCTACGGGCCCTATCTGAAGACCAAGGCGAAGAACGTTCTTCTACCCTATTTTCTGATCTCTCTGCCGGCGATCCTGATCTATGCCACAGGCCTGAAGCCGCTCGATAAGTTTGTCGGATTGGTTACCGCCGATCAGCCGGTGAAGTTGGCTGCGCTGATGCTGGCGACCGGCAGTTCCCTGGCGCCCTTCTGGTTCATCCCCATGATGACCATTTTCTATTTGATATCGCCGGTGCTGAAGTGGATCGACGATCATCCCCGCGCCTATGGAATCATGCTGCCCTGGCTTATCCTGGCTCTGTTCGTTGGCAGATCGGTCGGTGATGCCAATCCGCTTCAGAATGCCATCTTTTTCGGACCCATCTATCTGCTCGGCATGGGTGTGAGCCGTTTGCGGGATAGGGTGATACCCGTGCTGGCACGCTTCTGGCCGCTCCTGATCGCTGCGATCCTCATCCCCATTCCCATATCCCCGAGTGCGGCGATCTGGGATCCGGTGATGTTGCTGACGAAGATCTTGGTCTGTCTCGGCCTTGTCGGCCTGCTATCGAAGGTTGCCGATCATCTGCCGCGCAAGGTTGATTATCTCGGCGATATCAGTTTTGGCATCTTCTTCGTTCATTATTATATCGTGGCAGCGATCACGATCCTGGCGAACAAGGGCAAGCTGCCGTTCCTGCATGGCTTTGCTGTCTATTTCGGCGTGCTATTCCTCGTCGTCGCTCTGTCGAGCATCATCGTTATGGCGATCCGCGAGATTTTCGGTCGGTATAGCCGCCAGCTGGTCGGAGCCTGACCTTAGGACTTGTTCCAAACCATCGCGATCACGCCGGGCGTCAAATACGTCTTGTGCACAGTGCACGCCAGGACGACCGGCGCAAAAGGGGACTGCGATTGCCCTCATCGGGCATTCGGGTAGCAGACCGACGGCCCAATGGCAGGCAGCCATTGATGCGATCGGTCTGCCGATCAGCATCCGTCAGGCACTTGGGGCAAGACGGCGGCTGCCCGCAAACGAATGCCCCCGAAGCGCGTCTCAAGGGCATTGGATGCCGCTTATTACACCGTTCCGCTACTGTCCTTCGATACCGATGACCTTGGTGCTACCGCCGATATCAAAGCCGCCCCAACCGCATCGCTCTGCCCTGCAAGGATACCATCTCCGGGTCTAAGGGCATCCTCGCATGCGCCATGATCTGGCTCCGGCAAATGCAGATACCCTACCGCTCCCGCGCCGCTTCGGATACGTCGCGGCTGACCGGGTCGATCAGATATTCGATCAGGCGCCGCCGACCGGTGCGGATGTCCGCCGTGGCGCTCAGGCCCGGCGTCAGCGGCACCTGCCGCCCATCCACCCCGATCGTCCGCCGGTCGAGCGCGATGCGGGCCAGATAATAGGGCGCGCTTTTCTCCTCGGTCACCGCATCGCGGCTGACCGACAGGATATGGCCCGGCACCGTGCCGTAGCGGGTGAAGGGATAGGCCTCCAGCTTTACCGCGACCGACTGGCCCGCCCGGACGAAGCCGATGTCGCGGTTGAGGAGCTTGGCCTCCACCGTGACCTGTCCGTTGGGCACCACGACCATCAGCGGCCGGACCGATTCGACCACGCCGCCCAGCGTATGGACGCTCAGCTGCTGCACCGTGCCGTCGACCGGTGCGGTCAGCCGCTGCATCCGGCTGTGCTGGCGTGCCTTGGTCAGTTCCTCGCGGCGCTGCATCGCCTCGGTCTGCGCCTTGGACAGGTCGGACAGCGCGATCTGGCGCGCCTGCTCGCGCGAACGGGCCAGTTCCTCGGCATAGCGCCCGGCTTCCGACAGGCCGCGTGAGCGCTGGGCGGCGGCGACGTTGCGGTTGCCCGCCTCGGCCCGCTGCTGGCGTTGCATCTCCAGCACGCGCATGCCCGATGCATAGCCGCGCTGGGCCAGCGTCTCGACCGCCTGGACCTGCCGGTCGAGCAGCGGCTGGTTGGCGGCATAGGTGCGCATCTGCTGCGCCGCCGCCTCGGCATCCGACAAAGCGGAGCGCCGCGCCGCCGCCAGCCCCGCCTCGGTCGCGCGGGCACCGGCGATCTGCGCGGCGACCAGGCGGCGCTGGGTCGCGGCGACATCGGCGGGCGTCCCCTCGGGCGCGGTGAAGACCCCTGCCCCGCCGCTCAGGCCATCGACGATCGCGGCATTGCGCGCGACATCGATCTCGGCCGCGAGCAGCGCCTGACGCGCCTGGGCCTCGTCGGCGCTCGACAGCGTCGGGTCCAGATCGACGAGCGGCTGGCCGCGCCGCACCACATCGCCCTCATGCACCCAGATGCGCCGGACGATGCCGCCGGTCGCGGACTGGACGAGCTTGACCGACTCCGCCGGGACCGTCCGACCCTGTGCCGAGGCGACGACATCGACCTTGCCCAGCACCAACCAGCCGCCGGTCAGCGCCAGACCGCCCATCAACAGCCAGGCGGTGATCCGCGCGGTCGGCGATACCGGCCGCTCGATCACCTCCAGCGCGGCGGGCAGGAAGCTGTGTTCGAGCGGGCGGGCCGCCCCGCGCCGCTCGGCGCGGTCCTCGGACCATGCGGTGCGAAAGAGCGCCCAGTTCTGCGCCAGCGTACTCATGATGCAATTCCATACAGGACGCCCATCTGGCGTCGGTGAAGATCGGCATAGCGCCCGCCGGTGGCGAGCAGTTCGTCATGCGAGCCCGTCTCGACCAGCCGTCCGCGCTCCAGCGCGACGATGCGGTCGCATTGGCGGATCGCGGACAGGCGGTGGGCGATGATGATGACCGTACGACCGGCCGCCATGCGCTTGAGATTGGTTTGGATGATCTCCTCGCTCTCGGCGTCGAGCGCGGAGGTCGCCTCGTCGAAGATCAGGATGCGCGGGCGGTTGATGAGCGCGCGGGCGATGGCGAGCCGCTGACGCTGGCCGCCCGACAGGTTGGCGCCGCGCTCCTCGATCATCGTGTCATAGCCTTGCGGCAGCCGCGTGATGAACTCGTGCGCGCCCGCCAGCTCGGCGGCCTCCATCACCCGCTCCATCGGCAGCGCGGGATTGGCGAGCGCGATATTCTCGCGCACCGTGCGGTTGAACAGGATATTCTCCTGCAACACCACGCCGATCTGCCGCCGCAGCCAGGCCGGGTCGATCTGCGCGACGTCGGTGCCGTCGATCAGGACGCGGCCCCCCGCCGGGACATAGAGCCGCTGGAGCAGCTTGGTCAGCGTCGACTTGCCCGAGCCCGACGATCCGACGATGCCCAACGTCGAGCCCGCCGGAATGGCCAGGTCGATATCCTCCAGCGTCCACGGGCCGTCATCGCCATAGCGGAAGCGAACCCGCTCGAACCGGACATCGCCACGGATCGACGGAAGCGCGGTCTGGCTGCCGCTGCCCGGCTCGACCCGGTGGTTCAGCACGTCGCCCAGCCGGTCGACCGCGATGCGGACCTGCTGGAACTCCTGCCACAGCTGCGCCATGCGGATGACCGGCCCCGACACGCGCTGCGCGAACATGTTGAAGGCGACGAGCGCGCCGACCGTCATGTCCTGCGCGATCACCGCCTGCGCCCCGAAATAGAGGATGGCGGCTAGGTTCAGCTTGGAGATCAGCTGGATCGCCTGCGACCCGCTATTGCCCAGGTCGATGACGCGCTGGTTGGCGGCGGAATAGCCCGCCAGCTTGCGTTCCCAATTGTCCTGCCATTGCGGCTCGACCGCAGCGGCCTTGACCGTCTGGATGCCCGCGATCGTCTCGACCAGAAGCGCGTTGTTGGCCGCGCCCCGCTCGAACTTGTCGTCCAGGCGGTTGCGCAGCGGACCCGTGACCAGCACCGCGACCGCGATATAGGCGGGGATGGCGATGATGCTGATCAGGAACAGCTTGACCGAATAGAGCGCCATCACCGCCAGGAAGACCAGCGCGAAGGCCGGGTCGATCAGCACGGTCAACGAGGCATTGGTCAGGAATTCGCGGATCGTCTCCAGCTGGCGGACCCGCGCGGCGGTGTCGCCGACACGGCGCTGCTCGAAATAGCCGAGCGGCAGGCGCAGCAGATGGCGGAACAGCCGCGCGCCCAGCTCGACATCGATCTTCTGACTGGTTTCGGAATAGAGGCGGGTGCGTAGCCAGCCGAACGCGGTTTCCCAGAAGGACACCGCGACGAAGCCGATCGCCAGCACCGCCAGCGTCGACATGGTGCCATGGACCAGCACCTTGTCCACCACCGTCTGGAAGAACAGGGGCGCCGCCAGGCCCAGCAGGTTGAGTGCCAGGGTCAGCAGCAGCACCTCGCCGATCAGCCGGCGATAGCGGACGATCTGCGGAATGAACCAGGAAATGTCGAAGCCGCGCTGGTTGAGGCGTGCGCTCTCGCGCGTGGCGATCAGGACCAGTTCGCCCGACCACATCGCCTCGAACTCGGCGCGGCCGATCTTCACGACCGGCGCCCCGGCCCGCTGGACCAACAGCTCGTCGCCCTGCATCCGGCCGATCAGGAACCAGCCCTCCGGGCCGTTGCCCAGCACGGGCAAGGGCATGCGACCCAGCTCCGCCCAGTCAGCACGGCGCGTCTTGGCGCGAACCCCGTCCATGCCATTGGCCAGCCGGACCAGATCCTCCCCGGTCAGGCTGTGGAAATGCCCCAGGCCGTGGCGAAGCTGCTCGGGCTCGACCGCGATGCGATGGATCGCCAATAGCGCGGCGAGCGCCGTCAGCCCGCTATCGTCACGAATAGTTTTGAAATCCACTGTCGACCGTCCACCCGCTCATGGCTTGCCGGAACCGGTGGGCGGCGGGGTGCCGCCCTGTCCGGGCTTCCGACGGTCGGATCGTGGCGGCCTGCACCCCGTTCGGCACCACCATCCGATGCGACCGCAATAGCGTGAAATCCCTACATTTTCGTTGTCACGACAGCGCTTGGTCGATGGGCCGAACAAAAATAAGGCCCGGACGACGGAACTTCGTCGTCCGGGCCTCGTTCTGGCCGCCCAGTCGCGATCAGCCGAACTGGAACAGCCCCGATGCCGCCTGATTCGTGTTCAGCTTGTCCGGCGTGACACCGACCAGCGTGACCGATTCCCCTCCGGCATATCGGAGCAGCGTATTGCCGCCCTCCAGCGAGATCATCGGCTGATAACCCGACTTGGCAAAGGCGCTGAGGTCGAGCAGGTCATGGCCCGCGCCGAAGTCGCGGATCGTGGCACTGGCCCCCAGCGTGACCAGGAACCGATCGCTACCGCTGCCGCCCGTCAGCACCATGTCCCGCCGGTCGGCGAGCAGGATATCGTCGGTTGCGCCGCCGCTGATCCAGCCCTTCGAGTCCGAAACCATCACGCCGAAACCGGGCTGGGCCGCGACCCTGGTCGTATCGTGACCGCTGGCCGAGAAGGTCTCGGTCGTCGCGCTGCCGCCCGCCGGCTGGGTCACGCGGCGGACCAGAACGCCGCCCGTATAGGTCGACACGACGCTCGTCCCATCGGCCAGCTTCGCGGTGGCCGACAACGGCGTGCCGGTGGCGGCATCGAGCTGAGTCTCGATCCGGTCGCCATTGGTGCGGACCTGCAACTGGGTCGTCGCTCGCCCCTGCGCATCGCGGTACAGCTCGGTCCGGCCATCGGCGCCCGTCTGGCTGGTGAAGGACAGGGTGCCGTCGCTGCGATAGCGAGACATTGCCGTCACATTGCCCTTTGCATCGACCATCTGGTGCTGCTCCGCATAGGGCTGTCCCGATGCATTATATTGGACATTCTCCCCTGTACCGTCGGCATGGGTCACATATTTCGACGTCAACGTGCCGCCCGCATCATATTTCAACGTGGTCCACTCGCCCACCTTCGTCTTCGTCACATCGGAAACGAGGGTGCCGCTTGCGTTATACTCGCGGAGCCGCTTGGCCCCGTCACTTCCCGTGAACTCGATGCGGCTGACCTTGCCGCCCGCATAGCTGGTCGCGGTCACTCCCTCGGTCTGCTCGACCACCAGATTGAGCAGAGCGCCGCTAGCCGCGTCGTAGTTGCGGGTTTCTCGCGCCCCCGATGCCGAGACCGAGACATCGGCTGTCTTGCGCCCTTTGCCGTCATAATAGGCCAGGTCGCTACCGCCGTCCGCCCGGCGCTGTTCGGTATAGCGCAGGGATCCATCGGCCCCGGTGCGGGTGACAGCCAGGATCTTGCCGCTCTTGTCCAGCTTCTGGACTTGGGTCGTATAGTTCTGGCCCGTGACGTTATAGGCGGTGTTCTCCGACGATCCATCCGCCTGCTCGACAAAGAGCATGGTCGGTTTACCCGTGGCGGGGTCGATCATGGTCGTGCGCCAGACGCCAGCGGCATCGCGATTCTGCGACAGAATCTTCGACCCGGCGCTGTTCAGCGTATCCGCCGACCAGGAGCCATCGGCGTTGAAGGTTTCCAGCTTGATGTTGCCCGTGGCCAGCTGGCTGCGGCGGCTGGCCAGATTGCCTTGGTCATACTGGCTGACAATCACGTCACCGGACGCAGGGCGTTCCAGCTGACGCTTCAACTGGCCACTTGCGGCGTCGTAATCCTTCACGATCTCCCCGCCATCAGTACCGATCAGGATGTCTTGGGTCAGGCGGCCGGTCGAGTCGAAGGTGATCAGCTGGCGCTTGCCATCGTCCAGTCGCCGATCGACATAGGCCAAGCTACCATCGGCATTGCGCCGGTCGAGCCCGATCACCTTACCCTGCGCGTCGACCGCCTGATGCTCGCTGACATAGCTCTGGCCAGTGATGCCATAGCTATAGTTGTCCCCCGTCCCGTCGACGCGTTTCACATAGCGGCGGGTCACAGTGCCGCTGGCATCGTAGAGCGTCGTCGTCCAAGTGTTCGCGCTGTCGACCATCTGGTCGCTGACCTTCACACCCTTGGCATCATATTTCGTCGCGGTGCGCGATCCATCGGTGGCAATCGTCAGCATGGAAGTGATGATACCGGCCGACAGGGTGGCAGTCGTCGAGCCGCCTGCCGCAGGCTTGATCACCCGCTGGGTCAGCGAACCGTCGCTGGCATAGCTCAGGATCGTCTGGCCGCCATCGATGGAGGTCATCGTCTCGACCTGCTTGGCGCCGTTACTGTCATAGACGGTCGCGACCAGACCATTGGCATCGCGCCGCTCGCTATAGACCGCGCTGCCATCGGCGCGGGTCCGGGTCAGCGCGATCAGCTTGCCCGCCGTATCGGTTACTTGGACCTCAGCCGTCCAGCCCTTGCCGGTGATGCCGTATAGGCGCGTCTCTCCGCTGCCATTCGCGTTGGAGAGATAGACCGCCGTCACCGCACCGCTGGCCGCGTCATAGGTCGTCGTCGTCTTATTGCCCGCCGCATCGGTCGCGGTCTGCGACTTGCGCGCGCCATTGGCATCATATGTCTCGATGATGTTGGCCGACCCCGGCTGTGACGTACCCGCTGGCTGGGCATCGGTGCTGGCGGCCGGCTTGTTGACTTGCACCAGCTCCGACAGCTGGGTGTTCGAGGCGGTGCTGGTCGGCGTGAAGGCCTTGCTAGTCCGCGTGCCGTCCGCCGCGATTGTCGTGACGTTGGTCAGCTGTCCGGCGGCGTTATAGGTGCTGAGCGTGCGGGTGCCGTCACTGCTCGTGACATCGGTGAAGTCATAGCTGCCATCGGCATGAGTGCGGACGAGCGAGACGACTTTGCCTGCCTTCGACACGGTCTGCGCTTCGGTCACATAGCTCTGGCCGGTAATGCCAAAGCTGGTATTGGCGCTGCTACCGTCCGGATAGGAAATATAGATCTTGGTCGGCTTGCCCGTGACCGCGTCGTAGAGGCGAGTGGTAAAGGTCTTGTCGACCGCCACCTCGACGCGGCGGACGAGCATGCCGCCCGAGAAGCTGTCGGTCTGGCGGCTGCCATCGGCGCGGGCCAGCGTCCGTTCAGTCGTCGTGCCCGACACATAGGTCGTGGTGGTCGTACCCGCGCTCGTCTGTTCGATACGGCTCGCAATATCGCCGGTGGCGGTGTTGAAGTTCAGGGTCGTGCGATTGCCCTGCGCGGTGACGGTTACTTCCTGCTGCTTCACGCCCTTGCCATCGAAGGTCGTGACGATGTTGCTGCCGTCGCTGGTGAAGCGCTCGGTGTTCACATAGCTGCCGTCCGCGCGGGTCCGCTCGACCAACGTGATCTTGCCGTTCGTCGCCTTCACCTGCCGAACGGTGGTCCAGGCCTGGCCGGCGATGCCGTATGCGATGTTCTCGCCCGAGCCGTCCGGCCGATCGACGAACACACGCGTGACCTTGCCCGCGCTATCAAAGTTGGTGGTCGTCCAGACACCCGCTGTGTCGACACGGACCATCGTGGTCTGCTTGCCGGTCGAGTCGTAGGTGTCGATCTCCCGGCTCTTGTCCGCATTGTTGGTCGTACGGTTGACCAGCACGCCATCCTTATATTGGGACAGGATGGTCGCCTTCCGACTTTCCTCGGCCTTGTCGGTCGGATTGCCCGTCGTCGTATCATAGTTGATCGTGGTGCGCAGACCGCCGGGCGCAGTCGTCACCGAATGGGCCAGCTTGCCCGCCTTGAACACCTGATCGGTGACCGTGCCGTCAGCATATTCCGCATGGGTGTTGTTCAACACACCCCCGACATAGCCATAGTCGATCGTCGACATGGCCTTGCCACTGGCATCGAAACGGCGCTCCTCCTTCCAATTGTCACCGGTCTCGGTAACGAGGAAGGAATAGCTGCCCTTGATCTTCGACAGGACCGAGCCGTAATTCGCCACCATATACTGCATCGTCGCGTTCGAGGCGACGTTGAGCACCGTCGACCCGGTCAGCGTGATGCTGTTCAGTCCGGTAGACACCGCGAGCTTGTCGATCTGCGCCACCAGCGCGTCGGCCGACAGGGTCAGATCGGGCGTAACGCTGGGCTTCACCTCCGTATAGGCGCCCTTGGCCCCGACCTCGACGATCAGCGGCCGGTCGCCCATGGCGACGGTGATCGAGCTGACATTGGTATAGGTTGCGATCGGCGTCGTGCCGTTCAGCGGATCATAGACATAAACGGTCTTCTGGACCCCGCCCAGATCGATCGTCATGGACCGCGGCGCGGTCGTCGTCTCGCTCTGGGTGGCGCTGTCCCACATCTTGACGTCACGCCACAGCAACAGGTCATAAGCGCCATTGCCCTTGGTCAGCGCCAGCGAATGCCCGTCGGTCGGCATGCCATTCAGCTTGTACGCGCTCGCGGCGCTGGCCGCGGTGCCGGTTCCTGCATCCGTGTAGGACAGGATGCTGGTCAGATTATGGAGGGCAACCGCCGACTGCTTGGGCGTACCGTCCGTCTTGAACAAGCCGAAGCTGAATTCGCGCGCCGGACCGCTTGGATCGAGGCTGCTGTCAAAAAGTTCGTAAAGAAATGTCTTGCTCGAGCCGTTCTCAAACGCATGCAGAACCGCATTCAACGTCAGCTTGGCCTGCGCACTCTCGTTGACACCCAGTCCGGTGTCGCTGGCAAGGGTCGTATAGCCGGTTTCCGTGACGACGATCGGATCGCCCTTGGCCGCCCCCGCCGCACGCGCCATGGACTCTTCCATGACCTTGTCCGACTGCCACCCCGTCGCGGTATAGGCGTGCGCGTTCCCATAGTCGGAATAGGCACCAAGGTCGCCGATCGCGGCGTAGGCCGACGTACTCTCCAGGCCGACCGACAGGTTGATGACCGAGATATTGGCCAGCGCGGTATCGCCCTTCACCGCGCCGTACAGCGCCTTTTGATAAGCCGCCGCCGCCTTCAGGTCGCTGCTGCCCTTGTAGGTGAAAGACTGGATATTGACCTCATTCAGCCCCTCGATCGCGACGATGCTGCCGGCATATCTGTTCTGAAATGCCTTGAGACCGGCGATGTAGCTTGTCAGGCCGGCATCACCCTTGGCGGGCATGTCGGATGAGACCACGAAATCGAACTTGATACCTGCCGCCGCCATGGCACCAACGGCCGCGCCGCTCGTTCCCTGATCCGAAAAGCGATCGCGGACGGTGTTGATACCCAGATAGTTAAGCGCGCTGATGACCATGCTCGAATTGGCATAGGCACCATTGGCATTACCAGCATGGGCGTTCACGCCCAGCGTCGACAAAAAGGCGGAGACGGAAAGGGTTTGAGCGGCCACGGGCTGTAGGACTCCGATAAGGATCGAGCCCCATTGTTAGAAATACGCCGGTGGCCGAATCTCTAATCGGCATACTTAAAGTAACTTTAAGTATCCTGAACGATGAGAATTTTCGTTACGCTCTCGATACAGGCAACATTCAAACAAATGATTAACGGCAGCGAAAGGCTGATCCGGAAACGCTTCAGGCCTGACGGGGCTCGGCACCGACGATGGCAGGGCCCTTGCCCCTGCCCCCAGCGAGCCGATTGAAATAGCGCCGCCCAGGGACCTCGATCCAGCGATAGGTCATCACAGCGCACACCAAAAGAACGGCAAGATACCCCAATGCCACCAGATCCATGAGCCAATGGGGCCCAAAATCCATCACGTCGATGCCATTCACTCGCTCAATCAACGCTATGCCTAGCTTGCCTTGGAGAACCCGAACAGCAACAAACATCAGCGAAAAGATGATGAAGTGGCAAAGGTAGATCGAGTAGGACAGTTCGCCGAGCCGTAGCATTACTCGATTGCGCAATCCCCGCGCTACTGCTCCGCCCTCATAAGCGAACAGCAGGATAATGACGCTGAATGCCAGGATATCAAATGATATGAAGCGAGGCTTAAACCAGAACAACAGGACCATCATCACGGTCGCCAGCAGTTCTGGCCAAGTACCCTGCAAGGCTGGTCGATTGTAAAGGCGCAGATAAAGCTCGTAGGTGAGATTGCCTGCAAAAAAGCCAAAGACGCACTGGGCCATACCCATACCCGACGCAATGTTGAGCGTTGGGTAACTCACTTCCAGATATAGCAAAAAAAGCCCCGAAAGAATGAAGGCGATGACACAGCCCAGGATGCGGTGGCGTGCGCCCGCAGCGCTATAGACAGCGAGAAAGACAAGATAAGTGTAGAACTCCGTGCTGATCGACCAGCTTGCAGCATTCCAGCTTAGGTCAGGAAACGGAATGACGGCCTGAAGCAGGAACAGGTTCGCAATCAGCGACGGAACACTATTGGTATTCTGAAAGGGCCCCTCGGATCCGGAAAAGCCATGTTGAACGGCAATCAACTTGGCGAATTCCAACCCCACCAGCACCATCAAGGTCACAAAGTGAAGCGGATACAGCCGCCCAAAACGCCGCACCATGAAACGGATGCCAGCCCCCCGCTCATCCAGCTTTGCACGATAGGCATGAGTAATTACAAAACCGCTCAAAACGAAGAAGAACGGGACTGCTAGATTGCCGTGCCGCACGAGGGGGACGATATAAAAATTGCCCGCAGCCTGGAAGTGGAAGAGCGCGACGAGCAGCGCGGCGATGCCACGCCACGAATCCAGGGCGTCAAACCTGACCTGCCGTTCCGTCATTTAAATTGGATTCCCATTGGTTCCGGATGCGGAACATCGTCGCTCATTCAAAGCATGAACCGTCTAAGGAATTTCTCAATGCCGAATGGCGAAAATCTGTCCCAAAGCGATGCTTTGCATATCTTTTTTGAACAAAACCGCCAAAAATATCCGCACCATAGCAAGGAACAAATCTCAATGCGCGACTAACTCATGATAAACGTCGTCCACTTGTCGCACCATCCGATCTGCAGAATACTCGGTCAGAAAGCGCTGACGACCAATTTCCCCGAAGCGTCCGAGCCACTCGCGGTCAAGCCGGGCGAGAGCTTCGCGCAGGGCCACGACATCCCCCGCCGGAAAGCTGACACCGTAGCGGCCATGATCCAGAATGTCGTTCAGTCCGCCCGCATCGGATGCGATCACCGGGCGGCCGAGCCGCATCGCCTCGATTGCAACCAGGCCAAAACCTTCCCAGCGTGACGGCACGATCACCGCGTCCGCAGCCTTCATTTCGGCCGAGACCCCGTCCCGATCGCGCCACCCGACGAAATCCACGAAATCCAGCGGCGCTCCGAAATCGGTGCCACCGCCGACCACCGGCCGCCCAACCACGCGAACGCTATACTTCCCGCCCAGCGGACGGATCGCATCGATCAAGAGATCCAGGCCCTTCTGCCGATCGAACCGCCCAACGAACAGCAATTTGATGCGCGAATCATTCCAAGGCACTGCGGGAACGGGCGGCGGATCGGTGGCGATCGCGTTGGGAATCGTCACCAGCTTGGCCGCCGCCATGCCGACCTCTTCAGCCGATTCGCGTTCGTGCTCGGAAATCAGGAGAATCCGGTCGGCACGCAAAGCCAAAAGCCGTTCGACCAGGATGATGCAGCGCCGGACCAGCGGCTTGACCTGCATGTTGAAGGCCCAGCCATGCGGGCAAAAGGCAATGCGGGGCCGACCGAAGATCGGCAGAAGCCGCGTGCAGACACCAGCCCCGAAGGAGTGGGCATGGACGATGTCGGGCCGGAAGCGCCTCAGGCATGCCAGATAGGCGAACAGCAATATCGCCATCCCCGCCAACCGATTGGGTCGATTGAAATAGGCGAAGGCAATACCGCTGTCGCGCAATCGGGGCTCGACATCGTCACGATGCTGGCGCGGGATCAACAGCATCAATTGCCCCGGCCCGTAACGCTCCGCCTGGGGTGGCAGCAGTTCAGCCAGGTAACTACCCGTGCCCCCCACGATGCTGTCGCAAACGTGCAGCACCCGGGGTGCCGCACGCGCAGGACCGTGCTCCGACGCCATGGCGTGGCTCAAACCAGGACCGTACCGACGATCGGCACGCGGTGCTGGTCCAGAACGTCGATCAGCGCACGAGTCGGCCGGACTTGCGTCACGTTCTTGCGCGCGACGATCACCGCCGCGTCGAAGCCATGCAGCGCGTTGGCGATGCTGGCGGCGCTATGCGCCTCGTTCAGCGCGATCGCGACGATGACCTGATCGACTCGCGCATTCCATTCGTCGCGCTGCTCGATCAGCGGGCGACGCTCGACCGGGTCGGCCACACCGCCCTCGCCGCGCCCCGTCCCGATCACCGTCAACCCGACCAGCGGCGTCGACTGGACCACCGGCGAATCCGAACAGCCGAACAGCTCGGCGACGCGCGGATGCGCATGGTTGGTGTCGACCACCAGCGTCGACGATCCCATATGCGTCGTCACCACCGCCAGATTGGCGGCCATCACCGCCAGCGCCTCGTTGCAATCGAGACCGATCAGCGCGCAGTAACGGGTGTCGCGCGACACGTCTTCGTAACGCTGGACGATCGAGCTGCGGATGCTGCGGATCGCGACGACATAGGGGTCGTCCATCGTGAAGGCCGCGACCAGCAGGGGATCGATCCCCTGCCCTGTCGCCCGCCCCTGCAGCGCCTCAGCCTCGGCATAGGACTGCGCGGAATTCGCGCTCGAACGGAGCCTCACGCCATTACCTCCCGGTTTGCGGCCCAGCCGCTATTTTGCGTCGACCGCAAGTCGGTCATATCCGCCAGCACGTCCAGATCGAGCGACTGCGACGTGCCCCCCGGCGTGCGCAGCCGCGGCCGGAGCATTTCGGTTCCCAAGGCGGCAGCCAATCCGGCACCGGCTCCAAGAACGATCGCCGCGACCAGCCACAGTACCAGATTGGGCTTGGACGGCAGGAGCGGCGGTTCGGCCGGATCGAGGCTGCTGGCATTGGCGCGGGAAATTTCGCTCTGCAACGTCGCCTCGTTAAAACGCTGGCGGACCGTGTCATAGGTCTGACGCGCGGCATCCACATCCCGCTGGAGCACGTTCAAATCGTCCTGCACGCTGGACAGCGCAACCATGCGGGCCTGTTGCTGCGCGAGATCGGCACGCAGGCTTGCCTCACGCTGCGCGGCGGCGGAACTGGCCGCGGTCAGCGCCTGGGCCTGCACCGATCGTGCGCTACCCAACTGGCTGCGCAACGCATTCAACTGCGCATTGGCGGCGACCATGTCCGGATGGTTGGGCCCCAGTGTCTTGGACAACTCGGCCACGCGACCGGCCTGAATGCCGATCTCCTTCTGCAGGTCCTGTACGATGGTCGACTGAGCGACCTCCGGCTGTGCGGCCGAACCCGATTTGGAACGGGCGGCAGCAGCCGCAGCCTGCGCGGCGACCAATTCGGTCGACAAGCTGCGCGCCTTTTCCGCCTCGAGGTCCATGCGGTTCACACCCACGATGCCGTGCTGGCGCTGGAAGTCCGACAGCTTACGCTGCGCCTCTTCCAACCGACCACGCACCTCCGCCGTACGGGCATTATACCATTTGGCATTTTCGCGTGCAGCGACGCTGCGCAACGTGACCTGCTTGTTCAGAAACACGTCGGTGATTGCGTTCAGCGTGTTTGCAGCTTCCTGCGGCGAGGGCGCGGTGTAGCTCAGCTGAATGACATTGCTGCCCTTGTCGGCGTCCACTTTAAGATTGCGACGGAGAATATTGACCGCGCGCTGCATCCGGCTTTCGCTCGTTCCTTCACTCGACTTCGTGAGTGCCGATGGCGGCGCACGACGTGCGACTTCTTCGAGCACCGCGCCGCTACGGATGATGTCGAGCTGCGTGCCGATGACCGTGTCGATCACCGACGAACTTGTTTCGGCCGTCTGGCGCCCCTCGGATGTCGGATCCCGCTGGGCCAGATCGATCAGAATCGAAGAACCGGCTGTGTAGGCCCGCGGTTGCAAGAAGCCGAGTACCGCAACCACCGCGAATACCAAAGCACCCACAACGATCGCGAGACGTCCACGGTGGCGTATCGCTACTATGAGATCGGAAAAACTGGTCATGCCATGGGCCCTCCCTGCTCCAGGAACGCTCGCAGGTCGGAGCGCAGGCCCTGGTCGGCCGGTTGCGGATCAATCCTGCCGCTGTGCAGCAGGAGGTAGAATTGCGGCGCGAGCGCGTCGTCGAACAGATATTGGCCGTCGATCGCGCTGGGCCGCAAGATGGGACGGAGCATGTCGAACGCGGCCTGGACGACCGCCGGGTCAAGCGAGCCGTCGCCGATCGCCAGCGCGCTGATCTCAGCCTGGTCGACCCGCGTGCGCATCGCCGCCGCATAGGCGATCAGCGCGATCACGAAGCGGTGCCCGGTCGGCAGCTGGGCGCATCGCACCAGCAGGTCCGCCGTCGTGGCGCTGAGCATTCGCCAGTCCGCAAAGGCCTTGCCGAACCCGATGCGCACGATCTCGCGATCGATCCGGCTCACGCCCGCCTTCTCGGCGGCCAGCGCGCAGTTCAGGCCGAAAAGCCGCAGGTGATAGGGCGAGCCATAGGCCGCCGACGCGACCTCGCTCGCCGCGCCGTCCTCGACCGTCAACCCCGCCTGCGTGCAGCAGCGCACGAACAGGTCCTTGAGCGACTCCGCGCCGATCCCGCCGACCGGCACCGACACCATGTGGCGGCGCAGCGAGGGATGGCCCTGGATCAGATCCTCGACATTGGCGGCGATGCCGACCGTCACGACCCGCGTCGTGGCGCGCATATCGGTCAGCAGCTTCATCAGCGCCGCGACCTCGGACTTGGTCGCGGCGGACTCCACGCGATCGAATTCGTCGAGCACCAGGATGACCGGCCGACGCACCCGCTCCGCCAGGATGCTGGCCAGCGCGCGCGCGTCGAACGGCGCATCGAGCAGCGGCGCGATGTCGCCGCGCCGCAATCCGCCGCCGGGAATGGTCGCCAATTCGGTGAGATAGGGTCGATACAGCTCGGAGAAGCTCAGGTCACCGCTGGCGAGATTATAGAAGACCACCGCCCCCTTCTCGTCCGCTAGATCGCCGAACACGCGCGACAGCGACGTCTTGCCCGAGCCGCGCGCGCCGAAGACGATGCCGTGCTTGCCATTTTCGATGACCGCCTCGACCAGACGGTTCAGCTCTTCGGAACGCCCCGCCAGCCCGGCGCGGCTTTCGACCGGCATGCCGGTGTCGAACGCGGCATGGATCCGCGCACGCGCTGACCCCGACGGAGCGGGCGCAGGCGCGGCGAAGGCCGGAGCGACCGGCACCGGCGACCGCACCGAGCCGTCGACCGGCACGCGGGCCATCGGCCGCTCACCCGTTACCGGGCGCGGCAAGCCGGTGGCCGCTTCCGCCGTGCCCCCCATCAGCCACGCCTTGATCGCGGCCAGCCATGTCTTGAACCCCATCTACGCCACTCCCAACGCCATTACCGGGTTCCACGGCCCCAGGATCAGAACCATTTTTCCTTGATGACCAGCACGTCCTCGGGCTGGACCACGTCGTCGAGCGTCGCCTTGGGCAGGACCTTGCCGCCGCGGCGCACTTCGATCCGCTTGGTCGAGCCCGCCAGCGTCGGTCCGCCGGCCAGCGCCAGGGCCTGACGGAAGGTCATGCCCGGCTGGACCGGGAAGCCGCCGCCCTTCTCGACCTGGCCATAGACATAGACCTGCTCGGCGACCGGCACGAACAGCGTGTCGCCCGGCTGGACCAGCCGCGCCGCGCCGCCGCTGACATCGGCCAGCGAGATGCGCTCGGGCTGGCCGCCCATCGGGGTCAGGATCACCGTATTGGCCCCGTCCGCGCGCGGGCCGCCCGCACGCGCGACCATCGCCGCCACCGTATAGGGGCGATCGAGCGGATACAGGCCCGCCTGCCCGACCGAGCCGAGCACCGTCGCGCTCTTGCTGGCATAGTTGGTGACTTCGATGTTGATCGACGGACGGCTGAGATAGCCGCCGCGCAGATAGGCCTCGCTAAGCTGCTGGGCGAGTTGCGCGGTGGTCCGCCCAGCCGCCTGGATATTGCCCAGGAACGGCGCGGTGATCGTGCCGTCGGCGCGGATACGGGTCTTGAGCGACATATTGTCCTGCCCGAAGACCTTCATCTCGATCTCGTCGTCCGGACCCAGCACATAGGCGCTGACGGCGGTATCGACCGGGCGCACGCCCGGGGTCGGCAGCGGGGCCGTCCGCACGGGGGCGGGCGCGACACCCTGCTGGGCCGACGCCATGCCCGGCGTCAGCACGACCATGGCCAGCAATAGCTTATGCTTACGGCGCATTTTTCGTCCTCATGCTATTCGCGCGATATCCGGCCGGTCCGGGAGGACCGATCAGAAACGATAGGAAACTCCGGCAACTAGGCGGGTGAAGTGATATTCGTTCACACCCGTATCCGTGTTGCGATTGCTATACTGCCCGTCCAGGTTCAGGTTCAGACGCTCGCCGAGCTGGCGTGTCACGCCCAGCGAGTAGGACTGAAAATCGTCCTTCGCGAAGGGCGAGGCAATGACGAGCGGGTCGCCCCGAAAGTTGCGATGCCCCAATATGGCACCGGCCCGAAAGCGCGTCCGCTCGGCAAAGCGCAGCTCGCTCGCCAGCTGGACATCGGTCTGCACGGCGAAACCGGCCGGGACCAGCGAGTCGTTGACGATCCGGCGCTCCGTCTCGATCGAGAAGGAGGCGGCGGGAACCGGCTTGAGTTCGAGCTTGGCGTCCCAGCCCGGCCCGCGATAGGGCCGCACATTCGCCCCGCGCGACGTCACATCGAGGTAGCTGAGGTCCAGGTCCAGCGTCACACGGCTGACCACCGCGCGGTGGAAGGTCACCCCGACCTGCTCGGCCCGGTTGGTGACGTTGATCGTCGGACGCTCGCTGTTCAAATGGCGATAATAGAGCACCGCCTGACCGATGCTCGGGCGGCTATAGCCGATGCCGCCCAGCAGCGAGACGCTGCGCAGGTCGGCAAAGTCGAAGGCGGTGCTATTCGTCGTCGTCCGGCGGCTGATGTCCGCCACGGGATAGAAGCCGACGGTGCGCGGGCAGCTGACGCGAAGCGACAGATTGCTGACCGTCTGGAAATTGTCGCGCGCCGCGTTGATGTCGCCATAGTCCGATTGCTGCCGCAGGATGCGCGCATCGGGCTGGATCTGGCATACGCCCGCGACCCGGAACGTCCCGCTGCCATGCAGGTCGGCGCGACCCCGGCTTCGATCCGGGTTCAGCGTGAAGAAGCTATAGGCCAGATCGGCATCGACCCGCACGTCGTTCAACCCGACCTGCCGCCAATATACGCCGCGCACGCCCGGCGTCAGGATGAAGTCGTCCACCGACGGCGTCCGCCGCGAATTGGTGCGGAAGATATTGTCGTCATAGGCCGCTTCGGCCGAGGTGGTTAACGACAGGCCGGGATCGGCGACGACCGGCCGCGCGACCGGCAGGACCGGCACCAGGGGAACGCCCAGCCGCTCGTCCTGCGCATGGGCGGCACCGCCGACGCACCATAAGGCGATCGCGGCAAATCCCATGCAGACAGGCCGTGATGGCAGCCGCAAAATGTCACCGCTTTGCAGCATCCTGCTCGTGCCCTCGTTACGTTTACCCAACCAACAACGACCTGCGGTGCCCTTTCCCCTATCACCGGTCAAGCCCGAGCACTGTCCCAAAAGGGGCGGTTTTGTTGCAACGCGGCAAAAATGGGACAGGTCGAAATTATCTCCTCGACAGGGAACCAAATCGATTTTCCCGATAATGGCAAAATCCCGGTGAATCCGGCATTAACCAGTAGACTTAACCACCCTGCATCATGCTCTGCCTACAAGGTGATGAAACCTAGCAAGGCTTTGTCATGCGTGCCCATTTTGCTCTGCTCCTCCTTCCCCTGATGGCCGCGTGCGGCGGCGGGGGCGGTTCCACGTCATCGGGCGCGGTGAGCGTGGTCACGGGCCCGACACCGACGCCGACACCGACCGCCACCCCGACGCCGACCGGCTCCGCCTCGGCGGACGCCACCGCGCTGGCCAGCGATCCGGGCGCTACCGCCATCATCTTCGGTGCCGGGGACCTGTCCGCCCGGTCGACGCCCTATGAGATCGGGGTGGCGACCCATTTCGCCTATGCCAGCAAGTCCGGCTATGACGCGGCCACCACCACCCAGTGGATGAAGGCGGCCAATGTCACCGCGTTTCGCGACGACATCTTCTGGAACGACTTCGCGCCCGACTGGGACGTCAACGGTTCGCACCTGGCGCCCGCGATCAGCGGCTTCCTGAAGCAGACCAGCGCGCGACCGATGTTCATCCTGACCAACGGCAATCCCTTCATCCCCGAAAGCTGGCCCCCGATCAGCGCCGCCGGTCGCGCGGCCTTCGTCGCCTTCGCCAAGCGCGCCGTCGCGGCAACGGCGGGCCGCAATGCGATGTACGAGATCTGGAACGAGTGGAACGTCACCGCCGCGCCCGACAAGCCGATGCTGATGACCGCGGGCGAGGAAGGCGATGTCCGCGCGGCGCGCTATTATGCAGCGCTGGCCAGCGACACCGTCGCCGCGATCAAGGACAGCACGCCCGATACCAAGGTGATCGTCGGCGCGGGCGGCAGCGACCCCAGCTGGGACTGGATCGCCGATGCGGTCGCACGCGGCGCGGCCAAACGGGCGGACGGGGTGTCGGTCCACCTCTACAACCAGTGCGAACGCACCGACCTGCGCACCGCGACGGCGGCGATCGCGCGCCTCTATCAGCTTCAGACCCGTCTGGCATCGGTCACCGGCGGGCAGACGCCGCCCATCTACATCTCCGAATGGGGCTGGCCGGGCGGATCGCTGTCCTGTTCGGTGGCGAGCTCGGTCGTCGCGACCAGCGTGCCGCAATTCCTGCTCCACACCGCCGCCCTGCCCTGGGTCGCGGGAAGCTGGATCTACGAACTGAAGGACTCGGGCACCAACGCCAACGATCTGGAGCATCATTTCGGGCTGTACGACGCGGCGGGCAACGCCAAGCCCGCGCTGTGCGGTTTCAGCGAAGCGGCACAGATCGTCCGCAACGCCACCGCCATGTCGGTGCAACAGGTCGGATCGGGCCTGACCGTGGTTCGCGCGGCGACGCCGCAGGGGCTTCAGGTCATCGCGTGGAGCAGCCTAGCCGGGCGGACCGGCCGCCTGACCGTGGGCGGCACCGCGGCCTATTCCACGCGCACGCTCTGCCAGTCGGCGACGGCGGGGACGGCCGACCGTACCGTCACGGTCGGCGAGATGCCGGTCGTCATCGACGTACCCGGCGTCAGCCGACTGGGGGTCAACGCCCGGCTGCTCTGACCCGCGGCCCCGCGCTCCTGAGCGATCAGGCTGCGCGGGCCGGTTGCGCGGCGATGTGTTCCAGCGCTGCCATGATCTCTCGGCCCAGCCGGTCATAGTCGAAACGGTCGGCCGAGCGGATCGTGCTTTCGCGCAGCGCCGCCATCTTTTCGGGGTGGCGCAGCACATCGGTGATCGCCGCGCGCCACAGCGCCTCGTCGCCCGGCGGCACCAGCATGCCGTTCTCGCCCGGCTGGATCAGCTCGGGCAGGCCGCCCTTGTCGCTGCCCATCACCGGCAGGCCGTTGGCCAGAGCCTGGATCACCACGCCGGGCGAATTCTCCGCCCAGAGCGACGGCGTGATCAACAGGTCGCTGGTCGCCATGATGTCCGACACCTCCTGCTGCGGGACATGGCCCTTCAGCTCCAGCCAGTCGTGATGGCCATATTGCTCGCGCAGGCGCGGTTCCTCGGGGCCCTTGCCCAGCACGGTCAGATGGAAATCGAAATCCTTCGACAACGTGTCGAGGATGCCGAGCAGGAAGTTGATTCCCTTCGTTTCCTCCAGACGCCCGACGAAGAGCAGCCGGGTCCTGGCCTGCGGCGAATGCAGCACCGTCGGGGCCGGATAGCGGTTGGGGTTAAGGATGTGGAACTTCGGGTAATCGTCGATCGGCAACAGCTCGGCCACACGGTCCAGATTGGCCTGAGACGGCGAGATGAAGCCCAGGCGGGGCAGCTGGCGCAGATAGCCCATCTTGACCTTCGCGCTGAACTTGCACGTCCCGCATTGCCCGGCGCATTCGTCGATGCCGCGGAACATCGTCGTGCGGACGCAGGCCAGCGCCAGATCATGCAGCGTGATCGCGGTCGGGATGCCGTGCCGGGCAATGACCTTCAGCCCATTATAGCCCAGCCCCTGGATCCAGTGGATATGGATGAAGTCGGGCTTGAACTCGGCGATCACCCGGTCGAACACCGCCTCGTTGCGGGGATCGAGAATGTCCTGCATGTGCCAGATCGGCTTCTTCCAGCCCGGTTGCTGGTTGGTCGCGGCGACCGGATAGAGGTGCGGCGTGCTGACGCGATAGACCTTGTAGCCGTCCTTGTCCGCGCCCCATTGCTCGTCCGCCGGGGTCGGCGCGGCGGTCAGCACCGCCGCCTCATGCCCGTTGGCGACGAACCAGTCGGTCAGGTTCTGCGCGCACATCTCCGCGCCGCCGATGACGAAAGGGGTATAGAAGGCCGTGATGCTCAGGATGCGCATGGGGTAATCCTCTGGAAAGTCGGCGGGCGAGGCGAAGGCGTCAGCCGCGCGTGATGATCCGGGCGGGAATGCCCACGGCGGTGGCGCGGGCGGGCACATCGGTCAGGACCACCGCGTTCGCGCCGATCACCGCGCCCTCCCCCAGCGTGATCGCACCGACCAGCACCGATCCGGCCGACAGGTAGCTGCCCCGCCCGATCACCGCCTGGCTGGGCGCTTCGGGCCCGCGCGCGCCGATGGTGACGTTCTGAAGGATCGCGACATCCTCGCCGATGGTGCAGACGCCCACCACGATGCCATAGGGGTGCGGGATATAGAGCCCGTCGCCCACCGTCGCACCGATCGCGATCTCCGCGCCGAAGCGGCGACAGGTCCACCACCACCAGACCCGGCGCAGCGGCCGCCCGGCGACCGGAATCCGTACGATCAGATCCTGGATGCGGCGCGCCAGCACGAACTGGAACCCCTGGGTCAGTAGCACCATGCGAACCGCAAAGGCGAATGACGGCCGCGTCTGCTCGAAATGGGCATAGCGGTGAAGGTCGCGGCAGACCGATCGTAGAAATCCGTTCACCTTGATCCTCTTGATGGCATCGACGTGGAGACAACACCGCTGCGTAGCGGGTTGGATCGAAAGGGTATAGCGGTCGCGACCGGGGCAGGCTGTACCATTTTGCGGCGCAGCATGGCGAAGTCGGGCTGAAACGCACCGTCACGGACGAGCCTCGCGAAAATTTCGCTGTCCTACACGAAAAATGGAACATAACTGGAACAACCATGGAGCGGACGATCCCGTCCGCCCCAATGGGAGAGTCTTTGCATGGCCGATCCACGCAGCATCATCGACACGGTGAACAGCCCCTCGCGCGCGCCCTTCCCCGTCACGCCCAGCGATACCCAGCCCCTGCCGCAGATCCCCAAGGGCATTTACGTCGGCATCGGCGGCGACGTGACGCTTCGCGGGATCGATGGCGCGGTCGACGTCACCTATCGCAACCTGCCCGACGCCAGCTACATCGCGGTGCACGCCGCCTATGTCCGCGCCACCGGCACCACCGCCGCCAACCTGATCGCGGAGGCCTGAGCGATGGGATATGCCTCTGGCAGCATCGGGGTCGGCCTGTCGCGGCTGGCCCGACTGAATGTCAGCCCCGACCGGCGGCTGACCAAGCAGCTGACGGCGCTCGGCGACAGCCGGGTGGCGATCATCTATCTCGACTTCGGCCGCCGCAACCGCTGCGCGCGGTCGCCGATCAACTGGGCCAATGCGCTGCTCGGCCATAATATGACGATCGGGGACACGTTCGGCGTCAGCGGCGACCGGACCGACCAGATGCTGGCGCGGCTGCCCGCCGCGATCGCGACCGGCGCGGGGCTGCTCTATGTGCAGGGCGGTATCAACAATATCGGCCAAGTCGCGACGGGATTTACCTATAATCACGCGGTCACCGGCGAGACGGTGACGATCGACACGGTCGCTGCCGTCACGATGCGGGACCTGAGGCTGATCGCCGATACCGCCTACGCCGCCGGAATGACCGTGGTCCTGGAGAATGAGGTCGGCGGATCGAGCCTGACCAGCGGAGAGAAGATCGCGGCGCTGGTCCAGCTGCGTCACCTGATCGCCGACTATGCCGAACGGACGCCCGGCATCCATGTCCATGACGCCTATCCCGTGGTGATGCAGGCCGGGGCGACGACGCCGACCTTTCGCTCGGGCTATTCCTATGACGGCATCCATATGAATGCGCGCGGGGCCTATTGGCACGGCAAGAGCCTGGCGGCGCTGCTCGCGCGGATCGTGCCGCCGCGCCCGGTCCTGTCGAGCGGGGTCATCGACACGCCCGCCAATGGCCGTCGCCAGATTCTGACCAACCATCTGTTCACCACGACGACCGGCGGGACGGCGGGCAATGGGGTGACGGGCGATGCGCCCTCGGGCTGGACCGCCGCGATGAGCAGCGGCGGCGGCTCGGCCACGCTGTCGAACGTCGCCAATCCCGACGGCATCGGCAACGGGGTTCAGGCCGCGATCAGCTTTGGCGGCGCGGGTCATTTCCGGCTGGAGCAGACCTTGCCCGGCACGGTCGGCGGGCAATATCACGCCAGTCTGCGGCCGGGCGACGAACTGGAGGGCTTCGCACTCGTCGAACTGGTCGCCGCTCCCGCCTCGCTCCAGTCGATCACCCTGGAACTGGCGGGGGCCAGCATGGGCTCCAACGGCACGGCCTTCGGGTCGCAGGACATGAGCAATCCGAACGGCGCCAACGATCAGGGGATCAACGACCCCGCGCTGTTGACCCTGCGCACCCGCCCCGCCATCGTCCCGGCGTCGAGCGGCCCCTATCCCTATCTGATCGCGACGCTTCGCGTCTCCGCGCTGGCGGCGGGCAATGCGACGGTGATCGTCCGGCAGATGGGGCTTCGCCGCCGGGTGACGGCGGCCTAGACCGCCTTCAGCGCGCGCAGCAGGGCATCGGCGCTGGCATCCCAGCTGAACTGCCGACTGCGCGCGCTGACTTTGCCAGCCAGATCGGCATGCACGGCATCGTCGCGCAGCATCGTCTGCATCGCCGTCGCGATCGCTTCGACCGACTTTGGATCGCAATAGAGCGCGGCGTCGCCGCACACCTCGCGCACCGGGGGAATGTCGCCCGCGATCACCGGGCGGCCGAACCGCATCGCCTCCAGAGGCGGGATGCCGAACCCTTCGTAAAGGCTGGGAAAGACCAGCGCCCGCGCCGAGCGATAAAGGCTCATGAGCGCCGCATCGCTGATCCGGCCGGGCAGCACGACGCCCTCGGGCGGCTCGTCGCCCAGCCCGTTCTGCGCGAAGGACCGCACCGCCGCGCCGACCAGAACCAGCCGGTCCTCGGGCCGCCGGATCCGCGCGAACGCCTCCAGAGCGCGCGGCAGGTTCTTGTTGGGCGCGAAGGATCCGACGAACAGCAGATAGCGGCCGCGCTCGACGTCGAGCGCGTTCATCACCGTGTCGTCGGGGGCGATCGCGTCGATATGATCGGCGGCATTGGGGATGACCGGGATGGCATCCGCCGGAACCTTGAGCACCGCCGACAATCTGTCGCGAGAGAACATCGAAACCGTCCCAAGATGGGATCGACGGGACAGAAGCCACCCCAAACTCTGGTGAAGCAACCGGTACGGGCGCGAAAAATTGCCCGGCATGTCATAGACAAGCGCGTCGTGAATGACGGTCAGCGACCGACGTGGCAGCACCGGCCCCGAATTGCACAGATTGACCAGCACCCCGTCCCGCGCCGCCCCCGGCAGCGTCGCCTGCTCCCAGAAATGGCCGCCCCGGCTTCCGACGTTTTTTGCCGCAAAACCAGTCCATTGCACAGGCTTTTCAACCCCTGGCGGCAGGAGGAGCGTCCATCGCGCGGGCTCCGCGCCCGAAACGATCCGCGCATGGACGCGGTCCAGCACCATGAAGGCGAAGCGTTCGACCCCGGTCATCGTCCGGCCGAGGAACCGGCCGTTCACGTAGATCTTCGTCATGACTTGGTTCCATTTGATACGACCCGGACCGGGTTTTCAGAGAGCTGTCGGTACCCCGTGCTCATAATCTGTTGAACGGTCGTAACAGCTATGTTGCAGGTGCGAAAGCAGATTGCTGGCCCGGATGAACCGGGCTAGCCATCACATGCCTGGACAGCGGCGGAGCGTCCTTATGCCGGCTATGGGAAATCAGAATACGATGAGTTTCGCGACAGCGCTGACGGATGAAATGTCGCTCGCCGGGGCTATCCACCGGCGGAACGTCCGCATCCGGCTGTATGTCGCGCTGATGATGATCGACGTGATCGCGATCAGCCTTGGCTTTCTGGTGGCCAGCCTGTTCCGCGACGGCCAGTGGCTGTCGTTCAGCGGCATCGACCTGGCCTATCCGATCCTGCCCATCTACCTGATCATCGCGTTCAACAGCGAGGCCTATGGCCGCGACGCCCTGACCAGCGGCACGATCTCGCTGCGCCGGTCGCTGACGCCGCTGGCGATCACCTTCTTCGCGGCGATGACGCTGATCTTCTTCTTCAAGGCCGGGCCCGAACTGTCGCGCGTCGCGCTGGCGATCGGCATGGCGAGCAGCGCGGTCTTCATGGCGGCGATGCGCATGACGCTGGTCATCATGGTCCGCCCGACCGCCGCGCCCAAGCTGGTCGCCGAGCTGCTGATCGTCGACGACAAGACGCGCGAGGAATGGTCCGAGCCGCAACTGTGCGACACCGTCTTCTCCAAGGAGGCGGGGGTCGAGCCCGATCTCGAAAACCCCTATATGCTCCACCGCCTGGCCGAGCTTCTGGCGAAATATGAGCGCGTGGTCGTCCGCTGCGCCCCCAATCGCCAGCATGACTGGGCGCTGCTGCTGCGCGGCGCGGCGGTGGACGGCGAGATCCTGATCCCCGGCTTCGGCTCGCTCGGCGTGCTTGGGCTGACCGATTTCAAGGGCCGCCAGACCTTGGTCGTGGCGCAGGGGCCGCTCAGCTATCGCGACATGTTCAAGAAGCGCATGCTCGATCTGCTGATCACCGTGCCGCTGGTCATCGCGCTGACCCCGATGCTGCTGCTGATCGCGCTGGCGGTGAAGCTCGACTCGCCGGGGCCCGTGCTGTTCCGGCAGGAACGGATCGGGCGCGGCAACCGTATCTTCCACATCCTGAAATTCCGCTCGATGCGGGTCGAGAGCAGCGATGCCAAGGGCAACACCTCCGCCTCGCGCGACGACAAGCGGATCACCCGCGTCGGCGGCTTCATCCGCAAGACCAGCATCGACGAACTGCCGCAGCTGCTGAACGTCCTGCTGGGCGACATGAGCCTGGTCGGGCCGCGTCCGCACGCGCTGGGTTCGCTCGCCGGGGACCAGCTATTCTGGGAGGTCGACCGCCAATATTGGCAGCGCCACGCGCTGAAGCCCGGGATCACCGGACTGGCGCAGGTGCGCGGCTTCCGGGGCGCGACGCACCGCGACGTCGACCTCAAGAACCGCCTGCGTGCCGATCTGGAATATCTGCACGGCTGGAGCCTGGCACGGGACATCTCGATCCTGTTCCGCACGGCCGCGGTTCTGGTGCACAAGAACGCCTATTGACGGGAAAGCCGGTCGCGCCGGGGGGCGCCGTTGGACAACGAGGGAGACACCACGTGAAACGACGATCATCCCCCGCATCGCTGGTTCGGCTCGGCGGCCGTGTGCTGGCCTGCGCCACCCTGCTGGTCGGGACCCAGTCCGCCTGCTCGGGACAGGCGGCGGGCACGCTGCCCGATGGTCCGCTGACCAGACGCGCCACGCCACTGATCGTCGGGGTGGGCGTGCATTTCGGGATCGGCGGCCAATTCGGCTACGAACCCGCCCCCACCGCCAGGGCGATCGACGAGCTGGGTGTCGCCTCGTTCCGCGACGACATCCCCTGGGTCGCCTTCAAGCAGAAGGGGCTGGCGGTTCCCGGCGACATCTCGCCCCGGCAACAGGCGATGGTCGCCGCCACCCGCGCGCGGCCGCTGTGGATCCTCACCTATACCCACCCCGCCGTCGATGGCGGCAAGGCGCCGGTATCCGATACGGCGCGGCGTGCCTTTGCCGCCTTCAATCAGGACGCCGTGCGTGTCACCGAAGCGCGCCAGCCGCTTTATGAAATCTGGAACGAGTGGAATCTGAACGCCGCGCCCGAGCGCGGAATGCTGCGCGGGGCGGGCACCGCCGACGATCCGCGTTCGGGTATCAACTATGCCCGGCTCGCCAATCAGGCGACGCGCGCGATCCGCGCGGTCGATCCCAAGGCCATGATCCTGGTCGGCGCGGCGGGCGAGGACAAGGGCTGGGCCTGGGTCCGCTCGGTTGCCGCCAATGGCGGGCTGGCCGGGGCGAGCGCGCTGTCGGTCCATTATTACAACCAGTGCGAGCCGGTGGCGAAGCGGACCGGCGCCGATGCGATCGGCCAGATCGAGGCGCTGCACCGCGCGCTGCCGACGACCGACGGCCATGCGCTGCCCATCTATGTCACCGAGCTGGGCTGGCCGACCACCACGGGCGGCCCATGCGGCGATATCGCGCCCGAGCGCGCGGCGGACAATGTCGCGCAATTCCTGCTATGGTCGGCCGCGACGCCCTGGATGGGCGGCGTCTGGGTCTATCAGCTGAAGGATCAGGGACGGCGGCCGAGCGAGATGGAGGATAATTTCGGCCTCTACACCTATGACTATCGCCCTAAGCCCGCCGCCTGTGCGGTGCGCGAGGCGACGGCGCTGGCGTCCGCGGGCAAGGCCTGGCGGGTGGACCGGTCGCAGCCGGGCATCACTGCCCTGCGCGTCGACGGGGCGGAGGGTTCGAAGATGATCGTCTGGACCGACGCGCCGGACGATCGGCTCGTGCTGAAATTCTCGGGGTCGGTGCGCTATCGCCCGATCTGCGGGCAAGCGGGTCAGGGCGCGGCGGTGCCGGTCGGCTATCGCCCGGTCGTGATCGCACTCGGCGCGGCGAAGGCCACCGCGCCGCGCTTCGAACGGCAATAGCTCAGCTGAGGAGCAGATCGGCGAGCGAGACCATCATCGTGCCGCCGACGAAGGTCATCGCGACGAACAGCGCGAAACGGGCGCGGGGCGACCATTTTTCCTCGACCGATTCGCCACGGCTGGCGATCGGCATGATTCGGACCTGGGCATGCGACACGGGCGACGGCGCCCCCGCCAGCGCATGGACATTGTCGGCCAGCGCGGAGCCGACGCTGCCCGCAGGCAGCGGGCGGAGGAAACAGGCGCCATATGCCCCGTCATTCTTCCATTTCACCCGCGCCTCGCGCAGGCCGATGCCGGGAATGCCGATCATCACGGTCTGGTTGACCGAAAGCTCTACCGAGCCGTCGATCCGACAGCCCTCGCGATGGAGGTTCGAGATCAGGATGGGCAGCGAATCGCCGTCGTCGGCGACGCGGACGGTGCCTTCGCGCTGGATCGGGACGCGGACTTCCTCGCGACGCTCGGTCGGGTCCTGCCACGCGATATTCTCGGGGATGCCCACGCTATCTCTTCCTCACGCTCACCGCCCCGTCGACGGTCCGTTGCGCGTATAGGACGAAATTCGTTTCCAAATGCTTTAAATCGGCACTGACATTGCCGGATTTCGGCAGGATGCTGCCGGACCGGCAATCGATCAGACCCGGAAATAGCCGCGATACCAGTCGGCGAAGCGGCCGAGTCCCTCCTGCAATCGGACGCGCGGGGCATATCCCGTCAGCGCGTGGAGCCGCGAGACATCGGCATAGGTCGCCGTCACGTCCCCCGGCTGCATCGGCTTCATGATCTTCACCGCCTCGCGGTCCAGCGCGTGTTCCAGCGTCGCGATCATCTCCATCAGGCCGACCGGATGGCTGCCGCCGATATTCAATATGCGGTGTCCCCCCGTCTCGGGCGGACGGTCTAGCGCGCCGACAATGCCGTCGACGATGTCGTCGATATAGGTGAAGTCGCGCGCCATCCGCCCTTCCCCGTAAACCTCGATCGGCTGGCCCGCCATGATCCGGTCGGTGAACGAGAAATAGGCCATGTCGGGCCGCCCCCAGGGGCCATAGACGGTGAAGAACCGCAATCCCGTCTGCGGAAAGCCATAGAGCGCGGCATAGGACTGGCTCATCAACTCGCAGGCGCGCTTGGTCGCGGCATAGAGCGAGACGGGGCTTGCGGCGGGTTCGTCCTCGCGAAACCCCTGCCCGCCCATCGGCTTGTCGCCATAGACCGAACTGGACGAGGCATAGACGAGATGGACGAAGCCGGGCGCATGGCGACACGCCTCCATCACTGCCAGATGCCCGGCCAGGTTGGAGCGTTCATAGGCGAAGGGATTGGCGATGCTGTAGCGAACGCCCGCCTGCGCGGCGAGATGGACGACGCGGGTGACGCCCCGTTCGCGGACCAGACCGGCGACCGCCTCGGCATCGGCTACGTCCATCCGGTGGAACGCGAAGCCCTCCCGCCCCTCGAAGGTCGCGAGCCGGGCCTGCTTCAGCGCCGGGTCGTAATAGTCGTTGACGATGTCGACACCGACCACCGTCTCGCCGCGGTCGAGCAGCCGGTGAGCGGTGGCGTGACCGATGAACCCGGCCACGCCCGTGACGAGAATGGGTGCGTTCCCGCGCATTGCCGCCGCCACCGGGTCAGATGCCGCCCGGCACCACGTCGCGCCCCGTCGCCTGTAGCGCGCGGGTCAGATCGGCCAGGCACGTCTCCATCAGCGCGGGGTCGGGGCTGCGCACGACGAAATTGGCGCCGGTCCGGCCTTCGCGGAAGAAGGGATAGCTGCCGATGGCGACGCCCTCATGCGCCTTTTCAGTCGCGCGGAGCAGATCGGCCACCTCGCTCTCCCCCACCCAGCAGCCGACCGTGCCCGACACGACCGGCCGCCCGCCCTCCAGCGTGCCGGTCAGCGCATCGAGCATCCCCGCCGTGATATGCGGCACGCCCGCCATGATGAAGATATTGCCGATCCGGATGCCCGGCGCGCCCGACACGCGGTTGGGGATCAGCGAGGCCCCCTCCGGCGTCCGCGCCATCCGCGCGCGGGCCGGGGTTACGCCGCCGCGCGTGGTGTAATAATCCTCCAGGATCGCCCGCGCCTCGGGATGTTCGATCACCGCCACGCCCAGCGCCGCCGCGATCGCATCGACCGTGATGTCGTCATGCGTCGGGCCGATCCCGCCGGTGGTGAAGAGATAGTCGTTGCGCGCGCGCAGCGTGTTGACCGCCTCGGCGATGGCATCCGGCTGGTCCGCGACGACCCGCACCTCGGCCAGCCTGATGCCCTGCACGTTCAGCCATGTCGCCAGTTGCGCGATGTTGCGGTCCTGGGTGCGGCCAGAGAGGATTTCGTCGCCGATGACGATCAGCGCGGCGGTCCAGATACGCTCGGAGGCGGGGTCGGCTTGCATGGTGCCGGACATAGCCTCGCAAAAGCCGCGATGCCACGCTATATCGTGGCCATGACCGAATATGTGACCGTTTCCGCCAACGCGCCCGAGGGGCGGACCGGCGCGATCAAGCTGTGGGGCCGCGAGGCGTTCGATGGCATGCACAAGGCGGGCCGCCTGGCCGCCGAGACGCTGGACATGCTCGTGCCCCATATGGTGCCGGGCGTCGCCACCGCCGAGATCGACCGGCTGATCCACCAGTTCATCCTGGAACGCGGCGGCGTGCCCGCGACGCTGGGCTATCGCGGCTATACCCATTCGACCTGCATCTCGATCAACCATGTCGTCTGCCACGGCATTCCGTCCGAAAAGACGCTGAAGTCGGGCGATATCGTCAATGTCGACGTGACCCCGATCGTCGATGGCTGGCATGGCGACACCAGCCGCATGTACCTGATCGGCGACGTGCCGCTGAAGGCGCGCAAGCTGGTCGAGGTCACCTATGAATGCCTGATGCTGGGCATCGAGCAGGCCAAGCCCGGCAACCATATGGGCGATGTGGCCAACGCCATCCAGCGCCATGCCGAGAAGCATCGCTACGGCGTCGTCCGCGACTTCTGCGGCCATGGCCTGGGCCTGTTGTTCCATGACGCGCCCGAGGTCGTCCATGTCGGTCGCCCCGGCACCGGCCCCGAGCTGAAGCCCGGCATGATCTTCACCATCGAGCCGATGATCAATATCGGCCGCCCCGACGTGAAACTGCTCGACGATGGCTGGACGGCGGTGACGCGCGACCGGTCGCTCTCGGCACAGTTCGAGCATTCGATCGGCATCACCGAAGACGGCTGCGAGATCTTCACGCTCAGCCCGGCGGGCTTCACCCAGCCGCCTTATAGCTGAACCGATCATGCTGGGCGCGATCCGGGTTGCGGCACGCGACCGCGCCCGCCTGGCCGAGGTGATCGCCACCGCCTCGCGCTTCGGGCTGGACGTGTTGCTGGCGCGTATCGGGCTAGACCCGGCGCGGCGGGACCCGGATGCCCTGCCCTTCGACCTGCCCGCAAGGACGCGCGCAGCCATGGAGGCGCTGGGCCCGGTCTGGGTCAAGCTGGGCCAAATCCTCGCCACCCGCGCCGACCTGTTGCCGCCCGAATGGATCGCCGAACTCGAAAAGCTGCATAGCGAGGCGCCGCGCCTTCCGTTCGCGCAGTTGCGCGATCAGGTCGAGGCGGCGCTGGGCGAGCCGCCCGAGAGCGCCTTTGCCCGGTTCGATCCCGAACCGCTGGCAGCCGCGTCGATCGCGCAGGTCCACCGCGCGGCGCTCCACGACGGGACCGAGGTCGTCCTGAAGATCCGCCGTCCCGGCATCCGCGCCATCATGGAGGCCGACCTTCGTCTGCTGACCCAGATCGCCGCGATGGTCGAGGCGGCCAATGCCGAGGCGCGTCGATACGGCGCGATGCGGATGATCCGCGCGCTGGGCCGCGACATCCTAGAAGAGCTGGACTTCACCAACGAAGGCCGCAACGCCGACCGGCTGCGCGAGGATTTCGCGGACGAACTGCGCGTGGTCGTGCCGGTCATCCACTGGTCGCACAGTTCGGAAACGCTGCTGGTGATGGACTTCATCGCGGGCGTGCCGCCGCGCAACGCCGCGATGCTGCAAGCGGCGGGAATCGATCCTGCCGCCATCGCCTCGGCGGGGGCGGACATCGTGCTCGACATGACGCTGATCAACGGGCGTTTTCATGGCGACCCGCATCCGGGCAACCTTCTATGCCTGCCGGGCAACCGCATCGCGCTGCTCGATCTGGGCCAGATCGGCCATGTCAGCCCGCGTCGCCGCGAAGAGGTGATCGCCTTTACCCAGTCCATCGCGAACAGCGACCCGACCTTGCTCGCCGAGACGCTGAGACACTGGTCGCAAACCGATGATATCGCCCCCGAACGGTTCCAGGCGGTCGCCGACCGGCTGGTCGCGCGGCATGGCGGCGGCGCGTTGCGGCTGGCGGCGATCCTGGCCGATATCTTCCCCGTGCTTCGCGAGGAACGGATCGTCCTGCAACCCGACATGCTGCTGCTGTTCAAGGCGCTGATCACCATCGACGGCGTGTTGAGCGGCATCCAGCCCGATTTCGACCTGTCCGCCGCGCTGCGCCGGGCAAGCGCCCGGATCGTCGAGGCGCGGCTGTCGCCCGAGCGCTGGACGCGGCGCGCGGCGGCGCTGGCGCTGGAGCTGGACCGGCTGGGCGACGACCTGCCCCGGCTGATCCGGGCGACGACCCGCAAGCTGGAAAGCGAGGCCCCCGCCGTCTCGACCACCGGGGTCGAGGCCGCGATCCGCACCGGCGCGGGCTGGATCGCGGGCGCGCTGGCCCTGTCGGGCGTGGCGATCGCGGTGGCGATGCGGCTGGGTTAATCCAGCCGCCGCAGTTGTTCGCCAAGCCCGAAGGGCTGGCGGCGATACGCCTGCCGCCAATCGACACCCGAGCGTTCCAGCATCTCCGCCTCGACCGCGCCATAGACGTAGAGCGCACCGCGCTTCCACGTCTTGAAACCCTGCTCGCGAATCGCCCTCAGGCTCGTCGCCAGCCCCGTCCAGCGGCCGAGCGCATCGGCGCGCATCGCAGCGTCCCCCTGCCGCGCCAGCGTCAGTTCGGTCCAGCGTGCGACGCCCTCCTGCCCGACCTGAAATTCGTAATAGAGCCGATCATCGGCGCTGACCTGCGCCAGCGCCGTCTCGCGCGCCGCGACATAGACCGTTCTGGCCGCAAGGCGCTGCTCGGTCGATGGGGCGGTCAGAAAGGCGAGACCCGCCTCCCCCATGGCGAGGAAGGCCTCCCCGACCTTCGGATCGGCATAGGGAAAGGGATAGTTGAGCACCCAGCCGCCATCGGACGAACCCAGCGATCTGCCGACAGCCTGCACGGCCTGGGCATAGCCCGGCAAATGCGATTGATAGAGGTGGAACGCCTCGTGGAGTATCGTGGCTTTCCAATAGGCTGGACTCATCTCCAGCGTCGCGGGATAGCCGATCGCGATGCTCTGGCCGCCGGGAAACACAGGATATGCCGCCGCAAGATCGGGGCTCAGCTGGCGAGGCCTGACCTGTAGATGGCACTTCGTCAGCGGGTCGCGCCCGGCGTCCGTAAAGCCCTTGACCGCCGCGTGGCAGAACAGGGTCTCGCGATCCGCGCCGATCAGCACCAGGTCCAGCGGCACCTTGCCGAATCCCGGCCACAGCCGATCCCCCGCCCCGCGATAGAGACGCCGAACCTCCGCCAGCATCGCCCGCTCGGGTCGGGGCGGCATTGGCGCCCCCGCCAGCGCCGCGCCCATCAGCATCGATAGGATCATCGGATTCAGCCCCCCGCAATTGGTCTCACCGGATAGCAGCACATCATTCGACACAGCGATAGTGACGAACCCGCGACACCTCGCTAAAGGCGCGGGCCATGACCGAGATCACGCCCCAGATCGTCGCCGACCACGGCCTGTCCGAAGAAGAATATCAGCGCGTCCTGAACGCGCTGGGCCGCGAGCCCAATCTCGTGGAGCTCGGCATCTTCTCGGTCATGTGGTCCGAGCATTGCAGCTACAAGTCCAGCCGCATCCACCTGAAGAAGCTGCCCACCGAAGGGCCCCAGGTGATCTGCGGTCCCGGCGAGAATGCGGGCGTCATCGACATCGGCGACGGCCAGGCCGCCATCTTCAAGATGGAGAGCCACAACCACCCCTCGTATATCGAACCCTATCAGGGTGCGGCGACGGGCGTGGGCGGCATCCTGCGCGACGTGTTCACCATGGGCGCGCGGCCGGTCGCGAACCTGAACGCGCTGCGCTTCGGGCGGCCCGATCACCCCAAGATGCGCCACCTGATCTCGGGCGTGGTGCACGGCATCGGCGGCTATGGCAATTGCGTCGGCGTGCCGACGGTCGGCGGCGAAGTGAACTTCCACCCGGCCTATGATGGCAACATCCTGGTCAATGCGATGACCGTCGGCGTCGCCGATCAGGACAAGATCTTCTATTCGGCCGCCAGCGGCGTCGGCAATCCGATCGTCTATGTCGGGTCGAAGACGGGCCGCGACGGCATCCACGGCGCGACCATGGCCTCGGCCGATTTCGGCGAGGATGCGGAGGCCAAGCGCCCGACCGTGCAGGTCGGCGACCCCTTCACCGAAAAGCTGTTGATCGAGGCGTGCCTCGAACTCATGGCCTCGGACGCGATCGTCGCGATCCAGGACATGGGCGCGGCGGGCCTGACCTCGTCGTCGGTCGAGATGGCGTCCAAGGGCGGCGTCGGCATCGAGCTGATCATGGACGACGTGCCCCAGCGCGAAGAGGGCATGACGGCCTATGAAATGATGCTGTCGGAGAGCCAGGAGCGGATGCTCATGGTCCTGAAGCCCGGTCGCGAGGCGTTCGCCGAGGCGATCTTCCGCAAGTGGGAACTCGACTTCGCGGTCATCGGCCACGTCACCGAGACGGGCCGCATGGTCCTGCGCCACAAGGGCGAGATCGTCTGCGACATTCCGCTCGCGCCGCTGGCCGACGACGCGCCGCTCTACGACCGTCCGCATGTCCCGACCGAGGTTCCCGCCGCGATCACCTCGCCCGGCTGCCAGGACCCGGCGGCGGACCTGCTCAAGCTGATGGGCTCGCCCGATATCGCCTCGCGCCGGTGGATCTGGGAGCAGTATGACCATATGGTCGGCGGCGACACGGTGCAGCGCCCCGGCGGCGACGCCGCCGTGGTCCGCGTCCATGGCACGCAGAAGGGGCTCGCGATGAGCACCGACTGCACGCCGCGCTATTGCTATGCCGATCCGGTCACCGGCGGCATGCAGGCGGTGGTCGAGACGTGGCGCAACATCACGGCGGTCGGCGCCAAGCCGCTCGCCATCACCAACTGCCTCAACTTCGCCAATCCGCAGCGCCCCGAGATCATGGGCCAGATCGTTGGTTGCCTCGAGGGCATGAGCCAGGCCTGCCGCGCGCTCGACTACCCGATCGTGTCGGGCAACGTCTCGCTTTACAACGAGTCGAAGGCGACCGGCGGCGGCTCGGCGATCCTGCCGACCCCGGCGATCGGCGGCGTCGGCCTGATGGCCGACTGGTCCAAGTCGGCGACCGTGGCGTTCAAGGGCACCGGCGACGTCATCGTCCTGATCGGCACGCCCAAGGGTGAGATCGGCCAGTCGCTGTGGCTGCGCGAGGTCCATGGGCTGGAGGGCCGCGACGCGGGTCCGCCGCCGTCGATCGACCTGGATGCCGAGCGTCGTACCGGCGACCTGGTCCGCGAGTCGATCACCGCAGGTCATCTGACCGCCGTGCACGACGTGTCGGACGGCGGCATCGCAGTGACGGTCGCGGAAATGGCGCTTGCGGGCAATATCGGCGCGCTGATCCAGTTCCCGGAGACGGGCGAGGCGTGCCGCCAGCTCTTCGCCGAGGATCAGGGCCTCTATATCGCCACGGTCGAGGATACCGCGCTGGTCGACTTCCTGGCGAACGCGCATCAGGCCGGGGTCGAGGTCGAGCGGATCGGCCGCACGGCGGGCAGCCGCCTGATCTTCGAGCGCGAGGATGGCGATTTCGTCGTCGCGCTGGACGACCTGCGCCGCGCGCATGAGGGCTTCTTCCCGGCGCTGATGGGCGCCGACGCGGCCCTCGCCTAAGGTTCCGGCGGGGCCCCGGCCATGGGTCGGGGCCCCGTGCAGGAGCGAAGGATCGCATAGCCGATCGCCGCCGCCAGGATCGAGGCGATCAGCACCCCCAACGACGCCGCCTCGCGCATCTCGCCATCGCCAAAGGCCAGCCCGGCGATGAACAGCGAGATGGTAAAGCCGATCCCGGCCAGCGCCCCTACCCCGGTCACCATCCGCCACGTCACCCGATCGGGACGCCGCGCAAGGCCGATCGCGCTGGCCGCCCAGGTAAAGCCCAGAAACCCCAGTGGCTTGCCCACGACCAGCCCCAGCACCACGCCGATGACGAGCGGGCTGGCCACCATCGCCAGCAGATCGCCCGACAGGTGGATGCGCACATTGGACAGCGCGAAAAGCGGCAGCACGACATAATTGACCCAGGGCGTCAGCACCTCGATCAACCGGCTGCTGGCGACGCGGGTCGCCGACGCCATTTCCTGAAGATAGCCCAGCCGCTCCTCGGCGCGCTCGCGCTGTTGATGCTCCTCCTCGTCATCCTCCGCCCGCTCGGCGGCGCCATGGGCATGTTTGAACTCGTCCACCCGGCGCTGGACCCGCTCGGCAAAGGCCGCCTGGGCCAGTCGCGGCGCGACCGGTACGGTCAGGCCGATCAGCACGCCCGCGATGGTCGCATGGATGCCCGACTCGAGCACCCCGCCCCAGACGATCAGCGCGAGCAGGACATAAGGCACCGAGGACACCCAGCCGATCCGTCGCAGCCCGACGATCCCCGCCAGCGCCGCGCCCGCCACGATAAGTCCGATCGGATCGATCGCATCGCTATAGGCAAAGGCGATGACCAGCAGCCCGCCGACATCGTCCACCGCCGCGAATGCCAGCATCAGCGCGCGCAGGCCGACCGGCAGGCTGGTCGCGAACAGCGCGATCAAGGCCAAGCCGAAGGCGGTATCGGTGGTGATCACCGTGCCCCAGCCCGGCTGGGCCGCGCCCCCGCCCGCCACCAGCAGATACAGGCCGATCGGCACCGCCATGCCCCCGATCGCCCCCGCCAGCGGGAAGGCCGCGCTTCGCCATTGCGACAGGGCCCCGTCGACCAGTTCGCGCTTCACATCGGCGCCGACGATGACGAAGAACAGCGGCAGCAGCGCATGGTCGATCCATTCGGCCAGCCGATGCGACACCGCCCGGTCGCCAAAGGCGATGCGCACCGGCATGTCCCAGAATCGCTCATAGGCGTGAGCGGTGCCGATATTGGTCAGGACCAGCGCCAGGATGGTGGCGATCAGCAACGGGCCGCCCGTGACCTCGCTTCCCGCGAAGAAGGGCTCGACCCGGCGGAGAAACGCCGAGGCCAGCGGCGAATGATGCGCGCGGGCGGAGGCGCGTCCGGTCAGGCGAGGCGATAATCCCATCCCTGGCCAATGCTTCGCGGTCGCCAGCAGTTGCATCCGGCGCGCCGCCAGCTAATCCGACGGGCCGCAACGGAGCCCGTGCTTGTCCGATCCCGCCCCCCTTTCGCCCGCCATGACCACCGATCGCGGGCGGCTGTTGACCCTCGATGCGTTGCGCGGGGTGGCGGTGATGGCGATCCTGATCGCCAACATGCCGGGCTTCGCGCTGCCCGACCCGGCCTATTCCAATCCCGCGGCGTGGGGCGATGCGGGACCGGGCGACATCGCGGTCTGGCTGTTGACCGAGATCTTCGTCAACGGGCGGATGCGCGGGCTGTTCTCGCTGCTGTTCGGCGCCTCCACGCTGCTGATCCTCCAGCGCGCCGATCAGGCCGGGCTGAACGGCGCGTCGCTGCACCTGCGGCGGATGGGGGTGTTGTTCGTGCTGGGCATGATCCACCGGACCTTCATCTGGACCGGCGACATATTGGTGCATTACGCGCTGGTCGGGGTCGTCGCGCTGGCCTTTGTCGGGCTGTCGGTGCGACGGCTGTGCATCGCCGCGCTGCTCATGGCGGGGCTGTCTATGCTGCTCGGCTGGCTGGACTGTGCGAGCCTGCTGGCCGCCTCGGCCCGCGACACGCCCCAGGCGGTCGCGCTGTGGCATGCCTATCAGGTCGCGTTCGGCACACCCGGCGCGGCCGCGCTGGCGCCGGAGATCGCCGCGATGCGCGGGCCGTGGAGCGCCGCCACCGCCTTTCGCCTGGACAATAATGGCGACCCGCTGTTCGACCTGATGACGATCGGGCCGGATACGTTGAGCGCGATGCTGATCGGCATGGCGGCGCTGAAATCGGGTTTCCTGACCGGGGCCTGGCCGCGCGCCCGCTATCGCCGCTGGACGATCGTCGCGATGGCGCTGTCGCTGCCCGCCTATGCCGCCATGGCGATCGTCACCATGGCGAGCGGCTTCGACGTTCGCGCGGTGTCGCTGGCGGAATTGTTCCTGAACGTGCCGTTCCGGCTGATCGGGACGGTCGGCTATGCCGCGCTGATCCTCCTGCTGCTGCGCCCCGGCGGGTGGTGGACGACCCGGATCGCGGCCGCCGGGCGGATGGCGTTCACCAACTATATCGCGACCAGCCTCGTGATGACCTTCATCTTTTACGGCCATGGCCTGGGGCAATTCGCCCGCTGGGACCGGGCGGCCATCTATCTGCTGGTTCCGCCGATGTGGGGGCTGATGCTGCTCTGGTCCAAGCCCTGGCTCGACCGGTTCGGTCAGGGGCCGCTGGAAAAATTGTGGCGTCTGGCGACGCGCGGGCACCCCAGGAACAGCTGACTTTTTCTGCAAACGAGTTGCAAGAGCCTTGCGATCCACTCTCATTAGCGCTACGAAGACGGTGCTTCTTAGGGAGATGGTCTTGGTCGTCTGCGTCTGTAATGCCATTCGGGAATCCCAGGTCCGCGACGCGGCCCGTGCGGGATCGGTCACCCCCTGCCAAATGTATCGCGCGCTGGGCCGCCAGCCCAAATGCGGACAGTGCGCCGTCCTGGCCCGCGCGATCATCGACGAGGAACGCACCGCCGCCTGACGCGCCCGGCATCCTCGCTGCCGGGTTTTACATCCCTCCCGCCGCGCCGGGACAGGGATCATCTTCCATCCCCGCTGGTTGAGCGGGAAGATCACCCGATCTTCTCGTGGGTTAGCGCCGGAAGGATGGATTATGAGCGATATCGAGACCTCTCGGCGCGGCGTGTTGGGCGGCGCGGCCCTGGGCCTTGCGGGCGCGGTCGCCCCCGGCGCGGCGCTGGCGCAGGCGGCGGCCCCCGCCTCCGTCTCCAGCCTGCGCGATCCCCGCAACGCCTATACGCGCACTCCCTTCCCCGAACAGCGCCAGCCCTGGCCCGCATTGGCCAGCAAGATGACCCCCCGCCCCGATCATGGCGAGACCAGCTATCGCGGATCGGGCAAGCTGACCGGTCGCAAGGCGCTGCTGACCGGCGGGGATAGCGGCATCGGCCGCGCCGCCGCCATCGCCTTCGCGCGCGAAGGGGCCGATGTCGCGATCAACTATCATCCCAGCGAGGAACCCGATGCGCGCGAGGTCGCCGACCTGATCCGGCAGGCGGGGCGCAAGGCGGTGCTGCTGCCCGCCGACATCCGCACGCAAAAGGCCTGCGAGGACACGGTCCGCAAGGCGATCGCCCAGCTCGGCGGGCTCGACCTGCTGGTCAACAATGCCGCCTATCAGCAGTCGAAGGCGGATATCATGGAGATCAGCGACGAACAGTTCGTCCGCACCTATGAGACCAATGTCTTCCACGTGTTCCGCTTCTCCAAGGCGGCGATCCCGTCGATGCCGCCGGGGTCGGTCATCATCAACACCATCTCGCAAAACTCCTACGACCCCGGCGAAGACCTGATCGACTATGCCTCGACCAAGGCGGCGATCCAGAACCTGACGCGCGGCATGGCCAAGCAACTGGCGAAGAAGGGTATCCGGGTGAACGCGGTGTCCCCCGGCCCGATCTGGACGCCGCTTCAGGTCGCGGGCGGCCAGTTGCCGGGCAAGATGCACGAGTTCGGGCAGAACACCTCGCTGGGTCGAGCGGGCCAGCCCGCCGAACTGGCCTCGCTCTATGTCGCGCTGGCCTCGGGCGAGGCGAGCTATTCGACCGGCACCGCCGTCGGCGCGCATGGGGGCAAGGGTTTCCCGTAACCCCAAGGCCGCTCTGCACCCTTTCGTCAACCGCCCTGCAATCGATGACTGTAATCGGGTTATCCCGTTATGCCGCGCGCATGCGCTTTCCTAATCGGCCCCCCGCACCACGAACGACACTTAAAGGGGCCTTATGTCGATTGCACCCGTTTCCCTGATCGCGATGGTCGCCGCGCTGACCAGCCCGGCGCAGCAGACCGATCGTCCGCAGCCCAAGGCGGCCACCGCCGCCAAGACCGTGACGCAGGACCCGCCCGCGCCGGTCGTCGCCAAGCCCGGCGGGATGACCGACCGCGACTGGTGGCCCAGCCGCCTCGACCTGACCGCACTGCGCCAGCACGAGGACACGCGCGCCAATCCTTATGGCGCCGATTATGACTATGTGAAGGAATTCAACACCCTGGATATGGCGGCGGTCAAGGCCGACATCCGCAAGGTCCTTCACACGTCGCAGCCTTGGTGGCCGTCCGACTATGGCAATTACGGCCCCTTCTTCATCCGCATGGCCTGGCACAGCGCGGGCACGTACCGCGCAGGTGACGGGCGCGGTGGTTCGGACGGCGGCGAGCAGCGTTTCGATCCGCTGAACAGCTGGCCCGACAATGTCAGCCTGGACAAGGCCCGTCGCCTCGTCTGGCCGATCAAGCAGAAATATGGCCGTCGGCTCAGCTGGGGCGACCTGATGGTGCTCAGCGGCAATGTCGCGCTGGAGGATATGGGCTTCAAGACGGTCGGCTTTGCCGGTGGTCGCGTCGATGCCTGGCAGCCCGACGTCGTCTTCTGGGGTCCCGAGACGAAGATGATGGGCACCGAGCGTTCCAACCCTGACGGCACGCTGAAGCGGCCGCTGGCGGCGACCACCATGGGCCTCATCTACGTCAACCCGGAAGGCCCGAACGGCAATCACGACCCGATCGGCGCGGCCGCCGACATCCGCCGCGCCTTCGGCAACATGGCGATGAACGACGAGGAGACGCTGGCGCTGATCGCGGGCGGCCATACCTTCGGCAAGGCGCATGGCGCGCATCCGCAAAAGGCGTGCCTCGGCGTCGAACCCACCGCCGGTGCGATCGAGCAGCAGGGCATGGGCTGGGCCAACAAGTGCGGCAAGGGCAATGCCGAGGACACGATCACCTCGGGCCTGGAGGGCGCCTGGTCGGCCACGCCCACGCAGTTCACCACGCAATATATCGACAATCTGCTGAACTATGACTGGGTGAAGACCAAGAGCCCGGCGGGCGCGACCCAGTGGGTGCCGACCGATCCGGCGGCGGCGCAGCTGGTGCCCGACGCACACCTGCCGAACGTGCGCCACGCGCCGATCATGTTCACCACCGACATGGCGCTGAAGGGCGACCCCGCCTTCCGCAAGATCCTGGAGAGCTGGCAGAAGAACCCCGATCTGTTCGCACAGGCCTTTGCCCGCGCCTGGTTCAAGCTGACCCACCGCGACCTCGGCCCGCGCGCCCGCTATCTGGGCAGCGAGATTCCGGGCGAGACCTATAATTGGCAGGACCCGCTTCCAGCCGCCAGCTTCGCACCCATCGGGGCGGAGGATCAGGCCAAGCTGAAGGCGATGGTGCTGGCCTCGGGCCTGTCGGGTCCGGCGCTGATCCGGACCGCCTGGGCCTCGGCCTCGACCTTCCGCAGCACCGACATGCGCGGCGGGGCGAACGGCGCGCGGCTGCGGCTCGACCCGCAACAGGGCTGGGCGGTCAACGACCCCGCCGAGCTGAAGACCGTGCTCGCCAAGCTGACCGCGATCCAGAAGGATTTCGCGCGCGGCGGACGCCAGGTGTCGATGGCCGACCTGATCGTGCTGGGCGGCAATGCGGCGGTCGAGCGGGCGGCGCAGGCCGGCGGCGTGCCGGTCAGCCTCCCCTTCACCCCCGGCCGCGTCGACGCCACCCAGGCGCAGACCGACGTGACGTCCTTTGCCCATCTGGAGCCGGTCGCCGACGGCTTCCGCAACTATTACGGGCCCAAGGCGGAGGTCAGCGCGCCCGAGGCGCTGGTCGACAAGGCCGACGCGCTCGACCTGACCGTGCCGGAAATGACAGTGCTGGTCGGCGGCCTGCGCGCGCTGGACGCCAATAGCGGCGGATCGCGGAACGGCGTGCTGACGACCCGGCCGGGAACGCTCAGCAACGACTTCTTCGTCAACCTGCTGACCATGGACACGGTCTGGACGAAGTCGGCGACGCCGGGTCTTTACGAGGGCAAGGACCGCGCGACGGGCAGGGCCCGCTGGACCGCGACGCCGGTGGACCTGATCTTCGGCTCCAACTCCGAACTGCGCGCGGTGGCGGAGGTCTATGCCGCCGACGACGCCAAGGAGAAGTTCGTCAAGGACTTCGCCGCGGTGTGGACCAAGGTGATGGACGCGGATCGCTTCTGATCCGCAGGAAGCGAGGTCGATGGCTCAGGCCACGGCCTCGCTTTCCACGATCTGCGGCCTGCGCGTCGCGATCCGGCGAACCTGATCGGCATCGGCCAGCAGGCGTGACGGCCTGCCGATCAGATAGCCCTGAATGGCCGTACACCCCTCGCGCGCGACGATCGCCAGCTGCGCGGGTTCCTCGATCCCCTCGGCCAGCACCGGCATGTTGAGCGTCGCGCCCAGCGCGGCGACCGAGCGCAGGATCGACACGGCCTGCTCGTCCCGCTCGATCTCCGAGACGAAGGACGCATCCAGCTTGATCCGGTCGAACGGAAAGGATCGCAGCACGTCGAGCGAGGAATAGCCGACCCCGAAATCGTCCAGCGCGATGGCGATGCCCATCGCCTTGAGCGCCCGCAACTGGCCCAGCGCGAAATGCCGGTCATGGATGATCGCGCTCTCGGTCAGTTCCAGCGACAGCCGCTCGGGCGGCAGGCCGCTATCCTCCAGCGCCGAACGCACCGTCTCGATCAGCCGGGGATCGGCCAGATGCATGGGCGACAGGTTGACCGAGACGGGATGGCTGTTGGCCCAGCGCGCGGCCTCGAAACAGGCCTGGCGCAGGATCCAGATGCTCAGCGGCACGATGTCGCCGCTCTTTTCGGCCAGCGGGATGAACTCCGACGGTGGTACCATGCCGCGCATCGGATGGTTCCAGCGGATCAGCGCCTCGTATCCGCAAATCTCACCCGAGGGGATGGCGGCCTGCACTTGATAGTGAAGCTCGAAGGCGTTCTCGTCCAGCGCCGTGCGGAGGTCGGCGACCAGTTCGCGCCCCTGCCGGATCGCATCGTCCATCTGCGCGTCATAGAAGCAGGGCTGGCGGGAATGGGCGGACTTGGCGCGGTACATGGCAAGGTCGGCCTTGGCGAGCAGCGCATCGGCGTCGAAGCCGTCCCGATTGGCGATCGCCACGCCGACATTCCCCCCGATCGAGGCGGTGAACCGCTCGAACAGGAAGGGCGCGTCGCAGGCGGCGGTCAGGCGCGACAGGAAATCGGCCAGCTCCTCGGGCCGGTGATAGGAGATGACCGCCGAGAATTCGTCACCGCCCAGGCGCGCGACGCATTCGCCCGGCTTCAGCATCGCCGACAGCCGGGCGGACAGCGCGGCCAGCAACTGGTCGCCCGCCTGATGCCCATAGGTGTCGTTGACCACCTTGAACCGGGACAGGTCCATCATGACGACCGCCATGCACGGATATCCGCCCCGGATCAGGAAACGCTTCTCGATCTCCTCGATGAAGCTGATCCGGTTGGGCAGATCGGTCAGGCTGTCGTGCATCGCCATATGGCGCAGGCGGCGATAGGTTTCCGACTGGGTATGCCCGTCGATCAACGCGCTGATCGCGGCACAGCCGACGATGATCAGCGTCGCCACCGTCGTCGTCGTCGCCAGCGCCACCATCGTCACATCGGACAGTCCTTGCCCGAATTGCAGGACGGAGATGCGCATCGCCGTCATGCCGGTGAAGTGCAGCGCCGCGACCGCCAGGCTGAGCAGCCCCATCCCCTCCGCGGTCCGCCAGCGCCCGCGCCCACGCCCAGTCAGGACATGAAAGGCCAGCGCCGACAGCCCGCTGGAAAGCAGGATCGAGGCGACGACATAATGCCAGTTCCAGGTCACGATCCCGTCGACGCGATAGGCCGCCATGCCGACATAGTGCATCACGCTGATGCCCAGGCCGATCAGCGCGCCGCCGCACGCCCCGGCCCCGCGCCGTCGCCCGGCGGCGACGGCCAGGCCCGGAATGGCAAGGCCGATCACCGCCAGCAGCGACAGGAGCGTCAATATCGGATCGAGGACCACCGGCGCGGTCGTCCGGAACGCCATCATCGCGACGAAGTGGGTCGCCCATACCATCGTACCCGCCCCGACCGCGCCCAGCACGACCCAGCCGAAGCAGCGATAGCCCGAGGACGCGCGCACCCGGCTGAATAGCTGGACGGTCGCCGCCGATCCGATCAGGCAGATCAGCAGCGCGAGCGCGACGAGGCGCAGATCATGCTGCGTCAAGGTGCAGAGCGCGACCGCGATCATGCCGACCCCCGCATGTCGAGCAGATCCGCCCGTGCCTCCAACGCGGCCGATGCCTGCCGCGCGAGCGCCGCGAGATAGGCCTTCTGGTCGACGGACGCCGGATCGCGCCGCCGGACGTCGATCACGCACAGCGCGCCGACATCCACGCCCGCCCCGACCCGAAGCGGCGCACCGATATAATATCGGATGTGCGGTGCCCCCGCCACGAACCGCAACGTCGCGAAACGACTATCGCCGCACGGATCGCAGACCTCCAGCCCATCGGCCTGATCCAGCGCGAAATTGCAGAAGCTGCCTTGGCGGGAATTGCAGTCGATATCCATGCCATGGGTCGCCTTGAACCATTGCCGGTCGGCATGGATCAGCGAGAGCAGGGCGATCGGCGCGTCGAACGCATGCGCCGCCGCCGAGACGAAGCGGTCAAAGCCCGGCTCGCGTGGCGATCCCATGATGCCCAGGGCATGTACGGCGTGGGAACGTCGCCGTTCCCGGAACAGGCTCTTGAGCATCGTCTCTCATATTATGATCGTTGTTCGACCCCCTAGGTTTCACGAAAGGCTTAAGAAATCATGCTTTTCCGGGATGGTTCGGACGACTGGACCTTGCGCCCCGTCACGCCGCGCGATCGATGACGGTGCCGCGCTCGCCGACAATCCGGTATTCGTCGCCGTCCACCAACAGCTGGGGGCTGACCGCGCGGCAATTATAGGTCGACGCCATCGCCGCGCCATAGGCGCCGGTGGTATGGAACACCGCCAGGTCGCCCCGGCGCACCGCGTCGATCTCCCGCCCCCGCGCAAAGCTATCCCCCGTCTCGCAGATCGGCCCGGCGATATGCGCCTGCATCCGTCCGCCGCGCGGCGCGACCGCCGCAAAGCGGTGGAACGCGTCGTACAGGGCGGGCCGCATGAGGTCGTTCATCGCCGCATCGACGATGACATAGGGATGGGTGACGCCCGGCTTCACCCAGATCACGCGGGTCAGCAGCAGCCCCGCCGCGCCCACAATCGCCCGGCCGGGCTCGAAGGTCAGCGCGACGTTCCAGCCGCAGGTCACGCGACCGACCATCCGGGCATAATCCTCGAACGACGGCGCCGTCTCGCCCGGCGCATAGGCGATGCCCAGCCCGCCGCCCAGGTCGACATCGCTCACCCGGTGCCCGGCCGCGCGCAACGTCCGGACCAGGTCGCCGATGCGGGTAAAGGCCCGCTCCATCGGCATCAGGTCGCGAAGCTGGCTGCCGATATGCACCGCGATCCCCCGCAGATCGAGCCCGTCGAGGCGCTCCAGACGCGCATATATCGCCGGGGCGGCATCGATCGGCACCCCGAACTTGGTCTCGCGCTGCCCGGTCGCAATCTTCGCATGGGTGCCCGCATCGACATCCGGATTGACGCGCAGCACCACCGGCGCACGCACGCCCCGCGCGCGGGCGAGGTCGGACAGCACCTGCCCCTCCTCCTCCAGTTCCAGATTGAACTGGCCGATGCCCGCGTCGAGTGCCTGGACCATCTCCCGGTCGGTCTTGCCGACGCCGGAAAAGACGATGTCCTGCGGCTTCATGCCGGCCGCGATCGCATGGGCCAGCTCGCCCCCCGAGACGATGTCCGCGCCATAGCCGCATTCCGCGAGCAGGCGCAGCACCGCGATGTTGGGATTGGCCTTCACCGCAAAGGCCCGCCGCGCGACGGGCAACGGGGCCAGCGCCGCCGAGAAGCCATGAGCGGCATGGCGCAGCGCCGCAGCGGAATAGACATGCACCGGCGTGCCCACCGCCTCGGCGATGCGCGGCAGCGGCACGTCCTCGGCATGGAGGATGCCGTCGCGATAGTCGAAAAATGCCATGAGGCGTCTCCATGATGGAGGGATGGTCAGTCGAGGCGGCGGCGATGGCGCCGGATACGCTCGGCATGGATCACGTCGGCGGTGTGGCCATGGCCCCGCCGCTCGGCGCGCAGCGCGGTCGCCACCCGCTTGCCATGGGTCATCAGCAGCAGCCCCAGCAGCGCGATCGGAAAGAAGGGGATCGCCAGCGGCGCCTCGCCCAGCCCAATCGCCGCCGCGCAGGAGCCACCGCACAGCAGCGCGCCCATCGCCCGCCAGGCCCTGTCGCGCCATACCCTGTCGTGCTGCGTCATGCCGCCTTCTCCAGCCATGTCCGGTCGTCCTGCGCGATGACGAGGATGGCGGCCTGCGACACCGCGGCCGTGATCGGCCCGCGCCAGAGCAGGATGTCGGCGGGCAGATCGCGTTCGGCTCGCAAGGCTTCGTCCAGCGTCAGCGACGCGAACTCCAGGCCGATGGCGGGGTCGCTGGCCCGCCGCGCGGCGCAGCGGGCGCGGCCGATCATCGCGGGCGAGCCGCTGATCCCCCGCCCCTCGATCGCGGTGAAGCCGAGCATCCGGGCATGCCGCACCGCGCGGATCAACAGCGCCCCCGCGCCGCAATCGGCATCGACGATGCGGACCGAGAAACGCCGCTGCTCGCGCAGGCCGGACAAAGCGGACCGGATGACGGGCCAGCGCGGGTCATGGGCGATCATGGACCGTCCCCCCTCAGGCCGCACGCGGCAGCGCGCGTTCGGACGGCGCGACCGGCACGAACGCCACCAGCGGGCGGAGCGGCTCGATCGCCACCACGACGGCGGCGCGATAGGCGTGACGCTCGCCCTGCGCATACTGCATCGCGGCCGCGAAGGAGACGAAACGACCCTCCATCCGCTTGTCGCTATGCTGGACCAGCCAATGGCCCGCGACATCCTGTCCGACATACAGGGTCGGGCCGCTTGGGTCCGCTTCGGGAAGCACTTCCGACATGACGTACGATCCTCGTCATCGACGCGGACCGACCGTGATCCGCGCCGCCCCAGCTACGGATCGGCGCATAGGGTTTCGAGATCGATTTCCGGGGATCGCATAGCATTGGCATAGCGTCGCGATATGCGGCCCCCGATCAGCCCTTGGGCAGTGTCTCCAGCCCCTTGCCGACCAGCGGCGCGACCCGATCCGCGATCCGGGCGACACCCGTCGCATTGGGGTGGACTCCATCGGGCAGCATCAGCGTCCGGTTACCCAGCACCCCTTGCAGGATGAACGGGTCGAGCACCGCATGATGGCTGCTCGCAAGGTCGGGCCATATCGCATTGAAACGTGCCGCAAAGTCCGGCCCCAGATTGGGCGGCGCCATCATCCCGGTCAGGATCACCGGAATGTCCCGACGGGCCAGTTCGTCCAGCATCGCCGTCATGTTCGCGCGCGTCTCCGCCGGATCGACCTGGCGCAGCACGTCATTGCCCCCCAGCCCGAGCATCACCAGATCGGGCTTCGTCTTCAGCCGGTCGAGCGTATAGGCCAGCCGTCGCCGCCCGTCGGCGGTGGTGTCGCCCGACACCCCGGCATTGATGACCGTGGCATCGATCCCCTGCCCGCGCAGCCGCGCCTGGATCGCATCGGGCAGGCTCTGGCCCCGCTGGAGGCCATATCCGGCATAGAGGCTGTCGCCGAATGCCAGCACCACCCGGCGGGGACCGGACACGGGGACGCTCGCGCTGGGCGAAGGGTTGGGCTGCGCCGGGGCGGCCGAGGCGACATTCGTCGCGGGCGCATCGTCCTCGCGCCGGGCATCACAGGCGGATAACAGCCATGCCGCTTGGAGAAGGGCGGCCCCGGCCACATATGGCGTCCTGGTCATCTCTGTCTTGGAATCCCCGCAACTATGGTCGCAGGCAATATGGTCATCCGGGCGACGGATGTAAGGCTGACGCTGGGCGGCGCCGCGCCGGTCGAAATCCTGAAAGGCATCGACCTGACGGTGGGAGACGGCGAGAGCCTGGCGCTGCTCGGCGCATCGGGATCGGGCAAGTCGTCGCTGATGGCGGTGCTCGCCGGGCTGGAGCGGGCGACGTCGGGCCGGGTCGAGGTGGCGGGAACCGATTTCGGCGCGCTGGACGAAGACGGGCTGGCCATCGCGCGGCGCGGCCGGATCGGCATCGTGCTCCAGGCCTTTCACCTGTTGCCGACGATGACCGCGCGCGAGAATGTCGCGGTGCCGATGGAACTGGCCGGGGAAGCCGACGCCTTCGCCCGCGCGGAGGCCGAGCTGACGGCTGTCGGACTGGCGCACCGGCTGGATCATTATCCCGCGCAATTGTCGGGCGGCGAGCAGCAGCGCGTCGCCATCGCCCGCGCGCTCGGCCCGCGCCCGCGGATCGTCTTCGCCGACGAACCCACCGGCAATCTGGATGCGGCGACCGGCGCGCGGGTGATGGACCTGTTGTTCGACCGGCGCGCGGCGACCGGCGCGACGCTGGTCGTCATCACCCATGACCCGGCGCTGGCCCGGCGCTGCGACCGGGTGGTCGAACTCGCCGATGGCCGGATCGCCGCGTGAGCGGCTGGTCGCTGGCCTGGCGGCTTGCCCGGCGTGAGCTGTCGGTGCGGTTCCGGGGACTGCGCCTGTTGCTGCTGTGCCTGTTCCTCGGCGTTGGCGCGCTGGCCGCGATCGGCAGCCTGAGCGATGCGATCGGCGGAGAACTGGCCGCGCGCGGCCGGGTCATCCTGGGCGGCGATGTCGAATTCGCGGTCTCGCAACGGCAGGCCGACCGACTCGAACGGGCGGCGATGCAGGCCGCCGGACGGGTGTCGGAAACGATCCGGATGCAGTCGATGGCGGTCACCCCAGACGGCGCGACCGCCCCGGTCCAGCTGAAGGCGGTCGATGCCGCCTATCCGCTCTATGGTCGATTGACGCTGGCCGATGGCCGCACCGCCCGCGCACCGGGTGCGGGCGGCGTCTGGATCGGGCGCGCGCTGGCCGAGCGGCTGTCCGTGACGCCCGGCGCCCGGCTGCGCTTCGGCACGGCATGGTTCCGCGTCGGCGGGATCATCGCGGACGAGCCCGACCGGCTGGGCGAAGGCTTCACGCTCGGCCCGGTCGCGATCGTCTCGCGGGCGGGGCTGGATCGCACCGGACTGGTCCAGCCGGGCAGCCTGTACGATAGCCGCTATCGCATCGCCACCGCGCGCGATCCGGCGCAGGTCGCCAAGGCGTTCGAACGCGCCTTCGCCACCGCCGGTTGGGAGACCCGGACCCGCGACCGCGCATCGCCCGGTGCCAGCCGCTTCGTCGCGCGCATGGGGGAGTTCCTGACGCTGGTCGGGCTCGCCGCGCTGGTGATCGCCGGGATCGGGGTCGGCAACGGCGTCGGGTCCTATCTGGAGGCACGGCGCGGCAGCATCGCGATGCTGAAGGTGCTGGGCGCGACATCGGGCCTGGTGGCGAGGATCTATCTGCTCCAGCTGTTCGCCGTGGCCGGCATCGGCATCCTGCTGGGCCTGGCGGCGGGGATCGTCGCGGTTCCGCTGGTCGGGCTGGCCATGGGGTCGGTGCTGCCCGTCGCGCCGGGGCTGACGATCGCGCCCGTCCCGCTAGCGCTGGCGGCGGCATATGGGCTGCTGATCGCGCTCGCCTTTTGCGCGCGACCGCTCGTCGCGGCGGGGCGCGTGCCGGCGGCGGCGCTGCTGCGCGGTGTGCTCGATGCGCGAGCGGGTGGCGGCTGGCGCGGCACCCTGTGGGGCGTGGCGGCGGGCGTGCCCGTCGTGGCGCTCGCGCTGTCGACCACCGGGCGCCCGGGCTTTGCGGCCGGGTTCCTGGGTGCGACGGCGGCGACGCTGGCGCTGCTGGTCGGGATCGGCGCGGCGATCCGGGCGGCCGCGCGCCGCCTGCCCCGCCCGCGCCGCCCGCTCGCGCGACTGGCCGTCACCGCGCTCCATCGGCCGGGATCGCGGACCGTATCGCTGGTCGTCGCGCTCGGCCTGGGGCTGACGCTGTTCGTGCTGCTGGCGAGCATCCGGACCAGCATCGACGGCAATATCCGGCTTTCGGTCCCGGCGCGGGCGCCCGCGCTCTTCGCGCTCGACGTGCCGCCCGAACGCGAAGCGGAATTCCGGCGCATCGTCACGCGGGTCGCCCCGTCCGCCCGAATCGCGACCGTTCCGCTGATGCGCGGCACGATCACCGGCTATGGCTCCACCCGCGTCGCCGACCTGGCCACGATCCCCGAAGGCGCCTGGGCGCTGCGGGGCGAGCGCGGGCTGACCTTCGCGGCGTCGCTGCCTCCCGGCAGCACCCTGACGGCGGGGCGATGGTGGCGTGGCGCGGAGGGCAGCCAGAGCCTCGTGTCGATCGACGAGCGGCTGGCAAAGGCGCTGAACCTGCGGATCGGCGACTCGCTGACCGTCTCGGTGCTGGGGATCGAGCGGACCGCGCGGATCGCCTCGTTCCGGCGGATCGCCTGGGACACGCTGGGGTTCAACTTCGTCATGGTCTTCTCGCCGGGGGCGTTGGCCGATGTGCCGCATAATCTGGCCGCGACCATCGACATGCCCGCCGCACAAGGGCCGGCGGTGACCCGCGCGCTGCTGCCCCATTTCCCCTCCACCTCGGTCGTGGAGGTGGGCGGCGTGCTCCAGCAAGTGCAGGACGTCGTCGGCCAGATGGCGACCGCGATCACCGTCGCGGCGGGCATCGCGGTGCTGGCGGGGATCGCGGTGCTGCTGGGCGCGATCGCGGCCGCGCGCGCGGCACGGACCTATGACGCGGTCATGCTGAAGGTGCTGGGCGCGACACGGCGGCAGGTTCTGGCGACGCAGGCGATCGAATATGCGCTGCTCGCCGGGATCGTCGGCCTGGTCGCGCTGCTGCTCGGCGTGGGTGGCGGGTGGTTCGTCGTCACGCGGCTGTTCCAGTTCGAATGGCTGCCCGACTGGACCGTCATCCTGGCGACGCTGGCGATCGGCGCCGTCGTGACGATCGGCATCGGTATCCTGGGCACGCTTCCGGTCCTGCGGGCACGGCCCTCGGCCGCGTTGCGGGCGCTCTAGGGCGGATCGCCATTCAGTATTGCGTCTTCTTCCCCTCTCCCCTGGAAAGGGGAGAGGGTTAGCGAAGCTTGCCAGCCTGCTGGCTAGCGCAGCTTGGGTGAGGGGTTGAGCGAGCCCAAAGGCTCGCGCGCTCGCTTCGCGAGCGCCAACCCCTCACCCAGCTCCGACTAAGCCTTTGCTTTCGCAAAGGCCAAGTCTGCGCAACCCTCTCCCCTCTGCGAGGGGCGAGGGAAGGAAAGGTATCGCTGAATGTCGATCCGCCTTGGGTCGAGAGGCGTTCCGCATACTGGCGAGCGGTGCGATCGATGCCCATCATGAAGGAATGACGATTCCCTATCATAGTCCCCAGTCGCGTCGCGCCGCCCTGTCGCTGGCCCTTGGGCTGATGATCGGCGCCTGTTCGCCGCTCAAGACCTTCGACGCGCTGGTGCCCAAGGATGGCGAAGCCAGGCGGGTGGCGGCGGGGCTGGCCTATGGCCGCGATGCCCGCCAGACGCTCGACATCTATGCCCCGCGCTCGGGCAAAGCCGGGCCGAAGCCGGTGATCGTCTTCTTCTATGGCGGCAGCTGGAACAGCGGGACGCGGTCGGGGTATGCCTTTGTCGGCCGGGCGCTGGCGGCGCAGGGTTTCGTGGTCGTGATCCCGGATTACCGGCTGGTGCCGAACGTCCGCTATCCCGCCTTTGTCGAGGACGGCGCGGCAGCGGTGCGCTGGGCGGAAGCAAATGTCGGGTCGTTTGGAGGCGATCCACGGCGCATCGTGTTGATGGGCCATTCGGCGGGCGCCTATATCGCGGCGATGCTGGCGGTCGACGATCGCTGGCTCGGCCCGGATCGGAGCGCGGTCCGTGGCCTGGTCGGGCTGGCGGGTCCCTATGACTTCGCCCCCTTCGACGTCGATGTCAGTCGCGCGGCGTTCGGCGCATGGCCGCGTCCCGAAGAGACCCAGCCCGTCCACTGGGCAGGCGCAGGCGATCCCCCCGCCCTGTTGCTGGTCGGGGGCGAGGACCGGACGGTCCTGCCCCGCAACAGCGAGGCGCTGGCGAACCGATTGCGTGCGGGCGGCGTGTCGGTGACGCTGCGCACCTATCCTAAGCTGGGGCATGTCGGGATGATATTGTCGGTCGCACGCCCCTTTCGCGGCCGCGCGCCCGTCATCGCCGACGTCGCGGCATTCGCCCATGCGGTGACGCGGTAGGGCCTGGCCGCTCGGCGCTTCGATTGCGGCGCGCGTGATGGTGGTCGCGGTGACGGCCGGGTTCCCAGCACGGCGTCGCTTCGGCCATGGGTGCCGCGACGTCGAAGCAATCCTCGGCCATGTCTCCGGCGCCCGGCAAGGCATGCGCCGGGACGACGGCCAGGCCCGAGCAAAGGGCGATCATCGACAGGCAGAGGCGGCGCATGGGGAATCCTTCGGGCGTGAGGCGTGCGATACCCCGCCATTTCGCCCGAAAGCCCGATCCGGCCGACTTAAATGAATTTCACCTGGTGCGCCGAGCCTTGGCCGTGAACGGCATGTGGGGCTATGCCGGTCGCATGGCTGCCATCCTGGTCATCGAAGACGACGACGCCACCGCCACGGCCATCATCGCCGAGCTGGAGCGGCACGGCCATGAGGCCAGCCGCGCCGCCGATGGCGAGACCGGCCTGACCCTGGCCACGCGCGAGGCGTTCGATGCGATCACGCTCGACCGGATGCTGCCGGGGCTGGACGGGCTGAGCCTGGTCGCCCGGCTGCGCGAGCGTCATATCGCCATCCCCGTCCTGATGCTCAGCGCCTTGAGCGATGTGGACGAGCGGATCGCGGGCCTGCGCGCCGGTGGCGACGATTACCTGACCAAGCCGTTCGATTTCGCCGAGATGGCGATGCGGGTCGAGGTGCTGCTCCGGCGGCGCGAACAGGCCGAGGCGGTGGTGCTGCGCGGCGGCGGGATCGAATGCGACCTCGTCCGTCGCACGGTCAGGGTGGACGGCGTGCCGACCCGGCTGCTCCATATGGAATTCCGCCTGCTCGAATTCCTGATGCGCAACCGGGGCGAGGTGATGACCCGGCGGATCATCTTCGAACGGGTCTGGGGCTATTATTTCGATCCCGGCGCCAATCTCATCAGCGTCCATATCGCCCGCCTCCGCAAGAAGATCGACCGGCCGGGCCATCCCTCCCCCATCCTGACGGTGAAGGGAGAGGGTTATCTCTTCGACGCCGGTTGAGCCGCTGCACTGGCGCGAGGTCGTCCGGATCAGCACCTTCCGCCTGTCGGCGATGCTGGGGGCGGTGTTCGTCATCGGGCTGATCGCGATGCTGGGCGTGGTCTATTTCGCCGCCGCCCGCGACCTGACCGCGCGCAGCGACCGCATCCTGCACGCCGTCGCCGAGCGTCTGGCGCGGGTGCCCGCCGACCAGCTGCCCGACCGGGTCCGGTACGAGCTGAGGCGGAACCGGACCGGCTTCAACTATCTGGCGCTGATCGCGGGCGACGGCACGCCGGTGCTGGGCAATGTCCGTCTCCTGCGGCCGCTGGTCCCCGGCCGTCCCGTCGATGTGGAGAGCGGATCGCGCGGGCCGTTCCGCCTGGTCGCGTTTCGGACGCGCGATGGCGAGACGTTGCTGGTCGGTCGCGACATCAGCCTGCTGCGCGACCTGCGCCATACCATATTGGAGACGCTGATCGTCAGCGGCCTGCTGATCCTGCTCTGCGTCGCGGCGGCGGCGGTCGGGTTCAGCCGGGCCCCGCTCCGCCGCGTCCGGGCGCTGCAACGCGCCAGCCGGGAGATTGCGGCGGGCGACTTTTCGGTGCGGATGCCGATCGCGGGGCGGCACGACGAACTCGATCAATTCGCCAATACGGTGAACGCGACCGTCGAAGAGGTCGGCCGCGTCGTCGCGCAGGTGAAGGGCGTGACCGATGCGATCGCCCATGACCTGCGCACCCCGCTGACCCGCGTCCGCGCCACGCTGAACGCGCTCTCGCATCAGCCGCATGACGCGGCGGAGGTGGCGGCGGGCATCGGTCGGGCGACCGCCGACCTGGATCTGGTCCTCGAACGGTTCGCCGCGCTGTTGCGTATCTCCGAACTGGAGGCGGGGCGTCGACGCGCGGGCTTCCACAGGATCGACCTGGCCCTGCTGGTCGCGCAGGTCGCCGAGCTGTACGAGCCGTTGGCCGAGGATCGCGGCATCACCCTGTCGGTGGCGACCCGGCCGCTATGGCTCGAGGGCGACGACCGATTGCTGTTCGAGGCGCTCAGCAACCTTGTCGACAATGCGATCAAGTTCGCGCGCGCCGGCGGCCGGGTCGGCATCGCGCTGACCCAGGACGATCGCGGCCCGGCCATCGAAGTCCGTGACGACGGCCCCGGCATCCCGCCCGAGGAGCGCGATGCGGTCCTGCGGCGTTTCCACCGGGGCGTGGCGGCGCGGGACGTGCCGGGCAGCGGCCTGGGCCTCAGCGTCGTCGTCGCGATCCTGAACCTTCACGGCTTTCGCCTGCACCTGTCCGACGCCCGGCCCGGCCTGTGCGTCCGGATCGCGCTGCCCCGGTCGGTGTGAAATTCATTTAAGTCGCCTGCGCGCCCGATCGGCGCGAAGAGGATCCCGTCGGCGACGCGGCCGCGGTCCCCACCCTCTTCCCCCGCGCCGTCGCCGACACCCTGTTCGTGTCCGACACCGGGATGCCCATGCTTCAACTCGTCAAGCTCGCCCTTGCCAAGCCCTATAGCTTCGTCGTCCTCGCGATCCTAATCGTGCTGGGCGGCGGGATCGCGGCGGTCGAGACGCCGACCGACATCTTCCCCGACATCCGCATCCCGGTGATCGCGGCGGTATGGACCTATCGCGGCCTGCCGCCCCGCGACATGTCGGGGCGCGTCATCTATTATTACGAGCGTTCGCTGTCCGCGACGGTCGGCGATATCGACCATATCGAGAGCCAGTCGCTGTCGGGCGTCGGCATCGTGAAGATCTTCTTCCGCCCCGGCGTCGATATCCGCACCGCCACCGCACAGGTGACGGCCGCTTCGCAGACCGTCCTGAAGCAGATGCCGCCGGGCATCACCCCGCCCCTGATCCTGAACTACAACGCCTCGACCGTGCCGATCCTGCAACTGGCGCTGTCCGGCAAGGGCCTGTCCGAACAGAAGATCTACGACCTGGGCCAGAACATGATCCGCCCGGCGCTGGCATCGGTCCAGGGCGCGGCGATCCCGTCGCCCTATGGCGGCAAGGAGCGACAGATCCAGATCGACCTCGATCCCGCCGCGCTTCAGGCGCACCGGCTGTCGGCGACCGACGTCGCCAATGCCCTGGCGCAGCAGAACCAGATCATTCCCGCCGGAACCGCCCGGATCGGCCGCTACGAATATAATCTGCGGCTGAACAACAGCCCCGACGCGATCGAGGATCTCAACGCCCTGCCGATCCGGACGATCGACGGGACCACGGTCCTGATGCGCGACGTGGCGCATGTCCGCGACGGCTCGCCGCCGCAGCGCAACGAGGTCCGGGTCGACGGCGCGCGGTCGGTGCTGATGACCGTGCTGAAGAGCGGGTCGGCCTCGACCATCGCCATCGTCGATCACGTCAAGGCGCTGATGCCGCAACTCGAAGCGACCCTGCCCGCCGGACTGAACGTCAAGCTGCTGTCCGACCAGTCGGTGTTCGTGAAGGCGGCGGTGTCGGGGGTGATGCGCGAAGGCGTGATCGCCGCCGCGCTGACCAGCCTGATGATCCTGCTGTTCCTCGGTTCGTGGCGGTCGACGGTCATCATCGCCGCCTCGATCCCGCTCGCCATCCTGGCCGCCATCGCCGGGCTGGCGCTGGCCGGGCAGACGCTCAACATCATGACGCTGGGCGGGCTGGCGCTGGCGGTCGGCATCTTGGTCGACGACGCCACAGTGACCATCGAGAATATCAACTGGCATCTCGAACAGGGCAAGCCGGTGCGCGACGCGATCCTGGACGGCGCGCGGCAGATCGTCGGCCCCGCCTTCGTCTCGCTGCTGTGCATCTGCATCGCCTTCGTGCCGATGTTCTTCCTGCCGGGCGTCGCGGGCTTCCTGTTCGCGCCGATGGCGATGGCGGTGGTGTTCGCGATGATCGCCTCGTTCATCCTGTCGCGCACGCTGGTCCCGACCATGGGCAATTACCTGCTGCGCGACCATGCGGGGCCGCACACCGCTGAGGTGATGGTGACGCATGACGCCCAGGCCGGACGCCCCGAGAGCCGCAACCCGCTCCGACGGTTCCAGCATGGCTTCGAGCGCCGGTTCGAGGGGGTACGCGGCTATTATACCGGCCTGCTGGCCTTCGCGCTGGCCCGGCGGCGGCCGTTCGTCATCGCCTTCATGGCGGTCGTCCTGATGTCCTTCGCGCTGGTGCCGATGCTGGGCCGCAACTTCTTTCCCGCGGTCGATGCGGGGCAGATCAGCCTTCACGTCCGCGCGCCCGTCGGCACCCGGATCGAGGAGACGGCGGCGCTGTTCGACCATATCGAGAACCGCATCCGCCAGGTCGTGCCCGCCGACCAGATCGACACCATCGTCGACAATATCGGCCTGCCGGTCAGCGGCATCAATCGCGCCTATTCCAACACCGGCGGCGTCGGTCCGCAGGACGGCGACATCCTGATCACGCTGAAGGAAGGCCATGGCCCGACGGCCGGGTTCGTGAAGGCCCTGCGCGAACAGCTTCCGCACGACTTTCCGGGTTCGTCCTTCTCCTTCCTGCCCGCCGATATCGTCAGCCAGATCCTGAACTTCGGCTCGCCCGCGCCGATCGACGTCCAGGTCGCGGGCCCCGACACCAAGGGGGGCGAGGCCTATGCGCGGATGCTGGTCGCGAAACTGTCGCGGATTCCGGGGCTGGCCGATGTCCGGCTGCAACAGGCGTCCAACTATCCCGAATATGCGGTCGATGTGGACCGTGCCGAGGCGAGCCGCCTGGGCATCACCGAGAACGACGTGACGCGCAGCCTGTCGGTCAACCTGGCGGGTAGCGCGCAGGTCGCGCCGACCTTCTGGCTGAACCCCAAGAACGGCGTGTCCTATCCGATCGTGGTCCAGGCCCCGCAATATCGCGCCGACACGGTCGAACAGATCGACAATCTGCCGATCACCGGCAGCACGCCGGGCAGCTTCCAGACGCTGCGCGCGCTGGGCACGCTCCACCGCGAGCCGAGCCCCGCCCTCGTCTCGCATTATGCGGTGCAGCCGGTGTTCGATGTCTATGCCACGCCGCAGGGCCGCGATCTGGGCGCGGTCGCTGCCGACATCCGCCAGGTGCTGGCGCAGACCAAGGGCCAGTTGCCCAAGGGCGCGACGGTGGCGCTGCGCGGACAGGTGGAGACGATGAACACCGCCTTCACCGGCCTGATCCTGGGCCTCGCCGGGGCGGTCGTGCTGATCTACCTGCTGATCGTCGTGAACTTCCAGAGCTGGACCGATCCGCTGGTGATCGTCTCCGCCCTCCCCGCGGCGCTGGCCGGGATCGTGTGGATGCTGTTCGCGACCCATACGCCGCTCAGCGTGCCCGCGCTGACCGGGGCCATCATGTGCATGGGCGTGGCGACCGCTAACAGCGTGCTGGTCGTCAGCTTCGCGCGCGAAAGGCTGGCGGCGTGCGGCGACGCCGTCCAGGCGGCGATGGAGGCGGGCGCCACCCGCTTCCGCCCGGTCCTGATGACCGCACTGTCGATGATGATCGGCATGGCCCCGATGGCCCTGGGGCTGGGCGAAGGCGGCGAGCAGAATGCGCCGCTCGGCCGCGCGGTCATCGGCGGCCTGCTCTGCGCGACGCTCGCCACGCTCGTCTTCGTCCCCGTCGTCTTCGCCATCGCGCACCGCCGCCGGACGGCCGCCACCCCTTCCCCCGCCATGCCCATCGGAGAAGCCATCCATGCATGAAGCCGCCCCGGCCCCCGCTGTGTCGGCCGACACCCCCACGCCCAAGGGCCTGAAGACCGCAGGCCTTGCCGCCGCCGTGCTGGCGATCGGTATCGTGGGGGTGGGAACCCTGTCGCGCAGCCATGACGTCGCGTCCGCGGCCAGCTGGTCGACGGCCAATGCCATTCCGACCGTCCACCTCGTCACCGTCAAGGGCGGCGCGGCGAGCGACACGCTCGACCTGCCCGCGACGCTCCAGGCCTGGGAGGCCGCCCGGCTCTTTCCGCGCGTCAGCGGCTATGTGCGCCGCTGGACGCAGGATATCGGCGCGCATGTCGCGCAAGGGCAGGCGCTGGGCGAGATCGACACGCCCGAACTGGACGAGCAGATCGGGCAGGCCCGCGCCGCGCTCGCCAGCGCCCTGGCGCATGAGAAGCTGGCGCGCAGCACGGCGGCACGCTGGGCCGACCTGCTGACCAGCTCTTCGGTTTCCCGGCAGGAGGTCGACGAGAAGAATGGCGATCTGGCGGTCAAGACCGCCGGGGTCGCCGAGGCCCGCGCCGCGCTGTCGCGGCTGGAGGCGATGAAGCGCTATGCCGTGGTGCGCGCGCCCTTTGCCGGGGTGGTGACCGCGCGCAATGCCGAGGTCGGCGATCTGGTCGGCCCCGGCGCGGCGGCGCAGGCACCGATGTTCGGAGTGGCCGACACCCACCGCATCCGCGTCTATGTCAACGTCCCGCAATCGCTGTCCGCGACGATCCGGCCGGGCATGACCGCGACGCTGAGCGTCCCCGCCTTTCCGGGGCGCCGCTTCCCCGCGACGGTCGCGGGGCTGTCGAGCGCGATCGATCCGCAGTCCGGCGCCTTTCGCGTCCAGTTGCTGGCCGACAATCCCGACGACCTGCTGAAGCCCGGCGGCTATGCCCAGGCGCGGTTCGACCTGCCCGGACAGGCTGGAACAGCGATGGTGCCCTCCAGCGCGATCCTGTTCGGCGCGGGCGGGGCGCAGGTCGCCACGGTCGATCCGCATGGCCGCATCGCGATGCACCGGATCCATATCGGACAGGACAATGGCCCGACCGTCCAGATCCTGTCGGGCGTGACCCCCGGCGAGCGGATCGTCGACAATCCCCCGGACTCGCTGGCGCAAGGCGAACTGGTACGCGTGGGGGACGACCATCATGGCTGAACCCCGCGCCCGCTGGCTGTCGGGAGCGATGCTGGCGCTCCTCGGCGGCTGTTCGATGGCCCCCGCCTATCGCCCGCCGGTCATGGCTGCGCCCGCGGCGTACAAGGAGATGCCGACGACGGGGGATGGCCTGTGGAAGCCGGTCGATGCGATCGCACCCGCTCCGGCGGCGGCATGGTGGACGGGCTTTGGCGATCCGCTGCTCGATGAGCTTGAGGCGCGGATCGAGCGCGACAATCCGACGCTGGCGGGCGCGCTGGCCCGCTATGATCTCGCCCGCGCGACGCTGGCGGGGGCGCGGTCGGGGCTGTTTCCGCATGTCGAGCTGACCCCCGGCCTGCTCCACAACCGGCAATCGGACGAACGCCCGTTGCGCGGCGGATCGCAGCCGGATTTCTACACCGCCGCGACGCTGGGCGGCGACCTGTCCTATGAGGCGGACCTGTGGGGCCGCGTGCGCGATTCGGTGGCGTCCGGCCGCGCGCTGGCGGAGGCGAGCAAGGACGATCTGGCGGCGGTCAAGCTCGCGCTGCAAGGCGAGCTGGCGACCGATTTCGTGCAGTTGCGGGGACAGGACCAGCAACTCGCGCTGCTGACCAAGACCATCGACGCCTTCGCCAAAGCGGACGCGCTGACCCGCAACCGTTTTCGCGGCGGCATCGCGACGGGGATGGATGTCGGCCGCGCAGGCGCGCTGCTTGGCGAGGCGCGCGCCCAATATGCCGCGCTGGAGGCATCGCGCGCGATCACCGAACATGCGATTGCCAGCCTGGTCGGACAGCCCGCCTCCACCTTCGCCATCCCGCGCCGCGACGCACCGCTGGCCCAGCCCGCGATCCCCGTCGGCCTGCCCACCACGCTGCTCGCCAATCGGCCGGACGTCGCGGCGGCCGAACGGCGCATGGCGGCGGCCAATGCCCGGATCGGTGTCGCCCGGGCGGCCTTCTTCCCCCGGATCACGCTGGGCGGTACGGGCGGCTTTCAAAGCACCGCGCTCGCCGGTCTGGTCGCCGCCCCGAACCTGTTCTGGGCGATCGGCCCCGGCGCGATCCTCAACATCTTCGACGGCGGGCAGCGTCGCGCCGATCTCGCCGCCGCGCGCGCCAACTGGAAGGCGGCCATGGCCGACTATCGCAGCCATGCGCTGGGCGCGTTCCAGGATGTCGAAGATGCGCTCGCCACACTCCGCCACCTGGACGACGCCCAGACCGCGCAGGCCCAGGCGGTGGCCGCCGCCGCCAGCACCGAGCAGATCGCGCTGGACCGGTACATCAAGGGGGCGGCCACCTATCTCGACGTCGCGACCGCACAGGAGAGCCTGCTGCGCGACCAGCAGAGCGCCTTGTCCCTGCAGACGCAGCGGCTGGCGGCCAGCGTCGCGCTGGCGCGCGCCCTGGGCGGCGGGGTCACCCCGGCTTCGGTCCGACCGGGCTAATAGGTGACCGTGACGACGACGGTGTCCGAATAGAGGCCGGGCGCCGGGGTCGGCTGGGGCGGCACGCGGCCATGGATCGCCTGCGACTGCGCCAGCCCGGTGCCCGTGGCCTGGAGAGCGCCATCCCAGCTCGACGACAGCGCCGCGTCGCGGAACAGCCCATAGGCGATGAAACTTCCCGAAGCGCCCCGCATGCGCCGGACACCCGACGTATCGGCATTGCGCCCCGCATCGAGCCGCACCGCATAGGCGGTCTGGTTGGTGCAGGTCAGGGTCAACGCGCTTTGCGCCGTCACCGGCCGCGACAGCACGCCGGTCGTCGGGAAGGACAGCGGCGTCGCCGCCACGGTGCAGCCCCTGGACGGCGATGCGCTGACATCGAATGTCGGGCGGATCGAGGCTGAGCCAGCAAAGCCGGTGCAGTTGCTGCTCGCGCCGATCAGTTCGACCCCATAGCTGAACTGCGTGGCGTTGCCGATGAAGCTGGAGCGATAGCTGCCCGGCACGACCGTCGTCTGGCCGCCGAACAGCCGCGCATAGAGGGTGCGCGTCGCCGACCCCGCCCCGTTGAGCGCGACCGACACGATGATCGCGGGCACGCTGCCCAAGGTCGGATTATCGAGCGAACCCCAGGCGACCGATCGCGCGGCATCCTGATACAGCTGATAGCGCAGCGTACCTGCCGTGCCGGTCATCGACCGGGCCGACCCATCGGTGCCGCCGCTGCCCGCGCCGATGCCGGGACAGACCTTGACCACGCTGAGCAGCGGGATGCCGGTGCACGTCACCGACACCGTCCCCGTCACATCGACCGGGCCGCTGCCCAGGAGCACCGGGCCGCCGAAATCGATCGTCGAAACCGTCGCCGAACAGGTCTGCGCCTGCGCGGTGCCGGGCATGACAAGGAGCGCCAGGGCGGCGAGCAGCGCCAGGATCAACGGCTTCATGGGGTCGCACTCCCGATCGGCAGGCAGACGGCGCGGACGCGGACCTGTTCGCCCGGTCGCGCCGCAAAGGCGAAGCGCGCGCGGCAACGCCCGCCATCGGGGTCGGTGACGACCACCTCGTTCCGGGGGGCGAGCGCACCGAGAAAGGCGACCCCGTCATACCCGATCGCCTCCTCGGGCACCCCGTCCCGCGCGATGCGCGATCCCAGCGGCAGCAGCCGCCCTTGCCCATCGACGAACTCGACCAGCGCGGTATCGGTTTCGCGCGCCACCCCGAAGGCGACGCGGGCGGGCACGCGGGAAAAGGCCACCGCCTCGGCATGGGTCGAGGCGATGCGCGCATCGACGGGCAATGACGAGGGGTCGATCGAGATGGCGCTCGGCTCGAACGGCGCGATATCGGGGACCAGCAGCTTGCCCGACGCGCCGGTCGTTCCGACCAGCCGGTTCTCGCGATACACCCGCACGCCGCTCGCCCCCGCATCGGCCACCGCGAAGGACTGGTCGAGCCGCCGGGCCGCATAAAGGTCGCCGCCGATCAGCGCCACGGCCCCCTCCGCCTGCAGGGTTCCCGATACCCCGCCCCCGGCATAGAGGCCCGTCGCCTCGAACTGCGCAAAGCCGGTCGTGTGGCGCAGGATCGCATGTCCCGCCCGTTCGCGGCCATCGGCGACGCGCACCGACCATCCCCAGGAGCCCGGCTCATGTGCGCCCTGGCGCGACATTTCGGCATAGCCCGATACCCGCCCCTGCGAAACCGTCGCGCCGGTGGTGATCGAGGCGCGTCGTCCGAACGGCAGGCTGGCGCCGACGAACAGGCCGAAGCTGCGATCGCCGCCCAGATCGGCCACGGCATTGGCGAACAGCGACAAGCGCCCGACATTAGCGGTCGAGGACAGGCTGGCCAGCCGATAGCGGTCCCCCGCCGCCGATTTGGAATTGACGAGGCTGATGCCGATCGACGCCGAGGTCGCCTGGATGGGAAGCGACAGCGAGAACTGGTCGATCTCGCGCGGCGCGCCGAAGATGCGACGATCGCCCGTCAGGACCGGACCGAAGGATGCGGTCCGCGACGCCAGGTCGGCATAGCCGCCGATCGTCCGCATCGAACGCAGGAGGACCGAGAAGCCGGGGCGGCGCGCCTCCAGCCCGATATCGACAAGCCCGCCGGTCCGCCCACCGGCCTGGCTGATCGCGCCCGCGACCGACAGCAGCGCCCGGTCGCGCAGCGTCACGACGCTCCCCGCGCCGATCTGGAGGAGGCCCGCGCCAGCCTCGAGATGCGCCTGGAGCGTCCATCGGCTGGAGATGCCGCGCCGCGCCGATGCCGAGGCGATCAGCCGCCGGTCATAGTCGTTCGACACGATCGCATAGCTGCGCCGCGCAAAGCCGATCTCGGCGCTGAAGTCCGTCAGCCCCTCCGCCAGCAATTGCGGCGAGGCATAGAAGGGCGCGGTCGACACCGTCTCGCGGCCCAGCGCGTCGCGGACGACCACGGTCGCGACGCCCGCGCCCTGCACAACCGGCGGGTGCATCACGGCATAGGGCCCCGCAGGCACGCGCGCCGACAGCGTGCGGACCCGGTCGATGAACAGGTCAAGGGTCGAGGGGGCGGCCGCGCTCCCCGCCAGGCGCGGGATCGGCATGGTGACCAGGTCGGGCCGCATGCCGAACGTCCGCTGGATCTGAAGGCCGCCCATGCGGATCGGCCGGGTCCAGCCATGCCCGCCATTGATCGTGTCGCCCGCGCGCAGCGTCACCAGACGCGACGGATCCTCATAGCTGTAGGTGGTCGACAATCGCGTGACGCGCGGCCCGTTGGACAGCAGCGCGACGGCGCTGTTCTCGATCAGGCCGAAGGCCCCGAATATCCGCGTCCCGAACGCCCCCGATGCGCCCGTGAAGCGGGGACCGACCGCGCTTCGGTCGCCGCTGGCAAACAGCGTATAGTCGAGCACCACGCCCGGCGGCGGACGATCCGGAACCGCCCCGCCGCGACCGTTTCGCCCGCCATCGATCAGCGTCGGCCGCTCCGCGGTCGGCCCCGCGACCAGCCACATGATCTGCCGCATCTCCTCATAGCGATACCGCAGACCAGCGATACGCTCGAGCGGCACGTCGCCCCGATCGACCTCGACGGGCAGCGCGACGCCGACGGTCCGCAACTCGCTCGCCGGGGCGCTGAAGCCGCCATCCGGGCGCTGGGTGAACGACGCGACATAGCCGGTGGGACGGTCGTTCAGATAGACCTCCAGCTGCAACGCCTGTTCCTGGCGGCGGGGGTCCACGTCGACACCTACCCGCAGGCTGCCGTCATCCTGTGCCCGTGCCGGATGGGCGCAGGACAGCGCGGCCAGGATCGTCCAGCCCAGTTCACCGGCGCGGCTGGGACGCAAGGGAGACCTCGATCGGGCCGCCATCGGAAACCGCGCGCATCCGCACATCGGCGCCGTTCGGAACGCTGGTGCCGGGGTTCAGCGGAATGCGAAGCTCGGACCCCGCCAGGACATAGCCGACCAGCCCCGCCCGCGCGAGGATCTGCTGGCTTCCAGCGATCAGTTGCAGGTCGGCCAGGCGCAGCCGCCGATTGCCCGTATTCCGCCCGACCAGCGCCGTGGTGCCTCCCGAACGCTCGATCCGCCAGCTGACATCGGGCACTCGGCGGGGAATGTCCGAGAAGAAGGCCGGGATCGACTGGCGGACGACCAGGTCGACGGTGCCCGGCTGCGCCCGGCCGGGATCGGGCACCTCGTCGATCAGGACGCGATAAGCCTCCTCACCCACCGGCGGCGCCTTGGCGGTGCGCACGACGCGGATCAGATATTGTTGCTGCGGCGCCAGCGTCGAAAAGGGCGGACTGGCGACGACGTCGCTGGTCGGCGTCAGCACGTCCGCACCGTTACGCGAGGTCCATCGCATCACGCGGACTTGGACCCGCACCGGCCGCTGCTCGGCATTGCTGAGCGTCAGCGCGGTGGTCCGCGCGCCGGGCAAGGGATCGATGGCGACCGGTGCGACCCGGATGTCCGATGCCCGGCCGATCGCCGGGATAGTCAGCAGCATGGCGGCCGCCGCTATGGCGCGTCTCATGGGCGTTCCTCCTGCGGGCATCTCAATAGGTGACGGTCACCTGCACGGTGTCGGTATAGCTTCCGGCCGCCGGGGTGGTCTGTGGCGGGACCCGGCCATAGACGGTCAGCGTCTGCACCGCGCCATTGCCGATCCCGGCCAGCGTATCGGTGCCCGCCGTGTTGCCCCATATCTGCGAGCGTGCGGGGTCGCGGAACAGCTCATAGACCACCGTCGCGCCCGCGCCCGAGGTCATCCGCCGCGCCGTCACGGTCGCGCCCGCCCCCGCGCCCGCGTTCAGGCCGATATTATAGGGCGTCGTGTTGGTGCACTGGACCCCGATCGTGCTGGTCGAGGTGATCGCGGTCTGGATCACGCCGGTCGCGCCGAACGCCAGGTCGCTTGCCGAGGTCAACCGGCACTCGGCCTGGATCGTCATCGTCACCTGGAATTGCGTGCTTTGCTGCGCGGCCGACGGCGCGGGGATCACGACGCAGCCAAGCGCTGCGATACCGATGGCGAGATAGCGTTTCACGATGCGGTGCCTCCAGATCACGCTTCGTCAAAGCGCGATCGCCCGCATCGGCTGCTATAGCTTCGGAATCGGAAGCAAATTCCCGATCATGGGTTAAGGCCCGGCGTGTGCCACCCAATTGCGATCGGGAGCGCGCCACAAGATCGGCGCGCGGTCTGCCGGAATTTGCAGATGGCACCGATGCAAATATGAGCCATGAACTACGGCAAGCTTTTCGTTAACCATAAATTGCACAGGATTGCATGACAGCATTCCTCTTTTCCGGGCAATCCTACCCGCCAATATTGGTCGCTTTGGCCGAACCTGATAAAGACCGACCGATCCGCATCGAAAGCGACGCACCGGGAGCAGCCACCGGATAAGCCACGCGAAACCCGATATGCGAGGTCGGCAGGTCGTGTTCCTGGGCCTGATAGGCGGCGGGGCGGAAATTGGCGCAATAGTTCATCGCGCACAGATAGCTGCCGCCCTTCACCAGCCCCACATCGCCCTCGCCCGCCACCCATTCCCAGACATTGCCGACCATGTCGTAGAGCGTCAGGTCATTGGGTTCGAAACAGCCGACCGGGGCGATACCGGCATAGCCGTCCTCGGCGGTGTCGCGGATCGGGAAGACGCCTTCCCAGACATTGGCGCGCGGTTTGCCATGGTCGAAGGCCCATTCGACCGGGTCGCGCGTGGCATTCTGATTGCCCCGCGCCGCGCGTTCCCATTGCGCCGTGGTCGGAAGCGCGCCGCCGACCCAGCGGGCATAGGCGGCCGCATCGTCGCGGTCGACATGGACGACCGGCTCGTCCGCCCGGCCGGTCAGGTCGCTGCCCGGCCCCATGGGATGACGCCAGTCCGCCCCCTTCGTCCAGCGCCACCAGCGCGAGGCGTCGTCGAGCGAAACGGCCTCGGTCGGGGCGACGAACAGCGCGGATGCGCCTTCGCGCTCGGCCCGGGTGCGATGGCCGGTCGCCGCGACGAAGGCGGCGAACTGGCGGTTGGTGACCTCATGCGCGTCGATGCGGAACGCCGCCACCCGCACCGCCTGCCCCGGACGCTCCGCGCCGTCCTCGCCCAGCAGGACGGTCCCGGCGGGCACCGTGACGATTGCGTCCTGGCCGAGACAGCGATGCGCCGGCGCGGGGGCCTGCGCGCCCAGCGTCGCGGTCGCCGCCACGGCCAGCAGCAACGCCGCCCCTATCCTCACGGCCGCGCCGCCGGGGCGGTTGCGGTCTCAGCCCCGGCGGGCAGCGGCACCACGCCCTTGGCCTTCGCATAGCGATCATAGGCCGCCACCAGATCGGCCAGCCGCGCGGGCTCGGCGGCGGACAGATCCTTCGTCTCGCCGGGGTCGGCCGCGATGTTGAAGAGCTGCCACCGCCCGGTGCTGACGCCGCCGCGCGTGTAGCGATTGGTCGGCGTGGGCAGATAGACGATCTTCCAGTCACCCTTGCGCAACGCCCGGCGGAAGAAGAGTTCATAGCCCAGCGCCTCCTCCGTGCCGCGCACGCCCGCCGCATCTGCCGTCAGCACGGGGCGAAGGCTACGCCCCTCATAGGGCAGGATCGGGCGACCGGCGAACGCGCTGGGCTGGCGCAGCCCCGCATAGTCGAGCAGCGTGGGCGCGACGTCGCGCACGTCCAGATTGGCATTGGCGATCCGCCCGCCGCCCTTCACCCCGCGCCCGGCGGCAAAGGCGCTGACCCGGATGCCGCCCTCGGTGGTATAGCTCTTGACCAGCCAGGACGGGACCGAATTGGCCTGGGCCCAGCCGGGGCCATAGCCGACATAGCTGCTGCCCTTGCCGATATTGCCCAGGCTGTTGTCGATCCCCAGCGCCTCCGCCGGGGGCAAGGCCGCATCGGGCGAACCGACCTTGAAGCGCGGGCTGGGCGCGTGGATGTCGTTCCCTTCGGGGCCATTGTCGGCGAAGAACAGGATGATCGTATTGTCGAGCCTGCCTTGCGCCTTCAGCGCGGCCAGGACGCGACCGACATTCTGGTCCATCCGGTCGACCATGGCGGCATAGACCTCCATCTTGCGCGCCTCGACCGCGCGCTCCTCTGCGGTCAGCGAGGCCCAGGGCCGCGCCAGTTCCAGCGTGTGCGGCACCGCATCGGCGGGAACCAGCCCCAGCGCCTTTTGCCGCGCCAGCCGCTCGCTCCGCAGCGCTTCATAGCCTGCGTCATAGCGGCCCTTATATTTGGCGATCGTCTCCGCCGGGGCCTGGAGCGGCCAGTGCGGCGTGGTGAAGGGCAGATAGGCAAAGAAGGGGCGCCGATCCCCCGACCTGGCCGCCGCGTCGAGATAGCCGATCAGCCGGTCCGCGAAATAATCGGCGGAATAGGTGCCCTTGGGCAGCGCGGCGGGCTTGCCGTCGTCGCGATAGCTGGGGGCGAGGCCCGCCCGGGTCCAGGCGTCGTTCTGGTCCTCGCCGAAATGGTTCGACAGGCCCTGGAGCAGCGCGAAGCTGTGCTCAAAGCCCCGCGCGGCGGGTTCGCGCTCCGGGGTCAGGCCGAGATGCCATTTGCCCGCCATCAGCGTCGTGTACCCGCCCGCGCGCAGCAGCTCGGCGATCGAGGCGACGCGGTCGTTCAGATAGCCCTCATAGCCCGGCCGCCCACGCGTTTCCGGCCCCAGCAACTCGGCCATAGTGCCGAGCCCGGCCTCGTGATTGTCGACCCCGCTCATCAGCATCGAACGGGTGGGCGAACAGGTGGGCGCGGTATGGAAGCCGGTGAAGCGCACCCCCGACAGCGCCAGCGCGTCGAGATTGGGGGTCGCGATCTCGCCCCCGAACGCGCCCAGATCGGACCAGCCCAGATCGTCCGCGACGATGACCAGGAAATTGGGCGCGTCCTTCGCCGCCTGTTGATGGGCGGGTGCGACCGGCGCGGTCTGCTGGGCCGCCACCGGGACAGGCGTGGCTGCCACAAGCGCGGGGATGGCGGACGCCATAAGTCTCAGGCCGATCATATCTGCTCCCTTTGGGCGACCATGGGCGCGGCCGCATGCCCGGCATAAGGCTCTGTGCGGTCGCGACAATGCTAGTTTACCTACTCAACCAATAGGAATTACTTGGTGCGCCGCCCCCGGTACCGCTCGCAGCAAGCCCCTTGACACCATGCGCAATGTAATACCGTATATGAAATAGAGGTGGCAGCGATCGGCATGGGCACACCGTATCAGCGGGCGTCACACGGGCCGATCGTGGCACACTCCATCAAAGGCGGCACGACAGAGGCCGCCCCAATTCGCAGCAGGAACGGGAGCATAGCAGGACCAAAAAAGGGGAAAGATCATGGTTTATCGACCGAGCCGGTTGCGAAAATGGGCGCTGACGGGGGCGGCCATCGGGTCCCTGATCCTGGCCATCGACGCCCAGGCGCAAACCCAGTCTTCGGGCAGCGGCGGTGCCGCCGAGACCGCCGATGGCGATGCGGCGGGCGCGAGCGACGGGACGATCGTGGTGACGGGATCGCGCATCCGCCGCAATCCGCTGGACCAGAGCGCACCACTGACCGCGATCGACAGCGCGGACATCGCGCGGACCGGCCTTTCCTCGATCGGCGACGTGCTGCAACGCCTGCCCGGTGCGGCGGGTGGGCTCAATTCCCGCTTCAATCGGTCGGGCAATAACGGCAACCCGCCCGATGGCGGCGGCGTCGGCGCGGGGTCGGCCGAGATCGACCTGCGCTATCTGGGCAGCCGCCGCACGCTGGTGCTGGTCGACGGCCTGCGCTTCATCAACGGCAGCGCGGCGAGCGGCATTCCCGGCGCGGTCGACCTGAACGCCATTCCCGACAGCATGATCGAACGCGTTGACGTGCTGCGCGACGGGGCGTCGACCATCTACGGCTCGGACGCGATCGCGGGCGTCGTCAATATCATCACCAAAAAGCGCCAGAACGGCTTCCTCGCCTCGGCGCAACTGGGCGGCTATGACAAGGGCGACGGGGTAACCCAGAATTACCAGCTGAGCTGGGGGCACCGGACCTCGGACGGCCGCGTCTCGATCGTCGCGGGCGCCAATTACATCAACCAGGGATCGGTCTTTGCGGGCGATCGGCCCTATTATGCCTTCCCCGATCCCGGCGCGACCGCCTGTACCAGCACGTGCAGCTCGGGCACGCCCAATGGCCGGTTCATCATCAACAACCCCGTGACGGGCGAGGCGATGAACCTGACGCTGAAGAGCAACCCGCTCACCCGGCCGCGCTTCGACCCGTCCGACCCGACCGGCGCGAACAGCGACTTCAAGTCCTTCACCGTCGCCGATCGGTTCAATTTCCGCCCCTATAACTATCTGCTGACGCCGCAGGAGCGGGTCGGCGCCTTCGTCAACTTCACCGGCGAGCTGGCGGACAATGTCCGGCTGACCACCAAGCTGATCTACAATCGCCGCACCTCGGACAATCAGGCGGCGCCGCTGCCGCTGTTCGTCGGCCCGGATGCGGGCAACGGCAATCTGCTCGATACCATTTCGATCGACCGGACCAATCCGTTCAACCCGTTCGGCGTGACGCTGAGCGCGGGCAATAACGGGACGCCCGCCAATTACGGCTTTATCGGGCGGCGCTTCGTCGAAAACGGACCGCGCCACTACAGCCAGCGGGTCGACACCATGTACATGTCCGGCACGCTGGACGGACAATTCGCGATCGGCCAGGGGACCTGGTACTGGGATGCCAACCTCATTTATGCCGAAAACCATGCCAAGCAGGTGGCGCACGGCAATGTGAACGCCGCCAACCTGGCGCTGGCGCTGGGACCGGTGGCGAACTGCACCGGCGCGTGCGTGCCGTTCAATATTTTCGGCGGGGAGGGATCGATCACCCCGGCGATGATCGACTATGTGACCTTCACCCAGCGCGATCGGTCCGAACAGACGATGACCGACGCGACCTTCAACCTGACGGGCACGCTGTTCCAGCTTCCCGCCGGACCGCTGGGGCTGGCCACGGGATATGAGTTCCGCCGCCAGACGGGATCGTTCAACCCCGACCCCATCGTCGCGGCCGGGCTGGGGTCGGACATTCCGGCCCAGCCGACGGCGGGCGCGTTCGACGTCAACGAGGTTTACGCCGAACTCAGCATCCCGGTGCTGAAGGACGTCCCCTTCTTCCGGCTGCTCGAAGGGTCGTTCGCCGCGCGCTATTCCGATTACTCGACCAGCGGCAACCGCACGGTGATGAAGGGCGGGCTCAGCTGGAAGCCGTTCGAGGATCTGCGCCTGCGCGGCACCTGGGCGCAGGGGTTCCGCGCCCCCAGCATCGGCGAGCTGTTCGGAACGCCGTCGCGGTTCGACGGCACCGTCATCGATCCCTGTTCCGGCATCGCCAGCCTGCCCTCGACCAGCACCGTGCGGCAGAACTGCGTCGCGCTGGGCGTGCCGGTCAACTATGTGCAGAACGGCCTGCAATTGCCGATCCTGACTGGCGGCAACCGCGCGCTGAAGCCCGAAAAGTCGGAAAGCTGGGTGCTGGGCGGCGTCTATAGCCCTAGCTGGGCGCGGGAGGCGGGCATCGCCAGCCAGCTGAGCCTGGAGGCCGATTACTACACCATCCGGGTCGACGACGCGATCGCCTCGGTCGGCGCGGACGTGCTGCTGGCGAACTGCATCAACCAGCGCGATGCGATCAGCTGCGGCGCGATCACCCGCTCCTCGACGGGCAGCGGCCAGATCACGCAGATTCGCGGGCTGCTCCAGAATATCGCCTCGCTCAAGAGCGAGGGGATCGACATCACCCTCCTCTATCGCAGTCCGCGCGTCGGGGCGGGCACGTTCGGGCTGAACTGGGCCAGCAACGTCCTGCTCGAATATTCGACCACCCTACCCACCGCCACCGGCAGCGCCAAGCTGGAGCGGCAGGGCACCGAACGCGGCGACCAGGCCTATCCCCGCTTCAAGAGCGTCGCGACGATCGACTGGTCGAGCGAGACGTTCCTGGCGTCGCTGACCGGCCGCTATATCGGCAAGGTGACCGAGCCCGCCTATGCCAATCGCGAGATGAAGCCGATCCTGTATCTGGATGCGCAGGTCGGCTGGACCCTGCCCTGGATGTCGCAGCGGATGACGCTGACCATGGGGGTCAACAACATCCTGGGGAAGAGAGCGCCCGACTGCCTGAGCTGCGGCGGGTTCGATCCGACCACCTATGACCTGCCGGGCCAGTTCGGCTATGCCCGTCTGGGCTTCAAATTCTGACGTGACGGTGGCCGGGGCGTAGGTCCCGGCCGCTCACCCGCGCGTCGGCCGGTCGGACCGTCAGGCGGACAGGCGTTCGATCTCGTCCAGCACGTGCCGGGGATCGAACGGCTTGGCCAGGAACACCGATCCGTCGGGCAGGTCGGCTATGGGCGGATGCCCCATGCCCGACACGATGATGAGGATCGCCAGCGGACAGCGGTCGCGCACGACATGCGCCAGCTTCACCCCGTCCATCGTCCCCGCCATCTGCACATCGGTAAGCACGATGCGGATGAACGTGTGCGCGGCGAGGATCTCGGCCGCCGTGTCGGCATCCTGCGCCGCGAAGACCTGAAAGCCGCGATCCTCGAAAAAGTCCGCCAGGTCGTGGCGGACGAACGGCTCGTCCTCGACGATGAGGATGCTGCGCGGCGAATTGGCCTGTACCATATCAGCCGTCGATCAGCTCGCCGGTGTCGCCCAGCGGCGCATCGATCCGGAACACGACCCCTTCGGGCGGAAAGTCGAGTACCGTCCTGCCCCGAAAATAGGCGCCGAGCGAGCGTTCGATCATGCGCGATCCAAAGCCGCGCTGTGACGGCCGGACGACCGGCGGCCCGCCCCGTTCCTGCCAGCGCAGATGGAAACAGGCACTGCCCTGCGTGCCGCTGACCTGCCATCGCAAGGTCACCGATCCCGTATCGTTGCCGAGCGCACCATATTTGGTCGCATTGGTCGCCAGTTCGTGGAAAGCCAGGGTCAACGCCAGCGCGACATGCGAGTTCAATCGGATGCGCGGACCGTCGATCGCGATCCGCTCCCGCATCCCGGAGACGGCCGACAACCCGGCCTCGATGACATCGTGAAGCTCCGCCTGCTGCCATGCGGTGGTGGTCAGCACATCGGTCGCCCGCCCCAGCGAGGCGAGCCGCGAGGAGAAGGCGGCGGAGGCCTGCTCGATGCTGTGCGCACCGCGCAGCGTCTGATTGGCGATCGACTGGACCAGGGTCAGCACATTCTTCAGCCGGTGGCTCAGCTCGCCGTTCAGGAGCTTCTGCTGCTCGCGGGCTTCGTACAGCGCGGTGAGGTCGCGCGACACCGACAGGATGCGCGCGGGGCGGCCATCCGGGCCGGGGATGGGCGAGACGGAAACCGACCACCATTTGGGAACGCCGATATAGGTGTCCGCAGGCGTCTCGAAATGCGACGAACGCCCCTCGGCCGCCGCCTTCAGCGCCGCGCGGGCCTGGGCCGCGCCGTTGCCCTTCAGGAAATCCGACCAGGGACAGCCACGGACCGCGTTGAAGTCGCTGATGTCCATCACCTTCATGCCGCCCTCGCTCATGAAGGTCAGGTTGCCGTCCAGGTCCACGACCTTGATGCAGTCGGTGGACGCGGCCAGGACGCTGGACAGGAACACCTCGCGCTCCGCCGAGGAACGCTCCCGCTCGACCAGTTCGGCATTCAGCGCCAGCGACCGCCGCAGCGTGTCCCGCAATTCGCCGGTCATCATGACCATGCCGATCAGGATGAAGAGGAACACCGCCGCCGCCGCCCATTGATTGTCCGGCAGTCAATAGGGGTTGGCAGCATTGCCGATCGACAGGGCGCCGGCGACCGTGGACACCATGCTGGCGAACAGTCCCGCGCCCAGCCCCAGGACCAGCGCCACGCCGATCGTGGCCGGAATGAAGAGCAGCCATGGCAGTTCGTCGGGGATGATGAGGATCCGTGCGACCGCCACGAATGCGACGACCAGCGCCGCCAGCGTATAGCGCATGAAACCCGACACCGGTCGGTCGAAAGACCAGATGATGATCCGATCGAAGATGCTGCCTGGCTGTGTCCTGATCATTCTGCCACCCGAAAGCGGGACAAGGCCCCCCAGCCCGTCCCGCCGCCTGCGCTAACGTAGATCATTAAAAAGACAAATCCCCGATGGGTTTGTCCAGCCATTTTCCGTATCCGCGCGGCGCTCCACACGCGCCGACCGGAGCGGATCGACCGCCTCCGGCCCGGATTATCGCAGCTTCATGAACGCCGCGACCGCATTGCGAACGCTGTCGGTGAAGCGATCATAGATCATCCGCGACAGCTCGGCGATGACGGGCTGACGATCGCGTCCCCCGCGCGCGAACACGGCGATCGCCACGCGGCGGCCGTCGGGCATGGTGATGAACCCGACATCGTTCGAGATGCCGTCCAGCGTCCCCGTCTTGTCCTCCACCAGCGTTCCGGCGGGCAGCAGCGCCCGGATTCGGCGGGTGCCCGTCCGGCATTGCCGCATCAGGCCGAGCAGGAAGGCACGGCTCTGCGGCGCGAGGACCGAGCCGCTGTCGAGCCGTTTCAGCAGGGTGACCATGGCGACCGGCGTCGCGACGTCCTTGATGTCCGCCAGATGGCCGCGTTCGCGGAGAAGCTGGGCGATCGTCCGGTCGACCCGGATGCCGGTGATGTTCTGGGTCCATAGCCATTGCTGGACCTTGGCAGGGCCGCCGACGGCCGCGAACAGCTGGTCGGCCGCCAGGTTGTCGCTGCGCACGATCATCGCCTCCATCGCCTTCGCGGCGGTGCGGCCGTGGATCATGTCGCCCAGGCTCCGCCGCCCCTGGTCGACCTCGGTCAGATAGGCGGCCGCGATGGCCAGCTTCACCGTGCTCGCCATCGGAAAGGGGATCGTGCCGTTGACGCTGGCGGTATAGCCGTCGCGCAGATCGATCGCGGCGATGCCATATTCCCCCGAACGTCCGGCCAGCAGCGCGTTCATCTCGCGCTGAAGCTCGACCAGTTCGGACGTCGGGGTGACCGCCGATGCCGGGTTCGTGAAACTCGCCGCCATACCCGTCAGAAAAAGACGGAAAAGCAGGGCTACTCGCATCAACCTTCCTCGATCACGGCATGGGATAATGGATCGACGCTACCCGCAAAAACCGGACGCGTCGCGTGGAATATGACGGTCATGAGACCAGGCGATTTTTTCGGGCGGCACACCGTCATGCCGCCCGGCACCGACCTATCCGGCGGTCGTCCCGCTCTGCGCCTGCTCCGGGGTATCGGCGTCCAGGCCCAGGTCCTTGAGCAACGGGCCGACCTGCGGGTCCGCGCCGTTGAAGGCCCGGAACATCGGCGCATAATCCTCGGTATGCCCCTTCGACAGGATCATGTCGCGGAACCGCTGGCCATTGGCGCGGGTCATGCCGCCATGGCGTTCGAACCAGTTGAACGCATTGGCGCTCAGCATCTTGGTCCAGCTATAGGCGTAATAGCCCGCCGAATAGCCGTTCGACCATATGTGGAGGAAGTAGCTGGAGCGATAGCGCGGCGGCACCTCGGCGATGTCCAGCCCGGTCGCGGCCAGCGCCTTGTCCTCAAAGGCGTCGGCATCCTGCCGCCCCTGCGCCGCCGTCAGCGAATGCCAGCTCATGTCCAGCTCGGCCGCGGCCAGCGCCTCGCCGAAGGAATAGCCCGAATTGAAGGTGCTGGCCCGCTTGATCTTGTCGACCAGCGCCTGCGGGATGGGCTTTCCGTCCTTGTAGTTCACCGCATAATGCGACAGCACCTTGGGATCGAGCGCCCAATGCTCGTTGAACTGCGACGGGAACTCCACGAAGTCGCGGGCGGTATTCGTGCCCGATACCGAGGGATAGACCTGGTTCGCGAACAGGCCGTGCAGCGCATGGCCGAATTCGTGGAACATGGTCACGACATCGTCGAAGCTGATCAGGGCGGGCTGACCGGCGGCGGGCTTGGTGAAGTTCGCGACGTTATAGATGACCGGCTTGGTGCCGATCAGCTTCGACTGGTTGACGAAGTTCGACATCCACGCGCCGCCATTCTTGTTGTCGCGCTTCCAATAGTCGAAATACATCAGGCCCAGCATCGCGCCGTTCGCTTCGTCCACCTCATAGACCATCACGTCGGGCTGATAGACGGGAATGTCGGTGCGGCGCTTGAAGGTCAGGCCGTACAGCTCGTGCGCGGCATAGAAGACACCGTCGGTCAGGACCTTGTTGATCTCGAAATAGGGTTTCAGCTCGTCCTGGTTCAGATCATATTTCGCCTTGCGAACCTGTTCCGAATAGAAATCCCAGTCCCAGGGCTTCAGCTCGAAATCGCCGCCGGTCGTCTTGATCCGCGCCTGCAATTCCGCCGCCTCGCGATGCTGCTCGACGGCGACGGGCTTGCCCAGCCGCTGCATGAAGGCGAGCGCGGTCTGCGGGTTCTTGGCCATCTGGTCCTGCAGCACATAATCGGCCCAGGTGGGGAAGCCGAGCAGCTTGGCCTTTTGCGCCCGGAGCAGGGCGATCTGCGCGATCGTGTCGCGGGTATCGTTGGCGTCGCCCTTTTCCGCACGCGTCCAGCTCGCCCGGAACAGCGCCTCGCGCGTGGCGCGATCGGTCAGGCTGGCAAGCTCGGGCTGCTGGGTGGTGTTCTGCAGGGTCAGCACATATTTGCCGGCCAGCCCCCGCGCCTTGGCCGCATCGGCCGCCGCCGCGATCTCCGCCTCGGACAGTCCGGCCAGCTTGGCGCGGTCCTCGACCACCAGCGCACCCGCCTTGGTCGCGGCGAGCAGCTTCTGCTGGAACGCGGTCTCCAGCGTCGACAGTTGCGCGTTATATTGGCTCAGCGTGAGCTTGTCGGCCGGGGACAGCAGCGCGCCCGCGCGCACCATGTTCTGATAGGTGAGCGTCAGCACCTGAAGCTGCTCGGGCGTCAGCCCCAGCGTCCGGCGCTTGTCGTACAGCGTCCGGACGCGGGCGAACAGCGCCGGGTCCAGGTTGATGGCATCCTGATGCGCGGCAAAGGCCGGGGCCAGATCGGCCTCGGTCTTTTGCAGGACGTCGTCGGTATTCGCACCGACCACGCCCTCGAAAGCCAGGCTGGCACGCTCCAGCAACCGGCCCGACCGTTCGAGCGCGGCGATCGTATTGTCGAACGTCGGCGCGCTGCGCGCATTGGCGATCGCCCGCACCTCGGCCCGTTGCTGCGCCATTCCCGCCAGCAGGGCGGGCGCATAGTCGCTGCTCTTGATCCGATCGAAGGGCGGCGCCCCCAGCGGCAGCGTGCTGGCCGCGGCAAAGGGGTTGGACGCGGGCAGAGACGCCGCATGTGCACCGACCGGGGCGGACGCCGGGGTCTGGGCAATCGCGGTGGTCGACATCAGCAGGATCGTGGCAGTCGCGGCGAACAGGCGCATGGGGGCTCCATCAACTAGCGAATGGCCTGTGCCATGCTCCTGCGAAGCCTGCGGATCAAGAGCCGGGGCGGGACGGTCCGCGTGGGCGGAGGGGAGATGCGCGGTGCGCCCGCCTGCCGTTACGCGCGGCCGCCTGCCGATCGTCGCGTCGTCGCCTTAGGGTCGATCGACATTCACGATTGCTTCTTCTTCCCCTCTCCCCTGGAAAGGGGAGAGGGTTAGCGAAGCTTGCCAGCCTGCTGGCTAGCGCAGCTTGGGTGAGGGGTCGAGCGAGCCCAAAGGCTCGCGCGCTCGCTTCGCGAGCGCCCACCCCTCACCCAGCTCCGACTAAGCCTTTGCTCTCGCAAAGACCAAGTCTGCGCAACCCTCTCCCCTCTGCGAGGGGCGAGGGACGGAAAGGCATGGCTGAATGTCGATCCGACCTAGAGGCGGCGGGCATAGACGACATCGTCATAGACGGTGTCGCCGACCCGGAACTGGCGCGTGCCTGCCAGCGTGAAGCCTTCGCGCTCATAGAAGGCGCGGGCATTTTCGTTGATGCCAAGGACACCCAGCAGCATCCGGCATCGCCCGAGTGCGCGGGCATCGTCCAGCGCGCGGGCCATCAGCCTGTGGCCCAGCCCCGAACCGCGCGTCAGCGACAGCGCATAGATGCGGCGGAGTTCGATATCATGCTCGTCGGTCTCGACCGGCAGGTCGGGCGGGACGAGGAGCGTATAGCCGACGGGCGCTGCGCCATCGGGATGCTCGGCCAAGGTGACGACGCAGGCGTCGTCCGCGATCCAGCGATCGAACTTGGCGGGCGAGCTGTTGGTGGTGCAGTGATACACCATGTCGGGACCCGCAATGGTCCCGGCAAAGGTTTCGAGGAAGGTGGCGGCCGCGACGAGCGACAGCGCAGGCGCGTCGCCCGGCCCGGCCCGTCGCAGCCGCCATTCCATCAGCCGACGATTTCTTCCGGCTTGAAGAAATACGCGATCTCGATCGCGGCATTCTCGTCCGAGTCCGAACCATGGACGGTGTTGGCTTCGATCGACTCGGCCAGTTCCTTGCGGATCGTGCCCGGCTCGGCATTGGCGGGGTTGGTCGCGCCCATGATGTCGCGGTTGCGCTGCATGGCGTTCTCGCCCTCGAGCACCTGCACGACGACCGGGCCCGAGATCATGAACTCGACCAGATCGTTGAAGAAGGGACGCTCCTTGTGGACCGCATAGAAGCCCTCGGCCTGCTCGCGGGTCATGTGGATGCGCTTCGAGGCGACGACGCGCAGACCGGCGTCCTCCAGCATCTTGGTGACGGCGCCGGTCAGGTTGCGGCGGGTCGCGTCGGGCTTGATGATCGAAAAGGTACGGTTCGCGGCCATGATGGTCACGCAGCTCCTGAATTAAGGTGTTGGCTGGAAGTGGCGCCGCCCTAGTCGCGGCGCGAAGGCAATGCAATGTCTTATGGCAACAAGCTGGTCCTCGCCGGGACGGGGAGGAATGTTACGCCGCCTGTTCCCAGCGGCCCTGGTCGTTCTGCTTCCAATAGCGCCGCTCGACGCCCTCGCGATCGGCGAGCGCCCGCCAGGCGGTGCGCGCCTCGGCGATCCGGTCGCCGTCGAAGAAGTGGAAGGCGCGGTCGAAGTCCAGCGCCGCGTCGCGCCACACGCCGTCCGCCAGCGCGACATGCCGTGCGCCATTGGCGGGCTGTACCTCGCCCGAAATCAGGATCGGCTGGGCGGCATCGTCGCCCTCCCCCGCCTGGGCATGCGGCAGGAAGCCGTCCGCCGGGACCATCCAGAGCTGCCGATCGAGGGCGGCCCGCTGGTCGGGGTCGCCGCTGACGATCAGCAGCCGCCCGCCCCCCGCCATCACCCGATCGGCGATGACGGGAAGCAGCCGGTCGAGCGGCGCCATGGTCAGATGATAGAAGTCGACCTGCATCGCGCCGCCCTGTGCCCTTACGCCTCGAACCGGTCCGCGACGAACTGGTCCAGCAGGCGCACGCCGTATCCGGTCGCGCCCTTGTCGTGGTTGACGCCCGGCTTGTCCGACCAGACCATGCCGGCGATGTCGAGATGCGCCCAGGCGACGCCCTCGTTGATATAGCGCTTCAGGAACTGCGCCGCCGTGATCGAGCCGCCGCCGCGCGGGCCGACATTCTTCATGTCGGCGATCGGGCTGTCGATCAGCTTGTCATAGGCGTCGGACAGCGGGAAGCGCCACAGCTTCTCGTCGGTGGTCTTGCTCGCCGCGAGCAGCGCATCGGCCAGCCCATCGTCATTGGCGAACAGGCCGCCATGCTCATGGCCCAGGCTGATGATCATCGCGCCGGTCAGCGTGGCGAGGTCGACGATGGTCGAGGGCGAATGAGTCTTCTGGACCCAGGTCAGCGCGTCGCACAGGACCAGTCGGCCTTCCGCGTCGGTGTTGATGACCTCGATCGTCTGGCCCGACATCGACGTGACGACGTCACCGGGGCGCTGCGCATTGCCGTCGGGCATGTTCTCGACCAGGCCCATGACGCCGACGACGTTCGCCTTGGCCTTGCGCGCGGCGATCGCCTTCATCGCGCCCGCGACCGCACCGGCGCCGCCCATGTCCCACTTCATGTCTTCCATGCCTGCGGCGGGCTTGATCGAGATGCCGCCGGTGTCGAAGGTCACGCCCTTCCCGACCAGCGCCAGCGTCTCGGCATCCGCCGCGCCGCCATTCCACTTCAGGACCAGCAGGCGCCCCTCGCGCACCGAACCCTGGCTGACGCCCAGCAGCGCGCCCATGCCCAGGTCGCGCATCTGCGCCTCGTCCAGCACGGTGACTTCCAGGCCCAAACCCTCGACATCGCGCAGCACGCGCTCGACGAAGCTCTCGGGATAGAGCTTGTTCGGCGGCTCCGAGACGAGCGTGCGGGTCAGCTCCAGCCCGCCATTGACCGCGTGGATGCGCGCATAGGCGGCTTCCGCCTCGGCGCCGGCCCCCACGATCGCGATGCGGGTCAGCACCGGCTTGGCGCTTTCGGGCAGCTTGGTGCGGTACACGTCATAGCGCCAGCCGCGCTGCACCGCCGCCCCGGCAAAGCCCGCCACGGCCTCGGCGGCGGACTGGCCGTCCAGCCCGGTCAGGTCGACCGACGCCGACGATGCCGAGGTCAGCAGCTTGGCGGTCAGCGCGCCGCCCGCCTTGCGCCAGTCGGCCGCCGAACCCTCGCCGATGCCGAGCAGGACGACCCGGCGCACCACGCCGTCGACGGTCGCGAAGAACTCGGCGATCGTGCCCGCATCACCCTTGAAACGCGCCGCCTCGATGGCCGCCTTGCCCAGTGCGCCCTGTTCCTCGCCGCCGAATTGCACCGTGTCGACCTTGCCCTTCGCGACGGGAAGGACGATGACATCGCCGGTTTCGACGGCGGAGGTAAACGCGATCTGCATGGGAAACCCCTGATGAACAAGTAACAGCGGCTATCATCTAGGCCTTGGAGCCGATGTGGCAAGCGCGCGATTGCAGCGGGCGGCCGGTGATGCGATAGGCGGGCCATTCGCGGCGTCGCCCTGCCGGGGGGAGGCTTTCATCATCATGTCGGCAAGGACGGACCTGGTATCATCGTGTTGCGATCGACGCTTCTGACCGGCAGCACCCTGCCCCTCGCCCTGTTGGCCGCGCTCGCTGCGACGCCCGCCGCCGCGCAGGATCTGCAGGACCGCCCCGTGGCACCGCCGCCCGCCGACGGCCCCGCGCCCGAGGACCCCAATCAGGTCCGCTTCAGCGCGGCGCAGCTGGAATATGACATCGACGCCGATATCGTGACGGCGACCGGCGATGTCCGCATGATCCGCGACGGCGAACGCCTGCGCGCCGACAAGGTGACGTGGAACCGCAAGAGCGGCAAGGTGCTGGCCACCGGCAATATCGCGATCACCAACCCCGAAGGCGACATCGCCTATGGCGACCAGATCGAGCTGACCGACTCGATGAAGGACGGGGTGGTCGACAACATGCTGGTCGTGCTCGAACAGGGCGGGCGCCTGGCGGCGGATCGCGGCACCCGCCAGACCGACGGCACCGTCAATCTCGAACATGCCGCCTATACGCCCTGCGCAGTCGAGACGTCCGAGGGCTGCCCCAAGGAGCCGTCGTGGAAGATCACGGCGGTCCGCGTCACCTATCGCCCGGACCGCGAGCGCGTCTATTTCAACGGCGCGCGGCTGAACCTGTTCGGCCTGCCCACCATCCCATTGCCGCGCCTGTCCGCGCCGGTAGGATCGGGCGGCGACAGCGGCTTCCTGACCCCCGACATCCGGCTCGACCGGGTCAACGGGATCGAGATCGCCGCGCCCTATTACTGGAAGCTCGCGCCCAACAAGGGGCTGACCGTCACGCCGCACGTCTTCACCGCCGTGCTGCCGATGATGGAGGCGGAATATGAGGCGCTGAACACGCTGGGCGCGTTCCGCCTGACCGGCTATGCCACCGCCAGCCGCCGCAGCGACGACCTGAACACCCTCAACCCGACCGACACGACCCAGGCGTTTCGCGGCTATCTCGACGGGATCGGCCGGTACCAGTTTTCCCCCGAATGGAGCCTGTCGGGCTCGCTGCGGGTGACGACCGACCGCACCTTCCTGCGCCGTTACGATATTTCGCGCGACGACCGGCTGCGCACCACGGCCAGCCTGGAGCGGATCGACGCCGACAGCTATTTCGCGATCAACGGCTGGTACGTGCAGACGCTGCGCGTCAACGACCCGCAGGGGCAACAGGCGATCGCCCTGCCCGAGATCGACTATCGCCACCGCTTCAACGACGGCCTGCTGGGCGGCAAGTTCGAGATGCAGCTCAACACGCTGGCGATCAGCCGGACGGCGGGCCAGGACACGCAGCGCGCCTTTGCCAGCCTGCGCTGGGACCTGCGCCGCCTGACCAACTGGGGCCAGGAGGTGACGTTCACCGCCTATGCGCGCGGCGACGCCTATAATTCCAGCAACATCGCGACCACGCCGCTGGTCTATCAGGGGCTGGACGGGTTCCAGGGGCGCGCGATCGGGGCGCTGGCGGTCGATGTCAAATGGCCCTTCGTGGGCGAGCTGTGGGGCGGCAGCCAGCGTTTCACCCCGCGCGTCCAGATCGTCGCCAGCCCGCCGATCCGCAATCTCGGCATCCCCAACGAGGATGCCCGCGCGGTCGATCTGGAGGATTCCAACCTCTTCGCGCTCAACCGCTTCCCCGGCTATGATCGGTTCGAGGATTCGACGCGCATCACTTACGGCGCGCAATGGGCGCTCACCCTGCCCGGCTTCACCCTCGACACGCTGGTGGGACAGAGCTTTCGCCTGAACGACCGCCAGACCATCCTCTATCCGGGCACCGGCCTGTCCGATCGCTGGTCGGACATTGTGGGGCGGACCGAGCTGCGCTTCCGCGACTTCGTCTCGCTGACCCACCGGTTCCGGCTGGACAAGGACAGTTTCGCGGTTCGCCGCAACGAGCTCGACGCGACGATCGGATCGCGCGCCACCTATTTCCAGGCGGGCTATCTGCGCCTGAACCGGCATATCTTCCCCTCGATCGAAGATTTGCAGGACCGCGAGGAAGTGCGGCTGGCAGGGCGCGTGCAATTCGCCCGCTTCTGGTCGGCCTTTGGTTCGACGGTCATCGACCTGACCGACCGGTCGGAGGATTCTCTGTCGGTTGCCAATGGCTTCGATCCGATTCGTCACCGGCTGGGCGTGCAATATGAGGATGATTGCCTTCGCCTCGGCTTCACCTGGCGGCGCGATTATGTGAACACCGGCGATGCGCGGGCGGGCAACAGCTTTCTGTTGACGCTGGCCTTCACCAATCTCGGTCGCTAAGCCGACATTCAGCATGGTTGACCCATACCCCCGCGGTTACGCGCCGAGAGCTGGCGCGATGAGGATCACAGACACGGTGAAGCACGACATTCGTTCCAAGGCCCGCTTCCTTCGCATCGGGGGCACGCTGATGCTCGCCGCCGTCGCTGCGGGCGCGCTGGCGCAGACGGTTCCGGATCAGGCCGTGCCCGACACGGGCGGGCTCAACATCCCCTCGAATCTTCAGCTGTTCGGCAAGCTGGACCCCAATATCCGCAAGCCGACCGCGATCGTGAACGACACGGTGCTGACCGGCACCGACCTCGACCAGCGCATGGCGCTGGCACTCGCGCTGAACAACGTCACCAACCTGTCGGCGGAGGACCGCGACCGGCTGCGCATGCAGATCCTGCGCCAGCTGATCGACGAGACGTTGCAAATCCAGGAGGCGAAGACCGCCGACATCACGGTCACGCCCGACGAGATCAACCAGGCCTATGCCCGCTTCTCGCAGCAGTTCGGCAAGACGCCCAGCCAGATGAACGCGTTCCTGCGCCAGGTCGGCTCGTCGGAAAAGTCGATGCGTCGCCAGATCGAGGGCGAGCTGGCCTGGAGCCGCTATCTTCGCCGCAAGGTCGAGCCGACCGTCAATGTCGGCGACGAAGAGGTGAACGCGATCCGCGCCCGCCTGGAAGCCGCCAAGGGCACCGAGGAATATAACCTCAAGGAAATCTTCCTGTCCGCCAACGAGGCGACCGCGCAGCAGGTCTTCGCCAATGCGCGGCAGATCATCGCCGAGATCCAGAAGGGGCAGCAGCCCTTCGAATATTTCGCGCGCAGCTTCTCCGAGGCGTCGACCCGCGCGGTGAACGGCGATCTGGGCTGGGTCCGTTCTGCGCAGCTGCCGCCCGAACTGCAGGCGGCGGTGGGCCAGATGCAGGTCGGCCAGGTCGCCGGGCCGATCCAGATCCCCGGCGGCTTCTCGATCCTGTATCTGACCGACAAGCGGCAGGTGCTGACCGCCGATCCGCGCGATTCGCGGCTGTCGCTCAAGCAGCTGACCGTCAAGTTCCCGGCGGGCACCACCCAGGCGCAGGCGAGCGCCCGCGCGGCGGAGTTCGCCAAGGCGACCCAGGCGATCCGCGGCTGCGGCGACGTGCAGCGCGTGGCGACCCAGCTGAAGGCCGAGGTGGTCGACAACGACCAGGTGACGATCCGCCAGCTGCCCGCGCCGCTCCAGGAAATCCTGCTGAAGCTCCAGATCGGCCAGGCGACCCCGCCCTTCGGCTCGCCGGAGCAGGGCGTCCGCTCGCTGGTGCTGTGCGACCGCGAAGAGCCGCGCTCGGGCAATCTGCCCACCAACGACCAGTTGCAGAACCAGCTGGAGCAGCAGCGCGTCAACCTGCGCGCCAACCAGAAGATGCGCGACCTTCGCCGCGACGCGGTGATCGAATATCGGTGATGGGAGCGACGGCATGATCCGGCCTCTGGCGATTTCGATGGGCGACCCGGCCGGTATCGGTCCGGAGATCATCGCCAAGGCCTGGGCCGCGCGCGACGCGGCCGGGTTGCCCCCCTTCGTCGCGGTCGGCGATGCGCGCGCGATCGAGCGGGTCTGGGACGGGCCGACCCGGCGCGTCACCGACATGGCGGCGGCAGTCGCGGCGTTCGATACGGCGCTGCCCATCCTGTCGGTCGACGATGCGGGCGAGATCCATCCGGGCCGTCCGGATGTCGAGGGCGCACGCTGCGCGCTCCATGCGCTGGAGCTGGCGGTCGGCCTCGTCCGCTCGGATGCCGCCGGCGCGCTGGTGACCGGGCCGGTCAGCAAGGCGCAACTCTACGATATCGGCTTCACCCATCCGGGGCAGACCGAGTTCGTCGCCGAGCGTTGCGGCGTGGCGGGTGCCAATGCCGTCATGATGCTGGCGGGGCCGTCGCTGCGCGTGGTGCCGATCACCACCCATGTGCCGCTCGCGGCGGTATCGGGGCTGTTGTCGGTCGAGCTGATCGTCGCCAAGGGCCGCGCCACCGCGCGCGGGCTGTGCCGCAATTTCGGCATCACCGCCCCCCGCCTGGCCTTTGCCGGGCTGAACCCGCATGCGGGCGAAGGCGGCGCGATCGGGCGCGAGGAGATCGAGCTGATCGAACCCGCCATCGCGCAGCTGCGGGCCGAGGGGATCGACGCGACCGGTCCCTTCGCCGCCGACACGCTGTTCCACCCCCGCGCGCGCACCGCCTATGACGCGGTGCTGTGCTGCTATCACGATCAGGCGCTGGTGCCGCTCAAGACGCTGCATTTCGACGAGGGGGTCAACATCACGCTGGGACTGCCGATCGTGCGGACCTCGCCCGACCACGGCACCGCTTTCGGCATTGCCGGGCAGGATCAGGCGCATCCCGGCGCGATGATCGCCGCGATCGCCATGGCGGGCGATGCCGCGCGGCGCCGGGCCGAGGCCGCGGCCTGACCGCATGACCCCGATCACGCCCCTGCCGCCGTTGCGCGAGGTCATCGCGCGCCATGGCCTGTCCGCCGCCAAGTCGCTCGGCCAGAATTTCCTGTTCGATGGCCAGCTGCTTGCGCGGATCGCCGCGATCCCCGGCGACCTGACCGACCAGGAGGTGCTGGAGATCGGCCCCGGCCCCGGCGGCCTGACCCGTGCGCTCCTGATGGCGGGCGCGCGCGTCACCGCGATCGAGCGCGACCGTCGCTGCATCCCCGCGCTCGCCGAACTGTCCGAGGCCTTTCCCGACCGGCTGAAGGTCATCGAGGGCGACGCGCTGCGCATCAACGCGCCCGAGCTGTTCGAGAGCAAGCCGCACATCGTCTCGAACCTGCCCTATAATGTCGGCACGCCGTTGCTGGTCGGGTGGCTGTCGGGGGCATGGCTTCCCTGGTGGCAGTCCTGCACGCTGATGTTCCAGAAGGAAGTGGCAGAGCGGATCGTCGCCGGTCCCGACCAGTCGGCCTATGGGCGCCTGGCCGTCCTGACCCAGTGGCGCAGCGATTCGCGGATCGCGATGCCGGTCCATCGATCCGCCTTCACCCCGCCGCCCAAGGTCATGTCGGCGGTCGTCCACATCACCCCGAAAGAGGCGCCCGAGGGGGTCAGCTTCCGCACGCTCGAACGGCTGACCGCCGCCGCCTTCGGCCAGCGTCGCAAGATGCTGCGCCAGAGCCTGAAGCCGGTGGCGGGCGCAACCGAAGCGATGGAGGCGGTAGGCATCGACCCGGCCCGCCGCGCCGAGACGCTGTCCGTGGCCGAATTCGTCGCCCTGGCCCGCGCGCTCGGGTGAAGGACTAGATTGGATCGACATTCATCATGTCGTTCCTTCCCTCCCCCCTCGCAGAGGGGAGAGGTTTGCGCAGACTTGGTCTTTGCGACAGCAAAGGCTTAGTCGGAGCTGGGTGAGGGGTGGGCGCTCGCGAAGCGAGCGCGCGAGCCTTTGGGCTCGCTCAACCCCTCACCCAAGCTGCGCTAGCCAGCGAGCTGGCAAGCTTCGCTAACCCTCTCACCTGTCCAGGGGAGAGGAGAAGAAGACGCAATCGTGAATGTCTCCCCCCTAATCCTCCCCTGTAAGGGGGAGGAATTCGGGTTAAGGCGTCGGCGGGGTCTTGCTGTCGACCTGCGCGGTCGTGACCGGGGGGCCCTTGGCGATCAGCGCGGCGAGCGTGGTGGCATCGCCGCAATCCTGCTTGCACAGCGTCTTGATCTTGGCGAGATTGTCCTTGGCGCGGGCGATCGCGCCCTTCTGCACCAGGGCCTCACCCTGACCGCGCAGCGCGCGCGTGTCGTTCGGGTCGAGCAGCAGCGCCTCGCGATACAGCCGGATCGCCTTGCCCGGCAGGCCGCGCGCATCGGCGACCTCGGCGAGCAGCACGAAGGCGGCGCGGTTGCGCGGATCGACCGTCACCGCCGTTTCCAAAATGTCGGTCGCGCCGTCGAGATTGCCCGCCGCCTTCAGGCTGCGCCCCTGCTCCAGCAATTGCAGCGACCGGGCATCGATCTGGCTGTCGGGACGCTGGCCGCTGAGCGACGTGGAAAGCGAGACCACCGCCAATGCGGCGGCGGCGGCCAGGGACGTCAAACGCATGAGGAACTCCGGACTGGGCACGAAGCCGGATGCTAGCATGGTGCCCGGAGGCAGGCGACAAAAAAGCCGTCGGTGCCGTGCGTCGCGGGATCGAGGCGACGGCCCGGCCCATGACCCGTACCGATCGCGGGTTCGATCGGCTCGGCCACCCAGCCGGGATGCCGCGCGAGGAAGGCGGCGACCTGGTTGGTCCCTTCGGCGTCCAGCAGCGAGCAGACGATATAGACCATCCGCCCGCCCGGCTTCACCAGCCCCGCGCCGATCGCCATTACCTGTTCCTGCATCGCGCGCAGACGCTGCAATCGCTCCGGGGTCAGCCGCCAGCGCGCTTCGGGATTGCGCCGCCAGGTGCCGGTGCCCGAACAGGGCGCATCGATCAGGACGCCATCGGCCTTGCCCGCCCAGTCGGCCAGCATCTCGGCCTCGTGCCCCGGATTGAGCAACCGGCTCTCGATGATGCTCGCCCCCGCCCGCTCGGCGCGCGGCGGCAATTTCTGGAGCCGCGCCCGGTCGATATCGCAGGCGAGCAGCGCGCCCTGATTGGCCATGGCGGCGGCCAGCTGGAGCGTCTTGCCCCCCGCCCCGGCGCACAGGTCGACCAGCCATTCGCCGGGTTTCGCGTTCAGCGCCGCGCCGACCAGCTGGCTGCCCTCGTCCTGCACCTCGACCAGTCCGGCGCGGTAGAGGTCGGACGACTCCACCGCCGTCCCGTTGGGCAGGCGGATGCCGAGCGGGGCGAGCGGCGTGGCCGCGCCCTCGGGCCATTGCTCCAGCACCGCCTCGCGCGTGGTCGCCAGACTGTTGACGCGCAGATCGAGCGGCGCGCGGTCGACCAGCGCGGCCTGCCGGGTCGCATCCAGCCCGGACGCGGTCAGCGCCTCGACCAGCCAGCCCGGCGCCACCCCGCCCTCGGCGCGCGGTTCGTCGGGGGCGATCGGCGCGGGGCCATGGCCCGCCCCGTCGAAGGTCGCCGCCACCGCCGGATCGCGATCGGCGACCGCAACCATCGCGGCCCGGCCCGAAACCGGCATCGGTCCGGCCTGCCGGATCGCGGCATAGACCAGCTCGCGCACCGCCCGCCGGTCCTTCGACCCGGCATAGCGACGCGTCGCGAAATAACGCGCGATCAGCGTGTCCGCCGCCGCACCGCCGCTGGCGGCGGCGGCGACGATCTCGTCCAGCAGTTCGATCGCCGCCTGGGTGCGGGCACCGGGGGTCATGCGCGGGCGTCCCTCGGCTCAGCGGGTCGGGTAATTGGGAGCTTCCCGCGTGATCGTCACGTCATGGACATGGCTTTCCTTCAGGCCAGCCCCCGTGATCTGGACGAACTGGGCCCGTTCGCGCAGGTCCTTCAGCGTCGCCGAGCCGGTATAGCCCATCGCCGCCTTGATCCCGCCGACCAGCTGGTGGATGACGTCGCGCGCCGGGCCCTTATAGGCGACCTGGCCCTCGATGCCCTCGGGCACCAGCTTCATCTGATCCTTGATATCGCCCTGGAAATAGCGGTCCGCCGAGCCGCGACCCATCGCGCCGACCGAGCCCATGCCGCGATAGGACTTATAGGCACGGCCCTGGTACAGGAAGGTCTCGCCCGGCGCTTCCTCGGTGCCCGCGAGCAGCGAGCCGACCATGCAGGCGCCCGCCCCCGCCGCCAGCGCCTTGGCGAGATCGCCCGAGGTGCGCAGGCCGCCATCGGCGATCACCGGCACGCCCGACTTCCAGCCTTCCTCGGCGCAGTCCATCACGGCGGTCAGCTGGGGCACGCCGACGCCCGCGACGACGCGGGTGGTGCAGATCGAACCCGGCCCGATGCCGACCTTCACCGCATCGGCGCCCGCATCGATCAGCGCGCGCGTGGCGGCGGCGGTGGCGACATTGCCCGCGATCACCTGCACCGTGTCGGACAGCTTCTTGGCCGCCTCGACCGCGCGAGCGACGTCGCGGTTATGGCCGTGCGCGGTGTCGATGATGACGCAGTCGACCTCCGCCTCGATCAGCGCGCGGGTCCGCTCGAACCCCTTTTCGCCCACCGTCGAAGCCGCAGCGACGCGCAGGCGACCGGCGGCGTCCTTGGTGGCCGAGGGATAGGTGACGGCCTTCTCGATATCCTTGACGGTGATCAGGCCGACGCAGCGATAGCTTTCGTCGACGACCAGCAGCTTCTCGATCCGGCGCGCGTGGAGCAGGCGGCGTGCCTCGTCCTGGCCGACGCCGACCTTCACGGTCGCCAGATCCTCATGCGTCATCAGCTCGGACACCGGCTGTTGCGGGTTTTCGGCGAAGCGCACGTCGCGGTTGGTCAGGATGCCGACGAGACGGCCGTCGAATTCGACGACGGGGATGCCGCTGATCCGGTGCCGCGCCATCAGCGCCTGCGCCTCGGCCAGCGTCGCGGTCGGCGAGATGGTGATCGGGTTGACGACCATGCCGCTCTCGAACCGCTTGACCTGGCGCACCGCGGCGACCTGCTGATCGAGCGTCAGGTTGCGGTGCAGAACGCCCATGCCGCCCAGCTGCGCCATGACGATCGCCATGTCGGCCTCGGTCACGGTGTCCATCGCCGCCGACAGGACGGGGATGTTGAGCGCGATCGAGCGGGTCAGTTGCGTGCGCGTGTCCGCGCTGCTCGGCAGAACGTCGGACTCCTGCGGAACGAGGAGCACGTCGTCGAAGGTGAGGCCGAGGCGGATATCCATGGGGCTGCCAAATCCTGCGAAGGGAACAAGTGGCGGGCCATGTAACCAAAGCGAGCCGTTCCCGCTAGGCCCTTGCTGCACCGCCATGCTAGAACGTGTCAGGATCGATCACTGGGGGAGTTTGTCGATGGGCGTGATCATTGCCGCGCTGGCGGTGCTGCTGGTGCTTCTGTATCTGATGATGTCGATCAAGATCGTCCGCCAGGGCTATCAGTACACGATCGAGCATTTCGGCCGCTATACCGGCACGGCCGCCCCCGGCTTCAACTTCTATCCCGCCTTCTTCTATCGCGTCGGTCGCCGCGTGAACATGATGGAACAGGTGATCGACATTCCGGGACAGGAGATCATCACCAAGGACAATGCGATGATCTCGACCGACGGGGTCGTCTTCTTCCAGGTGCTGGATGCACCCAAGGCCGCCTATGAGGTGTCGGACCTGTATGTCGCGCTGCTGAACTTGGTGACGACCAACTTGCGCACGGTCATGGGCGCGATGGATCTGGACGAAACCTTGTCCAAGCGCGACGAGATCAATGCGCGGCTGCTCAATGTGGTCGACCATGCGACCACGCCCTGGGGGGTGAAGATCACCCGCGTCGAGATCAAGGACATCCGCCCGCCGGTCGATATCGTCAACGCCATGGCGCGCCAGATGAAGGCCGAACGCGAGAAGCGCGCCAACATCCTGGAGGCGGAAGGCTCGCGCGCTTCGGAAATCCTGCGCGCCGAGGGCCAGAAGCAGGCGCGCATCCTGGAGGCCGAAGGCCGCCGCGAGTCGGCGTTCCGCGACTCCGAAGCCCGCGAGCGCGCCGCCGAGGCGGAGGCCAAGGCGACGCGAGTCGTGTCCGATGCGATCGCCTCGGGCGGGACGCAGGCGATCAACTATTTCGTCGCGCAGAAATATGTCGAGGCGGTGGGCAAGTTCGCGACCAGCCCCAATGCCAAGACGATCCTCTTCCCGGTCGAGGCGACCCAACTGATCGGGACGCTGGGCGGCATCGGCGAGTTGGCGAAGGAAGCGCTCGCCCCGAACAAGCCGGGCGCCGCCACCCCGCCCGCCAGGCCGGGGCCGTTCGAGCCGTCGGGTTCGTGAGCCTGGGGGAGATCGACCCCGCCGCGCTCTGGCTGGCGGCGGGGTTGGTGCTGGGCATCTCCGAGCTGCTAGTGCCGGGCGTATTCCTGATCTTCCTCGCCATCGCGGCGGGGGTGACGGCGCTGACCGTCTGGGCGTTGCCGGACCTGCCGGTCGGGCTGCAACTCGCCGATTTCGCGGTGTGGAGCGTGGTGTGCGTCGTGATCGGGCGGCGCTGGTACCGGGACTTTCCCGTGGACAGCGATGCGCCGGTCCTGAACGAGCCCGCCCGGCGGCTGCGCGGGCAGATCGTGACGGTCACGACGCCGATCACGGGGGGCGAAGGGCGCGCGCGGCTGGGCGACGGCGAATGGCCGGTGCGCGGACCCGATGCCGCCACGGGGACTCGGCTGCGCGTGGCGCATGTCGATGGCGGCGTGTTGCTGGTGGAGCCCTTGGCGGATTGAGGCCGGTGTCGGGGCGTGGCCTTCGACTTCGCTCAGGCTGAACGGGCGTTGTTGCGGATTCCCGAAACCCCGTTCAGCCTGAGCGCAGTCGAAGGCCAAGGGAGAACGCCCGCCATGAGCGCCCTCCTCACCCGAGAAGCTACGCCCCCACCGTCACCTTGGGCGCCGCCGCGCGGACACCTTCGTCGACATGGTCCGCGAACTGGCCGAAATTCTCGTTGAACAGATCGACCAGCTTGGCCGCCGTCGCGTCATAGGCCGCCTTGTCCGCCCAGGTATCACGCGGGTTGAGGATGGCCGGATCGACGCCGGGCACCGCGACCGGCACTTGGAAGCCGAAATTGGGATCGGTCCGGAACTCGGCCTGGTTGAGACTGCCGTCGAGCGCGGCGTTGAGCAGCGCGCGGGTCGCCTTGATCGGCATGCGGTGGCCGACGCCATATTTGCCGCCGGTCCAGCCGGTATTGACCAGCCAGCAATCCACGCCCCCCTTGGCGATCCGCTCCTTGAGCAGATTGCCATAGACCGAGGGATGACGCGGCATGAAGGGCGCGCCGAAACAGGTCGAGAAGGTCGCATCGGGCTCGGTCACGCCGATCTCGGTCCCCGCGACGCGCGCGGTATAGCCCGACAGGAAGTGATACATGGCCTGTTCGGGCGTCAGCTTGGCGATCGGCGGCAGGATGCCATAGGCGTCCGCCGTCAGCATCACGATGTTGCGCGGCACGCCCCCCATATTGTCCTTCGACGCATTGGGGATGAAGTCGATCGGGTACGCCCCCCGGCTGTTCTCGGCCAGGCTGTTGTCGTTCAGGTCAAGCTGGCGCGTGACCGGGTCCATCACGACGTTTTCCAGGACCGTCCCGAACCGCTTGGTCGTGGCGAAGATCTCGGGCTCGGCCTCGGGCGAGAGGCGGATCATCTTGGCATAGCAGCCGCCCTCGAAATTGAAGACCGCCGTGTCGGACCAGCCATGCTCGTCATCGCCGATCAGCGTGCGGCTGGCATCCGCCGACAGCGTCGTCTTGCCGGTGCCCGACAGGCCGAAGAACACCGCCGTCGATCCGTCCGCGCCCATATTGGCCGAACAATGCATCGGCATGACGCCGGTCGTCGGCAGCAGATAGTTGAGGAGGCCGAAGACCGACTTCTTCATCTCGCCCGCATAGCGCGTGCCGCCGATCAGGATCAGCTTCTCGGTCATGTTGACCGCGATGACGGTCGAGGAGCGGCAGCCGTGGCGCGCGGGATCGGCGCGGAAGCTGGGCAGGTCGATGATCGTATAGTCGGCGACGAACTTGCGCAGCTCATGCTCTTCGGGGCGGACCAGCATGGTGCGGATGAACAGGTTGTGCCAGGCCAGCTCGGTCACGACGCGGACGCGGACCCGGTGCTCGGGCTGCGATCCGCCATACAGATCCTGGACGAACAGATCTTCCTTCTGGCCCAGCGCGGCGAAGAAATCGGCCTTGAGCGCGGCGAAATCGTCGGGGCTCATCGGCTTGTTGGTCTTGCCCCACCAGACGGTATCGCGGGTCTCGTCGTCGCGGACCATGAACTTGTCCTGCGCCGAGCGGCCGGTGTGCTCGCCCGTCTCGACCACCAGCGGGCCGTCGGCGGACAGCTTGCCCTCGCCCCGCGCGACCGCCGTTTCGATCAGCCGCGCCGTCACCAGGTTCCAATGCAGCGTCGCGCGGGTTTCGATCCCCTGCGCCTGCAATCCGATCTCCGGAATCCGTTCGTTCATAAGAGCTTCCTCATTCCCTCATGCCGGGTGCCGGAAGTTCCGGCACCTCTTGCCGCCGCATAGGAATATGTATGCGTCCCCCTTTTCATAGCCGCTTTGTTTAACACGTCAAACACACGAATCCGCAAAGACGGTTGAGCCGTGTCCCGCTTTGGCCTAACCGAGTGCGCATGGCCGACCGATCGCACGCCACGTTCCAGGGCAAGTCCATCGCATGACCGCTACGATCGCGCTGGTCGACGACGACCGGAACATCCTGACCTCGGTGTCGATCGCGCTTCAGGCGGAGGGTTTCCTCACGCGCATCTATGCCGATGGCGAAGCCGCGCTGAAGGCGCTGATCGACAATCCGCCCGACCTGGCCATCTTCGACATCAAGATGCCGCGCATGGACGGGCTGGAACTGCTGCGGCGCCTGCGCGAGAAGAGCCAGATCCCGGTGATCTTCCTGACCAGCAAGGATGACGAGCTGGACGAGGCGCTGGGGCTGGCGATGGGGGCGGATGATTATATCGCCAAGCCCTTTTCCCAACGGCTGCTGATCGCGCGCATCCGTGCGATCCTGCGCCGGTCGGAGGCGTCCGGGCAGGTGCAGGGCACGACCGCGGCCGAGGTGCAGGGCCCGCTGACGCGCGGGGCGCTGGCGATGGACCCGGCGCGGCACAAGGTGACGTGGAAGGACGAGCCCGTCACCCTGACCGTGACCGAATTCCTGATCCTGGAGACGCTGGCGCAGCGGCCCGGCATCGTGCGGACCCGCAACCAGTTGATGGATGCGGCCTATCAGGACGATATCTATGTCGACGACCGCACGATCGACAGCCACATCAAGCGCCTGCGCCGCAAGTTCCGCCAGGTGGACCCCGATTTCGACGCCATAGAGACGCTTTATGGCGCCGGTTACCGATTCTCCGAGGAGTGAAGCCCCCGATCTGGCCCTGCGCTGGTCGGGCCAGATCTCGCTGACCCAGCGGATCCTGGCGCTCAACATCTTTGCGCTGCTGCTGCTGGCGGGTGGGTTCTTCTACCTCGATTCCTATCGCACCCGGCTGCTCGACAACCGGGTGGCGCAGGCATTGCGCGAGGTGAGGCTGGTCGGCGAGGCGCTTAGCTCGGTCCGGCCGGGCGAGCGCGATGCGCTGATGATGCGGATCGCCAAAGACACTGGCGGGCGGTTGCGGCTCTATGATCCGCAGGGGCGGATGACCGCCGACAGCCGCGACCTGGGCGTGCGCAACTTCGTCCTGCGCGATCCCGACAAGCAGGATTGGGGGCAGGCGATCGCGCGCTTCCTCGACGCCGGGATCGACACCGTCGTCGGTGCCGCGCGGCCGCCCCTCTATCGCGAACGGCGCGGCGGCGCGGAATGGCCCGATGTCGTGGCGGCGCGACAGGCGCGCGTGTCGGGCTCGGTCTGGCGCGCGCCCGACCGCACCCCCGTCATCACCGCCGCCGCCCCGCTGCCCGGCGGCGGCGCGATCATGACGACCGAGAATGCCCGCTTCATCACCGAAACCGTCCGGATCGAGCGGTTCCGGCTGAGCGTTCTGCTGGCGCTCGTCGCGCTGATCTCGGTCCTGCTTTCGCTGTTCCTGGCGCGCACCATCGTCCGGCCGCTCCGGCGGCTGGCCCGCGCGGCGGTCCGCGTCCGGCTGGGCCGCGCACGCGAAGTGGTGGTGCCGCGCCTGCCCGATCGTCGCGACGAACTGGGGATGCTGGCCCGCGCGCTGTCGGATATGAGCCTGGCGCTGCGCGCGCGGATCGATGCGACCGAGGCCTTTGCCGCCGATGTCACCCACGAATTGAAGAACCCCCTCGCCTCGCTCCGCTCCGCAGTCGACAGCCTGGAGATGATCCGCGACCCCGCGCTCCAGGCGCAGCTGCTGGCGATCGTCCGCGACGATGTCCGGCGGCTCGACCGGCTGATCACCGACATCTCCGACGCCTCGCGGCTGGACGCGCAGTTGAGCCGCGCGAAGTTCGATCCGGTCGATCTCCACGCGCTGATCGGCAGGTTGATCGAACAGCGCGAGGCGCGCGGGGTGGAGCGCGGCATCCGCCTGCGCTTCGACTCGCCCGACCCGCGCCCGGCGATCGTCCTGGGCGAAGGCGCGCGGCTGGAACGGGTGTTCGAGAATCTGGTCGCCAATGCGCTGTCCTTCTCGCCCGATCAGGGGGTGGTGGCGATCAGCCTGGCACACGACCATAATGACCTGATCGTCCGCGTCGAGGACGAGGGCCCCGGCGTTCCCGAGGAGGCGCGTGAGGCGATCTTCCGCCGCTTTCACTCGATCCGCCCCGCCGCCGAGGATTTCGGCCGTCATTCAGGCCTGGGCCTCGCCATTGCGCGCACCATCGTCGAGGCGCATCAGGGGCGCATCCATGTCGAATCGCGGGAGGACCGAATGAGCGGCGCGCGTTTCGTCGTCCGACTGCCGCTGGCGCCCGTGCCATGACACTGGCCGATGATCGTGCCGAACTGATCCACGCGACCTGTGTCGTCGTGAAGGGCATGGGCGTGCTGCTGCGCGGGCCATCGGGCGCGGGCAAGTCCGACCTGGCGCTGCGGCTGATCGATCGCGGTGCGATGCTGATCGGTGACGATTACGTCCAGGCCCGCGGCATGAACGGCCAATTGCAGGTCCGCGTGCCCGAGACGATCGCCGGTCTGATCGAGGTCAGGGGCGTCGGCCTGTGCCCCATGCCGCATCGGCCCGAAGCGATGGTCGGGCTGGTCATCGATCTGGGCGACGAGGACCGCATGCCCGAATGGGCCCGGAGCCTGATCGCGGGCGTTTCCCTGCCTGTGTTTCGCCTCGATCCCCGCCCCGCCTCGGCACCGATCAAGGTCGAGCTTCTCGTTACGCACATCAAGGAGCGCTTGTGATGGACCGCAAACGCATTCTGCTGGTCACCGGCATGTCCGGCGCCGGTACGTCGACCACGCTGAAAACGCTGGAGGATCTGGGCTGGGAGGTGGTGGACAACCTCCCCCTCTTCCTGCTCGACAGTCTGCTGGAGGCGCCGCCGCCCGCCGGCATGGAGGGCAAGAAGCGCCCGCTCGCCATCAGCCTGGGGGTCCGGACGCGCGATTTCGATCCGCACAAGATCTCGCAGCGCGTGGCGCGGCTGAACGAAAGCCCCAGCATCGCGGTCGAGACGCTGTTCCTGAACTGTGGCGGGGCCGAGCTGAAGCGCCGCTATGCCGAGACCCGGCACCGCCATCCGCTGGCCATGGACCGGGCGGCCGATGACGGCATCGCGCACGAACGCGCCCTGCTCGCGCCGCTGCGCGACATGGCCGACCGCCTGCTCGACACGACCAACATGACCAGCAACGACCTGGGCCAGTGGCTGCGCGCCAATTATGCGGTCGAGGGGCTGAGCGAGCCGGTGATGACCGTCATGTCCTTCGGCTTTTCCAAGGGGTTGCCGCGCAACGCCGATCTCGTCTTCGACATGCGCTTCCTGCGCAATCCGCACTGGTCGGCCGAGCTTCGTCCGGGCACCGGGCTGGACCAGCCGGTGATCGACTATATCCGCCACGACCCCGCCTATGAGGCATCGCTCGGCCAGATTGAGGGGCTGCTCGACACGCTGGTGCCGCGTTACATCGCCAGCGGCAAATCCTATATCACCGTCGCGATCGGCTGTACCGGCGGGCGACATCGGTCGGTCCATGTCGCCGAGCGGATCGCGGAACGGTTGCGCAAAAGCGGTTTTTCGCCCACGGTGGTGCATCGTGATTTGCGTGCCGTGCCGAAAGACTCTCTGGAAGCCGGGCCGGCCAAGAAATGATGGATATGCGTGTCTGACATGATCGGTCTGGTTCTGGTGACGCACGGGCGGCTCGCCGATGAGTTCGTGACCGCGATGGTGCATGTGGTCGGCCCCCAGGAGCGGATCGCGACCATCGCGATCGGCCCCGAGGACGATATGGAGGAGCGCCGCGCGGACATCGCCGCGGCGATCGCCACCGTCGATGCCGGGCGCGGCGTGATCGTGCTGACCGACCTGTTCGGCGGCACCCCCTCCAACCTCGCCATCTCGCTGATGGAGCGCGGCCGGGTCGAGGTGATCGCGGGCATGAACCTGCCCATGCTGATTCGCCTGGGATCGGCGCGCAAGGCGATGCAGGTCGTCGATGCCGTCGCCGCCGCGCGCGAGGCGGGACGCAAATATATCTCGGTCGCCTCCGAGGTGCTGGGCGAGGCCGCCGCATGACCGAGCAGAGCCGCTCCGTCCTCATTACCAACCGGCGTGGCCTTCACGCCCGCGCCAGCGCCAAGTTCGTCACCCTCGCCTCGACCCAGCCCTGCGAGGTGCGCGTGGGCAAGGACGGCAGCATGGTGACGGGCACGTCGATCATGGGCCTGATGATGCTGGGCGCCGCGATGGGCGACACGATCACGATCAGCGCGACCGGCGACGGCGCGGGCGAGACGGTCGAGGCGCTGGCCGCGCTGGTGGAAGCGAAGTTCGGCGAAGACTGATGCCCCGTGAAATTACCGCTTATTCCAACCCGCTGATCAAGTGGGTCCGCGACCTGCGCGACAAGCGCCACCGCAAACAGGCGCGCCAGTTCCTCGCCGAGGGCCTGCGCATCCTGACCGAAGCGCGCGAGACGGGTCGGGTGCCGACCCTGTTATTCTATGCCCGCCCCTCGGCCGACCATCCGCTGGTCCGCGAGTTGATCCGCGCGGTCGAAAGGGCAGAGGGCGAGGCGATCGAGACGACGCCGGACATCCTGTCCAAGCTGTCGGGCAAGGACAATCCCCAGGCCGTGGTCGGCGTGTTCGAGGAACTGGGCACGACGCTCGACGCGCTCGACCGATCCTCGGCGGGCATCTGGCTGGTGGCGGAGCGGCTGCGCGATCCGGGCAATCTGGGGACGATCCTGCGCACCGGCGATGCGGTCGGCGCGGGCGGGTTGATCCTGATCGGCGAATGCGTCGACCCCTTCTCGGTCGAGGCGGTGCGCGCCAGCATGGGGGCGCTGTTCACCGTGCCGATCGTGAAGACCGAGTGGCAGCCCTTTCTGGACTGGCTGCGGCAGGGCCCGGGCCAGCTGGTCGGCCTCAGCCTCGACACCGATACGGACTATCGGTCCGCCCGTTATGCCGCGCCGACCTTCCTGCTGACCGGCAACGAGGCGCAGGGGATGCCCGCCGACTATGCGGCGGCGTGCGACCAGCTGGTCAAGATTCCGATGCTGGGCAAGGCCGACAGCCTGAACGCGGCGGTGGCGACGGCGGTGATGGCCTATGAGGTTCTGGCCCAACAAGGTGGTGCGTCGGCGCGCTGACGCATTCGCTCTCGTTCGGTCGGGGTAGAAGTGGTTGGCACGGGGAGAGCGGAGTCCCTTGCACTTCGACTTCGCTCAGTGCGAACGGAGCTTTGGCTAGGGTGAGGGTGAGACTATGACCGTAGCCGCCCCACCCTACCTCCGTTCAGCCTGAGCGAAGTCGAAGGCCACGCCCCGCCCTCGCCCCGACTGCCAGCGGCCACTTACCCGGAAACCTCCGCCCCCTCGCCCGCAAGTTCCACCACCGGCATCAACTTCGTCAGCGGTCGCGCCGCCTGTTCGCCGATGGGGGGCTGGTCGATGCTCTTGCCGCCGGTGTCGATGTTCAACGCCTCGAACCGGCGGGCGCTGGTCAGGACCTGGCTCTCCAGGCTGCCGACAAAGGCGTTATAGGCGGTCATCGCGGTGTCAAGATTCTTGCCCAGCTTCGATACATGCCCGCCCATCACGGCCAGGCGGGCGTAGAGCTCCTTGCCCAGCGCGCCGATCTGCCGCGCTTCCTGCGCCAGCTTTTCCTGCCGCCACACCGCGGCCACCGTCCGAGCGATCGCGATCAGGTTCGTCGGCGTCGCCAGCAGCACCCGCTTGTCGAAGGCGAAGTCCCACAGCGTCGGGTCATGCTCGAGCGCCGCCGACAGGAAATGCTCGCCCGGCACGAACATGATGACGTAATCGGGCGCGTCGTCGAACTGGTTCCAATAGCTCTTATTGCCCAGCCCGTTCACATGCGCGCGCATCGCGGCGGCATGGCGCGACAGGCCCGCCAGCCGCTCGACTTCGTCGACCGCGCCGAACGCGTCCTGATAGTCGTTGAGCGACACCTTGGCGTCGATGACCAGCGCCTTGCCGCCGGGCACGCGCACGATCGCATCGGGGCGCAGCTTCCCGCCCTCGCCGTCCGCCACGCTGACCTCGGTCTGGAAATCGGCATGTTCGGACAGGCCGCAGCTTTCGAGCACGTTGCGCAGCTGCTGCTCGCCCCAGCGGCCCCGCGCCTTGGGGGCGTTGCGCAGCGCGTTGACCAGCTTGGCGGCCTCGCCCGAGACCCGCTCCTGGCCGATGCGCATCGCCTCGATCTGGCCCTTCAGTTCGCCGAATGCGTCGCGGCGCTCGTCCTCGACCTTGCGCACGCCCTCCTCATAGCGTTGCAGCCGCTGGTGGACGGGATCGAGCAAGGCCTTGAGCGTCTGGCCCGAGGCTTCCTCCGACTGGCGGAAGCGGGCCTCGGCGCGTTCCAGGAACTGGCGCTGCGCGACTTCGAGCGCGCGTGCCGCCGCCTCGCCGAACTGGCTGTTGATCTGCTCGCGCGCCTGGCCCAGCGCCTCCAGCGCCTGGGCATGCGCCGCCTCACGCTCCTGCGACCGGGCGCGCAGCTCGGCCAATTCGCGCAGGGCCGCATTGCGCTCGGCCTCCACGGCGTCGCGCGCGGCGCGGATCATGTCGAGATCGGCAGCCCGTCCGCGCAACTCCGCCAGCGCCTGGAGCGCGTCGCTCTTGTCACGCTCGGCGGCGTCGCGCGCGGCGCGCAACGGATCGACCTCGGCCGCGCGCGCCCTGGCCGTCGCCAGCTCCCCCGCCAGCCCGTCGGCCTTGCGCCGGGCCGCCAGCCATCCGGCCAGTCCGCCCAGCAACAGCGCCAGCAGCGCGACGGCAATCAATTCGGGCATTGTCACAACCTGTCAGAACCAAAGGACAGGCCGGAACATAGATCGAACGGGCCCGCACGAACAGGCCCATTCGCGCGAAAGGGATCAGCCCTTGCGCATCTTGTTGAGCTTGCGCATCAACATGTCGCGCTTCAACCGGCTGACATGGTCGATGAACAGCACGCCGTTCAGATGGTCGATCTCATGCTGCATGCAGGTGGCAAGCAGTCCGTCGAGTTCGGCCTCATGCGCCTCGCCCTTTTCGTCCAGCCACTTCACCTGACAGCGCGCGGGCCGCTTCACCTCGGCATATTGCTCGGGGATCGACAGGCAGCCCTCATTATAGCTGGACAGTTCGTCGCTGACCGACAGGATCTCGGGATTGATATAGGCGCGCGGGTTCTTGACCGGCTTGCCCTCTTCATCCTCTTCTTCCTGAAGGTCGATGACCAGCACGCGCTTGTCGACGCCGACCTGGATCGCCGCCAGGCCGATGCCATGCGCGTCGTACATCGTGTCGATCATGTCGGTAACGAGCTGGCGCACGCCGTCGTCCACCGCCTCCACCGGCTTGGAGACGAGACGCAGACGGGGGTCGGGAACTTCGACGATCGGAAGAATGGCCATGACGGTTTCGCTACGGCGCATGGGCAAAAGCGTCAAGCCGGGGCGTCAGACCACCGGCCGACGCGCACGCAGGGCCTGGGCCAGCGTCCCTTCGTCCAGATAGTCGAGCTCGCCGCCGACCGGCAGGCCGTGCGCCAGTTGGGTCACGCGGACCGGGAAGCGCTCGATCCGCTCGGCGATGTAATGCGCGGTCGTCTGCCCCTCCAGCGTGGCGTTCATCGCCAGCACCACCTCGTCGATGCCGCCGCCCTCGATCCGACGGACCAGTGCGTCGATCGCCAGGTCTTCGGGCCGCACGCCCTCCAGCGCGGACAAGCGACCGCCCAGCACATGGAAGCGCCCCGGAAACAGCCGCGACCGCTCCAGCGCCCACAGGTCCGCCACCTCCTCGACCACGCACAGCGCGCCCGCGTCGCGCCTGGGATCGGCACAGATCGCGCACGGGTTCGCGGTGTCGATATTACCGCAGGTCGAACAGGTCTCCAGCCGCTCCTCGACCGCCGCCAGCGCCGACAGCAAGGGGGCCAGCGCCGCCTCGCGCTTCTTGAGCAGGTGCAGGACCGCGCGCCGCGCCGAACGGGGGCCAAGGCCGGGGATGCGCGCCAGCGCCTGGGTCAGCGCCTCGATCTCGGGGGATGCCATGGGGAACAGATAGGGGGTTGCGCGCCGTCCCGCCAGCGCAGAGAGGCATTGCCATGCGGATCATCTTCATGGGCACGCCGGGCTTTGCCGTCCCGGTCCTGGAAGCCCTGGCGCAGGCCGGGCATGACATCGTCGCCAGCTATAGCCAGCCGCCCCGCCCCGGCGGGCGGCGCGGGCGGCAACTGGTCGCCTCGCCGGTACAGCAGGCGGCCGAAGCGCTGGGCATCCCCGTCCTCACCCCCGTGTCGTTGCGCGGCGAGGAGGAACAGGCGCGGTTCGCCGCGCACGCCGCCGATGTCGCGGTGGTCGCCGCCTATGGGCTGATCCTGCCCAGACCGATCCTGGCCGCGCCGCGCCTCGGCTGCCTGAACGTCCATGGCTCGCTGCTGCCCCGGTGGCGCGGGGCCGCGCCGATCCAGCGGGCGATCCTGGCGGGGGATGCGGTGACCGGCGTCGGCATCATGCAGATGGAAGCGGGGCTCGACACCGGCCCGGTCAAGCTGGAGGACTCCACCCCGATCGGACGCAAGACGACGGGCGAGCTGACCGACGAGCTGGCGGCGATGGGCGCGCGGCTGATGGTCCGGGTGCTGGAGGACCCCGACCGCTATCCCGCGCGGACGCAGCCCGAGGAGGGCGTCACCTATGCCGCGAAGATCGACAAGGCCGAGACGCGGATCGACTTCACCCGCCCCGCCGTCGAGGTCGAGCGGCAGGTCCGTGCGTTCAACCCGGCACCCGGCGCCTGGTTCGAGGTCGCGGGGGAGCGGGTGAAGCTGCTCGCCGCCGAGCCGGTCGCGGCCGAAGGGGGCCCCGGCGAAGTGCTGGACGATGCGCTGACCATCGCGTGCGGCGAAGGTGCGCTGCGCGCCGTCTCGGTCCAGCGGGCGGGACGCGGCGTGTCGAGCGCGGACGAGTTGCTGCGCGGCTTTGCGATCCCGGCGGGAACCCGGCTTTGACCCGTTTCGCGCTGACGGTCGAATTTGACGGGCGGCCCTTCATGGGCTGGCAGCGCCAGTCGCATGGGCCGAGCGTGCAGCAGGCGCTGGAGGATGCGATCCATGCCGTGACCGGCGAGCGCACCGCCGTCCATGCCGCCGGGCGCACCGATGCGGGGGTGCACGGGCTGGCGATGCGCGCCCATGTCGACATCGCCAAGGACATCGCGCCCTTCCGCCTGATGGAGGCGATCAACGCGCGGATCCGCCCGAACCCGGTGGCGGTGCTGGACTGCGTGACGGTGGCCGACGGCTGGCATGCGCGTTTTTCGTGCATCCGCCGGTCTTACGAATATCGCATCGTCAACCGCCGCGCCCCCCTGACCCACGAAGCGGGGCTGGCATGGCAGGTGCCCCAGCCGCTGGACGAGGCCGCGATGGCCGAGGCAGCCTCCCGGCTGGTCGGGCGGCACGACTTCACCACCTTCCGCTCGGTCCATTGCCAGGCGGACAGCCCGGTTCGCACGCTGGACCTGCTGTCGGTCGAGCGGGTCGGCGTGCGGCTCTATATCCGCGCCGCCGCCCGGTCGTTCCTCCACCATCAGGTACGGTCGATGGTCGGCTGTCTCGCGCTGGTCGGCATGGGGCGCTGGACGCCGGACGATGTCGAGGCGGCACTGGTCGCCCGCGACCGCGCGCAGCTGGGGCTGAACGCGCCGTCGGACGGGCTGTTCTTCGTCGCGGCGGATTATCCCTCGGACGGCTGACGCACGAAGCGCGCCGCCAGCTCGACATGGGTGGACCAGCGGAACTGGCCCACCGGCTGCACCCATTCCAGCTGCCAGCCCTGATCGACCATCTCCCGCGCGTCGCGTGCGAAGCTGGCCGGGTTGCACGAGACATAGGCGACCGAGGCGACATTGGCGCTGGCCAGCGCCGCCGCCTGATCGCGTGCGCCCGCGCGCGGCGGGTCGAGCACGATCGCGTCGAAACGGTCCAGCTCCGCCTTGGTCAGCGGGCGGCGATACAGGTCGCGATGCTCGGCAAAGACCGGCCGCCCCTGCGCATTGGCGGCCCCTTTTAGCGACAGGATCGCGTCGCGCGCACCCTCGGCCGCATAGACCTTGCCGGGCAGCGCCAGCGCGAAGGTGCCTAGCCCGGCGAACAGATCGGCCGTCGTGCGCGGCCGACCCACGGCTTCGCGCACCGCCGAGACCAGCGCGGCCTCACCATCGCGCGTCGCCTGGAGAAAGGCACCGGGCGGCAGGGGCACGCCCACGCCGCCGAGCGTCACCGTCACCGGCTCGGGCTCCCAGCGCGTCTCCGGGCCCAGCCCATCATCGACCGCGAATCGCGCGACGCCGTGTCGCTCGCAAAAGCCGATGATCGTCTCCGCCGCTTCGAGGCCATCCGGCGAGAAATTGGTGACGAGGACGTCCGCCCCCTGGTCCGCCAGCGTGAGGTGCACGTCGCCGCGCCGCTTGAACCCCAGCCGCTGGAGCAGCGCGCGCAGCGGCGCGACCAGCGCGAACAGTATGGGGTCGAGGATATGGCATTCGGCGATGTCGACGATCGCGTGGCTCTTTTCCTCCGAAAAGCCGATCATCACGCGCCCGCCCTTCGCCTCGGCGTGCAGCGTCGCGCGACGGCGGCTGCGCGGCGGCGAGACATGGGTGGCGCGAAGCGGCGCGGCCAGCCCCTGCGCGTCCAGCGCGGAGGCGACCCGGTCGGTGACGAAGGCGGCATAGCTTTCGTCGTCCAGATGCTGGAGCTGGCACCCGCCACAGCGGGGGAAATGGCCGCAGGGCGGCTCCTGGTGATGCGGGCCGGGCGTGACGGTGCCGTCCGCTTCCAGCAGGTCGCCGGGGGCGGCAAAGGCGGCGTGGCGGCCGTTTTCGGTCACGCCGTCGCCGCGCGCGGCAACGCGGATGATGATATCGCTCATGCGATCAGCCTCTGACGGCGGAAAGCGCGTCTGCCAAGTCGTCGGCGATGAAAGCCGCCCCGCAACGCCGCGCCGCCTCGGCATGAAGCCACACGCCCGCCGCCGCCGCCTCGAACGGATCGAGCCCGGCCGCCAGCATCGCGCCGACTGCGCCCGCCAGCACGTCGCCGGTCCCAGCGGTCGACAGCCAGGAATTGGCCTCCGGGCACAGGATGGTGCGGCCATCGGGCGCGGCGATGACCGTGTCGGCGCCCTTATGGACGACGACCGCCCCGGTCCGCTCGGCCGCGCGGCGGGTGCGATCGGGCTTGGTGCCGGAGCCATCGCCGAACAGATGGCTGAACTCGCCGCCATGCGGGGTCAGGATCTTGGGGCCGATATGCTGTCCCAGCGCCTCGGCATCGATCAGCCGCAGCGCATCGCCATCGACGACCAGCGGGCGGCCGCTGCCCAGCGCCGCCGCCAGCCGCGCGCTGGCGTCGCCATCCCGGCCCAGGCCGGGACCGATGACGATCGCGCCGATCCGCTGCTCGTCCAGTGCTTCGGGCGCATAGTCGCGGCGAACGATGGCATGCGGATGCACGACGGCGGACGCCCCCGCGCTCAGATGAAGGACATAGCCCGCCCCGGCGCGAAGCGCTGCGGTGGCGGCGAGTTCCGATGCCCCCGACATGCTCCCCGCCACCACCGCGACCATGCCACGGCTATATTTGTGCGATCGGGCGTCGGGCTCGGGCAATGTAGGCCGATCCAGCACATGGGTCGTCCCCTCGACCGGCACGCCGATATCGAGCAGCCGCACCTGCCCCATCCGACCGGCGGCGGGTTGCAACAGGTGCGAGGGCTTCACCGCGCCCAGCGCCAGCGTCACGTCGAAGCGGGGCACCTCGCCCCCTATCGCGCCGTCATCGCTCGCGACCCCGCTGGGCATGTCCACCGCGATGGCGAGCCAGGCCTCGCCCGCCAGCCGCGCCAGCGCCGCCTGCACCACGGGATCGAGCGCCCGCGACAGGCCGATCCCGAACAGCGCATCGACCAGCACCGGCGCAGGACGCGCCGTCGCCAGCAGCTCGACCGGGCCATCCCAAAGCGAGCGGGCCCAGCGCGCACCGTCGCTGCGCGGCTCGTCGCTCGCCGCGACCCGGACGGCGATGCCCCTATGTTTCAGCGTCGCGGCGGCGACATAGCCGTCCCCGCCATTATTGCCGGGGCCGCACAGGACCAGAACCTCGCGTGGGCCCGCGAGCCGGGCCACCGCCTGGGCCACCGCTTCCCCCGCACGGCGCATCAGCGCGGTCGGGTCGAGGCCGGATGCGAAGACCGCCGCCTCGGCCGCGCGCATCGCCTCGGCGGTCAGGACGGTGCGGCCAGCGATCGGGATCATCGCGCGCCGACCGTGGCGGGCAGGCGATAGCGGTCGGGGCCGATGGCGATCTCGATCTCCCGGTCGCCCGCGATGGTGACCTGCGCCGGAAGCGCCCCATCGGCGGCGGCGACGCCGTGACCGTCCTGCGTCACTTTAAGCCGCCGGAACCCGCCATCGGAATGGCGAAGGGTCAGGATCACCGCATCGCCCGCCGCCGATTGCTCGACGGTGCAGTCCTGCGAAAATCGCGCGGCCCCCGCCCGGGCACAGGCAATGGCGAGACCGGGCTTTTGGGCCGGAACGGTGGCGGCGGCGTCATCCCCCGCCTGGCCATCGCTCCGCCCCGAACATCCGGCCAGCGCCAGGGCGCCGGCCAGACAGACGGATTCAGATATCCGCATAGACATGGCGCTCGGACTTGGCGCCGGGATGGGTGACGGCGCCCTGGTGCGCCGGGCCGACATTCTGGGCATAGCGCCACAACACGCCGGACTGGTAATCGTTCATGCGCGGAGTCCAGCGGGCGCGGCGTTCGGCCAGCACCTCCTCGGCCACGTCCAGGTCGATCGTTCCCGCCTCGGCATCGATGCGGATGGTGTCGCCATTCTCGACCAGCGCGATCGGGCCGCCATCCGCCGCCTCGGGCCCGACATGGCCGATGCAGAAGCCGCGCGTGCCGCCCGAGAAGCGCCCGTCGGTGATCAGCGCGACCTTCTCGCCCAGCCCCTGGCCATAGAGTGCGGCGGTGGTCGACAGCATCTCGCGCATGCCCGGACCGCCCTTGGGCCCTTCATAGCGGATGACGACCACGGTGCCGTCGGTGATCTCGCGCGCTTCGACGGCGGCGAACGCCTCTTCCTCGCAGTCGAAGACGCGCGCGGTGCCTTCGAACTGGAGGCGCTTCATGCCCGCCACCTTCACGATCGCCCCCTCTGGCGCCAGGCTGCCGCGCAGGCCCACGACGCCGCCGGTCGGCGTGATCGGGGTCTTCACGTCATAGATGACCTTCTGGTCGGGGTTCCACGTCACCTCGTCGATATTCTCGGCCAGCGTCTTGCCGGTGACGGTGATGCAGTCGCCGTGCAGATAGCCGCCCGCCAGCAGCGTCTTCATCAGCATATAGACGCCGCCCGCCTCATACATGTCCTTGGCGACATAGCGGCCGCCGGGCTTGAGGTCGGCGATATAGGGGGTGGTCTTGAAGATTTCGGCCACGTCGAACAGGTCGAAGTCGATCCCCGCCTCGTTCGCCATAGCGGGCAGGTGAAGCCCGGCATTGGTCGAGCCGCCGGTCGCGGCGACGACGCGCGCCGCATTCTCGAACGCCTCACGGGTGCAGATGTCGCGCGGGCGCAGGTTGCGCGCGACCAGCTCCATCACCTGCTCACCCGCCGCCTCGGCGATGCCGTGCCGGTCGAGGAAGGGCGCGGGCATCATGTTGCTGTTGGGCAGCGACAGGCCGATCGCCTCGCCGACGCACGCCATGGTGTTGGCGGTGAACTGGCCCCCGCACGCGCCGTGACCGGGGCAGGCGACCTTTTCCAGCGCGATCAGGTCATGGAGCGGACAATTGCCCGCCGCATGCTGGCCGACCGCCTCGAACACGTCGACCACGGTCACGTCGCGGTCCTGGTGACGGCCGGGCAGGATCGAGCCGCCATAGACGAAGATCGACGGCACGTTCAGGCGCAGCATCGCCATCATCATGCCGGGCAGCGACTTGTCGCATCCGGCAAAGCCGACCAGCGCGTCATAGCAATGGCCGCGCACCGACAGCTCGACCGAATCCGCGATGACCTCTCGGCTGACCAGCGAGGACTTCATCCCCTGATGGCCCATCGCGATGCCGTCGGTCACGGTGATGGTGTTGAACCGGCGCGGCATGCCGCCGCCGCGGATCACCCCGCCCTGCGCGGCATCGGCCTGTGCATCGAGGGTGGTGTTGCAGGGGGCGGAATTGTTACCCGCACTCGCCAGCGCGACGAACGGCTTGGCGATATCCTCTTCCTGGATACCCATGGCGTAGTAATAGCTGCGGTGCGGCGCACGCTCCGGGCCGACGGAAACGTGGCGGGACGGCAGGCGGGACTTGTCGAATTGGCGTGTCATGACGCAGCCCTATGTCGCCAGACACCCCGCCCACGCAAGCAAATTTCGCGAGCCATGCCATCGACGGGGCTTTTCGCACCCCGTCGGAACGGTCAGAGCGACCCCAGCGCCTTGGCCACGCCGTCCATGGTGAACGGCTTTTGCAGGCGCGGGCGGTCACGGAAGCGTTCGTCCACCGCATCGTCCGACCCGCCGGTGGCGAAGACGAAGGGCACGCCGCGCGCCGCCAACGCTTCGGCGACGGGGGTGCTCTTCTGGCCGCCCCGCAGGTTGACGTCGAGGATGGCGGCGTCGATACCCCCCTCGGCCACCCGCGCCAGCGCGTCGTCGACGCTGTCCACGGTGCCCGCGACCTGTTTGTCGAGGACGTCCAGAAAGTCCTCCAGCATCATGGCGATCAGGGGTTCGTCCTCGACGATGAGGATCTGCACGGGCTCTGTCATCGGCACCGCCATATCATGCTTTGCATCATCCGCCAGCCGCTTGTTGCGCCAGCGCGATCTGCGTGGCCTCGGCAAGCTGCTGGACCGAGAAGGGTTTGGGCAGGAAACCGACATTGGGCAGGGTGATCGACTTGCGCAGCTGTTCCTCGGCATAGCCCGACATGAACAACACGGCCAGGTCGGGATAGCGTTTGCGGACCAGCCCGACCATCGTCGGCCCGTCCATGGTCGGCATGACCACGTCGGAGATCAGCAGGTCGGGCTTGCCATGCCTGTCGAGCATGTCGAGCGCCGCCTCGCCATTTTCCGCCGACAACACGGTATAGCCCTGCCGGGTCAGCGCGCGTTCGGCGACCGCGCGGACCATGTCCTCGTCCTCGACCAGCAGGATCGTGCCCGAACCCCAGGGCGTCGGCGCAGGCAGAGCCGGTTTGACCTCCACCGCCTTGCCGACGGGCACCGCCGGGGCGGCATGGACCGGCAGATAGATGGAGAAGCGCGCGCCCCCGCCCGATGGCGATTCGGCGAAGATATAGCCGCCCGACTGCTTGATGATGCCATAGACGGTCGACAGGCCCAGCCCGGTCCCCTTCCCCATTTCCTTGGTGGTGAAGAAGGGTTCGAAGATCTTGGGCAGGATCTCGACCGGAATGCCCGTGCCGTTGTCGCTGATGATGAGCGCGGTATAGTCGGCGGCGGGCAGGATGTCGTGGTTCATCGCGCGCACGTCGGCCATCGAGACACCGCGGGTCTGGATGGTCAGGATGCCGCCGCCCGCCGGTTCATTCTCCAGGATCGCGTCGCGCGCATTGACCGCCAGGTTGACGACCACCTGCTCAAGCTGCCCCGGATCGGCACGGATCGGGCCCAGGTTGCGGCCATGACTGACGTCCAGCCGGACGCGTTCGCCCAGCAGCCGCTTGAGCAGGTTCGACACTTCCGACACGACATCGGGCAGTTGCAGGATCTGCGGGCGCAGCGTCTGCTGGCGGGAAAAGGCCAGCAACTGGCGGGTCAGGCTCGCCGCGCGGTTGGAGTTGGTGCGGATCTGCTGGATGTCGTCATAATCGCTGTCGCCGGGCGAATGGCGCATCAGCATCAGGTCGCAATGCCCGATGATCGCGGTCAGGATGTTGTTGAAGTCGTGCGCGACGCCGCCCGCCAGCTGGCCGACCGCCTGCATCTTGGTCGCCTGCGCCACTTCGCGCTTGAGGCGACTTTCCTCGGAATTGTCCTTCAGGCTCAACAGCACGGCGGCATCGCCCAGCCCGCGCGCGCCCGCGATGGTCAGTGCGACGGGCTCCTCGGGATGATCCTTCAGCCGGACCGCCATGTCGGCGGAATGAGTCGCTCCCCCGGCGAAGCGGCGAATCGCGTCCGCCACCGCCGCCTTGTCCTCGCGCACCACCAGATCGCCCGGATAGAGCGGCGGCTGCCCGCCATTCACCCCGGCCGCGCGCATGAAGGCGGAGTTCATCTGAAGGAACCGCCCGTCCCGGTCGACCAGCGCGATGCCGAACGGCATCAGCGAGACCAGCCCACGGACATGGTTGCCCGCATTCGCCCCGGTCGGTGCGACCATCTGCTGCTCTTCGTCGAGCAGGACGACCAGCATCGGCGCGCCCTCGCCCTCGACAAAGGGGATTTGCAGGATGCGCAGGCTATGCTGGGTCGCGGCATCCTTTTCGGCGACGAACCGGATCTGGCCGGAGGGGCTGTGGGCGAGGAAGGTCGCGAAGTCGCGGCCGACGATCGACTCCATCTCGCCGCCCATCGCCCGCGCGCACAGCACCCGGTTGGCGGCCCGGACGCGGCCATCGGGGGCGATCAGCGCCGCCATGATCCCCGCCGCGCCCAGCCGGTCGCCATGGATGCCGCCAATTAGCTGCTCGACCGTCTCGGCCAGGTCCTGCTCCTCGGCAATGGCGAAGCGCCAGACCAGCAGGTCCGCCTCGTCCCCCGACCGGGTGACCAGCACCGACAGCTCGGTGCCCATCACCCCGATCCGGTCGGCCCGGCCCAGTCCGTCGCGCCACGCCGTCCGACCCGCCTGGGCCAGCGCCTCGACGCACGGGCCGTCCAGCGGGACGCCCGGCGGGGTCGGCATGCCAGGAAACAGCGCGGCATAGGCCTCGTTGGCGCAGACCAGACGCCCGGCGCGGTCGGTCACCGCGATCGCGTCATGGCTGGCATCGGCGACGACGCGCGCGAAATCCCAGTCGATGGTGCGCCGCATCTCCTGCGCGCGCGGGCTGAGCAGCCGCCACATGACGAGGATGGCCAGCATCAGCAGCGCGGTCGCCAGAAAGCCGGCCGCGACGATCCAGTTCCGGATCGCGAAGAACATCAGTCCCGCCGCCGCCGTCCCGCCCAGGATCGAGACGAGCGCGGCGGCACGGACGGGGGACAGGGTTTCGGAAGACGCGATTGCCATGGTGCGACTCATCGTCCGCCGACGGGGCATGGGTCAAGCGCGATCCTGAACCATGCCCCCATGCGGGGTCCGCTTACCAGATGCGGACGCGCTGCGCCGGGGTCAGCGCCATCTTGTCGGTCGGCTTGACGCCGAACGCCTTGTACCAGGGGTCGAGGTTGCGGACGGTCAGCACGCGCTCATGGCCGGGCGAATGCGGATCGGACAGCAGCGCCTGTTGCAGCGCAGGGTCGCGCCACTTGGTCCGCCACACCTGCGCCCAGCCATAATAGAAACGCTGGTCGCCGGTCGTCCCATCGATGATCGGCGCGGGCTTGCCGCCCAGCGACTTGTGATAGGCGTCGAGCGCGACGGTCAGCCCCGCCAGGTCGGCGATATTCTCGCCCAGCGTCAGGCCGCCCTGGACATGCTGGCCGGGCAGCGGCTCATAGCCGTCATATTGCTTCACCAGCGCGTCGGTGAAGGTCTTGAACCGCGCCACGTCCTGCGGCGTCCACCAGTCGGTCAGCTTGCCGGTCGCATCATATTTGCGGCCCTGATCGTCGAAATGGTGGCTGATCTCATGTCCGATCACTGCACCGATACCGCCATAGTTCACCGCCGGATCGGCCTTCGGATCGAAGAAGGGCGGCTGGAGGATCGCCGCCGGGAAGACGATCTCGTTCATCGGCGGGTTGGCATAGGCGTTGATCGTCATCGGCGTCATGAACCATTCGCCGCGATCGATCGGCTGGCCCAGCTTGTTGAGATCGCGCTGGAACTCGAAGGCATTGGCGCGCGCGACATTGCCGACCAGGTCGTTCCGGTCGATCCGAAGCCCCGAATAATCCTTCCACTTGTCGGGATAGCCGATCTTGGGCGTGAAGGCGGCGAGCTTGGCCAGCGCCTTCTGCTTGGTCTCGGGCGCCATCCATTCCAGATTGCGCAGCCGGTCGCCCATCGCGGAGATCAGGTTCCGGACCAGCGCATCGGCGGCGGCCTTCGATTCCGGCGGGAAATATTTGGCGACATATTGCTTGCCGACCTCTTCGCCCAGCCCGTTGGAGACGAGGCCGACGCCGCGCTTCCACCGCGCCTGCTGCTCGGGCGTGCCCGACAGGGTGGTACCGTAGAAGGCGAAGTTGGTCTTGTCGAAGTCGCTCGACAGATAGCCCGCATAGCTGCGCAGGACCTTCAGCATCGCATAGTCCTGAAGGACGTTCAGCGGCGTCTCGCTATACAGCTTGGCCTCGCCGATGATCGCGCTGGGCTGTGCGACCAGATAGGCGGGGCGGCCCGCAATGCCCAGCGTCTGCATATATTGCGCCCAGGGGAAGCCCGGCGCCTTCGCCGAGAAGTCCGCCGCCAGCCACTTGTTATAGGTCTTGTCCGCGTCGCGGCTTTCGATCCGGGTCCAGTGGACGCCCGCCAGCGCCTTTTCGAAGTTGAACACGGCCGCCGCGCGCGCCTCGGCATTGGGCTCGCCCGCCAGCGTCAGCATCCTGGCCAGATAGGCCTGATAGGCGGTGCGGATCGTCGCCAGCTTGGCGTCGTCCTTCAGATAATAGTCGCGGTCGGGCAGACCAAGCCCGCTCTGGCCGAAATTGGCGATATAGGTGTCGGGCGCCTTGTCGTCCTGGCCGATATAGACACCGAACGGCGCGCCGACGCCCTGCCGCTGGAGCTTGGCCATCTCGACCGCCAGCGCGTCGCGGCTCTGGGTCGCGCGGATCTGGTTCAGCCACGGCTTGACGGGCGCGACGCCCTTGGCGTTGACCGCCGCCTCATCCATGAAGCTGGTATAAAAATCGCCGACCTTGTCGCCCGGCCGCTTGGCCGCGTCGTCCAGGATGGTGCGGGTCTGCTCGAGCGAGCGGTCCTGCAGGACGTGGAACATGCCATAGGAGGAGCGATCGGCGGGGATCGTCGTGGTCTTGTACCAGGTGCCGTTGGCATAGTCGAAGAAATCGTCACCCGGCTTCACCGTGGTGTCGCGGCCCGCCATGTCGAAGCCGAAATCGCCGATTTCGGGGCCGTTCTTGGCATGCGGCTTGACCGGGCCGACGGCGGCCTTGTCGACGGGGTTTTGGGTCTGGGCGAAAGCGGGAGTAATCGCGGTGGACAGAAGAGCGGCGACCAGCAGAGAGCGCATCGAAATTCCCGAACAGGACAGTGATGCGACGGTTGTAGCGGGACGACACGACTAGTCAAACCGTTAGAAACCCACGCCAAACCGATATACCGCTATCAAATTGCGGGCGATCTCCGCCGATTGCGCCATTTGCGCGCGATCCACAGCCGCCAGCCCAGCGCCGACCCGGCATAGCCGACCACCGCGCAGGACGCGGTCAGGACGCACAGTCCCAGGCCGAAGGCGGGCCCCTGCTCCCACAACCAGTGAAAGGCGCTGAGCGCCCATTGCAGCCACCCTGTCGCGGCCTCGGCCACCGGCTGGGTGTTGATCGGCGTCTCGCTGCGCAACAGGAACGTGCCGATGCGATAGGCGATGACCCAGATGATCGGGGTGGTCAGCGGGTTGGTGATGAAGGTGGTCAGCGCCGCGACCGGCACATTGGCGCGGAACGGCAGCGCGAAGACCGCCGCGATCGCGATCTGCGCGACCGGGAACAGGAAACCCGCCACCACGCCCAGCGCGACGCCGCGCGGCACCGACCGGCGGGTGAAACGCCACAGCTCGGGCGCCAGGACACGGTGCGCGACCGGGCGGAGCAGCCGGTTGCTCTCCATCGAATCGCGGGTCGGCATGTTGCGCCGGACCCAGTTCATCGTCCGGCCCCACATCGTCGGCGCGGCCGTGGCCATCAGCCGCGATCGCGCAGGATACGGCCCTGCTCGCGCTTCCAGTCGCGTTCCTTGATCGAATCGCGCTTGTCGTGCGCCTTCTTGCCCTTCGCCAACGCCAGCTCCACCTTCGCACGTCCGCGCGAATTGAAATAAATCATCAGCGGCACCAGGGTCATGCCCTCGCGCGCCACCGCACCGTGGAGCTTGTTTATTTCGCGCTCATGAAGGAGCAATTTACGCGGCCGCTTGGCTTCGTGGTTGAAGCGGTTGCCGTGGCTGAATTCGGGCACGTTGGAATTGACCAACCAGACCTCCTCGCCGCGCACCTCGGCATAGGATTCCGCGATCGATCCCTCGCCGAAGCGGAGCGATTTCACCTCGGTCCCGGTCAGGGCGATACCGGCCTCATAGGTCGTCTCGATGGCGTAATCGAAGCGGGCGCGCCGGTTCTCGGCGACGATCTTCTTCTTGTCGAATGTCTGGGGTTTCGGGCGCATGGACGGAGCGATGTAGGCGTTCGCGTCCGCCATGAAAAGCCGCTCGCTGTGCAATGTCCCGTTTCCGGGCGTTCCCCGCCTGTGCCATCCCGCGACAGGGCTGGCCCCGGGCGGGATGGCGGCGCAAAGGCGCGGGCATGGGCCGGACACGCAAGCATCGATCGCTCTCCCGCATATGGCGCCTGGGGGTCGCCTGCACCGCGCTGGCGATGGTCGGTGCCTGTGGCGGCGGCGCGGCGGACGGCGACCCGGTGATCGTGACGCCCACGCCCGTCCCCTCGCCCACCCCGACCGCGACCCCCACGCCGAGCGCGGCCGGATGGTGGCGGCCCGAGCGGACGCTCAGCTGGCAATGGCAACTCAGCGGGACGCTCAATACCGGCTATGCCGTCGCCGCCTATGACATCGACCTGTTCGACAGTTCGGCCGCGACGATCGCCGATCTCCATCGGCAGGGGCGACGCGTGATCTGTTACTTCTCGGCGGGCAGTTCGGAAAACTGGCGCCCCGACGACGCGCAATTCGCCAGCGGCGACCGGGGCAAGGCGCTGTCCGGCTGGGCAGGCGAGCGCTGGCTGCGGATCGATTCGGCCGGCGTCCGCAAGGTGATGGCCGCGCGACTCGACCTGGCGAGGGCCAAGGGCTGCGACGCGGTCGAGCCGGACAATGTCGATGGCTATGCCAATGACAACGGGCTCGGGCTGACCGCCGCGATGCAACTCGACTATAACCGCTTCCTCGCCGCCGAGGCGCATGGCCGGGGGCTGGCGATCGGGCTCAAGAACGACACCGACCAGTTGGCCGCGCTGCAACCCGCCTTCGACTTCGCGCTCAACGAGCAATGCCATGAATTCTCGGAATGCGGCGGCTATTCGGCCTTTCTCGATGCCGGAAAGCCGGTGCTGGTCGCCGAATATGCCGACCGCTATCGCAGCAACAGCGGCGGCGCGCGCGACACGATGTGCGCGGCCTCGCGCCAGCAGGGGGTCCGCACGCTGGTCCTCGCGCTGGCACTGGACGACAGCTATCGCTTCAGTTGCGACGACGCCCACCCAGCGGGATCTTGAGGCGGATCATCGCGCGGTTACTGGGAAAGCCGCCGACGCCCCCTTGCTCGACCTCCGCCGACAGGGTCCCGACGCCGGGGATTTCGGTGCCCGCCCTGGGCAGGGTCATGGGCGAGGAACGGTCCGGGATGGGCCGCAACCGATAGCTTTCGGATGAACGCCCGCACACCACGACATCGCCGCCCGCATCGTCCGCCGGACAGCGGCCGGTGGAGGGACGCCTGGGCGCGGGCAGGACCGGCCCCGCCACCGCCCCGGCTTGCAAGGCCATCATCACCGCGATCCACATCGGCCGACCTTTCCCTGATCTCGGGAAAAGGTCGGCGATGATTGCGGCAGGATCAGGGCCGGGCGGCCCGGATCAAATCAATCCGGCATGCGCCAGCGCGGCGTCCACCTGCGCGCGCGCCGCTTCGGACGGCCATGTCATCGGCAGGCGGATGCCGGTCGGGAAATGCGGCATGATCCGGCTGAGCGCATATTTGACCGGGCCGGGCGAGGCGTCGGTGAACATCGCCTCGTGCAACGGGAACAGCCGGTCATGCAGCTCGAGCGCGCGCGCGCTCTCACCCGCCGCGCAGGCCGCCTGGAACTCGGCGCACAGGCGCGGCGCGACATTGGCGGTGACCGAGATGCAGCCGACACCGCCCATCGCGTTGAACGCCAGCGCCAGATCGTCATTGCCCGACAGCTGGCAGAAATCCGCGCCCAGCGCCGCGCGGTGGTGCGAGACGCGCGGCAACGCGCCGCTGGCATCCTTCACCCCGACGAAGATGTCGGGTGCGGACTGGACGATCCGGATCAGCGTCGCCGCCTGGATGTCCGTCACCGTGCGGCCGGGCACGTTGTAGAGGATGATCGGCAGCGGCGCCTCGCGCGCCAGCTCGGCGAAGTGGCGGACGATGCCGTCCTGGCTCGGCCGGTTGTAATAGGGCGGCACCATCAGCGTGGCATCGGCCCCCGCCGCCTGCGCGGCCTTCATATTCTCGATCGCGACGATCGTGTCGTTCGATCCCGCACCCGCAATCACCGGCACCCGGCCATTGGCCTGGTCGACGCAGACCCGGACGACATGGAAATGCTCGTCCTTGGGCATGGTCGCCGCCTCGCCCGTGGTGCCGCACGCGACCAGCGCCGACGATCCCTCGGCGATCTGCCATTCGACGAAGTCCCGGAATTTCGCTTCGTCGAACGCCCCGCCGAGATGATCGCCACGATCGTCGAACGGCGTCACGAGCGCCGGAATGGACCCTGAAAACATGAGAGGAAATGCGCTCCTGCTGCGCCGAAATTGGGCCGAAATGGGAAATTGTTCAGGACATGTACGGGTAGAGGCCCTATTCTGTCCACCATGATGGCATTGACGAAGGCGGGGGCTATCCTCGCGACGCTGGCGAGTTCCATGGTCGCATCGGGCGAGCAGGATCAGCTCGAACGGTATCGCACCCAGATGGCGAATATGAGCCCGCAGGAGGTTCGGGGGATGCCCGCCCCGGCCGATGGCGCGATCGCGGCGGCGCTGGCCCAGTGGCGCGCGCTGCAACAGACCGATTCGCTGCCCTTCGACAGCTATGCCGGGTTCGTGATGGCGCATCCCGGCTGGCCCGGCGAGGCGAGCAACCGCCGCGCGGCCGAGCGACAGGCGGCGAACTTCACCGCCGCGCCCGGCAGCATCGTCGCCTATTTCCGCCGTTTCCCGCCCCTGTCGGCGGCGGGCGGCGTCGCCTATGCCCGCGCCCTGCTGGCGACCGGCGCGCCGGGCGAAGCGGCGCAGGCCGCGCGTACCGCCTGGCGACGCGGCGCGCTGTCCCCGACCGACGAGGCGCTGGTCATGTCGACCTTCGCCTCGGCGCTGACGCCCGAGGATCATGACGCGCGCATGGACATGCTGCTGTGGAGCGGCCAGACCAGCGCGGCGGCGCGCCAGCTGGGCTATACGAGCAGCGCCCGGCGCCCGGTCTTCGCCGCCCGCCTGGCCTTCCGCACCAAGTCGGCGGATGCGGCCAGCCTGTCCGCCTCGACCGCCGAGCTTTACGCCAATGATGCGGGCTATGTCGCCGACCGCGCGATGTGGCTGCGCGACACCGGCGACAGCCTGACCGCGCGGTCCTGGCTGGCGCGCAGCCGCCAGCTGAGCGTGCGGCCGGGCAATGTCGAGAAATTCTACGAGGCGTTGCTGGTCAATGCGCGCGCCGCCTCGGCCGACAACCAGCTTCAGACCGCCTATGACATCGCGCGGCAGGTCGACGACGCCTATCCGGCGGGCACCGACGTCTCGACCAAGCCCTATGGCGAGCGCGACGATTACACCAGCCTTGTCTGGCTGGGCGGGCAGACCGCGATGAAGCTGGGCCGTCCCGCCGACGCGATGACCCTGTTTGACCGCTATGGCCGGGGCAGCCAGTCGCCGCAGACCCGCGCGAAGGGCTTTTACTGGGCCGGACGCGCGGCCGAGGCGGCGGGCCGGACGGCAGAGTCCGCCGCCTTCTACAATCGCGCGGCGCAGTATCGCGATCAGTTCTACGGCCAGCTGGCGCTGGAGCGGACCGGCCGTCCGCTGGTCGCGCCGCCCGCCATCGCCGCGACCGGCATCGCGCCCGCCATCCGTGCCGCCTTCGACGCCAAGGAGATCGTCCGCGCGGCACGCTTCCTGGGCCAGATCGGCCAGTGGCAGGACCAGACCGCCTTTGTCCGCCAGATCGCGGCCGATGCGCAGGACGAGAACGACCATCTGCTCGCCGCCGACCTGTCGCGCAGCATCAATCGCCCCGACCTGGCGGTGATGGTCGGGCGCAGCGCGATGCAGAACGGGCTGACCGATTATTCCGCCGCCGGTTTCCCGACCGTTCCGGTGCCTCCCGGCTATGAATCGAGCTGGACGATCATCCACGCGATTGCGCGCCAGGAAAGCCAGTTCGACCGCGCCGCCGTCAGCCATGCGGGCGCGCGCGGCCTGATGCAGCTGATGCCCGCCACCGCCGCCGAACAGTCGAGCAAGATCGGGCTGGCCTATTCGCCCGCCTCGCTGACCACCGATCCGAACCTGTCGATCCAGCTGGGGGCCAGCTATTTCGAGCGGATCCGCAACAACTTCGCCAGCTATCCGCTTGCGATCGCGGCCTATAATGCCGGGGGCGGCAATGTGAACAAATGGCTGCGGCTGAACGGCGACCCGCGCACGGGCAGCGTCGACATCGTCGACTGGATCGAGGCGATCCCCTATTCCGAGACGCGCAATTACGTCCAGCGCGTGCTGGAAAACGCCGTCGTCTATGACCTGATGAACCCGGCCCGCGCGACCAGCCGGGGGCCGACGCCGCTCAGCTGGTATCTGGGCAAGACGTCCCGGCCGGGTTGATCGGGCGGGTTGATCAGCTGGGCCCAGTCGATAGAGCAGGCGGATGGATCGCCCCAATTACATCACCCCGGCGGGTTATGCCGCGCTTCGCCAGGAATATGAGACGCTGTTCGCCGTCGAGCGACCCAAGCTGGTCGACACCATCGCCTGGGCGGCGGGCAATGGCGATCGGTCGGAGAATGGCGACTATATCTATGGCCGCAAGCGCCTGCGCGAGATCGACCGGCGGCTGGGCTGGCTGTCCAAGCGGATGAAGGCCGCCAAGGTGGTCGACCCCGCGCGGCAGGAGGACCGGACCAAGGTCTGGTTCGGCGCCACCGTCACCATCGCCGACGAGGATGACAATGAACGCGTGCTGACGCTGGTCGGCGATGACGAGGCCGAGGCAGGCCAGGGCCGGGTCGGCTGGAATGCGCCGCTGGTCCGCGCGCTGCGCGGGGCGGCGGTGGGCGACCTGCGCCGCGTCGTCCTTCCGGCCGGTGAAAAGGAATATGAGGTCATCGCCATCACTTACCCGACGAACTGAGCAACGGGTGATCGCTCTCATGCGCTTGATGCGCAGCACAGGAGAGCGACCATGGAACATCCCCGTACCACCAGCGCGCGCGATCATGACGACAGCGCGATCATCGACGCGGCCGAGGCGGCCCCCTCGGCGGTCGGTCGGACCGGCGGCATTGCCACCGATGTCGGCACGCGCGACGAGCTGACCCGCGCCGTCGAGGATCCCGAAAGCCATGAGCGCGTGACCAAGGGCACCGAAATGGCCAATGGACAGGTCCGCAACGGCGGCCGACGCTGACGCTTCGGCCCATGGCTCCGGCGGCACGGCTTTGCTAGACAGGGCAGATGAATGCCCTGACCCGCAACATCGCGCTGCTGATCGATGCCGACAACGCCCAATCGGCCGCCATTGACCCGGTCCTGACCGTGCTGGCCGAGCTCGGCACGGTCAATGTCCGCCGCGCCTATGGCAACTGGTCCAAGCCCGGCCTGAAGGGCTGGCGCGACGTCATGGTCAAGCATGGCATCGAACCGCAGCAGCAGTTCGACCTGACCAAGGGCAAGAACGCCACCGACATGAAGATGACCATCGACGCGATGGACCTTCTGTTCCGGGGGCGGATCGACGGCTTCGGCATCATGTCGTCGGACAGCGACTTCATGCCGCTCGCCACCCGCATTCGGCAGGACGGCTTTCCCGTCTATGGCTTCGGCAATTCCCGGACGCCCGAGGCCTTCAAGCAGGCGTGCAGCCGCTTCATCGATGTCGGCGCGCTGATCGGCGAGGCGACGCGCCCGGCAAGCGCCAAGCCGACCGCCGCCGACGTGCCGCTCGCCGAATCGCTGCCCCCCTCGATCGAGCAGACCAAGCGGACCGCAGGCACGCCGCGCCCGATCGACGAGGAACTGCTGAAGCTGCTGGTCGACGCCTATAATTCGGTGAAGCGCGACGAACGGGGTTTCGCCAGCCTGTCCGCCATCGGCCAGCTGGCGGGTAACCGCTCCAGCTTCGACACGCGCAATTATGGGTTCAAGCGCCTGTCCGAGCTGATCGAGGCGGTGCCCAATTTCCAGACCGAACGCCGCGAGGACGGCCGGACCTTCGTCAAGCGGGTGCGGTGATCCCGTAACGTCCTCCCCGGCAAGGGGAGGAATGTCCTACTCCCTGGGGTCGGGCATGGTCAGCGTCGCGCAGGTGCCGGGTGCCGCATCGTCGAACCGCACCTCCCCGCGCAGCTGGCGCGCCAGGCTGGCGATCATGCGCATGCCCAGGCTGTGCCGCGACGCCGCCTTCATGTCGAAATCGGCGGGCAGCCCCTGGCCATGGTCGCGCACCGTCAGGACGATCTGGCCGTCGCGCGCGTGGAGCGAAACGTCGATCGCCCCGCCCTGGTCGTCATACGCATATTTGATCGCGTTGGTCAGCAGCTCGGTCAGCATCAGGCCGATCGGGATCGCGGTATCGGCGTTCATCTCGATCGCCTCGATATCGCAATGCACCTGATGGTTCTGCGCCTGCTCGGCCAGTTGATGCGCGATCCCGCAGGCGAGATCGTCGAGCGACACCATCCCCACCCGCTCGCCGCGCCAGAGCTGGTCATGCGTCTGGGCGATGGCGGCGATGCGGGCCTGCGCGTCGTTCAGCATACGCAGCACGCGGGGATCGTCATCCTCCTGCTTTTGCAGGTTCAGCATGGCGGAGACGAGCGCAAGGCTGTTCTTGACCCGGTGGCTGGCCTCGCGGGTCAGCAATTGCTGGTGCTCGACCGCCTCGGCCAGCCGACGCTCGGCCTCCTGCCGTTCGATGGCGACGCCGATCAGATTGGCGAAACCCTGCATGAAGGCGAGGTCGGCCTCCTCGAATCGCCCTTCGTCGGGGCTGTCGACCTCGAGCACGCCATAACGCTGCCCGGAGGCTTCGACGAGCACGTTGATCGCGCGGCGGATATGGTGGTCGGCCATGAATTGCGGAGTGCGGAACCGCTCTTCTTGGTCGAGATGGTTGGAGATCACGCCCTGCCCGGTCTGGAGCGCGAAGCCCGCGGGCGAACCCATGTCGGTCCGCATCTCGGTCGACCCGACCACGCCCGGCCCCCAACCGACGCCGGTGCGCACCAGCAGCGTGTCACGGTCGGCGCGATATTCCAAGAACTTGCAGAAGCGCGAGCGCATCCCCTCAGCGCATAATTCGGTCGCGCGTTGCAGCATCGGGTCCAGATCGCGCGCGCGCAGCGCCTCGATTCCGAAGGCGGCAAGCACCGATTGCTGGCGAAGCCGATAATGCAACTGCCCCGCGCCGGCGATTTCCAAATCCTCGCCCTGCGCCTGCTCCACCACCGCCATTCGCCGTCGAACCCCTTTCATCCCCGTCCGGACGCGTCCAGAATAAGGATTGTCTTAACCATTTTAAACCCGATCCGGGTCCGTTCCGAAGGCGATCGGCACCCCTGGCCGCAAATGGACCGAGCGCCCATGGCACGACGCCCTCCCCGATCGCTCGGGAAGGGCGCCGGATGTCAGTGATGCGCGAGACGGATCAGCGCGTCAGCTTCTTATAGGCCAGACGGGTCGGACGGTCGGCGGCATCGCCCATGCGGCGACGCTTGTCCTCTTCGTACGACTCGTAATTGCCCTCGAACCATTCGACATGGCTGTCGCCCTCGAACGCCAGGATGTGGGTGCAGAGGCGGTCGAGGAAGAAGCGGTCGTGGCTGATGACCACGGCGCAGCCCGCGAACGTCTCCAGCGCCTCTTCGAGCGCGCGCAGCGTTTCGACGTCGAGGTCGTTGGTCGGTTCGTCGAGCAGCAGGACGTTGCCGCCCTCCTTGAGCATCTTGGCCATATGGACGCGGTTGCGTTCACCGCCCGACAGCTGGCCGACCTTCTTCTGCTGGTCGGGACCGCGGAAGTTGAACGCGCCGACATAGGCGCGCGTGCCCAGTTCCTGCTTGCCGAAGCGGAAGACCTCCAGCTCGTCGGAGATTTCCTGCCAGACATTCTTGTTGGGATCGAGCTCGTCGCGGCTCTGGTCGACATAGCCGAGCTTGACGGTCGAGCCGATCTCGATCGTGCCCGCATCGGGCTGTTCCTGGCCGGTGATCAGCTTGAACAGCGTCGACTTGCCCGCGCCGTTCGGCCCGATCACACCGACGATGCCGCCCGGCGGCAGCATGAAGTCGAGATTTTCGAACAAAAGCTTGTCGCCATAGGACTTCGTCAGCCCCTTGGCCTCGATCACCTTGCCGCCCAGACGCTCGGGAATCTGGATCAGGATCTGCGCCTTGCCCGCGACGCGGTTCTCCTGCTTCTCCATCAGCTCCTCGAACGCGCGGATACGCGCCTTCGACTTGGTCTGGCGGGCCTTGGGCGTCTGACGCATCCAGGCCAGCTCGTCGGCGATCGCCTTCTGCTTGCCCGCCTCGTCGCGCTCTTCCTGCTCCAGGCGCTTGGCCTTCTTCTCCAGATAGCCGGAATAGTTGGATTCGTAGGTGTAATAGCGGCCGCGATCCAGCTCGAGCACCCAGTTGACGACGTTATCCAGGAAGTAACGGTCGTGGGTGACGAGAATGACGTTGCCGGTATATTCCTTGAGGTAATTTTCCAGCCACGACACGCTCTCGGCGTCGAGGTGGTTGGTCGGTTCGTCGAGCAGCAGGATGTCGGGCTTTTCGAGCAGCAGCTTGCAGAGCGCCACGCGACGCTTCTCACCGCCCGACAGGCGGGTGACGTCGGCATCGCCCGGCGGGCAGCGCAGCGCTTCCATCGCCTGTTCCAGCTGGCTGTCGAGCGACCAGCCGTCGACCGCGTCGATCTTGGCCTGAAGCTCGCCCATCTCTTCCATCAGGGCGTCGAAATCGGTGTCGTCCTTCGGGTCGCCCATCTCCGCCGAGATGGCGTTGAAGCGATCGACAAGGTCGGCGATCGGGCGGACGCCGTCCTTGACGTTGCCCATCACGTCCTTGGCGGGGTCGAGCTGCGGCTCCTGCGCCAGATAGCCGACGCGGACGCCCTCGGCGGCCCAGGCCTCGCCGGTGAAGTCCGTGTCCATCCCCGCCATCACCTTCATCAGCGTGGACTTGCCCGCGCCGTTCGGGCCGATGATCGCGATCTTCGCGCTCGGCAGGAACTGGAGGTGGATGTTGTTCAGGACAGGCTTGTTGGCGCCGGGGAAGGTCTTGGTCAGACCCTTCATCACATAGGTATATTGGACGGCCATGGCGGCGCGGGGCTCCGTGCTTTTTTGCGACTGTTGGATGTTTGCCCGACCATGTAGTGGGTGCGCGGGCGGTTGGCAAACGGGACGGGCTGGGCAACAGTCGCCCCCATGAAGCGAATTGTCCTTGCGGCACTGGCCGCCTCCGCCCTTTCCTCTCCCGTTCTGGCACAGCGGACGCCCCCGCCCATGCCCGCGACCGTCGCGCCCGAGGTCGAACGGCTGCGCGACGCCGCGCTGACCGACACGGTCGCCTGGGACATTGTCGAGGGGCTGACGACCGAAGTCGGCCAGCGCCTGGCGGGAACCGAGGCGGAGGCGCGGGCGCGGCAATGGGCGGTCGCCCGGCTGACCGCGCTGGGGTTCAAGAATGTCCGGATCGAGCCCTATCAGATGCCCGTCTGGGAACGCGGTGCGGAGAGCGCCGAGATCGTCGCACCCTTCCCACAGAAGCTGACGCTTGCCGCGCTCGGCAATTCGGGTGCGACCCCGGCGGGCGGGCTGACCGCCGACGTCGCGGTCTTCCCCAGCATGGCCGCCTTCCAGTCGGCCCCCGACTCGGCGATCAAGGGACGGATCGTCTATATCGGCAACACCATGCCCCGGACCCAGGACGGATCGGGGTACGGCGCCTATGGCACCGCGCGCTTTACCGGGCCCGCGCTGGCGGCCAAGCGGGGTGCGCTGGCCATCGTGATCCGCTCGATCGGCACCGACCATCACCGCTTTCCGCATACCGGCACGACCAATTTCCCCGAGGGCGTGAAGCCGATCCCGGCGGCGGCCCTGTCGGTGCCCGATGCCGAACAGCTCGAACGCGTCGCGGCGCGCGGCAAGCCGGTGCGGATGAAGCTGGTCCTGACCCCGCGCATGGTCGGCACGCGCGAATCGGGCAATGTCATCGCGGAGGTGCCGGGCAGCGATCCGTCGGCGGGCATCGTGCTGGTCGGTGGGCATCTCGACAGCTGGGACCTGGGCACCGGCGCGATCGACGATGCCAGTGGACTGGCGATCACCACCGCCGCCGCCAAGCGAATCATGGATGCGGGCCAGCCGAAGCGGACGATCCGCGTCGTCTGGTTCGGCGCCGAAGAGGTCGGCGGCATGGGCGGCGCGGCCTATGCCAAGGCGCATGCGGGCGAACGCCACGCCACCGCGTCGGAAAGCGATTTCGGCGCCGACCGGGTCTGGCGGTTCGAGGTCAACCTGCCCGCCGCCGCCAGCCCGGTCGCGGACCGGCTCCAGACCGCTCTGGCGCCGCTGGGCATCACGCGGGGCAGCGGCCTGGGCGGCGACGGCACCGACATCGGCCCGACGCTGAAGCTGGGCACCGCGGCGATCGACCTGAACCAGTCGGGATGGGATTATTTCGATACCCATCACACGCCCGACGACGTACTGGACCGCGTCGACCCGGCCGGGTTGCGCCAGAATGTCGCGGCCTGGACGACGATGCTGGCGGTCGTGGCCAACGCGCCCGAGCCGATCGGAGCCGTCACGCCGCGCTGACCGGGGCGATTCCGGTAACCATTTGGTAACGTCAACGCCTTGAAAAAGCCCGATAGGCGCCATCGGTTCGTCGCGAACCTTGCTTTCGTATGAATTTTGCGGATTGACCGCGATGAACCGCACGTTATTTGAGCCGCTTCGCGACGGCATTCGGGTCGGCCGCGATGATTGCTTATGCTTGGGAGCATTCGAATGAAGAAGATTGCCTTTGTTCTCGCTGCCGCCGGCCTGATGTCCGTGGCCGCCTGCACGAAGTCGCCGGAAGCGGCCGCTGTTGAAAACAACGCGGACATGCTGGCTGACAACATGGAAATGCAGGCCGACAACCTCGACGCGGTTGCCGACAACACCTCGAACACCGCCGCTGCTGCGTCGCTCGAGAACGCTGCCGACAACATCAACGCCGCCGCCGACAACGTCCGTGACGCTGCCGACGCCAAGGCTGACAACCTGCAGTAATGCGGCCTCGGACCTTCGGGTCCGAAGCGCAGACTGTGTGTCGGAAAAAGGGTGCTTCCCCACGGGGAAGCGCCCTTTTTCTTTGCCCGAATTTCTTGTGGAAATTGCCGATCCGGCGTTGCGAAAAGGCCCTGCGTCACGCTACGGACGGATTACGGTTGGGCCTGTAGCTCAATGGTTAGAGCTGGCCGCTCATAACGGCTAGGTTGCGGGTTCGAGTCCTGCCGGGCCCACCAACCGTCCCCGCGTGCGTCGCCCGGCTCCGGGGTCAGCCCAGATTGAGCGACGCCTGGTTGATCCGCCCGATCTCCACCAGCACATCCGACGTCTCCAGCGACAGGTCGCGGACCTCGTCGGCGACGACCGCGAAGCCCCGCCCCTCATGGCCCAGCCTCGCCGCCTCGATACGGGCGTTCAGCGCGACGAGCCGGGTGTTGGCCGAAATCCGGCCGACCCGCTCCAGCATCGCCTGAGCCTGCCGCGCCAGATCCTCGCGCCGTTCGCTCACCCGCGCCAGGTTGCGGGCATGGGTCACGTCGACAAAGGTCATGACCGCGCCATGACCGGCCTCGGGGTGAAAGGTGATCTCGAACACCAGCCCGTCATCGAAATGATGATCGAACTGCCGCCGCACGCCCTCGCGGGCCCAGCTCCGGTGATTCTCCAATATGCCCGCCACCCGCTCCCGCGACCAACCCACCGTCTCGCCGACACAGGTGAGATAGTCCGAAAGCGTCGACCCGACCGTCACCGCCGTTTCGGCGATCCCGAATATGCGGCTGACATAATGGTTGATCAGCGTGATGCGCTCGTCCCGATCGTAGATCAGGATGCCATGGCGCAGATGCTCCATGACCCGGGCCAGTTGATCCGTCGCCTGTCTAGCCAGCGCCCGGCCTTCCATCTCGCTTAACATATATTGGGAATACCACATTTCGCGGCGACCGGGAGGGCGTTTCGCACCGTATCGGCAAGGGACGACTTGTCGCCTGGAACTAACCGTCGTTAAGATGGCGACCGAAACGATCACAAAGGACGAGCATATGGCCGCAAAAGGCGACCCCAAGGTCATCGAATTTCTGAACGAGGCGCTCAAGAACGAGCTGACCGCGCGATCAACCAGTATTTCCTCCACTATCGCCTGTTGGACCACTGGGGCGTCTACAAGCTGGCGCAGTTCGAATATCACGAATCGATCGACGAGATGCGCCACGCCGACTGGCTGGCCGAGCGCATCCTGTATCTGGACGGCCTGCCCAATTTCCAGCTGCTCGGCCGCCTGCGCATCGGCGAGACGGTCGAAGAGGTGCTGAAGGGCGACCTGGCCATCGAGATCGAGGCCGTGGCGCAGCTGAAGGGCGCGATCGCCTATTGCGAAGAGGTGAAGGACTATGTCAGCCGCGACCTGTTCGCGCGCATCCTCGCCAGCGAGGAAGAGCATGTCGACACGCTGGAGCGTCAGTTCGAGATGATCGAGCGCATGGGCATCCAGAATTACGTCCAGCTCAACGCGATGGCCGAGAACGACACGCCCAAGTCCGGCGCGGCTCCGCATCTGAAGGGGTGATTTCGTGGGGGCGGACTTGAGGGTCCGTCCCCCGGTTTTGCGAGGCACGGCTCCGCCGCTGTCGAATGGCGTGGCCTTCGACTTCGCTCAGGCTGAACGGGGCTGTGGGTTGGATAAGGCGAGAGCGGGCCTTAGGGCGGCGCTCTTCCATCGCCTGTCACGATGCTGTCCCACCAGCCGTTCAGCCTGAGCGAAGTCGAAGGCCAAGGGCAGACCTCCACCCCGTCGCCCCAATTCCATAGCGACGATATGAAACTGACCCACCCCCGTCAGGGGAGGGGCCGGGGGTGGGGCGCATCCGCAAGCGTGGGGTTCGCGGCGATGCCCCACCCCAACTCCTCCCCTGAAGGGGAGGGGCTTGCATCGACTGCTATGGCCCCGTCCCCGCCCTTATCCGTCCTTGTTGCCGAACGGGTTCTTCGGCGCGCGCAGCGTCAGGCGGACGGGAACCGCGCCGAAGCCGAGTTCGCGCCGCATCGAATTGACCAGATAGCGTTCATAGCTGGCGGGCAGCTGATCGACGCGCGTGCCGAAGATCACGAAGCTCGGCGGGCGCGACTTTACCTGGGTAACGTAGCGCAGCTTGATCCGCTTGCCGCCGGGCGCGGGCGGCGGGTTGGCGTCGACCGCGCGCTCGAACCAGCGGTTGAGTTCGCCGGTCGGCACGCGCTTCGACCAGGCGGCGCGCGTTTCGAACGCGGCCTCGATCAGCGTGTCGAGCCCCTTGCCGGTCGCCGCCGACACCGCCAGCAGCGGCACGCCCTTCACCTGGCTGAGCCCGTCCTCCAGCGCCTTCTTCACGCCGTTGAACAGCGAGGACGGACTTTCCGCCACGTCCCACTTGTTAAGCGCGATCAGCAGCGCGCGGCCTTCTTCCAGCACGCGGTCGGCGATGCGCAGGTCCTGCGACTCCAGGCCCAGCGTCGCGTCGAGCAGCAGGACGACGACCTCGGCGAAGTCGACCGCGCGCAGGGCATCGGCGACCGACAGCTTTTCCAGCTTGTCCTGCACCTTCGCCTTTTTGCGCATGCCCGCCGTGTCGATCAGGCGAACCTGCCGCACTTCGCCGTCCCGGTCGCGCCATTCCCAGTCGATCGCGATCGAATCGCGCGTGATCCCGGCCTCGGGGCCGGTGATCAGCCGGTCCTGGCCGAGGAAACGGTTGATCAGCGTCGACTTGCCCGCATTGGGGCGGCCAACGATCGCGAGCTTCAGCGGGGCATAGGGATTGTCGAGATCGACCTCCTCTTCTTCCTCCTCGTCCTCGCGGTCGATGAAGGGCAGCAGCGCCTCGAACAGGTCGCCCACGCCTTCGCCATGCTCGGCAGACAGCTGGACCGGGTCGCCAAAGCCCAGCGCCAGCGCCTCGAGGACGCCCTGCTCGGCGGCACGGCCTTCGGCCTTGTTCGCGGCGAGCACGATGGGGGTGTTCGAGCTGCGCAGCCAGCGGGCGATTTCCTCGTCCAGCGGCATGACGCCCGCGCGCGCATCGACCAGGAACAGCGCGACATCGGCCTCGCCGATAGCCGCCTCGGTCTGGCGGCGCATCCGGCCGGGCAGGGTATCGGGGTCTTCGTCCTCGTAACCCGCCGTGTCGATCACGCGGAAATCGAGGCCCAGGAGATGCGCGTCGCCTTCACGCCGGTCGCGCGTCACGCCGGGCCGGTCGTCGACCAGCGCCAGCTTCTTGCCGACCAGACGGTTGAACAGCGTCGACTTGCCGACATTGGGTCGGCCGACGATCGCGACGATAGGGAGTTTAGCCATCGCGCTGCGTTAGCGAAAGCCGAGCCCTTCGTCACGGTACAAACGTATCGCCTCCCCGACCGTGCCGGGGAGGCGACAAGCGATCACTTGTAAGCGGTCACCCGCCCCTTCTGATCCAGAACGTACAGCGTGCCGTTCGCGACGATCGGCGGCAGCGCGAAGGGCGCCTTGGTGTCGACCGTCGCCTCGACCGAGCCGTCGCCCGGATTGGCATAGACGATCTGCCCTTCCGAATTGGTCAGGATCAGGCGGTTGCCCGCCAGCACCGGACCGAACCAGGTGATCGCGCCGGTCTTCTTCTTCTCGTTGTGGAAACGCTGGAGCTGGGCGATCCAGCGCGCCTTGCCGCTCGACCGGGCGAGCGCGACCAGACGCGCATCGTCGGTGACGAGGAAGATCCATTCGCCCGCGATCCACGGCGTCGAGATACCGGCGAAATTCTGTTCCCAGAGACGCTGTCCGGTCGACAGCTCCAGCGCGACCATGCGGCCGCCCTGGCCCAGCGCATAGACGCGGCCCTGGTCGATCACCGGCGCGGCGTCGATGTCCGACAGGCTCGACACCGAGGTCGAGATGGTCGTGCGCGACAGCGCGTCCTGCCACAGCATGCGGCCATTCTCATAGCGATAGGCGTTCAGCTCGCCGCTGGAGAAACCGGCGATCACCGTGCCCTGGCTGGCCGAAGGGGCGGCGACGCCGAGCACGCCCTGCGTGCCGAGCGTCCCCTGCCCCGCCCAGACGATCTTACCATCGGCCTGGTTGATCGCATAAAGCTGATTGTCCTGGGTCAGGACATAGACATTGCCGTTGGCGATCGTCGGCGAACCGCGCAGCGGGCCGCTGGGCTTGGCGCGCCAAAGCACCTTGCCGTCGGCCGCGCTGGCGGCGATCACGTCGCCCAGGCCGTCGGTGGCGAAGACGGTGCCGGAATCATAGCTGACCCCGCCGCCGAAACGGGCCGAACGGTTGGCCTCCCCCTCGCTGACCGCGGTCGACCAGAGCTTGGCGCCGGTATCGGCGTTCATGGCGATGACGTTGCCGTCGACATCGACGACGAACAGCTTGCCCTCCGCCACCACCGGCGCGGTGGTCAGCGGATCGCGGGCCGAGCCGCCGTCGATCGTGCTCTGCCACAGACGCTGCGGCTGCGCCGCCAGCGCGAGCTGCCCCATCGACTTGGCGGCATTGCCACCCGGCTGCGACCAGTCGGTGTTGGTTTCGGGTGCGGGCAACAGGACCTGCACGTCGGCGATCGTCTTGTCGGCCTCGACCCCCGTCTCGGAGACGAGGATCGGCACCCGGTTGCCGATGGTCGGCGTCTTCTTCGGTGCGCCCTTGAATACCCCACAGGCGCCCAGCGCCATCAGCGCGGCAAGCGCTGCCGAGGTGCGGAAATGCTTCGTCATTGGGTCTTCGTGTCCTCGCTCTGGCCGACCGCATCGACCCCCAATACGCCGGCCATCTGAACCGCACGTTGCCGCAACGTATCGGGCACATCCTTGTCGCTGGCAATCTGTCCGAACAGGCGGCCCGCTTCGGCCCGCTTGTTCATCCGCAGATAGGCGACCGCGACCATCTCGCCCGCGCTGCCGAACCAGGCATTGCCGGGCACCGCCAGCGTGCCCAGACGGGCGACGACCGCCTGGGGCTTCATCGTGTCATATTCGGCCATGGTCTGGCGAACCAGCGCCAGGTCGCGAAACGGCTGCGCCAGCGAGTTGTCGCCCGCGATCGCGGCGAACCTGGCCGCCGCGCCCTTCAGGTCGTCGCGCTGGAGCAGGATGTCCGCCTGGGTGAATTCCGCCAGCGCGCGATAGGCGTCGACATTCGACCCGGCCAGCGTCTTCAGCTTGGCGTCCGCCGTCTTGGTGTCGTTCTGCGCCAGCGCGTCATAGGCGCTCTGCAACTGCTCGCCATCGACGCCCGCGGCCTGATGCTGGCGGTGCTGCCAATAGAGATAGCCGCCAAAGGCCGCGAGGCCGATCAGGATTGCCGCCCCGACCACCAGGCCCCAGCGGGTCCAGAAACGGGTCAGCCGGTCGCGACGCAGCTCGTCGTCGACCTCGCTCATAAAGGCCTGGCTGGATTGGGGCGTTAGGGCCAAGACGGGCTCCGCTATTCTGGATCAGGGCAATAAGGAAGCCGCGACCTTTAGCGAGGAGCGGCCCCGGTGGGAAGCGGGGTTGGGAATTGGGCCCCGCGCGATCAGGATTCGCGGGGGGCGTAGACCTGTTCGGGCCCCGGAAAACGCCGCGCGCGGACATCCTCGGCATAGGTCCGCGCCGCCTCGCCGATCCGCTCGCCCATCGTCTCGTAACGGCGGACGAAGCGCGCGGTGCGGTCGAACAGGCCCAGCATGTCCTCGCCGACCAGCACCTGCCCATCGCACTCCGCCGACGCGCCGATGCCGATGGTCGGGCAGGCGACCTGCCGGGTGATCTCGATCGCGATGGGTTCGACCACCCCCTCGATCACCACCGAAAAGGCCCCCGCCTCCGCCACCGCCACCGCATCGGCGACGATCTTGGCGGCTTCCTCGGGGCTGCGGCCGCGCGCGCCATAGCCGCCCAGCACGTTTACCGCCTGCGGCGTCAGGCCGACATGGCCCATGACGGGGATGCCGCGCTCGACCAGGAAGCGGACGGTCGGTGCCATGGCGACCCCGCCCTCCAGCTTGACCGCCGCCGCGCCGGTTTCCTTGAGCAGCCAGGCGGCATTCTCGAACGCCTTTTCCGGGCTCGCCTCATAGCTGCCGAAAGGCAGGTCGATGACGACCACCGCATGATAGCTGCCCCGCACGACCGCCGCCCCGTGCGCCGCCATCATCTGGAGCGTGACCGGCACGGTCGAGGGCAGGCCATAGATCACCTGCCCCAGGCTGTCGCCGACCAGCAGCATGTCGCAATGCGGGTCGAGCAGCTGCGCCGAGCGCACCGTATAGGCGGTCAGCATGACCAGGGGCGTGCCGCCCTTGGCACGGCGGATGGCGGGAATGGTCAGCCGCTTCATCGGCGCGGGCGTGGGGTTGGCGCGACTCGTCGCGGTGTCGAGCGTGTAGGTCGTGGACATGGCGCCAGCCTCTACTCCCGCTACGCCACCGGCTCCAGCCCCCTGCTTTGCGGGCGGATTTTCAGGGGAGGATTTCGGCGTAGCGTTCGGGCTTGAAGCCCACGGTAAGCGTACCGTCGCGGTCGAGCACCGGCCGCTTGATGAGCGAGGGCTGCGCTTGCATCAGGCGGATCGCCTTGTCGGCATCAATATCCTGGCGTTCGGCTTCGTCCAGCTTGCGAAAGGTCGTGCCCGCCCGGTTCAGCAGCACTTCCCAACCCAGCTGATCGACCCAGCGGCGCAGGCTGGCCTCGTCGATCCCGTCGGTCTTGTAGTTGTGGAAGCGATAGTCGACGCCGTGCTGGTCAAGCCAGGTCCGCGCCTTCTTCATCGTGTCGCAATTGGGGATGCCGTAGAGTTGGACGGTCATTCGAGGCTCCGGATCGTGGTTCGTCGGGGGCTTTAGCGGTGATGTGGGGGAATTGCAGCAGGTCGGTTCGGGGATTGGATTTGGGAGTGGGGCGTGGCCTTCGACTTCGCTCAGGCTGAACGGAGCGAGGGATGGCAGCTCTCCCCAACCGCCGTTCAGCCTGAGCGAAGTCGAAGGCCAAGGGCTCCACAAACCTAACCCGTGGCAATCCACACGGGGTGGCGCCCCCCTTCCCGGCCCGCTATCCCGACAGCCATGCAGGACCATCCCTTCTACGCGCTTCACACCCATGGCCTGATCCGGGTCGCCGCAGCGACGCCCGCCGCCTCGGTGGGAGATGCGTTCGCCAATGCGCAGGCCATGCTCGACCTGGCGCGGACGGCGGACGAAGACGGGGTCGACCTGATCGTCTTTCCCGAATTGTCGCTGACCTCCTATGCGATCGACGACCTACACCTTCAGGGCGCGATGCACCGCGCCACGCTGGAGGCACTGGGCGAGATGGTCGATGCCAGCGCCGCCCTGTCGCCGGTGATGCTCGTCGGAGCGGCGCTGCCGCGCAATGGGCGGCTGTACAATTGCGCCATCGCCATCGCGCGCGGCCGCATCCTGGGCGTGGTGCCCAAGAGCTTCCTGCCCAATTACCGCGAATATTACGAAAAGCGCTGGTTCGCGAGCGGCGCCGGGCTGACCGGGCTGACCATCGATCTGGACGGACAGTCCGTGCCCTTCGGCACCGACCTGATCTTCGCGGCCGAGGACCTGCCCGGCTTCGTCATCCATGCCGAAATCTGCGAGGATTACTGGGCCCCCACCCCGCCCTCGACGCTGGGAGCGCTGGCGGGCGCGACGATCTGCTGCAACCTGTCGGCGTCGAACATCGTCATCGGCAAGGCGCGCGACCGGGCGATGCTGGCGGCGGCGCAGTCGGCGCGGGCGGCCTGCGCCTATGTCTATTCGGCGGCGGGGATCGGCGAGAGCACGACCGACCTGTCCTGGGACGGCCAGGGCCTGATCCACGAACTGGGCGAGCTTCTGACCCAGTCGGAGCGGTTCGACCGGCAACCCGCGCTCACCATCGCCGATGTCGATGTCGAGCGGATCGTGCAGGAGCGGCTGCGCTTCGGCACGTTCAACGACGCCGCCGCCGCCACGGGCCATCCCGAGACGCGGTTCCGCCGCATCGGCTTCGTCCACGGGGTCGAGCCGGTCGATCAGGGCCTCCGCCGCCAGGTGCAGCGTTTTCCCTTCGTCCCCGACGACCCCGCGCGGCGCGACGAAGATTGCTTCGAGGCCTATAACATCCAGGTCGAGGCGCTGGCCAAGCGGCTGGAGGCGAGCCGCGCCCGGACGCTGGTCATCGGCGTGTCCGGCGGGCTCGATTCCACCCATGCGCTGATCGTCGCGGCCAAGGCGACCGACCGGCTGGGCTGGAGCCGCGACCGCATCCTGGCCTTCACCATGCCCGGCTTCGCCACCGGCGAGGGGACGAAGGCACAGGCCTGGGCGCTGATGCGCGCGCTGGGGGTGAGCGCCGAGGAGATCGACATCCGCCCCGCCGCGCAGCAGATGCTGGCGGATATGGGCCATCCCTTCGCCGCCGGGGAGCCGGTCCATGACGTGACCTTCGAGAATGTGCAGGCGGGGCTTCGCACCGACTATCTCTTCCGCCTCGCCAACCAGCGCGGCGGGATCGTGCTGGGCACCGGCGACCTGTCGGAGCTGGCGCTCGGATGGTGCACTTACGGCGTCGGCGACCAGATGAGCCATTATGCGGTCAATGCGGGGGTTCCGAAGACGCTGATCCAGTTCCTGATCCGCTGGTGCATCCGTACCGGCCAATATGACGCGGCGACCAACCAAGTGCTGGCCGCGATCCTGGCGCAGGAAATCTCACCCGAACTGGTCCCCGCCGATGCCAGCGGTGCGATGCAGTCGACCGAGGCGATGATCGGCCCCTATGCGCTCAACGATTTCTTCGCGCATTACGTCATCCGCTTCGGCCTGAAGCCCTCCAAGATCGCCTTCCTCGCCTGGCATGCGTGGCGCGACGCGGAGGCGGGCGGCTGGCCCGAGGATCTGCCGGAGGACGCGCACATCGCCTATGACCTGCCCGTGATCCGCCACTGGCTGGAGCGGTTCCTGACGCGCTTCTTCCAGACCAGCCAGTTCAAGCGTTCGGCGCTTCCCAACGGGCCGAAAGTGTCGCCGGGCGGCGCGCTTTCGCCCCGTGGCGACTGGCGTGCGCCCTCGGACGGCAGTGCGGCTGTCTGGTTGGCGGAATTGCGGGACACCCTGCCACCGGCCTGACCAGAGCGGGCTTGGCAGGGGAGGACGTTCGGCGCTATGCTGAACGCTTGACGTATACGTTTCTTCCCAAATTACAGGCTCCTCCCGGCCTGTCGGCACGAGAGATACCATGAGCCTTGTCGTTCGCACCCTGTCGGAGCAGATCTTCACGATCGTCCGCGAACGCATCATCAGCGGCGCCCTGCCCGAAGACCAGCCGATCCGCCAGGACGCGCTGGCCAACGAGCTGGGCGTCAGCAAGATTCCGCTTCGCGAGGCGCTGGCGCGTCTGGAACAGGAAGGGTTGCTGGTCAGCCAGGCTAATCGCGGCTTCTTCGTCCGATCGCTGGGCGCGGGCGAGGCGGAGGAGATCTACGAACTCCGCCTGTCGATCGAACCCGATGCCGCCGCGCGGGCCAGCCGCGTCGCGTCGATCGCCGATCAGGCGGCGGCGCGCGAGGCGCTGACCGCGCTCGACGTGGCGGCGCGCGAGGCGCTGCACGAGGTCGCGCTCCTCAACCGCGCCTTCCACCTCGCGCTGGTCCGGCCGCTGGGCGCCGCGCTCACCTTCCAACTGATCGAGCGGTTGCAGGTGCTGGCCGAACGCTATGTCGTCCAGCATCTGAAACCCGCCGGACGCGAGGACCGCGCGCATGAGGAGCATCATGCGCTGCTCGACGCATGGCTGGCGCGTGACGAGGCGCGGGTCGCCGGGCTGCTGACCGATCATATCGGCGCGACGATCGTCGACCTTCGCGCCCAGCTGGCCGAATAAACGCTATCCCGACCCCCGCACCACGGGCGTCGTGATGATCCGCGCGCCCCGACGATAGGTCAGATAGCGCCAGAGCCATTGCAGGCTGACGCGGATGCGTTGCGCGAAGCTGACCAGCAGGACGACATGGACGATCGCCCATAGCATCCAGGCCGGATAGCCCTTCAACCGATAGCGGCCGAAATCGAAGATCGCGGCGTGTCGCCCGATGATCGCCGCATTGCCGCGATTGTGGAAGCGAAAGGGCGGCGCGGACCGGCCCCGGGTCAACAGGTCGCGCAAAGCCTTGCCCAGATAGTCGCCCTGTTGCTGCGCTACCTGCGCCAGTCCCGGCAGCGGCTTGCCCGCCTCGTCCGGACAGGCGGCGACATCGCCCAGCGCATAGACGCCCTCCAGCCCCTCGACGCTCAGGTCGGGTTTTACCGCGACCCGGCCGCCCGGCCCCGGCTTCACCCCCAGTAGCGCCGCCGCCCCCGTCGGCGCGACGCCCGCCCCCCACAGGACGGTGCGCGCCGGGATGAAGCGGCCGCCCGCAGTCAGCCCCTCTTCGGTGATCGTCTCGACCGGCATGTTCGTCAGGATCTCGACGCCCAGCCGCCCCAGCGCCCGCTCGGCATAATCGGCCAGCGAATCGGGAAAGGCCGCCAGGATGCGCGGACCCGCCTCGACCAGAATGATCTTCGCCGCCTCGGGCCGGATGCGGCGGAAGTCCGAGGTCAGCGTATAGCGTGCCAGCTCGGCGACCGAGCCCGCCAGCTCCACCCCGGTCGGGCCGCCGCCGACGATCACGAAGGTCATCAGCGCCTCGCGATCCGCCGCACCGTCGCGCTCCGCCTCCTCGAACGCGCCCAGCACGCGCGAGCGGATCAGCCGCGCCTCCTCGATCGACTTGCAGGCGGGCGCGACGCTGCGCCATTCGTCATGCCCGAAATAGCTGCTGGTCGATCCGGTGGCGACGACCAGCCGGTCATAGGACAGCGTCTCGCCGGTCGACAGGCCGATCCGGCGCGCCCCGGTGTCGATCTGCGCGACCTCGCCCAGCACGACGCGGATATTGGGGAACCGGCCGAGGACATGGCGGATCGGCTCGGCCACATCCGCCGGGGACAACGCGGCGGTCGCGACCTGATAGAGCAGCGGCACGAACAGATGATAGTTGTTCCGGTCGATCACCGTCACCCGCACCGGCGCGCGGGCCAGCCGCTTGGCCACTGCCAGCCCGCCAAACCCGGCGCCGATGATGACGACATGCGGCCAGGCAGGATCGACGGCCTCGCCTTCGGGCCCGCTCATGACGGCACCCTCACCATGTCACCGCGATCTTGCCGAAATGCGCGCCGCTTTCCTGATGGCGGAACGCGTCGCCGAGTTCGTCCAGCGCAAAGCTCCGGTCGATCACCGGGCGGAGGTCGGCGGTGTCGAGCGCGCGGACGAAGTCCTGCTGCATCCGGCGGCTGCCGACGATCAGGCCCTGGAGCCTTGCCTGCTTGAGCATCATGGTCGCGGTCGGCACTTCGCCGCTGGCGCCGGTCAGCACGCCGATCAGGCCGATATGTCCACCGATCCGCACCGCGTCGATCGACTGGGCGAGCGTGCCCGGACCGCCGACCTCCACCACATGGTCGACGCCGCCTCCGGCCCAGTCATGGACCATCCGGCCCCAGTCGGCATGGGTGCGGTAGTTGATGACATGATCCGCGCCCAGGGCCCTGGCCCGTTCCAGCTTGGCATCGGAGGACGAGGTGACGACCACGCTCGCCCCCATCAGCTTGGCGATCTGGAGCGCCCAGATTGACACGCCGCCCGTGCCCAGCACCGCCACCCGGTCCCCGGCCTTCAGCCCGCCATCGACCACCAGACTGCGCCACGCGGTCAGCCCGGCGGTGGTGATCGTCGCGGCCTGGGCATGGTCATAGCCCTTGGGCGACAGGGTGAAGGCGGTCGCGGGCGCGACCACCGTCTCGCAGGCATAGCCATCGATCCCGTCGCCGGGCGTCCGGGCGAAGTCGCCGACCCGCGCGGGCCCCTCCTGCCAATCGGGAAAGAAGCACGCAACGACCGAATCGCCCGCCGCGAAGTCGGTCACGCCCTCGCCCACCGCCTCGACGATCCCGGCGCCATCCGCCATCGGAATGCGGCCATCCTCGGTCGGCATCCGGCCAGAGACGACGCCATAGTCATGATAGTTGAGCGACGTCGCATGCAGCCGGACCCGGATCATGCCCGCGCCCGGCGCGCCCGGATCGGGACGCTCGACCAGACGCAGACGGTCCAGCCCGCCGGGTGCGTCGAGGATCATCGCTTTCATGTCGTCGCCCTTTGTCGATATCCGTTACCGACACGCCAACGTTGCAATGCAGCGATGCGATCCTCAGCCGGTCGCCAGGGACCATCCGCTGGGCAGGAAATCGAGCGACATATAGAAATAAAAGGCGCAGCTGCCGTCGGCGCGGTAGCTGCCGCCCTTGACGATCCCGAAGGCGGTGCCGCCCAGGAAGACCGGCCCGCCGCTGTCGCCGCTGCGGCAGGTCGGCCCGCGCACCGCGACCCAGGCGGCCGTACAGCCGCCGCCGCACAGATCGCCCGCGGGCGCGAAATCGGGCATCCATATCTCGGCACAGCTATAGCCGGTCCGCTCGCCGCGATGGCAGACGATGTCGCCCGCCCGCGTCGAATCGCGCGGCCGCTCGCCGGTGACGGTCCGGCTGATCGTCTTGGCCGTGTCGCTCCAGAAACGCGGCGCGAGCGGCACCGGGCTGCCATTGACCTGCACGTCCTGATAGCCCCAGCCCCATTGCCCCAGGAAAGGCAGCGGATGTTCGGTGCGGGCGGCGTCGCTCCACGACAGATTGTCGGGGCAATGCGCGGCGGTGACGACCGCATCCTCCGCGCCGCGCCGCACGACGAAGCCGCTGGTACAGGCATAACGCCGCCCGTCGGCCGGATCGACCCCGACCAGCCGCGCACCGCCTTGCAGATCGGCAAGGTCGGTATCGGGCGTCTCCATGCTGGCGATCCGCACCGGCACCCCCGCCAGCCGCGCGATCCGGTCGCGCAAGGCTTCGCCCGGCTCGGCCAGCAGGTCCGCCTGCCCCACCATGACGACCAGCGCGCCGATACGCGGATCGACGCCGATCCCCGGCGGGCGCGTCAGGCTGGCGCGGATTTCGGTCTGGTGAAGCGCGAGTGCGGTGACGAGCTGGCCATGGGTGGCATAGGCTCCGGTGCGAAAGCGGATCAGCACCGGCATGCCCGCCACCTGCACCACCCGGTCCGCCACGGGCGCGTCGCCGGTCAGCAGCACATCGACATGGAAGGGCGCATGCCCCACCGACAGCCCGGCCAGCCGATCGGCGAACTCCGTGCGGAGCGCATCGGTCACCGGCACCGATGCGTCCTGGACCTGCAACTCGCGCAAGGCGTTGGACGGCGACAGGCCGGACTGCGCCGCATAGGTCGCGGCGTCGAGCGCAAGCGCCGCCTGCCCGTCGAGCGCGGGCGGCCCGACCGGCTGGGCGCTGGCGACACCGGCGATCGACACCATGCCGACCAGAGCCCATATCAGGCGCCAGATAGCCCAGCTATCAGCCGCGAAAGAATAGCGCTTCTTATATCCCATCGATTTGGTATGTATTTATCAGACCGAGCCGAACAGGGCTGTACAGGGACAGAAGGGAACCGGATTCATGATGCGACGTCGCGCCTTTCCATTGATCCTGCTGGCGTCGATCGCGCCGCTTGCCGGTTGCTCGCCCAAGGGGACCGCCGCCGACAATGCCACGCTGGATAACGGATCGGTGGTGCTTGCCAATGACGAAACGCCGGTGGCGGATAACGAGGCCCTGGGCAACGACCTGCTGACGTCCAACGACGCCGACCTCAACAGCACGGCCCCGCAATAGCGGCGGACGGACGCGGGCGACGCGGCCCGCCACCTCTCCTGCTCGCCAAAGGAAGCTCCCTATGGCGTTCGACTGGCCCGGCGGCATCCCGCCGGGCCATTTTTATGCCTGTCATCGGTCGGGAATGCCCAGCGTGCGCAGGACGCGCATATCCTGTTCGACCACGCCGGCCGACAGTCGCTCGATCAACCGCTGCGCCTGTCGCCACATGCCGGTCGCGGGCGGCGCGGCGCGCGGTGCCTCCAACAGCCGCCCGCCACAGGCCTGCGCCAGCGCGGGTCCATGCAGCGCGCCGTCGATCACCAGCGACGGGAAAGGCAGCGCCGCCTCGGGCGAAGCGAAGAGTTGCCCGCCGGACCGGTCGAGCGGCGCGATGGAGGGCGGCTGGAAGAACAGCGCGCCCGCGACCTTCGAGACATAATGGCTGGGCGACAGCCGCGCCCACCAGATGCTGGCCAGGCAGGCGGCGTTTTCCGCGACCAGCAGCACCGCCTTGTCAGCATGCGCCACCGCATGGTCGAGCCGGGTGGCCCAGGCATCGCGCGCCTCGCGGCTGCTGGCGTCGAAGGGAAGCTGGACATCGCCACGACGGGGCCAGGCGAACAGCCTTTCCCACGGCGCCGCCTGCTCGCTGCCCGGCGCGCCCGCCATGGGCAGGGTGATGATCGAAAAGGGGTCGGTCAGACGCAGTTCGGCCGCCATGGATCTGCTCCGTCGCTGATCCCCCCAAGGTACGCCGCTTATCGCGCGAGGCAAGGGGCATCGACGCGACGCCGCCTCGTCCCGGCGCGACGATCGTCGTCAGGCGGCGGCGGCGATCCGGGTCGAACGGCGCGAACCCGCCAGCGCGGTCGCGATGCTGTCGACCATCAGCTCATATTGATCGGGGCTGTACCCGGCGGCCAGGAACGCGCGGACCTCGTGCGAGGGCACGCTATAGCCATGATGCCAGCTCAGCACCGCCATCCGGCGCAGCGCCTCGAGCGAAGGGTCGGCCAGCCGGGGATTGCGCGTCTCGCCGAAGATGGAGCCGAGCGCGCGGCCCAGACGGCTGGGCGCGCGCAGCGACGAGACGCGATCGCGACGGGCCAGTGCCACGACCTGCCATTCCAGCGCCGACAGTCGGGCGTCCGGCCGAATCGCCGCCGCACCCTGTTCGGCGGTGGCGGCATCGAACGCGGCCCGCGCGGCACCGATTTCCTGAAAAGCGACATAGGCCATGACATACCCCTTTTGCGTCGCGCGACACCCTGTCCGGCAAAGCGCATCCGCCCGCCGCGATCCGGCGACCCCATGCCGCCCGTATCCATGTCTCGCCAATGATGTTCGGAAGACTACCAGGCGCCTTCCATACCAAGCGGTATATTAAGCCGCCGACGCCCCGTCAAGCATTTTATACCGACTGGTATTCAACGCGTAGGCCAGCATTTCAGCCCCGTCTCGACCAGCCTTTCCAGGTCGGCGCGGCTGGCCCCCGACCCGGCCTGCACGGCCATTCCCTGGAACAGCGCATAGAGCATCGCGGTCAGCCCCTCGGGCTCGACATCCTCGCGCAGATCGCCTTCGTCCTTGGCGCGCTGGAACCGGGCGAGCAGCGCCGCCTGTGACGAGGCGCGGCGGGCGACGACCTCCGCCTTGATCGATTCGGCTTCCGACCCGCAGGCGACCGAGTGGATCACCCCCAGGCAACCGCGCGGTTCCTGCTGGTTGGTCTGCGCATCAACCGCGCCGCGCAGCAGATGCTCGGCCACGCCCCGCGCGGTGGGCTGATTCAGCGCCTCGCGGATAAAGGCCATCTTCTCGGCCTCATAGAGGTCCAATGCCTTGTGAAACAACGCTTCCTTGTTGCCGAACGCGGCATAGAGGCTGGGCTTGGTGATCCCCATCGCCTCGGTCAGGTCCGCCATCGACGCGCCCTCATACCCCTTGCTCCAGAAGACCCGGAGCGCCGAGGCCAGCGCCTGCTCGGTGCAGAATTCGCGAGGACGCCCCTTACAAGCGGGCAAAGCATTTTCCATAACAGTCGGTATATAATTATCCCGGCGATTTTTGAAACCCCCGAACGCCCTACCCGGTCGGCTTCCTCCGATCCGGTGCCAACGCTCTTAAATGTTCGGAAAGCGACGTCGTCCTATGAAGGGTCGTCGGGGGACCAGTACAGCATGCTCAATATCGTCGGATGTATCACCAAAGACCATGATCCCTGGCTGGTCGGACTGGCCGCCGGGATTTGCGTCCTGGGATTGTCCGCGCTCTTCCTCCTGCACGCCCGGTCGGAGGAATGCGTCGAGGGTCGCCGCCGAAGCTGGCTGGCCTTTGCCGCGATCACCGCCGGGATCGGCATCTGGGCGACGCATTTCCTGGCCATGCTCGCCTATCGGGGGCCCCTGCCGCTGGGGTTCGACCTGTCGCTGACCGTCGTTTCGATCGGGATTCCGATCGCGGGCATCTGGCTCGCGCTGGCCTTCATCGCCCGGCGGCGGGAGACGGGGATGCTGGTGATCGCCGCCACGATCATCGCCGCCAGCATCGCCGCGATGCACTTCGTTGGCATGAGCGCGCTGATCGTGCCCGCCCGCATCCTGTACCGGCCATGGGGCGTCACGCAGGCGATGCTGGGCGCGACGGCCTTCCTCTCGCTCGCGCTGATTGCCCATATCCGGCTGCGCGGGATGACGCGCGCGGTCCTGCCGATCCTCGCGGGCGCGATGGGGGTCGTGATGCTGCATTTCGGGGCGATGGCGGCGACGACGCTCCTGCCCGGCGGGGTGGTGGTCGATCCGACCCTCGAACCGCTCCAGCCGCACGGCCTGGCCCGCGCCGTGCTGGGGGCGACCGGCCTGATCGTCGTGATGATGATCGGCGCGGCCATCCTCGACCGGCGGCTGACCGACCTGCACGGCCTGACCCAGGCGACCCGCGAGGGGATCGCGATCCTGCTGAACGGCCGTATCGTCGAGACCAATGCCCGGCTCGCCGCGATGCTGGGGGTCGAGCCGCAGGCGTTGATCGGCTCCACCCCCGGGGACTGGCTGGAAACCATGGACAGCGTGCCGCTGAGCCTGGCGCACGATCACCCGGTCGAGACGCGCCCCTGCCACGCCTCGATGGAACGCTATCTGGAGGTCGCCTGTCACGAGATCGAATATCGCGGACGACGATCGACCGTGATGGCGGTGCGCGACCTGACCGAGCAGCGGCGGGCGCAGCGCCAGATCGAATATATGGCGGTCCATGATCCGCTGACCGGATTGCCCAATCGCGCCTATTTCGCCCAGGCGCTGGAGGGGGCCATCGCACAGGCCGACCAGAAGGGCCCCTTCGCGCTACTCGCGCTCGATCTCGATCGGTTCAAGGCGGTCAACGATTTGTTCGGCCATGCGGCGGGCGACATGATCCTGTGTCGCGTCGCCCGGATCCTGACCGGCGTGGTCGACGAGGCGGCGGTGGTCGCACGGGTCGGCGGCGATGAGTTCCTGATCCTGCAGCGCGGGGTCGACGATCCCGACCGGGTCCACAAGCTGGTCGCGACGATCCTGGGCGCCTTTGCCACCGAAATGGACCTGAGCCGCGATCCGACGGCGGTCGGGGTCAGCATCGGCGTGTCGCTGTTCCCGCAGGATGCCGCCGACGCCGATGGACTTCGCCACAATGCCGATGTCGCGCTATACCGCGCCAAGACGAGCGGACGCGGCGCGGCGTCCTTCTTCGACCAGGACATGGACCATGCGGTCCGCCATCGCCGCGCGCTCGAACATGACCTGCGCCACGCCCTGCTGCGCGACCAGATGCAGCTGGTCTATCAGCCGCTGGTCTCGACCGAGGGCGCGAGCGTCATCGGTTATGAGGCACTGCTCCGCTGGCAGCATCCCGAGCGCGGCGAGATCGTCCCCGACGAGTTCGTGCCGATCGCCGAGGATACGGGCATCATCCTGCAACTCGGCGAATGGGTGCTGGGCGAGGCCTGCCGCGCCGCCGCTGCCTGGCCCGAGCCGATGACGCTGGCGGTCAACGTCTCCCCCATCCAGTTCCAGCTGCCCAACCTGGCCGAGATCGTCGCCAAGGCGCTGGCCGAAAGCGGCTTTCCCGCGCGTCGGCTGGAGCTGGAGATCACCGAGAACGTCCTGCTCCACGACCGGGAGGGCACGCTGCGGACGCTGCATCGGCTGAAGGCCATGGGGGTCGGGATCGTCATGGACGATTTCGGCACCGGCTACAGCTCGCTGAGCAACCTCCAATGCTTTCCGTTCGACAAGATCAAGATCGACCGCAGCTTCATCTCGGGCGTCACCGATGACGAGGCCGCGCGGTCGATCGTCCGCGCGATCGTCGGGCTGGGCCAGAGCCTGAACCTGCCGGTGGTGGCCGAAGGGGTGGAGACGGCCGAACAGCATCGCATGGTGCTGGAGGAGGGATGCCCCCAGGCCCAGGGTTATCTGTTCGGCCGCCCCGGCCGCCTGCCCGTTTATCCCGCTGCCAGCGCGCTCCGCCGCCGACCATAGACGAAGTAGAAGGCCAGCCCGGCCAGGTTCCAGATGACGAACCGGATGATGGTCGAACTGGGCAGGCTGAACAGCAGATAGATACAGCCCAGGATGGCGAGCGTGCCGACCAGATAGGGCTGCGGGCAGCGGAACAGCCGCTTCGCGTCCGGCGCCTTGCGCCGCAGCACCATCAGGCAGGCGCCGACCGCGATGAAGGCGAGCAGCGTGCCCGCATTGGCCAGCTCGGCGATCTCGTCCAGCCGGAAGGTGCCTGCGACCAGCGCGATCGACAGGCCGGTGACCAGCGTGATGCGGGTCGGCGCGCCGCTGCGCTTGCTGACCACGGCCAGCGACTGCGGCAACAGGCCGTCGCGTGCCATGGTGAAGAAGATGCGGCTCTGTCCGTACATCATGACCAGGATGACCGAAGGCAGCGCGATGACCGCGGCCAGCGCGATCAGATGCGCCGCCTGGGGCTGGCCCAGCGAGCGAAGGACCAGCGCCAGCGGCTCCGGTGAATTGGCGAGCTGCTGGAAGGGCATCGATCCGATCGCCGCGACGGCCACCGCCATGTAGATCAACGTGCAGACCAGCATGGAGCCGACGATACCGATGGTCAGGTCACGACTGGGATTCTTGGCTTCCTCGGCGGAAGTCGCAACCGCGTCGAACCCGTAAAAGGCAAAGAACACGATCGCCGCCGCCGCCATCACGCCGCGCTTGGCACCGTCCACCTCGTGCGCGGCAAAGCCATAGGGCATGAAGGGATGGAGATTATCGCCGTGGAAGGCCGGAAGGGCAAAGGCCACGAAGATGCCCAGCGCCACCAGCTTGATGACGACGAGGACGATATTGAGCGTCGCGCTCTCACGCGTGCCCGCGATCAGCATGCCCATCACCGACAGGGCGACGACCACCGCAGGCAGGTTTACGATGCCGCCGCCATGCGGCCCGGACAGAAGTTCGGGCGGCAAGTGTATGCCCGCCGCCTGTATCCAGCCGACCAGATAGCCACCCCAGCCGACCGCGACCGCCGAGCAGGACAGCGAATATTCCAGGATCAGGCTCCACCCCACGACCCAGGCCAGCGTCTCGCCCAAGGCAGTGTAGCTGAAGGTATAGGCGCTGCCCGCCGCCGGGATCAGCGTGGCCAGTTCCGCATAGGCAAGCGCCGCGCAGGCGCAGACCGCGCCCGCGATCGCGAAGGCCAGGATGACGGCGGGCCCCGCCCGTTCCGCGCCCACCCCAGTCAGCGTGTAGATGCCGGTGCCGACGATCGCGCCGACCCCCAGCGCGATGAGGTGCGGCCAGCTGAGCGTCTTGGCCAGCGCCTGCCCTTCCCCATGCTGGGTCGCGCTGCCCAGCGGTTTGAACGGTCCGAACATGTGAAGCAAAATCCCCCGCCTCGATGGTTTCCATGCTATCCGGCGAGTGCGAACCCGCCCTTCAGGTCCATCAGCGTGGACCGGATATGCGCGTCAAGCAATGATTGAACCCGTTCCGCGTCGCGCGCCAGAAAGGCATCGAGCTGTTCGCGGTGTTCCAGATGCGCGCGGGCATCGCGCCCGGCGGGTTGCAGATGCGCGACGACATAGCGCTCCGCCAGCACCGCCAATTGTCGGATCATGCGGATGGTCAGCGGCCGTCCGATCGGGCGGACCATCGCCATGTGGAATTGCCGGTTGGAGATGGCGACCTGCGCCAGATCGCTGGTCGCGGCGCGGTCCAGCATGTCGAACGCCGCGATCAGCCGCGCCCGGTCCTCGTCATCCGCGACCAGCGCCGCGCGCGCCGCCGCCGCCGGTTCGAGGCGGCAGCGAAGCATGTAGATTTCCTCGGCCCGCGCCGCGCTCAACCGACCGACCAGATAGCCGCGATTGGCGATCCCCTGGAGCAGCCCCTCCTGCTCCAGCCGGGCGAGCGCCTCGCGCAGCGGAATCTTGCTGACCCCCAGTTCGGCGGCCAGCGCGTCCTGCCGGATCGGTCGGTCGCCCCCCAGCGTCCCGGCCACGATCCGTTCGCGGACGATGGCGAAGATCCGGTCCGCCAGCGTCTGCACGACGATGACGCCCCCGCCCCGCGCTCGGCCGTCATCCGGCACCATGTCGCGGGGCGGGAGCGTCGTCGCCATCAGGCGGCCTTGCTCAGCCCGAGGGTCGGGCGGGTCGCGGCGGCCTTTTCGACCATCGCGATCACTTGCGCGCGGCGTTCGCCCTCGAGGACGTAGCGCGGCGGCAGCACGCGCTCCGAACCGCGACCCATGACCTGCTCGGCCAGCTTGATCGACTGGACCAGGTCATGCTCGGCATCGAGGTGGAGGAGCGGCATGAACCAGCGATAGATTTCCATCGCCTTGGCATGATCGCCCCGCTCGAACGCGGCGACCAGTTCGACCGACTCCTTGGGGAAGGCGTTGGTCAGGCCCGAGACCCAGCCCTGCGCCCCGAGGTACAGCCCCTCAAGCGCCACGTCGTCCAGCCCCGCGAACAGGACGTAGCGATCGCCAAAGGCATTGCGGAAGTCGGTGAAGCGACGCGTGTCGGGGGCCGATTCCTTGACCGCGACAATGTTCTTCACGTCGATCAGCGCTTCCAGCACCGTCTGGTCGATGACCGTGCGATAGGCGGGCGGGTTGTTGTAGAGCATGATCGGCAGGCCGACCTGATCCGCCACGCCCTTGAAATGGTTCACCAGCTCATGCGCCTTGGGCACATAGACCATCGGCGGCAGCAGCATCAGGCCGTCGGCGCCAGCCTTTTCGGCAGCCTGCGCATAGCGGACCGCGCGGCGCGTGTCATATTCCGACACGCCGGTGATCACCGGCACGCGGCCGTCGACCGCCTCGACGATCGCGGTCAGCACCGTGACCTTCTCATCATAGTCGAGCGAGTTGTTCTCGCCGACCGTGCCAAGGGCGATGACGCCGGTCACGCCGTCGCGGACCAGATCGTCCACCACGCGCTGCGTGTCGGCGAGATCGATCGAAAGATCCTCCCGCACCTGGGTCGTCACCGCGGGGAATACGCCACGCCAGCCGATGCTCACAATCTGTCTTCCTGCTGTTTATATTTAGATACCGTATACTTTTTAGCAAATCGATCATCGCAGGTCAATCGCGATCATTCCTCATCGGGATAGGGCCCCTTGCCACCCTCCGCGATGAACTGATCGGTGCGCTGCGCGATGACGGGCAAGGGCACATAGCCCAGTTGCAACATCGCATCGTGCCAGGCGCGGATGTTGAACTTCGGCCCCAGCGCCTTCTCCGCCTTGGCCCGCGCCTTCTGGAAGGCGAGCTGCCCCATATAATAGGACAGCGCCTGGCCCGGCCATGCGATGTAGCGGTCGACCTCGGTCTCGATCTCGTGATCCGACAGCGCGGTGTTGTCGTGGAGATAGGCCTGGGCCTGCTCGCGGCTCCATCCCATGGCATGGATGCCGGTATCGACCACCAGCCGCGCGGCACGCCAGGCCTGATAGGACAGCATGCCGAACCGATCATAGGGCGTCTTGTAGAAGCCCATATCCTCGCCCAGCGCCTCGCAATACAGCGCCCAGCCCTCGCCATAGGCCGACAGATAGCTGTCGCGGCGGAAGGCGGGCAGATCCTTGTTCTCGGCGGCCAGCGGCATCTGGAAGGCATGGCCGGGCGCGCTTTCGTGCAGCGTCAGCGCGGGCAGCGCATAGAGCGAACGCGACGGCAGGTCATAGGTGTTGACCAGATAGATGCCCGGACCGCCGCGCCCGGCGGTATAGAAGGGTGCGAGATCGGCGGGCACCGGCTTGATCGCGAACCGGCTGCGCGGCAGGCGGCCGAACCAGTCGGCGGCGATGCCGTCGAAGCTCTTGGCGAACCAGGCCGCGCGGTCGAGCAGTTCCTGCGGCGTCTTGGCATAGAATTGCGGATCGGTGCGCAGGAAGGTCAGGAAGGCGGGGAAATCGCCCGTGAACTTCACCTCGCGCATCACATCGTCCATCCGCGCCCGGATGCGCTTGATCTCCGACAGGCCGATGGCATGGATCTGTTCGGGGGTCATGTCGGCGGTCACATATTCGCGGATCTTCGACCGGTAATAGGCCTTGCCGTCGGGCAGGTCATAGGCCGCCGTGCTGGCCTGCCCGCCCGGCATATAGTCGTTGCGCAGGAAGGCGAGCAGCTTGACATGCGCGGGCAGGACATCGTCGCGGATCGCCGCCTTCGCCTCGGCCCGCAGCGCCGCGACGGTGGCGGGCGCCATGGTGGCGGGCATGGTGCGGAACGGCGCGTAGAAGGGCTGGTCCTCGCCCAGGCCGGCATCGACCACCTGCGCGACGCCGATATCGCGCCCCTTCAGCGTGACGCGCGGCGGGGGTGAAGCCCCGCGCCAGTCCGGCGCGCATATTGCCGATCTGCTGGTCGTAATAGCGCGGCATCTGGTGGAGCATCGCGATATAGTCGCGATACTGGCTTTCCTTGGTGAAGCTGCCCCGCGCCCAGCTGGCGAGATTGCCCCAGAAGCTGGTATCGGCGTTCAGCGGCCTCTCATATTCCCGGAAGCGCTGGGCGGCGAGCAGGGCATCGATCTGGCCGCGATAGACCATGTAATCGGTGCGAACATCGGGCGACAAGGCGTTGATATCGATGCCGTCCAGCGCCTTGGCGGTTGCCTCCCACCGCGCGAGCCGTGCCGCCTGCGCCGCCGAACCGACATCGGGCAACTGGCGCGATCCGGCGCTGCCGCTATCCTCGTCGGCAGCGTTCTGGCTGACCCGCCATTTATACTCCGCCTCGGACAAGGCACGGAAGCGGGCGTCCGCCGCACGCGTCGCCGTCGCCGCTTTGCCACGCGGCTGCGCCGTCGGCGCCTTCGCCTCCCCCGCCCCCGGTACGCAGAGAAGGGCCATTCCCGCCAGAAGCGGTGCGATCCGGTTCGTCATGCTCATACCCTTCCTGCTTCAACCATTCAGTGCCGTGACGTCGCGGTGGAGATCAGCGGGAATCACCACGCCCTCCGCCAGCGAAACCGCCCGCGCCGCATAGCGCCGGGCCGAAGGCAGCCGTGCCCCCTGCCCCGTGATCGCGGCGAACATCGCCTCCGCACGCGCCTGATGTTCGGGCAGAAGATCGCCCAGGAACCCCTTGGGATCGATCGCGATGATCAGTTCGCCGCCCAGGGGCGATCCGCCGCGCCCCGCATCGATGTCGATCGACTCGCGGCTGGTCATGTCGCCGATCAGCGGCCCGGCAAGCAGCTCGACCATCGCCGCCAGCGCCGATCCCTTATGCCCGCCAAAGGTCCGCATCGCGCCCGACAGGATCGCGGCGGGATCGGTGGTGGGACGTCCCTCCGCATCGACGCCCCAGTCGTCGGGCACCGCCTTGCCCGCGCGGCGGTGAAGCTCGATCTCGCCGCGCGCGACCATGCTGGTGGCGAAGTCGAAGACGAAGGGCGGGCCATCGGGGCGCGGCCAGCCGAACGCGATCGGATTGGTCCCGAACACCGGCTCAGCCCCGCCCGACGGCGCGACCCAGGCATGGCTGGGGGTGAAGGCCAGCGCGACCAGCCCCGCCTCGGCCAGTTCCTCGACCTCGGGCCAGAGCGCGGCGAAATGCACGACATTGTTCAGGGCCAGCGCGGCGATGCCGTTCCTGCGCGCCTTTTCGATCAGTGCGGGCTTGCCGGTCTGGAACGCCAGCTGGGCAAAGCCGCCGCCACCATCGACGCGGACCAGCGCATGCGCCGGATGCGACAGGACGGGTTCGGCATCGGGCACGACGACGCCTTTGTTGATGCTGGAGACGGCGACCAGCAGGCGATAAATGCCATGCGACGCGCATCCGTCGCGCTCGCCCGCGACCATCGTCTCGGCCACCGCCTCGGCATGGGCGGGGGCGAGCCGCGCGCCCAGCAGCTTGGCCCGCGCGAGCGACCGCAACTCCGCCAGCGTCATGCGGATGCCGGTCACGCGGTCACGCCCTTCTTCGCGGTGAACAGGCGCATGCCGAAGATCGGCCCCGCCGTGCTGCGGTCATGCGGGACGATGCGGATGCGCACACTCTTCTTGCCCGCCGTCACCCCTAGCGGAAGCGGATATTCGACGTCGAAGAACTGACCAGGCTTGTCGCTTTCCAGATGCTGGGTGGCGACCTTCACATTGTCGACCAGAATGTCGAAGTCGCGCTTGCGCTCGTCGCCCCAATAGGTCGCCTGAAGCACCAGCGGGCCGGGACGCACCGCCATGCTGAACTCGATATAGCCCCCCGACCGCGCATCGCGCCCCTGCCGCCCGCGATAGGAGACGGGATAGGAAATTTCCGAGGTAAGTCCATGATCGCGCTCGGGTTGCATCTCGCCCAGATGCATCACGTCGACCGAGCGCGCGGCGATGTCGCGGGCGCGTGCCTGATCGGCGAGGAAGGCCGCCTCCTCCGCCTTCCATCCCGCTTCGGTGAAGCGCTTGAAATAGACCGCGCTGCGGCGATCATATTGACTGAAGAAGGGGACGAAGCTGAGATCCGCCGGGCGGAATACGCCGCGCGTCGCATAGCGCGCCGGTGCGCCCTCGGCCGGGGTGAAGGCGGCCAGCGGATGCGCGCCGACCATGGCGGGGTCGGGCGAGTTCCACGGCGTTTCGACCGACCCCAGATCGGCGGCCATCACCATCGGCCCGCGCACCACCGCGACCACGCTGTCGTCGCCCGGCGTCGGTTCGACCCGCAATTCCAGCGGCAGGCGGATGGCGACGCTGTCGCCCGCCTTCCACCGCCGCTCGACCACCGCATAACCGCGGTCGAACACCGGCTCGACCGGCTGGCCATTGACCTCCACCACCGCCTGGCCCTGCGTCCAGCCGGGCACCCGCAGCGCCACCGGAAAGCGTCCCGCACGGTCGAGACGGGTGAAGCGCAACGTCGCCTGCCCCTCCATCGGATAGGCAGTGTCGAGCGTGACGGTCGCCCCGCGCCGCTCCCACCGCGCCTCGGCCGGGATATAGAGGTTCACGAGCAGCGCGTCCCCGCCCTGCCAGAAGATCGACTCGCCATGCTTGGCATGCGACTCCATCCCCGAACCGACGCAGCACCAGAAGGCGTCATCCTTGGGCGTCGAGAATTCGCGCGCCATGCCGGTCATCAGCGGCGTCATATAGGTGAAGCCGCCATCCTCCGGATTCTGCGCCGCCATGACATGGTTCAGATGCGCGCGTTCATAAAAGTCGAACAGCGCCGCCTGGGGCTGCCAGCCATAGAGGTGCCGGGTCAGCTTGAGCATGTTGTAGGTGTTGCAGTGCTCGCACGTCTGCTCGGTGATGTGCCGCGCGATCGTGTCGGGCTCCGAGAAATATTCGCGGTCCGCATTGCCGCCGATGACATAGCTGTGATGCTGCGTCACCGTGTCCCAGAAGAAGCGCGCGCCCGCCGCCGGTGCGGGGTTGCCGGTGATCTCATGGATCCGCGCCAGGCCGATCAGCTTGGGCACCTGGGTATTGGCGTGGAAATTGGCGAGCTGATCCTTCCCCGCCACCAGCGGGTCGAGCACCTTGCGGTCATAGATGCGCTCGGCCAGCGCCAGCCACTGGCGGTCGCCAGTCCGCTGATAGAGTTCGGCGAAGCTCTCGTTCAGCCCGCCATATTCGCAGCCCAGCACTTCCTGCATCCGCGCATCGTCCAGCGCGGCGAAGACGCGGGCGAAATAGCCGCCCAGCGCGACCGCGACCGACAGCGCCTGCGCATTGCCCCAGCCGCCATGGATGTCGAGTAGCCCGGCGAACAGCTTGTGAACCGTGTAGAGCGGCGACCAGGACCCGTTGAGGTCGAAGCCGCCCGACTTGATCTTGCCCGCCATGATCTCGGGAAAGATCTCCTCGCCATCGACGATGGTGCCGTCGGGGCGCTTGCGGCCCAGCCCGCCGACATAGCCGTTGCCGCGTTTGGCCTGGGCCTCGGCCAGTTCGGCGACGATATAGTCGGCGCGCCGCCGCATCTCGGTATCGCCGGTCTGCTGCCAGGTCAGCACCAGCGCCGACATGTAATGGCCCAGCGTATGGCCCGCGATCGTATCGCTTTCCCAGCCGCCATAGATCTCCGCCTTGGGCTTCAGCCCGGCATAGAGGCGGAAATTGTGGAGCAACCGGTCGGGATCGAGCCGATGGAGATAGCGCCGGTTGGTCTCAACCGCGGTCGCATAGATGGACGGGCGCAGGCGAACGGCGTTCAGCGGCAGGGGTTCGGCCTTGGCGGGAAGTCGCGAAGCCGGTGCCGCGATCGCGCGGGGCGCCGCACCGATCAAGGCGGCGGTGGCCGCTCCCCGCATCCATTCGCGCCTGCTTGCCCGTACCATCTTGCTCTCCACAAAATACCGTATACCGTTAGCGTTCGTTGGAGAGAGGGTCAATCGCGTTGCCATAACCGGCGAAGCGACACCCGATGAAAGGGTTCTCGATGCGTCGTTCTCCGTTCCGCCTGTTCCCCGTGACACTGGCTCTGCTGTCCGTCGCGGCGGTTCCGGCCCAGAAGGCCGTGCCCCGTGCGACCGGGCCCAAGGCGGCCGCACCCTCCGCCCCGGCGATGCGCGTCGGCGCCTTCCGCCTTAGACTCGATCCGGCCAGCCAGACCGCGCGCAGCCTGTCGCCGCTCGCCGATCCCGCTTTCGACTTCCTGCCGGTCGGTCGGTCGCGGGAGCGGAGCGGCAATGGGTACAACCATCTGGGCGACCTGCACCTGCGGGTCCGTACCGGCACCGGGCCGTGGCAGGATTTCTCCTCCTCGAAGCAACGCGTGCCGGTCCGCGCCCTGCCCGCGAAGGGCGGCGTACTGGCGGCGGCGGACATGACCGCGACGATGGGCCCGGGACTGCCGCTGCGCATCGTGCGCGAATGGACGAACGCGGCGGGCGCGCCGGGGCTGGCCTTCACGCTGACCAACACAAGCGGCGAGACGGTGGAGATTGGCGGGCTGGGCCTGCCGATGGTGTTCGACAACATCATCACCGACCGCACGCTCGAACAGGCGCATACCCAGGCGAGCTTCGCCGATCCCTATATCGGTCGCGACGCGGGCTATGTGCAGGTGACGCGGCTGAACGGCGCGGGCCCCGCGCTGCTGGTCCTGCCCCAGGCCGCAACGCCGCTGGAGGCCTATGTTCCGATCCCCACGGTCCGCGAGACCGGCGGCAAGGCGGTGATCGCCGAGGCGAGCCCGCGCGCCCAGACGTCGGAGGGCTTTTACGACTGGACGGTCGCCAGCGCCGCCTATGCGCAGACCGACTGGACCAAGGCGGGCGCGCCGTGGAATGCGCCGACCAGCATCCGCCTCGCCCCCGGCGAGAGCCGCCGGATCGGCCTTCGCTTCGTCGCCGCGCCCAGCATCCGGGGGATCGAGCCGACCCTGATCGCGCAGAAGCGGCCGGTCGTCGTCGGCGTGCCGGGCTATGTCGTGCCGAGCGACCTCGACGCGTCGCTGTTCGTCCGGGCCCCCTCGCCCATCACCGGGATCGAGAGCTATCCGGCGGGCGCGCTGGAGGTGACGCGGGCGGCGGGCAAGCCCGGCTGGGAGAAGCTGTCGGTGCGCGGGCGGCAATGGGGCCGTGCGCGGCTGTCGCTGACCTATGCCGACGGCCAGGTCCAGACCATTCCCTATTTCGTCACCAAGCCGCTCGAGCGGACCATGGCCGATCTCGGCCACTTCGCGACGACGCGGCAATGGTATGAGGGCAAGGACGATCCCTTTGGCCGGTCGCCCGCCATCCTGACCTATGACCGCGAGGCGGATCGCATCGTCACCGCCGATCCGCGCGTGTGGATTTCGGGGATGAGCGACGAGGGCGGCGCGGGCAGCTGGGTCGCCGCCGTCATGAAGCAGCTCGACAATCCCGACGCGACCGAACTCGCCCGGATCGAGGAGCTGGTCGACAAGACGGTGGTCGGCCGCCTCCAGGTCGCCGACGGCCCGCATGCGGGCGGCGTGAAGAAGAGCCTGTTCTATTACGACCCGGCCGCCTTCCCCTCTCTCTATCAACCCGCCAAGGACTGGCAGAGCTGGACCTCGTGGAAGAAGGATCAGGCGGACGATCTGGGTCGCGCCTATAATTACCCGCATGTCGCGGCGGGGCATTGGGCACTCTACCGGATCGCGCGCAACCATCCGGGGATGACGCGGGTGCATGACTGGCGCTGGTATCTCGACCATGCCTATCGCACCATCACCGCGATGATGCGCGACGCGCCGCATTATGCGCAATACGGCCTGATGGAAGGAGACGTCTTCGTCGACATCCTGACCGATCTGAAGCGCGAGGGCTGGACCGCCCAGGCCGCCGAGGTGGAGGCGCTGATGAAGGGGCGCGCGGACCATTGGCGGACGCTGCGCTATCCCTTTGGCAGCGAGATGGCGTGGGACTCGACCGGCCAGGCCGAAGTCTATGCCTGGATGCGCTATTTCGGCTATGGCCCGCAGGCCGACGTCACGCGCGAGGTGATATTGGGCTATGACCCGTCCATCCCCAGCTGGGGCTATAACGGCAATGCCCGGCGCTATTGGGATTTCCTCTATGGCGGCAAATATCCCCGGCTGGAGCGGCAGATCCATCATTACGGATCGACGCTGAACGCCATCCCGCTGTTCGATTCGTTCCGGCGCAACCCGGCCGACCTGCATCTGCTGCGCGTCGCCTATGGCGGGTTGATGGGCGGGATCACCAATATCGGCCAGGACGGATCCTCCTCCGCCGCCTTCCACAGCTGGCCCGACCGGATGGAGTGGGATCCGTATAGCGGGGATTATGGCATGGGCTTTTTCGGCCATGCCTATGCCGCCGCCACCTATGTGGTGAACGATCCCCGGCTGGGCTGGCTGTCCTATGGCGGCAACCTGACAGAAGCGGACGGGACGATCCGCGTCGTGCCGAAGGACGGCGCGCGCAGCCGATTGTTCGTCGCGCCCGCCGGGCTCTGGCTGACGCTGGAGGCGGGCAAGATCGCCGAGGCGCGCTACATCCCCGCCACCGGCACGGTGCGGCTGATCCTCGATCCCGCCAGGGCCGACACGCCGCAGGCCCGGCTGTTCGTCGAGACCACGACGACCGGCGGCCGCGCCTATACGCCCGATCGGGGGGTGATGGAGCGCGGCGGCTATTCGGTGCCGTTGGCCGCCGGGCCGACCGAGGTCGTCCTCTCGCCCAGATAAGCGCGCAACTGACGCACCAACGGGCCGTCCGCCGGGGGCATGGGCAACGCGTCCATCGCCTCCGGCGTGCGCCACACCAGCCCGTCCGCCTCCAGCGCGACGGGCTCGCCCGACCAGCGCCGGATCACATAGAGCAGCAGCAGGAGATGCCGGTCGGGCAATATCTCGGTCGCGAAGCCCGCGGGCTCCAGTGCGGCGAGATCGACGGTGATCGCCAGTTCCTCATGGAGTTCACGGATCAGCGCCTCGTCGGCGCTTTCGCCCGGCTCCAGCTTGCCGCCCGGAAATTCCCACAGCCCGGCCAGCGTCTTGCCCGCCGGACGCTGCTGCAACAGCACCCGCCCCTCGCCATCGACCAGCGCCGCGGCGACGACCGGAAAGAGCGGGCGGGCCATGGGTTCGACAGACATTCTTAACCTTTCCTCGTTACGCCATAGAATCGATGAAAGCGCTCGGCCCGATCCTCACCCTGGCACGCGAAATCGCGGCGGACCATCGCGGCGCGACCGCCGTCGAATATGCGTTGATCATAGCCTGTGTCATGCTGGTCATCGTCGCGGCCCTGTCGCAGATCGGCGTGGACCTCCAGGCCGTGTTCGACCGGATCAGTACGACCCTGACCGACGCGACCTGATCCGCGCTCGGCCGGAAACCCGCGAATTAAACTTTCTTCAATGAATACAAGCCTATGAATAACCAGCTGATCCGGCCCTCCGGCTCAGACTGTGACTGGTCAACACGGCATTCAAAGGAATGGAGCCCGGAATGAAGACGATCCGCAAGATGATGAAGGACAGCAAGGGCGCGACGGCGATCGAATATGGCCTGATCGCTGCCCTGATCGCGGTCGCGGCGATCGGTGCGATGCAGACGCTCGGCAACAGCCTGAAGAACACCTTCACCAACGTCTCGACCCGCCTCAACAATTCGTCCAGCGCCAATTGATGAACGGACCCGGCAACCGGCGCCAACGCCGCTTGCAGGATACGAGAAAAAGGGTCGGCGACTGCGTGATGCGGTCGCCGACCCTTTTCGTTTCAGACCCGGCCGTCCAGGCGGCCGACGCCGATTAAAGCCGCCCCATCGCCAGGAACTTGGCGGCACGACCGCGCTTCAGCTCGTCGCGGCCCAGGCCGCCCAGCTCGCCCAGCGCCTTCTCGACCGCATCGCCCAGATTGGCGATCGCCCCCGCCGGATCGCGGTGCGCGCCGCCGACCGGCTCGGCCACGATCGTGTCGATCACGCCAAAGCCCTTCAAGTCCTGCGCGGTCACGCGCATCGCCTCGGCCGCCTCGGATGCCTTGTCGGCGGTGCGCCACAGGATCGAGGCACAGCCTTCCGGGCTGATCACCGAATAGACGGCATGCTCGAACATCAGCACCCGGTTGCCCGCCGCCAGCGCCACCGCGCCGCCCGAGCCGCCCTCGCCGACGATCGCCGAGACGACCGGCACGCCCGCCGCCAGACAGGCCTCAGTCGAGCGGGCGATGGCTTCCGCCTGGCCGCGCTCCTCGGCCTGGATGCCGGGAAAAGCGCCCGAGGTGTCGACCAGCGTCACGATCGGCAGGCCGAAGCGATCGGCCAGCTCGACCAGGCGAATCGCCTTGCGATAGCCCTCAGGCTTGCCCATGCCGAAATTGTGGCGCAGGCGGCTGGCGGTATCCTCGCCCTTTTCATGGCCCAGCACCATCACGCGCTGGCCCCGGAACTGCGCGAAGCCGCCCATGATCGCCTGGTCGTCGCCAAAGGCGCGGTCGCCCGCCAGCGGCACGAACTCGTCGAACAGCCCGGCGACATAATGTTTGAAATGCGGACGCTGCGGATGCCGGGCGACCTGGGTCTTCTGCCACGGGGTCAGCTTGGCGAAGGTATCGCGCAGCAGCTTGTCCGACTTGGCCTGAAGCTTGGCGATCTCCGCGCCGATATCGACCGTCCCTTCGGCGGTCGTGTCGCGCAGTTCGTCGATCCGGCTCTGAAGCTCGGCAATGGGTTTCTCGAAATCGAGGAAGCTCGTTGACATGGCGCTACCGCCTAAGGGCGCTTGTCCCGAAAATCAACGAGCGGGTGGCGGGTGTTGACCAGTTCGACCAGCCGACCCGCCTCGACATGGGTGTAGATTTCGGTCGTCGCGATGTCGGCATGGCCCAGCATCGCCTGCACCGCGCGCAGATCGGCGCCCCCGCCCAGCAAATGGGTGGCGAAGGCATGGCGCAGGACATGCGGGCTCACCCGGTCGGGCGGGATGCCCGCCTCCGCCGCCAGCGCCTTGACCAGTTGATAGAGGCGGATGCGCGAGAGGTGCTTCTTGCCGCCGGGAAACAGCCAGGGCTTGTCCGCCGGGACATGCGCGCGCCACGCCGCCACCGCCGCGCGCGCGCGGTCGGAGATCGGCACCATCCGCTCGACCCCGCCCTTGCCGCGTAGGATCAGGAACGGCCGGTCGGGATGGATGGCGTTGCGGGGCAGCGCGACCAGCTCGCTAGCCCGCAGGCCGGAGCCATAGAGCAGCTCGATCAAGGCCGCTAGCCGCAGGTCGGCGGGGGCCGGATGCGCGGCCGTCACGCGCTCGCCGATCGCGGCGAACAGCCGGTCGATATCGGCATGGCTCAGGATCTTGGGGAGCGCGCGCCGCTGGCCCGGTCGCGGCAGCACCGAGGAAGGGTCGTCCTCGCGCATCCCCTCTTCGTACAGAAAGGCATAGAAACGTCGCAGCGCCGCCGCCTTGCGCGCCACGGTGGCGTTGGCCAGATCGCACCAGCCGTCCGCCAGCCGCCGCAGCGCCGCCTCATCCGCGTCGGCCAGCCCGCCGATCGCCTCGCCCGCCAGCCGCAGATCGGAGCGATAGGCGGCGACGGTGTTGCCCGCCGCCCCCGCCTCCGCCGCCATCATCTCCAGGAAACGGTCGATCAGCGCCCGGTCGGTCAGTACGGGGTCGGTGGCGCTCATGCCCGCGCGATCGCCTCCGCCGCGATCATCCGCGCCTCGCCGTCCAGCCCGACGCTGCGCAGCGCCTCGACCATGCGGTACAGCGCCTGGGGCGGCACGCCGCTCCAGCTGCCGGTCTGCATGCCGATCGCGCAGAGCAGGACGACCATGCCGGTCTGCCCGTCGGCCACCGCCTGTTCCAACGCCTCGGTCCAGGGATTGCGCTGGCCGATGCGGACGTCGAAGGCTTCGGCCCCGCGCTCCATATCGGCGGCGGACAGGCGGCCGAGCCCGGCCATCCCCGCGAAGAACAGCCGCTGCTTCAACCGCGTGTCGCCGCCCGTACCCGCATAGCCGGTGATGCGGTCATACGGGACCTGACCCTGCTGCTCGGGATCGGTCAGCTCGATCATCGCCCAGCCATCGCCGCCCTGCTTGACCGCGCCGTGCCAGCGCGCTGCGCTGCGATCCAGTCCGGCGGACAGCATCGAGGCGACCAGCCGGTCCGCCTCCTCGCCATCGTCCACCACCGGCAACCGAGCCGCCGCCCGTGCGGTCAGGATCAACCGGCCATAGGGCGTGCGTACGCCATCCCCCCAGAGCGAACGGATCGCGCTCAACCGCGCCCCCGCATCCCCGGCGGCATAGGCATTGCGCAGATCGTCGGCGATCGCGCCCTGGGCGCGGCTGGCCTGGTCGTTATCGGCCAGCGCCGCATAGAAATCGACCAGCGCGACGTTGGAGAGCACGCCCATCGCCGCCGCCTGATCGACCACGCTCGCGCGCTCGGTGGCTGGGACGGCAGGCGATGTCGCCAGCCAGCCGCGCACCTGCGGGCCGACATAGGACAGATAGTCTTCGGGGATCGACACGCCGGTCGCGGTCGACAGGCCGAAGCGCCAGGTCGTCAGCCGGTCCGCGCCGCTCCACTCGATCGTCACCGCCCGGCGACCATTGCCGCCCGACCCGATCAGCTTTTCGGCCAGCTTCAGGTCGAAATCGTCGGCGGCGCGCTGTCGCCGGACCTGCCGGACGATGGCGATGCCACGCGCGGCATCGCCCGCCAGCGCGTCGCACATGCCCTGCGCGACGCGGTATCCGACCAGCCCGGTCACCGCCGCACCGCGATCCGCCAGCGGACAGAGCCCGGCCGGATCGCTGGACGCCAGCAGCGCGTTGATCGCGACCTGATAGAGTTTGGGCGTATAATTGGCCGTATCGACCGACTGGACGACCGCGCGCGCGACCTGCGCCTCGCCCATGCGCAGCAACAGCCAGGCGCGTTCGGCGGCGAAATCCGCGCCGTTCACGCCATTCGGGGTCGTCAGCTGCGCGGCCAGCGTCCGGCGCAGCAGGATCGACATCCAGCGCGACGGCAGCGGGGCGGACAGGCGCCGCATCAGCGCCTCGGCGACGCGGCCATCGGCCCCGGCGAACATTTCCGGCCCCATCGCGCCCTCGCGCGGCCCGGCGGGCCCGACCAGCGCCAGCGACCGGCGCGACGAAGCGGGCAGCTCATATTCCGCCAGCGTCCGCGCATCCATCGCCGGGGTCGGCGAAGGGGATGGCGTGGGGGTCGGAACCGGGGTCGACAGCGATTCGATCAGCGCGCCGACCGGGTCGGCCTGGGCCGGAGTCGGCGCGGGCGACGGCACCGCGACGGGCGTCCCGCTCGCGACCGGACGCGGCGTGGCGCGGGGCGTCGCGGTGCCACGCGGCGTCGGCCGGGGAGCGCCCGGCGCGCTCGGCTGGCCGAACCCCGGCGGGAGCAGCGATTCGGGACGATCCTGCGCGGCGGCCAGCGCGGCCGCGCCGGCCATCAGAAGCGCGACGGCCCTCGGCACATGGCGGAGGGCGCGACGACGCTTATTGCAGGTTGCCAAGCGAGACCGCCTTTTCGACCTGCGTCACGGGCCGTTCGGTCGCCCGGCCCGAGAGCAGGAACAGCCCCCCGACAATGACGACGAGCAGGACGATAAGCGATACGACCATACGGGACATGAAACGCAAAACCTTATAATGGACCCGTGAAAGCCCGGTCGGTGTTGCCGGGCGCGCGCCCGCTGTATAGCGCAGAGTGCAATGTTGCAAAGCCACAACCCCGTTGATGCAAGCTGGACCGGTTCGCCGATCGTGCTCGTCGGCCTGATGGGCGTGGGCAAGTCGACCGTGGGCCGCCGTCTGGCGAATCGGTTGCGCGTGCCCTTCGTCGATGCCGACCACGCGATCGAACAAGCCGCCGGCATGAGCGTGACCGAAATCTTCGAACAATTCGGCGAACCCTATTTCCGCGACGGCGAGCGGCGCGTGATCGCGCGGCTGGTCGATGGCCGTCCCAAGGTGATCGCGACCGGCGGCGGCGCGTTCATCAATGACGAGACCCGCGCACTGATCCTGGAACAGGCGACCGCCATCTGGCTGAACGCCAGCCCCGAGGTGCTCGCCGAGCGGGTAAGGCGGCGCGACACCCGCCCGCTGCTGCGCGGCAAGGACCCGCTGAAGGTGCTGCGCGAGCTCTCGGCGGTCCGCAATCCGATCTATGCGCTCGCCCCCATCCACGTCTCCAGCAAGCGCGGCCCGCACGAGGCCACCGTCAACGCCATATTGAAAGCCATCGGACGATGAAGACCGTCACCGTGTCGCTGGGCGACCGCAGCTATCCCATCCATATCGAGGCCGGCCTGCTGGCGCGCGCGGGCGAGATACTGGCGCCGCTGTCGCGCGGCCGCACCATGGCGATCGTCACCGACGAGAATGTTCGCCCGCACCTGGCCATGCTCCAGGCGTCGCTGGCCGATGCGGGCGTCGTCAGCGAGGCGATCATCCTGCCGCCGGGCGAGAAGACCAAGAGCTGGGCGATGCTGGAGCGGGTCTGCGACCGGCTGCTCGAACTGGGGGTGGAGCGGTCGGACCATGTCATCGCGCTGGGCGGCGGGGTGATCGGCGATCTGGTCGGTTTCGCCTGTTCGATCGTCAAGCGCGGCTGCCGCTTCGTCCAGATCCCGACGACGCTGCTGGCGCAGGTCGACTCGTCGGTCGGCGGCAAGACCGCGATCAACACCTCGGCGGGCAAGAACCTGATCGGCGCGTTCCACCAGCCCGCGATGGTGCTGATCGACCCGGCCGTGCTCGACTCGCTGCCCGCGCGCCAGGTGCGCGCCGGTTATGCCGAGGTCGTCAAATATGGCCTGATCGACGATTTCGCCTTTTTCGAATGGTGCGAGGCCAATGCCCCTGCGCTGCTGGCGGGCGATGCGGAGGCGCGGGTCCATGCTATCGCGCATTCGGTCGCGGCCAAGGCGCGGATCGTGGCGGCGGACGAGCATGAGACGAACGGCATCCGCGCGCTGCTCAATCTCGGCCACACTTTCGGCCATGCGCTGGAGGCGGAGGCGGGGTTCTCCGACCGGCTGCTCCATGGCGAGGGCGTCGCGGCGGGCTGTGCGCTCGCCTTCCGCTATTCGGTGCGCAAGGGGATTTGCGAGGGGCAGGATGCCGAGCGGGTCGCCGCGCATCTGCGCGCGGTCGGCCTGCCCGACGGCCTCGCCGCCGCCGGGATCGATGCGCCGTCCGCGACGTTGGTCGAGCATATGAAGCACGACAAGAAGATGGCGGCGGGCACCCTGCCCTTCCTGCTCGCGCGCGGGATCGGGCAGACCTATCTCGACAAGACGGTCGATCTGGTCGACGTGGCGGCGTTCCTGGACACGGAAGCGCGCTGATGCCCAATGGCGTCCGCAAGCAGGACCTGCCGAGCAAGACCTGCCCGGCCTGCGGACGCCCCTTCACCTGGCGCAAGAAATGGGCGCGGGATTGGGATCAGGTCGTCTATTGCTCGGATGCTTGCCGCAGGAAGCGGTAAGGTTTTCGCTTGGCCTTCGACTGCGCTCGGGCTGAACGGGTCAGGCCATTCTCACCTCCGTTCGGCCTGAGCGAAGTCGAAGGCCACGTCCCACCCTATCCCCGCACCGCCTTCCCCGCCGCCAGCGCCCGCTCGCGCCCCTCGCGGTGGCCGATGATCTTGGCCGGATAGCCCTTGGGCCGCCGTCCCGCCTCGTCGGGATCATGGATCACCGCATCGGACAGGTCGCGCAACTCCGGCACCCATTGACGGATATAATCCCCCGCGTCGAACTTCTCCGACTGGCTGAGCGGTGCCATGATCCGGCCGAACATATTGGCGTCGATTCCGGTCCCCGCCACCCATTGCCAGTTCACCGAATTGTTGCCGTAATCGGCATCGACCAGACAGTCCCAGAACCAGCGTTCGCCTTCGCGCCAGTCGATCAGCAGATGCTTGATCAGGAAGGAGGCGGCGATCATCCGCACCCGGTTGTGCATCCATCCGGTCGTCCAGAGCTGGCGCATACCGGCATCGACGATGGGGTATCCGGTCCTGCCGGTCTGCCACGCCTTGAGGTCGGCCTCCGCCGCCTTGCCCGTGCGCCAGGGCAGCCGATCGAACGCCTCGCGCCCGTTGCGATCGGCATAATCGGGCAGCGCCATCACCACGCCATCGGTGAAGTCGCGCCACGCCAGTTCCTTGCGGAACGTCTCGGTATCGCCATGCCGGTCGAGCGAGTGCCACACCGCACGCGCCGACACCTCACCGAAATGCAGATGCGGCGACAGGCGCGAGCTTCCTTCCTCGGACGGCATGTTGCGCGCGGTGTCATAGACCGAGGCCTTGGCCCCGAAATCCGCCATCCGCTCGCGCGCGGCCGCCTCGCCCGGTTCCCAGTCCTGACCGAAGCCGGTCGACCAGTCGGGGCTGGTCGGTAGCAGCTTCCACTCGGCCAGCGCATCGCCCTCGGGCCATGCCTCCGGCGCAACGAGCTGGTCAGGCGCGTCGAGCGGATGGGCGGGCGGCATATGACCCTGCAAGCCCTTCCAAAAGGCCGCATAGATGCGGAACGGCTTGCCCCCGCCCGTCGTCACGCATTCGGGGCGGGCCAGGTGATTGCCGTCATGCAGGGTCAGCACGTCGCCCAGTTCGTCCTCGGCCGCGCGCCACCAGGGTTCGTAATGGCGGATGGCATGGACCTGCGCGGCGCCCGTCTCCTCGACCAGCGCGCGGATCGCCGCGACCGCCGACCCGCGCCGCAGGATCAGGCGACTGCCCAGCGCCTCCAGATCCTTGCCCAGCGAGGTGAGGCTGTGATGCAGCCACCAACGCTGCGCGCCGCCGATCCGCCAGTCGCCGGGCGTCTCATCGTCCAGGATATAGACCGGGATGACCGGCCCCGCCTGCGCCGCCTCCAGAAGCGCGGGCTGATCGTGAAGGCGGAGGTCCTGGCGAAACCAGACGATATGCGGGGATGTCATGCAGCCGTTACGTTTCGATCCCGTTCCGGTTCCCCGCGTTCCGGTCGCCGCGCCAATCTCTGGCCCAGCGTCATGAGCGCGGTGACGTGCCGCTCGGCAATGGCCATCGCATCGTCGCCATAGCCGCCGCCCACCGTGCTGGCGAGCGGCAGCGCGTGCGCCAGCGCCAGGTCGGCGATCAGGTTTTCGCGCGCGACCAGCCCCGCCTGGCTGAGCGACAAGCGTCCCAGCCGGTCGTCGACGAAGGGATCGACGCCTGCCTGATACAAGATAATGTCCGGCCTATGCTCGGCGAGGAACGGGCGCAGCGTCGCGTCCAGCTCGGCCAGATAGCCGTCATCGTCCACCCCGTCGGGCAATCCGACGTCCAGCGTCGAGCGCGCCTTGCGCGCGGGGAAGTTCTTTTCGGCATGGATCGAATAGGTGACGATATCGGGCCGCCCGGCGGTCAGCGCCGCTGTGCCGTCGCCCTGGTGCACGTCGCAATCGACGATCGCGACACGCCCGACCGTCCCCTCCTCGACCAGACGCACCGCCGCGATCGCGAGGTCGTTGAACACGCAATAGCCCGCGCCCGTCGTCGCCAGCGCATGATGGCTGCCCCCGGCGGTGTTGGCGGCAAAGCCATGCTCCAGCGCCAGCATCGCCGCCGTCCAGCTTCCCCCCGGCACCGCCTGCGCCCGAAACGCGACCTGTTCGGTGACGGGAAAGCCGATCCGCCGCGTCTTGTCCGGCGGCACCCGCGCCTCCAGCACCTCGGCGACATAATCGGGATCGTGCACCGCCTCGAGCCAGCGGCGCGGCATCGGCAGCGGCTCGGTCCAGGCGACATCATCCCCCTTCGCACGCAGCAGGTCGCGGATCGCGCCATTCTTGCCCCAGCGATAGGTGGAGCGGGCCGGGGCCTCCGTCACATAGGACGGGTGATGGACGACATGGATCATGCGCCCTAGTTAGGAAGCCATGACCCGCGATAGGAGGGCCCCGGCCCCGTTGCCCGAACTGCGCGCCGATGTTGCCCGCTTCCTCGGCTATTACAACCGCCTGCCCGGCCCGCCGCAGCATGAACTGGGGCCCGAGAGGGCGCGACAGATGATGCGCGCGGCGCGCGACCTGACCGATCCGCCGGTCGGGCCGCTCGGCACCGATCGGTCCTTCACGATCGAGGGCCCGACGGGCGGGATCCCGGCGCGGCGGTTCGATCCGCGCGAGGAGCGCGCGCCCGGCCCGGTCGTGCTGTTCTGCCATGGCGGCGGCTTCGTCATCGGGGATATTTACACCCACGCCTCGCTGGCGGCCGAGATGGCGCGGCGGCTCGACCTGCCGGTCGTGTCGGTCGATTACCGCCTCGCCCCCGAACATCCCTGGCCCGCCGCGCCCGAGGATTGCGAGGCCGCCGCGCGCTGGCTGGCGGGACAGCCGGGTACGACCGGGTTGATCGTCACCGGCGACAGCGCGGGCGGGACGCTCGCCACCGTCACCGCCATGGCGCTGCGCGACCGGCCCGCCGCCGTGCCGGTGATCGCGCAGGGGCTGCTCTATCCTGCGACCGACATGGGCCGCGCGCATCCGTCCTTGCGCGATTTCGCCGAGGGGCATTTCCTGACGCGCGCGATGCTGGACTGGTTCGTCGCCTGCTATGCCGCCGACCTGGGCGATGTCCGCGCCGCCCCGATGCGCGGCGACCTGACCGCCATGCCGCCCGCCGTCATCGTCACCGCCGAGTGCGATCCGATCCGCGATCAGGGCCGCGCCTATGCCGCCGCGCTGGCGCGCGCGGGCGTGCCCGTCACCTTCCGCGAGGCGCGGGGCACGATCCACGGCTTTGCGACGCTCCGCAAGGCGATCCCCTCCGGCGTTGCCGACCTGACCGGATTTCTGCTTGCGTTGCGCGCACTGATCGCCGAGGCGATGGGGCATAGCGAAATGGGACAACAGCCATGACCGACCTTCCCTATCGCCCCTGCGCGGGCGTCATCCTGATGAACCGCGACGGCCGGGTCTTTGTCGGCCAGCGGATCGATTCGACGCTGGAGGCGTGGCAGCTGCCGCAGGGCGGGATCGATCCGGGCGAGGATGCCGATGCGGCGGGGCTTCGCGAGTTGTTCGAGGAAACCGGCGTCACCGCCGACAAGGTCGAACTGATCGCCAGGGCCCCTCGCGAGCTGACCTATGACCTGCCCGAGGACATGATCGGCAAGGTGTGGAAGGGCAAATGGCGCGGCCAGCGGCAGATCTGGTTCCTCTATCGCTTTCTGGGCGAGGACGGCGACATCCGCATCGAGACCGAGCATCCCGAATTCCGCGCCTGGCGCTGGGCCGAGCCGGAGACGCTGCCCGCGATGATCGTGCCGTTCAAGAAGGCGCTGTACGAGGAACTGCTGGTCGTCTTCGCGGCGCATTTCACCGCAGGCCACGGGGCCCGCGCCGTTTCCGCGGAACCGCCAAAGGCGTAAGGCACGAACCATGAAGACCCGGCTGTTGCTGATCCCCATGGCGCTCGGCCTGCTGGCCAATGCCGAGCCGAACGATCCCGACCCCGCGCTGATCCCGCCGCCGATCCGTGCCATGCTGGAGGCCGCGATCGCCAGCGGGAACGAGACCGAGATCACCACGGTCGTCAAATATGCCCGCAACGCCGTGCCCGAGGCCGCCGACGCGATCGATGCGATGGCCGATGTCTGGCGCGACGAAAAGACCGCCAGCCGCAGCCGGACGCTGCGCGAGGCGACCTTTTTCGACCTGTGGCATGGCCGCGTCGAACTGGGCGGGTTCGCGACGACGGGCAACAGCCAGAATCTGGGCCTGACCGGCGTGCTCGACCTGACGCGCGAGGGGCTGCAATGGCGGCACAAGCTGCACGTCCAGGGCGATTATCAGGAGAGTTTCAACGTCACCAGCCGCGAACATTATGTCGCGTCCTACGAACCCAATTACAAACTCAGCGCCAACAATTACGTTTACGGCGCGGCGCAATATGAAGGCGACCGTTTTCTCGGCTATTTCAACCGTTTCTCGGCTTCGGCGGGTGCGGGTTACAGCGCGATCCGGAAACCCCGCATGACGCTGGACGTCGAACTCGGCCCGGCGTTCCGGCATACCGAGTTCACCGACGGCCGGATCGAAAGCGCGCTGGCGGCGCGCGGTAATCTGAACTTCGTCTGGAAACTGACCCCGGCCATGTCGCTGACCCAGAGCGCCTCGGCCTATCTGCAGAAGTTCAACAGCACGATCGGCACCAATTCGGCGCTGAACGCCAAGGTGTTCGGGCCGCTCTCCGCGCAGATTTCGTACAATGTCCAGTATGAAAGCCAGCCGCCGGCGGGCCGCCAGACGACCGACACGATCACCCGCGCCTCGGTGGTGTACAGCTTCTGACGCGGCGGGGGGTTCACCTGCCCCCATGGCATGGCATAGTCTCGCGCGATGGAGAGACTGACACCCATCGAACGCGACGCCGTGGCATCCGCCGCCGCCTATCCGATGCTGCCGCTGGTCGAGCAATGGGCCGCGATCAACAGCGGCACGCGCAACCTGCCCGGACTGGCGATCATGGCCGATCGGCTGGCCGAGCGATTCGGCACCCTGCCCGGCACGCTGACCCTGGTCGATCCCGACCGGGTCGAGCGGGTCGGTGCGGACGGGCGGCTCGCCCCCCTCGACCATGGCCGCCACCTGCATCTCTCGGTCCGGCGCGACGCGCCGGTGCAGATGCTGTTCACGGGCCATATGGACACCGTCTATCCGGCCGATCACCCCTTTCAGGCGGTGACGCGGCTCGACGCCAACCGCATCGGCGGGCCCGGCGTCGCCGACATGAAGGGCGGGCTGGCGGTCCTGCTCGCCGCGCTCCAGGCGGTGGAGGCGAGCCCGCTGGCCGAACGGTTCGGCTATGACGTCCTCATCAACTCCGACGAGGAAACCGGCTCCGCATCGTCGGCGGCGCTGATCGCGCGCGTCGCGGCGGGCAAGGTCGCCGCGCTGACCTATGAACCTGCGCTGCCCGACGGGACGCTGGCGGGTGCGCGCGGCGGCACCGGCAATTTCACCATCGTCGTGCGTGGGCGCAGCGCCCATGCGGGCCGCAATCCCGAGGAAGGGCGCAACGCCATCGTCGCCGCCGCACGGATCACGCTGGAACTGGCGCGGCTGGGCTCGGACGACATCACCGTCAACCCGGCGCGGATCGATGGCGGCGGGCCGAACAATGTCGTGCCCGACCTCGCCATGCTGCACGTCAATTTCCGCCCCCGCGCGCTCGCCGCGATCGAGCGGACCGGCCCCGCGATGCAGGCCATTGCCGAGCGGATCGCCGCCGAGCATGACGTGGGCGTGGCGGTGCATGGCAGCTTCAACCGTCCGCCCAAACCGATCGACGACGGTGCCGCCCGGCTGTTCGAGACGGTGCGCGCGGCGGGCGGCGATCTGGGTCTGACCATCGGCTGGCGCGACACGGGCGGGGTGTGCGACGGCAACAACATCGCCGCGGCCGGGGTTCCGGTGGTCGACACCATGGGCGTTCGCGGCGGCGCGATCCACTCGGCGGAGGAATATATGTTGATCGACAGCCTGGCCGAACGCGCGGGCTTGTCGGCGCTGACCATCCTGCGCATCATCGGTGCCGCATGAGCAGCTTCTGCATCCGCCCCGCGGTCGATAGCGACCTTCGCCATTTGTATGAAATGGCCAAGCTGACCGGCGGCGGCTTCACCAACCTGCCCCCCGACCGCCGCGCGCTGACCGCCAAGCTGGCGCGCAGCCATGAGGCCTTTGCGGGTGACGGCGACGGCAAGGTCAAGGACGAGCTGTTCGTCCTGATGCTGGAGGACCGCGCGACCGGCGAGGTGCGCGGCACCTGCCAGATCTTCACCCATGTCGGGCAGAAGCATCCCTTCTACAGCTATCGCATCGGCACGCTGACCCAGCATAGCCGCGAGCTGGAGCGCACCTTCCGCGCCGAGATGCTGTCGCTGACCACCGATCTGGAGGGCGCGAGCGAGGTCGGCGGTCTGTTCCTGCACCCCGGCGAGCGCGCGGGCGGGCTGGGCCTGCTGCTCGCGCGCAGTCGCTACCTGTTCATGCGCGCCAACCGGGCGCGCTTCGCCGACCGGGTGCTGGCCGAGCTGCGCGGGGTGATCGACGAGGCGGGGGGATCGCCCTTCTGGGACGGGCTGGCAGGGCGTTTCTTCGGGATGAATTTCCAGGAGGCCGACCAGTTCAATGCGATCCACGGCCACCAGTTCATCGCCGACCTGATGCCCAAGCATCCCATCTACACCGCGATGCTGACCGACACCGCGCGCGCCGCGATCGGCCTGCCCCACCCCTCGGGCCGCGCGGCGATGCGGATGCTGGAGAATGAGGGCTTCGCCTTCGAGCATTATATCGACATCTTCGACGGCGGTCCGACCATGACCGCGCGGACCGACCAGGTGCGCACCATCCGCGACGCGCGCGAAAGCCGGGTGGTCGCGATCGATGCGCATCCGGGGCGCGAGGCGCTGGTGGCGGCGGGACGGCTGACCGATTTCCGCTGCGCGCTGGCGGAGGTCCGCGACGGGGACGGCGGGGTCATCCTGTCCGAACAGGCCGCCAACACGCTCGACCTGGCGGTCGGCGACACCGTCCTGCATATCGATCGGTGAGCGTCATGCTGAGAGAGATCAACTTCGACGGCATCATCGGGCCGAGCCACAATTATGCGGGGCTCAGCCATGGCAATCTCGCCGCGACCCGCAATGCGGGCAGGACCTCGCACCCCCGCGCCGCCGCGCTTCAGGGGATCGCCAAGATGCGCGCGAATCTCGACCTGGGACTGGTGCAGGGCATCCTCCTGCCGCATCCCCGGCCCGATCATGGCTGGCTCGGGCGGCTGGCGACCGACTATGACGCCGCCTCGCCCGTCCTGAAGGCGCAAAGCCTGTCCGCCTCGGCGATGTGGGCGGCCAATGCGGCGACCGTCTCGCCCGCGCCCGACACGCGCGATGGGCGATGCCACCTGACCGTCGCCAACCTGCTGACCATGCCGCATCGCAGCCACGAATGGCCCGCGACGCTGGCGCAGCTCAAGCTGATCTTCGCCGATCCGGCCTTCGTCGTCCATCCGCCGGTCCCCGCCCCGTTCGGCGACGAGGGCGCGGCCAACCATATGCGGCTGTGCAGCGGCCACGATCATCCCGGGGTCGAGGTCTTCGTCTATGGCGAGAGCGGCGGCCCCTTCCCGGCGCGCCAGCACCGTCAGGCGTGCGAAGCCGTGGCACGTGCGCATCGCCTGTCGCCCGACCGGGTGCTGTTCGCGCGCCAGTCGGATGCCGCCATCGCGGCGGGCGCCTTCCATAACGATGTCGTCGCGGTCGCCAATGAACGCGTGCTGTTCGCGCATGAACAGGCCTTTGCCGACCGGGAGAGCCTCCACGCTAACCTGCGCACCCTGATGCCCGATGTCGAGATCGTCGAGGTGCCCGCCGCACGGGTCAGCCTGGAGGATGCCATCACCTCCTATCTGTTCAACGCACAGCTCGTCACCCCGCCGGACGGCCAGCCCACGCTGATCCTGCCGCAGGAGGCGCGCGACAACGCCGCCGTCTGGTCCTGGCTACAGGAGCATGTCGCGGGCAATGGCCCGATCCGGCGGCTGGAGGTGGTGAACGTCCGCGAATCGATGGCCAATGGCGGCGGCCCCGCCTGTCTGCGGCTGCGCGTCGTCGCCGACCCCGCGACCATCGACCCGCGCTTCCTGGTGGATCATGCCGCGCTCGACCGGATCGCCGCCGTCGTCGAGGCGCATTGGCCCGAGGCGATCGATCCGACCGGGATCGCCGATCCCCGCCTCGTCGCACAGGTCGAGGGGGCCCGGCGCGCGCTGCTGGAATCGCTCGACTGTCTCATATTGGCCGCCGGTTGAGGCTTGGCGCGGGGCCTGAGCGGTGGTGTAAAGCGCCGCATGTGGTCTCGCCTGGTCGCCCTGTTCACCATCAAGACGAAGTTCGAGGCGTTTCTCGTCATCTATGGGCTCGGCCTGGGCGCGGTCGAGCGCGGGATGCATTATCTGACCGCTTATCCGGGACTTCCCGGCAAGATCCTGTTCGCCGCCTGCCCCATTGCGGTGTTCATGGCGGGTGCGCGGATTCTGGACTCGCTGGAGCGGGACTATCGCGATTGACAGGATAAGTTGGTCGCGCGGTTCGCTGGCGACATTATCTGACAATCCGATGACTGGCCTAACCCACCTTCAGCGCCTCGAAGCCGAGAGCATCCACATCCTGCGCGAAGTCGTTGCCGAGACCGAAAGGCCGGTGATGCTCTATTCGGTCGGCAAGGATTCGGCCGTGATGCTCCATCTGGCCAAGAAGGCATTCTTCCCGGCGCGCCCCCCCTTCCCGCTGCTCCATGTCGACACGACCTGGAAGTTCCAGGCGATGTACGAACTGCGCAACCGTGCCGCCGAGGCGGCGGGGATGGAGCTGATCGTCCACCGCAATCCGGAGGCCGAGGCGCTGGGGATCAACCCGTTCGACCATGGCAGCCGCCACACCGACATGTGGAAGACCGAGGGGTTGAAGCAGGCGCTGACCGCGGGCGGCTATGACGCGGCGTTCGGCGGCGCGCGGCGCGACGAGGAAAAGAGCCGCGCCAAGGAGCGCGTCTTCTCCTTCCGCTCCGCCGCGCATGGCTGGGACCCCAAGGCGCAGCGGCCCGAGCTGTGGAACCTTTACAACAGCCGCATCCACAAGGGGGAGAGCATCCGCGTCTTCCCGCTGTCCAACTGGACCGAACTCGATATCTGGCAGTACATCCTTCAAGAAGGCATCGAGATCGTGCCGCTCTATTTCGCCGCCCCCCGCCCGACGGTGGAGCGCGACGGGATGCTGCTGATGGTCGATGACGACCGTTTCCGCCTGAAGCCGGGCGAGGTGCCGGTCGAACGCTCGATCCGTTTCCGCACGCTGGGCTGCTATCCGCTGACCGGCGCGGTCGAGAGCGAGGCGGCGACGCTGTCCGAGGTCATTCAGGAAATGCTGCTGACCACCACCTCGGAGCGGCAGGGGCGCGCGATCGACCACGATCAGGCCGCCAGCATGGAGAAGAAGAAGCGCGAGGGGTATTTCTGAGATGACCGCCTATCAACCCGATGCGCTGATCGCCGCCGATATCGACGCCTATCTCGCCACCCATGCCGCCAAGTCGATGCTGCGCTTCATCACCTGCGGCTCGGTCGATGACGGCAAGTCGACGCTGATCGGTCGGCTGCTCTATGATTCCAAGACCATTTTCGAGGATCAGCTCAGCCAGCTGGAGGCGGACAGCCGCCGCGTTGGCACCCAAGGAGCCAATATCGACTTCGCGCTGCTGGTCGACGGCCTCGCCGCCGAGCGCGAGCAGGGCATCACCATCGACGTCGCCTATCGCTTCTTCGCGACGGAGAAGCGCAAGTTCATCGTCGCCGATACGCCCGGTCACGAGCAATATACCCGCAACATGGTGACCGGCGCCTCGACCGCCGACCTGGCGGTGATCCTGATCGACGCGCGCAAAGGCGTGCTGACCCAGACGCGGCGGCACAGCTATCTGGCGCATCTGGTCGGCATCAAGGAGATCGTGCTGGCGGTCAACAAGATGGATCTGGTCGGCAACGACCAGTCGGTCTTCGATGCCATCGTCGCCGATTATGCCGCCTTCGCCCGCGGCATCGGGATCGAGCGTTTCACCGCCATCCCGCTGTCGGGACTGACCGGCGCGAACGTCACCACGCTGTCGCCCGACATGCCCTGGTATGACGGCCCGGCCCTGCTGCCGCATCTGGAGACGGTGGCGATCGACGGCGACCGCGCGGTCGCGGCGTCGTTCCGGATGCCGGTACAATGGGTCAACCGGCCCGACCTGGACTTTCGCGGCTTTGCCGGGCTGATCGCCAGCGGCCGGGTGTCGGTCGGCGACCGGGTGCGGATCGCGCCATCGGGCCGGACGACCAGCATCGCGCGGATCGTCACTTATGACGGCGACCGGGATCAGGCGATCGCAGGCGAGGCCGTGACCCTGGTGCTGGCCGAGGAGGTCGACTGCTCGCGCGGCGACGTGATCGCGGCGGCCGAGGACCCGCCCGAGGTCGCCGACCAGTTCGTCGCCACCATCGTCTGGATGGCCGATGCGCCGCTAGTGCCGGGGCGCAGCTATTCGCTCAAGCTCGGCACGCAGCTGGTCGGTGCGACCGTCCAGCCGCCACGTCATGTCGTCGATGTGAACAGTCAGGAGGAACGCCCCGCCGATACGCTGGCGCTCAACGATATCGGCCTGGCGGAAGTCTATGCCGACCGCCCGATCGTGTTCGAGCCCTATGCGAAGGGCAGCGCGCTGGGCGGTTTCATCCTGATCGACCGCGCGACCAATGCGACGGTCGCGGCGGGGATGATCGACCATGCGTTGCGCCGCGCGCAGAACGTCCACTGGCAGTCGACCGTCATCACCCGCGAGGCGCATGCCCGGCAAAAGGGACAGTCGCCGCGCGTGCTGTGGTTCACCGGCCTGTCGGGGTCGGGCAAGTCGACCATCGCCAATCTGGTCGAACAGAAGCTGCACGCCATGGGCCGCCACAGCTTCCTGCTGGACGGCGACAATATCCGCCACGGGCTGAACCGCGACCTGGACTTCTCCGAAGCCGGGCGGGTCGAGAATATCCGCCGCGTGGGCGAGGTCGCCAGGCTGATGGCCGATGCGGGCCTGATCGTGCTGACCGCCTTCATCTCGCCCTTCAAGGCCGAGCGCGACATGGTCCGCGCGCTGCTGCCCGAAGGGGAATTCGTCGAGATCTTCATCGACACGCCGCTGGCCGTCGCCGAGGAGCGCGACGTGAAGGGCCTGTATGCCAAGGCGCGCGCGGGCGAGATTGCCGAGTTCACCGGCATCTCCAGCCCCTATGAAGCGCCCGAACGGCCGGAAATCCGCGTCGACACGACGAAGGAGACGGCGGAACAGGCCGCCTCGCGGATCGTGGAGCATGTACTGGGCGTCTGGAGCTACGACCTGTGACCGATGCCAAACTCGCACGAGCCATCGCCGTCGAGGCGGGGGCGCTGCTCCGCGATTTGCAGGTTAATGGCGGGCTGGAAGGCGCGGCGCTGGGTGCCAGGGGGGATCGTGACGCCAACACGCTGATCCTCGACCGGCTGCGCGCCGCACGGCCGGACGATTTCATCCTGTCCGAAGAGTCGCTCGACGACCGCGCCCGGTGCGCGGCCAGCCGGGTGTGGATCGTCGACCCGCTCGACGGCACGCGCGAATATGCCGAGGGGTCGGACGAATGGGCGGTGCATATCGGCCTCGCCATCGACGGTCGCCCGGCGCTCGGCGCGGTGGCCGTCCCGGCGCGGGGGCAGGTGTTCGCAACCGACGACCTTCCCCCGGTCCATCCCCCCTGCCCGGCGGGCCTGCGCGTCGTCGTCAGCCGCAGCCGCGCGCCCGAGATCGCGCGGTGCGTCGGCGACCGGCTCGGCGCGACGCTGATCCCGATGGGGTCGGCGGGGGCCAAGGCGATGGCGGTGGTCGAGGGGCGTGCGGATGTCTATCTGCATGACGGCGGCCAATATGAATGGGACAATTGCGCCCCCGCCGCCGTTGCCCTGGCCGCCGGGCTTCATGCCTCGCGCATCGACGGCAGTCCGCTCGTCTATAATTGCGCGAATCCCCTGCTGCCCGATCTGTTGATCTGTCGGCGCGAGGTCGCCGCGCAGGTGCTGGACGCGATCGCGCGCGGATAGCGCGCGACCGGGCCCACCCATCCCGTCCCGGCAGGCGACCGCGACTGTTACAGGTAACCTTGTAACGTCACATCGGCTGGTCCATGGGGAATATATGCCGCCTGCCCCCCTTGCCCCTTCCGTTACGCGGTCCGCCCGATGACGTTCATTCCCCTGGCCTTCGGTCTTGCGGCGATGATGGCGACGCTGGCGGGCGGATTGCTGGCGCTGCGTCTCCAGCACCGGATCGGGCTGGTCCTGGGCGTGACCGCCGGGATCGTGCTGGGCGTCGCGCTGTTCGACCTGATTCCCGAGGCGCTGGGGCTCGCCGAGGGGCGCTGGCCGGTGCGCGGGCTGATGCTGTTCTCCGCCGCCGGGCTGGGCGGCTATATGCTGCTCGACCGGCTATTGGCGGGCATCCCACGCGCCGCCGAATCCTGGCGCGGGCATCTGGGCCCGGCCATGCTCTGCCTGCACAGCCTGATGGACGGGTTGGGCATCGGGCTGGCGTTTCAGATCGATACGGCGGCGGGATGGATGATCGCGCTGGCCGTGCTGACCCATGACGTGGCGGACGGCGTGAACACGGTCAGCCTGAGCCTCGCCGCCCGCTCCGAAGCGGCGGCGCGGCGCTGGTTGCTGGTCAACGGGCTGGCACCGATGCTGGGCGTGGTGCTGGGGCTGGCCATCGCGATCCCCAGCGGGATGCTCGCGCCGCTGATGGCGCTGTTCGCCGGGGCCTTCCTCTATATCGGCGCGTGCGAGCTGGTGCCGCGCAGCCGGGCGCTCGATCCCCGGCTCTGGACCAGCATGGCGACGCTGGCGGGCATGGCCCTGATGCTGGGCGTCACGCATTTCGCCCATTGAGGCGGGACCGCCGCCGGATCGCGAGGAGCCGGCGGCGATACCCCAAATGTCAGGCGGGCTGAACCGCTTCCGCCGCCGCGTTCGCGCCGCCTTCGGCCAGGCCGGTCAACTTCTCGTCGGTCGCCTTTTCCTCGGCCAGCGTCTCGTCCAGGATCGCCGCGCAGTCGCTGCGCCCTAGCTGCCGCGCCCAGGCGACCAGCGTGCCGTAACGGGCGATCTCATAATGCTCGACCGCCTGCGCCGCCGCGATCAGGGCCGCGTCCAGCACCTGCTTGTCGGCGACCTCGCCCGCGACCTCATTGGCCTCCTTGATGATGCCGTCGATCGCCGGGCAGGTGACCGCCTTCGCGGTCGTCCCGTGCATCTCGAACACCTGTTCCAGCCGCCGGATCTGCCCCTCGGTCTCGCGCAGATGCTGCTCGAAGCCCGCCTTCAACTGCGGGTCGGTCGCCTTCTCGATCATCTTGGGCAGCGCCTTGGTGATCTGATGCTCGGCGTAATAGATATCCTGCAACTGGTGGACGAACAGATCGTCCAGCGTCGCGATGTCCTTGCTGAATAGGCCCATGATCCGTCTCCTTCGTGATGGTCAGCGGTCGGCCGAGCCGGGCTCGGCGATCTTGCGATGGGCTTCGGCCAGCACCGATTGCGGGACGACGCCTGCTGCGGCGACCTGCACCTTGTTCATCAGCCCGGCGGTGATGCGCCCCCGGCCCGCCTTCATCGCGTCCCAGCCGGTGCGCGCGACCTGGGCGGGGTCGTCCTTGTCCATCGCCCCGACGCGGGTGTCGAGCATATCGGCGCGCGCGAAGAATTCGGTGTCGGTCGGTCCGGGCATCAGCGTGGTCAGCGTGACGCCCTTCTGCTCCTTCAACTCGTTGCGCAGCGCCTCGGTGAAATTGTCGATGAACGCCTTGGTCGCATTGTAGATCGCGTTGAACGGGCCGGGGATGAAGCCGACGATCGACCCGGTGACCAGCACCTTGCCCTCGCCATGCCGGACCATGCCGGTCAGCACCCGCTGGAGCAGATGGACGGTGCCGGTGACGTTGGTGTCGATCGATCGCCGCCAGTCCTCCACCGGCTGGTCGAGGAACGCGCCGCCCTTGCTGTTACCCGCATTGGCGCACAGCACGTCGATCCGCCGCCCGTCCGCCGCCGCCAGCAGCGTGTCGACGCCCTCCAGCGTGGACAGGTCGGCCTCGACCGCCTGTACATGCGTGCCGAGCGCGGCCAGATCGGCGGCGGCGGTGTGGATAGCCGGTTCGTCCGCGACGATCAGCAGGTCATAGCCGTCCCGCGCCGCGCACGCCGCCAGATGATAGCCGATGCCCGAAGAAGCGCCGGTCACGATTGCGAATGTCTCTGCCATGTCGGACCTCCTTATTGACCGGGCTTCAGCACGATCTTGGTCACTTCGTTCTGCTTGTCGTGGAACATGCGATACCCCTCGGGCGCCTGTTCGAGCGGAAGCCGGTGCGAGATCAGGAAGGTCGTATCGATCTTCCCCTCCATGATCGCGTCGAGCAGGCCGGGCAGGTAATGCTGGACATGCGTCTGCCCGGTCTTGAGCGTCAGCCCCTTCTGCATCACGGCACCCAGCGGGAATTTGTCGACAAAGCCGCCATAGACGGCGGGCATCGACACCCGGCCGCCCTTGCGCACCGCCAGGATCGCCTGGCGGATGGCGTGGATGCGATCGGTGCCCAGGAAGGTCGATGCCTTGATCTGGTCGATGGCGTTGTCGACGAACAGGCCGTGCGCCTCCAGCCCGACCGAGTCGATCACCGCATCGGGGCCGATCCCGCCGGTCATGACCATCAGCGCGTCATAGGTCGCGCTTTCCTCGAAATTGATCGTCTCGGCGCCGAACTGGCGGGCGAGCTCCAGCCGGTGCGGGAAATGGTCGATCGCGATAACCCGCTCCGCGCCCATCAGGAACGCCGACTGGACCGCGAAGAGGCCCACCGGGCCGCAGCCCCAGACCGCGACCGTGTCGCCAGGCTCGATCTGGGCATTCTCGGCCGCCATCCAGCCGGTGGGCAGGATGTCGGAAAGGAACAGCACCTTCTCGTCGTCTACCCCTTCTGGGATGACGATGGGGCCGGTATCGCTGAACGGCACGCGGACATATTCCGCCTGTCCGCCCGCATAGCCGCCGGTCATGTGGCTGTATCCGAACAGCCCGGCCATCGGATGGCCATAGATTTCGCGCGCGATATCCTGATTGTCGGCGGGCAGCCCGTTCTCGCAACCCGAATATTGATGCTTGCCGCAATGATAGCAGGCGCCGCAGGCGATGGTGAACGGCACCACCACCTTCTGCCCCTTTTTCAGCGTCGAGGCGGAGCCGGTCTCGACCACCTCGCCCATGAACTCATGGCCCAATATGTCGCCCGACTTCATGGTTGGGATATAGCCGTCATAGAGGTGCAAATCCGATCCGCAGATGGCGGTCGCCGTCACCCGGATGATCGCGTCGCGCGGGTTGACGATGCCGGGGTCTTCGACATTGTCGATACGGACGTCATGCTTGCCGTGCCAGGTCAGCGCCTTCATGCACCCTGCTCCTCGAACTGCTTGGGGTTCATCGCATTGGTCGCGACCTCGCCGGTTTCCATCAGCTGTTTGAAGCGGGCGAGATCGCGGCGGAGCTGGATATTGGGTTCGCGCTGGAACAGCTTGGCGACCAGCTTGCCGATGACCCCGGCGGGCGGGTCATAGAGGATCGTCGCGGTCACGACGGTGCCGCGCGCGCCCGCGTCGCGGAAGGTGATGCGTCCCGAATTGGCGACATCGGCCCCCTCGGCGGAGGCCCAGGCGATCAGCCGGCCCTCCTCTTCCTCGGTCACGATCGCATCCCATTCGACGGTCGTCCCGCCGGGCGCCTTGACCACCCAGTGCGAGCGCGTGGCATCGATCCTGTCGATCCGTTCGACATTCTCCATCACGCTCGCCAGATTGGGAAAGTCGCGCCACCAGGCGAACAGCTCGCCCGCCGGGCGGTTGATCGTGGTCGCACAGGCGGTCAGGCTGTCGCCGCGATCCGCGATCGCCTCATGGGTCGCGATCCGGACCGCGGCGTCCGTGTCCTTCGCCGTCGAAAGCGGCGCGTCGTCATAGGGTCTGTCGGCGCTATCCGGCATAAGCCTCTCCTCGTTCCGAGCCCGGACAGCGTCGGGTGAGGCGGCTTGTTCCGTGATTTACATCGGTTTTACAGTATCTTGACAAACATCAATCACCCATGTGGGTGATTGATCCAATTCCGCGACCGATGGTGGGCGGCTCAGTCGGCCATGACCCGGATCTGTGCCCGCCTGACCTTGCGCGCCAGCTGACGGGGATCGGGGATGGTCATCGACCGCGACGACCAGATCAGATCGCCCGCGCGCCGGGCGGCCTGGAGCATCCGGTTGACGTGCACCGCGGTCAGCCCCAGCGCATCGGCCAGGGTTTCCTGCGTGATCGGCAGCTCGAAGCTGCGGCCATGGCTCAGGTCGCTCAACGCCAGCCGTTCGTGCAGCTCCAGCATCAGGTCGCCGATCCGCTCCATCGCGTTCATCCGCCCCAGCCGCGCGATCTGCGCCAGCAGATACGCCTCGTCGAGCGCATGTCCCACCGCATAGGCCTGGTCCAGCGCGGGCGAGACGCCCCAGTCGGGCGGCACGCAGCTCGTCACCTCGGTCAGCGAGATGACCGTGGTCGGTGCGACTGCACGGGCGTGATGATAGAGGCCGACCACATCGCCCGGCAGGACGAAGTTGAGGAACTGCCGCCGCCCATCGAGCAGGATGCGCACCCGCGCGGCCCAGCCGGACAGGATCAGGTGCGGCGTCACGATGTCGCGCCCCTCGACCAGCAACTCGCGACGCGGCCGGAAGACGGTCGGACGGCCCATCGCTTCCATCAGCGCGGCGACGGCGGCCTGGTCGAGCGTCGCCAGCCGCGACAGACGCTGGAGCGCGGGCGGCGAACTGCCGAGCGGTCGGCTGAGGCTCAGGCTCATGGGATATATCCCCATGGCGAACGGGCCGAGGCGGGCATCCGGTCTCGCGATGCGTCGTCGCCCGGCACCCCATATCGATCATAGGAACGGCAGATCTTCATCGCAGGCTATCCTCTTCGGGCCGCCGACCATCGGTCATGCGGCGAGGGCGATGACGCGAAACACGTCACCGGGGAAAAGATCGTGTCGGATCCAACGCGGCGATCGCACCGACCATGTCATCCGTCGTCGATGCGCCCTCCCGAACTTGCACACCGTGTCGGATGCCGCAGCGGCGATTTCCGTTCACATTGTGTACGAACAACAATCCGCCGGGCTCCATAATTCAAATCAATATCCAGATTATTTCGTGCGTTAGCGCGAAAAACAGGGCGAGCCGTGCTTGCATGCGGCCCATTTGGGGTGGTGATTGCGCCGGGCGGCATAGCGGTCGCGACCGCGCGGCCGGGACGGCGCGATTTGGGTCATGGCACATTCCCTTTCGGCGCGACGGCCCTATGGTGCGCGCCTTTTCCTCAAGAGGTTCCATCGATGCGTTTCGCCCAACTGACCCGCCAGCCCGACGATCCCCTGTTGCGGATCATCGGCCAGCACGCCGCCGATCCCCGCAGCGACAAGATCGACCTGGGCGTCGGCGTCTTCCGCGACGAGGCGGGGCGGACTCCGGTGATGACCGCGGTCAAGGCGGCGGAGGCGCGGTTGCTGTCCGAACAGTCGACCAAATCCTATCTGGGGCCGGAGGGCGATGTCGGCTTCGTCCAGGCGCTTGGCGAGCTGGTGCTGGGCCAGGTCGTGCCCGCCGACCGCCGGGTCGGGTTGCAGACGCCGGGCGGCACCGGGGCGCTGCGCCTCGCCGCCGAGCTGCTGGCGCGCGCGGGCGTGCCGCGCATCTGGATCGGCAGCCCGAGCTGGGCCAACCATGCCCCGCTGTTCAAGCAGGCGGGGGTCGAGCCCGCCCTGATCCCCTGCTACGACCTGACCAGCCAGCATTTCGACCTGGACGGCTTCCTCGCCGGTCTGGGCGGCGCGGCACAGGGCGATGCGGTGCTGCTGCACGGCTGTTGCCACAATCCGATCGGGATCGATCCCGATGCGCAGGGCTGGGCCGCGATCGCGCAGCATGTCGCCGACCATGCGCTGCTGCCGGTGGTCGATCTCGCCTATCAGGGGCTGGGCGACGGGTTCGATATCGATGCGGCGGGCGCGCGCACGATCCTGTCGGCGGTGCCGGAAGCGCTGCTCGCCTATTCCTGCGACAAGAATTTCGGGCTGTATCGCGAGCGGACCGGCGCGCTGTTCGCGCTGTCGCCCGATGCCGATACGGGCGCGGTCGTGCTGTCCAACCTGCTGGCGCTGGCGCGCGCCAACTGGTCGATGCCGCCCGACCACGGCGCGGCGATCGTCCGCATCATCCTGGAGGACGCAGCCCTGACCCGCGAATGGCGCGACGAGCTGGAGACGATGCGCCAGCGGCTCGCCAGCCTGCGCGCCGCCCTGGCGGCGGGCGGGCGGATCGGCGCGATCGATCTGGCGGCGGTCGCCCATGGCAAGGGCATGTTCGCCACCCTGCCCCTCTCCCCCAGCCAGGTCGCCTGGCTGCGCGACCGGCACGGCATCTACATGGCCGGATCGGGGCGGATCAACATCGCCGGGTTCAGCACCGCCGCGATCGCGCGCTTCCACGACGCGCTGCGCGATATGGTCGCGAACGGGGTGGCCTGATCCAGCGGCTCCCGCCGTTCGCTTGGGGCGGCGGGAGTCCCTTGGCCTTCGACTTCGCTCAGGCTGAACGGGGGTTGGGGATGGGACCTGCTACAACACCCCGTTCAGCCTGAGCGAAGTCGAAGGCCACGCCACCCGGCCAGCAAAAAGGGGCGCATCCGAACCACCGGATGCGCCCCTTTTTCTAGGAAGCGGGCCGGATCACCCGGCCCACCCCACCTTACTTGCCCGAATGGACGAAGCGGTTGACGATATTCTCGATCCGCTCCTGACGGCCCGAACGGGGCTTGGGATCGATCGCCTTCTGCTCGGCGAGGTCGGCGATCCCGGCCAAGTCGAGGCTGCCGACCTGCTGGCCGAACTCGCCGGTCCAGCCCGCATAGCGCTCGGTCTTGATCGCATCCAGGCGGCCGTCCTCGATCAGCGCGGCGGCGTTGAGCAGGCCCTTGGCCACCACGTCGATCCCGCCGACATGGCCATGGAACAGGTCGACCGCGTCCATCGACTGGCGGCGCACCTTGGCGTCGAAGTTGAAGCCACCGGTGGTGAAGCCGCCCGCCCGGATGATCTCGATCATCGCCAGCGTCAGCTCCTCGACCGAGTTGGGGAATTGATCCGTATCCCAGCCATTCTGGTGGTCGCCACGATTGGCGTCGATCGAACCGAAGATGCCCAGCGCGCCCGCCGTCGCGATCTCATGCTCGAAGGTATGGCCCGCCAGCGTGGCGTGGTTCGCCTCGATATTGACCTTCACTTCGTTTTCCAGGCCATAGGCCTTCAAGAAGCCGTACACGGTCGCGGTGTCGAAGTCGTACTGGTGCTTGGTCGGCTCGTGCGGCTTCGGCTCGATCAGGATGGTGCCGGTGAAGCCGATCTTGTGCTTGTGCTCGACCACCAGGCTCAGGAAGCGACCCAGATTGTCCAGCTCGCGCTTCATGTCGGTGTTGTGCAGCGTCTCATAGCCTTCGCGACCGCCCCACAGCACATAGTTGGCGCCGCCCAGCCGATGTGTAGCCTCCAGCGCGTCGCGGACCTGCATCGCGCCGAACGCATAGACTTCGGGGTCCGGGTTCGTCGCGCCACCGGCGGCGAAGCGCGGATGGCTGAACAGATTGGCGGTGCCCCAGAGGAGCTTGCGGCCCGACGAGGCCTGGAGCTGTTCGAGATGATCGACCGCCTCGGCGAAATAGCGGCGATGCTCGGCAACGCCCTGCGCATCGGCCATCACATCGACATCGTGGAAGCAGTAATAGGGCACGTCCAGCTTCGAGAAGAAGTCGAATGCCACTTCGCGCTTCTGCGCGGCCGCCGCGCTGTCGTTCGCGCCCGCATGCCAGGGGCGGTTGAACGTGCCGCCGCCGAACACGTCCGAACCCGGCCAGCAGAAGGTGTGCCAGAAGCAGGCGGCGAAGCGCAGATGCTCCTCCATCGTCTTGCCCAGCACGACGCGGTTCTTGTCGTAGAAGCGATAGGCCAGCTCATTGTCGCTGTCCGGGCCTTCGTAACGGATCGTCGGGATGTCGGCGAAGAAATCGGTAGCCATTTAGAAGCTCCTCGGGGTGATACGGGAATAGCTGTCGCGGAAACGCGCGATCTTGGGGGCGAAACGCTCGGCGAGCGCCGCGTCGGGCGCGATGCTGTGGGAAACGGGCGGAGGCGCACAGACCGCCTCGGGCGAACCGCCATCGACCGCCAGCTGGGCGAGCCGCGCCGCGCCCAGTGCCGGGCCGACCTCGCCGCCCTTTAGATAAACGAGCTCGACGTTCAGCGCGGCGGCCAGCGTCTGGCCCCAATAGGACGACCGCGCGCCGCCGCCGATGACGGACAACTGCGTGAGTTCGGTCCCGGCGTCGCGCAGCACCGACAGGCCATCGGCCAACGCAAAGGCCACGCCCTCCAGCACCGCCTGCGCCAGCCGCTCCGGCGTGGTGTCATGATCGAGGCCCAGGAACGCGCCGCGCACCTCGGCATCGTTATGCGGCGTCCGCTCGCCCGACAGATAGGGCAGGAAGATTTCCGGGCCGCTCGCCGGGCCAACGCTTTCGGCACGGGCGAACAGTTCCGCCGCGCCCGCCGCGCCGGTCAGCCGCGCAACCCAGTCGATGCACGCCGCCGCCGACAGATGCACCGACATCTGGTGCCACAGGTCCGGCAGACAATGGCAAAAGGCATGGACGGCACCGGCCGGATTGGGGCGGAAATCCTTGGTCGCGGCGAAGATCACCCCCGACGTGCCCAGCGACAGCAGCGCATCGCCGTCCTTGACCACGCCGACGCCGACCGCTCCGGCGGCATTGTCGCCACCGCCGCCCGCGACCGGCACCCGGTCCAGCCCCCAGGCCTCCGCCACCTCGGCGCGCAGGCGGCCGGTCTGCGCCGTCCCCTCGACCGCCTGCGGCATCTGCTCGCGGGTCAGCCCGGTCGCAGAGAGGATGTCGTCGCTCCATTCACGGCGTTCGACGTCGAGCCACAGCGTGCCCGCCGCATCCGACACGTCGGACGCCTTCTCGCCGGTCATCCGCAGCCGGACATAATCCTTGGGCAGCAGGACGATCCGGATCTTCGCGAACGTTTCCGGCTCGTGATGCGCGACCCAGAGCAACTTGGGCGCGGTGAAGCCCGGCATCGCCAGATTGCCCGCGACCCGGTGGAGTTCGGGCGCCTTCGCCTCCAGCTCGGCGCATTCGGCATGGCTGCGGCCGTCATTCCACAGGATGCCCGGACGCAGCACCTGATCGTCCGCGCCCAGCAACGTCGCGCCGTGCATCTGCCCGGCCAGACCGATGCCGCGCACCGAGCGGCGCACCGCCGGGTCGATGGCGCGGACCGCCGCCGTCGTCGCCTGCCACCAGGCCTCCGGATCCTGTTCGGACCAGAGCGGATGCGGCCGCTGCACGGTCAGCGCGGCGGTCCCCTGCCCCACCACCGCGCCATGTTCGTCCAGCACGACGGCCTTGACGCCCGAAGTGCCGATATCGATGCCCAGAAACATGGCCCGGTCCTTACTTCACGAACGGATCGATGGTCGGGATCGTGCCGTCCGGGTTGAACCTCAGCTCGGTCATCTTGACGTTGCGCAGGTGGTTCTTCCCCGACAGCTGGGTGTCGGCGTAGAACAGCCACCACTTGCCCTTCCACTCGACGATCGAATGATGGGTGGTCCAGCCCTGCACCGGGCTCAGGATATGGCCCTTATAGGTGAAGGGGCCATAGGGGCTGGTCCCGATCGCATAGTTCAGGAAATGCGTGTCGCCGGTCGAATAGGTGTAATAATATTTGCCGTCGCGCTTGAAGACCCAGGATGCCTCGAAGAAGCGGCGGTCATGGTCGCCGCCCAGCACCGGCTTGCCCTGTTCGTCGAGGATCACGACGTCGCGCGGGGTCTCCGCAAAGGTCTTCATGTCGGGGTTCAGCTTGGCGATCTTGCCCGAAATGGCGGGCTGGTCGTCCTGCTTCAGGTCGGTGTCGCTGCCGTTCGGATCATATTTGCCGTCCTTCCAGCGCTGGAGCTGCCCGCCCCAGATGCCGCCGAAATACATGTACGCCGTGCCGTTCGTATCCTGGAAGACGGCGGGGTCCATCGAGAAGCTGCCGGGGATCGCCTCGGGCTCGGCCTTGAAGGGGCCCATCGGGTTCTTCGAGGTGGCGACGCCGATGCGGAACGCGCCCAGACCGTTCTTGTCCTTGGTCTTATCGCGCGCCGGGAAATAGAGATAATAGGTGCCGTCCTTATAGGCGGCATCGGGCGCCCACATCTGCTGCGAGGCCCAGGGCACATCCTTCACGTCGAGCGCGACGGGGCCGACGGTGACCGGACCGCCCGGCTCGTCCATGCGCAGCACGCGATAGTCGCGCATCGCATATTGGTTGCCGAGATCGTCGTCCTTGGTCTCGGTGGGGATGTCGTGGCTGGGATAGATACACATCTTGCCGTCGCCCCAGACATGGGCGGACGGATCGGCGGTGAAGATGTCGCGGACCAGCGGCTGCGACAGATAATGGCGACCGTCGGGGGCGGTCGGGTTGGTGTCGTTGGACGTCGCGGCTGTTTCCTGCGCCGTGTTCCCGGCGTCGGTCGACGTTCCGCAGGCCGTCGTGCAAAGACCCAGCACGGCCACGCTGGCCATCATCAAGCGCTTCATCGCTTACCTCTCCCTTTCGCTCCATCTTCGGAGCTTTCGAGTAACGATAGCGCTATCAAGCGGAAGGATGCAAGGTCGGTTCATCGTTTTCCGGTGGCGACCCGACGTGGCCGTCGGCTTCGCTTGGGCGGTCGGGCATTCGGGACCAGGCCACCCGCTCCACCCCGCTTGACAACACCCCGCCCCGCATAGTTGGTAACGATACCCGATACGGTGAACGAACAGACCGACACGCCCATGTCGGCGCAATTTCCAGGACAGAGGATGACCGCATGGCCCTTCGCCTTTCGCAGCCGCGCTGGCTGATCGCCGCCGGACTGGCGCTGGTTCCGCTCCACGCCGCGCCCGCCCAGATGGCCACCCAGGCCCCCGCCGTGGTGCCGGGCGCGAAGCCCGTGACGATCGAGCGGATCAAGGTCCATTCGCTCGCGATCGAAGGCAATCTGGAGGGCAACAGCCCCGACCGCGACGTCATCGTGGTGCTGCCCCCCGACTATGCCAGGGACAAGGCGCACCGCTATCCGGTGGTCTATGCGCTGCACGGCTATTCGATCGGCGCGGACCAGTGGACGAAGGAGATCCATGTCCCCTCCTCGATCGAGGGCGCATTCGCGCGCGGCGTGCCGCCGATGATCCTGGTCTTTCCCGACAGCCGGACGATGCACAACGGGTCGATGTACTCCTCGTCGCAGACGGTCGGCGATTTCGAGCGTTTCGTCAGCCACGACCTGATCGCCGCGATCGACGCGCGCTATCGCACCATCGCCCGCCGCGAAGCCCGTGGCCTGGTCGGTCATTCGATGGGCGGATATGGCACGTCGCGGATCGGGATGAAGCATGCCGACATGTACGGCGCCATCTATATGATGAGCCCCTGCTGCCTGTCGCCACGCATGATGGCGCGGCCCGAGGGGACCGACGAGACGCTGCTGACCGGCCTGGCCTCGCCGAAGGAATCGGAGAAGCTGAACTGGGGCCAGCGCGCGATGCTCGCCGCCTCGGCCGCCTGGTCCCCCGATCCGAAGAACCCGCCGCTCTATCTCGACCTGCCGGTCAAGGACGGCAAGGTGCGGGACGACGTGATGGCCAAGTGGCTCGCCAACACGCCGCTGGCCTTTGTCGACCAGTATATCACGCCGTTGCGCAGCTATCGTGCGATCGCGCTGGACGTGGGCTCGCAGGACGGGTTGAAGGCGGATGCGCAGGCGCTGCACGACACGCTGGACCGCTATGGCATCGCGCATCGGTTCGAGATTTACGAGGGCGATCACGTCAACCGGATCGGCGTTCGTTTCCAGGACAAGGTGCTGCCCTTCTTTGGAGAAATGTTGACGGCCAAGGGCGGCCGGTGATGCGCCCGTCGCGGCGCGGGGTCCTGCACGGGCTGACCGCCGGCGCGGTTTCGGGCTCGCTGGCGGGGCCGGTCGGCGCCCGTCCGGCGGCCGCGCCCGACCCGACTCACACGCTCTGGTATCGCCAGCCCGCCAAGGCCTGGACCGAGGCGCTGCCGGTCGGCAACGGGCGGCTGGGGGCGATGGTCTTTGGCGGCGTGGCGCGCGAGCGGTTGCAGCTCAACGAGGATTCGCTGTGGAGCGGCGGCCCCTATGACCCGGTCAACCCCGCCGCCCGCGCCGCCCTGCCCCAAGTCCGCCGCCTGATCGCGGCGGGGCAGTGGAAGGAGGCGCAGGCCCTGGCCGACAAGGCGCTGCTGGGCATTCCGCGCACCCAGATGCCCTATCAGCCGCTGGGCGACCTGATACTCAACTGGCCGGGGCTGAGCGATGCCGATGCGACCGGCTATCAGCGGCAACTCGATCTCGACACCGCGACCGCGACGACGCGCTTCTCGGTGGGCGGGGTGGAGCATCGGCGGACCGTCTTTGCCTCGCCGGTCGATCAGTTGCTGATGGTGCGGATCGAGGCGGATCGCACCTTCGACCTCGACATCGCGCTGACCTCGCCACAACCCGACGCGCGGGTCGAGGCACAGGTCGAGGCGGCGGACATGCGGCTGACGCTGACCGGACGCAATGCCGATCATGCGGCGGTGAAGGCGGTGCTGCGCTTTGCCGCGCAGATCCAGGCCCGGACCGTCGGCGGCCGGGTGACGGTGTCGGGCGACCGGCTGGCGGTGCGCGGCGCGCGCGCGGTGACGCTGCGGGTCGCGATGGCCACCAGCTATCGGCGGTTCGACGACCATGGCGGCGATCCGGTCGCGCTGACCGCCGCGACTCTCCGCAAGGCCGCCGCCCGCAGGGACGATCGGATCGCCGCCGACGCGGTGGCCGAGCATCGCCGCCTCTATGCGCGCGTCCGCCTCGACCTCGGCACCAGTCCGCAGGGTTCGCGCGCGACCGACGAACGGGTCCGCGCCGACCGCGCGGTCGATGACCCGGCGCTGGCGACCCTGTATTTCAACTATGGCCGCTATCTGCTGATCGCCTGTTCGCGCCCCGGCGGACAGGCGGCCAATCTGCAAGGGCTGTGGAACGAGAGCACGAACCCGCCCTGGGGTTCCAAATACACGGTCAACATCAACACCGAGATGAACTACTGGCCCGCCCAGCCGACGGGGCTGGGCGAATGCGTCGCGCCGCTGGTCGCCATGATCCGCGACCTGGCCGTCACGGGCGAGCGGACCGCGCGCGAGATGTATGGCGCGCGCGGCTGGGTCTGTCACCACAACACCGATCTGTGGCGCGCGACCGCGCCGATCGACGGCGCCCCCTGGGGCATGTGGCCGACCGGCGGTGCCTGGCTGTGCACCCATTTGTGGGAGCATTATGACTATGGCCGCGACCGGGCCTTCCTCGCCTCGGTCTATCCGCTGATGCGCGGGGCGGCGCTGTTCTTCCTCGACGCGCTTCAGACCGATGCCCGGACCGGGCTGCTCGTCACCAGCCCTTCGCTATCGCCCGAGAACGAACATGCCCCCGGCGTCTCGATCTGCGCGGGGCCGGCGATGGATCAGCAGATCCTGCGCGACCTGTTCGATCAGGTGGCCCGCGCCGCCGCGATCCTGAACACCGATACCGCCTTCGCCCGGCAGGTTCGCGAGGCGCGCGACCGCCTCGCCCCCGATCGGATCGGGCGCGATGGCCAGTTGCAGGAATGGCAGGAGGATTGGGACGGCCGCGCGCCCGATCCGCACCACCGCCATGTCTCGCACCTCTATGCGCTTTTCCCCAGCGACCAGATCACCCCCGACCGCACGCCCGCGCTCGCCAACGCGGCCCGCCGCTCGCTGGAGATACGCGGCGACCAGTCGACCGGCTGGGCCACCGCCTGGCGCGCGAACCTCTGGGCGCGGCTGCACGATGGCGAGCATGCGCACCGGATCATCGCCTATCTGCTGGGGCCGCAGCGCACCTATCCCAATCTGTTCGACTCGCACCCGCCCTTTCAGATCGACGGCAATTTCGGCGGCACGCGAGCGATGGTCGAGATGCTGATGCAGAGCCGCGACGACGAGATCCTGCTGCTCCCCGCCCTCCCCCGCGCCTGGCACAGCGGATCGGTCGCCGGGCTGCGCGCCCGCGGGCGGACGCGGGTCGATCTGGTCTGGCGAGAGGGTCGGCTGGTTTCGGCGACGCTGACCGGCGATCTGGCGGGCAGGCGGACCGTGCGGCTGGGCGGGCGCCGGGTCGCGGTGACGCTCGCCCCCGGCCGCCCCGTGCACCTCGACGGCGCCGATCTGGCCTGACCGTCTTTCGGCGGCACAAATTCCCCGCTTTTTCAATCGCAAGGCAATGGACAGCGGCGGTTTACTCGGACAAGATAAGGCCAAGATCGAATATGGGGAGGATGGCCATGCGGCCTGTCATGAGAGCGGCGCTGGGGAATGCTGTCGCCCTGATCACGCTGGCGATATCCGGTGTTCCGGCCAGCGCACAGGCCAGGGTCGATCCGCTCGCCCCGACCGGCCGCTGGAGCGCCAATCAGGACGGGCAGGCCGCGCTGCCGCCGATGGGCTGGAACAGCTGGAACGCCTTCAACAGCGATGTCGACGAGGAGAAGGTCATGGCCTCGGCCCGGCTGATCCGGGAAAAGGGGCTGGCGGAGGCGGGCTATCGCTATATCAACATCGATGACGGCTGGTGGCTGCGTCGCCGCCAGCCCGATGGGCGCATGGTCATCCGCGCGGACAAATTCCCTTCCGCCGCCGCCGGCCCCGACCAGCAGACCAGCTTTCGCCCGCTGACCGACCGGCTGCACGCCATGGGGTTCAAGGCGGGCATCTATTCCGACATCGGCCGCAACAGCTGCGGTCAGGTCTATACGCCCAGCTTCGCCAACCAGCCCGAGGGCACGGTCGCCGAACGCGAGGTCGGGCTGTACGGCCATATCGACCAGGACATCGCGCTGTATTTCCGCGAATGGGGGTTCGATTACATCAAGGTCGACGGCTGCGGCATCCGGGGGCTGGGCAAGGATTCCGAGCATGTGCGCAAGGGCGATTATCGCGAGCTGACGCCGCTGATCGACATGAATTCGCTGGCGCGCACCGACATTCCGGCGGTCCGTGCGCTGTACGACCAAGTCGCCGCCGCGCTGCGCCGCGAGAATCCGGACGGCGACTATATCTTCTCGCTCTGCCTGTGGGGATCGTCCGACGTCCGAAGCTGGGGCAAGCAGATCGGCAATGTCTCGCGCACCAGCGACGACATCACCGCGCACTGGTCGCGGATGCTGACCAATTTCGATACCAGCGCCAGCCGCGCGCTCTATGCGCATCCGCATGGCTGGAACGACCCCGACATGCTGTTCGTCGGATCGGGCGATTTCGATGCGAACCACATGACCGAGGCACGGTCGCATTTCGCGCTCTGGGCGATGATGAATGCGCCGCTGCTGATCGGGTTCGATCTACGCAAGGCCAATGCCGAGCAGATCGCGCTGCTGGGCAACCGGGCGATCATCGCGCTCAACCAGGACCCGGCCGGGCATCAGGCGGTGCCCGCCTATCTGTCCGACGATGTCCAGATTTTCGTGAAGAGCCTGGCCAATGGCGACAAGGCGGTGGCGATCCTCAACCGGACCGCCAGCCCGGTCCAGCCCGTCCTGACCGCCGACCATCTCAAGCTGCGCGGTGACCGCCCGGTCGCGATGACCGATTTGTGGACCGGACAGAAGAGCAGCTTTTCGGGTGAGACCAAGCTGACCGTCGCGCCGCACCAGACGCTGATCTACCGCGTCACGGGCGCGCACCGGCTGGCGAAGGGCCATTATCTGTCCGAAGCCCCCGGCGACGTGAACCCCGCCGAGGACGGCATCCGCACGCCTGAGGGCGATCCCACCATCCATCACGAACTCAGCCCCTGGGGCGGCAGCAAGGGGCCGGGCGACTATCCGCAATATGCGGGCTGGGGCGGCGCGCAGGCGGACCGCACCCCCTTTGGCCGCCCCCTGCGGCTGGCGGGCAAGGGATATGACACCGGGCTGGGCGTACTGGCCAATTCGCGGCTGGAGGTGCGCAATCGCGGGCAGGCGCGCTTTGCCGCGACGGTGGGCATCGACGACTCCGCCACCGCGCGCGGGCGGCGCGTCGTGTTCGAGGTTTATGGCGACGGACGCCTGCTCGCCCGGTCGCGGCCGATGGCGCTGAACCAGGCCCCCGCCCCGATCGAGGCCGATGTGCGGGGCCGTACGCTGATCGAGCTGGTCGCCCGCGCCGATAGCGCTCCCGAGGCAGCCTTGCCGGTCGTCTGGGGCGAGGCGCGGCTGATCGACTGATCCATTTTGACAGGGGCGATCATGGCCTTGCCGGATCGGTTGGGCCATGCGACTGTCCCGCGCAAAGACCAAGGAGAGGGTGATGAAACCCAATGGAAAGGGGCCGATGCTGACCCGTCGTCAGCAGCTGGCCGGTATCGCGGGCGGCCTGGTTATGGGAGCGCTCCCTTCGCATCTCGACGCGGCCGGTGACGAACCGTTGAAGGACCTGGCCGCGCAAAAGGGCGTGCTGTTCGGCACCGCGATCAGCGCGGGACGATCCTCGCCGATGGTCGATCCCGGCTATGGCGCGCTGGTGGCCCGCGAATGCGCGGTCGTCGTGCCCGAGAACGAGATGAAGGTCTATGTCCTCGGCAACGATCCGCAGGCGCTGAACTTCGGTCCCGCCGACCGGATCGCGACGTTCGCGCGGGACCATCGCATGAAGCTGCGCGGCCACACGCTGCTGTGGAATTACGGCAAATATATCTCGCCCGCGCTCGCCCAGACGGTCGAGGCGACCGGCGCCGAGAAATGGCTGCGCGCCTATATCGCGAAGGTCGCGGGGCATTTCGGCGACCGCATCTATTCCTGGGACGTGGTCAACGAGACGATCGATCCCAAGACGGGCGAGGTCCGCGGCACGGTGTTCGACAAGGCGCTGGGCTTCGACGTGTTCAAGATCGCCTATGAGACCGCGCGCGAACACGCCCCCCATGCCCAGCGCGTCTATAACGACTATATGTCCTGGGAGGTCGGCAACGAGACCCACCGCGCCGGCGTGCTCCGCTTGCTCGCGCGGTTCCGCAAGGAGAATGTCCCCGTCGACGCGCTCGGCATCCAGAGCCATCTCGGCAATGACGGCAGCCATTCGCGCGTCCAGCGCGCCGAATGGAAGCGGTTCCTGGATGAAGTCGTCGCCATGGGCTATCGCCTGCTGATCACCGAGTTCGACATCAACGACCGCGAAATGCCGCGCGACGTGGCGCGGCGCGATGCGCAGACCGCCGCCGTCGCCAAAAGCTATCTCGACCAGATGCTCGCCTATCCGCAACTCGACCAGCTGCTGTGCTGGGGATTGTGGGACAAGCATAGCTGGCTGAACGGCTTCGCGCCGCGCGCCGACGGCCTGCCCCAGCGGCCCCTGCCCTATGACGAGGCGCTTCGCCCCAAGCCGATGCGCGCCGCCATCGCCGACGCGCTGCGCGCCGCGCCCGTCCGAAAGGGAATCGCATGATCCGCCGCAGCCTGACCGCTCTCGCCCTGGCGCTGGCCGTCGCCGGTGGCGCCGCCGCGCAGACCGCCAGCTTCGATCGCTTCACCTATCAGGGCCGCTCGCTCGAACAGGTGAAGCCGAAGGCGGGCGAGTATCTGAACCCGATCGTCGCGGGCTATTATCCCGATCCCTCGGTGACGCGGGTGGGCAAGGACTATTACCTCGTCAACTCGTCTTTCGCGCATTTCCCCGGACTGCCGATCTTCCATTCGACCGATCTCGTCCACTGGACCCAGATCGGCAATGCGATCGACCGGCCGGGCCAGCTCGACTTTTCGGGCCGCGCCATATCGGAGGCGGTGTTCGCGCCCGATATCAGCTATCACGACGGCACCTTCTATATCGTCAACACCTGCGTCCAGTGCCGGGGCAATTTCATCATCACCGCCACGAACCCGGCGGGCCCCTGGTCCGATCCGATCTGGCTGCCCTTCGAGGGGATCGACCCCTCGCTCTATTGGGAGGGCGACCGCGCCTATATCGTCAACAATCGCGCCCCCGCCGAGCCGCCGCGCTATGACGGCCACCGCGCCATCTGGATCCAGGAATATGACTGGCGCGCAGGAAAAATGGTCGGCGAGAGCACGCAGCTGATCAACGGCGGCGTCGACCTGTCCAAGAAGCCGGTCTGGATCGAGGGGCCGCATATCTTCAAGAAGGACGGCTGGTATTATCTGACCGCCGCCGAGGGCGGGACCAGCGTCAACCATTCGCAGGTCGTTCTCCGCTCGAAGCAATTGCGCGGCCCCTATGTCCCGTTCGCGGGCAATCCGATCCTGACCCAGCGCGACCTCGACCCCGCCCGCCCGCATCCGATCAGCGCGGCGGGCCATGCCGAGCTGATCCAGACCCAGAATGGCGACTGGTGGGCGACCTTCCTGGCGACGCGCCCCTATGCCGAGGATTATTACAATATCGGGCGCGAGACCTTCCTGCTGCCGGTGACGTGGCGCGACGGCTGGCCGATCATCCTGGACAAGGGCAAGACGGTGCCCTGGACGCAAAAACGGCCCCAGCTGCCCGCCAGCCCGGCGCCCACGCTGCCGACCAGCGGCGACTTCGGCTATACCGACGAGTTCGACGGCCAGCGTCTGGCGATGCAGTGGATCGGCATCCGCACGCCCCGAACGCCCTTCTACAGCGTGGCGAATGGCCGCCTGTCGCTGAACGGCGGTGCGGCGCTGGGCGACCGGAGCGGCGTGCCCGCCTTTGTCGGACGGCGGCAGCAGCATGTCGTCGCGGACGTCTCGACCACGCTGACCTTCGCCCCGACCGCGAACGGCGCGCGGGCCGGGCTGGCGGCGATCCAGAACGACTATGCCTATCTGTTCTTCGGGCTGACCCGGATCGATGGACAGCCCCGGATCGCGCTCTATGCGCGAGAGGGCCGGAACACCCGCGACGAGACCGCGCCGGAAACGCTGATCGCCTCCGCGCCCTTTGCCGCCAAGGGGCCGGTCACGCTGACCATCCATGCCAGGGGTGGGACGATGAGCTTCGACTATCAGGCGGACGGGCGGACGGCGACGCTCAAGTCCGACATGGATGTCCGCTTCCTCAGCACCGCCAAAGCGGGTGGGTTCGTCGGCACGGTGATCGGCCCCTATGCGTATAGCCCGCAATGACGGCGCGGCGGCTTTTCTCGCTCGCGCTCGGCGCGGCGCTGGCGGGGGTGTCCGCCATGGCGGGCGGGCAGGTCTGGCAGTCGGATCGCGGTGACGGCACCTATGCCAACCCGCCGCTTTATGCCGATTATCCCGATCCCGACATCATCCGGGTGGGGCGCGATTTCTATTTCATCACCACCACCTTCGCGAACGTCCCCGGCCTGACGATCATGACCTCGCGCGATCTGGTGAACTGGCGCTTCGTCGGCCATGTCATCGACCGGCTGGAGGGCTTGCCCGCCTATGAGCTGAAGGATGGCGGCGCCTATCGCAAAGGCATTTTCGCGCCCAGCCTGCGCTACCGCGACGGTGTCTTCTACATCGCGGTGACGCCGGTGGGCGAGAAGACGCGCATCTATCGTTCGCGCGACATTCGCGGCCCCTGGGCGATGAACCGGATCGGCGAGGAAGCCTTTGATCCGGGGCTGTTCTTCGACACCGACGGCAGCGCCTATATCATGACCTCGGTGGGGTCGGACGGCACGACCACGCTCCTTAGCCTGGACCGCGACCTGCGCCGCGTCACCGACAAGCGCGTCGTCTATTTCAACAAGGGGGCCGAGGGCTCGAAGATCGTCAAGCGCGGCGAATATTACTATATGTTCAACGCCATACCCCGGCGGCTGGGCATGACGGTGTCGCGCGCCAGGAGCCTGTTCGGCCCCTGGGAAACGCGCGACCAGATCGACGACAAGACCGGCGGCCACCAGGGCGCGATCGTCGACCTGCCCGATGGCCGCGACTATGGCTTCGTCATGGTCGATGCGGGCGCGATCGGGCGGATGACCAATATCAGCCCGGTCTTCTGGCGCGACGGCTGGCCCGTCTGGGGCACGCCCGACGCGCCCGGCCGCGTTCCCGCCACCGCGACCAAGCCGATCATGGGCCAGCCGATCCGCCAGCTCCCCGCCTCGGACGATTTTGCGGGCCGCACGCTCGGCCTGCAATGGCAGTGGAACCACAACCCCCTGCCCGACCGCTGGTCGCTGACCCAGCGGCCCGGCTTCCTGCGGCTGCGCGCCACCCAGGCCCCGGCGCTGTGGAGCGCGCGCAACACCCTGCTGCAAAAGGGACAGGGGCCGTTCGGGCGCGGGGTCGTGGCGATCGACGCCTCGCACATCGTCGCGGGCGACCAGTGCGGCTTTGGCACCTTCGGCAAATATAGCGGCCATATCGCGGTCGGGCGCGGGGCCGATGGGCGGCTGACCCTGACCATGCGGGTGATCGAGGATGTCGCCGCAGACAAGGGCACGACGCAGAAGACCGATGTCCGCGTCGACGCCCGGCCGGTCGCGGGGCAAAGGCTGTTCCTGCGCACCGACATGGACTTCCGCACCGACCGGGGGAGTGTCGCCTATAGTCTGGACGGGCGCGATTGGCAGGCGCTGGGCGGGGACTTCCCGCTGGCGTTCGACTGGCGGACCGGCACCTTCCAGGGACAGCAATTCGCGCTGTTCTGCTACAATCCGGGAGCCAAGGGCGGGTGGATGGACGTGGACCGCTTTACCCTGTCGGGGCGATAGGTCGAGGGGTGTCCCTTGGCCTTCGACTTCGCTCAGGCTGAACGGTGGTGGGGAATGGGCGATCTGAATACCTCGCGCCGTTCAGCCTGAGCGCAGTCGAAGGCCACGCCCCCTCCCCCGTCAGATCGTCGGCATCCCCCGCTCCACGATCTTGCGGATCAGGTCGCGGTGGCGCGGCAGGCCCGCCAGCAATCGTCCGGTCTGCACGTCATTCTCCCGCCGCGCCCGCTCGGCGATTACGGTTTCGGCGTGGAGGCTGCCCGGCGCGATCTCGGTCCGCTGGCCCATGCCGTACAGGACATATTGATAGCTGGCCGAGGGAAAGACCTCCTCCACCCGGTCGAACTCGTCATGCATCCACGGCGTCTGGTATCGCCATAGCGCCATCAGCTCGCGCAGACGGTCGGGCATCGTCTCGGCCCGGCGATTGTCGCGCCAGAAATCGCTGTCGGTCCGCTGGGTCAGCGCATAATGCAGCTTCAGGAAATCGACGATCCGGCCCCAGCGATACAGGGTCGTGTCGTTGAACCGCCTGGCGACCGTGTCCATCACCTCGCGACAGGCGGGCATCTGCTCGGCGATCAGCTTGGCGGACAGCTCGATCAGGACGATCGCCGAAGCTTCCAGCGGCTCTAGGAACCCCGCCGCCAGCCCGACGGCGACGCAGTTGCGCTCCCAGAAGCGCGCCCGGTGGCCCGCACGGATCTTCAACTCGCGGACGGGCAGGTCGCGCCCCGCCTCGCCCAGATAGGCGCGCAGTTCGCGTTCGGCGGCATCACGGTCGATATGGCTGCTCGAAAAGACATGGCCCACCCCGCGTCGGGTCGGCAGGCCGATATCCCATATCCACCCCGCCGACTGCCCGGTCGAAATGGTGTGCGAGGCGATCGGCGCCTCGGGATCGTCATAGGGCACCTGGATGGCCAGCGCCGTGTCGCAGAACAACACGTCGTTAAGCGGCTGGAATGGCACCCCCATCGCCTCGCCCAGTAACAGCGAGCGGAAGCCGGTGCAGTCGACGAACAGGTCGCCCGTCACCTCGCCCGCCTGCGCCGTGCGGACCGCGCGGATGTCGCCGTTCTCGGCCAGCAGCACCTCCTCGACATCGGCGAGCACATGCCGGACGCCCAGCGTCTCGCAGCAATGGTGGCGCAGGAAATCGGCGAATTTGCCCGCGTCGAGATGATAGGCATAATTGGCCAGCGCGTCATATTCGGGTGTCGCGATGGTCTTGGGCGCCAGCCCCGCGTCACAGATGCGCCCCTGCGGCGTGACCGCGTCGCAGAAGCTCCCCTCGCCCTCGCCCGCCAGCCAGTGCGAGGCCAGGTTCACCTGCGCAAAGCCCTGCGGCAGCATCAGCGGGTGGTAATAGCCGTCATCCGCCGCGCCGGTGGTCCAGCGGTTGAAGCGCGCACCCTGCTTGAACGAGGCGTCGCACTGGCGGAAGAATTCGGTCTCGGACACGCCCATCCGCTTCAGCGTGGTGCGCAGCGTCGGCCAGGTCCCCTCGCCCACCCCGATGATCGGGACATTGGGGGATTCGACCAGCGTGACGGTGAAGCCGTGCGGCCGCCGCCCCTGATGCCGGGCGGCGATCACGCCCGCGGTCAAACAGCCGGCGGTGCCGCCGCCGACGATCACGATATTCTGGACGGGTTGAACCATGGTGTCAGAAGGTCCGATTGGACGCGGGGATGTCAAGCCGAAGCCCGGCATCCCCGCCCCTGGCCATCGTCAGAAGCGATAGCGCGCGCCGACGGTGAAGCGGCGGCCATAGTCGAACACGTCGAGCAGCTGGTTCTTGAACCGGCCATGCGTGCTCTGCTTGTTGTTGTTCAGGTTCAGGATCTCGCCGAAGATCGAGAAGTTCTTCGACACGTCATAGCTGCTGGTCAGATCGACCTGGAAGCTCTGGTTCACGAAGGTCGGCTCGGCACCATAGGAGCCGGTATTCTGGTTCTGGCTGAACGCCAGCAGATACTCGTCGCGCCAGTTGAGCGCGGTGCGGAACTGGAAGCCGTTCTTGTCATAGAAGCCGACGAAGTTGGCCGAGTTCGCAAGCCCCGTCACCGCAAAGCCGCTCTGCGAGACGTCCTTGGCGTTGTACGGCTTGTTGGTGTCGACCAGCGTGGCATTGGCCTGGAAGCCGAAGCCGCTGTCGCCGAACACCTGCTGCCAAGCGATTTCGACGCCGCGCACGGTGGCATCCGGGCCGTTGATCGACTGCGAGATCGAGAAGACGGCAGGCTGGCCGGTGGTCGGGTCGACCACGCCGTTCACCGTCTGGCGGGTCACGCCGTTGACGATGAAGTTGCTGACATTCTTCAGGAAGAAGTCGACCGACAGATAGGAGTTGCGCTGATAATACCATTCGGCGGCCAGATCGTAATTGTCCGCCAGATAGGGTTTCAGCTGCGGGTTGCCGCCGCTGCCCGACAGCGCGCCGACACGCTGGCCGTTGCCGATGCTGAGCACCGGGCTGAGCAGCGTCAGGCCCGGACGGGTCAGCGTGCGCGACGCGTCGAAGCGCAGCTGCAGCTTGTCGGTCACCTCCAGACGCAGGTCGAGGGTCGGCAGCATGTAGGAATAATTGTTGCGGCCGACGACCGGCTGGGTCTGGGTGAAGTCGATCGACAACAAGGTTGGGTCGGCGGCGCTGCGCGTGATGGTGGTCGGCTGGCGACCCTGCCCGGCCGAACTGAGATGCGTATTCTCGTTACGCAGCCCCACCGCGATGTGCAGCGGCATGCTGGCGACCTGTGCCTCGATTTGCGCGCTGAAGAACAGTGACCAGGTCTTTTCCTGGATGGTGCGGACCGAGTTGGGATCGATCGCCTGATCGAACGCGCCGGTGAAGCCGTTGACCCCGCCGCCATAGTTGAAGCCCGGCACGGTCTGCGCCTGCGGGTTGCCCAGGCTGGTCAGATAATTCTGATAGGCTTGCGGGCTGTAGATCAGGACCGATGGCGGCAGGCCGCCCTGGAAGCCGGGGATGAAGTTGTTGAGGCTGATCGAGCCCTGATACAGGTTCGACGGCAGCGGCGCGATGCCCGAGGTGCGGCCCGACGGCGAACCGTAACCCGCATAGGCCTGCCAGTAATTGTTGGTGAAGGTGCTGGCATTCTGCTGATAGAATTTGTCGTCGACATACTGACCGCCCGCCTTCAGCGTCAGATTGTCTTCCTTCCAGGTGGCGACGGCGCGGAATTGCTTCAGCTCGTCGGTGTTCTTCTGGGTCTGGAGCACGGTGACGTGCGAGCCGATCAGCGACTGGTCCGCCCAGCGCGCGCCGTCCCCGGCGGGGCCGAAATTGCTGATCGTCGGGAACGCCTTGTTGCTGTCGCCCGTGATGTTGAAGCCCAGATTGGTGCCCAGATTGCCGCCGTAACCGATATCGCCGTTGCTGCTGCCCACGACGCCGCCGGGGTTCAGCCAGCTCTTGGCATAGGCGCCGTCCGCCTCGACGGTCAGCTTGGGGCTGACGTCCCATTTGACGTTCAGGCCGGTCTGGTTGGTCTGAAGCACCTGCTTGTTGATCGCGGAGGTGAAGTCGGTCGGGGTGCCGGTCTGGGTGAAGCTGACCGCCGTACCATTAGCATCCTGCTTCACGTTGCGCAGGTCGCCCTGGTTGAACCACACGCCGAAGCCGAACACGTCGGTCGTGATCGTCTGGCGCGAATAATTGTTGTCGAGCGTCAGCATCACGTCTTCGGACGGATGCCATTGCAGCGCGACGCGACCGTCGACGCGCTCGTCCTTGGTCCGCTGCTGCTCGGCGCCATATTGCTGCGGGAACCAGCCGGTCAGCGTCCGCTGGTCGGACGCCGCCGCCGTGCCGTTGGTGGTCGGCGCGCAGCTGGTCGCGGTGCTGCCCGACAGCTGGCAGGGCGCGAAATTGCCGCCCGGCCAGCCCGACACGAAGACGCGGTTGGTATCGGTATCGCGGCGGGTGTAGATGAAGCTGGACAGGATGCCGATCGTGTCGTCGGCAAAGGTGTCGCTGACCAGCGCGCCCAGCGTCGGGGTGACATGGCCCGAACGGTCCTGGAGCGAGCCCGAGGCGCTGACCGCCGCGCGGAAGCCGGGATGGTCGAACGGCTTGGGGAACTGGATGTCGACGGTTGCGCCGATCGAGCTGGAGGCCAGCGACACGTCGGGCGTCTTCAGGACGCTGATCCCGCCGATGAAGTCCGAGCCGACGGTGCTGAAGTCGATCTGGCGGCCGCCCGCGGCGGTCGAGATGCGACGGCCGTCATAGAGGGTGGTGTTGAAGTCGCCGCCAAAGCCGCGAACCGTGATGCCGGTCGGCTCGCCGCGCGAACCGTTGCGCTGGATCGAGACGCCGGGAAGACGCTGGAGCGACGCCGCGACGTTGGAGTCGGGGAACTTGCCGATATCCTCGGCGGAGATGGCGTCGACCACGCCGGTCGCGGTGCGCTTGATATCGAGGTTGCGCTGGAGCGAGCTGCGCAGGCCGGTGACGATGATCTCGGCGGAGCTCGCCTCGCCCGAGGGCGATGGAGAGTTATTCTGTTCGCTGGGCGCGGTCGCCTGATCCTGCGGCGTGCCGGCCTGCTGCGCGGTGGTGGCGTTGGCCTGAACGAGCGTATCGGGACGGACGGCACCCGGCGCGGCGGTCTGCGCATAGGCGGTGCCGGGCGCGAGAAGCGCTAACGCCATCAACGGCGAGACGCCGCCCATCAGTGCACGGCGTGAAACCAGTGCGGCAACAGAAACAGTGCGAGACACCATTTTCCCCTCTCCTTCAATCTTTTATCACCGGGGCCGCTAGCGTTATGCCGCCATACCGCCCTTTCGATACGCTTATGCTACTCTTATGATAGCGCTATAACAAGCCATTTGTCAGAGCGACGGGGCCGCGTTATGCCCACCCTTGACGAAGACCTTGGGAACCGAACACAAACCGGGCTTCGACGCCGCTGTCGGCCAGCCGGACGACGCGGGCGAGAGGATGCGACGCGAAAGGATTTGCCCGTCATGGCCGATATGGAATTGCTCGACAGCGCACGGCATGCCGCGCTCCGCGTCTCCGCCGCACCCGACCGAAACCGCCATTTCGTGCAGTTGGTGGCTGATGAATTCCTGCCCGCCGCGCTCCATTATCCGATCCTGTTCGCCCGTCATCCGGAAACCGGCGACCTGTATCCCGGCGCGTTGATGGGGCTGGTGCCGGAGGAAAATCTCTGCCTGGGCGCGAACGGAACGCTGACCGGATACCGCGCCGCCGATCTGGAAAGACAGGGTTTCTACGTCTCCGGCGAGAATATCGCGATCGATCCCGGCCATGCCGCGCTCGGCCAGGGCGAAGGGGACCCGATCTTCGAAAAGGACGGCGACGCCGCCCCGGCATTGCAGCGGATCCAGGCCGCCCTGCGACGGCTGCACCGGGGCCTGCCCGAGACCGAGGCCTTTGTCGGCCGCCTACTGGCGCACAAGCTGATCGAGCCGATCGACCTCAGCTTCCGCTTCGACAATGGCGAGAGCCTGCGGCTCGACGCGCTCTATACGATCAGCCTCGATGCGCTGCATGACCTGCCCGACGAGGCCGCAATGGCGCTGTTCCGCTCGGGCGACCTGCAACTCATCTATGCGCAGACCGCATCAGTCCGACATATCCCGTTCCTCGCGCGGCGGCGCAACGACCGGTTGAGCGGGCTGGCGGCATGACCGACGCGGCGGTCGAGATCGATCGCGCCGCGCTCGACGGATATGACGCGTTTCGGCATCTGGTCGCCGAACCCTGTCGCCCCGCGATCATTCGGGGCGCGGCCGATGGCTGGCCGTTGCGGCAGGCGGCCAGCGCGGCGACGCTGGCCGGGTATCTGGCGGGCTTCGATGCCGGACGACAGGTGGAGGCCTTTATCGGCCCGCGCGCCATCGCCGGGCGCTACAGCTATTGCGACGACCTGACGGGCTTCAATTTCCGCCGCGAGACGATGACGCTGCGCGCCGCGATCGAACGGCTGACGAGCGGGGCGGAGACGGAGGAGAGCCTCTATATAGGATCGGTGCCGACCGAGGCGGTCCTGCCCGGACTGGCGCAGGCCAACGCCCTGCCCTTCGCGCCGCCGGGCGTGTCGCCGCTGATCTGGATCGGCGATGCGTCGACCGTGCCCTGTCATTACGACATGATGGACAATATCGCCTGCGTCGTGGCGGGGCGGCGGCGGTTCACCCTCTATCCGCCCGATGCGATCGGCGACCTCTATGTCGGGCCGATCGACCATACCATGGCGGGCCAGCCGATCGCGCTGGCCGTCGAGGCACAGAGCGGCGATCCGCGCTATCCCCGGTTCGAGCAGGCCCGGCACCGCGCGATCATGGTCGAGCTGGAGGCTGGCGATGCGCTCTACATGCCCAAGCTCTGGTGGCACCGGGTCGAGGCGATGGGGACGCTCAACATCCTGGTCAATTACTGGTGGGACGCGTTTCCGGTCAGCCCCGACCAGCCCTTCGCGGCGCTGCTCCTCGCCATGACCGCCATCGCCGAACGGCCCGAGGCGGAGCGCGCGGCGTGGCGTGCGTGGTTCGATCATTATGCGTTCCGCCGCGATGGGCATCCGCTGGCGCATCTGCCCGAGGAACGGCGCGGCGTGCTGGGCGCGGCCCCGGAAAATACCGGGATGCTGCGCGCCCACGCGATGCGGATGCTGCGCGGGGGCTAAGCCGTCAGGGCAGGACTTCGATCCCCTCGAACACCACCTCGGGATCGACCAGCCACAGGGTCACGCGATGCCGCCCCGCCGCGACGCCCGGCATGGTCGTCGTCGCGACCCGCCGGTTCTCGATCACCGAACGATCCCAGGTCGCGGCCGTCTCTCCGGCCATCAGGTTCAGGATGACGGGGGCGCCGTCATCGACCGACACTGCGATCCGGTGCCGCCCGCCGCCGCGCACGTCCAGTCCCGGCGCCGCGACGATGGCGAGCTTGAGCGGCCCGGCGCGCTCGGTGGCCAGGTCATAGACGAGGTGCGGGCTCGCCCCGCCCGGCCGCTCGATGGTCGGCGCGGTGGTCGGCGTGGCGATCATCGCGGCTCCCTCCGCGGTGAAGTTCGCGACACGCTGCCACCGGATGCCGCCGCCATCGACCGCCCGGCCCTGATCGGCTGCGATCCGCTGTACGGCACGGGGCGGCGCGGGTGGCAGGGGAAGCGGCGCGGCGACGGTGGCGAGCGCGGGCATCGCGTCGCTGTCGGGCTGTTGCCAGCCGGTATAGCCGATATGCGTCTGCGCCATCATCGCGGGCCATTTGCCGCCCGCCGTCTCCACCTCGTAACGGCGGCGGATCGCGGCGTCGCGGGCGAAGAAGCCCCGCGCGGCGGCCGCCATCTTCTCCGCCGTCGCCGCATCGCCCGCACTGGCGGCGGCGCGGTTGGCGGCGACCGCCTGATACAGCCGATGCAGGTTCGTCATCGCCTCGATCCGGTGCAGCACCAGTTCGTAATAGGCGTCGCGCCGGTCGGCGGGGATCCGCGTCTCGAGCTTGCGGGCGGCCGCGTCGAGCGCATTCCACTCGGCCAGCACCCGCGCCCATTCGCCGCCCCGATAGTCATAGCTGGTCGCGTCGATCAGCTCGGGCTTGCGACGGCTGGCGAGCTGGCCATAGCGGCGGATCAGTTCGCCGATCTGCGGCCCCTGCGCAGCCCCGAACTGCTGCGTCGCCCAGCGCACCGGATAGGCCTGCATCGCAGAGAGGTCCATGCGGTCGGGATTCCACGCCATGTCCAGGAAGAAGCTGGTCGGATATTCCATCGGCTTCAGGTCGCCGACGTTGACGATCCACAGCCGGTCCGCGCCATATTGGTGCGCCATCGTCATCTGCTGCCACACGCGCGGGATCGCGTTGGTGTCCAGCCACTTATAGTTGCGCGGGCCGCCGACATAATCGAAGTGATAATAGACGCCCGATCCGCCGACACGCGTCTCGCCAATGGGGGGCAGACGGCGGATATTGCCCCAATTGTCGTCGGCGAACAGCAGGGTCACGTCGTCGGGAACGCGCATCCCCTTGTCGTAATAATCCTGCACCTCCTTGTAGAGCGCCCAGACCTGCGGCGTCTGCGCGGCCGGGCGGCCGGTCACATCGGCGATGATCCTGCGCTGGTCGGTGACGATCCGTTCGAGCAGTTCGGTCGCGGTCCCCTCGGTCATCGGCTCGTCGCCGTCGCCGCGCATGCCGATCGTCACCGGGTCCTCGGCCCGGCCGCGCCGCTCGATCCCGAAGCGCCAGAATTTGCGGAGTTCGTCGGCATTCTTCGTATAGTCCCACGCGCCGCCGCCCTGCCGCTTCCACTCGATCTGCGCGCGCTGCATCGGTTCATGGTGCGAGGTGCCCAGCAGCACCCCCATCTCCTGCGCCAGCGGCGCGGTCGCGGGGTCGTCCTGCCACAACGACTTGCCCCACATGGCGGGCCACAGGAAATTCGCCTTAGAGCGGAGCAGCAGGTTGAACACCCGCTCATAGGCCCGGTGGTTGATCCCCCCGAAGCTCTTGCGCGCCCAGCCGCCGAATGCGGGCTCCTCGTCATTGATGAAGATGCCGCGATATTTGACCACCGGATGATCGGCGACGCGTCCCGCCGTCAAATAGAGCGTCGGATGGCGCTGCGCCGGAACGTCGGCCCACCAGGTCCAGGGGCTGACCCCGGCCTTCGCACTGATGTCGTACAGGCCATAGATGGTGCCGCGCCGATCCGCCCCCACGATCACCAGCGCCCGCGCGACACCCGGCATGGGGTTGTCGACCACCTGCTCGACATAGCCCTCCCATTGCCCGGCGAGGCCGGAGACATCGATCCTGCCCGCCTTGACCAGCGCATCCACGACCGCGCTGTGCCCCAGCGTCCCGGCAATGACGGTCGCCCCGCCCGCCGCATCCCCCGCCAGCCGGACATCGCCGCCGCCCACCGCTTTCAAATCGGCAACCAGATCGGTGGCGGCGCGGCGGACGCCGGGCTCGTCCCCCGGATCGACGACCACCGTCGCCACCCGCCCCGGCGCCAGCAGCGACAGGGCGCCCGCCACGCTCCGCTCGCAGGCGACGACCGGTCCCGCACAGGTCGGGTGGGCGGCGGCCGCTGCGGCAGCGCCAGGGATCAGCGCGACGAGCGCGGCGGACAATAGCAGGGGGTTCATCGTCTCTCCGGTCTCCCCGTCGTGCAGGACGACCGGGACTATTTTCGTTTGTCTCGCTTACTGTTATCGCTCACAAACCGCAGGCCGCAAGCGCGGATGCGACAAAGAGAGGATCGGGCATGAAGCACTGGACGATGGTGGCCGCGGCGGCCGTGATGATCGCGACCGGCGTCCAGGCGCGCGACACCCGCTGGACCCCCGCCTGGGGCTCGTCCCAGGTTCGGGTCGAGGGGGCCAATGCCGACAGGGTGGCCAAGGCCGGTCCCGTCACGATCCGCCAGATCGTCCGCCTGACCGCCAGCGGCAGGGTGCTTCGCCTTCGCCTGTCCAATGTCGCGGGCACCACCCCGCTCCATATCGGCGCGGCAAGCATCGGCCTGGCCGCGCCCGGCCGGTCGGACGTCGCCACGCCGCTGATCGTGACCTTCGACGGCGCAGGCGAGGTCGTGGTGCCGCCGGGGGCCGAACTCTATTCCGACGCGATCGCCCTGCCGGTCGCGGCGGGCGGCGATGTGGCGGTCAGCCTTTATTTCCCCGATCCGGTGACGACCCCGACCGGCCATACCGGCGCACGCTCGACCACCTTCCTGATCGCCGGAGACGCCACCGCGCGGCCCGCTTTGCCCGATGCGCAGACGATCGGCGGCTGGTGGGCGCTCTCGGATGTCGAGATACGCGACGCCGCGCAGACCGCGACCATCGTCACCATCGGCGACTCGATCACCGACGGCTATGGCATCAAGGACGACAGCAACACCCGCTGGCCCGACGATCTCGCGCAGCGGCTGGCGGCCTCGCCCGCCACGCGCCGCTTCTCGGTGGTCAATGCCGGGATCGGCGGCAACCGGATGCTGCTCGACGGGATCGGCCCCAATCTGATGGCGCGGTTCGACCGCGACGTGATCGCGCGGCCGGGCGTCAGCCATGCCATCCTGCTGGAAGGGGTCAATGACCTGGGCGTGCTGACCCGCGAGCATCCGGTCGACGCCGCGACCCATCAGGCGATGGTGCGCCGGATCACCGGTGCCTATCGCCAGTTGGCCGAACGCGCCCATGCCCATGGCATCCGCCTGATCGTCGGGACGATCACGCCGTTCCAGGGCAACGACTATTATCATCCCGGCCCCGAGACCGAGGCGGACCGGCAGGCGATCAACCGCTTCATCCGCACGTCGGGGCTGTTCGACGGGGTGATCGATTTCGACCGGGCGGTGCGCGATCCGGCCAGGCCCGACCGGCTGCTGCCCGCTTACGACTCGGGCGATCATCTGCATCCCAGCATGGCGGGCTATCGCGCCATGGCCGAGGCGGTGCCCCTGTCGCTGTTCGCGGCCCCGCGCCGCTGATCAGAAAGCGGCGTCCAGCCCGATGCGCAGCGTGCGGGGGCGCAGCGGCGTCACCTGGTCGCGCCCGGTGGCGAAGGGCGTGCCGAGCGCGAAGCGATTGCCGCGCACATCGGCCAGGTTGGTGACGCTGGCGGTGATCCCGATCGCGCCCAGCCCCAGCCGCGCGGTCAGCCCGCTGTCGAGATAATCGCCCTGGCGCTCGCCCAGGATCGGCCCCACGCCCAGCCGTGACGCCCCGACATAGCGCAACCAGCCATCGACGCGCAGGTCGCGCCCGCCCGCCAGCATGCGGCGATAGACCCAGCCCGCGCGCGTGGTGACCCGCGCGATATTGGGAATCTGGCTCAACCGCGCCAGCACCGCCGCGCGCGCCGCCGCCGGATCGCCGGCAAGATCCTCGGCCAGCGCGAAGACGCGGGTGCTCGACGGCTCGTCGATCCGGCTGTCATTATAGGAGAGCGCCCCCTCGACCCGCAGCCCTTCGGCCAACCGCGCGCCGACCAGCGCCTCGATCGTCCAGAGCTTTCCGTCGCCGATATTAGCGGTGCTGGGCAGGCCGCCGGAATCGATGAAATCGGCCTGGATGTCGCGCCACGACGTGTGGGCCAGCGTGATCGACCCGTCGAACCGGTCGCGCCCCGGCCGCCCGGTCCGCAACCCCGCCTCGATCGTCGCCACCCGGTCGTTGCGGAACCTGCGGACCACCGGCCCCTCGATGGTCAGCCCGCCGGGACGAAATCCCTGCTGATAGCGCAGGAAGAGCTGCGCCCGCGGGGTCAGGTCGATCAGCGCGGAGGCGGCGGGCAGCAGGATCGTCTGCGCACGTCGCGCCGTCACATCCTGCAACCGCGCCAGCGCCTGGACCGACAGGGCGGAAGGCAGGTCCTCGCCCGCCCCGTCGAGCACCGAATGGGTAACGCGCAGCCCGCCCGTGGTGAGCAGGCCGGGGAGCAGCCGCACGCTCGCCTCGCCATAGAGCGTCGCCTCCTCGACGCCGTTGACCACGCCGGTCCGCGCGACCAGCGCGCCGGGCTCGCCGAACAGCCGGGTCAGCCGGGTGCGGTTATGGACATAGCTGAACCCCGCCAGCCAGCCCGAGCCGTCGGGCGACGACTGCCACAGCCGGGTCTCGTTCGCCTGCATCCGGGTGGCATTGGCCTGGGCGAACAGCTGGACCGGGCCGCCCGGCGGGGTCGCGTCATAGCGTTCCATCAGGTCGTGCGCGGTGATGCCGCTGCTCGAACGGAACCGGACGCCTCCCAGGCGGCCCGACAGGACCAGCTGAGCCTGGCCGAAATCGGCCGAAAAGCCCTCCGCCACCGGCGCGGCGCGGGTCAGCGGGGGGCCGTCGCGATCGGCATATTGGCTGTCGGCGCCGCGTATCCGCTGGCCGATCCCGATCGCCTCGACGCTCCAGCCGCCGCCCAGGTCGAGCCGCGCGGCGGCGCGTCCGCCTTCGATCCGGGTGCGGTTGACATCGGTCCGGCCGAGCAGCGGCTTGTCGATATATCCACCCTCGCTCGCGGTATCGGCGACGATCCGGATCGCCAGCCGGTCGGCGATGACCGGCATGTTGAGCACCGCCTGCGCATCCACCCCCGGCGCGCCCCGCGCGGTGGCCGACCCGCCCAGCATCACCGATCCCCCGGCCCGCGTCGCATCGGGCGCATTGGGAACCAGCCGGATCAACCCGCCCAGCGACCCCGCGCCGTACAAGGTCCCCTGCGGCCCCTCCAGCACCTCGACCGCCGCCAGATCGGCGAGCCGCAGGTCAGGGTCGGGCGCGTTGTAGCTGAGCCGCAGATCGCCGAAATATTGCCCCACCGTCGCCTGGGTCGGGCCGGTGAAGCTGGAGTCGGCGATGCCCCGGATGAACAGCTTGTTGCGCCCCGGACCCAGATAGGTCGAGGCGATCACGGTCATCCGGTCCGCCAGCTTGCCCGTGCCGCCCGCGCCGCCCAGTTCCAGATCGGCGCCCGCGACCTGCACCAACTGCCCCGCGAAATGATCGCGGGTCGTGTCGCGCTTGCTGGCGGTGACGACGACATCGCCGTCCGGCACTTCCGGCGGCGGTGGCGGCGGCGGCGCGGACCGGCGGCGATGCGGGATCGCGATCCGAGGCCGCGCCTTGGGGAGCAGCCGCCAGCTGCCGGGGCCGAGCGCCTCGACCCGCGCATCGCTGCGCTCGGCGATCAGCGCCAGCGCCCGCTCCACCGACATGCGGCCCCGCAAGGCGGGCAGCGCGCGGGACCAGAGGCGCGCGTCGGGCACCACGATATTGGCATGCGCCCTTTGCCCCAGCGCCATCACCTGGGTCGCGACGGTCCCGCCGGGCAGGTCGAGGGGCAGGCGCTCGGCCGCCGCCGCCGCCGTCGCGCAAGCCGCGACGGCCGCCGTCAGGACCGCGAACCCCGCCCCCGAAAATCTCACCCGCGCGGTTCCAGCATCCACCCGGCCGCCTGGCGACGGACCCGCACATCGAGCAATCGGCCCAGCAGGTCGGGCTGCTCCCGCACCGCGTCCAGCTCGATGGTGCCGCGAAATCCCCGGTCCGCGATGGCAGGCATGACGGCGACCGGCTGGCGGAGGAAGCGCGAAAGATCCTCGGCGACGTCGGCCAAAGGCGCCCCGTCATAGGCCAGCCGCCCCTGCCGCCAGCCGCCGACCTGTTCGACCGCGACCGGCTGGCGGATCAGCCGATCCCCCTCCGCCACCACCGCCTGTCCGGGGGTCAGGCGAAGTGCGGCACCCTTCGGATCGACCATGACGGCGCCCTCGGCCACCGCCACCCGCATGGCACGCGCGCCCAGCCTGACGTCGAAGACGGTGCCGAGATCGGTCAGCCCGATGCCCCGCGCCTCGACCGCAAAGGGATGCGCGGCGTCGTGCCGCACCTCGAACAGGGCCTCGCCCCGGTCGACCACGGCGCGGCGTCGATCCGCCCGGTCCAGCGTGACGCGCGATCCCCCGGCCAGCATGATCCGGCTGCCGTCGGGCAAGGCGATGTGCCGCATTTCCCCGGCGGCGGTCTCGACCGCATAGGGCTGCGGCCGGTCGAGCCAGAGCGGGACGCCGACCATCCCGACCAGCGCCGCCGCGACCGCGCCGCCGATCCAGCGCAGCGGTCGCCGCCGCCGGGCGGGCATGACGGGTTCGTCGTCGACCACGACCGGGGCCGCCATGACATCCGGGTGCGCCGCCAGCGCGTCCGCCGCATCCAGCAGCATCGCCGCGGCGCGATCATAGCGTCCGGCATGATCCGGATCGGCCTCCAGCCAATCGGTGAAGGCGTCCCAGTCGGCCGATGCCGGATCGGCCATGCGCAGCGCCCATTCGATCGCGACCGTGTCGATCGTCGCATCGGGCGGGGATTGCGGGGGCTGGCTCATCCAATCTGTTCCTTGAGCGCGGCGAGCGCGTGCGCCGCCATGCGAAGATCGCTTTCGACGGTGCTGATACTGATGCCGAGTTCGGCGGCGATCTGCTTCTGCGGCACCCCCTCCACCCGCGCGCGCCGGAACACCAGCGCGGGCCGCTCGCCCAGCGCCGCCAGCGTCGCGGCGATCCGCTCGGCGGTCTGGCGTGCGACCACGGCGCGTTCGGCGGCGGGGACCTCGGCATCGCCCGCCTGCTGCCCCTCGGCCCAGTCCCGCTCGCGCCGCTCGGCCTGTCGGCTGGCCCGGTAGCGATCGATCATCAGCATGTCCGCCGCGCGGTAGAGATAGGCCAACGGATTGGCGATCGGCCCGTCCATCCGCCCCGACACCTTCAACCACAGGTCCTGGACCAGATCCTCGGCCGCGTCGCCCGCCCCGCGCGCGCCCAGGAAGCGCACGAGCCTGTCGCGATTGGCGAGGAAGACGGCCTCGATCCCGGTGGGCGGCATGCTGGTGACCGAAGAAAGGGAAAGGGAATGTCGTGGTTTAGCCGAAGAGCCCCGATGTGGAAAGGAGCCCCACCCAAGGACGGGGTGGGGCTCCGAACGCCCGCGTGCGCTACAGGGGTGATGCACGCGGACGAACTCGCCTAGAAGGCGAATTGGAGGGCCGCGCGCGCCGCCAGCGCCACGTTGCCCAATCTCTGTTCGGCATTGACCTCGCCGCTCAACCGGATCTCACTGGTCCCGGTGATCGCGCGCACCCGGCCGACCCAGCCGCCGCGACGCGCCTCGGGATCGAGGATGAAGGGCGTGCCGTCGCCGAAGCTGGCGATCGTGCGGCCCAGCGCCCCGGCGACGCGCTCGCGCCGTCCGCCCTCGATCTCCAGGCGGCTCCACTGGTCATAGCGATTGTCGCCGCCGAAATTGATGCCCGCCGCGACGCTGGCGGTGACCGCCAGTTCGTCGCTGCTCCGCTTGCGCACGGTCAGGTCATACCCCGTCCCGCCGCCGCTCTCGCGATAGCCGTCCTCGTTCAGGCGGTAATAGTCGAGGGCCAGGATGGGCCGGACGCTGAACTGGCCCGCCCAATGTTCCCACGACACCGATCCCGACCCCGAATAGAGCATGCCCTTCCAGTCGGCGGTCGCGCGGCGCTGGACCGCTTCCGATCCCACGACGCCGTTGAACTGACGCTGCGACCCGAAGGACAGGAACGCCGCCGAGGCGCGGGCCTGGCTCGCCAGCGCACCCCAGCGCGCGCGCCAGAAACCGGCCAGCTCATATTGGCTGTGGTCGACACGGTTGACCGCCGAGCCTTCATTGTCGCGACCGCTCATATAGGACAGCGAGGCGCCGAAATTGCCCGCATCGGTCTTGTGCTCGATGCCGCCGCTGATCCCCCAGCCGCGCACGTCATAGCTGCGGGTCGAGCGGGTGCCCTTGGACGCGTCCCAGCCAATCGGGGTCAGCCAATAGCCCCATTTGCCTTCTTCGCTGAACTCGCCCGCCGGTTCGCGCAACTGCGCGGCAGCAGTGCGCGAGGCCAGCGTCACGCTTTCGAACACGCCGCCGCTGTAATTGGGCAGCATCTGCTCGATCGCGCCCCGGAACGCCGCGCCGTCGTAAATGCCCCGGATCGCGTCGGACAGCTTGGCGTCCTTTGCGATCGCGGTGTCGATCGCGTCGAAGGCGCTGACGCCCGCGCGGTTCAGGCCCAATTCGGTCTTGGCCTTGCGCGTGACGTCGACCGCGATCTCATTGGGTTGCGTGGCGACGATCGCTCCCTTGTAGAGGAAGGGCATCGCGCTCGCGGCCAGGGTCAGGTTGTTCGCGCCGGTCAGCGTGCCCGACCGCAGCACGACATAGCGCCCCGTCACGTCGGTCCCGCCCGACACACGAAGCGCCAGCTGGCTGTTGGCGCCGATCACCGTCGCGCCGCCGACCTGGATCAGGTTGCCGGTCGGATTGGCCTTGTCCAGCGCCACGCTCAGGATCGACTGGTCGCCCAGCGTCAGCGAGCCGATGCTGGATACGCCGTTGGCCGCGAAGGTGCCGCCGCCGCTGGCGACCGTCACCGCGACATGGCCCGCATTGGCCAGCCGCCCGGCAAAGACGCCCTTGCCGGTGATCGACAGCAGATCCTGGCCCTGGCCCGCGAAATCGGCGACGCCGTCGAACCGCGCGCTGCCGCCGACGACCAGCGTGTCGGCACCGGTGCCGAAGGTCGCGGTGCCCGCATAGGTGCCGCCGCTAATCTCCAGCCGGTTGTTGCCCGCGCCGAAGCTGACATCGCCGCTGACCGAACCGCCCGCAATCTCCAGCCTGTCATTGCCGCTGCCGAAGCGGATCGCCCCGCTGATGCTCGGCGCGGTGGCACCGGTCGCGGGTGCGAGCTGCCGGACGACGGCGCCGCTGGTGTTCGCCGACAGGTCGATCGCGATGCTGCGCGAGGAATCGCCCCCCGCCGCGGCGATCGAGCCGCCATTCTCGATCAGGGTCAGCCCGCCCGAGCGATCGAGGATCGCGGTGGCCGAGGCGCCGGTCGCGCTGGCCTTGATCGCGCCGGTGTTGCGGAGCGTCGGGACCGATGCGCCGCTATCGATCAGGATCGCGGTCGTCATCGCGCTCGCCGCGCCCCCGCCGGTCGCGGTCACGCTGCCGCCGACCTGAAGCTGCGGGGTCGAGGCGCCCGTGCCGAAGCGGATGGCGGTCGCCTCCGCGCCGTTCGCCGTCGCCTGCACGGTCCCGCCGACGGAGACGCCCTGCGCGATCTGCACCGCGCCGCCCAGCCCCCCGATCGACAGCGCGGTCGCGCGCACGCCGCTATAGACGCCCGCCGCCGACACACGCCCGTTGACGACCAGCCCCGCCGCCGGGGTGGTGCCGCCGGTCGCGCCGATGACCACCGCCCGGTTCGCCGCGCCGATCTGCATCGTCGGCGCCGCGCCGTTGGTGATGAGGTCGGCCGCCTTGCCCGTCACATTGCCCAGCGTGATGCCGCCCGCGACATTGCCGGCGACGACCAGCGCCGATCCGCCCTGGAGCAGGTCGTCGCGGTCCAGCTTCGACACATCGGCGGGCGGGGTGGTATAGCGATAGCCGGTCGACCCGATCCCGCCCTCGACGGTCAGCGCCCCGCCGACATCGCCGTCGATCCGCGCGCCGACCGCATTCTCGCCGACCGCGACGATGCTGCCGCCCAGCGTCACATTGCCCGAGACCGCCCCGGTCTGCACGCCCACCGACCGATCGCCCAGCACGTTGATCTTGCCCGACTGGACGAGACTGCCGGTCAGCGGACCGCCCAGCGCGATCCCGGCGGAATCGGTGCCCTTGATGGTGATCTCGCCGCTATTGGTGATGGTGCCGGTGAACGCGCCATCGGTGCGAATGCCATAGCGGCGGGCGCCCTGTGCGAAGGGGCCGTCCAGGTCGCCGTCCTTGTCGACATCGACCGCCGTATAGCGTTCGTCGATGATGATCTTGCCGGTGTTGGTGATCTGGCCGTTGACGCCTGCCGCCGCGCCGATGCCGGTCGAATCGTTGGCGTCGGTGATCTGAATCGTCCCGGCATTGGCGACCTTGTTGTTGCTGTCGATCCGGACGGCGGTGCCGCCGGTCGGGACCACGCTGCCCGCCGTCGTGATGCTGACATCGGCAGCCGCGCCGTTGTTGACGGTGGCGGTGCGGACCGGCGTCGTGCGCTTGGTGTCGATCACGGTCTGGGCCGAGGCGGCCGCTCCCGCCGCCAGCGCGAGCGTGGCGGTCGAGGCGAAGAGCAGGCGATGCACGGATGAGGTCCCCTTTATGTCCCTTTTGCCCCTCCAGACGGAGCCACGGCCCCCGATCCTTGCCGCCCGGATTAAAATTTTGTCAGGTTGCCCGGCGGTGTTGACGATTGCCCTGCGGAGGATCACAGGGCCGGGCAGATGCGGGGCCCCCCGCGTCGTTCCAGAAAGCGAGAACATGTCCAGCGACAGTTCCAGTAGCGCCGCACGCCTCGGGCCCGTTCGCTAGTTTTCGTGACTGGCTTTCGTCCGCCCGGGTCGTGCGGACGAAAGGTTTGAAATGGTCAACGATCTGATTGCCGGCGTCGCCGCCGGTTTCCGTTCCTCGCGGCGCGGCCTGTCCATCGCCGATCTCGTCGATACGTTGCAGTCGCTGCCGGTCGCGGAGGCCGCCGACGCCCTGTCGCAAATGCCCGATGCGCGCGCCGTGGCGGTCCTCGACAGCCCCGAACTCCGCTGCGCGTCCGAAATCCTGCCGCTGCTGACCACCGCGCGCGCCGCCGCGCTGGTGTCGCAAATGGCCGAGGACCGCGCCGCCGACGTGCTCGCCGAAATGGACGAGGACGATGCCACCGCGATCCACGCCGCGCTCCCCGCCCCCATCCGCGCGTCGATCGACACGCTGCTCCGCTGGCCGCCCGACAGCGCGGGCGGCATGATGACGACCGAATATGTCGCCGCCTCCGCCGACGCCACCGTCGGCGAGGTGCTGGCGCATATTCGCACCGTCGAGCGCAGCCGCGAGACCGTCTATTCGGTCTTCCTGCTCGAACCGCAGGGGCGGCTGGTCGCGACCGTCTCGCTGCGCCAACTGATCGCCGCCGACCCCGACTCGCTCGCGATCGAGCTGGCGCGTGGCCATGATCCGATCACCGTCGCGCCGACCACCGACCGCGAGGAGGTGGCGCACATGATCCGCCGCCACGATCTGCTCGCCCTGCCCGTCATCGACGAACAGGGGCGCCCGATCGGCATCGTCACGGTCGACGACGTGCTCGACGCGCTGGTCGCCGCGCATACCGAGGATACGCAGAAGTTCGGCGGCGTCGAGGCGCTCGACAATCCCTATCTGGAAACCGGCTTCCTTGCGATGATCCGCAAGCGCGCCGGGTGGCTGAGCATCCTGTTCTTCTCGGAGATGCTGACCGCCAGCGCGATGCAGCATTTCGAATCCGAGCTGGAGCGCGCGGTCGTCCTGACCCTGTTCATCCCGCTCATCATGAGCTCGGGCGGCAATAGCGGCAGCCAGGCGACCTCGCTGATCATCAGGGCACTCGCGCTGGGCCAGGTGCGGCTGCGCGACTGGTGGCGGGTCGCGCTGCGCGAACTGCCCGCCGGGCTGACGCTGGGAGCGATCCTGGGGATGCTGGGCATCGCGCGGATCGCGCTGTGGCAGACGCTGGGCTTCTATGACTACGGCCCGCACTGGGTGCTGGTGGCGACGACGGTCGGCACCGGGCTGGTCGGCATCGTCACCTTCGGCTCGCTGGCGGGATCGATGCTGCCCTTCCTGCTCCAGCGGCTGGGCTTCGACCCCGCCAGCGCCTCGGCCCCGTTCGTCGCGACGCTGGTCGATGTGACCGGGCTGGTGATCTATTTCACGATCGCGCTGGCGATCCTGTCCGGCACGTTGCTCTAACGCCGCCAGTAGCGGACGTAATCGACCTCCATGCGCTGGGGCAGCGCGGCGTCGTCCACGCCCTTCTTGCCGCCCCAGTCGCCCCCGACCGCCAGGTTCAGGATCAGCGAATAGGGGCGGGTGAAGGGCCAGGCCGCCGCGCCGCCCGGCCGGTCGTTCTTCACCCGCATATAGGCGCGGCCATCGACGCCGATAGTGATCGCCTGCGGCGTCCAGTCGAGCTGATAGCGGTGAAAGGCGGTACACGCCCCCGGCACCGGCGTCTCGGCCCCGCGCTGCGTGCCCAGCCGGTGGTTATAGGCCGCCGAATGGACGGTCGCATGAATCACGTCCGGGTTCCAGCCGACCATTTCCATGATGTCGATCTCGCCCCCGTCGGGCCAGCGCGAGCCATCCATCGGCAGCAGCCAGATGGCGGGCCACATGCCGCGCCCGCATGGCAGCTTGGCGCGCACTTCATAGAACCCATAGCCAAGCGGCTTTTGCGTCACCAGCTTGGCCGAACTGTAGCTCTGGCCGCCCCAGTCGGCCTCGTCGCGCAGGGCCTCGGCCTTCGCCTCGATCACCAGCGCGCCGTGTTCGACCCGCGCATTGGCGCGGTCCGGCCCGGCATAATATTGCAGCTCGTTGTTCGGCCAGCCCTTGCGGTTCTGGCTGACGTCCCAGCGCCAGCGGGTGGGGTCGATGCGGCGGCCGAACTCGTCCCCGAAGCTGGGCGCGGTGCGGGGGGCGGTCATCGGCCCGGCAAATCCGTAATTTGTCGCGCCCAGCGTGTCGGTCCGGACGGGGGCTTGTGTCTGCTGTGCCGCCCCGCCCGTCGCCAGCGCCGCCACACCGGCCAGCACCAGCCATCCCCGCCCGATCATCGCTCATCCTCCCATCTCGTCCGGCCGCCAGCCTAGCCCCGCCCATCGGCGAAAGCCATGCCGGCGGCCTGCGGGAAATCAGCCTGCAATCGTAAAAACCGACCCGGAATCAACGCGTATGCCCGCACCGTTGATGAAGCTCGCCCGCTCCGACACCAGGAAGGCGACGGCGGCGGCGACCTCTTCGGGGCGGCCGCGCCGCTTCAGCACCATGCCGGGGCGCTCTTCGTCGAGGAAGGTCGCGATCGCCTCGTCGAAGCCGACGCCCTTTTCCTCGGCGCGCTTCGTCATCATCGCATCGGTCATCGGCGTCGCGATAAAGGCCGGGGAGACGGTGTTCACCAGCACATTGTCCGCGCCATAAGCCTTGGACAGCCCCTTCGCCAGGCTGAGGATCCCCGCCTTCGCCGCGCAATAGGGGAGTTCGTCGACATAGGGCTGGACCGCATCCTCGGAGGCGAAAAGGACGATCCGCCCCCATCCCTTGCGACGCATCGCCGGGATCGCCTCACGGCACATGCGCACCGCGCCCATCAGGTCGATGTCGAGCGTCTCCAGCCAGCCCTTGTCATCGATCTCCAGGAAGTCGCCGGTCGCGCCGGTGACTCCCGCCGCGTTGACATAGATGTCCGGCTCGCCCAGCCGATCGCGCACCTCGCGCCAGATCGCGGCGACCTGATCGGGCTTGGTGACGTCGCCGGTCACCGCCACGATCTCGCCCAGCGGCGTCAGTTCGTCCACCGCCTGGTCCATCGTGCCGCCCGGCTTGTCGGTCAGCGCGACGCGGACCCCGGCTTCGAGCAGCAGCCGCGCGGTTTCCTTGCCCATGCCCGAATCCGCGCCGCTGATCAGTGCGATGCGGCCCTTGATGCCCAGATCCATTCACCTTCTCCCTCGCATGTCCCGGTCCGTAAGGGGCGAGACGGCATAGGGTTCCGCCGCGATCGCTCCGGTAAATGCCTGATCCGTCACGGAACGACGCCGCACCCCGCCCGTTCGGAACTGGGAATTTCAGGGGATGCCATCGTCCGTGCGCAAGCTGTCCGACACCCAAATCGCCACCATGCCGCCGGTCGGCGACGGCCCCGTGCCCCTGCTCGGCATCGCCGAATTGGCGGCGGGCGTCGCCGGGCATCTGGCGAAGGACGATGTCCTCCTCGCCGTCACCGACGAGACGCGCGCCATCGCGGTCGCACGGATGCTGGCCGCGATGGCGCCCGACGCGACGGTGCTGTTCTGCCCCGGATCGGATGCGCTGCCCGGTGACGACGCCCCCGCCTCCCCCGCCAATGTCGGACAGCGCGTGTCGGCGCTTCACGGCGTGCGGGTGGCGCTGGCGCAGCCCAAGCGGGGCCGGATCGCGCTGGTCACCTCGGGCGAGGCGCTGGCCCAGCCCCTGCCCTCGCCCGCGACCTTCGATGCCGAACCGCCCTGCGTCGCGACGGGCGAGCCATGCGATCTGGCCGCGCTGTATGCGACGCTGATCGACCTGGGCTATGTCGCCGACGAGCGGGTGGACGAACCCGGCGAGATCGCGTTGCGCGGGCAGGTCCTCGACATCTTTCCTGCCGATGCCGAACAGCCGCTGCGGATCGAGGTCGGCGACGACCGGATCGTGGCGATCCGCGCCTATGACCCCGCCGACCAGCGCAGCACCGGCGATATCGCCCGGCGCGAACTCGGCCGCGTCGCGGAGCCGGTGCAGGGCGACCGGACCAGCAGCCTGCTGGACCATCTGCCCGACGCGCTCGTCATCGTCGAGCCGGGCGCGGACGAACGGCGCCGCCGTCTGCTGCTGCTCAGCGCCGATGTCGCCAGGCGCGGCTCGAAGCGCGCCGCGCGGGACATGATCGGCGACGCGGCCTGGAAAGACGCGCTGGCCAAGCGGCGCACCGCCACCATCGCGCGCGAGGGCGAGGAGCCGCCCCGCTTCGTCGAGACACGCGCGCCGCTGCGCGACTTCGCCAGGCTCGCCCGCCCCGCGCTCGACGCCGGGGACCGGGTCGTGCTGATCGGCAGCGAGCGCGATCTTCGCTTCCTGGGGCGCCGCGTCGACCATGTCCTGAAGGCCGAGGCGAGGCGGGTCGAAGGCTGGCGACAGGCGACCAGGGCCAGACGGGGTTCGCTGCTGACCCTGGTCGCTCCGGCCGAGCGGGGGTTCCGGCGCAAGGGGATCATCGCCATCGCCGCGGCCGACCTGCTGGGCAGTCGCGCCGATCGCGGCGACGGCGGCACGCCGCATGTCGACCTGTCGCTGATCCAGACCGCCGAGATCCGCGTCGGCGATACCGTCATCCATGAGGATCACGGCATCGCGACGGTGGCGGGCGTCGTCCCGCTCGACGGGCAGGACGGGGTGCAGGGCGATGCGATCAAGCTGGTCTATGCCAAGTCCGCGACCCGGCTGGTCCCGGTCACCGAGGCCGATCGGCTGTGGCGCTATGGCGGCGAGGACGACGTGGTCAGGCCCGACACGCTGGACGGCAAGAGCTGGCAGGAGCGGCGCGGCGACATCGATGCGGCGATCGCGCAGACCGCCCGCCAGCTGACCGACATGGCGGCGGACCGGGCCGAGCGTCATGCCCCGGTGCTCGATCCGCCGGTGGCCGACTATGAGCGTTTCGCCGCCGGTTTCCCCTTCAGCGAAACCCCCGACCAGCTGACCGCGATCGAGGCGGTGCGCGCCGACCTCGCCTCCGGGCGGCCGATGGACCGGCTGGTGGTCGGCGATGTCGGCTATGGCAAGACCGAGGTCGCGCTGCGCGCAGCCGCCATCGCCGCGCTCGCGGGCCGCCAGGTCGCGCTCGCCGCGCCGACCACGGTGCTGGCCCGCCAGCATCTCGACAGCTTTGCCGCGCGGTTCGAGGGCACCGGCGTCACCGTCGCCGGGCTGTCGCGCCTGTCGACTGCCGCCGAGAAGCGCCGCGTCAAGGCGGGGCTGGCCGATGGCAGCATCCGGGTGGTGATCGGCACCGGCGCGGTGGCGGGCAAGGGCATCGCCTATCAGGACCTGGCGCTGGTGATCGTCGACGAGGAGCAGCGGTTCGGCGCGGGCGACAAGGCGAGGCTGCAGGAACTGTCCGCCGGTCATGTCCTGACCCTGTCGGCCACCCCCATTCCCCGCACGCTGCAATCGGCGCTGGTCGGCTTGCGGCGCCTGTCGATCATCGCGACGCCCCCCGCGCGGCGGCAGCCCATCCGGACGGCGGTGTCGCGCTTCTCGCCCGAGACGCTGCGCGCCGCGCTGCTGCGCGAACGGTCGCGCGGCGGACAGAGCTTCGTCGTGGTGCCGCGCATCGCCGACATGGCCCCGCTGGCCGAGCGGCTGGCCATGCTGGTCCCCGAGCTGGAGGTCCTCCAGGCCCATGGCAAATTGCCCGCCGCCGAGATCGATGACGTGATGGTCCGCTTCGGCCGGGGCGATGGCGACGTGCTGCTGGCGACCAACATCATTGAGGCGGGGCTGGACGTCCCCCGCGCCAACACCATGGCGATCGTCCATGCCGACCGCTTCGGCCTGTCCCAGCTCCACCAGCTGCGCGGCCGGGTCGGGCGCGGTCACCGGCGGGGCCAGGTGCTGCTGTTCACCGAGGCGGAGGACGCCATCGCCCCGCGCACGCTGAAGCGGCTCCGCACGCTGGAGGCGTTCGACCGGCTGGGCGCGGGGTTCGCGATCAGTGCGCGCGACCTCGACATGCGCGGCGCGGGCGAGCTGCTGGGCGATACCCAGGCCGGGCATATGCGGCTGATCGGCGTCGAGCTGTACCAGCAACTGCTGGAGGATGCGCTGCGCACCGCGCGCGGTGAGACGGTCGAGCGCTGGACGCCGGACCTGCGCCTGGGGGTCGAGGGGCGGCTGCCCGACGATTGGATACCCGATGAGGATCTGCGCATTTCGCTTTATGCCCGACTGGGTCGGCTGCGTGACGATGCGGCGATCGACGGGTTCGAGGCGGAGCTGGAGGACCGGTTCGGCACGCTGCCCGAGGATGCGCGCATCCTGCTCGCCACCGCCCGGCTGCGCGAGCGGATGCGGGGACTGGGCATTGCGCGCATCGATGCCGGTCCGGCCGCGATCGCGCTGACCCCGCATGGCGAGGATGCCGATCTGGCGCAGGTGGAGGGGCTGGTCGAGAAGGACGGCCGCTATCTGCTCAAGGAGCGCCATGACGACCCGACCGAGCGGTTGGAGCGGCTGGCGACGCTGCTCGGATAAACGCCGCCGCTTATCCCAGGCGATTGGCGGCACGCGCGCGGCCGCCTAATCCTGGCCGCCAAAGTCAAAGAGGATGATCCCGATGCCCTTCCCCGCCCCCTATGCCGCCGATCCGGCGCGCTATGACGGTCGCATGCCCTATCGCCGCTGTGGGCGAAGCGGGTTGAAGCTGCCCGCGATCAGCCTGGGACTATGGCAGAATTTCGGAGCCGCCGACGTGTTCGAGACCGGCCGGGCGATCCTGCGCCGCGCCTTCGACCGGGGGGTCACCCATTTCGACCTCGCGAACAATTACGGCCCGCCTTACGGATCGGCCGAAGAGAATTTCGGCCGTGTCCTCGCCAGCGACTTCGCCGCGCATCGCGACGAGCTGATCGTCTCGACCAAGGCGGGATGGGACATGTGGCCCGGCCCCTATGGCGATATCGGCTCGTCCAAGAAATATCTCATCGCCAGCTGCGACCAGAGCCTGAAGCGGATGGGGCTGGACTATGTCGACATCTTCTATTCGCACCGGGTCGATCCCGACACCCCGCTGGAGGAAACGGTCGGCGCGCTCGTCCAGCTGCACCGGCAGGGCAAGGCGCTCTATATCGGCCTTTCCTCTTACGAACCCGGACTGACCCGGCGGGCGGCGGCGCTGCTGGCGGAGGAGAAGGTGCCGCTGTTCATCCATCAGCCCAGCTATTCGATCCTCAATCGCTGGATCGAGCGCGAGCTGCTGGCCACGCTGGAGGAACTGGGTACGGGCTGCATCGCCTTCTCGCCGCTGGCGCAGGGGATGCTGACCGCCAAATATCTGAACGGCGTGCCGCAGGATGCGCGGGCCAGCCGGGGCGGATCGCTGTCCGAGACTTTGCTGACCGAGGACAATCTGGCCGCGATCCGGCGGCTGAACGCGATTGCGGAGGCGCGAGGCCAGACGCTGGCGCAAATGGCGATCGCCTGGGTCCTGCGCGATCCCCGCATCACCTCGGCGCTGATCGGCGCGCGCACCGTCGAGCAGCTGGATGACTCGCTCGATGCGGTGAAGAACCTCGACTTCTCGCCGGAAGAGCAAGGCGCGATCGACCGCGCGGCGGAGGATGGCGGCATCAACCTGTGGGCCGAATCCTCGGACATCGTCACCCTGCCCGCCGCACAAGGGGTGCCTGCCTAAAATACGATGATGCGCCCGGCCGTGGGACCGGGCGCATCGCTTGAGCAGGGGTGGCGCTTATTCGGCGGCGTTCTTCACCGCGCCCTTGCCCATCGCCGAGACCAGCACCTGTCCCGATCCCGAGAAATTGGCGGCGGGCAGATCGGCCACCCGGTTGCCGACCTTCACCAGCACCCGGTCGACCGCGCCCTGCGCATTGGTGCGGACCGACTGGACCGCGCCGATCGCACGCCCCTTGGCATCGGTCACCGCCATGCCGGGATTGACCGGGAAGCCGCCGCTGCGTGCCGCGCCGCTACCGGCCAAGGCGAGATTGCCCGACAACAGGCCATTGCCGCCCAAGGCCGAGGCCGATCCGGCCGCGCTGCCGCCAATAGTGCCGAGGTTCGATGCACGCTCGGTCAGGCCGGCGGCCGTGCCGCGCACCCGCTGTCCCACTGCGCCCGCCGTGCTGCGCGCGCCGTCGGCGACCCGCCCCACCGCATTCACCCCGCGACCAGCCGCATCGCGAACCGCGTCGGTGCCGACCAGCTGCGCATCGACCCCGCCGCCGACCGATCCCGAGGCCGAGCCATTGCCGCCGCCCGAAGCGCCGCCGATCCGCGTCGCGCTATCGAGCGTCGATCCGCCCGAGGCATTGCCCGAGGCCGACACGCGGCCGCGACGGGTATCGACGGCGCGATCGGCGCGGACCGAACCGCGCGTGCGGGTCGCGCCCTCGGTGGCGATCCGGCCCTGATCCAGCGTGCCGTTCAGCGTACCGCCCGCAGCCCCGCTTAGGGTGCCGGTCGCTCCGCCGAGCGCACCACCCAGGCCGCCGCCAAGTCCTCCGCTGCCCCCAAGCAGCTGTGCCGACACGGGGGCCGCGATCAGAGCCACGGCAAGCATCGCGGTGCTGGACAGAAGCGTCTTCATCGTCATTCTCCTTTTCTTCTGCGGAGACAACGGCGCGACATCGGGGTTTAATCCCGGCGGCTGTCGAATTTATCGCGAAAATGTGCGGCAATTCCTGCAAACCATTCCACGGCCAAAGAATTTATCTTGCCCGCGCGGCCCCAGATCCTCCGCCGAGGCGTCGACGCGCGCCAGCGCCGCCGCGATGGCTCCGGGATCGAGGCGCGGATAGAGTGCCGCGATACGCCCGGCGACCAGCGGAGCGGCGAAGGAGGTTCCGCGCACCTTGAACCGCCGCCCGCCCACGCCCGCCGCCAGCATATCGGCCCCCGGCGCGGCATAGTCGACATGGCTCGCCTGCCCCGCCTCGATCAGTCGCCGGTTGCGGCCATCGACGGCGGTGACCGCGATGACGCCCGGATAGGAGGCCGGATAGGCCGGAGGCGCGGCGGGGCCGTTGTTTCCGACCGCCGCGACGATCACCAGCCCGCGCGCCCGTGCCGCCGCGACCACCCGTGCCAGCAGCGGATTGGCGGGGCCGACCAGGCTGATCGTCGCGACCGACACCCCCTGTTGCACCATCCAGCCCAGCGCGCGGGCGATGGCGGTGGCGTTGCCGCCCGCCGGGTCGGTGCCATAGACATCGGCCGAGGCGATCCGCGCCCCCGGCAGCGACCCGGTGATGCCATGCCCGCCCGCGATCAGCGAGGCGACCGCCGTACCATGGTCGTTGGCGCGCGGCGCTCCGGCTGCGAAACCCTGCGTCACCGCCGCGCCTTCCACCCCGCCATCGATCACGCCGACCAGCGTCCCCTGCCCGCCGCGCTGCGCCAGCGGCATCATCGCGAGGGCGCGGCCGCCACCGCTGGGCAGGTGGAGCTGGTCCGCGCTGACCTCTCCCCCCAGCGCGCGGAGCTCGTCCAGCGCGGCCTTCAGCGACCGCCCCGGCGGCAGCCGCAACCGCACGAAGCCGACGCCCAGCACATCCTCGCGCGCGATCACCCCATATCCCGACCGCGCCGCCGCGTTCAGCAGCGTCTCGCTGGGCGAATCGACCACCACCTCGCCCGCACGCGCCGGAAAGCCCTGCGGATCGAGCACGATCGCATCGGGGTGATCGCGGACCAGCTGCGCGAAGGCTGCCCGCCGCGCTGCGTCCAGCCGCGCCACCGTCGCGCGCGACACGCGGCCGACTTCGGACAGGATCGTATCGGGGCCGGGAATGTCGGGCAGGCCGCCGCCGATCCCCGGCATGGCGGGCAGCGAGGGCAGGCCCGGCAGCAGCTGTGCCGAGGCCGCCCCCCATGCCGTCATGCCCGCCACCAGCACCAGACCCATCATCACCGGCCGCATCGTCACGCTCCCATCGCCGAAACCGGCCCCATTGCCAAAATCGACACTGACATGGATTAAACGACATTCCTCACCCGTTTCATCCTGACAAACAAGGAATCAGGCTTGGCTGCGTTCGAACAGGAGTTGTTGGCCCTGCTGCCGCGTCTGCGGCGGTTCGCGCGATCGCTCACCCATGACGCGGCCGATGCCGACGATCTGGCGCAGGTCACGATCGAGAAGGCGTTGCTCGCCCGCTCGTCCTGGCAGCCTGGAACGCGATTGGACAGTTGGATGTACCGCATCATGCGCAACGCCTGGATCGACACCACCCGCGCCCGCCGCCGCGCGTCCGAGACCTTCATCGCGGAGGATGCCGGGATGGGCGTCGGCGCGCCGGGCGCGGCGGAGGCGCATGTCGCGCTGACCGAGGTGGAGGCGGCGATGCGCGCCCTGCCCGACGAACAGCGCGAGGCGGTGGCGCTCGTCCTGGTCGAAGGGCTGGCCTATAAGGAGGCGGCGGAGATACTCGATATTCCGATGGGCACCCTGACCTCGCGGCTGGTGCGCGGGCGACAGGCGCTGATGGCGCGGCTGGGAGAAGCGGCATGACGATCGAACCCGAAATGCTGATGGCCTATGCCGACGACGCGCTCGATCCGCTGACCGCCAAGCGCGTCGAGGCCGCCATCGCCGCCGATCCCGCGCTGGGCGAGGAAGTGGCGCGGCATCGGCGGCTCCGCGCGACGCTGTCGGGCGCCTATGCCCCGGTCGCCGACGAGCCCGTGCCCGACCGGCTGGCCGCGCTGCTGCGGTCCAATGTCGTCGCCCTGCCGACCCGCGCGCCCGCGCCGTCGCGCTGGGCCGGGGCCCCGTGGCGCTCGGTCGCGGCGATGGCGGCCTGTCTCGTGATCGGCGTCGTGCTGGGGCAGCGGGTGGACCAGGGGCCGGTCGCCGCGAATGCCGACGGGCTCTATGCCGCCGGATCGCTGGCGAAGGCGCTCGACCGGCAGCCCAGCGGGACGGCGGGTGCGGTGCGGATCGCGGTCAGCTTCCGCAACCGGGACAATGGCTATTGCCGTGTCTTCCAGTCCGCCGCCGCCGACGGCATCGCCTGTCGCACCGATCGCGGCTGGGCGCTAGAGCGGACCATGCCAGGCAGCACGCCCGAGCGCGGCGGCGGCTATGCGCAGGCAGGCTCCTCCGACGCCGCGCTGATGGCGGCGGCGCAGGACATGATGGCCGACATGCCGCTCGACCGCGATGGCGAGCGGGCGGCGCTCGACCGGGGCTGGCGCACCCGATAGCCCCGGTTACGCCGATCAGGAAAACCCAGCGTTTCCCGATCGGTGCCCCAGCCCCCCGTGCAAGGCGGCCATGCCCGCGCTATCTTGGGGGCATGAAGAAGATCGGATTTCTGTCATTCGGCCATTGGTCGCCCTCGCCCCAGTCGGCCACCCGCTCGGCGCAGGACGTGCTGCTCCAGTCGATCGACCTGGCGGTCGCCGCCGAGGAACTGGGCGCGGACGGCGCCTATTTCCGCGTGCACCATTTCGCGCAGCAGCTCGCCTCGCCGTTCCCGCTCCTCGCGGCCGTCGGCGCGCGGACCTCGCGGATCGAGATCGGCACCGGCGTCATCGACATGCGCTACGAAAACCCCTTCTACATGGTCGAGGATGCGGGCGCGGCGGATCTGATCAGCAACGGCCGGTTGCAATTGGGCATCAGCCGGGGTTCGCCCGAACAGGTGATCGAGGGCTGGCGGCATTTCGGCTATGGTCCCGCCCAGGGCGAGAGCGATGCCGATCTCGGCCGTCGCCATGCCGAGGTCTTCCTGCACCTGCTGAAAGGCCAGGGTTTCGCCAAGCCCAATCCGCGCCCGATGTTCCCCAACCCGCCGGGCCTGTTGCGGCTGGAGCCGCATTCGCCGGGCCTGCGCGACCGGATCTGGTGGGGCTCGGCCTCCAACGCGACCGCGATCTGGGCGGCACAGCGCGGCATGAACCTGCAAAGCTCGACCCTAAAGGCCGATGAGAGCGGCGAGCCCTTCCATGTCCAGCAGGCCAGGCAGATCCGCGCCTATCGCGAGGCCTGGGCGGCGGCGGGCCATGCCCGGCCCGCGCGGGTGTCGGTCTCGCGTTCGATCTTCGCGCTGACCACCGACCAGGACCGCGCCTATTTCGGGCGCGACGACAGCCAGGACCAGGTCGGCATCATCGACAATATGCGCGCCGTCTTCGGCCGATCCTATGCCGACGAGCCCGAACGGCTGATCGAACAGCTCCGCGCCGACGAAGCCATTGCCGAGGCGGACACGCTGCTGCTGACCGTGCCCAACCAGCTAGGCGTGGCGTATAACGCGCATGTGATCGAGAACATCCTGCGCCACATCGCGCCCGCGCTCGGCTGGCGCTGAGCCGCACCGGCGTCGGCGCGGCCCATGGCTGCGCCGGCGCTGAAGCGCGACGACAGGCCCCCGGCGGGGTGGCGGTAACGACGATGTAGGAAGAAATGGCGCGCCCGGAACGAGTGGCCGTGGGACGGCGGCACCCGGCGTGAGCCGGGCTGGACACTGACCACAACCCGCCGCGCGTGGTCAGGCACGTGGGCTGGCGGTCGTGCCTGCGGTGCCGCCGCCAGTTCTTCTCCGCCGACGTGGCGCGGGTGCGCATGTGCGACCCGTGCAAGGACGTGATCTAGGATAGCCAGCAAACAAGCCCGGTAATCGCGAGCTTGCAACGCTACGAAATCTTTGTGTTGATCAACCCAGTCGTCGCGCGGGGAACCGGTACCCACTCCTTCTCGCCCTTCTGGTGGAATACATCAATAAAGTTGATTGGGCTAGAACCGCGCTTTTCGATCTTCATACGAAGTGGAAGAGAGGGAGTTAGTGCTCGGCTCATGGCATATAGTAAAATTCCATGAGCTTTCGAACCATCGGCCGCAGTGAAGGTGTCCTTGTTGTATCCCATCACGATTGTGTCCTCGCCAACGATGCTACCAAGCACCTCCTCTTCTGGATTGGTGACGACGAGAACGAAACGGGGATTGGGCTCCATCAAGTGGGATGCACGGACGACTACTTCCACGTCACCCGTCGAACTGACCGACTTTGTGTAGGACAGATTTGAGAAGCCGCTATGCTGAGGCGTAAACGAGGCGTTGCCCTGAGTGACGCTAACAATTTGCGCGAGAGCGGCTTCAAGCCCAATCGTGTGCATGTCTATGAACAGCGTCTGCTTGAGCACCGCCGGCATCTCGCTTCCGTCGAGCCGCACCGGCACGATCCGCGTTTTCCCCTTCGAGGCTGAGTAGAGCGCGTTCTGCCATTCCAGCGCCACCATGCCGCTGGCGAGGCTGTTCTTCGACACAAAGAAGAACACGAACTCGGGAGCCTCCAGCCCCTTGTTCATCTGGTCGATGATCCCATCGCCAGGCCTAATCGACCAAGAGTCGTAAAAAACTTGGTCTTGCCCGAAAATGGACGCGAGCTTGACCGCCACCGCTTCCACGAGCGGCTTATCGTTATGGTTGTGACTCAGAAAAATCTTGTGTGGCATACGCTTCTCCCTGTCCTTGGAAGGTAAGAAGCTGCCCCGGTTCGCGGAAGGGCGCGAACAAGCCGCTCGTTAGAAATCTGCTCGAAAGCTGCTAGCAAAGAAAAAGGGGCAGCTCTCGCCGCCCCTGTATCTCCCTGCTTTCCCAAGGGGAAAGTGGCGCGCCCGGAACGATTCGAACGTCCGACCCTCAGATTCGTAGTCTGATGCTCTATCCAGCTGAGCTACGGGCGCGCATGAGGTCGTGAAGACCTGTTATGTGATCCACTGGCGCGCCCGGAACGATTCGAACGTCCGACCCTCAGATTCGTAGTCTGATGCTCTATCCAGCTGAGCTACGGGCGCGCTGTGGAGGTGGGCTGATAGAAGCGGTTTCCGATCGTGGCAATATACAAAAAACACTTATCCACATTTTCTTGCAATCGGGTCCGCTTTGCCGTGCCGGGCATTTTCCACCGGCCGCTTCCACGGCTAGGATGGGCGACGATGACCCAGTTCCGCTTTCGCAAGACCGCCCGCCCCCTCCTCGCACTCGGCCTGATGTCCGCCGGTTTGCTGGGGGGATGTTCGCGCGACACCGCCGCCTATCCCTCGCTGGCGGTGCGGCCGGTCGAGAAGCGCGGCTTTGCCGAGCCCGAGGTGGAGACGCCCGAGGCCAGGCCCGACCCCGCGCTCGATGCGCAGATCGCGCAGCTGGCGGGGCGGCTGGACGGCATCCAGGACGAATTCGCCAAGGCCTATGACCAGGCGCGGGCCAGTGCCGCCAAGGGGCGCGGGCAGACGGTGGGCAGCGATGCCTGGCTGACCGCGCAGACCGATCTTGCCGCGCTCGACGAGATCCGGGCGCGCACCTCGGGCTTGCTGACCGAGATTGACGACCGGGCGATCGCGCGCGCGGCGGCGCTGGAGGCGGACTATCCCGCGCTCACCGCGCTCAGGACACGCGCGGTCGAGGCGAACACGCGGCAGGGCGAACAGATCAAGGCCCTGTCGGCCAGCCTGCCCGCGGGCTGAACGTCGCTTAGAAGTTGCGGATGAAGGGCAGGACCGTCGAATAATCGTCGGTCCACGCGGCCAGCCCCCTGGGCGCAGCGACCCGGCGCCAGTCGCCGCCCTGCGCCGCCAGCCGGGCCAGCATGTCCACATCGCGGGACAGCGCCAGCCAGACCGATCCGGTCGCCTCCGCCTCTCGGTCCAGGTCGGTGGGCGCATAGGCCAGCTTGCGCACCGCCCATCCGCCGTCGCGCGCCGCCGCCGCGACCAGCGGCTCCAGATCGACGAAGCGGTTGGAGATATGGATCAGCAGCAGCCCCCGGCGGGACAGCACCCGCGCATAGGTCGCAAAGGCCTCCCGCGTCAGCAGATGCGCGGGCACCGCGTCGGACGAAAAGGCGTCGAGCGCCAGCAGGTCGAGGCTGTCCGGGGCCTCCGCCGCCAGCCGGATGCGCGCATCGCCGATGCGGATCACCGGATCGGGCTGGCACCGCCGCAGATAGGTGAACTGGCCGGTGTCGCGCGCGATGCGGACGATGACCGGATCGATCTCGTAGAAGCGCCAATGCTGCCCCGGCCGGGCATAGCAGGCCAGCGTCCCCGTCCCCAATCCGACGACGCCGATCCGCGCGCCCGGACCGTAAAGCAAGGGCGCGGCCCGCATCGCGCGGCCGACCCCGGAATAGGGGGCGTAATAGGTGGTCGGCGTCCGCTCCCGCTCCGCCGAGCCGCGCAGCTGGATGCCATGCACGGTCGCCCCATGGTCCAGCTCGCGATAGCCCGGCCCGTCGCGGACCGTATAGACGCCGAAATAGCTGCGCATCCGCGCGTCGTGCTCCATCGACAGGGACAGCGCGCGATAGCCGCCGAACAGCACCAGCGCCCCCGCCAGCAGCAGGACGAACCCCGTCCGCGCGCCGATCGTCAGGAAGCCCAGCGCCGCGATGACCAGGAACGCCAAGCCCTGCCGGTCCTCGCCGAACCAGGCCGGAGAGCCGACCAGCCGCAGGTCGAGCAGCACGCCCACCACGATCGCCAACGCGACCAGCATGGTCCGGTGATGCCGCCGCCACAGGTCGCGCAGGGATGCGGTCATGAACTGCTGCGGGATCAGCATCCCCGCCGCCAGGATCAGCAGGGGATATTCATAGGTCCAGTCGAACAGGACCGGCGCCACCAGCCCCGTGAACACGCCGCCCAGTGCCCCGCCGACCGCCATCCACAGATAGAAGCCCGTCAGCCGGTCGACCGCCGGCCGCGCGCGGTACAGCGCGGTGTGCAGCGCGACCGACACCATGAACAACAGCATCAGCGCGACGGCGACGTTGAAATAGGGCCGCTGCGGATAGCCGCCCATGATGACCCCGCCGAACAGCAGCAGCGTGACCGGCGCGATCCGGGTCAGCATGTCCGCGACTCCGCGCCGCGCGGCAAAGGCGAGGATGAAGCTCAGCAGATAGAGCCCCAGAGGCAACACCCATAGCAGCGGCATCGCGACGATGTCGGTGGTGATATAGGTCGAGGTCGCCAGCACCAGCCCCGAGGGCACCGCCGCCAGCGCGGTCCACAGCGCGCGCCGCCGCCATCCGGGTGCAGGCGTCGGCGTGGGGATGCCCTCGGCCTTATGCCCGGTCGCGGGCAGTCGCGCCGCGCAGGCCAGCACCAGGCAGGCGAGCAGGCCATAGCCGATGCTCCACATCAGGCTCTGCCCCCGCAGCGCCATGGCGGGCTCGACCAGCAGCGGATAGGCGATCAGCCCGGCAAAGCTCCCCAGATTGGAGGCCGCGTAGAGCACATAAGGGTCACGCCCCGGCGCGGCGAGCGCGAACCAGCGCTGGATCAGCGGCGCCTGCGCGGACACGGCGAAGAACAGCGGCCCGATCGACAGTCCCAGCAGCCAGGGCACCCACAGGGTCGGCTCGGCATTGGCAGGCAGGTCGACCGCGATCAGCCCGATCGGCAGCCACAAGGCCGCCGCCGCCAGCACCCCGACATGCACCGCCGCCTGCACCCGTGGCCGCCATCGGCCCAGCGCATGGGCATAGGCATAGCCGCCGAGCAGCAGCGCCTGATAGACCAGCATCGCTGAGTTCCAGACGGCGGGCGCGCCGCCCAGCCGGGGCAGCGCCATGCGCGCGACCATCGGCTGGACCAGGAACAGCAGGAACGATCCCGTCAGGATCGTCGCCACGAACAGCGCGCGCACCAGTAGCGCGGGCAAGCGGCCGGACCGGGAAATGGCGATGATCCGGCTCAGCCGTTCAGCAGCCGGGCGGCATGGGCGGCATGATAGGTCAGCACGCCCGAACATCCGGCGCGCTTGAACGCCATCAGCGTCTCCAGCACCATCGCATCGCGGTCCGCCGCGCCCGCCGCCACCGCCGTCTCGATCATCGCATATTCGCCCGACACCTGATAGGCGAAGGTCGGCACGCGGAATTCGTCCTTCACGCGGCGGATGATGTCCAGATAGGGCAGGCCCGGCTTGACCATCACGCTGTCCGCGCCCTCGGCCAGATCGAGCGCGACCTCGCGCAGCGCCTCCTCGGCATTGGCGGAGTCCATCTGATAGGTACGCTTGTCGCCCTTCAACAGCCCGCGCGTGTTCACCGCGTCGCGGAACGGGCCGTAAAAGGCGCTGGCATATTTGGCGGCATAGGCCATGATCTGGACGTTGACGAAGCCCTCGGCCTCCAGCGCCGCGCGGATCAGCCCGATGCGGCCGTCCATCATGTCCGACGGTGCGATCACGTCCGAGCCCGCGCGTGCCTGGGTCAGCGCCTGCTGGACCAACGCGTCGGCGGTGCGGTCGTTGACGACATAGCCCGCCGCATCGACCAGCCCGTCATGGCCATGCGTCGTATAGGGATCGAGCGCCACGTCGGTCAGCACGCCGATATCCGGCACCGCGTCCTTGATCGCCGCGATCGCCCGGCACATCAGATTGTCGGGGTTCAGCGCCTCTCGCCCGTCATCGGTGCGCAGGTGCGAGGGGGTGTTGGGGAACAGCGCCAGGCAGGGAATGCCCAGCGCCTCCGCCTCCTTGGCGCGCGCCACGATGCCGTCCAGCGACCAGCGCGACACGCCGGGCAGGCTGGCGATCGGTTCCTCCACCCCCTGCCCCTCGGTCACGAACAGCGGCCAGATCAGATCGGCCGGGGTCAGCACCGTTTCGGCGTGAAGCCGCCGGCTCCACTGGGAAGCTCGGGTGCGGCGAAGGCGAAGCGCGGGGTAGGATGCCGTCATGATTGTCCGCATTTGGGGGATCGGACCGCGCTTGCCAAGCGTTGCATGCAAGCGTTCCGGGGGCGAAAGGAAATCCGTCTTGAGAGAGATACGATCGGCGGCGATGGTGGTGAACGCCAAGTCGCGGCGCGGACAGGCGCTGTTCGAGCGGGCCTGCAAGGCCATGTCGGGCCTGCCCTATCCGGTCGATGCGCGCGCGGTCGAGGATCCGGAGGATCTGGAGCCCACCGTCCGCGAACTGCTGGCGGCCAAGCCCGACCTGCTGATCCTGGGCGGCGGCGACGGCACGATCAGCGGGCTGGTCGACTTGATGGTCGGGCATGACGTGATGCTGGGCGTGCTGCCGCTGGGCACCGCGAACAGCTTCGCGCGCTCGCTGGACATCCCGCTCGATATCGAGGGGGCGGTGGAGGTGATCCGGACCGGCCGGCCCCGCCGGATCGACCTGGGCATGATCGACAACGACTATTACGCCAATTGCGCCGCGATGGGGATGAGCCCCAAGATCGCCGAGACGGTGCCGCACAAGCTCAAGAAGGTGGCGGGGCGGCTGGGCTATCTCGGCTGGGCGGCCTATCAGTTCCTGCGCTTCCGCCCCTTCACCCTGATCGTCGAACAGAACGGAACGCGCGAAAGGCTGCGCGTGGTCGAGGTCCGCATCTCCAACGGGCCCTATCATGGCGGCACCGAGCTGGTGGAATCGGCGTCGGTCGATTCGGGCGAGATCGTGGTCCAGGCGGTGTGCGGCCATGTGAAGCGGCGCCTGATCGTCAACTGGGCGGCCAGCATCCTGCGCAGCGACTATCGCAAGGAAAAGGTGCGCGAGTTCCGGGGCCGCGCGATCCGGATCAACACCATCCCGCCGCTGCCCATCTCGATCGATGGCGAGGTGCTGGCGCACACGCCCGTCACGGCCAGGATCGCACCGGGGATCATCGAGGTGATGGCCCCGGCCTGATCGTCAGCCGACCGGCATCGCCTTGTTGGTCGGCTGCCCCTCGGCCAGTGCCTGTTCTTCACATTCCTGCGGGGTGGTCGCCTGAGCCAGCCTGCCCTTGCGCCAGCCGCCATGCCGGTAATAGGCGATCGTCATCAGCATCGAGGCGAGCGAGCCCGCCGGGAAGCTCCACCAGATCGCATCCGCGCCCAGCATCGGCGCGAAGGCATTGGCCAGGCCGAAGCGGACCGGGAACATCGAGATGGCCAGGATGACCAGCGGCCCGACGACCGCCCCGTTGGCGCGCACCGTCGCCGCCAGCACCATCGAGACGCCGAACAGGATGAAGCTCCACCCGCCGATCAGATTGATCCGCGCGGCGATGGCGATCGCGCCGGGCTCGCTGCCCAGGAACAGCCACAGGACATGTCGGTCGAGCAGGGTGACGAGCGCCACCAGCGCCCCGGTCAGCAGCAGGTTCATGCGCAGGCCCGCCTGGGTGATCCGGCCCACCCGATCCCATTGCCCCGCGCCGATATTCTGCGCCGCCATGGCGCTGACCGCCGCGCCCACCGCCATGGCGGGCATCTGGATATAGGTCCAGAGCTGGTTCGCCGCGCCATAGGCCGCCGTGGTCGCGGTGCCGTGCCGGTTGACCAGCCCCATCATCGCCAGCGCCGAGGTGGAGACGACCAGCATCTGGAGCCCCATCGGAAAGCCCTTGACCAGGATCGTCTTCAGCAATTCGGGCGTGGGGATCAGATAGCGCCACTCCGCCCCGCGCAGCCGGATGACCAGGTCCTTGGCATAGAGATAGGCGACCAGCGCCAGCAGCGAGCCGCCATTGGCGATCAGCGTCGCGACCGCCGACCCCTCGATCCCCAGCGCCGGGGCGGGCCCCAGCCCCAGGATGAAGACCGGGTTCAGCACGACATCGAGCACCGAGCCCAACGCCATGAACTTGAGCGGGGTGATCGAATCCCCCACCCCGCGCAGCGCCATGGTCAGCAGCACGCTGATGAACCCCGGTGGCATCGCGACGAAGATCACCCGCAGATAGGCGAGCGCGAGCGGATAGACCTCCGTCGGGGTCGCCAGCGCGCGCAGGATGGCGGGCGCCGCCCACCAGCCGATCCCGACCGTCAGGGTCGAGATGACCGCGAACAGCCCCAGCGCCGATCCCAGCACCCGGCGCACCGCATCGATATCGCGGCGGCCCATATTCTGGCCGATCAGGATGGTCGCCGCCATGCCGAAGCCGAAGGTGGCCGCGACCAGCAGGAACATGATGATATTGGCGTTGGTGGTCGCGGCCAGCGCGCGCTCGCCCAGAAACTGGCCGATCCAGATCGCGTTGATCGACCCGTTGAGCGATTGCAGGATGCTCGATCCCAGCGTCGGCAGCGCGAACAGCAACAGGGTGCGGCCGATCGGCCCGGCGGTCAGGTCCCGGCGTCCGTTGGGCGCGGTCACGGTGTCTTGCCTCCGGCGTTGATTTCCTCGTCCACGAACCGCGCCATCGCCGCATATTGAAAGCCGGGCCTCTGGTTGCCCTGCCCCGCATACAGCCCGCGCAGATAGCCCCAGTCGAACGGGGTCAGCCCTTCCGGCGCCGCCTGCTCGTCGAACAGGGTCAGGATCGTCGAGATCCCCTCGGTCCTGCGCGGCCGGACCACCGCCAGCGCGCGCATCGTGGCATAATCGGCGATCTGGTGGATCGTCTTGCCGTTCACCGCATCCCGGTCGATCATCACCACCGCCGCCGCGATATGCGATTTGGTGGGCAGGGTGATCCGGCTGGCGCTGGGGATGTTGAGGGTCGGAATATTGTTGGCGCCCGGGACCAGCTGGTCACCGTCGCGGCTGGTGATCGCGGTCATGTGCCAGGCATGGACCGGGCCCTTGTCCTTCGCCATCGCCCGGACATCGGCGAAGGGGAGGTCACCGAAGATGCCGGGCCGGTGATCGATCAGCCATGCGACCTGCTGCGCGCCATTGTCGACGAACAGGATCAGGACATTGGGGCGGCATTTGTCGCCGCCCAGCCGAATGCCCAGCCGCTCGGCATGGCCCAATATGCGGTCGGCGACCGGCAGCGCGGCCTTGGCCGCCAGGCCGGAGCTGGCGATGCACAGGGGTTCGGTCAGCCGCGACAGCGGCGCGTCGCCATCGGGATAGCCCGAAATCGCGCCAAACCAGCGCAACGTCTCTCGCCGGGGCGGCAGCGGCCGGGCGGTCACCACGACCGGATCGGCGGGCGATGCGCCGGTCTGCGCCTCCAGCGGCAGGGCGATCGACGCCCCGCCCAGGGAAGCAAGCCATGCCAACGACGTAAGAACCGTTCCTCGCATCGACCTGCCCCCCTTGGCTACGTTCAGCCGGCCAGCGCGTCCCGTACCGCCTGAACCGCCTCGGTACCCTTGGTGCCGTCCGGCCCGCCGCCCTGCGCCATGTCGGGACGGCCGCCGCCGCCCTGCCCGCCCAGCGCCGCCACCGCCTTGCGCAGCAGCTCGACCGCATTGTGCCGGGCCGTCAGGTCGTCGGTGACGCCGACCGCGACCGAGGCGCGGCCATCGTTGATCGCGACCATCACCGCGACACCCGAACCGCCGAGCCGCTGCTTGGCGTCGTCCACCGCGCTGCGCAGCCCCTTGGCCTCGAAGCCGTCGAGCACCTGGCCGATGAACGCGACGTCACCGATCTGCTCGGGTCCGGCGGCAGCCCCTCCGGCCCCGGCGCCCATCGCCAGCGCCTTCTTGGCCTCGGCCAGTTCGCGCTCCAGGCGACGGCGATCCTCGACCAAAGCCGCGATTCGCGCGGGTACCTCGTCCGGCGTGGTCTTCAGCGTCGCGGCGGCGGCCTTCAGCATGTCGTCACGGTGCGACAGATAGGCGCGCGCGCCCTCACCGGTCAGCGCCTCGACCCGGCGCACGCCGCTCGACACCGCGCCTTCGGACACAATCTTGAACACACCGATCTCGCCCAGCGCACCGACATGCGTGCCGCCGCAGAGTTCGAGGCTGTAGGTGCCGTCGGCATCCTCGCCCATCGACACGACGCGCACCTCGTCGCCGTACTTCTCGCCGAACAGCGCCATCGCGCCCATTTCGATCGCCTCGTCGGGCGTCATCAGCCGGGTGACGACGGGGCCGTTGCCGCGCACCTGTTCGTTCACGCGTGCCTCGACCTCGGCAATGTCGTCGGCGGTCATGCCGACCGGCTGCGAAAAGTCGAAGCGCAGGCGTTCGGGCGCGACCATCGAGCCCTTCTGCGCGACATGCGTGCCCAGCCGCTGGCGAAGCGCCTCGTGCAGCAGATGCGTCGCCGAGTGGTTGGCACGGATCGCGGCGCGGCGGGTGGTGTCGATCGCCAGCTTCACGCTGTCGCCGACCTTGATCCCGCCTTCCTGGATTTCGGCATTGTGGACGAAGACGCGGCCCAGTTGCTTGGACGTGTCGGTGACGACCGCCTTCAGCCCGGCGTCGCTGGAGATGGTGCCGGTATCGCCGACCTGGCCGCCGCTCTCGCCATAGAAGGGCGTCTGGTTGACGATGATCGCGACGCTCTCGCCCGCCGCCGCGCTGTCGACCCGCGCGCCGTCCTTGACCAGCGCCAGCACTTCGCCCTCACCGGTGTCGGAGGCATAGCCGAGGAACTCGGTCGAGCCCGTCTCTTCGGCGATGTCGAACCAGACATCGTCCGACGCCTTTGCGCCCGAGCCCTTCCAGGCGGCGCGCGCGGCGCGCTTCTGCTCGGCCATGGCGGCGTCGAAGCCAGCCCGGTCGACCGACAGGTTCTGCGCCCGCAGCGCGTCCTCGGTCAGGTCATAGGGGAAGCCATAGGTGTCATAGAGCTTGAACGCCGTCTCGCCCGCCAGCGTCGCGCCGGGGGCCATGCCCGCCGTCGCCTCGTCGAGCAGCTTCAGGCCCTTGTCCAGCGTCTGGCGGAAGCGGGTTTCCTCCTGCTTCAACGTGGCCTCGATCAGCGGCTGCGCGCGGACCAGCTCGGGATAGGCCGCGCCCATCTCCGACACCAGCGCCGGGACCAGCCGGTGCATCAACGGCTCCTTGGCGCCCAGCAGATGCGCGTGCCGCATCGCGCGGCGCATGATCCGGCGGAGCACGTAACCACGCCCTTCATTGGCGGGCAGCACGCCGTCGGCGACCAGGAAACCCGCCGAGCGCAGATGGTCGGCGATCACGCGGTGCGACGCCTTCTGACCGTCCTCGGCCTTGGTGTGGGTCAGTTCGCACGACGCGGCGATCAGCGCCTTGAAGGTGTCGGTGTCGTAATTGTCGTGCACGCCCTGGAGCACGGCCGCGATCCGCTCAAGCCCCATGCCGGTGTCGATCGACTTCTTGGGCAGCTCGCCGACGATCTCATTGGCTTCCTGCTCGAACTGCATGAAGACCAGATTCCAGATCTCGACGAATCGGTCGCCATCCTCTTCCGGGCTGCCGGGAGGGCCGCCATAGATATGGTCGCCGTGGTCGTAGAAGATTTCGGAGCACGGACCGCACGGCCCATTCTCACCCATCGCCCAGAAATTGTCCTTGGTCGGGATGCGGATGATCTTGTTATCGGGCAGGCCCGCAATCTTCTTCCACAGCGCGAACGCCTCGTCATCGGTGTGATAGACGGTGGCGGTCAGCTTTTCGGCCGGGATACCCCAGACCTTGGTCAGCAGGGTCCAGGCATGGGTGATCGCCTGTTCCTTGAAATAGTCGCCGAACGAGAAATTGCCCAGCATTTCAAAGAAGGTGTGATGCCGCGCGGTATAGCCGACATTGTCCAAATCGTTATGCTTGCCCCCGGCGCGCACGCATTTCTGCGAGCTGGTCGCAGTCGAATAGGGGCGCGATTCCAGGCCGGTGAACACGTTCTTGAACGGCACCATGCCCGCATTCACGAACATCAGCGTCGGGTCGTTCTGCGGCACGAGCGGTGCGGAAGGCACGATCTGGTGCCCTTCGCTTCCGAAATAGTCGAGAAAGCCGCGGCGGATGTCGTTGGTCGAGGTCATGCACGCGACTTAGGCGAGGTTTCGCGCGCGCTCAAGCGCCCGCGCGTCAGGGGCGTTCCATCGCATCGGCCCGGACCGCAGGACGACGCCACCACAGATACCAGATCATAGCGAAACCCAGCATATCGCCGATCAGCCGCCCCACCGGATGCCCCGCCATGTCCGCCGCATCCTCGAACCGCCCCAGCGTCAGGCCCAGGACGAACAGAAAGGCGGGCAATCGTGGATCGGCCACATCGAACACCCGGCCAAGCAGCCAATGGGCAAAGGCGCAGAAAATGGCGGTGCCCAGAAGGCCGTTGGCGAACCCGACCAGCAATGCGCCGATCAAATCGGCGCTCATCATGCCCTCCCTTCGCCATCCGTGCTCCAGGACAGGCCGCCGGGCAAGCTCTCCGCAGACAGATCGATCTGCAACACCCGTCGACGCCGCCCCGGTGCCGACCGCGCGGAGGCGTGAAGGATCGGCGTCCGGTACAGCCACACCGAGCCTGCCCCGGCCAGACAGGCATCGTCACCCAGTCGGTCGACCACGCCGGATATGGCATCCTCCGCGATCAGGCCCAGCCGGTGGGACCCCGGCGCGACGAGCAGCGGCGCATTGTCCGCATCGACCGGATCGAGATGGAGGCGCACCGTCACCATCCGCTCCAACAGCGACACCGGCGGCGCGACATGGACCCGGCCCTGCTTGACCGTCCACGGCCCGAAACCCGGAACCTCTCGCCGCTCCACCACTTCGATCGTGCGATCCTGATGCCAGCCCAGCGCCCAGTTCCCGCCGTCCTGCTTGTCGAACAGGATCGCGCGAACCGGCCGCGCGCCCTGGCCGATCACCGGCACCATGGCGGCACAGAGCCGCCGAACACCCCCGAGACGCGCGACCCGCGCGGGATCGATCCGCTGTCCGGGGCGCCCCTCGGGCCAGTCACTGAAAAGCCGTGCCAGTTCGGCAAGCTCGCCCCGATCCAGTCGCGACGGCCAAAGGGCATAGCCACGCGCGTCCAGTTCGGCGATCATCCGATCGGCGCATCGAGCGAGGTGGGCGGCGTCGAGAACCAGACCGGCCCGCTTTCCGTCATGTGGAAGCAATCCTCGATCCGGATGCCGAAATTGCCGGGCAGATACAGGCCGGGTTCGTTCGAAAAGCACATGCCGGGCGCCAGCGGTGTCGCCTCACCATGCACCAGATTGACCGGCTCGTGCCCGTCCAGGCCGATGCCGTGCCCCGTCCGGTGCGACAGGCCGGGCAGGCGATAGCCGGGGCCGAAGCCCTGCTCCTCGTAGAACCGGCGCACCGCGTCGTCGATGCTGCCCGCCGGGGCGCCGATCCGCGCCGCCGCCCGCGCCACCTGCTGCCCCTTGGCAACCAGATCCCAGACCTTGCGCTGCTCGGCGGTCGCCGCGCCATGGACCCAGCTTCGCGACACATCGGACTGATAGCCGTGCACCGTGCAGCCGCAGTCCATCAGCACGACCTGCCCCTGCGCCACCCGGTGCACCTGGCGGCTGCCATGCGGATAGGCGGAGGCTTCGCCGATCAACGCCATGCTGAACTCCGGGCTGCCGCCCAGCTTGCGCGTCGCGGCGCTCATCAGCGCGCCGATCTCCGCGCCGGTCATCCCCGCCTCGACGCGCGGGTGGAGCCAGCGATAGGCCGCCATCGTCACATCGGTCGCGAGTTGCATCAGCGCGATCTCGGCGGGGGCCTTGATCATCCGGCACCCGCGCACGACCGGATTGGCCGAGACGAGCCGCGCCCCCGGCAACACCTGTCGCAACCCGTCAAAGGCGAAGAAGCGCGCCGTTTCCTCGATCCCCACCGGACGGCCCGCCAGCTTGCGGTCGCGCAGGAAGCCCGCGACGATGGCGAGCGGGTTCTGGTCCTCCTGCCACACCCGTATCTCGGCGGGCACGGCCAGCGTCTCACGGACCGAGGGTTCCTCAAAGAACGGGGTGACGATGCACGGCTCGCCCTCGACCGGCAGGATCGCGGCGGTCAGCCGCTCGCTGCGCCACCATTGGACGCCCGTGAAATAGACCATGGTCGATCCCGGCTCGATCAGGAGCGCGCCGATGCCGTTCGCCTTCATCAGCGCCTGTGCGCGGGACAGCCGCCGGGCCCGCTCCTGCGCGCCAATCGGCACCGCGCCGCCGGTCATGTCGGACAGCCCCGCCAGATCGGGTTCGGCCGCGCGCAACAGGCCGGGGCGGACGAGGAGCGGCAGGGCGGCGGCGGCGAGCACGGCGCGGCGGGACATCGGGGTCTGCATGACCGCGACGATAGAATTCTTGACCTGAGCGCCGCAATGCCCTTGGCTCGCGCGCGTAATCTATATTGGGGTATGCATGGCCAAGCGGCTGACCTTGTACATCTTCATCGGGCTGGTTCTCGGGCTCGTCGTCGGACTGGCGCTCAACCTGTCGCTCGACGACGGCAGCGCCGCGGCGGCCGCCGAATTGAAGACGATCGCCGGCTATTTCGCGATCGTCACCGGCCTGTTCCTGCGGCTGATCAAGATGATCATCGCACCACTCGTCTTCGCCACCCTGGTCTCGGGCATCGCGCAGATGGGTGATACCAAGGCATTGGGGCGGATCGGTTTTCGCTCGCTCGCCTGGTTCATCTCGGCCAGCCTGGTCTCGCTCAGCCTGGGCATGATCCTGGTCAACCTGCTGCATCCGGGCGTCGGCCTGAACCTGCCGCTGCCCGCGGTCACCGCCGATAGCGGGGTGGTGAAGACCGGGTTCGACCTCCAGAAATTCGTCACCCATCTGGTCCCCGCCTCGCTGGTCGAGGCGATGGCGACCAACGAGGTGTTGCAGATCGTCATCGGATCGCTGTTCCTGGGCGTGGCTATCACCGCGGTCGGCGAACGCGCCGCGCCGCTGGTCCGCGCGGTCGATGCGCTGGTCGCGGTCATGTTGCAGGTGACCGATTATGTCATGCGCCTGGCGCCGCTGGCCGTGTTCGGCGCGGTTGCGGGCACGCTGACCGAGCGGGGGCCGGGAGTCATCGGCAATCTCGCGGTGTTCATGGGCAGCTTCTATCTCGGGCTGCTGCTGCTCTGGGTGGTGCTGATCGCCGTCGCGACGCTGTTCATCGGCGGGCGCATCCGCGAGCTTTTGTCGCATATCCGCGCGCCGTTGATCCTGGCCTTTTCGACCGCCTCGTCCGAGGCCGCCTATCCGCGCATCTTGGAGGGGTTGGACCGGTTCGGCGTGCCGCCGCGCATCGCCAGCTTCGTGCTGCCGCTGGGCTATTCGTTCAACCTCGACGGGTCGATGATGTACATGACGTTCGCGTCGCTGTTCATCGCCCAGGCTTACGGCATCGACCTGTCGATCGGGCAGCAAATCACCATGCTGCTGGTCCTGATGGTCACGTCGAAGGGGATTGCGGGCGTGCCGCGTGCCTCGCTGGTGGTGATCGCGGCGACGATGCCGATGTTCCACATTCCCGAGGCGGGGCTGTTGCTGATCCTGGCGGTCGACCATTTCCTCGACATGGGCCGGTCGGCGACCAATGTGATCGGCAATGCGGTGGCCAGCGCGGTCATCGCGAAGTGGGAGGGGCCGCTCGACGCGCCCGAGCCGGTCGATGTCGAGTCGCTCCGCGCACCGTCGGGACATCCGGCCCAGCCCGCCCCCGACAGCTTCCGGCAGATCGGGGGGCATTAATCCCCCCGCCCGCCATCCGGGGGGCGGTCCTGCCCCCTATGGCCGAGCGGGATCGTCCCTATCAGGCATAGGCATAGGGGCCGCCCTTGGCGAGCGCGACCTGATAGGCGGGGCGGGCGTGGATGCGTTCCAGCCAAGCGATCGTCGCGGGGCGGCTTTCGTTCAGCCCCGCCCGCGACCGCGCCGCCTCTAGCGGGAAGCTCATGATGATGTCCGCGGCGGTGAACTGGTCGCCCGCGAACCAGGGCGAATGGGTGAGTTCGCTTTCGACATAGTCGAGATGCCGGTCGATCATCGGCATGAACCGCTTGATCGCCGCCTTGCCCAGCACGGGAATGCGGCTGAGCACGAGCAGGACGAACAGGGGCGGCATCAGCGAGCCCTCGGCATAATGCAGCCAGAAGCGCCAGCGTTGCACCGCGTCGCGGTGCGCAGGCGGGCCCAGGCGGCCATCGGCCTTGCCGACCAGATATTCGATGATCGCCCCCGTCTCGGCGATCACCATGCCGTCATCCTCGATCACCGGCGATTTGCCGAGCGGATGGACCGCGCGCAGCTCGCGCGGAGCCAGCATCGTCGTGCGGTCGCGCCGATAGCGTTTCACCGCATAGGGCAGGTCGAGTTCCTCCAGCATCCACAGGATGCGTTGCGACCGCGAATTTTCGAGATGATGGACGATGATCGTCATGCCTGTTCCCCATGATGCGGGCGGGGTAACGCGCCAGACCGACCGCAAGGCCCAAAGGCCGCCGGAATGCGGCCATGGACCGGTGGCTCAGGCCGCTCCCGCCCTTACCCGCCAGATCCAGGCGGAGGCCGGCAGGGCCACCTGGTCGCCGGTCCGGTGATGGGACAGCCCCTCGTGCAGCGCCGCCGCGATCCGTTCCCGCTCGTCCGGGGCGGCGGTCGCCATCGCCCGCGCCGCCGGGCCGATGCGGGACAGGAAATCCACCGCATCCTCGACCGGCGCCGCACCCTGCCCGACGACATATTCGAAATCGACCCGCGCGGCGGCCTCCAGCGCCCATCCGGCCTGTTCCAGCCATGCCCCCACCCGATGCGAATCGGCAAAGGCGAAGGGGCCCGGTTCGTAACCGGCGGCGGGCGCGGGCGAATGGCCGACCGCTTCGTCCGCCAGCGTCGCAAATCCGTTGCGCGCCCGCTCGTCGAAGCAGGAAAAGACCATCGCCGCCCCCGGCGACGCGGCCGCCCGCAAGCCCGTGAACGCCGCGACGGGGTCGGGAAAGAACATCACGCCGTGACGCGAGACGAAAAGGTCGAAGGGCCCCTCGGACGCCGCGACCGACACCGCGTCGCCGCAGACGAAACGGAGCGCCCCGCCCCGGCCTTCCACGTCCACCGCCCGCGTCCCTGCCAGGGCCAGCATTTCCGGCGACAGGTCGACCCCGACGACGTCCAGTTCGGGACGCGCCGACCGGAGCGCCAGGCCGGTCGACCCGACGCCGCAGCCTATGTCCAGCGCCCGCCCCCGCCGGGGCGCGACGGCGGCGATGGCGGCGTCGAGATGCGCCGTCAGATGGGTGAAGCTGCGTTCGGTGCGACGCCATTGCTCGGCCCAGACATCGCCGACCCGGCCGCTCCAATCCAGTCCGCTGGTCATCGCCCCCCTATCATCCCCCAAAGCAAAACGACCCGCCGTCTCCGGCGGGCCGCTGGTCCCTCTTACAGATCGTCGTCCGCGTCGGGGCCGGTCATCATGTCCTCGGCCACCTGCTCGGTCCGCTGGCGGATCGCGCGTTCCAGGCGGTCGGCCATGTCGGGATTCTCGCGCAGGTAATTCTTGGCGTTCTCACGCCCCTGCCCGATACGGACCGAGTCGTAGGAGAACCAGCTGCCCGACTTCTCGACCAGCCCGGCCTTGACGCCCAGATCGAGGATCTCGCCGATCTTCGAGATGCCTTCGCCATACATGATGTCGAATTCGACCTGCTTGAACGGCGGGGCGACCTTGTTCTTCACCACCTTCACGCGGGTCGCGTTGCCGGTAATGTCCTCACGGTCCTTGATCTGACCGGTGCGACGGATGTCGAGCCGGACCGAGGCATAGAATTTCAGCGCGTTGCCGCCCGTTGTCGTCTCCGGGTTGCCGTACATCACGCCGATCTTCATGCGCAGCTGGTTGATGAAGATCACCATGCAGCGCGAACGGCTGATCGATCCGGTCAGCTTGCGCAGCGACTGCGACATCAGGCGGGCCTGGAGGCCGACATGGCTGTCGCCCATCTCGCCCTCGATCTCGGCGCGTGGGACGAGGGCGGCGACCGAGTCGACTACCAGCACGTCGATCGCGTTCGATCGGACCAGCGTGTCGGTGATCTCCAGCGCCTGCTCGCCGGTATCCGGCTGCGACACGATCAGTTCGTCGATATTGACGCCCAGCTTCTTGGCATAGACGGGGTCGAGCGCGTGTTCGGCGTCGACGAAGGCAGCGGTGCCGCCCATCTTCTGCGCCTCGGCGATGACGTGCAGCGCCAGCGTGGTCTTGCCCGACGATTCGGGGCCATAGACCTCGATCACGCGACCGCGCGGCAAGCCGCCCACGCCCAGCGCGATGTCGAGCCCCAACGAGCCGGTCGAGATCGCCTCGACCTGCATCGTCTCCTTCTGCCCCAGCTTCATCGCCGAGCCCTTGCCGAACGCCCGGTCGATCTGAGCGAGCGCGGCGTCGAGCGCCTTTTGACGGTCTGCGTTTGCGGTTGCCATGCCTGTTTCGATCACTTTCAGATTGGCGGCCATCAGATGCTTCCTTCGCTAGACCAAGCGCGTGGTCCATTCAACGCATCTGCAATGTATGCACTTTGTTCCATAGGAACAAGATGGGAACAAATATCAGGTCAAAAAAGTCGGCAGCGCCCACCAGCCCTGGTTGCGCGCCTGGGTCGCCGCCGCATCCCGGTCCGCGACGGTGTCGAAGATCGCAAAACAGGTCGCCCCCGATCCCGACATGCGCGACAGCCTGGCGCCGGGCGCCTGGGCCAGAAAGGCCAGCACCGCGTCGATCGCCGGGGCCAGCGCGCGCGCCGGGGGTTCCAGATCGTTCCGCCCCGCCGCCGCGACCGCCATCACCTCGCCCTCCCCCAGTCCGCCGCGATCCGTGCCGTCCCAGCGGCCGAACACCGCCGCCGTCGACACGCCGACGCCCGGATTGACCAGCAGCACCGGCACCTCGCCCAGCGGCGGCAGCGGTTGCAGCGCATCCCCCTTGCCCCGGCCCCATGCGGTCCGGCCGAGCAGACAGGCGGGCACGTCCGCGCCCAGCTCGCCCGCCAGCGCGAACAATTCGGGATGGTCGGGCGCCACGCCATGCAGCCGCGCCAGCGCGCGCAGCGTCGCCGCCGCATCCGCCGACCCGCCACCAATGCCCGAGGCGACCGGCAGATGCTTGTCGAGCGTGATCGCATGATCCGCCGCAACGCCGAACCGCACGCCAAAGCCCTGCGCGGCGCGCATGACCAGATTGTCCTGCTGCGCCTCGCCCGCCAGACGGTCGGCGAACGGCCCGGTCAGGGTCAGGCCAGTCGCGGCGGCGGGTGCGACCGTCACGACGTCGCCGTCGCGGCAAAAGGCGAACAGCGTCTCCAGCTCGTGATAGCCGTCCGCCCGGCGCGCCCGGACGTGAAGGGCCAGGTTGATCTTGGCGGGCGCGGTCTCGACAATGGCGGTCATCCCCGCCCCATGCGACGCCCCGCGCCCGCCAGCAAGAGCGATCAGCGCGACAGCTTGGGCGTGATCCGCGCCCGTTCGCTCTCGTCGGCGGTCAGCGCCGCCGCGCGCCAGGCATAGCGCGCCTCATAATGCCGCCCCAGCGACCAATAGATGTCGCCGAGATGATCGTTGATCTCGCTATTGGCGGGCTCGGCCATGGCGGCACGCTCGATCAGCGGCAGTGCACGCCCGGGCTGCCCCGCCCGGAAATAGGCCCAGCCCAGCGAATCGGTGATCGAGCCATTGTCGGGCGCCAGCTTGCTCGCCCGCTCCAGCATGGCCAGCGAGCCCGCGACATCCTGCCCCCGCTCGACCCGCGCATAGCCCAGATAGTTGAGCGCCAGCGGCTCGTCCGGCGCCAGCGCCACCGCGCGGGCGAGCGCCGCATCCGCCTCCTCGCGCCGCCCCGCCTGATCCAGCGCGCCGCCATATTGCAGCCAGGCCGCCCAGGGCAGCGGCGGATCGGCGCGGGTCACCTGCTCATACCAGGGCACCGCCTCGGCGGGTTGCCCGGCGGCGATCAGCTGGTCGGCATAGACCTGCCAGTCGTCGACCGTCGCATTCTTCGCGGTCGCCAGCCCGCGCGCCAGCATCAGCGCCTCGCCCATCCGCCCGGCCGCCCCGAGCAGCCCGACCCGCACCACCGCCGCGCGGTGGGCGAAGGCGCGGCGCGGGTCCACCCCCGCCAGCGCGGCAATGGCGGCGTCCCACGCCTCGTCCTTCGACAACGCCTCGGCCAGCAACAGCCGTGCCCGATCATTCCCCGGATCGGCGATCAGCGCGGTGCGCGCAAGCGCGATGACCAGTGGGCGCGGGCCGTCGCTCGCCAACTCGGCGCCGACGCGGACGAACAGTTGCGACACGCCGAAGCCCAGGTCCGGCTTGACGCCCAGCGCCTTGCGACCGGCATCGACCAGCGGATCGGTCATCAGGCGGCGCGCATCGGCCTCGTCGCCATGGCCCGCCATCAGCGCGGCGGCGGCGATCCGGGTATCGGCGGGCGGGCGCATCGCCTCCAGCAGCAGCCGGACCGAGGAATCGTCCATCTTCCTCGCCGCCAGCGCCAGCAGCAGCCGATGCTCCTCGGCCAGCCGCCGCGCGACCGGCTCCTTGCCCGCGCTGTCGAGCGCGGGTTCGACCGGCTGTCGGCGATCCCAGGCCGCCCAGGCCTTCAGCACGGGCGACAGAATCTTGAGCGGCCCACCGGCAATCCCGGCGATCGCCGCGTCATAGCCCGCCCGGTCGCCCTTGCGCGCCGCGATCGCCAAGTCGAGCAGCGTCACGTCGATCGGCGCGACCTTCTCGGCCTGCATGACGCGCGCGGCGCGCAGCGCCAGCGCCTCGTCGCCGCTGATCATCGCCTCGCGATAGGCGCGCACCGCCACCGCCGGATCGTCGGGCCACCCCGCCAGCGCGGTCGCATAATCGCCCGCCGCCTCGGCCGCGCGCCCCTCGGCCGCCGCGACGCGGGCGGCGAGATAGGCGGACAGCGGCTCGGGCGTGGCACGAACCGCCGCCGCCACGGGCGCCGTCCAGGCGGCGGAGGCCAGGACCGTCGCCGATAGGAGGGAGACGAGCCGACGCTTACATATTGGGATAATTGGGTCCTCCGCCGCCTTCGGGTACGACCCAGTTGATATTCTGGGTCGGGTCCTTGATGTCGCACGTCTTGCAGTGGACGCAGTTCTGGGCGTTGATCACGAATTTCGGATCGCCCTCGTCCACGCCCACCACCTCATAAACACCCGCCGGGCAGTAGCGTTGCGCGGGCTCGTCGAACAGCGGCAGGTTGTGCGCGATCGGCACGCTCGCATCCTTGAGCGTCAGATGGACCGGCTGATCCTCCTCATGGTTGGTGTTCGACAGGAACACAGAGGAGAGGCGATCGAAGGTCAGCACGCCGTCGGGCTTGGGATAATCGGGCTTCTTCACCTGATCCTTGCGCCACAGCGTCTCGTGATCGGGCTTGTGCTTCATGGTGAAGGGCATCTTCAGCCCGAAATGCTCCGACCACATGGTGACGTTGGCAAGCCCGCTGCCGACGAAGTCGCCATATTTCTTGACGAGTGGCACGACATTGCGGACGCCCGCCAGCTCCTTGTAGAGCCAGGAGGCGCGGAACGCCTCGGGATAGTCGGTCAGCTCGTCGCCCTCGCGCCCCGCCTGCACCGCCGCGAACGCCGCCTCGGCGGCCAGCATCGCCGACTTCATCGCGCCGTGCGTGCCCTTGATCCGCGGCACGTTGAGGAAGCCCGCCGAACAACCGACCAGCACACCGCCGGGGAAAGTCAGCTTGGGAATCGCCTGAAGCCCGCCGTCATTGATCGCGCGCGCGCCGTAAGAGACGCGCTTGCCACCCTTCAGCAGCTCGGCGATGACGGGATGGGTCTTCCACTTCTGCATCTCCTGGAACGGGGAGATGTACGGGTTGGAATAGTTCAGCCACGTCACGAAGCCGATCGCGACCTGTCCCCCCGCCTGGTGGTAGATGAAGCCGCCGCCATTGGCGTCGTCGCCCAGCGGCCAGCCCTGGGTATGGATCACGCGGCCCGGCACATGCTTGGCGGGATCGATGTCCCACAATTCCTTGATGCCCAGACCATAGATTTGCGGATCGCTGTCGCGCGCCAGGTCGAACTGGCGGATGATCTCCTTGGACAGATGCCCGCGCACGCCCTCGGCGAAAAAGGTGTATTTGGCGTGAAGCTCCAGGCCCGGCTGGTAATCGGGCTTGTGGGTGCCGTCACGCGCCACGCCCATGTCGCCGGTCGCCACGCCCTTCACCCGGCCATCCTCGTGGAACAGGATCTCGGCGGCGGCGAAACCGGGGAAGATTTCGACGCCCAGTTCCTCGGCCTTGCCCGCCAGCCAGCGGCACAGATTGCCGAGGCTGCCCGTATAGGTGCCCTTGTTGTGCATGAAGGGCGGGACCAGCGCGTGCGGCACGTTGCGGTGCTTGCCCGCGGTCAGGATCCAGTGATGATTCTCGGTCACCGGCACCTCGGCGAGCGGACAACCATCGTCGCGCCAGTCGGGCAGCAGCTCGTCGAGCGCGATCGGATCGATCACCGCGCCCGACAGGATGTGCGCACCGACCTCCGAGCCTTTTTCCAGCACGCAGACCGACAGCTCGCCGCCGGTTTCGGCCGCCAGCTGCTTCAGGCGGATCGCGGCCGACAGGCCCGCTGGCCCGGCGCCGACGATCACCACGTCATAGGGCATCGATTCGCGTTCGCTCATGGCATCCTCGCATCTGGTCCGCACCGCTGCCGTAGCGTCCCGTGGATCGGGCTCGTCCGGGCGCGGACGGGAAACAACTTGTCCTGACAGCCGATCCGACAGATTGACGCGCACGTCAACCTTGCAGCATGGGCTAATCCCATATGGGGGCTTTTCCGACGTTCGACAGCGCACCGTTCGACAGCGCACAGGCGGCCAGCGTGCTCGACTGGTGGCATGACGCGGGCGTCGACCTGCTGGTCGAGGACGAACCCCGCGACTGGATGGCCGCCGAGCCCGTGCGGCCGATCGGCTTCGCCGCGCCCGCCCCCGCCCCGCTACCCGCACCGGGGCTGGTCCCCGCCCTGCCCGCCGCCGCCCCGGCCGCACTGCTGCCCGATACGCTGGACGCCTTCCTGGCCTGGCGCCTGTCCGACGCCGCGCCGGAGGCGGCGTGGGACGGCATCTCGCTGACCGCCACCGGCCCCGCCGAGGCGCCGCTGATGGTGCTGGTCGATTGTCCCGACCGCGACGACGGCGAAGCGGGACAGATATTGTCGGGCGCAGCCGGTCGGTTGTTCGACCGGATGCTCGCCGCCATCGGACAGTCGCGCGAGACGGTCCACCTCGCCTCGGTCTGCGCGCGGCGGCCGCTGGCGGGCCGGACTCCGGCGGGACTGGAGGCGCGGCTGGCCGAGATTTCGCTGCATCATATCGGGCTGGTCCGGCCGCGTTCGCTGCTCCTGCTGGGCAATGCGGCGAGCCGTGCCGTGCTCGGGACCGAACTCACCAGCGCGCGCGGACATTCGCATGCCGTTGACCATAAAAGCGGCAAAAGCCAGGCGGTCGCCAGTTTCCATCCGCGCTTTCTGATCGAAAAGCCGATGGCAAAGGCGGAAAGCTGGAAGGATTTGCAAAGGATCATGGGGGACATGCGCGCATGAAGCTGGGCCAGGCGATCGCACGGACGGCGACCATCGGGGCTTTGCTGGCGGCCGGAACCGGCACCGCCTTCGCCGCTGCGCCGGGAGAACCCTCGGCGGATGCCCGCACCACCGCCTCGCCAAAGGCCCCGCCCGCCATCCCCGCGCTGCTCGATGCCGATCAGAAGGCGGGCTATGCGCGCATCTTCACCGCGATCCGCGAGAGCCGCTGGACCGATGCGCAGCTGGAGCTCGACTCGCTGAAGCCGGGGCCCCTCCACGCCATCGCCCGCGCCGAGCTGTATACCGCCAAGGGATCGCCCAGGGTCGATGCCGAGCGGCTGGTCGCGCTCCTCAATGAAGCGCCCGAACTGCCCCAGGCCGAACAGCTCGCCCGGCTCGCCCGGTCGCGCGGCGCGAAGGACCTTCCCCCGCTGCCCGAGGCGCACAGTCTGATCTGGCAGGATGGCGCGCCCCGCCGCGTCCGCGCCAAGAGCGTGCGGAGCGACCAGATCGCCGCCGAGCTGGCGGTGCGGATGCAGCCCTTCATCAAGGCCGATGACGGCCCCTCGGCCCAGGCCCTGCTGGACGCGACCCAGGGCCTGTCGCCCGAGGCGCTGACCGAGTGGCAGCAGCGTGTCGCCTGGATCTATTTCCTGATGGGCGACGACGCCAATGCCCGGACCATGGCGGCCAAGGCGGCCGACGGGACCGGCGAATGGGCGGTGCAGGGCCGCTGGACCACCGCGCTTTCGGCGTGGCGGCAGAATGACTGCCAGGCCGCCGAGACCGCGTTCGAGGGCACGGCGGCGCGCGCCACCGATGTCGACCTGCGCGCTGCCGCGCTCTATTGGGCCGCGCGCGCCGACATGGTCTGCGGCCGTCCCGACAAGGTCGAGGGGCGGCTGCGCTCCGCCTCGCAGTTCCGCGAAAGCTTCTATGGCCAGCTCGCGCGCCAGGCGCTGGGCATGCGCGGCGACCGCGAGCCGCGCGGACAGCTGGTCGCGACCGACTGGGTCGCGCTCGACCGTCGCCCCAACATCCTCGTCGCCGCCGCGCTGGTCGAGATCGGCGAGACCGATCTGGCCGATCAGGTCATCCGCCAGCAGGCGCGGATCGGCCAGCCGCAGGAGTTCCGCAACCTCGTCCGCCTGGCCGAATCGCTCGACCTTCCCGCCACGACCGTATGGCTGGCGCACAACTGCCCGGCGGGTGTCACCGCCACCGCCGAGGCGCGCTATCCGACGCCGAGCTGGACGCCCGATAGCGGCTGGCGGGTCGAAAAGGCGCTGGTCTATGCGCACACGCTTCAGGAAAGTGGCTTTCGCAACAAGGTGGTCAGCCCGGCGGGCGCCTATGGCCTGATGCAGATCATGCCCGCCGCCGCCACCGACTTCGCGCGCGAACGCGGCGTGTCGATCGACCGCTCGGCGCTGACCAAGCCGTCGACCAACATGGATATCGGCCAGCGGCATCTGGAGCGGTTGCGCGACATGACCGGCGTGACCGGCGGCCTGCTGCCCAAGGTGATCGCGGCCTATAATGCCGGGCCCAAGCCGGTCGGCGAATGGAACAGCCTGGTCCGCGACAATGGCGACCCGCTGCTCTATATCGAGAGCATCCCTTATTGGGAGACGCGCGGTTACGTGACCACGGTGCTGCGCAATTACTGGATGTACGAAGGCCAGACCGGCAAGGCCAAGTCGCCCAGCCGCGCCGCGCTGGCCCAGGGGATGTGGCCGCGCTTCCCCGGCCTTCCGGGGGCCAGCGCGGTACGGCTCCAACGGCCCAACACCGCGCAGGCGAGCCTGCCCCGCCGGACCACCATCGCGCTGAACGCGGCGGTGAACCCGCAGTCGAGCACCGCGCTGCCCCAGGCGAATTGAGCGGGGGTGTCGGGGCCGAGGGTTTCGCTTGGCCTTCGACTTCGCTCAGGCTGAACGGAAGGTGCGAGGTCCATCGCCATTTCTACCCGGTGAGGGCCGGTCGACATTCAGCGATGCCTTTCCGTCCCTCGCCCCTCGCAGAGGGGAGAGGGTTGCGCAGACTTGGTCTTTGCGAGAGCAAAGGCTTAGTCGGAGCTGGGTGAGGGGTGAGCGCTCGCGAAGCGAGCGCGCGAGCCTTTGGGCTCGCTCGACCCCTCACCCAAGCTGCGCTAGCCAGCAGGCTGGCAAGCTTCGCTAACCCTCTCCCCTATCCAGGGGAGAGGGGAAAAGACATAATCCTGAATGGCGATCCGCCCCCGCTGGCGTGGTCGATCACACCGCCCCTTTCCCGACAGGCCAGCCATGACGCAACCCGAATATCGCTTCCGCCCGCCAGTCCCTCCCCTCCGTTCCGCCTGAGCGAAGTCGAAGGCCACGCCCCATCGCCCGCCAAGCCGCCCCCGAAACTCCCGCAGAGACGTTCACCCCCCATGCCCATCGACACAAGCCGCAGCTTCCTGCCCGTCCGCATCGCAGTGCTGACCGTCTCCGACACCCGCTCGCTGGCCGAGGACCGCTCGGGCGACACGCTGGCGGGACTGCTGACCGAGGCGGGGCATGAACTCGCCGCACGCAGCATCCTGCGTGACGATACCGACCAGATCGTCGCCCAGCTGAACCGCTGGATCGACGATGCCAGCATCGACTGCATCCTGACCACCGGCGGCACCGGCGTCACGGGGCGCGACGTTACCCCCGAGGCGGTCGAGCAGGTCGCGACCAAGATGATCCCCGGCTTCGGCGAGCTGTTCCGCTGGCTCAGCTTCCAGACGATCGGCACCTCGACCATCCAGTCGCGCGCCTGCGCCTGCGTCGCGCGGGGCACCTATATCTTCGCGCTGCCCGGCTCGACCGGCGCGGTCAAGGACGCGTGGAACGGCATCCTGCGCGACCAGCTCGACAGTCGCCACCGCCCGTGCAACTTCGTCGAGCTGATGCCCCGCCTGCTGGAACGCTGACCGGATCAGTCCGCCTGCATCACGGCGAGCTCATGCCCGTCGACATCGCGGAAATGAAAGCGCCGCCCGCCGGGAAAGGCGAAGATCGGCACCACGATCGTCCCGCCCGCCGCCTCGATCGCCGAGAGCGTCGCCTCCAGCGCCTCGACCCGGATGACGGGCAGCGGCGCCTTCACCTTTTCGGGTGAGGCGTCCAGCCCGACATCGGTATCCCCACTCATCGTCGCGGCATAGTCCGGCCCGAAATCGGTGAAGCGCCAGCCGAACGCCTCGGCATAGAAACGCTTCGCCGCCGCCCGGTCCCCGACCGGCAGTTCGAGATAGTCCAGACGCGCCATGACCGACCCCTTCGTTCTTGCTATGTTCCATTTCTTGCCCTAGTTTCGGGCGATGGGCAAGCGCGATATGGCCAGGCGGACTCCACGCGGTGCGACGGTCAACGCGACCAGCGCCCGTTTCGCCTTGCCGCAGGTCATGCCGGACGGCGACTGGCTCGACATGCAGGATCAGGTCGATGGCGCCCCGCCTCCCTTGCGGACCAGCGTGACCGTCGAGCGGCCGCGCACGATCCTGAGCCGCAACAGCTCGCCCGACGTGCCGTTCGACCGCTCGATCAATCCCTATCGCGGCTGCGAGCATGGCTGCATCTATTGCTTCGCGCGGCCCAGCCACGCCTATCACGACCTGTCGCCGGGACTGGATTTCGAAAGCCGGCTGTTCGCCAAGCCGAACGCGGCCGAATTGCTGCGCGGCGAACTGGCCAGGCCCGGCTACCGCGTCGCGCCGATCGCGCTGGGCACCAACACCGACCCCTATCAGCCGATCGAGGGCGAATGGCGGATCACGCGCGACATTCTGGGCGTGCTGGCCGAGACGAACCATCCGCTGGCGATCACGACCAAATCGGACCGCGTCGTGCGCGACATCGACATTCTGGCCCCGATGGCGGCCCGGGGGCTGGCGACGGTGTGCGTGTCGATCACCTCGCTCGACGCCAGGGTCGCGCGCACGGTCGAGCCCCGCGCGCCGACGCCCGAGCGGCGGCTGGCGGCGGTGGCGAAGCTGGCGGCGGCGGGCATCCCCACCTATGTCTCGATCGCGCCGGTCATCCCCGCGATCACCGATCACGAGATCGAGCATCTGATCGCCCGCGCTGCCGAGGCCGGGGCGCGCCATGCCTTCTTCATCCCCGTCCGGCTGCCGCACGAGGTCGCGCCCCTGTTCCGCGCGTGGCTGGACACGCATTTCCCCGAGCGCGCGGGCAAGGTGATGGCGATCATCCAGTCGTTGCGCGGGGGACGCGACAATGATCCCGATTTCTTCACCCGGATGCGCGGGCAAGGCCCCTGGGCGGAATTGCTGCGCGTCCGCTTCCACCGCGCCTGTCGGTTGCACGGCCTCAATCGCGACCGGCCGCCGCTCGACACCGGCCAGTTCCGTCCGCCGAGCGGCCCGCAGGGCGAGCTGTTCTGAGGATCATCCCGCTTTGCCCGCGCGTTGGGACCGGGAAGGAGAGCGACGATGATCCACGACCCCGAACAGACCCAGCCCGAACAGGTGCCCAACGAGGACGAGGCCGACAGCTCCGGCGGCGGCTATGGCAATCATGGCGAAGCGGGCGAAGAAGAGCAGGATCGCCGCGAGGTCGGCGGCTGAGGCTGATTGCGTCATCGCCCGAACACCGTCACCCCCGCTTGTGCCGGGGTGACGGTCCGAACTGCTAGGGCCGATCGACATTCAGCGATGCCTTTCCCCCCTCGCCCCTCGCAGAGGGGAGAGGGGAGAGGGGAGAGGGTTGCGCAGACTTGGTCTTTGCGAAAGCAAAGGCTTAGTCGGAGCTGGGTGAGGGGTGGGCGCTCGCGAAGCGAGCGCGCGAGCCTTTGGGCTCGCTCAACCCCTCACCCAAGCTGCGCTAGCCAGCAGGCTGGCAAGCTTCGCTAACCCTCTCCCCTGTCCAGGGGAGAGGGCAAGAAGCAGAAATACTGAATGTCGATCCGCCCTACCCTACCAACGCCAGCCGCGCTTCGGACGACTTCATCGCCACCGCGGTCACGCCCGGCAGGTCCTCGATATGGCTGGCCAGCTCGGCGTCGAGCAGGAAATTGCGCCCCAGCATCAGCAGCGTATCGCCGTCCGGCCCCGTGATCCGCGCCCGGACTTCGCCCCGGCCGTTGCGCAGCGGGTCGAGCATTGCGTGAAGCGCCTTGAACGCCGCCTTGTCCGCCACCGTCACCTCGACCACGAACTTCGCGGTGCTGGCGAGCCCGTCGAACGGCTGGACCCGCTTGATGCTGACACGCGGGGCCTCTTCGCCCGGACGGCGATCCAGTTCGACGGTGATGAGCGCGCAATCGCCCTCCTTGGCGGCCTTTTCCAGATCGCCCGCCACCGAATCGTCGAAACAGGTCGCCAGGAACTGCCCGGTCGCGTCGGATAGCTGCGCCATCATATAGCGCTTGCCCCGCGCCGAGGTCCGCCAGCGCGCATCCTCGACCAGCACCGCCATGGTCGTGCCGATCCGCGCGCCGTCGTCGGGGATGATCAGGTCGGTCAGCGAGGTATAGGTCCGCGCGCCGTGCATCTTGGCGATATGGGCATGGCGGTCGACCGGATGCGCCGAGAAATAGAAGCCGAACGCCTCCTTCTCCTGCTCCATCCGCTGCGACAGGCTCCAGCGGGTGCCGGTCGGCAGCTTGATCGCGTCGCCCGCCACCTCGGTCTCGCCGAACAACCCGCCCTGCCCGCTGGTCCGCCCCTCATGGGTGCGCGCGGCGATGGCGAGGACGGTTTCGGCGACCGAGTGGACGCCCGCACGGTTGACCTCGATCCCGTCGAACGCCCCTGCGGACGCCAGCGTCTCCAGCTGGCGCTTGTTCATCAGCCGCGGGTCGACCCGCTTGGCGAGCGCATCGAGCGAGGCGAAGGGGCCGCCCGCATTACGCTCGGCGACCAGCTTCTCCATCGCGCCTTCGCCCACCGATTTGAGCGCACCCAGCGCATAGCGGACGCCCAGGCCGTCCTCATGCGGCTCGACATCGAACTCGGCCTGGCTGGCGTTGATGCAGGGCGGCAGCATCGTCACGCCCATCCGCCGCGCATCGTCGACGAAGATCGCCAGCTTGTCGGTCAGCGCCATGTCGTAGCACATCGACGCGGCATAGAATTCGTGCGGGTGATGCGCCTTCAGCCACGCGGTCTGATAGGCGAGCAGCGCATAGGCCGCCGCGTGGCTCTTGTTGAAGCCGTACCCTGCGAACTTGTCGATCAAGTCAAACAGTTCATTGGCCTTTTGCGACGGGATGCCGTTCACCTCCTGGCATCCCTTGACGAAGATGGCGCGCTGCGCGTCCATCTCCGCCTTGACCTTCTTACCCATCGCGCGGCGGAGAAGATCCGCGCCGCCCAGCGAATAGCCCGCCAGGATCTGCGCGGCCTGCATCACCTGTTCCTGATAGACGAAGATGCCATAGGTCTCGGACAAGATCTGTTCGAGCAGGGGATGCGGGTAGACGATCTCCTCGGTCCCCTGCTTGCGGCGACCGAAGCTGGGGATATTGTCCATCGGACCCGGTCGATAGAGCGACACGAGCGCGATGATGTCGCCGAAATTGGTCGGGCGTACGGCGGACAGGGTGCGCCGCATGCCTTCCGATTCCAGCTGGAACACGCCGACCGTGTCGCCCTTCTGGAGCAGGGCGTAGGTCGCCTCGTCGTCCCAGGCCAAGGCCCCGAGATCGACCTCGACCCCGCGCTTGGCGAGCAGTTGCACCGCTTTTTGCAGCACCGACAGCGTCTTGAGGCCGAGGAAGTCGAACTTGACCAGCCCCGCGCCCTCGACGAACTTCATGTCGAACTGCGTGACCGGCATGTCCGAGCGCGGGTCGCGATAGAGCGGCACCAGCTGCGCCAGCGGCCGGTCGCCGATCACCACACCAGCGGCGTGGGTCGAGCTGTGGCGCGGCAGCCCCTCCAGCTTGGTCGCCAGGTCGAGCAACCGGCGGACCTGGTTGTCGTTGGCATATTCCTTCGCCAACTCCGGCACGCCGTTCAGCGCGCGCTTCAGGTCCCAAGGGTCGGTCGGGTGGTTGGGGACCAGCTTGGCGAGGCGGTCGACCTGGCCATAGCTCATCTGGAGCACGCGGCCGGTGTCCTTGAGCACCGCGCGCGCCTTCAGCTTACCGAAGGTGATGATCTGCGCGACCTGGTCGCGGCCATATTTCTCCTGGACGTAGCGGATGACCTCGCCACGCCGGGTTTCGCAAAAGTCGATGTCGAAGTCGGGCATCGACACGCGTTCCGGGTTCAGGAAGCGCTCGAACAGCAGGCCCAGCTTCAGCGGATCGAGGTCGGTGATGGTCAGCGCCCAGGCGACCACCGAGCCAGCGCCCGAACCACGGCCCGGCCCCACGGGAATGTCGTGGTCCTTGGCCCATTTGATGAAGTCGGCGACGATCAGGAAATATCCGGGGAAGCCCATCTGGATGATGATGTCGACCTCGAACTTGAGCCGTTCGTGATAGGCCTCGCGCCAGCCGGGTTCGCCCTCGCCCTCCAGCTCGGCGATACGGTCGAGCCGCGCCTCCAGACCCGCCGTGGCGTCGCGGCGGAGCATCGCCGCCTCGCCCTCGCGGTCGCCCGCCAGGCTGGGGAGGATCGGTTTGCGCCACGGCGCCATCACGGCGCAGCGCTGTGCGACGACCAGCGTGTTGTCGATCGCTTCGGGCAGGTCGGCGAAGAGCTGCTTCATCACCTCGGCGGGCTTCAGCCAGGCCTCGGGGCTGCTCTTGGGGCGGTCGTCCATTTCGACATAGGTCGAATTGGCGATGCACAGCATGGCGTCATGCGCATCGCGGAAGCCGCTATCGGCAAAGCAGCAGGGATTGGTCGCGACCAGCGGCAGGTCGCGGTCATAGGCCAGGTCGATCAGATCCTGCTCGGCCGCGATCTCGACGGGATCGTCCCGCCGCGCCAGTTCGATATAGAGCCGGTCGCCGAAGATCGCCTGGAGCCGGTCGGCATAGGCCTTGGCGCGGTCCGGCTGACCTTCGGCGAACAGCCGCGCGATGCCGCCCTCCCCGGCGGCGGTCAGCGCGATCAGGCCGGTGCTGAACTTCTCCAGCGTGTCGAAGCCGACATGCGCCGCCAGTTCGATCGGCCGGTCGAGATGCGCCGCCGATACCAGCGCGCACAGATTGTCATAGCCGGTCATGTCCTGCGCATAGAGCGCGATCCAGTCGACCACCGCGCCGACATTGTCGGGCATGTCCGGCCGCGCCAGGCCCAGCATCGTGCCGATCACCGGCTGTACCCCGGCCTTCTTGGCGGCGTCCGAAAAGGCCATCGCGGCATAGAGGCCGTTGCGATCGGTCAGCCCGGCGGCGGGAAAGGCGTTCGCCTTGGCCTGCGCCGCAATCGCCTTGGGATCGATCGCGCCGTCGAGCATCGTGAAGGAGGAAAAGATGCGAAGCGGCACATATCCGGAATGCATCACGCACCCTTACGCCAAGCGACATGATTCGACCAGTACGGAACCCCGGCCAAAGGGAGTCGTTACGCCGACAGAATATCCTGATCTCGCTCAAGGACGTGATGATGACCGATACGGACCGTTCTTTTGCCGCCTCGCTTCGGCCCGGTGCCGGATGGGGCTGGATCCTGGCTTACGGCATCCTGTCGGCCTTGCTGGGTCTGGCGGCGTTCCTGTTCCCGGTGCCCGCCACCTTCGCCGCGACGCTGGTGATCGGCGCGTTCCTCATCGCCTCGGGGCTGGTGTCGATCGGTGCCGGTATCTTCGGCAAGGGGCATGAAGGACGCGGCTATGCGATCGGATTCGGGATCGTGTCGCTGATCATCGGGCTGATCATGGCGTTCGAGCCCGCGACCGGAGCCATTTCGATCACGCTGCTGATCGCGGCGTGGCTGGCGCTGCGCGGCGTGCTGGAAATCGGGCTTGGCGCGCGGATGCGGCGGCGGCGCGGCTGGATGATCGCGCTGGGCGTGCTGAACATCATCCTGGCGCTGTTCGTGCTGGCGACGCTGCCGTGGAGCGCGATGACGTTGCCGGGCTATATTCTGGGGCTCAGCTTCCTGTTCGGCGGGATCACCTCCATCGCCTCGGCACTGGATCACAAGAAGGGGGCGAGTGCGTTTTCGCTTTGAGGCCCTTGGCCTTCGACTTCGCTCAGGCCGGACGGCCGTTCGGACCAACCTCCGTTCACGCTGAGCGAAGTCGAGGCGGACGCCCGGACATCTGCCAAACGGCGCTACTTGCTCCCCGGCCTCAGGCCGAACGGGGGTCGGGTTCAAGCCCCAGCAACCGTGAGACCTAGAGGAGCCCCTCAATGTCGCGCGCCAGATTCTCCGGCTTGGTGGTCGGGGCATAGCGGCCGACCACCTTGCTCGAACGATCCACCAGGAACTTGGTGAAGTTCCACTTGATCGCCTTGGTCCCCAGCAACCCCGGCGCTTCGCGCTTCAGCCACCCGAACAACGGATCGGCGCCGTCGCCATTGACCTCGACCTTCGCCATCACCGGGAAGGTCACGTCATAGGTCAGCGAACAGAAATTCGCGATCTCCGCCGCGTCGCCCGGCTCCTGCGCGCCGAACTGGTTGCAGGGAAAGCCCAACACCGTCAGCCCCTGCGCCGCATAGCGGCGATGCAGCGCCTCCAGCCCTTCATATTGCGGGGTGAAGCCGCACTTGGACGCGGTGTTGACCACCAGCAGCACGCGCCCGGCATAGGCCGCCATGGCGACCGGCGTGCCATCCGCCGCCCGGATGGTGAAATCGCCGATCCCGCTCATCGATGCTTCCCCAGCAGATAGTCCAGATTGGCGCGCACGCCGGGCCATTCGCGGTCGATGATCGAATAGACCACGCTGTCGCGGATGCGTCCGTCCGCCATGACCTGATGCCCGCGCAGCACGCCGTCCTTCTTGGCGCCCAGCCGCTCGATCGCCGCCTGGCTACGCTTGTTGAGCGAATCGGTACGGATCTGGATCGCCTGACACTCCATCACCTCAAAGGCATGGGCCAGCAGCATCCGCTTCGCCTCGGTATTGACGCCGGTCCGCTGGACGCGCGTCGCGTAGAAGGTGCCGCCGATCTCCAGCCGCCGATGCTGCGGCGCCATCCGCATATAGCGGGTCGTGCCGACCACCGCGCCGTCCGGCGTCTCGACCGTGAAGAGCAGCGCACGGCCCACGTCGCGCTCCTTGAGCGCCGCCGCCAGCCAGCGCTCGGGCGTCTTCATCATCGAGACATTGGCGTAGAAGATGTTCCAGAGCTCGCCCTCGCGCGCGGCCTCGACCAGCGCGGGCAGATCGGCCTCGACGAAGGGGCGCAAGCGAACGTGGCGGCCGGTCAGCGTCGGCGTCTCGGTCCAGGCGCTCATTGCAGGCGGCCTTCGTGGAGGCGGACCACCCGGTCCATCTTCAGCGCCAGCCGCTCGTTATGCGTCGCGACCAACGCCGCCGAGCCCTCGCCGCGCACCAGCCGCAGGAACTCGGCCAGCACGACCTCGGAGGTGTGCTCGTCCAGATTGCCGGTCGGCTCGTCGGCCAGCACCAGCGGCGGCTGGTTGGCGAGCGCACGGGCGACCGCGACGCGCTGCTGCTCGCCGCCGGACAGCTGGCTCGGCCGGTGGGTCAGCCGGTGTCCGAGGCCGAGTGCGGTCAGCAACCCCCTGGCCCGCGTATCGGCCGCGGCGGGCAGCTTGCCCTGCACCAGTTGCGGCAGGACGACATTCTCGATCGCGTTGAAGTCGGGCAGCAGGTGATGAAACTGATAGACGAAGCCCAGATAATCGCGCCGCGCGATGGTGCGGCCGTGCGAGTCGAGCTTCGACACCTCCTCGCCCGCGATCCGGATCGAGCCGGAGAAACCGCCCTCCAGCAAACCGACAGCCTGAAGCAGCGTCGACTTGCCCGAGCCCGAGGGGCCCAAAAGCGCCACGATCTCACCCGGCGCGACGGCCAGGTCGACACCGCGCAGCACCTCGATCGTCTGCCCGCCCTGGGTGAAGCTGCGCGAGAGCCCGCGCGTCTCCAGCACCGGTTCGGCGGTGCGGGGGGCGACGGCATCGCCCATGCGGATGATCGGATCATTCATAACGCAGCACCTGCACCGGGTCCGTGCTCGCCGCCTTCCAGGCGGGGTAGAGCGTGGCGAGGAAGGAGAAGACCAGCGCCATCGACGCGATCACGATGATCTCCACGGGGTCGGTCTTGGACGGCAGCTCGGTCAGATAGCGGATCGAGGGGTCCCACAGATTCTGCCCCGTCACGAACTGGACGAAGTTCACGACACCCTGGCGATAGAACAGGAACACCGCGCCCAGCGCCAGCCCCGCGACTGTGCCCAGCGCGCCGATCGTCGTGCCCACCGTCATGAAGATGCGCATCAGCCCGCCCCGCGTCGCGCCCATCGTGCGCAGGATGGCGATGTCGCGCGTCTTGGCGCGGACCAGCATGATCAGCGAGGACAGGATGTTGAACACCGCGACCAGGATGATGATCGACAGCACGGTGAACATCGCCACCCGCTCGACCGCCAGCGCCTCGAACAGCTGCGCGTTCATCGTCCGCCAGTCGGCGATGACGGCGCGACCGCCCAGCTTGTCGGCGAGCGGTGCCAGGATCTGGCCCACCCGGTCGGCGTCCACCGTCTGGATCTCGACCATGCCGACCGTGTCGCCCATCAGGAGCAGCGTCTGCGCATCCTCGATCGGCATGATGACATAGGCCTTGTCATAGTCGTACACCCCGATCTCGAAGATCGCGCCGACCGTATAGCTGACGATGCGCGGCACGGTGCCGAAGGGGGTGGTCTGCCCCTGAGGGCTGATCAGCGAAATCTCCGAGCCGACCTGCGCGCCCAGCGCCTCCGCCAGCCGGCTGCCGATCGCGATGCGGCCGCTGCCCGGCGTGATGCTGTTCAGATTGCCCATGATGATCTTGGAGCGGATCGCCGAATTGCCCCGGATGTCCTGCACCCGCATGCCGCGCACCAGCACCGCCTCGACCCGGCCGTTATAGCTGGACATCAGCGGCTGCTCGATCATCGGCACCGCGCTGGTCACGCCCGGCGTCGCTTTGGCCTCGCGCACGATGTCGCGCCAGTCGGGCAGGCGCCCGCCCACCCCCTGCACCACCGCATGGCCGTTCAGCCCGACGATCTTGTCGAACAGTTCGGCGCGAAAGCCGTTCATCACGCTCATGACGATGACGAGCGCGGCGACGCCCAGCATGACCGCGACCAGGCTGATCGAGGCGACGAGGAAGATGAACGCCTCTCCCTTGCCCGGCAGCAGATAGCGCCGGGCGATCATCCGTTCATAGCGTGACAGGATCATTGATGTCCGATCGATCCGTGGAGAAACTGATAAGCCCAGCGGCTGTACGGGCGGCGTCCGGCGGTGGCAATGCCGCGCCCGGTTCCGGCGGCCAAACGGCCGACTCGCCGCATTGTTGCGCGACGGCCACACAAGCCCCGCAATCGTAGCATCGATGCCGCAAGAGGGATGACAAGCCCCGCCATCCTAACGTACCACAATCTCACTGAGACACAGGCAGCAACGGCCGTGGTTCGGGGATTGCTCCAACGCTCACCCAAAGAGGTTGATGCGGGAGCGGGAAAAGGGGGCTGACGAGCGATCGTCACGCAGGCGCCCGGATCGGAAACGGTCCGGGCGTTTGTCATTAGGGCCTCGTCGCGCATCGCTCCATCGAAAAGCCGCCGGAACCGGCTGAGAAACGGGGAGCTTCCAAACTCCGTTTCCAGATGCCGGCCCGGCGCCCGTTCACGGGACTGTGGCTATACCAGATCAAGATGAACCGAATGTGGACGAATCCTGTGATTCGTCCCCTTCGATCCTCCCCACCTCCAATGGGGAGGAATGGGTCAGAACGACTTGGAAATGGTGAACCCATATGTGCGCGGATCGCCCGGCTGGCCGACGATCAGCCCGGTCGAACCCGACTGGGTCGCCAACAGCTCGTAATAATTGTGATCGAATAGGTTGCGGACCCAGACGAACGCGTTCCAGCTGCCCGGCGCCTTGAACCCCGCCCGCACATTGGACAGGCTATATCCGTTGATGTCGGTATAGGCCGAGCGCGACGGGTTGGACGAGAATTTCGACCGATAGCTGCCGTCATAGCCGAGATAGAATTGCCCCTCGGTCCCCGCCACGGTCGCGGGCAGGTCATATTCCGCACCGTAGGAAAAGGCCCAGCGCGACACGCCCGGCAACCACTGGCCCGAAATGTTGCAATAGGGCAGCGAGTTGCCCGGCGTCCCCGCCGCCGCCGGCGTGCCGACGATCTGGCCGTTGACCACCGGCAGCGCGGTGCCGCCCGACAGCTCGGGCGGGCATGGCGCGTTGGTGAAGCGGGTATAGCGCGCATCGGTGAAGGCGCCGTTGGCATAGACGTTGAACCGTTCGGTCGGGCGGAAGGCCGAATCGATCTCGATCCCCCGCGTCCGCACGCGCCCGGCATTCGCCAGATAGCCACGCAGGACGTTGACTTGAAGATTGTTCACCGTCGCCTGATAATCGCCGATCTCGGTCCAGAAACCGGCAATGTTCACGGTCGCGCGGCGGTCGGCGAACTGGGTCTTCAGCCCCAGCTCGAAATGATTGACCTTTTCCGGCTTCACCGTCTGGGTGGCCAGGATCGGGTTGTTCTGCGCATCCAGCGGCAGGCCCGACAGATTGATGCCCCCCGACTTATAGCTTCGCGCATAGGTCGCGTAATAATGGACATTGGGGTTGAATTCATAGGCGATGGTCAGATCGCCCGACAGGTTCCAGTTGGTGAAGGACGGCGTGTAATTCTGCGGCGCCAGCACGCCGCGCTGGTCGCTGGTCAGGCTGGTCGAGCCCGCGCCATTGGTGACGACCGAGACATAGGAGCCGTCCTTGCGGTCGTAATTGAGCCGCAGGCCCGGCGACACAGACAGGCGGTCGTCGACATGCCAGGTCAGTTTGCCGAACAGCGCCGCCGAGGTGTTGGTGAAGCCGATCGTGTTGCGCGCGGTCAGCCCATTCAGCGTCGCGGGGTTACGCCCGGCGGAGCCGGTCGGATTGAGCAGGAAGGCACTCGCCGCCGGGCCCTGCACCTGCAAACCCTGCGTGTCGATCGACTGCCAGAAATAAAAGGCGCCCAGCACATAATCGAGCGTCCGCTTGCCGTTGGAGGCGATGCGGATTTCCTGCGTCACCTGGCTCTGCTGCGACGGATTGGCCGAGACGGTGGTGATGGGCAGGCCGATGAAGTCGCGGTCGTTGGACGGGTCCCAGTGCCAGAAGCGCCACGCCGACACGCTGGTCAGCGTCGCCTCCCCCACATCCCAGTTGGCGACCAGCGACAGCCCGCCCAGTTCCTGTTTGGCGCGCAGATCGGTGTCGACATCGGTCAGCCGGTCGAAGGCGTTGGTCGACGGCACGCTATAGCCCTGCGCGGCGGCCAGCGCCGGATATTGGCGATTGAGCGGACGCTGGGTCGCGCCCACCCGCGCATAATATTGGACGCAGCAATTGGGGTTCTGCCGCGCATAATCGCCCGACAGGGTCAGGTCGAGCGTGGGCGTGGCATGCCACAGGAACTGGCTGCGCAGCGACAGATTGTCCTGGCTGTTCTGCCACTCCTGCTGGCGGGTGTTCCAGACGGTGCCGCGCCGCGTGGTGATCGAGGTCGACAGCCGCACCGCCACCTTGTCGTCGACCAGCGGGCCGGACACCGACGCCTTGCCCTGGAAGAAGTCGTAATTGCCGCCGCTCAGCTCGACCCGCGCCTCGGGCGTGAAGCTGGGCGGGCGGGTGATGATGTTGATCGCGCCCGCCGTGGTGTTCTTGCCATAAAGCGTGCCCTGCGGCCCGCGCAGCACCTCGATCCGCTCGGTATCGGTGAAGTCGAACGTCGCCGAGGCGATGCGGCTGTAATAGACCTGGTCGACATAGATGCCGACGCCCTGCTCGATCCCGTCATTGGTCAGCCCGAACGGCGCGCCGAGCCCGCGGATATTAGCAGCCGAGTTGCGCGGATTGGTCGAATAGAATTGCAGCGTCGGCTGGATCTGGGTCAGCCGGTTGACATTATAGGTGCCCGTCTCCGCCAGCGCGGTGCCGCCGATCACCGACATGGCGATGGGGACCGACTGGATCGTCTCGGCGCGACGGCGCGCGGTGACGACGACGTCGCCCCCGCCCTGTTGCGCGGTGCCCAGCCGCCCTTCTTCGCGCCCCGACCGGGCGGCGGGCCTCGGGCGGCGTGGCGGTCTGTGGATCGGACGTGGCCGCCACCGTCTGGGCAGCAAGCATGAGTGCCAGGGTCAAGGACATGGAAGCTCCCCTTTTGATTTCACCTCCTATTCACACATCGATTTACTGGGCATTCAAGCGCGGACCGGCTTGGGCTGCTGGAAGATTTGCTTCTCGATCCGTAGGGGCTCTTGAAGGATAAAAGACACGAACCATATCGGTTCGCGTGCGGTGCCGCTGACGGGCCGCACGGAGCGGCCTTGCCCGTCCGGACGACGGGTGGGCCGATCCTCTTCAATTCGCTTCTGATGGAGGTTTTGACATGCGTATCGACCTGACCCCGTATCGCCGTTCGACCATCGGTTTCGACCGGCTGTTCGATCTGCTGGAGGCCAATTCGCGCGGCGCTTCGGCGGAGAATTATCCCCCCTTCAATCTCGAGCGTCTGGCCGAGGACCGTTACCGCATCACCCTGGCGGTGGCCGGTTTCGCCCGCGACGAGATCGAGATCACCGCGCAGCAGAACATGCTGCTCGTCACCGGCAAGAAGGATGACAAGGCGACCGCGCCCAACTTCCTGCATGTCGGCATCGCCAATCGCTCGTTCGAGCGGCGCTTCGAGTTGGCGGACTTCGTGTTCGTCGAGGATGCGCGCCTGAACGACGGCCTGCTCGTCATCGACCTCGTCCGCGAGGTGCCCGAGGCGATGAAGCCCAAGACGATCGCGATCAAGACGGGCCAGCCGCTGGCGGCGGTCGAACATCACGCCGAAGAGGCCGACGCGGCCAAGGCGGCGTAACTAGGCTCGACGTCTTTCCCTCCCTGAAGGCGTCGCGGGGCGTCCGGACCGACGGGTCCGGGCGCCTTTTGGTTTTTCTGCGGGCTCCGTTCGGGCTGGGCGAGGTCGAGGTCTGTGCGCCGTCATCCGCCAGGTGGACAGGTTTTCCCTTGGCCTTCGACTACGCTCAGGCTGAACGGAGGGTGGGCGAGCGGCAAGGACTGTCGCTTCGAACGCCTTCCCCAAATCCCAAACCCGTTCGGGCTGAGCGTAGTCGAAGCCTACGCCCCGTCATCCGCCAAGTGGGCAGGCTTCCCCCTTGGCCTTCGACTACGCTCAGGCTGAACGGAGGGTGGGCGGGCGGCAGGGGCTGTCGCTTTGGACGCCTTTCCCGAAACCCCACACCCGTTCAGGCTGAACGGAGGGTGGGCGGGTGGCAAGGACTGTCGCTTCGAACGCCTTCCCCAAATCCCACACCCGTTCAGGCTGAGCGTAGTCGAAGCCCACGCCCAGCCATCCGCCAGGTGGACAGCGTCTCCCTCGCCCAACCCGAACGAAGCAAAAAATCACTCCAAAAGAAAAACCCCGCCTCCCTCTGGAGGCGGGGTCATCAAAATCACACCAACCGGCTCTGCTTCACCGCCGCTTCAACGAAGCTGGCGAACAGGGGATGCGGGTCGAAGGGTTTCGATTTGAGTTCCGGGTGGAACTGCACGCCGACGAAACCATGGATGATCGGGCCGCTCGACGATCTCGGGGAGCGTGCCGTCCGGCGACATGCCACTGAACACCAGCCCGCCCTTTTCCAGCGCTTCCTTATAGGCGGTGTTCACCTCGTAACGGTGACGATGCCGCTCGGAAATATCCTCGCTGCCATAGATGGAGGCGACGACGCTGTTGCCCGCCAGCTTCGCCTGATAGGCGCCCAGCCGCATCGTACCGCCCAGGTCGCCACTGGCCTCGCGCTTCTCCAGGCCGTCACGGCCCATCCATTCGGTGATCAGGCCGACCACCGGCTCCGAGGTCGGGCCGAACTCGGTCGAGGAGGCGTCCGTGATGCCCGCCAGATCGCGCGCGCCCTCGACACAGGCCATCTGCATGCCGAAGCAGATGCCGAAATAGGGCACGCGGCGTTCCCGCGCGAACCGGACCGCCGCGATCTTGCCCGCCGCGCCACGCTCGCCGAACGCGCCGGGGACGAGGATGGCGTGGCAGGGTTCGAGCTGCTGCGCGATCTCGCTCTCGTCGCCCTCGAACAGCTCGGCGTCGATCCAGCGGATATGGACCTTCACCTTGTTGGCGATGCCGCCATGCACCAGCGCCTCGTTGAGCGACTTGTACGCATCCTGCAGGCCGACATATTTGCCGACCACGCCGATCGTGACCTCGCCCTCGGGATTGGTCAGGCGATCGACGATCTCGGTCCAGCGCGACAGGTCGGGCGCGCCCTCCGGCTCGATCCCGAAGGCGCGCAGCACCTCCGAATCGAGGCCCTCGGCATGGTACTGAAGCGGCACCGCATAGATGCTCGCGGCGTCCAGCGCCGGAATAACCGCCGAGGGCGGTACGTTGCAGAACAGGCCGATCTTGGCGCGGTCCGAGGCGGGCAGCGGATGCTCGCAGCGGCAGACCAGCACGTCGGGGGCCACGCCCAGCGCCGCGATCTCGCGCACCGAATGCTGGGTCGGCTTGGTCTTCAGCTCGCCCGCCGCCGCGATATACGGCACCAGCGTCACGTGGATGCTGATCGACTTGCCACGGCCCAGCTCGTTCTTGAGCTGGCGGATCGCCTCGATGAAGGGCAGCGACTCGATATCGCCGACCGTGCCGCCGATCTCGCACAGCACGAAGTCGAGATCCTCGCCATTCTCGTCGACCGTATCGGCCTTGGCGAACGCCTTGATCGCGTCGGTGACGTGCGGGATCACCTGGACGGTCGCGCCCAGATAGTCGCCGCGCCGCTCGCGCTCGATGATCGTCTTGTAGATGCGGCCCGAGGTGACGTTGTCCGACTGGCGCGAGGCCACGCCGGTGAAGCGTTCATAGTGGCCGAGGTCGAGGTCGGTCTCCGCCCCGTCGTCGGTCACATAGACCTCACCATGCTGATACGGGCTCATCGTGCCCGGATCGACGTTGAGATAGGGATCGAACTTGCGGATGCGCACGCGGTAACCGCGTGCCTGCAGAAGAGCCGCAAGAGAGGCCGCCATGAGGCCCTTGCCGAGCGACGAAACCACGCCGCCGGTGATGAAGATATACCGCGCCATGGGAAGAATCGCCTAGCTTGGATGGGGTGGATACGACAACAGCAAAGATGCGCGCCGCCGGAAATTATCGGCGGCGCGTTGGCCTATGCTGCGATGGAAACGAAATTTAACGGGCGAGCGGAACCGCCGAATTGTCCGCCGGAGCCTGGACCGGTGCGGTCCCGGTCGGGACCGGAGCGGGCGCGGGCTGGGTGATCGGCGCCTGGGTCGCGGGCGTACGGGCCAGCGAGGTGTCGATGGCGGGCGCGCCGCGCGTCGCGGCAAGGACCGCGAGCAGGATCGAGAAGCCGATAAAGGCGGTGGCCAGCACCGCCGTCGCACGGCTGAGGAAGTCGGCCGCGCCGCGTGCCGACATCAGCCCCGACGGGCTGCCCCCCATGCCCAGACCGCCGCCTTCCGACCGCTGCATGAGAATCACCGTGACGAGGGTCGCGGCGATGATGGCGTGGATGACGAGCAGGAATGCGAACATGAGGCGCGTGTGATCCCGATGGAGGGTGTGCGAAAGCGCGCACATAGGCGAGGCCGCGGCTGCGATCAACCTTGCCGCGCCGGACCGAGCCGCGACGAATCGCCGGTCGGGGGGCGACAAGATGTTCGCAAATGCGGAACATCAGTGGAAACCACCATTGGGAAAGGGCGTTATGAACACGTAACAACGCCCGGCAAAGCCCGGCACAGCCATTGGAATCGCCATCGTGTCCCACCCACACGAACCGCAGACGCTGCTGGCCTGGATGTCGGCGCTGGTCGATTATGTCCGTTCGGGTGAACCCGACCTGACCAACCGGCAGATGGCCCTGCTGCTCGTCGTTTACCTGCGTCCCGGCCCGCATACGGTGCGCGGTTTGGCGCGCGCCTTGAACGTCTCGAAACCCGTCGTCACCCGCGCCTTGAATAGACTGGGAACGCTGGGCTATCTGCGCCGCCAACGCGATGATAGCGACAAGCGTAACATCTTTGTCGCCAGGACACCTGAAGGGGCGGACTTTCTTGAAGAATTCGGACATTTCATCGGCGCTGGCGACGCCCCTGCCCTCCAGCGAGCCAGCGCGTAAGAGCTTTGCGCTGCAGGGACGGCGGGTCAGCCTCGACCCTCGCACCCATGCGGTTCGCGCCGATCTGGCCGATGTCCGGCTGGCCGAATACGTATTCGCACCCCATTACGCCGCGCCCCTGCCCTATAAGACGTGCAGCGCGCTGACCTTGCGCGAGGGACGCAAGATCGACAGCGAGGTGCTGGCCGAACTCGCCCCCGGCGAGGCGTTCGAGGTGCTGGAAGTCGCGGGCGGTCTGGCCTGGGGCATTGCGCCGCATATGGGCCTGGTCGGCTATTGCGATGCGGCGTTGCTGGAGCGGGTGCAATGACGAAGACGGTGTTCATCGACGGCGGCGCGGGTACGACCGGGCTGGAAATCGCCGACCGGCTGGCCGGGCGCCCCGACCTGGCGATCGTCACCCTGCCCGACGACCGCCGCAAGGACGCGGGAGCGCGGCGCGAGGCGATCAACGATGCCGATTTCGTCATCCTGTGCCTGCCCGACGACGCCGCGCGCGAGGCGGTGTCGCTGATCGACAATGATCGCACGCGCGTCGTCGATGCCTCGACCGCGCACCGCACCGCGGAGGGCTGGGTCTATGGCATGGCCGAGCTGGAGCCCGAGCAGGGCGACCGGATCGCGGCTGCGCGTTTCGTCTCCAATCCCGGCTGCTATCCCACCGGCTTCCTGGCGCTGGTCCGGCCGCTGGTCCGTGCGGGCCTGATCCCCGCCGACTGGCCGGTGTCGGTCAACGCCGCGTCGGGCTATTCGGGCGGCGGCAAGGCGATGATCGCCGAATATGAGACCGCCGAGCACCGGGCGTTCCGCCCCTATGGCCTGTCGCTGGCGCACAAGCATGCGCCCGAGATGCAGCGTCATTCGGGCCTGGCCCATGCGCCGATCTTCGCCCCCGCCGTGGTCGACACCTATCGCGGCATGGTCGTCGAGGTGCCGTTGCCGCTCTACGCCCTGCCCGGCCGCCCCTCGCTCCAGGCGGTGTCGGACACGCTGGCAGCGGCCTATGCCGACAGCCGCATCGTCCGCTTTTCCACGCAGGACGTGGCGGCGGTGAATATCGAGGAAAATGCCGGAACCGACCGGATGACCTTGCGTGTCTGCGGCAATCCGGCCACGGGTCTTGCTCGACTGATCGCCACGCTCGACAATCTGGGCAAGGGTGCCGGTGGGGCGGCAGTCCAGAATCTGAACATCATGGCCGGGCTCGATCCGACCGCCGGCCTCGTGCTCTAAGGAGACGTCATGACGCGCAATCCCGTTGGCAAGCTGCTGCTGTTCGGCGCGACCGGCGACCTGTCGCAGCGTATGCTGCTGCCGTCGCTCTATAATCTTCACGCCGATGGGCTGTTGCCCGAGGAGTTGACGATCACCGGGACGGCGCGGTCCGATTATGACGATGCGGGCTTCCGCGACTTCGCCGCGCACGCGCTCGACACGTTCCTGCCCGATGACCGCAAGGACGCCGAAAAAATTGCGGGCTTCTTAAATCGATTGCAGTATCAATCGCTCGACGCCTCCTCGATGGAGGGCTTCCCCGCGCTCGCCGAGAAGGTCGGCGACGTGTCGAACGGCCTGGCCATCTATCTGTCGACCGCGCCCAGCCTGTTCGAATCGACGATCAAGGGCCTCGAATCGGTTGGCCTGGCGGGCGAGACGGTGCGGATCGGCCTGGAAAAGCCGCTGGGTTACGACCTCGCCTCGTCCAAGGAGATCAACGACGCGGTCGCCTATGGCTTCCCGGAGGAGCGGACCTTCCGCATCGACCATTATCTGGGCAAGGAAACCGTCCAGAACATCCTGGCGCTGCGCTTCGGCAATTTCTTCTTCGAGCCGATCTGGAACGCCAACGGCATCGACAATGTCCAGATCACCATCGCCGAGACGGTCGGGCTGGAGGATCGCGCGGGCTATTACGAGGGCGCCGGTGCGCTGCGCGACATGGTGCAGAACCATATCCTGCAATTGCTGGCGCTGATCGCGATGGAGCCGCCCGCGCGCTACGACGGCACCGCGATCCGCGACGAGAAGGCCAAGGTCTTCCGCTCGCTGCGCCTGATGAAGCCCGAGGAAGTGCCCCACAACACCGTCACCGGCCAATATGTAGACGGCGCGGTGGGCGGCAAGATCGTCGGCTCCTATGCCGACGAACTGGGCAAGCCGTCGCGCACCGAGACCTTCGTCGCAATCAAGGCGCATGTCGACAATTGGCGCTGGCAGGGCGTGCCCTTCTACCTGCGCACCGGCAAGCGCATGGCCGCGCGCCGTTCGGAGATCGCGATCCAGTTCAAGCCGGTCCCCCATTCGATGTTCGCGGGACGCGGCGGCCTGCTCCAGCCCAACACGCTGGTCATCCGCCTCCAGCCGGAGGAATATATCCAGCTGCTGGTGATGGCCAAGGAGCCGGGGCTGGACCGCGACGGCATCCATCTGCGCGAAGTGCCGCTGAACCTGTCGCTCGACGCCGAGTTCGCCGGGACCCGCCGCCGCATCGCCTATGAGCGGCTGCTGCTCGACCTGATCGAAGGCGACCAGACGCTGTTCGTCCGCCGCGACGAGGTGGAGGCGCAGTGGACCTGGATCGACGCGATCCGCGCGGGCTGGGACGCCAACGACCTCAAGCCCAAATCCTATCCCAGCGGCAGCTGGGGCCCGTCCGCCGCGATCGCGCTGACCGAGCGCGACGGCGTGACCTGGCAGGACGACTGACCCACCCCCGCCCCACCGAGCGGGCGGACGACATCGGCGCGATCCCGGCCCGCCCCACCCGGCGGGCCGCACCTCGCGCCCGGACTATCAGGATAGAGACGACATGACCGACGAAATCGAATGGTGGGATTACGAGGACACTGCCGAGATGGCGGGCGCGCTGGCGGGCGATATCCAGTTCATCATCGAAAGCGCCATCGAGGCGCGCGGTGCGGCGGTGATCGCGCTGTCGGGCGGCAAGACGCCGATCCCGGTCTATGAGAAGCTGGCCCAGGCCAAGCTCGACTGGAAGCGCGTGACGATCGTCCCCGCCGACGAACGCATCGTGCCGCTGGGCGACCCGCTGTCCAACGTGACGATGATCGGCAAGATCTTCCTGCCCAAGGGTGCGCGGGTGATGCCGATCGTGCCGCAGGCGACCCAGGACTATAAGGCCGCGGGCCGCTCGGCCGATGCGCTGATGCAGGAACTCCACTGGCCGCTCGACCTGGTCCTGCTGGGCATGGGCGCCGACGGGCACACCGCCTCGATCTTCCCCGGCCCTGATTATGACGAGGCGCTCAACGGACCCAAGGAGCGCCGCGCGCTGGGCCTGATGCCGGAGCCCCTGCCCCCCGAGGCACCGGTGGCGCGCGTGACGCTCAGCCGGGCGGGAATCGTCTCGGCCCGATCGATCATGATTGCCATTTCGGGACCGGCCAAGAAAAAGGTGCTGGAAGACGCGATCAAGGAAGGGGCATCGTCCCCCTATCCGATCGGCCGCGTGCTGGCCGACGTCGAACTGCCGATCGACATCCACTGGAGCGAGCAATGAGTCTGAACGCCGCCGTCTCGGCCGTCACCGACCGGGTCATCGAACGCTCGAAGCCCGGTCGGCAGGCCTATCTCGACCTGATCGCGCATGAGGCCGAAACGGCGGTGCGCCGCCCCAATCTGGGCTGCGCCAACCTGGCCCATGCCTATGCCGGGACCGAGGAGGACCGCGACGCCATGAAGGCGGATCGCGGCATGAACATCGGCATCGTGTCGGCCTATAACGACATGCTGTCCGCGCACGCCGTCTATTACCGCTATCCGGAGCTGATGAAGGTCTGGGCGCGCGAGGTCGGTGCCACGGCGCAGGTCGCGGGCGGCGTGCCCGCCATGTGCGACGGCGTGACGCAGGGCTATGCGGGCATGGAGCTGTCGCTGTTCAGCCGCGACACCATCGCGCTGTCGACGGCAGTCGCGCTGAGCCACGGCACCTTCGAGGGCGCCGCGCTGCTGGGCATCTGCGACAAGATCGTGCCGGGCCTGCTGATGGGCGCGCTGCGCTTCGGCCATCTGCCGATGATCCTGGTCCCCGGCGGCCCGATGCCGACCGGCCTGCCCAACAAGCAGAAGGCCGCCGTCCGCGAGGCCTTTGCCGAGGGCAAGGCGGGGCGAGACGAGCTGCTCGACGCCGAGATCGCGGCCTATCATTCCAAGGGCACCTGCACCTTCTACGGCACCGCCAACACCAACCAGATGATGATGGAGGTGATGGGCCTGCACATGCCGGGCGCCGCCTTCGTCAATCCGGGCACCAAGCTGCGCCAGGAGCTCAGCCGCGCCGCCGTCCACCAGCTGGCGAAGATCGGGCAGCGCGGCGAGGATTATCGGCCGCTGGGACGGTGCGTCGATGAAAAGGCGATCGTCAACGCGGCGGTCGGCCTGCTGGCGACCGGCGGCTCGACCAACCACCTGATCCACCTGCCCGCCATCGCGCGCGCGGCGGGGATCATCATCGACTGGGAGGATATGGACCGCCTCTCGGCCGCCGTGCCGTTGATCGCGCGGGTCTATCCCAACGGCTCGGCCGATGTGAACGGGTTCGAGGCGGCGGGCGGCATGCCCTATGTCATCCGCGAACTGCTGTCGGAGGGGCTGCTCCACCGCGACATCCTGACGGTGGCGGGCAAGGACCTGTCCGATTACGGCCAGACGGCGGTGATCGCCGACGACAAGCTGGCCTGGACCCCGGTCGGCGATAGCGGCGACGAGACGATCCTGCGCCCGGCCGCTGCGCCCTTCTCGCCCGATGGCGGGATGCGCATCCTGTCGGGCAATATCGGCCGCGCCTGCATCAAGGTGTCGGCGGTCGAGCGCGAGCGCTGGATCATCGAGGCACCCGCGCGCGTCTTCTCCGACCAGTCGGAGGTGCAGGCCGCATTCAAGGCGGGCGAGCTGGAGCGTGACGTCGTCGTCGTCGTCCGTTTCCAGGGTCCCAAGGCCAATGGCATGCCCGAGCTGCACAAGCTGACCCCGCCGCTGGGCGTGCTCCAGAACCGGGGCTTCAAGGTCGCGCTCGTCACCGACGGCCGCATGTCGGGCGCCAGCGGCAAGGTGCCCTGCGCCATCCATCTCAGCCCCGAGGCGATCGGCGGCGGCGCGATCGGGCTGATCCGCGACGGCGACATCGTCCGGCTGGACGCGGTGGCGGGCACGCTCGACGCGCTGGTCGATCCGGCCGAATGGGCCGCGCGCGAACAGGCCGTGACCCCCGCCCCGGTTCAGGGCATGGGCCGCGAGCTGTTCGCATTGTTCCGCCAGGCCGCCGACGAGGCCGAGAAGGGCGCATCGCCCATTCTCGCCGGCGCCGGCCTGTAAAAGATAAGGGGGAGGATATCATGGAAATCGTCGCTGCCGATATCGGGGGCACCCACGCACGCTTCGCACTCGCCGAGGTCGAGAATGGCCGCGTCGTCAAGCTGGGCGAGCCGTGCACGCAGAAGACCGCCGAGCACGCCTCGCTCCAGACCGCGTGGCAGGCCTTCGCGGCGCATATCGGGCGTCCGCTTCCCAAGGCGGCGTCCCTTGCCATCGCTTCGCCGATCACCAGCGACGTGATCCGGATGACCAACAATCCCTGGGTCATCCGCCCTTCGCTGATCCCCGAGCGGCTGGGCGCGGACATCTATACCGTCATCAACGACTTCGGCGCGATCGGCCATGCCGTCGCACAGGTACCCGAGGAGGATTTCCTCCATATCTGCGGCCCCGAGGAGCCTATGCCCGCGCACGGCGTCGTCACCGTCTGCGGTCCCGGCACGGGCCTGGGCGTCGCGCAGGTGCTGATGACGCCGCAGCGTTATCACGTGATCGAAACCGAGGGTGGGCATATGGACTATGCCCCACTCGACGGGATCGAGGATGCGATCCTCAAGCGCCTGCGTCGCACCTATACCCGCGTGTCGTGTGAGCGCATCTGTTCGGGACCGGGCATCATCGCGATCTACGAAACGCTGGCCTCGCTCGAGGGGCGCGCGGTTCCCAGCCGCGACGATCGCGAAATCTGGGCCGAGGCGCTCGAGGGCACCGACTCGATCGCACTGGCCGCGCTCGACCGGTTCTGCCTCGCTCTGGGTGCCGTCGCAGGCGACTTTGCGTTGGCGCAGGGGGCCAAGACAGTCGTGATCGCGGGTGGCCTGGGCTATCGGATCAAGGACAAGCTGCTGCGCTCGGGCTTCGACCAGCGCTTCATGGCCAAGGGGCGTTTCCAGTCGCTGATGGCGCGCATCCCCGTCAAACTCATCACCCATCCCCAGCCCGGCCTGTTCGGCGCGGCCGCGGCCTTCGCACAGGAGCATTCATGACCGACATCGCCACCATCATGCGCACCAGCGCGGTCATCCCCGTGCTGGTCATCGACGACGCCGCCACCGCCAGGCCCCTTGCCGAGGCGCTGGTCGCCGGTGGCCTGCGGGTGCTGGAGGTGACGCTGCGCACCCCCGCCGCCCTCGAGGCGATGGCCGAGATGAAGAAGGTCCCCGGCGCGATCGTCGGCGCGGGTACCGTCGTCAACGAGCAGCAGCTGCGCGACGTGGCCGATGCGGGCGGCGAGTTCATCGTCTCGCCGGGCCTGACCGACCGTCTCGGTTCGGCGGTCGTGGAAAGCGGCATCCCCTATCTGCCGGGCGTCGCCAATGCGGGTGACATCATGCGCGGGCTGGACCTGGGCCTGACCCACTTCAAGTTCTTCCCCGCCGAGACCAGCGGCGGGCTGAAGGCGCTGAAGGCGCTGGCCGCCCCCTTCTACCAGGCACGCTTCTGCCCGACCGGCGGCATCACCGAGGCGAGCGCGGCCGACTGGCTCGCCTTCGACCGCGTGCTGTGCGTCGGCGGCAGCTGGGTCACCGGCGGCTCGATGGCGGACGTCGAGGCCAAGGCCCGCGCGGCGTCGGCTCTGCGGGGCTAATGTAAAATCCTCCCCGGCTTGGGGAGGTGGCAGTCCGATGGACTGACGGAGGGGGGCGTCCTTGAGTGTACCCCCTCCACCACCGCCTTGCGGCGCGCTTTCCCCGTACCGGGGAGGATCAGTGCTGGACCGCCTCCATCAGCCACTGACGAAACGCCTTCATCGCCAGCCCCTCTTTCCGCGACAGCAACCGGGTCAGCCAATAGCATCCGGCGTCGATCTCGATCGCGAAGGGCTGGACCAGCCGCTCCGTCGTCAATTCGTGGCCGAACATCACTTTGGGCGCGAGCGCGACGCCCAGCCCGGCCATCGCCGCCGCCACCATCAGGGCGGAGCTGTCGAACATCGGTCCGCGCAATGCCGGTGCCGGAGCACCCGCCGCCGCGAACCAGCTTTCCCATTCGCTGACCCGATAAGATCGCAACAGCCGCTCGCGCGCCAGATCGCCCGGCTCGCGCAGCCGCGTGGCGACCAGCGGGCGCGCAAAGCGGGGTCAGCGGCGCCGCCATCAGCCGCTCGGCATGGGTGCCGTGCCACGCGCCGTCTCCGAAGCGGATGGCATAATCCAGCCCCTCCCCCGCCAGATCGACCCGATTGTTGTTGATCGACACGCGCAGGTCGATGTGCGGATGGGTGGCCGCGAAATCGTCCAGCCGTGCCAGCAGCCAGCCGGTGGCGAAGGTCCCGACCACGCCGATGTTCAGCACATATTGGAACCGCCCATCGGCGAAGCGATCCAGCGTCGCGCCGATTCGGTCGAACGTCTCCGCCAGCACCGGCACCAGCGCCTGCCCGTCATCGGTCAGCGCCAGCCCACGCGGCAGGCGGTGGAACAGCCGCGCCCCCAGCCTTTTCTCCAGCCCTGCGACCTGATGGCTGACCGCGCCCTGGCTGACGCACAGCTCGATCGCCGCGCGGGTGAAGTTCAAATGCCGTGCCGCCGCCTCGAAGGCGCGCAGGGCGTTGAGCGGCAATTGGGCGCGGTCCATGCTTCATCATGAAATGCGCTCATGGCTCTGTCGAGGGAAGATGCTTTGTCACCGGCGCGCATCACCGGCATCAGGGGGGCGAAGGAGATGGGACATGCCGATCCGAATAGCCGCCGCGCTGATCCTCGCCGCATCCGCAACCGCCGCACCCCAGCATGCCGACGATCCGCTGATCCGCCCGATCGTGACCGACCGCACCGCCGAATGGCTGGCCCCGCGCCCGCCAGTCCGCGTCTTCGGCAACAGCTATCTGGTGGGCTTTGGCGGCCTGAACGTCGCGCTGATCGATACTGGCCGGGGGCTGATCCTGATCGACGGCGCGCTGCCCCAGGCGGCGCCCGCGATCCTCGCCAATGTCGCCCGACTCGGTTTTCGCCCGCGCGACATCAAATATATTCTCAGCACCGAGCCGCATTTCGACCATGCCGGCGGGATCGCCGCGCTGGCCCGCGACACCGGCGCGACCGTCATCGCCAGCCCGCGCGGGGCCCAGGGCCTGCGCACCGGACGGCTGACGGCGGACGATCCGCAGCGCGGCTATGACAGCCGCTTCCCGGCGGTTTCCAAAGTACAGACGATCCGTGACGGTGAAACGCTGACGCTCGGCAACACGACCGTCACCGCACGCGCAACGCCGGGGCATACGATGGGCAGCCTCAGCTGGAGCTGGCGGAGCTGTGCGAACGGATCATGCCGCGCGATCGTCTTCGCGGCGAGCCTGAACCCCGTCTCGACCGACGATTATCGTTTCTCCGCCCCGGCCAACAGGCCGGTGGTTGCTGCCTTCGCCCGGGGGCAAGCGGCGATGCGCGCTCTGCCCTGCGACATCCTGATCACCGCGCATGCCGATCAGGACGGCGCCACCGACCGCTTCCGCACTACCCCAGGCGCCTGCCGCGCCTATGCCCTCTCGTCGCAGCGCGCCCTGGCCCGGCGCATCGCCAAGGAGCGGCACGGCGCACGCTAGGCCCGATCGATATTCACGATTGTGTCTTCTTCCCCTCTCCCCTGGACAGGGGAGAGGGTTAGCGAAGCTTGCCAGCCTGCTGGCTAGCGCAGCTTGGGTGAGGGGCTGAGCGAGCCCAAAGGCTCGCGCGCTCGCTTCGCGAGCGCCCACCCCTCACCCAGCTCCGACTAAGCCTTTGCTCTCGCAAAGACCAAGTCTGCACACCCCTCTCCCCTCTGCGAGGGGCAAGGGAAAGAAAAGGCATCGCCGAACCCTGGTACGGCTTACATTTCCCCGCGCCGGCGGCGGATTGCGTACCATTTCTGCACATTGGCATTATGCTCGGCCAGCGTGTCGGCGAAGACATGGCCGCCCGATCCATCCGCCACGAAATAAAGCGCCTTGCTGTCCGCCGGATCGAGCACCGCGTCGATCGAGGCGCGGCCCGGATTGGCGATCGGCCCGACCGGCAGGCCGGGGCTGGCATAGGTGTTGTAGCCGTTCTTCGCGTGCAGTTCGGATCGCAGGATGCGGCGGCCGAGCGGACGGCCCTTGGTGATCGGATAGATGACGGTCGGATCGGCCTGGAGCGGCATCCCGATGCGCAGGCGATTGCCATAGACCGCCGCCACCGTCCGCCGCTCGGACGGCTTGCCCGTCTCCTTCTCGACGATCGAGGCGAGGATGATCGCCTCCTGCGGCGACTTGACCGCGATGCCGGGCTTTCGGTTGGCCCAGGCGCGGGCGAGATAGTCCTTCATCGCCTTCTGCATCCGCGCGACGACCGAGGCGCGCGTGTCGCCCTTCTGATAGGCATAGCTGTCGGGCAGGATCGATCCCTCCGCGGGCACCGGCACATCGCCGGTCAGCCCGTCGGCCCGCATCAGCGCGTCATGGACCAGGATCGAGGGATAGCCCTCGGGCACCGGCACCAGCCGCTGGCGAACCTTGCCCTCCTGCAGCAGCGCCAGCACGTCCGAGGCGCTGGCCTGTTCGGGAATGGCATATTCGCCCGCCTTGATCGCGCCGCCATGGCCGAACAGACGCGCATAGAGCCGGAAGCGCCCCGCCGAGCGGATCGCGCCCGCCTTCTGGAGTGCGGTGGCGGCGCGCGCCAGGCTCGCACCCTCGGGGACGACCACCGCCAGCGGCTTGTCCGCCGGGCCGCTGCCCGCCCAGTCATGCGCGACCCAGCCGAAGACGGCGATGCCGATCAGCCCCAGCAGCAACCCGATACAGCCGACCTTGCGCATATCTCACCCGGTTTGGTGGGGCGATGCCCCGGACATAGAACAACCCCGGCCCCGATCCGGGTCCGGTCGCGATCAGGCCGATGGCGCGGCTTGATCCAGATTGCAACCGGACCCGGTCGTAGCCGGGGTTGGATATTTCGGCGGGCTGGCCCGGTCCTCCGTTCGCATTGAACGAAGTCGAAGTGCCCGTGCTGCCCGCAGCCACTGACCCCCTTGGCCTTCGACTTCGCTCAGGCCGAACGGAGGTTGGGGATCATGGCATACTATGACCGCCGTTCAGCCCGAGCGCAGTCGAAGGCCAGGGGAAACCCCTGAAGCGCAACGACTCCGCCCCGCCCGAACGGCGGACGGGCGTCAGATCGCCTTCATCACCAGCGAGGCGTTGGTGCCGCCGAAGCCGAACGAGTTGTTCAGCACCGCCTTCACTTCGCGCTTCTTGGCGACGTGCGGAACCAGGTCGACGCCCTCGGTCCCCTCGTCCGGATTGTCGAGGTTCAGCGTCGGCGGCACGATCTGGTCGCGCAGCGCCAGGATGCAGAAGATGCTCTCGACCGCACCGGCCCCGCCCAGCAGATGGCCGATCGCCGACTTGGTGCTCGACATCGACGCACCCGACAGGTCGTCGCCGAACACCCGCTTGGCGGCGGCGAGTTCGATCGTGTCGGCCATGGTCGAGGTGCCATGCGCGTTGATGTAATCGATGTCCGAGGGCTCCATGCCCGCCTTGCGCAGCGCCATGCGCATCGCATTCTCGGCGCCCTTGCCATCGGGGTGCGGCGCGGTGACGTGATAGGCGTCGCCCGACAGGCCATAGCCGACCACCTCGGCATAGATCTTCGCGCCGCGTGCCTTGGCGTGCTCATATTCCTCGAGCACCACGACGCCCGCGCCCTCGCCCATCACGAAGCCGTCGCGGCCCTTGTCATAGGGACGGCTCGCCTCGGTCGGGCGGTCGTTCATGCTCATGTTGAGCGCGCGCGCCTGGGCGAAACCGGCCACGCCGAGCGGGTTGATCGTGCTTTCCGCACCGCCCGCCAGCATGATGTCGGCATCGTCGTCACGGATCATCCGCGCCGCGTCGCCGATCGAATGCGCGCCGGTCGAGCAGGCGGTGACGACCGCATGGTTCGGGCCCATCAGGCCGTATTTGATGCTGACCTGACCCGAGATCAGGTTGATCAGGCGACCATGGACGAAGTGCGGGCTGACCCGGCCCGGGCCCCGCTCGTGCAGGTTCACCGATTCGATCTCGATGCCCGGCAGGCCGCCGATGCCCGAGCCGATCGACACGCCCGCACGCAGCTTCGTGGCCTCGTCCATCTCCGTCAGCCCGGCATCCTCCAGCGCCTGTCCGGCGGCGTCGATGCCATAGACGATGAACGGATCGACCTGGCGCTGGACCTTGTGGTCGACGCGCTTGTCGGGGTCGAAGCCATATTCATGATCCTTGGGCTTCACCTCGCACGCGATGGTGCATTTCTGCCCGGTGGTATCGAACCGCGTGATCGGACCGGCGCCGGACTTGCCAGCGATCAGATTGGCCCAGGCGGTTTCCACGTCCGCGCCCAGAGGCGTGACAAGACCCAGTCCGGTTACGACGACGCGCCGCATATTCCACTCCATTCCACAACGAAAACGGCTCCCCGCCCGCTAGTCGGGGTCGGGGAGCCGCTTGAAACCTGGCCTTAGCGGCCCGTTCGGCCCGCATCACCTGCGGGCCGAGGCCCCGGTATCAGGCCTTGTTCTCGTCGATGTACGTGATCGCGTCCTTGACGGTCGTGATCTTCTCGGCGGCATCGTCCGGGATTTCGACACCGAACTCTTCCTCGAACGCCATGACGAGCTCGACGATGTCGAGGCTGTCGGCACCGAGGTCGTCGATGAAGCTCGCGTCCTCGGTCACCTTGTCGGCTTCGACGCCGAGATGCTCGACGACGATCTTCTTCACGCGGTCGGCGGTCTCGCTCATGGTAATCCCTTCTCGTATCTAATCGGGGGTTGGTAATTCCTGAACGCACGTAGAACGCGCGTCCATGTCTGGCAAGCCCGTCCAGCGACGGACCAGCGCCAGGATAAGATCATTCGTGGCGATTATGCCGTTTTACAGCATCGCCATGCCGCCATTGACGTGCAGCGTCTGGCCGGTGACGTAGCCCGCTTCCCTGGACGCCAGATAGACGACGGCCGCGCCGATATCCTCGCCCTTGCCCAGATCGCCCGCCGGAATCCGGCCCAGCAGCGCTGCCTTCTGCGCCTCTGGCAGCACGTCGGTCATCGCCGACCGCATGAAGCCGGGCGCGACGCAATTGACGGTGATGTTGCGGCTGGCCAGCTCCTGCGCGACCGCCTTCGACATGCCGACCAGGCCCGCCTTGGACGCGGCATAATTGGCCTGCCCCGGATTGCCCGTGGCCCCGACGACCGAGGTGATCGAGATGATGCGGCCGAAACGCGCCTTCATCATCGGCTTGGCCGAGGCGCGGATCAGGCGGAACGCGGCTTCGAGGTTGACGCGGATCACCTGATCCCACTCCTCGTCCTTCATCCGCATGGTCAGGTTGTCGCGGGTGACGCCCGCATTGTTGACCAGGATGTCGAGCTTGCCGCCCAGCGCCTCGACCGCCTGCGGGATCAGCGCATCGACCGCGGCCGGGTCCGAAAGGTTGCAGGGCACCGCGACATGATCGCCGCCCAGCTCGGCCCGAAACGCCTCCAGCTTGTCGATATTGGAGCCGGACAGCGCTAGCTTCGCCCCCTGCGCCGCCAGCGCCTTCGCGACGGCCGAACCCAGCCCACCGGACGCGCCGGTCACGAGGGCGGTCATTCCTGTAAGGTCGAACATGCTTATTCTCCGATTTTCTGGTTCACGCGAAGCCGCGAAGACGCGATGGGCGTATAGTCGTTGACGATGCGGCGGAGCCCTTCCTTCAGGGTGGCACCGCCGAAGTTGATAAGCAGCCCCAAGGGCTGCCTGGTCAGGCGCAGATAGGTGAGGAGTTGTTTTGCATGAGCGGCATTCAGCCGCTCGACGGATTTGATTTCGACAAGAAGGCTGCCTTCGATCAGAAGATCGATGCGGAACGCCCCATCGAATTGCAGGCCATCAAAGCTGAAATCGACCGCCCGCTGCCGCTCTGTGCGATAGCCCATGTCGCTCAGCTTGGCAGCCAGGATCGTCTCATAGACGCTCTCCAGCAATCCAGGGCCCAGCTCACGATGAAGGCGCAAGGAAAGATCGATCACATCGAACGCTATCGTTTCAATGTCTTTCATCTTCGCGTCCTCGCGCCTTCGCGTGAACCAAATCAGAGCTTCGCCAGAAGCCCCTCGATATCGTCCATCGTCACCACGCTGAGCGCGTCCGCATCCGGCGCGATACGCTTGACCATGGGGCCAAGGACCTTGCCGCCGAACTCAACGAACTGCGCCACGCCCGCCGCTTCCATCGCCAGCACCGATTCGCGCCAGCGGACCATGTCCGTCACCTGCGCCACCAGCAGCGCGCGGATCGCGCCGGGATCGGCGACCGGCGCCGCCTCGACATTGGCATAGACCGGGACCAGCGGCGCCCGGATCGTCGCTTCGGCGAGGGCGGCGTCCATCGCATCGGCGGCGGGCTGCATCAGCGGGCAGTGGAACGGCGCCGACACCGGCAGCAGGACGGCGCGCTTGGCGCCCAGGTCCTTGGCCAGCGCCACCGCCTTCTCGATCGCGGCGCGGTGACCCGAGATCACCACTTGGCTCGGGTCATTGTCATTGGCGACCGTGCAGACCAGCGGCTCGCCACCCTCGGCCAGGATCGCATCGACCGCCGCGCCCGCAATGACCTTCGCCTTTTCGAGGTCCGCGCCCAGCAGAGCGGCCATCGCACCCTCGCCCACCGGCACCGCCGCCTGCATCGCCCGGCCGCGCAGCTTGAGGAGACGCGCCGTGGTCGCCAGGTCGATCGCATCGGCCGCGCACAATGCGGTATATTCGCCCAGCGAGTGGCCCGCGACGAAATCGGCCTTTTCCGACAGGCGGACGCCGCCTTCCTTCTCCAGCACGCGCAGGGTCGCGATGGCGTTCGCCATGATCGCGGGTTGCGCATTCTCGGTCAGGGTCAGTTCGTCGGCGGGCCCCTCGACCATCAGGCGATAGAGATGCTGGCCCAGCGCCTCGTCGACCTCCTGGAACACTTCGCGAGCGACCGGGCTCGCCTCGGCCAGCGCCTTGCCCATGCCGACGGCCTGGCTGCCCTGGCCCGGAAAGATGAATGCACGCATGTTCGTATCTGCCATGAAACGGTAATAGGATGCCCGCGCGGTAGAAAGGTCGCCCGCCGCTGGCAAGTCCGCGTGCCCCTTCGCCGCTTGCCTTTTGCCGCCAAATCGCTATGAGCCAGCGCACCATTGGGCGGGAAGCACCTGCTTCACCCGCCCTCATGCCATTTTGGCGTGACGGTATTGAAGTATGGAAGACAGCCGGAGGGGCGTTCCACATGGGGTGGGCGTCAGCGATCGGCCAACATAAGGTAAGCTGCATGGCTCTTTACGAGCACGTGTTCCTTGCGCGCCAGGATCTGGCACAGGCGCAGGTGGACGCGCTGGCGGAAGCCGCCACGAAGATCGTCGAGGACAATCAGGGCAAGGTCGTGAAGACCGAGACCTGGGGCCTGCGTTCGCTGGCGTACAAGATCGCCAAGAACCGCAAGGCGCATTACGTCATGCTCGAAATCGACGCCCCCGCGGGTGTCGTCGCCGAGCTGGAGCGCCAGACCCAGATCAACGAAGACGTGATCCGCTACATGACCGTCAAGGTGGACGGCCATGAAGAAGGTCCGTCGGTGATGATGCGCAAGCAGGAGCGCGACCGCGAGCGTCGTGCCGATCGTGGCGAACGCCCCGACCGCGCTGACCGCCCCCGTCGTGATCGTGAAGAGGAAGCCGCATAATGGCCCGCCCGTTTTTCCGTCGCCGCAAGAGCTGCCCCTTCTCCGCGAAGGACGCGCCCCGGATCGACTATAAGGACGTCCGTCTGCTCCAGGGCTTCGTGTCCGAGCGCGGCAAGATCGTGCCTTCGCGCATCACCAGCGTGTCGGCCAAGAAGCAGCGCGAACTGGCCCAGGCCATCAAGCGCGCCCGTCACCTGGGCCTCCTGCCCTACGTCGTGAAGTAAGGAGTCCTAAGAGATGGACGTTATTCTGCTTGAGCGCGTCGAGAAGCTCGGCGCCATCGGCGACGTGGTCACGGTGAAGGACGGCTTTGCCCGTAACTTCCTGCTGCCGCGCAAGAAGGCGCTGCGCGCCAACGAAGCCAACAAGAAGGTGTTCGAGGCCAACCGCGCCCGCATCGAAGCCGAGAACGCGAACCGTCGCGCCGAGGCCGAGGTCGAGTCGAAGACCTTCGAGAACGCCACCGTCACCCTGATCCGTCAGGCGTCGAATGTCGGCCAGCTGTACGGCTCGGTCGCGGTGCGTGACCTGGTCGAGGCGCTGGTCGCCGATGGCCACAAGGTCAACAAGAGCCAGATCGTGCTTGACCGTCCGATCAAGGCGATCGGCCTGTACGACGTGCGTGTCGCGCTTCACCCGGAAGTGGCCGTGACCGTCAAGGTCAACGTCGCCCGCTCGCCGGAAGAAGCCGAGATGCAGGCGCAGGGCGTCGACGTCATGGCCTCGATGTTCGAGCGTGACGAAGCCGGCTTCACCGAGGATTACGATCCCAACGCCGAGCCGGGCGCCACCGCCGAGGTTCAGCCGGAGCAGGACGAAGCGCAGGGTTAATCCCGACGCTTCGACCCTCGGTCGAATAGAAGAAGGGCCGTCCGGCATGTCCGGGCGGCCCTTTTTTGTGTCCTGTGGGCGGCCGGGCCACAATGAACCGGCCGTGCGGGGATCAACTCAGGGACAGGTGACGCACGCACTGACGACGGCAGCCAGCGGAATGAGCGCGCAAATGAGTGGCATGATATGTTTCATGATGATGCCCGATCCTGTCCAACGCACGATAAATAAACGGCCGAGTGCAAAAGTTTCGTTACGATGAACGCACGACCGAAAAATTTTTCGGTTCATCGCTCCATGGGATCGGCTCGTCGCCCAGACAAGGGGCGGTAAGCTATCGCTTGATCCGAGCAATCAGGCGGCGGGCATAATCGTCCGCCAGACCCAGAAGTTCGGCGACCTCCTCGACACGGATGTCCGGTCGATCGCGGCGCAAATCCTTGATCGTCGAGATGAGCGAGTCTGCCATCGGCTCCAGGAAGCAACAGGGTGTCGCCAGCGAGCGCGCGATGCGGAGTACGTCTTCGTACGTTGCGAACCTCTCCGGCCATGCGTTCGCGGTCAGGATCCGGGCAGCCTCCGCCTCGTTGATCCGCGCGAGCAAATGCTCGTCAAAGATGCGCTCCTCCTGCGCCACCAGCCAATATTGGGTACAGGCCCGACACTGGCCGAGATAGCGCCACCATTGCGGATCGCCCGGCGACGTTAGCTCTTGAACCGTCGCCAGGAATCGCTCGTCGTGCCCCTGATGATCGCCCATCGGGATATGCGCAATGTCGGGCAACGAGGCGCACAGACAATCTGTCATCGTCACTTCCGCCCGAACAGCTTCTCAATATCGCCGTGCTGCAACTTCACCCAGGTCGGGCGGCCGTGATTGCATTGTCCGGAGTGTGGCGTGACCTCCATCTCGCGGAGGAGCGCATTCATCTCCGCGACCGAGAGGATGCGGCCCGCGCGGACCGAGCCATGGCAGGCCATGGTCGCCGCAACATGATCCAGCCGTTCGCGCAAGGACAGCGCCTGGTCGAACGCCGCGAGTTCGTCCGCCAGATCGGCGACCAGCCCCTTGGGATCGCTCTGCCCCAATAGAGCGGGCGTGGCGCGGACCAGCATCGCGGTCGGGCCGAACCGTTCGAGATCGAGCCCGAACTCGGCCAGTTCCTCGGCGCGCGCCTCCAGCCGGTCGCAGGCGGGCTCGTCCAGCTCGACCACTTCGGGAATCAGCATCGCCTGCGACGCGATCCGCCCGCCGGTCAGCGCGGCGCGCATCCGCTCCAGCACCAGCCGCTCGTGCGCGGCATGCTGGTCGACCAGGACGAGGCCATCCTCGGCTTCGGCGACGATATAGGTCTTGGCGACCTGTCCGCGTGCGACGCCCATCGGATATTGGCGCACCTCGGGCGGGGCTGCGAAGGCGGCTTCGGCGCGGGCGAGCGGTGGCGGGGCCGCAAAGCCGGGGCGCGACGCGAAGAGCGACTGGCGCTCCATGACGCGCGTCTCGGGCGCGGACGCGGCCCAGCTGTCGAGTGGCGGCGTGCCGCCGGGCGGAGCCGCGACGCTCTCGCTCTGCCACATCGCCAGCGCCGAGTCGGGCGGGCGCTGGACGCTGCGATGCCCGGCTTCATCCAGCGCGCGGCGCAGGCCCGACACGATCATCCCCCGGATCAGCGCGGGGTCGCGAAAGCGGACCTCGGTCTTGGCCGGGTGGACGTTCACATCGACTTCGGACGGCGGCATGTCGAGGAACAGCGCGACCACCGCGTGCCGATCGCGTGGCAACATCTCGGCATAAGCGCCTCTGATCGCGCCCATCAGCAGGCGATCGCGGACCGGGCGGCCATTGACGAACAGATATTGGTGGTCGGCGATGCCCCGGTTGAAGGTCGGCAACCCCGCCACGCCGCCCAGCGACACCGTGTCGCGCACCCAGTCGATCGCGACCGAGTTTTCCGCGAGCGCCCGGTCGGTCAGCCCCGCGACGCGCCCCGGCCGCTCCTCCCCGCCCGGCACGGTCAGCACCCGCCGCCCGTCATGCTCCAGGGTGAAGGCGATGTCGGGCCGCGCCATCGCCAGACGGCGCACCATGTCGAGACAGGCGGCATATTCCGACCGGGGCGAGCGCAGGAACTTGCGCCGCGCCGGGACACGCGCGAACAGGTCCTCGACCAGGATGCGGGTGCCGGGCGGCACGGCCGCGGGGCCGTCGCGCAGCACCTCGCCATTGTCGACCACCCGGCTCCAGCCGTCGCTGCCCGCCGGACGACTCTCGATCGTCACCCGCGCGACGCTGGCGATGGACGGCAGGGCTTCGCCGCGAAATCCGAGGGTTAGGACCGATTCGATCGCCTCGTCGGGCAGCTTGGAGGTGCAATGCCGCTCCAGCGCGAGGGCCATGTCCTCGGCCGACATGCCGCATCCGTCGTCCGCCACCTCGATCCGGCCGACCCCGCCCTGACCCAGCGCGACCGCGATCCGCGTCGCCCCGGCATCGATCGAATTTTCGACCAACTCCTTCAACGCACTTGGCGGGCCTTTCCACCACTTCACCGGCCGCGATACGATTGACGAGATGGGGAGGCAGACGCCGTATTGACATGCGGCAAACCCTAGCCCAAGCGACGGCATCCCGCGACCCCGCAAATGACGGTGCAGGTGCCTGTGACGGCTCTTGGCGGCGGTTCGGGATATGAGTCACGCCCACCCGGTCCACAGACGGAACGAAAGCCTCGATGCCCCTCCCCCGCTTCCTGAAATTCATGTCGCAAGACATGGCGATCGACCTCGGCACCGCGAACACCGTGGTCTATGTCCGCGGACGCGGCATCGTGCTGAACGAGCCGTCCGTCGTCGCGGTCGAGACGATCAACGGCATCAAGAAGGTGAAGGCGGTCGGCGACGACGCCAAGCTGATGATGGGCAAGACGCCGGGCAATATCGAGGCGATCCGTCCGCTTCGCGACGGCGTGATCGCCGACATCGACGTCGCCGAACAGATGATCAAGCACTTCATCCTGAAGGTGCACGGCCCGCGCAAGTTCGCGCGCTGGCCCGAGATCGTGATCTGCGTGCCGTCGGGTTCGACCAAGGTCGAGCGCCGCGCGATCCGCGACGCCGCCTCGAACGCGGGCGCGAGCCAGGTCTTCCTGATCGAGGAGCCGATGGCCGCCGCGATCGGCGCCGACATGCCGGTGACCGAGCCGATCGGATCGATGGTGGTCGATATCGGCGGCGGCACGACTGAAGTCGCGGTGCTGTCGCTTCGCGGCCTCGCCTACACCACTTCGGTCCGCGTCGGTGGCGACAAAATGGACGAGTCGATCGTCTCCTACGTTCGCCGCAACCATAACCTGCTGATCGGCGAAGCCACCGCCGAGCGGATCAAGCAGGAAGTCGGCATCGCGCGTCCCCCGGCGGACGGCATCGGCGTGACCATCCAGATCAAGGGCCGCGACCTCGTCAACGGGGTGCCCAAGGAAATCCAGATCAACCAGGGCCAGATCGCCGAGGCGCTGTCCGAGCCCGTCGCGACCATCGTCGAGGGCGTCCGCGTCGCGTTGGAAAACACCGCGCCCGAACTGGCCGCCGACATTGTCGACCAGGGCATCGTCCTGACCGGCGGCGGCGCGCTGCTCGAAGGGCTGGACGAGGTGCTGCGCGACGAGACCGGGCTGCCGGTGACGGTGGCGGAGGATCCGCTGACCTGCGTGGCGCTGGGCACCGGCCGCGCGCTGGAAGATCCGATGTACCGCGGCGTCCTGCTGAACGGCTAACCTCCAGCATAAGGGGACCGGCGCATGGCGCCCGCCCGCGACCGTCGCACCGGGTTTTCGCGACGGCGGCAATATGGAGCTTTCCTGGCCTATGTGCTCGCGGTGGCGGGTGCGGTGGTGGGCGTGGTGCTGCTTGTCGCATCCACGTTCAACCCACCCGCCTTCGCCGGCCTGCGCATGACGCTGGGCAGCGTCACCGCGCCCGTCTCCGGCGCCTTCGTCGCGGTCGGCGACGCGGTCGACGACATTCCCCAGGCGATCGGGCGTTATTTCTTCGTCCATTCGGAAAACGAACGGCTGCGCGCCGAACTGGCCCAGTCGCGCCAGTTGCTGCTGACCGCGCGCACCATCGCCTATGACAATCGCCGCCTGCGCACCTTGCTGGCGGTGCGCGACCGGACCCCCGACACCGTCGTCACCGCGCGACTGGTCAGCTCGACCGGCAGCAGCGGTCGCCGCTTCGCGCTGCTCAATGCGGGGCGGTGGCAGGGCGTCGCGCCCGGCATGGCGGTGCGCGGTCCCGAGGGACTGATCGGGCGCGTGACCGAGGCGGGGCCCGCCGCCGCGCGCGTCCTCCTGCTGACCGATCCCGAAAGCATCGTGCCGGTCCGCCGCACCCGCGACGGCCTGCCCGCCATCGCGGTCGGGCGCGGCGACGGGACGCTCGACATACGCTCGGTCAACACCAATGTCCGGCTGGCCAAGGGCGAGCTGTTCGTCACCTCGGGCACCGGCGGGCTCTATGCCCCCGATATTCCCGTCGCCCGCATCCGCGCCGATGGCGGCGATACGGCGGTGGCGCGGCCCTTCATCCATCCCGACACGCTGGATTTCGCGATCGTTCAGCGCGCCTTCATGCCGATGCCGGTATCGGCGCCGTCGCCCCGGCCGTGACCCTCGACATCAGCAACCCCTTCGACCCCGGACTGCCGCCCGCACGCGCCCGCGCGCTGCCCTGGCTGACCGTGATGGCCGGTTCGCTCCTCGCCATCGTGCCGGTGGTGGCGATCGTACCGTTGCAGCCGCCCATGGGCCTCGTCATGCTGCTCGCCTGGCGGCTGGTCGCGCGGTTCGCGCTGCGGCTCTGGGCCGCCGCGCCGCTGGGGCTGTTCGACGATCTGCTGTCGGGCCAGCCGCTGGGCTCGGCGATGCTGCTCTGGTCGCTGACGTCGCTGGCGATCGACCTGTTCGAGCATCGGCTGGTGTTCCGCGACTTCTGGCAGGACTGGCTGATCGCCAGCGGCGCCATCGCCTTCTGCCTGATCGCGGGGCGTTTCCTGGCGGTGCCGGTCGGCGCGCAGGTCGATGCGGCGCTGGTCATCCAGATCGCGATCACCATCCTGCTCTTTCCCATGGCAACCCGGCTGGTCGCATGGATCGATCGCAAGCGTGGCCGTAATGAGGTAGGGGCATAGGCATGGAACGCCAGGGGCGGATCATGACCGAGGCGGCACAGGCCTACAGCTTTTCCCGGCGCGCCTTCGTGCTGGGCGCGGCGCAGGGGGCCGTCGGCCTGCTGCTCGCCGGGCGCATGGCCTGGCTGTCGATCGCGCAGAACGAGAAGTATAATCTTCTCTCCGAGAGCAACCGCGTCAACACGACGATGATCCCGCCGCGTCGCGGCTGGCTGATCGACCGGCACGGCCTGCCCATCGCCAACAATCGCACCGATTTCCGCGTCGACATCATTCCCGACCGGCTGGAGGACAAGGACCGGGTGCTGGCGCTGCTCCGCCAGATCCTGCGGCTGGACGACGAGGCGATGAACCGCATCCGCCTGGACCTGGAACATGCCGCCGGGTTCCAGCCGGTGCAGGTCGCCGAGCGGCTCGACTGGGAACGGTTCGCGGCGGTCAGCGTCCGCCTGCCCGAACTGCCCGGCGTCCAGCCGACGCGCGGCTTTGCGCGCTTCTATCCGGCGGGCGCGGCGGTGGCGCACCTGACCGGCTATGTCGGCACGCCCACCGCCGAGCAGTTCAAGGCGACCCACGACCAGCTGCTCGTCACCCCCGGCTTCAAGCTGGGCAAGGACGGGCTGGAAAAGATGCTGGAGCCGGTGCTGCGCGGCAAGCCCGGCGCCAAGCGGGTCGAGGTGACGGCGCGCGGCAAGGTGGTGGCCGAACTCGCCACCCGCCCCGACACGCCCGGCCGCAACATTCGCCTGACCATCGATGCGGGGCTCCAGGAATTTGCGGCGCGGCGGCTGGGGACCAATTCGGGCTCGGCGGTGGTGCTCGACTGCCGCACCGGCGAGACGCTGGCGATGGTGTCGATGCCCGCCTATGACCCCAACAGCTTTTCGGACGGGATCAGCCATCTGGAATGGGCGATGCTGTCGGAGAACGACCATGTGCCCTTGATGAACAAGGTGACGCAGGGGCTCTATCCGCCGGGCTCGACGGTCAAGCCGATGAACGGCCTCGCGCTGCTGGAGGCTGGGGTCGGCGCCGACGACCGGGTGCTGTGCACCGGCGCGATGCGGGTCGGCACCGGCGTCTTCCACTGCCACAAGCGCGGCGGGCACGGCGCGCTGAACCTGAAGGGCGCGATCGAGCAGAGCTGCGACATCTATTTCTACGAGATGATCCGCCGCATGGGCTATGACCGGATCGCGCCCATCGCGCGGATGGTCGGGCTGGGCCAGAAATTCGACCTGCCGCTCAGCGCACAGCGTTACGGCACCGTGCCAGACCCCGACTGGAAGCTACGGAAATACAAGAAGAAGTGGACGATCGCGGACGGCCTGAACGCCTCGATCGGACAGGGCTATGTGCTCGCCAATCCGCTTCAGCTGGCGGTGATGGCGGCGCGGATCGCCTCGGGCCGCGCCTTGCAGCCCAGCCTGCTGGCGCATCAGGTCCATCTCGACGCCCCCGCCCTGCCCGTCGCCTCCGAGCATCTGGCGGTCGTGCGCGACGCGATGTTCGGCGTGGTCAACCAGGGCGGCACCGGCGGCGCGGCGCGGATGCTGGTGCCGGGCGTCAGCCTGGCCGCCAAGACCGGCACCGCGCAGGTCCGCCGGATCACCATGGCGGAGCGGCGCATGGGCGTGCTGAAGAACGGCCAGCTGCCCTTCAAGCTGCGCGACCACGCGCTGCTCGTCTGCTTCGCCCCCGCCGACAATCCGCGTTACGCGGCCGCCGTCGTGCTGGAGCATAATGGCCATACCGTGCGCAATCTCGACGCGCCGCTGATCGGGCGCGACATCATGACCTATCTGTTCGACCGCGACCGCGCATTGGCATCGCTGGCGCAGGACGAGCCCACCTGGGGCGGCGACATCGCCACGCGCATGGCGGCCGAGGAAGCCGCCTATCGCGCGGCACAGGTCCCCAAGCCCGCCTCCGCCGCGACCAAGACCGATGCCGGTGCCCCCACCGCCGCCCCGGCTGTCAAGGCCGCGACCAACGTCTCCGACGCGCAGGCCGAGGCGATGGCCGCCAGCAGCAGCGAGCAGCCCGCCGACGATGCCGGGACCACCGACGAATGAGCGGCCCGCGCATTATCCCCGAACCGATCGCACAACTGCCCTGGCGGGTGATCCTGCTGGTCATGGCGATCGGCTGTTTCGGGCTGGTCGTGCTCTATTCGGCGGCGGGCGGCTCGCTGACCCCCTGGGCCAAGCCGCAGGGGGTGCGCTTCTTCGTGCTGCTCGCCGGGTCGCTCGTGCTGTCGCGACTGCCGCTCGACCTGTGGCGACGCATCGCCATGCCGGGCTATCTGATCCTCGTCGTCGCGCTCGTCCTGGTCGAACTGCTGGGTGCGGTGCGCGGGGGCAGCCAGCGATGGCTGGACGTGGGCTTCATCCGGCTCCAGCCGTCCGAGCTGATGAAGCTGTTCATCGTGCTGGGCGCCGCGCGCTTCTATGAGATGATGCCGCCCGCCGAGACCAGGCGCTTCTCGGGTATATGGCCGGTCGCGGCGATGATCGGCGTGCCCGCCGCGCTGGTGATGAAGCAGCCCGATCTGGGCACCGCGCTGATGATCTGCGCGGGCGGGGCGACCGTCATGTTCCTTGCCGGGGTGCCGCTGCGGCTGTTCATCGGCGGGGCGATCGGGCTGGCGGTGATGGCGCCGCTCGCGGTCAATTTCCTGCTGCACGACTATCAGCGCAACCGCGTGCTGATCTTCCTCGACCCCGAAAGCGATCCGCTGGGCACCGGCTATCACATCAGCCAGTCCAAGATCGCGATCGGCTCCGGCGGCATCTGGGGCAAGGGGTTCCTGAACGGCACCCAGAGCCATCTCGACTATCTGCCCGAGGGGCATACCGATTTCGTCTTCGCCACCATGGCGGAAGAATGGGGGCTGGTCGGCGGATGCTTCCTGATCCTGGCCTTTTTGCTCGTCATCCGCTGGGGCCTGAACGTCGCGCAGGCCGCCCCGACCCGGTTCGCGCGGCTGACCGCGGCGGGGCTGTCCACGACGATCTTCATCTATGTCATGGTCAATCTGATGATGGTCATGGGGCTGGCGCCGGTCGTCGGCATCCCGTTGCCGTTAGTCAGCTATGGCGGATCGTCGCAGATGACGGTGCTGCTGTGCCTGGGCATCTTGATGGCGATCGACCGCGAAAATCGCCGCGCCGCCCGCTGGTGATCGACAAAAAATCGGTCGCCCACGCAAAAAGCATTTGCAAAGCCCGACCACGGTGCTAAAGGCGCGCCTCCCGATCACGAGGCGGGCCGCCGGACGGCCAGGTCGACGTGACGAACGGACGCATAGCTCAGTTGGTAGAGCAGCTGACTCTTAATCAGCGGGTCCTTGGTTCGAGCCCAAGTGCGTCCACCAGTTTCTCCAACGGCTCTGCAGCGATGCGGGGCCGTTGTGCTATGGGGCCGTCCGGCCCCCAACGGGATAGATGATTGATGGCAGGATATAAGGTTCCCGGTTTCGCCGATCGCGCATCGGCCTCGCGCGATGCCAAGGCGGCCGCGCTCGAAAAGCTGCGCAACAAGGCCGCGCCCGACCCGGCGGTGGTCGCCGCCCGCGCCGCCGCGCGCGAAGCCAAGGAGGCCGCCGAGGCCGAGCGCCGCGCTGCGCACAAGGCCGCGATCGAACAGGAAAAGGCCGCGCGCGAGGAAGCCCGCGCCAAGGCGAAGGCCGAGGCCGAGGCCGCTGCGGAGGCCGCCGCTGCCGCCGCGCGCCCGCCGGTGGTCCCGACCGCCGCCGAGCTGAAGGCCGCCCGCGACGCCCGCTACGCCGCTCGCAAGGCGCGCCAGGGCAAATGACCCCGCGCGAGCTGCTCGGCATTGCCGAAGTGCCGGGCGGCGAGCCCCTGCGGCTGTTCCGCCGGGGCAAGGACTTCATGATCGTACTCGATCGCAACGAGCTGATGAGCACGCGGATGAGCGGCTCCGAGGTGGCGTTGGGCACGATGACCTGCGACCGGCTGGGCGGCCGCACGGCGCCGCATCTGCTGATTGGCGGCTATGGCATGGGCTTCACCCTGCGCGCCGTCTTGGCCAAGCTGGGGCGCGATGCGCGGATCACGGTGGCCGAGCTGGTGCCTGGCATCATCGAATGGGCGCGCGGCCCGATGGCGGAACTGACCGCCGGATGCCTGGACGACCGCCGCGTCACCCTGGCAATGGGCGATGTCGGCAATGCGATCTATGCGGGGCGCGGGGCTTATGACGCGATCCTGCTCGACGTCGACAACGGACCCGACGGGCTGACCCGGCCGGACAATGACGGGCTCTATTCGCTTCGTGGACTGGACGAGGCCCGCGTCGCGTTGCGACCCGGCGGTGTGCTCGCCATCTGGTCCGCCGCGCCCGATCCGGTGTTCACCCGGCGGCTGTCGCGCGCAGGCTTCACCGTCGACGAGGTGAAGGTGCGCGCCCGTGAGAATGGCAAGGGCGCGACCCACACCATCTGGTTCGCCACGCCGCGCTGAACGCGATCGTCGCCCCGGCAAAGGCGGGGCCGACCGTCATCGGCGGGGCTTACGCCCCATCCTCTTCCCGCTTCGCCCCGTCCAGCTCGCGGCGAAGGCGCTCCTGCTCCGCCGCATCCCGCTGTTTCTCGGCCTTGGTCCGGCCAAAGCGCGCGCGGTTTTCCGTCGCCTGCTGCTCGGCCTGCCGCCGGTCGCGGGCCTTTCGTGCCTGGCGGAAGTTGACGATCTCGCCCATCAGCGCCGCCGCCACCGCCGGAACAGCCCCTTGCGGCTGCTGAGCGCCTCGAACATCTCGTCGGGGCTTTCGGGATCGAGGACCTCATTGTCGGCCAGCCATTCCTCGACGCTCGACAGGTCGGGCACCTCATAGGCGCGCAACGTCCGCCCCTCGGCTCCGCGCAGCGCCTCGACCGCCGCGATCAGCGCGCCGGTCCGTTGCACCGCCGCCTGCACCTCGGCGGGGCTGGTGCCCAGATGCTCGGCGAGCAGGTCGTCGCGGATCGCCCCGATCCGCCGTCCCGCCGCGCTGTCGGGCTCGACCGCGATCGCCAGGTCGCATTCGGTGTCCAGACGCATCGAACGGTTGTTGAGATTGGACGAACCCAGCCGGAACACCCGGTCATCGGCGATCAGGATCTTGGCATGGCAATAGATCGGCTCGCCCCCCGCCGTGAAGGGATGATAGATGCGGAAACGCCCGTGCCGGTCGCGCCGCCTGAGCGCCTCGACCAGCCGCGCGCGCGCCGTGTCCATCGCGATCGGCTCCAGCCAGCCTTGCGCGGTCAGCGGATTGACGATGACGAATTCGGGGCCATTCTCTTCGTCCAGCCGCCGCGCGATCGCCTCGGCGACGCGGCGCGACGCGAAATACTGGCTCTCGATATAGACATAGCGCTCCGCCCGCGCGATCTGCGCCAGGAACAGCGCCTCATTCTCGTGCACCGACACCTGGTCGTCCATCTCGGGCATGGTGCGCGCGATGGCGACCGGCTGGTCGAGGAAGTCGGGCTCCAGCCCCTCGGGCCAGCAGCTTTCGCCCGGCGAGGCGGGGGCCATGCGCTTGCCGCCCGCCGCATGCCAGCGTTCGCGGAACAGCTCGCCCAGCGCATGCGTCACCGGCCCCTCCACCGCGCTGATCGCATCGTGCCAGGGCTTGTAGGGCTGGCCACCGGGCCGCTTGCGACCGGGATCGTCGTCGCGATGCTCGCGCGTGTCCCAACGGTCGCTGGTCATGTCGATCCCGCCGCAAAAGGCCAGCTTGTCGTCGATGATGACGATCTTCTGGTGGTGCGAGGCCGCGATGGGATGATGGCCGTCCAGCTTGGTATGGATGCGCTTGTGCGCCATCCATTTCATCACCGTGAAGAATGTCCGCCCCCGGAACAGCGACTTGATCGCGCCGGTGTCCCAGCGGAGCAGGAAGATTTCCAACTCCGGGTTCCGTTCGACCAGCGAATAGATGAAGTCGCCGACGGATTCGTTGGGGGCCTCGTCGTGATCGAGGACGATGCGCGCGTCGAAGTCCCATCCGATCAGCAGGATCTGCTTGCGGGCGCCGAGCATCGCGCGGCGGGCCATCCGGAAATATTTCTCCGCATCGATGATGACCGCCATGCGCTCGGCCTGCTCGATCCGCCAGCACTCCTGTCCGACCTTCAAACCCGATCTCCCCGTCTGCCTGCGTCCACGACCATCTCATGCCCATGCCCTGCCGGGCTGGCAAATGGCCAAACGGTTGCGATGGCGAAATGGTCCGTGGGAAGGGCGATCAGGTCTTTGCGAATATCCGATAGCGGGTCGGGCGCAGGTTCAGCACATCGCCCGTCGCGGCGCTGGCATCGACGGGCAGGTCGAAGGTCAACGGCTCGGCCAGCCCCGCCATCGTGGCGGTGATCCGACGCGACCGGCCGATCGGGCGGCTCGTCTCCACCGTGACGGCCAGCGCATCGGGGGCGCCGGGTTCGACCAGTTCGACATCATGCGGCCGGATATGAAGCTCGCCCGCCCCCTGCCCCTGACCCGTATCGGGCAGCACCGTCTGCCCCTGCCCCACCATCGCCGAACCGTTCGACCGGGTGACGGGCAGGCAGTTGGTCTCGCCGATGAAGGACGACACGAAGGCAGTGGCCGGCTCGGCCTGCACCTCATGCGGGGTGCCGACCTGTTCGATCACCCCGCCGCGCATCACGACGATGCGGTCGGCCAGTTCCAGCGCCTCTTCCTGATCGTGCGTCACGAAGATCGAGGTCAGCCCCGTCTCGTCATGGATCCGCCGCAGCCAGCCGCGCAGGTCCTTGCGGACCTGGGCGTCGAGGGCGCCGAACGGCTCGTCGAGCAATAGCAGGCGCGGCTCGATCGCCAGTGCACGGGCCAGTGCCACGCGCTGGCGCTGGCCGCCCGACAGCTGCGCGGGATAGCGGTCGCCGACATCGGGCAGCTGGATCAGGGCGAGCAGTTCGGCGACCTTGGCCGCGATCGCCGCCTTGGCCGGACGGTCGCGCCGCTTGCGCACGGTCAGGCCGAAGGCGATGTTCTGGGCGACCGTCATATGGCGGAACAGCGCGTAATTCTGGAACACGAAGCCGATCCGACGCTCGGCCGCGGGCGTGTCCGTCATGTCCTGTCCGTCGAACAGCACTTGCCCCTCATCGGCGAAGTCCAGCCCCGCAATGGTCCGTAGCAGCGTCGTCTTGCCCGATCCGGAGGGGCCGAGCAGCGCCAGGAACTCGCCCGCCCGCGTCTCCAGCGACACGCGGTCGAGCGCGGTGAAGCCGCCGAAGCGACGGGAAATAGTCTCGACGACGATGCTCAATGCGCGGCTCCCGCCCGGTGGATGCCGAAACGCCATTCCAGCACGGTCTTCACTCCCAAGGTCACGAGCGCGAGCGAGGCGAGCAGGGACGCCACCGCGAACGCGCCGACAAAGTCATATTCATTGTACAGGATCTCGACATGGAGCGGCATGGTGTTGGTCAGCCCCCGGATATGCCCCGACACGACCGACACCGCGCCGAACTCGCCCATCGCGCGGGCATTGCACAGGAGCACACCGTAGAGCAGCCCCCAGCGGATATTGGGCAGCGTGACATGCCAGAAGGTCTGCCACCCGCTCGCCCCCAGCGACCGCGCGGCTTCCTCGTCGTCACGGCCCTGTTCGGCCATCAGCGGGATCAGCTCGCGCGCGACGAAGGGAAAGGTGACGAAGACGGTCGCCAGCACGATGCCGGGCACCGCGAAGATGATGCGGACGCCATGCTCGGTCAGCCACGGCCCCAGCCACCCTTGTGCCCCGAACAACAGCACGAAGATCAGGCCCGACACCACCGGCGACACCGAAAAAGGCAGGTCTATCAGGGATATGAGCAGGCTTTTTCCGCGAAAGTCGAACTTGGCGATCGCCCAGGAGGCCGCCACGCCGAACACCGCGTTGACCGGCACCGCAATGGCGGCGACCAGCAGCGTCAGGCGGATCGCGGCGAGCGCGTCGGGGTCCGCGATGGCCGCGACGAAGACCTGCCATCCCTTGGCCAGACCACCCGCGAACACCATGACAAGCGGCAGGAACAGGAACAGCGCCAGAAAGGCGAAGCCGGTGCCGATCAGCGCCCAGCGCGCCACCGGACTTTCGACGGTGGTGGGGTTGGAACCGCTCATCGCGTCCCCCGCTTGGCGCGCCACGCCTGGAGCAGATTGACGAACAACAGCATTGCGAAGGACAGCACCAGCATCACGCACGCGATGGCGGTCGCGCCGTCATAGTCGAACTGCTCCAGCTGGGTGATGATCAGCAGCGGCGCGATCTCCGACTTGAAGGGCATGTTGCCTGCGATGAAGATGATCGAGCCATATTCGCCGACCCCGCGCGCAAAGGCGAGCGCAAAGCCCGTCAGCAGCGCGGGCGCGATGGCGGGCAGGATGATCCGGCGAAAGGTCTGCGCCCGCGTCGCGCCGAGCGTGGCGGCCGCCTCCTCGACATCGCGCCCCAGATCGGCCAGCACCGGCTGCACCGAGCGAACAATGAACGGCAAGCCAATGAAAACCAGGGCAATGGTGACGCCCAGCGGCGTATAGGCGACCTTGATCCCCAGCGGCGCGAGCAGCGACCCGATCCAGCCATTATCCGCATAGAGCGAAACCAGCGCGATGCCCGCCACCGCCGTCGGCAACGCGAAGGGCAGGTCGACTGCGGCATCGATCAGCTTCTTGCCGGGAAATTCATAGCGGACGAGTATCCAGGCGATCAGCAGCCCGAACACCGCATTGACCGCCGCCGCCGCCAGCGCCGCACCGAAGCTGAGCCGATAGGCGGCCAGCGCGCGCGGCGACAGGCCGACCGCGGCAAAGCCGTCCCAGCCCATGCCCGCCGCGCGTATGACCAGCGCGGACAGCGGCAGCAGGACCACCAGCCCCAGCCAGAACAGGGTCATCCCCATGGTCAGGCCGAAGCCCGGCAAGGCGGATCGGCGCGTCGAAGCCCGCATCCGGATCAGCGCTTCCTGCCGCCGGCATAGATGGCATCGAATACGCCGCCATCGGCGAAGAAGCGCTTCTGCGCCGCGCCCCAGCCGCCAAAGTCGCGGATCGTCACCATGTCCAGCTTGGGAAACACCGCCGCATATTTCGCCAGCACCGCCTGGTCGCGCGGGCGGTAGAAGTTGCGCGCGACGATCTCCTGCCCTTCGGGCGTGTAGAGGAATTTGAGATATTCGGTCGCGACCTTCTCGGTGCCATGCGCCTTGGCATTGGCGTCGACCACCGCGACCGGCGGCTCGGCCAGGATCGAGATGGAGGGGACGACGATGTCGAACTTGCCCGCGCCCAGTTCCTTTTCGGACAGAAGCGCCTCATTCTCCCACGCAATCAGCACATCGCCCAGGCCGCGTTCGACAAAGGTCGTGGTCGCGCCGCGCGCGCCCGAATCCAGCACCGGCACATGGGCGTAGAGGTCCGCGACATAGCGCTGCGCCGCCGCCTCCGAGCCGCCCGCCTTCTTGCCATAGGCCCAGGCGGCCAGGAAATTCCACCGCGCGCCGCCGCTGGTCTTGGGGCTGGGGGTGATGACCTGCACGCCCGGCTTCACCAGATCGGCCCAGTCGCGAATGCCCTTGGGATTGCCCTTGCGGACCAGGAACACGATGGTCGAGGTATAGGGCGCGCTATTGTCCGGCAGGCGGGCCTGCCAATCGGCCGGAAGCAGCTTGGCCCGCTCGGCGATCGCGTCGATGTCATAGGCCAGCGCCAGCGTCACCACATCCGCCGACAGCCCGTCGATCACCGACCGCGACTGCTTGCCCGATCCGCCATGGCTCATCCGGAACGAGACGGTCTGGCCGGTCTTGGCCTTCCACTGCTTGGCGAAGGCGGCGTTGACGTCCTTGTACAGCTCGCGCGTCGGGTCATAGCTGACGTTCAGCAGCTCGACCGAGCCCTTCCCGCCGCCGCTGCCGCTCCCCGAACAGCCGGACAGGCCAATCGCCCCGATCATCAACGCGGCAAGGCTTGCCGAAAATGGTGCTCGCATCTGGACCCGTCCCTTTCGTTTCGGTGCGTAACCTATCTCGATCCCCCCGATAGGAAATGCCGGAAAGCTTGGGACGCACAAAGCCCTGCTTTTGCTCCCTCGACCCCGACAGAAGCCCGGTCCGGCCTCCTTCGCCCTTGCATCGGGCGCGGACAGGGCCGATCTCCCGCCCGCATCATCCCCTTATTCCCTGGAAAGGACGCGCATGACCGCGACTGATTTCGACGTGAAGACCGGCTTGTATATCGCGGGCGAATGGCTGGGCGCGGACGGGCGCGAGACGCAGGCGGTGCTGAACCCCGCCACCGGCCAGCCGCTGGGCGACCTGCCGCTGGCGACGAAGGCGGACATGGACCGTGCGCTGGAAGCCGCCGCGCGCGGTTTCGAGACGTGGCGCAAGACCGCGCCGCAGGAGCGCGCCGCCGTCCTGCTGCGCACCGCCGCGCTGGTCCGCGAGCGTGCCGAGGATCTCGCCCGCCTCGCCACGCTGGAGGAAGGCAAGCCGATCGTCGAGGCACGCGGCGAGGTGGCCGCCACCGCCGCGCTGCTGGAATTCCATGCGGGCGAGGCGGTGCGCATCTATGGCCGCGTCCTGCCCCGCCCCACCGGCACCCGCTCGCTGGTGCTTCACCAGCCGGTCGGGCCGGTCGCGGCCTTTTGTGCGTGGAACTTCCCGGTCATGAACCCGGTCCGCAAGATCTCGCCCGCCATCGCGGCGGGCTGCTCGGTCATCCTGAAGCCCAGCGAGGAAACCCCCGCCAGCGCGATCGCGATCATGCGCTGCTTCCAGGATGCAGGCCTGCCCGGTGACGTCGCGCAGCTGGTCTTCGGCGTGCCCGACGCGGTGTCGCGCCACCTGCTCGCCTCGCCCGTCACCCGCAAGCTCAGCTTCACCGGATCGGTGCCGGTCGGCAAGCACCTGCTGAAGCTGGCCGCCGACACGGTGATGAAGTCGACCATGGAGCTGGGCGGGCATGGCCCCGTGCTGGTCTTCGACGATTGCGATCTCGACAAGACGCTCGACACGCTCGTCACGCACAAGTTCCGCAATGCGGGCCAGGTCTGCGTCGCGCCCACCCGCTTCCATGTGCAGGAGGGCATTTACGAGCGTTTCGCCAAGGGCTTCGCCGAGCGCGCCGCCGCGCTGAAGATCGGTGACGGCCTGTCGAGCGACACCCAGATGGGCCCGATGGCCAATCCGCGCCGTCCCGAGGCGATCGGCGCGATGATCGAGGATGCGGTGCGCTCGGGCGCGCGGATGCTGACCGGCGGTGAGGCGAAGGGCGGTGACGGCTTCTTCTTCGCGCCCACCGTGCTGGCCGACGTGTCGCTGGACGCCAAGGCGATGAACGAGGAGCCGTTCGGCCCGATCGCGCTGATCCGCCCCTTCGCCACCACCGAAGACGCCATTGCCGAGGCGAACCGCCTGCCCTTCGGCCTGGGCGCCTATTGCTTCACCGAGAATGGTCGTCGCCAGAACCAGCTGGGCGACGAGATCGAGGCGGGCATGGTCGCGATCAACACCGTGCGGCTCAGCTGGGGCGACGCGCCCTTCGGCGGGGTCAAGGAAAGCGGCTATGGCTCCGAGGACGGCCCCGAGGGCATCGCCAACCACATGATCACCAAGGCGGTTCATATCGCCTGACGCATCCGGCCCGGCGCGCTTCGGCGGGCCGGGCCGTTTCGCCGTCATTTCGCTGTCGCAAGAAAAATGTCAAAAACCCTCTTGGCAGGTCGAAAAAGCTCGGCTAACAGCGCGCCACCAGACGGGGACATCGCTTCCCCGCCATGCCGCAGACCGGCATCGGACGCATAGCTCAGTTGGTAGAGCAGCTGACTCTTAATCAGCGGGTCCTTGGTTCGAGCCCAAGTGCGTCCACCACCCTCTCCCATATATCTTTACTTATGCTTCGCCAAGAGGCCGAGGCACGGCGCCATCGTCATGACGGGTCCGTCGGGCCTCTCCGACAAAGCGGAGCATGCGCCGAAACGCATGCTCCCTCGCTTGCTCACCGCGCCCCCTGCCCCGAAGGCGGCACCCGCGGGGTCAATGACCTGGCGTCACTCACCGCTTCGTCATACCAGCCCGCCAGATCGGCCTTCATGCTCCGCAGCGCATCGGGGTTCAGGTAGGTCATGTGCCCCGCCGGATAGTAGGTGAAGCGCAAATTCGCCTGCTGCGCGGGCTCCAGCATCATATGGCCCAGGTCGTTCTCGGTGCCGAAGAACGGCGTCGCCATGTCGTAATAGCCGTTCATCGACAGCACCTTCAGATACGGGTTCGCCCGCATCGCGGCGGCCAGGTCGATCGCGGTATTGGGGTTGTTCTGCGACCCGTCGGGCGCCTTGTGCTTCCAATTCCAGGTCCAGCCCGCCGCATCGCGCGCCGACAGGCGATAGGGCAACTCGGTCTTGTAGCCGAGCGTGGATTGCAGATAATCCTGGAAGGACGCGATATAAGCGCCTGAAATCGCATCCGAAGAGGCGTCCGTCTCCGGCCGTTCGCCCGCCGCGTCGGTGTCGATGCCGAGGTAGCGCGAGTCGAACCGCCCCACCGTCCGTGCCGAGCCGCGCAGCAATTCCTTCTGGAACCGCGGCAGGTCGATGCGCAGGTTGGCGCGCTTGATGAAGTCGGGCGACAGGCCGATCAACCGGCTCATCTGCTCGGCGATCTGGTCGCGCTCCTGGGGCGAGATGCTCTGCCCCTTGGCCAGCGCGGACATATACTGCCCCACCGCAAAGGCGCGCGCCTGCGCCACCACGGTCGCCACATCGGCGGGGCGGTCGGGCAGGCGGTTGTGATACCAGGCGGTCGCGGCGTAGCTGGGCAGGTAATTGAGATAGACCTGATCCAGCCCCGGCTGGCGATAGCCGTAATTCATGATCGAGCTGAGCAGGATCACGCCGTTCAGCGCCATCCCCCGCTCCTGAAGCTCATAGGCCAGCGCGCCCGAGCGCAGCGTGCCATAGCTTTCGCCGAGCAGGAATTTGGGGCTCATCCAGCGGCCATATTTGGTGACGTAACGCTGGATCGCCTTGGCGAAGACGTCGACATCCTCGTCCACGCCATAGAATTGCGCGGGCTTCATATCGCCCAGCGGCCGCGAATAGCCCGATCCGATCGCATCGAGGAAGACGAGGTCGGTCTTGTCGAGCAGCGAGTCCGGATTGGGTCCGACATCATAGGGCGCGGGCCGGACGAATTCCGGGCTGGTGGTGCGGATGCGGATCGGCGCAAACGAGCCCATGCGCAGCCAGAAGGAGGGCGAACCCGGTCCTCCATTATAGAGGAAGGTGATCGGCCGCTTGGTGCCGGGCTTCACCCCCTCCAGCGTATAGGCGGTGTAGAACATCGAGGCGGTCGGCTTGCCCTCAATATCGCGCACGGTCAGCGTGCCTGCCGAAGCGACATAGGGATAGGCGCGGCCGCCCAGGGTCACGCTGTCGCGGTGGCGGACCTCGGCTTCATCGAGCGGCGCGCGAGCCCAGGCGGCCTCGACCTCGGCCTTGGCCGCCGCTTCGTGCGAGGATTTCTTCTCTCCCTCTTCCTGCGCGGCAAGCGGCGCGGTCAGGGCGGTGGCGGCGAGGAAAAGGGCAAGGCTGTTGCGGATCACGAAGCGCTCACGAATGAATGACGGATACGTCATCGTTTCGTGTTTCGTCGTTCAAGGCAAGCGGGTTGCGCAGGTCCCGCCCCTCCCCTGCCAGACGGCTCCCTCCCCAGGACCGATCGACATTCCGTCCCTCGCCCCTCGCAGAGGGGAGAGGGTTGCGCAGACTTGGCCTTTGCGAAAGCAAAGGCTTAGTCGGAGCTGGGTGAGGGGTGGGCGCTCGCTTGGCGAGCGCGCGAGCCGAAGGCTCGCTCAACCCCTCACCCAAGCTGCGCTAGCCAGCAGGCTGGCAAGCTTCGCTAACCCTCTCCCCTGGACAGGGGAGAGGGGAAGAAGAGGATCGGGATCAGCGTGCCAGCCAGGCCTCGACCGCGGGCTTCAGACGGTCGGCAACCGCCTTGCGCACCGCGATGGACGAGATGGCGCGCTTGGCGCCGCCGCGCGACCCTTCGGGCAGGTTGGCGGCGGCCCAGGCCTCGATCTTGCCGGGCATGGCGGGATCGTTCGACCCGGCGCCCAGACCGACGATGAAGGTCGCGCGGTTGCTCTCCTCCAGGAAGCTGTCGACCAGCGGCTTGTTCGCCGCCGCCCAGTCGAACGCCATGTCGGGATGCGCCCCCGCGATCGAACGGAGCAACGCCGCGCGCTGCGGCGGGGTGAAGGTGTCGTTCTTCAGGACGCTCAGCGCCCGGCGCGCCGCACTCTCGTCCTCGGCATAGCCCAGCAGCGAGACATAGCGGTTCTTGACCACCGGATTGCGCTCGGCCTTGGCCAGTTCGTACAGCCGGTCCCACTCGGCCGGGGTGGCGCGGGTGGCATAGGTCGCCAGGATCGGCTGGCGGATCGCCGCCGGAATCGCATTGGGATCCTTGGCGAGCGCCCCGACATAGCCGCGCGCGCGCGCCGCGACCATCGCGTCGCCACTGGTCCCCAGCCGCCCGATCAGCGTCTCGCGCAGGTTGGAGACGAGCGCACCCTCATCGGGCTTGGCCTCGAACCCGATCCGCGCCAGCACCGGCGACAAGAGAGCCGCGATCTTCGCGCGCAGCGGCTTTTCGAGCGGCGTGCCTTCATACAGCCCGTCGAGACGCGACAACTCGCCCGCCACCGTCTGCCATTCCAGCGGGCTGGCTTCGGGCGAAACCTGCGCCATCAGGTCGAACCAGCGACCCAGGCTCTGATAGCCGCCCGCCGCCAGCGCATAATCGTCGCCCAGCGTGCCCAGGCGATCCTCCAGCGCCAGCCTGGCATAGTCGCGCACGATCGCGGCATGGCCCGCATCATCGTACATCACGCGGGTATAGGAGCCCTTGCCCCGGTTCAGGACCAGCGTCCCGCACCCGCCGACGCTGACCGGCGTCGGCGTTGCGCCGGTGACGATGGCGCTGGTCTCACCGCCGCCGATCGTGGCGATGCGGATGGGCACATGCCAGGTCTGCGGCGCCTTCGAGGCTTCGTCCAGGCCGAACCGGCCTTGCGCCAGCATCGCCACCGTCTTGCCGCCCTCGCAGCGCGCGCCCGACAGCGTGACCAACGGCACGCCGCCCTGCAAGGTGAAGTCGTGCGCGATGGTCGCGACATTGGTGCCCGACGCCTTGGACAGTTCCTCCCACAGCTGTTCGGTCACCGTGTTCTGATACTTGTACTTGGCCATATAGGCGCGGATGCCCTTGCGGAACGTGTCCGCGCCCAGCGTCGCTTCGAGCATCCCGATCACCGCCTGCCCCTTGAGATAGGTGATGCTGTCGAATGCCTCGCCGATCTGGTCGACCGTCTCGACCTTGCGGATGATCGGATGGGTGGCGCTGGTCGCGTCGATGCCCATCGCCGATTCGCGCTCGCCCGCGATGCTGGCGGCGGCAGCCTTCCAGCTGGGGTTCAGGTCGTTGGACGCCTTGCCCTCCATCCACGAGGCAAAGCCTTCGTTCAGCCACAGATCGTCCCACCAGCGCGGGGTGACGAGATCGCCGAACCACTGATGCGCCATTTCATGCGCGACGACGGTGTGGATGCGCTGGCGATTGCTCTCGGTCATGACCTTGGGGTCGAAGAGCAGTTCATTCTCGAAATAGAAGATCGCGCCCCAATTCTCCATCGCGCCGAAGAACTGGCTGGAGCCCGGCCCCGCGATCATGTCCATCTTGGGCAGCGGATAGGGCGTGCCGAAATAGTCGTTATAATAGGTCAGCAGCTTCGACGCCGAGGCGAGCGAGTAATCGCCCTGGTCGACCACGCCCTTGCGGCTGACGATGCCGATCTGGACGCCATTCGCCTCCACCGTCTTCCGGTCGAGATTGCCCGATCCGAAATAGAGTAGATAGCTCGACATCACCGGCGTCTCGTCGAACCGATAGAGCTGGCTGCCATCGGCCTGCGGCGTGATCGAGGAGGCGGGCATATTGCTGATCGCGCGCTGCCCCTTGGGCGCGGTGGCGGTCAGGCGGAACTTGGCCTTGAAGGCGGGCTCGTCCCACATCGGCGCGAAGCGGCGCGCGTCGGGGGCCTCGAACTGGGTCGCCAGCATCCGATCGGGCGTGCCGTCGGCATTGGTATAGTCGATCGCGAACAGCCCGTTGGCCGAGCGGTTGATCGTGCCGGTCCAGGCGAAGCCGACCTTGTGCCGCCCCGTGCTCGCCGCCTGCGGCAGCGTCAGGGTGAGCGTCTGCGCATCCTTGTCGAGCGCGAAGGGCACCGGTTTGCCGTCGAAGGTGGCGCGGGTGATGGTCAGCTCGGCGGCGTTGAGCACGATGGTCGCGGTGGCCTGGCGGACATCGACATCGACCGTCTCCTCGCCCGAGAAGCGCATCGCCTTGGCATCGGGACGGATCGAGATGTCGTACAGCACGGGTGCCACCGTCTGCGGCAGCTGGCCCGCCGCCAGCGCCGGGGTGGAAACGGTCAGGGCAAGCAGCGCCGAGAGGGCAGACTTCATTACGATCAAGGCCTTTCCATAGGGATCGGCAAATCTCTACGCGCTCACCCGCGCAAAGCAAATGACGCTCATGTCACATAGTCTCATGGGCCGGGATACGGGAGGGCTGGACAGCCTTTACGCTTACGTTATCGTCAAGCCATGACCCAGCCTCGCTCCCCCCTGCCCCCTGCCCTGAGTCGCCTGACTTTGCCCGTGATCGGGTCGCCGCTGTTCATCATATCCCATCCGGATCTGGTGATCGCCCAGTGCAAGGCGGGGATCGTCGGCTCCTTCCCGGCGCTGAACGCACGCCCCGCCAGCCAGCTCGACGAATGGCTGCACCAGATCACCGAGGCGCTGGCCGCGCATGACCGCGACCATCCCGATCGCCCCGCGGCCCCCTTTGCGGTGAACCAGATCGTCCACCGCTCCAACAACCGGCTGGAGGAGGATCTGGCGGTGTGCGCCAAGTGGAAGGTGCCGATCGTCATAACCTCGCTAGGCGCGCGCGAGGATGTGAATGCGGGCGTATCGGCCTGGGGCGGGATTACGCTGCACGATGTGATCGACGACCGCTTCGCGCGAAAGGCGATCGAAAAGGGCGCGACCGGGCTGATCGCGGTGGCGACCGGCGCGGGCGGCCATGCGGGGCGCCTGTCCCCCTTCGCGCTGGTCCAGGAAATCCGGCAATGGTTCGATGGTCCGCTGGCGCTGGCGGGTGCGATCGCCACGGGCGATGCGGTGCTGGCGGCGCAGGCGATGGGCGCGGACTTCGCCTATATCGGCTCGCCCTTCATCGCGACGGGTGAGGCGCGGGCGGCGCAGGCCTATAAGCAGGCGGTGGTCGACGGCCAGGCGCGCGACATCGTCTATTCGAGCCTTTTTACCGGGGTGCATGGCAATTATCTGCGCGCCTCGATCGTCGCGGCGGGGCTGGACCCCGACCATCTGCCGGACGGTGATGCGGCGCATATGGATTTCGGCGGCGGACAGGCCGCTAAGGCGTGGCGCGACATATGGGGCGCGGGCCAGGGGATCGGGGCGGTCGATGCGATCCTTCCCGCCGCCGATCGGATCGCGCAGCTTCGCCGTGAATATGACGCCGCGCGCGAGCGGCTGCTAGGCGGTTCCGCCTGACGGCCATCGACATTCACGATGCCTTTCCTTCCCTCGCCCCCCACAGAGGGGAGAGGGAAAAAGACGCAACACTGAATGCCGATCCGCCTAGAAGGCACGGTCCAGCCGGGCGTGCAGGGCGCCGACCGGGCTGGTCGAGGGGGGCTCTTCGTCCGCCATCTGGTCGAGCCGGTCCAGCCGCCGGTGGAGATCGAGGCTGGCATGGATCAGCATCCGCGCGCGGGTCGGCAGGCTGGCCACGACCGCATCTTCCGACTCGGGCGACGCGCCCAGCCGCCGGACGGGCTCCCGCGCCTGCGACCAGCTGATCTCCCCCGCCTCGACCGCGCGCTGGGTCAGGACCCAGGCGATGACGTGCATCAGCCGTGTCGTGACCTTGAGCGACTCGCAGGAAAAGGCGACGCGCGCGATCGGGTCCAGTGTGCCGCGTTCGTCGCGCCCCGCCTCGTCGAAATAGCCGCGCGCCGATTCGGCCAGCAGCATCGCCTCGGCATAAAGGCTGTCGATCAGCCGTGACTGGAACTGGGACCGGAACGCCGCGCAAAGCATGGCGCCATCGCTCGCACGACCGCCAAGGATCGGACAAGCCCCGGAAATCCGGCCCCTTGTCCCGTTACGACGCGGTCAGGCGATGATGTCGGGGATCAGGCGATCCTCCAGCTCGGCCAGCTCGTCGCGCAGCCGCAGCTTGCGCTTCTTCAAGCGCGCGATCTGCAACTGGTCGGGGGTGGCGGATTGCAACAGGGCCGAAATCGCATCGTCGAGATCGCGATGCTCGACACGCAACATGTCGATGCGCGCGCGTGCCAGCGTGACGTCCATCCTGCCCCCTTTTCGACGCGACCGACGCAGGGTTGCGCGTCGATCCGCCCCACCTCTAGCAAGGCCGGGCGATGCGCGCGAGAGGCCTTCGCATCGTCGCACGGATCGGCTCGCTTGGTCGATTCTGACGAAATTGAGGGGGGACAGACGCGCGTTTTGGTGTTTTACTTCCTGCCCCAAAGCAATGGATCAGGAGGTTGAAGCCCTATGCATACGGCGCATCAAACGGCCCTGGAGACCAAGCACGCGACGCTGGACCGGCGAATCAGTGCCGAGACGCAACGCCCCGTGCCGGACGCGATGATCCTGGCGGATCTCAAGAAACAGAAGCTGAGGCTGAAGGAAGAGATACAAGGCCTGTAACCCTGACCGGCCGCGCGGGTCATGCCGACCCGCCGCGGCCCTTTCGGCGGACCAACCGCGCCGTCACGATAGGCCATGGCGACCATCGTCGAGCCGGACGCCCGGAGGCGTACCGTCACCCAACGCTCAATAGGTAAAGGGTCGAGTCCGCCCGGCCATATTGGGCTTGGCATATTCCGGGGTCGAGGTGCCGCCGCCGACCGGCTTGCGGACCAGCTTCGGATCGATCGGCCGATCGAAGGCCACCCCGACCCGCCCCTGGGTACACCAGGCGACCCGCCCCGCGACCAGGCCGATACCGCGCAGGTCGAACTGGATCGGCGTACCGATCTCCACCGCGACCGGCAATTCGGCCATCAAGCCGCCCTCGGAGATGTTGCGCACCCGGACTTCGCGCGTCACCGGATCGTCGCCCAGCGTCATCGCCGCCATCAGCAACAGGCTATCGCGACGTCCGTTGCGGTGGCCTTCGTCCAGTTCGTCTTCCGCCATGTCAGCCCTGCTGTCAGGCGTACGGCCATCGCGTCCATGTCGATGCCCGTGGCGCCCGTATGTCTCTCGCGCCGTCATGCGATAACCGCACGCCGATTGCCAAGCCGTTAATGCGAAAAACCGGCTGGATGCGCCCGCGCCCAGCGCGCCCGAACGGCCCCAACTTCCGCAAGCGAAGCCGGAGCCGCCATCACACCTCAATCGTCGCGCGAGACCTTTTCGTTGCGCTCATGCCGTTCCTGCGCCTCGACCGTCATGGTCGCGATGGGCCGCGCTTCCAGGCGGCCCAGGCTGATCGGCTCGCCGGTCACTTCGCAATAGCCATATTCGCCCTCGTCGATGCGACGCAGCGCGGCGTCGATCTTGGAGATCAGCTTGCGCTGGCGATCGCGAGTGCGCAGCTCGATCGACCAGTCGGTTTCGCTCGATGCGCGATCGGTCAGATCGGGTTCCCGCAGCGAATCCACCTGAAGCTGCGACAGCGTTCCCTGCGCCTCACGCTGGATCGATTCCTTCCAATCGATCAGCTTGCGCCGGAAATAGGCCTGTTGCTTCAGGCTCATGAACGGCTCGTCCGCGCTGGGACGATAGTTTTCGTCGAGATCGTTGGCCACATCCGGGCCTGTGGAGTCCGTCACGTGATTAAACACCGTCGCCATACCACTCTCCCAAAGGGCCCGTCGGTGCGACACCCCGCACCGCGTCCCCGGGGCCGCCCCCTGATGGTCGAGAGCGCCTATAGTCGGTGCCACCGTCTGCCGCAAGCGACCGGCATTTCATCGAAGTTCGAATTTCTATAATAAAGTTGCAAACTTAACGCGAGATGCACGAAACCATCGATTGCAAAGGATTTTCCAGACCCGAACATCGAAAATACGGGCGCAACGCGATAGGCGATCGGACGGCCGCGTGCGAGCCAACCGACCGCCGGGAACCTGCGGCACGACATGCCCGCGAATCCCATAACTGAACGTGGCCGGGCACAAGAGGCTTGGAGCTTAAGCCTTTGTTGGTCACTATGATGACAGGATAGGGTGCAAAAGCCGTGCGGACGGTCGGGAGAACCGGATGCCGCCATATTGTGCCGTTTGAGGAATTGTGGATGTCAGTGCGAATGGCCTTGGCGAAGCTGACGGCATGTGCCGCCGGTGGCGCCGTGATCGGCGGCGGTGCCGTCCACATGGTCGAAAGTCCCAAGCGGCCGCCGCTGGTCAAGCAGACCAAGGTGAAGAAGCGGATCGTCCATCGCCGGCCCAAGGCGCCGCCGCGTCGCATCGTCACCCGCCGCACCGTCACCACCACCACGCCGCCGCCGACCATCGTGACCGTCACGACCCAGGCGCCGCCGATCCCCATCCCCCTGCCCGATGCCGGTCCGGCGGTCGCGTCCGGCGGCGGCTATGTCCCGGCGGTGATCGGCGGCTGGGGCGGCGGCGGCGGTTGGGGCGGCGGCTTTGGCGGCGGCTTCGGATTTGGCGGGGGCTTTGGCGGCGGCGGATCGAGCGGCAACATCGTGATTTCGTCGACCAGCAGCGGCGGGTCGACCTCCACCTCCTCGGCCTCGGGCGGTTCGGGTGGCTCGGGCGGGTCCTCCTCGTCCACCTCCACCGGCGGGGTCAGCAGCACCTCGTCATCCGGGAATGTGTCCAGCACGTCCTCGTCGGGGAATGTCTCCAGCACCTCGTCGTCGGGCAACGTGTCCAGCACGTCGTCGAGCGGCAATGTCTCGTCGACCAGTTCCTCGTCGGGCAATGTCAGTTCGTCGACGTCGAGCGCATCGAGCGCCTCCTCGGCATCCTCCGCCTCGTCGGCATCGTCCGGGGGCTATGCGTCGAGCAGCAACGGCTGGTCCTCGAACGGTTCGTCGGCCAGCTCCGCCTCCTCGGCCTCAAGCGCGTCGTCCGCGTCCAGCACCTCGTCGGCCAGCAGCGCGTCGTCGTCGGGCAACGGCAAGCCGCCCTATACGCCGGTGCCCGCGCCGCCGATGATCCTGCTCTTCGGCAGCGCGGCGGCGGCGCTGGTCATCCGGCGACGGCTGGCCGCCAAAGCGGGCTGAGCCGCGCCGCCGCCGGGGACGGTCGGTTACGCCTTTTGCAGCGCGGCCTCGATCTCCGGCACCGGATGGCCGGTCAGGTCTTTGGCCAGTTCGCCGACCAGCCGGTCGCTGACCTCCTTGTGATAATGTTTGCGCAGCTCGCCCAGCGTCTTGGGCGGCGCGACCACGATCAGCGATTCGAACTCATTGGCCAGCGCGCGGCGCTTCAACATGTCGGCGGTCTCCGCCGCGAAGCGATCCTCCTCCTGCTGGTGATAGTCGGTTTCGCCCATCGACCCGCGCGAGGCGGCGAACTGCGCGCCCTGTCCGCCGCCACCGGCCTGGCTCGATCCGCCCTGCGCGATGGCAGGCGCGCCGGGGCCGCTCTGGGTCGAGGAGGCCGAGCCCGCGCGGTCGGTCTTCTGGTCGCGATCGGCGGGGTTGGGATGCTCCACGGCATGCTCGACCTTCAGATTGGGATATTCGGCATCCCCCTCGTTGCGGAAGAACAGGCTCTTGCGACCATCGACGACCAGTACGAAACTGTTATGCGGCACCTGCATCGCGTCTCTCCTTGATTGTGCAGCAAGGTTAACGCGGACGCGTCGCCACGGGTTGCGTGACGGCGGAGCCGGGGCCATAGCCTCCGCCCCATGCACGACATTCGCCTGATCGGGGCCGACCCCGCCGCCTTTGACGCCGCACTCGCCAAGCGGGGCGCCGCCCCCCTGGCCGACTCGCTGATCGCGATCGACGAGCGCCGCCGCGCGATCATCGCCGAGGCGCAAGCCGCGCAGACCCGCCGCAACGACCTGTCGAAGCAGATCGGCCAGGCCAAGGCGGCGCGCGACGAGGCACGCGCGCAAGCCCTGATGGACGAGGTCGCGACGCTGAAGGCCCGCCTGCCCGAGCTGGAGGAGCAGGAGCGCGCCGTCGAGGCGGAGCTGAACACCGCGCTCGCCGCGATCCCCAACCTGCCCGCCGCCGACGTGCCGCAGGGCGCGGACGAGAATGACAATGCGCTGGTCCACCAGAAGGGCGAGCCGACCAGCTTCGCCTTCGAGGCGCGCGAGCATGACGCGATCGCGCCCGCGCTGGGCATGGATTTCGAGACCGGCGTGGCGCTGTCGGGCGCACGCTTCACGCTGCTGCGCGGTCCCATGGCGCGGCTGTCGCGCGCGCTCGGCCAGTTCATGCTCGACCGGATGACCGAGCAGCATGGCTTCGAGCTGGTCCAGCCGCCGCTGCTGGTCCGCGACGAGGCGGCGTTCGGCACCGGCCAGCTGCCCAAATTCGCCGAGGACCTGTTCCGCACCACCGACGGCCGCTGGCTGATCCCGACCGCCGAGGTCTCGTTGACCAATATCGTGCGCGAGGCGATCCTGAGCGAAGCGGAGCTGCCGCTGCGCTTCACCGCGCTGACCCCGTGCTTCCGTTCGGAAGCGGGGGCGGCGGGGCGCGACACGCGCGGGCTGATCCGCCAGCACCAGTTCGACAAGGTCGAGATGGTGTCGATCACCACCCCCGACCAGTCGGATGCCGAGCATGAGCGGATGACGGCGGCGGCCGAAGGCGTGCTGGAGGCGCTGGGCCTGCCCTATCGCCGGATGCTGCTGTGCACCGGGGACATGGGCTTCTCGGCGGCGCGTACCTACGACCTGGAGGTCTGGCTGCCCGGACAGGCGCGTTACCGCGAGATTTCGTCCTGCTCGACCTGCACCGATTTCCAGGCGCGGCGGATGATGGCGCGCTATCGCCCGACCGAGGGCAAGGGCACGCGCTTCGTCCATACGCTCAACGGATCGGGGCTGGCGGTCGGCCGGACGCTGGTCGCGGTGATCGAGAATTACCAGCAGGCCGACGGCTCGGTCGTGGTTCCCGAGGCGCTTCGCCCCTATCTCGGCGGACAGGCGGTGCTGGAGCCGCGCTGATGCGCATCCTCCTGACCAACGACGACGGCTATCACGCTCCGGGGCTCGCCGCGCTGGAGCGGATCGCGGCGACCTTGTCCGACGATGTCTGGATCGTCGCGCCCGCCGAGGACCAGTCGGGGACCAGCCGCTCGCTGACCCTGACCCGGCCGATGCGGCTGCGCCAGTTCGGCGAGCGGCGCTTCGCGGTGACGGGGACGCCGACCGACTCGGTGCTGATGGCGCTGGGCGAGGTGATGGCGGATCACAAGCCCGACCTGATCCTGTCGGGGGTCAATCGCGGCGCCAATCTGGGCGAGGACGTGCTCTATTCCGGGACGGTCGCCGCCGCGATGGAGGGCGCCCTGGCGGGTATCCGCTCGATCGCGCTCAGCCAGCGCTATCCGCATCAGGGCAAGGGCGATGCGGTGTCCTTCGCCACCGCCGAGGCGTGGGGCGAGCGGGTGCTCCGGCCGCTGCTGACCCGTGATTTCGGGCCGCGCACGCTGGTCAACGTCAATTTCCCGCCGGTCGCGCCCGAGGCGGTGAAGGGCATCCGCGCCGCCCGCCAGGGCCTGCGCGACTATGGCCGCGCCAGGCTGGAGCGGCGCAGCGATCCGCGCGGCTATGACTATTACTGGCTGGCGCTGGGCCGCCTGCCGCACCAGCCGGGGGACGATACCGATCTGGACGCGATCGCGGCCGATCATATCGCGGTCACGCCGCTTCATCTTGATCTGACGCATCAAACATCGCTTGCTATGCTCGACGCGGCATATCGCTGACACAGTGCCTGGGGGGAAACGGGGCGTGGATCGGAGTTTGAGACTATCGGGGGGCGTGGTCGGAATCGGCCTGTTACTGTCGGGCTGCATCCCGAACATGGAGCCGCCGGTCGGCCCCGCCCCACCCGTCGCCCAGCCCACCGCGCTGCCAGCAGCCCAGCCCCCCTCCGTCGAGGTTCGCCCGCTGCCGCCGCGCCAGCCTGTTCCGGTCCGCCCGACCGCGACCGTGCCGCCCCATGCGACCGGCACGCGGCCGCCGATCCGGCGATCGGTGCCGGTCCGCCCGGCCCCTCGCCCACCCCTCGCGTCAACGCCAATCCGGCCCGTGCCGACCCCGGTGCAGGCGCACGCGCCCTCGCCGCCTGCGCCGCGTCCCAGCTGGGAACTCCATCCGGTAACGCCCGACGCGCAGGTAATCGAGGGGTCGACCTATATCGTCAGGCCGGGCGACACGCTGCGCCTCGTGGGCGACCGGACCGGCGCGGGGACCGAGGCGATCGCGCGCGCCAACGGCCTGCCCCCGCCCTATGTGATCCGCACCGGCCAGAAGCTGATCATCCCCGCCGGGCGCTTCCACCTAGTCCGCCCCGGCGAAAGCGGCATCGCGATCGCGCGCGCTTACGGCGTGCCCTGGTCGCGGATCGTCGAGGCCAATGCCTTTGCCGAGCCCTATGTCCTGCGCGCCGGCCAGCGCATCCTGATCCCCGGCAATCCGGTCAGCGCGCCGCTCAGCAGCGCGGCCGAGCGCGCCGCTGCCTTTACCCTGGACGTCGACGACATCCTGACCGGCGGCGAGCCCGCGCTGGCGAGCAACCAGGCCCCCGCCCGGCCCAGCCCGACGCCGCGCCGCGTCCTGCCGCCGACCGCCGTGGTGGCGGCGCCCGCCCGGCTCAGCTCGGGCTTCGCCTGGCCGGTCGAGGGCCGCGTCGTCAAACGCTTCGGCGCGGGGCCCAGCGGCGAGCGCAATGACGGGATCAAGATCGCGGTGCCCGCCGGCACGCCGATCAAGGCGACGGCGGACGGCGTGGTCGCCTATGTCGGTGACGGCATCGCCGCGCTGGGCGGGCTGGTCATCGTCAAGCATGGCGGCGGCTGGACGAGCGTCTACGGCCATGCCTCCAAGCTGCTCGTCCAGCGCGGGCAGAGCGTGAAGCGCGGGCAGACGCTGGCGCTGTCGGGACAGAGCGGCTTTGCCGAACGGCCCGAGCTGCATTTCGAACTGCGGCGCGGGCGCACCCCGGTCGACCCGCTGAGCCAGCTACCCGGACGCTGACCCCTCTTATCCGAATCCTGAACGCTGCCTAACGGCCGGTTCAGGATTCGGAACGCCACGACCTGTCATAGGTTGAAAACGACATGGGGCCATTGCCCCCGGGAGTTGGCGTATGAAGAAGATGTTCCAGATGCTGGCCATGATGGGCCTGTCGCTGGCGGGTGTCGCGACCACGAACGCGCTGCCGCTCTCCAGCGCGCAGGCCCAGTCCTGGCGCGATGACGGACCGCGCCGGGATCGCGACCGCGACCGTGCCGAGTGGCGCCGCGACGATCGGCGGGACTGGCGGGACGACCGGCGCGGCGAACGCCGTGGCTGGCGCGACGATCGCGGCTGGCGGGGTGACGACTGGCGCGGCCGTCGCGAGGCGCGCGTCCAGCGCGAGATGGACCGGGCCCGCCGCACCCCCGGCTATGTCGATCCGCGCTCGCAGGGGGACTATACCGACTATAACGGTCGCGGTTATCGCCCCTGCCGCTATGTCCGCCAGAATGGCCGGACGCTCTGTCGCTAAGCCCTTCGTCGGAGGGTGACGAATGCGGATCGGCGGTGTAACGAGCCAGCCCTATGGCATACACGTCCGATCTGCTTCGCACCCTGGATGAACGGGGTTACGTCCACCAGATGACCGATGCCGCCGCGCTGGACAAGCTGGCGGCGTCGGGGGCGGTGCCCGGCTATATCGGCTTCGACCCCACCGCGCCGTCGCTGCATGTCGGCAGCCTGGTGCAGATCATGCTCCTGCGCCGGATGCAGCAGACCGGGCACAAGCCGATCGTGCTGATGGGCGGCGGCACCGGCAAGATCGGCGACCCCAGCTTCAAGGACGAGGCGCGCAAGCTGCTCGGCGAGGACGGGATCAAGGACAATGTCGCCTCGATCAAGCGCATCTTCGAACGCTTCCTGACCTTCGGTGACGGCCCCACCGATGCGGTGATGGTCGACAATGCCGACTGGCTCGACAAGCTGGAGTACATCCCCTTCCTGCGTGAAGTGGGGCAGCATTTCTCGGTCAACCGGATGCTGTCGTTCGACTCGGTGAAGCTGCGGCTCGACCGCGAACAGTCGCTCAGCTTCCTCGAATTCAATTACATGATCCTGCAGGCGTACGACTTCCGCGAACTGGCGCAGCGTCATGGCTGCCGCCTTCAGATGGGCGGGTCGGACCAGTGGGGCAATATCGTCAACGGCATCGAGCTGGCCCGCCGCATGGACGGGACCGAGGTGTTCGGCGTGACCACCCCGCTGATCACCACGGCGGATGGCGGCAAGATGGGCAAGACCATGGCCGGCGCGGTCTGGCTGCACGAGGACCAGCTGCCGCACTTCGATTACTGGCAGTTCTGGCGCAACACGGACGACCGTGACGTGGGCCGCTTCCTTCGCCTGTTCACCGACCTGCCGCTGGAAGAGATCGCCCGGCTGGAAAAGCTGGAAGGCGCGGAGATCAACGAGGCCAAGAAGATCCTCGCCAACGAAGCCACCGCCATGTGCCGGGGGCGCGCGGCGGCGGACGAAGCGGCGGAGACGGCGCGGCGCACCTTCGAGGAAGGCGCGGCGGGTGCCGCTCTGCCCAGCTTTGCGGTCGCGGGCGGATCGATCACCATCGTCGATGCGCTGATCGGCTTGGGCTTCGCCAAGTCCAAGGGCGAGGCACGCCGCCTGATCGCGGGCGGTGGCGCGCGCGTCGATGGCGAGAAGGTAGCGGACGAAAATGCCGTCATCGCGGTCGGCGGCGAGCCGGTGAAGCTGTCGTCGGGCAAGAAGAACCATGGGCTGCTGACGGCGGGGTGATTCCCTTGGCCTTCGGCTTCGCTCAGGCTGAACGGGGGTTTGGAGCAATATCCCTCTAAACCTCTGTTCCCCGGCGAAGGCCGGGGCCCAGTTTCTACGTCGCCGAAGAAGCGGGATAACGATGCGTGGGAGGCTCCTTCCTCCCACCCCAACGCCTAGCAACTGGCCCCCGGCCTCTGCCGGCGTACAGCCGGGTCGATAGGCCAGACCCCTCACCCCCGCCGGACCACCACCGCCCCCGCAATCACCAGCGCAACCCCGATGACCTTCCCCAAGGTCACCGGCTCCACCCGCACCCCGAACAGCCCGAAATGGTCGACGATCAGCGCGGCGACCAGCTGGCTGGCGATCGCCGCCGTCAACGCCACCGAAATCCCCAGCCTCGGCGCGGCATAGGCCAGCACCGCCACGAACCCCGCACCATAGAAGCCGCCCAACCAGGCCCAGCCCGGTGCCCCCTTCAGCGCCGCCGGGCTCGTCCGATCCATCGCGACCCAGGCGACCGCCAACACCACCGTCCCGATCAGGAACGAGGTCAGCGCCGCCAGCACGACCGACCCCGACACCTTGGCGAGTTCGGCATTGGTCGGCGGCTGGATGGCAAGGCCGATACCGGCGATCAGGACCAGGACGAGCGGAAAGACAGCAGCCATCCGCGCTCAACGCCAGCCTAGCCGCTTCGTTCAGCCCGAACGCAACAGCGCCACGCCCGCATCCCGCTCGAACAGATAGAGCGCGGTCCGCGCCGCCTGGCCGCGCGGAGCCTCCAGCCCGCCGTCGCGGTCGATCAGCAGCCGAGCATCGTCCTGCGCGCATTGCATCAGGTCAGCCATATTCTCAGGGGTCGCGAGCCGGAACGCCATTTCCCCCGATTGCCGCGTGCCGAGCAGTTCGCCCGCTCCGCGCAGCCGCAGATCCTCCTCGGCGATACGGAAGCCGTCATTGGTCTCGCGCATCAAGGCCAGCCGCGCGCGCGACGTCTCCGACAGATGCGAACCCCGCAGCAGCAGACAGCGCGACAGCCCCCCGCCCCGCCCGACACGCCCGCGCAGCTGGTGCAGCTGGGCAAGGCCGAAGCGGTCGGCATGTTCGATCACGATCAGCGTGGCGTTGGGCACGTCCACCCCCACCTCGATCACCGTCGTCGCGACCAGCACGCCCAGACGGCCGCCTGCAAAGGCCTCCATCACGGCGTCCTTCTCGGCGGGCTTCATCTTGCCATGGACAAGGCCGACCCGCTCGCCGAACCGCGCCCGCAGGCTCTCGGCGCGCATCTCGGCGGCGGCGAGGTCGGACTTCTCGCTTTCCTCGACCAGCGGGCAGACCCAGTAAGCCTGACCGCCATCGGACAGATGCCGGCCGAGCGCGTTGACCACCTCGTCCAGCCGGTCCTCGGACACCACGCGCGTCTCGATCGGTTGGCGACCGGGGGGCATCTCGTCCAGTCGGCTGACATCCATTTCGCCATAATTGGCCAGCGTCAGCGTGCGCGGGATCGGCGTCGCGGTCATCGCCAGCAGATGCGGCGGCGCCTTGCCCTTGGCCGACAGCATCATCCGCTGCGCCACGCCGAAGCGATGCTGTTCGTCCACCACGACCAGCGCGAGGTCGCGGTACGTCACCGTTTCCTGAAAGATGGCATGGGTGCCGACGAGGATGTCGATCTCCCCCGCCGCCAGCGCCATCAGCGTGGCCTCGCGCGCCTTGCCCTTGTCGCGGCCCGTGAGCACCGCGATCTCGACCGGCAGCCCGGCGAGCGTCTTGCGGAGCGTCTCATAATGCTGGCGCGCGAGGATTTCGGTCGGCGCCAGCATCGCGGCCTGCGCCCCCGCCTCGACTGCGATCAGCATCGCCATCGCCGCGACCAAAGTCTTGCCCGCGCCCACATCGCCCTGGAGCAGCCGCAGCATCGGCGCGTCCTGCGCCAGATCGCCCTCGATCTCGCGCACTGTCCGGCTTTGCGCACCGGTCAGCGTATAGGGCAGCTTGAGCATGTCCCTTAAGCGCCCGTCGCCGTTCAACGCCCGACCGCGCCGCTTGCGGGTGTCGGCGCGGACCAGGGTCATCGCCAGCTGGTTGGCGAACACCTCGTCATAGCCCAGCCGCTCGCGCGCCTTCGCATCGGCGGGGTCCGCGTGGATGCGGGCCAGCGCCTCCTTCCAGTCGGGCCAGCCGCGCTGCGCCTTCAGCCCTGGCTCGATCCATTCGGGCAGTTCGGGCGAACGCTCCACCGCCTGCGCCGCCAGCGCGCCCAATCGCCGCGAGGTGATCCCCTCCGACAGCGGATAGATGGCCTCGCGCTCGCGAAACCCCTCGGCGCTGTCGCCCAGGTCGGGATGGACGATCTGCAAATCCTGGCCGTAGAGGTCTAGGCGGCCCGACACGACCTTGGTCTCGCCGATGGGAAGCAGTTTCTTCACCCAGCCCGAATTGCCGCCGAAATAGACCAGCGCGACGCTGTTGCCGCGCGCATCCTCCGCGCGCACCCGTGTCGGCCCGCGCGGCGAGGAGGAAACGCGGTGCTCCTTCACGGTCAGCGAGATGGCGATCACCCGCCCCGCGTCCGACACCATCAGTTCGTCGCGGGGAAAACGATCAATATGCCCGGTCGGCAAATGAAAGGCGACATCGACCACACGCGCGATGCGCAGGCGTTCGAGCGGCTTGGCGAGGCCGGGCCCGACGCCTTTCAGCGACGTGACCTCGGCGAACAGCGGATTGAGGATATCGGGACGCATGACTAGATGGGTCTGTATAGCCTACCCGCCGCATGTCGCCAGAGCGTGCGGACAATCTCGTCCGATCGGAGCCCCATGGACCACGAAACCCGTATCAAGCGCCTTCGCTTCCGCGCATGGCATCGCGGCACCAAGGAAGCCGATCTGATGATCGGCGGCTTTTTCGACGCGCATCATGAGACGCTGAGCCCGGAAGAGCTCGACTGGTTCGAGGCGCTGCTGGAGGAACAGGATGTCGACATCATGGCCTGGGCCATCGGCACGCAAGCCTGTCCGCCCCAGTGGGACGGCCCGGTGATGCAGCGGATGCGCGCGCTGAATTTCGTGCCGATCGCCCGCTAACATCGTCGCCCCAGCGCAGGCTGGGGCCTTTGGCGGCCAGTGCCCTTGCCGCACGAGATCCCGGCCTTCGCCGGGATGACGGACGAAGGGGAAATTTCCCGCGACACGCGTTTGGCCCTTCGCCTTTTCCAGCTTCGGAACCCCATGCCCGATATCAAGACGATCCTGACCGCCAAGAGCCCGCTGACCCTGTCGGGCGTTCCGGCGGGGTTCCTGCCGGTGCTGCTGGCCGACCTGTCGCGCGCCGCGACGACCCGTGCGGTCTTCATCTGCGCCGACGAAGCGCAGATGCGCGAACTCGCCTCGACCGCGCCCTATTTCGCGCCCGAGCTGGAAATCTTGCAGATCCCGGCCTGGGACTGCCTGCCCTATGACCGCGCCTCGCCGACCCTGCGCGTCATGGCGGAGCGGATCGCGGGACTGCACCGGCTTCAGGCCAAGCCGAAGACGCCGCAGCTGGTGCTGACCACCGCCAATGCCGCGACCCAGCGCGTATTGACGCCGTTCCGCATCCGCCAGCTGGTCGCGCGCCTGGCCCCCGGCGAGCGGATCGGGCTGGAAAGGCTGTCCGCGCTGCTCCAGGCGAACGGCTATGTCCGCACCGAAACGGTCCACGACCAGGGCGAGTTCGCGGTGCGCGGCGGGCTGGTCGACCTGTTCCCCAGCGGCGAGGAACAGGCCTTGCGGCTCGACTTCTTCGGCGACGAAATCGAGAGCGTCCGCACCTTCGACCCCGCCGACCAGCGGACCACGGGGCGGATCGAGGGCTTCACCCTACTCCCCGCCTCCGAAGCCTTGCTCGACGAGGAATCGATCAAGCGCTTCCGCACCCGCTACCGCGAAACCTTCGGCGCGACCGCGACCGGCGACCCGCTCTATCAGGCGGTGTCCGAGGGGCGGCGCATGGCGGGGATGGAGCATTGGCTGCCGCTGTTCGAGGAGAAGCTCTCGACGCTGTTCGACCATCTCGGCGACGGCGCGGTCGTCGTGCGCGACAATGGCGTCGCGGCGGCGGCGAGCGGCCGCTTCGACGCGATCGCCGACTATTATGAAAACCGCAAGCGTGCCGAGGCGGCCCAGCCGGGCAGCTTCCGCCCCCTGCCCGCCAAGGCGCTCTATCTGGCGCCCAAGGAATGGGACGAAGGGCTGCAGGCCGCGACCGCGCACCTCGTCTCGCCCTTCCACGAGCCCGAAAGCGCCACCGTCCTCGATTTCGAGGTGGACGGCGCGCGCGATTTCGCGCCCGAACGCGCGGCCCACGCCAATATCTATGAGGCGGTGGTCGATCATGTCGAGGCGCTGCGCAAGGAAGGCCGCAAGCCCGTCCTCGCCAGCTACTCCAACGGCGCGCGCGAGCGGCTCGGCAGCCTGTTGAAGGACCATGGCCTGAAGGGGGCCAAGGCCGCCGAGACCTGGCAGGAAGCGCTGGGCATCGCCGATACGGCGAAGAGCTTCGGCGTGGCGCTGGTCGTCCTGCCGCTCGACCATGGCTTTACCGCGCCGGGCATTGCGGTGCTGACCGAGCAGGACATGCTGGGCGACCGGCTGGTCCGGCGGCAGAAAAGGCGCAAGTCGGCCGACGCCTTCCTGGCGGAGCTGGCGACGCTCTCGCCCGGCGATCTGGTGGTTCACTCGGATCACGGCATCGGCCGCTATGAGGGGCTGACCTCGATCCCCGTGGGCAAGAGCCCACATGACTGCGTCGCGCTCTCCTATGCGGGCGGCGACAAGCTGTACGTGCCGGTCGAAAATCTCGAAGTCCTGACCCGCTACGGCTCGGGAGAGGACGGCGCAACGCTCGACCGTCTGGGGGGCGAGGCGTGGCAGCGGCGCAAGTCGAAGATGAAGGAGCGCATCCGCGAGATCGCGGGTGAGCTGATCGCCACCGCCGCCGAACGCGCGCTACGTCCCGGCGAAGTGGCCGAGCCCGACAGCGCGGGCTATCCGGCGTTCGTCGACCGTTTCCCCTATGAGGAGACCGACGATCAGGACCGGGCGATCGACGATGTGCTGGGCGACCTGACCGCGGGCAAGCCGATGGACCGGCTGATCGTCGGCGATGTCGGCTTCGGCAAGACCGAGGTCGCGCTGCGTGCCGCCTTCGTCGCGGCGATGGCGGGGATGCAGGTGGCGGTGGTCTGTCCCACCACGCTGCTCGCGCGCCAGCATTACAACAACTTCGTCGCGCGGTTCGAGGGCTTCCCGATCAAGATCGGCCGCCTCTCCCGCCTCGTCACCGCGACCGAGGCCAAGAAGGTCAAGGACGGCGCGGCGTCGGGCGATATCGACATCGTCGTCGGCACCCATGCGCTTCTCGCCAAGAATGTCGAGTTCAAGCGGCTCGGCCTCGTCATCGTGGACGAGGAACAGCGGTTCGGCGTGACCCACAAGGAACGGCTGAAGGCGCTGAAGGCCGATGTGCATATGCTGACGCTGACCGCCACGCCGATCCCGCGCACGCTGCAAATGGCGATGTCGGGCCTGCGCGAGCTGTCGGTGATCCAGACGCCGCCGGTCGACCGCCTCGCGGTGCGTACCTATGTCATGCCCTGGGACCCGGTCGTCCTGCGCGAGGCGCTGCTGCGCGAACATTATCGCGGCGGGCAGAGCTTCCTCGTCACCCCGCGTGTCGCCGATTTGCCGGATATCGAGGAATATCTGCGCAAGGAGGTGCCCGAAGTCCGTTATGTCGTCGCACACGGCCAGATGTCGGCCACCGAGGTCGAAGAGCGCATGTCCGCCTTCTACGACCGCAAGTTCGAGGTGCTGGTGTCGACCACCATCATCGAAAGCGGCATCGACATTCCGTCCGCCAACACGATGATCGTCAACCGTGCCGACCGCTTCGGCCTCGCCCAGCTCTACCAGTTGCGCGGGCGTGTCGGCCGGTCGAAGACGCGCGCTTACGCCTATATGGTCACGCCGCCCGAGCGGATGATGACCGAGGCGGCGGAGAAAAGGTTGAAGGTGCTGTCCGACCTTGATTCGCTGGGCGCGGGCTTCCAGTTGGCCAGCCACGACCTCGACATTCGCGGGGCAGGCAATCTGCTCGGCGACGAACAGTCGGGGCATATCAAGGAGGTCGGCTACGAACTCTATCAGTCGATGCTGGAAGAGGCGATCCTCGAGGCCAAGGCGGGTGGCGCGTTCGAGAAGAAGCGCGACTTCTCGCCCCAGATCACCGTCGATGCACCGATCCTGATCCCCGAGGATTACGTCCCCGATCTCGACCTGCGCATGGGGCTGTACCGCCGCCTCAACGACCTGGAAAAGCACAGGGAAGTCGAGGAATTCGCCGCCGAGATGATCGACCGCTTCGGCCCGCTGCCCGAGGCGACCGACAATCTCATCCAGGTCATCAAGATCAAGCTGAACGCCAAAACGGCCTGCATCGCCAAGATGGATGTCGGCCCGCGCGGGGTGCTGATCAGCTTCCACGACAATCGTCCGCCCAATGTCGACGGTCTTTTCGCCTATGTCGAGCGGCTGGGCGACCTCGCCAAGCTGCGCCCCGACGGCAAGCTGGTGCTCAACCGCGCCTGGCCCGATGCCAAGGCGCGGCTGCACGGCGCGCTGCAACTGTCGAAGGGATTGGCGAAGGCGGCGGGATAAATAGCGTCGCCCCAGCGCAGGCTGGGGCCTCTCGCGATCGTCGGACCTCGTCGGGAAAGGCCCCAGCCTGCGCTGGGGCGACAGCATGTGCCTAGCTGCTGTGATCCGCGACGATCTTCCAGCCGTCGGCGCGGTGCTCGAAGACCAAGGTGGTCATCCCGCTCTCGTCCTTGGCGCCGCCCGTCAGCATCCAGCGCGCGAACAGGATGCGCCGCTCGCCGATCCGCCTGCATTCGAGAAAGGCGAAGCGCAGCTGTCCCCGGCTGTTGCCGCCGCCTGCGAAGCTCTTCCGATAATTGTCGGCGATCGCGGCTTTTTCACGGATCAGCCCCTTGCTGCCGACGAAAACGGCATCGGGAGCATAGATCGCCATGAAGCGGTCCAGGTCGCCCGCATTCCATCCCGCCGCGCTTGCCAGCATCGTCGCGCGGATCGCCGCTTCCGCCGGATCGACGGCGGGAGCCGCCGCATGGGCGGCCACCGGGGCCAGCGCGACCGCCGCTATCACCATCACTTCGCGCATTCCATCTCCTCCTCGACCATCGCAAGCAGATCGGCTCCGTCGAGCGGCGCGGCGCGCAGGAAACCCTGATAGGTCTCGCAGCCCAGACGGCCGAGCAACTGCGCCTGCTCATGCGTCTCGACCCCCTCGGCGATGATGCCCATACCCAGTTGCGTAGCGATCCCGATGACCCCGCGCACCACCACCCGGTCGCGCTGCGATCCGTCGACCTCGGCCACCAGCGCGCGGTCGAGCTTCAGATAGTCGATCGGCAGGCTGGTCAGATAGGCGAGGCTGGAATAGCCGGTCCCGAAATCGTCGATCGCCACCCGGACGCCCGCCGCGCGCAGCGTGTCGAGCACGACCGCCGCTCGGTCGAGCTCGCTGATCAGCCCCGTCTCGGTGATCTCCACGGTCAGCCGGTCGAGCGGAAAGCCGCTTGCCGCCACCCGGTCGAGGAACAGCCGGGCAAAGCCCGAGCGGCCGACATCGGCGGCGGTGATGTTGATCGACAGGCGCAGCTTGGCCAGCGGCGCGGGCCAGCATGCCGCGCGCTGCAACGCGATCTGCTGGATATGGTCGGACAGCGCCAGCCCCAGATCGGCGCGCTCGGCCGCCGCGAACAGGGGATCGGCCCCCAGCGGCCCCAGCGTCGGATGCCGCCAGCGCGCCAGGGCCTCGACGCCGGTGATCCGTCCGGTGGCGATCGCGACCTGCGGCTGGAAGACGATGTCGATCTCCCCCCGCTCGATGGCATGGTGGAGATCGGCGCCCAGCACGTCGAGCGGCGCGGCATCGCCCGGATGGGCAAAGCGCAGCATCGCCCCGTCGCTCGCCCGCGCCTTGCGCAACGCCTCACCCGCGCGGGTCAGCAGCATGCCGGGGTCCTCGCCGGGACGATGCTCGGCCAGGCCCAGCCGCACGCCCAGCCGGATCGGCACCGCCCCCGCCTGGAACGGCAGCGCGAGCAGCGCCTCCAGCGTCTCGGCGATGGCGCGCCCCTCGCCCGGTGGTGCGATGCCCGCCATGACGAACTCGGCGCCGCCCGACCGCGCGACGATCGCCCCGTCGCCAAAGGCCTCGGCCGCCGCCGCCTGGATTCGCGCCTCCACCCCGCGCAGCAGCATGTTGCCCGCCGGACGGCCATGCGCGGCATTGACCAGGTCCAGACGCGACAGCGATATGACGATCGCGACGCAAGGATGACCGCGACCGATGGTGTCGGCGATCCAGCGATGGATCTCCCCCACCTCGCCATCGGCATGGCTTCGCCGCCGCCGCACGTCGAGCGTGCGCCGCGCGTGCCGATCCGCCATCTTCAGCGCGGCGCGGATCATCGCATCGTCGGCCCCCGGCGTCAGGATATGGGTCGCTCCCGCGGCCAAGAAGGCATCGAGCGTCATGCCGTCGCCATCGGGAACCGCGACCAGCATCGCCGCCCCCGTCGCCGCGACCACCGCGCCGAGCGCCTGCGCCGCGCGCAGTCCCGCATCCCCATTCCACCGCGCATCGATCAGCGCGATGCGCGCCTCGCTCGTCAGGAAGGACCCGATCAGCGTGTCGCCGCCGGGCGGATCGCCGTCGCGCGGCGCCATCGACCAGATTGCCCAGCCCGCGCGGATCACCGCCTCGTCCAGCGTGGGCGTGGCTTTGCCGGATGCCGGGTCGCCGGGGTGGAACGAAAGCGCAAAGACCGCCGTTCCCCCCATGTGGGCGTTAAATCCGAATTCATCCTGCGTCATGAACGCATCCTATCCCCCGGCATCGGCATCACCAACGCCTATCCGTCTTGTCGACGTCCCGTCATGGGTCTAGCGATATGACCATGGGTTGCGCCTCCGCCTCACCCGGTGGGTCCTCGCGTGGGTCCCTTGTCGACCAGCATGGCCGGACCATCCGCTATCTGCGGATTTCGGTCACCGATCGGTGCGACCTGCGCTGCCGTTACTGCATGGCCGAGCAGATGACCTTCCTGCCGCGTGCCAAGCTGCTGACCCTGGACGAAATCGCGATCATCGCCGAGCGGTTCATCGCGCGCGGCGTGACCCGGATCCGCCTGTCGGGCGGCGAGCCGCTGGTCCGGCGCGACGTCGCCGATCTGGTCCGGCGGCTGGGCAGCCATGTCGGGCAGGGCCTGGACGAACTGACCATGACCACCAACGGCACCCGGCTGGCGGACCATGCCGGGGCGCTGGTCGATGCAGGCGTGCGGCGAATCAATGTCAGCCTGGACAGCCGCGATCCCGAACGCTTCCGCTACATCACCCGGCACGGCGACGTGGCGCAGGTGATCCATGGCATCCTGTCCGCGCGCGACGCAGGGCTGTCGGTCAAGATCAACATGGTCGCGCTCAAGGGGCTGAACGACGACGAGATCGGGGCGATGCTCGCCTGGTGCGTGGCCGAGGGCCTCGACCTGTCCTTGATCGAGACGATGCCGCTGGGCGCGATCGACGAGGATCGGGTCGACCGCTTCCTGCCGCTGACCGAGATATTCGACCGGCTGTCCTCGCAATTCCCGCTCGTGCGCGCCGGGCATCGGACCGGGGGACCCGCGCGATATTGGCAGGTCGAGGGCACCGGCACGCGGCTGGGCCTCATCTCCCCGCTCACCGCCAATTTTTGCGACGGTTGCAACCGGGTGAGGCTGACGACCGAGGGCAAGCTGTATATGTGTCTGGGCCATGAGGATCAGGTGGATTTGAAGGCGGCCCTGCGCGAAGGCGGGCTGCGCGCGCTGGACGAGGCGATCGATGCGGGTCTGGCGGCCAAGCCCGCGCGGCACGATTTCCGGATCGAGGCGGGATCGGCCCCGGCGGTGTCGCGTCATATGAGCGTGACCGGCGGATGACGCTTCCCGTCCGGCGGGCGCTGGTCGCCTCGCCCACCGCCCCGGCCCAGGCCGCAGTCGCCGACCTGCAGAACAGCGCCGACTGGGTCGATTTCGACGAAGCCGATTATGTCATCGCACTGGGCGGCGACGGCTTCATGCTCCAGACGCTGCACCGGATGCTGGAGCGGCGGCGTGGCCCGGTGCCGGTGTTCGGCATGAACCTGGGCACGGTCGGCTTCCTGATGAACGAGTGGCGCGGCTATGGGCTGGAGGACCGGCTGGCCCGCGCCAAGCCGTTCCGCGTCACCCCGCTGAAGATGACCGCGACCGGGATCGACGGCCGCGTCCACACGCTGCCCGCGATCAACGAGGTGTCGCTGCTGCGCGAGACGCGCCAGACCGCCAAGCTGGAGGTCATGGTCAATGGCCGCATCGTCCTGCCCGAACTGGCCTGCGATGGCATCCTCGCCGCCACTCCGGCTGGGTCGACCGCCTATAATTTCTCGGCGCAAGGGCCGATCCTGCCGCTCGGCTCCGCGCTGATCGCGCTGACCCCGATCAGCCCTTTTCGTCCCCGGCGCTGGCGCGGGGCAATCCTGCCCGACAAGGCCCGCATCTCGATCCGCGTGCTCGATCCCGGCAAGCGCCCCGTCTCGGCGGTGGCCGACCAGCGCGAGGTGCGCGACGTGGCGCAGGTCGACATCTGCATGGACCGCTCGCGCGAGTTGACGCTGATGTTCGATCCCGAACACGCATTGGACGACCGCATCACGATGGAGCAATTCGTCGCCTGACCGGCGACGGGGAGGAGCAGTTCGTCGTCTGCCCCGCATTTTATCCACAGCTTTGACGGCAGGGCTTACGCGAAACCGTCAAAAAAGGGGTTGCGGCTTTTTTCGAGCCCTTTATAGGACCCCTCCACAGCGCCGGAACATTCCCTGATAGCTCAGCGGTAGAGCTCTCGACTGTTAATCGAGCGGCCGTAGGTTCGAATCCTACTCAGGGAGCCACCGGCGCTGTCTTCCCCCAGACAGCGCCAGCATGACGGATCAGCCGTCGATCACATGCGGAACGAACCGCGCCGTGTTCGAGGTGATCAGCCCGTCCTCGCGGATGCCCATCCCGACCGCCGCGCCATCGACCACCCAGCTCCCCAGGACCGGAAAACATCCCGGCGCCGTCTCCGGCAGGCGATAGAGCGACTGGTACACATAGCCTTCCTCGCCATATTCGCCCTTCGTCTCGGCGATGATGTCGCCCGCGCGGCGGATCGAGACATTGGCGCCTTCGCGCGACAGGAGCGGCTTGGCCACCGCATCGCCGTCGGGGATCGTGAAGCTGGCGGCCAGCAGGTTGGGATGGCCCGGAAACAGGTCCCACAGGATCGGCAGGATCGCCTTGTTCGACCAGATCATCTTCCAGATCGGTTCGATCCATAGCGTGTCGCCGCGCGCCAGATTGTCGAGCAGATGCGGCGCGAAATCCTCATGGACCAGCCATTCCCACGGATAGAGCTTGAACAGCGCCTCGATCCGCATGTCCCCTTCGTCGACGAAACAATGGTCGTCATGGTGCCAGCCGATGCGCTCCATCAGGATCGGCACGGTCGTAATTCCCGCCGCCTCGGCGGTATCGCGCAGATAGGCCGCCGTGATCGCGTCCTCGCCCGCCAGATCGGCGACATGCGCGACATGCAGCGTGGCGGGCAGATCGGGGGCGATCTCCGCCCAGCGCGCGACCAGCGCCTCGTGCAGGCTGTTGAACTGGTCGAGCCGGGGGAAGCATTCCTCCTTCCACGCCCATTGCACCACCGCCGCCTCCAGCAGCGAAGTCGGCGTGTCGCAGTTGAACTCGAACAATTTGGGGGCGTCCTGCCCATCGAAGCCCAGGTCGAACCGGCCGAAGTTCAGGCCCGGCGGCTCGGCGTCCCAGGCTTCGCGGATCGGATCGTGGAACACCGGCGGAATGCCGAAGCGCGAGAGCAAGGCGGGCTCGCTGACCACCGCCTCGCCCGCCGCCAGGAACAGTCGATAGAGTTCGGTCGTCGCCGCCTCGATCCGGTCGACCTGCGCGCGGGTGAAGCGGTAGCAGGCGCTCTCGTCCCAATAGGGGCGCTCCCTGCCCTCGTGCCAGATCAGGCCGAGCGCCTCGACCTTGGCCTGCCAGTCGGGGCGCGGCGTCAGGCTCTGGCGGATCATGCGTGGATGCTGCCGAAATGGCTGGCCGAGGATCCGAACCCGCCCCGGCTGATCGCCGCCGCACGGGTCATGGCGCTGCCCGCCGGGGCCGTCACATAGCGGCCGCCGGGCGCGGCGCGGAAGCTGCCGCCCGTCGCGCGCTCGCCATAATAGGGAATGGAGCGGCCGCGCCCCAGGAAATACCAGAAGGCCCCGCCCCCGCCGCCCACGCGGTGCTGGCGGCATCGATCGTCGGGAAGGCGCGTGCCCTGCGCATCGGTGCAGATGGCGGTGTCGTTATCGGCGGTCCAATTGTCGTCCGCCTTGGACCGATTGCACCCGCTGGCCAGCAGAACCGCCGCGAGCGCCGTCGTATATCTCAGATCGAAAGCCATGAATTCCCTCCCAGCGGCCATCATGGGCCAGCAGGGCCGGTCTTGGCTAGCGCTACCGCGAGCGCATCGGCGCGAATGCGGTGGCGGCGACCGTCATGGCCGCCGCCCTCGGATCGATCAGCGGCAACGGACCTTGCCGCGATCGATCGACCGCCCGAGCAGCGCGCCGCCGCCCGCGCCGAGCAGCGTGCCCAGCGTGCCGCCGCCGATGACATTGCCCAGCACGCCGCCGCCGACCGCGCCGATGACCAGTCCGGTGGTGCCGTCATTGCGCTTGCAATAGGTGCGGCCATCGCGACCCCGGAAGATCTGGTCGTCGCGGGTCAGACGACGTTCGCGGTAATTGCCGCGACGATAGTCGCGCGACGCGTCCCAGTCGTCGCGATCGCCATGCCAGCGATAATCGCGCTCCTGCGCGACGGCGGGCGTGGCGGCGATGGGAGCGGCAACGGTAACGACGGCCAGAGCGGCGAGCATGGCTTTCACGGCAGGTCTCCTTATCCTCGATCCCGCACAACGCACATCAACGTCACCCGTTCAATTCGGCCCGTCCCGGGCGGAGGCTGGCATCGATCCGCACGCTGGGGCATTGAGGATGGATGCGCCAAGCCACCACGATATTGACCGTCGACACCCATGGCCAGGGCCTGACCGACATCACGCGCAGCGTCACCGCCTGGGTTCGCGAGCAGGCCATGGACGAAGGGCTGCTGACCCTGTTCTGCCGCCACACCTCGGCCTCGCTTATCATCCAGGAAAATGCCGCGCCGGAGGTCAGGACCGACATCCTCGCCTATTTCGCGCGCATCGCGCCCGAGGATCGGCATGCCTATGCCCATGACGACGAAGGGCCCGACGACATGCCCGCGCACCTGCGCGCCATCCTGACCGGGGTGCATCTGTCGGTGCCGCTGATCGGCGGGCGGCTGGCGCTGGGGACGTGGCAGGGCATTTATCTGTTCGAACATCGCCGCGCGCCCCATCGTCGGCAAATCGCCATCCATATGGCCGGTCTGTGACGCACAATTCATCGCGGGAGCCAAACCGTTCATCGACCGTTCTGCCGGGATAGGGTAAACCGATTCCAGCTACAGGGCTGTTGCCGTCCGGCCCGGTCGTGCGGCAAGGAAAGGAAGAAGTGTCCATGCAATTCGGTCGGAAGATCGCGCTCGCGCTGGTCGGCGCCAGCACCCTGATGGTCGCGGGATGCGCGACCGAAACCACTTACCGCCCGGCGACGGGAACGGGCTTCTACCGCACCGGCTATTCCGATCAGCAGCTGGAACCCGGCCGCTTCATCGTCAGCTTCGCCGGCAACACGGTGACGTCGCGCGACACGGTCGAGCGTTATCTGCTGTTCCGCGCGGCCGAACTGACGCTGGCCAATGGCTATGACTATTTCGTGATGGCCGACCGCGACACGCAGCTGCGGTCGCGCACCTATTCGACCCCCGGCGCGTTCGGGCCGGGCTTTGGCGGCTGGGGCGGCGGCTGGTGGGGCCCGTCGTGGCGCTATTATGGCCGCGGCTTCGGCTGGCGCAGCTGGGACCCGTTCTGGGGTGATCCCTTCTTCGGCAACAACATGGATATCAACACCATCGACCGCTACGAAGCGACCGCCGAGGTCGTGATGCGCAAGGGGCCGATCCCGCGCGACAATCTGCGCGCCTTCGATGCGCGCGCGATCGTCAACACGATCGGGCCGACGGTGGTGATGCCCAAGTAAAACGGGCCGATCGCGACCGAATGGGGCGGCTGCCTGCCGGGCGGCCGCCCTTTTTTGTGCCTCGGGGACACCCGCCCGCCAGCCCGGCGAATGCGGTTTCGATCGAAGCAGGCCCCGGCCTGCGCGGGGGCGGATCGACATTCAGTATTGCTTCTTTTTACCCTCTCCCCTGGACAGGGGAGAGGGTTAGCGAAGCCGGCTAGCGCAGTTGAGCGAGCCCAAAGACTCGCGCGCTCGCGCAGCGAGCGCCCACCCCTCACCCAGCTCCGACTAAGCCTTTGCTCTCGCAAAGGCCAAGTCTGCGCAACCCTCTCCCCTCTACGAGGGGCGAGGGACGGAAGGGCGTCGCGGAATGTCGATCGGCCCTGAGGTGACGAGGCATGAAAAAGGCGGCGGACCGAAGCCCACCGCCCTTCTCTTCATTCGGCGAGAGGACGGATCAGACCGTCACCGCGCCGTGGCAATGCTTGTACTTCAGCCCCGAGCCGCAGGGGCACGGCGCGTTGCGGTTCACGCGGCCTTCCCATTGGGCCGGGTCAGTGCCCAGATCCATGCCCTCGGGCTGCGGGATCTGCATCGGCGGCATTTGCGGCTGGATCAGGCCGCGCGCGGCGGCGTCCCAGTCGTTGCTGTTGTCCTCGCCGGTGAACGGATCGAAGTGCGAGGTGATGAAGTCGGGCAGCTCGGGGAGTTCGGGCGGCGCCTGAATCTGGAACTGGGCATAGGCGATGGTGCGCGTCACATCCTCGCGGATATTGTCGAGCATCCGCTGGAACAGCGAAAACGCCTCGTGCTTATATTCGTTGATCGGCGTCTTCTGCGCATAGGCGCGCAGGTGGACGACCTGGCGCAGCGCGTCGAGCGTCGCCAGATGCTCCTTCCAGTGATGGTCGAGATTCTGGAGCAGGATCGACTTCTCGACGCTGGTCCAGGTCTCGGGCTCCAGCTCCTTGGCCTTGGCCTCGACCATCGCGTCCGCCTCGGCGGTCACGCGCTCCAGCACGATTTCGGGATCGATCGCTTCCTCGGCCAGCCAGGCGTCGATCGGCGGCTCCATGTTGAGCAGGTCCTTGAGCTGCTGCTTCATGCCCGCGACGTCCCACTGCTCGGGATAGCTGTTGGGCGGGCAGGCGGTGCCGACGATCGCGTTCACCGTCTCGGCGCGCATGTCGGCGACGACCTCGCCCACCGTCTCGGCATCCATGATGTCGGCGCGCTGCTCGTAGATGACCTTGCGCTGGTCGTTCATCACGTCGTCATATTCGACGACCTGCTTGCGGATGTCGTAGTTGCGCGCCTCGACCTTCTTCTGCGCGGTCTCGATCGCCTTGGACAGCCACTTGCTGCCGATCGCCTCGCCATCCTCGATATTGCTGCGCATCATCTTGGCGAACAGCGTGTCGGGGCCGAAGATGCGGAGCAGATCGTCGTCCAGGCTGAGGTAGAAACGCGACAGGCCCGGATCGCCCTGGCGACCCGAACGGCCGCGCAGCTGGTTGTCGATGCGGCGGCTCTCATGCCGCTCGGTGCCGAGCACGAACAGGCCGCCCGCCTCCAGCACCTTCTGCTTCTCCTCGACGATCTCGGCGCGGATGCGGGTCGCGGCGGCGTCATAGTCCGGCGTGCCCTCGACCAGATCGGGATGCTCGTCGAGCATCCGGAATTCGAGGTTGCCGCCCAGCTGGATGTCGGTGCCGCGACCCGCCATGTTGGTCGCGATGGTGACGGCGCCCAGACGGCCCGCCTGCGCCACGATATGCGCCTCCATCTCGTGATAGCGCGCGTTCAGCACCTTGTGCGGCACGCCCTCCTGCACCAGGAACTCGCTGAGCAGTTCGGACTTCTCGATCGAGACGGTGCCGACCAGCACCGGTTGGCCCTTGGCGGCGTGGTCACGGATCTTCTTGGCGATCGCCAGGAACTTGTCCTGGGTGTTCTTGTAGAACTCGTCCTCCTCGTCGACGCGCGCGATCGGCAGGTTCGTCGGGATGGTGACGACGTTGATCTTGTAGATGTCGTAGAATTCGCCCGCTTCGGTCGCGGCGGTGCCGGTCATGCCCGAAATCTTCGGGTACATGCGGAAGTAATTCTGGAAGGTGATCGAGGCCATGGTCTGGTTCTCGGGCTCGATATTGACGCCCTCCTTGGCCTCGACCGCCTGGTGGAGTCCCTCCGACCAGCGACGCCCGTCCATCATGCGGCCGGTGAACTCGTCGATGATGACGACCTTGCCGTCCTTCACGATGTAATCGGTGTCGCGCTTGAACATCATGTTCGCACGCAGCGCCTGGTTCAGATGGTGGACGACCTGGGTATTCTCGAAGTCGTAGAGATTCTCGCCCTGGAGCAGCCCGGCCGCCTCCAGCAAGCGCTCGGCGCGCTCGGTGCCGTCCTCGGTCAGGATGATCGACTTCTGCTTCTCGTCCTTCTCGTAGTCGTCGGCCGTCAGCTGCTTCACGATCGCATCGACGCCGATATACAGCTCGGACTTGTCGTCGGTCGGGCCCGAGATGATCAGCGGAGTGCGCGCCTCATCGATCAGGATCGAGTCGACCTCGTCGACGATCGCGTAGTTGAAGGGGCGCTGCACCATCGAGGAGCGCTCATACTTCATATTGTCGCGCAGATAGTCGAAGCCGAACTCGTTGTTCGTGCCATAGGTGATGTCGGCGTCATAGGCCGCGCGGCGCTGGCCGTCGTCGAGGTTCGGGATGATGGTCCCGGTGGTCAGGCCGAGGAAGTTGTAAATCCGGCCCATCGTCGCGGCGTCGCGGCTGGCGAGGTAATCGTTGACGGTGACGACGTGCACGCCCTTGCCGGGCAGCGCGTTCAGATAGGTGGCGAGCGTGGCGACCAGCGTCTTGCCCTCGCCCGTCCGCATCTCGGCGATCTCGCCGCGATGCAGGACGATGCCGCCGATCATCTGCACGTCATAGTGACGCTGGCCCAGCACGCGCTTCGCCGCCTCGCGCACGGTCGCGAACGCCTCGGGGAGCAGGCTGTCGAGCGTCGCGCCCTGATCGAGCTGCTCGCGGAACTTCACCGTCTGCGCGGCGAGCTGCGCGTCGGTCATCGCCTCCATTTCGGGCTCGAACGCCGCGATCTTGGCGAGGGTCGGCTTGAGCGACTTGACGTAGCGGTCGTTGGACGAACCGAACAGGGACTTGGCGAGGCCGCCGAACATAAGCGATTTCCTGACTGAAATATCGTGAGATGGGCGCGCCGCCAACGGAAGGCCGGGCGCGCGCGACTGCAATGGCAAGGAAGGGGGTCGGCCGGGGCCGACGCCGGGGCTATTCGCGCCGACGGCCCATGAAGATCGCGGCGACCGGCCGCGGCGCGGTCGCCCGGAACATCGCAAGCGGATGAGCACTGGCGACCAGCGTGGCCAGCGCCTGCACCGGCCGGGTCGCGGCGCGCGCGACGGCGGCCTGCTTGGCGGCCGCCACGATGCTGCATTCGGCCACGACGCCCCGCGCCTCCTGCCCACGCGCGCTCGCGCCCACGCCGGTCAGCGCGGACAAAAGGGCGGAAAGGAGCAGAAGCAGGTTCATGCGAGGCTTGTCTTAGGCAGATACGCGCGGCGCGTCCATCCGTTGCATGGTCCGGCAAGCCTCGACAGTCATCGCACGTCCGTCGGCAGGCGCGGCAGCTCCCAGCGGACATTGAAACCGCGATAGATGCCGCGCACCGCCTGCCCCTTGTCATCGCGGGCGGGTTGAAACCGGACATGGCCCACGACCATGGCGCAGGTCGCTTTGTCGAGGACCGCATGACCGCTGCTTTCCATGACCGCGCATCGGGTCGGGCGCCCGTCCGGATCGACCAGGACCGCAAGGCTCGAACGCCCCTCCCACCCCTGACGCATCGCCTCATCGGGATAGGAATCAGGCCCGAAAGCGGCGGCCGGATTGCCCAGGATGCGCGGCGGGACGGCCGGAACCGGAAGATCGTGGGGCAAGCTCCCCAGACCGCCTTCCCGGCTGCGTTCATAAGCCCATTCGATCGAGAACGACGTCAGGACGAACAACAATATGGCAAGCACGCCGACCAGCGCCAGCACGCCATTTCGGAGCCCGCGCCCTGCACCCCACATATCGTCCCGTCCCCCGATCCCGACGATCGCCATCAAAGCCGCCGCCCCGGTCCGGGTCAAGCCGATGGAAGCGCTTGCCCCTGCCCCCCGCTCGGTTATGTAGCTGGCCCCCATGAGCACCGCCACCTCGCCCCTCGCCCAGCCCTTCCCCGCCCTGCCCGCGATCGACGGCGTGACGCTGCGCGTCGCCCGCGCGCGGTACAAGAATTGGGACCGTTGCGACCTGACCTTCGTGACGCTGCCCGAGGGGACCAGTGTGGCGGGCGTGCTGACCACCAGCAAATGCCCCAGCCCGGAGGTCGAATGGTGCCGCAAGGCGCTGGTGCTGGGCCAGGCCCGCGCGCTGGTCGTCAATGCGGGCAATTCCAACGCCTTTACCGGCCATCGGGGCCGTGCCGCCGTCGAGGCGATCGCCGCGCGCACCGCCGCCGCGATGGACTGCCAGCCCTCGGACGTGTTCGTCGCCTCGACCGGCGTGATCGGCGTGCCGCTGCCCGTCGACAAGGCCGAGGCGGGCCTGGACGCCGCCTTCACCGCTGCGCCCTGCGGGTGGGAGGATGCCGCCGCCACGATCATGACCACCGACACCTTCGCCAAGGGCGCGACGACCACCGCCATGGTAGATGGACGCACGGTGACGCTGGCCGGGATCATCAAGGGCTCGGGCATGATCGCGCCCGACATGGCGACGATGCTGGGCTTCATCTTCACCGACGCCGCGGTCGAACCCGAATTCCTGCAACGTGCGCTAAACGCCGCCAATGGCCGCAGCTTTTCGTGCATCACGGTCGATGGGGACACCTCGACCAGCGATACGGTGCTGGCCTTCGCCACGGGCAAGGCGGGCAATGCCCCGCTGGCCGATGACGACAGCGATGGCGCGGATGCCTTCCGCGCGGCGCTGGCCGATCTATGCCACCGGCTCGCGCTGCTGGTCGTGCGCGACGGCGAGGGTGCAAGCAAGCTGATCGAAATCCGGGTCGAGGGCGCCGAAAGCGACCGTTCGGCGCACCGTATCGCGATGTCGATCGCCAACTCGCCGCTGGTGAAGACCGCGATCGCGGGCGAGGACGCCAATTGGGGCCGCGTCGTCATGGCGGTCGGCAAGGCGGGCGAACCCGCCGAGCGCGACAAGCTGTCGATCCGCTTCGGCGAGACTTTGGTCGCGCGCGAGGGCCTGGCGGTCGAGGGCTATGACGAGGCCCCGGTCGCCGCGCATCTGAAGGGACAGGAGATCGCGGTCGGCGTCGACCTGGGCCTGGGCGACGGCGCGGCGACGGTCTGGACCTGCGATCTGACGCACGGCTATATCTCGATCAACGCCGATTATCGGAGCTGACGCCCATGCTGACCATCTGGGGCCGGATCAACTCGCACAACGTCAAGAAGGTGGTCTGGCTGGCCGAGGAAATGGCGCTGGCCTATGATCGGCGCGATGTCGGCGGGCCGTTCGGGATGGATCAGGCGTATCGGACGCTCAATCCCAACGCGCTGATCCCGACGATCGAGGATGACGGCTTCGTCCTGTGGGAGTCGAACAGCATCCTGCGCTATCTGGCGGCCAACCATGGCGGCGAGGCTTTCTATCCGGTCGATCCGCAAGCGCGAGCCTCGGTCGAGCGGTGGATGGACTGGGGCTTCACCTGGGCGGATGCGATCCGGCCGATCTTCTTCCAGATGGTGCGCACCGCCCCGGAGGCGCGCGACATGGCGCTGATCGAACGAAGCGTGGCGCGGGCGGCGGGGCTGTCGGCGATCCTCGACGATGTGCTGGGGCGGCAGGAATGGCTGTCGGGGGCGACGTTCGGCATCGGGGATATTCCCTTCGCGGCCTATGCGAATACGTGGTTCCAGCTGTCGGTGGAGCGGCCTACGCGACCCAATCTGGAGCGCTGGTATGCGGCGTTGCAGGACCGCGCGCCGTTTCGCGATGTGGTGATGATCCCGCTGAGTTGATCGGCGGCGGGCGGTGGTCTCGGTGAGACCCCATGCCCTCCCCCATCCCCTCCCGTTTACGGGAGGGGAGTGCCTTTTCGAGCAGCGCCGGACATAAAAAAAGCCCCCCGCAGGCGGAGGGGTTTGGGGAGGAGAAGGCCGCGAGCTTCGGTCTCGGTGAGACCTCCCGCCCTCCCTCATCCCCTCCCGCTTGCGGGAGGGGCGTGCCTTTTCGAGCAGCGCCGGACAAAAAAAGCCCCTCCCGCAGGCGGGAGGGGTTTGGGGAGGGCATGGGGCCTCGCAGAGACCGTCCCATGCCCGTTCAGTGGGCTATGGATTGCTTACAGCGCGCCTTCCAGCCAGGCCTTGATCCGGCCCTTGGGCTCGGCGCCGACCTTGGTCGCGGCGGCCGCACCGCCCTTGAACAGGATCATCGTCGGAATACCGCGCACGCCGTAACGGCCGGGTGCGTCGGGATTGTCGTCGATGTTCAGCTTGGCGATCGTCACCTGCTCGCCCAGTTCCTCGGACAGTTCCTCCAGCGACGGGCCGATCATCTTGCACGGTCCGCACCATTCGGCCCAGAAATCGACCAGCACCGGCTTGTCGGAGTTCAGGACGTCCGCCTCGAAGCTGGCGTCGGTGATCTGCTTGGTTGCCATGTTCACTACACTCCTTGAATTGTCACCCATCTAGGGCGCGGGCCTCGGTCGCTCAACCACCGAGCGGCAAGCTTTGCTCCCGGTCGCGATAGCCGGGCTTGTGCGCGGCGAGCAGCGCGTCGGGCACCGGGACGAGCCGGGGGCCCGCCGTATAGAGCAGCGCCACCGACACCCGCTTGCCGGGAAAGATCACTTCCAGCGCGGCGGCATAGCCCGCCATCTGCGCCAGATGGAACACCGGCACGTCGTCGATGCCCCCCGGCGCGCGCCGCCCGGTCTTATAGTCGATCAGCCGGACCTCGTCGCCGCCGATCAGCAGCCGGTCGACGCGTCCCGACACGACCAGGCCATTGGGCAGCGTCGCCGCGATCGGTGCCTCCGCCAGCGATCCCGGCCCGAACAGCGGCGCATAGGCCGGATCGTCCAGGATCGCGAACACCGCCTGCGTCACATCGGCGCGCAGGCCCGCATCCTCGACCCCGGCGGCCTGCGCGAGCCAGCGCTCCGCCGCGCCGCGCCGCGCATCCGGCGCGACCGGGGGCAGGCGTTCGAGCAGACAGTGGATCAGCCGCCCCCGCTCCGCCGCCGCGCGCATCGCGGGGGTGGGGGGCGGATCGGCCACCATATCCTCGCCCAGTTGCGACGGCGCGAGCGGGCGCGGCGGGCGCGACTCCTGCGGCGCGGGCCGGTGGACCCAGTCGGGCAGCGGGACATCCTCTCGCCGGGCCGCGACGACCGCACCGGGGCGCGGCGCGACCGGCTCCTGCGGCCTGCACCCCAGGAAGATGCGCGATTGGCCGTCGCCCGGCTCGACCTCCGGCACGCCCAGCGCGGTCATGGCGCGGGCACAGGTCGCGTACCAGCTGTGCATCGGCGGCACGCCCGCCGCGCGCTTGCCCAGCGCGCCCGCCACCACCAGCTGCTCCTCCGCCCGCGTCGCCGCGACGTAGAACAGCCGCCAATGCTCGGCCAGTTCGCGCGCGGCGATCTCGGCGGCTACCGCGTCGAGCGGCCCGCCGCGTTCCTCGGCGCGCGGCGGAAAGACGGGGATAGGCTGCGCCCCCGGTTCGGGCGTCCAGCGCAGGATCGAACGCGGGCTCGCGGTCGGGTCGGCGGTGGCATCGGCCAGGATGACCAGCGGCGCCTGCAACCCCTTGGACCCATGCGCGGTCATCACCCGCACCGCGTCCAGCGGCGCGGAGGGGTCGCGCACGATCTCGACATCGCCCCGGTCGAACCAGTCGAGGAAGCGTTGCAGCGAGGGCGTCGTCGTACTCTCGAAGGTCAGCGCGGCGCCCAGCAACTCCTCGATCGGATCGCGCGCCTCGGTCCCCAACCGGCGGATCAGCTTGCGCCGGCCGTCGAGTGGCCCCGACAGCAATTCCTCGAGGAACTGATAGGGCGTCGACACGTCCGCCCGCGCCAGCATCTGGCGAAGTGGCGCGAGGTCCTCGGCGGGCAGCGTCCGGGTCAGATGCGCCCATAGCGCGCCGCGCGCCCGGTGCCCCGCCGCCATCAGCCGCTCCTGCGACCAGCCGATTAGCGGCGACACCAGCAGCGCGGCCAGCGACAGATCGTCCTCGGGCTGCAACACGAAGCGCACCGCCGCCAGCAGGTCCTGCACCGCCAGCGGCGCGTTCAGCCGCAGCCGGTCGACGCCCGCCACCGGCACCCCCTCGGCATAGAGGCGCGCGACGATCAGCGAGGCGAGGTCGCCGCGCCGCTTGACCAGGATCATGATGTCCTGCGGCTCGAGGCGGCGGCCCTTGCTCTCCAGCATCACGCCATCGTCCAGCCAGCCGCGCACGGCGCGCGCGATGTCGGTGGCGACCTTGCGCACCGCATCGTCGATCCAGCCTTCCTCGTCCTCGTCGCTGCCCCCCGCCGCGACCGGCGGCCACAGGGTGATGCGACCGGGGCCCTTCACCTCGCTGGCGTGGCGCTCCACCGCATGCCCCATGCCCATGCCGGGTTCGCCCAGCGCCTCGATCGCCGCATCGACGAACTCCAGGATCGGCGTGGTCGAGCGGAAGCTGTGGGTCAGCGACAGCTGGTTGAACGGCAGGCCGCGTTCGTCCTCGGGCCAGTCGTCATCGCCCGCCACCTCGTCCGCACGGCGCGAGAAATGCAGCTCGGCCGCCTGGAAGTTGATCGGGTCGGTCCCCTGGAAACCGAAGATCGCCTGTTTATGGTCGCCGACGGTGAACAGCGTCCGGGTCGAGGGCGCATAAAGGCCACGCCCGACGAAGAACTCGTCGGCCAGCGCACGAACGATCCGCCACTGGTGCGCATTGGTATCCTGCGCCTCGTCGATCAGGACATGCTCGGTCACTTGGTCGAGCTTGTAGCGGACCCATTCGCCGATGCCCGGCCGCTCTAGCAGATCGACGGTGGTGCGGATCAGGTCGTCGAAATCGACCGCCCCGATCGCGCGCTTGGACAATGTATAGGCCCGCGCATAGTCGCGCCCCACGGTCAGCGCATCGGCGAGCAGGTCGGCATGACGCGCGCGGGCGGCGAGGCCCAGCAGGTGACGGCACGCCTCGCCCAGTTCGCGTGCCATATCCTCATAATCGGGATCGGCATCGGTCAGCTTCTTGGAGGCCTTGCGCGGCTCGCCCTTGGCGGTGAAGACCGTGCCCATCAGTTCCTCGAGCAGCGCGACCCGCCCCGCCCGATCGCTGCCGATCCAGCGCTCCATCGCCGCCGCCGCCTTCTCGCCGGTCGCGGTGCCCCAGGCGCGGTTCGCGCCCGCCAGCCGGATGACGGCATCCTCGTCGATATCCTCGACGCCGTCCGCGATAGCCTCGTCGATATCGCCCGAAGGCAGGTCGAGCGCACGGCGCAGCCAGGGCTGGATGCCGGTGGGCAGCGCCTCCAGCGCACCGGGCGCGCGGGCGCAGGCCGCCAGGAACGCCTCCGCCCCGCCCTCGCCCAGCCGCAGCGACAACGCGCCGACCGTCTCGACCGGGCCGACCCGGCCTTCGCGCTCGGCGGTCTCCAGCATCCGCGCCAGCGCCTCGCGCGCCAGCACAGCCTCCTCGCGCGCCTCCAGCGGGCGGAAACCGGGGGCGAGGCCCGCCTCGACCGGAAAGGCCGCCAGCAGCCCCTGGCAAAAGCCGTGGATGGTCTGGATACGCAGACCGCCGCCCGGCGCGTCGAGCACGCGCGCGAACAGCGTCCGCGCCCGCTCGCGCAGGTCGGGGGTCGCGGTCTCGCCCAGCGCCTTCAGATCGGCGAACAGCTCGGTCTCGGGCATCCGCACCCAGGCGGCGAGGCGGCCGTTGATCCGCTGCGCCATCTCGGCCGCGCCCGCCTTGGTGAAGGTCAGGCACAGGATCGCCTCGGGTGCGACGCCGCGCAGCAACAGGCGGAACACGCGCGCGGCCAGCACCTGAGTCTTGCCGGTGCCGGCCGAGGCGGACAGCCAGACATGCGCGGCGGGGTCGCTGGCGGCGGCCTGATCGCCCTTCAGCGGGGGCAGGTTCGCCATGGGGCGGGCGCTCATGCGGCATGCTCCGGGCAGCGGGAGTCCCGTGCGCTTCGACTTCGCTCAGCGTGAACGGAGGTAGGAGCCAAGCCCCCGCTCCGTTCAGCCTGAGCGAAGTCGAAGGCCACGCCATTACGTGCGAACACAGCCCAGGATTTACCGATCACGGCCATACCATTCATCCCGCCGCATCAGCTGGTCATACTCCGCATAAGGCGCATATTCGGGCACCAGCTTGGCGGTGAACGGCGCGTCCCCGGTCAGCCATTGCCCGGCCGCCTCGGCGAAATTCGACGCCGCGATGGCGACGAACTCGTCGGTGCGGATCCGCTCGCGCTTGCCGTCGGGGTCGACCGGGGTGGCGATATAGCCCAGCCCCTCGCGTCCGCGCCCCAGCGACCAATATTCGAAACCGCCCGCCTTGCCCGACACGCCCTCGAACCCGCCACGCTCGGCGATCAGGCCCAGCAGCCCGAGTTGCAGGCTGAACCCCTCGCGCACCGCCGTGGTGGAGGGCGGCTTGCCGGTCTTATAGTCGATCACCACCAGCGCGCCGTCCGCCGCCTTGTCGATCCGGTCGAACCGTCCGGTCAGGGTGACGCCCGCCAGTTTGGCCTCGCCCTTGCCTTCCGCGCTCAGGACATGGCGGCCCTCGGCGGCCTTGGCGGCGACCTCGGCGGCGATCCAGTCGATCGCCTCGATCAGGCGCGGCTGCCACAGCGCGCGCATCATCGGATGGGTCCGCTGGTCGCGCAGCATCGCCAGCGCACGCGGGCGGAGCGCCGAGACGTCGCAACGGTCCTCCTTCCACCACATCTCCAGGATGTCGTGGACGGCGGTGCCGCGCCACGCCGCGCTGGGATCGGCATCGACCGGGTCGAGCGGCGACAGGCGGAGCACCCGGCGCGCGTAGAAGGCGTAAGGATCGGCCTTCAGCCGGTCGACCTCGGTCACCGAAATGGTCGTGGGGCGCAGTGCGGCGGGCGGCCTGGGTGCGGGGCGATCCGCGGGGGTATAGTCGTCGGGCCGGTCGAGCCGTTCCGCCCAGCGCGCGAGGGTCGGATGCGCCTCGAACCGGTCGCCCGCCATCGCCTGGAGCCGCAGCCAGAAACGCGAGGCGAGCGTCGGCCCGCTGGCGTCGCGGCGCGCGCGGGTCAGGATCGCGCGCGGCGCGCCCATCGCTTGCGCCAGGTCATGCGCGGCGATGCCGATCCGCTGCTCCAGGCCCACCAGCCCCAGCAGCGAACGGATGCGCGGCGCCAGCCACGGATCGGGCGCGGGGCGGCCCGGCCAGACGCCTTCGTTCAGCCCACCCGCGATCATCAGATCGGCGGTCTGGAGGCGCGCCTCGATCGGGCCATAGATGGCGAGGCGCGGATGCTGCCCCTCGCGGGGGATGGCGCGCACCGCGATCTCGTCGAACAGGCTGCGCAGCAGGCCCGGCAGTTCGGCGGGATCGACGCGCGCGGGGCCATGATCAGCCTGTTCCTCATAGCCCGCCAGGAATTCGGCCGCCGCACGCCCCGCCGGTCCGGTCCACAGCGCGTCGCCGCACAGGCTCTGCCCGCATTCGCGCAGACAGGCGAGCAGGGTGCGCAGGCCCTGCGGCCCGTCGCCAAAGGTCCGCCCGACCGCCTCCAGCATCGGCGCGGCCTGGCTCCAGAAGGTGGCGGCGGTCGGCTTGTCGGCGACATGCGCGGCGATCCCGTCCAGCCCCGGCGCCGGACGCGGCCCCCGGAGCGCCCGGTCGAGCGCACGCACGCCGTCCAGCCACGCCACCCGGTCCATCTCGCCACGGATCAGCGGATGCTTGAGCAGCGCCAGCAGCGGCAAGGGCGCGAAATGCTGCGCCGCCGCCTCGGCAAGCTGGAGCAGGAACGTCCCCGGCAGCAGGATCGACAAGGGCCGCCCCGCCGTATCGTCGATCAGGATGTTCCACCGCCGACAATGCGCCGCCACCCGCCGCGCCAGCGCGCGATCGGGGGTGACGAGCGCCGCCGTGCGGCCAGGCTCCTCGATCGCCTCGCGCAGCGCCAGTGCGATCGCCTGGGCTTCCTCGGCGGGGGTGGCGAGCTCGATGGTCGACACGCCCGACAGCCGCCGATCCTCGGCGGGCATCTCGGTCCACTTGCCGGTAAAGTCCGCCGGGGCCATGGCATTGGCGATGGCGCGGCCGCGCACCGGCCCCGCGTCATAATCGCCGCCGCCGCGCCACACCGTCACCTCGCCCCGCCCGACGCTCATCCGGTCGAGCAGCAGCTTCAGCGCATATTGCGGATGCGTCTCGATCGATCGCCGGGTGCGGCCGGTATCGGGGTCGGGCTTGTGGGGGCCGAGCGCATCCCATTCCTCGTCGGGCATGATCAGGTCCAGCCCGGCGAACACCACCGATCCCCCCGGCATCTCCGACACGCAGCGCAGCAGCCGCGCGACCGCAGGGGCGGTATCGGTGACGCCCGCCGCACAGACGAACCCGGCGGGCTGCGCCTGAGCCCAGCGCTTCGCGGTCCGGTCGAGCAACAGGGTGCGCCGCTTCGCCGCATCGATCCGCCCCATCTTCGCCAGCACCGCAGGCCAGCGGTCGAGCACCACCGAGAAGGTCGCCAGCGCCGATTGCCAATGCTCGGTCAGTTCGGGACCCAGGTCGAGCGCGGCGAGTTCGGCCGGGTCGACCTCCTCGACCAGCATCTGATCCAGCGTGCGCGCCAGATCGCCCGCCAGCCGCACCGCCTCGGCCGCCGTGACCGGCTGACCGGCGCGCTGGCGTTCCTGCTCGACCAGCCGGGCCAGGATCATCCGGCGCGCGGAGGGCGCGATGGCGGGCGGCGGCGGCGCCTCGGCATCCGCCGGATCGAGCGCGGAGCCCGCCGCCTCGCCCAGTTCGGGATCGCCCAGCGCCACCATGCGCGGCAGGATCAGGCCGCCGCCGCTGGCGCGCACGAACGCCTCGGTCACCGCGCGGACGCCGCGATTGGTCGGCAGCAGGATCATGCCCTGCGCCAGCGTCAGCGGATCGCCCCCCGTCCGGCGCATCAGCCCGGCGACCAGCGCATCGGCGAACCCGCGATGCGCCGGGATCGTGTGCAGCCTCGGGCGGCGCGGCTCAGCCATCCGCGAGGATCAGTTCCGTCTGCGGAATGGCGCGCGGCGTGCCGACATCGAACCACAGCCCCTGATGCACCTGGCCATAGGCGCGCCCGGCCGCGATCGCGCGGTCCCAGAACAGGTTGGTCGAAAAGGCCCCCTCGGGCGCATCGGCGATGATCCGGGGATGCAGGATCTGGAGCCCGGTATAGGAGAAGGGCGCCACCCGGCCGGGCCTGCGCCGCCCGGTGATCCGGCCATCGGCCCCCAGATGGAAATCCCCCTGCCCCTGATGATTGTGCGCGCGCGCCAGCGGCACCATCAGCAGCAGCGCATCCATCGCGGCCTCGTTCCAGCGCGATGCCAGCAGACGGATCGCGTCGACCGGCCCGTCGACCCACAGATTGTCGCTGTTGACCACCAGCACCGGCGCGTCGCCCAGCAGCGGCCGCGCCTTGACCAACCCGCCACCGGTTTCCAGCAACTGGTCGCGCTCGTCCGAGATGACGATCTCGATCTCCGGGAACCGGTCGCGCAGATGCGCCTCCAACTGGTCCGCCAGGTAATGGACATTGACCACCGCCCGCTCGACGCCCGCTGCGACCAGCCGGTCAAAGACGTGATCGATCAGCGGCTTGCCCGCCACCGATACCAAGGGCTTGGGCCGGGTTGCGGTCAGAGGCCGCATCCGCTTGCCGATCCCCGCCGCCATCACCATCGCGGTGCGCGGCACGAGGCCCGCCGGGGTGGGCCGAATGGAAAGCTGTCGGGTCATTCGCCGTCGCCCCGCGATGCAAGGACATGGGGATCGCCGCGCAACTCGGGCGGCACATTGTCGTCGAACCAGGCCGCGACCGGCGCCAGCACCGGCTGCGACAGGTCGCGTTCCAGATAGGCCCAGACGCGCGGGCAGAGCGCGGCGTAACGCGGCTTGCCGTCACGCTTCCACAACCGGGTGAAGATACCCAGGATCTTCGCGTTCCGCTGCGCGCCCAGCACATGATAGGCGTTCAGGAACGCATCCCCCTCGCCCGTCGCGCCCAGATAGCGTTCCAGCATCGCCTGCTCGATCGACGGCTCGACATCGCGCCGCGCGTCCTGAAGCAGCGAGACGAGGTCATAGGCGGCATGGCCCGCCAGCGCGTCCTGAAAGTCGAGCAGCCCCAGCGTCCGCATCGGGCCGACCAGCATCAGATTTTCGACATGATAGTCGCGCAGCACCGTGACGGGATTGTCGGCGATGGCATGGGCGAACACCCGGTCCCAGGCAGCGCGATAGCCCTCGACATCGACATCCAGGCCGACGGTGGGCGTGTACCATTCGGGGAACAGCGCCGCCTCGCGGTGAAGGACGGCGGCGTCATAGGGAGCCAGCCCCTCGGGCGCATGGCCACGCAGCGCCGCGAGCAGGTCGACCGCATCGCTATAGAGCTTCGCCGTCGCGTCGGGATCGGCCTCGATCGCCTCGCGCATCCGGTCGTCGCCGAAATCCTCGATCAGGACCAGCCCGCGCACCTCGTCCGCGCCCAGGATCGCGGGCGCGGCAAAGCCCCGGCCGACCAGCCAGCGCGCGATCGCGATGAAGGGGCGCGGGTCCTCATGCGGCGGCGGCGCGTCCATCAGGACGGCGCTGTGGGGCCCGCGCGTCACGCGGAAATAACGGCGGAACGAGGCGTCACCGGCGAGCGGCGCGATCACCGCCCCCTCCCATCCGACGCTTGCAAGAAAGGCGGCGGCGTCCGCCGGCGGGGTCATATCGGCCATCGCGCTTCCCAGCCCGAGGGGACCCTGGCTGTCAAGACACGTCCGCCATCCGGATCCATCTCCAGCGTCAGCGCCAGCGCCTGCGGCCAGGCGCCCTCGCCCGCCCGGTCGGGCCATTCGACGACCAGCGCGGAGTCCCACAACGCCTCGTCCAGCCCCAGCTCCTCCAGCTGTTCCGGCCCGTCGAGCCGGTAGAGATCGACATGCAGCACGGGAAAGGCCGTCTCGGGCGGGGCATAGGGTTGGACGATGGCGAAGCTCGGGCTCGGCGCCTCGCCGGGCAGGCCGAGCGCCGCCAGCAGCCCGCGCGCCAGGCTGGTCTTGCCCGCGCCCAACGTGCCGGTCAGCGTCACCACGTCGCCGGGGCGGAGATGCGCGGCCAGGCGGCGGCCGAAATCCTCGGTGGCGGCGGCATCGGCCAGCCGGATCGTCATGGCTTTTCCTTTGCGGTCGGGGTCTTGTCGGCCACCCTTCGCGGCAGTTCCACCGTGACCAGCGTCCCCTGCCCCGGTTCGGACAATAGGCTGATGGTGCCGCCATGCGCCTCGACGAACTGCTTGGCGAGCGGCAGGCCCAGCCCCAGCGCGCGCTCGCCGGTGGCCTTGATCCCCGGCTCGGCGAAGCGGTCAAAGGCGTGGGCGACCGACTGTTCGTCCATGCCCTGGCCGTCGTCGGACACCACGATCCGCGCGCGCGCCGAATCGCCGTCTGCATGGAGCAGGATGCGCCCGCCCTCGGGCGTCTGTTCGACCGCATGGCGCAGCAGATGCTCGATCGTCTCCTGCAGGCGGCGGCGGTCGCCGGTGATCCGGCCGAGCGAGCGGTGGATCTCGACCGCGAAGTCCAGCTTGCGCCGCCCCGCGACCGGACGGATCGTGTCCGCCGCCGCACGCGCGACGCGGCCCAGTTGCACATCCTCGCGCGCGATGTCGGCATCCACCTGATCGCGGGTCAGGTCGAGCACATCGTCGACCAGCAGCCCCAGCCGCTCGGTCGATTCGAGGATCGCCTCGATATAGCTGATCGCGGTATCGGGCAGCGGCCCGGCAAAGCCGCCATGCAGCATCTCGGCAAAACCGCTGATCGAGGTCAGCGGCGTGCGCAGCTCATAGCTCATATTGGCGACGAAGGCGGTCTTGACCTTGTCCGCCGCCTCCAGCGCATCGGCCCGGTCGCGCGCGGCCTGTTCGGCACGCCGGCTGTCGGTGATGTCGAGCAGCGTGAACAGCGCGTTGCCGTCGGGCAGCGGCACGCCCGCAAATTCGAAATGCCGCCCGTCGGCAAAGGCGACGCGCCCGCTGCGCTGCTGCCGCTCCAGCGTCGCGGACCGGACCAGCTCGACGATCAGCTCAGACCGGCTGGGGGTCGCCAGCCGCCCGGCGACCCGGTCGACAAAGGCATCGACACGCGGATGGCTGGACAGGAATTCCTCCTCCAGCCCCCAGAGCGCGCGGAAGCGGTTGTTCCACAGCTGCAACCGGCCATCGGCGGCGAAGACGCCCAGCGCCTCGAACAGATTGTCGAAGGTCGCGGTGCGCACCCGCAACAGCGTGTCGCGCGCCGAGGCCAGCTGCACTTCCTCAGTCCGATCCTCGAAGATCAGCAGCAGGCCCCCATCGGGTAGCGGCTGGGCGACGACGCGCAAATGGGTGCCGCCGGGCAGATGCCATTGCTCCTCAATGCCGCCCCCCGCCTGGCGGAACCAGGCGGCGCGCTCGGCCTTCCAGCCGGGAAAGTCGCGCACCTCGGGACTGCGACTGGCCTCGCGCATCCGTTCCAGGACGCGGTCGAATTCGGGATGGTCGGCCAGCCATTCGGCGCGCATCGCGAACATCCGGCGGAACGGCTGGTTGCAGAAGACGAGGCCCCGGTCGGGCCCGAAATGCGCGACCGCCGCCGACAGCCGGTCGAGCATCGCGCGCTGCGCCTCGGCGAAGCGCTTGGCGCCCGCGCGCGACTGTTCCAGATCCTCGATATCGACCGCGAAGCCCGCAATGCCGCCGGTTGGCAACGGCACGTCGAAGATGTGCAGCGCGCGCCGCGCCCCGTCGATCGTCGCGGGCAGCACCTGTTCGTGCGGTCGTCCCTGGTCGCGCGCCGCCGCCGCCCCCGCCAGCGGGCCGCCGCGCCCCGATCCCTCGACCAGTTCCAGCCCGCGCCCGACCACGTCGGCGGCATCGCGCCCCTCGACCGCCTCGACATAGGCGGTGTTGACCATCGCCAGCCGCAGGTCGTCGCCGCGATACCACATGGGCAGCGGCGCCGCCTCGATCAGCCCGGTCAGCGCCTGGAAGGCATTGCCCAGCCGCTTGGTCTCGGCATCTAGCCGCGCAATCTCGTCCTGCGCATCGGTCATGTCGAAGACCCAGACGACCACCGCGCCGCCCGCGCCCTGGTCCTGCGGCGCGCGCGCGCCGTCGAACAGCAGCGTCCTGGGCGACCCCTGCGGCCGGATGATCCGACGGAACCGCTTGCCGGTCTTCTGCGCGGCGATCAGGTCGATGCCCAGCGCGGCGCTGTCGTCGGGGTTCAGGCCGCAGACCTCGTCCCCCAGCTCCTCGGGGAAGCGCGCGACGTCGGGCAGGCCCAGCCAGTCGGCCAGGCGCCGGGGCATGTCGATCCGCCCGTCGCTGCGCACCAGCATCGCCTGCGCCGGCCCGGCGCGCAGCAGCGCGTCCAGCCGGTCGCGCTCCAGCCGCACCGCCGAGGCCTCCTTGCGGGCGCGCAGCCCCAGGAACATCAGGACCATGCCCGTGACGATGACGGCGCACGCCGCCGCCCCCAGCAAAGCCGCCTCGACGCTGCTGATCGCGATCATCCGACAAGGTCCGGGGCAAGGCTGCGCATCCCTACTCCTCTAACCCGATCCGCCAGCGATGCGCCAGAATGAAGAAGAGCGCCGCGTGTCCCGCACGAAAAAGGGGGCCGCCCGGCCGGGCAGCCCCCTTTCCCTTCCCATCGGCCGGAGCCGAGCGGGATCAGTAGCGGTAATGATCCGGCTTGAACGGACCCTCGACCGGCACGCCGATATAGGCGGCCTGCTTCTCGCTCAGCTTCGACAGCTGAACGCCCAGCTTTTCGAGGTGGAGCGCGGCGACCTTCTCGTCGAGGTGCTTCGGGAGAACGTACACTTCATTCTTGTAGTTCTCGCCCTTGGTCCAGAGCTCGATCTGGGCGAGCGTCTGGTTGGTGAACGAGGCCGACATCACGAAGGACGGATGGCCGGTCGCGCAGCCCAGGTTCACCAGGCGGCCCTTGGCGAGCACGATGATCTGCTTGCCGTCCGGGAACTCGACCAGGTCGGTGCCGGGCTTCACTTCGGTCCACTTGTAGTTCGACAGCGCCGCGATCTGGATCTCGGAGTCGAAGTGGCCGATGTTGCAGACGATCGACATCGGCTTCATCGCCTTCATGTGATCGGCGGTGATGACGTCGGCATTGCCGGTCGCGGTGACGAAGATGTCGGCGCGCTTCACGGCCTCATCCATGGTCACGACCTCGAAGCCCTCCATCGCCGCCTGCAGCGCGCAGATCGGGTCGATCTCGGTCACGAGCACGCGCGCGCCGCCATTGCGGAGCGACTGGGCCGAGCCCTTGCCCACGTCGCCGAAACCGGCGACCGCGGCGACCTTGCCCGCCAGCATGACGTCGGTGGCGCGACGGATCGCGTCGACCAGCGATTCCTTGCAGCCATAGAGGTTGTCGAACTTCGACTTGGTGACCGAGTCGTTGACGTTGATCGCCGGGAAGGGCAGCTCGCCCTTCTTGGCAATCTCGTACAGGCGGTGAACGCCCGTCGTGGTCTCTTCCGACACGCCCTTCAGGTTCTTGACGGTCTGGGTCAGATAGCCCGGCTTCTTGGCGATGAACGCCTTGACCGAACGCTGGAACTCGACCTCTTCCTCATTCTCGGGCTCGCCGAAGGTCTGGCCGGCTTCCAGCTTGGCGCCCCACAGCGCGAACATGGTCGCGTCGCCGCCATCGTCCAGGATGATGTTGGCGGTGGTGCCGTCACCATTCTTGTCCCAGTCGAAAATGTCGCCGACATAGTCCCAATATTCGGCCAGCGTCTCGCCCTTCACGGCGAAGACGGGGATGCCCGCAGCGGCGATCGCGGCGGCGGCATGGTCCTGGGTCGAGAAGATGTTGCAGGTCGCCCAGCGCACGTCGGCGCCCAGCGCGGTCAGCGTCTCGATCAGCACGGCGGTCTGGATCGTCATGTGCAGCGAGCCGGTGATGCGCGCGCCCTTGAGCGGCTGCGCCGCGCCGAATTCCTCGCGCAGGGCCATCAGGCCGGGCATCTCGGTCTCGGCGATCTTGATCTCGGCGCGGCCGAAATCGGCCAGGCCGATATCCTTGATGACGTAATCGTTCTTGGTGGCAGCAGTCGTGGACACGACGAAACTCCGTGCAAAATGGGGCCGACCAAGACGTGGGAAACGCCGATCGGCACGGCCGACGCCTTAGCGGCGATCGCCTTAGGGATCAAATATAAAGATATCTTTATATCGTTGAGCGGGTATCGGATGCGGGTCGATAGCGGCGGGAACCGGGGCTCAGGCCGTGCCGCCGCCGGTCACCAGCTGGCGCGGATCGACCCCGGCCGCGCCGAACGCCGCCTGCCACCGCGCGCCCGCGCCGACATCATAGAGGATGCGCGGCTCGCCGCCGACATTGAACCAGCATCCCGGCTCGCGCAGCTCACCCTCCAGCTGGCCCGCATCCCATCCGGCATAGCCGAGCGCGACGATCCAGCGCTCCGGCCCCCGCCCCTCGGCGATGGCGCGCAGCACGTCGACCGTGCTCGACAGGACCCAGCGGCCGCCGACATCGACGCTGTCCTGCCCCTGCCAGTCATGGCTGTGCAGCACGAAGCCGCGCCGGGGCTCGACCGGGCCGCCATAATGGACCGGCGCGTCGGGTGCGTCGCCGGGCGCGATGCCGAACTGGTCGAGTAGCGCGTGGAAACCGATGCCGTCGATCGTCGCGCCGACGCCGATGCCCAGCGCGCCGCCTCCGTCATGCGCGCACATCGCGATGATCGCATGATCGAAATGGGGATCGGTCATGCCGGGCATGGCCAGCAGGAATTGGCCGGAGAGATAGGTCAGTTGATGCACATCCCGACTATAGGGATCACCGCTTCGCCTCGCCATGCTTGAAATGCGGGGCGGCTTGGCGGCATGGACGGCCCCGACACCCGGCATGGTGCCGGGCCGCGATGCCCCAAGGATTGCAACGATGACGATCAAGGTCGGAGACAGCCTCCCCGCCGCCACGCTGGTCAAGGTGACGCCCGAGGGCCCCGAGCAGGTGAACGCCGCCGATTACTTCGCCGGTCGCCGCGTCGCGCTGTTCGCGGTGCCGGGCGCCTTCACCCCCACCTGCTCGGCGCAGCACCTGCCCGGCTTCATCGCCCAGGCCGATGCGCTGAAGGCCAAGGGCGTGGACGAGATCGCCTGCACCTCGGTCAACGACGCCTTCGTCATGAAGGCCTGGGGCCAGGTGCAGGGCGCGGGCGGCGTCACGATGCTGGCCGATGGCAATGGCGACTTCGCCAAGGCGGTCGACCTGACGCTGGACGGCACCAAGTTCGGCATGGGCCTCCGCAGCCAGCGCTACACCATGCTGGTCAACGACGGCGTGGTCGAACAGCTGTTCGTCGAGGCGCCCGGCGAGTTCAAGGTCAGCTCGGCCGAGCACCTCCTCAGCCAGCTCTGATCCAGCGGACAACGCGGGGATTTGGATCGCTGGCGGAACAGCCCCAAGTCCCCATGCGTTTTACACGCGAGGATCAACAGACAAGAGGAACCATGGCATGACCACCTATGTCCCCCCCGAAAAGCAGACCGAGGCCAAGAGTCTGGCCGAAAAGGCGCAGGGCGCGGCCAAGGCCGCCGGTGACACGGTGAAGAGCCACCCCTATGCCGCCGCCGGAATCGCGGCGGGCGTCGCGGCGGCGGTGGCCGGGGCGGCGTTCGGCGCGGCCAAGCTGCGCACCGCCAGCGACGACGAGAATTCGACGCAGGGCGCCTGACCCGACGGGGCGGGTGCGGACGGCCACGGCATCGTCCGCACCCGCTTGCCAGCTTCCGCGACAGGGCCTAGCTCCTGTAGCATGACCAATGCCGTACAGATCGTCGAGGAACTCGACCGCCTCTACACCGCCTCCGTCACGCGGCTAAAGGACGCGTTGACCGCCTATCTTCGCGACGGCACCGTGCCCTCGCTCGACGACCGGGCGCATGGCTGTTTCGCCTATCCCGAAATCCGCCTGGTCTTTCGCGGCGATGTCGGACGCCCGACCCCGATGCGCTCCTTCGGACGGCTGGTATCGCCGGGCGATTATCGGATCAGCGTCACCAAGCCCGCCTTGTTCAAGGATTATCTGGTCGAGCAACTGACCCTGCTGATCGAGGATTACGACGTCACCGTCGAGGCGGTGGCCGGGCGGCAGGAAATTCCCTTCCCCTATGTGCTCGATCCCGGCCATGCGCTGAGCCTGGACACGGTGTCGGCGGCCGAGCTGGCGCGCTTCTTCCCTGCGACCGAGCTGGCGCATATCGGCGACGAGATCGCCGACGGGCTGTGGATGACCGCCGACGGCAATCGGCCGCTGGCGTTGTTCGACGGGCTTCGCACCGACTTCTCGCTCGCCCGGCTGCGCCATTATACCGGCACGCCGCCCGAACATTGCCAGCGTTTCGTGCTGTTCACCAATTACCACCGCTATGTCGACGAGTTCGTCCGCTGGGGCGCTTCGCAACTGGGCGAGGGTTCGCGCTTCACCGCCCTGTCGGGCGCGGGCGGCGTGGTGATCGAGCGGCCCGAGGATGTCGACAAGATCGTCACCGACAGCGCCTGGCGGCGGCACCAGATGCCCGCCTATCACCTGGTCGCCAAGGACGGCACCGGCATCACCCTGGTCAATATCGGCGTCGGCCCGTCCAACGCCAAGACGATCTGCGACCATCTGGCGGTCATGCGGCCCGAGGCGTGGCTGATGATCGGCCATTGCGGCGGGCTTCGTCCCAGCCAGCGGATCGGCGACTATGTGCTGGCGCACGCTTATCTGCGCGACGACCATGTGCTGGACGATGTGCTGCCGCCCGAAATTCCGGTCCCCGCCATCGCCGAGGTTCAGGTCGCGCTGGCCAAGGCGGCCGAGATCGTGTCCGGCCAGTCGGGCGACGACCTCAAGCGTCGGCTGCGCACCGGCACGATCGTCACCACCGACGATCGTAATTGGGAATTGCGCTATTCCAAGTCGGCGCTGCGCTTCTCGCTCAGCCGCGCGGTCGGCATCGACATGGAGTCCGCGACGATCGCGGCGCAGGGCTATCGCTTCCGCGTGCCCTATGGGACGCTGCTCTGCGTGTCGGACAAGCCGCTGCACGGCGAACTGAAGCTGCCGGGCCAGGCCAACCGCTTTTATGAGCGGGCGATCAGCGAGCATATGCGGATCGGCATCGAGACGTGCGAACAGCTGCGCCGCGAGGGCAACAAGCTGCACAGCCGCAAGCTGCGCGCGTTCAACGAGCCGCCCTTCCGCTGACCGGCAACCGGGGGCGGGGCGAAGCGTTACGCAGACGGACCGAAACAGGGGAATGTCGATGGTCGATACACCGGACACCAAGAAGCCACGCCCGCCCCGCCGCCGCGCCACGCCGAAGACGGCGGGCACCGCCGCGCCCCGGAAGCGTCCGGCGCCCAAGCCCCCGGAACAGCCGGAGGAAAGCCCCGTCGAGGCAACCGAGGCCAGCCCGACCGAAGAACTCGCGCCCGACGCACCGAAGCCCGCCAAGCCCAAGGCCCCGCCCAAACCCCGCTCCACCAAGCGGACGGCACCGCGCAAGGCGCCGCCGCGCAAGCCCGCCGCCATCAAACCCGCGCCCGCGCCGGTGCTGGGCAAGCATGGGCTGGACCGGGTCGGCGGCAAATGGGGTGTGGCGTCGATTTTGGGGAGCCTCGCCGCGGCGGCCGGGCTGACCGCGGCGCTGCTGACGCTGCGGGGGAGTACGCCGAAGCGGGACAAGGGCGAAGGCGAGGACGGCAAGAAGGACTGATCCCCGACCTCCGTTCAGCCTGAGCGCAGTCGAAGGCCAGGGGAAGGCCTGTCTCCTTGGCCTATGGCCAGACGTGGGCTTCGACTTCGCTCAGCCTGAACGGGCGTTGGGTTAAGCGCCCCTCCACCACCGCTGCGCGGCGGTCCCCCTCCCCATCAAAGATGGGGAGGATTTGGGGTGCCGCTTCATTCCTCCCCAAGCTGTGCTTGGGGAGGGGGACCGCTCGCGAAAGCGAGGGGTGGAGGGGCGGGCAACGCCATTCACCCCTCACAACATCACCAACCCTGCGGTTTACCCTTGTTCTGCTGGTCGAGCCACGTCTTCAACGGCGCGAAATATTCGACCAGCGCCTTGCCCGACATCTCGCGGCTGCCGGTGAACACCTGAAGCGCGTCCGGCCAGGGCTTGGACTGGCCCATGGCCAGCATCGCGTTCAGCTTCTCGCCGACCTTCTTGTTACCATAGAAGGAGCAGCGGTGGAGCGGCCCCTTCCACCCGGCCTGGTCGCACGCCGCCTTGTAGAACTGGAACTGGAGCACCCGCGCCAGGAAATAGCGCGCATAGGGCACGCCCGCCGGGATATGATACTTCGCACCCGGATCGAACTTCCTCTCGTCGCGTGCGACCGGCGGCACCACGCCCTGGTATTTCAGGCGCAGCGCGTCCCAGCCCGCCTGATACTGGCTAGCCGGGATCTGGCCCGAGAACACGCCCCAGCGCCACTTGTCGATCAGCAGGCCGAAGGGCAGAAACGCCACCTTGTCCATCGCCTGGCGCAGCAACAGGCCGATATCCTTGTCGGCGCTCGGCACCTTGGCGGGATCGAGCAGCCCGATCTTGACCAGATAATCGGGCGTGATCGACAGCGCGACGGTATCGCCGATCGCCTCGTGGAAGCCGTCATTGGCGCCGTTCTTGTAGAGGAAGGGCTGGTCCTTATAGGCGCGCTGGTAATAATTATGGCCGAGTTCGTGATGGATGGTCACGAAGTCGTCGGCATTGACCTTCGTGCACATCTTGATCCGGATATCGTCATTATTGTCGACATCCCAGGCAGAGGCGTGGCAGATCACCTCGCGGTCGGCGGGCTTCACGATCTGCGAACGCTGCCAGAAGCTCTGCGGCAGGGGCGCGAAGCCCAGCGAGGAGTAGAAGCCCTCGCCCGCCTTCACCATCCGGATCGGATCATAGCCCTTGGCCTTCAGCAGCTCGCCGGTGTCGTATCCGACATCGCCCGCCCCCTTGGGCGCGACCAGGTCATAGATATTGCCCCATTCCTGCGCCCACATATTGCCGAGCAGGTCGGCGCGGATCGGGCCGGTCTTCGACTGGACGGCATCGCCATATTTCTCGTTCAGCTTCCACCGGACATAGGTGTGCAGCGCCTGGTACAGCGGCTCCAGCTCGCCCCAGATCCTGTCGGTCAGCTGCGCGAACTGTTCCGGCGGCATGTCATAGCCGGACCGCCACAGCGACCCGGCATCGACATAGCCCAGCTCCCTGGCGCCCTGGTTGGCGAGCGCGGTCATCTGCGCATAGTCAGGCCGCATCGGGGCGCCGACATTGTCGTGCCAGCTGACCCACATTTCCTTCAGCTTGGCGGGATCGCGCTCGCTGCCCATCGCGGCCTCGATATCCGATCCGTTGATCGGCTGGCCGTTCCGCAGCCCCTTGCCCTTGCCATAGGCCGAGGACATGCGCGTGGTCAGCATCGACAGCTGCGCCGCCGCGCCGGGCGTGGTGGGCGCGGGCAGCGTGATGCCGCCGCGCAGCAGGTCCAGCTTGCGCTTGGTGTCATAGGACAGGCCCGGCAGCGCCTGATAGCGCGCCGCGCCCAAGCCATAGCGGACCGCGAGGTCGGTCATCTCCGCGCCCGAGGCGGCGGCCAGCGCGTCGGTGTCGTCGGTAATATAGGTCGCGTTGACCCAGGCGATCTGCTGCGCCCCGACCGACTTGTCGGCCAGCGTCTTCTCGGCATCCGCAACGAAGGCATCGGCCCCCGCGACGGTGGCGGGGGGCTGGGTAGCGGCGGGCCGCGGGGCGGGCTGCGGGGCGGTTTGGGCCTGGGCGGCCCCCGCCAGCACAAAGGCGAGCACGGTGCCGGAAACGGCGGAGCGAAGCATCATTTTCCCCCTGAAATCATCACATTGCTCTCGAAGCGGAGCCGATGACGCGCAGTTGCGCGGCTTTACCCGCCGCCGTCAAGCGGTCAGGAACCGGGCGATGGCCTCCCCCAGTTCGGGCTTGGTCACCGAGCTCATGTGATTGCCCGGAATCTCGACATAGCGGCCGCGCGGCAGCGCGTCGGCCAGATCGACCGCCGCGCCATTGTCGAAATCCTCCACGCCCGCGACGACCAGGGCGGGCAGGTCGAACCCCTCGATCGCCGATAGCGGCGTGTCGGCGAAGGTGTTCAGGATATGCAGCAGCGCGACCGGATCGCCGCCGGTGGTCTTCAGGAACGCTTCCGCCATCCATTCGGGCGAACCGCGCTTATGCTCGCCCAGACGCGTCAGGATGTTGGTGAAATGATCGACCCGGCGGCCGGTATGGAGCAGCCCCTCCAGCCCCATGCCCGCAAAGATCGCCTTGCCCGGCTCCGCCCCGGTTGCGAGCATCCGGCTGACCGTCCGCGCGCCCAGCGAATAACCGCCCAGATCATAATCGGTCAGCCCGAGATGCTCGACCAGCGCATGGCCGTCGCGGGTCAGCGCGTCCTTCGGATAGGCGGCGGGGTCATGCGGCTTGCCGCTTTCGCCATGCGCGCGCAGATCGGGCATGATGACCCGGTAGCCCCTGGCCGCGATCGCGGCGGCGTGGCCATAGCGGATCCAGTTGGTGTTCGCGTCGGAGAAATAGCCATGGATCAGGACGAGCGCCCGCCCCTCCCCCATTTCGCGCCACGCGATCGGCGTCCCGTCGAAGCTGTCGAAGAAGCGGGTTTCGGGGGCGGTTTCGGCCAAGGGTCAAATCTCCGGTAGGAAAGCGGGGCTACCGGATCGCCCTAATATAGATCGCGCGGGATGTGGACCCGTTTGCGGCCGGATTGCCGCGAACGGGTCCGTCTCCGATGGCGGAAAGACCGTGGCTCAGCCGACCGTGATGCCGACGATCCGCCACGCCCCCGCCTGATGCTCGAGCGTGACCGTCTCGATGACATCGCCCGACCTGGAATAGCGCGCGCGGAATTTCACCACCTCATAGCCATCGGGCGGCGCGGGCAGATTTTCCTGCGAGAGGAACGACCGCGAGACCATCGTCCCCATCTGCGCGCGCATTTTTTCGGAGGCCGCCGCCCAAACCGCCTCGCTATTGATCCTGCGAAAGGCCGAGCCGGTCGCGCGGTAGCTGTCCGCCCAGCGTCCCTGATCGACCAGCGCCAGGAAGCGCTGCGCGGCGTCGACCACCGCCGGGTCGTGGGCGGCGGAGGCGACCGGGGCATCCTGCGGCGACGTCGCGAGCATATGGGGCAGGCCGACAAGGGCGATCAGGCCGAGGGCAAGGGTCATGAGCAAGGCTCCTATGAGGATCGGGAAACGGCGTCCGCCGCGTCCCACGCCGCCGATCGGCGCCATGGCCTGATCCTGCGTCGCGGCCGGGCGGTCCTCCCCGATCGTCATGTCCCCCGATTTTTCGGGGGGCGGCGGGACGACCATGCCCCCTTCCGCGTCGAGGAGCATCCGCGCCGCCTCCCGGCTGCTCGACACCGACAATTTGCGCCGCGCGTCGCGCAGCCGTTCGTTGATGGTGTGGACCGACAGGTCGAGCGTCTGCGCGACCGACTTGGCGTCGTGCCCCCGGACGATCAGGCGCAGCGTCTGCTTCTCCTTGTCGGTCAGGGCCGCGAGGCCGTGGCGCTCCTTGATGGTCATCGGCGCGCCCTATGCCCGCGCGGTGCGTGTCGCCACCCCCAATAATTTGTACCCTTCGGGCGGACGATGGCGCGGGCCCGCCGCCCGCCATTTGGCTTGGCTAAGCAGTTGCGCTAAAAGGCCCCATGCCTGCCGCCAGAAGCAGGCCGATGGAGCGGATGCCGGACCCATAACCGGACGCTTGATGACCGCAACCACCGCTCCCGCCGCCGAGACCCTGCCGCCCAGCCCGATCGGGCGGCCGCACAGCCTGCTCGAAGACGCCTATGCCATCTTCATCGGCTGCACGCTGCTGATCGTGGGGCTGGTGTTCCTGAAAGCGGCGGGGCTGGTGACCGGCGGGATCGCGGGCGTCGCGCTGCTGCTGTCCTATCTGATCCCGCTGCCCGCGGGCGTGCTGTTCACGCTGGTCAACATCCCGTTCTTCCTGTTCGCGCACAAGGTGATGGGCGCGCGGTTCGCGGTGAAGACGGTGCTGGTCAATGTCGGGATCGGCATCGCCTCGGCGATCACGCGGGTGTCGGTGCATGTCGATGCGGTCCACCCGGCCTTTGCCGCGCTGGTCGGCGGTACGGTGATCGGCATGGGCATATTGTCGCTCGCCCGGCACCAGGCGGGGGTCGGCGGGACCGGGGTCATCACCATCTGGCTCTATCGCAAGCACGGATGGAATATGGGGCTGACCCAGGTCGCGCTCGACGTCGTGATCCTAAGCCTCGCCATCCCGGTGGTGACGGGCACCCAGCTGATCTGGTCGGCGATCAGCGCGGCGGCGATCAGTCTGATCCTCTTCGCCTGGCACCGACCGGGACTGTATATGGGGCGGTGAACCCCTTATCCTCCCCGATACGGGGAGGTGGAGGCGCGCAGCGCTGACGGAGGGGGGCTTTCCCATAGGAATGCCCGTCGGAGAGCCCCCTCCACCATCGCTTCGCGATGGTCCCCCTCCCCGTTCCGGGGAGGATCGAGACTTACCCCTTCTTCAGGTGGCGACGGCCGAGCAGCTCGGCGATCTGCACCGCGTTCAGCGCCGCACCTTTCCGCAGATTGTCCGACACGCACCACAGCGACAGGCCGTTATCGACCGTCGAGTCCTCGCGCACGCGGCTGATGAAGGTCGCATAGTCGCCGACGCATTCGATCGGCGTGACGTATCCGCCGTCCTCGCGCTTGTCGATCAGCATGACGCCGGGCGCCTCGCGCAGGATGTCCTGCGCTTCCTGTGCCGAGATCTCGTCCTCGAACTCGATGTTCAGCGCCTCGGAATGGCCGACGAACACCGGCACGCGGACGCAGGTTGCCGTCACCTTGACCTTGGGGTCGAGGATCTTCTTGGTCTCGGCGACCATCTTCCACTCTTCCTTGGTGGAGCCGTCCTCCAGGAAGCTGTCGATGTGCGGGATCACGTTGAAGGCGATCTGCTTGGTGAACTTCTTGGGCTCGGCGGGGTCGCCGACGAAGATGTTGCGGCTCTGCTCGAACAGCTCGTCCATGCCCGCCTTGCCCGCGCCCGACACCGACTGATAGGTCGCGACGACGACGCGCTTGATCGTCGCCTTGTCGTGCAGCGGCTTGAGCGCCACGACCATCTGCGCGGTCGAGCAGTTCGGGTTGGCGATGATGTTCTTGGCGGTATAGCCGTCGATCGCGTCCGGGTTCACTTCCGGCACGATCAGCGGCACGTCCGGGTCCATACGATAGAGCGACGAATTGTCGATCACGATGCAGCCCGCAGCGGCGAATTTGGGGGCATAGACCTTGGTCGCGTCCGACCCGATCGCGAACAGCGCCATGTCCCAGCCGGTGGGATCGAAATGCTCGATATTCTTGATGGTGAGCATCTTGCCGGTCTCACCATATTCGATCTGGTCGCCCTGGCTGCGCGACGAGGCGACGACCGCCAGTTCGTCGATCGGGAATTCCCGCTCCGCCAGAATGTTGATCATTTCCCGGCCGACATTGCCCGTCGCCCCGGCGACCACCACGCGATAACCCATTAAACCCTCCACTCGGAAGCCAGAGCCGGTAGCGTCATTGCGCGGACACGTCCACCGACTTTACGAATAGTGCGCGTTTGGGAAAGGCAAGCGGGGGTTTAGGCGCTGACACGTCGCCCCAGCAAAGGCTGGGGCCTTTCGCCTTCACGCCAGCCGGTCGAAAAGGTCGTCCCATGCAGGATTGAGACTCTCGATCAGCCTGATTTTCCATTCCCGCTTCCAGGCCTTCATCGCCTTCTCACGGGCGATGGCATCCTCGATCCGGCCATGTTCCTCGGCATAAACCAGCCGGTGCAGCCCATAGCGACGACAAAATTCCGCGCCCTTGTCGGTGCGATGCTGATGGATGCGCGCCGCCAGATGTGCGGTGACGCCGATATAGAGGACGCCGTCCGGCTTGTTGGTCATGATATAGACCCAGCCCGGCATCGGTCAGCCTATGCGGCGAAAGGCCCCAGCCTGCGCTGGGGCGACAATTCTCGGCATATCAATCATGCGTACTTGCCGCCCAGGTCGCGTGGGCGATGCCGTGGACGCTCTGGAAATGGTCGGTGATCCGGTCGAGTTCGCCCGCCTCGACGATGGTGCTGGTCAGGATCGCGGTGACGGTCACCTGGTCCTCGCCCCGCTCCTCGCTATCCAGTTCGCCGACCGGCAGGCCCGCGCCCTCCAGATGTTCTACCAGCAGGTCGCCGACCGGCCCGGCCTGCGCCGCGCTGGTGGTCAGGCTGACCGAATAGGTCGCCTCGACATGCCGCCCTTCGACGGGGATGCGGTTGATCGCATCGACCAGCGGACGCAGCGCGGTGTTGGCGAGCAGGACGATGCCGGTCAGCAGCACCGCCTCCGCCACCATGTCGCTGCCCGCGATCGAGCCCACCGCCGCCGAGCACCACAGGGTTGCCGCGGTATTCAGCCCGCGGACGTTCATCCCCTCCTTCATGATGACGCCCGCGCCCAGGAAGCCGATCCCCGACACGACATAGGCGATGATGCGGATCGACTCGACATTGCCGCCCAGCCGCTGGCCCAGGTCGACGAACGCCGCCGCGCCGATCGCGACCAGCGCATTGGTGCGCAGACCCGCGGTCCGCTGGCGATATTGCCGCTCGGCCCCGATCACCGTGCCCAGCACGAAGGCGGTCAGATAGCTGACCAGCGTGTCGAGGAACGGCCAGAGGTGGAAGGTCTTCAGGAATGCCATGGTCGCCACCCTAGTTCCTCCCCTGCAAGGGGAGGGGGACCACCGCGAAGCGGTGGTGGAGGGGTGTCACCATTAACGTGGACACCCCTCCGTCAGTCCTGCGGACTGCCACCTCCCCTTACCGGGGAGGAATGACGGCTTTATTTCTTCGCCGGCTTGTCCTTCACCGTCCGGTCCAGGAAGTTCAGGATCGTGTGCCACAGATGCTCGGAAATGCCCGGCCCGCCGACGCGGTGGGTCTGGCCCGGATAGAGCATCATCTCGAACGGCGTGTCGGTCTTCTGCATTTCGGCGGCGAAGGCCGTCGCATTGTCGAGGAAGACATTGTCGTCGGCCATGCCGTGGATCAGCATCAACGGATCGCGGATCTTCGCGGCATCCGTGATCGCCTGCGACGTCGCATAACTCTTCGGATCGGTGCGCGGGTCGCCCAGATAACGCTCGGTATAATGGGTGTCGTAAAGCTGCCAGTCGGTCACCGGCGCGCCCGACACGGCGGCGGCATAGACGCCCGGCGTCTTCTCCAGCATCTTGATCGACATATAGCCGCCGTACGACCAGCCATAGGTCGCGATCCGAGCCGGATCGACGAAGGGCAGGCTCTTCAGATAGTTCGCTCCGGCCAGCTGGTCGGCGACCTCGACCGTGCCCATCGCGTGATAGATGGCATCCTCGAACGCCTTGCCGCGATTATACGAGCCGCGATTGTCGATCTGGAAGAAGATCCAGCCCTGATCGACCAGATATTGCGGCAACGCCCCCTGCCAGCCGCGCGTGACCTGCTGGCCGGTGCCGGGGCCACCATAATGCTGGAAGAAGACGGGATATTTCTTGCCCGGCTCCAGCTTGGGGGTGATCATCTCCCAATAGAGCGTGGTGCCGTCATCGGCCTTGATCGTGCCGAACTGCGTCTCGCGGTGGCTGGCGAGATAGGGCGCATAGGGATGGCCCGCGACAATCGCGTTCTCGTTGATCCAGCTCAACCGCTTGCCGGTGGTGTCGGCCAGATAGACCTGGGTCGGCTGGCTCGGGCTGGAGCGCGAGACGATGAAGCGGCTGGCCGAGGAGTCCATCGTCGCGCTGTTGGTATAGCCGCGCTCGGTCAGGCGGGTGACGACGCCCGGATGCGTGATGTCGACGGCATAGAGATGCTGTTCGAGCACATCGTCCTTCAGGCCCGTGAAGTACAGCCGCCCCTTGGCCTCGTCGACGCCGACCAGATTGGTGACGACCCAAGGCCCCTTGGTCAGCTGCGTCCACTGGCCGTTCGCGAAGTGATAGAGATGGCCATAGCCGTCGCGCTCCGACCGCCAGATCAGGCTGCCGTCCTTCATCGGGCGATAGGCGTCGGACAGGTTCAGCCAGCTGCGCTGGCCCGAACGCTCGGTGAAGAGGATGGTCGACTTGCCGGTCACCGGGTCGACGCGCAGCATGTCGAGCGTCTTCTGGTCGCGGCTCTCGCGCTGGACCAGCAGGGTCTTGCCGTCCGGCGTCCAGTCGACGCGCGCCAGATAGATGTCGGGATTGGTGCCCAGATCGACCTTCACCCGGCCCGACCCGTCCGCCTTCATGACATAGAGGTCGACCAGCGCATTGGGCGTGCCCGCCGCCGGATAGCGCTGTTCATAGACCTTGGTGCCCGCCGCACCGATGGCGGCGCGGACCGCGACCTTGACCGGCGCATCGTCGAACCGCTCGACCGCGATGTAACGCTCGTCGGGGCTCCACCAATAGCCGGTGAAGCGGTGCATTTCCTCCTGCGCGACGAATTCCGCCTCGCCGAAATGGACGGTGCCGCCGCCCTCGGTGGTCAAGGCCCGCGCCTCTCCGCCCGCCAGCGGCATGGCCCACAAATTCTGGTCGCGCACGAAGCTGACATAGCCGCCCTTGGGGCTGACGATCGGGTTCAGCTCGCCGCCCGGCGTGTTGGTCAGGCGACGGACCTGTCCGTCCAGCCCGGCGAGATAGAGGTCGCCGTCGAGCGGCACCAGGATCGACTTGCCGTCGGGCGCCCAGTCATAGGCAACGATGCCCTTCGACCCGCCGATGCGCGCGCGCTCGCGCTGCATCTTCTCGGCCTCGGACAGTTCGGCGCCCGAGCCGACCTTCTTGGAGTCGACCAGCATGCGTTCCGCGCCGGTGCGGGTGTCGCGCGCCCAGAGGTCCAGCCGCTCGCGCTCGTCCGCGCGCGGGCGCAGCGAGGTCAGCAGCGTGCCGTCGGGCGACAGGCGCAACCCGCGCGGCTGCGACCCCGACAGGTCGGGACTGCCGAACACGCGCGCCAGGGTCAGTTCGCCCTGCTTTTCCGGTTCAGCCGCCATGGCGGGCGCCCCCAATCCCATCGCGATCGACGCCCCGACCGACGCCAGCGCCAGACCCAGCACCCATTTGCGCATTCATACCACTCCAAGCCTCATTGCCACCGGGGGCGCCCCCGGCGCGTCGCCGGGCGTTATCGCGACGAGACCGCGTTCCGTAAAGCCGGATCGACACCATGCCGGATCGGCGGCGATCGGCCCGTCCCGTCCCCCGTGATTTCCCGCGGATCGCAATGCTTTCTACTATTCGTAAACCGGCCGTTAACGAATTTGGATTAGGCCGAAGCTCCGGGGTCGGAAGGCGCATCCTATCCGCACGTGGCCCCCGGTCTTTTTCGGAATGGACATGGCAAGCTCGACGGCCTTTGACATACAGAATGACCGAAGCGGTGATATCGGGGCGATCATGGCGCGCCTGGGCAGCGCCGGGCACCCGCATGTCCAGGCGCTGTTGCTGCCGCAGGCGTTGCTCCACGACCTGACCGACGCGGTCCATGCGGTCTGCGCGGTGCATGGCAATCACCCCTGCATGATCGATTACGCGATGGCGCGCGGCATCCAGATCGACACCCTGCCGTGGCTGATCCAGTCGTCCACCGCCTTTGCCCATGAACGCGCCTATCTGGCGCATCTGACATCGGCGGCGGGGCCGCTGCCCTCGACGCCGGGACAGGCACAGACCGATGCGGCGCTGACCCAGCTGCGCCACACGCTGGAAATGCTGGCCAATTCGGACCGGCGCGGCTGCGCGACCGGCGCGGTGTCCGCCCTGATCCTCGACTGGCGCGCGATCCGGCAGGTGCTCGACCAGGCGGCGCGGCGGTTCGGGCTGGCCTCGCTGCCCGGCACGATGCCCGATCCGATCCTGGACGACCCCGAAGACGATACCGCCATCGGCCTGGCGCGTGCGCGCGGATTCGGCGCGACCCAGCTGTTCGTCCAGCATCGGGGCCTGTGGAACATCCTGGAGGCGCGGGCCAGCGCGCGGCGCGGATAGCCCCGTGGCGGCCGCAAAGCCTCGATCGGTCGCGGCGAACGCTCGGCTGATCGCCCTAAGGCCGCATTAACCATCTTGTACAGTTCACGATTAAGCGAGGCTCGTTACCGTGACAGAGATGAAAGGCGTGGTGTCCAAGGCAACTCTCTCACTCTGTGCGCTGACGGTCGCCATCCCCTCGGACGCGCGCTCGCTGCTGGATTATGTCGGCCAGTGCGTCCCCTTCGCGCGACAGGCCTCGGGCATCTCGCTTTATGGCGATGCCTGGACTTGGTGGTCGCAGGCGGCGGGGAAATATCCGCGCGGCCACGCCCCCCGGGTCGGTGCGGTCGTCGTCTTCGAAAAGACCAGCCGCCTGCCACTCGGCCATGTCGCGGTGGTCAGCCGCGTGGTAGAGGACCGGGTGCTGATGCTGACCCATGCCAACTGGTCGATCCAGAATGGCGAACGCGGCCATGCCGAGCAGGACGTCACGCTGTTCGACGTGTCGCCCGCCAATGACTGGAGCGTGGTGAAGGTCTGGTTCCGCGACTCGGACGGCCTGGGCAGCACGACCTATCCCATCTATGGCTTCATCTATGGCAATGGCCGCACGGCGCCCGAACTGACCGGCGCCAAGCCCGATTATGTCGGCGCGCTGATCGACGCCTATGTCGCACGCTGATTGTCGGTAACGGGGCCGTATGATAGGCTGACGCCCGTCATCTGGGAGGATGCCGATGCTGTCGCTGCTCGCCTTGCTCGCCCTGTCCGCCGCCGATGAGGCGTGGCCCGTCACCCCGACGCTGGGCCAGTTGCCCGAACGCTGCGCACCGAAGGAAAGACGGGTCAGCCGCAAGACCCCGAGCGTCGGCCTGCACACGCTGAACGAGATGCCCGATGCCGACCCGCAATATGCCGTGGTCCGCGAGATCGACGGCTGTCCTGTGCCGGTCAAGGCCGACAAACCCCTGAAGCCCCAACGCTAGGGCCGGTCGACATTCAGCGCTGCCTTTCCTTCCCTCGCCCCTCGCAGAGGGGAGAGGGTTGCGCAGACTTGGTCTTTGCGAGAGCAAAGGCTTAGTCGGAGCTGGGTGAGGGGTGGGCGCTCGCTCCGCGAGCGCGCGAGCCCTTGGGCTCGCTCAACCCCTCACCCAAGCTGCGCTAGCCAGCAGGCTGGCAAGCTTCGCTAACCCTCTCCCCCTGTCCAGGGGAGAGGGGAAGAAGAAGCGATCCTGAATGGCGATCCGCCCTCTGGGACCGGAGCGGGACTCGCCGCGACGACGGTCATACCCGATCGCCTGAACTATCCCCCGGCGGGGCGGTGGATCACGCCCCCGGTCATCGGCTGCGGCACGCCGGTCGTGCCGGGAAAGCTGATCGGCCGCTCGTTCAGCCGACGCACCGCCATATAGGCGAAGCCCTCCGCCTCCATCGCGTCGCCGTTCCAGCCGAGCGCATCGCTCGGCTCGGGGGTCAGCCCCGTCGCCGCCGCGATCATCGCCAGCATCGTGGCATTGTGCCGCCCGCCGCCCGCGACCAGAAGGCGCCGGGGCCGCGCGGGCAGATGGTCGAGCGCGCGCGCCACCGTCTGCGCGGTGAAGGCGGTCAGCGTCGCCGCGCCGTCCGCCGCCGACAGCCCCCGCGCGGGCTGGATGGTGAAGTCGTTGCGGTCGAGCGACTTGGGCGGGGCGAGGTCGAACCAGCCATTGTCCATCATCGTGTCGAGCACCGTCGGCTCCACCTGTCCGCTGCCCGCCAGTGCGCCATCGGCGTCGTAACGCTGCCCGGTCTCGGCCTCCATCCAGCTGTCGATCAGGCCATTGGCCGGGCCGGTATCGAACGCGACGAGTGCGCCGTCGTCGCCGATCCAGGTGACGTTGGCCACCCCGCCCAGATTGAGGATTGCCACCGGCTTCTCCAGCCCGGCCGCCAGCGCGGCGTGATAGACCGGGATCAGCGGCGCCCCCTGCCCGCCCGCCGCGACATCGGCCGAGCGGAAGTCGGAGACGGTGACGATCCCGGTCGCATCCGCCAGCGCCTGTCCGTCACCGATCTGCCAGGTCCAGCCGCGATCGGGGCGATGCGCGACCGTCTGCCCGTGAAAGCCGATGACATCGACCGCATCCGCGCCGATCCCGGCATCGCGCAGCAGCTTCTGGACGACCATCGCATGGGTGCGCACGATCAACTCGCTCGCCGCGACGATCGGCGGGCTGGCGCGCGGACGGTCGAAGGTCAGCGCCATGGCGGTGGCCTCCGCCAGTTCGGTGCGCGCGGCATCCGAATAGGGTTCGCTGCGAAAGGCGATCGCGCGCCGCTGCGCCTCGCCGTCCGTTTCGATCAGCGCGGCATCCACCCCGTCGAGCGAGGTTCCCGACATCAATCCGATCGCCAGCATCGCGCTTAACCCTTGTGAATTTGCATCCCTCATGCCGGGATCGCGCGGACGTGTCGACCACATGGCGCAAGCGCATCTGGAAAAGCGTCGCGTTTTGGCCTATGTGCGCGCGCATCCCATGGCAACCAAACTCCCCACTCCGCCGCGTGTCGGCATGGTCTCGCTCGGCTGTCCCAAGAATCTGGTCGACAGCGAACGCATCCTGACCCAGCTCCGCGCAGACGGCTATCAGATGTCGCCCGACTATGCCGGGGCCGACGTCGTGCTGGTCAACACCTGCGGCTTTCTCGACTCGGCGAAGGAGGAAAGCCTGGAGGCGATCGGCGAGGCGATCAAGAAAAATGGCCGCGTCATCGTGACCGGGTGCATGGGCAAGGAGGCCGAGGCGATCCGCACCCGCTTCCCCGACGTGCTCGCAATCACCGGCGCGCATGAATATGAGCAGGTGGTGGAGGCCGTCCACGCCGCCGCGCCCGCCAACCTGTCGCCCTATATCGACCTGATCCCCGATGCGGGCCTGAAGCTGACGCCGCGCCACTACAGCTATCTGAAGATTTCCGAGGGCTGCAACCACCGGTGCAGCTTCTGCATCATCCCGTCGCTTCGCGGCGACCTGGTCAGCCGCCGCCCCGACGCCATCCTGCGCGAGGCGGAGAAGCTGGTCGCGGCGGGCACGCGCGAGCTGCTGGTCATCAGCCAGGACACCTCGGCCTACGGCATCGACATCCGCCGCGAACCGCGGATGTGGAAGGGGCAGGAGGTCGTGCCGCACATGACCGACCTCGCCCGCGAACTGGGCAAGATCGCGCCCTGGGTGCGGCTGCACTATGTCTATCCCTATCCGCATGTGGATCAGGTGATCCCGCTGATGGCGGAAGGGCTGGTGCTGCCCTATCTGGACATTCCCTTCCAGCATGCCGCGCCGTCGGTGCTCCGCCGCATGAAGCGCCCCGGCAACGATGCCAAGGTGCTCCAGCGCATCCACCAGTGGCGCGACATCTGCCCCGATATCGCAATCCGCTCGACCTTCGTCGTCGGCTTCCCCGGTGAGACGGAGGAGGATTTCGAATATCTGCTCGACTGGCTGGACGAGGCCCAGCTCGACCGGGTCGGTGCCTTCCGCTTCGAGCCTGTCGAGGGCGCCGCCGCCAACGCCCTGCCCGATCACGTCCCCGAGGAGGTGAAGGAAGAGCGTTACGCGCGGATCATGGAAAAGACCGCCGCCATCTCCGCCGCCAAGCTGGCCGCCAAGGTCGGCCGCACCCTGCCCGTCATCATCGACGCGGTGGATGACGAAGGCGGCGCGACCGGCCGGTCCCAGGCCGACGCGCCCGAGATCGACGGCGAGGTCTTCCTGCGCGATGCCGGGCATCTGTCGGTCGGCGATATCGTGCCCGTCGCCATCGAGGATGCTGACGAGCACGACCTGTACGGCGTCCCCGTCACAGGAAACGGATAAGCATCATCACCAGCCCGGCCATCGACACCAGATAGGCCAGCGACCGCACATAGCGGACGCCGAACAGATAGAGCGGCACATAGGCGACCCGCGCGAGGAACCAGATCCACGCGCCGGTCGCCGCCATCCCGCCGCTCCGGCCGGTCAGGGCCACCCCCAGTGCGAGCGCGATGAAGACGGGCCAGGTCTCACGATAATTGGCCGAAGCACGCTCCGCCCGCCCGGCAAGCGGCCCCAGCGGCGCCGGAGTCCCGTCGCGCGGTCCCGCATTCCAGCCGATGCCCCGGTCCAGCGTCGCCAATTGCGATTGCAGCGCGAGATGGACGAAGAATAGGATGATCGACCAGCCGAGGATGGTCAGTTCGGTGGTCATTCGTCCGTCTCCCGCAGTCCACCCCGGCGAAGGCCGGGGTCCGGTGGCCAGCGCTCCTAGGCGCGCGACGGGTCTCCAACGCAGAACGTCGCAACTGGACCCCGGCCTTCGCCGGGGTGGCCAGGAAAAAGCGCCGGGTGTCTCCCATCCCCCGTTCAGCCTGAGCGTAGTCGAAGGCCAAGGGACTCGTTCTCCACACAGTGACCTTCAGGCTTGGCAGATGTCGTAGCATGGCCTTCGACTACGCTCAGGCTGAACGGAGGGGGGCACGACCGCCCTCCACGCTCCCACACCCGCCCCACACCCGTTGCACCGCCCCCACAAACCTGCTTCCTTGGCGCGCATGAGATACCCGACCCTGCTGGCGGCCGTCGCGCTGCTCGCCCCCGCTCCGCTCGCCGCACAAGCCCTGACCCCGGCCGAAACCCAGAAGATCGATGCGCTGGTGACCAGGACGCTGGCCGATACCGGCGTGCCCTCCGCCTCGATCGCGGTGGTGCGCGGCGGCAAAATCGTGCTCGCCAAGGCTTATGGCAAGCAGTTCGAGGGGCAGCGCGGCCCTGCCGATCCGGCCCTCCCCTATCAGATCGCCTCTGTGTCCAAGCAGTTCACCGCGACCGCGATCCAGTTGCTGGCGGACGAAGGCAAGCTGTCGCTGAACGACACCGTCTCAAAATATATCCCCGGCATCAGCGGCGGCGACACAATCACCATCCGCCAGTTGCTCAGCCACACCTCGGGCCTGCGCGATTACTGGCCGCAGGATTACAGCTTCAAGGCGATGGCGACCCCGACCACGCCGCAGGGGATCGTCGACCGCTGGGCCAAGGCGCCGCTGGACTTCGCGCCGGGCACCCAGTGGCAATATTCCAACACCGGCTATGTCGTGGCGGGTCTGATCGTCGAGAAGGTGTCGGGCCAGCCGCTGCTCGACTTCCTCCAGGCGCGTGTCTTCCGCCCGCTGGGCATCCGCGCGGTGGATCAGGACAAGGCGGTCGGGCCGGGCTTCCCCCAGGGCTATCTCCGCCATGCGCTGGGCCCCGTCCGGGTCGAGACGCCCGCGGCCCCCGGCTGGCTCTATGCGGCGGGCGAGCTGTCCATGGCGCCGCGCGACCTGGCGAAATGGGACGTGGCGCGGATGAACCGCACGCTGCTGCCCGCCAAGGACTGGGCCGAGCAGGAGACGCCGGTCAAGCTGGCCGATGGATCGAACACCAATTATGGGCTGGGCGTCGCGGTCGGCACCGCCGATGGACGCCGCGTGGTCGAGCATAGCGGCGAGGCGGTCGGCTTCCTGACCGAGAATATCGTCTATCCGGACGACAAGGCCGCCGTGGTGGTCGCGGTCAATGCCTGGTTCGCCGATGCGCAGGGGCGGATCGCCAAGGGCATATCCGACATCGTCCTGCCCGCGCCCAAGGCCGATGCCGAGGATGCCGCCGCGCTCGACCGCATCCGCCGGGTCTATGCCCAGCTTCAGGCGGGCCGCCTCGACCGATCGCTGCTGACCGAGGACGCGGCCTATTATTTCACCCCCGCGACCATCGCCGACTATCGGTCGAGCCTGTCGCCGCTCGGCGCGCCGAAGACGATCGAACAGACGGGCAAGACCCGGCTGCGCGGCGGGTTCGTCAACCGTTCCTACCGCGTGACCTATCCAAACCGCACGCTGCGCATCAGCACCTATGCCGAGCCGGGTGCGACCGGAAAGATCGAACAGTTTCTCGTGAGTCCCGCCGAATGACCGACTTTACCCCCCTGCTCCAACCCGATCGCGGCCAGAGCGCGCATGCGATCACGCTGCTGACCGCCGACGGCTTTGACGGCTGGCTGAGCCGCCAGCCCGCCGCGACCCGCGCGCTGGCGGCCGCGCAGCGCTTCACCGCCAAGCCCAATAGCCATATCCTCGTGCCGCAGGATGACGGCATCGCGGTGGTCGCGGGCGTCGCCGATCCCGCCGCGCCCTGGGCCCTGGCAAAGCTCGCCGAGACGCTGCCCGAGGGCAGCTATCGCCTGGACGGCGCGGAGGTCGGGGCCAATGCGCTGGGCTGGCTGCTCGGCCAATATCGTTTCACCCGCTATCGCAAGGCGGAGGATGCGGGTCCGCGCGTCCTGCTGACCCGCGACGTCGCGCACCGGGACGAGATGCTCCGCATCGCCGCCGCGACCGCCCTGGTCCGCGATCTGGTCAACACGGGTGCGGGCGATCTGGGGCCCGCCGAGCTGGAAGCGCAGGCCGAGGCGCTGGCCCAGGCCCATGGCGCCACCGTCACCGTCACGGCGGGCGAGACGCTCGCCCGCGACTATCCGATGATCCATGCGGTCGGCCAGGCCGCGACGCGCGACCGTGCGCCGCGCCTGATCGAGCTGGCCTGGGGAAATCCCGCCCATCCGCGCATCGCGATCGTCGGCAAGGGCGTCTGCTTCGACACCGGCGGGCTCGACATCAAGCCGTCGGCGGGCATGCGGCTGATGAAGAAGGACATGGGCGGTGCGGCGCATGCGCTGGCGCTGGCCAGCCTTGTCATGGCGGCCAGGCTGCCGGTCCGTCTGCACCTGCTGATCCCGGCGGTGGAGAATGCGGTGTCGGGCGCATCCTTCCGCCCCGGCGACGTGCTGCGCACCCGCAAGGGCCTGACCGTCGAGAACACCAATACCGACGCCGAGGGCCGCCTGATCCTAGGCGACGCGCTGACCCGCGCGGGCGAGGAGAAGCCGGAGCTGATCCTCGACTTCGCCACACTGACCGGGGCAGCGCGTGTGGCGCTGGGCCCCGACCTTCCGCCGCTGTTCACCGATGACGAGGCGCTGGCGGCGGACCTGCTCTCGGCGGGCGTAGCGGAGGACGATCCCGTGTGGCGGATGCCGCTCTGGGACGGCTATGACGATATGCTCAAGTCCGACATCGCCGACCTGGTCAACGCCCCCGATGGCGGCTTTGCGGGGGCGATCACGGCGGCGCTGTTCCTGCGGCGCTTCGTGCCCCGGAATACGGCCTGGGCACATCTCGACGTGTTCGCATGGCGGCCTTCGGGCAAGCCGGGACGCCCCAAGGGGGGTGACGCCTATGCCCTGCGCGCGGCGTATCGGATGTTGAAGGGGCGCTATTCGGGGGGGTGATCGGCGGTCGGGCGTGCGCTTCGACTTCGCTCAGCGTGAACGGCTATAGGGATTGGGCCAGGTCCCCAACTTCCGTTCAGCCTGAGCGCAGTCGAAGGCCACGCCCCACCCCAACCCAATCACAACCCCGCCGCCGCCTCGATGATCGGCACGAACTTCTCGGCGGTCAGGCTGGCCCCGCCGACCAGCGCGCCGTCGACATTCTCGACCGACAACAGCGTCGCGGCATTCTCGCCGATCACCGAGCCGCCATACAGGATGCCCACGTCGTCCGCCGCATCGCCGATCAGCATGCGCAGCTTGGCGCGCGCGATCGAGTGGATCGTCGCGATCTCCTCGACGGTCGGCGTCCGCCCGGTCCCGATCGCCCAGCGCGGCTCATAAGCCAGGGTGAACCAGCTGCCATCGGCATTGTCGGGCACCGACTTCTCGATCTGCGCCTGCACCACCCGCTCGGCGCGGCCCGCATTGCGCTCCGCCTCGGTCTCGCCGCAGCACAATATGACCTTCAGGCCGTTGCGATGCGCCGCCGCCGCCTTGGCCCAGGCGTCCTGGCTCGTCTCGCCCTGGTCGGCACGACGTTCGGAATGGCCGACGATCGTGAAGCGCGCCCCCGCCTCGCGCACCATCCCGGCCGAGACGCAGCCGGTATGCGCCCCCGAATCGCGTTCGTGCACATCCTCCGCGCCGATCGCCAGATCGGGCACCCGCTCCGCCGCCGCGGCGATCAGCGTGAAGGGCACCGCCATCGCGACATCGACATTCGGAGCCGCCAGCGCCGCCGCCGCGATCGCGTCCAGCTCGGCCAGGGCGGCGCGCGAACCGTTCATCTTCCAGTTGCCAGCCACCATTTTGCGCCGTGCCATAACCGGGCTCCTCATCTGTCGACTGTTATACGTGTTCAACACCGATAGCGGATCATGCGATCCGCGCAAGCTTGATGCGGGCGCGACGGGCCCCTAAAGCACATCCGTTTTTATCCTTTGCCGATCGGTCGTCCATGCTCAGCTTCTTCCGCCGGATCATCAATTCCAAGGCCGGCGTCGTCGTGACCTTCATCGTGCTGGGCGTGATCGCGATCGCGTTCGCCGCGGGCGACGTGTCCAACATCTCGGGCATGGCGGGCGGGCTGACCGGCTCGTCGGTCGCCAAGGTCGGCGATGCGAAGATCACCGCCAACGACCTGCGCACCGCCGCGCAGAACGAGGTCGCCGCCTATCGCCAGGAACAGCCGACCTTCGACATGGCGCAATTCATGGCGGCGGGCGGGTTCGAGGGCGTGCTCCAGCGCGAGATCACCGGCCTGTCGCTCGAACAGTTCGGCAAGGACCAGGGCATGGTCGTCTCGCGCCGCCTGATCGACGGGCAGATCGCCTCGATCCCGGCCTTTCGCGGCCCCAATGGCCAGTTCGATCCGGCGCTTTACCAGCAGCTTCTGGCCCAGCGGAAGATGACCGACGTGCAGGTCCGCACCGACCTGGAGCGCACCCTGTTCGCGCAGCAGCTGACCGTGCCGACCATCGGCGCGACCCAGATGGCGATGCAGATGGCGCTGCCCTATGCCTCGCTGCTGCTCGAAAAGCGCGGCGGTGAGGTCGGCTTCATCCCGACCCGTCTGGTGCCCACCGGCCCCGCGCCCAGCGACGGCGACATCCAGGCCTTCTACACGCGCAACGTCCAGCGCTACACGCTGCCCGAGCGTCGCGTCGTCCGCTATGCGCTGGTCACTCCGGCCGCCATCGCGGCCAAAGCGACCCCCAGCGAGGCGGAGATCGCCCGCTATTATCAGAGCAACCAGTCGCGCTACGCCGCCGCCGAAAAGCGCGACGTGACGCAGGTGATCGTCGCCGATCAGGCGGGTGCGAACGCGCTGGCCGCCAAGGCGAAGGGCGGCACCAGCCTGGCCGATGCGGCGCGCGCCGCCGGGCTCGAGGCTTCGGTGCAGAAGGGTCTGGACAAGGCGGCCTATGCCGCGCTCGCCTCCGCGCCGGTCGCCGATGCAGTGTTCGCCGCCGCCAAGGGTACGGTCGTGGGCCCGGTGCGCGGCACCCTCGGCTTCGTCGTCGCCCGTGTCGACGGCGTGACCCAGGTGCCGGGCAAGACGCTGGCGCAGGTCCGTCCCGAGATCGTCGCGGAGCTGACCAAGCAGAAGCAGGCGGCCGCGCTGGGCGAGATGCGCAACGCGATTGAGGATTCGCTGTCGGGCAACGCGACCTTCGAGGAAGTGGTCGCCGACCGCAAGCTGCAGGCGCAGACGACCCCCGCCGTCACCGCGCAGGGCACGGCGCCCGACGCGCCCGCCTTCCAGCCGACGCCCGAACAGCGCGCGATGATCACCGCCGCCTTCACCGCCGAGGAAGGCGACGCGCCGCAGCTGGTTCCGGTCGGCCAGGACGGCGGCTTCGCCATCGTCGGCGTCGGCCAGATCCAGCGCTCCGCCCCCCGCCCGCTGGCGCAGGTCCGCGCGCAGGTGCTGGCCGATCTGAACGCCGACCGCGCCCGTGCCGCCGCGCGCAAGCTGGCCAATGCCGTGCTCGCCAAGGTGAACAAGGGCATGCCGATGGCGCAGGCGCTGAAGGAAACCGGGCTGGCCGTGCCGCCGGTCCGCCCGATCGCCGCGTCGCGTCGCGACCTCGCCGCCGCGCAGAACACCCCCGCCGCCGCCCCGCTCGCACTGCTGTTCTCGATGCCGCAGAACAAGGCGCGGACGCTGGAGGCACCGCAGAATGAAGGCTGGTACATCCTGCGCGTGACGAAGATCGAGGCGGGCAACGCGACCGGCAATGACGCCGCGATCCGCGCCGCGCGCGGGGACATTGGCCGCCTGGTCGGCCGCGAATATGTCTCGCAATTCGCCCGCGCCGTCCGCGACACGCTGGGCGTCAAGACCGATCCCAAGGCGATCGCCAAGGTCCGCTCGGAGCTGCTGAACAATGGCGGCAACTGAGCCCCACGCCGATGACGCCGCGCTCGCCCAGCTGAAGGCGGGGCGGCCCGCGCTGGTGTGGCGGCGGCAAATCGCCGACACCGAGACGCCGGTCGCCGCCGCGCTGAAGCTGATCGAGCCCGGACGCGGCGACTTCCTGCTCGAATCGGTCGAGGGCGGCGCGACGCGCGGGCGCTACAGCCTGATCGGGCTGGCCCCCGATCTCGTCTTCCGCGCCGACGGGCATGACGCCGCGATCAACCGCCGCTGGGCGACCGATCGTGACGCGTTCGAGCCCTGTGCCGCGCCGACGCTCGCCGCGCTGCGCACGCTGGTCGCCGAATGCCGCGCCGACGTGCCCGAAGGGCTGCCGCCCGCGCTCGCCTGCCTGGTCGGCTATTTCGGCTATGAGACGGTGGGACTGGTCGAGGCGCTGCCCAAGCCCCCGGTCGATCCGCTTGGCCTGCCCGACATGATCTTCGTGCGGCCGACCGTCATCCTGGTGTTCGACCGGCTGGCCGACGCGCTCTATCTCGTCGCGCCTGTCTGGCCCGAGAATGTCCGCGATCCCGAACGCGCGCTGGCCGAGGCGCAGGAGCGGCTCGACGCCACCGCCGCGCGGCTGGCCTCCACCCGTCTGCCGCCGCCGGTCCGCGCCGATCTTCCCGAGCCCAGCTATGCCCCCGCCCTGCCCGCCGGCCGCTATGCGGAGATGGTGGCGCGCGCGAAGGACTATATCGTCGCGGGCGACATATTTCAGGTGGTGCTGGCGCAGCGTTTCTCGGCGCCCTTCGCGCTGCCGCCCTTCGAGCTGTATCGCAGCCTGCGGCGGATCAACCCCTCGCCCTTCCTCTATCATCTCGACCTGCCGGGCTTTTCGCTGATCGGGTCGAGCCCCGAGATCCTCGTCCGGGTACGCGCGGGCGAGGTCACGATCCGGCCGATCGCGGGCACCCGCCCCCGCGGCAAGACGCGTGCCGAGGACGCCGCCAACCGCGACAGCCTGCTCGCCGATCCCAAGGAACGCGCCGAGCATCTGATGCTGCTCGACCTGGGCCGCAACGATGTCGGCCGCGCCTCGGCGGCGGGCAGCGTCCGCGTGACCGACAGCTATACGGTCGAATTCTACAGCCATGTGATGCACATCGTGTCCAACGTCGTCGGGCGGCTGGGCGACGACAAGGACGCGCTCGACGCGCTGTTCGCGGGCTTCCCGGCGGGCACGGTCAGCGGCGCGCCCAAGGTCCGCGCCTGCCAGATCATCGCCGAGCTGGAACCCGAGCAGCGCGGCGCCTATGCGGGCGGCGTCGGCTATTTCTCGCCCGATGGATCGATGGACTCGTGCATCGTGCTGCGGACCGCGGTGGTGAAGGACGGCACCATCCATGTCCAGGCGGGCGCAGGCATCGTCGCCGACAGCGACCCTGCCTATGAACAGCGCGAATGCGAGGCCAAAGCAGGTGCGATGCTCGCCGCCGCACGCGATGCGGTCGCGCGGGCGGGCGACGGGGGTTTCGGGCAGTAGGGCAGCTTAGGGACGGATCAACAGTCGCGAGTTCTTCTTCCTCTCTCCCCTGGACAGGGGAGAGGGTTAGCGGAGCTTGCCAGCCTGCTGGCTAGCGCAGCTTGGGTGAGGGGTTGAGCGAGCCCAAAGGCTCGCGCCGCTCGCCAAGCGAGCGCCCACCCCTCACCCAGCTCCGACTAAGCCTTTGCTGTCGCAAAGACCAAGTCTGCGCAACCCTCTCCCCTCTGCGAGGGGCGAGGGAAGGAAAGGCAATCCTTAACGTCGCTCGACCCTAAGCCACCGCCCTCACTGCCCGTCGGCGGACGGCGGGGTCGCCTCGGCGCGGCGGGCGCGGCGTTCGTCGGAATATTGGCGGTTCCAGGTCATGCTGCACCCGCTCTGCCCGCCCGTGCCGACCGGCGAGCAGGTGTCGGGGATGCCGCCCGCGACCCGGCCGACCTGGTCGATCGTCGCGGCACGGTTGACCCAGCTCTGGTTCTGCGCGGGGATCGGCTTGTCGTCGCGCAACGCCTTGGGGATGCGGTAGGGCTCGTCGACGCGACCGCAGACCACCACCTCTTCGGACGTGCTGGGCGGACATTTCTGGTCGCCGGTCAAGGTCACCTGGCGCACCCGCTTGGGCGGTTGGCCGGAGGCGGCCTGCGCATCCTGCCCCGCTTGCTGGGCAAGCGCCGCGCCGGGGGTCAACAGCAGGGCGGCGATCAGGGCGGCACGAACCATGGCGACGAAACTCCTTTGAGACGACAACGTCGAACGCCGCGCATGGCTCCACGCTGAACGGCCTCTCCCCACGGCCGAATTCCGGCAAATTTAGGGCCATGTGTCGCGCGGCCCGACAATTTCGCACCTCCAGCCGCCCGGCGCGGCGCTGGGGACGTTGCACCATCCGTGCGATCGGCTATGGCGGGATCATGATCCTGGTCGTCGACAATTACGACAGCTTCACCTGGAACCTCGTCCATTATCTTCAGGAATTGGGCAGCGAGGTGGAGGTGGTCCGCAACGACGCGATCTCGGCGGGCCAAGCGCTCTCGTCGGGGGCGCAAGCCTTTCTCATCTCCCCGGGGCCCTGCACCCCGACCGAGGCGGGCGTCAGCCTGGACCTGGTCGCTGCCGCCGCCGATGCGGGCCGTCCGCTGCTGGGCGTGTGCCTGGGCCATCAGGCGATCGGCCAGCATTTCGGCGGGCTGGTCCAGCGCGGCGGGCTGATGCACGGCAAGACCTCGCCCGTGCATCATGACGGCACCGGGCTGTTCCGGGGCCTGCCCTCGCCCTTCACCGCGACGCGCTATCACTCGCTGATCGTCAACGACGTGCCCGACAGCCTGGTGGTGAATGCGCGTGCCGAGGATGGCACGGTGATGGGTTTCCGCCACGCCACGCTGCCCATCCACGGCGTCCAGTTCCACCCGGAAAGCATCGCCACCGAATATGGCCATGCGATGCTCGCCAATTTCCTGCGCGAAGCGGGCGTGGCGCACGACCTGCCCGAGCGGCTGCGTCCGCCGGTCGAGACGCCCGCGTGACCACGATCGCGCTGCTGCCCGATCCCGTCAGCCCGCTGTCGCGCGAGACGGCCTATGCGGCCTTTGCCGATATTCTCGACGGTCGTGCGGGCGACGAGGCGACAGCGACCTTCCTGACCGACTTGGCCGAGCGGGGCGAGACCTCGATCGAGATCGCCGAGGCCGCGCGGGCCATGCGCGAGCGGCTGATCCCCATCACGGCGCCGCCCGGCACGATCGATGTCTGCGGGACGGGTGGTGACGGGCATCACACGCTCAACGTCTCGACCGCCGTGTCGCTGGTCGTCGCGGCGCTCGGCGTGCCGGTCGCCAAGCATGGCAACCGCGCCGCCTCGTCGAAGGCGGGCGCGGCGGACACGCTGGAGGTGCTGGGCCTCGACATGGAGCGCGCCGGACAGGTGGCGCAGGCCAGCCTCAGCGATATCGGCATCGCCTTCCTCTTCGCCGCCAACCACCACCCCGCCATGGCGCGGATCACCCCGATCCGGCGGCGGATCGGGCGGCGGACGATCTTCAACCTGATGGGCCCGCTCGCCAATCCCGCGCATGTCGGTCGCCAGCTGATCGGCATCGCGCGGCCCGACTATGCGTCGGTCTATGCCGAGGCGCTGGACCAGCTGGGCGCGACGGCGGCGCTGGTCGTGTCGGGCGAGGAAGGGCTGGACGAACTGTCGGGCGCCGGGCCCAGCATCGCGGTGTCGGTCGGCGATGTCGCCGCCCCCGCGACGATCACGCCCGAGGATGCGGGGCTGCCCCGCCATCCCATCGCCGCCATTCGCGGCGGCGACGCCCGGCACAATGCCGAGGCGCTTCGCCGCCTTCTCGCCGGAGAGCCGGGCGCGTATCGCGACGCGGTTCTCCTCAACGCCGCCGCCGCCTTGCTGGTCGCGGGGCATAGCGCCGATCTGGCCCAGGGGGCCGTGGCCGCTGCCCGTGCGATCGATACCGGCGAGGCCGCGGCGCTTCTCGATCGATGGATTGCTTACCGATGACGATGCTCGACCGCATCCTGGAAACCAAGCGCGCCGATGTCGCCGCGCGCAAGGCGACGATGTCGCTGTCCGATCTCGATGCCAAGATCGACACGGTGTCCGCCCCGCGCGGCTTTCGCGCCGCGCTCGACGCCAAGACCGGCCATGCGCTGATCGCCGAGGTGAAGAAGGCCAGCCCGTCCAAGGGCCTGATCCGCGCCGATTTCGATCCCCCCGCCCATGCCCGCGCCTATGAGGCCGGGGGCGCGGCGTGCCTGTCGGTGCTGACCGACGAGCGCTGGTTCCAGGGGGCCGACCTGTTTCTGGAGCAAGCGCGCGCGGCGGTGTCGATCCCGGTGCTGCGCAAGGACTTCATGGTCGATCCCTGGCAGGTGCATGAGGCCCGCGCGCTGGGAGCCGACGCCATCCTGATCATCGTCGCCGCGCTGGACGACGGCCAGATGCAGGAGATCGAGGCCGCCGCGATCGAGTGCGGCATGGACGCGCTGGTCGAGGTGCACGACGCCGCCGAGATGGAGCGCGCCGCCCGGCTGAAGTCGCGGCTGATCGGGGTGAACAATCGCGATCTCAGGGACTTCTCGGTCGATTTTCAGCGGACCTACGAACTGGTCGGACGCGCGCCGCAGGGTTGCACCTTCGTCGCCGAGAGCGGGCTGACGACTCGCGCCGATCTCGACGCGATGGCCGAGCATGGCATTCACTGCTTCCTGATCGGCGAAGCGCTGATGCGCCAGCAGGATGTCGAGGCGGCGACCCGTGAACTGATCGGATGACCGGCCTCACCCATCTGGACGAGACCGGTTCGGCGCGGATGGTCGATGTCGGGGCCAAGTCGGTGACGGCCCGGCAGGCGGTGGCGCAGGGGCGGATCACCATGTCGGCCGAGGCCGCCGCTGCGATCGCGGCGGGCAGCGTCCAGAAGGGTGACGTGCTCGCCGTCGCGCGGGTCGCGGGGATCATGGCCGCCAAGAAGACCAGTGACCTGATCCCGCTCTGCCACCCGCTTCCGCTCAGCAAGGTCGAGATCGAACTGACCCTGGATGCCGAAGGCGTGACCGCGACCGCCACCGCCGCGACGGCGGGCCAGACCGGGGTGGAGATGGAGGCGCTGGCGGCCGTGTCGGTTACGCTGCTGACCGTCTATGACATGGCCAAGGCGCTCGATAAGCATATGACGATCGGCGATATTCGCCTGTTGTCCAAGACCGGCGGCAAGTCGGGTGACTGGCACGCCTGACCGGCCCGCCTGCGGGAACGCCAGCGCCGACGACGCGTCTTGTCGCCAACAGGAGTGACCGCCATTCTTCTACCCGTTACCGAAGCCCAACAGCGCCTGCTCGCCCTCGCCCCCGACCGGCCCGTCATCGAGCTCGCCCTGCGCGACGCCGCCGGGCGCTGGGCCGCGCGGGACGTGCTGGCGCAGCGGACCCAGCCGTCTCGCGACCTGTCGGCGATGGACGGCTATGCGATCCGCTTCGACGATATGCCGGGGCCCTGGACGGTGATCGGCGAAAGCGCCGCCGGGCGCCCCTTTCCGGAGACGGTCGAGGTCGGACAGGCGACGCGCATCTTCACCGGCGCCGCGCTGCCACCGGGCACCGACACGGTGCTGGTCCAGGAAGAAGCGGGGCGCGAGGACCGGACGCTGACCCTGACCGGCGAAGGCCCGGCGCATCGCGGACGCAATGTCCGACGGCGCGGGCTGGATTTTTCGCAAGGCGACCGGCTGATCGCCGCCGGGCAGCGGCTGACGCCCGCGCGGATCGCGGTGGCGGCGACCGGCGGCCATGGCACCCTGCCCGTCCGCCCGCGCGTCCGGATCGCGATCGCCGCGACCGGCGACGAACTCGTGCCCCCCGGACAGGGGGGTGCCGATGCCCTGCCGGAGTCGAACGGCGTGATGCTGGCGGCGTTGCTCGCCGACCTCCCCGTCGAGATCATCGACCTGGGCATCTTGCCCGACAATCTGGAACGGCTGCGCGACGCCTTTGCCGGGGTCGCGGCCGACCTGCTCGTCACGACCGGCGGCGCATCGGTGGGGGATCATGATCTGGTCCAGCCCGCGCTGAAGGCGGCGGGCGGTAGCATCGATTTCTGGCGGATTGCGCTTCGCCCCGGCAAGCCGATGATGGCGGGGCGGCTAAACGACATGGTCGTGCTGGGCCTGCCCGGCAATCCGGTGTCGGCCTTCGTGACCGCGATTCTCTTCGTCAAGCCGCTGGTCGCGCATATGGCGGGCGCGGGCGATCCCTTCCCCAGCGCGATCCCCGCCATTCTGGGTGAGGATCTGCCCGCCAACGGTCCGCGCATCGACTATCCGCGCGCCGCGATGATCGACGGGCGCATTCATGCGGCGGCCATCCAGGACAGCTCGATGCTGCTGACCCTGGCGCGTTCGACATGCCTTGTGATCCGCCCGCCGCACGCGCCCCCGGCCCGTGCGGGCGACTCGGCGGAAATCCTGATGCTCGCTTGACGCAAGCCTTTCCGTTCCATATAAGTTCCACGTCTGTTCTGGACGGAGGATCGCGATGCTCACCGCAAAGCAGCATGAGCTTGTCTGCTTCATCAACGACCGTTTGCGGGAAACCGGCGTCTCGCCCTCCTTCGAGGAGATGAAGGAGGCGCTGGACCTCAAGTCCAAATCGGGCGTCCACCGCCTGATCTCCGCGCTGGAGGAACGCAACTTCATCCGCCGCCTGCCCAATCGCGCCCGCGCGCTGGAGGTGCTGCGGATGCCCGATCGGCCGGAAAAGCCGGTCGCGGCCGCCGCCAGCGCGGCCGATGCGCGTCCGCCCGCCGCGAAGCCGGTTGCCGAGCCCGCCAATGACGTGGTCGAGATCCCCCTGCATGGCCGTATCGCCGCAGGTGTCCCGATCGAGGCGTTCGAGGGCAGCTCGACCCTGGCCGTTCCCGCCGCCCTGCTCGGCACGGGTGAGCATTATGCGCTGGAAGTGTCGGGCGATTCGATGGTCGAGGCGGGTATTCTCGACGGCGACTATGCGCTGATCCGCCGCACCGACATCGCCCGCGACGGCCAGATCGTCGTCGCGCTGATCGACGAGGCGGAGGCGACGCTGAAATATTTCCGGCGCGAAGGCTCGATGATCCGGCTCGACCCCGCCAACCGCGCCTATGATCCCCAGCGTTACGCGCCCGCCCAGGTGCGGGTGCAGGGCAAGCTATCGGGCATTCTGCGGCGCTACGATTGATAAGGGGGCGAGCGGGTCAGCGCCCGCGCGCCTCGCTCGCCACGATCCAGGGGTGCCGGTCCCCCGGCATCCGCGCGGTTTCGGCGACGGGTCCCGACAGCCGGATCGTCACGCCGCCGCTGCGATGCAAGGCGGGGGCATCGAGCTTCAGCCAGCGCGGGCGGCACGCCCCGGGCAGCCGCCGGTCGGCGATCATGATGTCGACGCGGCCGCACAGCGCGATCAGGCTGGCCCAGGGCAGCGCATAGCCGCTCCGCGTCGCCGCCACCCGCCAGACGCGCCCGTCCCGCACGATCCGGGTCAGGCAGATATCGGCGCCGCACCGCGCCTCCGCCTGGTCGACCAGCGCGAGCGGTGCATCGTCGCTGCCGCCGATTTCGGATAGCGCATTGCGGACATAATCCCCCGCCCGCTCCCGGAGCAGCGCCATGCCGCCGCCGGTGCGGATCGCGGCATGACGGCCATCGCCGGTCACGATCAGGTCGGGCACAGGCGCGGCCAGCATGGCGATCACGCCGATCGCCACGCCCGGCACGCCCAGCCATCGCCACCGTGTCCGCCACAGTGCCACCCAGAGTCCGCCAAGGATCGTCACGGCGAAAGCCCCGTCCGGCGCGACCGGCAGCGCCATCACCGCCCCCGGCATCGCCGCCACCTGTCGCGCCAGCCAGAGCAGCGCCCCCAGCGCATGGCCGAGCAGCCACCAGAAGGGCGCGCCCAGCCCCACGGGATCGAGCAGCAGCGCCAGCATCTCCAGCGGCATCGCGACAAAGGTCGTCCAGGGAATGGCGACGATATTGGCAAAGGCGCCGTACAGCCCCGCCTTGTGGAAATGATAGATGGCGATCGGCATCAGCGCGGCCTCGACCACCAGCCCGGTGACGAGCAACGCCCCCAACTGCCGCGCCACCGACCAGCGCCAGTCGGGATGCGGACCGAACCAGCGCCGCATCGCGGGATGTTCGTGCAGCGCGACGATGGCGGTGATCGCCGCGAAGGACAGCTGGAAACTCGCCCCCATCAGGGCCTCGGGCCGGAAGAGCAGCACGATGAACGCCCCCGCCGCGACCAGCCGCAGCGTCATCGCCTCGCGTCCCAGCGCCAGTGCCACCAGCACCAGCATGGCGGCGACACAGGACCGGATCGTCGGCACCTCTGCCCCCGTCAGCGCGGTATAGCCGATCGCCGCGACCGCGCCCGCCAGCGCCCCGACCAGCGGCAACCGCACACGCAGCGCCAGCCATGGCCAGAGCGCGAGCAGCCGGATCGTCAGGACCATGACGATCCCGACCACCGCCGTGATGTGCAGCCCGCTGACCGACAGGAGATGCGCGAGCCCCGCCCGGCGCATCGCGTCGGCATCCGCCGCGCCGATGCCGCCGACATCGCCGGTTGCGAGCGCGGCTGCGATACCGCCCGCACTCCCCTCGATCCGCGCGGAAATATGGGATGACAGCCGCTGGCGAAGCCCCTCTCCCCGGCTCGATGGCCGCAGGACCTCGACCGGCGCGAAGCCACGCCCCGTCGCGCCGATCCCCTGAAACCAGGCGGCGCGGGCAAAGTCATGGCCGCCGCGCGCAATGGGTCCGGCGGGCGGCATGAGTCGCGCGCGCAGGCGGACGATCGCCCCGCGCCCCAGACCGGCCGGAACATCCTCGATGGGCAGCGACACCCGGACATGGGGCGGCAACATGATCGCCCGCCCGCGCCCGTCGCTGGCCTCCGACGGTCGCAGCATCAGCCGCATCAGCCCGCGCGCCGCCAACCGGTCGACGCCCTCCACCGTGCCCGTCATGGTCGCGAGCACCGGGCGGGCCAGGACCGGCGCCGCCACCGACTCGGCCCGCGCCCAGGCCAGCGCCGCACCGCCGCCGACCAGCAGCGCGGCCACGCCGATGCCGCGCGTCACGCGGCCGCCGCCGGACAGGGTGAACGCCGCCAGCCCCACCCCGCCCGCCACACAGATCAGCGCCGCCCAGCCGTGCGGATCGGGCAGGACGAACCACAAGGCGATGCCCAGCCCCCAGGCCACCGGCATCCACAGCGCCAACTGCGTCCGCTCGCGTTCCGCCCAAAGTTCCAACGCCGTCCAGCGCGGCATTTGGCGAGGGCCGCGCTTGATGCTAGGGGCTGCGGCGGCTGAATAGGCCATCGAAATTCATGATTGGGAGTATGCGCGGTTGAGCGCAACAGATGATATCGCCACCGGGTCGGCCGCAGGCGAAGTGGTCACCCGCTTCGCGCCCTCGCCGACCGGCTTCCTCCATATCGGCGGCGCACGCACTGCGCTGTTCAACTGGCTGTTCGCCAAGGCGAATGGCGGCAAGTTCCTGCTGCGGATCGAGGATACCGACCGCGCCCGCTCGACCCAGCCCGCGATCGACGCGATCCTGGACGGCATGCGCTGGCTGGGCCTGGATTGGGACGGCGAGGCGGTGTTCCAGTTCGCCCGCGCCGACCGCCATGCCGAGGTGGCGCGCGAGATGATGGCCAAGGGCCATGCCTATCGCTGCTACATGACGCAGGACGAGATCGCCGCCCAGCGCGAGGCCGCGCAGGCCGCCAAGCAGCCCCTGCGCATCCGCTCGCCCTGGCGCGACGCCGATCCCGCGACCGCGCCCGAGGGCCAGCCCTTCGTCGTCCGCCTGCGCGCCCCGCGCGAAGGGGCGGTCACGATCGAGGACCGGGTGCAGGGCAGCGTCACCGTGCAGAATGCCGAGCTGGACGATCTGGTCCTGCTCCGTTCGGACGGCACGCCGACCTATATGCTGGCGGTGGTGGTCGACGACCATGACATGGGCGTGACCCATGTCATCCGCGGCGACGATCACCTCAACAACGCCTTCCGCCAGCTTCCCATCTACAAGGCGATGGGCTGGGCCGAGCCGATCTATGCGCATATCCCGCTGATCCACGGATCGGACGGCGCCAAGCTGTCCAAGCGTCACGGCGCGGTCGGGATCGAGGCGTATCGCGACGAGATGGGCATCCTTCCGGAAGCGCTCGACAATTATCTGCTTCGTCTGGGCTGGGGTCATGGCGATGCCGAGATCATCGCGCGGGACGAGGCTGTGAAGTGGTTCGACCTCGCCGCCGTGGGCAAGGCGCCGTCGCGCTTCGACCTGAAGAAGCTGGAAAATCTCAACGGCCATTATATTCGCGAAGCCGACGACGCGCGCCTCGCCGCGCTGACCGCAGGCCGCATGGGCGTGGAGGACGTCGCGCTGCTGACCGCCGCGATGCCCTCGCTGAAGCCGCGCGCCGCTAATCTGAACGAATTGGCCGATGGCGCGCGGTTCCTTTTCGCGACCCGTCCGTTGACCATGGATGATGCCGCCGCCGGTCTTCTCGATGAAAAGGCACGGCACATTCTCTTTTCCGTACACACCGCGCTTGACGCGGTGCACAACTGGGATACGGAGCTTTTGGAAGACGCGGTACGCAAGGTGGCCGAGGCAGAGGGCGTCAAGCTCGGCCAGGTCGCCCAGCCGCTCCGCGCTGCCTTGACCGGACGCAAGACGTCACCGGGGATCTTCGACGTGCTCAGCCTGTTGGGCCGTGAGGAAAGCCTGGGTCGGATCGCGGACCAGATGACCGCAGATAGGAAGGATAATTGAGCATGAGCGACACCGCGAAATTCAACATCGCAGGCAAAGAGTTCGACTATCCGGTCATGTCGGGTTCGATCGGCCCGGACGTGGTCGATATCCGCAAGCTCTATGCGCAGACCGGCGCGTTCACCTATGACCCCGGCTTCACCTCGACCGCCTCGTGCCGGTCGGAGCTGACCTATATCGACGGCGACGAGGGCGTGCTGCTCCATCGCGGCTATCCGATCGGCGAGCTCGCTGAGAATAGCAGCTTCATGGAAGTCGCCTATCTGCTGCTGAACGGCGAACTGCCGAACCAGGACGAGCTGTCGGGCTTCACCAACACCATCACGCGCCACACCATGGTGCATGAGCAGCTGGCGGCGTTCTTCCGTGGCTTCCGCCGCGATGCGCATCCGATGGCGATCATGTGCGGCGTGGTCGGCGCGCTGTCGGCCTTCTATCACGACTCGACCGACATCCATGACCCGGTGCAGCGCACCATCGCCTCGCACCGCCTGATCGCCAAGATCCCGACGATCGCGGCGATGGCGTACAAGTATTCGGTGGGCCAGCCCTTCCTGTACCCGGACAACTCGCTGTCCTACACCGGCAACTTCCTGCGCATGACCTTCGGCGTCCCCGCCGAGCCGTATGAGGTGAACCCGGCCGTCGAAAAGGCGATGGACCGCATCTTCATCCTGCACGCCGATCACGAGCAGAACGCCTCGACCTCGACCGTCCGTCTGGCGGGTTCGTCGGGCGCCAATCCGTTCGCGTGCATCGCGGCGGGTATCGCCTGCCTCTGGGGCCCGGCGCATGGCGGCGCGAACGAAGCCGCGCTCAACATGCTGCGCGAGATCGGCACGCCCGATCGCATCCCCGAATTCATCGCGCGCGCCAAGGACAAGAACGATCCGTTCCGCCTGATGGGCTTCGGTCACCGCGTGTACAAGAACTACGATCCGCGCGCGACCGTGATGCAGAAGACCGTGCGCGAAGTGTTCGACGCGCTGAAGGTCAACGATCCGCTGTTCGAGACGGCGCTCCGCCTCGAAGAGATCGCGCTGAGCGACGATTATTTCGTCGAGAAGAAGCTGTTCCCGAACGTCGACTTCTATTCGGGCGTGATCCTGTCGGCGATCGGCTTCCCGACCGAGATGTTCACCGTTCTGTTCGCGCTCGCCCGCACCGTCGGCTGGGTCGCGCAGTGGAACGAGATGATCACCGACCCCGACCAGAAGATCGGCCGTCCGCGTCAGCTGTATACCGGCCCGACGCAGCGTTCGTACGTTCCGGTCGAGCAGCGCTAAGCCATGAACCGGTTCCGGCCGATCCTGATCGCCATCGGTGTCATGCTGACGCTGACCGGGCTGTTATGGATCGGTCAGGGGCTGGGCTATATCCGCTGGCCCGAACAGAGCTTCATGCTCGGCCAGGGCCAGTGGGCCGATCGCGGGGCCTTTGTCGCGGTGGCGGGATTGCTGATGATCCTGATCGCGCGAAGGCTGCCCCGGCGGCGGCGCTGAACGGATCGCGACGACAGGAAAAGGGCTCCTTCGGGAGCCCTTTTTATTGGGCGCGCAGCCCGAAGGTGAAGGTCGCGCCCTCGCCCGGCACGCTCTCGACGCTCAGATCGCCCCCCATCGCGCGCGCCAGACGGCGCGCGATATAGAGGCCCAGGCCATTGCCGCCAGGCTCGGACGGGTCGACCCGCTCGAACTTCTCGAAGATGCGCCGCTGATCCTCGGGGGCGATCCCCTTGCCCTGGTCGGTGACGCGGACCAGCGCCCATTCCTCCTCGCGCGTGACGCCGATGACCACCTCGCCGCCTTCCGGCGAATAGCGCAGCGCGTTGCCGATCAGGTTGATCAGGATCTGGAGCGAACGGCCGAAATCGCCGGTCGCGGGCATGGTCTCCGCCGGATCGGGGCGACGCACCCGGACCCCCGCCGCATCGGCGCGAACCGCGAGCAGCCCGGCCGCCCGGCGCGCGACGTCGGCCAGGTCCATCGGCGTGGCGGGCAGCGTGAAATCGGGCTGCTCGACCGCCTGCAACTCTACCAGATTGTCGACCAGCCCGAGCAGATGCCGACCCGCATGCGCGATGTCGCTGGCATATTCGGCATAATCGGCCGCGATCGGGCCGTCCGCCCGTGCGGCGATGCTGTCGGCATTGGCGACGATCCGCGCGAGCGGCGTGCGCAGCGCTCGGTCCAGCCCGGCCGTGAAGCTCTCGGTCAGCGGCGGATCGCCCAGCATGGCGGCCGGATCCTCGTCCCCACCCTCCGGATCGACCAGATAGGTCGCGCCGATCAGCCCCGCTATGCCGCCCATCCCGTCATGGCGCACCGCCGCCGACAGCCGGACCGCCGCATCGGTCGGCACCAGCCGCGCGCCCCGTCCGTCGAGCGGGGCCGCCTCGTTGAACAACCCCGCCTCGCCGGTATCGAAGGCGAACAGCGCGCTGAGCGGCCGCCCCAGCAACGCGGCGGCGTCGATGCCATGATGCAGGCCGGCTTCGGGCGAAAGGAATGTCAGGCGCAGCGCGGCGTCGGTTTCCCAGCGGAAGTCGGCACCCGCCGTCGCATAATCGGGGGGCGTCGCGCGCGGCTTCCACGCCGCCCGGTCGCGCCAGCCGCTGACGCTCAGGCGAATCTGCCCCGTCTCGGGCCGGGCCTGGACCCAGAGGTCGAGATCGCCCTCGTCATCGGCGACGACGACCCGGCGCGACACCGCGACGCCCAGCCGCCGTGCAAGTCGGGCGATCCGCGCGATCGGCGCCACCGCCAGCCGGTCGGACGAGTCGCCGCCCGCGCGGATGTGCAGCAGCTCGATCGGCGGGTCGGCCGACAGGATACGGTCGCTGCCGTCCAGAATGGCCCGCGCCACCATCGATTCGCCGGGGCCGCTCATCGCGCTCACCGACGGACAGCCCCGTCCAGCCGGTCGATCGCATCGCGAAACCCGCGCGGCAGGGTCAGCGGCGCGAGCGCACGCCTGGCATCCTCGACCGTCACCGTCATGATCGCGTCCAGCGCGTCGGCGAACCCCTCGATATCGCGGGCACCATCCGCCTCGCTCAGCGCCAGCCCGATCCGGCCGAGCGTCGCGCGGTTCATGTCGAGCGCGCGCAATACCAGCCAGAGGCGATCCCCCTCCGGCTCCAGCACGATATCGCGCATATCGGCATCGTCGATGCCCGTCCCACGCGCGAGAAAGGCGATGAACAGGCCCAGTTGCCGGTCGGACAGGCTCTCGACCAGCAGATCGGGCAATTCCCCGGCCCGCGCATCGATCGCCGCCGCCAGGCGACGCGCCGCCACGTCCGGCCGAATCTCACCCGCCTGTGCCGCCAGCAGATGATCCGCCGCCAGCGTCAGCGCGCGGTCGAGCGTGGGGTCGTCGCCATCGCGCAGCGCGGCGGCCACGGTCCAGATCAGCTGGCGGTGAAGTTCTTCGGGCAGACAGGGCGCGACGCTTCCCTGCCCGGCCGCCCGGCTCGCCCCCTCGGCCAGCAGCACCGCCCGCGCGGCGTCGGAGACATTGGGATCGGGTGCCTCGGCCAGCCTTACGAGCAGGCTCGTGCCGTCGCTCGCCAGCGCCTCGGTCGGCAGGGCGTCGGCCAGCAGCCGCTGGCGCAGTTGCGCGACAAGTTCGGTCACCAGTTCGGGATCGGCGAGCAGCCCGGCCCGGCGCAGCCGCTCGACGGTGGCGGCCACGGGGCTGCGCCACGCGACCTCGCCCTCCATGTACAGCCCCGCCTGGTGCCGCAGGTCGCGCGCCACCCCCTCGACCAGATCGTGCAGCCGCGCGATCACGGTCAGCCGGATGCGTTCGCTCAACCGACCATCGTCATCCAGCGCCAGATCGACCAGCGCCGCCCGCCGCCGCCGCGTATCGCGCGCGCGCGCCGACGCGACCCGCGCGGACAATCGCGCGCCCTGCCAATGCACGGCATGATAAGGGTCCGGGTCGACCGCCATTCCGAACCGCTAACCCGTTTGATCTTAATGCGACACTAAACTTGCGCGCGTAATGTCTCGATTGCGGACGCCAGGGTCGCAATCGCATAGATGCTGGCCAGCACCAGCCCCCACAGGCCAATGCCGAGCAGCGTCGCGGGCAGGATCACCAGCAGATAGGCGGGCGGGCTCGCCCACCAGCGGCGGCGGAAACGATAGAGCGCGGCGCGCTCCGCCAGGATGCCGAGGACGACCAGCACCAGCGCCATGGCCAGCCCCAGATCGTCGGCCCAGGCCCGGTAATGCTGCCACCCCAGTGCCATGATGGCGAGCGCCGTCAGCACCGCGATCGCGGCCGACAGCGCGCGCGCCGCCCCCTGTTCGTCACGCAACCCCGCCAGCGTCTCGCCCAGCCCCAGCCCCAGCGTGCCGATCATCGCCAGGAACAGGCCAAACCCCGGAAATCCCGTCAGGATCAGGATCAGCCCGAGCAGCCCGGCGCCGCCCCCGACCCCGCCCGCGACATGGGCGGGCACCGAGCGTTCGACCAGCCGGGGCAGCGCCAGCCGGGCGATCGGCGCCAGGATATAGCGATCGAACCAGCTCCGCCGCCCCGACACCAGCCGCGCGACGACCGCCCGCCCCCGCGCGTCGAGCGTCTCGGCGCGGTGGACGATGCCGTGCCCGGCCTTCTCCGCATCGGCGGGCAGCAGGATATGCGTCGCCCGCGCCTGCGCGGCGAGGCGGAGCAGCGTCGATTGCAGATCATAGTCACGCGGCAGCGCGGCCACCTCGGCGACGCGACGCGGATCGAGCCGCGCGACCCCCGCCCAGGCCATCTGGCTGCCGACCCGCTCCAGCCCCGCCTCGGCCCCCGCCTCGGGCACGACCATCAGCGCGTCATGGCCGGTGTCGCGCAGGACATGCGCGATCGTGTCCTCGGTGGTGATCAGCCCGTCCGCCAGCACGACCAGGCGCGAGAGTGGATGCAGCTTTTCCGCCGCCTCGACCGCGCTGCGCACCGTGTCGACCACCACGCCACGCTGTGCGATTCGGGCGATCGCGCCGAGCAGTTCGGGGGTCAGGCGCGCAACGACGATGATGATCTGCGCCGCCCCCGCCGCGATCAGCAGCCGCGCCTGATACTCGATCAGGGTCACGCCCGCGAACGGCAAGGTGGCCGTCAACCGTCCGGGACGGTCGTCGGCATCGTCAATCGCGAATAAAAGGCCGGATAACATCGCCCGCTGTTAGGCGCTTGGCGCGGCCCATGCCAGCCCCGAGCGCCGATGAACGGATCGGCACGGGCGTCAGAGCCGCGCGACGACCTCGCCGATCCGGACGAGCAGTTCGGCGTCGGGCGCATCGCGCGTCGCCGCCTGCGCGGCCAGCGTCATCAGCGGCAGCGCATTGACGCTGGCCGCGAGCCCCTTCAGGCGGAGCGCCGCCTCGCGCCACCCCTGCCCGCCCTCTGCCGCGTGCAGCGTTTCCACCGCATGGTTCACGCCGTCGACAAAGGCCCGGCGCAAATCCTGGATCACCGCAGGCTCATCACCGGCCACCGCCGCCAGCGCGGAATCGATTGTTCCGTGTTCATAGGTCATTCATGGCCGCTTACCCGGATTGCCCACGACACGGAACAGCGCAAATGACTTTCTGCCGTCGGCAAACGTGATAAACCGACCCATTGTGACACGGGGGCTCGGATGATCGTGGATATGCGCGCGGAGCGTCAGGACAGGCCGGATATCGCCGACGTGGAAAGCCATGACGGGCGCTATGATCCGGTCTATGCCGAGCCCGTGGCGGCGCCGCCCGCCAGCCCGTGGCTGGACGACGGCCCCCTGCCCCCGCCCGAGGAACCCGCCCCGCGCTGGCCGATGATCGTGGCGATCGGGGCGTCGCTGCTGTGGTTCGGCGGCATGCTGGCCTGGGGACTGCTGGGCACGAACGCCCCGTCGGCCGAGGGGCTGGCCTCGTTCGTCACGCTGGCGCTGGCCGGGCCGATGCTGGTCGCGATCCTGTGGCTGCTCGCCCAGCGCAGCAGCTCTGCCGAACAGCGGCGTTTCGCGATGACCGCACATGACATGCGCCGCGAGGCGATGGCGCTGGAGCGTGCGGTCGGGATGATCGGGCGCGCGCTGGAAGCCAACCGATCCGAATTGTCGGCGCAGGCGATCGCGCTGGGCGAAATGGCGCAGGCCGCCGAAACCCGGTTCAACGCGATCGCGCGCGACCTGTCCGACGATATCCAGATGGTCGAGGCACATGGCCGCGTGCTGAGCGATGTCGCCGGGACCAGCCAGGCGTCGCTCGCGCACCTGCTCGACGCGCTGCCCCGCGCCGTCGACGAGGTGGGCGAGGCGGGCGACCGGATGGCCGAGGCGGCGCGATCGGCCGAAAGTCATGCCGCCGCGCTCGATGCGCAACTGGTCGCGCTGGGCCGTCGGGGGCAGGATGCGGACACCATCGCCAGCGGCGCGGCGCAGCGTCTGGCGACCCATATCGAACAGATGGAGGCGACCAGCCGGACCGCCAGCGCGCATCTGGAAACGGTGACGGCCAGCGTCGCGACCACGATCGACGCGCTGCTCGACCGCACCGCCGAGGCGATCGACCAGTCGCGCAAGGGCATTGCCGCACAGGGTGACGCGATGCTGGCGATGGTCGGCGCCAATCAGGCCGCGCTCGAAAGCGCCGCACGCGACAGCGCCGACGCGCTGGCCGAGCGGGTGGGAAGCGTCGATCAGGCCATTGCCCGCCTGACTGCCGAGTTGGAGGGACAGCGGATCGCGGGCGAGGCGATGATCGACGCGCTGGACGCGCAGCTCGACCGGGTGGAAGCGCGCATGGCCGTGCTCCATACCCAGGGCACCGAAAAGTCGCAGATGCTGGCCGCCTCGATCAGCGCGCTCGGCGGATCGGCGGACGCGATGACCGGCGCACTGGAAGCGGGCGAGACGATGGCCAACCGCGTCATCGCCACCACCGAAACGCTGCTGATCGCGCTCGACGCCGCCGCGCGCGAGATCGACGAGACGCTGCCCGAGGCGCTGGGCCGGCTCGACCAGCGGATGCACGCCAGCCATGAGGTCGTGGTCGAGACCAAGCCCGAGCTGCTCGCGCTGGTCGCGGCGGCCGAGAGCACGCATGAGGCGATCGCCGCCATCGCCGACGTCATCGCCGAACAGCGCCAGACGCTGGAAACGCTGTCGGGTTCGCTGATCGAGACGCTGTCGACCGGCCGTGCGAAGGCCGATGCGCTGGGCATGATGGTCGACGAGACGATCGACCGCTCGCACCGCTTCGCCGACGAGGCCGCGCCCAAGCTGGTCGATGCGCTGCTGCGCGTTCGCGAGACGGCGGCGACCGCGGCGGAAAGCGCCCGCGAGACGCTGGCCGAAGTCATTCCCCAGGCCGCCCATGCGCTGGAGATCGCCAGCGCCGAGGCGATGCGCCGCGCGACCGGCGACACCGTCGAGCGTCAGGTCCACGCCATCGTCGAGGCGACGCAGGGCGCGGTCGAGGCCGCCACCCGCGCCACCGAAAGGCTGGCCCGCCAGGCCGAGCAGATCGCCGAGAAGACGGCCCTGGTCGAAAACCGGATCGAGGAGGCCCGCACCGAGCGGGAAGAGGCCGACCGCGACAGCTTCGCCCGCCGCGCGTCGCTGCTGGTCGAATCGCTCAATTCGGCGTCGATCGACATCGCCAAAATCTATGCCCCAGAGGTCACCGACAGCGCCTGGGCGGCCTATCTCAAGGGGGATCGCGGCGTCTTCACCCGGCGCGCGGTGCGCATCCTCGACTCGCATCAGGCGCGCGATATCGCCGAGCTGTATGACGACGACCTGAAGTTCCGCGAGCATGTGAACCGCTACATCCACGATTTCGAGGCGATGCTGCGCGGCGTGCTGGCCCAGCGGGACGGATCGCCGCTGGGCGTGACCCTGCTGTCGTCGGATATGGGCAAGCTCTATGTCGCGCTGGCGCAGGCGATCGAGCGGCTGCGGTAGGCGGGAACGGGCGCATAGCCTGACCGCGTGCACTTCCACTTCGCTCCGTGCGAACGGAGGTGCAAACACGGCCCCGCGTCCTATCCCGACCTCCGTTCAGCCTGAGCGAAGTCGAAGGCCACGCATCGCCACGGCCACCGGTCAAACCAGGCTTAGAGGCCCCGGCTCATCCCGCTCCAATCGAGCATGTCGGCGGTGATCCAGCCATAGACATAGTTGAGATAGAAGAGCGCGAACATCACCGTCGCGGTGATCGTCGTGCGCCGCAGGAAGCGCCCGACGGCAAAGACGTGCGGGGCGCTTTCGGCGGTGCCGGGGATGTACGCCTCCCCGGCCTCATGCGCGGTCCTGACCCCGAAGGGCAGGACCAGGAACACCGCCAGGAACCAGAACAGGACGTAGATCGCAAGCGCCGACGTCCAGTGCATGGCATCAGCCCTCGATCAGGAGGACGTCGACGATCGGCTTCTTGCCGGTCCAGCGGGTCGCGACCCGGCGCACCGACAGGCGGATATCCTCGCGCAGCTTGTCGGTGGCGCGGCGCGGGCCGTCCACCGCCTTGGCGGCGGCGGCCACCGCTTCGGCGATGAAGGCATCGCGCTCGTCCTCGACGGGCACGCCCTGCACCCGCACCTGCGGACTGCCGACCAGCCGCCCCTTGGCGACCGCGACGCCGACCGAGATCTGGCCGTTGATCGCCAGCTTGCGGCGCTCGTTCATCGTCGACCCGTCCGAAGGCAGGATCACGTCGCCGTCCAGCACCAGGCGGCCGACCGGCGCGTTGCCGATCTTGGTCGCGTTGCCCGGCAGCAGGCGGACGATGTCGCCGTCCGACTGGACCAGCGTCTGCGGCACGCCCTGCGTCGTCGCGAAGCGGGCATGTTCCATCATGTGCCGCATCTCGCCATGCACCGGCATCAGCGTGCGGGGACGCAGCCACTTGTACATCTGCGCCAACTCGGGCTGGCCGGGATGGCCCGACACATGGACATGCGCCTGGCGCTCGGTGACCATGCGGACGCCCTTGCCCGCCAGGATGTTCTGGATACGACCGACCGCGGTCTCGTTGCCGGGAATCTGGCGCGCGGAGAAGATCACCGTATCGCCCGTATCGAGGCGGATCGTATGGCTGCCCTCGGCGATGCGCGACAGTGCGGCGCGCGGCTCGCCCTGCCCGCCGGTCGCGACGATCAGCACGCGATCCTTGGGGAGCCGCATCGCGGTTTCGGGATCGACCGTTTCGGGGAAGCCCTTGAAGTAACCACAAGCCTTGCCGACCTTCAGGATCCGGTCGAGCGAGCGGCCGGTGACGCACAGCTTGCGCCCGGTCTCCTTGGCCACCTCGCCCAGCGTCACCAGACGCGCGGCATTGGAGGCGAAGGTGGTGACGACCACCCGGCCCTTGGCCTTGGCGACCGTCTCGGCGATGCCCGGACGGACGCTGGCTTCCGAGCCCGAGGCTTCGGTGTTGAAGGCGTTGGTCGAATCACAGACCAAGATGTCGACACCCCGGTCGCCGATCGACGACAGCTGCGCCGGGCTGGCGGGCTTGCCGATGACCGGGGTCGGGTCGATCTTCCAGTCGCCGGTGTGGAACACCCGGCCGACAGCGGTCTCGATCAGCAGCGCATTGGCCTCGGGGATCGAGTGCGACAGCGGAACGAAGGTGAAGTCGAACGGGCCGACCTCGAACGCCTTGCCCGCTTCCATCACGCGCAGCTTGACGCGGCTGGCGCTGCCCTCTTCCTCCAGCTTGCCGCGAACCAGTCCGGCGGTGAAGGCGGTGGCGTAGATCGGCACGCCCAGATCTTCGGCCAGATAGGGCAGCGCGCCGATATGGTCCTCATGCCCATGGGTCAGCACGATGCCGACCAGATCGTCCAGCCGATCCTCGATGAAGGACAGGTCGGGCAGGATCACGTCGATGCCGGGATAGGCCGGATCGGCGAAGGTGATGCCGCAATCGACCATCACCCATTTGCCTTCGGTGCCGTACAGGTTCACGTTCATGCCTATTTCGCCCGAGCCACCGAGCGCGCAGAACAGCAATTCTTTCTTGGGAGTCATTCACTTCCTGACAATGAGCGCCCACCCCGCTGAAAGCGGGTCCGGGGCGATAGGGGTGCGCCGGTCAGGGCGCGGTCATCTCTTCACGGGCCATGCGCCCTGCGGCATCTCGCGGGCTGTACGATCCGAAACTCTCGTTACCGAATATGGGCGCGTTCCCACAGGATCGCCAGCCCCTGAATGGTCAGATCGGGTTCGATATGATCGAATACGTCGGTATGCGGGCTCAACAGCGCGGCGAGACCGCCGGTCGCGAGCACCTTGACCGGCCGCCCGACCTGCGCCTTCAAGCGCGCGACCAGCCCCTCGATCATCGCAACATAGCCCCAGAAGATGCCTATATGCATCTGGTCGACCGTGTTGCGGCCAATGACATTGCGGCTTCCCGGCGCCTCAATTGCGATACGCGGCAGCTTGGCGGCGGCAGTGACGAGCGCGTCGAGCGACAGGTTGATGCCCGGCGCGATGATCCCGCCCTTATACGCGCCCTGATAGTCGCTGATGTCGAAGGTCGTCGCGGTGCCGAAATCAATGGTGATCAGATCGCCGGGATAGAGCGCATGCGCCGCGATAGTGTTCACCGCGCGGTCAGCACCCAGCGAGGCGGGCTCGTTGACGTCGATTTCGATGCCCCATTCGGCAGCGCCGCGACCGGCGATCAGCGGATCGACCTTGAAATATTTCTGCGCCAGCACTTCCAGATTGTGGAGCGCGCGCGGCACCACGGTCGCGATGATGACCCCGGTCACATCCTCGCGCGCATAGCCTTCCAGTGCGAGCAACTGGTTGATCCAGACCGCATATTCGTCGCCGGTCCGACGCGGATCGGTTGCGATCCGCCAGCGGCCCTTGATCGTCCGCCCTTCGAGCAGCGCGAAGACCACATTCGTGTTCCCGGCATCGATCGCAAGCAGCATGGGGGTCCTTCAGATCAGGAAAATGTCACCGGCATGGATGACATGCACCGAGCCATCCGCCAAGCCGAGCCGTAAAGCCCCGTCCCCCGCCAGACCGTCGAAGACGCCGTCCAGGCTCTGTCCGTCGGGCAAGCGGGCATTCAAGGGCGTGCCACGCGGATGCGCCCGCGACTCCCATCGCGCGGTCACGGCGGACAGACCCCAGGTCCGCCACGCCTCGACCCAGCAGGCCATGGCCTCGGACAGCCGGTCCTGCATCGCGGCCACGCCGACCGCCGCGCCCTGTGCCGCCAGCGACGTCGTCGCCCGGTCGGGCAGGTCGGGCGCTGAAGCCAGGTTGATGCCGATGCCGATAATGACCGCGTCCCCCACCCGCTCCAGCAATATGCCGGACAGCTTGGCGCCGTCGATCAGCAGGTCGTTGGGCCATTTGAGGCGAAGCCGGTCTTCGATCGCGGGGAGGCAGGCTCGCACCGCCTCTTCGATCGCCACCGCGGCGACCAGCGCCAGCGTCGCGGGGCTCGGATCGCCCGGCTGCAACCGCACCAGCGTCGATCCGTAATAATTGCCGATGGGCGAGGACCAATCCCGCCCCTGGCGTCCGCGCCCCGCCGTCTGGCGGTCGGCGCGGAGCCAAAGACCGTCTTCGCCGCCCGCTTCCGCAAGCTGGCGAAGATCGGCATTGGTCGATCCCGTTTCCGGGACGTGCAGCACTCGGCTCAGAACAGAGCCCGCGCCGCCGCGAGCGACCAGGCGCCCAGCACCGGGATCAGCAGATAGCCGACCGGCGAAACGAACAGCGCCGACAGCGCGATCAGGCCATTCTCGACCGGCTGCGCATCGCTATTGTCCCAGGCCCCGACGGGCTCGTCGAAGAACATCGTCTTGACGATACGGAGATAATAATAGGCACCGATCACCGAGGCGACGACACCGATCACCGCCAGCGGGAACAGCCCCGCCGCGACCGCCGCGTTGAACACCGCGAACTTGGCATAGAAGCCGAGCAGCGGCGGAATGCCCGCGACCGAGAACATGAAGAAGGCCATCGCCCAGGCGAGCGCCGGACGCGTGCGGGACAGGCCCGACAGGCTGGCGATCGACTCCATCGGATTGCCCTGCTCGTCGCGCATGCGGATGACGATCAGAAACGCACCCAGCGTCATGATGACGTAGATGGTCAGATAGGTCAGCACAGCCGCGACGCCCTGCGCCGTACCGGCCGCCAGACCGATCAGCGCGAAGCCGACATTGTTGATCGACGAGTAAGCAAGCAGCCGCTTGATGTTGGTCTGGCCGATGGCCGCGACCGCACCCAGGATGATCGACGCCAGCGCGGCGAAGGTCACGATCTGCTGCCACTGCTGCACTGCCGAGCCCATCGCCTCGACCGCGACGCGGATCGCCAGCGCCATCGCCGCGACCTTGGGGGCCGAGGCAAAGAAGGCGGTCACCGGGGTCGGCGCGCCCTCATAGACGTCCGGGGTCCACATGTGGAACGGCACCGCCGACATCTTGAACGCAAGACCGGCAAACACGAACACCAGGCCGAACATCAGGCCCAGCGAGCGCGTGCCGGTAGCCGCGTCACGGCCATAAGCGCCAGCGATCTGCGCGAAGTCGGTCGAACCGGTGAAACCATACACCAGCGAGATGCCGTAGAGCAGAATACCCGAGGCGAGCGCGCCCAGCACGAAATATTTCAGGCCCGCCTCGGCCGAGCGACCATCGCGCCGCATGAAGCTGGCCAGCACATAGGCCGACAGGCTCTGCAGCTCGAGACCGACATAGAGCGTCAGCAGATCGCCCGCCGACACCATCATGCCCATGCCGACCGACGAGAGCAGCATCAGGATCGGATATTCGGGACGCAGATCCTCACCCGGCGAGCGGGCGAAGAAGCGCGGCGCCATAATGATCGCCACGGCTGTCGCCAGATAGATCAGGACCTTGGCGAAACCGGCAAAGGCATCCGCCCGGTACAGGCCGCCAAAGGCCAGCCCGCCCGTGGTCGCCGGACCGGCGAGCGCGACCATCGCCCCCGCCAGCACGAACACCGCCGCAATGGAGATGCCGCGCGTCGAGGCGGTTCCGCCCCAGGCGGCGACGAGCATCAGCGCGATCGCGCCGAGGGTCAGCACCAACTCGGGCAGGACCATCAAGAGGTTCAACGAATAGCTCATCAGTGCGCCTCCCCGTGCGCAGCTTGGTGCTCAGGGGCATGGGTGGTGGCCAGCGCCGGGTTACCGGCGGTGGGGCGGCTATCCGAACCGGGGTTGGCCCGGTCGATCCGCTGGAGCAGGATCGTCACGTCCTTGCGCATCGGCGCCAGGAAGCTTTCCGGATAGACACCCATCCACAAAGTCACCGCCGCGATCGGGGCCAGCAGCCAGAGCTCGCGCGCCGACATGTCGGGCATCGCCGCCACCTCGTCCGACTTGATCTCGCCATAAGCGATCCGCCGGTAGAGATAGAGCATATACGCCGCACCCAGGATGATACCCGTGGTGCAGAGCAGCGCGGTCCAGGTCGACACCTGATAGGTGCCCATCAGCGACAGGAACTCGGCGACGAAGCCGCTGGTGCCCGGCAGACCGATCGACGCCATGGTGAAGAACAGGAAGAACACGGCGTATTTCGGCATGTTGATCGACAGCCCGCCATAGCGCGCGATCTCACGGGTGTGCAGCCGGTCATAGATGACGCCGACGCACAGGAACAGCGCGCCCGACACCAGACCATGGCTGAGCATCATGATCATCGCGCCTTCGATACCCTGCTGGTTGAAGGCATAGAGGCCGATGGTCACGATCGCCATGTGCGCGACCGACGAATAGGCGATCAGCTTCTTCATGTCGGACTGCACCAGCGCTACCAGCGAGGCGTAGATCACCGCCACCGCCGACAGCGCGAAGATCAGCCAGGTCAGCTGTCCGCTCGCCTCCGGGAACATCGGCAGCAGGAAGCGCAGGAAGCCATAGCCACCCAGCTTCAGCAGGACGCCCGCCAGGATGACCGAACCCGCCGTCGGCGCCTGGACGTGCGCGTCGGGAAGCCAGGTGTGGACCGGCCACATCGGCATCTTGACCGCGAACGAGGCGAAGAAGGCGACCCATAGCCAGGTCTGGACCGAAGCCGGGAAGTCATAGGCGAGAAGCGCCGGAATCGAGGTCGTGCCCGCCGTGCGCGCCATATAGAGCATCGCGACGAACATCAGCAGCGAGCCGAGCAGCGTGTACAGGAAGAACTTGTACGACGCGTAGATGCGGTTCGCCCCGCCCCAGATGCCGATGATCAGATACATCGGGATCAGGCCGGCTTCGAAGAAGACGTAGAAGAGGAACAGGTCCTGCGCCGCGAAGGTGCCGATCATCAGCACCTCGGTGAACAGGAACAGTCCCATATATTCGGGAACGCGCTTGTCGATCGCGCGCCAGCTCGCGCCGATGCAGATCGGCATCAGGAACACGCTGAGCATGATCAGCAGCAGCGCGAAGCCGTCGATGCCGAGCGACCAGCCGAACGGACCGAAAATGCCGGGGGCATGTTCGACGAACTGCCACTGCGCACCGCCCACGTCGAACTGCGTCCAGAGCACGATGCCCAGGACGAAGTCGACCAGCGTGGCGGCCAGCGCCAGCATGCGCGCTCCTTGCGCGTTGAGGAAGAGGCAGGCGATCGCGGCAACAGCCGGGACCGCCAGCATGACGGAGAGGATCGGGAAGCCCTGCATCACGCGATCAACCCAAAATGGCCCAGGTGACGGCCGCGGTCAGGCCGATCAACATGACGAACGCATAGCTGTAGAGGTATCCCGTCTGGAAGCGCGCCGCACCCTTGCTGCCTTGCTGGATAAGCCAGGCAACGCCGTTGGGGCCGAAGCGGTCGATCGTCTTCTCGTCGCCACGGTGCCACAGGAACCGGCCGATCGCGAAAGCGGGGCGCACGAAGAGGAAATGGTAGATCTCGTCGAAATACCATTTGTTGAGGAGGAAGCGGTACAGGATGCGGAACTGGTCCGCGAACTTGGCCGGGAATTCCGGCGCACGGATATAGGTCAGATACGCGGTCAGCAGACCGAGCAGCATCACCACCGTCGCCGACAGCTTCACCCACACCGGCACGCCGTGCATCGAGTGCATCAGGTGCTCGTTGAAGGCGATCGCGCCCTTCCAATAGCTCTCGCCCGCCTCCGGCTCGATGAACCAGCCGTGGAAGACGAAGCCCGCCGCGATCGCGCCGATCGACAGGACGATCAGCGGGATCAGCATGACCAGCGGGCTTTCATGCGGATGATAGCCGCCGGTGCCCTCGGGCATATCGGCATGGCCCGCGCTGTGGACGTGCGGCTCGTGACCGGCATCTTCCGAATGCGCGTCATTGTGGTGCGCATCATGAGCCGCCCCGTGCGCATGATCGTCATGGCCATGGCCATGCGCGTCATGGATCGCGTGCTGGATATGCTCCGACCCGGTCCAGCGCGGCTTGCCCCAGAAGGTCAGGAACATCAGGCGCCACGAATAGAAGCTGGTCAGCAGCGCGGCAATCACGCCCGCCCAGAAGGCGAAGCCCGAACCACCCGCATAGGCGACCTCGATGATCGCGTCCTTCGAATGGAACCCCGCGAAACCGAACGCCATCGGATTGCCGAACAGAGCCGGGATACCGACGCCGGTGATCGCGAGCGTACCCATCATCATCGCCCAGAAGGTAAGCGGGATGTGGCGACGCAGGCCACCATAATAGCGCATGTCCTGCTCGTGATGCATCGCATGGATCACCGAACCCGCACCCAGGAACAGCAGCGCCTTAAAGAAGGCGTGCGTGAACAGGTGGAACATCGCCGCGCCATACGCACCGACGCCGGCCGCGAAGAACATATAGCCCAGCTGCGAACAGGTCGAATAGGCGATGACGCGCTTGATGTCGGTCTGCACCGTGCCGACGGTCGCGGCGAAGAAGCAGGTGCAGGCGCCGATCACGGTGATCACGCCGAGAGCGGTCGGCGACGTCTCGAACATCGGCGACAGGCGGCATACCATGAACACGCCCGCGGTCACCATGGTCGCCGCGTGGATCAGCGCCGACACCGGGGTCGGGCCTTCCATCGCGTCCGGCAGCCAGGTGTGGAGACCCAACTGCGCCGACTTGCCCATCGCACCGACGAACAGCAGCAGGCAGAGCACGGTCATCGTGTCGAAGCGATAGCCGAGGAACCCGATGGTCGAACCGGCCATGGTCGGCGCGGCCGCCAGGATTTCCGGGATCGACACCGTCTTGAACACCAGGAAGGTGCCGAAGATGCCGAGCATGAAACCCAGGTCGCCGACGCGGTTGACGACGAACGCCTTGATCGCGGCCGCATTGGCCGACGGCTTGCGGAACCAGAAGCCGATCAGCAGGTAGGACGCGAGACCCACGCCTTCCCAGCCGAAGAACATCTGGACCAGATTGTCCGCCGTCACGAGCATCAGCATCGCGAAGGTAAAGAGGCAGAGATAGGCGAAGAAGCGCGGCTGATCCGGCTCCTCGCTCATATAGCCCCAGCTATAGAGGTGGACGAGCGCCGAGACGCTGGTGATGACCACCAGCATGATCGCGGTCAGCGAGTCGACGCGCAGCGCCCAGTCGACCGACATGTCGCCGCTGGTGATCCAGTGGAGCACCGGCGTGACCGTCGCGACATTGGCGCCCGACAGATAGCCGATGAAGATCGGCCAGGACAGCGCACAGGAAATGAACAGCGCGCCGGTCGTGACGACCTTGGCGGGCACGTTCCCGATGGCCTTGTTGCCGAACCCCGCAATGGCGGCGGCCAGCAACGGCAGGAAGACGATAGCGAGGATCAACCCGATTACCCCTTCATCCGGTTGACGTCGTCGACCGCGATGGTGCCGCGGCCACGGAAATAGATGACCAGGATCGCCAGACCGATCGCCGATTCACCGGCGGCCACGGTCAGCACGAACATGGCGAAGACCTGTCCCACCAGATCCTGAAGCGCGGCCGAGAAGGCGACGAGGTTCAGGTTCACGGCAAGCAGGATGAGCTCGATCGCCATGAGGATGACGATCAGGTTCTTCCGGTTGAGGAAGATACCCAGCACCCCCATGGTGAACAGGATCGCTGCGACGACCAGATAATGGACGAGACCGATCGTCACAGTTCCACCCCCTGCCCGATGGGCTGATTGATGTTGCGGATCGCCTCATGCGGCTGACGCGCATTCTGCTTGGCGATGTTCTGCGGACGGACGCCGCCGCGCTTGCGATGCGTCAGCACGATCGCACCGATCATCGCGACGAGCAGGACGAGCCCTGCCCCTTCGAAGATGAACAGGTAGCGCGTGTACAGCAGGTTGCCGATCGCCTGGATGTTGGACACCTCGGGCGCGATCGGGGCCGCACGGGCCGCCAGCTGAACGCCGCCGACGCTCCACGCCTGGAAGGCGATGATGACCTCGGCCAGCAGGGCGACGGCGAGTGCCAGGCCCAGCGGCAGATAGCGCGCAAAGCCCGCCCGCATCGCCGCGACCTCGATATCGAGCATCATGACGACGAAGAGGAACAAGACCGCGACCGCGCCCACATAGACGATGACGAGCAGCATCGCGATGAACTCGGCCCCGCACAGCACCATGAGGCCCGCGGCGTTGAAGAACGCCAGGATCAGCCACATGACCGAGTGCACCGGATTGCGCGACGCGATCGTGAGCCCTGCGGACACGATCACCACGGTCGCGAAAATATAGAAGGCGATAGCCTGTATCACTGCCTGTCAGGCCCCTTTTCTGTCCGCCCCGAACCGTTGGTCGCGGGCTTTAACGGTACGGCGCATCGGCGGCAAGGTTCGCCGCGATCGCGCTTTCCCAGCGGTCACCGTTATCGAGCAACTTCGACTTGTCGTAGATCAGCTCTTCGCGGGTCTCGGTCGAAAATTCGAAGTTCGGACCCTCGACGATCGCATCGACCGGGCAGGCCTCCTGGCACAGCCCGCAATAGATGCACTTGGTCATGTCGATGTCGTAGCGCGTCGTGCGGCGGCTGCCGTCGTCGCGGGGTTCCGCCTCGATCGTGATCGCCTGGGCGGGGCAGATCGCCTCGCACAGCTTGCACGCGATGCACCGCTCCTCGCCATTGGGGTAGCGACGCAGTGCGTGCTCGCCCCGGAAGCGCGGAGAGATGGGGTTCTTCTCGAACGGATAGTTGATCGTCGCCTTCGGCTTGAAGAAGTAGCGAAGGGTCAGCGCGTGCCCCTTCACGAACTCCCACAGCGTAAAAGCCTTGACGTACTGAGCGACGCTCATGCCGGAACTCCCACGCGCGCATACATCAGCACGCCAGACACCAAGAATACCCAGAACAGCGACACCGGCAGGAACACCTTCCAGCCCAGCCGCATCAGCTGGTCGTACCGATAGCGCGGTACGGTCGCCTTCACCCACGAAAAGACGAAGAAGAAGAAGCACATCTTCAACAGCAGCCAGACGATACCCGGCACGGCGTAAAGCGGCGCCCAGTCGAGCGGCGGCAGATAGCCACCCCAGAACAGGATCGCATTCAGCGCGCACATCAGGATGACGTTGGCATACTCGCCCAGCCAGAACAGCGCGAACGACATCGAGCTATATTCGGTCTGGTAACCCGCGACGAGCTCCGACTCCGCTTCGGTCAGATCGAACGGCGCGCGCTGCGTCTCGGCCAGCGCCGAGATGAAGAACATCACCGCCATCGGGAAGAGCAGCGGATTGAGGAAGAAGCCGTTGACCGGAATCCCCAGCACGCTCTTCTGCGCCTCGACGATGTCGGTCAGGTTGAAGCTGCCCGACCACATCACGACCGAAATCAGGATGAAGCCGATCGCGACTTCATAGGATACCATCTGCGCGGCCGCACGAAGCGCCGAGTAGAAGGGATATTTCGAGTTCGACGCCCAGCCCGACAGGATGACGCCGTACACGCCGAGCGACGAGGCGGCGAGGACATAGAGCAGGCCGACATTGATGTTGGCGACGACCACGCCCGGCTGGAACGGCACCACCGCCCAAACGATCAGCGCGACCGTGAAGGTGATGATCGGCGCCAGCAGGAACAGCCCGCGATTGGCAGCGGCCGGAACGATGGTTTCCTGAAGGAAGACCTTCAGACCGTCGGCGAAGGACTGGAGCAGACCGAAGGGGCCGACCACGTTCGGACCACGGCGCAGCGCCATCGCCGCCCAGATCTTGCGGTCGACATAGATGACCATCGCGACCGCCAGCATCAGCGGCAGCGCGATCGCCAGAATCCCGACCAAGGTCGCGATCGTCCAGGCCCAGCCATAAGGAAGGCCAAGCGTCGTGTTGAAAAACGCGGTCACTCCGCTGCCTCCGCATAGCTCTCACCATGGACCAGTTCGGCCGAGCAGCGCTGCATCGTCGGGCTGGCGCGGCAGATCGCATTGGTGAGGTAGAAGTCCTTGATCGGATAGCCCTCGATCGTGCCCGACGCAGTCGCGTTCAGCGACGGCGCGGCCCAGTCGAAGGTGACGAGACCGACCTGGCCCAGCGCGGGAACCTCGGCGGCCATGGCGGCGCGGAGTTCGTCCAGCGTGTCGAACTTCAGCGTCTGGCCCAGAACCTCGGACAGCGCGCGGAAGATCGTCCAGTCGTCGCGCGCGTCGCCCGGCGCGAACACCGCCCGCTCGCCGCGCTGCACCCGGCCCTCGAGGTTGACCCAGGTGCCCGACTTCTCGGCATAGGTCGCGCCCGGCAGGATGACATCGGCGTGATGCGCACCCTTGTCGCCATGATGACCGACGAACACCTTGAAGCTGCTACCGAACTTGGCGAAGTCAACCTCGTCGGCGCCCAGGAAGAAGGCGAGCTTCGGCGCGGCCGCGACCACGTCGGCGATACCGCCCTTCTGCGCATAGCCGAGCATCAGCCCGCCCATGCGCGCGGCCGCCATGTGAACGACATTATAGCCGTTCCAGGCCGAACCATCTTCCAGCGTCCGCACCAGATTGAACTGGTCGACCAGCTTCAGGCTCGCGCCATGCGCGCCCTTGATCGCACCGCCACCGAGGATGACCATCGGACGCGCGGCCTTGCCGAACAGCTCGGTCACCGCCTCGGGCAGATTGCCCAGCACCGACAGGTCGGCGCCCAGCCACTCAACCTTGTAGGTCAGATCGGTTTCGGGGCCGATCGCGAAGACCTTGGCGCCCTTCTTGATCGCCTTGCGGATACGGGTGTTCACCAGCGGCGCTTCCCAGCGCAGATTGGTGCCGATCAGCAGGATCGCATCGGCGCGCTCGACGCCTGCGATGGTCGTGTTGAAGTTCACCGCGGCCAGGCTCGACGTGTCGTAATCCATGCCGGTCTGACGGCCTTCGAGCAGGCTCGAACCCATCTTGGCCAGCAGCGCCTTGGCGGCGAACATCGTCTCGCAATCGACCTGATCGCCAGCGATCGCGGCAACGCTCGAACCGGCATTCACGTCACGGATCGCGGCAAAGGCCTCGTCCCAGGTGGCGGGCACCAGCTTGCCGTCGCGGCGGATGAACGGACGGTCGAGACGACGACGGACCAGGCCGTCGATCGCGTGACGCGTCTTGTCGCTCGCCCACTCCTCGTTCACTTCGTCATTGATGCGCGGCACGCAGCGCAGCACCTGACGACCCCGGCTGTCGAGGCGGATGTTGGTGCCGACCGCGTCCATCACGTCGATGGCCAGCGTCTTCTTCAACTCCCACGGACGCGCCTCGAACGCATAGGGCTTGGACGTCAGAGCGCCTACCGGGCACAGGTCGACGACATTACCCGACAGCTCGCTCGACACGGCCTGTTCGAGATAGGACGTGATCTGCATATTCTCGCCGCGATAGATCGCGCCGATTTCCTCCACGCCCGCGACCTCTTCGGCAAAGCGGACGCAGCGGGTGCACTGGATGCAGCGGGTCATGACCGTCTTGACGATCGGACCCATATATTTCTCGGTGACGGCCCGCTTGTTCTCGTCATAGCGGCTATGGCCCTTGCCATAGGCCATGGACTGGTCCTGCAGGTCGCACTCGCCGCCCTGATCGCAGATCGGGCAGTCCAGCGGGTGGTTGATCAGCAGGAATTCCATCACGCCTTCGCGCGCGGCCTTCACCATCGGGGTGGTGGTGAAGATCTCCTGATTCTCCGCCGCCGGAAGCGCACACGACGCCTGCGGCTTGGGGGGGCCAGGCTTCACCTCGACCAGGCACATGCGGCAATTGCCCGCGATGGACAGCCGCTCATGATAGCAGAAGCGCGGGATTTCCTTGCCCGCAAGCTCGCAGGCCTGCAGCACGGTGGCGCCCTGGGGCACCTCGATCTCGACGCCGTCGACTTTGACCTTAGGCATTATTCGGCAGCTTCCATCATCGGGGCGTTGCCGCCCGTCTCGCCTTTGCGTTCGCGAATGCGGCGTTCCATCTCCGGGCGGAAGTGGCGGATCAGGCCCTGGATCGGCCAGGCCGCCGCGTCGCCCAGCGCGCAGATGGTGTGGCCTTCGACCTGCTTCGTCACCTGGAACAGCGTGTCGATCTCGGAGACATCGGCATCGCCGGTGCGCATCCGCTCCATCACGCGCCACATCCAGCCGGTGCCTTCACGGCACGGGGTGCACTGGCCGCAGCTCTCATGCTTGTAAAAATAGGACAGACGGCTGATCGCGCGGACGATGTCGGTCGATTTGTCCATGACGATCACGGCCGCCGTGCCGAGGCCCGATCCGACCGCCTTCAGGCCGTCGAAATCCATCGGCGCGTCCATGATCTCGGCGGCGGGCACCAAAGGCACCGACGAACCACCCGGGATCACCGCGAGCAGATTGTCCCAGCCGCCGCGAATGCCGCCGCAATGGCGCTCGATCAGCTCGCGGAAGCTGATCGACATGCTTTCCTCGACCACGCAGGGACGATCGACATGGCCGGAGATCTGAAAGAGCTTCGTGCCCTTGTTGTTCTCGCGCCCGAAGGAGGAGAACCACTCGGCGCCGCGACGCAGGATCGTCGGCGCGACCGCGATCGACTCGACATTGTTGACCGTCGTCGGGCAGCCATAGAGGCCCGCCCCCGCCGGGAAAGGCGGCTTGAGGCGCGGCTGGCCCTTCTTGCCCTCCAGGCTTTCGATCATCGCGGTCTCTTCGCCGCAGATATAGGCGCCCGCGCCGCGATGGACGAAGACGTCGAAGTCGTAACCCGAGCCGCAGGCATTCTTGCCCAGGAAGCCCCGGTCATACGCCTCAGCCACGGCTGCGAACAGCGTCTCGGCCTCGCGGATATATTCGCCGCGAATATAGATATAGGCCGCCCGCGCGCGCATCGCGAAGCCCGCGACCAGCGCACCCTCGATCAGCTTGTGCGGATCGTGGCGGATGATCTCGCGGTCCTTGCACGAACCCGGCTCGGACTCGTCGGCGTTGATGACCAGGAAGCTCGGCCGGTCGGGACGCGGTTCCTTGGGCATGAAGCTCCACTTCATGCCGGTCGGGAAGCCCGCACCGCCGCGCCCGCGCAGACCCGACGCCTTGATGACGTCGATGATCTTGTCCTGGCCCAGCTCCAGCAGTGCCTTGGTATTGTCCCAATCGCCGCGCTTCATCGCCGCGTCGACGTTCCACGGCTGATAGCCGTAGAGATTGGTGAAAATGCGGTCCTTGTCAGCGAGCATTATGCGCCCCACTCCCCGCGATAGTCGTGATTGTCGCCGACCATGGCGGTCAGCGTGGTCGGACCGCCCAGCGGCTCGACCGTGTGGCGACCCGGCTCCTGCGTGCCGGTCTTGGGGCTCTCGCCGCGTGCCAGCGCTTCCAGGATCGTGACCGTGCGGTCGTAATCCAGATCCTCGTAATTGTCGTCGTTGATCTGGACCATCGGCGCGGAGGCGCAATTGCCCATGCACTCGACCTCGGTCAGCGTGAACAGGCCGTCGGGCGTGGTCTTGCCCTTGATCAGGCCCTTGTTCTTGCACGCCGCCAGCACGTCGTCCGACCCGCGCAACATGCACGGCGTCGTGCCGCACACCTGAACGTGATAGCGGCCGACCGGCGCCAGGTTGAACATCGTATAGAAGGTCGCGACCTCATAGATGCGCATATAGGCGACGCCCAGCTGGCGCGCGACGAACTCGATCACCGGCACGGGCAACCAGCCTTGCGTCTGCGTCTCCGCCCCCACCTGGCGCTGGGCCAGATCGAGGAACGGGATCGAGCAGGACTGTTCGCGACCCTTGGGATAGCGCGCGAGGATCTCGTTCGCCTTCTTCTGGTTCTCGTCCGTCCAGGCGAAATTGCCCCAGCGAGCGCGGACTTCGGCCTCGTCGGGAATGATGGCTGCGTCGGCCATTAGCGAATGAACTCCACGCGCGACACCTTGTCGTTCTCGAAGGAATAGATGGACATGACCTCGAACGCCTCGCCACCTGGCGCGCGTTCGACCTTTTCATGCAGCAGCACGGTCTCGCCGAACGCCTGGTCGGCGACGATCTCGGCGCGGTTCTGCGGGAACTGCGCGAACATCGCCTTCAGTCCCGAACGCACGCCCTCGCGACCGTCGCGCAGGACGGCACCGCGATAGCCCGCTTCGCAGGCATCCTCGGTCATCAGCGCGACATAGGCATCAGCGTCCTGCGCATTGTAATGCGCGATCATTTCGCGAGCGATCGCGACGCGCCGGGCGGTGTCGACTCCGCTCAACGGTCGCACTCCCCGAACACGATGTCCATCGCGCCCAGGATCGCGGTCGTGTCGGCCAGCATATGCCCCTTGGACATGAATTCCATGGCCTGGAGATGGCTGAACGCGGTCGGCCGGATCTTGCAGCGATAGGGTTTGTTCGATCCGTCGGAGACGAGATACACGCCGAACTCGCCCTTGGGGCTTTCGGTCGCGACATATACCTCACCGGCGGGGACGTGATACCCTTCGGTATAGAGCTTGAAGTGGTGGATCAGCGCTTCCATCGAGCGCTTCATCTCACCGCGCTTGGGCGGTGCGACCTTGCGGTCGCTGGCCAGAACGGGACCTTCGGGCATCTGCGCCAGGCACTGCTTCATGATCCGGGCCGACTGGCGCACTTCCTCGACGCGCACCATGAACCGGTCATAGCAGTCGCCGCTGGTGCCGACCGGCACGTCGAAGTCGACCTTGTCATAGGCGTCATAGGGCTGCGACTTGCGCAGGTCCCAGGGAATGCCCGAGCCGCGGATCATCGGGCCAGAGAAGCCCCACTTGATCGCGTCCTCGCGGTTCACCACCGCGATGTCGACGTTGCGCTGCTTGAAGATGCGGTTGTTGGCGACCAGGCCGATCGCGTCCTCGAACAGGCGCGGCAGACGGGTGTCGAGCCAGTCGGCGATATCGGTCAGCAGCTTGAGCGGCACGTCCTGGTGGACGCCGCCGACGCGGAAGTAATTCGCGTGCATGCGCGCGCCCGAGGCCCGCTCATAGAAGTTCATGCAGTCTTCGCGAATCTCGAACAGCCACAGGTTCGGCGTCATCGCGCCGACGTCCATGACGTGGCTGCCAATGTTGAGCATGTGGTTCGAGATGCGCGTCAGCTCGGCGAAGAACGTCCGCAAATATTGCGCGCGCAGCGGCACTTCCAGGTCGAGCAGCTTCTCGACCGCGAGCACATAGCTGTGCTCCATGCACATCGGCGAGCAGTAATCGAGGCGGTCGAAATAGGGCAGCGCCTGCGAATAGGTCTTGTATTCGATCAGCTTCTCGGTGCCGCGATGCAGCAGGCCGACATGCGGATCGACCCGCTCGACGATCTCGCCGTCCAGCTCCATGACAAGGCGAAGCACGCCGTGCGCCGCCGGATGCTGCGGGCCGAAGTTGATCGTATAGTTCTGGATCGACACGTCGCCCGTGGTCGGGTCGACGGCGTCGGTCTTGTGGAGCAGTTCGTCGACGTAGTCGCTCACTGATTCTGTCCTCCACCCTTGCCCGGCACGACGTCCGGATCCTGGGGCTTGCCCTCGGCCTTGTTGCCCGGATGCGGTTCGCCCGCGCCCGTCTGCTTGGGGCTTTCGGTAGTCTTCACATCGGCGGCACGCGGCGCGGCGGTCTTGTCCGGCTCGGCACCGGCCTTCTTGACCGCATCGGCGCTGGCCGGGGTCTGCGCGCCCTTGCCTTCGGGCTGCGCGCCCTTCTCGTCGCCGGGAAGCACATATTCGGCGCCTTCCCACGGGCTCTGGAAGTCGAAGTTGCGGAAGTCCTGCGCCAGCTTCACCGGCTCATAGACGACGCGCTTTTCCTCTTCCGAATAGCGCAGTTCGGTATAACCGGTCAGCGGGAAGTCCTTGCGCAGCGGATGGCCGCGGAAGCCGTAATCGGTCAGGATGCGACGCAGGTCGCTATTGCCCGAGAACAGCACGCCGTACAGGTCGTAGACCTCACGCTCCAGCCAGCCCGCGACCGGCCACAGGCCCGTCACCGACGGCACCGGCTTATCCTCGTCGGTCGAGACATGGACATGCAGGCGGTGGTTGCGGGTCAGCGACAACAGGCAATAGACCACCTCGAAACGCTCGTCGCGCTCGGGATAGTCGACGCCCGCAATCTCCATCAGCTGCTGATATTCCAGCCCCTTGGTGTCGCGCAGCGCGATCATCGCGGGAACCAGATTCGCACGGTCGACGACCAGCGCGACCTCGCCGACATGCTCGCGCGCGTCGAGCAGCCAGGGGCCGAGCGCGGCGCGCGCCGCATCGATCACGCCGTCATTCGCGGCGAAACGGGGAGCAGGCGCCCTCACCGTTCGATGCTCCCGGCACGGCGGATCTTCCGCTGCAACTGCATCACGCCGTACAGCAGCGCCTCGGCGGTCGGCGGGCAACCGGGGACATAGATGTCCACGGGCACGATCCGGTCACAGCCGCGCACCACCGAATAGCTGTAATGGTAATAGCCGCCGCCATTGGCGCAGCTGCCCATCGAGATGACGTATTTCGGGTTCGACATCTGGTCGTACACACGACGCAGCGCCGGGGCCATCTTGTTGCACAGCGTGCCCGCCACGATCATTACGTCCGACTGGCGCGGCGATGCGCGCGGCGCGGCGCCGAAGCGCTCCAGATCGTAACGCGGCATGTTCACGTGGATCATCTCCACCGCGCAGCACGCCAGACCGAAGGTCATCCACCAGAGCGAGCCGGTGCGCGCCCACTGGAACAGCTCCTCGGTCGAGGTGACGAGGAAGCCCTTGTCGGTCAGCTCGCCGTTCAGCCCGTCGAAAAAGCCCTGATCGGGCTGAATGACGGCCTGGCCATCATGGGCGGGTCCGCCATGGGCCTGCGGCTTGAACTCAACCGGACCGGAGTGAAGATTTACTCCCAATCCAACGCTCCCTTCTTCCACGCATAGACGAGACCCAGCGCGAGCTCGCCGATGAAGATCATCATCGAAAACCAGGCGGTCCAGCCGAGGCTGAACACGCTGACCGCCCAGGGGTACAGAAACGCCGCTTCCAGATCGAAGACGATGAACAGGATCGCGACGAGATAGAAACGCACGTCGAACTGGCTGCGCGGGTCTTCGAACGCGGGGAAGCCGCATTCATATTCGGACAGCTTCTGCTCGTTGGGCTTATGGGCACCCGTCAGGCGCGCCACGAGCATCGGCAGAAACACGAAGGCCGTCGACAGAACCAGGGCAACGCCCAGGAACAGGAGGATCGGCAGATATTGCGACAGATCGACCAAGTTTTTCTCTCGCAGATGCGGAACTGGATGCGATTGGCTTTAGGCCGATGGGTCGGCCGGAGCAAGCCAGCGGAGGCATGAGAATGAATCGCAAGTGAACGCCCTCACCCGCCCTCATCCTCGAATTTTCAGATGGTAATTCAGTGGTTTGAACGCAAGAGGCATGACCCCTTGCGTTCAAATCCCACCAAATTCTTAACGCAGCGCGTTGGCCAGCAGCTTGTGCAGCTTGGAATGCAGGCCCTCATTGGCCGCCAGATACTCGCCGCGCTCGAGCGACTTGTCCGAACCCCGGAAGTCGCTGACGAAACCGCCCGCTTCTCGCACCAGCAGCATGCCCGCCGCCGCGTCCCAGGGCTTCAGGCCCGACTCCCAGAAACCGTCGTAACGACCGGCCGCGACCCAGGCGAGGTCGAGCGCGGCCGAGCCGAAGCGGCGGATACCGGCGACCTGCGGCGCGATCGCACCGAAAATGCGGCTCCACTGGACGAAATCGCCATGCCCCAGGAACGGGATGCCGGTGGCGATCAGCGCCTCCGACAGATCGCGGCGCGACGACACGCGCAGGCGGCCGTCCTGCAACCAGGCGCCCCGGCCCTTTTCGGCCCAGAAGCTCTCGTCGGTCAGCGGCTGATAGATCAGGCCGGTCGTCACCTCGCGCTTGCCGTTCGCCAGCGGCTCCTCGACCGCGATCGAGATGGCGAAGTGCGGGATGCCGTGCAGGAAGTTCGAGGTGCCGTCGAGCGGATCGATGATGAAGCGCGGCTTGGACGGATCGCCCTTGATCTCGCCGCCCTCCTCCATGAGGAAGTTCCAGTCGGGACGCGCCTTCTTCAGTTCCTCGAAGACGGTTTCCTCGGCGCGCTTGTCGGCCATCGACACGAAGTCGGCGGGCCCCTTGCGGCTGACCTGGAGGTGCTGGACCTCGTTGAAGTCGCGGCGAAGACGCGGCGCGGCCTTGCGCGCGGCGCGTTCCATGATGGTGAGAAGCCCGGAGTGCGAGGCCATGATCGTCCTTTCGGTCGCGCCTCTGCATCTCGGGCGCTGGAAGTGAAAAGGCCCGCCGCGAACGACGGGCCGGGACGGCGGATGACGGTGTCGCGCTCAAGCCGCGCCGGTCATCCGCCGATACCGATTAGTCCGCGCGGCGGACGTAGGTCTGTTCGTACACGTCGACAACGATGCGCGTGCCGCTGGCGATGTGCGGCGGCACCATCACGCGGACGCCATTGTCGAGGATGGCGGGCTTGTACGACGAGGAGGCGGTCTGCCCCTTCACCACCGCGTCGGCCTCGACGATGGTGGCTTCGATCTGGTCGGGAAGCTGGACCGAGATCGGCTTTTCCTCGTGCAGTTCCATCACGACGTCCATGCCGTCCTGAAGGAACGCGGCGGCGTCGCCCAGCAGGTCGCGCGGCAGCGTGATCTGCTCATAGCTTTCCTTGTCCATGAAGGTCAGGTCGTCACCCTCGGCGAACAGGAACTGGAAGTCCTTGGTGTCGAGGCGGACGCGCTCGACCGTCTCGGCGGAGCGGAAGCGGACGTTCGTCTTGCGGCCGTCGATGAGGTTCTTCATCTCGACCTGCATATACGCACCGCCCTTGCCGGGCTGGGTGTGCTGAATCTTCACGGCGCGCCAGATGCCGCCTTCATACTCGATGATGTTGCCGGGACGAATGTCCACGCCGCTGATCTTCATGGGTCTTCAACCTGCTGGAAAGAGCAAAGGATGCCGGGGCGTGGCGCCGCACGGCAGTCCGTGTGGCCTGCCTTAGCTCGAAGCGGTCTTTCCGGCAAGCAGCGGATAGGGATCGACCGGCTCGCCCTGCCACCAGCCGTCCCCGGCGCGCATCCAGCTGATCGCGAAATGGAGATGGGTGTTGCCCGCCCCGGCATTGCCGCTGTCGCCGACATAGCCGACCACCTGCCCCTGGCGGACCGGCGCGCCCTCCGCGACGCCCGGCGCATAGCCCTGGAGATGCGCGTAATAGAGGCTCCAGCGGCCGTCGCGCGAGCGGATATAGAGGGTATGTCCGCCGCGATCGCTGTCGAACAGCTTCTCGATCGTGCCGGCCAACGCCGCGACGACCGGGGTTCCGGCGGGGGCGATCAGGTCGATCCCCTCATGCTTGCGCTTGCCGCCTTCGCGCGGATCGCCCCAGTCATGATGCAGCGACCCCAGCGGATAATGCGCGATCGGCATGGCCAGCGCCGCCGAACTGCCCGCCACCGCCTGGCGGGCGGGGGCCGCGACCTCGGGCACCACCACCCGACCCGACCCGAAGGACAGCATCGACAGGAAGCCGCCGACCCCGATCACGATCAGCGCCAGCATCACCCAGCCGAAGCGCGATAATGGCCCCCTGCCCCCGCTCTGCTTCATGCCCCCTCCTTCGCATCCGGCCGCCCATCCCCAAGCAAACGCGAGGAGGGACGCTTGTTTCCGAAGCGCAACGGATGGGAGGGTCCTCGACCACCCTTCGCCCCCGCCAGAGGGTGGGGGCGAAGCGGCGATATTATTTCAGCACCTCGGCAAAGGCCTTCACCGCGGCGGCCTCGTCGCCGTTCCACACCGCGCCCGATACGGCGAGGAAATCGGCCCCCGCCCGGACCAGCGGCGCGGCATTGGCCGGGGTGATCCCGCCGATCGCGACGCAGGGCAGCTCGAACAGCGTCGACCACCAGGACAGGACGACCGGCTCGGCCTGGTGCTTGGTTTCCTTGGTCGTGGTCGGGTAGAAGGCGCCGAACGCGACATAATCCGCGCCCGCCTCGCCCGCTTCCATCGCCAGGTGGCGGCTGTCGTGACAGGTCACACCGATCTGCACCGTCGGGCCCAGCACGTCGCGCGCCTCGCGCGCATCGCCATCCTCCTGCCCCAGATGGACACCATCCGCGCCGAGCCGCTTGGCCAGGCTGATGCTGTCATTGACGATGAAGGCCACCTCGCGATCCGCGCAGATGCGCTGGAGCGGCTCGGCGAGCTTGGCGGCGGCGTGCTGGTCCATGTCCTTCACGCGGAACTGGAACGCCGCGACCGGCCCCGCGTCGAGCGCGCGCGCCAGACGGTCGGGGAACGCCCCGGCCACGTCGAGCGGCGAGATGAGGTAGAGCTGGCATGGCGGCCGCCGCATGTCGCGCACGAAGGCGCTGGCGAATTCGGGATCGAGCGGGCCGAGGGGATCGTCTTCAAGCGTCATGCCTGTCCCCCTAGCGCGTGACGCGGCGTCCGTCACCTGGGGGCGGCGCATGGCGGAATGGGCGTCCCGGTTCCCCAACCGGAACGCCCAAGCCTGCCAAGAACTTATTCCTCGTTCTTGTAGATCGCGACCAGCTTGTCGAGCATCGCCAGCGCCTCGTCGCGCGGACGCTGGAAGGTGTTGCGACCGATGATCGAGCCGTTGCCGCCGCCGTCGCGAATGTCGCGGGCATCCTGATAGACGGCGTCCGCCCCCTTGGCCGCGCCGCCCGAGAAGACGACGATGCGACGGCCCGCAAAGCTGGACTGGACGACGTGGCGCACCCGGTCGGCCTGGTGGGACCAGTCGGTGCCCTCATAGGCGGACTTGGCCTCGGCCTGTTCGATATGGTCGGTGGGCAGCTTCACCTTGATGATGTGCGCGCCGAGCTGCGCGGCCATATGTGCCGCATAGGCACCCACATCGAGCGCCAGTTCGCCGTCCTTGGTCAGCTTGCCGCCGCGCGGATAGCTCCAGATCACGGTGGCGAGCCCCGCCTCGCGCGCTTCGGCCGTCAGAATCGCGATCTGGTCCATCGCGTCGAAAATGCCGTCCGAGCCGGGATAGATGGTGAAGCCGATCGCCGCGCAGCCCAGCCGCACCGCGTCCTGCACGCTGCCCGTCACGGCTTGCGTGATCGAGGTGCCCCAGCTGTTCGAGCTGTTGATCTTCAGGATGGTCGGGATCTGGCCCGCGAACGTGTCCGCCCCGGCCTCCAGCATCCCCAGCGGCGCGGCATAGGCGGACAGCCCGGCATCGATCGCCAACTGGAAATGGTAATGCGGGTCATAGGCGGGCGGGTTGATCGCGAAGCTGCGCGCGGGCCCGTGTTCGAACCCCTGGTCGACCGGCAGGATGATGAGCTTGCCGGTGCCCCCCAGCCGCCCCTGCATCAGGATACGCGCCAGATTGGCCTTCACGGCCGCCGGCGTGGCTTCGTACTTGTCGAGAATGGCCTTCACGATCGGGGTCATCGATTCTCTCCGGATTGGGTTCGGGGAATAGGTCAGAGCATCAGCCAGCGGCGCAGCGCCTGGTCGACCTGCTCCATCCGGGTGGGCGAAGCATGGCCGAGCAGTTTGACGATATGATTGCGCGGGATGGACAGGATCTTGTCGACCTGCACCTCGCACTCGACGGTCAGGCCGGTATGTTCGCGCGGGGAAAAGGCGACGCGGAACAGCGCCTCGCCGCCGACGACCGAAGTCATCGGACAGACGGTGATCGTATTGTGCGTCTCGTTGTAAAGGTCGGACTGGACGACCAGGAAAGGGCGGTGATCGCCCCCCTCGCCCGTCGTCGCGAGCACGATGGCGGCGTGCGAGATCTTCACGCGTCCGCCTCCTGCGCCAGCGCGTTCCAGAAGGCGAAATCCTCCGGCGTGTCGCGCTTCGACGCGCGAGTCGACTGGCGACGGGCCTCGCGGCGATAGGCCTCGTCATGCAGGTCGACATAGCGCCGCACCGCCTCGCGCGCGATGTCGCTCTTGCTGCGGCCCTGCGTTCGCGCGACGGCCGCCAGCCGTTCTTCCAATTCGGTGTCGAGACGAACGCCGAGCATCGCCATTCCTTCGTTTAACACGTTCAACGTAGCAAGTCCGACAAGTCGGATCAAGCGCCCTTGACGGCATAAAGTGTGCGCGATCATTCTGATGCGGGGCAGATGGGGGGAGTCTCGGGATGAAATGGTTTCGCTTCGCAGGGGCTGCATTGCTGGCCGTGACACCCGTTGCGTCCCCGACCCTTGCCAAGTCCACGCCCGAGGTCGGCGACATGGCGCCCGATTTCGACCTGACGCTGATGGACGGCAGCCATGTCCGCCTGTCGGACCTGCGTGGGCAGGTGATCGTGCTGAACTTCTGGGCAACATGGTGCGGGCCGTGCCGGGCGGAACTGCCGCTGCTCGACCAATATTATCGCATCCAGGCACCGCATGGCCTGAAGGTCTTTGCGATCGCAACCGAGGATTCGCTGCCGCTCTACCGGCTGAAGCCGTTGTTCGCCGCGATGACGATGCCATCGGCGCGGCGGATCAAAGGGCCCTATGCCACGCTGGGCGCGGTGCCGACCAATTACATCATCGATCGCAGCGGGCGGGTTCGCTACGCCAAGGCCGCCGCGTTCGAACTGAGCGACCTCAACCAGTTGCTGGTGCCGCTTCTAAAGGAAACCCCGTCGCCAGCGGCGACGGGGTCGTAGCCCCTTAATCTTCCTCCCCTGCAAGGGAAGGGGGACCAGCGAAGCTGGTGGAGGGGTGTCCCCGCTCATCGGGAAAGTCCACCCTCGCCGATGGTGACACCCCTCCGTCAGGCCTTCGGCCTGCCACCTCCCCTCGCAGGGGAGGATTGCGGTTACGCGATCAGCGCGGCGACGCCCGGCAGGTCCTGGCCTTCCATCCATTCCAGGAACGCGCCGCCCGCGGTCGACACGAAGCTGAACTGCGTCCCCACGCCCGCCTGGTTCAGCGCGGCGACGGTATCGCCACCACCCGCGACCGAGACGAGGCTGCCATCCTGGGTCAGCGCCGCCGCCGTCTTGGCGAGTGCGACGGTCGCCATGTCGAAGGGCGGCGTCTCGAACGCACCGAGCGGGCCGTTCCAGACGAGCGTGCGGCAATTCTTGAGCACATCGCCCAGCGCCTCGACCGCGTTGGGGCCGAGGTCGAGGATCATCTCGTCGGCGGCGACCTCGTGCACGTTGACGGTACGCGTCGCGGGGTTCGGCTTGAACTCCTTGGCGACCACCACGTCATAGGGCAGGTGGACGGTGCAGCCCGCCTTGTCGGCGGCGTCGAGGATCTCCTCGGCGGTGCCGGTCAGGTCATGCTCGCACAGCGACTTGCCCACATCGACTCCGCGCGCGGCGAGGAAGGTGTTGGCCATGCCGCCACCGATGATGAGGTGGTCGACCTTGCCGACCAGATGCTTGAGCACGGCCAGCTTGGTCGAGACCTTGGCCCCACCGACCACCGCCGCGACCGGATGCTGCGGATTGCCCAGCGCCTTTTCCAGCGCGTCGAGTTCGGCCTCCATCGCGCGGCCCGCGAACGCCGGAAGCTGGCGCGCCAGCCCCTCGGTCGAGACGTGGGCGCGGTGCGCCGCCGAAAAGGCGTCGTTGACGTACAGGTCGCCCAGCTTGGCGATCTGCGCCGCCAATTCGGGGTCATTCTTCTCCTCGCCCGCGTGGAAGCGGGTGTTTTCCAGGATCGCGATATCGCCGGGGTTCAGCGTCGCGACCGCCGCCTCCGCCGCCTCGCCCGCGACATCGTCGATGAAGCGGACCGGACGGCCCAGCACGTCGCTATAGGGCTGGGTCAGCATCGCCAGCGAATAGTCGGGATTACGCTGCCCCTTGGGGCGGCCGAAATGGGCGAGGACCAGGACGATCGCACCCTTGTCGGCCAATTCGGTCACGGTCGCGATCGTCGCGCGCAGGCGCGTGTCGTCGGTCACGCGGCCATCGGCCATCGGCACGTTCAGATCCTCGCGGACCAGCACGCGCTTGCCCTGGACATCGCCCATATCGTCGAGCGTCTTGAAGGCCTTGGTCATGATTCCTCGATCCTGATGTTATCGCCGATGCGGATCGTGCCGCCCTCGATCACGCGGGTGCATACGCCACCGCGCCAGTCGGGCCTGAGGGCCGCCTGCAATCCGTCGGCGATCGCGTCCATGCGGTGGCACGGATCGCATTCCATGGTGATTTCCAGAAGGACGGGCCCGATACGCAGCCGGGTGCCCGGAATTTGGGGAAGGTCGAAATCCTCAACCAGCAGGTTCGCACGGCGCGCCTGCCAGGGGATGTCGCGGTCGATCTCGGCCAGTGCGGCGTCCCAGTCGGTCCGCTCGATCAGCGTCACCTGACGCCGTCCGCGCCCACCGGGCTTCACCCGGCCGCGACAATCGCCTTCGACGCCGCCCGCCAGGGTGATGATGGCGGTGTCGATCACCTCCATCGGACCCTTGGGTACGGCATGGCGGGCGATGCCGGCCAGATGCCCGGTCATCGCCCGCCCCGTCGTCATCAGAGGAACTTCGCCATCGCGGTCGCGGTGTCGACCATGCGGTTCGAGAAGCCCCATTCATTGTCGTACCACGACACGACGCGCACCAGCTTGCCGTCGATCACCGCCGTCTCCAGGCTGTCGACGGTCGAGGACTGCGGCGAGTGCATCAGGTCGATCGACACCAGCGGCTCGTCCGAGAAGACCAGCACGCCCTTCAGAGGACCGTCTTCCGACGCGGCCTTCAGGATCGCATTGACCTCTTCCTTCGTCGTGTCGCGCGCCGGGGTGAAGGTCAGGTCGACCAGGCTGACGTCGGGCACCGGCACGCGGATGGCCGAGCCGTCCAGCTTGCCCTTCAGTTCCGGCAGAACCTCGCCCACCGCGCGGGCAGCACCCGTGGTGGTCGGGATCATCGACATGGCGGCGGCGCGGGCGCGGCGCAGATCGGGGTGAATCTGGTCGAGGATCTTCTGATCGTTGGTATAGGCGTGGACCGTGGTCATCAGGCCGCGCTCGATTCCGATCGCGTCGTTCAGCACCTTGGCGACCGGCGCCAGGCAGTTGGTGGTGCACGAGGCGTTCGAGACGATGGTGTGGTCGGCGGTCAGCTTGTCATGGTTGACGCCGTACACGACGGTCAGGTCGACATTCTTGCCGGGGGCCGAGATCAGCACCTTCTTGGCGCCCGCCGCGATGTGCTTCTCGCACGACGCCTTGTCGGTGAAGAAGCCGGTGCACTCCAGGACCAGGTCGACGCCCAGTTCCTTGTGCGGCAGGTTCGCGGGGTCGCGCTCGGCGGTGACGCGGATGCGCTTGCCGTCGATCACGATGTCGTTGCCGTCGGCCGACACCTCACCCGGATAGCGGCCATGGACGCTGTCGCGGCTGAACAGCCAGGCGTTCGACTTGGCATCGGCCAGATCGTTGATCGCGACCAGTTCCAGCGCGTCGCCGCCCCGCTCGAGGATGGCGCGCGCGACCAGGCGGCCGATGCGGCCGAAGCCATTGATTGCAACCTTGACCGTCATGCCAGCAATCTCCTGTCTTTCACGTCGGGCCGATGGCTGGACGCCCGGCCCCGGGTTCGGTGGGGGATGTAGCGGCCCGTGCCGCCGAATTCCACCGTTCGCGCTCGCCTTTCGGGGCCGATCGGGCCGCTGTCAACCGCCCCTCGGCCCCGGACGATCCAATTCCGGGTTGCCGCATGGAGCCATCCTGCTAAGCCGCATTCATGCCCGAACCCATTGTCGACGATGTCCTCTCCTCCGTCGAGCGGATCGACCGCGCGATCGCCCGTATCGAACAGGCGATCCGCACCCGCGCGGCCAAGGAAGACGCGCTCGCCCGCCGTCATGCCGCGCTCAAGGCGCGCATGGCCGACGCGGTCACCGCGCTGGACGATGTGATCAGCCGGGGGAGCGCCGCCTGATGGCCGAGGTGACGATCCTGGTCGGCGACCGTCCGCACACCGTCTATTGCCAGGACGGCGGCGAGGCGCGCGTCCGGATGCTGGGCCAGATGCTCGACCAGCGCTGGTCGGCCGCGCTGCGCGCCTCGGGCGGACATAATGGTGAACGGGCGCTGCTCTTCGTCTCGCTGATGCTGGCCGACGCGCTGGAGGAGGCCGAGCGGCGCCCGCCCGCCGGAGCCGCGGTCAGCGAGGCCGCGCTCGCGCGGATCGCCGAGCGGCTGGAGGGGCTGGCCGATGCGCTGGACGAAGAAGGGCGATCCGGGAACGGCCGCCCTTGAGTAACGCGGAGTCCTCGCCTACATGGGTCGGCGGCGGGCTCTGCCCGGTACGAGCCACGATAATCCCTGAGGCTATTCTTCATCCAAGGGGGCTGTCCCTGCCCGGACCCTGGTCCGACGTACATGGTCCCCACCTGACGTATTGGGCGTCAGTGGATATTACGGCAAACGGCCATGGCGGTCCCGCCACCCGCTTTCTTCGGACATGATTGACAAACGCGCCCTGCGCGCCCGGATGCGCGGCGTCCGCGATGCGCGCGGCCCCGGCCTGCTGCCGGTGGCACGCCCCTTTCTCGACCGGCTGCTGCCCGGCCTGATCGTCGCGGCCTATCGCCCGCTGGGGTCGGAGGCCGATCCGGCCCTGTGGGTCGAGGCGGCGCTGCACGCGGGCGCAGCCATCGCGCTGCCCCATGTGGTGGACCGGGCGAGCCCGATCCGCTTCCTGCGGTGGTCGCAGGGGCAAAATCTGGCCATCGGCGCCTTCGGGCTTCACCAGCCCTCCCCCGACGCCCCAGAATGCGTGCCCGACATCATCCTGACGCCGCTGGTCGGCTTCGACCGGCGCGGCAATCGGCTGGGACAGGGTGCCGGGCATTATGACCGCGCCTTCGCGGCCCATCCCGACGCCTGGCGGGTCGGCATCGCCTGGAGCGTGCAGGAGGTCGAGGGACTGACGCCCGACAGCTGGGACGTGCCGCTCCACGCCATCGCCACCGAATCGGAATGGATCGTCCCATGACTCCCAGTTGGCGCAAACCCGCCGGAATGCTGCTGATCGTCGCGATCATCATCGTCTGGGCGATGCTGGTCGCCAGCCTGTCTGGCGTGGTCGGGGGGTGGCACTGGGTGTTGCAGCTGCTTTTCTATGTCGTCGCGGGGATCGTGTGGATCACGCCGATGAAGCCGCTGCTGCGCTGGATGGAGGGGGGACGGGGCTGAGGGGGCGCCAGGGAGCCAGCCCAGCCTACTGCACCTGCCACCGCATCCTCGCTCCCCCGACCCCGCTCGCTCGGGCTGAACGAAGGGGTGGGCGCAGGAGGCGGTTTTCCGGGAAGCCATCGGCCACGAAGACCAACGCCCGTTCACGCTGAGCGAAGTCGAAGCGCATGCCCTGCGCTCACAACCAAACCGGCAATTTCTGTGCTGAAAACAAAAGCGCCATCCCGAAGGATGGCGCGAGTGACGGGGCTCGAACCCGCGACCTCCGGCGTGACAGGCCGGCGCTCTAACCAACTGAGCTACACCCGCTTGAAAGCCATGGGATGCCAACCGAAATCGGCATCGGCCCCTAGAGGGGATTTCGATATTTTCAGCCATTCTCCGAGGAGAGTGGCGCGAGTGACGGGGCTCGAACCCGCGACCTCCGGCGTGACAGGCCGGCGCTCTAACCAACTGAGCTACACCCGCTGAAAGCGTCGAGGCGCGCCAACTAGGCGAGCGTTCCCGACCTGTCAACGCATCATTTCATTTTTCTTGCGGAACGTCCGCCGGGTCGCTGTCGCGGTCGAGATGGGTGAGCGTTCCATGCTCAAACAGGAAGCCCGCAATGTCGGGCTTGCCCGCCGCCTTGAGCACGGTCTGGAGGATGATGAGCAGCGGCACCGCCAGCAACGCGCCCAGCGTCCCCCACACCCATCCCCAGAAGCTGAGCGAGACGAGGATCAGGATCGGACTGATGGTCAGGCGGTGCCCGACGATCAGCGGGGTGATCAAATTCGCCTCCACCAGATGCATGCCGTACATGATGGCAGGGGGCGCCAGCGCGACCCAGATGTCGCTGAACGTCATCAGCCCGCCCACCGCCAGCAGCAGCGCGCCGATCACCGGTCCGAAATAGGGGATATAGTTGAGCAGCGCGACGATACCGCCCCACATCAACGGATAGGGCATGCCGAACAGCGACAGCGCCCCCGCCACCGCGCCGCCCAGCGCCAGGTTGATGATGGTGATGGTGCCCAGATAGGCCGACACGTCGTCGACCACGTCCTGGATCACCCGCGCGGTGGCCATCGCGCCGTCGAAGCTCGTGCGCCCGCGAATCGTCTCGCGCCGCATCCGGGTCCAGCCCGACAGGACGAAGAAGACGACGAGGACGCCGAAGAGAAACTGGACGATCAGCCCCGGCGCGGAGGTCGCCGCCAGTTCCAGGATCGAGCTGGGCGGCGAGACGGCCGCCGTCTGCGCCTGGCGGATCGGGGTCGCGGCGACCTGCCGCAGCGCCTTGTTCACATAGCGTTCGAGGCTGGAATAGAGATCGAGCAGCGGCGCCAGATTGTCCTGGATCCGCCCGATCCGGCTGGGCAGCAGGCGGAAGAAATCCGTCGCGGGCACCACGATCGCCGCCAGCGCGATATTGGCGACCACCAGGAACAGCAGGACGCACAGCAGCGCGGCGAGTGGCGACGGCACGCGACGCCGCTCCAGCCACTCCAGGATCGGCACCAGCGCGATCGCGATGACCAGCGCGGTGGTCAGCGGCAGGAAGAACTCCGCCCCTTCCTTCAGCGCGAACGGCAGCGCGAGGATGAAGCCCGCCCCCGCCGTCAGGGTCAGCCCGGCGAGCAGCCGGTCGCGGCGCATCGCGATCCGCACCGCATCGCGCTGCCCCATGCCGACCGGCACCCCCAGGATCGAATCACCGACCGGCCGACCCGTGCCGACCCCGTCATCTTGCGCGTCACTCATCCGGTCACGTTAGCGGCTTTCCCCAAGCTGAAAAGCCGCTAACCGCGCCGTTTCATGACGTTTGTGTCACGCGACGCGCGTGGGTCCGCGCGCTGCCGCCAACCGAGGGCGGCGGCGCCGTCACCAGGCGCGGGGAATCCCGCCCGTCCGCTCCGCGACCGCATTCTCGATCGACTGGAGCTGGGTGCGGTTCAACACACCCGCATCCATCAGGTGCCGCATCAATTCGTCGGTCAACGCGGCCAGGAAGTGCAGCTCGGCACGCTCCGAGGCGCCATCTTCGTTCAAGACTTCCATCGCCATCTCCCGATCTTCTCGTCGACGCGAACTGTGTAGCGGGCACCCCAAGGGCGCGATAGTATCTTTTGCCCGCCGCTCCATTGACGTTTACGTTAGCGGAATCCATCAAGGACGGATGGACCATGCCAAGCCCTCCACCCCCTCGCCCGAAGCGCTTGCCAGGGGGCTGGTCGCCCTGCTCGACGTCGAGGAGATCGACACCGATCTGTATCGCGGCGCCCGCCGACCGGGCGGCGAAGGCCGGGTCTTTGGCGGACAGGTGATCGCGCAGGCGCTCCAGGCCGCGCAACGCTCGACCGACGCCCCGCGCGCGGCGCATTCGCTCCACGCCTATTTCATGCGCGCAGGGGACGAACGCTATCCGATCATCTACCGGGTCGAGCGGGATTTCGAGGGGCGCAGCTTCGCGACGCGGCGCGTGATCGCGATGCAGAAGGGCAAGCCGATCCTCAACCTCGCCTGCTCGTTCCAGACGCCCGAGGACGGGCTGCACCATCAGGACGCGATGCCCGATGTTCCGATGCCGGACAGTCTGGCATCTGAGCGCGACCTCCTGGCCTCGCTGGGCGACCGGGTGCCCGCACCGATCCGCGCCTTTCTCAGCCGACCGCGCCCGATCGAGCTGCGCCCGGTCGATCCGCGCCAGTTGCTCCAGCCCGAACCGCGCGAGCCCACCCAGGCGATCTGGTTCCGGCTGGTGGCGCCGATCGGCGACGATCCGACGCTGCACCGCGCGGTGCTGGCCTATGCCAGCGACTTCGCGCTGCTCGGCACCTCGACGCTGCCGCACGGGGTGAACTGGCTGATCGACAATATGCAGACCGCCAGCCTGGACCACGCGCTGTGGCTGCACGAGCCGTTCCGCGCCGACCAGTGGCTGCTCTACACCACCGACAGTCCCTGGGCGGGCCATGCGCGCGGGTTCAACCGGGGGCGCATCTTCACCGCCGAGGGCCGCCTGGTCGCCAGCGTCGCGCAGGAGGGGCTGATCCGGCTGCGCGACTGAAGGCCCGCCGGACATACCCGATCTTTGGAAACGCCGCCGTCCCTGCCCCACCTGCCCCGCTAAACGGCAAGAAGGGCGATGACCGGCGACACTTTTTCTTCTAATCGGCCATTACACGACCCCGTTACACGACCATGAGGAACTCGACGCGATGACCGCGATGCCCGTCGGCGAAGGGCTGAATACCGAACGCTATCGCCAGAAGCGCGACGCCATCCTGGCGGCGGCGGCGCAGGCGATCAACGAACAGTCGGCCAAGGGCATGACCTTCGCCGATGTCGCGCGCCGGGTCGGGCTGAACACCACCAGCGTCACCTATTATTTCCGCCGCAAGGAGGAACTGGCCGCTGCCGCGTTCGAGAACACGCTCGAGCGGCTGCTGGAGATGCTGGCGACCGCCGCCGAGGAGCCGACGCCGCAGGCGCGGGTCGCGCGCTATGTCTCGATCAACATGGCCCGGCTGGCGCGGATCGAGCGGGGCGAGGAAACGCCCTTCGCCGTGCTGTCGGACCTGCGCGCGATGGAGGAGCCCATTCGCGGCCGGCTGATGGCCGGATGGCAGAAGGTCTTCCGCGCCACGCGCAGCCTGTGGGGCACGCCCGCCAGCCGCGCGCATACCGATCTGTACGGCGCGCGGGCGCATGTCCTGCTGGAAAACACCTTCTGGCTGCCCGTATGGCTGGGCCGGTACGAACCCGACCAGTATGACCGGGTCGAGGCGCGGCTGCTCGACGTGCTGACCCATGGCGTCGCGGCACGGGGATCGGCCTGGTGCCCCACCCTGCTCGACCTGGAACAGCACCGGGCCAGCGCGTCCGAGCCGGGGCGCGAGGCTTTCCTGCTGGCGGCGACGCGGCTCATCAACCAGCTCGGCTACCGCGGCGCCAGCGTGCAGCGGATCGCGTCCGAGCTGAACGTGACCAAGGGCAGCTTCTACCATCATCTCGACGCCAAGGATGATCTGGTCGCCGCCTGTTATCGCCGCAGCTTCGACACGATCACCGGCGCGCAGCAACTGGCCGATGCGGCGGGGGGCAGCCATTGGCACCGGCTGTCGAGCGCGATCGCCACGCTGCTCGACATCCAGTTCGCCGAGCGCGGGCCGCTGCTGCGCACCTCGGCGCTGTCCAGCCTGGCGGGGGACGAGCGCGCCGCGATGGTCGAACGGTCCAACCGGATCGCCCGCCGCTATGCGGGGACGATCATGGACGGGGTGGCCGAGGGCTCGATGCGCCCGGTCGATGCGCTGATCGCCGCACAGGCGTTGATGGCGCTCCAGAACGCGGCCTTCGACATGCGCAAATGGGCCAGCACCATGGAGCGGCCGCATGCGATCGCGCTCTATGCCTCGACCATCCTCTACGGCCTGTTCGACGACCGGCTGCTGGACTGACGCCCCGCCCTCTCCGCACATTTTGCGACAATATGCCGGGCGGCGCGACATGATCCGGCGACAGGACGGCGCGACAAGGGGGCATGACCGGAGGGAATGGCCCTTCCGTCCAGAAGGAATGCTCCCGCCATGCGAAAGACCCTGATCGGCCTTTCCTTCGCCGCGCTGCTCGGCAGCACCGCCGCCTATGCGCAGGACGACATGCCGCCTCCATCGCCCGGCGGCATGATGGGGGTGCGTCCCGACGCGAACGGCAATATCACCCGCGCCGCCGCCATCGCCGACGCCGACCGGCGCTTCGCCGACATGGATGCCGATCATGACGGCACCGTCACGCCCGAGGAAATGCAGGCCTATCACGCCCGGCGTCGCGCCGAATGGCAGCAGCGCCGCCCCGAAGGGCCCCGCCCCCATGGTGAGCGCCCCGAGGGCGAGCGTCCCGGCCGGCCCGCACCGCGACCGATCACCGCCGATGCGTTCCGGGCGCGCGCGCTCGCCATGTTCGACCGGCTGGACACCAATCACGACGGCAGGATCGACGCGACGGAACGCGCCGCCGCGCCCCGTTTCGGCGGCCGCCGCTTCGGCCATGACCGTCCGGGCGACCTGCCCCCTCCCCCTCAGCCTGCGCCGCAGGACCACTGAGCCGTCAGGCGGGGCGACCGATTCTCCCAACGGTCGCCCCGCTTGCGAGCCGCGCCCGCCATGCTAGACCCAGAGATCATGTCCGATACGCCGCATTTGCTGCTCGTCGACGACGAGCGTTCGATCCGCGAGCCGCTGGCCGTTTATCTGACCAAACAGGGTTTCCGCGTGACCCAGGCGGGCGATGCCGCCTCGGCCCGGACGCGACTGGCCGCCTATGCGATCGACCTCGTCATCCTCGACATCATGATGCCCGGCGAGGACGGCCTGTCGCTGTGCCGCCATATCGCCGCGACCAGCGAGGTGCCGGTCATCCTGCTGACCGCGCGCGCCGAGGAAACCGACCGCATCGTCGGGCTGGAAATGGGCGCGGACGATTATGTCGTGAAGCCCTTCTCCCCGCGCGAACTGGCGACGCGCGCCAAGGTCGTGCTGCGCCGGACCCAGTCCGGGGGGGCGCGGCTGCATGCGCCCGACAGCGGCTCCTATGCCTTTGCGGGCTGGGTGCTGAAATCGGGCGAGCGGTCGCTGGTCGATCGCGAGGGCGTGTCGGTGATGCTGTCGACCGGCGAATACAACCTCCTCCTCGCGCTGGTCAGCCGCCCGCGCCAGGTGCTGACCCGCGACCAGCTGCTCGACCTGACGCAAGGGCGCGAGGCCGCCGCCTTCGACCGCGCGATCGACAACCAGGTCAGCCGCCTGCGCCGCAAGATCGAGACCGATCCCAAATCCCCCGAGATCATCAAGACGGTCTGGGGCGGCGGCTATACGCTGGCCGCCGAAGTCACCCGCCTGTGACCGCCCGCCGATGACCGTCCGGCTCTGGCCACGTCGGCTGGCGGGGCAGATGGCGCTGCTGCTCGCCATCGCGCTGTTCGTGGCGCAGGCGATCAGCTTCACGCTGCTGCTGCGCGAGCGGCGCAGCCTCCAGCTCGAACAGACCTCCGGTCCCGCCATCGCGCGCCTGAACGACGCCATCGAGCGCGCCGCCAACGGCAAGCCGCTTCCCCCCGATCGCGGGCGGGTGCGGGCCTCGGCGAACAATCCGATCCGCCCCGACCTGCCGCGCGTAAAGGAGGTCGAGGCGCTGATCCGCGACGGGCTCGCCGAAACCGGCCATCCCGTCGTCCGGGTGGTGACCGGCGTGCGCCCCTTCAACCCGGAGGATTTCGACTGGCCCCGCCGCCGCGGCGACCGCCGGCGCATCCCCGCCGAGGAATTGCTGATCGCGGTCGAGCGCAAGGGCGGCGGCTGGCTGGTCACGCGATCCTTCTGGCCGCATGACGGCCTGTTCCTGGTCTGGCGGCTGATCGCGCAGACGCTGATCCTCTACGGCGTCATCCTGCTGCCCGTGCTGTGGATCGGGCGTCGCATCTCGCGCCCCTTGCGCGACCTGACCCGCGCCGCAGAGGGCTTCGATCCGCGCGAGAAGGGCGAGCCCATGCCCGAACAGGGCCCGCTGGACGTGTCGGCGCTGATCGCCGCGTTCAACGCCCTTCGCCTGCGGATCGGCGCGATGCTGGAGGAGAAGGACCGGATGCTCGGCGCGATCGGCCACGACCTGCGCACCCCGCTGGCCGCGCTGCGCGTGCGGATCGAGTCGGTCGAGGACGAACAGGACCGGCTGCGCATGGCCGATACCATCGCCGAGATGAACAAGACGCTGGAGGACATCCTCTCGCTCGCGCGCGTCGGGCGGCCCAGCGAGGCGGAAACCGATGTCGACCTGAACGCGCTGGTCGATGCGGTGGTCGCCGATTTCCATGACCTGGGGCAGGATGTCAGCTTCGAGGAGCGCGGGCGGCTTCGGTTGAAGCTGCGGCCCTCGCTGATGCGGCGCGCGGTGCGCAACCTGATCGAGAATGCGGTCAAATATGGCCTTTGCGCCGATGTCCGCATCGACGCGCTGCCCGACCGGATCGCGATCATCGTCGCCGATCGCGGCCCCGGCATCGCCGTCGACCAGCTGGAGACGGTGTTCGACCCCTTCATCCGGCTGGAGCATTCGCGCAATCGCGACACCGGCGGGATCGGGCTGGGGCTGGCGCTGGCGCGGTCGATCGTGCGCGAGGCGGGGGGCGATATCCGCCTGGCCAACCGGCCCGAAGGCGGGCTGGCGGCGACGATCACCCTGCCCCGCTGATCAGGCGTCGCGCGCTACACGCAGCATTGCCGCCGCCGCCAGCGCCATGACCCCCGCCGCGATCGCCATCGCCCAGACCAGGTTGCCGGGAAAGAAATGCCCGACCACAGCGCCCATCACCGACGATACGATAAGCTGTGGCAGCACGATAAAGATGTTGAACAACCCCATGTAGATACCCAGTTTTTCGGCCGGAAGCGCAGCCGATAGGATCGCATAGGGCATGGTCAGGATCGACGCCCAGGCGATCCCCACCAGCACCATCGCGCCGAGCAGCCACCAGGGATCGCGGATCACCAGGAACGACGCGAACCCCGCCGCACCGCACAGCAACCCCAGGACATGCGTGTTGCGCCGCCCGATCGCCCGCGCCAGCCGGGGCAGGACAAAGGCCCAGAGCGTCGCCACCCCGCTATAGACCGCGAAGAGCACCCCGACCCAGTTCGCGCCCTCATTGAACGCCGCGCTGCTCGGGTCGCTGGTATGGAACACCCGATCGGCGACGATCGGGGTGGTATAGATCCACATGATGAACAGCGCCGACCAGGTGAAGAACTGGACCAGCGCCAGCCGCTTCATCGTCGCGGGCATCGCGGCGAGATCGGCGAGGATCTGGCTGAGCGCATTGCCGCCGCGCCCGCTGCGCACCAGCGCGGCGCTGACGATCTTCGCCAGGCCGAAGGCGACCAGCCCACCGCCCAGCAGATAGACCGGCTTGTCGAGCCCCAGCCAGCCGACGCCTGCGACGATCGCCAACCCGGCCGCGATCCAGAGCGGCGCCGCCCCCATGGCGGGCGACGGCGGGGCATCGCCATGGCTGGCCTGTTGCGCATCGCCATCGGCAAAGGCGGCGATTTGTTCGGGCGAATATTCGCGCGTGGTCAGGACCGTCCACATCACCGCGACGAACAGCGCCGCCGCGCCGATATAAAAGCCATAGCGCACCGAGGGGGGCAGCTCGCCCGGTCCGGCGATATTGGCGACATGGAAGACATCGGTCAGCACCATCGGCGCCAGCGATCCCAGCACCGCGCCCGCGCCGATGAACCCGGTCTGGAAGGCATAGCCCGCCGTGCGCTGCCGACCGGGCAGCATGTCGCCGACAAAGGCGCGGAACGGCTCCATCGAGACGTTGAGCGACGCGTCGAGCAGCCATAGCAGCATCGCCGCCGCGACCAGCCCACCGGCATTGGGCATGCCCACCAGCGCCAGCGTCGCCAGCACCGCCCCCGCCAGGAAATAGGGCCGCCGCCGCCCGAAACGCCCCCAGGTCCGATCGCTATAATGGCCGATCACCGGTTGGACGAGCAGCCCGGTCAGCGGGGCCGCGATCCACAGAAACGCCAAATCCTTCTCGGCGGTGCCCAGCGACTGGAAGATGCGGCTGACATTGGCATTTTGCAGGGCAAAGCCGATCTGGATGCCGAAAAAGCCGAACGAGGTGTTCCACAAGCCCCAAAAGCCCTGACGCGGCTTCTCCATATCCTGTCCCAATCATCTGTTTTGTTTGTTTTTATGGCCGGATGCTCGATCCGCGTACGACCAGCGTCGCGGGCAGCAGCGCGGTGACACGCGGCTTGCCCGCAATCTCCGCCAGCAGCGCGCGGACCAGCAATCGCCCGGCGGCGGAGGCGTCCTGCAACACGGTGGTCAGCGGCGGGTGGGCGAAGCTGGCGGCGGGAATATCGTCGAAGCCGACCACCGACACATCGGCGGGCACCCGCATCCCCGCCTCCGCCAGCACGCGCATCGCGGCGAGCGCGATCAGGTCGCTGGCCGCCATGATCCCGTCAAACGCCCGCCCCCGCGCCAGCAGCGCCCGCGCCGCGCGCTCGCCCTCCTCCTCGCTGGAGATCGCGCCGACCTGAAGCGCGGGGTCGCAAGGCAGGTCCGCCTCGGCCAGCGCGTCGCGATAGCCGCGATAGCGGTCGTGGAATTCGGGATAATGGTCGGTCGCGTCGCCGAGAAAGGCGATACGCCGTCGGCCTTGGGCGATCAGATGCCGGGTCGCGGCCAGCGCGCCCGCATGATTGTCGCATCCGATGGTCAGCCCCGGCTGGTCCGGCGTCACCGATCCCCAGCGCACGAAATGGGTGCCGCGTGCCACCAGCTGGTCCAGCTGCTCGCGATAATCGGCATAGTCGCCATAACCCAGCAGGATCAGCCCATCGGCGCGGTGGCTGTCCTCATAATCGGCCTGCCAGTTGTTCTCGACATTCTGGAACGAGACCAGCAGGTCGTAACCGACCTCGGCACAGCTCTCCATGATCGAGCCCAACATGCCGAGAAAAAAGGGATTGATCAGCGTACGGCCCGGCGAAGGATCGCGGAACAGCAACAGCGCCAGCGTCCGCGTCTGCCCGCTGCGCAAATTGGAGGCGGCCCGGTCGACGGTATAGTTCAGCGTCTTGGCGATCGCCTCGATCCGGGCGCGCGTGGCCGCGCTCACCGAAGGACTGCCGCGCAGGGCCCGGCTGACGGTCGGCTGCGACACCCCCGCCAGCTGCGCGATGTCAAACGATGTGGGCTTTCTCTGGCCGACCAAGACGCGCGGTTCCTCCTCTCCCTGCTGCATACCGGCATTGCGCACATCGGTTAAGCAGCAACCCTGTCGTAATAATGCAACAGGCCGATCTGGCCGCATTGAATACGTATGCGGCTTTGTTGGCATTTTGCGCCATCGATTTCATGGAAGCTGTAACAACCATACCCGTTCGTCGAACAGAGACGGGGTTTCCTGGAGGGGATTTTCATGACGGTTCGCCCTGTGGCGCCGGCCGATGCCGCGCGCTCGTTCCTGAAGCTCGGCGTCAGCACTTTGGCCATGGTCATCGCCGCACCGGTGTTCGCGCAGGTCGCGACCACGCCCGCCGATCCGGCCGCCAGCACCACCGCCGCCACCCCCAATGACGGGGCCGCCGCCGATCCCCAGACGCAAACGCAGGATGGTGTGGGTTCGGGCGATATCGTCGTCACCGGCTTCCGCGCCGCGCTGGAAAATGCCGTCGCCGAGAAGAAGAACCGCGACCTCGTCGTCGAGTCCGTCTCGGCGGAAGATATCGGCAAGCTGCCCGACGCCTCAATCGCGGAGTCGATCGCCCGCCTGCCCGGCGTCACGTCGCAGCGGGTCAACGGCCGCTCCAACGCCATCTCGATCCGCGGCTTCGCGCCCGATTTCTCGACCACCCTGCTCAACGGTCGCGAGCAGACCTCGACCGGTGACAACCGCGCGGTCGAATATGACCAGTACCCCGCCGAGGTCGTCAACCAGGTCCTGATCTACAAGACCGCCAATGCCGGGCTGATCGGCCAGGGCCTGTCGGGCACGGTCGACCTGAAGACCATCCGCCCGCTCGACTATGGCAAGCGTGTCTTCTCGGTCGGCGCGCGCGGCACCTATGCCGATATCGGCAAGCTGAATGCCGGATCGAAGGACTTCGGCTATCGCGCCTCGGCCACCTATGTCGACCAGTTCGCCAACGACACGATCGGCGTGGCGCTGTCCGCCAGCTATCTGAACGAGCCGTACCAGATTCAGGAAGGCAATGCCTGGGGCTATGCTCCGGTCACGGTGAACGGCGCTTCGGCCAATGTCATCGGCGGCTCCAAATCCTATGTCACCTCGACGACGCTGAAGCGGCTGGGCCTTTCGGGCACGCTTCAGTGGAAAATGAGCGACACCTTCACCAGCACGCTCGACGGCTTTTATTCCGACTTCAACGACGATCAGATCAAGCGCGGTATCGAGCTGCCGCTGGCCTGGGGCAGCGGTACGACGCTGACCAATGCGACCGTCAGCAACGGCCTCGTCACCTCGGGCACGTTCAACAATGTCGAGGGCGTCGTCCGCAACGACTCGTTCCAGCGCAAGGCCAAGCTCTATTCGTTCGGCTATAACGGCAAGTATAAGGGTGATGACGGTTGGAGCGCGTTTATCGACCTCAGCTATTCGCGCACCGATCGCGACGAGGTGACGCTGGAAACCTATAGCGGCACCGGATACGGCCAGGGTAATGGCGCAACCGATACGATCGGCTTCACCACGGGGCGCACCGGCACGGTGTTCAAGCCGACGCTGAACTATTCCGACCCCAATCTGATCCAGCTGACCGATCCGCTGGGCTGGGGCGGCACGACGCGGCAGGCGGGCTATTTCAACGACCGCAAGATCACCGACCAGATCAAACAATATCGCGTCGAGATCGAGCGCGAGGTCGAGACGCCGATCGTCCACGCCATCCGCTTCGGCCTGAACTATACCGACCACAGCAAATCGCTGGCGCCCAACGAATCCTTCGTCACGCTGCCGAACGGGGCGACCATCGCGCCGCTGCCCCAGCAATATCGCCAGACGCCGACCGACCTGACCTATCTGGGTCTGGGGCCGATGCTCAGCTATGATCCGCGTGCGCTGCTGGCGGGCGGGGTCTATACGCTGACCCCCAATACCAGCCCGGACGTGCCCGCCAAGGCGTACACCACGACCGAGCATCTGATGACCGCTTACCTCCAGACCGACCTGCGCGCGCAGATCGGCGCGGCGGAGCTGACCGGCAATATCGGCGTGCAGGCGGTGGGCACCGAGCAGAAGTCGCGCGGGCTGATCTATAACGGATCGGGCTATACCAGCATCGTCCAGGGCGACGATTACTGGGACATCCTGCCCAGCGCCAACCTGTCGCTACGCCTGCCCAGCGACTGGGTGTTCCGCGTCGCCGCCGCGCGCCAGATGATGCGACCGCGCTTCGACGACATGCGCGTCGCCCTGTCCTATGGCTTCGACACGGCGCAGGGGATCATCTCCGGCAATGGCGGCAATCCCTATCTCCGCCCGATCCGCGCCAATTCGTTCGACGTCACGGTCGAGAAGTATTTCGGCACGCGCGGCTATCTGGCGGCGCAGGGCTTTTACAAGGATCTCAAGAGCTTTGTTTACAATCTTGAGCAGCCTTATGATTATGCGGGCCTACCCCTGCCCGCCGCCGTGCCGGTCGGCACGCCGACGCTGGGCCGCATCACCCGGCCGATCAACGGCTCGGGCGGGACCATCTATGGCGTCGAGCTGGCGGGCACGCTCCCGCTCGGCCAGGTGGCGAGCTTCCTCGACGGTTTCGGCCTGACGGGTGGCGGGTCGTACACCAAGACCGAGATCGTGCCGACGCCCGGCGGCGAGCCCGAAGATATTCCCGGCTATTCGCGCTGGGTGGCGAACGGCACCGCCTTCTTCGAGAAATGGGGCCTGAACATCCGCGGGTCGGTACGCTACCGCTCGACCTTCGTGGGTGAACTGTCGGGCTTCGGCGCCAACCGCGTCCGCCGCCGTGCCATCGACGAGACGATCGTCGACGGGCAGATCGGCTATGACTTCCAGGAGGGGACGTTCAAGGGACTGTCGCTGTTCCTGCAGGGCCAGAACCTGACCGACACGCCGTTCGTCACCACCAATGGCGGACAGCGCGATCAGGTGATCGACTATCAGAGCTATGGCCGCCGGTTCCTGGCCGGGTTTACCTATCGCTTCTGATGCCCCTCGCCCCGCGCCGCTGTTCGGCTGGCGCGGGGTATCGTGAGACGCCGCATGGACGCCGCCCCCTCGACAGCCCCCATCGCGCCCGCCCCCGTCACGCAGCGGGTGGTGATCGTCGGCGGCGGTACCGCCGGATGGATGGCGGCGGCGGCGCTGGCGCGGTTCCTGCCCGCCTCCACCCGCATCTCCCTGATCGAGTCCGAGGCGATCGGCACGGTCGGGGTCGGCGAAGCGACCATTCCCGGCATCCGCCTGTTCAACCAGATGCTGGGCCTGGACGAAGCCCAATTCCTTCGCGCCACCCAAGGCAGCTTCAAGCTGGGCATCCGGTTCGAGGGCTGGTCGGGTGCGGACAGCGGCTATCTCCATGCGTTCGGCAGCATCGGACGCGCGCTGGGGCTGGTGCCCTTTCACCATTACTGGCTGCGTGGCGGCGGCGGGGCCAATCCGGCCTCGCTCTGGGGGCATATGGCCAGTGCCCAAGCCGCGATGGCGGGCCGCTTCGCCCCCGATCCCGGCCGCCCCGACCTGCCGAGCGGCCTGGCCTGGGCCTATCATTTCGACGCCAGCCTCTATGCCGCGCTGCTCCGCCGTCATGCCGAGGCGGCGGGGGTAGTGCGGATCGAGGGCAGGATCGCCTCGGTCGCGTGCGATACCGGCGGGCGGATCGATCATGTCGTGCTGGAGGACGGCCGGCGCCAGGCGGGCGATCTGTTCATCGACTGTACCGGCTTTCGCGCGCTGCTGATCGGCGAGACGCTGGCCGAGCCCTTTGATGACTGGTCCGATCTGCTTCCCTGTAACCGCGCGCTGGCGGTGGCGGGGGAGCGGACCAGCCCCCTACCCCCTTATACCCGCGCCATCGCGCATGGCGCGGGCTGGCGCTGGCGCATTCCGCTTCAGCATCGGACCGGCAACGGGCTGGTCTATGACAGCCGCCATCTCTCGGACGACGAGGCGGCCGCCCAGTTGGTCTCCGCGCTTGGCGGCGAAGCAGCGGGCGAGCCGCGCATGCTGGCCTTCACCACCGGACGGCGGCGGCGCGCCTGGGTGGGCAATTGCGTCGCGCTCGGACTGGCGGCGGGGTTTCTGGAGCCGCTGGAATCGACCAGCATCCACCTGATCCAATCGGGCATCGCCCGGCTGCTGGAGTTCTGGCCGGGGCCGACGCTCCAGCCGGTCGAGATCGACGCCTATAATCGCCTGACCGAAGTCGAATGGCGGGGTATTCGCGACTTCCTGGTCCTCCATTACCACGCCAATGCCCGGCCCGAGCCCTTCTGGACCGAGCGGCGCGCGGTGCCCTTGCCCGACGGCCTTGCCGCGCGCATCGCCCTGTTCCGCGCCAGCGGCCGCGTGCTGCGCGACGGCGAGGAGCTGTTTGCCGAACCCGCCTGGATCCAGGTCCTGATCGGTCAGGGCATCCTGCCCTCCGGCCATCATGCGCTGGCGGATATGCTGTCGGCGGACGAGCTGGACGATCTCCTCACCCTCACCCGGCGTCATGCCGCGCAGGTGGCCGCCCGGCTGCCGACGCACGACGCCTTCCTTACCGCGCATTGCGCCGCGCCCGTTCCAAAGGTCTGCCCATGAAGACGCTGCTGCTCGCCTTGCTCGCCACCGCCACGCCGCTGGCCGCACAAGATTATCGCCAGCGCCTGCCCCAGGACGAGGTGATCTATTTCGTCCTGCCCGATCGGTTCGAAAATGGCGACACCGCCAATGATCGTGGCGGGCTGAAGGGCGGGCCGCTGACCACCGGCTTCGATCCGACGCACAAGGGATTCTACCATGGCGGCGACCTGAAGGGGCTGACCCGGCGGCTCGACTATATCCAGGGGCTGGGCGCGACCGCGATCTGGCTGGGGCCGATCTTCAAGAACAAGGCCGTGCAGGGTGCCAGGGGCCAGGAGAGCGCGGGCTATCACGGATATTGGATCACCGACTTCACGACCGTCGACCCGCATCTGGGCAGCGAGGCGGACCTGCGCGCCTTCATCGCCGCCGCGCATGGCCGGGGGATGAAGGTCTATATGGACATCATCGTCAACCACACCGCCGACGTGATCCAGTATCGCGAATGCGCAGAAGGCTCGCCCTGCCCCTATCGCGACCGCGCGACCTGGCCCTATCAGCGGCGGGGCGGGGTGAACGGCCAGCCGATCAATCCGGGCTTTCTGGGCGACGACGTGCAGACCGCGGCGAACTTCGCGCATCTGACCGACCCCGCTTACGCCTATACGCCCTATGTCCCGGCAGGCGAGAAGAACGCCAAGACCCCCGCCTGGCTGAACGATCCAATCTATTATCACAATCGCGGCAATACGAGCTTCGAGGACGAGAGTTCGACGACGGGCGACTTCTCGGGGCTGGACGATCTCTACACCGAGAATCCGCGCGTCATTGCGGGGATGATCGACATTTACGGGGGCTGGATCGACCGGTTCGGGATCGACGGCTTCCGCATCGACACCGCCAAGCATGTGAACCCCGAATTCTGGCGCCGCTTCGTCCCCGCCATGCTGGCGCGCGCCAAGGCCAAGGGCATCCCGAACTTCCACATCTTCGGCGAGGTCACGGCGGGGATGGAGCCGGGCACGCTCGCGCGCTGGACCAGGATCGCCGACTATCCGGCGGTCCTCGACTTCGCCTTCATGAACGCGGTCATCCAGACGGTCGCGGAGAACAAGCCGACCCGCATATTGTCCAATCTGTTTGAGGGCGACGTCCTCTATGCCAGGGGCGAGGCGACGGCGGACATATTGCCGACCTTCCTCGGCAATCACGATCATGGCCGCTTCGCGCGCGACGTCCGGCAGGCGAACCCCGACGCCTCGGACGAGGAAGTCCTGAAACGCGTCGAACTGGGCCATGCCATGCTGCTGACGCTTCGCGGGGTGCCGACCATCTATTCGGGCGACGAACAGGGTTTCGCGGGCGACGGCAACGACCAGGGTGCGCGCGAGGACATGTTCGCCAGCAAGGTCGCCAGCTACAACGACAACCGGCTGGTCGGCACGACGAAGACGACCGCGACCGACAGCTTCGTCCCCTCCCACCCGCTCTATCGGGAGATCGCGACGCTCGCCCGGCTGCGCGTCGCCAACCCCGCCCTCACGCGCGGGCGGCAGGTGGTCCGCGCGCGCGGCGATGCGCCGGGGCTGTTCGCGGTCTCGCGCTTCGACCCCGATACGGGGCGCGAATTTGTGATCGCCTTCAACACCTCGGCCAAGCCCATCGCCCAGGCCGTGCAGGTCGAAACGGCATCGCAACGTTTCACTGCCATGGCTGGCCCCTGCGCCCCCAAGGCCGCCGCGCCCGGCAGCCTGATGTTCGACTTGCCCGCCTTCGGCTATGCCGTCTGCGCGGCGGAGACCCGTTGATGACCGAGAATGCCCGCATCGCTCCGCGCCCCTGGTGGAAGGGCGCGGTGATCTATCAGATCTACCCCCGCAGCTTTGCCGACAGCAATGGCGACGGCATCGGCGACCTGCCCGGCATCACCGCCCGGCTGGACCATGTCGCCAGCCTGGGCGTCGATGCGATCTGGCTGTCGCCCTTCTTCACCTCGCCGATGAAGGATTTCGGCTATGACGTCGCCGATTATCGCGACGTCGATCCGATCTTCGGGACGCTTCGCGATTTCGACGCGCTGGTCGCCCGCGCGCACGAACTGGGGCTGAAGGTCGTCATCGACCAGGTGTACAGCCACACCTCGGACGAGCATCCCTGGTTCACCGAAAGCCGGTCCAGCCGCACCAATCCCCGCGCCGACTGGTATGTCTGGGCCGATGCCAAGCCCGACGGCTCACCGCCGTCCAACTGGCAGTCGGTGTTCGGCGGCCCCGCCTGGACCTGGGACGCGCGGCGCGGGCAATATTATCTGCACAATTTCCTGAAGGAACAGCCGCAGCTCCACGTCCACCATCCGGACGTGCAGGCCGAATTGCTGGCGACCGCGCGTTTCTGGCTGGATCGGGGCGTGGACGGCTTCCGGCTGGATGCGATCAACTTCATGATGCATGAGCCGACCCTGCGCGATAACCCGCCCGCGCCCGACACGGGCAAGACGCGGACCCGGCCGTTCGACTTCCAGCTGAAGCTCTACAATCAGAGCCATGCCGATATCGTGCCCTTCCTGGAGCGGATCCGCGCCACGCTGGACGGCTATGGCGACCGCTTCACCGTGGCCGAGGTCGGCGGCGACGAGGCCGATCGCGAGATGAAGCTGTTCACCGCCGGGGATCACCGGCTGAACACCGCTTACGGCTTCGACTTCCTCTATGCCGACCGACTGACCCCGCGCATTGTCGCGGAAGCGGTGGCGAAATGGCCCGCCGAGCCAGGCATGGGCTGGCCGAGCTGGGCGTTCGAGAATCATGACGCGCCGCGCGCCGTGTCGCGCTGGACCACGCCGGAGCATCGCGACGCGTTCGCGCGGATGAAGATGCTGTTGCTGCTGTCCCTGCGCGGCAATGCCTTTGTCTATCAGGGCGAGGAACTGGGGCTGACCCAGGTGGATGTCCCCTTCGAGCGGCTGGTCGACCCGGAAGCCATCGCCAACTGGCCGCTGACCCTGTCGCGCGACGGGGTGCGCACGCCGATGCCGTGGAGCAGCAATGCGGCAAATGGCGGCTTCTCGGATGCCGAGCCATGGCTGCCGGTCGGGCCGGATCACGCCGCGCTGGCGGTCAACCGACAGGATGGCGATCCGGACTCGCTGCTGAACCTCACCCGCCGCCTCGTTCGCTTGCGCGCCGATACGCCTGCGCTGGCGGTCGGCGACCTGACGCTGTTGCACGCCGACGACCAGCTGCTCGCCTTCCAGCGGCGCGAGGGCGACCAGCGCCTGCTCTGTCTGTTCAATCTGGGCGATACGCCTGTCCAGCTTCCCGCCGCCCTGCCACGGGGCGCGGGCGGGTGCTGGTCCAGATCAATAACGCCACCGATGAACGCCTGGGCGCGTTCGGGGCGGCGATCCGGGAGATGACTGCATGAAGACGACTATCGCCATCGGGCTGGGCCTTATGGCCTCTGTCGCCCAGGCCCAGAACGGCCCCGCCGATCCGGCGGTCAACGAGACGTTCAAATTCGCCAAACCCGCCGGACAGCCCGACGCGATCGAAACCTCGCCCGACGGCCGGATCACCGTGCAGGTCTCGACCGACAATGACGGCCGCGCGGTCTATATGATCGCCAGGGGCGGCAAGACGATCGTCGCGCCCTCGCGCCTGGGCATGATGTTCACCGACGCGCCCAAGATCGAGCGCGGCATGAAGATCGAGTCGGTCGCCCACGCAAAGTCCGACACCAGCTGGACCCAGCCCTGGGGCGAATGGCGCACCATCCACGACAATCACCGCGAGATGCGCGTCCGCCTGATGGAATCGAGTGCGCTGCATCGCCGCTATGACGTGGTGTTCCGGGTGCAGGACGACGGTGTCGGCTTCCGCTACGAATTTCCCGAGCAACAGGCTTTGCCCAAGGCGAACATCGCCGAGGAACTGACCGAGTTCAACATCGCGCAGGGCGGCACCGCCTGGTGGAAGCCTGCTTTCCTGTGGAACCGCGAGGAATATCTCTACAACCGCACGGCCATCGGCGCGGTCGGCACGGCGGCGACGCCGATCACCATGAAGCTGGACGACGGTACCCATATCGCCATCCATGAGGCGGCGCTGGTCGACTATGCCAGCATGGGCGTCATGAAGACCGAGGGGAACGGCTTCAAGGCGGTCCTGACCCCCGGCTCGGGCGCGCCCAAGGTGGTGAAGACGGGCGCGTGGACGACGCCGTGGCGGACCTTCCTGATCGCACCCGATGCGGGCGGCCTCTATATGAGCCACCTGATGCTCAACCTGAACGAGCCCAACAGGCTGGGCGACGTATCCTGGGTGAAGCCGGGCAAGTTCGTCGGCGTCTGGTGGAAGATGATCAAGGGCGAATGGAGCTGGGCACGCGGGCCCCGCCACGGCGCGACGACTGCTAATGTGAAGACCTATATCGACTTCGCATCCAAATACGGCATCCCCGGCGTGCTGGTCGAGGGGTGGAATATCGGCTGGGACGGCGACTGGGCGGGCAATGGCTCGGCGATGCAGTTCGCGACCCCGGCGGAGGATTTCGACGCGGACGCGCTGGCGAAATATGCGAAATCCAAGGGCGTCTCGCTGATCGGCCATCACGAGACCGGCGGCGCGGTCAGCCATTATGAGAGCCAGTTCGACCCCGCCTTCAAATTCGCCGCCGATCATGGCGAGCATGTCGTCAAGACCGGCTATGTCGCCGATGCCGGGCAGATCGAGCGCATGAACCCGGACGGCTCGGTCAGCCGCGAATGGCATGAGGGCCAGTGGATGGTGAACCACCATCTCCGCGTGCTTCAGGCCGCCGCCAAGTATAAGGTGTCGATCGACAGCCACGAACCGGTCAAGGACACGGGTCTGCGCCGCACCTATCCCAACTGGCTGGCGCGCGAGGGCTCGCGGGGCATGGAATATAACGCCTGGCCCGGCAAGAACCCGCCCGAGCATGAGGCGAACCTGGCCTTCACCCGGATGCTGGAAGGGCCGATGGACTTCACGCCCGGCGTGCTGAGCCTGACGGGCAGCGACAACAGCCCGATCCAGTCGACCATCGCCAAGCAGCTGGCGCTCTATGTCGTGCTCTACTCGCCGGTGCAGATGGCGGCCGACACGCCGGAGAATTATGCGAAATACCCGGAAGCCTTCCGCTTCATCGCGGATGTGCCGGTGGACTGGGAGGATAGCCGCGTGCTGAACGGCGAGGTCGGCGATTACGTCACCTTCGCACGGCGCGACCGGAAGAGCCGCGACTGGTATATCGGGTCGATCACCGACGAGAATTCGCGGGAGCTGACCGTGACGCTCGACTTCCTCGATCCGGGCAAGTCCTATGAGGCACAGGTCTATAAGGACGGCCCCGGCGCGACCTATGCGACCGAGGCGCGGCACGCGATCGCATTCGAGACGAAGCGGGTGAAGAAGGGCGACACGCTGACGCTCTCCCTCGCCCCCGGCGGCGGCCAGGCGATCCGGTTGAAGGCGCTGTAAGCCCAATCCTCCCCAAGCTCGCTTGGGGAGGGGGACCATCGCGTCAGCGATGGTGGAGGGGCGGACGGACCGGCCATGCCCCTCCACCACGCCCTTCGGGCGCGGTCCCCCTCCCCATCTGACGATGGGGAGGATTAGGTCGTTACTTCGTCGGGAAACCCCGCTGCTTGAGCAGCGCGTTTACATCCGGGTCGCGGCCCCGGAACGCGCGATAGGCCTCCGCACGATCCGTCTCGTTCCCCGTCGACAACAGCACTCGCGCGAAGCGGTCCGCCGTAGCCTTGTCCCACGGACTCCCCGCTTCCTCGAACGCCGCGAAGGTGTCGGCGTCCATCGTCTCCGACCACAGATAGCTGTAATAGCCCGCCGAATAGCTGTCCGACGAGAACAGGTGATTGAACTGCGGCAGGCGGTGCCGCATCACCAGCTCCCGGGGCATCCCGATCTCGCGCAGCGTCGTCGCCTCGAACGCCGCCGGGTCGACCACGCCGTCGGGCACGGTGTGCAGCTTCATGTCGACGATCGCCGAGGACAGATATTCGGTCGTCGCAAAGCCCTGGTTGAAGGTCTCCGACGCCTTGATCTTGTCGAGCAACGCCTGCGGCATGGGCTGGCCGGTCTTGTAGTGGCGGGCATATTTGTCGAGCACGTCGCGGGTCAGCAGCCAATGCTCGTTCACCTGGCTGGGATATTCCACGAAGTCGCGCGGCGTGCCCGCCAGCCCCGGATAGGTGACGTTCTGGAGCATCGCATGGATCGCGTGGCCGAATTCGTGGAACAGCGTCTCGGCATCGTCCAGGCTGATGAGGACCGGCTCGCCGGGCGCGCCCTTGGCGAAGTTGTTGTTGTTGGACGACAGGACATTCTGCACCGGCGGCAGGTTGCGCTGTCCGCGATAGGTGTTCGCCCAGGCGCCCGAACGCTTGCCGGTCCGCGCGAAATCATCGCGGTAGAACAGGCCGACCTCCTTGCCGTTGCGCGTCACATGCCAGACGCGCATGTTCGGCTCGAAGACGGGCACCGTGCCGGTGATCTCCTTGAACTCCAGCCCATAGAGCCGGTTCGCGGCATAGAGCGAACCCTGGATGATGTTGTTCAGCTCGAAATAGGGCTTCAGCTCGGCCTGATCGAGATCGTAGCGGCTCTTGCGGACCTTCTCCTGATAGAAGCGATAATCCCAGGGCTCGATGGTGATCTTCGCGCCATCCTTATCCGCGATCGCCTGCATGTCGCGGACCTCTTCCGCCACGCGCGCCTTGGCGGCGGGCCAGACGCGCATCATCAGGTCCATCGCGGCGGCCGGAGTCTTGGCCATGGTGTCCTGCATCCGCCAGTCGGCATGCGTCTTGAAGCCCAGCAGGTGCGCCCGGTTCGCGCGCAGCCGGACGATACGCGCGATCGTCGCCTTGGTATCGTTGATGTCGCCATTGTCGCCGCGCTTGGTGAAGGCGCGCCACACCTGCTCACGCAGCGCCCGGTCGGTGGCGAAGGTCAGCACCGGATCGACCGCCGAGCGGGTGTTGACGATCGCCCAGCCCTGCTGCCCGCGCTCGGCCGCCGCCGCCTTGGCGACCGCCTTCACGCTGTCGGGCAGGCCCGCAAGGCGCGCCTCGTCGGTGACGATGATCGCGGTGCCTTCGTCCGCCAGCAGCCGCTGCGAGAACTCGCTGAAATTGATCGCCAGATTCTGGTTGAAGGCGGACAGCTCGGCCTTCTGCGCCGGGGTCAGCTTGGCCCCCTGCCGCACGAAGCTGTCATAGGTGCGCGTGACCAGCCGCTTCTGCTGCGCGTCGAGGCCGCTCGTGTCGCGTGCCTTATAGATCGCCTCGATCCGCGCGAACAGCTTGGGATTGAAGGTGATCTCGTCCGATGCCTTGGACAATTTGGGCGACCATTCGCGGTCCAGCGCCTGATAGGCCGGATTGTTCATATTGCCCGTCATCACCCCGAACAGCGTCATCACGCGGTTCAGCGTCTGTCCGGCATTCTGCATCGGCACGAAGGTATTGGCGAAGCTCGGCTTGGCCGGATCGTTGGCGATCCGGTCATACTCCTGCCTGCGCTCGGCCAGCGCCGCTTCGAACGCGGCGGGGAACAGCTCGGGCTTCACCTTGTCCCAGGGCGGCACGCCGCCATAGGGGCCGGTCCAAGGGGAAAGCAGCGGATTGGTGGCGGGCGCCTGCGCCGCCTGCGGGGGAGCAGCCATGGCGGTTTGGCTCATCAGCGTGGACAGGACAAGGGCAAGGGACAGGTGACGCAATGGGAACTCCCGGACATGACACGGAAGTCATCACCATAAGCGCCTGAACAGAGGGGTAAAGTCCCGATCCCTCCGCGCGGGATCACCCTTGCCGCCGATTCTGCTCCTCCGCCACCCCGGCAGCGGCGATCAACGCCTCGCCCGTCCGGCGCGCGGCTCCGGCCGTCATCGTGACCGCGACACCATCGGGGCCGTCGAGCATGACCAGCCCCTCCTCCGCGGTCGCCCGTCCGGCATCGGATCGGATTCCGGAATGGCCGGGGGACGCGCTCATATATCCTTACCCATCATGTTAGGGCCGCCGCCATAGAGATAGCCGGGATCGAAATCGGCAAGCGCCGCCAGCGCATCGATGTTGAGCATCCGCACCTCCCCGCTGCGAAAGGTCATCAGCCCGCGCTCGCGCAGCGACCGCAGCACGCGGTTCAGATGCACCGGCGTGACCCCCGCCGCCTCGGCCAGATCGATCTGCGTCACCGGAAAGCGGAACGTGCCGTCGCGCACCAGATCGACCATGGCGAGCCGCGCATGAAGTTCGCAGAACAGATGCGCGACGCGCCCGTCCGCCTCCAGCCGGCCTAGCCGGAACACCCATTCGCGGTGCATCGCCGCGTCGAGCAGCGTCGAGAACCACAGGAGCCGCGTCAGGCGTGGTCGATGCGTGACGATCTCGTCCAGCCGGTCATGGCCCGCCAGCGCCACCTTGGCGCGGGTCAGCGTCGCCACCTCATGGTCGAGATAGCGCATCGCGAAGCCATGGAGGTCGACGAAATCGCCCGGCACGTGAAAGGCGACGATCTGCCGGTTGCCGTGCCGGTCGTCCATATACCGGCACATCACCCCTTCGAGCAGCAGGCTGCTGTGCCGGACCCGTTCGTCCCGGCGGATGACGATCCGGCGCGCGGGCAGGTCGACCACCTCGTCGATCGTGGACTCCAGCGCGGCGACGTCGTCCGCCGTCATCACGTCGCGCCCGCGCTCCTTCAGGAACAGGCCGGTCAGGGGCGGACGGTCGGCCGTGGCCTTGTCCAGATGCAGGGCATCGATCGCAGTTGCCGCCATGCCGTGATCCCTCGCTCCAACCGTTCACAAAGGAAATCCTTCGCGGTGCGAAACGGTTCCCCTGCGCGACGACGGCGCGCGATCAGTGGCCGGGCGAGCGTCCGGTGCCCTTGACCGGATCGGCGGAGGCCAATGCCTGTTCGGGATGCTTGCGGTTGCTGCGCACCGACGCCCAGAAGGACAGGCCGATGACCGTCGCGCCGATCAGGCCGGTGATCGTCTCCGGGATATGGAACCGCACCGACAACAGCATGATCGCCGCCAGCGCCAGGATCGCATAGAAGGCGCCATGCTCCAGATAGCGATACTGGGTCAGCGTGCCGTGATCGACCAGCATGATCGTCATCGACCGGACGAACATCGCCCCGATCCCCAGCCCCAGTGCGATGATGAACAGATTGTTCGACAGGGCGAAGGCGCCGATCACCCCGTCGAACGAGAAGCTGGCGTCCAGCACCTCCAGATACAGGAAGGCGGCAAAGCCCGACTTGGCCGCCGCGCCCGTCGCCGCATCGCCATCGCCCTCCAGCAGCACGCCGACCGCATGGACCGCGATATAGGTCAGCAGGCCGAAGATCCCGGCGGTCAGGAAGGTCATCGCCTCCTCGGCCGGAATGAACCGGCCGATGACATAGAGCGCGAGCAGCACGATCCCCATCGCCAGCCCCGAAATGTCGCGCAGCGCCGCCAGCGGCCGTTCGATCGCGGGGAGCCAATGGTCCTCCTTCTCGTCATCGAGGAAGAAGTTCAGCCCGACCATCGCCAGGAAGCTGCCGCCGAACCCCGAAATCCCGACATGGGCCGAGGTGATGATCTGTTCGTAGCGGACCGGATCGCCCGCGGCGAGCTTCACCGCCTCGATCGGCCCCATATGCGCGGCGATCGCGACGATGGCGAGCGGGAAGACGATCCGCATCCCGAACACCGCAATCAGGATACCCCAGGTCAGGAAGCGCCGCCGCCATTTGTCGTCCATGTCGCGCAGCACCGTGGCATTGACCACCGCATTGTCGAACGACAGCGACACCTCCAGCACGCCGAGCACGAGCACGATCCACAATATGCCCAGCGTTCCCGCCAGCGTGCCCGTGCTCTCAAAGCCCAGCCAGGCCGCGATCGCCAGACAGATCGCGGTGAAGAGGAACGATCCCTTATAATATTTCAGCAGCACCTATTCCCCCTGTACGCGGCCGACCGACAAGCTCCGCAGCCCGGTAAAGCCCGGCTCCATGCTTTTGTTCAATCGGGCACCGGCTCTATCGCCGCCGGGCCCGGTCGCGACAAGCGGCTTTGCACGCCAAGATACGCGGGAGGGGACCCAGGCGCGGGTCAGATGCGCGCGTCGTTGCCGATCAGCTGATTCGTGATGCGGTCGGCGGTCGCGCGCAGATGATGCAGCGCGGCGGCCTCGTCGACGGGCGCGTCGGTGATGCGGATGAACGGGACCGCCAGGACCGCCATGGCCTGATCGCCGCGCATGATCGGGGCCGCCAGTTCGACCATGCCGACCAGATCTGGGCTGTCGACCCGGACGAAACCCTGTTCGCGCACCGCATCCGCCTGCGCCACCAGCCGGGCGCGTGCCTCTTCCGACAGCGGCGGGTCGAACAGCGCCTCCCATTCGCGTCGGGTCTGTTCGGGCTGCATGGCATAGAGGAGGACGCCCGACGGGGTGTCGTAGAGCGGCCGGCGATAGCCGACGCGGACCGAGAAGCCGACCGCCGTACACGCCTCCATCCGCGCGATGACCGAGGATGCCGCGCCCGACGGGACGGAGAGATAGCAGGACTGGCCGATCGTGTCGGCCAGCAGCCGCATTTCGGGAAGCGACTGTTCCATCAGGCTGCGCACCGGCGGACGCTTCAACCCCAGATGGAACAGCCGCGAGGTCATGACATAGCCGTCCGGCCCCTGCGACACATAACCGCGATGCTCCAGCACCTGGATCATCCGGAACAGCTCGCCCGTCGACCGGCCCAGCCGATTGACGATCCCGCTCATGGTCAGCGGATGTTCCTCGGCCGCCAGCAGCTCCAGAATGTCGAGCCCCTTTTCGAGCGCGGGGGCGCGGTAGAGCCGCTTATCGTCCAAGCTGCCCTCTGTTAACGTAACCAAGCACACTCTCCACCGCAACCCGACCGAAAGATCCGACAGATTCGCCATGACATCAGAGTGTTCGCATCTACATCCTTTGGTCAGGCCGCAGCAATATCATTAACGTTCAATTCACCTGCCGGTCAGTCGACTAGAAGGTGAACGACATTCCCCTCGACATGGGCGATGGCCCGCACCGGCGCGACCGGGGCCGAGGCGACGAGCGTCGGATCGGCCAGTTCGACACGCCACCGTCCCGCATGATGGCTGGCGGCACGGACATTGCCCGCCCCGCCCAGCAGGCCGAGCAGCGCGTCGGGCAGGCTCGCCACAGGGGCCGCCGCCGGGGCGGCGGGGCTCGGCGCGACGGCAACCGGCGCAACCGCGACCGGTGCGGCGACCGGCTGGCCATGGCCCGCCTGGATGGCAGCGCGCATCTCCATCGCGACCGTGTCCGCGACCGGCCCCAGCACCACCTGAACGCCATTGGCGGAGGGGCGCAGGATGCCGCGCGCACCCAGCCGCTTCAGCGCGGGCTCGTCGACCCGTGCGGGGTCGTTGACGACCAGCCGGAGCCGGGTGGTGCAGGCCGCGACCTCGCTGAGATTGGCGCCGCCGCCCATCGCTGCGACGAAGGACGCGCCGCGTCCGCCCTCGACCACCGGCTGATCGGCCGCCGCCTCACCGCTCTCGACCATCGGCTCGGCCTCGCGGCCCGGCGTCTGGAGGTTCCAGCGGCGGATCGCGAAGCGGAAGACCGCGTAATAGAGCAGCGCATAGACCGCGCCGACCGGGATCAGCATCAGCGGCTTGGTCGCCTTGCCGAAATTGATGACATAGTCGAACAGGCCCGCCGAGAAAGTATAGCCCAGCCGCACGCCCAGCGCGTTCATCAGCGCCTCCGACACGCCGGTCAGGATCGCGTGGAAGGCATAGAGGACCGGCGCCAGGAACATGAAGCTGAACTCGATCGGCTCGGTCACGCCGGTCAGGAACGACATCAGCGCCAGGCTGAACAACATGCCGCCGACCGCCTTCTTCCGCTCGGGCAGCGCCTCGTGATACATGGCGAGGCAGGCGGCGGGCAGGCCGAACATCATCACCGGGAAGAACCCGCTCATGAACGCGCCCGCAGTCGGATCACCCGCGAAGAAGCGGGTCAGGTCGCCGGTCTTGCCCTGATAGTCGCCGACCACGAAATAGGCGACGGTGTTCAGGATATGGTGCAGCCCGGTGACGACGAGCAGCCGGTTCAGCACGCCGAACGCGAACAGCCCCAGCCCGCCCGCCTGGACGATGCCCTGGCTCATCGCATCGATGCCCGTATTGACCGGCCCGAACGCCACGCCCAGAAGCGCCGCCAGCCCCAGGCCGACAATGCCCGAAATGATCGGCACGAACCGGCGGCCACCGAAAAAGGCCAGATATTCCGGCATCTTGATCGTCGCAAAACGGTTGTAGAAGCTGCCGCCGATCAACCCAGCGACGATCCCCACCGGCACATCGAAGCGATGGACCGACTTGGTCCGCCAGGCCGCCTCGACGGTGGCCGCGATGTCCTTGGCCAGCCCCGCGCCGGTCCCGGCGGGCGGGACGATCAGCGTCTCGGCCCCCTTGATCGTCACGAGATAGCAGGTGATCCCCGCCAGCGCCGCCGCGCCATTGCCGTCGCGGGCAAAGGCGGTGGCGACGCCGACCGCGAAGAGCAGCCCCAGATTGTCGAAGATCGCATTGCCCGCGTTCGCCATGAAGGCGATGTTCAGCATGTCCGGCTGGCCCAGGCGGAGCAGCAGCCCCGCCACCGGCAGGACCGCGATGGGCAACATCAGCGCCCGCCCGAGCGACTGAAGCGAGGCCATGGGCGAGCTCATGCGCCGATCTCCTGAAGCATGGTGGTGATATGCGCGCGAACCGCCGCGGCCGAGGGCAAGGCGGTCGCCTGAAGCGCGGCGGCGCGGCAGCGGACCATGTCCAGCTTGCCGACCAGCGCCTTGATCGCGGCGACCCGCGCGGGGGGCACCGACAATTCGGTGACGCCCAGCCCCAGCAGGATCGGCACGGCCAGACGATCGGCGGCCAGCGAGCCGCAGACGCCGACCGGCGTGTCGTGCTTGGCCGCGCCTTCGCAGGTGGTGCCGATCAGCCGCAGCACGGCCGGATGAAGCCCGTCGACCCCCGCCGCCACCGCCGCGTTGCCGCGATCCATCGCCAGGGTATATTGGGTCAGGTCGTTGGTGCCGATCGAGAAGAAATCGGCCTTGCGCGCGAGGATATCGGCGGAAATGGCGGCGGCGGGCGTCTCGATCATGACGCCGACCTCGGCCTTCCCCCCCTGGCGTTCGACGACGGCGCGGACCGCCTCCAGCTCGGCCAGGCTGGCGACCATCGGCGCCATGATCCGGCAGGGCTGGCGCACCGCCAAGATCGCGCCGACCTGATCCTCCAGAAGCTGCGGATCGGCGAGCGACACGCGAATGCCGCGCAGGCCCAGCGCCGGATTCTCCTCGACGGGCAGGTCCATATAGGGTGCGGGCTTGTCGCCGCCGACATCGAGCAGCCGGACGATCATCGGCCGGTCGCCCAGCGCATCGGCGATCGCCTGGTAATCGCGGGCCTGTTCGTCGCGGGTCGGCGCGGTCGCGCGTTCCAGGAACAGGAATTCGGTGCGGAGCAGGCCGCAGCCCTCCGCCCCTTCGGCCACCGCCGCCTCGGCATCGGCGACCGAGCCCAGATTGGCGAACATCTCGATCCGGGTGCCGTCCGCCATGCGGCACGGCCCCTGTGCGGCGCGTGCCGCCTCCATCTCGGCCTTGCGGCGCGCGATGGTGTCGCGGGCCTGGCCCTGCGCGTCGGCATCGGGTTCGGGATCGATCAGCCCGCGATCGGCGTCGAGCACGATCACCCGGCCATCCCCCAGCGCGGCGAGCGGATCGCCGAACGCCACCGCCATGGGCAGGCCCATGCCCGCCGCCAGGATCGCGGCGTGCGAGGTCGGACCGCCCTTGACCAGCGCGATCCCCGCGACGACGCCCGCATCCAGCGCGGCGACCTGGCTGGGCAACAAATCCTCGGCGACCAGGATCGCCCCGGCGGGAACGCTCGGCCCCTCGATCGGCAGCCCGGCCAGCGCCGCCAGGACATGACGTTCCAGATCGCGCAGATCGTCGGCGCGCTCGGCGATGCGGCGGTCGCCGCTCGACACCAGCACCTTGACCTGCTCGGCGATCGCCTCCTGCCAGGCGACGCCCGCGCTCAGGCCGCGAGCGACCCCGGCCAGCGCAGCCTCGGTCAGCGTGGGATCGGCCAGCATCGCGCCATGCGCCGCCATCACGCCGCCGCGCGCGCCGCCCGCCGCAGCCGCCAGCACCAGCCCTTCGCGGACCCGGGCCAGCGCATCGGTCAGCCTGGCGCGCTCTTCCTCGGCGCTTGCCGCGACGGTCTCGACCGGAATCGCCGCGCGGGTCAGCCGGTGGATCGGCCCGACCGCCAGGCCGGGCGCGGCGGGCACGCCGCCCAGGCCCGGTCCTTCGCCGCGTGCGGGCTCGGGCGCCTCGACCGGGGTTTCCTCGGGCGTCGCGTCGCCCAGAAAGGCGACGACCTCGGCCAGAGCGGCGGCGGCCTGCGGGCCGTTCGCCTCGATCCGTACCGTCGTGCCATGCCCCAGCCCCAGCCCCAGCAGGCCGACCGCGCTCAGCGCCGAGGCGCTGCGCTCGCCATGCGACAAGGTGACGCGCGCCTCATGCCGCCGGACCGCCTCGACCAGCCTGGCGGCGGGACGGGCATGGAGGCCGTGCGACAGCGCGACCGTCATCTCCTCGACCAGCGTCTCCCCGCTCTCCTCGGCGACCAGGGCCTCGGCGGCGAGCGGCACGACACGCAGCAGCGGATCGCCGACCGCGACCAGCCCCGTGGCGATCGGCTCGACTCCGTAGCGGGTGGCGTCCGCGACGATGACCGGCGTCACCACGGCGGGTGCGTGGCGGACGAGATAATCGAGGTCGAAGCGGATCAGCGGCTGCCCCGCCAGCACCTTGGCGCCCGCCTGCACCTGCGGGGTCAGACCCTGGCCGCCCAGCGACACGGTGTCGATGCCGATATGGCAGATCAGCTCGAAGCCCTCGGTGCTGCGCAGCGTCACCGCATGCCCGGCGTCGTGCACGGTCAGCACCGTGGCGTCGCACGGGGCGCAGAGCGCGTCGTTCACCGGATCGATGGCGATGCCGTCGCCCAGCATCTTCTCGGCGAAAACCGGATCGGGCACCTGCGCCAGCGGCATCACCCAACCCGCCAGCGGGGCAAAAATGGTCAGGTCACTCATCGCACGTCACTCTTTGCCAAACTGCATTCCTTCCCCCGCGACGATCGCCCGCCCCCCGCATCAGCGTGGACGGATCGTCACCCGGCCCAGCAGACCGCTTTCGATATTGCCCAGTCCCGCGACGATCAGCGCGATCGTCCGCTTGCCCGACCCGGCCGGCAGCGCGGCGGTCAGCGGGCCCGGCCGGGGATCGCGCTTCTCGGCGACCAGCCGTCCGTCGACCCACAGGCTGGCCATGCCGCCCACCGAGGCGAAGCTCAACGTGCCGCCGCGCGCCGCGACGGCCCGGCGGGGCGTGAGGACGGTGCGATAGACGCGCCACCCCGCCCCCTCCGCCGGGGTCGGCGTTCCCGCCCGGACAAAGGCCCAGCCATTATTGTCGCTGGCGGCGGGCGCGAGGTCGGGCGAAGGCCTGGCGTCCAGCCGGGGCGAACGCCGCCAGTCGCGCACGTCCATGTCCCCCGCCAGCACCGGCACCTGCGCGCGCGGCGTCACGCCCAGCCGGTCGAGCCGCAGGGTGGCGGGCCTCAGCCCGTCCGCCGTGGCGCGGATGGTGATCCGCCCGCGCCCGGTGTCGGGCCGCACGATCATCTGGGCCAGCCCGTTGAACAGCGAGCGCCGATCGCCCTTTTCGGGCTCATGGCTGTTGGGATCGCCATTGCCCAGGCCGATGATCGCCCCGCCCTCAATGGTGAAGCGGGCCATCAGATTGGCGGTCGGGACATGGCGTCCATGCGCGTCGATCGCATCGATGGTGATCGCCTGCGCATCCTCGGTATCGCCCGCCATCACGGTGCGCGCGGGCGTCAGGCGCAGCGCCACCGGCACGCCGACCGTCTCATGCGCGGCCCGCGCGACCTCGCGCCCGCCGCGATAGGCGATCGCCTCGATCCGGCCCGGCGCATAGGGGATGGTCCATTCATTGCCCATCAGCCGGTCGACCGCGCCCTCGCCCACCGTCTTGCCGTTCAGGCGAAGGACGACGCGCTCGGCGTTCGACAGGACCATGACCTTGGTCGGCTTGCCCTCGCGTCCCGGCCAGCTCCAGTGCGGCGCGATCGCCACGACGGGCGCGTCATCGACCCAGGCGGCGCGGTGGATGTCGAACGCGGTCTTGGGAAAGCCGCAGAGGTCCAGGATGCCGAAGAAGCTGGCGATGGTCGGCCATTCATAGGGCGTCGGCTCGCCATGATAGTCGAAGCCGGTCCACACGAAGCCGCCCGCGACGAAGGGGCGATCGGCGATCTTCTTCCAGGCGCCGCGATGGGTGTCGCCCCAGCTCGCCGCCTCGATATCGTAGCTCGACGCGATGTGGCGCGCCGGGTCGCTCTCGAACGCGCCGCGCGTCATGAACGCGCTGGTATCCTCCGAGCTGGTCATCGGCTTGGCCGGGTTCAGCTGGTGATAGCGGTCGTAATCGCCCTGATAATAGTTGAAGCCGGTCACATCGACGACCTGCGCGACGTTGACGGGATCGAAAAAGGCCCCGTTCATCGCCGCCGTCACCGGGCGGCTGTCGTCCAGCGCGCGCACCCAATGCGCCATGCGCTTGACCATCTCGACCCCCGCCGGGGTGCCCTGCATCGGTTCCTCGTTGAAGACCGACCACAGGATGACCGAGGGATGGTTGCGGTCGCGCCGGACCAGCCATTCCAGCTGCGCGCGATATTCGGGCGCCGGATTGAACTGCCGGTTCTCGTTCATGACCAGCAGGCCCAGCCGGTCGCACCAGTCGAGCAGCTCGGGCGTGGGCGCATTGTGGCTGGAACGCACCGCGTTGCACCCCATCGCCTTCAGCCGCTCGAGCCGCCAGCCGATCAGCGCGTCGGGAAGTGCCGTACCCACGCCCGCATGATCCTGATGCAGGCAGACGCCCTTCAGCTTGACGGGCCGGTCGTTGAGGAAGAAACCCCGGTTCGCGTCGAAGCGGATCGTGCGGAACCCGATCGGCACGCGGCGTTCGTCCGCCACCTGTCCGTCGCGCAGCAGCCGCACCTCGACCGTGTACAGCGTCGGCCGTTCGACCGACCAGAGCACCGGATCGGCCACCGACAGGTCGAGCGCGGCGCGCCCTTCGTCCAGCGACGGCACGGTCGCCTGGGCCTGGCCCTGCGCCACCACCTTGCCCTGCGGATCGAGCAGCCGTGCCTCGACCGTCACGGGACTGTCGGTTTCGACAATGCTGGCCAGCGTCACCGCGACGGGGACATGCCAGCCGCCGTCGCGCTTGCGCGGGTCGCAATGGACGCCGTCGGTCGCGATCGAGACGGGCGCATAGTCGCCCAGCCAGACATGGCGATAAAGGCCCGCGCCTTCATACCACCAGCCCTCCATCGCATCGGCGTCGACGCGGACGGCCACGACATTGGCCTCGTCGCCGAACCGCGCGAACGGGGTCAGGTCGATGCGGACGGCGTTATAGCCGGAGAAATTGTGCGAGACGACGCTGCCATTGACCCAGATGGTCGCAAAGGTCGCGATCCCGCCGAATTCCAGCTCGATCCGCCGCCCGCGCAGGGCCGGGTCCAGCCGGAAGCTGCGCCGATACCAGCCGATCCCGCGCGGGCGATAGCCTTGCGCGACATTGGCGGTTTCCACGAAGGGCTGGAACGAGGCCCAGTCGTGCGGCAGGTCGACCGCCTGCCAGTCGCTGTCGTCATAATCGACCGCCGCCGCGCCGCGCGCATTGCCCGCCTTGACCGACAGATAGGTCGCATTGTGCGTATCGAGCCGCGCGGGCTCGACATCGCCCTCGTGGAACAGCCAGCCGCGATCCATCAGGACCCGGCCAGCATCCTGCACCGGCAGCGCGGGCGGCAGCCGGTCCACCGGGGCGGGCATGGGAAGCGCGCCCGCGCCGTCCGCCGGGCGGCGATCGGCGGCGAAGAGCGGGGCGGACGGAATGCCGCCCGCCAGCCCCACCACCGCGCTGCCCAGCAGAAGGTCGCGGCGCGCAACCGTCATGCGGCGATCCGCGTATCGACGGGCTTGAGCGCGGCGTCGAGCACCACCCAGTCGGCGCGCAGGCCGACGCCGAGCGCGCCCCGCTCGTCCGACAGGCCCAGGAACGCCGCCGGGTTGGTCGCCGCCATCGCGGCGGCCTGGTCGACGGTGATCCGCAGCTGCTCGACGGCATTGGCGACCGCCGAGCCCATGTCGAGATCCGATCCCGCCAGCGTGCCGTCGGTATAGGTGCACTTGCCGCCTGACACGTCGATATGACGGCCGTGCAGGACGAAGTCCTTCTCCACCGCGCCGACCGACGACATGGCGTCCGTGACCAGCATCAGTCTGTCGAACGGCCGCGCCTTCAGCGCCAGCCGCAGCATCGGCGCGGAGACGTGGAAGCCGTCGATGATCAGCCCCGAATAGGGGCGCGGATCGTCGAGCGTCGCGCCCGCCAGCCCCGGCACGCGCTGCTGCATGGCGGGCATGGCGTTGTAGAGGTGGGTGATGCCGGACAGCCCGACATCGAACGCCGCCATCGCCTGCTCATAGCTGGCCTCGGTATGCCCGGCGCTGACCAGCACGCCCGCTTCGACCAGACGGCGGATCGTGTCGACCGGCACCCGCTCGGGCGCGATGGTCAGCATGACCTTGCCACGGCGCGGGCGGGTAAGGACGGCGATCATCTCCTCGTCCAGATCGCGGAACCGCGTCGGATCGTGGATGCCCTTGCGCGCCGGGTTGAGCACCGGCCCCTCGACATGGATGCCGATGACGCCCGGCACCTTCGCCTCGATCGCCTCGTCGATCGCGTCGAGCGCGCGGGCGATCTTGTCGGGGGTTTCGCTGACCAAGGTCGGCAGCATCGCGGTGGTGCCATAGACGGCATGCGCCGCCGCCATGGTCGCGATGCCGTCCACGTCCAGCCGGTCGTTGAACAGCACGCCGCCGCCGCCATTGACCTGGGTGTCGATATAGCCGGGGACGACCCAGCCGCCGTTCAGGTCGATCGTGTCGTCCGAACCCTCGACCGCGCCGATCGACGCAATGCGATCGCCGTCCACGACGATCTCCGCACCCGGCAGGACGCCGCCGGAGGTCGCGACATGGCCGTTGACGAAACGGAAGCGGGTCATAGCGTGCGGGTCACTTTCTGCAGATGCGGCGGCGAGTCGGGGTCCATGCCACGGGCGAGCGCCAGCGCCTCGACCATGCGGTAGAAGCTGGCGAGCATCGAAATCGGCTCCAGCGCGGGGTGGCCAGCGACCATGGGCAGCGCACCGCCCTGCCCCGCGACGAACGGCTTTGCGCCGCGCGCCTGGAACTGGTCGGCGACCGCCTTCACATCCTCGCCCGCCACGTCCGAGGTGGCGAAGCCCAGCACCGAATAGCCGGGCTCGACGATGCGCATCGGACCGTGGCGAACCTCGGCGGCGCTGAACGGCTCGGCCTGGATCGAGCAGGTTTCCTTGAGCTTCAGCGCGGCTTCCTGCGCCACGCCGTAGCCATAGCCGCGACCCAGCACGAACATCTGGCTGAGTTCGCGCAGACCCTCGACCGCCGGAGACCAGTCGAGGCCCAGCGCCTGCTCGACCTGACCGGGCAGATCGGCGAGCGCCGCTTCCAGCGTCTCGTCGCCCGCCCAGGCGGCGGCCAACTGCGCCAGACCGGCCAGCGCGGTCAGGCAGGACTTGGTGGCGGCGACGGCCTTTTCGGGACCCGCCGACAGCGGCAGGAAGGTGTCGGCGCCGGTCGCCAGCGGCGATTCCTCGTCATTGACCAGCGCGACGATATGCGCGCCGCCCGCGCGATACGCCTCGACCGTCGCCAGCAAGTCCGGGCTGCGCCCCGACTGCGAGATGGCGATGACCAGCGCGCCCTGCACCTTCATCGGCGTCTCGAAGATCGACGCGACCGAGGGCGCCGCCGACGACACCGGCACGCCGGTCTTGGTTTCCAGGATATATTTGCCGTAGGTCGCGGCGTGATCCGACGATCCACGGGCGATCGTGACGATCACCGGCGGCGGGGCGGCACGCAGCCGTTCGGCCAGCGCCTTGACGGTCGGCGCATTGCGCGCGAGCAGCCGGGCGATCGCCTGCGGCGCCTCCCCCGCTTCCGCTCCCATCAGGGTGCTGGTCCCCGCACTACCGGCGGTCATCACATCAGACATCGGTTAACTCCGCGACGAAATCATAGGCATCGCCGCGATAGAAGGACTGGGTATATTCCACCGCCCGTCCATCGCGTAGAAATCCGCGGCGCTCGATCAACAGGCCCGCATGGCCCGGATCGACATCCAGCATCTTGGCATGGTCCGCCCCGAACGGCACCGCGCGCAGCCGCTGGAGCGCGCGGATCGGCCGGTTGCCGGTCCGCTCCAGCGCCGCATAGAGCGACCGGTCGACCGCCTCGACCGAGGGGAGCGCGAAACCGGCGATGGTCGAAACCTCGATCGCCATCGGCACCTCGTCGGCAAAGCGGACCCGCTGGAACCGATAGACCGGCGCGCCCGGCGACAGGCCCAGCGACAGCGCCTCCTCGGGCGTCACCGTGCCCGGTGCGCGGCTGACCCACTGACTGCTCGGCGTGCGGCCGCGCGCGATCATATCCTCGGAGAAGGAGGACAGCTTGGAGAAGCTCTTCTCCACCCGGCCCGCGACGAAGGTCCCGGCGCCGCGCCTGCGGGTCAGCAACCCCTCTTCGACTAGGCCGCCGATCGCCTTGCGCACGGTGATCCGCGACACGTCATATTCGATCGCCAGATCGCGCTCGGCGGGGATCGCGTCGTCCTCGGCTAGGACGTTGCTGGTGATGGCGTCGCGCAGCAGCTGCTGGAGCTGAAGGTATAACGGCGCGGGGTTCCCCTTTCGGAAGGAGCCGACCTGCGCCGAGAATGTCATGGCCGCGCCATCCCCCTTTGCCCGGACGTCGCTCATGCCGCGCCCCGCTTCGCACAAAGGCTTATCGCAGCAGGACCATGTGGGCAATAGGTATTATATTTGGCATACATTGGATGTTATTTCCCTCCGATAGCCTGCCGCAACGCCGCGATCTTTTCGGGGCTGGTCCGGCGCCGGTCGCCGCCCCCGAAACCCATGGCGGCGATCCGCGGGTCCCCCCAATCCTGCCGGACGCTGGCCGAGGCATGGACCGCGTCGACGCCGGTCCGCGCGATCAGGGCGGCGGCATTGTCGGACGAAACACCCGATCCGGCGATGATCGCCAACCGCCCATCCGCCGCCGCGACCATCGCCGCGATCGTCTCGGCCCCGGCCTGGGCGGTCGCTTCGCCGCCCGAGGTCAGGATATGGTCATAGCCGATGGCCGCGACGGCATGGACCGCCGCGACCGGATCGGCGACGAGATCGACGGCGCGGTGCAGCACGATGGCCACGCCATCCGCCGCGTCCCGCCAGGCCGCCAGCACGTCCAGGTCGAGCGACCGGTCGTCGGCCATCGCCCCGACCACGACACCCGCAACCCCCATGGCGATCATCCGCCGGATTTCGTCGGTCGCCATCGCGACCTCGTCGGCGTCGTAACGGAAATCGCCTTCGCGCGGTCGGACCATCGCATGGACCGGCACCCCCGACCGCACCGCCTGCGCGACCAGCGCCGCCGAGGGGGTCAGCCCGCCCAGCCCCAGCGCGCCGCACAATTCGATCCGATCCGCGCCCCCCACCACGGCCGCCGCGACGCCGTCGGCATCATCGACACAGATTTCCAGAAGCGGTCGCGGCATCGCCGTCATGGGCATCCCCTCGTCATGATAGCCATAGCCAGTCCTCCTCCCCAGGAACGACCGGAACCCTGCCATTTAAGCAGCATGTCCCACGATGTGCCAGCCCAATGGTCCCATGACGGGATCAGCCTGATTTTTTCCGTTTACGGACCAATGTCAGTTTGGTTACACGTTGGTCGTCAAGCATATAGTATAAAAAATGCTTTCGAGGGAGGACGCCATTCATCTCCCTGCGACGGTAACAGGCACAATTCGCGGGATGGCGCGAGGGAATTTGGGGGGATTTGAACATGTTGAGCTTTCGCAGCATGATCCTGACGGCGACCGCGCTCGCCGGACTTCAGGGTACCGCATTCGCACAGACCACGAATCAGGCACCGACTCAGACCGCAGTCGGAAGTGACCAGTCGTATACCGATGGCGACGTCGTGGTCACCGGCATCCGCCAGAGCCTTCGCAACGCCATCAACGTCAAGCGCGAGGCCAACGCCGTCGTCGACGTGATCACCGCCGAGGACGTGGGCAAGTTCCCCGACCGCAACGTCGCGGAATCGCTGTCGCACATTCCGGGCGTCAGCATCGACCGCCGCTTCGGCGAGGGTGAGAAGGTCGCCATCCTCGGCACCGATCCCGCGCTCAACCGCATGCTGCTCGACGGCCATGCGCTCGCCTCGGCCGACTGGGGCGGCAACGACAACGACCCGTCCAGCCGCACCTTCAACTATTCGCTGCTCGCCCCCGAACTGGTCGACCGGCTCGAAGTCTACAAGTCGCCCGAACCCCGTATCGAAGAGGGCAGCCTGGGCGGCACCGTGATCGTGCGCACCCGCCGTCCGCTCGACCTGGCGGCCAATTCGGTCTTCGCCTCGGGCGGCTACACCTATAACGACCGTTCCGAAAAGGGTAATATCCGCGGATCGGGCCTCTATAGCTGGCACAACGAAGCCAATAATTTCGGCTTCCTGGTCGCCGCCACCTATGACAAGCAGAACCTGACCCGCGCGGGCGTAGAGTTCTTCGGCTATCAGAGCGGCGCGGACTTCTTCCAGAAGAACAGCGACGGCAGCGTGCGTCGCGACGCGAGCGGCCAGGGCATCCTGCTGAACCCGAACGCCACCGTCACCGGCGGGTCGAAGGAAGACCTGATCAAGGCGGTCGCCCCCTTCGGCATCAACTATGCCTATTTCCAGCAGACCCGCGAGCGCGCCAGCGTGTCGGGCACCGTGCAGTATCGCCCGGCCGACAATCTGACGCTGACCCTGAACGGGCTGCACATCGACGGCAACTACAACAATTACAGCCAGTCGATGTACACCATCCCGGTCGCCTGGACCGGCAGCGTGCTACAGACCGCCAATGTCAGCAACGGCGTCGTCAACTCGGCCAGCTTCGCCGCTGCGCCGAACCAGTCGGCCCAGCTCGACACGCTGGTCCGCAAGACCAAGCTGAAGACCGACAACCTCAACTTCTTCGCCGACTGGGAAGGCGATGACGGCACGAAGATCAACTTCGCGGGCGGCTGGTCGAAGGCGACCGGCGGCCGCAACCCCGAATATCTGTTCAACGTGCAGACCAAGCTGCCGTTCAACTATGCCTTCACGCCCACCTCGGCGACGGTGAACTTCACGGGAGACCTGACCAACCCGGCGAATTACTTCACCAACCCGAACAACAATCCGGCCCAGATTGAGGGCCGCCCGGTCGTCATCAACGGCCAGCAGCTGAACGGCGCGCAGATCGGCGGCCTGGATTACAGCGTCACGACCGACCGCGACATCTTCGGCGGCTATGACGCGACCATCCCGGTCAGCTTCGGCCCGTTCACCCAGATCCTGCTGGGCAGCCGCGTGACCGATCACGTCAACCGCGTCGATGCGCGCGGCATCAACACCTACAAGACCAGCTCGCAGACCGTGGACCAGCTGGGCGTCACCACCCTCGTCACGCCCGATGGCGTGTTCGACGGCAGCGGCGGCATGGGCAATGCCACCAAATATCTGAACCTGCCCGACCAGGCCGTGATCGACATCCTCGCAAAGTCGATCAACAGCCCGCTGGTCAACAAGGTCGGCGCCTCGACCAAGGTGCGCGAGACGGTCATCGCCTCCTATGTCCAGGCCAATTTCGAACAGGGCGGCCTGCGCGGCAATATCGGTGGTCGTCTGGTCTATACCCGCGACAAGTCCAACTATGCGCTGACGCTGTCCAACACGGTCAATCCGGTGCCGGTGCCCACCAGCACGACCACCGATTACCTGAAGTTCCTGCCCAGCGTGAACGTCGCCTATTCGATCACGCCCGAATTCCTGGTTCGCGGTTCGGTCGCGCAGGTGATCTCGCGTCCGCGCTATCAGGATCTGGCGGCGGCGACCTCGCTCAACGACGTCACCCTCGATGGCGGCGGCGGCAATCCGAACCTGAAGCCGTATGAGTCGACCAATTACGAACTGACCGCGGAATGGTATCCGCGCGCCGGCTCGCTGATCGCGGTCGAACTCTTCCGTCGCGACATCTCGAACTACATCATCAACACGCGCACCAATGCGGTGTTCTTCAACTCGTTGCAGAACCGGTTGACGACCTATAGCGTCAACCAGCCGATCAACGGCGGCAAGGCGAAGGTCAACGGCGCGCTGGTGTCGGGTCAGACCGAGATCTGGGGCGGCTTCGGCATCCAGGCGAACTATTCGTACCAGGACAGCTCGACCTCGTCGGTCGACTCGACCGGCGCGTCGCTCAACCTGCCCTATCTGTCGCGTCACACCGTCAATGTGATCCCCTATTTCGAGAGCGGGATCTTCCAGGCGCGGCTCAGCTACAATTATCGCTCGAGCTATTTCCGCACGATCGGCCGCCTGAACTCGCGCGAAATGGTGGCGCCGTACAGCCAGCTCGACTTCTCGGCGGGTGTGAACCTGACCAAGGAGATCACGCTGACCGTCAATGCGCAGAACCTGCTCGACGAGACCTATTACCAGTATAACGCGACCCGCGACCGCCCGACCGCCTTCTACAAGAACGGCCGGACCTATGCGGCGTCGGTGGCGGTGCGCTTCTAAAAGCCGCCTCCGTCTTTACGATACGAAAAGGCCCGTCGATCCAGGATCGGCGGGCTTTTTCGCGATCGGTGACTTTAACGAGTCATCAAAATGCTGCGCGCCTGTCACCGATCTGCGACGCGCACGTCACAGATGACGGGCATGACATTCCCAACGCCTAGCGTGGGGGAACGCCGATGCCGATGACCAGCATTCCGATCGATGGCTCGCTGCACGAAGACGCCGCCATTCTCGACTTCATCCCCCGCGCGCCGGCGCCCCCCGAACCCGAAGGCCAGGCGCGCCGCCGCTATCGCACGATCTGGATTTCGGACGTCCATCTCGGCACGCGCGGCTGCAATGCGGAAATGCTGATCGACTTTCTGGACCATGTCGACAGCGAGACCATGTATCTGGTCGGCGACATGATCGACGGCTGGCGGCTGAAGAAGAAATTCTACTGGCCCGCCGCGCACAATGACGTGGTGTGGCGGCTGCTGAAGCGCGCCAAGCGCGGCACCCGGGTCGTCTATATCCCCGGCAATCACGACGAGATCTTCCGCCAGTTCACCGGCATGGATTTCGGCGGCATCGCCATCTGCCGCAAGGCGATCCACGAGACGGCGGACGGCCGCCGCCTGCTGGTGCTGCACGGCGACGAGTTCGACGCGATCACGCTGGCGCATCGCTGGCTCGCCCATGTCGGCGACTTCGCCTATACCGCGCTGATGGAGGTCAATCGCTGGGTGAACATCGTCCGGCGGTGGATGAAGCGTCCCTATTGGTCGCTGTCCAAGCACGCCAAGGCCAAGGTGAAGAACGCCGTCGCCTTCATCTCGCATTTCGAGGAAGTCGTCGCCCATGCGGCGGGTGCGCGCGGCGTCGATGGCGTGGTTTGCGGCCATATCCACACCGCCGAAATCCGAGACATCAACGGCGTCACCTATTATAATGACGGTGATTGGGTGGAGGGCTGCACCGCGCTGGTCGAGCATTTCGACGGCACGATGGAGATCCTGCACTGGGGCGACGAGATGGAGGCACGGCGCAACCAGCCGCTCGCCGCCGCCATCGCCGCCTGACCGGGGAAGGACACACCGAATGCGCATCGCGATCGTCACCGACGCCTGGAGCCCGCAGGTCAATGGTGTGGTCCGCACCCTGCAATCGGTCGCGGCCGAGCTGCGCGCGATGGGGCATGAGCTGTGCATCGTCTCGCCCGATCGCTATGTCTCGGTCCCCTGCCCGACCTATCCCGAAATCCGGCTGGCGCTGCCGGGCCCCGGCGTGGTCGGGCGGACGCTGGGCGAGTTCCTGCCCGATGCCATCCATATCGCGACCGAGGGGCCACTGGGCCTGCTGGCGCGGCGCTGGGCGCTGGCGCAGGGGCTGCCCTTCACCACCGCCTATCACACCCAGTTCCCTGAGTATGTCGCCGCGCGAATCCGCGCGATCGATCCCGAATTCGTCTGGCGCTATGTCCGCTGGTTCCACGCGCCCTCGACCGCGATCCTAGCCTCGACGCCCAGCGTGGCCGCAACGCTGACCGCGCATGACCTGCCCCAGAGCCGCCATTGGGGGCGGGGAGTCGATACCGCCTTGTTCCGGCCGGACGGCCCGCGCGATGCCTTTGTCGCAGGTCTGCCCGGCCCGGTGCAGCTCTATGCCGGGCGGGTCGCGGTCGAGAAGAATATCGCCGCCTTCCTCGCGACCGACGTGCCGGGAACCAGGGTCGTGGTCGGCGACGGCCCGGCGCGCACCGCACTGACCGCCCAATATCCCGATGTCCATTTCCTGGGCGCGAAGTTCGGCGAGGACCTGGCGGCGATCTACCGCGCGGCGGATGTGTTCGTCTTCCCCAGCCGCACCGATACCTTCGGGCTGGTCATGATCGAGGCGCTGGCCTGCGGCACGCCGGTCGCCGCCCTGCCGGTGCAGGGACCGCTCGACGTATTGAGCCCCGAGGTCGGGGTGATGGACGAGGCGCTGGAGCGGGCGATCACGCGGGCGCTGACGCTCGACCGGACGAGCTGTGCGGCATTCGGCCAGGAATTTTCCTGGCGGCGCAGCGCCGAGCAGTTCCTCGCGGCGCTGGCACGGATCGACCGCACGATGCGCAAGGCGGCCTGATCGTCCGACTTCTCCGGACGGGTCTCGCACATGGATCAGGCCGACGTCCCCGTTTAACGGGTTGAACCGGCCTTGCCCGCCATGTCATGGTCGCCACTCGCGCGATTCGGCATGGCCATCGGCCGCCGATCGCTGATCCTTCGGTCGGTCCGTCATTCGGCGCGCATCGGCCGCTCCAACCGCTGCACCCGAAAGGTCCCCGATTGGACGTCGTCACGCTCAGCCTGTTCCTTCTCCTCGCCGTCGTCATCAGCGGCGTCGTCTCGCGCATCCTGCCCTCCGCGCTGCCGCGCCCATTGGTCCAGATCGCGCTGGGCGCGGTGATCGGCGGGATCGCACAGATCCGGGTCGAGCTCGATCCCGAGATCTTCTTCCTGCTGTTCGTGCCGCCGCTGCTCTTCCTCGATGGCTGGCGCATTCCCAAGGATGAGCTGTTTCGCGATGCGGGCGCGGTGCTGGGGCTGGCCCTGGGGCTGGTGTTCCTGACGGTGCTGGGGATGGGGCTGTTCATCCACTGGATGATCCCGGCCGTGCCCTATGCGGTGGCCTTCGCGCTCGCCGCCGTCGTGTCGCCGACCGATCCGATCGCAGTGTCGGCAATCGCGCAGAAAGCGCCGATCCCCAAGCGGATGATGCACATATTGGAGGGGGAGTCGCTGCTCAACGACGCCTCGGGCCTGGTCTGCCTGCGCTTTGCGGTCGCCGCCGCGCTGACCGGCACCTTCTCGCTCGCCCATGCCGGGCTGACCTTTGCCTGGATGGCGGTGTCGGGCGTCGGGCTGGGCGTCGCCATCGCCTGGGGCACGGTCACCGCCAAGGGCGTCTTCGCGCGGCGGTTCGGCGACGATAGCGGCTCGAACATCCTGGTCAGCCTGCTGATCCCCTTCGCCGCCTATATGGTCGCCGAGCATGTCGAGAGTTCGGGCGTGCTGGCGGCGGCGGCGGCGGGCATCGCCATGTCGTTCACCAACGTCTCCTCGGGTGCCAAGGCCGCGACGCGCATCCGGCGGCAGGCGGTGTGGGACATGCTGCAATTCACGCTGAACGGCATCATCTTCGTGCTGCTCGGCGAGCAGTTGCCACAGGTCTTTGCGGGCGCGCGCGACACGGTGATGCTGACTGGCCATCTCAGCCCCTGGTGGCTGGGGCTGTACGTCGTCGCGATCGTCACCGGGCTGGCGGGGCTGCGCTTCCTGTGGACCTGGGTCGCGCTGCGCCTGACGCTGTTCCGCGAGCGGCATCTGCCCAACCGGACCAGCCCGCCGCGCCGGGTCATCACCGCCATGTCGGTCGCGGGCGCGCGCGGGGCGATCACCCTGGCGGGTGCGCTGACCCTGCCGCTGACGCTGAACGACGGCACGCCCTTTCCGGCGCGCGATCTGGTGATCTTCCTGGCATGCGGGGTCATCTTGTGTTCGCTGGTGATCGCCAGCCTGACCCTGCCGCTGCTGCTGCGCGGGCTGGCGCTGCCCAGCGAGGACGGGATCAGCGAACTCGACCGCACCCGCGTCGCCGCCGCCAAGGCCGCGATCGCCGAGCTGGAACGCTTCCAGCACGAAATGGCCGAGGGGCGCGAGGATGCCGACCAATATGTCGAGATCGCCTCGCGCCTGATGGACGGCTATCGCAGCCGGATCGACACGCTGGAGGGCGACGACGATCCCGACGCCCGCCGCCTGGAGGATGTCGAGCGGCGGATGCGGCTGGCGGCGATCCGTGCCGAGCGGCGAGTGGTGTTCGAGCTGCTCAACGCGCGCGCCATCGGGTCGGAAACGGCGCAGCGTCTGGGTCGCGAGCTGGACCTGATCGACACGCGCCTGTCGACACAGGGCTGAGGCCGCTCGGCCGGGCATCTTTGCCCTTGCGCGAGGCGGCGAATTATCGTGTCTCGTCGGCGGGGTCCGGCACCGACAGGGGGTGGAATGCACGCAGACGTCGCGAACAAGTGCCTGAATTGCGGGGCAAGCCTGGTCGGTCCTTACTGCCATGACTGCGGCCAGTCCGCGCATATCCACCGGACGCTGGGCGCCTGGTGGCATGACTTCAGCCACGGCGTCCTGCATATCGAGGGACAGGTGTGGCGCACCATGGCCAAGCTCGTCACCCGGCCCGGCGAGCTGACCCGCCGCTATATCGCGGGCGAGCGCCGTCGCTTCCTGTCGCCGCTGGCGCTGTATCTGTTCAGCGTCTTCCTGCTCTACATCGCCTATTCAGTGCTCGGCGGGTTCGCGACCTTCCACGCCCCCGGCACGCAGGAGGCCGCGACCGAGCTTCGCGCCGAGGTCGCCACGACCGAGCGTCGCATCGCGGCGATCGACCGGCAACGCGCCGGCGCCATCGCCGCGAAACGCGATACCGCGGCGCTCGACGGCGAGCGTGCGACCCTGGTCAAACGGCAGCATGATCTGGAATTCACCGCCATGGCGCTGGGCGGGGGCGGGGGCGGGGCCGCGTCGGGCCATGGCGCGCAGGAGGCCCAAGTCATCACCGGCTGGAAATCACTCGACGAAAAGATCGCCCATGCGGTTCGCGATCCCGAATTCCTCCTCTTCAAGATGGAGGCGAACGGCTATAAATTCTCCTGGGCGCTGATCCTGTTGTCGATGCCGTTCATGCGCCTGTTCTTCCTGTGGAAGCGCGGGCTGGCGATGTTCGACCATGCCGTCTTCGTCACCTATTCGCTCAGCTTCGTCAGTCTGCTGATGGTCGTCATGATCCTCTGGACGAAGCTGGCGCATCTGCCCGGCCTGGGCTTGCTGATGCTCGCCTTTCCCGTGCATCTCTTCCTCCAGATTCGCGGCGCCTATGGCCTGGGTCCGCTGGCGGGGCTGGTGATGACGCTGGTCGTCGGGGTGATGGCGGCGGCCGTTCTGCTGATCTGGATCGTCGCATTGCTGGCGCTCGGCATGGCGCATTGACCCGTCAATCGGTTGCATCACCGCCCGGTTCGCGATCCCCCCAGAAAATGGGTGGACGCCCCCTTCCCGCCTTGCCATGATACCAAAACATACCATGAGAATACCGGCACGCGACAAGCCGGTGGATTGCGGGGGTGACGGATGGCGAGAAAGAGCCTGATGCGAGCGGGGACCATGTCCGCCGCCGTCGCGCGTGCCCGCCGCCGGTCCGGCCGGGTCCGGCCTTTTGGTTCCATGTCCTTTGCCGTGCGAGGCTTCGTCCGCGCACCGATGCAGCTTCCGGGGAAATCGTCTTGAAACATCGTCTCGGCCTGATCCTGGCCGCGCTCGCCTTGCCCTTCCCCGCGCTCGCCGCGCCCAAGACGGTGGCGACGCTCGACCGCTGGCAGGTGCGGATCGATCCCAAAGACGCCGACGCCGCGCGCGCGCATCCGCAGGCGGCGAACTGGCTGGCCGCCACCGTGCCGGGCAGCGTGCAGCAGGACCTGATCGCCGCGAAGATCGTGCCCGATCCCTATAAGGGCGCGAACGAGGCCCCCATCCAGTGGGCGGGCCTGACCGGCTGGCAATATCGCACCACGCTGGACGTCACGCCCGAGATGCTGCGCCGCGATCATCTGGACCTGGTGTTCGACGGGCTCGACACCTTCGCGACCGTCACGGTCAACGGCCAGCCGCTCCTGTCCGCCGACAATGCGCATCGCCGCTGGCGGGCGGATGCCAAGCCGCTGCTGAAGGCGGGCGCGAACGAGGTGGTGGTCAGCTTCGCCTCGCCGATCAAGACGCTCCAGCCGATGGTGCTGGCCGAGAAGAACCCGCTACCCGGCGAATATGACTCCCCCTATGGCGACGAGCCCAAGGGCAAGCAGACCTCGCCCTATATCCGTAAACCCAAATACCAATATGGCTGGGACTGGGCGCCGCGCATCGTCGATGTGGGCATCTGGCGCTCGGTCCGGCTGGAGGCGTGGGACGCCGCGCGGATCGACAATCTGCGGATCGAGCAGGAGGCGCTAACCGACGCCGAGGCGCGAATCCTCGCCCGCGCCTCGGTGGTGGCCGACCGCGCGCAGACCGGCCGGATGGACGTGACCGTCACCGGCCCCGACGGCCGCCGCATCCGCGTCCGCCGCGACGTGGCGCTCCAGCCGGGCGAGAATGACGTGGTCGTCCCCGTCTCGATCGCCCGGCCGCAACGCTGGCAGCCGATCGGCTTCGGCGCGCATCCGCTCTATACCGTCAATGCCACGCTGACGGGGGCCGATGCGGTCGAGAAGCGCACCGGGCTGCGCACCGTCGAGCTGGTCCGGAAGGACGGCAGCTTCGGCCTGAAGATCAACGGCAACGTCATCTTCGCCAAGGGCAGCAACGTCATCCCCTTCGATGCCTTCCCCGCGCGCGTCGCCGCCGCGACCGAGCGCGCCATGCTGGAAAAGGCGGTCAAGGCGAACATGAACATGGTCCGCATCTGGGGCGGCGGCTATTATCCCGAGGACAGCTTCTACGACGCCGCCGACGCGCTGGGCCTGATGGTCTGGCAGGATTTCATGTTCGGCGGCAGCGTGACGCCCCCCGACGCCAAGTTCCGCGAAAATGTCCGCATCGAGGCCGAGGAACAGGTCGCCCGGCTCCAGTCGCACCCCTCGCTGGTCATCTGGGCGGGCAATAATGAGGTGCTGTCGGGCTGGGAAAACTGGTCGGATCGCAAGGCGTTCAAGAAGGCGGTCGGCCCGGACGAGCAGGAGCGGATCGGCACCGGCATGGCGGTGCTGTTCGACCGCGTGCTGCGCGATGCCGTCATCAAGAATTCGCCCGGCATCCCCTATTGGCCCGGCTCGCCCTCGACTGATTATGAGGGGCCGACCGACACCGACAAGGACGGTGACCGCCATTTCTGGGACGTCTGGTCGGGCTCCAAGCCGGTCGAGCGTTACACCGACAGCTGCCCGCGCTTCATGTCGGAATATGGCTTTCAGGCCTTCCCCGACCTGTCGACCATCGCGACCTTCGCCGACCCGGCGGACTTCCGCATCGACAGCCCGGTAATGAAGGCGCACCAGAAATTCCTGGCGGGCGAAGGCAATGACCGCATCACCTTCTACCTCAAGCAGAATCTGCGCGACCCGCGCGATTTCGCCGATCTGGTCTATCTGAGCCAGGCGATGCAGGCGCGCGCCATCGGCCTGGCGGCGCGGCATCACCGGGCGTGCCGTCCGGTGACGCTGGGTTCGCTCTACTGGCAGCTCAACGACAGCTGGCCCGCGATCAGCTGGTCCAGCATCGACTGGACCGGGCATGACAAGATGCTCCAGCACGAGGCGCGCCGCTTCTTCGCGCCCCAGACGATCGTGGCCGAGACCAAGCCCGGCGCGACCCGGATCGCGCTGGTGTCCGACGCCACGGCGCCCAAGCCGCTCGGCTGGCGCGTCACCGGCTATGGCATGGATGGCCGCAAGCTGGGCTCGCAATCGGGCAGCGTGACCATGGCCCCCGCCTCGGCCAGCGATGTCGCGACGATCCCTGATGCGACGATCTTCGCCGGTGCCGCGCCCGAGAGCAGCTATGCCGTCGCCGAACTGTTCGATGGGGACAAGGTGATCGCCCGCCAGATCGTCGAGCGGAAGGTGCCGCGCGACATGGCCTATCCGGCGCCGGGCATCACCGCGCGCTGGGCGGGCAAGCAGCTGACGCTGACCGCGCGCCATCTCGCGCGGCAGGTGCAGGTCAATTTCGGCACCACCGCCGCCGAGCCGTCCGACGATGGCTTCGACCTGTTGCCCGGCGAGAGCATCACGCTCACCATCCAAAGCGACGCGGACGCGGCCACCCTGGCGCGCGAGCTGAACATCTATACCCTCGGTCCGAAGGACGCCCAGTGATCCCGTTCCTCCTCCTCGCCGCCGCCGGTCAGGCCGCTGCCCCAGCCCCAGCCCCAGCCCCAGCCCCAGCCCCAGCCCCAGCCCCAGCCCCAGCCCCCGCCCCCGCCCTGCCCCCCGCCGCGCAGTCGCTGTCCGTCGAACGCAAGGCGGCGCAGCTGGTCAACGAGGCTCCGGCCGAACCTGCGCTCGGCCTGCCCGCCTTCGACTGGTGGAGCGAGGGGCTGCACGGCATCGCGCGCAACGGTCCGGCGACCGTCTTCCCGCAGGCGATGGGCATGGCCGCCACCTGGGACCCCGCGCTGATCCAGAAGGTCGGCGATGTCGTCGCGGTCGAGGCGCGGGCCAAGTTCAACACCAAGCCGCTGAACGCCGATCGCGGCCTGTTCGAAGGGCTGACCATCTGGTCGCCCAACATCAACATCTTCCGCGATCCGCGCTGGGGCCGGGGCCAGGAAACCTATGGCGAGGACCCGTTCCTCACCAGCCGGATCGGCATCGCCTTCGTGCGCGGCCTCCAGGGCCCCGACCTGAAGCATCCCAAGGTCATCGCGACGGTCAAGCATCTCGCGGTCCATTCGGGGCCCGAGGGCGGGCGCGACAGCTTCGACGTGATGGTGTCCCCACGCGATCTGGAGGCGACCTACCTGCCCGCCTTCCGCGCGACGGTGACGGAGGGCAAGGCGCTGTCGCTGATGTGCGCCTATAATGCGATCCACGGCACCCCGGTCTGCGCCAATCCGATGCTGCTGACCCAGCGGCTGCGCACCGACTGGGGCTTCAACGGGCTCGTCGTGTCGGACTGCGACGCGGTCGGCAATATCTGGATGTTCCACCATGCCCAGCCCGACGCGCCCGCGGCGGCGGCGGCGGCGCTGCGCGCGGGGACCGACCTGAATTGCGGCGCCACCTATCGCGCGCTGCCCGAGGCGGTGAAGCGCGGGCTGATCACCGAAAGCGAGATCGACACCGCGCTCGCCCGCGCGCTGGCGGTGCGGCGGATGCTGACGGTCGATTCGCCGTGGAACGCGATCAAGCCCAACCAGCTCGGCACCCCCGCGCACCGCGCGCTGGCGCTGGAGACGGCGCGCAAGGGCATCATCCTGCTCGACAATCCGGGCAACCTGCTGCCGCTCAAGGGCAAGCGGCTGGCGGTGTTCGGGGCCAATGCCGACGATCTGGGCGTGCTGGAGGGCAATTATCACGGGTCGGCGATCGATCCGGTGACGCCGCTGGAGGGAATTCGCCGCAAGTTCGGCCGTGACATCCGCTATGCGCAAGGATCGGTGCTGGCCGAGGGGGCGTTCGTCAACGTGCCCGAGACCGCCTTGTCGGCGAACGGCAAGCCGGGTCTGGCCGTGGAGACGATGGGCGCGAACGGCCAGTGGAGCACCGCCGGACAGGATTCCCGCATCGACTTCAACTATACCAAGACGGCCCCCTTCCGCCGCCGCTGGACCGGCACGCTGACCCCGCCGGGGCCGGGCCAGTACAAGCTCCAGCTCAACGGCCCCGCCTGCTGGCACGCCTGCCCGCCGCATGATCCGGTCAAGCTGTGGATCGACGACCGGCTGGTCATCGACGGCGTGATCGGGGCCAAGGGCCTGGAGACCATGATCGACGGCACCGCGCCCCGGCGCATCCGGGTCGAGATCGACCATAAGGGCGGCGACGAGGGCTTCCGCCTGCAATGGCTGCCCCCCGCCGAGGCGCTTCAGGCCGAGGCGCTGAAGGTCGCCGGGACCGCCGACGTGCTGGTCGCGGTCATCGGCCTGTCGCCCGATCTGGAGGGCGAGGCGCTGGGCGTCTCGGTACCCGGCTTTGCGGGTGGCGACCGCACCGAGATCGTCCTGCCCGAGCCGCAGCGCAACCTGCTCGCCGCGCTCCAGGCGACCGGCAAGCCCGTCGTCGCGGTCATCGTCTCGGGATCGGCCGTCTCGCTGGGCGACATCAAGCCCGCCGCCACGCTGGCGGCCTTCTATCCGGGCACCGAGGGCGGCACCGCGCTGGCCGAGATCCTGGCGGGCGACGTGAACCCGTCGGGCCGCCTGCCGGTCACCATCTATCGCTCGACCGCCGACCTGCCCGCCTTTGCCGATTACGGGATGAAGGAGCGCACCTATCGCTACTTCACCGGCACCCCCGCCTGGGGCTTCGGCCATGGCCTGAGCTATACCCGGTTCGATTATGGCCAGCCGACCGTCACCGCCAGCGTCGCGGCGGGCCAGCCGGTCGAGGTCGCGGTGCAGCTGCGCAATGTCGGCCAGCGCAGCGGCGAAGAGGTGGCGCAGGCCTATCTCGTCCCGCCCGCCACCGACGAAAAGCTCGTCCTGACCGATCCCGTGCTCCAGCGGCAACTGGTCGGCTTCACCCGCATACCGCTCAAGCCCGGCCAGGCGGGCACGGCGCGCTTCACCATCGACCCGCGCCTGATGAGCCAGGTGTGGCGCGACGGCAGCCGCCGCATCCTGCCGGGCACGTACAAGCTCTATATCGGCGGCGGTCAGCCGGGTGACGGCGCGGGCCAGTGGACCCAGTTCACCGTGACCGGCGCGGCGCAGGACCTGCCGAAATGACCCCGAACCGTCGCGAACTGATCGCGGGGGCCGCCGCCCTCGCCGCCACCTCCGCCGCCCCCGCTTTCGCCGCCACGCCCGGCTTCGTCAGCAAGCGTCCCCCGGTCGCCGAGCGCCGCTTCGTATCGAAGGCGGTCGAGGCGGAGATCACCCGTATCTCGAAGATGATCGCCGATCCCGAACTTCGCTGGATGTTCGGGAACTGCTATCCCAACACGCTCGACACCACCGTCCTGTCGCTGGGCGAGGTGAACGGCAAGCCGGACGCCTTCGTCATCACCGGCGACATTCCCTGTCTGTGGCTGCGGGATTCGGCGGCGCAGCTGCGGCCCTATCTGCATCTGGTGAAGCGCGATCCCGCGCTCGGGCGGCTGTTCCGCGGGCTGATCGGGCGGCAGGCGCGGTCGATCCTGATCGACCCCTATGCCAATGCCTTCATGCAGGACCCGAACGCCAGGACGAACCTGAGCTGGGCGCTGCACGACGATACCGAGATGAAGCCCGGCGTCGCCGAGCGGAAGTGGGAGATCGACTCGCTCTGCTACGCGATCCGGCTGGCATATGGCTATTGGCGCGAGACGGGCGACACCGCGCCGTTCGATGCGGAATGGAAGGCCTCGGCCCGGTCGATCGTGAAGACCTTTCGCGAGCAGCAGCGCAAAGACGGCCTGGGCCCCTATCGCTTCCGCCGTTCCGCGCCCGAGCCGACCGAGACGCTCTATCGCGGCTATGGCCTGCCGACCCGTCCCAACGGCATGATCCATTCGGGCTTCCGCCCTTCGGACGATGCGTGCCTGTACGAACAGTTCGTGCCCGCCAATCTGTTCGCGATGACGACGCTGCGCGAACTCGCCGCGCTGTCGAACGCGGTCGGCGAGCCCGCTCTGGCGCAGGATGCGACCACGCTGGCCGCCGAGGTCGAGGCCGCGCTCCGGCAGCATGGCACAATGACGCTGCCCAACGGGCAGCGGGTCTGGGCCTATGAGGTCGATGGCTATGGCAATGCCGTCTTCATGGACGATGCCAATGTCCCCTCGCTCTCGGGCCTCGCCTATCTCGGCTGCGTCGATCCGGCCGATCCGCTGTGGCAACGGACGCTCGCGGCCTGCTGGAGCACGGACAATCCCTGGTATTTCGAGGGCTCCGCGATCAGCGGCATCGGCGGCCCGCATACCGGGCCGGGCCAGGTCTGGCCGATGTCCGTCATCACCCGTGCGCTGACCTCGACCGATCCGACCTTGCTGCGCGACAGCCTGGCGATGATCCGCCGGTCGCACGGCCATACCGGCTTCATTCACGAGGGGGTCGATATCAACGATCCCACCAAGTTCACGCGCGACTGGTTCGCCTGGGCCAATGGCCTGTTCGGCGAGCTGATCGTCCATGTCGCGGCCACCCGGCCCGAAGTTTTGCGGGAGACGTTCGCATGATTTTGACCCGCCGCTCGCTCCTCGCCGGGACCGCGCTCGCCACCTTGCCGCTCGATACGCTGGCCGCCCGCGTCGACACCCCGCCCGTTCTGCCGAACCTGTTCATCGGGACGGGCGGCGACGGCCATACCTATCCGGGTGCGGTCCTGCCCTTCGGCATGGTGCAGCTGAGCCCCGACACCGATGTCGAGCGGTGGGACACCTGCTCGGGCTATCACCATGGCGACAGCTCGATCATGGGGTTCAGCCACACCCATTTGTCGGGCACCGGGATCGGCGACATGCTCGACGTGCTGGTCGTGCCGACGCGCGGCGAGCTGAAGCTGGTGCCGGGGCCGCTGTCGGACCCCGATGCGGGCTATCGCCAGCGTTATTCGGACGAACAGGCGCAAGCCGGTTACTACCGCGTGAAGCTGGAGTCCGGCGTGCTCGCCGAGCTGACCGTGACGGAGCGGACCGGCTGGCACCGCTACACCTATCCCAAGGGGCCGGGCCATGTCCTGGTCGACCTTTCGCACCTCGTCCTCGACAAGAGCGACGAGAAGCCGCTGATCACCGATGCCGAGATCACCGTCGAGCCCGACGGCACGATCACCGGCACGCGCCGCGTGTTCCGCTGGGCCAAGGGGCGGCGCATCTTCTTTGCGATGCAGTTGTCGAAGAAGCCCAGCCGAATCCAGCTTTACGGCGATGGCGACGCGCCCGCGAACGGCACCGCCGTCAAGGGCAACCGCCTGAAGGCCGCCTTATTCTTCGACGAACTGGGTGATGCGCCGCTCCTCATCCGGTGCGGCATTTCGGCGGTCGATGTGGCCGGGGCCAAGGCGAACCTGGCGGCCGAGGCCAACCACTGGGATTTCGAGCGCACCCGCAAGGCCGCCGTGGCGCGCTGGTGGGAGAAGAATTCCGGCATCCATGTCGAAGGCGGCACCAGCGACCAGCAGGTCATCATGGCCTCCGCCAATTACCACACGCTGATCGCGCCGACGCTCTTCTCCGACGTGGACGGCCGCTATGTCGGACTGGACGGACAGGTCCATACCCTGCCCGCCGGGCAGTCCGCCTACAGCACCTACTCCACCTGGGACACGTACCGCGCGCTGCACCCCTGGCTGATCCTGACCCAGCCCGCCCAGGCCAAGAAGCTGATCGACGACGTCATCCGCCAGACCCAGCAAAGCGCCTATGGCCCGCCGGTCTGGACGCTACAGGGCAAGGAGACGGGGATCATGATCGGCTGGCACGGCACGCCGATCATGGCCGAGGCGATGGTGAAGGGCATTCCCGCCGACTATGCCGCCGCCTGGCCCGGCATCGCCAAGCGCAGCTTCGACTTCGCGGCGCCCGACATGGACAATAGCAAGGGCCGCGACCTGTACGACGCCAAGGGCTATGTCCCCGCCGACATCTGGTGGGAAAGCGTCAGCCGGACGCAGGAATATGCCTATGACGACTGGGCCGCGTCGCATATCGCGCGGCACGCGGGCAAGACCGCCGAGGCCCAGCGGCTGCTCAAGCGTTCGGGCAACTGGCGCAACGTCATCGATAGCTCGATCGGTTTTGCCCGACCGCGCTTCAACGACGGCAGCTGGTGGAAGGATTACGACCCGATCCAGCTCGGCCACATGCCCAAGCCCTGGTGGCGCGACTATACCGAGGCCAATGGCTGGCAGGCGACGTTCCTGAACCAGCATGACGTGTACGGCCTGATCCGCCACATGGGCGGGGACGCCAAGTTCGAGGCCAAGCTGGACGGCCTGTTCAACGCGCCCTCGACCCTGCCCAAGAACGCGCCGCCCGATATTTCGGGTCTGGTCGGCCAATATGCCCATGGCAACGAGCCCGACCAGCACGCGGCCTATCTCTATGCCTATGTCGGCGCGCCGTGGAAGACGCAGGCGATGGTTCGCCGCCTGCTGACCGAGATGTACAAGAACGCGCCCGACGGCATCATCGGCAATGACGATTGCGGCCAGATGAGCGCGTGGTTCCTGTTCTCGGCGCTCGGCTTCTATCCGGTCGATCCGGTCAGCGGCGCCTATGTCCTGGGCAGTCCGCTGTTCGAGCGGGTGCGGCTGTCGCTGGGCGGGACCAGGACGCTGACCGTCGAGGCGAAGGGCAACCGCCCCGACACGCCCTATGTCCAGTCGGTGACCTGGAACGGCCGCCCCTGGACGAAGAGCTGGATCGACCATGCCACCCTGTCGAAGGGCGGCACCCTGTCCTTCACCATGGGCGCGCGGCCGAACCGCGCCTTCGGCCGCGATCCGAAGGACCGGCCGCCGTCCTTCGACCACAAGCCCGCCTGATCCCTCCCGGAGATACGTTGAAGATGATCGATTTCTCCCGCCGCGCCGTCCTTGCCTCCGGCCTGGTCGCGTCCGCCACGCCCGCCTTTGCCAAGGCGCGGGCCGGTGCCCCCGCCCCCTACGGCGCGGTCCCCTCGGCGCGTCAGTGGCGCTGGCACCAGCGCGAGCAATATGCCTTCGTCCACTTCGCCATGAACACCTTCACCGACAAGGAATGGGGGTACGGCGACGAAGACCCCAGGATGTTCAACCCGTCCGACTTCAGCGCGGACCAGATCGTCGCGGCGGCCAAGGCGGGGAACCTCAAGGGCATCATCCTGACCGCGAAGCATCATGACGGCTTCTGCCTGTGGCCGACCAGACTGACCGAGCATTGCATCCGCAACTCGCCCTACAAGGACGGCAAGGGCGATATCGTCCGCGAGATGTCGGATGCGTGCAAGCGCGGCGGGATCGCGTTCGGCATCTATCTCTCGCCCTGGGACCGCAACCGTGCCGATTATGGCACCCCCGCCTATATCGACTATTATCGCAAGCAGGTGGTCGAGCTCTGCACCGGTTATGGCGAGCTGTTCGAATTCTGGTTCGACGGCGCGAATGGCGGCGACGGCTATTATGGCGGCGCGCGCGAGACGCGGCAGATCGATGCGCCCAAATATTACAACTGGCCCTCGATCATCGCGCTGGTCCATCAATATCAGCCCATGGCGTGCACCTTCGACCCGCTGGGCGCGGACATTCGCTGGGTCGGCAATGAGGACGGCATTGCGGGCGATCCCTGCTGGCCGACCATGCCCAACCACCCTTACGTCCAGTCGGAGGGCAATTCGGGCGTGCGCGGCGGCGCGCTGTGGTGGCCCGCCGAGACCAACACCTCGATCCGGCCCGGCTGGTTCTATCATGCCGACGAGGATTCCAAGGTCCGGTCGCCCGAGAATCTCGTCGGCTATTTCGACACCTCGGTCGCGCGCGGCACCAATATGAACCTGAACCTGCCGCCCGACCGGCGCGGCCGCATTCCCGATCAGGACGTGAAGATCCTGAAGAGCTTCGGCGATGCGATCCGCGCCAGCTTCGCGACCGACCTCGCGCAAGGGTCGGTGGCGAGCGCCAGCCATGTGCGGGGCAAGGGGTTCGAGGCGGCCCGCGTCCTCGACGGCGACCGCGAGACCTATTGGTCGGCCCCCGATGGCGTGACCACGCCCAGCCTGACGCTCGACCTGCCGCCCGGCCGCAGCTTCGACCTCATCCGCATCCGCGAATATCTGCCCCTCGGCGTCCGGGTCACGCGCTTCGCGGTCGATGCCGAGGTGAACGGCCAGTGGCAGCAGCTTGCCGAGCATGAGTGCATCAGCGCGCAGCGGATCATCCGCCTGCCCGCCCCGATCACCGCCAAGCGGGTCCGCCTGCGCATCGTCGACGCGCCGGTCTGCCCGGCGATCAGCGAGGTGTCGCTGTTCCGGAGCGTCGCGCCGGTCCCCGTCCCCGCCATAGTGTCGAGCGATCCCACGGTGCTGGCGACCACCGACTGGACGATCGTCTCGGCAAGTGCGCCGGGCGCGGAGAAGCTGCTCGACAATGACGCCAAGACCATCTGGATCCAGCCTGCGCCGACGCCGGGCAAGCCCGCCAGCGTCACCGTCGACATGGGCCAGGTCCGCGATGTAGCGGGCTTCAGCCTGACGCCGTCGCGCCAGGTGATGGTCGATGCCGCCCCGCCGCGCGGCTATGTCGCGGAGACGAGCGTCGACGGCAAGAACTGGACCCCGGCGGGCTCGGGCGAATTCTCCAACATCGCCTATGCGCTTTCCACCCAGCGCCTGCCCTTCACCAGCGTCCGGCCGGTCCGCTATCTGCGGCTGAGCTTTGCCGAAATGTCCAAGCCCGCCGCCAATCTGGCGATTGCGGGGATCGGCGCCTTCACCAAGCGCTGAGCCTCCCTGCGCCCCGTCGCGGCCGGACCGTCCGGCGCGGCGGGGCGTCCTCCTGTCCCGTCATGCGGAACAGTGCGGGGTCCGGGCGGTTGAGCCGGGCCTGAGCACAGGACAGGAGATGCGGCCATGGCCCGTTTCGACGGCAAGATCGTGATCGTCACCGGCGCGGCCTCGGGCATCGGCGAAGGCGCCGCGCGCCGCTTCGCGCAAGAGGGTGCGACCCTCGTCCTCGGCGACACGGACCAGGACGGCCTGGCGACGCTGGCCGAGGTGCTGGCCCCCGCGACTGTCGCGACGCGGCCGACCGACGTGTCCAGAATGGCCGATTGCGAGGCGCTGGTCGCGCTGGCGATCGAGCGGTTCGGGCGTGTCGACATCCTGGTCAGCAACGCCGGGATCGATCATCTCGGCAAGCTCGACGAGGGCGATTTCTCGGCCTTCACCAAGGTCATTGAAACCGACCTGTACGGCGTCGTGCAGATGGCGCGTGCCGCGATCGCACCATTGCGCGCGGCGAAGGGGTGCATCATCAACATGTCCTCCGTCTCCGGTCTGGGCGGCGACTGGAACCACAGCTTCTATTGCGCCGCCAAGGGGGCGGTCACCAACTTCACCCGCGCGCTGGCGATGGACGAGGCGGCGAATGGCGTGCGCGTCAATGCGGTCAATCCGTCGCTGACCTACACCGCGCTGACCGAGGGCATGAAGGAACAACCCGAGCTGATCGCCAAGTTCGAGGCGCGCATCCCGATGGGCCGGGGGGCCGAGCCCGACGATATCGCCGGGGCCATCGCCTTTCTGGCCAGCGAGGATGCCCGGTTCATCACCGGCATCAACCTGCCCGTGGATGGCGGCCTGAGCGCCTCCAATGGCCAGCCACCGCTCAGCTGACGACCCTAATATAGATATATATCAAGATCGAGACCGGGCCACATTGCCCCGTGAAAATTAGCTTATGTTTCCATCATCGTTCTGGGAGCCAAACAAAATATCCGACGTTGTCCCTCTATAACGAAAGGGGCGAGCTTGATCATTGTTCATCTGGCGCTTGGCGGCTGCCTGAAATCGCCACCTGTCCATTATGGTATCACCGCCGATACGGGCGGCCATATTGCCTATATTCTTGATGCCGCCGCCGCGCAGGCCGACAATATTGATACGCATCAAGTTTCGATCGTCACCCGGCTGTTCGAGGGCGAAGGTCTGGCCATCGAGCATGGCCTGTCGAGCGAACGCCTGTCGCCCCGCCTGACCATCGACCGGATCGCGACCGCCAATCGCGGCTATCTGGAAAAGGAAGCGCTGGCCGAGGACCTGTCCGCCTTTACCGAGGCGTTCTGCGCGCATCTGGCGCGGCTGCCCCGGCTTCCCGACGTCATCCACGCGCATTTCTCCGACGCCGCCGCCGTCGCGGCCGAAGCGCGCCGCCGCTTCGCCATTCCCTTCGTCTATACGCCGCACGCGCTGGGTATCGACAAGCAGGCGCATCAGGGCTCCTGCCCCGCGCTCGATGCCCGTATCGCCGCCGAGCGGACCGCGATCGCCCAGGCGGATGCGATCATCGTGTCGACCCGCGACGAGGCCGATCGGCAGGTCCATGCCTATGACACGCCCGTCTCGGGGCGCATCCACTGCATCCCGCCCGGCGTGCCCAGCCGCGACCCGCGGCCATCGTCGCGACCATCCCTGGCGGCGCGGCTGGATCAGTGGCTCGACGATCCGGCCAAGCCGATTGTGCTCGCCATCGCCCGGCCGGTCGCCAAGAAGAACCTCGCCGCGCTGGCCCGCGCCTATGCCGCCTCTCCCAAGCTCCAGCGGGCGGCCAATCTGGTCATCCTGGCCGGGCAGCATGACGGCCCCGGCTCGGCCGAGGAACGCGCCGTCCTCGCGGAGTTGCAGGCGCTGGTCGAGGCGCCCGGCTTGCGCGGTCATGTCGCGCTGCCGCCTGCGCATGACGGACATGACGTCGCCGCGCTGTACGACCGCGCCGCGCAAGGGGGCGTCTTCGTCAATCCCGCGCTGCACGAACCCTTCGGGCTGACCCTGATCGAGGCCGCCGCCGCCGGCGTGCCGGTGGTCGCGACCCGGCATGGCGGCCCGAGCGAGATCGTCGCCCATCTGGGCCATGGCCTGCTGGTCGATCCGCGCGACGAGGCGGCCATCGCCGAAACCTGCCTGTCGATCATCGCCTCTCCCGAGCGCCATGCCGCGATGAGCCGCGCGGGACGCGAGGGCGCGGCGCGTTATGACTGGGGCCGTTATGCGGCGGAGTCGGTCGCGCTCTATGCCCGCCTGCCGCGCGCGCCGGGGCTGCTCGCCAGCGATATCGATCACACGCTGACCGGCTGTCCGGCGGGGGCGCACGGCTTTGCCCAGTGGCGACAGGGCAGCGACCTGCCCTTCGTCGTCGCCACGGGGCGCTCCTTCGCGATGGCGCGCATGATCCTGTCGCAATGGGGCCTGCCCGAACCCGACGCCTTCATCACCGATGTCGGCACCCGCATCATGCTGAAGGGGCAGCGCGGGTGGCAGGAATGCCCGGTCTATGCCGCGCGGCTGGACGAGGGGTGGAACCGCAAGGCGGTGGCGACCGCGCTCAAGCCGCTGCGCCTGCGCCCGCAACCGCGCGACACGGCGGGGCCGCACAAGATCAGCTTCTTCGGCACCGCCGAGGATGCCGCACGGGTCCGCGCCGTCCTGTCCGAACAGGGGCTGGCCGCCAAGGTCGTCTATTCGCACGGGCGGCTGATCGACGTGCTGGCACCGTTGGGCGGCAAGGCGGCGGCGGTCGCGGCCTATGCGCGGCGGCTGGACCTGCCGGTCGGCGCCTGCATCGCGGCGGGCGACAGCGGCAACGATGTCGACATGCTGGAGGCGTGCGGCCATGCCATCGTCGTCGGCAACGCCAGCGACGAGCTGGACGGGCTGGCCCCGCGCGACGGGCTGCTGCGCGTCGCCGGGCATCATGCCAATGGCGTGCTGGAGGGGCTGGAGCGGCTGGGGCTGACCGAGCCGATGCTGATGCGTGCGAGCGCGGCGTGATGCGGCCCTTCGGTTATTTCGTGCATCATCAGGGGCGCGGCCATGCCGAACGCTGCGCCGCCATCCTGAACGCGCTGCCGCCCGAACGCCCGGTCACGATCTTCTGCGCGCGCGACGACATCTTCCCGCCGCTCCCCCCGCAGGTCGAACTGATCGTCATCCCGTCGCTGTTCGAGCCGACGGGTGCCGAGGCGGGCACGATGGACTCGGTCGCGACGCCCGAGACGCTGCATTGCGCGCCGCTCGGCTGGCCGGGCATCCGCCATGCCATGGCGGTGATCGCGGGCTGGTTCGACCGCGCCGACCCCGCGCTGATGATCTGCGACGTGTCGGCGGAGATCGCGCAGCTGTCGCGCATCTGCTCGGTGCCGCATGTGAAGATCCTCCAGCATGGCGACCGGGGCGATGCGGGGCACCGCGCGGCCTATGACGGCGCGGCGGGGCTGCTCGCGGCGTTCGACGAGGCGCTGGCCCAGCCCGAATGGGACGATGCGATGCTGTCCAAGACCTGTTTCGCGGGCGGCCTGGGCGTCGACACCCGCGTGCCCGAGCGCGAACTGGCGCGCCAGCGGATCGGCGTCGGCGCGGAGGAAGAGGTCATCCTCGTCCTCTCCGGCGGCGGCGGCGGCGGTTTCGCGCAGGCCCCGCTGGGCGTCGGCGCGCGCAGCCGTCCGGGCGCGCGCTGGATCACCATCGGCCCGGTCGTGCGCGACTGGCACGCGACCGAGCCCGGCAATATCGAGCATCGCGGCTGGGTCGACAATCCGGCCGACCATGTCGCCGCCGCCGACCTGGTCATCGCCTCGACCGGCAACACCACCTGCCAGCAGATCCTGGCCGCCGCCCGGCCGTGGCTCGCCATTCCCGAATGGCGCTATTTCGACGAACAGCACCGCAAGGCCGAGGCGCTGGCGGCGGCGGGGGCGGCATGCGTCCGCCCGCATCTGCCCTCCTCGGCCCAGGCCTGGACGGCGGCGCTGGCCGAGACGCGCGCCACCCACCGCCCCGCGCTCCAGCGCGCGATGATCGCCGACACGCCCGCCCAGGACGCCGCCGACTGGCTGGAGGCGCTCGCCGCGCGGCTCTGGCCGGTCGACCTTCCCCTTACCACCCCCACCGGAGCCCATTCATGATCTCGGTCGTCACGCTTGCCGGGGGACGCCCCGATCATCTCCGCAACGTCGTCCTCGGCCTCAGCCGCCAGACGACCATGCCCGCCGAACTGATCGTCGCGGTCATCCAGGACGCGCCCTATGACTTGCCGGAGGCGCCTTTTCCCATTCGCCAGATGATGGTGTCGGGCCCGCACCTGCCGCTCGCCTCTGCGCGCAACGCGGCGGCCAAGGCGTGTGTCGGCGACAAGATCGTCTTCCTCGACATGGACTGCATCCCGACGCCCGAACTGCTCGCCGATTACGACCGCTGTCTCGATGAGATGGACGGGCTGTTGATGGGCGAGGTGATGTATCTGCCCGGCGGCGCGACTGAGGGCGAATGGCGGTACGAGGACTTCGCCTCCGTCGCCGTCCGCCACTCCGACCGGCGAGGCCCCCCGCCCGAGGGGATCGAGCGCTGCGCCGATTATCGCTGCTTCTGGTCGCTCAACTTCGCGATGCGGCGCGCGACCTTCCTCGCGACCGGCGGCTTCGACGAACGCTATGCGGGCTATGGCGGCGAGGACACTGATTTCGGCAAGGTGGTGGACAAGGCGGGCGTGCCGATCGCCTGGATCAAGGGCGGGCTTGCCTATCACCAATATCATCCGCACCACATGCCGCCGGTCCACCATATCGACAGCGTGGTGCGCAATGCCGAGCTGTTCGAGGCGAAATGGGGCTATCGCACCATGGGGCACTGGCTGCACGCCTTTCGCCTGATGGGGCTGATCGACGACACGCCCGGCCGCCCGATCCGCATCCTGCGCCGTCCCGACAAGGACGACCTCGCCCTGACCGGGCAGCAGAGCCACCAGCCCTATGCCAATACCGCCAGCGTCATCCGCCTGCTGGAGGAGCGCGCCGCCGGGTCCCGCGTCGCGGCATGAGGATCGCGCTGCTCGCCCATGTCCGCCAGCCGATCCGCCAGCCCTTTCTCGGCGGCATGGAGGCGCATGGCTGGTATCTGGCGGAGGGGCTGGCGGCACGCGGGCATGAGGTGGTGCTGTTCGCCAGCGGCGACAGCGACCCGCGCTTCACGCTCGATCCGGTGCTGCCCGTCCATTACGAGGCGGTATTCCCCTGGGCCGAGCATCGCGGCAAGCCCGAGCTGATCGCGCATGTCGATGCCGGTTACGCCGCCGCCTGCGACCGGATCGCGCGCGGCGGGTTCGATGTGGTGCACAATAACAGCCTGCACCGCTTCCCGCTGGAGCCGCGCCGCACCGCCGCGACGCCGACCGTCACCTCGCTGCACGTTCCGCCCTATGACGCGCTCCATTATTTCGTCACCGCCAGCCCAGGCCCGACCCACAGGCTGACCGTCACCTCGGCGCGCCAGCTCGCCGCCTGGTGGCCGCAGGGGGCACCGCCCGAAGCCTCGGTCCTGCACAACGCCATCGATCCCGCCGCCTGGCCCTTCGTGGCGCAGGGCAATGGCGAGGCGGTGTGGTGCGGCCGGATCACCCCCAATAAGGGCCCGCACTTGGCCGCGCTCGCCGCGCGCAAGGCGGGCATTCCGCTCACCCTGTTCGGCGCCATCGAAGACCCGGATTATTGGGGGACGGCGGTCGAGCCCCTGCTCGGCGACGGCATCCGCTATGGCGGGCATCTCGACGGCCCCGCGCTGGCGCGGGAACTCGGGCAGGCCTCGGTCTTTCTCTTCACCCCCTGTTGGGACGAGCCCTTCGGCCTGGTCGCCATCGAGGCCATGGCCTGCGGCCTGCCCGTCGCCGCCTTTGACGAAGGCGCGGCGGCCGAAGTCGTCGGCGAGGCGGGGTGCCTGGCCCCGGCGGGGGATGTGGAGGCACTCGCCCGCGCGATCGACACGGCCAGGGCCATCCCCCGCACGGTCGCCCGCCACCGGGTCGAGACGCATTTCGCCCGCGACCGCTGGCTCGACCGGTGCGAGGCGCTCTATGCGGAGGTCTGCGCCGGCGCGCGCGTGACGCGGGCCGCATGAGCGAGGATGTCATCGCCCGGCAGCAGGCGGCGCTGCGCGACCTGTACCGCCACCATGTCGCGCCCGGCGAGCCCTATGCGCTGGTCGACTTTCCCGACCATCCCAATGTCGGCGACAGCGCGATCTGGCTGGGCGAGATCGCCATGCTCCATGCGGTCGGCGCGGGCGATCCGGCCTATAGGTCGCGCTGGGACGATTTCGATGCGGCCGCCTTCGTCGCGGCCTGCCCGATCGGGCCGATCCTGATCCATGGCGGCGGCAATCTGGGCGATATCTGGCCGCACCATCAGCATTTTCGCGAAAGCCTGATCCGCGATTTCCCCGATCGCCGCATCGTCCAGCTGCCCCAGTCGATCCACTTCCGCGATCCCGCCCATCGCGACCGCTTCGCCGCGCTGGTCGCCGGGCATGGCGACTTCCACCTTCATGTCCGCGATGCCGCAAGCCTGGAACTGGCGCGGCGGAATTTCGACTGCCCGGTCGCATTGTCCCCCGACTCCGCCTTCGGGCTCGGACCGCTGCCCCGCCCCCGCAAGCCCGACTGCCATAGCCTGATGCTGTTGCGGACCGATACCGAACGCGCCGCGCGGGACGACCGGCTGTTGCGGCAAAGCCCGGATGCGGTGGCGCTGGACTGGCTGGACGAGACGCCCCCGACCGAGGCCGACTTCACCGCACGGGCGCGGGCGCGGGTGGAGCGCGGGCTCCGTCTGTTGTCGCGCGGGGAGCAGGTGGTCACCGACCGGCTGCACGGTCATATCCTGGCGCTGCTCCTCGGGCTGCCGCATGTCGTGCTCGACAATGACTATGGCAAGGTCGCCGCCTATATCGGCGCATGGACCCATGGTTCGCCGCTGGTCCGTCAGGCCGCCACCCCGGACGAGGCGATGGCGCTGATCGGTGCGGCGATGATGGCATGATCGACGTCAGCCTGCTGATCTGCACGCGCAATCGCCGCGACAGCCTGTCCGCCACGCTCGCCTCGATCGCCAGGGCAGCGGGGTCCACGCGGCTGGAGGTGATCGTGGTCGACAACGGGTCGACCGACGACAGCACCGCGATGGTCCGCCACTGGGCCGCCGAACAGGCTTTTGCGGTCCGACTGCTGGTCGAACCCCGCGCCGGGCTCGCGCGGGCGCGCAACGTCGCGATGGCGGCCGCGCGGGGGCGGATCATCGCGATGACCGATGACGACTGCGTGCTTCATGCCGACTATTTCCGGCGGCTGGCCGACGCCTTTGCGCGCCATCCCGGCCCGGTCATCATCGGCGGGCGTATCCTGCTGGGCGATCCATCCGACCTGCCGGTCACGGTCAAGCTGGAGGATCATCCGATGATCGCGGGCCGCGATGCCTTTCCCGGCGGCTTCGTGATGGGTGCCAATCTGGCCTTCACCGCCGATATTCGCGAGAAGGTCGGCGCGTTCGACGAGCGGTTCGGCGCGGGCGCCCCCTTTCGCGCGGCCGAGGATACCGATTTCCTGTTCCGCGCGCTGGGGCGGGATATTCCGGTGCTGTACGATCCCGGTTTCGTCGTAGACCATCATCACGGCCGGAAAGCCCCGCACGAGGTGGTCGCGCTGCTGGCAGGCTATGGCTATGGCGACGGGGCGCTTTACGCCAAGCATCTGTGGCGGGATGCCCGGATCGCCCGCACGATCCGCGACGACCTGCGCAACCTGGCGACGCGGTTCGCCGGGCCCGTCCCGCAGATCCGGCATTTCCACGCCTTTCGCCTGCGCCATATCCTCGCAGGCTTTGCCCGCTATGGCCGCGAGGCGATCAGAAGTCGGCGCTCAGGCGCAACCCCATCGTCCGCGGCCTGACCGGGGTCGAGACATTGTGCCGCCCGAGCAGGATCGGGTTGCCAAAGGCGAAGCGGTTGCCGCGCTCGTCGAGCAGATTGTCGACCGTCAGCGCCAGCGCATAGCGACCATGGCGCGCGTTCAGCCCGGCATCGACGACGCCATATCCCCCCTGCCGCACGTCCAGCAGATCCCCGACCCCCAGCACGGAGGGACCGACAAAGGCCGCATCGACCCGCGCCGACAGCGTCAGCTCCGGCGCCACCCGCAGGTCGCGGATCACCCCCAGCCGCGCCGATATGCTGGGCGTCTCCGGCAGGCGCCGGTTGCGCGCGCGGCTGAGCATCGCGGTCGATCCCGTCACCCGGTTGTCGGTCAGGAACAGGGCGGCGTTGATATGCCAGTCCTGCTGCGGCACCCAGTCGGCCCAGCCCTCCAGCGCGTCGACCCGTGCATCGCCGATATTGCTGGTCGCGGGCTGGCCGCCGCGCCCGAGCAGATCGGCCTGGATCGATCGCCAATTGGCGCGCGACACGCTGACCGAGGCGGACAGGCCGGTATCGCCGCGTCGCAGATGGCGCAGGCCCAGCTCGACCATCGCGATCGAGTCGGGGTCGAAATTGGCGACCCGCCCGACCCCCGCCGCCACGGCCAGACCGCCGGTGCGGAAACCCGATTGATAGCGGCCGAACAGGGTCCAGTCGCCGCCCGGCTGCCAGGTGAAGCCCAGGGTCGGATCGACCCGCGCGGTCGACCGCCCCCGGACATATTGGCCGCTGCGCGGCGTGATCGACGGCTCGCCATCGACCCGCGCAAGGGTGACGCGCCCGCCCAGCGTCACCCAGAGCGCCTGGCTCACCGGATGCGTCGCCTCGCCGAAGATCGCGCCGCTGCGGGTGACGTTGGTCACGCCGATCACCGGCCGCACGCCCTGGCGAATGGTCAGCGAGCGGCCCATGACCGACTGGTCCGACACCAGGTTGATGCCGACCACCCAGGATCCCCCGCCGGGCAGGCGCCGCGACAAACGGCTTTCGTGCGAGAACAGCGTCTTGTCGCTCGACAGCTGATAGGATTCGACCGCCCCCACCGCGCTGGCGTCGAAATTCTCGAACGACGCGCCGTCCACCAGCCCGGTGGCGGAGACGAATTGCAGCCCGCTCGCCCAATCCTTCGACAGGAGGATACGGCCGAAGCTCATATCGCTCCAGGACGGTTGCGGAATCGCGGCACGCGTGACCAGCGAGTCCTCGTGCGTCACATATTGCGCGTCGCGCGCGACGATCGACTGGGCGCCGCCGCCCAGCTCCACCCGCCAGCCGTCGCCGGGGGCCAGGCGCAGCGTCGCGCGGCCGCCATTGGTCAGCACCCGGTTGATGTCGGTCCGTTTCGTGCGGCTATTGTCGATATAGCCGCCCGTCACCCCGCGATAGCCGACGACGCGCAGTCCCAGCGTCTGCGGGATCGCCACCAGATTGGCGACCAGCGCCATATCCGCACTGGGTGCGCCATGCGCGGTCAGGGCACCGCCGATCTCGACATGCCCGCCGTCGCGATCGAGCGACACCGGGTTGGAGGTCAGCCGGATGATGCCGCCGATCGCCCCCGAGCCGTGCAGCGCGCCTTGCGGCCCCTCGGCCACCTCGACCGTGCCGATGTCATAGAGTTTCAGTCCCGGATCGGGCCCGGCAAAGGCGATCTGGACATCGTCCAGATACAGGCTGGCGGTCGACTCGGTCGCGCCGTTGAAGCTGCTGTCGGCAATGCCCCGGATGAACAGCTTGTTGCGCCCCGGCCCCAGCGCGGTCGTCTGGAGGATCGGGGTCTGCGCCGCCACGTCGCTGAGGTTGATCGAGCCCGCGGGCAGGGTGACGCCGCGCCCGACCACCGAAACGCTGCCTGGATAGCGGGCCAGCGCCGTGCCCTGTTTGCTGGCGGTGACGATGATGTCCTGCCCGTTGGTCGCGGGGGGAGGCACGGTTTTGGGATGCGCGATCTTCGCCGGTCGGGCGGTGCGCGGCGCCCCGACGATCCGGAAACTGGTCGGATCGATCGCCACCGCGCGATAGCCGGTGCCCCGCAACAGCCGGTCGAGCGCGCGGGCGGGGGTGGCGGTGAGATGGAGCGTCGAGGTGCGGACGCGGTTCAGCCGGTCATCGGTCGCGACGATCGTGATCCCGGCCTGCCGCGCCAGTTCGCGCAGCGCGAAATCCAGCGTCGCGGGGGCCAGCACGATCCGGCGCGGAGCGGTCGCCGCGTCGCCATAGTCCTGCGGCTGCGCGCGGGCGGCGGCGGGCATGGCAAGGGCTACCAAGGCCATCAGGCCATGGTCAGCGATTCCCCTCCGACGCCCGCAAAATCCAATTCCCACCGCTTTGGCGCCACTCCGCTCCGATCAGCTTCGCCAGCCGCGGAACATCCCGATCGGCATCGCCCGTCATCCGGATCACCCCGGTGACGTTGCGATCGCTCAGGGGCCCCTCCACCGCGATGCGCACGCCATAAGCCGATTGCAATCGTCCGGCAATCGCCCCCACCGACTCGCGATCGAAATCGAATGTACCGCCGCGCCAGTCGCCGACCTGGGCCGGATCGACCCGCATCAGGCGCAGGCTATGCGCGGCTTCGTCCAGGCTGGCCCCCTGCCCGGCCGCCAGCGCGATCCGCTGCCCCTTCGGCGCCAGCGACACCGCGCCCTCGGCGACCGACACGTCCAGACGCGCGCCCGTGCGGCGGACATCGAAGACGGTCCCGACATCCTGGATCGTGACGTCGCCCGAACGCAGCTCGAAGGGGGCCGACGGATCGTGGCGGACCCGGAACAGCGCCTGCCCGGTTTCCAGCGTGGCGACGCGCGGATCGTTCCGGTCGAAGCGAAGACGCGATCCCCCCGCCATCTCCACCGTCGTTCCGTCGTTCAGCGCGATGCTGCGATGCTCGCCCGGCGCGGTCTGCTCGATCCGGATATCGGGCCGCGCGGTCATCAGCATCGGCCCCGCGACCAGCGCGACCGCCGCCGCGACGCCGCCCATCAGCCACCAGCGCCCCCAGCCCCCATTGTCGTTGGCGGCCGCCGGTGCATATTCGATCTCCACGACCGGCTCGGGCAGAACCGGCGCGGGCACGGGCGCGACCGGCTCGGCCATGGCGGGCGCGGTCAGCACATGGTCGGCCATCGCCACCGCGTCATAGGCGCGCGCATTGGCCGGGCTTTCCTCCAGCCATTGGGCAAAGGCTTCCCAATCGGCCGCGTCCATCGTGCGCTGCCGGATGTGCCAATCGATCGCCTGTTCGTCCCGCGTCACGCCCCCCTGCTCCCTTCACCATGTTGACGACACCGGACCGACCGATCCGCACCCCCGCCCTCACGATTTTCCTGCAAATAATGATAGGCCCGCCGCAGCAGCTTCTCGACCGCGCTGATCGTCACCCCCATCCGCTCGGCGATGACGCGCTGCGGCTGCTCCTCGAAGCGGAACAGGGTGAAGGCCTCGCGCATCCGGTCGGGCATGGCCGCGATCAAGGCATGGGCGCGCGCCAGTTCGTCGCGCGCGCCGACGATCCGTTCGGGATCGGCATATTCGTCCGACTGCGGCTGGACCTCTTCCCAGGCGCCGTCGCGCGATCCGCGCCGCGTGGCCGCGATCCGCCGGTCGGTCGCCAGGTTGGTCGCCATCCGGCAGAAGAAGGGAATGGGCTGAACGATCTCGGCATTATCCAGCGCCGCGACCCGCAGCCAGAGGTCCTGAAGGGCATCCTCGGCCTCCTCGACCGAGCCGAGCCGGGCGGCCAACAGGCGACGCAGCAGGGGCCGCGCCTCCAGGAATTGGCTTTCCAAAGCCTCGCTACCCAACCGGACACCCTCATATCAGGCCGCGAAGGCCAGCCCATGCTCCCTTGCCATGTCCGAAACCGAAACCGCACGCAAGACATCCGCCTCGTCGCGCCGCGCCGCCGCGATCGTATCGCCCGCCCGCTTGCCCGCCCCCGGATGACACATCACCAGATGCAGCGCCCCCGCCTTGTCGAGAAAACGCGGCAATGCCTCGGCAAAGCGGCCGTCAAAGCCGTAATGCCCCGCAAAGCCGCGATTGCAGCGCAGCCCCTCCGCCTCCGCCGCGCGCCGCAGCCCGCGCGAGTGATAGGCGCTGCCGATCGCCTTGCCGCGCCAGGGCCGCCCGAGCAGAGCGGCGACCCGATCCTCGCAGGTCCGCACCCAGGCCTGGGGCGCACGGCGGCGGGCGGTCGCCAGCACGATGGGGCGAATGCCGGGCAGCGCATGCGAATGCTGATGCCCGTCGACAAAGGCGGGCGGGCGGCCCATCGCCGTCTCGAACCGATCGAACTGCGCCTCGACCTCGCGCGCGATTTCAGCAGGGTCCAGCCTGCCGCGCGCCGCCAGCCGGGTCAGCGGATCGATCCCCGGCATCACCCCGCCTTGGGTAAAGCCATTGGGGTGGATCGGCGCTTCCTCGGTCAGCACCAGATGCAGCCCGATCTGCGCCGTGTCGGGCACGTCGTGCAGCATCGCGCTGTCCGCCATCCAGTTGGGCCGGACGGTCATGCAGCTCGTGGCGTTCAGCTTGCCCGTGCGGAGCAGTTCGGCGATGACCAGACTGTCTTCGGTGGAAAAGGCGAAATCGTCAGCGCACAGAATAAGCTGGTTCACCCACCACTCCTGCCAGATGCTGATAGGCGCGCTCGCGCATCCGTTCGGTGGTCAGCGCCCGCGCCTTCAGCCGCCGGGCGAGGAAGTCATAGAAGAACCAGTCCCCCGCAACCGGCGCCGCCGCGCTGTAGACCAGCCGTTCGACCAGCGTCCAGCGGATCGATTCCCGGTCCCGCTCGCGGTCGGAGGGGACGCACCACAGCGCATCGGCATAGCGCATCGTGCCGTGGCGCAGGACGCGGTGGATGACCTCGTGATCCTCCAGCACATAGTTCCAGCGGCGCGGATCGAACCCGCCCGCCGCCTTCAGCGCCTCGGTCCGGAAAGCCTGGCCCGCTCCGCCCGCATGGCATTGACGCGGCAGCATCCGCGCGGCGAGCCGGATATTGGCGGACTCGCGCCGACGCTCCGTCTCTCCGTCGCCTGGCGCGATGAAATAGGCCCCCGCCACGACGCAGCCCGGCCGCTCCAGCAGCCGCTGCGCCTCCGCCAGATAATGCGGCGGATACCAGGTATCGGCATCGCAGGTCGCGACGAAGCGGGTATGGACATGGTCCAGCCCCATGCGCAACGCGTTGATCTTGCCTGGCATCCCCTGATGCAGCAGGACATGATCCAGCTCCAGCCGCTCGCACGTCTCGGTCGCGATCCGCGCGCTGGCATCGACCGACCCGTTGTCGACCAGGACCAGCCGGAACCGGACCGTCTGCGCCGCCAGACTCTCCAGCGTCGCGGCCAGAACGGCCTCTTCGTTGAAGAAGGGAACGACGATGGTCCAGCAGGGCGCCGTATAGGCCACCCTGTCCTCGATCATCCCCGCATCGGCCCGGGCCCTGGCGTTCCGCCAGGCCGCGCCTTCCGCATCGAGCAGCATCAACCCACCCCACTCAAGAAATTCGAACCCACCCCCGTCGCAACCGGATCGACCGTTTCGGACCGACGCCTGGCTGCTCCATGGCTTAGGACGATGCCGGGGCCCGCCATCCGGACATGGCCCAACATAAATTTTTGATCCGGATGGGAACCGTCACGATTTCCTTTGCGCGCGCGCCTCGATCGGTGACATGCGGCGGCGGTGCAACGGCCCGGTCGGGCCATGCCCGCCTGCCCGGACAAGCCCCTGATGACGCCTTCCTTTCCCCGCCCCGCCGCCACGCCCCACGCGACCGGCATCGCGGCCTTCCTGAACCGGCCGCTCGGCGCCGCGCTCGCGCTGCTGGTCTTTGCGGTGCTGGTCCGCGCCCGCGATTTCGGCAATCCGGTCGCGCATGTCGACGAGCAATATTATCTGCTGGTCGGCGACCGCATCCTCCATGGGGCGCGGCTCTATATCGACCTGTGGGATCGCAAGCCGCCGGGGCTGTTCCTGCTGTTCGCGGGGTTCCGCCTGCTGCCCGGCGACGGGTTCCTCGCCTATCAGCTGGTCGGCACCGCCTGCGTCGCGGCGACCGGCTGGCTGATCTGGCTGGCGGCGCGGCGGATGGCGCTGGCCTGGCCCGCCGGGCTGGCGGCGGGGGCGGCCTATATCCTCTGGCTGCCGCTGCTCAGCGGCGGGAGCGGCCAGTCGCCGGTCTTCTACAATCTCGCCATGACGGCGGCGGCGGTCCTGACGCTGGACCTGCCACGCCTGGCCGAGCGTCGGGCAGTCGGCGCGATCATGGTCAGCGGGGTAATCGCCTGCCTGCTGGCCGGGATCGCCATCCAGATCAAATATACCCCGCTGGTCGAGGGCGCCTTTTTCGGCCTGGCCCATCTCTGGTATCTTTGGCGCACGCGGGCCGGCCTGGTGCCCGTCCTGATGGCGGCGCTGCTCTGGATGGCGATGGGGCTGTTGCCGACCGCGCTGGTCGTGCTGCATTTCCGGCTGAACGGCCCGACCTCGTTCGACGCCTTCTGGTTCGCCAATTTCACCTCGATCACGCTGCGCCGGGGCTATCCCGCCGCCAAGATCGTCGGGCGGCTGGCGGGGATCGGCGGGCAGCTGCTGCCGCTGGTCGCCTGTGCGGTGCTGGCGTGGCGCAAGGGGCCGGGGCCGGTCGGGCTGACGCTGACCCGGATCTGGCTGGGCTTCGCGCTCGTCGCCTTCGCGATGATCGGGGCGTTCTTCGACCATTATGCGCTGCCGCTGATCGCGCCGCTCTGCCTCGCCGCCGCCCCGGCCTTCGCGATGGGGCGCAAGCCGCTGATCGCGGTGTCCGTCATCGGCGCGGGGCTGTTCGCCTTGCACGCCGCGACCAACGATCCGTCCGAAGGCGACGGCATCCGCCGCATGGCGCGCGCGATGGCGGCGGTCGACGGGCGCGAATGCCCCTATGTCTTTGCGGGCGATTCCAGCCTCTATCACCTGTCGGGCGGATGCATGCCGACCGCCTATGCCTTCCCCTCCTCGCTGGCCTATGAAGCCGAGCGCGGCGCGATCGGGATCGACGAGACGGCCGAGGTGGCGCGCATCCTGCGCCGCCGCCCGCCCGCGATCGTGACGCTGGACGACCCCTTCTCCCCCTGGAACGCCGCGACGAATGCGCTGATCGCCGAAGCGCTGGCCCGCGATTATCGACAGGTGATGGCGGTCCCGCGCGAAGGGCGGCACGAACTGCTGTACGTCCGCCGCGACCGGCTCGTTCTCCTGCCGAAATAAACGTCACGCGGCAGTTGTTTTAACCCCACTCCCGCCCCATCTGCCGCGCCGGACCTGCAAAGGGAGCATGACGCGCATGAGTGACGACGCCTATAGCCCGCCCGCCATCTGGACCTGGGACAAGGAGAATGGCGGCCGGTTCGCCTCGATCAACCGGCCCATCGCCGGGGCGACGCACGACAAGGAGCTGCCGGTCGGCCGTCACCCGCTCCAGCTCTATTCGATGGGTACGCCCAACGGGGTGAAGGTCACCATCCTGCTCGAAGAGCTGCTGGCGGCCGGATATTCGGAGGCGGAATATGACGCCTGGCTGATCAGCATCGCGGACGGCGACCAGTTCGGCAGCGGCTTTGTCGGCATCAATCCCAATTCCAAGATCCCCGCGCTGGTCGACCGGCGCGGCGCCGAGCCGCTCGCCATCTTCGAATCGGGCGCGATCCTGACCCATCTGGCCGAGAGCTTCGGCGCCTTCCTGCCGACCGATCCGGCGGCCAGGGCGCGGGTCATGTCCTGGCTGTTCTGGCAGATGGGCAGCGCGCCGTTCCTAGGCGGGGGCTTTGGCCATTTCTACGCCTATGCACCGGTGAAGATCGAATATGCGATCAACCGCTATGCGATGGAGGCCAAGCGCCAGCTCGACGTGCTGAACCGCCAGCTTGCCGACAATGCCTATGTCGCGGGCGACAGCTACAGCATCGCCGACATGGCGATCTGGCCCTGGTACGGGCAGGTCGTGCTGGGCAGCCTCTACAATGCCGCCGAGTTCCTGCAGGTGCAGGACTATACCCATGTCCAGCGCTGGGCGCGCGAACTGGCCGAGCGACCGGCGGTCAAGCGCGGCCGGATGGTCAACCGGACCTTCGGCGAGCCGTCCGAACAGCTGCGCGAACGCCACGACGCCAGCGATTTCGAGCTGCGGACGGCGGACAAGCTGAAGGCCGAGGGCTGACCCCTTGCCGTCGCGGCAGATGACACGCGCATGTCATCTGCCGCGAACGGCTTGATCGGGGCGGCGGAACGGGCATTAGTCCCGGCCATGCTCCCCGCCCCCCGCCCCCGCTTTTCCCGTCGCATCCTGGCGCTGACGCTGGCCGCCGCCGGTCTGGGCACCGCCACCGTCTGCGCGGCCGACCCCGCACCCTTCGACCTGCCGGGCCCCGGCCTGCGCATCACGGTGACGCGCGGCGGCCGGACCCTGCCCATCGCCGAGGTGCCGAACCTGTCGACCGGCGACAAGCTGGCGATCGAGGCCGACCTGCCGGGCGACCAGCGCGCGCATTATATCCTGTTCTCGGCCTTCCTGAGCGGCGCGACCAATCCGCCGCCCAAGAACTGGGTCGATTCGGCCGAGACGTGGAAGGCCAAGGACAAGGATCGCCGCCTGACCCTGACCGTGCCCAAGGGCGCGCGGCAGATGGCGCTGTTCCTGGTGCCCGAGACCGGCGGCGCATCGGGCACCATCGTCGATGCGGTGCGCGACCGGCCGGGCGAGTTCGTCCGCGCGGTACAGGATCTCAACCAGGCCTCGCTCGACCGGTCGCGACTCAACGCCTTCGTCGCGGCGATCCGGGCGCAGGAGAACAGCCATCCCGAATTCCTGCGCACCCTGGCGCCCGCGCTGTCCAACAGCCTGGCGATCAAGCTGAACCCCGACTGCCTGGCCCGGGTGATCGAGTTGCAGGCGGCCTGTCTGCTCGAAAACCGCGACTCGCTGGTGCTGGCGGACATTCACAGCAGCTCGATGACCGACACGCTGGTCGGCGCACCGACCGACCTCGCGTTGCAGCTCAGCTACACGCGCGAGGCGGGGCTGGGCTATTATAGCCCCTATATCGGCGTCATCCGCGACATCGCCCGCGTGTTCGGCGCGTTCGGCAATCCGCAATTCGGCTATCTGCCGACGCTGGCGACGCGCGATGGCGACCGGCTATCGCTGTTGCTCAACGCCGCGCCGTCCTTCGCCAAGCCCAAATCGGTGCTGGTCGCCGCCATGCCCGCCATCGACGCGGGCAGCCCGCCGCGGCTGCGCGTGACGGGGGAGCAGCCGCTCTGCGGGGCGCGGCCGGGGCTGGTCCTGCCGGTCGAGGGTGCGCCGCTGATCTATTCGACCGGATTTGCGCGCAACATGGCGGTGTCGCTGACCATGGCGAACGGCAAGCGCTTCGACCTGCCCGTGCGTGCGCGTGCCGATCGCGGCGGCTATGTCCTGGCCGAGCCGCTGCCGCAGGGCGGCCTGTCGGGCAAGGTGACCGCGCGGCTGCATGGCGACTGGGGTTTCGATCCCTTCGAGGGGCCGTCCTTCACGCTGCAATTCCCCGATGGCGGCGACTGGCGCGCCAGTGATGCGGGGCAGAGCCTGGTCGTCGGACGCGACAATACGGTCGAGCTGACCGGATCGGCCGCCGCCTGCGTCACCGGCGTCACCATGCGGAGCGGCGGCGGCGCGGCGCAGCCGGTCGCCTTCACCCTGCGCGGCGCCGACACGATCACCGTCACCCTGCCGATGAAGGGTGCGCGCGCGGGGGACGTCACGCTGGACATCCAGCAGGTGGGCGCCGCCACGCCCCGCACCGTCGCGCTCCGGGCCTTTTCGCCCGCCAGCCGTATCGACACGGTGACCCTGGCCAAGGGGGACCGTTTCGTCACGCTGACCGGCCAGAGGCTGGACGAGATTGCCGGGGTCGAGATCGGTGACGTTCGCCTGTCACCCGACGGCCTGACCCGCGACGGCGATACCGACCGGCTGATCGCCACCGCCGCCGACGGGCGCGCGGCGGAGGGGACGAGCGCGCGGATCCGCCTGAACGACGGCCGCACCCTGTCGGTGCCGATCACCGCCGCGCCGCCGCGCCCGGCGGCCACGCTCGCCGCGCGCAGCCTCAGCCCCAGGGAGGGCACGCACGGGCTGCCGCTGGCGACGCGGGACGAGACGGTGTTGCCCGACACCGCGCGCCTGACCTTCTCGATCCGCGCGGCCGAGGGGTCGCGGCTGACCCCCGGCGACGCGATCGAGGTGGCGACGGCGGACGGCAGCGCCAGCGTCACGCTGGAGGGCGGGCACGATGTCCGCCTGTCCTCGCCCGACATCGCGGTCGCGACGCTCGATCCGGCGCGGCTGGGTCCGGCGGCGGCCGGGCCGCTGCGTTTCCGGCTGGTGCGCGGCGGCATCAAGGGCGACTGGGTGCCGCTGGCGACGCTGGTCCGCCTGCCGCAGATCGATACGGTGCGATGCCAGGCGGAGGGATGCCAGCTGGAGGGACGCGACCTGTTCCTGATCGACCGGGCGGCGACGACGCCCGACATGGCGGGCGCGGTCAGCGTCCCGGCGGGCTATACCTCGGCGCGGCTGGCCGTGCCGGTGCTGAAAGACGGATCGCTGTCGCTGATCCTGCGGGATGCGCCGGGGGTGGTCTTCACGCTGGGGGCGGCCAGCTGACGGGCGTGCCCTTCGCACGGCGCGATCCTCGCCATCCGTTCATGGCGGACGGCGCAGGATCGTAGGGGATCAAGCCTCGCCCGCGTCGCGTGCCTCCAGCGCGCGGCGGAGCGCCTGCACCTCGGCCTGAAGCGCGCGCAGATCGTCGACCGGCATTCCCGCCCGCGCGATCAGTTCCTCGCCCAGGCATCCGCATCGGTCGCGCAGATCCTGCCCGCCGGGGGTCAGGCGGACGCGGACCTGGCGTTCGTCCTGCGGATCGCGCTCGCGCGCCACCAGCCCCGCCGCCTCCAGCCGCTTGACCAGCGGGGTGACGGTGCTGGACTCCAGCGCCAGCCGCTGGGCGATCGCGCCGATCGTGCGACCGTCCTCCTCCCACAGCACATGCAGCGCCAGATATTGCGGATAGGTCAGCCCCAGCTGGTCGAGCAGCGGCTTGTAGGTCCGCTGAATCGCCATATTGGCCGCGTAAAGCGCGAAGCACAGTTGTTCGTCGAGCGGCCAGGGCGCCGACATCCGCCATCTCCCGTTTGAGCAGGAAATACATATCGCGATAAAAGAAGCGCTGGACAAGCCCGAACCGCAACGCCATATATGTATCGCGATAACGATTATCGAACCATCGGAGACCGACCGTGACGATCGACGTGAAATACGAAACCCAGGCCAGCGCCACCGGCGGTCGCGACGGCCATGCCCGGACGCAGGACGGCACGCTCGACGTGAAGCTGTCGACCCCCAGGGAACTGGGCGGCGCCGGCGGCGAGGGCACCAATCCCGAGCAGCTGTTCGCGGCGGGCTATTCGGCCTGCTTCATCGGCGCGCTGAAGGTCGCCGGACAGCAGCTGAAGGTGAAGGTGCCCGACGATGTGTCGGTGTCCGCCAAGGTCGGGATCGGGCCGCGCGCGGCGGGTGGTTTCGGCATCACCACCGACCTGACCATCGCCCTGCCCGGCCTCGACCGCGCCCAGGCCGAGAAGCTGGTCGAAGCCGCGCACCAGATCTGCCCTTACTCCAATGCCACGCGGGGCAATGTCGATGTCGGCCTGACGCTGGCCTGACATGAAGGGACCGGGGCGCAACCCTGGCCACGCCGGTCCCTTCCCATAAGCGTACTCCCATCCTGACGGTGCGGTCCGATCTCCCAGCGGACCGCACCTTTTTTCGGGTCAGGCGGAATCGCGGACGACCAGGCGCGGCGGCATCTCGACGCCGGGCACGTCCCGCCCCTCCATCCGTGCGAACAGCGCGGCGACCATCGCCTCGGCCCCGGCGCGCAGGTCCTGATGGATGGTGGTCAGGCGCGGAATGGCGCGTTCGGCCAGCGGTAGATCGTCGAACCCCGTCACCGCGACATCGCCCGGCACGCTCAGGCCGGATGACACGAGTTCCGCCATCGTCGCCATCGCGATCATGTCCGAGGCGCAGACGATGCCGTCGACCGTCTGCCCCCGTTCGCGCAGCCGCGCCAGATTGGCGGCGATCTGGTCGGGCATCAGCTCGGGCGCGAGCGCCACGTCGAATTGCAGCGGCGGCTCCAGCCCTGCCCCGGCCAGCGCATCGCACAGCCCGGCATGGCGCTGTTCCAGCTCCAGCGTGCGGACCTCGCCCATGAAGGCGATGCGACGCCGCCCGGCGGCCAGCAGATGCTCGCCCGCCATCCGGCCGCCCAGCCGGTTGTCGACCCCGACCGCGCAATGCCGCTGGCCGGGCAGGCTGCTGCCCCAGACGACCAGCGGGCGATAGGTCGCGGCCACCGCCTCGATCACCGCCAGCTGGTCCGACTGGCCGATCAGCAGCACGCCGTCGACCATGCCCGACCGGGCGATACGCGACAGCCAGTCATCGTCGTCGGGGATGATCCGCGACAGCATCACGTCATGGTCGCGCGCCGCGAGTTCGTCGGCGAGATGGCCGAGCAACGTCATGAAGAAGGGGTCGGACAGCCTTTGCCGCCGCTCGTGACCCAGCGGGATGGCGACCCCGACGACGCCGGGTTCGCTGGGCGCGCAGGCGACGGGCCATCTGGTTGATCTGGAAATTATGCTCGGCGGCCAGCGCCTCGATCCGCTGCCGCGTCTCGGCATTGACCACGCTCTTGCCTGCCAGCGCGCGGCTGACGGTACCGGGCGACACGCCTGCCAGCCGGGCGATGTCCTTCAGGGTGCGGGCGGGTGGAGCCAGATCGGTCATGGCCAGCCTCCTGAACGAAAAGCGGGGCGGATGCCAAGTGGCACCCGCCCCAGGGAGAGTCTTTGTCAGAAACGATAGCGGATCGACCCCGTCACCGTGCGCCCGTACAGCGCGGTATTGTTGAACACGCCCTGCGTCGAGGACAGGATCGGGAACAGCCCGCCGCCGCCACGGAAGCCCAGCTTGTTGAACAGGTTGTTGACGTTCAGGCCCAGTTCCAGCCGCTCGGTCGGGCGCACCGTCACGAAGCCGTTGACGAAGGTCGAACCCTTGATCGTGTACAGGTTGAAGTCGTCCGACTTGGTGCTGGTCTGGCCGTTCACGCTGACGCCGAACGCGATGGGACCGGCGTCATAGGAGGGCGACACGACGAACAGGAAGTCGGGCAGACCGCCGGGCTTCTTGCCGACCAGCGACGGCGTCGCGCTGCTGGTGATCTTGGAATTCGCATAGGTCGCATCGGCGGCCAGATGGAAATTGCCATAGCTCACCCGGCTGCTGAACTCGATACCCAGCGAGCGATAGCCGTTGGAGATGTTCGGATTGTTGTTCGGCGCCGGGTTGTTGATCCGGGTGAAGTCGTAATTGTTCTCGGTCAGCGTCGAGCGGAAGCCGGTGATCTCGACCGAATAGGACGCGCCGAAGATGCCGCCGCGCTGCTTCAGGCCGATTTCCTGCTGGTTGAGATAGTTGACCGAGGTTGCCTGCCCCTGGCTGTTGAGCGAGCCGTCGGCGTTGAAATTGCCCGACAGGACACGGCGGTCGGCGTTGAAGCGGCCGCCCCGGCTGGCGCGGGCGAAGACGCTGGTCTTGCTGTTGAACGCATAGAGCGCGCCGACTGACCAGCTGACATAGCCATCGGTATAGTTGATCTTCTCGGCGGTCGGGTTCAGCACCAGCGAGGGGATCACCGCCGAGCCCAGCGCATCCGAGACGCGGGTGTTGGGGCCAGCGATACCGCCCTGCGCGGTGCCTTCGCCATGCACGCTGTCATAGCGGATCGAGGCGTCGAGGTTCAGCCCGCCGACCTCATAGCCCGCCTGAAGGAAGGGCGCGACATCGGTATAGGTCAGGTCGACGCGGCGTGCGCAGCAGCTGCCCCAATTGTCGTTGAACCCGGCCTGGCCCGCGGCGGTCAGCTGCGTGCCGGTGGTCGAGAACAGGTCGAGCGGCGCGGCATTCTCGCCGTTCAGCTCGCTATACTGGCGGTTGACGTGCCAGTCCTGCACGATGTTCTGGCGCATCACGAACAGGCCGGCGGTCAGCCGCGCCTTGCCCGGCCCGACCTGGAACTTGCCGTTCAGGGTCAGGTTGTTGGCGAAGTTGTCCATGTTCTTCATGAACACGTTGATGTTCGGATTGTTGTTGATGTACGAACCCGTGAACAGCTGGCCGGTCTTCGGCCCCGCCGCATAGCGGATCGACCCGACCGTCTGGCCGTTGACGGTCGATCCGATCAGCCCGCCGCTGCCGGTCCGGGTCTGGACGTTGATGAACTGGGTCGTGAAGTTCCCGCTGATCCACTGATAGCGCATCGTGTCGTCGAGCGAGATATTGTCGTTGAAATCGTAATGGATCTGGCCGCTGATGCCGGTGACGCGCGGATGGATGCCCTGTACCTCGGCCGACTTCACGCCGCCATTGTCATAGTCCAGATACTGGAAGTTGCGGTTGTAGATCGTATAGGCCGAACCCGAACGCCCGTCGAAATTGGGCAGCGGGGTGAAGCCGGTCACGCGGTTGCCGTCCAGCGTCGCCAGCGTCGGCGTGGTGGTGTTGGTCGGCGCCTGCTCGTCCAGCCGCTTGAAATACAGGCGGATGAAGCCGCGATTGTCGGCCAGATCGCGGGTGATGTTCGCCTTGATCTGGTAACCGCGCAGGATGTTGAAATTCTCGTTGGTGTAGCCGCCGCCGTTGCGCGCATAGCCGCCGATGTGGAAGCGCGTATTGTCGTCGATCGGGCCGCCATAGTCGAAATCGACACGGTGTTCGCGGAAGCCCAGGCCGTTGGAATAGGCGATCTGGCCGCCCTTGGTCTCGCCGGTCTTGCTGATGAAGTTGATGACCGCGCCCGGCGCCTGGCTGGCGAAGGTCGAGGCCGAACCGCCGCGCACCGCCTCGACCGTCTTCACATTCTGGTCGAAGCGCAGCCAATAGTCGTTGTTGCCGAAGTTGATGTCGCCGAACAGGACGTCGGGCAGGCCGTCTTCCTGAAGCGAGACATATTCCGAACCGCCGGTCGACACCGGAATGCCGCGCACGCCGATATTGGCGTTACCACCAGGCCCTGCGGTGTCGCTGGGCTGAAGACCGGGGATGTTGCGCAGGATCTCGGCGGTCGAGCGCGGCGTGAAATTCTGGATCGCCTCCTGGCTGACCTGCGACACCGAGATCGAGCTGCGGAAGCGCGAACGCTCGCCGCTTGTGGCGGTGACGACGATGTCCTCGCTCGACACGCCCGCATCGGGGATGCTGCCCGCCTGGGGAGCCGGCGCGGCAGGAGCCGCCGGCGCGCTCGTCGCCTGTGCAAAGGCCGGTGCGCTGGCCAGTGCCATCGCCAGAGCCGCCATCGATCCGCAAGACCGCAGAACGCCCGTCGTCATTCACCCTCTCCTGATTCGCCCCGGTGGCCGGGATGTCGTGGAGACTGGCTATCACATGAGCAATCGTTTGCAAGTCTGACTTTGCAAACCATTGCATAAAAATCCGTTAACTGTGATCGGAAAAACACAGTGTTCGGCCGGGCATCGAGACGGTGGGATCGCAAACCTTTGCATGCTATGGCGCGGCAAAAGGGAGAGGATGGCATGATGAGCGACAGCCCCGCCGAGGCGATCCGGTCGGTCCTGATCGTCGGGGGCGGCACCGCCGGGTGGATGACCGCCGCCGCGCTGGCGCATGCGATGCCGCGCGGGCTGACCATCACGCTGGTCGAATCGGATGCGATCGGCACGGTCGGGGTCGGCGAAGCGACGATCCCGCCGATCCGGCTGTTCAACCAGACGCTGGGCATCGACGAGGCGGAGTTCCTGCGCGAGACGAAGGGCAGCTTCAAGCTGGGGATCGAGTTCGTCGGCTGGGGTCGGGAGGGGCATCGCTATTTCCACCCCTTCGGCACGCACGGCAAATCCTTCGATCTGGTCGCGGTGCATCAGCATTGGCTGGCGGCGGGCGGGGCCCAGGGGGCGACGGTGCCGTTCGACGAACTGTCGATGGCGTGGGGCGCGGCCAAACGCGGCCGGTTCGCCGCGCCGATGGCCGATCCGCGCAGCGTCGCCTCGACCTTCGACTATGCCTATCATTTCGATGCCGGGCTCTATGCCCGCTATCTGCGCCGATATGCCGAGGCGCGCGGCGTGGTGCGCGTCGAGGGGCGGATCGCGGGCCATGCGCTGGAGGGCCGGCGCGGTCATGTCGCCTCGGTCACGCTGGAGGATGGCCGCGTGCTGGCGGCGGACCTGTTCGTCGACTGCTCGGGCTTTCGCGGGCTGCTGATCGAGGAGGCGCTCGCGACCGGCTATGAGGACTGGACGCACTGGCTGCCCTGCGACCGCGCGGTGGCGGTGCCGTGCGTGACCGGCGGCGATGGCCTGACGCCCTATACCCGCTCGACCGCGCGCGCCGCCGGGTGGCAATGGCGCATCCCGCTCCAGCATCGCACCGGCAACGGCTATGTCTATTGCAGCCGCCATGTCTCGGACGATGAGGCGGCGGCGACGCTGATGGCCAATCTGGACGGCGAGCCGCTGGGCGATCCGCGACCGCTGCGCTTCACGACGGGGCGGCGCAAGCAATTCTGGAACCGCAACGTCGTCGCCATCGGCCTGTCGAGCGGGTTCATGGAGCCGCTCGAGTCGACCAGCATCCATCTGATCCAGGCGGGCATCGCCAAGCTGCTCGCCTATTTCCCGACCCGCGCCTTCGCCCCCGCCGCGATCGAGGAATATAACCGCGTCGCGATCACCGAATATGAGCGGATCCGCGACTTCATCATCCTGCACTACAAGCTGACGCAGCGGACCGATACGCCGCTATGGCGCGACTGCGCGGCCATGCCGATCCCCGACACGCTGGCGATGAAGATCGGCCATTTCCGCGAGAGCGGGCGGCTGGTTGCGCGCGACATGGACCTGTTCGGCCCGGCGAGCTGGGCGGCGGTGCATCTCGGCCAGTTCAACATCCCCGAGGGCCGCGACCCGCTGCTCAGCTATGGCGACCCCGCACAGAGCCGCGCGTTCGTCGGCAAGCTGGCCGACGCGATCGGACAGATGGCCGACTCGATGCTCAGCCATGCCGACTGGCTGAAGCGCATCGGGGCGACCGCGTAACGACGCGGCTTATCGAAGGGAAAAGGTCAAAGCCCCTCGCCGCCCACCCATTGCGCATGGGCGAGCCGGCGGGCGAGTTCCCAATTCTGCTGGCGCAGATCGGGGACCGCGACGACTTCCCACAGGCCGCCCCGCGTCATCGGGCCGATGCAATAGAGCCGGTCGTCCACCCCGCCATCGGCCGCGACGACATGGCTCTGCGCATCGACCTCCAGCCCGATCCGCAGCGCATCCGGCCGGATCATGCCGCCCGCCAGCAACTGCCGGATCAGCGGTTCGCGCGAGCGGAGCAGGTCGCCCTGCGGCCCGGTGCAGTTGACGATCCGCGCCACGCGGAGCGTCTCCACCGCCTCCGCCCCGCGGGGTCGCCAATGGACCACCGCCCCCGCGCCGTCCGGCTCGACCCGCACCAGCTTGCCGCCCGCGATCGACAGGCGCCCCGCCGCGACCAGCGCATCGACCCGGTCGGCGACCGACGGGGCGAGCCGGTGGCGGTGCACGTCCCAATAGGGGCGGACATGCCGCAGGAAGCGCGCGCGTGTCGCGCCATCGGCCGCGCCCCACATCATCTGCGTCACCGGCCGCAACGCATCCACCGCACCGCGCCAGCCCTGTTCGGCGGCGGCGCAGCGGACATGGCGGACCAACGCCGACAGGCTGGCGGCGGGGCGTTCGCGAAGCGGCGCGACCAGCGGGGTCTCGGCGTGACGGCGCGGCGCCAGCCCACGGCGCGAGATGGCGACGATACGCCCGCCAAAGCCGCTCGCGTCCAGCAGCAACGCCGCATCGATCGCGGTCAGCCCGCTGCCGACCAGCAACACCCGATCGTCCGCGCCCAGCCCCTCGGCAATGTCGCCCGCCCAGGGGTCCTCGCGATAACAGCCCTGGTCCAGCACGGCGGGATCGATCCCCGGCGGCGTATGCGGCGGCAGATTGCCCAGCGCCAGCACCACCGCATCGGCGCCGAGCGAACCGCCCTCCGCCAGATCGAGCCGATAGCCCTGCGCCGCCCGCTCCAGCGCCGTCACCTCGCCGCTCGCCAATGTCAGCCGCGCGGGGTCCGCCGCGATCGTCTCCATCAGCAGGTCGCGCAGATAGTCGCCATAGACCCGGCGCGGCACGAAGGTCTTCGCATCCCCCGCCCCGCGCGCGACCAGCCAGCGGACGAAGTGATCGGGATCGTCGCGCAGCGCGCTCATATTGCCCGCGCGGACGTTCAGCAGATGCTCGGCATGCGCCGCGCTATAGGCGACGCCGCGCGCCAGCTGGTTCGCCCGCCGCTCGATGAGCGTGGCGCGCGGGCCCCCATGGCGCACCAGATTGATCGCCAGCAGCGTGCCCGCAAAGCCGCCGCCGATGATCGCGACATGGTCGATCCCCGATGTCATGACCCGGCTGTTCCTTTCCTCGTCGCGAACCGCCTCCGTCTGTAATCGCATCGGCTGCAATCGCCACGCAGATTTCTGTATACGATTTTGGCCGACACCGTTACGCTATGCACTTTGCAAGCGAATATAGGGCGGGTCGATGCGGTCGTGCTGGCGAATTTCCGGACTTTTGGTTTCCCTTTCCCCGCTGGCCCTTTCCCTGCCCGTCGCGGCGCAGACCGCGACGACGCCCGCTGCCCCGTCGCTGTCGGTCGAAACCATTTTCGGGCCCGGCGCGGTCCGCACGCAATCGGTGCGGGAAAGCCGCTGGGGCAAGGACGGCGAAAGCTATCTCGCGCTGGAGGCGGGCCCCAAGGGCGGGCAGGACATCGTGCGCTACACGATCGCCGACGGCGCGCGGACGGTCGTAGTGCCCGCGACCGATCTGGTCCCGCCGGGCGCGACCGCACCGCTCGACATCGACAGCTATCAATGGTCGCCCGACGACCGCTGGCTGCTGATCCAGACCAATGGCCAGCGTTTCCGTAGGACCAATGCGCTGGCCGATTACTGGCTGTTCGACCGGACGACGCGCAAGCTGCACCGGGTCGGCGGCAACCTGCCCGCCTCGACCACCCTCTATGCCAGCATCTCGCCCGACAGCCGCCGCATCGCCTATGTCCACAAGAACAACCTGTATGTCGAGCCGGTCGAGGGTGGCACGGCGCTGGCGCTGACGAAGGACGGCGACGACTATATCGTCAACGGCCTGGCCGACTGGGTCTATGAGGAGGAATTCTCGGTCCACCGCGCCTTTGACTGGAGCCCGGATTCCAGGCGGATCGCCTTTTTCCGTTTCGACACGCGCGGCGTCGGCACGTTCGACATGATCAAGAATACCGGCGGCCAATATTCGCAGGTCATTCCGCTGCAATATCCCAAGGCGGGCACGACCAATTCGGCGGTAACGGTGGCGGCGGTCGACGTCGCGGACGGCCAGACCCGCTGGTTCAAGCTCGATGGCGACCCGCGCCAGAACTATGTGCCGCAGATGAGCTGGGCGGGCGGATCGGACGCGCTCTTCATCCAGCAGTCGAACCGGCTTCAGAACACGTACAAGGTGCTGCTGGGCGATCCGGCGACGGGTTCGGTCCGGCCGGTGATGACCGAGAAGGACGCCGCCTGGGTCGAGGCCAATGTCGCGCCCGAATGGCTGAACGGCGGGCGCCGCTTCACCTGGCTGTCCGAACGCGACGGGTGGCGGCATCTCTACACCATCGACCGGGCCAGCGGCCGCGCGAGCCTGCGCACGCCGGGCAAGTTCGACGTGGTCGAGCTGCTCAATGTCGACGAAAAGGCGGGCTATGCCTGGTTCATCGCCTCGCCCGACAATCCGACCCAGCGTTACCTCTATCGCACCACCTTGTCGGGCAGCCCGAAGGTCGAGCGGCTGACCCCCGCCGGTCAGCCGGGCACGCACAGCTACGACATCGCGCCGGGCGAGCATTGGGCGCTGCACACCGTGTCCCGCTTCGATGCGCCGCCGGTGACCGACATGCTCGACATGACGCGCCAGCAGCCGCTGCGCACGCTCGCCGCCAACGCGCCGCTGGCCAAGGTCGTCCGGGACAGCGGCCTGCCCGCCACCGAGTTCTTCCGCGTCGATATCGGGGGCGGCACGCAGCTCGACGGCTGGCTGATCAAGCCGCCGGGCTTCGATCCTGCCAAGCGCTATCCGATCCTGTACTTCGTATATGGCGAACCCTGGGGCCAGACGGTCGCGGACCGCTGGGCGGGGGCGCAGGGTCTGTGGCACCGGATGCTGGCGCAAAAGGGCTATCTGGTCGCCAGCCTCGATCCGCGCGGAACCGCCACCCCGCGCGGGCGCGACTGGCGCAAGAGCATCTATCGCCAGGTCGGCATCCTCGCCTCCGCCGATTATGCCGCGGGCGTGAAGACGATGTTGGCGACGCGACCCTATATCGATCCCGACCGGATCGGCATCTGGGGCTGGAGCGGCGGCGGCGCGATGACGCAGAACGCGCTGTTCCGCTATCCCGACCTCTACAAGACCGGCATCGCGGTGGCCGGGCCGACCGACATGACGCTCTATGACACCATCTATCAGGAGCGTTACATGGGGCTGCCGCAGGACAATGTGGACGGCTATAAAAATGGTTCGCCGATCACCTTCGCCGACCGGCTGAAGGGCAATCTGCTGCTGATCCACGGCACGCTGGACGACAATGTCCATTATCAGAACCAGGACCAGCTGGTGGATCGCCTGATCCACTTCAACAAGCCCTTCTCGATGATGGCCTATCCCGACCGCAGCCACGGCATCTATGAGGGCGAGAATACCAGCATCCACCTCTATTCGCTGATGACCCGCTATCTGGAGACGAACCTGCCGCCCGGCGGGCGGTGAGGCCTTCCGCGCGGGGCACGCGTGGCCGGTCGGGCGATGACGACGCCCTGATCGGTCGCAGGCCGTGCCACTTTGGGAGCGAAACATGCGCCTCCGTTCATGCAATCGTTTGTTGCAATCCCTTGCGCGGCGCGGCATGATCCCGCGCGACGCGGCAAGCCAGCGATAGACCATGGCCCATCCCCGCGTGCGAGAGGATCTCGATGACCCCGTCCACCCCCGCCGCCGGAACCATGGCCCCGATCAAACCCCGCCTTTCGCTGGTCCGCATCCTGGAGATGAATCTGGGCTTTCTGGGCCTTCAGTTCAGCTTCGGGCTGCAACAGGGCAATATGGCGCCGATCTACAGCTATCTGGGCGCGTCTGAGGCGCAGATTCCGCTGTTGCAGATGGCCGGGCCGATGACGGGCCTGCTGATCCAGCCGCTGATCGGCGCGATGAGCGACCGGACCGACAGCCGCTGGGGACGCCGCACCCCCTATTTCCTGGTCGGCGCGGTGCTGTGCGCGCTGGGGCTGTTCTTCATGCCGCTCAGCTCGTCGCTGCTGATGGCGGTGTCGCTGCTCTGGATCCTCGACGCGGGCAACAACATCACCATGGAGCCCTACCGCGCCTATGTCTCCGACCGGCTGGACGGGTCGCAGCATAATATCGGCTTCCTGACCCAGAGCGCCTTTACCGGCCTGGCGCAGATGCTCGCCTTCCTCACCCCCTCGATCCTGGTCTGGGCGGGGATGAACCCCGATTGGGTGGACGGGCATAATATCCCCTATACGGCGCGCGTGGTCTTCATGATCGGCGCGGCGCTGTCCTTCATCACCATCGTCTGGTCGATCCGGCGCGTGCCCGAATTACCGACGAGCGAGGCGGACCGTGCGCGCATCGCCGCCGCGCCCAAGGGGATCGGGCCGGTGCTCAAGGAGATCGGCGACGCGATCCGCGCCATGCCGATGCCGATGCGCAAGCTGGCGCTGATGAGCCTGTTCCAATGGTATGCGATGATGGCCTATTGGAATTACGTCATCTATGCGATCGGCCGCTCGGTCTATGGCACCGCCGATGCGACGTCCTCGGGTTTCCATGCGGCCGTGCTGACCAATGGCGAGGTCGCGGCCTTCTATAACGGCGTCGCCTTCGTCGCGGCCTTTGCGATGGTGCCGCTGGCCAAGCGCTGGGGGGCGGCGCCGCTCCACGCGCTGTGCCTGGTCATCACCGGCATCGGGATGATCGCGATGCCCCATGTCACCAGCAAGGCGATGCTGTTCCTGCCCGCCATCGGCATCGGGCTGGGCTGGGCCAGCATGATGGGCAACCCGTACGTCATCCTGGCGGGCTCGATCCCGCCCGAGCGGACGGGCGTCTATATGGGCATCTTCAACATGATGATCGTCATTCCGATGCTGATCTTCGGCGTCACCCTGCCCCTGTTCTACCAAGACTGGCTGGGCGGCGATCCGCGCAATGTGCTGACCCTGTGCGGTGTGCTGATGCTGCTGGCCGCCGTCTCCGTGTTCACGGTGCGCGCGCGGGGGCGGGACGGCCTGCCCCTGGGCGCGGTGCCGCAAGCCTGATCCCCCCTCCCCCCTTTCTGCTCCGAGGTATTATGACGATCACCCCCGCCCATTGGTCGGCCGAGGCGCTGGCCGGGATCGCCGCGCAAGACGATGCCCGCCTGCCCGTCTTCACCGCCGCCGATGTCGTGCCGATCCTGCCCGACCACGACCTGTGGGACATGTGGCAGATCGCCTATGCCGATGGCCGCACCGCCCTTCCCGGCGGGCGGAGCTGGTGGTTCTTCCTCGCCACGCCGCGCTTCGAGGACCCCGAGATGCGCCATGACGAAGCGCGCATCCGGCTGACCAGCCACGGCGCGGACGGCTGGCGCGATCACGGCGTGACCTTCCCCGACGGCTTCACGCCGGGCAGCCGCGAATGGTCGGGCTCGGCGGTGCTGGGCGAGGACGACACGACGCTCACCATGTATTTCACCGCCTCGGGACGGCGCGGCGGTCCGCGCACCTTCGAGCAGCGATTGTTCGAGACGGTCGGCCGCTTCGTTGTCGAGGGCGAGGAGGCGCGCACCGAGGGATGGAGCACACCGATCGAGAGCGTCGCGGCGGACGGGCATCACTATATCGTCGCCAACCAGGCCGAACCCGAAAATGGCGGCATCAAGGGCTTTCGCGATCCCGGCTATTTCCGCGATCTGGCAGACGGGGCGGAGTATCTGCTGTTCGTCGGATCGGCGGGCTGGGTGAAACAGGATATCGACGGCGTGGTCGGCGTGGCGAAGCGCCAGGGCGACCGCTGGGCGATCCAGCCGCCGCTGATCGAATCGCTGGGCGTCAACAGCGAGCTGGAGCGGCCGCACATCATCCTGCGCGACGGCCGTTATTACTGCTTCTGGTCGACCCAGGCCAAGCGCTTCGCCCCCGGCCTGGGCGCGCCGACCGGGCTCTATGCGATGGTCGCGGAGCGGTTCGACGGGCCGTGGCGGCCGGTCAACGGCACCGGCCTGGTCGCGGGCAATCCGGTCGAGGAACCGACCCAGGCCTATTGCTGGTGGGTGACCGGCGAAGGCGATGTCATCAGCTTCGTCGACTATTGGGGGCTGGAGGGCCGCGACGCCGGTGCCGACCCGGCGCTGCGTCGCCAGCGTTTCGGGGGCACCGCCGCACCGTGGTTCCGCCTGGCCTTTGACGGAGACCGGGTGACGATCGCGCGCGATTGAGCCCGGTCAGGCGGAATCGCGGGCAATCAGTTCGGGGGTTAGGATCACCGATCCGGCTTCCTGGCCCGCGATCCGCGCGAACAGCGCGTCGACCATCGCCTGCGCACCAGTCGCGACATCCTGGCGGATGGTGGTGATGCGCGGCACCGCCTGCGCCGATAGCGGCAGGTCGTCATAGCCGATCACCGGCAGCGCGTCGGGCACGATGATCGCGCGGTCGGTCAGCACGCGCACCGCCGTCATCGCGATCATGTCGGAGGCCGCGGCGATGCCGTCGATGGGCAGGGTGCCGCCGCCCTGTTCCAGCAACGCGTCGATATGCGCCGCGATCTCCCGTTCCATCAGGTCGGAGGCGAGATGGGTGGCGAGCTGGATCAGCTGAGCATCCACTCCCGCCGCCGCGATCGCCTCGGCCACGCCGTCATGGCGCTGGCGGATTTCGGGCGCGCTGGCGTCGCCCAGAAACGCGATGCGACGGCATCCGCGCGCGATCAGCCGTTCGCCGACCAGCCGCCCGCCCGCGCGATTGTCGGTGCCGACCGCGACATGCACCTGATCGGGCAGCGTCACGCCCCAGGCGACCAGCGGGCGATAGCGCCGCGCCACCCGCTCGATCGCGTCATACTGGTTGGACTGGCCGATCAGCAGGACGCCGTCGACCATCCCCGAATCGACCACCCGGTCCAGCCAGTCCTCGGCATCGGGGATGATGCGCGAGAGCATCACGTCATAGCCGCTCTCGGTCAGCGCATCGGCCAGATAGCCCAGCATGGTCATGAAGAACGGGTCGGACAGATGCTGGCGACGCTCATGCCCCAGCGGCACGACGATCCCGATCACCCCGGTCCGGCGGGTGCGCAACCGGCTGGCCATCTGGTTGGGGCGAAAGCCATGCTCGTCGGCCAGCGACTGGATGCGCCGCCGCGTCTCTTCGTTGACCAGCGCCTTGCCGGCCAGCGCACGCGACACGGTGCCCGGCGACACCCCCGCCAGCTGCGCCAGATCCGCGATCGTGCGCACGCGCCGCTCGCTTCCTCCCATCATATTCTCATTCATCTGCTAACGCTAACCGGACCGGCGTGGCGGGAACAAGCAGGCAACGGGATTTCCTGCGCATTTCTCACATAAATCAACGATATTGGGATGCGCCGCCCCCGCCGGTAACGGCGCATCCCGGCCGACACCGGGATGCGCCTGTCCTCAGACCTTGTCGGTCAGTTCCGGGACGATGGCGAAGAGGTCACCGACCAGGCCGATGTCCGCCACCTGGAAGATCGGCGCATCCTCGTCCTTGTTGATCGCGACGATGACCTTGGAGTCCTTCATCCCCGCCAGATGCTGGATCGCGCCCGAGATGCCGACCGCGACATAGACTTCGGGTGCGACGATCTTGCCGGTCTGGCCGACCTGATAGTCGTTGGGGGCATAGCCCGCATCGACCGCCGCGCGGGATGCGCCGACGGCGGCACCCAGCTTGTCGGCAAGCGGGTCGATCAGCGCGTGGAACTGTTCCTCCGAGCCCAGCGCGCGGCCGCCCGAGACGATGACCTTGGCGCTGGTGAGCTCGGGCCGGGCATTCTCGGCCTTCTCCGCGCCCACGAAGCGGGACTTGGCCGCATCGCCGGTCGAGCCGACCGCCTCGATAGTGCCCGAACCACCCTCGGCCGCCGCCTTTTCGAAAGCGGTGGTGCGGACGGTCAGGACCAGCTTGGTGTCGCTGGTCTTCACGGTCGCAATCGCATTGCCCGCATAGATGGGCCGGGTGAAGCTGTCCGGCCCCTCGACCGACAGGATGTCCGAAATCTGCATCACGTCGATGAGGGCGGCGACGCGCGGGGCGATATTCTTGCCCGTCGTGGTCGACGGCGCGAGGAAGGCGTCGTGATGCCCCATCAACTCGGCCACCAGCGGCGCGACATTCTCGGCGAGCGCGTTGGCGTATGCCGCATCGTCGGCGACATGGACCTTGCCGACGCCCACGATCTTCGCGGCGGCCTGCGCGACGCCGTCCACACCCTGCCCTGCGACGATCAAGTGCACCTCGCCCAGCTTGGCGGCCGCCGTGACGGTTGCCAGCGTGGCATCCTTGACGGTCCCGCCGTCATGCTCGACCCAAACCAGCGTCTTCACTTGGCCACTCCCAGTGCTTTCAGTTTCTCGACCAACTCATCGACCGAGCCGACCTTGACGCCCGCCTGGCGCTTGCCGGGCTCCGCGACATGGGTGATCGTCAGCCGGGGCGCGATGTCGACGCCGTAATCGGCCGCAGTCTTGGTCGCCATCGGCTTGGACTTGGCCTTCATGATATTGGGCAGTGAGGCATAGCGCGGCTCGTTGAGGCGCAGGTCGGTGGTGACGATCGCAGGCAGCGTCAGCGCCACCGTCTCCAGACCGCCATCGACCTCGCGGGTGACGTTGGCGCTGTCACCCTCGATCTCGACCTTCGACGCGAACGTCCCCTGCGCCCAGCCGAGCAGGCCCGCCAACATCTGCCCGGTCTGGTTGTTGTCGCCGTCGATCGCCTGCTTGCCCAGGATCACGAGGCCGGGCTGTTCCTCCTCGACCACCTTGGCGAGCAGCTTGGCGACGCCCAGCGGCTCGGGCGCCTGGTCGGCGGTAATCAGGATCGCCCGGTCCGCGCCCATGGCGAGCGCGGTGCGCAGCGTGTCCGCCGCCTTGGGCTCGCCGATCGAGACGACGACCACTTCGGTCGCCGCCCCCTTCTCCTTCAGCCGGATCGCCTCTTCCACCGCGATCTCGTCGAACGGGTTCATGCTCATCTTCACGTTCGCCAGATCGACGCCCGTCCCGTCTGCCTTCACACGCGGCTTCACGTTATAATCCAACACCCGCTTCACGGGCACGACGATCTTCATAACCACTCTCTCAATCAGAAGCTGAAGCGGCCGCCGATCGACGCCACGAACGCACGCGCATTCTGCACCTGGCCCGAGGTCAGGATCGGCGTCTGCACCGCCGTGCCCGCATAGGCGGCGGTACGGCGATCGATGGTCGCGTTGGCGAAGTCGATATAGCTGCCCGCCGCGTCCAGCGTGAAGCGCGGGGTCAGCTTGTACGACCCGCCGATCGAGTAGTTCCAGCGATTGGCGTCGGGCACGCGCGCGTCGCGATTGCCGTCCTGCGTCGGGGTGATGCCCCGCTGCACACCGGCACGCACCGTCAGGCGATCATTGGCCGCATAGTCGAAGCCGCCCGCCAGCGACCAGCTGTTGCGGTAATTTTCGGGGATCGCGGTGTTGATCGGCGCGCCCAGCCGGATCGCGTCGAAATCGGCCCAGGTGAAGCGCACGACCTGTGCGTTCAGCGTCAGCTTGTCGGTGGTGCGGAAACGGCCCGAGACGATGATCTGCGCAGGGGTATAGAATTCCGCCGTCGCGCCGTCGATCGTCCGGTTCTGCCCGGCAAGGGGGCCGAGCAGGCCGCCCACCTCCAGGCTGCCCTTCAGCTTGTGCTTGATGTTCGACTTGTAGCTGATGCCGACCGTCGCCCAGTCATTGTGCAGCTGGACACCCGCGGTCCAGCCCAGGTCCCAGCCATCGCCCTTCAGCCGCTGATACCCGTCCGCCAGCTGCGACGACAGGTTGGGCAGCGCATTGCCCAATTCGGCCTTGGTATATTCGACGTTGAGCGCGCCGCCGACGCGCAACCAGTCGAGCAGCGCGATGCCCACCGAAGGCTGGATGTCGATGGTCCGCAGCTCGGTCTTGAGCGCGCTGTACCGCGCCCAGCTGTTGCCGTCATATTCGGTCGTGAAGCTGTAGGGCGAGGTGACGGCCAGGCCGACCGCGACCCGGTCGTTCAGCGGGATGGCGACCGCGCCCGAGGGCACGACGCCGCGATTGATCGGATCGCTCGACACCCGGTTGCCGCCGACCGGCTGGAAGGTGGTCTGGCCCGGCCGACGGATCAGCGTGCCGGTATCGACCACGTCGCCCTTGGGGATGATCGCCGAGGCGCCGAGCACCGCCTCGCCGCGCTCCATCCCCGCGATCGAGGCCGGGTTCCACCACAGCGACGAGGCCCCGGTATCGGCGCCCTCGCCCGAAAAGGCGCGGCCCTGCCCCCGCGTCGACTGTTCCTGAAGATAAAAGGCCTGGCCGTGCGCCGCGCCCGCAAAGGCGAAGGAGGACGACAGGATGGCAGAGGCCAGAAGCGGAGCCCTGAAGCGCTTGGTCATGATCTTATTCCCCGAATCTTGTGTTGGATGGCGACGTGGCGGATCAGCGGATGCGGGTCCAGGTCTGCGTCTTGCACAGCGGCACGAAGACGCAGCCGCGCACCTTCAGCGTATCCGGCCCCTCGGGCGTCAGCTTCGCGCTATAGGTCTTGCCATCCTCGGCATTGTAGATGGTGCCGCCGCTCCAGGCCGCGCCGTCCTGTGAGAAGCCCTGCAGGATCAGCAGGTTCTTCAGCGGGCGATTGCGCAGCTTGGGATCGCGGTTGTTCTGGTCGGTCAGCGCCGGGTTGGTGCGCAGCTTTTCCGAGGTCAGGACGCGGCCGCAGACCGACGTTCCGCATTTCTGGATCTCGACCACGCCGCCGCGCGTCTGGGTCTGCCAACGGCCGATCACCGTATCGGCGTTCGCTCCGGCGGCGGCCAGCGCCATGGCTGTCAGGCTCAACAACATGCCTCTTCTCCTCTCCATGCCCGATGATCCGGGCCGGACGCCGCCTTTTCACGGTCGCCCAGATTTCCCTATACGTTCATCATATGACGCATAGGATAATGCCCTATGCGTATAATGCCGACGGGCCGCAATCAAGGCCCGCCGACATCATGACCATCAAAACGCCTCCAGCTCCAGCGCCATGGTCGAGCGCTTGCCCGACTTGATCGCCAGGAACGCCGCCGTCGCCTGCGGCAGGATGCGATCGAAGAAGAAACCGGCGGTGGCGAGCTTGGCGTTGTAGAAGCCCGCCTCGTCGCTGCCTTCGGCCAGTTTCGCGGTCGCGATCCGCGCCGACTTCAGGAAGCAATGCCCCATGCCGACCAGGCCGAGCAGGCGCAGATAGTCGGTCGCGGCAGCACCCGCTTCCTCGGGGTCCTTCATCCCCTTCTGCGCGATCATGCCGGTGCTGAGCTGGAGCGCGCCGAACGCCTGCTGCATCCCCGCGGCCCAGCCGGCGATTGCCTTGTCCTCGAATTTGACCAGCGCCTCGACCTGTTCGGACACCGCATGGAAGAAGGGGCGCATATAGCGGCCCATATGCGCGGGCATCTTGCGGCCGACGAGGTCGAGCGCCTGGACGCCGTTGGTGCCCTCATAGATCTGGGCGATGCGGGCGTCGCGGACGAACTGCTCGATGCCATGGTCGCGGATATAGCCGTGGCCGCCATGGACCTGCACCGCCATATTGGCCGCATCGAAGGCCAGGTCGGTGAACAGCGCCTTCACGACCGGGGTCATCAGCGCGACGAAGTCCGCCGCGCGCGACTTGTCGGCCGGGTCGACCGCATTCGCCTCGGCATCCAGCGCGCGTGCGGCCCATTGGCCCAGCGCACGGCAGCCTTCGGCATAGGCGCGCATGGTCATCAGCATCCGCCGAACATCCGGGTGGACGATGATCGGGTCGGCGGGCAGGTCGGGGCGCTTGACCCCGCCCAGCGCGCGGCCCTGCAACCGGTCCTTCGCATAGGCGACGGCCGACTGATAGGCGATCTCATTGATGCCGAGGCCCTGGATGCCGACCGAGACGCGCTCGGTGTTCATCATGGTGAACATGGCGGCCAGGCCCTTGTTCAGCTCGCCCACGACCCAGCCCTTGGAGTCGTTGAACTCCAGCTGGCAGGTGGCCGACGCCTTCAGGCCCATCTTGTGCTCGATCGCCGCGACGCTGACGCCGTTGGCCGGGCCGACCGAGCCGTCATCCTTGGGCAGATATTTCGGCACCAGGAACAGGCTGATCCCCTTCACGCCCTTGGGCGCATCTGGCGTGCGCGCGAGGACGAGGTGGATGACATTGTCGGTCAGGTCATGGTCGCCCGCCGAGATGAAGATCTTGCCGCCGGTCAGCCGGTACGACCCATCCTCTTGCGGTTCGGCGCGGGTGCGGAGCAGGCCCAGATCGGTGCCGCAATGCGCCTCGGTCAGGCACATGGTGCCCGACCATTCGCCCGAGATCATCTTGGGCAGGTAGAAGCTCTTCAGGTCCTCCGAGCCATGGCCCATCAGTGCGGTGGTGGCACCATGGGTCAGGCCGGGATAGAGGCTGAACGACAGGTTGGTCGCGCAGATCATCTCCTCGACCAGCTTGTTCACCGCCTCGGGCAGCCCCTGCCCGCCATATTCGACCGGCGAGGCAAGCGCGGCCCAGCCGCCCTCGCAAAACTGGCTATAGGCGTCCTTGAATCCGGCAGGCGTGCGAACGACGCCATTCTCCAGCTTGCACCCTTCGATGTCGCCGGTGGCGTTGAGCGGCAGCAGGACCTCCTGTGTGACGCGCGCCGCTTCCTCCAGGATGGCGTCGTACAGTTCGGGGCCGAATTCGTCCTGCCCCGCGACGGGGCCGAACTCGTCCTCCTGGAACAATTCGTGGAGGACGAAACGCATGTCGCGCAGCGGCGCGTTATAGACTTGCATGGGATTATCCTCTCCCGATCAATTGCGCAGCGGCTTACCGGTTTCGAGCATATGCTCGACCCGCGCCTGGGTCCGCGCGTCCTTGACGCTTTCCATGAAGGCGGCGCGTTCCAGCTTGAGCAGCTGATCCTCGCTCACCTCGTCGATGATGTCGGCCTCGCCGCCGGTGACGATGTTCGCCAGACGGCCCGCGACCACCACGTCGTAGGGCGTGGCGACGCCCTTCTTGGCGAAATCGGCGACCGCACCGTTGAAGGCGACCCGTCCCGCCGCACCCGGCAGGCGGAAGACCGGCTTTTCCGGCGGCTGATAGCCCTCGACCAGCGACAGCGCCTTGCTTTTGGCATCGGCCAGCAGGCGGTCGCGGTTCATGGTGATGCCATCGTCCTTGCGAAGATAGCCAAGGTCCTTGGCCAAAGCCGCCGAGCGCGACACCTGCGCGGTCGAGATGGTCTCGAATGCCTTCATCACGGCGGGCATGGGACCTTTCGGCATCTTGGGCGACTTGGCGAGGCGGTCGATCAGTTCGCCATTGCCGCCCCAGCCGGGCACCAGACCGACGCCGGTCTCGACCAACCCGATATAGCTTTCGGCATGCGCCTGGATCGCATCGGCGTGTAGCAGGATCTCGCACCCGCCGCCCAAAGCCATGCCAGCCGGAGCCGCGACCACCGGGAAGGGCGCGTATTTCAGCGCCTTATACGCCTGCTGCCCCGCGACGACCAGCTTGTCGACCTCGCCCCAGGCCGCGATGTTCACCGCGAACATGGCGAGGCCGAGATTGGCCCCGGCCGAGAAATTGCTGCCCTCATTATAGATGACCAGCGCCTTATACTGGCTCTTTACCAGCGCGATGGTCTTTTGCAGCAGCGACAGCACCTGCTCGTCGAGCGCGTTCATCTTGCCGGTGAACTCGAACGCCACGACGCCGTCGCCGACATCCCAAGCGGCCGCCGAGCCGTTCTTGAGAAGCGGTTCGGAGCGCAGCTTGATGTCTTCGAGCAGCAGCACACCCTCGGCGCGGACGACATCGGCATATTCGCCGCCGAGCGTCAGATATTGCCGCTTGCCATCGACCACGCGGTAGAAGGGGCGGTCGCCCGCCGTCTCCAGCAGCGCCGGAACCGGCTTGCCCTCGGCGCGCAGCCGCTCGGCCAGCTTGCCCGGACCCAGCCGGTCGATCAGCTCGAACGGGCCGAACTTCCAGTTATAGCCCAGCTTCATCGCGTCATCGATCGCGACCACATCGTCCGCCGCTTCACCGACCAGACCGGCAGCATAGGACAGGACCGGGCCCAGGATCGCCGAGGCATAGTCGCCGACCTTGCCCGGCGTCGCGACGAGCGCGGCCAGGTCCTTTTCGGCGCGGCCGGGCAGACGCTCGGGCTTCTTCTCGGCACAGTATTCGCCGGTCTTCAGGTCGATCGCCTGCTTGGCCTTGGTGCCGTCGGGCTTGCGGTCGAGGCGATAGAAGCCGCCCTTGCCCTTGCGGCCGGTAAAGCCCTCCGCGATCATCCTGTCGACCAGCGGTAGCGGGCGGATCGTGTCGAAATAGGCGTCGCCCTCCGGCAAGGTCGAGGACAGCGACTTGGCGAGCAGCGGCATCAGGTCGATGCCGACCAGATCGATCAGCCCGAAAATGCCGGTCTTGGGCACGCCCATCGGACGGCCGCCGATCTGGTCGGCCTCTTCGACGGTCAGCCCCTGGTCCATCGCCGCGTTGATCGCAACCGCCAGCCAATAGGTGCCGATACGGTTGGCAATGAAGCCCGGCGTATCCTTAGCGCGGACGATCCGCTTGCCCATGCGGTGATCGACGAACTGCTCGACCTTGGCCGCAACACCGGCATCGGTATGCTCGGAAGTGACGATCTCGATCAGCCGCATATAGCGCGGCGGATTGAAGAAATGGGTGATGAGGAAGTCGCGCTTGAACTGCTCCGACCGCCCCTCCACCAGATGGCCGAGCGGGATGGTCGAGGTGTTGGACGACACCGCCGTCCCCGGCCGCTTCAATTCCTCCAGCCGGGCATAGAGCGCCTGCTTGATGTCCAGCCGCTCGACCACCGCCTCGACAATCCAGTCGCATTCGGCAACCTTGTCGAGATGATCCTCGATATTGCCCGTTTCGACCAGCCTGGCGGCGGCGGGGGACATGAAGGGCGCGGGCTCGGTCTTGAGCATCTTGGCGACCGCACCCTTGGCGATGGCGTCGCGGTCGGTGCCGTCCTTAGGCACGATGTCGAGCAGCAGGACGGGCACACCGGCATTGGCGACCTGCGCCGCGATGCCAGCGCCCATCACGCCTGCGCCGATCACGCAAACCTTGTTGATCGTGTCAGTCATCATGCACGCTCCAGCACAGTCGCGATGCCCTGCCCGCCGCCGATGCACTGGGTGGCGAGCGCGTACTGGCCGCCATCGCGCGCCAGCAGAGCCGCCGCCTTGCCGACGATGCGCGCGCCGGTCGCGCCCAGCGGATGACCGATCGCGATCGCGCCACCATCCTTGTTGATCGTCTCGTCCTTCAGCCCCAGGTCGCGGATGCAGGCGATGGCCTGGCTGGCAAAGGCCTCGTTGATCTCGACCACGTCGAGGTCGCCCGCCGAGATGCCCGCACGCTCCAGCGCCTTCTTGGACGAGCCGATCGGGCCCAGGCCCATCGTCTCGGGCTCGCAGCCCGAAATGCCGACCGCCTTGATACGGGCGAGGATCTTCAGGCCGTGACGATTGGCGAACTCTTCCGACGTGACCAGCACGGCCGCCGCGCCATCGGTCAGCGGCGAGGCGGTGCCCGCCGTGACGGTGCCTTCCTTGTCGAAGGCGGGCTTCAGGCCGGACAGCACCTCTTCGGTCGTGTCGGGACGGATCAGGCCATCCTCGGTCACGTCGCCCGCCTTGGTGTGGATCGGCACGATCTCATCGGCGAGGCGCCCGGCGGCGCGCGCCTCTGCGGCCTTTTTCTGACTGGCGACCGCGAATTTTTCCTGCTCGGCGCGGGTGATCTGGTACTTGGTCGCGACATTCTCGGCGGTCTGGCCCATGCCCATATAGGCACCCGGTCGCGCGGCGGCGAGTTCGGGGTTGGGCAGCGGATTGTAACCGCCCATCGGCACCCGGCTCATCGACTCGATGCCAGCGCAGATGAACGCCTCGCCCGCGCCGATCTGGATCTGGCCCATGGCGATATGGATGGCCGACATGGACGATCCGCAGAAGCGGTTCACCGTCATGCCGCCGACCGACAGCGGCAGGTCCGCCAGCAGGCCGATGAGGCGCGCGACGTTCATGCCCTGCTCGCCTTCCGGGAAGGCGCAGCCCAGGATGATGTCCTCGATCTCCGATGCATCGACGCCGGTCCGCTCGATCAGGCCGCGAACCACCTGCGCGGTCAGGTCATCGGGACGAACCCGTGCGAGCGCGCCCTTGCCAGCCTGGGTGAAGGGAGAGCGGGCATAGCCTGCGATCACGATGTTGGTCATCCAATCCTCTCTTTATGGGCTTGCGGCCTAACGTTAAGGTGCGTTACCTACCCTATACGTCAAGACAATAAGCAACTCGACCGCAATCGACAACCGGGTATGGTCGAAAAAAGATATAGGAGAGCGACGCGATGACGGCAGGAGCCATCGGGGAAACCACGACAGGCGGTGTACCGGGTCAGGCGGCGGGACGTCCCCTGGTCTTCGAGCCGCGGCTACTGACCGACATGTTCGAGACCACGGTACGGCGGCACGGGGATCGCCCCGCCATCGACTTCATGGGCCGAATCACCCGCTATGGCGAACTGGGCGCGATGGTCGACAAGGCCGCCGCCGGGCTCCAGGCGCTGGGGGTGAAGCAGGGCACCCGTGTCGCGCTGTGCCTGCCCAACATCATCTATTATCCCGTCCTCTATTTCGCGACGCTGAAGGCGGGGGGCATCGTCGTCAACGTCAACCCGCTCTATGTCGAGCGCGAGCTGTGCCACTTGCTGGAGGATTCGGGCGCGGAGATCATCGCGACCTGCGACATTCCCGACATTTACGGCCGCGTCTCCCATGTCGCCGAGAAGCTGGGTCTGCGCCACGTCATTGCCTGCCCCGTGGCCGACGCGCTGCCGACCATCAAGGGGCTGGCCTATCGCCTGCTCAAGCGGTCGATGATCGCCGCCCCCGGCCCCTCACCCCGCCATTTGAGCTTCGCGCAGATGATGAAGCGCGGCGGCACCCTGACCCCGGTATCGGCCAGGCCCGACGATGTGGCCGTGCTGCAATATACCGGCGGCACCACCGGCAGCCCCAAGGCGGCGATGCTGTCGCACGCCAACCTGATCGCCAATGCCGATGCGATGGTCATCCATACCGGCGGCGAGGAAATGATCGGCGAGGAACGCATTTTGGGCGTCCTGCCGCTCTTCCACGTCTTTGCGCTGACCACGGTGCTCAGCTTCGCGATCCGGGTCGGTGCGGAGATGATCCTGCTCCCCCGGTTCGAGCTGGACCAAGTGCTCAAGACCATTGCCCGCAGCAAGCCGACCTATTTCCCGGCCGTCCCCACCATCTACAATGCGATTGCGGGTGTGGCTGAGGCGCGCAAGGTCGACTTGTCGGCGATCAAGGCCTGTATCTCGGGCGGCGCGCCGCTGCCCGCCGAGGTGCGCGTGGCGTTCGAGACCACGACCGGGGGCAAGCTGGTCGAGGGCTATGGCCTGTCGGAAGCGTCGCCGATCATCACCTGCAACCCGATTCTGGGTGAGAACAAGGGCGGATCGGCGGGGCTGCCCTTCCCCGGCACGATCATCGAGATCCGCGACCGCGACAATCTCGACCGGCTGATGCCGCCGGGCGAGGTCGGCGAAATCTGCGCGCGGGGCCCGCAGGTCATGTCCGGCTATTGGAACAAGCCCACCGAGAGCGAACAGGTCTTCATCCACGGCGCGCTGCGCACCGGCGATGTCGGCTATCTGGACGAGGACGGCTATCTGTTCATCGTCGACCGGATCAAAGACGTGATCCTGTGCGGCGGCTATAACGTCTATCCCCGCATGATCGAGGAGGCGCTGTACGAGCATCCCGCCGTCGCCGAGGCGGTCGTGATCGGCATCCCCGACCCCTATCGCGGCCAGTCGCCCAAGGCCTTCGTCAAGCTGGCCGCCGATCATCACGCGACGCCCGAGGAACTGCGTGTGTTCCTTCAGGACAAGGTCAGCAAGATCGAGCTTCCCCGCGAAGTCGAAATCCGCGAAAGCCTGCCCAAGACCCTGATCGGCAAATTGTCGAAAAAGGAACTGGTCGAGGAAGAATTGGCAAAGGCGGCGGCGGCGCGGCCAGTGGGGGAACAGGCGAAGTGACGGATACGGAGGAGTTGCGCGGCATCCAGGATGTCGCCAACAGCCTGGGGGTGACGACGCGCACGTTGCGCTTCTACGAGGATCGCGGGCTGATCGAGCCGCGACGGGTGGGCACCGCGCGTGTCTATTCCAAGCGGGAGACGGCGCGGATGCAACTGATCCTGCGCGGCAAGCGGCTGGGCTTCTCGCTGCGCGAGATCGAGGAGTTCCTGCGGCTGTACGATGCCGATCCCCAGCATGTCGAACAAATGCGCGCGCTGGCCGAGCGATGCCATGCGCGGATCGGCGAACTCCGCCAGCAGATGACCGCGCTGGTCCAGACGGTCGACGAACTGGAGACGATCGAACGCGAGGCACGCGAACGGATCGCGAAGGCGGGGGCGTAAACCAATCCTCCCCAAGCTCGCTTGGGGAGGGGGACCGTCGCGACAGCGATGGTGGAGGGGCGAGACGGACCGGCAAGGCCCCTCCACCACGCCCTTCGGGCGCGGTCCCCCTCCCCATCTGACGATGGGGAGGATTTAAAGCCGACCGACATTCAGCGATGCTTTTCCGTCCCTCGCCCCTCGCAGAGGGAAGAGGGGAAAAAGCTATCTTGAATATGGGCTCGCCTTAGGACGACGCCCGCCAGCCCAGGCCGAGCGCCTTTTGCAGCGCCACGTAATCGTTGGTCAGCCCGGCCACCGCCTGCGACAGCGACTGGTCGGCAGACACGCGCTGGCGCTCCGCATCCAGCGTGTCGATCAGGGTCGCGGTGCCCGCGCGGTAACGCTGCTGCATCAGCGCCGCCGAGCGATCCGCCGATGCCTTGGCCCGCGCCAGCGTCGCCACCGTGTTGCGGCGCGCGCGGAAGCGCGACAGCGCGTCCTCGGCATCGCGCAGCGCCGACAGCACTACGCCGCGATACTGCGCCTCCGCCTCGTCGCGCGCGCCTTCGGCCTGGCCGACACGGGCATTGGCGCGACCGAAGTTCAGCACATTCCATTGCAACATCGGCGCGCCCAGCGTCACCAGATTGTCGAGATCGGTCAGCGCGTCGAGCGAGGTGCCGCCGATGCCGATGATCCCCATCAGGTTGAGCCGCGGGAATTTCGCCGCCTCCGCCACGCCGATCCGCGCGGTCTGCGCCGCCAGGTTGCGCTCGGCGGCGCGGATGTCGGGGCGACGCTGGAGCAGTGCGGTCGGATCGCCCACCGCGACCTGCGCGGGCGGCAGCGGCACCTTGCCCGGCTGGCCCAGCCGCTGGTCGAGCGTGCCGGGCGCCTCGCCGATCAGGATCGCCAGCGCATTGAGATAGGTCTCGACCGAGGCCGAGAGCGGCAGGATCTGCGCATCGGTGCTCTCGACCTGGTTGCGCAGCCGCTCGACCTCCAGCTGCGAGGCGGCACCGTTGTTGAACCGCTGAAGCGTCAGGTTCAGCGTGTCGCGCTGCATCCGCGAGGCGTCGCGCGCCAGGATCAGCCGCTGCTGCGCATCGCGAAGCCCGATATAGGCCTGGGCGACATCGGCGCTCAGCGAGACCTGCGCATCGGCGACATTGGCCTCGGCCGCCGCCGCGCTGGCGCGCGCGGCCTCCACGGTCCGACGACGGCCGCCGAACAGGTCGATCTCCCAGCTGGCGTCGAAACCCAGATTGAAGAAGTCGACGCTGGTCCCGCCGCCCGAACCGCCCGACGCATTGCCGTTCGCGCCGCCCTGCTCTCCCCCGCCACCCAGGTTCAGCGCGGGCAGATCGGCGTGGAGATAGGTCGCGCTGGCATTGGCGTTGGGCGCCTGGTTGGCGCGCTCCAGCCGCAGCGCCGAACGCGCCTGCTTCAACCGCGCCTGGGCGACGGCGACATTGGGATTGGACGCCAGCGCCTGCTCTTCCAGCCAGGTCAGCATCGGATCGTTCAGCGTCGTCCACCAGTCGGCCACCGCGGGCGCGGTCGTCGCCAGCGTGGTGTCGGCGCGGACGAACCCGGCGGGCGGCGTCGCGGCGGAGCCGATGGCCTTGGGCGGCCCGGCATAGTTCGGCCCGACGGTGCAGGCCCCCAGCAGAAGAAGCGGGATCAGGGAAAGCTGCTTGCGCATCACGGGCCTCAATGCATCGCCACGGGGCCGCCCTTGGGCAGCGGACGAAGGAACAGGACAAGCGGCATCACCATCAGGATGCCGACGCACAGGATGAAGAACAGGTCGTTATAGGTCATCACCAGCGCCTGTTGCTGGATGGTGCTGCCGATCATACGATAGGCCGCCTCGCTGCTCCCGAACTGGCGGGTCAGGCCAGACAGCCAGTCCTGCACGGCTTGCGAATTGGCCGACAGCGACTCCTCCAGCCGTTGCTGGTGCAGGAAGCTGCGCTGGTCCTGCACGGTCGCGATCCCGGCGAGCGCGAACGATCCGCCCAGGTTGCGCGCCGCGCTGAACAGCCCGGCGGCGTCCCCGGCCTGCGACGGCGGCACCGACGAGATCGCCGCCTGGTTCAGGAACAACATGCCCAGGATCGTGCCGACCCCGCGCAACAGCTGCGAGTCCGTGAACGAGCCGCCGGTCGAGTCCGCCGTCAGCACGGTGTCGATCCCCGCACTGAGCGCCATGATGCCCAGCCCCAGCCCCACCGCGATGCGGATATCGACCTTCTTGATGAGGATCGGGGTGAAGGGCATCATCAACAGGCTGGGGATGCCGCTGAGCAGCACGACCTTGCCCGCCTGGAACGCGTTATATCCGGCGATCGAGGCCAGGAACTGCGGGATCACATAGGAGGTGCCGTACAGCACCATGCCCAGCACGATGCCCATGATGACCACGCTGCCGAACTGGCGGTCGAGCAGCAGCTTCAGGCGGATGACCGGCCGCGAGGCGACGAACTGGCCCGCGAACAACAGCGCGAAGCCGAAGATCGACAGGATGGTCAGCTCGATGATCTCGCGCGACTCGAACCATTGCTCGCGCTGCCCCTCTTCCAGCACGACCGTCAGCCCGCCCAGCCCCAGCGCCAGCCCCGCAATGCCCAGCCAGTCGGCCTTGGCCAGCTCGGACAGATGCGGCTTCTGGTGCGGCAGGCCGACGAGGAGCAGCGTGACGAGCACCGCACCGACCGGCAGATTCAGGAAGAAGGCATAGTGCCAGCTGATATTCTCGGTCAGCCAGCCGCCGATCAGCGGCCCCATCACGGGGCCCAGAATGGCGGTGACGCCGAAAAAGGCGGTGCCGATCGGCTGTTGCTCGCGCGGCAGGCGCGTGGCGATGATGGTCAGCGCGGTCGGGATCAGCGCGCCGCCGGTGATCCCCTGCCCTGCGCGCCCGATGATCATCATCGTCAGGTTGGTCGACAGCCCGCACACCACTGAGAAGCCGGTGAACAGGATCGAGGCGATCAGCAGGAAGGTGCGAAGCCCCAGCAACCGCTCCAGCCAGGCGGACAGCGGGATGATGATGATCTCGGCGACCAGATAGGAGGTCGCGATCCACGTCCCCTCGGTGCCGCTGGCGCCGATCTCGCCCTGGATGGTGGGCAGCGCCGAGTTGACGATCGAGATGTCGAGCGTCGCCATCAGCGCGCCGATGCTGCCCGCCGCGACGGCGAGCCAGGCGGTCAGGTCGGCCTTGGCCGGTGTGCCGCCCGGCTGGGCGACCGATCCGGCCTTGGCCCCCGTCGGGGCGGCGGCGGCGCTCACCGGCGCTGCGCCCCCTCCCGCGCCTCGTTATGCTGGTCCTGCTGCTCGGCGATGCGCTTCAGCGCGCCCTTGGCCGAACGGGTGTCGACCGTGACGTCGACCGACATGCCCGGCACCATCAGCGCGCGGGTCTGATCGTCGGCGTCGACCGCGATGCGGACCGGTACGCGCTGCACGATCTTGGTGAAGTTGCCGGTCGCGTTCTGCGGCGGCAGCAGCGAGAATTGCGCGCCGGTGCCCGGTGCCACGCTTTCGACATGGCCCTTGATCTCGACGCCCGGCAGCGCATCGACCTCGATCTTCACCGGCTGGCCGGGACGCATCAGGCCCAGCTGCGTTTCCTTGAAGTTCGCGCTGATATAAAGCTGGCTGACCGGCACGATCGACATGGTGCGCGTGCCCGCCTGGACGAACTGGCCGACCCGCACCGTCTTGTTGCCGACACGCCCCGCGATCGAGGCACGGATCATCGTCGAGCCAAGATTAACCTCGGCGGCGTCGAGCTGTGCCCGGGCGGCCTCGCCCTGCGAACGGGCCTGCTGGACCTGCGCGTTCAGCGTGCCGATGCGGCGACGCGACGCGGACAGCGCGGCATTGGCCGCCGCGACCTTGGCATTGGCCTGGCGCGCCTGGTTCTGGAGCTGCGACAGGCGCTCGCGGCTTTCCGCGCCCGATGCGGCGAGCGGGGTGTAGCGGACGACCTCGGCCTGGGCGAAGGCGGCATCGCTCTGCGCAGCGCGGAGATCGGCCTCGGAACGGTCGATCGCGGCCTGCTGCTCGCGGATCTGCGCCTGGACGCCCTGCGCATTGGCCTGGGCGACGCCGATCTGCGCCTCGATCTGCGCGGTCTGGGCGCGATAGTCGCGCGTGTCGATCTGGAGCAGCGGCTGGCCCGCCTGGACGTTCTGGTTCTCGCCGACGAACACCTTGTCGACATAGCCCGAGACCTTGGGCGCGACCGTGACGGCATCCGCCTGGATATAGGCGTCGTTGGTCGACTGCATATACTGGCCGACGCTCTTGTAATTCGCATACCAGAACACGCCGCCGATCACCGCGACCGCCGCGACGACGAGCAGGATGACACGGATGCGCCGCTTCTTGGCGGGGGAGGCCGGTGCCTTGTTTTCGTCATCGGGGGTCGTGTCGGCGGCGTTCGCGCCCTGCCCCTCATTCACTTGGTTAGCATCGGCCATGCCGGGCCCCCTGTCGATGGAATCAATGGAACTTGGCGGTGTATTTGGACGCACTTGCAGCATAAGGCAAGACCATTTATTGAGTTACCTCATAATATGGTTGACCGTGACTCTCTCATGCTTCGCTACGGCCGCATCTATATGCGGCTTCACCGGTTGCTGGACCGCCGCATGGCGGCGCAGGGCGCATCGCTCGCGCGGACCAAGATGCTGCTGTTCATCGCGAACAACGCGCCGGTACGCGCCGCCGACATCGCCGAATGCTTCAGCCTGGCACCGCGCACCGTGACCCAGGCGGTGGATACGATGGAGCGGGACGGGCTGCTCGTCCGCATCCCGGACCCGGACGACCGGCGGGCCAAGCGACTTGCCATCACCGAGAGCGGGCGTCAGGTCATCCGCCAGACCGAACCGCTGCGCCGCGAACTGACCGGCCTGGCGCTCCACAGCCTGACCGACGAGGAAGTGGGGCAGCTGAGCGTCATTCTCGACAAGCTGGACCAGGCGGTCGGGGCGGAGATCGACGCCCTGCCCACCGGGTCGTCCGCCGGGTCGTCCGCCGCGTCGCCATCGCAGGACTGAACGCCGCGTCGCCTCGACCACCCTTTCCCTCCGATGGCCTTCCTCAGCGCGGTTCGGAATAGAAGCGCAGCGCGGGCGGCGGATCGCTCGGCCGCTCCCCTTGCGCCGCACGATGCGCCGCGCGGACCGCCGCGGCCAGGCTGCCCGGCCGGAACGGCTTGGCGATGCAGCCGATCACCAGCGGATGGCCGCCGCGTTCCGGGCAGTTGCCGCTCAGGAAGATGCTGGGAATGCCACGCTCGGCCAGTAGCTGCGCGGCGGTCAGCCCGCTGTCGCCGTCCGCCAGCTTGACGTCGCACAGGACCAGGTCGGGGCGCTGCGCATCGGCCAGTTCCAGCGCCGCCGACACGGTGTCCGCGATGCCGATCACATTGTGACCATGCAGGGTCAGCGCATCCTCGACGAGCATCGCGACCAGCGCCTCGTCCTCGATGATCAGCAGGTCGAGGCCATCGGCATCGAATGCGGAATTATCGGATACCAGTCCCGTATTCGCCACCGTCATGCGGCATGACCAAGATCAGGCACCCATCATCCTCGTTCGTCAGCGTCGCGCGCAACTGATGGCAAAGCCGTGCGACCAGTCGATGACGTTCGACAAGATCGACATGGCGTCCCCATCCGGGCCCCTGAAACGCAATGCGCAGCATTTCGTTCCCGCCCGCCCGAAATGGATGCATCGCGATATGCGGGACCGCCGCCCCGCCTTCCAGCAGCGTGTCGAGCAGCAGCGCCGCCGCCACCGCCCGCTCGATCGGCACCGGCACGGGCCCTTCCGCCGCGACCGCGCCCACCGCCGCGTCGCCGCGCAACTGCGCGATCACGTCGCCGAACAAGGCCGCCAGATCGACCAGCCCCGGCTCGGCGGTGGCGTAGAGCGGGCGATGCGCGCTTGCCAGCACCTGCAACCGCTCGGCCGCGCGCGACAGGGCGGCGCGGGTCGCGGTGTCGCTGGCCGAGCGGACCTCGTGCGACACCAGCCCGATCGCGACCTGCAAGGCGTTGCGGACCCGGTGGTTCAGTTCGTCGAGCAAGCGTGCCTGGGTCTCGATCCCGTGCCGCAGCGCCTCCTCGATCCGCAAGCGGTGCTGCGCCAGCGCGACATAATGGCACAACAGCGTCAGGAGCCGCCGCTCATCCTCGCCGAACGGCCGGGCCGCGCGCCGACCGAAGCCCAGCGTGCCGAGCAGTTGATCGCCGTGGAGCAGTGGCATGCACAGATAGACATCGATCCCCAGCGAACGGACGAAGGACGTCCGCACCTCGCCGCTTTCCTGGATGTCGGTCAGGTGCAGCGCCCGGCGCTCGCGCATCGCCTGCCCGCAGGCGGACTGGGTCATGTCGAGCGTCGCCGCCTCGGTGCGTTGCGCGCGCGACAGGCCGCCCGACGCCTCCAGCCGGACGGAGCGATCGTCGCGGCGGAAATTGAAATAGACGTCGAGATCCAGCTCGTCGCGGATCAGGGCGAACAGCGCATCGATCATTGCCGCGGGATCGTCGGCGGCCATCAGGCGGTCGGTGGCGGCGGCCACCAGCGCCAGATAGCGGCGCGCCACGTCCGGATTGGCGGTTACCGATCCGATCGCGTCGTCGGGCAAGGTCAGGGACGCACGGGATGACGGGGAGAGAGCCACGTCTTTCAGATAGCCTTACCGGCCGCCGCCTCCAAGGGGCTAGGTGGCCGTGATGGGTTAAACCTCGTCCGGGAACGGGCGGAAACGCGGCACCGCCCGCTCCCGCCCGCGCCCTGGTCGGATCAGCGCGCCATCGCCGCCGACTGGTCGAGCGGCACGACCGGCAGCCAGACCCGGCTGGGATTGGCACCGCCGCGTTCCAGCGTGATCGTCGCCTTCCGGTAATCGCCCGCCTTGGCCGTGAAGATATTGGGCACGAAGGTCTGGGGATTGCGGTCGTAGAGCGGGAACAGGCTGGACTGGACCTGGATCATGATCCGGTGTCCCGGCTGGAACACATGGTTCACGGTCGGCAGGCGGAACTTATATTCCTGCACCTTGCCCGCCGGGATCGCGGTCGGGTTGGAGAAGCTGTTGCGATAGCGCCCCCGGAAGATGTCGAGGCTGATCGGCAGCTCATAGCCGCCCATCTTGGGGTCGATCGCATCCTCGGGCGGGAAGACGTCGATGACCTTCACCACGAAGTCGCCGTCGGTGCCGGTCGTGCGCGCGAACAGGTCGGCGATCGGCGCGCCCGACACCCGCACCGGCTTGGTCAGGACCGGCCCGGTATAAGTGACGACATCGGTCCGGCCATCGGCATGACGCTGGTCGCTGACCAGCCAGTCGCCCCAGCGGCCATCGTTGAAATTGACCGGCCGCGACAGATGCGGAACCGGATTGGCGGGGTCGGAGACATAGGAATCCTCCCCGCTGCCCGGCTTGTCGAAGCTCAGCCCCTTGTCGTCCGCCAGATAGAGCGGGGTCAGCGGCGCGTCGCACCCGCTCTGACAGGCCAGCGGCCAGCGGGTCAGCCTGTCCCAATGGTTTTCGCCGGTATTGTAGATGGCGGCGCTGGGCAGGTTGGCGGGCGCACCGTCCTTCAGATACTGGTTGAACAGCGGCAGGACCATATTTTCGCGGAACTGCTTGGCGGTGTCGCCATTCCACTGGAACGGGCCCAGGCTGGTGCCGGTGCGGTTGATCTGGCTGTGCCGCCACGGGCCCATCACCAGGAAGTTGTTGCCCAGCTTGCCCTTGGCCTTCAGCGCCTCCCACGAGGTGATCGCGCCGTACATGTCCTCCTGGTCCCACAACCCCTGTTCCCAGATGGTCGGCACGTTGGAGGGGTTGGCGGCCAGCAGCTTGTCGAGCGCCTGGCCCTGCCAGTAGAAGTCATAGGCGGGATGCTGGACGATCCGCTGCCAGAAGGGCAACTGGTCATAGCCCGACTTCCTGGCCCAGTCGTTCGCCGAGCCATGGCGGAAATTCTCGTAATCGTCGTAACCGCCGCTCGACGGCGCCTTGCCCTCGCCCTTGTAGCCGGTCTGCGAACCGATCCAGCCGATATTGGCGAAGCGGAAGGCCCCGTAATGGAACCAGTCGTCCCCCATCCAGCCGTCGATCATCGGGCTTTCCGGCGCGGCGACCTTCAGCGCGGGGTGCGGATGGAGCAGCGCCATGACGACGGTGAAGCCCTCGTACGAGGACCCGATCATCCCGACCCGGCCGTTGGACTGGGGCAGGTTCGCCTTGTTCACCAGCCAGTCGATCGTGTCATAGGCGTCGGTCGTGTGATCGACCTTGGTCGCGTTCAGCGGGCCGATGACCGGACGGGTCACGACATATTCGCCCTCCGAGCCATATTTGCCGCGAATGTCCTGATAGACGCGGATATAGCCCGCCTTCACGAACTCCTCGTCGGCCAGCGGCAGCGCCTCGATCATCCTGGTGCTGTCGGACCGCTTGGCGCGGCCGGCGGCGTTATAGGGGGTGCGGGTCAGCACGATCGGCGCGTTCACCGCGCCCTTGGGTATCACGATGACGGTGTAGAGCTTCACGCCGTCGCGCATCGGGATCATCACCTCGCGCTTGATGTAATCGCGCTCGGCGACGTCAGTCGGCGGGGTGAAATGGGCGGGAATGTCGCTGACCGTGGAGTCGGTCACGACCTGGACGGGCGTGGAGGCGGCGGGGGTCTGCTGGGCCGAGGCCGGGGACAGGATCGCGAGCGCGCTCGCGGCAAGCAGGCAGGTGCGGAAGGTCATGGAAAAAACGGATCCCCCTCTGGATCGGTTGATGCGCCATCGTGCCGCGACGGAAGCGTCAGGGCAACTGTCCGGCTACCTATGGTACATTATATCATTGACGTGCAAGGGCTCCGCGCGCCGCAAGCTTTCCTTTCGACGCCCCGCCCCATAGACTAGTCAGACATGTGCCGGGATCGGCGCGCGGACATCGGCCCGGAAGGAAGCAGCCAAGTGACGATATTGAAGCGACGCGGGCCCGCCCACAGCGCGCTGGCCCGCGACATCGGCGTCGCCATCGTGACCGGCCGGATCGCCGCCGGATCGACCCTGCCGGGCGAGGTCGAGATCGCCGAGCAGCGCGGCATATCGCGCTCGGTCGTGCGCGAGGCGCTGCGCATGTTGTCGGCCAAGGGGCTGGTGGTCAGCAAGCCCAAGGCGGGGACGCGGGTGCGCGAGCGGCTGGAGTGGAACCTGCTCGACCCCGAACTGCTCGCCTGGATGTTCGAGGGCGAACCGCCCGCGGGCTTCGTCCAGAGCCTGTTCCAGCTTCGCCTGATCGTCGAGCCCGCCGCCGCCGAGCTGGCCGCGCTTAAGCGCGATACCCGGCAATTGTCGCGCATGGGCGCCGCGCTGGAGGCGATGGGCGAGCATGGCCTGCACACCGAACAGGGGCGCGCCGCCGACCAGCAGTTCCACAACATCATCCTCGAGGCGACCGGCAACGAACTGCTCATCAGCCTGTCGGGCAGCATCGGCGCGGCGGTCCGCTGGACGACGCTCTACAAGCATCGCAGCGCCAAGTTGCCGCGCGACTCCATGCCCGAGCATCGCCAGCTCTTCGCCGCCATCGCGGAGTCCGACGCGGCGGCGGCCCGCGCCGCGACGATCGTGCTGGTCGAACAGGCGCGCGAGGATACCGAACGCGCGCTGGCGCGGTGACCCGCCTGTTCCACATCGAAACGCCTGACACAGCGGACCCTCGCGAAACCTTTTGAAAAGCTGTCCCCGGCTAGGCATGGCTCGGCCAGCAAATTGTAACGATGGTGATATGAAAAAGGTTCTTCTCGGCGTGATGGCGGCCATCGCCACCCTTTCTGCGGCGGCTCCTGCGTCCGCCGGGGTCAGCTCGACCTCGTATCTCGTGCCGCCCGTCTATGCGCGCGACACGACGGTGATCGATTTCACCAACGGCATTCCGTCGGGCTTCTCGCTGAACGGCGGCACGGTCCTGAACGACTCGACCAGCACGGGCGCCTATAAGGGCGCGATCCAGCCGTCCGGCGGCAGCGGCAACTATCTGGCCGTCGGCGCGACCAACGGCACGGTGGCCGAGCTGAAGGGCACCGGCTCGACCGGCTGGGGCGCGGTCAGCCTCCTGTGGGGCACGATCGACTCGTTCAACTCGCTCGACATCCTCGATACGCTGGGCAAGACGATCGCGACGATCACCGGCGCCGACATCGCCAACGGTCTCCTCAAGACAGGGACGACCAGCGACAATAATCGCTACGTCACCTATACGGTCGATCCCAGCACCGGACGCCAGATCGGCGGCCTGCGCTTCACCTCGCCGACCGATTCGTTCGAGGTCGACAATATCGCCTTCCTGAAACCGACCTCGGTTCCCGAACCCGGCACGATCGCGCTGTTCGCGCTCGCCGTTCTGGGCCTGGGCATGCTGCGCGCACGCAAGCTGAAGGCGCAGCCGCTGGCGCTGTGATCCGCGCCTGACAGGATCGAAAATGGAGGCGAGGACCATCGGGTCCTCGCCTTTTTTCGTCATTCCGCCTCGAACACGAAGGCGGTGCCGACGAAGTCGCCCTTGAGCGGCGCGCGCAGTCCCCGGTTCATCCAATAGGCGCCCGACGCGCGCGCGGGCACGCCCGCCGGGCGGTCGGCACCGTCGAGCATCCGCACCCGATAGACCCGCGCCGGGTCCAGCCCCTGCGCATGGATCGCGGCGGGATTGTCGCGCCACATCGACGAGTGGAGCATCTGGAACAGCACCGCCTGCCGCTTGTCCTGCCCGACATATAGGGTCGCGGCGGTCGCATTGTCGCCGGTCGGGGACTCCAGCCGATAGAGCGCGCCGCGCTGCACCGTCTCGCGAATCGTCTTGTACGCCGCCACCCATTTGCGCGCGGTGGCGAAGTCGCCCTCCCCCCATTTGTCGAGATTCGCGCCGATCCCCAGCCCGCCCTGCATCGACGACAGGAAGCGGTAGTCGAGGCTGGTGACGCGGGTATTCGCCCAATTGGGGCTGTCGGTGACCCAGGCCATCATCACCGCCACCGGATAGGCGCGCGTAAAGCCGTCCTGGATGGTCAGCCGGTCGGCGGGATCGGTATTGTCCGAAGGCCAGACCTCGTCGGTCAGCCCGATGATCCCCAGATCGACCCGTCCGCCGCCGCCCGAACAGGCCTCGATCTCCAGCTTCGGATGCCGCCGCCGCAGTTCGGACAGGATGAAATACAGGTTGCGGACATAGTCGACATAGACGCGCTGCTGGTCGACGACGGGCTGTTCGGGCCAGCCCGCCTCGGTCCAGTTGCGGTTATAATCCCATTTGAGGAAGGCGATGTCGTTCTCGCCGACCAACTTGTCGAGCACGGCGAGCAGGTGATCGCGCACATCGGTCCGCGCGAGGTTCAGAACCAGCTGGTTGCGCCCCTCGGTCCGCGGGCGACCGGGAAAGTTCAGCACCCAGTCGGGATGCGCGCGGTACAGGTCGCTGTCGACATTGACCATCTCGGGCTCGACCCACAGGCCGAAGTCCATCCCCAGCCCCTTGACCCGGTCGATCAGCGGTTTCAGCCCGTTCGGGAATTTGGCTGGATTGACCGTCCAGTCGCCCAGCCCCGCCTTGTCGCTGTTGCGCGCGCCGAACCAGCCGTCATCGACCACGAAACGCTCGACGCCGATCCTGGCGGCTTTCTCAGCAAGCGCCATCTGCCCCGCCTCGGTCACGTCGAAGGCGGTTGCCTCCCAGCTATTGTACAGGACGGGCCGTAGCCGTGCCTTACGCCCGTGCGGCAGGATGTTGGCGACCTCGAAGTCATGGAATGTCCGTGACGCGCCGCCCAGCCCCTTGTCCGAATAGCCCGCATAGAAGACCGGCGTGTCCAGCGACTCGCCCGGTTTCAGCGTCCACGAAAAGTCATAGGGGTTGTAACCGCCCGCGATCCGCACCCGGCCCAGATTGTCCGATGCCACGCTGATCCGAAACGACCCCGACCAGGCGAGCGCGCCATACCAGGCCGGACCATGGACCTCGCTGGTCAGTCCTTCGCGACCGATCGCGAACCAGGGATTATTGCCATGGCCGGTCGAGCCGCGACGGCTTTCCAGCACGGTCTCCGCCGCCTCGACCGGCACCGTCTTCCGCGTCCATTCGGCGGCATGACGGCCGGTCAGATAGTGAAGCCGGTAATCATCCCCCACCGGCAGCGAGAAGACCGCCGCCGCGAGCTGGTCGACCCGCACCGGGCGGGTATCGCCGTTGCGGACCCGCGCCGACCGCGCCACGATCCCCGTCTCGGGATCGATCATATAGGTCAGCGTCACGAACAGGGGGCGGCGGATATCGGCCAGCTCGACGGTCAGCGTCTCGCCGCTGGCCTTGTGGCTGCGATATTTCAGGACGAGATCGCGATTGCCATCGGCGAACAGCGCCTTGACGCCCGGTTCGCTGACCAGCCCCTCGCCCTGCCCCGGAAACTCCTGGAGCGTGACCGACCCCGCCGGGTCGAAGCCCGACAGCTCACCCGGCGCCTTCAACACGATGGGGTCGCCGGTCTTGACCGGATCGCCCGAGACCAGCGGGTCGCCGTCTGCCAGCGACGATCCCCAATAGAGCGGCTGGAGATAGCCCTTCTCGTCCACCCCCATGGCGTAGGTGACCCCGCCACCGTCGAGGCGGAACATCCTCGCCCCCGCCGGGGCGGTGACCCGTGCCGATACCGGGGCGGCGAGGGCGACCATGCCCACCCCCGCCGCCATGACGTTGCGCCAGCGCATCAGACTCTCCTGCAAACCTTTGCATTAAATCTGACATAAGGCGCGGGGTGGGCGCAAGCTGCTTGTCTTAAAAGGCGACCCTGGCCGACACGCGAACCGTGCGCGGTGCACCCGGATAGACCCAGACAGGGCTGTAGGAGCTCATCGCATAATGGACGTCGAACAGATTGTCCGCCTCCGCCCGGACGGTCAGCGCGGGCGTGACGCCGATCTCTCCGGCGATCTTGGCCTTGGTATAGGCGGGCAAACGCAGGCCGCTATTGTCCACTGCCCCCGCGCGATCGCCGACATAGGCCGCCCCCGCCGACACGGACCAGTCGGTGCCCCAGCCGGTCGGATAGCGGCCGACGACGAACAGCGTCCCCGAATGCTTGGCGACGTTCAGCACGTCGGGCGTGGCGAAGGTACGGTCGTCGGCGCGGGCGTCGACATAGGCATAGTTCGCCACCACCTGCCACCGCTTCGCCAGATCGAGCGAGGCGTCCAGCTCGACACCCCGGCTCTTGAGCGAACCGACCGGCGCCAGGAAGTTGGGATCGACCGGATCGTTGGTCAGGATGTTGCGCTTCTCGATGTCGAAGAAGGTCGCCGCGACGTTCACCCCCGGCCAGCGACCGGCGATGCCCAGTTCATACCCCTTGGCCTCTTCGGGGCCGAAGGACGGCCCCTGCGGATTGTCGGCGGTCGGTCGGCCGGTTCCCGAATTGAGCAGGAAGGACTCGCCCCAATTGCCATGGACCGCGATCGCGTCGGTGACGCGGTAGCGCGCGCCGAAGCGGAACTTGACCGGATCGCCCGTCGCCTCGGTCTCCAGCCCGGTCAGGTTGCGGCGCAGCTTCTGGCGATAGGTGTCGAAGCGGATGCCCCCGGTCAGGGTCAGCCGGTCGGTGACGTCCCACATGTCCTGCGCATACAGCGTTCCGACCGCCCGCTTCTCGCGCTGGTCGGTGAAATTGGCGACCGCCGGGCGCGGCTGGCCATAGACGGGATTGAAGACGTCGATGGCATAGGGGCGCGCGGCGGACGGGCGGAAACGGCGCAGCAGTTCGAGATAGTCGAGCGTATAGCCCTTGATCCCGATGCTGGGATGATGGACGCCCCAGGCGTTAAACCGGCCCGCCAGCTCGATCCGGGCGGAGAAGTCGGTCGCCTCATAGCCCCGCTCGCGCCGTTGCCGCCACAGCGTGCGGTTGTCCGAACGCAGGCTGGACTGGTCGCTCGAAAAGCCGCGCAAGGTTGTATAGCGCCAGTTCACCCCGCCATTGATCGACCATTCGCCGCCCAGCCCATGCTCGCCGGTCAGTTGCAGCCGGGTATTGTCGGCATGATGCAGCCCGTCGGCGGGCTCGCCGAAATAGCGGTTGGACGGAATGGCCAGCGCGTCGCCCCGGATGGCGGGCACGCCGCGATCGAAGGCGGAGGCGAACCGCGTATATTCGGCCAGCGCGGTCAGGCGGGTTCCGGCGTGCGGCTGCCAGGTCAGCGAGGGCGAGACGACGCGGCGCGACGGGTTGGTATAGTCGCGATAGCCGTCCGAATCCTCGCCCGCGACGACGATGCGCCCCGCCAGCGTGTCGGAGAACGGCCCCGTCACATCCAGCTCGGCGCGGCGCGTGTTGAACGATCCCACCATCACCGTGGCGTTGACCGCCGGGGTGAAGCGCGGCGTCTTCGACACGATGTTCACCCGGCCCGCCGGATCGATATCGCCGAACACCGCGCCCGCCGGGCCCTTCAGCACCTCGATCCGCTCCGTGGTGGCGGGGTCGCGCGGCGGGGCGAGGCCGCGATTGGCGAGGAAGCCGTCGATATAATATTCCGCGCCGCCGTCCGGCGTCCCCAGAAAGCCGCGAATGGCGAAATTGTCGATAAAGCCGCCGCGATTATTCTGCTGGCTGATGCCGCTGAACAATTCCAGCGCGTCGGACAGGCGATAGGTGCCGTTGGCGACCAGCAGGTCGCGCTCCAGCGAGCGGCTCGACTGCGACATGCGGCGGGTCAACAGGTCGGAGCCGAGCGTGGAATCGCGCTGCGACCGGGTGCCCAGCACGACGATGTCGCCATGATCGTCCGGCGCCGCCGCCTCCTTGCGGGTCTGCGCCATGGCGGGGCCGGTCGCCAGGATCAGCGCGACGAACGACAAGGATGCGCGGCCGAACCGCGTCGGCAAACGATGGATGAACATGACATTACTCCCGTGGAGGGGGCGCATATCCAAAGGTCGGTTGCGTTACAACATATCAATGTGACGTTTTTTTCACGCAACCGCCCGCGCCGCTAGGGCCGGGCCCAGAGGGCCTTGAGCGGCTGGGTCGAGTCGGCCAGCATTTCGGCGGGCAGCACCGCGCCGTCCACGACCAGCGGCTTGCCCTGGACGAAGTCGCGCATCGCGTTGACGCAGTCGAGCGCGACGACCCTCCCCTCCCGCAGATACAGGATCGAGAAGCTGCGCGTCGCCGGGTCGCCGCGCAGCACGGCCTGGTCATGCCCGGTGGACAGCCCGACCGTTTGCAGCTTCAGGTCATATTGGTTGGACCAGAACCACGGCACCGCGTGATAGGCGACCTCGCGCCCGACCAGCGTCCGCGCCACGACGGTCGCCTGGTCGTTGGCGTTCTGGACCGACTCCAGCCGGATCACCGCCTCGCCCGCAAAGGCATTGGCATGCGCCGCGCAGTCGCCGACCGCGAAGACATGCGGCAGGCTGGTCCGCCCCTGCGCATCGACGGTGACGCCATTGTCGCCCGCCGCCCCCGCCGCGACCAGCGGTTCGACCGAGGGGACGATGCCGATCCCGACGATCGCCATCTGCGCGGGCAGCACCGTCCCGTCGCCCAGCCTTACGCCGCAGACCGCCGTCTCGCCCTCGATACAGGCGACGCTCTCGTTCAGCCGGACGGTGACGCCATGCGCGCGGTGTTCGGCCTCGTAGAAGCGCGACAGCGTCTCGCCCGCGACCCGCGCCAGCACCCGGTCCTGCGCCTCGACGATCGTCACCTGCTTGCCGAACTTGGTCAGCACCGCGGCCGCCTCCAGCCCGATATAGCCGCCGCCGATCACCACCACCTCGCGCACCGCCGGAAGCTCGGCGATCAGGCGGTCGACATCGGCGCGGCTGCGCACGCCGTGCACCCCCGCCAGGTCATGCCCCGCACAGGTCAGCCGCCGCGCATGGCCGCCCGCCGCCCAGATCAGCGAACCATATTCGACCATCGCTCCCGCCTCGGTCGTCAGCAGCCGCGCCTCGGCATCGACCGCGATCACCCGCTCGCCCAGCCGCAGCGTCACCGCGCGTTCGTCCCAGAAGCGTTCGGGGCGGATCAGGATACGCTCGAACGGCTTGTCCCCGGCCAGATACTCCTTGGACAAGGGCGGGCGTTCATAGGGGGGATGGGCTTCCTCGCCGATCATCGCGATCGTGCCGCCAAAGCCTTCCTGGCGCAGTGCGATCGCCGCCTGCGCGCCGGCATGGCCGGTGCCGACGATCACGACATCATAGGCGACGGGCGAAGCGGGCGCGGCGGTCTGACTCATTCCCAACTTCTAGAATGACAGGGGCACCCCTGTCACCTTCCCCCCACCAACGGACATGACAAAGCGTTGCGACGCGAAACAGCATCTTCAATCCGGCCGCGCTTGTCGCTAGGGACAGGCAAACCCCATCAGGAGACACCATGAGCAAGCTGCACCTCGTGTTCGGCGGCCGCGTCAGCGATCCGCAGACCCTCGATTTCGTCGATCCCTCCGCGCTGGAAGTGGTGGGCGTGTTCCCCGACTATGCCAGTGCCGAAAAGGCCTGGCGCGCCGCCGCGCAGCGCACCGTGGACGATGCGGAGATGAAGTTCGTCGTGGTGCACCTGCACCGCCTGCTCGAGCCGACGCTGGGTTGATCCGGGTTGCCGGGCGAGGTCGGGGGCATGGCCTTCGACTTCGCCCAGGCCGATCGGGGGTTGGGCCGCAGCCCCCGCTCCGTTAGCACCGAGCGATGCTGATGCGCGGGCTGGGTGTGTGGCGCATCTACTATGACCAGACTGATTGAGCCCGGCTCAGGCGTTACGGTAGCGCCACAGCAGCAGCGGCTTCGCGAAGACCAGCCCGGCGATGAACCCGCCGATATGCGCGCCCACCGCGATCGCGCCCATCCCCATGCCCGCAAAGCCCAGCAGCAGCTGGATGCCGATCCACCCCGCCGCCAGCCACAGGACATGGGTGAATTCGGCCGACAGCCCGGCAATCCCACGGGTCGCCCGCCGCTGCCCGAAGAGCAGCGCATAGGCACCGACGATCGCCGAGATCGCGCCGCTCGCCCCGATCATCGGCGAGGCGGAACCCGGATCGGGAAAATATTGCGCCAGCGCCGCCGCATAGGCACCGACGACATAGAGGACGACGATCCCCCGCGCGCCCAGCGCCCGCTCCGCCTGCGCGCCGCAATAGACCAGCATGACGAGGTTGAACGCGATATGCGCAAAACCGCCATGGATCAGCGTGGCGGTCAGCGGGGTCAGCAGCGTCGGCACCGCAAAGCCCAGATCGGGGGGCAGCGCCGCCCCCTCGAACCGCAACGGGATGAAACCCGCCCCGATCGCCGCATCGGGCACCAGCCCCGTGACGATCAGCAACAGCGACACGACCGCCGTCACGACCGCGATGGCCGTCGTCGCGCGTGCCGCTGCCCAATTCATCGGATCAGATGAATTCGATCTTGCTGACGAGATAATAGCGGTCGCCCGACGGCACCGTCACCTCGACCTCTTCGTCCAGCTTGCGCCCGATCAGCGCACGGCCGAGCGGTGAGTTGTAGCTGATCCGGCCGGTCTTGGCGTCCGCCTCGGTCTGGCCGACGATCTGGTACTTGACCGGCTTGTCGTCCTCGTCGAGCAGCGTGACGGTCGCGCCGAACACGATCTTGTCGCCCGACAAGTCCTTCGGATCGATGATCTGCGCACGGCTCAGCTTGTCCTCGATGTCGGCGATCGTCGCCTCCACCTGGCCCTGCCGTTCCTTGGCCGCATGATATTCGGCGTTTTCGGACAGGTCGCCGTGTGCACGCGCTTCCTCGATCGCGTCGACGATCAGCGGCCGTTCCTCTTTCAGACGCCGCAGGTCCTGGGTGAGCTTGTCATAGCCCTCCTGGAGCATCGGCATCTTTTCGACGGTCGCCATAATCCTAGTCCCCACTTCCATACGCATTCCCGGTACGGACCGCCCTCCCAACCGGGAAAGCGGTCCGCCAGCACATCATGTTCTCATGTCGGGATCAGTTGTGCGAACGCGAATAGTAGGATTGCAGGGGACGTACTTCAAGACCACGGGTGCCCGCAGCCGCAATCGCCTTGGCCGCCTCGATGCTGGCGGGGGCCGTGGTGAAGTACGGAATCTTCTGCCCCAGCGCGGCTTCGCGGATCGGCTTGGAGTCCTTCAGGCTCTGCCACCCTTCCGTGGTGTTGAAGATCAGGGTGATGCCGCCGTCCTTGATCCGGTCGACGATATGCGGCCGTCCCTGCGCCACCTTGTTGATCTTCTCGACGGTGACCCCTGCGCGGTCGAGATAATCGGCGGTGCCGCCGGTCGCGACGATCGCGAAGCCCGCCTCCGCCAGCATCCGGGCGGCGGGAACGATCTGTTCCTTGTCGCCGTCCTTCAGGCTGATGAAGACCGCGCCGCTGGTCGGCAGGACGGTGCCCGCGCCCAGCTGCGACTTGGCGAAGGCGGTGGTGAAGTCGGGGTCGATGCCCATGACCTCGCCGGTCGACTTCATTTCGGGCGACAGCACCGGATCGACACCGGGGAAGCGCGCGAAGGGGAAGACCGCTTCCTTGACCGCATAATAATCGATGTGGCGATCGATCTGCGGCAGGTCGGCCAGCTTCTCGCCCGCCATGACGCGCGCGGCGATCTTGGCGATGGGGGTGCCGATCGCCTTGGCGACGAAGGGCACGGTGCGGCTGGCGCGCGGGTTCACTTCGATCAGATAGACCTGGCCGTCCTTCACCGCGAACTGGATGTTCATCAGGCCGCGCACGTTCAGGCCGCGCGCCAGCGCCTCGGCCTGACGCTCGATCTCGGCGATGATCTCGGCCGACAGGCTGTAGGGCGGCAGCGAGCAGGCCGAGTCGCCCGAATGGACGCCCGCTTCCTCGATATGCTGGAGCACGCCCGCCACGACGACCTGGTCGCCGTCGCAGATCGCGTCCACGTCCACCTCGATCGCGTCACGCAGATACTGGTCGATCAGGACCGGGGCATCGCCCGACACCTGCACCGCCGTCTGGATATAATCCTCCAACTGCTGGGGCCCGTCGACAATCTCCATGGCGCGGCCGCCCAGCACGAAGCTGGGGCGCATCAGCACCGGATAGCCGACACGCTCGGCGACGATCAGCGCTTCCTCGCGGCTGCGCGCGATGCCGTTCTTGGGCTGGAGCAGCTTCAGCTTGTCGACCAGCGCCGCGAACTGCTCGCGGTCCTCGGCCAGGTCGATCGCATCGGGGCTGGTGCCCAGGATTGGGATACCGGCCGATTCCAGCGCGCGGGCGAGGTTCAGCGGGGTCTGGCCACCGAACTGCACGATCACGCCGACCAGTTCGCCCTTCGACTTCTCGACGTCGAGAATGGCGAGCACGTCCTCGGCGGTCAGAGGCTCGAAATAGAGCCGGTCCGAGGTGTCATAGTCGGTGCTGACCGTCTCCGGGTTGCAGTTGACCATGATCGTCTCATAGCCCGCATCCGCCAGCGCGAAGCAGGCGTGGCAGCAGCAATAGTCGAACTCGATGCCCTGCCCGATCCGGTTCGGACCGCCGCCCAGGATCACGATCTTCTTGCGGTCGCTGGGCACCGCCTCGTCCTCGGGCTCGCCGAAGGTCGGGGCCTCATAGGTCGAGTACATGTACGGCGTCTTGGCGTCGAACTCGGCCGCGCAGGTGTCGATCCGCTTGAAGACCGGACGCACGCCCAGCTTCTGGCGATGCTCGCGCACCTCCTGCTCGGTCACGCCGCCGGTCATCATCTTGACGACCTCATGGATCAGGCCCGAACCGCGCGCGATGCCGCGATCCATGCCGCGCAGGTTCGCCGATTGCAGCGCCAGATAGGCCAGCCGCTTGTCGGAGAAGCCCATCGCCTTCAGGCGGCGCATACCGGCCGCGTCCTGCGGCAGGCCGTTCTGCATCACCTCGGCCTCGGCCGCGACGATCTCGGCGATCCGCTCCAGGAACCAGGGATCGTATTTGGCGATCGCATGGACCTCGGCGACGGTGAAGCCTTCGCGCAGCGCCTGCGCCGCGACCAGCAGCCGGTCCGGGGTCGCCTTGGCCAGCGCCGCCTCGATCTCGGCACGCGGCGCGCCCGCCAGCTGCTCGACATCGTTGAAGCCGCTCAGGCCCGTCTCCAGACCGCGCAGCGCCTTCTGCATCGATTCATGGATGTTGCGGCCGATCGCCATCACTTCGCCGACCGACTTCATCGCGGTGGAGAGGACGGGCTCCGAGCCCTTGAACTTCTCGAAGGCAAAGCGCGGGATCTTGGTGACGACATAGTCGATCGTCGGTTCGAACGAAGCCGGGGTCGCGCCGGTGATGTCGTTCTCGATCTCGTCCAGCGTATAGCCGACCGCCAGCTTGGCCGCGACCTTGGCGATCGGGAAGCCGGTCGCCTTCGACGCCAGCGCGGATGAGCGCGACACGCGCGGGTTCATCTCGATGACGATCAGGCGGCCGTCCTTGGGATTGACCGCGAACTGCACGTTCGAGCCGCCCGTCTCCACGCCGATCTCACGCAGCACCGCCAGGCTGGCGTTGCGCATGATCTGATATTCCTTGTCGGTCAGGGTCAGCGCGGGCGCGACGGTGATCGAGTCGCCGGTATGGACGCCCATCGGATCGATATTCTCGATCGAGCAGATGATGATGGAATTGTCGTTGCGATCGCGCACGACCTCCATCTCATATTCCTTCCAACCGAGGAGCGACTCCTCGATCAGCACCTCGGTCGTCGGCGAAGCGTCGAGCCCGGCGCGGACGATCGCGATGAACTCCTCGCGATTGTACGCGACGCCGCCGCCGGTGCCGCCCAGCGTGAAGCTGGGGCGGATGATGGCGGGCAGGCCGACCTTCTCCAGCCCCTCCAGCGCTTCCTTCTCGGAATGCGCGATCGCCGAGCGGGCCGATTCCAGCCCGATCTTCTCCATCGCGACCTTGAACTTCTGACGGTCCTCGGCCTTGTCGATCGCCTCGGCATCGGCGCCGATCATCTGGACGCCGAACTTCTCCAGCGTGCCGTCATGGAACAGCGCCAGCGCGGTGTTCAGCGCGGTCTGGCCGCCCATGGTCGGCAGGACCGCGTCGGGGCGCTCCTTCTCGATGATCTTGGCGACGACGGCGGGCGTGATCGGCTCGACATAGGTCGCGTCGGCCAGCTCGGGATCGGTCATGATCGTCGCCGGGTTCGAATTGACCAGGACGATGCGATAGCCCTCTTCCTTCAGGGCCTTGATCGCCTGCGTGCCCGAATAGTCGAACTCGCACGCCTGACCGATGACGATCGGACCAGCGCCGATGACGAGGATGGAGGAGATGTCGGTGCGTTTTGGCATTAGTTTTTAAACCTAAATACGAAGCTGTTTGAAGGAGCTTTGATGACGCCGTCGCCGCCAAACAGCCGCGCCACACAATCTAGCTTTGCGTCCCAATCCCCGGGCTTGATGCCAAACGGTGCCTCGATGATCGACGGGCGTCCTGTCAGGAAACTTCCGCCAACCAGTTTGGCACCGTTCAGCTTGCACCGACTTTTGGCGAACGAGAATTCGCCATTCGTCATCGGACTGCCGAAAATAAGCCCGCATCCACCGAGCAGCCCATATAGGCCAACAGCGGATACAAGCCTTAAGCTATTCACCGAAGCGACCCCACGAACCGCTCGAACAGATAGAAGCTGTCCTGCGGCCCCGGCGAGGCTTCGGGGTGGTACTGGACCGAGAAGGCCGGACGGTCGGTCAGTTCCAGACCCGCATTCGACCCGTCGAACAGCGACACATGAGTTTCGCGCGCGTTGGCGGGCAGCGTCTCGCGCTCGACCGCGAAGCCGTGGTTCATGCTGGTGATCTCGACCAGACCGTCGGACAGGCGCTTGACCGGATGGTTCGCGCCGCGGTGACCCTGGTGCATCTTGGTGGTCTTGGCGCCCACCGCCAGACCCAGAAGTTGATGGCCGAGGCAGATGCCGAACAGCGGCTTACCCGTGTCGAGCAGTTGGCGGATCACCGGCACGGTATATTCGCCCGTCGCCGCCGGATCGCCGGGGCCGTTGGACAGGAAGATGCCGTCCGGGTTCAGCGCCATCACGTCCTCGTAAGAAGCAGTGGCAGGCACCACCGACACCTTCGCTCCGGCCTGGACCAGGTTGCGGAAGATGTTGTGCTTGCTGCCATAATCGATCGCGACGACGTGCGGGCGATCCTCACCCTCGGAACCGGCATAGCCGAAGCCCAGCCGCCACAACCCGCCTTCGCGCGTCTCGCCCCAGCCATAATGCAGCTCGGTCGACACGTCCTTGGCGAGGTCCATGCCCTCCAGCCCCGGCCAGGCGCGGGCCTTTTCGAGCAGTGCAGGCAGATCGAACTCGCCCGAAGCCGAATGCGCGATCACGCCGTTGGGCGCGCCGCCTGCACGGATGCGGCGGGTCAGCGCGCGGGTGTCGATGCCCGCCAGGCCGATGCGGTTGTGCCGCGCCATCCATCCGGCAAGGTTCTCCATCGCGCGGAAGTTGGACGGGGCGGTCGGGTCCTCGCGGACGATCATGCCCAGCGCGTGCGGCGCGTCCGCCTCGATATCGTCGGGGTTGGCCCCGACATTGCCGATATGCGGGAAGGTGAAGGTGATGATCTGCCCGGCGAAGGACGGATCGGTCATGATCTCCTGATAGCCGGTCATCGCGGTGTGGAAGCACACCTCTCCGACGGCATCACCCTCGACGCCGAAACCGCGCCCCCATAACACGTCTCCGTTCGCCAGAACGAGAACGCCCGTGGCGCCTTCAGGCTTTTCGGGCATGGCGAATGGCTTGGCGTCGGCCATGATCGGCGGGCACTCCTGCTAAAATGTCTGCAATGTCGCTAAGTGGCGTCCGCTAGGGCCATACGGGCGTCGCGTCAACCGGTTCACGTGATCGGTTCGGGGCGCTATCGTCTCCGCCTTTCAGACAAGACGGACAAAACATGATTCGCGACGACATCAAGGCCGCGCAGGTGGCCGCCATGAAGGCTGGCGACAAGGAAAGCCGCGCGGCGATCAGCCTGATCCAGGCCGCCATCAAGAACCGCGACATCGAACTCCGCACCGGCGAAGCGCCCGCCGATGACGACATGGTCGTGATCGAAGTGCTGCAGAAGATGGTCAAGCAGCGCCGCGAATCGATCGCCATGTACGAACAGGGCGGTCGCCAGGAACTGGCCGACCAGGAAAAGGCCGAGGTCGCGGTGATCGAGCGCTTCCTGCCGCAGACGCTGACCGAGGACGAGACCAAGGCCGCGATCGAGGCGATCAAGGCGGAGATCGGCGCGTCGGGCATGAAGGACATGGGCCGGGTGATGGCCGAACTGAAGGCGCGGCATGCGGCGGTGCTGGATATGAGCAAGGCCAGCGGGCTGGTGAAGGCGGCGTTGGCGTGATGTGATGGGGGAGTGGGGCCGGTGGATCGTTCTGATCGCGAGCGTGGTCCCCTCCCCCAACCCCTCCCGCCTGCGGGAGGGGAGCCTGTCGGGTTTCGTGGAGAGGATTGCGCTCCGCAAAGTCCGCATCCCCTCCCGCAGGCGGGAGGGGACCGAGGGGAGGGCCCCCGACCTTTCCGCGAAAACCGCCCTACGAGGCAGGCGCGAGAACTTCGCCTAAACCCGACCGATGCCGAACGCAGATTGTGGCGGGCCTTGTCGAGACGGCAGGTCGCAGGCGTTCGCTTCAATCGCCAAGTGCCGGTCGGCCCGTACATCGCCGACTTCGCCGCCCGATCGGAAAAGCTGATCGTTGAAGTCGATGGTGGCCAGCACGACGCTCAAGCCGCTTACGACGAAGCCCGGACCCGCTATCTCGACGCCCAAGGCTGGCGGGTAGTCCGCTTCTGGAACAACGACGTTCTTGGTAATCTGGAGGGCGTTGTTGCAATTATTGAGCGCACGCTTGCGGAAAGGCCCTCCCCCAGCCCCTCCCGCCTGCGGGAGGGGAGCCTGTAACGCTCGGCGGAGAGAACTGTCCTCCGCCAAATGTGCTTCCCCTCCCGCAAGCGGGAGGGGATCGAGGGGAGGGCAAACCCGGACCATCCACCCCACCCAGACCCTTGCCAAAAACCCCCTCTTTCGCTACCCATTATAATCGCGCGGACGCCATGAGCCTGACCCCGCAATTCCTTGACGAGCTTCGCGCTCGCACGAGCCTGTCGGCGCTGATCGGCAAGACGGTGAAGCTGCAAAAGGCGGGCCGGGAATATAAGGGCTGCTGCCCCTTCCATAACGAAAAGACGCCCAGCTTCTACGTCAACGACGACAAGGGCTTTTACCATTGTTTCGGCTGTTCGGCGCATGGCGATGCCATTCGCTGGATGACCGACCAGCGCGGCCTGCCCTTTATCGATGCGGTCAAGGAACTGGCGCAGGCCGCCGGGCTCGAAGTCCCCGCACAGGACCGTCGCGCCGCGCAGAAGGCGGAGCGGGCCAAGGGGTTGCACGATGCGATGGCGGACGCCGCCGCATGGTTCTCCGAACAGCTGGGCGGCCTGTCGGGCGGCGATGCCCGCGAATTGCTGACCCGTCGCCGGGTGACGCCCGAGACCGCACGCGCCTTCGGCCTGGGCTTCGCGCCCGACAGCCGGGGCAAGCTGAAGGCCGCGCTGAAGGATTATGGCGATCCGGCGCTGATCGAGTGCGGGCTGCTCATCAAGGTCGATGGCAAGGACCCCTATGACCGGTTCCGCGGCCGGTTGATGATCCCGATCCGCGACGCGCGCGGCCGGGTGATCGCGTTCGGCGGCCGGATCATCGGCGAAGGCGAGCCCAAATATCTCAACTCGCCCGACACCCCCCTCTTCGACAAGGGGCGCACGCTCTACAATCTCGACCGCGCCGCGCCTGCCGTGCGCAAGTCCGGCCGCGTGCTGGTGGTCGAGGGCTATATGGACGTGATCGCGCTGGCCCAGGCGGGGATCGCCGAGGCGGTGGCGCCGCTCGGCACCGCGCTGACCGAGAACCAGCTCGAACGGCTGTGGCGCATGGTCGACGTGCCGACCCTGTGCTTCGACGGCGACGCCGCCGGGCAAAAGGCCGCGATCCGCGCCGCGCACCGCGCGCTGCCCCTGCTCCAGCCGGGCAAGAGCCTGTCCTTCGTCACCCTGCCGCAAGGGCAGGACCCCGACGATCTGGTCCAGGAAAAGGGCGCGGCGGGCTTCGAGGCGGTGCTCACCCGCGCCACCCCGCTCAGCGACCTGCTCTGGCAGGCCGAGATCGCGCAGGCGCAGACCGACACGCCCGAGGGGCGCGCCGCGCTGAAGCAGCGGCTGGAGGAACTGGCGCAGCAGATCCCGCACAAGGATCTGGCCTACGAATATAAGCGCGCCTTGATGTCGCGCTATTTCGACGTCTTCGGCATCCGACGGGTCAATGCGGCGGCACTTCATCAGGCGGTTGCCGAGGCCAACCGACACGTTGGCCGCGGAGTTGACTATTCCCTAAAGCGCGCCTTGTTGCTGGGATTGATGCGGTACCCCCATGTTCTCTATCGATACATGGATGAGATAAGTCGCCTTGATTTGGTTGATCGATATCTTTGCAATTGGAAAAATCATCTCTTGGACATTGCGATTGACCATCCAGCTTGGTCAACAAGAGATTCCAGAGAAGTCGAAAGTCTAATCGAGGAAATCCTAGCGACAACGGACGTCGACCCGATCGACGCGCGCGACTATACCCGCGACCTCGCCTTCAGCTTCTTCAGCAAGATGTCCGACCCCGCCATCGCCGTGCGCGATCTGGAAAAGGTCATCGAGGTGATGCTGGAGGAAAGCGAGACGCGTGCGAACCGCGAGCGCGCGGTCGAGGCGTTCCGCGCCGACATGACCGAGGATCGCTTCGCCGAACAGACGCGGTGCCACGCCGCCCATGCGCAATCGCTGGACCAGCTTTATCGCTGGCTGGAGGCGGCCCGCGACCTGGCGGACAAGCAAGCCGGGGAGGCCGCTTGATACGGCTACCCCCGCGCCCCATATCCGGGGCATATTGGGCGACCCACGCCCACACTGGAAAATTACGCATGGCCCCCTCACCCGCTTGCCAAACCGGCGGCGTGCGTGAAAGAGGCCGGGCATTGAGACCCGAGGGCATTTGATGGCGAAGGCGAATATGGCGGCGGATACGACCGATACCACGGAAACGGGCGATGCGCCGCTGATCGACCTGAACGAAGCGTCGATCAAGAAGCTGATCGCGCGTGCCAAGAAGCGCGGCTACATCACCTATGACCAGCTGAACGAGGCGCTGCCGCAGGACCAGATGTCCTCCGACCAGCTTGAGGATATCATGGCCGCCCTCAACGAGATGGGCGTCAATATCGTCGAGAATGAGGAGCAGGGCGAGGACGGCGAGTCCGAGGAGGAGGCCGACGACGCCGAGGCCAGCGATGGCGACGTCGATTCCGGCCCCCAGCCCGAGGCGAAGAAGAAGGAAACCGTCGATCGCACCGACGATCCGGTCCGCATGTACCTGCGCGAAATGGGCGCGGTCGAGCTGCTGTCGCGCGAGGGCGAGATCGCCATCGCCAAGCGGATCGAGGCGGGTCGCGACACGATGATCCTGGGGCTGTGCGAAAGCCACGATCACCTTCAACGCGATCATCGACTGGTCGACCGCGCTGAACGAAGGCACGATGCAGCTGCGCGAGATCCTCGATCTCGACGCCATGCTGTCCAAGGACGCCGGCCCGGAAAATCTGGGCGAGGAGGACGAGGACGACAATGGCGAGATCAGCGCCAAGAACGCCGGTCCGCAGTTCAAGGAAGAGGAAGAGCCCGAGGAGCCCTCGATCGACGAGGATGACGAGGGCGGCGAGCGCCGTGGCCCGCGCGCCGAGGACGAGGAGGAGGACAACACCCTCAGCCTCGCCCAGATGGAGGAGACGCTCAAGCCGCAGGCGCTGGAGAAGTTCGCCAACATCACGAACATCTACAAGAAATTCTCGAAGGTCCAGCAGCAGCGCCTGGAAGCCATGGCACTGGGCGGCGAGCTGTCGGCGGCGGACGAGCGCAAGTATCACAAGCTGCGCGAAGAGCTGACCGCCGAGGTCGAGAGCGTCCAGTTCCACAACGCCAAGATCGAATTCCTGGTCGACCAGCTCTATGCCTTCAACCGCCGCCTGACCGCGCTGGGCGGCCAGATGCTTCGCCTGGCCGAGCGGCACAAGGTCAACCGCAAGGACTTCCTCGACCGTTATCTGGGTCACGAGCTGGACGAGAACTGGCTCGACACGGTGCGCGGGCTCGACAAGAAGTGGGGCAATTTCGCGTCCAACGAAGCCGCCACGGTCGACCGCATCCGCAGCGAGATCGCCGAGATTTCGCAGCAGACCGGCATGGCGCTGACCGAATTCCGCCGCATCGTGAACATGGTGCAGAAGGGCGAGCGCGAGGCGCGTATCGCCAAGAAGGAAATGGTCGAGGCCAATCTGCGCCTCGTCATCTCGATCGCCAAGAAATACACCAATCGCGGCCTGCAGTTCCTGGATCTGATCCAGGAGGGCAATATCGGCCTGATGAAGGCGGTCGATAAGTTCGAATATCGCCGCGGCTACAAGTTCAGCACCTATGCGACGTGGTGGATCCGGCAGGCGATCACCCGCTCGATCGCCGACCAGGCGCGGACCATCCGCATCCCGGTCCACATGATCGAGACGATCAACAAGCTGGTCCGTACCAGCCGCCAGTTCCTGCACGAGCAGGGCCGCGAGCCGACCCCGGAAGAGATGGCCGAACGCCTCTCCATGCCGCTGGAGAAGGTGCGCAAGGTGATGAAGATCGCCAAGGAGCCGATCTCTCTCGAAACGCCGATCGGCGACGAGGAGGATTCGCACCTGGGCGACTTCATCGAGGACAAGAACGCGGTCATCCCGGTGGATGCGGCGATCCAGGCCAATCTGAAGGAAACAGTCACCCGCGTCCTGGCCAGCCTGACCCCGCGCGAGGAGCGCGTGCTGCGCATGCGCTTCGGCATCGGCATGAACACCGACCACACGCTGGAAGAGGTAGGCCAGCAGTTCTCGGTCACGCGCGAGCGTATCCGCCAGATCGAGGCCAAGGCGCTCCGCAAGCTGAAGCACCCCAGCCGCAGCCGCAAGATGCGCAGCTTCCTCGACCAGTAAGGTCGGACGCCACGAAACGGAAAAGCCGTCGACCACCCGGTCGGCGGCTTTTTTGTGGACCATTGCCTGCCGCCCCCATCCGGACCGCGATAGACTGCCCCCATCAGCCGTCTCGCACGCTGGACCCAAGGGACTGACATGGAAATTCGCCTCGACGATCCGACCGCGCCGCATGTCGCCGATCTGCTCGCCTATCACCTGCGCGATATGCGCGGCGAGGCGGAGGAATTTTCCTTCGCGCTCGACGCCTCGGCGCTGGCCGATCTCGGTATCTCCTTCTGGACGATCTGGGACGGCCCCGCGCTGGCCGGTTTCGCCGCGCTGAAGCAACTGGACACCCGGCATGGCGAAGTGAAATCCATGCGGGTCGCGCCCGACTTTCTGGGCCGGGGCATCGGCCGTGCGCTGCTCGACCATGTCATCGCGGAGGCGCAGCGCCGCGCTTATGATCGGATCAGCCTGGAAACGGGAACCACGCCGCCCTATCAGCCCGCCGTCGCGCTGTATCGCAGCGCGGGCTTCCGATCCTGCGAGGCCTTTGCCGATTACCAGCCCAGTCCGCATAACCAGTTCTTCACGCGCGATCTGACCGCCTGATCGGGGCCGCCATTCGGCGCATCTCATGGGTTTGGGCTCCACAATCGCGGCCGGGGGCGATAATCCCCGGCGGATGAAATGCCTGCTCCCGCTGGTCGCCCTGCTGGTCGCCGCCGCGCCCGCCAACCAGAATGTCCCCCGCCCCGGCTATGTCCGGGTGCAGATCAACACCTCCGAAGGGCCGATCGTCGTCGCGCTCGACACGCGCCACGCGCCCGCGACGTCGAAGAATTTCCTGGCCTATGTCGATGACGGGCGATTCGACGGGACGGTCTTCTACCGCACCGCGCGCGACAAGCGGAACCCGAAGGAGGGCTTCGTCCAGGGCGGCATCCGCACCGACGCGCGGCGCATCCTGCCGCCCTTCCCGCTCGAGACGACGGCGAAGACCGGGCTCAAGCATCTCGACGGCACCATTTCGATGGCGCGGGGGCAGTCGCCGGACTCGGCGGGCGGCAATTTCTTCATCACGGTCGGCCCCACGCCGGGCATGGACGCGCGTCCCGGCTATCAGGGCTATGCCGCCTTCGGCCGGGTCGTGGCGGGCATGGACACGGTGAAGAAGATCCTCGCCAAGCCCTCGGGCGGCGGGCTGGACGCCATGAAGGGCCAGATGATCCTGAAGCCCGTGCGGATCATGACCGCCAAAAGGCTGGACGGCACGCCCCGGCCCACCGGCGAGCCGAAGATGTGGCTGTACAATTTCGGGGGGTAACGCCCCTTACCCATCCCCCCGTTCAGCCTGAGCGAAGTCGAAGGCCAAGGGATGCCCTTGCCCCATGAGGTGGCGAGCATTGAAGCGTGGCCTTCGACTACGCTCAGGCTGAACGGGGGGCGGTATTCTGTCGGGCTGAACGGTCATTTGGCACAAAGAAAAAGGGCGGCGGCACCGTGGTGCCACCGCCCTTTCCTGTCGAACCGCAAGCGGTACGCCGCACCGATTACTCGGCGGCAGCGGTGCCCTTGGCCGGACGCGGATCGCGACGCTCGGCGATACGCGCCGACTTGCCGGTGCGGCCGCGCAGGTAATAGAGCTTCGCACGACGCACGGCGCCGCGACGAACCACTTCGATCGAGTCGACGTTCGGCGAGTAGAGCGGGAAGACGCGCTCCACGCCCTCACCGAAGGAGATCTTGCGGACGGTGAACGACGAGCCCATGCCCTTGTTCGCGCGGGCGATGCAGACGCCCTCATAGAACTGGACGCGAGTGCGCTCGCCTTCGACGACCTTCACACCGACCTTCAGCGTGTCGCCGGGGCGGAATTCGGGGATCTTCTTCGTCTCGTTGAACTTGGCGATCTGCTCAGCTTCGATCTGCTGGATCACGTTCATGACACTATTCCTCAATCGTCGCCGCGCGCCAGAGGGCGACCGACCCGAACGCCCTCATGACGTTCCCAAAGGTCCGGCCGCCTTGACCGTGTATCCTCGCAAGCCCTGGCATGACGCCATTTTGCGATTTTCGCATGATCCCCCGATCGCAGCACTTCAGGGATCGTGCGCCCTTCCCACTCGGCGGGTCGGGTATATTGCGGATATTCGAGGAGGCCGCTTTCGAAGCTTTCCTCGACTCCACTGGAAGCCGCGCCCATTACGCCGGGAAGCAGCCGAACGCAAGCGTCGAGCAGCACCAGCGCCCCCATCTCGCCGCCCGACAGGATATAGTCGCCGATCGACACCTGTTCGATGCCGCGCGCCTCGAACAAGCGTTCGTCGAACCCCTCGAACCGGCCGCACAGCACGGTGACGCCCGGCCCCGCCGCCAGTTCGCGCACGCGCGGCTGGGTCAGGGGGCGGCCGCGCGGCGTCATCGCCAGCACGGGGCGGTCGTCGGCGACCGAGTCCACCGCCGCCGCCAGCACATCGGCGCGCAGCACCATGCCCGCGCCGCCGCCAGCGGGCGTATCGTCGACCGAGCGATGCTTGTCGGTGGCGAAGTCACGGATCTGCACCGTCTCCAGCGCCCAGCGATCCTCGCGCAGCGCCCGCCCCGCCAGCGAAGCCCCGAGCGGTCCCGGAAACATCTCCGGATAGAGTGTCAATATCGTTGCGCGAAAGGTCACAGCGTCCAATTCTCGATGGTCAGGCCGGGGATGTCGGCGAAGTCGGCCTCGTTGTTGGTCACCAGCGTCAGCCCGGTCGCCAGGGCATGCGCGCCGATCAATCGATCGAACCGCCCCCGGCGGAATGGAATCGTCGCATAGGCAGATGCGGCACGCCGGTCGAACGGCAATATCGGGACACGCTCGAAAAAGCGATCAAATGCCGCAATCGCCTCCGCGCCATGACGTTCCAGCCCGCGCATGATCTCGGCATAAGTGATCGCCGATGCCACCGCACTGCCGGGCTCGCAGGTCGCCAGATGCTGTGCGGCCCGCCCCCCTGCATCGCGCAGCACATAGATGCAGATATTCGAGTCGAGCAGATAGCGCGGCTCAATCACGGCCGAGCAGCTTTCCGTCCCAGTCCAGCTCGCGCGGTTCCATTTCGCGTTCCTCGCGCGTCAGCGGCTCCAGCCACGGCATCGACCCCGCAATCCCCGTCAGGTCGATCGTCTTGCGCGGCGCCTGGACGGGCTCGAACACATAACGCCCCTGTTCTTCGCGCAACGTCATCTCGGTCCCCTCGGTCAGGCCCAGCGCGGCGGGCAGGCGCAGCGCGAGCGAGTTGCCCGAGCGGAAGACCTTGGCCTGATAATCCTTGCCCATATCGCCTCCGTATATACACCGCGTATATACATCAAACCGCCTTTCCCGCCAAGGAACGTTGCGCCGCGTGGCGCTTTGGCTGCGCCATGGACGATTGCATCATCATCGGCGCGGGGCCTGCCGGGCTGACCGCCGCCATCTATCTCGCGCGCTATCATCTGCGCATCCGCCTGTTCGACAGCGGATCGAGCCGGGCCGCGATGATCCCGTGCACCCATAACCATGCCGGCTATCCCGACGGGATCAGCGGCAAAGCCCTGCTCGCCCGGATGTACGAGCAGGCCCGACGTTACGGCGCGCATTGCATCCCGCACCGCGTGACCGGCATCCAACCACAGGACGAGGGCTTTCGCGTCACCACCGACGGCGCGACCTATCACAGCCGCAGCGTCCTGCTGGCGACCGGCGTGGTCAATCACCGGCCCCGCCATCTGCTGCCCGAAGTCCATGACCCGGCGCTGGAGCGCGGGCTGCTCCGCTATTGCCCCGTCTGCGATGGCTATGAGGTCACGGACAAGCGGGTCGGCGTGATCGGCACCGGCGATCATGGCATGCGCGAGGCGCTGTTCCTGCGAGGCTTCACCCGTGACGTGACGCTGATCGCCCCGGAGGCCGAGCATGCGCTCGACCCCGCCTGTGCTGAGGCGCTGGACGATGCGGGGATCGCACGGGTCGACGGCCCGTGCGGCGGCTGGGCGGTCGAAGGAGACCAGCTGGCGCTCGACACCGCCAGGGGGCGGATGCGCTTCGATAGCGTCTATCCGGCGCTGGGGTCGCGTATCCGGTCGGAGCTGGCGATCGCAGCGGGCGCGAAGGCGGACCCCGGCGGTTGCCTGGAGGTCGACGACCATCAACGCACCTCGGTCCCCGGCCTGTTCGCGGCAGGGGATGTGGTGAAGGGACTGGATCAGATCAGCCACGCCATGGGCGAGGCGGGGGTCGCGGCCACGACGATCCGCAACATGCTCGACCGGCAACAGCCGATCAGGCGATAAAGGCGCGTTCCACGATCAGACGCTCGCGATCCCATTCGGGCACCGCCTCGACCTTCATCGGCACCATGAAGCGGCGGCCATCGGGTCGTTCGATCTCGAGCACGTCGCCCGCGCCGAAATTCTCGATCAGCGCGACATGGCCCAGCTCCTCGCCATCGCTGGCGATCGCGGCAAGGCCGATAATGTCGGCATGATAATATTCGCCTTCCTCCAGCGGAGGAAGCGCCGAGCGCGGCACCGTCAGTTCGGTGCCCCGCAGCGCCTCGGCGGCATTGCGGTCGGTCACCTCGGCGAAGCGCGCGATCACACCGTTCGAACCGTCACGCGCCGATTTCAGCGTCAGCGCACCGCCGTTGAATGAGCGATAGGCCGACACATCGTCGGCAAAGACCTTCAACCGAACTTCGCCGGTAATGCCATGCGCGCCGATGATGACCGCCAGCGTGACGTGCGGCTCACCCGCTGGGGGAGTCGCTTTCCCCGTTGGGGGTGTCGTCGCCGCCTTCGGCGGGGTCGGGGGCGGAGACGCCTTGGTTGGTCGCGTCGTCATGGTCGTCGGGTGCGGTCCGGGGATCGGGTTCGGTCGGCGGGGTCATGCTCTTCTCCTAAGCCATGGGCTTGGGGGAACGCATGGCCCCGCATTCCGATGCCTGGGACGGGCCCGATCGTGACCGACCGGTGCCCATCCAGGATCAAGGCCGATTAGGCCTCGGCGGTTTCGGCCGGAGCGTTGGCGGCTTCCTGAGCGGCCTTCAGCTTCTCGGCACGCTCTTCGGCGCGCTCGGTGGCCTTTTCGCCGGGCTTCGCCTTGTTCGGGTTGTTGCGCGCGGCGCGCTCACGGACACCGGCGGCGTCCAGGAAGCGGGCGACGCGGTCGGTCGGCTGCGCGCCATTGGCGAGCCAGTGCTTGGCGCGCTCGGCGTCGAGCTGCACGCGCTGCTCATTGTCCTTGGCGAGGAGCGGGTTGTAGTTGCCGATCTTCTCGATGAACTTGCCGTCGCGCGGCGCACGGGCGTCGGCCACCACGATGCGGTAGTAAGGGCGCTTCTTGGAGCCACCACGCGACAGACGAATGCTGAGAGCCATATTTCAGTCCTTGGAGTAAAAGTTCAAAATTACCGGCGTTCCGTCCGGCGCGGGGGTTATTTCTTCTTGAGAAGATTCTCGAAGCCGGGGGGAAGCTTGGGCATTCCGTCGGGCAGCTTGCCGCCGCCCAGACCACCGAGGCCGCCGCCGGGCAGGCCGTTGCTGCCCGCCTTGTTGAGCATCTCGCCCATCTGCGGACCGCCCAGCGCATTGCCCAGGCCGCCAAGGCCGCCCTTGCCCAGCATCGACATCATGCCCTTGATGCCGCCCATCTTCTTGATCTTCTTCATCGCCGTGGACATTTCCTGATGCATCTTCAGGAGCTTGTTCACGTCCTGCACCGTGGTGCCCGAACCCTTGGCGATGCGGATCTTGCGCTTGGCGTTGATCAGCTCGGGCTTGGTGCGCTCCTTGGGCGTCATCGAGGTGATGATCGCATCCATGCGGAGCAGGATCTTGTCGCCACCGGCCTCGGCCAGCGCGCCTTGCGCCTTCTTCATGCCGGGCATCATACCCGCCAGCGCGCCCAGGCCGCCCATGCGGCGCATCTGCTGGAGCTGGCCGCGCAGGTCGTCCATGTCGAACTGACCCTTGGCCATCTTCTTGGCCATGCGCTCGGCATCTTCCTGCTGGATCGTCTCGGCCGCGCGCTCGACGAGGCTGACGACGTCGCCCATGCCGAGAATGCGACCCGCGACCCGTTCAGGGTGGAAGGCTTCCAGCGCATCCATCTTTTCGCCGACACCGGCGAACTTGATGGGCTTGCCCGTGACCGCGCGCATCGACAGCGCCGCACCGCCGCGCGCATCGCCGTCCATGCGGGTCAGCACCACGCCGGTCAGCGGCACCTGCTCCGAGAAGCTGGTCGCGACGTTCACCGCGTCCTGGCCGGTCAGCGAGTCGACGACGAGCAGGATTTCCTGAGGCCGGGCGATGTCCGCCACCGCCTTCATCTCGTCCATCAGCGCCTGGTCGACGTGCAGGCGACCGGCGGTGTCGAGCATCAGGACATCATAGCCCTGGAGCTTGGCGGCCTGCATCGCGCGCCGGGCGATCTCGACCGGCTGCTGCCCGGCGATGATCGGCAGGGTCGCGACCTCGACCTGGGTGCCCAAAGTCGCCAGCTGCTCCTGCGCGGCCGGACGGTTGACGTCGAGCGAGGCCATCAGGACCTTCTTGCGCTCGCGCCCCGACAGGCTGGCGCTCGACAGCCGCTTGGCGATCTTGGCGGTCGTCGTCGTCTTGCCCGAGCCCTGGAGGCCGACCATCATCACGACGGCGGGCGGCGCCACGTCGAGCAGCAGCTCGCTGGCATCCGCGCCCAGCATCGCGACCAGCGCGTCATGGACGATCTTGACGACCTGCTGGCCCGGCGTGATCGAGCGCAGGACGTTCTGGCCGATCGCCTGTTCGGTCACCTTGTCGACGAAGTCGCGGGCGACGGGCAGCGCGACGTCGGCTTCGAGCAGCGCGACGCGAACCTCGCGCATCGCGGTGCGGACATCCGCTTCGGTCAGCGCGCCACGGCCGCGGAGGCGGTCGAAAACGCCGCCAAGCCGATCGCTCAAGCTGTCGAACATCGCCTCACCTCATTACGCCGGTCCGGGGACCGGGGTTCAAACACCAACGCCGCCCGTCCAAACGCAAAAGCGCCGGCGGGCGAAACCTCGCCGGCCAGCGTGCACCCTTGGGCGCTTCTCTTCACGTTCCGCGACGGAACTTCGGCGGGGTCCTTATGGCAAAAGCCGGACGCGCGCAAGCCATGGCCGCCACATCGCGGCGTTAACCTGTTGTACACTCCTTACATGCGAACCATTCGCCATGCGGGGTCCGTCCGACATCACAGCCAAGCCGATGGCCTCGACGCGGTTCTTCGCCATGGCCGTGGCGGGTGGCGCGCTGCTGGTCGCGATCGCCATCCTGCTGATCGAACTCGGCCATGACACACCGGCCAAGATCGTGCTGTTCGCCGCCGCGATCGCGCTGACCATCGTCTATTGGCGATTGCCCGCCAGGCGTCCGAACCGGACGAGCGTGCCGGACCAGCATGACCCGCTGACCGGACTGGCCAACCGCCCCTTCTTCCACGACGCCGGGCAACGGATGATCGCGACGGCGTATCGGCGCCAGCGCGGAGTCGCGCTGCTGCTGCTCGACATCGACCGGTTCCGCGCCATCGCCGGCTCCTTCGGCCATGAAGCGGGCGACGCGCTGCTCCAGCATGTCGCCAAGGTCCTGCGCGACGAGGCCCCGTCCGAGGCGATCGTCGCGCGGTTCGAGGGCGACTGTTTCGGCTGCCTCATACCCGTCGCGCCGCGTGGCCGCGACCGGATCGAAAGGCTGGCCGAGCGGCTCGCGATCCGCCTGGGCCAGCCCGTCCGGCTGACCGACCAGGAACTCGCCCCCCGCGCCGCGATCGCCATGGCGCAGGTCGAGGGGATGTCGGCGACGATCGACCAGCTGGTGCGCAAGGCCGATCTCGCGCTGATCGCCGCCAAGACGCGCGGAGACGGCAAACCGCTATGGTTCGACCCCGCGATGGAAAGCGCGATGGCCGAACGCAACGCGATCATCGCCGACCTGCGCATCGCGCTGGCGCACAACCACATCTGTCCGCGTTTCGAGGCGCAGGTCGATCTGGGCACCGCGCGCCTGACCGGGTTCGAGGTGTCGGGCCATTGGGATCATCCGACGCTGGGCTGTATCTCGGCCGACCGTTTCATGCCGGTCGCCGAGGCGTGCGGGCTGTCGGGCGAGGTATCGCTGGCGCTGATGCGACAGGCCATGGCCAGCGCGCGCGACTGGGACCCGTCGCTGACCCTGTCCTTCCCGCTGGCCGCCTCGCAGTTCCAGGACGCCTGGCTGGCGCAGAAGGTCATCAAGACGCTGACCGAATGCGGCTTTCCCGCGCATCGGCTGGAGATCGAGATCACCGAGCATGCGCTGTTCGCCAATATGGCGCTGGCCCAGACGATCGTGCTCAGCCTGAAGAACCAAGGTATCGCCCTGGCGCTCGACGCGTTCGGCAGCGGCTATTCCAGCCTCGCCCATTTGCGCGCGCTGCCCTTCGACCGGGTGCGGATTGATCCCGACTTCATCCGCAACATGATCGCCGACCCCGATTGCAGCGCGATCGTCACCGCCATCGTCCAGCTGGGCGACAGCCTGCACCTGCCGATCGCGGCCAAGGGCCTGCGCGACGCCGGGACCGAGGAGCGGCTGCGCGAGATCGGCTGCGCGCATGGCCAGGGGCCGCTTTACGGTCCGCCGCTTGATCTGGCGCAGGTGCGCCAGTTGCTGGCGGAGAAGCGGCTGCTGGCCGGCATCGCCGCCAGCACTTCTACCAGCCCGCGTCTGGCTGGCTGAGATAATCGCGCTCCGCCTCGGTCGTCGCCCGGCCGAGCGCCTCGTTCCGACTGGGATAGCGGCCATAGCGCCGGATGACGTCGCGGTGATCGCGCGCGAAGGCGAGATTGGTCTCGCGCCCCAGCTCGGTGAACTTGGCGACGCTCAGATCCTGCATCGCGCGCGACTCGGCATGCATCAGCGGCATATAGACGAACGCCAGCCGTTCGGGCGGGTAGCGATCCTCCCACCCCGCATCGATCGCGGTCAGGCACAGGTCGAGCGCCAGCGGATCGGCGGCAAAGGCCTGGGCAGAACCCCGATGCAGATTGCGCGAAAACTGGTCGAGCAACAGGATCGCGGCCAGCAGCGTGTCGGGATCGTCGCGCCAGCCGATCGCCTCGGTCGCCAGCACCCGGTCGCGCAAGGCTCCGAAGCGTTCGGCGATGATCCGGTCGAGTTCGTCGTCCTTCGCGAAGTGCTTCTCGGGCGGCAGACCGAACCAGAAGTCGAGAATGTCCTGCGTCTCCGCGTGGACACGTGCCTCATCCATCCCTAGATCGGCGGTCATGTCGTCCCTCCCTGGGCCCGAGATCATCAGTCTGGGCTGTCGCCTCAACATCGCCGAAAGCGAAACGATCCGCGCGCTTGCCGCTGGTCGGGGGGACATGGTCGTCGTCAATAGCTGCGCCGTCACCAACGAAGCCGTCAAGCAGACCCGCGCCGCGATCCGCCGCGCGGCCAAGGCGCGGCCCGATGCGCAGATCGTGGTCACGGGATGCGCGGCGCAGATCGACCCCGCCAGCTTCGCCGCCATGCCCGAGGTCGCGCGCGTGCTGGGCAATGCCGACAAGCTGCGCCCCGAAAGCTGGGCCTCGGCCGAACCGATGCTGGTCGCCGACCTGTCGCGCGTGGTGGAGACCGCACCGCATCTGGCCGCCGCCTTTGCGGGCCATGCGCGGGCGTTCGTGGAAGTTCAGAATGGCTGCGACCACGCTTGCACCTTCTGCATCATCCCTACCGGGCGCGGCCCCAGCCGCTCGGTCCCCGCCGGGCTGGTGATCGAGCGCATCGCACGCGCGGTCGAGCTGGGCCACCGGGAGGTCGTGCTGACCGGCGTCGACCTGACCAGCTATGGCCATGACCTGCCCGGCCAGCCCAGCCTAGGCCTTCTGGTCGAACGGATCCTGACCCACGTCCCCGCCCTGCCCCGGCTGCGGCTGTCCTCGCTCGATTCGATCGAGATCGACGACCGGCTGTTCGAGCTGGTGACGGGTGAGGCCCGGGTGATGCCACACCTGCATTTGTCGCTCCAAGCGGGCAGCGACCTGATCCTCAAGCGGATGAAGCGCCGCCACAACCGCGCGCAATCGGTGGCGATCGTCGAGCGGCTGCTGACCGCGCGACCCGATATCGCGATCGGCGCGGACCTGATCGCGGGCTTCCCGACCGAGGACGAGGCGATGGCGGCGGATACACTGGCGCTGATCGACGATTGTCGGATCGTCCATGCGCATATCTTCCCCTATTCGGCGCGCGACGGCACCCCTGCCGCGCGGATGCCGCAGGTGCCCCACCCGCTGCGCCGCGAACGCGCCGCCAAGCTGCGCGAAGCCGCCGCGCGCCGCCGCCGCGACTGGCTGGCGCGCCAGGTCGGTGCGACCCGCGACGTTCTGGTCGAGCGGCCGGGCACGCGCGGCCATGCGCCCGACTTCGCCGACATCCATTTTTCCCCCGCCGCCGAACCGGGCAGCATCGCCCGCGTTCGGATCACGGCGGCGACCGAAACCCATCTGATCGGACAATTGGCATGAGTTCTTCCTCCTCCTGGCACGAAAAGCTGCTCGGCGGTTTCCGTCGCACCTCGGATCGGCTGGTCGGCAATCTCGCCGGCCTGGGCACCGCACGGCTCGACGAGGAGACGCTGGACGAGATCGAGGAAGCGCTGATCGCCTCCGATCTCGGCCCCGAAACGGCGGGCCATATCCGCAACCGGCTGGCCGATGGCAGCTTCGAGCGGAATATGGAGGACCTCGGCATCCGCCTGGTCGTCGCCGAGGAGGTGGAGAAGGCGCTGGCCAAGGTCGCCACGCCGCTGGAGATCGACGCTTTCCCCCGGCCGCAGGTGATCCTGGTCATCGGCGTCAACGGGTCCGGCAAGACGACGACCATCGCCAAGCTGGCGCATCTGTTCATGGAGCAGGATTACGGCGTGATGCTGGCGGCGGGCGATACCTTCCGCGCCGCCGCCATCGGCCAGCTCGCCACCTGGGCCGAGCGCGTGGGCGTGCCGATCGTGTCGGGCAAGGAAGGCGGCGACGCGGCGAGCATCGTCTATGAGGCGGTGAAACAGGCGACCGCGACCGGCATCGACGTGCTGATCGTCGACACCGCCGGACGCCTTCAGAACAAGCGCGAGCTGATGGACGAACTGTCCAAGATCCGCCGCGTGCTGGGTCGCCTGAACCCCGAGGCGCCGCATGACATCCTGCTGGTCCTCGACGCGACCACCGGCCAGAACGCGCTCAACCAGATCGAGGTGTTCAAGGACGTCGCGGGCGTCACCGGGCTGGTCATGACCAAGCTGGACGGCACCGCGCGCGGCGGCGTGCTGGTCGCGGCAGCGGAGAAATACGGCCTGCCCATCCATGCGATCGGCGTCGGCGAGGGCATGACCGACCTGCGCCCCTTCGACGCCAATGAGGTCAGCCGGATCATCGCGGGCATCGAGGGAGGCCGCAAATGAGCGCCCCCGAGAAGGAGGCGAGCGCCGGCCTGAAGGCGGGGATCGAATATGGTCCGCTGGTCCTGTTCTTTGCGGTCAATTTCCTGGCGCCGATAGGACCGCTGACCCGCGTGCTGGTCGCCACCGGCGTCTTCATGGCGGCGACCGTGGTGTCGATGATCATCAGCAAGGTGAAGCTGGGGCGCATTTCGCCGATGCTGTGGCTGTCGGGCGCGCTGGTTGTCGTGTTCGGCGGGCTGACCCTCTATTTCCATGACGAGCGCTTCATCAAGATGAAGCCGACCATCGTCTATGCGATGTTCTCGGCAATGCTGTTCTTCGGGCTGGTGACCGGGCGGCCGCTGATCCAGATGGTGCTGGGCAGTGTCTATTCGGGGCTGACGCCCGAGGGCTGGCGCAAGCTGACCCGCAACTGGGCGATCTTCTTCGCCTTCATGGCGGTGCTGAACGAGGCGGTGTGGCGCAATTCGACCTGGGATTTCTGGGTCGGCTTCAAGCTGTGGGGCGCGATGCCGCTGACGCTGGGCTTTGCCGTCGCGAATATTCCGATGCTGTTGAAGCACGGGCTGAACGCCGACGCCGCCAAGGTGGACGAACCGCCGGTGGAGTGACGATCCTCCCCACTCCCGGCACGACCCCGGCGAAGGCCGGGGCCCAGTTGCGGTGAGTTGGGAGGCGCGGTCAGACTCCGCGTGGGAGGCAATGGCGGCCGGTGGCATTTGCCTCCCCCTCGCCGCTCCAGCACAACCTCGACTTGGTGGCAACTGAGCCCCGGCCTTCGCCGGGGTGGAGCACATTTTTAGGGTACAGGAACCAGAAAGGGCGGCCCCTCGCGGAGCCGCCCTTTCCTTTATCCGAACCGGATAGCCGCGAAATTACGCGACCGCCGCCTCGTACCGGCGACCGGCCTCGTCCCAGTTCACGACGTCCCACCAGGCCTTCAGATAGCCCGGACGGTCGTTCATATAGGTCAGGTAATAGGCGTGTTCCCACACGTCGTTACCCAGGATCGGCGTGCCCTTGTCGGCGACGACGTCCATCAGGGGGTTGTCCTGGTTCGGGGTCGAGGTGACCTTCAGCTTGCCCTCGGCATCCGCGATCACCCAGGCCCAGCCCGAACCGAACTGGCCCGCGCCCTTGGTGTTGAACTCTTCCTTCAGCTTGTCGAGACCGCCGAACGCCTCGATCGCCTCGGCCAGCTTGCCAGAGGGCTGGGTCGTGCCGGGCTTGGTCATGATCTTCCAGAAGAAGTCATGGTTCCAGAAGCCGCCGCCATTGTTGCGGACGACCGCCGGGGCCGACGAGATGGTCGCCAGGATCTCTTCGATCGACTTGCCCTGGAGCGACGAGTCCGCCGCAACCGCCTCGTTCAGCTTGTTGGTATAGGCGGCATGGTGCTTGTCGTGGTGGAAGGTCATCGTCTCCTTGGAGATGACCGGCTCCAGCGCGTCATAGTCGTACGGAAGGGGCGGCAGTTCGAAAGCCATCGTAAATGCTCCTTTGGGGTTTGCCTGTGGCAACGCCGGGCGTCTCAAATGGCTCCCCGAACGGAGTTACGCAACCGTTCCGATCAGATCATGGCGACGAAGCGCATGGCGAAGCTGGTCATAGGACAATCCCAGCGACTCGGCGGTCGCCCGCTGGTTGAAGCGATTGTCGGCCAGCGCCTTGGTCAGCAGCTCGCGCTCGAACCGCGCCACGCGCGACTTGAAGTCGGACGGGCCGACCTCGCATGCCGCCACCTCGTCGCCGTCATTGGGCGGCACGGGGGTGCTCCCCTGCCCCGCCCCCTCGCTTTTCGCGGCGGCGGGCGACTGGCCCTGCGGACGATAGGGCGAGCGGAACGGATCGATCTCGATCGCGTCCACCGGCCCCTCCCGGTCCCAGCGATAGACGGCGCGCTCGACCACGTTGCGCAGCTCGCGGACATTGCCGGGCCAGCGATGCTCCATCAGCGCATCGGTCGCCGCCGCGCCAAAGCCCGGCCAGTCGTTCCAGCCGATCTCGGCCGCCATCCGCCGCCCGAAATGATTGGCCAGCACCATGATGTCGCTCTTGCGCGCGCGTAAGGGGGGCAGCGTCACCACCTCGAAACACAGCCGGTCGAGCAGGTCGGCGCGGAACTGGTGCGCGGCGACCTTGTCGGGCAGATGCTCGTTGGTCGCGGCGACGATGCGGACATCGACCCGCAACGGCCGCGACGAGCCGATCCGCGTCACCTCGCCATATTCGACCGCGCGCAGCAGCCGGTCCTGCGCCGCCATCGACAGCGTGCCGAGTTCGTCCAGGAACAAAGTCCCGCCATTGGCCTCCTCGAACCGCCCCGCGCGCGCCTTGGTCGCGCCGGTGAAGGCGCCCGCCTCATGGCCGAACAATTCGGCCTCGATCAGCGACTCAGGCAGCGCGGCGCAGTTCATCACGACCAGCGGCTGGTCCCATCGTCCGCTCAGGCGGTGGAGACGCTCGGCGACCAGCTCCTTGCCGGTCCCGCGCTCGCCGATGACCAGCACCGGGCGATCGAGCGCGGCGGCGCGGCTCGCCCGTTCCAGCGCATCCAGAAAGGCCCCCGACTGGCCGATGACCTGACTCGTTCGCTCCATTCCCAACAGGTGGCGGAATTTCCCAAGCCTTGGCAAGGGCGCAATCGTTGCCGCGCCGCAACTATTTCACAAAATGTTGATTTTACGCCATTTTTGAAATTGGCACGCACCCTGCAATGCTTCTGGCATCCCGCCACCGAGCGGACCGAAACAAAGATATCAGGGAGTTTCCACCATGTTCGCCACCAACGTCACCCGCCAGATCGCCGCCATCGCCTGCACCGTCGTGATGAGCGCCACCTGCCTGCTGGGCGCCCTCGCCCCCGCGCATGTCGCCACCGCCACGGCCCCGGTTGCAGCGATCGAGACGCCGATCGCATAATCACGCATTCCGCCATCAAGGAGTATCCGATGGGCATTTTCTCCCGCACCCGCGACATCGTCGCCGCCAATTTCGCCGACCTGCTGGACAAGGCGGAAGACCCCGCGAAGATGATCCGCATGATCATCCTCGAAATGGAGGAAACGCTTGTCGAGGTGCGCGCCTCCGCCGCCCGCACGATCGCCGACCAGAAGGAAATCCGCCGCCACATCCTGAAGCTGGACCAGCTTCAGGACAGCTGGACCGAAAAGGCCGAGCTGGCGCTGTCGAAGGACCGCGAGGATCTGGCCAAGGCCGCGCTGATCGAGCGTCAGAAGGCCGCCGACATGGCCGACCAGCTAAAGGCCGAGGTCCAGGTGCTCGACGATGCGCTGCGCGCGTCGGAAGAGGATATCGCCAAGCTGCAGAACAAGCTGCGCGAGGCGCGGACCAAGCAGAATGCGGTCCAGACCCGTCTGGAAAGCGCCAACAACCGCTATCGCCTGCGCGAGATGTGGAACGGCCCCAAGACGCATGACGCATTCAGCCGCTTCGACATCCTCGAGCGCAAGGTGGACGAGGCCGAGGGCCGAGCGGAAGCGCTGGGCCTGGGTGCCAGCCCGAAGACGCTGGAGGAGGAAATCGCCGAGCTGCGCGCCTCCGACCGGGTCGATGCCGAACTCGCCGCGCTCAAGGCGCGCCTGAACAAGGGAGAGTGAGATGGACGACGTCGCTGTACCCTTCATCCTCTTCGGCTCGCTCTTCGTCGCGCTGCCTTGGCTGATCCTGCACTATGTCACCAAGTGGAAGCAGGCGCCGAAGATCACCCATGAGGACGAGCAGCTGCTCGACGAACTTCATATGCTCGCCCGGCGGCTCGAAGATCGGCTTCACACCGTCGAGCGGATCGTCGCCGCCGACAATCCCAACTTCAAACCCGGCCTGTCGCAGTCCGAATGGCGCTCCGAAAGCCGCCTCGGCCAGCACGACTACAGCCTCGATCGGAGGAATTGAGATGACCGCCAGCCGCACCAATTTCTACCTCGACAAGCAGAATGCCAAGTTCAAGGGCGTGTGCTCGGGCATCGCCGACTATACCGGCGTCGATGTGATGTGGGTCCGCGTCGCCGCGGTCCTGCTGACCATCACCGGGGTCGGCATGCCCTGGGTCCCGATCGCCTATATGCTGATCGCCTGGATGGCGAACGCCAAGCCGCTGGGCCTGTACCAGTCGGACGAGGACGCCAAGTTCTGGCAGGGCGTGCGCAGCAATCCGCGCCGCTCGACCGCCGAGGTCCGCTCGAAGTTCCGCGACATCGACCGCCGCCTCGCCGATATCGAACTGCATTACACCAGCCGCAACCGCCAGCTCGCCGACGAGATCGACAGCCTGCGCTGAGCCCGGCCTGCACATCAACTATCCTATGGGAGTATGGATTATGTCTTGGGGAGGACCGGGTTTCGTCCTGGCGATCATCGCGATGTCGACGATCGGTTGGGTCGTCACCACCTGGATCCGTGCCAAGCACGGGTACAGCCTGGACGGCGAATGGGGCGGCATGGTCGGCAAGACCGGCATGGCCGACGAACGCAAGGTCGAACTGCTGACCGCCGAGAACCAGAAGCTGGTCGGCCAGGTTTCGCGCCTCGAGGAGCGGATCGCGGTGCTGGAGCGCATCGCCACCGACCCCGCCGAGCGAACCGCCCGCGAAATCGACGCGCTGCGCGATCGCTGAGGGAGAGCGGATCATGAAGGACATCGTTCCCGTCCTCGGCATTCTGATCCCGATCCTGGGCATCAGCTGCGGCCTGGTCGCCATCATCGGCGGCGTGTTCCTGAAGCCCTGGTTCGCCTATCGCGAAAAGCGGCTGGCCACCGAAGCCTCGATGGTCGCGGAGAAGGCCGCGCAATATGCGGCCCAGACCGAGAAGCTGGAACAGCGGGTCCGGGTGCTGGAACGGATCGTCACCGATCGCGGCCTGGCGCTGAGCAACGAGATAGACGGCCTGCGCGTACCGGGCGAGACGCCCGTCCGCATCGAACACTGACAACAAGAATAAAGGGGAGTTTCCGCCATGTCCGGATCACAGTTCATGGTCGTCATGATCGTCGCGATCGTCATGATCGCCAGCATCTTCAAGTCCAAGCATCGCCGCTCGCCCGGCCTCGACATCGTCGAGCATCTGCGCGGCGAAGGCGCCCGCGACACCCAGGCGCTGCGCGGTGAAATCCAGCAGCTCAAGGAGCGTATCCAGGTTCTGGAACGCGTCATCACCGACCAGCACAAGAGCATCGATCTCGACCGCGAGATCGAACGCCTGCGCGACCGCTAATCCACCCATTGATACGGACAGGGAGCCCGGATCATGACCGACACCAATCTTTACATCGTGATCGCGACCGCAGGCCTTGCGGGGCTGGCGATGATCGTCACCGCAGGGCTGGCCGGATGGCGCGGCTGGTTGCAGCTCAAGAGCCGCGAGTTCGACCGCGCGCACGACATGCCCTACCCGCCCGCAAGCTCCGCCTCGTCGCGGATCGAAATGGCGGACCTGAAGGAACGCATCCGCAAGCTGGAAGCCATCGCCGCAGGCGTCGACCTGTAAGAAGGGGCGCGGGACAAGCGGGAATGGCCCTCCCCTTGCTCGTCCCACCACCGACCGGCGACCACCGGCTTGTCGTCGGCGCATGCACCGGGTAGCGGACATTGCCATGTCCGACCTTGCCGAAATCCGCGACGAATATGAATTCCTCGACGCCGACGATCGCTATCGCCTGCTGATCGATCTCGGCCGCGCGCTGGAGCCGATGCCCGAGGCGTTGAAGACCGACGCGACGCTGGTGCGCGGATGCTCGGCCTCGGTCTGGGTCTATCCGACCAAGGGGGATGGCGAAGGGCTGCACTTTCTGGCGGACTCGAACGCGGCGATCACCAAGGGGATCATCGCCCTCGTCCTCAAGACGGTGCAGGACCGGACGCCCGCCGACATCCTGGCGACCGATATCGAGGGCGAGCTGGCACCGTTCGACCTGAAGAACCAGCTGAGTTCGAACCGGACCCAGGGGATTCCGAACATGATCGCGCTGATCCGGGAGACGGCGGGGCGGTATTGATTTGTGGGTTGGGGCTCGGTGAGACCCCATGCCCTCCCCCATCCCCTCCCGCTTGCGGGAGGGGCGTGCTTCGTGGCTAGCGTTGTTCCCCGCCAACAGAAGCTCGGCCGCCTGACCCCCCGCCCAAGCCTCTGGCCGCTCCCCTCCCGCGCGCGGGAGGGGATGGGGGAGGGCATGGGGTCTCACCGAGCCCCCGCTAAAACCCTAAGCCCCCCGCCCCACTCGCGCCGCGATCGCCTCGACATCCTCGTCCGGCGTCACCACCAGCCATTCGCCCGGACGCCGTCCGTCGACCAGCGTGACCGCATTCTTCGGGCACAGCCCCAGGCACTTGGTCTCGATCACCCCGACCGAGGCCTTGCGCCCCTTGCCGAAGATCCGCCGCAGCGCCTTGGCCAACGGGGTCTTGCCCTTGGGGCCGAAGCCACCGCCGACCTTTTTCGAGCATTTGCCGCAGATCAGAACCGTCGCTTCCCAATCCGCCTTGGCGCGGCGGATCATTCGGGCTTCCAGCTCCGCCGCTCCTCGGCGGCGCGCAGGACCTCATAGGCGGCCTGGACCTGCTGGAATTTCTTCGCCGCGTCGGGATCGTTGGGGCGGATGTCGGGATGGTTGGCCTTGGCCAGCCCCCGCCAGGTCGCGCGGATCAGGTCGAACTCGGCATCCGCCTCCAGCCCCAGCGCCTCGAGCGCGCGCATCTCGTCGCGCGAGCGGGTGCCGTCGCCCGGCCCGGCCCAGGCCTGGTGCTTGGACTGGGCATAGCCCGCACTGGTCCGCCGTTCGGACGCCTCGCGCGCGGCGGCCTCCTCGGCGCTCAGCCCCTGAAAATAGTCCCAGCCGCGATTATACTCGGCGGCATGCGCCTCGCAGAAATACCAGCGGTCGGGGCTGTTGGGCGATTTGGGCGCGGGGCAATTGCCCGGCTGGTCGCAGCCATGCCGGTCGCAGATTCGCACGGGCTTGGCCTCCCGCGCCGCGCCATAGCTGCGCCAGCGAGGAAAGCCCCAGTCATTGGATCGGGTAGAAGATCGCGCCACCCGGCCGATTTAGGCGAGTTGCGCGGCGGTGCAAGCATCGTGGCGCTGCTTTGCGTCATGCACGGCCAAAATCGCCGTGCGAAATGCTTGACCGTCCGACCACGGCTCGTTCATGACACGGACGTCATCATATGTTCACGTCCGTATCGGGCATATGCTGCACCCACTCATTTCACGGAGCGATCGTGGCCGAGCGTCCTTCCTTCCTGGCCACCGCAAGAGCGGATGTGCCGGCCTCGATCGTGGTGGCGCTCGTCGCGCTGCCGCTCTGCCTGGGCGTCGCCGTCGCCTCGGGCGCGCCGCCCTTCGCGGGCATGATCGCCGGGATCGTTGGCGGGCTGGTCGTCGGCTTCCTGTCCAAGTCGCCGCTGTCGGTCGCGGGGCCCGCCGCGGGCCTGACCGTGATCGTGTTCGAGGCGATCGAGCGGCTGCCCAGCTTCCAGGTCTTCCTGCTGGCGGTGGTGCTGGCGGGCGTCCTCCAGCTCGCCTTTTCCTTCACGCGGTCGGGCGTGCTGGCCGAGTTCGTCCCCTCGTCGGTCATTACGGGCATGCTGGCGGCGATCGGCCTGATCCTGATCCTGAAGCAGATTCCCCATGCGATCGGCTATGACGGCGATTTCGAGGGCAGCTTCGAATATGCCAGCCGCGCGGGCGGCAACACCTTCACCGATCTGTGGTCCAGCGTCAGCCGCGACATCGCGCCCGGCGCGGTGCTGATCGGGGCGGTGTCGCTGGCCTTCCTGTTCTGGTGGGATCACGCCAAGCCCAAGCAGGGCCCGTTGCGCCTGCTCCCTGGTCCGCTGGTCGTGGTGGTGATCGGCGTGGTCGGCAACATGGTCCTGGGCGCGGTGCGGCCCGAATGGCAGCTGGCGGGCAGTCATCTGGTCCGCGTCCCGGTCGCCGGCAGCGCGTCGGAATTTGTCGGCCAGTTCCAGCTGCCCGATTTCTCCGCCATCGGCATGGGCGCGGTGTGGACCACCGCGATCACGCTGGCGATCGTCGCCAGCCTGGAGTCGCTGCTCAGCGTCAAGGCGGTGGACGAACTCGATCCGCGCCGTCGCACCACCGACAAGAACTGGGAGCTGATGGCGCAGGGCGGCGGCAACATCGTGTCGGGCCTGCTCGGCGGCCTGCCCGTCACCTCGGTGATCGTACGCTCCTCGGCCAATGTCGATTCGGGCGCGGAGAGCAAGCTGTCGACCATGCTGCACGCCACCTGGCTGCTGATCTCGGTCGCACTGATCCCGGCGGTGCTGAACCTGATCCCGCTGGCCGCGCTCGCCGCCGTGCTGATCGCCACCGGCTACAAACTGTGCAAGCCCAAGCTGTTCACCGAGCGGTACAAGCAGGGGTGGAGCCAGTTCATCCCCTTCATCGTCACCATCCTGGCGATCCTGCGCACCGACCTGCTGATCGGCATCCTGATCGGCCTGACCGTCGGCTTCGTCTTCGTCGTGGCGCGCAATTTCCGCCCGGCGCTGACCTATGCCTATGACGATGGCGACTGCCTGATCCGCGCGCGGCGCAACCTGTACTTCATCCATAAGTACGAGTTGCAGAAGGCGCTGGCCAAGGTGCCGGACGGCGCCAATCTGCTGATCGACCTGTCCTCGACCTCCTATGTCGACCTGGACAATGTCGACATCATCAATGCCTTCATCAAGGGCGCCGATTATCGCGGGATCACCGTGATCGTGCGCAGCGACGTCGCCGAACGGACCGCGCCGCTGATCAAGGCCCCATCGACCGGAGTGCGCTACGCATGAGGGAATATAAGCAGCTGCTGCTCGCCAATAAGGCCTGGGCGACCGAACTGCTCGAGGAGAAGGTCGACTTCTTCCAGCGGCAGACCGTGGGGCAAAAGCCCGATTTCCTGTGGATCGGCTGTTCGGACAGCCGGGTGACGCCCGAGCAGATGACGATGACCCCGCCGGGGGGCATGTTCCTGCACCGCAACATCGCCAACCTCGTCCATGACGACGACCTGAACCTGTTGTCGGTCGTCCAATATGCGGTCGACGTGCTGAAGGTTCGCCATGTCATCCTGTGCGGGCATCATGGCTGTGGCGGGGTTCTGGCGACGCTGAAGGGCGGCACCGAGGGGCCGGTCGACCAGTGGCTGGGCAATGCGCGCGACGTGCTCCACCGCCACCGCGAGGAAATCGACGCCCAGCCCGACGAGGCGGCCAAGGTCAACCGGCTGGTCGAGGTCAATGTCATGGAGCAGCTGCGCCATCTCGCCCGGCTGAACACCATCCAGAAGGCCTTTGCCGAGAAGCGCGAGCTTTGGCTGCACGGCTGGGTCTATGACATTCGCGACGGACATATCAAAACCCTGCTGGAGATCGACGCCGACACCGATCTCGACGGGCTGGAGCGACCGGACAAGGTCCTGGTCTGACCGTGCTTGATCGCGGTCCGGGGAGCGCCTAGCCTCCGCGTCATCCATGGGGGAGGATGACATGCGGTTCTGGTATGGCGCGGCGCTGGCGGCGGCGATGGTGGCGGGGACGGCTTCGGCGCGCGATCTGGCGGTTCCGGCCGACAAGGGCTGGATGCACGCCCAGACGCGGCTGATCGTCCGGTCCAGCGTCGCCGGGCTGAACCGGGTCGCGATCACCGACGCCACCACCACCGAGCATGACATTGCGGTCAAGCTGGAAAGCCCGGACAAGAGCGTCTTCGCCACGCTGTTCCTGTTCCACCCGGCGGTGCCCAGCGTGCCGCTATGGTTCGACCGCTCGCGCATCGCGATCGAGGAGCGCCGGAATTTCGACAAGGGCGCCCCCGCCAGCGCCGATCCGATCGCCTTCGCGCCGAGCGGCTCGGGCCCGGCGGTGGCCTTGCGCCAGAGCTGGTCGCTGCTCAGCAGCCCCTATCGCAGCACCTCTCTGGCGGTCATGCCGATCGGCGAATGGTTGCTGGTCGTGCGGCTGACCGCCGAAAAGCTGACCGCGAACGCGCTCGACGCCAGGATGGACGAGATGATCGCCGCGCTGAAGCCCGCCATCGCGACCACCCCCGCCTATCCGGGCCCGGCGGCGCCGGTCGCCGCTTGCGCGACGCAGACCGACTTCGCGCATCTGCCCAAGGCCAAGCTGGAAAAGTCGAGCAGTTCCAATCCGCTGTTCACCCTCCTGATGAACGCGGCCGTCATGGATCAGGCCGAAAAGGACAAGGCGAACCCCAAGGCCGAACCCGTCACGCCGGCTGCCCCGCTCTGCCGCGACGGCATCGCCACGACCATGTTCGGGGTGTATCGCCGGGAGGGGGAAGACAGCGACGGCTATATGATCGCGCTCGCGGATGCCGGACGGACGGTCGACGTCTTTCCCGACCTGATGAGCCAGATCGAAAAGCGCAAGACCAAGTCGTACACGGTGCGGCTGAACGATGTCGACGCCAGCGCGAGCAGCTATCCCTCGTTCAACGCCCTGCCCCGCCCCGACCAGGTCGTCGACCTGATCGCCAAGGGCTCGCCCACGGCCAAATCGCAGGGCAAGAATATCATCATCAATTCCAGCACGCTGGGCTCCTGATCGGGGCCCGTTCGCAAGGATCAGCCAGAGGGCCTGTAAGCCGGGTTCTGTCCACCGGCCAAGCCGGATGGGCGACCATTCTTCTAGGACGATGCTTGCACATCGCCTCAAGCAACCAACCCGGACAGCGGGTGGGAACACACCCCGACGCCTAAAGGCGCCATGCCGTCCCTATTCGGTCTTGCTCCCGGTGGGGTTTGCCATGCCGTTTCCGTTACCGGACCCGCGGTGCGCTTTTACCGCACCCTTTCACCCTGACCTGGCCGAAGCCGTGGCCGTCTGCTCTCTGTGGCACTGTCCCTGGGGTCACCCCCGCCGGGCGTTACCCGGCACCGTCGTTCCGTGGAGCCCGGACTTTCCTCGCCCCCGGTTTCCCGAGGCCGCGGCCGCCCGGCCCTCTGACTGGGGGTGCGTGTAGCGGGAATGGGCGGGAGGGCAAGGGGTTTGTGGGCGGCGGCGGGGCGTGGCCTTCGACTTCGCTCAGGCTGAACGGCGTTATGTATCAATCCAAAGAGCCGTTCAGGCTGAGCGTAGTCGAAGCCCACGTCCCGGCCCCTCAATCATCCCCCTGCGGCCTGGGCAGCAGCAGCGCGAGCAGGATCATCCGGCACTCCGCATCGATCTCGCCGTCGATCAACTCGGGGCGGAAGCGCCGCTGGAACGCCATGATCGCCGCCATCCGGTCGGTCACGTCATAGCCGAACCGCTCCAGCGCCAGGCAGAAGCCCGCCTCGGTCCACATCGGGTCCATCAGGTTCTTGGTCGGGCGCGGCAGCGCCAGCCGCCGACGGGCCAGCGCACCCCAGGGGAACAGCTCGCCGGGATCGCGCTTGCGGGCAGGCGCTATATCCGAATGACCGACGATGTTGCCGCGCGTGATGCCGTGGCGGCGCTGGATGTCGGCGACCAGTTCCATCACCGCCGCGATCTGTTCGTCGGGAAAGGGCCGATAGCCCCAGTCATGGCCGGGATTGACGATCTCGATCCCGATGCTCGCCGAATTGACGTCCTCGATCGCGCGCCAGTGCGAACGCCCTGCATGCCAGGCGCGCTTGTCCTCGTCGACCATGCGCATCACCGTGCCGTCCTCGGCCACCAGATAATGGCACGACACCTTGGCCTCCGGATCGCGCAGCCGGGCGATCGCCGATTCCGCGTCCTGCATCCCGGTATAGTGCAACACGATCATCGTTACGGGCAGTTGACGCGCGTCGAAATTGGGTGACGGCGTATCGACGATCGTCATGCAACCTCCTGAACAACCCCGCTGGGCCGCCCCTGTTAGCGGCATCGGAGCATCAAGGATATGACTTCATAGGCTCCTTATGGGATCGTCGGGATCGCATTTCTCGTAAACGCCGCGCCCGGCCGGATTGAGCTGGAACAGGTCGGTCTGGCCGATCACCGTCTCGCCCGCGCCCAGAATCAGTCCGCCCGAGGGCCGCATCGCGGCGGCCAGCGTCTGAAAGGCGCGGCGCTTGGGGGCGGGCGAGAAATACAGCATGACGTTGCGGCACAGCACCAGATCGAAGGCGCCGCCCGGTGGCGGGTCGAGCACCAGGTTCATGTGGCGAAAAGCGATGTGGCGCAGCAGGTCGGGCCGCGCGGCGAATTCATTGTTGGGCCGCCCTTCGAACCAGCGGACGAGATGCCGGATCGGCAGCCCGCGCTGCACCTCGAACTGGGTGTAGCAGCCGCTGCGCGCCCGGGCGAGCGCCGCCTCGCAGACATCGGTGGCGACGATCTCCGGCATCGCCGCCCCGCTCACCTGCTGACGCTCGGCAAAGATCATCGCCAGCGACAGGGGCTCCTGCCCGGTCGAACATCCCGCGCTCCAGATCCGCGCGCGGCGGCCGCTGCGCTCCACCTCGGCGACGATCTCGACGATCTGGTCGAAGACATGCTGGTCGCGGAAGAACGACGTCTCGCAATTGATCAGCGCATCGACCACCCGGCCCGCCAGATGCGGGTCGCGCCCGTCGAGCAGCGCGAGGACCAGCTGGTCCAGCGTCTCCAGCCGCCGTTCGCGCATCAGCGGCAGCAACACGGTGTCCACGCGGGTCGAACGGTGGCTGACGATCTGTTGCCCCGTGCGCGCCTCGAGCAACGCGGCCAGGACGGTCAGCGCCTGGCGGGAGGCGGGCTCGGCGGCGGGGTTGGAGCGGATCGGCATCGCGCGGGGGCTGTGGGGCACGGACGCCATCATGGCTGCGCGGCCTTGGCCGCACCCGCGGCCAGCATCGCGCCGATCGCCTCGGGCGGCAGGACCTGATCGGCCAGGTGGCGGCGGACGACCGCGCCGGGCATGCCCCAGACGACCGAACTGGCCTGATCCTGTGCGATGATCCTTCCCCCCGCCGCCTTCAACATCCGCGCGCCCTCCATCCCGTCACGCCCCATGCCCGTCAGCACGATGCCCCAGGCCCGGCTGCCCCACAGCTCCGCCATCGAGGCGAACATCGGGTCGACCGAGGGCAGGCAGCCGCTGCTCGCCCGGTCATGCTTCAGCCGGATCGACGCGCCGCCGTCGGGCAGCCCGACAAAGGTGACATGCGCATCGCCCGGCGCGATCAGGATCCGGCCCGGCCGCAACCGCATCCGGTCCTCGGCAATGTCGCAGGGCCGCCGCGCCACCGCCGCCAGCTGCGCGGCGAAATAGGACATGAAGGACGCGGGCAGGTGTTGGGTGACGACGATCGGCACCGACATGCTGGCGGGCACCCGTTCCAGGAGCTTGGCCAGCGCGTGAATGCCGCCCGTCGACGCCCCGATCCCGATCATCTCGGGCAGCGCCGCACCCCGTGCCGATGCCGGGGCGATCGGCGCGGCGGCGGCGGGCGGCGACGATGCATCGCCCTCCCCCACCCCGGCTCCGGACCCGGTCCCGGCCAGCGCATCGAGCTTGTGCCGCAGGATCTCGCCGAACTCGGCCAGCCTCTGGGGCAGCGGCTTGACCAGCGTGTCGGCCGCGCCGTGCGCCAGCGCCTGCACCGTCGCCGCGCCGCCCTTGGGCGTGGAGGCCGAGACGATGATGATCCGCGCGCCGCGCCCCGCCGCCAGCATGCGCGGCAGGGCGGAGATGCCGTCCTGTCCGGGCATCTCGACATCCAGCAGGATGATGTCGACCCGGTTCTGGGCCAGAAAGGTCAGCGCACCTTCGACATGGGTCGACTGCCCCGCAAGCACGAAGCGGTCATGCCCGGCGATCTGCCCGGCGATCAGCGCGCGCGCGACCGCCGAATCGTCGACGATCAGGATGCGGCTGGCCGGTCGCGGCGCGATATCGGGTTGGAGGAAAGACGCCATGGCGCTGCGCATGGGCGGCCGGTCGGCGGGGCTCAGATGACGCCGACCAGCTGGAGCTTGCTCTCCAGCGTGTCGCGGTCGAACGGCTTCATGATATATTCGTCCGCCCCGGCATCGATCGCCGCGCGGATATGCGCCATACCGTTTTCGGTGGTGCAGAACACGATGCGCGGCCGCCGGTCCAGATTGGCCTCACGCAACGCGCGCAGGAAATCCATCCCGCTCATCACCGGCATGTTCCAGTCGAGCAGGACCACGTCGGGCACCGATTCCAGACAGGCGTCCAGCGCCTCGCGCCCATCGCCCGCCTCGCGCACCTGAAGGTCCAGCGTCTCCAATATATGTCGGGCGACCTTGCGGATCACCTTGGAGTCATCGACGACGAGACAGGTTTTCATGGGGCACGCCTTGTTACAGCAAAGACCCCAGCGGGATCCCGAAGGCCATCTAACCCTGCGAAAGTAAGAGCCGGGTTAATGGCTCAGGCGGCCGCCGCCGCGGGCGGCGGGACCAGCCGGGCCAGGTCGAGCACCAGCAGCGGCTCGCCATCGCGCACCACCATGCCGCCCGCCGCGCGCGACCAGCGCCCCTCGCGCGGCGGCGCATGCGGCATCGGGCGGGTCTCGAACGTCTCGATATCGTCCAGCGCATCGACCAGCATGGCGTAATAATGGCCGTCCTGCCGGGTGATGACCGCGCGGCGGATATGGTCGGCGGTCGGCTCCAGCCCCAGCGCCAGCCGGGTGTCGACCACGGTGATGACACGGCTGCGCAGCGCGGTCAGCCCGCGTACCGACGGCTCGGCACGGGGCACCGCCACGACCTCGCCGATATCGACCACCGAATCGACCTGGTCGGCGTCGAACACCACGCCCTGGTCGGCGATGCGGGCGATCAGGAACAGCGGCATCAGCGGCCTCCCCGGCGCGCATGGCTGGCCAGCGCGGCGATCAGCGCGGGGCGGTCATAGCGATAGACGCTGTCGGCATCGGACGCCGCATCGCGCTCGCGGCGCAGTCGCACCACCGGCGCGCCCGAGGCATCCTCGGGCAAGGGCTCGTCCTCCATCATCAGGCGGACGGCAGGAACCTCGTTGTCCGCCGCCTGAACCGCGCAGCGATAGCCATTGGCCTCCAGCACCGGGCGCAGGAAACGGTCCATCCAGGCCGCCCCAGCCCCGTCGAGCAGGCAGAGGAGCGGGCCATGGTCGCCCACCCCGCTCGCCGTGCCGCCGAACAGCGCCAGCGGGTCGAGGATCTCGATCGGCTCGCCCTGCCACACCGCGACGCCCAGCACCGTGCCGTCCCCAGGCGACGGAGCGATATCGGCGGGCAGCTGAATGATCTCCAGCGCGGCGGCGATCGCATAGGCGCATTCGGCCTCGCCATCGGTCAGGCGCAGCACCTCGATCTCGCCCCCCACGGTCGCGCGGTCGAGCGCCCGGGCATCGACATGGTGCAGCGGCATCGTCGTCTCGCCCACCACCAGCCGGACGCGGCCGCCCGAATGATGGACCGCCGCCGCCTCGGCCTTTTCGACCCGGTCGATCGCGCCCAGCGGCATCGCGCGGCGGCAGCCATCCAGATCGTCGAACAACAGCGCCGGGATCGCCGCTTCGTCGGCATCGTCCTCGCTCGCCGCGATGACCTCGCGGTGGAAACGGAGCCCGGCCGCCTGCGCCAGCCCGCCGCCGTCGAGCAGCAGCATCGGCAGGCCGCTGTCGGGCAGCGTCTGTCCGGCGTAAAGGCCGCTGCCCATCACCGCCGGGGCGGCGGGCTTGACCACCACCTCCTCGGTATCCAGCACATCGTCCACCCCCAGCGCATAGTCGCCGTCGCGGGTCGATATGATGACCAGCGTCATGGGCTCGGCGGGACCGACGCCCAGGAAACGGCCCAGCGGCAGCATCGGCAGACGCCGTCCGCGCACCGTCGCGACCTCGACCGCGCCGACCGGATCGATGCGGACCTGATCGCCGCGAATCTTGACGATCTCCTCGATCGACTGGCGCGCGATGGCGAAACGCTGGTCGCCGACCGCGACGACGATGGTCGACATGATCGACAGGGTCAGCGGCACCTGGATGGTGATCGCCAGCCCCCGGCCCGGCCGGTTGTCCAGCGCGACGCGGCCGCCGACATGCTCGATATTGGCGCGAACCACGTCCATGCCGACCCCGCGTCCCGACATGGTCGACACCGTATCGCGGCTGGACAGGCCCGGCTCGAAGACCAGCTTCTGCTTGTCGGCGGCGGTCATCGCGGCGACCTCACCCGCGCTATGGACGCCGCTCGCCACCGCTTTGGCGGCGATGCGTGCGACGTCGATCCCGGCGCCGTCATCCTCGATCTCGATCAGGATCTGGTTGCCCGACTGGCGCGCGGCGACGCAGATCTGCCCGGTCTCCGGCTTGCCCAGACGGCGACGCTCGGCGGGGGTCTCGATGCCATGGTCGATCGCGTTGCGGATGATGTGGACCAGCGGGTCGCGCATCATCTCGATCATCTCGCGGTCCAGGTCGACATCCGCCCCCTCGATGCGCAGCGCCACCGCCTTGCCCAGTTCGGCGGCGGTGTCGCGGACCATGCGCGGCAGGGCGGAGAACAGCCCGTCGACCTTCTGCATCCGCGTCCGCGTCACCGTGTCGCGCATGTCGGCGACGGTCAGCGACAGCCGGTCGAGCGCCGCCTCGACCCGCGGGTCGAGCACGGAGTCGCGAAGCCGCCGCGCGAGTTCGTTGCGCGCCAGCACCATGTCGGACATGCCGCTCATCATCCGGTCGAGCAGGTCGACATTCAGGCGGATGCTGCGCGGTGCGGCGCGGCTCGGCACCGCCACCCTGGCGACGGGGGCGACCGGCGCGGTTTCCGTCCGGGTCAGCGCGGCGATCAGCGCGTCGTCGTCCGAATCGTCCAGCCCGGTCCCCGTCGCGATCGCCTCGACCACCGCGCCGATCCGGTCGACGATCCCCAGCACCGCATCGACCAGCGCGGTATCGGGCGTCCGGCTGCCGTCGCGCGCCGCCGCCAGCACGTCCTCGGCGGCATGGCTGAGCCGGGCAAGGCGCGGCAGGTCCAGAAAGCCGCAGCTTCCCTTGACGGTATGGACGAAGCGGAAGATCGCATCGAGCCGCGCCCGGTCGGCGGGCGCCGCTTCCCAGGCCACGATCTCGCCGGACAGCGCCTCCAGCGTCTCGCGCGTCTCGGCGATGAATTCCTGCAGCAGATCGTCCATAAATCCCCGAGGGCGCGTCCTTTCCGCTCCCTCTTGCCGCCACAAGATTAAAAGGGCGTTTACCCCGCCCGGATGGCCGCCCCCAGGATCATCGTACTGGGCGCAGGCTCATGGACCAGTGTCATGCCGCCATGTTCGTGGGTCAGCGTATGGACCAGGAATGCGGGTGCGGTGCGCGAGCCCAGCGGCTCACTCCCCTGCCCCTCCATCAGCGTGCGGCGAATTTCGGGGTCGAGCAGGATGCGCGGCCCCTCGATCCGGATCGCGATCTCGATCGCCTCGCGCCCCGCCTCGGCCCCGATGTCGATCGTGCCGCCGCGCGCCAGCGCCTCGGCCGCGATCAGCGTCAGGTTCATCAGGATGCGCACCGCAGGCTTGGGCAGGCTGGGCTGTTCGACCAGCCAGCCCAGCGTCGTGCGGCGATTGTCGACCAGCAGCCCCTCGATCGCCGCCTTCGCCTCGCCCATGTCGACCCGCTCGGCAAAGCCGCCGCCCGCGCCAAAGGCCAGGCGGAAGAATTTCAGCTTGTTGGCCGAGGCGCGCGCGCTGTCGGCCAGCAATTCCATGCAGCGTTCGCGCATGGCGGGGTCGGTCTCGTCGGCCAGCAGCTCCAGCCCGTTATTGAGCGCCCCCACCGGGGACAGGAGATCGTGGCACAGTCGCGAACACAACAGGCTCGCGAAATCCACCGGGCTGACGGTCATGAAAAATCCCTCGACAAACTGGCCCTTTGTGACGTGGGCATTCGCTATGCGCAAGCAAGTGCGAGCGGATCGAACCGGCCATGGCGCTCACCCGCCGCGACCGCGCGCCAGGCGGTGACCCGTCCGCCCCCCGCGATCAGCCAGATACTGCCGTCGGGCGCGGCGTCGGCGGCGTCGCGCGGCGACGGTTCAGCCAGCCCGGTCGGGTGCGAGTGATAATGACCGATCACCGCCGCCCCGCCGCCCCGCGCCGCGCGGTGCGCCGCGATCAGCGCGGCCGGATCGATCTCGAACCGGTGCCAGGGCTCGGCCGCGACATTGGTGCAAGGCACGAGCCGGTCGATGCGATCCCCCTGTCCCAGCAGCAGCCCGCAAACCTCCCGATCGGGCGAAGCGGCGGCGGTTATCAACAGGAAGTCCAGCGTATCGCTTGAAATCGTTACGGTCATGCCCAATTTACTAGGCCATGGACCGGGGGGTTTCCATCATCGATGCGCGGATCGCGCCCACAGCGGATGGCTGGCGGTTGGACCGTGCGCTGGCCGATGCGGTGCCGACCCTGTCGCGCGAACGGCTGAAGGTGCTGATCGCCAGCGGCGCGGTGACGCGCGACGGCGTGATGGCGCGCGACCCCGCCAAGCGGGCGGCGGCGGGCGATCTGTTCCAGGTCGCGGTCCCCGCGCCCACCCCTGCGCATAACGAGGCGCAGGATATTCCGCTCGTCATCGCCTATGAGGACGAGCATCTGATCGTCATCGACAAGCCCGCCGGGTTGGTCGTGCATCCGGCGGCGGGCAATCTGGACGGCACGCTCGTCAACGCGCTGCTGCATCATTGCGGCGGATCGCTGTCGGGGATCGGCGGCGTGGCGCGGCCCGGCATCGTCCACCGGATCGACAAGGACACCTCCGGCCTGATGGTCGCGGCCAAGACCGACCGCACCCATGAGGGGCTGGCCAAGCAGTTCGCGGCGCATTCTATCGACCGCCGCTACCGCGCGATCACCGGGGGCATTCCGCGACCCGCCGACGGCAGCGTGGACGCGCCGCTGGCCCGCAGTCCGCAGAACCGCAAGAAGGTGGCGATCGTGCCGGGCGGCAAGCGCGCCGTGACCCATTACCGCACCATCGAAAAGCTCAACAACGCCGCGCTGGTCGAATGCCGCCTGGAGACCGGCCGCACGCATCAGGTTCGGGTGCATATGCAGTCGCTGGGCCACGCCTTGCTGGGCGACCCAGTTTATGGTAGAGCAAAGGGTGCTCAAAAAGCCCTGCTCGATGAACTCGATTTCCGGCGCCAAGCCCTGCACGCGGCGCATCTGGGTTTCATTCATCCCATAAGCGGCCACGCTTTGGCGTTTGAGAGCCCGATGCCGCCCGACATGCAGGAACTGTTCAGTCGGCTTCACGTATAGCAGAAGACCGCCTCGCGCCCGACGACGGGGCGAAACGGAATGACGCTCCAGAAAGGGAGATAAGGATCATGGCAAAAGGCAGCAACGTCCCGGCGACGATTCCTGCGCTCGGCGGGGAGCAGTCGCTCAACCGCTATCTGGCCGAGATCAAGAAATTCCCGATCCTTGCCCCGGAGCAGGAATATATGCTCGCCAAGCGCTTTCAGGAGCATGGCGACCCCGAGGCGGCGGCGCAGCTCGTCACCTCGCACCTGCGTCTCGTGGCGAAGATCGCAATGGGCTATCGCGGCTATGGCCTGCCGACCTCCGAGCTGATCTCGGAGGGCAATATCGGTCTGATGCAGGGCGTGAAGAAGTTCGAGCCCGATCGTGGCTTCCGCCTCGCCACCTATGCGATGTGGTGGATCCGCGCCTCGATCCAGGAATATATCCTGCGCTCGTGGAGCTTGGTGAAAATGGGCACCACGGCGGCGCAGAAGAAGCTGTTCTTCAACCTGCGCCGGATGAAGTCGAAGCTCGACGCGTTCGAGGACGGCGACCTGCGGCCCGAGGACGTGACCAAGATCGCCACCGATCTGGGCGTCAACGAGGACGAGGTCATCAGCATGAACCGCCGCATGGCGATGGGGGGCGACACCTCGCTCAACGTCTCGATGCGCGAGGATGGCGAGGGCCAGTGGCAGGACTGGCTGGCCGATGACGCGCCGCTTCAGGACTCGGTCGTCGCCGAGCAGCAGGAGGCGGATGTCCGCCACGACATGCTGGTCAGCGCGATGGACGACCTGAACGACCGCGAGAAGCACATCCTGACCGAGCGTCGCCTGACCGACGATCCCAAGACGCTCGAGGAACTGAGCCAGGTTTACGGCGTCAGCCGTGAGCGCGTCCGCCAGATCGAGGTGCGCGCCTTCGAGAAGCTGCAAAAGGCGATGATGCGCATCGCCGGTGAGAAGCGGTTGCTGGCGGCGGCCTGACCATGACCGGCCGCACCGTCGTCATCGGCGGCGGCGCGGCCGGGATCGCGGCGGCGCGGACGCTGCACGATGCGGGGTGCGAGGTCCTGCTGATCGAGGCGGCGGACCGGCTGGGCGGGCGGGCGCAGAGCGTGCGAATGCCGACCGGTCATGTGGTCGATCATGGCTGTGGCTGGCTCCATTCGGCGGGGCGCAATCCCTGGACCGCCATCGCCGAGCAGGCGGGCTTCACCATCGACCGCCGCTCGCCCAACTGGCAGGTCCAGTGGAACGAGCTGGGCTTTCCCGCTGACCAGAAGCGCGCCTCGGGCGAGGCCTATGCCCGGTTCGAGGATGCGGCGATGGCCGCGCTCGACGGGCCGGATCGTCCGCTGTCCGACTTCGTAGGCGATGACGATCCCTGGCGGCCGATGATCGACGCGATCTCGGGCTATGCCAATGGCGCCTCGCTGGCCGAGGTGTCGCTGCACGACTGGGCGGCCTATGAGAATGCCGCGACCGACGACAATTGGGCGGTGGTCGAGGGCTATGGCACGGTCGTCGTGCATCATGCGGCGAATGTGCCGGTGCGGACCGGCGTCACCGCGACGCGCATCGACCATCGCGGCCAGACGATCCGTATCGAAACCTCAGCCGGGACCATCGAGGCGGATCACGTTATCGTGGCCGTCCCCACCCCGGTCCTGGCGGAAGGCAAGTTGACCTTCGACCCGCCCCTCCCCGCCAAGCAGGAGGCCGCCGCCGCGCTGCCGCTCGGGATAGCGGACAAGGTCTTCCTGTCGGTCGAAGGGCCCCTGCCCTGGCCCGCTCATGCGCATCTGACCGGCAATCCGTATAGCGCCTGCACCGCCAGCCACCGGCTATCCCCCTTTGGCTGGCCGATCATCGAGAGCTTCTTCGGCGGCCCCTGCGCCGAGGCGCTGGAGGAAGACGGCGCGGCGGCGGCCTTCGCCATCGACGAACTGGTGGCCCTGCTGGGCAGCGACTGGCGGCGGCGCTTCACGCCGATAGGCGCGACCCGGTGGCGACGCATGCCGCTGATCGGCGGCAGCTATAGCCATGCCAGGGTCGGCCATGCCGATGCGCGGGGCAGACTGGCCGGGTCGGTCGACGGTCGCCTCTTTTTCGCGGGCGAGGCCTGTTCGCGCGAGGATTTCTCCACCGCGCACGGGGCCTATGAAACGGGTACGCTGGCAGGCCAAAGCCTCCGATGTAGCACTGCAAATATATAGTGCTGCAGTCGATAAAAGACGGACATTCCGAGACATAGCGGGGTGATTTAGATGAACAAGTATTACACGAAAATCACCGGCATTACCGAACTAGCGAAGGCAACCGGATCAAATATACAAATAGAAGATAAGTTCTACGAATTATCTTCGAAATTAATAAGCAAGTGCTCTTATTTTCAGAAATTAATGCAAGATGTATTGTATGATGCGCACAAAGAAGACGTATATCGCGCTGCGCAACGGATAAAAGATTTATCAAGCCCCAAGAAGAGGTCAGAATTTTTGAATTCTCATAACAATATTACACACGATAATGAAATTTTATCAATATTTAGATACACTAAAGAAAAATTTATCGAGATATATGAATTTCGGAACTGCTTAGCTCATGAGATTTGGCAATCTAGCTCGCAATTTCCCAATTTACTTCTTCTTTCGAAAATTGATGAAGAAGCAAAGCTCCTTTTCGCCTCTCGCAAGTTAGAGTACATCGAGCAAAATAAGACAGTCGACACCTTTAATTCTATCATAGAATACATCAAGAATGTTAAGCTAGTTTCTATTCAAGATCTATATCGGGCAGATAGCGCCATAGAAATTTGCAATTGGTGCATGATGCAAATATCGTTTTTTCTACGGGAAACAGATCCACAAAAGGCACTCGATTTGAAAGAAGGCTTTTTCATATTTGGTGGCGTTTCCCACCTTTTCCCGGGCAGAGCCAAGCCGAAAGAAACGATGTCTTGGGAATCAAAAAGGGAAAAATATAGAGAGGGTTAAAGCGACAAACACCAGCAGAAAGCTTACAAGGCAATTGAAACAAAGAATTCCGGCTTTCGCCGGAATCCCTTACAGTTTTCCATTCTCACCGGATCGGCGAGTTCGGATCCAGCCGCATGTCGAGATAGCGGTCCACCGACCCCATCAGCTCGGGCATTTCATGCTCGAAGAAATGGTTCGCCTTGGGGATGGTGTCGTGATGGATGGTGATGTGCTTCTGCGTGCGCAGCTTGTCGACCAGCTTCTGGGTCGCCGCCGGGGTCGCGACCTCGTCGGCCTCGCCCTGGATGATGATGCCCGAGGAGGGGCACGGCGCCAGGAAGGTGAAGTCGTACATGTTGGCGGGCGGCGCGACCGAGATGAAGCCGCGAATCTCCGGGCGGCGCATCAGCAGCTGCATCCCGATCCACGCGCCGAAACTGACGCCCGCGATCCAGGTGGTCGAGGCTTCGGGGTGGAAGCTCTGCACCCAGTCGAGCGCCGAGGCCGCGTCGGACAGTTCGCCAATGCCGTTGTCGAACGTGCCCTGGCTCTTGCCCACGCCGCGGAAGTTGAAGCGCAGCGTGGCGAAGCCGCGCCGCTGGAAGGTCTTATAGAGTTCCTGCACGATCCGGTTGTTCATCGTGCCGCCCGCATTGGGATGCGGGTGCAGGATCATGGCGACGGGCGCGCGCGGACGCGGAGCGGGAGCGAAACGGCCTTCGAGGCGGCCTTCGGGGCCGGGAAAAATGACTTCGGGCATCAAAACTCGCCGATCTGGATCGCGCTGGTGGAGCGCCGGGAACGTTGCGCTATATAGGCGGGAAGGCCCTTTTCGCAATTGTTCGATCATTCCAGCTAGGGAACGAACCCTGTCCCGTCTTTACCTCGATCATGCCGCCACCACCCCGATGACCGATGCCGCGCGTGCGGCGCTGGCACAGGGATGCGCAGCCTGGGCCAACCCCTCCTCCCCCCATGCGGAGGGACGCGCGGCCAAAAGGCTGCTGGAGGATGCCCGCTCGGCCATCGCGCGGGCGCTGGGCTGGTCACATGAGATCCTGTTCACCAGCGGGGCCAGCGAGTCGCTGTCGATCGCGCTGACCCGGTCGATGGCGGAGCGGCGCTTCGTCGGCGCGATCGACCATGACGCGGTGCTGCGCGCCGCCCCGGATGCCGTGGTGATGCCGGTCGGGCCGGACGGCGTGCTGCGCCTGCCTGACCTCAGCGGTCCGCGCGCGGTCGTGACGGTGCAATGGGCCAATAGCGAAACCGGCGTGCGCCAGCCGATCGCCGAACTGGCCGAGGCGATCCACGCCGCCGGGCACATCCTGCTGGTCGACGCCGCGCAGATGCCGGCGGGCGCGGACCGCGCGGTGATCGACCATGCCGACCTCGTCGCGCTGTCGGCGCACAAGCGCGGCGGGCCGCCCGGCATCGGCGCGCTGCTGGTCCGCAACCTGGCGGTGCTGGCCCCGACCGGCGGGCAGGAGCGCGGCTATCGCCCCGGCACCGAGAATATGCCCGGCGTGGTGGGCTATGCGGCGGCGCTCGCGGAGCCGGAGCCGGACCATACCGCACTTCGCGCCTATTGCGACGATGCGATCCGGCGCTCGGGCGGGATCGTGGTCGCCGATGCCAGCCGCCGCCACCCGGCCATCGCCAGCTATCACATGCCCGGCAAGCCCTCCGCGGCGCAGCTGATCCAGTTCGATCTCGCACATATCTCGGTCTCGGCAGGCAGCGCCTGCGCCAGCGGCAGCCTGAAGCCCAGCCACGTCCTGTCCGCGCTCGGCTGGAGCGAGGAGGCGGGGCGCGAGGTGGTGCGGGTCAGCTTCGGCCGCTCCACGACGCGCGAGCATGTCGACCGCTTCGTCACCGCCTGGCGCGCCATCGCGCGGGGGACGCGCGTCGCATGATCTATCTCGACTATCAGGCGACGACCCCGCTCGCGCCCGAGGCGCTGAAGGCGATGCTCCCCTGGCTGGAGCAGGGCCATGCAAATCCCCATTCCCCCCACCGCGCCGGGCGACAGGCGCGTGCCGCCGTCGAGGTCGCGCGCGATCAGGTGGCGGCGCTGCTGCCCTCGGGCGGGCGGGTAGTGTTCACCAGCGGCGCGACCGAGGCGCTGAACTGGGCGATCAAGGGCGCGAACGGCGGCATCGTCACGACGGCGATCGAACATGCCGCCGTGCTCGACACCGCCCACGCGACGGGGCGCGACCTGACCATCCTGCCGGTCGATGACGAGGGGCTGGTCGCGCCCGCATCCGCCGCGTCGGGCGTCGCGCCGGGCACCGGACTGGTCGCGGCGATGCTGGTCAACAACGAGATCGGCACCGTCCAGCCCATCGCCGCGCTGGCCGAAGAAGCACATCGCGTCGGTGCCTGGATGCTGTGCGATGCGGTGCAGGGCTATGGCCGGATCGCCATTCCCGACGGCGTCGATCTGATCGCGCTGTCGGCGCACAAAATCCATGGACCCAAGGGCATCGGCGCGCTGTGGATCAGGGACGGCATCACCCTGCCCTCGCTGCTCCATGGCGGCGATCAGGAGGGCGGCCGCTCGGGCACGCTCAGCCCCGCTTTGTGTGCCGGGTTCGGCGTGGCGGCGAAGCTGATGGCGGCGCGTGCCGAGGAGGACATGGCGCATGTCGAGCGGCTCTGGGCGGTGGCGATCGCGCAGCTGGGGCCGGACTGGACGATCAACGGGTCGACCGACCGGCGCTATCGCGGCAATCTGAACATCCGGCGCGAGGGGCTGGATGTCGCGCGACTGATGTCCGACTGCCGCGACATCGCCTTTTCGGCGGGAAGCGCCTGCGCCAGCGGATCGGGGCGGACCAGCCATGTGCTGCGCGCGCTGGGCCTGGGCGATGCGCAGGCCAGATCCTCGATCCGGCTGGGCTTCGGCCGCTATACCACCGAGGCGGACCTGACGGCCGCCATCGCCCGGCTCGACGCCGCCGCCAGGGCGCAGCGGCCATGATCGGCCTGACCTTTATCGACCGCCGGGGGGATGCGGTTTCGACCCAGGCCATGCCCGGCGAGACGCTGCTGCGCGCCGGGCAACGCGCGGGCCAGCCGATGGAGGGCACGTGCGGCGGACAGATGGCATGCGCGACCTGCCATGTCCTGATCGATACGGCCTATCTCGACCGGATCGCGCCCCCCTTGGCGGAGGAAGAGGATATGCTCGATCTGGTGCCCGATGCGACCCGGTCCAGCCGCCTGGCCTGTCAGGTCCTGCTGACCCCCGAACTCGACGGGCTGACCGCGCGGCTTCCCTGAACGTGCGATAACCAACTGGTTCAGCACGCAATCATCGCCGGTTCGGCAATATCCTCCCATGCTCGCCGAAGGGCGGGCCTACCGGGAGTAAAGCGTTATGAAACTTCTTGCTGTCTTGGGCGCCGGCCTGATCGCCGTTTCGGGTATCGCCGCCGCCGCGCCTGCCGCCGCCGCACCGCATGGGCCGCACGACCGCTGGGGTCCGGGACCGGGGCGTGGACCGGGCTGGGACCGTGGGCCGGGCTGGCATGATCGCGGCCCCGGCTGGAACCGGGGTCCGGGCTGGGACCGTGGACCCGGCTGGCATCGCGGCAACAGCTGGGATCGCGGTCCGGGCTGGCGCGGTTACGGACGCCCGCGCGTCGTGTGCCGCTGGGTCCACACCTGGGATGGACCGCAGCGTCAGTGCTTCCGTCGCTGACCCTCTGACATGACGAACGGGGCCGGTGGGATAAGGGCTTGATCCCCCGGCTTCGTTTCGCCATATGCGCGGCGGGAGTCGGGCGGACGTAGTCATCGCCAACCCGGTCAGGTCCTGACGGAAGCAGCCGCAACGATTTCGCTGCGGGTCGTCCCGGCTCCCACCTTTCCAGCATTTCGGAACCGCGCGACGCAGCGTCGCCCCAGCGCAGGCTGGGGCCTTTTCGCGTTGGCGGGATGCACTGGCCAAAGGCCCCAGCCTGCGCTGCGGCGACGGTTGTGTGTGTGCCCTAACACACGATTTGACCTGACGCGGCGCGCCCGAGCGCCTATGTTGGTCGGCGATGCTTTCCCCTATCCCGACCACCCAGACCCGGCATGGCTGATTCGTTCGACCTGGGCGAACCGCCCCAGCCCGCCAAAGCGGAGGCGTATCGCGTCCTCGCGCGCAAATACCGGCCGCAGACCTTTGACGCGCTGATTGGGCAGGATGCCATGGTCCAGACGCTGGGCAATGCGATCAAGCGCGACCGGCTGGCCCATGCGTTCCTGATGACCGGCGTGCGCGGGGTCGGCAAGACCTCGACCGCGCGGCTGATCGCCAAGGCGCTCAACTGCGTCGGCCCGGACGGTAACGGTGGCCCGACAATCCAGCCCTGCGGGCAATGCGAGCCGTGCCGCGCCATCGCCGAGGGCCGCCATATCGACGTGATCGAGATGGACGCCGCCAGCCATACCGGCGTCGACGACGTGCGCGAGATCATCGAGGCGTCGCGCTATGCCGCCGTCTCGGCGCGCTTCAAGATCTATATCGTCGACGAAGTCCACATGCTCTCCAAGAACGCCTTCAACGCGCTGTTGAAGACGCTGGAGGAGCCGCCCGCGCATGTGAAATTCCTGTTCGCCACCACGGAAGTGAACAAGGTCCCGATCACCGTCCTGTCGCGCTGCCAGCGTTTCGACCTGCGGCGGATCACGGCGGACAAGCTGGCTGCGCATTTCGCCGACATCTGCGTGAAAGAAGGCGTCACCGCCGAGGAGGAGGCGTTGATGCTGGTCGCGCGCGCGGCGGAAGGCTCGGCGCGCGACGGCCTGTCGATCCTCGACCAGGCGATCGCCCATGCCGATCTGGAGGGCGGCGGCGTCACCGCGGCGGCGGTCCGCGAGATGCTGGGCCTGTCGGATCGCGGCGCGGTGCGCGACCTGCTGGGACTGGTGCTGAACGGCGACGGCGCGGGGGCGCTTGCCTCGCTGCGGCGGCAATATGACTATGGCGTCGACCCGCAATCGGTGCTGCGTTCGCTGCTGGAGACGGTGCACGGCATCACCCTGACCAAGGTCGGGACGCCGCATGATGCCGCCCAGCCGCTGGAGGAACGCGCCGCGCGCGAGGAATGGGCGGGGTCGCTCAGCTTCCCGGCGCTGCACCGGCTGTGGCAGCTGTTCCTGAAGGGCCATGACGAGGTCGCCCGCGCCGCCCTGCCGATCGAGGCGGCGGAGATGGCGCTGCTGCGCGCCATCCATGCCTCGACGCTCCCCGATCCGGGCGAGCTGGCGCGGCAGATTCGCGATGGCGGCGTTTCCGTACCCAGCGCTCCGGCGGCGGTGCCACAGGCCGCGCCCACACCCGCGCCAGCCGCCATGGCCCCGCCCCCTCCCCCCGCCGAGCCCGAGCCGCCCAAGCTGCCCGACAGCTTCGTCGCGATGATCGACCGGCTGGACGATATGGGGCAGCTGGCGCTCGCCGCGCGGTTGCGCCACGGGGCGCGTCTGGTGCGTTATACGCCCCCGGAGATGGTGTTCAGCGGATCGCGACCGATCGCGGCGGATACGCTGAGCGAGCTGATCGCGGCGCTGAAGACGGCGACGGGCCAGGTCTGGCGCGTCACGCTGGAGGATGTGCCCGGTGAGCCGACGCTGCACGAGCAGCAGGTCGCCGCCGAGGAAGCGATCAAGACCGCCGCGTGGGAGTCGGACATGGTCCGCGCCGCCCGCGAGGCTTTCCCCGAGGCCGAATTGATGGAATGGCCCGGCAAACGCAGTGTGAACGGAGCATGATGTGAAGAATCTCGACGAAATCCTGGCCATGGCCCAGAACGTCCAGAACGAACTGGAAAAGGCGCAGGCCAATCTCGACACGATCGAGGTCGAAGGCGTCTCGGGCGGCGGTCTGGTCAAGGTCAAGGCGTCGGCCAAGGGGCGGATCATCGGCATCACCATCGACGATTCGCTGATGCAGCCGTCGGAAAAGGGCATGCTGGAGGATCTGCTGGCCGCCGCGATCAACGATGCGCGGACCAAGGCGGATGCCGCTTCGGGCAGCGAAATGTCCAAGATGACCAGCGGCCTGTCGCTGCCGCCGGGCTTCAAGCTGCCCTTCTGATCCGCTTCCAGTCGTTTCGGGAACGGTATGGCGGTCATGGCGTTGCCCCCTCCATAATCAAGAGGAGGGAATGTCATGGCCGATGAACGTGTTACCGAAACCTATGGCACCCAGCAGCCGCATACCACGGTGATCGAGCGGCGTAGCGGCGGCGGTGGCGGCATGGCGATCGCCATCGTGCTGCTGATCGCGGTGCTGGTCGGCGGCTTCTATCTGTTCAGCCGGGGCGGCGCGGAAAACCGCCGGGACGCGGCCGTCACCTCGGCCGCCAAGAGCGTCGGCGATACCGCCAAGAAGGCGGGCGACGCGATTTCGGGCGACGCCAAGTAAAGCGATCTGCGACCGGCCGGGCCTATCGACGCCCGGTCGGTTGCGACGATGGCGGGTCGATCTCCGCATCCGGGTCGATCAATCGGGTCAGCACCTTGCTGCCGACGGTCAGCGGATCGCGGCCCCCGCCATAGCCCGCCCGCCAAGCCTCGCCGGTCGTGCAGCGTCTTTGCCCGGCATGGATGCCGCAGGGACCCGTGCCACCCAGGATATTCGCACCGCTCAGCCCCGCGCCCGCTTCGTCCGCCATGCCGGAGGGTCCACGCGCGGATGGCGGTATCAGATAGCGTTCGGCCGCATCGTGGCGACCGCATATCACGATCTCGTCTTGGGTCCGGGGACATTCGGATCGCGGCGTGATGCGGGGCAACGGAAGAGCCGAGGGCACGGCCTGGAGCAGTAGCAGTCCGATTGCGGCAGGCAGCGCATGGGTTCCCCCTCGAATCCCCGCAATCGTCGTGGAAGACCGTGGCTTTTGCGAGGCGCATGCTGAGCATGGGCCGACCGCCCTCCCCCATCCCCTCCCGCCTGCGGGAGGGGCGTGTTCGTGGCGACCGACACGCGCCAGCCGGGACCTTATGATCCCGCCGCTCTCGACCGGCACGCCCCTCCCGCAAGCGGGAGGGGATGGGGGAGGGCAAGGTGTCTCACCGAGCCCCCACCCCGTTACCGGATACAGGCATCCAGCCCCTGCCGCCGCACCACGCCCACATAGCGCGCGATGACGTTGCCGTGCCTGCGCACGAACCCGGTCGGCGCCACCGCCGCGCGCTTCTTGGGCAGCGGCAGCACCGCCGCGATCCGCGCCGCCTCGGTCGGCGACAGATGCGAGGCGTCATGCCCGAAATAGCGCATCGCCCCGGCATTGGCACCGTACGTCCCGATCCCGGTCTCGGCGATGTTGAGATAGACCTCCATGATCCGCCGCTTGCCCCACAGCGTCTCGATCAGGAAGGTGAACCAGGCCTCGAACGCCTTGCGGACATAGCCCCCATTCTGGAACAGGAAGGCGTTCTTGGCGGTCTGCTGGCTGATCGTCGAGCCGCCGCGGATCCGCCCGCCCTTGGCGTTGCGATAGGCGGCGCTGGCCATCGCCTTGAAATCGAATCCGTTATGCGAGCAGAAACGGGCATCCTCGCCCGCGATCGCCGCGCGCGCCATGTCGGGGTCCATCTCCGACAAGGGCATCCAGTCCTTGGTCACGCCATGCCCGCCGATCACATCGCCCAGCATGGTGAAGGTGATGGGCGGCGGCACGAAGCGATAGATGCCGACCCAGACGACACTGACGATCACAAAGGCGAGCGCGGCCTTCAGGGCCCAGCGAGCGATGCGGAACATGGGTGGGCTTTAGCGGGGTTTGCGCGGCAGGTCACTTGCAACCGAACCCCGTTCCCCGGCGAAGGCCGGGGCCCAGTTCCTTCACGATCGAAGGCGCGCAAGGCGGTGCGTGGGAGGCAGAGCGACCCGCTCGGAAATGCCTCCCACGCCCATTCAGCCACCGCCCCAAACTCCAAAGCAACTGGGCCCCGGCCTTCGCCGGGGAACAGGTGTCACACCGTCCAGATCAGGACATTGCCGACCAGCACCACCGCCATCACCAGCATCAGCACCCCCTTGCGCCGATCCCCGCGCCGGATCGTCACCACCCCGCCGGCCACACAGGCAAAGGCCGCGAGCATGGCGACCCCCGGCGCCGCCTGGGCGATGGCCTCCGTCATCCGGCCAGCACGCGGGCATAGGCGGCACGGTCGACATTGCCGCCCGACAGGATGACCAGCATCCCGTCCTCCGCCGCCACCTTGCCCGCCAGCAAGGCCGCCAGCGCCGCCGCGCCGCCCGGCTCGACCACCAGCCGCAGCCGTTCGGCGGCGAAGCGCTGCGCCGCCGCCACCTCCGCCTCGGACACCGCGACGCCCTCCGCCCCGCGCCGCGCCAGCACCTCGAAGGTCAGCGGCGACACGCGCGTCGTCTGGAGCGAGTCGCAGGCGGTCGGCGGGGGGTTATCGCCCACCGGCTCGATCCACCCGGCCTCCAGCGAGCGCCGCATATCGTCCCAGCCCTCGGGTTCCACCACCGTCACCCGCGCTTCGGGCAGCGCCAGCGTCAGCCCCGCCGCCAGCCCGCCGCCGCCGCAGGGCGTCACGACATGGGTGGGCGCGGGCAGGCCCAGCGCGGCCATCTGCGCCGCCGCCTCGACGCCCGCAGAGCCCTGCCCCTCGATCACCCAGGGATCGTCGAAGCTCGGCACCAGCGTCGCGCCGCGCGCCTCGGCCAGTCGCCGGGCGATCAGCTCGCGGCTTTCGGTCGCGCGGTCATAGTCGACGATCTCCGCCCCCAGCGCGAGCGTCCCCTCGCGCTTCGAGGGCGGCGCATCGGCGGGCATCACGATGGTCGCGGCGATCCCCAGCCGCCGCGCGGCCCAGGCGATTCCCTGCGCATGATTGCCCGAGGAGAAGGCGACGACCCCACGCGCCCTGGAATCGGCGTCCAACGCGGTTAATCGATGCCATGCGCCGCGCAGCTTGAACGCGCCGATCGGCTGCAAGGATTCGGCCTTGAAGGCCACCGCTTTCCCATTGATATTCAATGAGAATAGCGGCGATGGCGGCAACACCCGCGCGATCTTTTCGGCGGCGTCGCGGACCCCGGCTTTTGTCGGCTGTCTTAGGATTGTCACTTTTTATCTCCGCCTCGCTTTCTACCGCTTTACATTAGAAAAAGTGGACCCTATTTCGCGCCTCCGCTGCCCCATGGGACTTCCAACCGCAAGGCAGCTTTTTGTCACCGTATGCCGTCAGGCAATTGGAGGTCCCTTGAGTTGCACCAGAATCATCGCGCGCTGGGGCTAGCTGCCCACTCGACCGCCGTCCCCTCCAACCTGGAGCGCGGCATCGACATCGCCAAGCGTCGCCCGGCTGATCCGGTCACGCTGCTTCGCCCGCACGCCGCTGCGCGCGCCGCCCGATTCTTCGTCGAGAAGTTTCCGGGTCGCTCGATGTATGCGGTGAAGGCGAATCCGTCGCCGGATCTGATCCAGATCCTGTGGGACAATGGCATCACCCATTTCGACACCGCCTCGATCGCGGAAGTGCGGATGGTGAAGTCGGTCGTTCCCCAGGCCGTCTGCTGCTTCATGCATCCGGTGAAGTCGGAAGAGGCGATCGCCGAGGCCTATTTCACGCACGGCGTCCGCACCTATTCGCTCGACAGCCTGGAAGAGCTGGAGAAGATCGTCCGCGCCACCAACGGCGCGACCGACCTGACCTTGTGCGTCCGGATGCGCGTGTCGTCCGAATATGCGAAGCTCAGCCTGGGATCGAAGTTCGGCGTCAGCCTGGAAGAGTCGAAGGACCTGCTGATCGCGACCCGCCAGGTCGCCGACGCGCTGGGCATCTGCTTCCATGTCGGCAGCCAGACCATGACCCCCGACGCCTATTCGGCGGCGATGGAGCGGGTGCGTGCGGCGATCGTCGCGGCGGCGGTCACGGTCGACGTGATCGATGTCGGCGGCGGCTTCCCCTCGGCCTATCCGGGCATGACCCCGCCGCCGCTGGAGCGTTTCTTCGAGACGATCCACCGCGCGTTCGAGAGCCTGCCGGTGTCCTATTCGGCCGAACTCTGGGCCGAGCCGGGCCGTGCGCTGTGCGCCGAATATTCGTCCGTCGTGGTGCGCGTCGAGCGTCGCCGCGGCAATGAGCTGTACATCAACGACGGCGCTTACGGCGCGCTGTTCGATGCGGCGCATATCGGGTGGAAGTACCCCGTCCAGCTGCTGCGCGAGCCGGATTCCGACGCGCGGGACATGGACTTCAGCTTCTGGGGCCCGACCTGCGACGATCTCGACTATATGCAGGGTCCGTTCCCGCTGCCCGCGGACACGAATACCGGCGATTATTTCGAGATCGGGATGCTCGGTGCCTATGGCCAGGCGATGCGGACCCAGTTCAACGGCTTCACCTGTCACGAGTTCGTCGTGACCGACGACGAGCCGATGTTCTCGGTCTATCGCGACGAGGCCGAGCACGCCCTCCCCGCGAACGTCGTCAAGCTGTAACCCGGCGACTTTAGCACCTCCTTTATCCCCTTCCGCTTCGGCGGGAGGGGAATGGGGTGGCATTGCGGTGTCCGCCGCGATAAGGCCCCTTCGCATACCGGCCCTGCCCCGCGCAGGTCCGGGCCAGCCGGGTTACCGCGTCCCCAATAACGACGACGGCTTCTCGATGATGATGGAACCATCATGACCGACACGATCAACGACAACCGCCCCAACGATCTCAGGAAGGCCGAGCTGCTCTCCAGCGTGGTCGAGCATATTGACATCACCAAGTTCGACGCGCGCCCGATCATCGATTCGATGGGCAAGATGAGCTTCACCAGCCGCGACCTGGCGCGCGCGACCGGCATCTACAACCAGATGCTGGCCGACAAGGACTGCTCGATCTTCCTCGTCATCGCGGGTTCGACCTCGGCGGGCGGCTGCATGGACCTCTATGCCGAGCTGCTGCGCTCGAACATGATCGACGGCGTGGTCGCGACCGGCGCGTCGATCGTCGACATGGATTTCTTCGAGGGCCTGGGCCACAAGCATTACCAGGCGCTGGAAGTGCCGGACGACAACACGCTGCGTTCGCTCTACATCGACCGCATCTACGACACCTATATCGACGAAGAGCAGCTTCAGGACTGCGACCACACGATCGGCAAGATCGCGGACTCGCTGGAGCCCAAGGCCTATTCGAGCCGCGCCTTCATCCGCGAGATGGGCAAGTATCTGGCCGAGCACGGCAAGAAGGACAACAGCCTGGTCAAGCTCGCCTATGAGCATGACGTGCCGATCTTCTGCCCGGCCTTTGTCGATTCGTCGGCGGGCTTCGGTCTGGTCAAGCACCAGGTCGAGCGTGCCAAGGAAGGCAAGCCGTACATGGTGCTCGACGCGATCGCCGACTTCCGCGAACTGACCGACATCAAGATCAAGGCGGGCACCACCGGCCTGCTGATGATCGGCGGCGGCGTGCCGAAGAATTTCATCCAGGACACGGTTGTCTGTGCCGAGATCCTGGGCCATGAAGACGTCGAGATGCACAAATACGCCGTGCAGATCACGGTGGCCGATGTTCGTGACGGTGCCTGCTCGTCCTCGACGCTCAAGGAAGCGGCGAGCTGGGGCAAGGTCGATACCGCGCTCGAGCAGATGGTGTTCGCGGAAGCGGGTTCGGTCATGCCGCTGCTCGCCTCGGACGCCTATCATCGCGGCCACTGGCGTGAGCGCGCGAAGCGTCGTTGGGGGGCTATTTTCGACTGATGTTGGACTTCTTGGAACGTGAGCAGCTTGCCTATCTGATCATCGGCGTGATCCTGCTCGCGGCGATAGCATTCGCGATTCCCTATTCCCGTCGTCGCAAGCGCGAAAAGCTGCGGCGTCGGGGGATCAAGAAGTACGGACATTGAGAAAAAGGGCGGAACCGCAGGGTTCCGCCCTTTTTTCTTGCCCGGCACGCGCCCTCCCGGCAGGCTTGCCCCGATAACGCCGTGCGGCGCGGATGGAGAGGATAGGATGATCGACCGACGCTCTGTGATCGGAGCCATGGCGAGCGTGCCGCTGGCCGCCCGCGCCGCCGCGCAGGCCGCACCGGCCTCCGCCACGGGCATGACGCCCTGGCCGCCCGCCGAGCATTTCCCCCTCTGGCCCGGCCGTCCGCCCGGCGCGCGCGCGACTTTGCCTAGCCCCCGTCCCTCGATGAACGGCCCGGCGGGGCAGCAGCAATTGTGGCTGCGCGGTATCGCCACCCCGATCGTCGCGGTCTTCCGGCCCGAGCGGCCCGACGGTCGCGCCGTGCTGACCATTCCCGGCGGCGGCTATGGCTTCGTGTCGGTCCAGAATGAGGGGATCGACGTCGCGCGGACGCTCAACCCGCATGGCATCACCGTCTTCGCACTCGCCTATCGCCTGCCCTCCGAAGGCTGGGACCATCAGGCCGACGTCCCGCTCCAGGATGCGCAGCGCGCCATGCGGCTGATCCGCGCCAATGCGGCGCGATACGGCATCGACCCGGCGCGGCTGGGTATCGTCGGCTTCTCGGCGGGCGGGCATCTCGCAGGCTCGCTGACCGTGGGTTATGACGACCGGGTCTATGCGCCGGTCGATGCCGTCGACCGCCAATCGGCGCGCCCGCGCTTTTCGGGGCTGGTCTATCCGGTCGCCAGCCTGTCGACGCCGACCACCCATGCCGGATCGCGCGACAATCTGTTGGGCCCCAATCCCGATCCCGCGACCAAGGCGCGCTATGACAGCCCGCGCCGGATCACGGGTACCACGCCGCCGCTGTTCCTGGTCCATGCGGTCGATGACGGGCTGGTCCCGCTCGACCAGTCGCTCGACCTGCTGAGCTGCGCCCGCGCCGCCAAGGTGCCGGTCGAGGCGCATTTCTTCGAAAAGGGCGGGCACGGCTTCGGCGCGCTGGGCGCCCCCGAAGGCGCTCCCGCGCGGCTGTGGCCCGATCTGTTCGACCGCTGGATCAACCAGACGCTGGGGGCGTGATGCCCAAACCCCCGTTCGCCCAGTGCGAACGGATGGGGGATAGCCCCTCAGAACAGCCTTTGCAGGCTCCGCTCCAGCATCAGCATCTGCCACAGCGTCCGGCCATGGTCGGCCCGCCCCGCCCGGTGGTCGGCGGCCATGCGCCCCAGTTCGGCCAGCTGGAACCAGCCCGTCTCGCGCAGCAGCCCCGATTGCGCCAGCCTGGCCGCCTCGTCGGCCAGGGCGCCGCGAAACCACGCGCTGATCGGCGTGACGAAGCCCATTTTCGGCCGGTAGAGGATGTCGCGCGGCAGATAGGGCTCCAGCGCCTTCTTCATCAGCCATTTGCCCTGCCCGCCGCGCACCCGCATCGCGGCGGGCAGGCGGGCGGCATATTCCACCAGGCGATGGTCGAGCAGCGGCTCGCGCGCCTCCAGCCCCACCGCCATCGAGGTGCGGTCGGTCTTGGTCAGGATATCGCCGGGCAGCCAGATCTTCAGATCGGCATATTGCGCGCGGTCGATGGCGTCGCGGGCAGGCGCGTCGCGCATCGCCGCGACATAGCGATCCTCGGCCCGGTGGCCGCCCAGCGCCGCCTTCGCCTCCGCCGAAAACAGTCGCGCGCGCCATTCCGGGCTGGTGACGCCCACCGCCCGCGCATAGGCCTCCGCCCCGTCCATCCCCAGCGCCAGCAGCGTCGTCTTGGCACGCAGCGGGCGCGGGGCCCAATCGGCCTTGGGATAGAAACGCCCCAGCGTCCCGAACAGCCCGCGGCGCAGGTCCGCCGGGAACAGGCCGCGGACCCGCTCCTCGCCCGCATGGAAGACATGGCGGCGATAGCCCGCCATCGCCTCGTCCGCGCCGTCGCCGGACAGCGCGACGGTGACATGCTCGCGCGCCAGCTGGCACAGCCGATAGGTGGCGAGCGCCGAGGCATCGGCAAAGGGCTCGTCGAAATGCGCGACCAGCGTGTCGATCAACGTGAAGTCGTCGGCGCGCACCACCCGCTCGACATGGTCGGTGGCGAAACGCCGGGCCACGGTGCGGGCATAACCCCGCTCGTCATGCCCCGCCTCCTCGAAACCGATGGTGCAGGTGCGCACCGCGCGCGGGGACGCCTCCGCCATGAGCGCGACGACGCCCGAGCTGTCGACACCGCCCGACAGGAACGCGCCGAGCGGAACGTCCGCCACCATCCGGCTGGTCACCCCCGCCCGCATCCGTGCAAGCAGTTCCTCGCCCATCCGCGCGGCCGATCCGGTTTCGCGGTCGGAAAAATCCACGTCCCACCATTGCCGGGGAGACGGAATGGCCCGCCCCCGCTCGATCAGCAGGAAATGCCCGGCGGGCAATTTGTGGACGCCGCCCATGATGCTGGCATCGTCGGGGACATAGCCCAGTGCCAGATAATCCTCGACCGCGCGGATATCGGGCCGTCGCCGGAACAGCGGATGCGCCAGTACCCCCTTCATCTCCGAGGCGAAGGCGACCGCGCCATCGGGCAGCTCGGCCCAGTGGAGCGGCTTCACCCCCAGCCGGTCGCGCGCCAGGAACAGCGCCCCCGCCCTGGCGTCATGCACCGCAAAGGCGAACATGCCGACCAGCCGGTCGAGCATCGACGGCCCCCAATGCCGCCAGCCGTGCAGCAGCACCTCGGTATCGCCATCGGTGCGGAACACCGCGCCGCCCGCGCGCAACTCTTCGCGCAATTCGCGGTAATTATAGATTTCGCCGTTGAAGCAGACCGCGACCTCGCCATCGACCATCGGCTGGGGCGAGCCATCGACATCGATGATCGACAGCCGCGCATGGGCGAAGCCGACACCGGGCGCGGTCCACAGGCCCTGCCCGTCCGGCCCGCGATGCGCCTGGGCGCCGATCATCGCGCGCAGCCGGGCGGGATCGACCGGCTTGGGCGTGGCGGGATGGAACAGACCGGCGATACCGCACATGGGATCAGCGCCGCCCGGTCAGACGGTCGGCGAAGCGATCGATCGGCCCCAGCGCCTGGACGAACGCCGCGATCGCCTGGCGGTCATCCCCCTCGCTCGACACATGGACGGCGACCGCCACCTGGCGCCGGCCGAGCAGTCTGGCCTTCATCGTCTCGATCTTCACCCGTCGCATGTCCGGGGTCAGCGTATCGCCGATCCGGTACCAGCTCGCAACGACACGCTGCATGGTCCGGCGATCGGGCGTCGTCTCGATCAGCCGGGTCGCATCGCCGCCCGCGACGGGCGCCAGATCGGCGACGCGGATCCAGGGATCGGCTTCGTGCAGGATGCCCGTCCCGAACGCGCCCAGCTTGCCGCCCTCGCGCTGCTGCGGGAAGATGCCGACCGCCAGATCGACCTGATGCCCCTGCCCGTCGGCATAGGTGCGCAGCAGCACCTTCGCACCGGGATAATAGGGCCGCCATTCGCTGATCTGCGGCGCGGGGGTCCAGCCGGGCACGTCGGGCAGCGCCATATGCGGGGGCAGCATGGCGACGCGCGACCCGGCAAAGCCGCTCCAGCTGGGGTAGAGCGCGGTGATCATCACCGCCAGGATCGCGGCGAGCAGCGGGTCGATGCGGCGGCGCGGAATGGCGGAGAGGCGCGCGGGGTCGAAGGCGGGATCGTCGGGCGACCGGTCGAAGAACTGCCACCCGATCGCCAGTACCGCCGCCATGACGAAGGCGAAGAACACCCAGCCGAAGATGATGTGATCGACGCCCCCCGCCACCTCGATCGAGGTGAGGTCGGCGGCGAAGATCGTTCCCCAGGCGCGGATGCCGTTGGCCAGCACCGGCACGATCACCGACACGATCAAGAACACCGCGCGCCGCCAGGGCGAACGGAAGCAGAGATTGGCGACCAGCGCCGCAAAGGCGATCATCGCCAGGACGAACTTGGACCCCGAACACGCCTCCGCCACCTCGAACCAGTAGCGCCCGGCATGGATCAGCACCCCGTCCGCGCTGGCGGGGATGCCGCTCCAGTCGAGCAGCGGCATGACGATCGCCACGGTGATCTGCTGAAGCGGCTTTTCCAGTTCCGCGCCGAACGGCACCAGGAACCAGGCATAGGCCAGCGGGAACAACAGCCCGCGCGCGACCATCGGCCCCAGCAGCGTGACGACCAGCGCCTCCAGCGTCGCGACCAACCCCAATTGCCGCACCAGCGCGACCGTGGCGGACTCGCCGAGCAGCCATAGGAACCCGCCCGCCGCGACGAGCAGCAATCCCGGCCACCAGGCGACCGGGGTGAGTTGCTTCAGCTCCGGCCGCCGCTGCCAGATCAGCCAGCCGACGACCGGGCCGATGAACAGGCAATGGCCATAGGTCGTGCTGGTCCACCAGATCTCGACCAGATGCGCGACGTCGCGGCGCAGGAGGAACAGGACGAACAAAGCCGCCACGCCGAGCAGCGCCAGATGATAGCCCCAGCGTCCCGGCTTCACGACACCATATCCTTCATCAGCCGGTCGAGCGGCACCAGCCGCGCGCCCCAGCCGTAACGCTCCATCACCCGCGCGCGCGCGGCGGGGTTGGTGGCGGGGCCGTTCAGCGCGGCGAGGACGCGGGCCGCGAAATCCCGGTCGTCCGCCGCCACCGCGATGGTGCCGCCATGATCGATCCCCTCGGCGGCGGCGCGCGACGCGACGACGGGGCGGGCCATCGCCATCGCCTCCAGCACCTTGTTCTGGATGCCGCGCGCCAGCATCAGCGGCGCGATGCAGACCGCCGCCCCCGCCAGCCATGGCCGCGTGTCGGGCACCTCGCCGGTGACGATCACCGCCTCGCCCGCCAGCCGTCGCACCGACGCGGCGGGCGCGCGGCCGACAATGGCGAAGCGCGCATCCGGCCGGACGGCGCGGATGCACGGCAGGATGGTCTGGGCGAAATGGATCACCGCATCGATATTGGGGCGATAGTCCATCTGCCCGGTGAAGACGATCAGCGGGCCGTCCCGCACCACCGGCGCCACCGCGCCGGGCGCATGGACGGTCGCGTCGATGCCGTTCTCGATGGCCAGGACATGGCCCTGCCCGCCCTGGCTGCGGAACAAGGCGGCTTCGGCCTCGCTGACGAACAGGGTCGCATCGGCATCGCGGGCGACGCGGCGCTCAAAGGCCGACAGACGTTTCGCCTCGCGCGCCAGCATCCAGGCCCTGGGGCCGGTCGCGCCATCCGCCATCGCGGCGAACTTGGCCGAGTCGACGTCCACCATGTCCATCACGGTCGGCCCTTGCCCGCGATACTGCGCCATCTGGCCCGAAAAGACATAGGTCGCGGCCACCCCGCCCTGCCGCACCCCGGCCACCGCCCGCGCCATGGCGGGATGGGCAAAGGCGGTCAGCGAGACCGGGCGGCCGGTCGCCAGCGCCTCGACGGCGGCGCGCGGCATCCCCTTGGTACGGGGGATCACATGGCAACTCGCCAGCAGGTCGCGGAATGCGGGCGGCGGATCGCGCTCGGCCTCGCTTTCGGCAAAGGCGCAGAGATGGATGCGCCAGTCGCGCGCCAGATGCCGCAGGATGTGGAAGCTGCGGATCTTGTCGCCGCGATCGGGGGGAAAGGGCACGCGGTGCGCGAGGAACAGCAGGTCCCTCACCCCAGCCCCCGTGCGATCACCGGCCCCGCGATCCGCGCCGCCCAGACCGGCATCCGCTTCCAGATGGCGATCATCGCGGCATATTTGGGGTTGAGCGGATTGATCGCGCGCGGCCCATGGATGCTGCGGCTGGCATAGACCAGCGGCCGCCCCTCGAACCCCCAATTCTTCTTGAACGCCGCCGCGCCGGTCCCGACCTTCGACCGGCCGAAATCGAAGCGGTGGCAGCCGCGCGACCGCGCGTGCCGCATCAGCGCGAAATACATCAGGTCGTTGGCGCGCAGGCCCCGCGCCGCCTGCGTGCCCCCGCCCCAATAGGGATAGACGGTGCCGCCATGATACAGGCTGAGCACGCTCGCCACCGCGCGGCCGCGATGGCGCACGGTCAGCACGTCCGCGTCCAGCCGCGCCGCCGCCTCGCGGAACAGCCGCGCCGGAAAGACCGGGGTGCCCAGATTGCGGACCGATTCGGCATAGACGCGGTAATGCTCGGCCAGCATCGCCGGATCGGCGCCGGTCTGCACGGTCAGCTCATTGGCCAGCGCCTTGCGCACCTCGGCCCGCTGCTTGCGCGGGATGGTCTTCAACTCGGCCTCGTCATCGGCGGCGATCGAGCGGACGAAACCCAGATAGCTGTCGGCGTCGGGCGTCCAGCCATCCGGCACCGGCCCTCCGCGCAGTTCGACCGACTCGATGCCCCGGTCGCGGGCGAGCGTCCAGGCCGCCTCCGCCAGCAGGTCCACGCCCTCGCCCAGCACACCGCCATCGACCCCGAAGCCCGTCGACACCATCGCCGCGCCGAACAAGGGCGAGCGAATCTCGCTGAGCGGCAACAAGCCGACCAGATCGCCGCTGCGCTCCGCGACCAGGCAATGCGCCTTCTGGCCACAGCCCGCCGCCCCCGCCAGCAGCCAGCCGGTGCGATGAAAGGGCGTGCCACCGGCGGCATCGACGAACGCATCGATCCGCGCACGCTCCGTTTCGCGCGCCAGATCGGCGACGCGCAGGGTCGGCAGCGTCGCGCTCATGCCAGCTGTGCCGCTTCCCTGGCCGCCACCTGATCGACCCGGCCCCAGTCATGCCGCCCGAGCAGCGCGCGCAGCTTGCCCTCCATCGCGCCCAGCCGCGAATAATGGCGGATGCGCGAGCGAAGCGGGGCGGCGGTGACGCGCGGCTGGCCGGGATCGATCTCCCAGGGGTGGAAATAGAACATCGCGCCATGCCGGTCGCGCTCGACCTGCCCGATCGCGATGTCGGTCAGCTTGGCGGGCAGCATCCGGAAGAAGCCGCCGCCGGTCGCCAGCCGCCGCTGGCCGAACTGCGCCACCGTCACCGGCAACTCGATCAGATCGGCATCGGCCAGCGGCCGCCAAGCATAGCGCGGCGAGGCCGCCCAGCCATAATGGTCGTGCCGCAGCGGCGCGACGCTGGAGGAATAACGATAGCCCGCCTCCGCCAGCACGGGATGCGCCCAGGGGGTACGGGTGTCGATCGAGAAGCTGGGCGCGCGATAGCCGGTCACCGCCTGCCCGCCCGCATCCTCGATCGCCGAGCGCGCGCGGAGCAGATCGGCGCGGAACTGGTCGGCGGTCATGGTGAAGACGCGCTGATGGTCCCAGCCATGGCTGGCCATCTCATGCCCGGCGGCGACGATGCGACGGATCAGACCGGGATGGCGATGCGCAACCCAGCCCAGCGTGAAGAAGGTCGCGCGCGTCCCCGTCTCGGCGAACAGCGACAGGACCGCATCGGTATTGGCCTCGACCCGGCTGTCCAGCCGGTCCCAGTCGGCCTTGTCGATCGTCCGTTCGAAGGCGCCGACCTGGAACCACTCCTCGACATCGACCGACATGCCATGGAGCGGCCGGGCCGCGCCGGGCTCAGGCGGCATGGCCCCAGGCGCCCGTGCGGATCGTCGGGCTTTCCTCGCGGCGGGGCTCGCCACGCGCGTCGGCATCGCTCCAGTCGACCATCAGCGTCAGCACCCGGCGCAGCGCCGCCTCCTGCTGCTCCAGCCGCGCCTCCAGCCGCGCGATCCGCTCCTCCAGCGCCGCGACCGGCGACGGATCGGCGGCGGCCGCCGGGGCGGGCTTGGCGGGCTGGGGTTCCGGCGCGGGCCTGGGCTCGGGGATCGGGCGCAGCGATACCGGCTCGGGCGCGGGCGGCGGGGCGACGATGCGCGGGCTGCCGCCCTGCCCCGTCTGGCTGTCGGGCATGATCCGGGTGCGGACAATCGGATCGGCCATCGCGGCGGGCGCGGGCGCGCCGTTCAGCGTCGCGGCGCCCAGCGTCCCCAGCCCGAAGACCGAACGGTCGAAGGCAGGTGCGGCGGCCTGGGGCGGTGCGATCGGGGCGGGCTCGGGCTGTACCCCGGCGTCGCGCGAGGCCGCGAACCGATCGCCCCCCATATCGGCGGCCATGTCGGCGGCGACGCTCTTGACGGTTTCCTCGCCGATCAGCTCGACCCCCTCGACCGCCGCCTGCAACAGCACGCGGCCCGCCAGCACGTTCAGACGGCGCGGGACGCCGCCCGACACCTCGTACAGCGCGTCGAACGCGTCGGCGGCGAAATCGGGGCGGCCGGTCCATCCCGCCACCGCCAGCCGGTGCGCGATGTAATCGGGAACCTCGTCGGCCTCCATCGGGTCGAGATGGTGGATGGCGATGACCCGCTGGCGCAGCTGCTCGATGGCGGCCGAGCCGAGCAGGCGCTCGCGGAATTCGGGCTGTCCGACCAGCAGGATCTGGAGCAGCGCATGCCCCCCTGCCTGGAAATTGGACAGCATGCGCAGTTCCTCGAGCGAGGCGAGCGGCAGCGCCTGCGCCTCGTCGACGATCAGCAGGATGCGACGCCCCTCGCGCGCGACGCCGTTCAGCGCGCGCTCGATCGCGGCCAGCAGGCCCGCCTTGGACAGACCCAGGCTGTCGACGCCCAGCTGTCCGGCGACGGTGCGGAGCAGGTCGTTCGGCTCGATCGCGGTCGACACGATATGGATGACGCGCAGGCGGCGCGGGTCGAGCGTCTCGACGAGATGGCCGACCAGCGTGGTCTTGCCCGCGCCGACATCGCCGGTGATGACGATGAAGCCCTCGCCCTGCGCCAGGCCATAGCCGAGATAGGCCATTGCCTTGCCGTGAGTCGCCGTCTCGAACCAGAAACGCGGGTCCGGCGTCAGCTGAAACGGGCGCTCGCCCAGACCAAAATGCGTCTCGTACATCATCGTGCCTTTCGGCCGGTCAGAACTGGTATCGTGCCGCGATCAGGGCCTGCGCCGACAGCGCGCTGGACAGGTCCCCGACCGTGAAGTGATACAATCCCACCGACGCGGTTGTTCCGAGCCGACCGAAGTTGCGGTAATAGCTGGCGGTCGATCCCAGCGACACCACGTCCTCGGCCCCCGCCAACTTACTGGCATAATAGTTAACGAAGCCGTTAACGTTAAGCCCCGAATTCGGGCCGAGCGCATGGCCGAAGAAAATCTGCGCGTACCAGCTTTCGTCCTCGGTCCCATAGACGACGAGGCCCGGCGCGTTCTGCGGCGCGAAGAGACGGCGATTGGTATAGCCCAGCCCCAGTCCCAGGGTCGAGCGGCCGCGCGTCATCGACACCATCGCATCCAGTCCGCGCGCGCGGTAGAGCGAGGTCTGCACCGATTGCAGCGCGTCGTTCAGGCACCCGCCCGGCGTCGTGCCGCTGGTCGAGAACACGCATCCGTTGAACTGCTGCCCAAAAGCATCGCGCGTCTCGACGAAATTGGTCGGCAGATTGGACAGGCCATCGCGCAACTGCCGCCCGAAGGTCTGGATGCCGTCATAGACCGCGACCTGCATGACGACGTTGCGCGACGCCTGATAGCGCGCGACGCCGGTCACGCTGAGCGAGCCGTAACGCTCGCCGACATGCCCCTCCACCGAGGTCCGGCGATCGGGACGCCAGATCACGCCCGCATCATAATAAACGCCGTCGGTGCGATAGGCGATGCGGCGCGGGCCGGTGGGCGCGGTGACAAAGCGGCCCCGGCTGTCGACCAGCGGGCGTCCGGCGGCGTCGACCGCCGCGTCGCGCTGGCTGCTCTCGATCCGCTCATAGCCGACCCCGGCGGTCAGCGCGACATAGGGGGAAATGGGTTTCAGCACGTCGCCGCGCACGAACCAGCCCTCGTAACGCTGCGCCAGCTGCTCGGCATCGTCGCGCTCATAGGAGGCGTTGAGCGACAACCCGACCGGCAGGACCGCGCCGGGGCGGACATTGGCGCTGACCGTCGCCAGCTGGTTCCAGCTGTCGCTGAAATAGTCGAGGCGCGGCTGGCCCGGCGCGATGCCGCCAAAGCCCGGCGTGTCGACGCGGGTATAGCCCAGCCGGTAATTGGCGCCGATCTGCACCGGACCGGCGCGGGTGGTCAGGACCGGACCGATATAGGCCGAATAGAGCTGCGAGATATTGTCGGTATCGCCGACCAGCACGCCTGGCGCGGCGCCGCGAATGTCCGAGCGCGTCCGCGTGGCGAGCGCGCCGCCGTCCAGGGTCAGGTCGCGCGTCAGCCGATAGGCGCCGCGCGCCAGCCCGCTATGGATGTCATTGTCGGCATAGCGATCGTTCCAGCTGAACCGATGTTCGTAGCGATAGCTGAGCTGCGCCTGCGCGCGCGGGGTGCTCACCTGCGCATTCACGCCCGCCGCCAGGCTGGTGAAGGTCACCACATCGCCGCCGTTCAGATCGGCGCTCAGCAGTTGCCCCACCTCGATATAGGGGGCGATGCGGACACGCGATGCGGTGCCGCCTGCGGGCGCGGGCGCGACGCCGGGGGCTGCGCTGCCCGGCGCGGATGTGGAGGGGGGCGTGGCCATGCCCTGCACCTGCGCCGCCAGCGCCGACGGCCAGGCCGCCAGACCCAGCGCCGAGGCGATCAGGACCGGCCGCGCCGCCGTCACCGGGCGTCGTCCTTGCCATATCCGCCATAATAGCCGAACCGGCGGCTGCCCGGCACGAAGGCGACGCTGTTGAGCACCAGCTGGATATGCTCGCACGCATCGAGCAGCGCGATCGCGCCCGCGACCTCGCTCTCGGGCGTGCGGTCGGCGCGGACGACCATCATCACCTGCCCCGCCAGCATCGCCAGCACCGAGGCGGACGAGGCGGCCAGCGCGGGCGGCGAGTCGAAGATGACCAGGCGGCGCGGATTGGCCGACAACAGCCGCTGCAACACCGTCCGGGTCCGCGCCGAGGCGAGCAATTCGGTGTCGCTGGCGCTGCGCGTGCCGCAGGGCAGCACGGACAGATGCGGCACGTCGGTCCGGATCACCAGATCCTCAACATCGATCGCGCCATCGTCGAGCGCGTCGAGCAGCCCCGGCCCCTCGGCCAGCCCCAGCCGGTCGAGCACGTCGGGCTTGGCGACATCGGCGTCGACCAGCAGCACCTCGGTATCGCGCTCGGCGGCCAGCGACAGCGCCAGATTGACCGCGCAGAAGGTCTTGCCGTCCTGCGGCCGCGCCGAGCAGATCAGGACGGTGCGCGCCTTGTCGGCATCGCCCGTCTCGACCAGGCGGCGGCTGGTGATGATCAGCTGGCGCTTGACCAGCCGGAACTCCTCGGCCAGCGGCCCGACCGGTGCGCCGGGGACGATCATGCCGTTCTCGGCCAGCATCGCGCGGTCGACCATCGCGACGTCGCTGAAGCCGGGATTATATTCGCTCGCCAGGAATTCCTCGTCGCCCGGCTGCGCCAGGAACTCGGCCGGAATGCCGCTCAGGCTGGCGGGAAATTCGGGATCGGGCGCACTGTCTGGCGCGACCATGGCGGGCGGTGTCCGTTCGGGCGCGACGATACCGGGCGGCGTCCGGTCCACCTCGCCCGGCGTGGCAGACGTGGCGTCTTCCTCCCGCTCGCTCTCGGGCATGACGGGCGCGCGGACAAAGGACTGGAAGTCATAGACATTCGCCGCGCGTTCGAGCAGCGAAGGCTCCCGCCGGGGCCGGTTCGGTTTCAAGGGCTTGGTCATGCCGCCATACCCCGCTGCAATAGCTCGATCGCGACCACCATCCCATAGGCCGCGCCCAGCGCCGCCGTCCCGCCGAGGAACAATTTCATCCGCTTGGCCCGCACCTCGGCCTGCGCGCGCGTGACGACCTCGCCGATCGCGCCGATCACCGGCAGCCCCATCGCGCGTTGCAGCGAATGCGGCGTGGTGAAGGTCTGGCGCAGCTTGGACAGGGCAAAGGCGGTCCCGATCCCCAGTCCCAGCGCGGCCAGGAACACGCCGGTCAGCAGCAACAGGCGATTGGGCGCGGTCGGCGTGCGCGGATAGGTGGGCGGGTCGATCACCGAGAAGCGCATCGAGTCGGTCTGGTTCTGCGCCTGTCCGCGCAGCGCGACCTGCTCGCGCTGGCGCAGCAACTGGTCGTAACTGTCCTTCAGCACCTGATAGTCGCGGTCGATCGCCCCCTGCTGCGCCGCCGCCTCGGGATCGGTCGACAGGCTGGCGTTCAGCCGGTCGAGGTCGTTCTGCAACTGGCTCTTGCGCATCTTCAGGCTGGCGAGCTGCGCCTGCTTCTCGGCGGCCATCGACTGGAGCGACATGTAGAGCGGGTTGGGCTGCCCGCCCGCCCCGCCGCCCGGCGGCTCGGCCCGCGCGGCGGCCTGCGCGACCGCCAGCTGGTTCTTCAGCGCGATCACGTCCGGATGGCTGTCGGTATAGCCGCGCGCCCGGGCATCGGCGAGCTGGCCCTGAAGCGTCGCCAGCCGCGCGCGCGCGGGGCCGGCGACCCCGCCGCCCTCGCCCACGGTGCGCGGCGTGCCCGCCAGCTGCCCCTGCACCGCCGCCACGCTCGACTGGGCGGCGGCCATGTCGCTGTCCACCTGCGCCATTTGCGAGCGCGCCAGCCCGATCCGGTCGGCGACCGATCCGCTGCCCGGCAGGCCGCCCAGGAACTGGTTCTGATACTGGGCGCGCTTGGCCTCGGCGATCTGGAGCTGTTTCTGGCGATCGTCCAGCTGCTTGTCGAGAAAGGCCAGGCTCTGGTTCGTGTTGTTGCGATCGCCGACCAGATTGGATTCGACGAAGATGTCGATCAGCTTCTGCGCCACCTGCTGCGCCAGCTTGGGGCTGGACTGGGTGACGGTCAGCTGGAAGATCGTGTCCTGCTGGTTCTCGATCTTGATCGACTGGGCCAGGGCCGAGACGCGCGCGGCGACGTCGGCATCGCTCGACACCGTGCTGGCCAGGTCGGTGCCGCGCACCACCTTTTGCAGGTTGATCGCCGAAATCAGCGTCTGGCGCACCTGATCGACCGAATCCATCTGGCTGGCCTGGGTCGAGGCGATGCCGTCGGGCAGGATCTGCGCATTCTGCACCGCGATGCGCGCGCGCGATTCATACCGGCTGGGGATTTGCGAGACGAACAGCCAGCCCGCGATGCACACCGCCCATGCGACGCCCAGCGCCAGCCAGCGCCGGGTCCAGATCGCATGGATCGCTATGCGGATTTCATCCTGGATGCTCGACATGCGCAGGCGCGACCTTAGAACATCGACTCGGGGATGATGATGACGTCGCCCGGTTCCAGCCGGACATTCGCCTTCGAATCGCCCTTGCGAAGCAGGTCGTTGATCTGAAGCGCATATTCGCGCTGCTTGCCGGTCTCGCGATCGGTGCGCACCAGCTTGGCCTTGTTGCCGGCCGCATATTGGTTCAGCCCGCCCACCGCGATCATCGCATCGAGCAGCGTCATGTTGGCGCGGTAGGGGATGGCGGCGGGCTTTTCGGTCGCGCCGACGATCCGCACCTGCTGGCTATAGGTGCCGGAGAAATTCTCGACGATCACCGACACGATCGGGTTGGAGACATATTCCGACAACGCCTTCTTCATGTCGTCGGCCAGCATCGCGGGCGTCTTGCCGACGGCGGGCATGTCGTTGACCAGCGGCGTGGTGATGCGGCCGTCGGGGCGCACCTGGACCTTGGTCGACAGGTCGGGATTGCGCCAGACGAAGATGTTGAGCTGGTCGAGCGGGCCGATGACATATTCCTCGCCCGGCTGCTCCTTGCGCGCGACATAGCCCGCCGAGGGCAATTCGGGGTCCGGCCGCCCGGTCGAACAGGCGGTCAGCGTCGAGGCCGCCAGGCCTGCGAGCAAGAGGGGACGGGCGAACGATGCCATCGAAGGAGTCTCCTGAACCCTGTTATCCCGGCCGGAACGAAGGGCAAATTGCGCAGCGTCGCTATGCCATGAAGAGGTGAACAGAGCGTTAGTCGCTGTGATCCCTCGGCAATAGCTCGGCCGCAGGAGCATGTCCCAAAAAGGCACAAGGACTGGCGGTGGCGCCATAGGCCCCGGCCAGGAAGATGGCGACGACATCCCCGACATCGCCGCGCGGCAGGGCGATCCGGTCGCCCAGCCGGTCGAGCGGGGTGCAGAGCGGCCCGACCACCGACACCGTCTCGGTCGCCTCGCCGCCCATCGCATGCGCCAGCGCCAGCGGATAGTTGCGCCGGACGACGGTGCCGAAATTGCCGCTGGCTGCGAGCTGATGGTTGAGGCCGCCATCGAGGATCAGGAAGGTCTCGCCCCCGCTCTCCTTGCGATCGACCACGCGCGCCAGATAGACCCCGGCCTCCGCCACCAGCCAGCGCCCCAGTTCGATCGCGAACCGGCTGTCGCGCAGGATAGCGGGGCGCGCCGCCACCGCCGTCTCCAGCGCGGCCCCCACCCGCTCGATGTCGAGCGCGGTATCGCCCGCGAAATAGGGCACGCCGAAGCCGCCGCCCAGATTGACCAGCGGCGGCGCCTGCCCCGCCTCCTCCGCCAGCCGCGCGGCGAGCGCGATGGTGGCGGCCTGCGTATCGATGATCGCCTGCGGATCGAGCGCCTGGCTGCCCGCATAGATATGGAAGCCGCGCCAGTCCGCGCCCGCCGCGACCAGATGGCGGACCAGCGCGGGCACCCGCACCGCGTCGATCCCGAAGGGCGACGGCCGCCCGCCCATCTTCATCCCCGAGCCGCGCAGCTCGACATCCGGATTGACCCGCACCGCCAGACGGGGGCGCACGCCCAGCCGTTCGGCGATGGCGAGCGCGCGGGTCGCCTCGCCTTCGGATTCCAGATTGATCGTCACCCCGGCGGTCAGCGCGGCGGACAGCTCGGCATCGCGCTTGCCCGGCCCGGCAAAGCTGACCGGACGCCCCAGCCGCTCGACCTTCGCCAATTCGCCCGCCGAGGCGACGTCGAAGCCGTCGACCAGCTCCGCCATCGCGGCGAGCAGCGGCGGGAACGGATTGGCCTTGATCGCATAATGCAGGTCGATCGCGGGAAAGGCGGCGCGGAACCGCGCGACCCGTGCCGCGACGATGGCGGGGTCATAGACGAAAACCGGGCCGTCCCGCTGCGCCAGCCAGTCCGGCGCAGTGCGCCCGGCGATCGTCAGCATCCCCCGCTGGCCCGCATATTCGGGGGGGATCGGCCCCATCGGCTTCATGACGTCATATCCTTGTCGGCGATCGCGCGGCGCAGGGCGGCGCGGTCCAGCTTGCCATTGGCGTTGCGGGGCAGTTCCTCGCGCCAGTCGATGCGCGCGGGCTGCATGAAATTGGGCAGGTCGCGCTTCAGCCGCGCGCGCAGCGCGGGTTCGTTCGCCGGATCGCCCGCCAGGACCAGCACGATCGCCTGTCCCTGCGCCTCGTCCGCGACGCCGATCGCCACCGCCTCGCGCGCCTCGCCACCCGACAGTGCGGCTTCCTCGACCTCCTGCGGGCTGATACGGTTGCCCGCGACCTTGATCATCTCGTCATCGCGCCCAACGAAGCGGAGCAGGCCGTCCGCCCCCTCCACTACCGTATCCCCCGACCAGACCGCACGGGGCCAGCCGGGCGCGGGGCGGAAACGCTGCGCGGTCCGCTCCGCATCGCGCCAATAGCCCTGCGCGACCAGTGGCCCGGCATGGACCAGCTCGCCCGGCTCGCCCGGCGCGGCGCGGGTTCCGTCGGGACGCAGCACCATCACCTCGGCAAAGGGGATCGCGCGGCCGATCGCGTCGGGATTCGCGTCGATCAGCGCGGGGGCGAGATAGGTGGAGCGGAACGCTTCGGTCAGCCCGTACATGGCGTAGAGATCGGCCTGGGGAAACCGCTCGCGCAATCCCCGCACCAGTCGCGGGGTCAGCGCGCCGCCCGAATTGGTCAGCCGCCGGATCGGCGCGACCGCCTCCTCGGGCCAGTCGATCGCCAGCAGCTGCGTCCAGAGCGGCGGCACCCCCGCCAGCACCGTCGCGCCGTGCCGCGCCACCGCCTTCACCACGTCGCGCGGGGTCAGATAGTCGAGCGGCGCCACCGCCCCTCCGGCCGCCCAGGTCGAGAGGAGCTGGTTCTGGCCATAGTCGAAGCTGAACGGCAGGACGCCGAGCACCCGGTCCTGCGGGGTCAGCCGCAGATAGTCCGCGACGGCGATCGCCCCGAACCACAGATTGGCGTGGCTCAGCATCACCCCCTTGGGCCGCCCCGTCGAGCCGGAGGTGTAGAGGATCGCCGCCAGCGCCTCCGGATCGGCGGAGGATCGGGGCAGCGCCTCGCCCTCCCCCGCCTCGGTCGCGACCAGGACGCCGGGGGGTATGTCGCCTTCCTCCAGCGTGGCGGCGCGCGGGGCGTGGGTCAGCAGCATCGCGGCCCCGCTGTCCGCCAGGATATGCGCGACCTGCGCCCGCTTGAGCAGCGGATTGACCGGCACATGGACCAGCCCCGCGCGCGGCGCGGCGAGCGGCATCAGCGCGGCGACGCGCGTCTTGGGCAACCATGTCGCGACCCGCGCGCCGGGGGCGAAACCCTGTGCCGCCAGCCATCCCGCCAGCCGCGCGACCGCCGCCTCCACCTCGGCGAAGGTCAGGGCGGCGTCGCGTTCCAGCAGGGCGGGCGCATCGGGTACCCCGCGCAGGACATGGTCGATGGGCAGGGCGACGGGTTGGGGGGCCATGCGCGTCATCTACAGCCGGGGGTGGTGGAAAGTCGAGCCGAGTGGGTGTGGCGGACGGTTGGCGATATGGCGGCCCTCCCCCAACCCCCTCCCGCCTGCGGGAGGGGGCTTTTGACGCGAGCGCTTCCACCCTTTCCTCTCCCCTCCCGCAGGCGGGAGGGGTTGGGGGAGGGCCTGGGACTCCCGCCCCCGCCCAAAGCCCCGAAGCCCCCAAAACCCAAAGCCGTTGCCCAACGCGCCCGCCCGGACTAACGCTGGGGGCGATACCAACAACAGGGCGACAGGGATTGGGACTCCAGGCGAACGGGGATGTGGACGCGACGGTGCGCGGCGTGCTGGCCGATGTGCTGGGGCTGTCGCATGAGCGCGTGGCCGGTTTCACCGCCGAGACGCCGCTGTTCGGCGCGCTGCCCGAGCTGGACTCGATGGCGGTGGCGGGCGTGCTGACCGAGTTGGAGGATCGCCTGGGCATCCTGATCGAGGATGACGAGGTCGACGGCGAAATGCTGGAGACCTTCGGCCAGCTGGTCGCCTTCGCCAGCGCCAAGGCGCCCGCTTGATCGACTATTATGACTGGCCCGGCGGGCGCGAGGCGATGTTGCGCTTCGGCCCCGCGCAAGGGCCGGTCGTGCTGGTCGCGCTCCCCTTCTGGGAGGAAGCGAACCGGACGCGGGCGCTGGCGGTGGCGATGCTGCGGCGGCTGGCCGATCACGGCATCGGCGGCGCGTTGCCCGACTGGCCGGGGACCGGGGAGAGCCTGATCGACACCGAACAGGCCAGCATCATGCAATGGCGCGATGCGCATCAGGCCGCCGCCGAGGCGCTGGGCAACCGGCGCTGTTACGGCGTATCGATCCGGGCGGGGACGCTGATCGACGGCTTTGCCCTGTTGTCGGGGCGCTGGCACCTGGCGCCGATGACCGGCGAGGCGGTGCTGCGCGACGTGATCCGCCTGCGCGCCGCGGCGGGGCTGCGCGGCGACGAGCATGGCCTGTTCGGCGCGGAATCGCCGGTGCGGATCGCGGGCAACCGGGTCTCGCCGCACTTCCTGGCCGGACTGGCGGGGGCTGAGCCCTATGACCAGCCCGGCGTGCCGCGCCGCGTCGTGCGCCTCGGCCATGACCGCGCCCCCGCCGACCGCACCATCGATGCGGTGCCCCCCTGGCGCCGCGCCGAGCCGCAGGAAGACCCCGAACTCGCCGCGACGCTGGCCGAGGATATCGCGCACTGGATCGCCTCATGCGAAGGCTGATCTCCTTCCCCTGCGACGGTGCGATGCTGGTCGGCACGCTGGACGAGGGCGCCCTCGACACCGGCCTGCTGATCGTGTCGGGCGGCAACGAGCCGCGCATGGGCGCGCATCGCGGCCAGGCGATGCTGGCGGCGCGCATCGCGGCCAAGGGCTATCCGGTGTTCCGCTTCGACCGGCGCGGGGTCGGCGACAGCGAGGGCGTCAATCGCGGCTGGGAGTCGAGCGGCCCCGACATCGCCGCCGCCGTCCACGCCTTTGCCGAGGCGAGCGGGTGCGCGCGGATCATCGGCTTCGGCAATTGCGACGCCGCCGCCGCGCTCGCGCTCCACGGGCGCGAAGCCGGGCTCGACGCGGTGCTGCTGTCCAACCCCTGGCTGTCGGACGAACCCGACGCGCTGCCCCCCGCCGCCGCGATCCGCCGCCATTATGCCCGCAAGCTGATGGACCCGCGCGAATGGCTGCGCGCGGCGCGAGGGGCGGTGGATTTCGACCGGCTGCGCCAGGGGCTGAGCAAGATCGCCGCGCCGCCCGCCCCGCTCGACGCGACCGCCGCGCCGCTGCTCGACGCGATCGGTCACTGGGGGGACAGCGCCGCGATCATCCTGGCGCGCGGCGATGCGACCGGGGTGGCGTTCCGCGCGGCGGCGCGCGGCCATGGCTTTCCGATGACCAGCATCGCGACGGACTCGCACAGCTATGCCGACGCGCTGGACGCACTGGAGCGCGAGATCCTGGCCCGGCTGGCCGAGGCGGCGGCATCGGACGGACCGAGCGCTTTGCACGACGGTATAACGGAACTCAAAAATACCGATTAACACGTTTTAGGATAATGGTTTTTTCCGGAACGCCTCTCCGCTCCGTCTATTGGATCGGGCAAGGAGAGACGGTCCATGAACGAACGCCCCACCCCACCCCAACCCGAACAGCAGCAGGACATGCCCGGCGAGACGGAGGCGATGACCCCCCGTCCCGATCATGGCGAACACAGCTATGTCGGCCATGGCAAGCTGACCGACAAGAAGGCGATCATCACCGGCGCGGACAGCGGTATCGGCCGCGCGGTCGCCATCGCCTTTGCCCGCGAGGGCGCCGATGTGGTGATCTCCTATCTGTCGGAGGATGAGGACGCCGCCGAGACCCAGCGGCTGGTCGAACAGGCGGGCCGCAAGGCGCTGCTGATCCCCGGCGACGTCAGCGATCCGGCGCATTGCCGCACCATCGTCGAGCGCGCGGTCCAGACCTTCGGCCGCGTCGACATCCTGGTCAACAACGCCGCGCACCAGGCCAGCTTCCAGGCGGTCGAGGACATCAGCGACCAGGAATGGGAGGTGACCTTCGCCACCAACATCCATGCGATGTTCTATCTGGTGAAGGCCGCCCTGCCGCACATGGGCGAGGGCGCGTCGATCATCAACACGACCTCGATCAACGCGGACAAGCCCAACCAGCAACTGCTCGCCTATGCAACGACCAAGGGCGCGATCCACAATTTCACCGCCGGGCTCGCCCAGATGCTCGCCGAGCGCAACATCCGCGTGAATGCGGTCGCGCCGGGGCCGGTCTGGACCCCGCTGATCCCCTCCACCATGCCGCCCGAGGCGGTGAAGAGCTTCGGCCAGCAGACCCCGATGGGCCGCGCGGCACAGCCCGCCGAACTGGCCCCGCCCTATGTCCTGCTGGCGAGCGGCGAGGCCAGCTACATCAGCGGCGCGACCATCCCCGTCACCGGCGGCACCCCCTTCCTCTGATCCCGAAACGAAGGAGCGATGATCCATGGCTACCCTCCCCAATGACGTGGTCGCGGCGGTCTTCGTCGCCGGACTGAAGAACGCCCATGCCGTCGAGCATCAGGCGCTGGCGCTGATCGACCGGCAACTCGACCATCTGTCCAACTATCCCGACGTCGCCGACCGGCTGCGGATGCACCGGGGCGAAACCGAGCAGCAGATCGTCCGGCTGGAAGACATACTCGACGGGTTCAACGAGAGCCGCTCGGTGCTGAAGGACGCCGCGCTGTCCTTCTCGGGCAACATGGCGGCGCTGGGCCATACCTTCGCGCCCGACGAAATCCTGAAGAACAGCTTCGCCAATTTCGCCTTCGAGAATTTCGAGGCGGCCAGCTACAAATCGCTGCTGACCATCGCCGATGTCGGCGGCTTCGGCAGCGCCGCGCCGCTGCTCACCCAGTCGCTGAACGAGGAACTCGCGATGGCGGCATGGGTCGACGACAACAATGCCGCGCTGACCCGCCGCTATCTCGAACGCCGCGCCGCGGGCGACACCGCCAGCCACTGATCCGACACCCCCCGAACCAAGCGAGGCCGACCATGTATTATCACGACAAGCGCCTGCAATATCCCGTCCGGGTCGACAGTCCCGATCCCCTTTTCGCCCGGATGCTGCAACAGGCGATCGGCGGCGTGGAGGGCGAGATCCGCGTCTGCATGCAATATTTCTTCCAGGCCTGGGGCAATCGCGCGCCCAGCCCGAAATATCGCGACATGCTGCTGAATACGGCGACCGAGGAGATCGGTCATATCGAGATGCTGGCGACCGCGGTCGCGCTCAATCTCGACAAGGCGCCCGCCTCGCTTCAGGAGGAAGGTGCTGCGGACAGCATCGTCGGCGCGGTGATGGGCGGCGAGAATCCCCGTCACGCGATCGAGGGCACACTCCACAAGCATATCCTGTCGACCGGCCTGGCGGCGCATCCGTCGGATTCGGACGGGGTGCCGTTCGACATGAGCCATATCTATGCCAGCGGGAACATCGCCGCCGACATGTATTGCAATGTCGCGGCGGAAAGCACCGGCCGGGTGCTGGCGACCCGCCTCTATCACGCCGCGCACGACCAGGGGATGAAGGACATGCTCCATTTCCTGATCGCCCGAGACACCATGCACCAGGAACAATGGCTGGCGGTGATCGAGGAACTGGGCGGCAAGGATGCGCTCCCCATCCCCAATTCCTTCCCGCAGGCGAAGGAAAATCAGGAGCATAATTACGACTTCTTTCGTCACCTCGGTCGACGGCACCTATCCCGAAGGGCGCTGGACGCAGGGGCCGAGCCTGGACGGGCGCGCCGAATTCTCGGTCTTCCGCAACGAACCCATGGGCGAGGAGCCGGTCCTCGGCCCCGCCCGGCCGGACAGTTGCGCCCAGGCCGAGCAGATGGCGGAAAAGCCGGTCGCGTAGGACCGCCTGCCCTCCTTCCCGCTTCGGGCAGGAGGGGCCGACGCCCAAGCCGCCCCGGTCCACCCCGACCGGGGCGGTGTCGCATCGGGCATCCGGGCGGCTATCCCTCGGGAAATCCACCACTTGCCTCGCATTCGCCTCTCCGCCAGTCTGGCCCGATGATCCTTCCGCTTCTGCTCGCCGCCGCCGCGTCCTCCGCGGCCACCCCCTCGCCCGCCCGGTTGAAGGCCGATGTCGAAACGCTGGTCGGCTTCGGCACGCGCCACACCCTGTCGACCACCACCGACCCCAAGCGCGGGATCGGCGCCGCGCGCGACTGGGCCGCGCGACAGTTCGAGGCGATCGGGCAAGGCTGTGACGGCTGCATCACCGTCGAACGGATCAATCGCCGCTTCACCGGCCCGCGCGCGCCGAACGGCGTGATGGTCGAGGATGTGCTGGGCATCCAGCGCGGGCGCGACCCGAACCGCGTGGTCATCGTCGGCGCGCATATCGACAGCCGCGTCACCGACGTCATGGATGCGACTTCCGACGCGCCGGGGGCCAATGACGACGCCTCGGGCGTGGCGCTGGTGCTGGAGGCGGCGCGCATCCTGTCGAAGCAGCGTTATGACGCGACCATCGTCTATGCGGTCTTTTCGGGCGAGGAACAGGGGCTGTGGGGCGCCACCCTGCTCGCCGACACCGCCAAGCAGCGGAACTGGCGCGTCTCGGCGATGCTGAACAACGACATCGTCGGCAACACAATCGGCCAGGGCGGCGTGCGCGAGGCGCGCTGGGTCCGCGTCTTCTCCGAGGGGATTCGCGCGTCCGAAGACCTGCCCCAGCAGATCCAGCGGCGCGGCAATGGCGGCGAGGATGACGGCCCCAGCCGCGCGCTCGCCAAGGCGATCGATGGCGTGGCGGACAAGCTCGGCGGACTCGACGTCTTCCTCGACCGGCGGCCCGACCGGTTCGGGCGCGGCGGCGACCATGAGCCGTTCCTGAAGCTCGGCTATCCCGCCGTCCGCTTCTCGGTCGCCAACGAGGATTGGGACGCGCAGCACCAGGATCTGCGCAAGGAAGGCAATGTCGCGTTCGGCGACACCATCGACAAGATGGATTTTCCCTATCTGGCCAAGGTGACGGCGATCAACATCGCCACGCTGGCCCGGCTGGCCGCCGCGCCGCCCGCGCCCGACAAGGTGACGATCAGCGGGGCGCTGTCGCGCGATACGCAGGTGGAATGGGCCCCGGTGCCGGGCGCGGTCCGCTATCGCGTCCACTGGCGGCGCAACGACACGAGCCAGTGGAGCCAGTCGCGCGACGTGACCGAGACGAAGACCGTGCTGAGCCAGACCCCGGTCGACGATCACTTCGTCGGCGTGTCGGCGGTGGCGGCGGACGGATCGGAAAGCCTGGTCACCTTCGGCGGGCGCTGACGCCGCCGCATCCCCGTCCATCAGTTGGGATGCCGCCCCGTGGGAGTAGACGGAGCGGCATCCCGATTATCGACCCGGCGTCTCTCGGGTCGAAAATCCCCCCTGGGGGAAGGCTTCAGCGACGGACCAGCTTGCTCCGTATCCGCGCCCGGCGCGGGGCCTGGCGCACGACTTCGGTCGTGGTGGTCGTCGTTGTCGTGGTAACAGGTGCCCCCTGTACCACAATCGTTGTCACTGTGGGAGCGGGATAATAATAGCCGCTATCATAATAACCTGGCTGGCCTTCGGCGAGCGTGCCGACGGTCGTCGTGGTGGTCACGGTGGTCCCGTCCCGCGTCACGATGCGCCGCCCCAGGGCCGGCGGCGGAGGCGGCGGGGGCGGATAGTCACCCGGATAGCCATAATCCGGCGCGCCGTAATCGTCATGGCCCGGCGGCATCCGACGCCGCCGATCCTCGGCCCGGTCGATGGCATAGCCCGCCACCGCGCCGACGCCCGCGCCGATCAGCGTCCCGCCCAGCCGGTCGCCGCGCCCCGCCACCAGATTGCCCGCGACGCCCCCGGCGACCGCGCCGATGGCCGCGCCGCCCAGCCCGTCGTCACGCCGGACCGGCGGCGGCGGCGGATAGCCACCGGCATGACCCGCCTGCCCCGCTCCGTCCCAATCGACGTCATGGACGCTGTCATAGACCGCCCCGCGCGGATCGATCAGGACCGCGTCGTCATAATAGCGCGTCCAGCGATAACCGACCGGCGGCTGCGGCAGGCGATAGACCGCCCAGTCGGACACGCCGAAACGCGGGCTGTTCCAATAGCCCGGCACGACCATCCCGCGCACCGGCCGACGATAGGCGGGCCAGCCGCCCGGCGCATTGGCCCCGCCCCACCAGCGTCCGCCGACCTTGCTGCCCCAGCGATCCGGGCGGACCGGCGGCACGCCGACCGTGCTGGTCGAGACGATCGGAGCCGCCACCGGCCCGGACGCGGCGTCTAGGCCGGGGCGCGGATAGCTGGCCCCGGCCCGACCGGGCCCCTGCCCTTGCGCTGTGACCGGCGCGCCGAGCGCCAGGGTCAGCGTAAGGGCGATCAGAGGCGAGGTGGTGCGCATGGCGTAAAATTCCCCTGTATCAATGCGAAGGACGTCCCCTAAACGCCTTTGCTAAAACACGCTTTGATACCAGCGCGCCATCATCGCCGATAGCGCTGCCCCGCGTCCCGAATCGGATCAGCCGGATCAGTCGGCCGCCGCCGCCAGTCGCGGCGCGAGCAGCGTCACCAGCGCCTCGCACCCCGCCTGATCCTCGGCATCGAAACGGCTGGGCTCGGGGCTGTCGAGATCGAGCACGCCGATCACCCGTCCGTCATGCAGGACCGGGACGACCAGTTCCGACCGGCTGGCCGCATCGCAGGCGATATGGCCCGGAAAGGCATGGACATCGTCCACCCGCTGAGTCTCGCGGGTCGCGACCGCGGCACCGCACACGCCCTTGCCCACCGGGATGCGGATGCACGCCGCCTTGCCCTGAAACGGGCCGAGCACCAGTTCGCCCCCCACCATGCGGTAGAAACCGGCCCAGTTGAGATCGGGCAGATATTGCCAGATCAGCGCCGAGGCGTTGGCCATGTTGGCGACCGCATCCGCCTCTCCGGCGGTCAGCGCGTCGAGCGCGGCATGGAGGTCGCGGTAAAGCTCCGCCTTGGATCCGGCGGCGATATCGAATTGGTACATATCCCGAATGTAGGCGGGTGCGGGCGCGACGTCATCCCCCGCCGACCAGCTTGCGCCGGGCATTTTATTGTCCTACAAATCGCGCGACAAGATAAGGAGAGGCCGTGCCCACCGAGCCATCAGACGTGACGCCCGCCTATATCGCGATCGACTGGGGCACCACCAACCGCCGCCTCTATATCCTGGCCGATGACGGCACGATGCTGGACACGGTACGCGACGATCGCGGCGTGTTGTCGATGCAGCCGGATTCCTATCCCGATGAGATCGCCGCGATCCGGACGCGGTTCGGCAAGCTGCCGATCGTCGCGGCGGGGATGGTCGGGTCGACGCGCGGCTGGCGCGAGGCGGCCTATGTCCCCGCCCCGGCGGATCTGGCGATGCTGGCCGGTGCGGCGACCCGCATCGCCGATCAGGACGTCACCATCGTCCCCGGCATCTCGCTGCTGACCGCGACCCGCGCCGATGTGATGCGCGGCGAGGAGGTGCAGGTGCTGGGCGCGATCGCCGCCGGGCTCGCCCCCGCCGATGCGCTGTTCGCGCAGCCGGGGACGCACAACAAATGGGTGCATACCCGGGACGGCCGGATCACCGACTTCGCCACCACCATGACCGGCGAGCTGTTCGCGCTGGTCAAGGGGCATGGCATATTGGCAGGGATGCTCGATGGGCCCGTGGCGGACGGCCCCGCCTTTCGCGACGGCCTGGCGCGTGGCTTCGGCGCGTGCGACCTGACGGCGGCGCTGTTCGGGGTGCGCGCCTCGGTGCTGCTCGGCCGGATCGCGCCCGAGGACGCGGCGGCCTATGCCAGCGGACTGCTGATCGGCAGCGACATCGGCGCGGTGCCGGACATGGCGGGGCGCACCGTCCACCTTCTGTCCAGCGGCCTGCTCGCCGACCTCTACACCATCGGGATCGCGGCGCGGGGCGGCACCGTCGTCGCGCTCGACAGCCATGCCGGTTTCCTCGCCGGACTTCACGCCATTCGGGAGCATTTGTCATGACCGACCCCGCCGCACGGTTCGCCGCCGCCTTTGCCGCCTGCCCGCTCGTCGCGATCCTGCGCGGCCTGACCCCGGACGAGGCGATCCCCGTCGCCGACGCGCTGGTGGAGGCGGGCTTCACGCTGATCGAGGTGCCGCTGAACTCGCCCCAGCCCTATGACAGCATCGCCGCCATCGCGGCGCATGTCGGGGACAAGGCGATCGTGGGCGCGGGCACGGTGCTGACCACCGAGCAGGTCGACCGGGTGAAGGCGGCGGGCGGCACGCTGATCGTCTCGCCCAACACCGACACCCAGGTCATCGCGCACAGCGTGGCGGAAGGGTTGATCTCGCTGCCCGGCTATTTCACCCCGTCCGAGGCCTTTGCCGCCCTGAAGGCGGGCGCCCACGGGCTGAAGCTGTTCCCCGCCGAGGGCGCTTCGCCGACCTTCCTGAAGGCGCAACGCGCCGTCCTGCCGCGCGAGGTCGCGGTGCTGGCGGTCGGCGGAATCACGCCCGACAACATGGCCGAGTGGCGCGCGCATGGCGCGGACGGCTTCGGCCTGGGCTCCAACCTCTATCGCGCGGGCAAGCCGGCGGCGGATGTCGCCGTGTCGGCGCGCGCTTATGTCGAAAAGGCACGCTGATACCGATGACCGACACGATCCGCCTCGCGCTGGTCGGCATGGGCAAGATCGCCCATGACCAGCATGTCCCCGCCATTGCGGGCAATCCGGCCTTCGAACTGGTCGCCACCGTCAGCCGCTCGCCCAACGGGGTCGACGGCGTGCCGCATTTCCACGACATCGCAGAACTCGCGCAAAGCGACGTGACGGTCGATGCGGTGGCGCTGTGCACCCCGCCGCAGGTCCGCCACGCCATCGCCGCCGCCGCGCTGGAGAACAACTGGCACGTCTTCCTCGAAAAGCCGCCGGGCGCGACGCTGGCCGAGGTGGCGGTGCTGGAGGAACTGGCGGCCAAGGCGGGCGTGACGCTGTTCGCCAGCTGGCATTCCCGCTATGCGCTGGGGGTCGAGCCCGCGCGCGAATGGCTGTCCGCCCGCAAGGTCACGTCGGCGGCGATCACCTGGCGCGAGGATGTGCGGCAATGGCATCCGGGCCAGGCCTGGATCTGGGAAGCGGGCGGCTTCGGCGTGTTCGATCCGGGTATCAACGCGCTGTCGATCGCGACGCACATCATGCCCCAGCCCTTCTTCATCGAGCGCGCGACGCTGGACTTCCCCGCCAATCGCGACGCGCCGATCGCAGCCGACGTGGCGTTCCGCACGACCGACGGCACGCCGGTCACGCTCGACCTGGACTGGCGGCAGGAGGGGCATCAAAGCTGGGACATCGTCGTCGAGACGACCGACGGCACGCTCAGGCTGGCCGAGGGCGGCGCGGTGCTGACCCTGCCCGACGGCTCGACCCCGCACCGCGAAGAGGGGCTGCACGGCGAATATCCGGGGCTCTATGCCCGCTTCGGCGAATTGGTGAAGGGCGGCCGCTCGGACGTCGACATCGCCCCGCTGCGCCACGTCGCCGACGCCTTCATGCGCGGCAAGCGGCGCGAGGTTGAGGATTTCGTGGAGTAAACCGAACCTCGGCTCAGCCTGAGCCGAGGGACGGGATAAAGGAAAGGCCGATCGTCCGCAGGGACGACCGGCCTTTTCCGTTCGGGGATCGGCGGAGCGCCGGGGCACTCCGCCGGGGGCGTGGATCAGAAGTTGATCGTCGTCCCGATCGCGATGTTGCGGCCCAGCGTGTCGTAACGCTGCGGGATGGTGTTGGTCCGCGCTAGGCTGATATTGTACGAATCCGGCACGATCGGCGCGGACTTGTCGAACAGGTTGTTCGCGATCAGGCGCAGCGAGAACTGCTTGGCGATCGCGAAGTTGAGTGCCAGGTCGAAATAATTCTGCGGCGCGACGCGGTAATAGTTGGTCAGCGCCCGATCCGGCGTGCCGCCGATCGCGGAGTCGCCCGAATTGTTGGCGTTGGTCAGCGAGCCGACATAGCGCCAGTTGAGCGATGCGCTGAACTTCTTGTCGACCGTGGTGTAGGTCGTGCGCAGGCCATGGCTCCACTTCGGGATCAGCTGGCCGCAGCCATTGCCATAATAGCCCGCACAGTTGCGCTCGGGCTGAAGCGGCGAATCCTGGCCACCCGCGGCGGTGGTCAGCGAGCCGTTGAAGCCGAAGTCCAGACGGCCGATCGACTCCAGCGTCAGCGCATATTGCGCCTGGAAGTCCCAGCCCTGCGCGATCGAGGTGTAATAGTTGGTCGTGCCCTGGCGGATATAGCCGCCGTTGAACAGCTGGCCGGTGGTCGCGTTGCGGACGATGCCCTGGCAGAAGAACTGGTCGCCGCCCGAACGCAGACAGCCATCGGTGTAATAGCTGTAGTCGTTATAGCCGAGCGAGTTGTCGATCTTGATGCGATAGCGATCGACCGAGAAGACCAGCCCCTTGATGAAGCGCGGCTTCACGACCAGGCCATAGGTCTGGGTATAGGCGGTTTCCGGATCGGCGGTGAAGCCGCCCGAACGCACCGCGCAGGCGCTGCTGCCGTTGGGCGTGGTGCCGTTGCTGCACAACAGGTCGCGGCTGCCGTACAGCGCGTCCGACAGGCCGGTGGCGCGGCAGACCTCACGCGATGCGATCGGCGCGCCATAGGTGACGCCATTGGCGCCGGTGGTCACGGTCGGGGCGCAGAAGTCGGTGAAGGTGCCCGATCCGCCGCCCACGAACTCGACATTGCTCGCCTGGCGGATCTCGACCACGGTCGGCGCGCGCTGCGCCTTGTTGAACGAGGCGCGGAAGGTCAGGTCGCTGACCGGGGCATAGACGCCCTCGATCTTCCAGGTGTTGAACGCCTTGGGATTGCTGCTGTACTTCGAGACGCGATAGCCACCATTGACCTGCACCAGCTCGGCAAAGGGCTTGTGCTCGATCAGCGGGGCCTGGACCTCGATATTGGCCTCGACCACATCCTGGCTGAGGTTCGTGTCGGTGCCGCCCAGCGCGGCGCGATAGGCACTGTCGGCGCGCGACGTCAGCGTGTCCTTGCGATATTCGGTGCCCAGCGCGATCGCCAGACCCTGTTCGGCGAAGGGCGAGGTAATGCCGTACTTGCCGAGGTCGCCGGTGACATTGGCCTGGACGTCGTACAGCGTGCCGGTGGTTTCCGACGTGCCGGTGCCGAACAGATAGTTGATCAGCGCCGGGTTGTTGTTGCCCGCGCTGAAGATGTCGAAGGGCACGCAGCCCGCCGCGCCGCTGGCGCAGACCGGGTTGGCCGCCGTGCCGCCGACATTCACCGCATTCTGCAGCGTGCCGGGAACGCGGAAGCTGGGCGTATAATCCTGATGGTTGCGGGCATAGACGCCGCCGACATCATAGGTCCAGGCGTCGCCCACCTTGCCGCGGACGCCGCCGGTCAGGCGGACGCCGGTGTTGATGAAGGTGTCGGGCCGGTCGTTATTCTCGCCCAGGCGATAGGCGAGCGTGACGGGCACGCTGGTCACGCCGGTGGCGCATCCGATCGCGGTCGCCTGCGTCCCCGACAGATAGGGGTTGTTGCAGTTGACGTTGACGGTGCCGCTCGCGATCGTCGGATAGTTGGTGTACGACTTGTCGCGGAACCAGATGCCCGAGGCATAGAGCTCGGCTTCCGGCGCCAGGTCCAGCGTGGCGAAACCGCCCGCATTCACCCGCTCCGAGGGGCGCTGATAGGCATAGCCGCTGAAATAGTTGGACGCATTGCCCTGCCCCGCGCCGAACGGCACGAAGGTGCGCGTTCCGTCCGGATTGTTGACATATTGCGCGCCCGCATTCGGGCCCGACTGGGGCGTGATGAGGCCGCTGGTCGAGCTGCTGGGCGTCAGGCCGCAGGACAGCGGGCCGTTGAGCTGCAACTGGGTAAGATAGCAGCCCGCGTTCGAGCGCGAGGTCAGCGCGATCTCGTTAGTCTGGCGATAGTTGACGAAGCCGCTGACGTGCAGCTTGTCGTCGAACAGCTTGGTGCCCGCCGTCAGCGTCAGGTCGGCGCGGCCGCCGTCATTGGTCAGGCCCCGCGCGCTGCCGAAACCGGCGGCGCGCGCCAGCGGCGACACGATCGTGTCCTTGTTGTAATGGTTGAAGAAGTTGTAGTTCGCGTCGAGCTGAACGCCCTCGAAATCCTTGCGCAGGACGAAGTTGACGACGCCCGCGACCGCGTCCGAGCCATAGACCGACGAGGCGCCGCCGGTCAGCACGTCGACGCGCTGCAACAGCGAGGTCGGGATGATGCCGACGTCCTGGCCGTTCTGGGTGCCCAGCCGCTTGCCGTCGATCAGGACCAGCGTGCGCTCGAAGCCCAGGGTGCGCAGCTTGATGCGCTGGCGACCGTCGGAGTCGTTATAGGTCTGCTGGCTGTCGGGCGCGACCTGCGGCAGACGGTTGAGCACGTCCTCGACATTGACCGCGGCCTGGGCCTGGATGTCCTGGCGCGTGACCGAGGTGATCGGCGCGGCGGAGGCGAGGTTGGGACGGGTGATGCGCGTGCCGGTCACGACGACGTCGCCGCCGCCCGGGCTGGCCTGCGGGGTGCCGGTGATCGCGGCCGAGCGGGTGGCGGCGGCATTCGCGCTCAGATCGCCCGGATTCTGGTCGGCGCCGGTCTGCGGCGCATCCGCCTGGGCACCGGTGGTTCCGGTCTGCTGCGCGATGGCGGGCGCGGCGAGCATCATCGACGCGGCCGAGAGGGCCAACCATGATGCGGACTGCTGGATTCTCATACGTCTCCCCTAAGGCCCAAGGCTGATTTTGTCGGGCGCGGGAGAAAGACAAACATTTTGAGGAATTTGGTCAATACCTAAACCATACCTTTATGCCCCCAAGGATGGCATTGGCCTGGAACTGTAACCGGAAAGACACAATTATTAACGATTTGAAACCTTTGCATGACAGCGCCGCCATATTCCCCGGCGGCCCCGGACGGCCGCACGCCGCCGACTCGCCTAGCGGGTGATCGCGACGGTCACGCCGGGGCGGGCAATTGGTGTTATATCGGTTTGCAGGCTTGCGGCTCCGCGCGGGGCCGCGCACAATCGGGCGACGAAACGCCCGGCGATCGCGGGCGGGGGGAGCAAGCGTGATGAAAGAAGGTCGACGGGGTTTTCTGGGTGGGATCGCCACGCTGGCGGGGATCGGTACGGGGCTGGCCGCCGCGCCCGCCCGCGCCTTTGCGCAGGCCGCCGGGCCGCGCTCGACGATCGTGTCGACCTGGGATTTCGGCGCACCGGCCAATGACGCGGCCTTTGCCGCCGGGCGGGCGGGCGGATCGCTGATCGACATGGTCGAGGCGGGGGTGAAGGTGCCCGAGGCCGATCCGAACAACCATTCGGTAGGCTATGGCGGCTATCCGGACCGCGACGGCCATGTCACGCTCGATGCCGTCATCATGGACGATGCGGGCGGCGTCGGCGCGGTCGCCGCGCTGGAGGACACGGTCCACGCCATCTCGGTCGCGCGCGCGGTGATGGAGCATACGCCGCACACCTTCCTGGTCGGCGAAGGCGCGACCCGCTTCGCGCGCGATCGGGGCTTCCCGCGTACCAACCTGCTGACGCCCGAGGCGGAGAAGGCGTGGCGCGAATGGCTGAAGACGCAAAACTACAAGCCCGTCGCCAATAGCGAGACCGGCACTTACGGCGCGGGCCGCCCCGGCACGCCGGGCGGCGCGCTGGACCATGACACGATCGGGATGCTGGCGCGCGATGCGAGCGGGCGGATGGCGGGCGCCTGCACGACCTCTGGCATGGCGTTCAAGATGCGCGGGCGCGTGGGCGACTCGCCGCAGGTCGGCTCGGGCCTCTATGTCGAGCGCGGCGTGGGCGGCGCGACCTCCACGGGGCTGGGCGAGGAAGTCACCCGCACCGTCGGCACCGCGCGCGTTGTCGCCTCGATGCGCCATGGGCTGAGCCCGCAGGCGGCCTGCGAGGAAGCCGCCCGGCATATCGCCGCCCTGCGCGGCGATGCGATCAAGGGGGTGCAGGTCGGCTTCCTGGCGATGGACACGGCGGGACGGATCGGCGCCTTCTGCCTGTTGCCGGGCTTCACCTATGCGGTGACGGACGCCGCCGGGCGGACGCGGGTGGAAAAGGCCCCGTCGCTGTTCAAGGCATAACCTTCCTCCCCGGCACGGGGAGGTGGCAGGCCGAAGGCCTGACGGAGGGGGGCTTCTACGCAGGACGTCCTTTGCGGAAAGCCCCCTCCACCACCGCTTCGCGGCGGTCCCCCTCCCCGTGCCGGGGAGGATCTATTCCCCCTCGCCCCCATCGGCGATCAGCGCGTTCAGGTCGCGCAGCGCCTTGACCAGCCCCAGCCCGCGCGGCCCCGCGATATAGCGTGGCGCCCATTCGGGCTGGAACTTCTCCTTATAGGCGCGAAGGCCGCGAAAGCCGTAGAAACGCTCGCCATGCCGGAACACCAGCGAGGCCAGCTTGGCCCAGGTCGGGGCCATACGCCGCCCGCCGACCCCGGATAGCGGCGCCAGGCCCAGCGCGAACCCGCCATAGCCCTGCGCCTGCCCCCACAGCATCAGCTCGACGAACAGATAGTCCATCACCCCACCCGGCGCGTCCTCGACATGGCGCATCAGGTCGACCGACAGCTCGCGGCGATCCCCCGCTTTCCACAAATTGGCGAAGGCGACGATCCGCCCCTCCACCCGCACCAGCGCACAATCGGTCATCGCCAGATAGGCGGGGTCGAAGCGGCCCAGGCTGAACCCCTTCTCGCCATGCCCCTTGGCCATCAGCCAGTCGTCGGACACCGCGCGCAATTCGGGCAGGATCGCCGGCACCTCGGCGGCGGGCAGGATCGTGAAGCTGGCATTCTCGCGCGTGCGGAAACGGTTGAGCGTCTGGCGAAGACCGCGCATCCGCCCGCCCTCCAGCGCGAAACGCCCCAGGTCGATCAGCGCCTCCTCGCCATATTTGATGATCTGGAGCCCCATCTCGATCGCGATCTCCAGCGCGTCGGGGGTGATCTGATACAGCATCAACCGGCCTTGCGCGGCGTCGGCCATGGTGCGCAGCTGCCACAGCAAATCGGCCCAGGCGGCGCGCGGCCCGACCGGATCACCCATCGCGATCCAGCTGGTCCCGCGCACCTGATACATCACGAAGGCGTCGTCCTCGGGCGAGAACAGGAAGCGCTTGTCGCCGAGCAGCGCCAGCGCGGCATCGGTCCGCTCGGCCTGTCCGACGATGGAAAGCACCCGGTCCATCGCGGGGTGGTCGGTCTCCCCCGGCGGCGCGGCGAGGAACAGCCGCCACAGCCCCGCCCCCGCCAGCATCACCGCGACGCCCAGCGCCGCGCGCAGGAAACGCGAGGCGTCGTCGGACAGCGCGAACCGCCACCACAGCGATTCCTGATAATCGACATGCTTATAGGCGAAGAAGCCGATCCACCCCGTCCCGACGATCACCACCGCGACGCTGAACAGCCAGGCGGGCGACAGCGGCCGCGCGACCAGCGAGGTGCGCCGGTAAAAGGCCCGGCGGCTCATCTGGAGCAGCAGCGCGATGGAGAGGCAGACCGCCGCCTCCTCGTAATCGATGCCCTTGGCCAGCGAGAAGACCGCGCCCGCGACCAGCAGCGCACGCGCCGCCAGGCTCGCCCCGTCCAGCCGCCGGTACAGCCCCGGCGCCAGCAGCAGCAGCCCGGTGCCGACCAGGCTGGCGGCGAAATGCGACGCCTCGATAAAGGGCAGCGGCAGGATATGGACGAGGTGATGGACGCGCTGCGGAATGGCGGGCAGCGACCCCGACAGCAGCAGGATCGCCCCGCCCCCGAAACAGGCCGCGCTGAGCAGCGTCGGGGCCACGCCCAGCAGGACGCGGCGAATATCCCGCAACGCCTTGATCGGCCGCCGCCGCGCCTCGTCCCAGGCGAGCAGCGCGATGCCCAGGCCCAGCGGCAGCAGGTAGTAGAGGACGCGGTAGGCGATCAGCGCGGCGAACAGCTCGGTCCGGTCGACCGGCACCGTCGCCAGCACCACCGCCTCAAACACGCCGATCCCGCCGGGCACATGACTGACCAGCGCGACGATGATCGCCAGCGCATAGGCGAGCACGAAGGCGGGCAGCAGCTCGGGCGAGGCGCCCGGCAACAGGACGAACAGCGCCGCGCTGGCGCAAAGCAGGTCGAGCGAGGCGATGCCGATCTGCGCCAATGCCTGCCCCGTCGTGGGCAGCGGCACGCTCCAGGCGCGCCAGCCGACCCGCTTGCCCGGCCGCAGCGCGCAGAGCAGGATCAGCGCCAGCGCCCCCGCCACCACCGCCGCACCGACCCAGCGGACCGCGCTCTGCCCCAGCACCAGCGCGTCGAGCGTGACCGGCCCCTCATGGAACACCAGCCCCAGCCCGGTGACGCTGAACACCCCGAACCAGAAGGTCGCGCTGGCGATCGCGATGACGCGGGCGATGTCGGGACCGTCCAGCCCGGCGGCGGCATAGACGCGGTAGCGCGCCGACCCGCCGGTCAGCAGCGCCAGCCCCAGATTGTGGCTGAGCGTATAGCTGGTGAAGGACGCCATCGCCGCCGTCCGCCAGCGCAGCGGCCGCCCGATCACGCGCAGCGCGATCACGTCGTAGAAGGTCAAGGCAATATAGCTGGCGACGGTCAGCGCCGCCGACAGCATGATCTGGTGCGGGTCGATCGCGTAGAAAGCCGCGCGGACATCGGCCAGCCGGATCTGGCGGGTCAGATGATGCAGCGCCGACAGCCCCAGCGCGACGAGCAGCACCACGGCCGCGACCGCGAGATAGCCGCGCCGTGCCTTGGCATAGCCAAGCGCCCGGTCGAGCCATCCCATGTCCCCCGCCCCTTCCGTCATGCGCCGCCCCCCGGCGAACGCGACACGACGAGACGGCATAGATCGCCGCCCGCCGCCTTATGGCCCGTCATGGCCGCAAACCTTTCATCCTCTACGCACACCCACCCATCGCCCGCCCACACCCCTGCACGACGCAGCGACCCGCCATGGCCATAGGACCGTCCCTGCCCCTGTCACCTTTCGGCCACCTGACAAGTGTGTCATGTGGATACAAGCGATTTGATGACAGAAGCGTCACGTCTCGCCCACCCTCCCCTCAGGTCGCGATCGATAGAAGGACAGGTGTGAAACGCCTCGCCCGCCCTGCCTCCGCCCATGCCGCCTCGCCTGCGGCCATGGATCGGCGCGTCCCGGCCGGACGGGCGTCGTGAAGGGGTTGCGGATCGTCGGCTGGGGCGCGGCGGCCGTCGCGCTGCTGGGCGCGGGGGCGGTGGCGCTGCTCGTCGGGCACTTGCCGCTTCGCGCGGGCATGCGGACGGGCACGACGCTTTATGGCGCGACCTTCGTGCCGATGGGCGACGACCGGCCGGGCCTGGTCGTCACCAGCCTGCGCAGCGACCTGGACGGTGATCCCGGCACGATCGACAATCTGCCGCTGCACGTCGGCGATACGGTGGTGGCGGTCGACGGTCGCCCCGCCACCTCCTTCTCGCTGCTGCGCGACGAGGCGCTTCGCAATCCCGAAGCCCCGCTCCGGCTGCGTATCATGCGCGACCATGGCCTCCACACGATCACGCTGCTAAGGACCGGATCGGGAGGACTGCGTGGCCAACAGGATTTTGTTGATCGAAGATGATCGCTCGACGGCGGATTATATCGCCAACGGGTTGCGTGAAGAGGGATTCCTGGTCGACCATGCGGCCAATGGGCGCGACGGCCTGTTCCATGCGACCGACGGCACCTATGACTGCGTCGTGCTGGACCGGATGCTGCCCGGCATGGACGGCATGGCGGTGCTGGCCGCGATCCGCGCCGCCGGGATCGAATCGCCGGTCCTGATCCTGTCCGCCATGTCCTCGCCCGAGGACCGGGTCGCCGGGCTGACCTCGGGCTCGGACGATTATCTGACCAAGCCCTTCGTCTTCGCCGAGCTGCTGGCGCGCATCCGGCTGCTGATCCGGCGCGGCGGCACGACCGGCAACGCGCCGCAGACCAAGCTGGTGTGCGACGACCTGGAGATGGACCTGCTCGCCCACCGGGTCCGGCGCGCGGGCAAGCCGATCGAGCTTCAGCCGCGCGAATATCGGCTGCTCGAATATCTGCTCCATCATGTCGACCAGGTCGTGACCCGCACCATGTTGCTGGAAGGGGTGTGGGATTTCCATTTCGACCCCAACACCAACGTCACCGACGTGCATATCAGCCGGTTGCGCAAGAAGATCGACGAGGGCTTTGCCCGGCCGCTGCTCCACACGGTGCGCGGGTCCGGCTATAAGCTGGGGGTCGAGAAATAGCCTCGGGCGTCTTCCGTTCGACCACGCTGCGCTTCGCGCTGCTGGTCTTTGCGCTCCAGCTGGTCGGCGCGGGCGCGATGGTGGCGACCGTCCGCCACCTGACCCGCGGCGAGATCGCCGACCAGGCCGAGGACGCCGCCAGCGACCTGAGCGACGAACTGGCGGGCATGTGGCGCAGCGGCGGGCAGGCGGCGGTGCGCGCGGCGGTCGCGCGGCGGCTGACCACCGACCGGGTGCCGCTGTCGGTCATCCTGCTGACCGATGCGCGCGGCCGCTTCGTCACCGGCAATATCGCCGAATGGCCGCCCAACGTCCCCACCCCCGGCGCCGCGACGATCGAGATCTTCCGCATCGGCCATTCGCAGCCCGAGCGAATGCGCGTGCTCGCCACCCGCCTACCCGATGGATCGCGGATGCTGGCGGGGCATGTCGTCGAAAGCGAGCTGCGTGTCGCCCGCGCGATGGAGGAGGCGATGGCGGTCGGCATGGCGGCGGCGATCGTGCTGGCCGCGCTCGCCGCCTGGATCGCGGCACGGATGATCGAGCGGCGGCTGGAGGATACGGTGGCGACCGCCCATGCGGTGGCGGCGGGCGAGCTGTCGCGGCGGGTCGTCACCAAGGGCGGCGACGACGCCTTCGACGCGCTGGCGGGGGCGGTCAATGCGATGCTCGACCGGATCGCGCTGCTGATGACCGAACTCAAGATCGCGACCGACGGACTGGCGCACGACCTGCGCTCGCCGCTGACCCGGTTGCGCGCCACGCTGGAACGCGCGCTGGCCGAGACCCAGGACGAAAGCGCCAGGGTGTCGGTCGGCCGCGCGCTGGAGGAAGGCGACCGGCTGCTCGCGATGCTCGACACCGCGCTGCGCATCAGCCGGGCCGAGGCGGGGCTGGGCCGCGACGCCTTTGTCGAGGCCGATCTCGCCGCCATGGCGCGCGACGTGGCCGACATGTTCGAGCCGCTGGCCGAGGATCGCGGCATGACGATCCGGGCCGAGGCGCCCGACCGGCTGGTGGCGCTGGTCCACCGCGAACTGCTGGGCCAGGCGCTGGCCAATCTGGTCGACAATGCGCTGAAATACGGGTCGGGCGCGGTGACGGTGCGGGTCGAGCCGGGCCCGGTCCTGATCGTCGCCGATGACGGCCCCGGTATCCCGCCCGAGCGGCGTGACGAGGCGCTGAAACGCTTCGGACGGCTGGACGCGGCGCGCAGCGAGAGCGGCGCGGGGCTGGGCCTGTCACTCGCCAGCGCGGTGGCGCATCTGCATGGCGGCACGCTGGCGCTGGAGGATCATGCGCCGGGGTTGCGGGTCCGGATGACGCTCGCGCCCGACGCCCGTTCCGCCTGAACGACCACCTCCGTTCAGCCTGAGCGAAGTCGAAGGCCACGCTCGACGGCAAACGGCGTGGCCTGTGCTTCGACTTCGCTCAGCACGAACGGTGGTCGTCAGGGAATTTACGCCCCGACATTCCCCGTCCGCTCGAGCTTGCCCCAGCCGACGATCCACCCGCCGATCGCCGAGCTGATCGCGCGGAGTACGACCCAGTACATGATCTGGCGATAGACCAGCCGCTGCGCGACCAGCAGATGCGCGGGGTAGCGCACCCGGTTGCCGTCCAGCCGATAGGCCAGCCATCCGCACAGCACGTCGATCGCGGTGAAGGCCGTCCAATAGGCCGCCATCTGGAACACGTCGGTGCTGGTCTGCGCCCAGCCATGCTGCGCCACCCGCACCGCCGTGCCGATGATCGACAGGATCAGCGCCAGGTCGATCAGCGGCGAGATCGCGGCGAAGATGATCTGGAACAGCCAGGCCTGGGGCAGACCGACCCGCGCGAGCCCGGCGGGCTGGCCGGTGCGGATCACCCGGCGATGCTTCCACAGGCATTGCAGCGTGCCGAACGCCCAGCGATAGCGCTGCTTGGCCAGCGCCTTGAAGCTCTCGGGCGCCTCGGTCCAGGCGACGGCGCGCGGATCATAGGTGACGCGCCAGCCCGCCCGCTGGATCGCGATGGTCAGGTCCTGATCCTCCGCCAGCGTATTCTCGGGATAGCCGCCCACCGCGTCGAGCGCGGCACGCCGCCACGCCCCCACCGCGCCGGGCACCACCGTCATCGCATCGAATCCGGCCAGCGCGCGGCGTTCCAGATTCTGCGCGGTGATATATTCGACCGCCTGCCAGCGGGTGACGAGGTTCACCCGGTTGCCGACCCGCGCATCGCCCGCCACTGCGCCCAGCTTCGGGTCGGCGAACCAGCGGGCAAGCTTGGCGATGGTGTCCGGCTCGAACTGGGTATCGGCGTCGAGCGCGATCACCACCTCGCCCGCCGCGTCCTGCAACGCGCGGTTCAGCGCCGCCGCCTTGCCGCCATTGGGCAGGGTGAGCAGTTGGACGCGCGGCTCGTCGGCAAAGGCCTCGCGCACCACCGCGCTGGTCCCGTCCTTCGATCCGTCATCGACCACGATCACCTGCAATCCGGGATAGTCACTGGCCAGCACGCGGGTCACCGACTGGGCGATCACGCGCTCCTCGTTGAAGGCCGGGATGATGACCGAGACGCTGGGGGTGTATTCCGGCGGGACCGGCTTGGACTTGCGCCCCTGGAACCAGGCGAGCCCCGCCATCACCACCGCGCGTGCGATACCCAGCGCGATCGCCAGATAGAACAGCCAGGCGAGCGATGCGGACAGAAAGGCCAGCACCACGAAGATCGCGACGTCGGTGCGCACCGCCAGCAGGTCCTTTCCGTCGACCACCGGCATCGCCTGGTCGCGGCTGACCCCGACCAGCTGCGAGGCAGCCACGAAGCGATAGCCCTGTGCGCGCAGCGTATCGATGATGCGCGGCAACGCCTCGACCGTCTGCTCGCGGTCGCCGCCGCCATCGTGCAGCAGGATGACATTGGCCGAATTGTCGGCCGTCGCGCCGTGGACCTGGTCGATCGTCTGCTGGACGATCTGGTCGGTGCCGGGACGCTGCCAGTCATTGGGATCGACGTGCAGCCCGACGACCGTATAGCCCAGATTCTGCGCGACCAGCGCGGGGTCGATCTCGTCGGCCGTGGTCGGCTCGGCGTCGCCGAAATAGGGTGCGCGGAACAGCGTCGTCGACCGGCCGGTATAGGCCTGGATCAGCCGCTTGGTCGCGTTCAGCTCCAGCTTGATCGTGCGCGCGCCCGTCGTCGCCATGTTGGGATGGGTATAGCTGTGATTGCCCAACTCGCTGCCGCCTGCGACGATGCGGCGGAGCAATTGGGGATGCTGCAACGCATTCTCGCCGATCACGAAGAAGGTGGCGGGCACATGCTCGCGCTCCAGCACGTCCAGGATCTTGGGCGTCCATTCGGCATCGGGCCCGTCGTCGAAGGTCAGCGCGACCGTCTTGGGCAGCGCACCGGCGCGCTGCACGACATAGGGGGTCGGATAGGTGCGATAGACCTCGTTGCGGATCACCCCGTCCTTGTCATAGCGCAGGTCGCGCTGCCCCTCGGTCGGCTGCGCGGTGATGCGCAGGATCTCGCCCGTCCCCTCGACATCGACGTTCAGCGGCGAGGCGACCGCGCCCAGCCGCGGGATGACCCCGCGCGCCGTGCTGCGGAACGCGGCGAAATCCGCCCACAGGCCGGGATCCTCGGACCCCAGCTGCCAGAAGGCGATGTCGTCGATGCCGAGACGCTTCAGCGCCTGGAGCTGGTTCCAGCTGGTCGCGGCGTCGAGCATCCAGACGGTGTGATGCTCGCCATTCTCGTCATAGGCGAAACCCGCATTGCCGCTGGCCGGGTCGAAGCTGACCTTCGCCTGGCTGTCATGCGCGATCAGCCAGGCTTCCTCGATAGACTTGGATTCCGCCGGGCCCTTGGCGGGCCAGTCATAGGCATAGCTGCCGAGCGCGACGATCAGCTTGTCGCGGCCGACCTCGCGCAGCGCCTTTTCGGAGGATTGCAGGAACCAGGGCTGCGCCGCGATCGGGCCGGGGGTGCCGGTCTGCCAATGCTGGTCATAGGCCATCAGGATGATGCGGTCGACAACGCGCGCCAGCCGCTGCAACTGCCACGCCTCGTCCTCGGCGGGGACGGTGACGGCCAGCACCGCGCCCTTGGGCAGATGCGCCTTGATCCGCTGGAGCAGCCGGGGATAGCCCGCCATGGCGCTGGCGGGCAGGTTCTCGAAGTCGATGACCAGGCCCGACTGGCGATTGGCCGTCACCGACTGGCCGAGCCGGGTGGCCAGCTTCTCGGACGCCGCCGGGCTGGCGATGATCCGCGCGATCGTCGTGCCGTCCCATTCGTCGGCGGTCAGGTTCTGAACCATCGGCAACAGCCGGGGCGGCCGGGCGGCGCGGGACAACAGGGTGGCGAGCTTGGGATCGTTACTGATCGTCAGTTCGCCCTTGGCGCCCGCGACGTTCATCAGGCTGGGCACCAGCCAGTCGATCTGCCCCATATGCGCATGGAGCGACGCCAGCGCCGAGTCATTGCCGGGCGTGTAGAAGGCGATGGTCAGCGGGCTATGCCCTTGCGCCACCGACCGGCGCGGCAACCATGCGCCGCGCCGCCCCTTCAGCTGCGCGGTCGGCTCCAGCGTCATCGCCTGGCGCCGCGCGAAGGGCAGCGGCAGCACGCCCGAGTTGGGCACCGCGACCAGTGTGGTCGCAAAGGCGATCGCGGCGACGATCACCGACAGGATCAGGACGGCCACCGCACGCCGCGCCCACGCGCCCCGACGGCCCGTCGGGTCAAAGAAGATCGGCTTGGTCACTGCGTCGGTCCCCGGTTCGTTACCATATGATGCGGGTGCCCCTATGCCGCCCGCATGTTTCCATCCCCCCGCCGATGGCAGACGTCGCGCATAGAGCGGGTGATCGCGATATTACAGATTTTTCATGTGACGGCCGCGCCCCGACACATCGATGCATGGCAAGTAGCCGCCCGACCCTTTAGGAAAGGTTATGTCCGTTCTACTTTCACGTCTTGGCCGCCATCGCGGGCGTATCCTTGCCGGGGTTGCGGCATTGCTCGTCGGCGGCATCGCCATCCTGCTCTATTCAGGCAATTATTTTGCACGCGACCCGGTCATGCGCTTTCCGGCGCAGGGGCGGGCACAGCCGATCCTGGTCCTGTCCCTCTCGGGCGACATGGGGCTGCGCTATGGCATGGGGGGCGTGGTGGCGCGCGGCCTGAGCGCGGCGGGGATCGAGGTCATCGGCATCAATTCGCCGGTGCTGTTCCGGGTTCACCGGACGCGCGAACAGGTCGATGCGGTCATCGCCGACGCGGTCCGCCGCGCCGTCGCGGAGGCGGGCGACCGGCGGCTGGTGCTGGTGGGGCAATCCTATGGCGCGGACATGCTCCAGACCGGGCTGGCGCACCTGCCCGCCGATCTGCGCGCACGGGTGGCGGCGATCGTGCTGGTGGTGCCGGGGCAGACCGCCTTCTTCCGCTCCGACCCGACCGGGATCGCCTATATGGGCAAGCCGGACAGCTATGCCATCACCACCGCGCGTACGATCGACTGGGCCCCGCTCACCTGCATCTATGGGCTGAAGGAAAAGGACAGCCTGTGTCCCCTGCTGAAGGGCGGTCCGGCCAGGGTGATCGGCCTGCCGGGCAATCATTATCTGGACCATGATGACGCAAAGCTGGTCGCCGCCGTGCTGGCGGCGGTGCACGGCGGCCCCTCCCCCGCCGCGCGGCGGTAACGACGGAGGAGGGGCGCGCCGCGGGTCAGGCCGGCAGCGACTCGATCGGCGCGGCGGCGCCGGTCCGCGTCCGCCAGATCGCCGCACAGCCCGGCGCATAGGGCTTGGCCATGACGGTCGACACGGTCATGTAGCGCGCCGTCGCGCTGTCGCGGGTCAGCGTCAGGTGCAGCCAGCCCTTGTCCTCCTGGTCGCAGAAGCGGACGACCTTCGGATTGGCCGCCGCGATCTCGCGGCCGATCCCGGGCATCATGTCGCCCCAGGACGGGCTGGTGATCGAGGTGCCCGCGAACTCGGCCGCGACCAGCGTGCCGTTCGCATCGTACAGGTCGTTCGCCCAGGCCGCATGGCTGTCGCCCGACAGGACGACCGGCCGACTGCCCGCGCGGCGAAAGGCGGCATAAAGCCGCTCGCGCGCTGCCGGATACCCGTCCCAGCTGTCGAAGTTGAGCGGCAGGCCCGCGCGATACCCGGCCTGCGCCTTGGCCAGATTGCGATGCTCGGTTTCGGACAGGCGCTCGGTCAGTTTGGCATAGCCCGCCGGACCCATCTGCTTTTCCAGATCGGGGCCGTCGATCCGCGCCATCACCACCTGGTTGCCGATCACCTGCCACGCCGTGCCCGCCTTGACCGAGCGGGTCAGCGTCCGCTCGATCCAGTCCAGCTGGTTCGCGCCCAGCAGTTCGCGGTCGGGTCGGGCGCGCTCGGCCATCATCGCGGCATATTCGTCCGGCTCGGGCGCGGCGCCCTTGGCATGGACCTGCTTCGACCGGGCGAGCAGCCGCGTCTCGACCATCACCAGCGTCGCCAGATCGCCGAAGTCGAAGCTGCGGTTGATCGCCTCCCAGGGCTGGCCGGGTCGGGGATCGCGGATCGGCATCCATTCGAAATAGGCCTGCATCGCCGCCGCCTTGCGCCGGCCCCAGTCGCCCTCGGTCGCAGGCTGGTGGTTCTCCGCGCCGCCGATCCAGTCGTCATTGGCGACCTCGTGATCGTCCCACACGCAGATGAAGGCGGCGCGGGCGTGCGCGGCCTGCATGTCGGGGTCGCGCTTCACCTGGGCATGACGCTGGCGGTAATCGGCGAGCGTCACGATCTCGTGCGCGGGTTCGGGCAGGCGGTTGAGTTTGTGCCCGCGATCGGTGCCATAGCCGTCCGCGCCATATTCATAGATATAGTCGCCCAGATGCAGCACCGCGTCGAGCCGCTCGGTCTTTGCGATCGCGTCATAGGCGTTGAAGAAACCGCCGGGATAGAGCTGGCACGACACCACCGCCAGCACGACATCCTCGACGGCCCCGCGCGGCAGGGTGCGGAACCGCCCCTCGGGCGAGCGCTGGCCCGCCGCCTCGAACCAGTAGCGATAGTCGCGGCCGGGCTGGAGGCCGGTCACTTCGACCTTGGCGGTGTGGTCGCGCGCGGCGCGGGCCGAGACGCGGCCCGTGCGCAGGCCCACCGCATCATGGCCGCCGATCGGCGCGACATGCCAGGTCAGCGCCACGTCCCGCGCCGCATCGCCCTCCCCCGGGGTGGCGTGGGTCCACAGGATCGCGCCGTCGGGGGCCGGATCGCCGCTCGCGACGCCGTGGTCGAAGCTTACCGCGCCGGTCGCGGCCTGCGCCATTCCGGCGGGCATGGCCAGCGCGGCCCCGCTTCCCATCAGCGCCATCGCGCGGCGTCGGTTCATGATCGTCATCGTGTCAGTCCTTTCGGACCGCACGGCTAATCCCCGCCCACGACAGGGGGATGGCGTGCGGATGACGATTTGGCGACACATGTGGAACGCCGTCACGGATTTGAAACAAGCCGGACACCGACTGGTAATCCCTGCTAGCTACGAAGCCCGAAACAAAGTCCTTCGGGGGGAAAAATGCATTCGACCACAGGCCGCCTGACGGTGGCCACAATCCTGCTCGGCCTGTCGCAGACGGCCCTCATCGCATCGGCGGGGGCGCAGGCGATGATCCAGCCGCAAGGCGATCCGCGCGATGCGGACGACAAGGCCGACGTCATCGTCACCGCACAGAAGCGCGAGCAGCGGATCGCGGACGTGCCGCTGACCGTCACCGCCGTCACCGGCGCGCGCATGGCCGATCTGGGCGTCAATTCGCTGTCCGAGGTCGCGCAATATATCCCCGGCCTCCAGATCCAGGAGCAGAGCGCGAACAGCCCCGGCTTCGTGATCCGGGGCATCACGTCGGACTCCGGCTCGGCACAGCAGGGCGCACGCGTCACCGTCTATTACAACGGCATCGACACCAGCCGGAAGCAGGGCGCCTATCAGGACCTGTACGATATCGAACGGATCGAGGTCGCCAAGGGACCGCAGGCGACGCTGTTCGGCACCGCCGCCGCGGTCGGCGCGATCAGCATCATCTCGGCGCGCCCCCATGCGGGGACCGAAAGCGGGATCGTCGCCTCCTATGGCAATTTCGACCGTACCCAGGTGTCGGGTTTCCTCAATGCGGGCAACGACGTGCTCGCGGGGCGCATCGCCTTCGCCTATAAATATCGCGACGGCTATGTCCGCAACATCGCGGGGGACCCGAAAATCCCCAACCAGAATCAGGGTCGCGTCGACCAGGACGACCTGAATGGACAGGACCAGCGCGGCCTGCGTGGATCGCTGCGCTGGACGCCCAACAGTTCGCTGACCGCCGACCTGATCCTGACCTATGACGGACAGCGCAATCCCGGCACCGCGTTCAAGAGTCGGGTCTTCGCCCCCACCGGCGGACAAACGGGGGATTACGGCTATGCCGAGCTGTCGGGTTCGCCCTTTTCCGCCGAAGTGCCGGGCGCGCGCAAGCTGGGGCTGACGCGCAACGTCTATGACGCCAACCTGACCGTCGCGGTCGATGTCGCGCCGGGCATCACCTTCACCACGGTCAACGGCTATCGCCGGTTCGACGCGCTCGAGGTCTTCGACGCGGATGGCGGCCCCGCCTGGTATCTGGAGTTCGGCGAGGATGCGCGCGGCGACCAGTGGAGCCATGAGGGCCGCTTCGCCTTCGAGGGAGCCAAGGCCCGCGCCTCGTTCGGCTGGAACGCCTTTTTCGAAAACGGACAGCAGCGCGTGCCCTTCTCGACCGAGGAAGGCACCTATCTGGCCTGTTCGGTCGTGCGCGACTTCGCCCCCATCCGCCAGATGCTGAACGCCGCCGGACTGCCGACCGGCACCGCCTGCGTCGCGGCCAACGGCACCATCCCGGCGACGCGCGCCACCGCGATCCTGTCGCGCGGGGCCGCGACCGTCCTGCCTTATAGCGCCAGCTTCGCCAATGACGGGCGCAACAACAGCTATTCGGTGTTCGGCGACGCCAGCTGGATGCCCACCCCGGCGCTGGAGCTGACCGCGGGCGCGCGCGTGCTGATCGAGGACCGGCGTTCGGCCTATAGCTCGGTCATGCCCGACAGCCGGTTGCTGGCGGGCGCGGGCATCTTCACCAGCCTGCTCGGCGCGGCCAACACCAAGGGACAGGTCTTCACCGCGCAGCGCAGCTATGCCGCGATCCTGCCGCGCTTCAACGCGCTCTATCGGCTGGGCGGCGGGGTGAACCTCTATGCGACGATCAGCAAGGGTCGCCGCTCGCCGGTGGTCCAGCTCGATGCGCAGCGCGTCGTGCCGCTCAGCGTCGCCAATTCGGGCGCGGTGCCCCGGTTGCAGATCGTGCCCGAGGAAAGCGTCTGGAATTACGAGGGCGGCATCAAGGGGCGGGTCGGCCCCTTCTCCGGCGCCGCCTCGGTCTTCTACCAGCGTTACAAGGGCTTTCAGGTCTCGGTCTTCGAAAACGGGCTGACCGTCACGCGCAGCGCGGGCTCGGCGAACAATATCGGGGTCGAGTTGGAGGGCAATCTGGCGGTCCATCGCTGGCTGAACCTGTTCGCGACCTTCGCCTATATCGATGGCGGCATCGCCGACGATCCGGCCAATGGCGTGTTCGCGGGCAACCGCTTCCGGCTCCAGCCCGATACGACCGCCTCTGGCGGGGCGAGCCTGCGCATTCCCGTGGGCGCGTCGGCGACCTTCTATGCGACGCCCAGCGCGACCTATCGCTCCAAGGTGTTCTTCGAACTGCCCAACAGCGCGGCGATTTCGCAGGGGGGCTATACGCTGGTCAATCTGCGCGCCGGGCTGGAATTCGGCGACCGGGGCCGGTTCCATGTCGGGGGCTTCGCGCGCAACCTGACCGACAAGCGCTATCTGATCGATGCCGGGAATACCGGCGGCATGTTCGACGCGCCCACCTATATCGCGGGCGAGCCGCGCTTCTATGGCCTGGAGGCGGGCGCGCGCTTCTGACGGCGAACAGACGCGTCCGTTTCCGGTGACTTAACCGCTTTCTAACCCTGTCCGCCCTAGAGCGGCGTCCATGAACGGGCGGGTTGGAAAGCGGATGTCATGCGGCGCTGGCTGATGTTGATCGCGACATTGGCGGTCGCCACCTCGTGCACGCCGGTGCGCCGGGCCCGTCCGCATCTGACGCTGGACGTGCCCCCGCCGACCACGCGGACGCTGCTGCGCCAGCTCGCGCTCGACGTGCCCGAGACCGACCTGCCTGAGACGCTGGCACCGGGCACCCCGATCGAGATGGCCGCCGCTCCCGCCTTCCACGGCATCGCCCGCACCGCGCGGGACGCCGCGCGCGCGCCGCCGAATGCCTGACCGCCGCCATCTATTACGAGGCGCGCTCCGAGCCGGTCGATGGCCAGCGTGCGGTGGCACAGGTGGTGCTGAACCGCGTGCGCGACCGCGCCTTTCCCAAGAGCATCTGCGGCGTCGTCTATCAGGGCTCGGATCGCTCGACCGGGTGCCAGTTCAGCTTCACCTGCGACGGGTCGATGGACCAGCCGCGCGACCCCAACGCCTGGGCCCGCGCGGCGGCGGTGGCGCAGGGCGCGCTGGCGGGGCTCGTCTATGCGCCGGTCGGCGCGGCGACCTTCTACCACGCCAATTACGTCCTGCCCTGGTGGGCCTCCAGCCTGAACCGGATCGGCGCGGTGGGCAGCCATATCTTCTATCGCTGGCGCGGTGCGCTGGAGCGCGACCTGTCCTTCCGACAGGGCTATGCCGGGGTCGAGCCCGCCATCCCGGTCCGCGCCGCCGCCCCGGCCATGGCCGACAGTATCGCCGCCGTCGCGCCCGAAGCGGTCAACGGCGTGACCATCCACCGGGGCGATCCCTCGCGCCTCGTCGCCGATGACGGCCCCGAGGTGGCACCCGCGCTCAAGGTGCCGGTGACGACCGCCGGGGTCCGCATCCATCGCAACGGTTTCGCGCATGACGGCGCCGATGTTTCGCAAGGGGCCATTGTCGGCGAGGAAAGCGATCCGGGCTGAAGCCCGCTCAGCCGATCGTATCGATCCAGCCGGGCAGGTCGCCCAGCCGGTCGAGTTGCCGGAAACGCGGATGATCCTGCGGCACCTCCCCCGCTTCATGGCTCCAGGCCAGCGGCTGGGGGATATAGGCCGCCCAGGCGCCCGCCTTCAGCGCGGGCAGGATGTCCGAGCGCATCGAGTCCCCCGCCATTACGGCCGCCTCCGGTGCGACGCCGTGGCGGTCGAAGATGCGCGCGAAGGTGTCGGGCGTCTTGTCGCTGACGATCGCGACATCGGCGAAATGCGCCCCCAGCCCGGAGGCCGCCAGCTTGGCCTCCTGATGCAGCAGGTCGCCCTTGGTCACCAGCACCAGCCGCCCCCGCTCGGCCAGCGCCGCCATCGTCTCGGCGATGCCGTCGAGCAGTTCGACCGGATGCGCGAGCAACCGCCGCCCCGCCTCCAGCAGCCGTGCGACCAGCTCGGTCGGCAGGGTCGGCCCGGCCAGCTCCACCGCCGTCTCGATCATCGACAGGGTGAAGCCCTTCGCGCCATAGCCATAGAGCCGCAGATTGCGCCCCTCGCATGCTTCCAGCGTCGCACGCGCCACCCGCGCCTCGGCAAAGGGGGCGAGCAGGCCGACCAGCGCCTCCTCGGTCTCGGCGAAATGCCGCATATTGTGCCAGAGCGTGTCGTCCGCATCCAGGCAGATGAGTTCGATCGCCATGCCCATATCTCCCGTTACGCGCCGCTTTCCATCACGATTTCGGGGATGATGCGCAAGCCCGTCCGGGGGCGCGACCGGGTGCCGTCGCCGCGGATCAGGACGTGTGGGGATCGTACCGTCGCGCACCCGCGCCCATCGCCGCCTGGATGCCCGTGACCAGCGCATCCACCGTGAAGGGCTTGGTCAGCAGCTGCATTCCCGGCGCCAGATGCCCGCTGTTCAGCACCGCGCTCTCCGCATAGCCGGTGATGAACATGATATTCAGATCGGGGCGGATTTCCCGCCCCGCCTCGGCCATCTGGCGCCCGTTCATGCCGCCGGGCAGCCCGACATCGGTGACGAGCAGGTCGATCCGCCGGTCCGAGCGCAGCAGGGCGAGCCCGGCGGCGCTGTCGCCCGCCTCGATCACCCGATAGCCCATGTCGCGCAGCACATCGGCGATCATCAGCCGCACGGTCGCCTCGTCGTCGACGATCAGCACCGTCTCGCCCGCGCCGCTTGCGCTTTCGCGCGCGGCGGCGGGGCCGGACTGCTCCGCCTCGACCAGCCCGTCATGGCGCGGCAGATAGAGGTGGACGGTCGTCCCCTCGCCCGGCGTCGACTGGATGCGGACCTGGCCGCCCGACTGTTGGGCGAAACCATAGATCATGCTCAGCCCCAGCCCAGTCCCCTGCCCCAGCGGCTTGGTGGTGAAGAAGGGGTCGAACGCCTTTTCGATGACGTCGGGGGTCATGCCGGTCCCGGTATCGGTGACGCACAGCACCAGATAGTCGCCCTCGGGTATGTCGCCGAAGCGCGCATTGTCATCGGCGAGGTGCCGGTTGACCATCTCGATCGTGATCCGCCCGCCTTCGGGCATGGCGTCGCGCGCGTTGATGCACAGGTTCAGCAGCGCATTCTCGAGCTGCGGCGCATCGACCAGCACGGTCCACAGATCGTCCGCGCCGCGCGTCTCCAGCTTGATGGCCGGGCCGACCGTGCGCTGGATCAGGTCGGTCATGCCGCCGACCAGCGCGGCGATATCGGTCGCGCGCGGAGCGAGCGTCTGGCGCCGCGAAAAGGCGAGCAGCCGGTGGGTCAGCGCCGCCGCCCGTCGCGCCGCGCCCTGCGCCGCGTCCATGTAACGGTCGACATCGGCGATGCGCCCCTGCGACAGCCGCAACGCCATCAGTTCCAGCGAGCCCGAGATACCGGCGAGCAGATTGTTGAAATCATGCGCCAGCCCGCCGGTCAGCTGTCCCACCGCCTCCATCTTCTGCGACTGGCGCAGCGCCTCCTCGGCGCGCATCAGCTCGGCGGTGCGATCGGCCACGCGCTGTTCGAGTTGGTCGGTCAGCGCGCGCAGCTCGGCGATCGCGCAGTCGCGTTCCGCCTCCAGCGCCCGGCGACTGCCGACATCGATCAGCACGCCGGGGAAATGCAGCGGCGTGCCGTCGGGCGCATGATCGACCCGCCCATTCGCCTCCAGCCAGTGATAATGGCCGTCGCGGCGGCGCACGCGATATTGATGCGCATAGGCGCCGCCCCGTGCGATCGCCTCGTCGATCGCCTCGGCCAGTCCCGCGCGGTCGTCCGGGTGGACCGTCTCCACCACCTGCGCCAGGCTCAGCCCGTCATGGCCGAGCGCGGGGTCCAGCCCGAAGGTGCGCGCGAACGGCTCGTCCACGGTGAAACGGTCGGTCGGCAGGTCCCAGAACCAGGTGCCGATGATCGCCCCGGCCTCCAGCGCCAGTTGCACCCGCTCGGCATTCTGGCGGGCGCGGGCCTCGCTCTCACGCAGCTGGTGTTCGACGCGGATCCGCTGGGTGATGTCGAAGCTGACCCCCGGAAAGCGGACGCAGCGCCCCGTCGCGTCGGGAATGCAGCGGCCCTGCGCCGAGACCCAATGGACCGTGCCATCGGCTTCGACCAGCCGATATTCGGAGACAAAGCGCCCCTCCCGGCCGATGCCGGTCTCCGCCATCGCGGCGCCGACCTCGGCCTGGACGCGCTCCCGATCGTCGGGGTGGATGCCCTGGAAGAACTCGGCGATCGGCATGCCCCGCTCGGCCGCCGCCGGATCGACCCCGTACATCGCCGCGAAGCGCGCATCGGAGCGGACCGAGTCGTTGCACACGTCCCAGTCCCACAGGCCGACATGCGCGCCCGAACTCAACGCCAGGTCCAGCCGCTCATCCGCCTCGCGCTGCCGCCGTTCGGCCAGCACCCGCGCGGTCGTCTCGCCCGTGACGCAGACCATGCCCGCAATCCCGCCGTCATCGTCGAAGACCGGCGAATAGGAAAAGGTCCAGTAGCTTTCCTCGGGCCGCCCCTCGCGCGCCAGGTCGAGCCGCATGTCGGTGACCTGCGCGACCCCGCCCGACAGCGCCTTGTCGACCAGCGGCGAGATGTCGTCCCAGATGCTGCCCCACAGGATGCGGAACGGCATGCCCATCGCCGTCGCCGCGCGATAGCCCAGGATCGGCCGATAGGCGTCGTTGTAGAAGGAGATCAGGTCCGGCCCCCAGACCAGATACATCGGCACCGGACAGGCAAGCATCGTCGCCAGCTGGCATCGCAGCGCGACCGGCCATGTGTCCGGCGCGCCGAGCGACGTCGCGCCCCAGTCGAAGGCGGTGATCTCGTCCACCACCTGGCCCGACAGGCCGCGTAGGAATTCCAAAGATGATTGCGCCATCATGCCATTGTCTAACGATGCGTCGCCGGGTGCCATAATACGGTATAGAAGCAACAGTCTTCAGAAATCGTTAGCCTTTTCCTCATGAACCGTCGTCAGGGACCCCTGTCGCGCGCCAAAGTCGATCTGTCCGGGTGACAGGCCGGACCGGGGCGGTTAGGCCGGTCGGGTGACGGCGATCCGAAGCCTGCTCGCGCAACGCCATGGGGCCGTGCTGCTGTGCGCGGCGGCGTTGTTGCTCAGGCTGATCGTGCCGACCGGCTATATGCTCGGCGATGTCGGGGGGCATATGGCGATCACTTTGTGTCCGGGCAGCGCCGCTCCGCCCGCCCATGCCGCCCAGGCCGCCCCGCCGATGACGCATGGCCACGGGCATGGCCTGTCCGCCGCGACCGCCCCCGCCCATGGTTCGCACGACCATCGCGGGCGCGAGCATGGGGCCGACCTGCCCTGCGCCTTTTCGGGGCTGTCCACGGCCGGGCTGGCGGCGGTCGATCCGGTCCTGCTGGCCGCGTTCATCGCCTTCGTCATGGCGACGGGGCTGGTCGCGCCAGCCATATCGCGCCCGGCCGCGCCGCTCCATCTCCGCCCACCGCTTCGGGGACCGCCCGCGCACCGCTGACCGCGTTTCGTCGGGTGTCGCACGCGCGATGCCCCTTTCCGATCCTCGTCCCGTTATCGGCCATGCCGATACGGGCCGGTCGAAAGCGCCTTCATGCTGATATCGTCCCCAATGCCGGACCGGTTCCCGTCCGGCGCCCCCTCCGCCTACCCCGCATCCCACGCCGCCTTTCACCGCACCATCTGGCGATGGCATTTCTGGGCGGGATTGCTGGTCGCGCCCGTCCTGCTGATACTCAGCGCGACGGGCGCCATCTATCTGTTCAACGGCGCGTTGACCGACGCGCTCTACCCCGGGCTGCGGTTCGTCGCGCCGCATCGCGGCGACGTCCCGATGTCGCGGATGATCGCGGCGGCGCTGGCGGCGCATCCCGGCTCCGCCTCGCGGGTCGACATGCCCGACACCGCCGATCGCGCCGCAGTCGTGTTCGTGACGCCCGACCATGGCGAGCCGCTGCGCGTCGCAGTCGATCCCGGCACGGGGCGCGTGCTGGGCAGCGTGGTCTATGACCGCACCCTGGTCGGCTGGGCCGACGCCATGCACCGGTCGATGCTGATGGGCGTGGCGGGCGAGCGGCTGGTCGAGCTGGCGGTCAGTTGGGCGCTGGTCCTGCTGGCGACGGGACTGATCCTGTGGTGGCCGCGCGGGGGCTGGCGCGCGGCGGGCACGCTCTATCCACGCCTGTCGGGGCGGGGACGGCGTTTCTGGCGCGAGCTCCATGCGCCCCTGGGCCTGTGGAGCGTGGCGCTGATCGGATTCCTGATCGTCACCGGCCTGCCCTGGGCGGGGATCAGCGGCCCGCTGCTCCACCGGGTCAGCGCGGCGGCGGGGATCGGCTATCCTCCCTCCTTCCGCCAGTACAATATCCCCCGGAGCATCCCGATGAAGGCGGCGCTGGGCGAGGCACCCTGGACGCTGGAGGATGCGCCGATGCCGCAGTCGGGCATGGCCGCCATGTCGGGCGACCATGCCGATCACAGCCCCGCCACCCCCGGCACGACGCGCGATCCGGCGGTGATCCGGGGGACCGACCGGGTGACGGCGATCCTGGCCGCTCATGGCTGGTCGGGCAGCTATCGGCTGTTCCTGCCCAAGGGGCCGCGCGGCGTCTATACCGTCTTCACCTATCCCGGCCGCCCGGAGGGGCAGAAGACGCTCTATATCGACCGATACACGTTCCGCCCGATCGGGCCGGAGGTCCGCTATGCCCAATATGGCATTGTCGGCCGTGCGGTGGAGTCCGGGGTGCAGTTGCACATGGGTCAGTATTTCGGGCTGGCGAACCAGTTGCTGATGCTGATCCCGTGCCTCGCCATCTGGGGGCTCACGATCAGCGGGGTCGCGATGTGGTGGAAGCGGCGTCCGGCGGGACGGCTGGGCGCGCCGCCGCGGCTGTCGGGCGCGCGGATTCGCGGGCTGGTCGTCGCTTTGGTCGTCGCGGGCGTGATCCTGCCGCTGTTCGGCCTGTCGTTGCTGGTCGTCGCGCTGCTGGACCGCATCGCGGTGGCGATGCGACGGGGAATGGCGCGGGCGTAAATTCGCGGGTCCGCTGAACGGCCGGGGCGCCTGCTCGTTGTCGCTCCGATAGCATGAGTTTCGGAGAGACGATGATGAACGCCACCCGCTCCACCGGATTGTCGCCGCTGATCGCGGGCGGCGCGGCGGCCGCCGTGCTGGGGCTGAGCGCGCTGGTCGGGCGGCGCAACGCCCCCGACCGGTCGCATCCGGGCATCCGCCGCTGGTATGCCCGGCTCGACAAGCCCGGCTTCACCCCGCCCGACAAGCTGTTCGGCGCGGTCTGGCCGGTGCTGGAGACGCTGGCGGGCGTGGGCGGCTATCGCCTGCTGCGCGCGCCCGCCTCGCCGCGTCGCAATGCGGCGGTGGCGCTGTGGCTGGGCAACAGCGCGATGATCGGCGGCTGGACCGAGCTGTTCTTCCGGGCCCGCCGCCCCGGTCCCAGCGCGGTCGCGGCAGGGGCGATGACCCTGGGCACCGCCACGCTGGCCGCCACCGCATGGAAGATAGACCGCCCGGCCGCCGCCAGCGTGGTGCCGCTGGCCGCCTGGCTGGGCTTCGCCACCGTGCTGGCGAGCGAGGTCGCGCGTCGCAACGCGCCGGAAAAATGACGCTTCGATGAAGATTGCATGAACCGTTTCGCGACCGAAGCGTTCGGGCGGGATGCGGGGGACTAGCATCATCGGAACGATTGCGGCGGCCAGCCTGCTGGCCGGATGCAATGTGCATCAGTCGACCCTGGCCCCGTTCGGCGCGGATGCGGTCGATATCCGTCATCTTTTCATCATCATGCTGGTCGGCGCGGTGGTGATCGCGGCGGCGGTCGCGCTGTTGATGCGCCATGCCGTCCGCGCGCCCGAGGGAGCGATCAGCCATCGGGGCGGGATGCGGATCGTGCTGTGGCTGGGCGGGATCATCCCGACGATCGTCCTGCTCGGGCTGCTCGCCTATTCGCTTCCCTATATGCGCCCGCGCCCGGTCGCGCCCGCCGACCTGCAGATCGCGGTCGATGGCGAGCAATTCTGGTGGCGCGTCACCTATCGCCCCGCCGCCGGGACCCCGGTCGAGAGCGCCAACGAGATCCGCATCCCCACCGGCCGCACCGTCGCCTTCCGCCTGGGCGCGGGCGATGTGGTGCACAGCTTCTGGATTCCGGGGCTGGCGGGCAAGATGGACATGATTCCCGGCCGCACCAACACGCTGGTCGTCCGCGCCGACAAGCCCGGCCGCTATCGCGGGCAGTGCGCCGAATTCTGCGGCCTGTCCCATGCGCTGATGGCGTTCGACGTCATCGCCATGCCCCCCGCCGCGTTCGACGCCTGGCTGGCCGGACAGCGCCGCCCGGCGGTGGCAAGCGATGGCGAGGGCGCGCGGCTGTTCGCCGCCAATGGCTGTGGCGGCTGCCACACGGTCGCGGGCGTGACCGCGCGGACGCGAATCGGCCCCGACCTTACCCATTTCGGATCGCGCCGGACGCTGGCGGCGGGCATCCTGCCGATGACCCCCGCCAATGTCGCAGGGTTCATCCGCCACCCCGAAAAGACCAAGCCGGGCGTCCGTATGCCGTCTTTCCCGCAACTGTCGCAGGATCAGGCCATGGCCCTCACCCGCTATCTGCAAGGCCTGAAATGAGTCTCCACGCCCAGGACGATCCCGCCCTCCGCGCCGCGCAGGAGGAGAGGCTTCGCGCGGTATGGAAACCGCCGAGCGGCCTGTTCCTGCGCTGGACCGACACCAACAACAACCGCGTCGGCGTCTGGTACACGCTGACCGCCTTCGGCTTCATGCTGTTCGCCGGGGTGCTGGCGCTCATCATGCGCACCCAGCTGGCGGTGCCCGACAACGACCTTGTCTCGGCGAACACCTTCAACCAGCTGTTCACGCTGCACGGCTCGGTGATGATGTTCCTGTTCGCCGTGCCGATGTTCGAGGCGGTGTCGATCATCCTGCTGCCCCAGCTGCTCGGCGCGCGCGACCTGCCCTTTCCGCGCCTGTCGGCCTTTGGCTATTGGAGCTTCCTGATCGGCGGCGTCTTCGTCTCCGGCTCAATCTTCTTCAACGCCGCGCCCGATGGCGGCTGGTTCATGTATCCGCCGCTGACCACCCGCACCGACCTGTCGGGGCTGGGCGCCGATATCTGGATGCTGGGCCTGTCCTTTATCGAGGTGTCGTCGGTCGCCGCCGCGGTCGAGCTGATCGTCGGCGTGCTGAAATGCCGCCCGCCCGGGATGCGGCTGAACCTGATGCCGCTTTATGCCTGGTACATCCTGGTCGTGGCGGTGATGATCCTGTTCGCCTTCCCGCCGCTGATCGCGGGCGACCTGTTGTTCGAGATGGAGCGGCTGCTCGACTGGCCGTTCTTCGACGCCGCGCGCGGGGGCGATCCGCTGCTGTGGCAGCACCTGTTCTGGATCTTCGGCCATCCGGAAGTCTATATCGTCTTCCTGCCCTCCATCGCGCTGTTCGCGATGATGATCCCGACCTTCGCCCAGCGGCATCTGCTCGGCTATCCGTGGATCGTGCTGGCGGCGGTCGGCACCGCCTTCCTGTCGTTCGGCCTGTGGGTCCACCACATGTTCGCGACCGGCCTGCCCAAGATCAGCCTGGCCTTCTTCTCCGCCGCGTCCGAGGCGGTCGCCATCCCGACCGGCGTGCAGATCTTTGCCTTCATCGCCACGCTATGGGCGGGCAAGGTCAAATGGTCGACGCCGCTCCTCTATGCGAGCGGCAGCCTCGCCATCTTCGTCATCGGCGGGCTGACCGGGGTGATGGTCGCGGTCGCGCCGTTCGACTGGCAGGCCCACGACACCTATTTCGTCGTCGCCCACCTGCATTATGTGCTGATCGGCGGCACGCTGCTGCCGCTGTTCGGCGGGCTTTATTATTACTGGCCGCTGATCACCGGCAAGAAGCTGTCCGACCGGCTGGGGCGGACCGCCTTCTGGATCATGTTCGTCGGGGTCAACCTGACCTTCTTCCCGATGCACCTGTCGGGGCTGGAGGGGATGCCGCGCCGGGTCTTCACCTATCCGGCGGAGCTCAATATCGGCTGGCTCAACCTCGCCTCGACGGCGGGCTCCTACCTGTTCGCGACGGGCGTCCTCGTGCTGGTCATCGACCTAGCTCTGTCGCCGACCCGCGCCAAGGCGTCGCGCAATCCGTGGAATGCGGGCACGCTGGAATGGCTGGCGCATCCGGATGACGAGGATTGGGGCATCCGCTCGGTCCCGCTGATCGAGAGCCGCTATCCGATCTGGGACCAGAAGGATTTCGTCGCCAAGGTCGATGAGGGCCGCTTCTTCCTGCCCGATGCCGAGGAAGGCCGCCGCGAGACGATCATTACTTCGGTCCTCGATGCCAAGCCCGTCTCGGTGATCCGGCTGGGCACGCCCAGCGTCAAGCCGATGGCGACCGCCGTGGCGCTGGGCGCGGTGTTCATCCTGACCACCTATCACCTCTATTGGCTGGCCGCACTGTTCGGGGTGGTGACGCTGGCGGCGATCGTCTGGTGGCTGTGGGATACCGCCGAGATTCCCGAAAAGCCCGAAAAGCCGATCGGTCACGGCATGCGCATGCCGCTCTATATCTCGGGGCCCGCCGCGCCGGGATGGTGGGCGATGTTCATCACGATGATGGCCGATGCGACCGCCTTTTCGGGCCTCGTTTTCGGCTATTATTTCTACTGGACGATCCATCCCGATTTCGGCGCCGGGTTCGACGGGCCGGGGATCGGCGGGCCGATGCTGGCGCTGGGACTGTCGCTGGGCAGCTGGGCGGCGACGCTGGCGGGCGCGCGAGGTCCATGCGCGGGGCAGCGTCGCGGCGGCGCGCCTGATGCTGCTGGTCGGCGCGGGCGCAGCGGGGGCCAGCCTGTTCGCCGGACTCGCCAGCCTGAGCGGGCTCGACCCCGAGGCCAATGTCTATCCGGCGATCGTCTGGGGGCTGGTCGTCTGGACCGTCGTCCACGCTGCCGTCATGGTCATCATGCAGCTCTATACGCTGGCGCGCAGCCTGGCGGGCCGGATGACGCCCGCCCATGACGCCGACATCCGCAACATCACCGTCTATGCGCATTTCTTCGCGCTGACCGCGATCGTCACCTATCTGACAGTCGGGCTGTTTCCGGAGACGGGGCTGTGAGGCGCTGGCTGAAGCGCGCGCATCGGCTGCGCGTCACGCTGTGGACGCTGATCGTGCCGCCGACCGTCTGGGCGGTGCATTTCCTGCTCTCCTATCTCTGGGCGGCCGTCTCCTGCGCCAAGATCGGCGAATGGGCGCTGTTTCCCACCGTCTTCGCCATCGCCACGGCGGTCGCCTTGGTGATCATCGTCGCCTCGGGGCTGATCGCGTGGCAGCAGTCGCGCACGCCGGGCGATCCCCCGCCGCACAATGAAGGGACCGACATCGACCGGCTGCGCTTCCTGGCCTATTCGACGCTGCTACTGGCCGGGCTGAGCTTCATCGCGGTCGTCTTCACCGCCCTGCCGGTCCTCATGCTGGGGGATTGCCGGTGAGGCGCGGCATGCTGATCGCGGGCCTCGCGCTGCTGCCGCTGGGCTGGATGCTCAGCCCGCTGGGCATGACAGGGCATATGGCCGCGCACATGATCGCGGTGGCGATCGCCGCGCCGCTCGTCGCGCTTGGGCTGCAAGGCCATGCGCTCGACCCCGTCGAGCGCTGGCCGCGTCTCGCCAGCCCGATGGTCGCCGCACTGGTCGAGGCGGTGGTGGTCTGGGGCTGGCATGTGCCCGCGCTGCGGCGGCTCGCCGATCACCAGGCGGTCTGGCTGGCCATCGAGCAGGCAAGCTTCCTGATCGCCGGGCTCCGGCTCTGGTCCGCCGTTCTGGCGCCGCGTCACCGCGCGAGCGGGGTGGCCGCGCTGCTCGTCACCTCGATGCATATGACCTTGCTCGGCGCGCTGATCGGGCTCGCCCCACGCCCGCTCTACAGCCATCACGGCGCGGGCGCGCTGGAGGATCAGCAGCTGGCGGGCGTCATCATGCTGCTGGTCGGCGGCATCGCCTATCTGTGCGGAGGTCTCGCGATGCTCGGCCGCTTGCTTCAGGTCCGGCAGGAGGCGCACGCATGACGATCCGCATCACCTGGAAACGCGTCGTCGCGACGCTGATCGGCCTGTTCGCGCTGGGCATGGCCTTTGCCTGGTCGGGGGTCATGAACCTCGCGGCGTCGAGCGGACACTGGGCGATCACCGACTGGTTCCTGCACTGGGCGATGCGCAACTCGGTGCGCACCCATGCCGCCTTCTCCTCGCCCAAGGACCCCGCCGACGCCAGCGGGCTGGTCAGCGCGGCGGGGCATTTCGCCAATGCCTGCGCGGTCTGCCACGGCGCGCCGGGCCAGAAGCCCGCTCCCGTCATGCAGGCGGCCACCCCGCCCGCCCCCGATCTGGCGGTCAATGCGCGCGAATGGACCGACAGGCAGCTGTTCTGGATCCTGCAGCACGGCGTCAAATATACCGGCATGCCCGCCTGGGCGGTGCAGGACCGGCCGGACGAGGTGCGGCGGATGGTCGCCTTTGTCCGCCGCCTGCCCGACATGACCCCGGCCCAGTATCGCGCGCTGGTCGCCGAGGCGTCGCCGGCGGTCGATCCGGACAATTGCACCGGATGCCACGGCACCGACGGTCGCGGGCGCGGGAGCCGCGACATTCCGATCCTGGGCGGACAGAGCCCCGCCTATCTCCTCGCCGCGCTTCAGGGCTATGCGAACGGCACCCGGTCGAGCGCGGTGATGCAGCAGGTCGCGATGCGGATGGACCCCGCCGCGATGCAGGCCGCCGCGCGCCGTTTCGCCGCCATGCCGGGGCTTGGCGATCGTCCTTCCGGCGATGCGGCTGCGGCGCGGATCGTGACGCAGGGCCTGCCCGAGCGGCAATTGCCCGCCTGTGCCAGCTGCCACGCGCCCGGCAAGCCCTATCCGGTGATCGCCGGACAACGCGCCAGCTATATCGCCGCGCGGCTCCGCCACTGGCAGGGCGACAAGAATGTCGTCGATGCGCGCAAGAGCCATGCGACCATGCCCGTCATCGCGCGACGCATCCCCAAGGAGATGATCGACCCGCTGGCCCGCTATCTGGCGGGCGAAGGCGAGCCCCGCTGACCCGGACGGCTCAGCCCATCGCCGCCCAGGACGGTTCCTCGGGGACCGTGCCGGGCGGCAGGCACCGAAAGCCGGGCCGCGCGAACAGATAGCCCTGCATATAGCGGACGCCAAGGCGGCGCAGCGTGTCATATTCGCCGAGCGTCTCGACCCCCTCGGCCATGACGGCCATGCCCATCTTGTCGGCGATGCGGATGACCCCTTCCACGATCATGCGGCGCGGCATCGCCTCGTCGATTCCCCGGATCAGCGCCATGTCGAGCTTGATATAATCGGTCCTGACCTGCCCGAGCAGCGTCAGCCCGGCCTGCCCCGCGCCGAAATCGTCGATCGCGGTGCCGAAGCCCATATGCGAATAGGTATCGAGGATCGTCTTCAACGCCGCACCGTCGCCCGGATCGGCGCGCTCCGAAAATTCGAAGATCAACCGCTCGGGGGGCAGGTTCAGCCGCCGCGCGGTCTCCAGCGTGGGCTCCAGACAGGCGATCGGGCAATAGACCGTGGCGGGCAGGAAGTTGATCGCCAGCCGCGCATCGCCGTCGAGCAGCCCGGCGGCCACCGCCCCCTCGATCGCGGTCACCCGGCATTGCTGGTCGAAGGCATAGAGCGTGTCCGGCGTCACCTGGGCGAGGATGCTCGCCGCGCTTTCCCCCTTGCTGCCCCGGACCAGCGCCTCATAGGCCATGGGTCGGCCGGTCGAGACGTCCATGATCGGCTGAAACGCCATGGCCATGGGAAAGACGGCATATTCGGTGTGAGAGCGGCGATACCCCGGCTGCATGGCAATCTCCTTCGCCGGAAAGCATAGGGCAAAGCCACTAAATCGCCGTTAATTGTCGCAGCCTTGCCGACATAGCCATGCGAGCGGCTGGACTATTCATAATGCTTGGGGGAATCATCGACCACCGTCGGCATCATCTTATGATGCGGCGATATTTTCTGTTCTCTGCGTGAGGATGACAGGGGGATTGCCGCCCTTGGATGACAGCCCCGGTGTGGGGCGCCTTCGCAAGCGTCCGGTTCGTGGCGATGCCCCACCCCAACTCCTCCCCTGAAGGGGAGGGGCTCTCATGGGCGCGGCGCAATGTCATCATGATCGAGGCGCGATGTCGAAGCCGTCGCCGACAGGATCGCGCGCGGCGTTTCCGCCAATGCAAAATGGCCGCCCGATCATCTTCCGGCGGGGAAGAGACGGGCGGCCATTGCCATTTGCATGGTGGGCGCGACAGGGATTGAACCTGTGACCCCACCCGTGTGAAGGGTGTGCTCTACCGCTGAGCTACGCGCCCGGTAACCGGGAGAGGCGCCTTTAGGCGGCGGCGAACCGCCTGTCCAGCCCCAAAATCGAGAAAATCAGTTCACCGAGTCCTTGAGCAGCTTGCCCGGCTTGAACTTGGGCTGCGACGACGCCTTGATCGTCATCGGCTCGCCAGTACGGGGGTTGCGGCCGGTCGACGCCTTGCGCTTGGACACCGAAAAGGTGCCGAAACCGACCAAGCGAACCTCGTCCCCCTTCTTCAGGGCGGCAGTAATCGATTCGAACACGGCATCCACGGCCTTGACCGCATCCCCGCGCGCCAGCCCCGAGGAGTCGGCGACGGTGGCGATCAGCTCCTGCTTGTTCATTCCATAACCCCCTATGATCCCGATATTAAAACGAGCCTAACTGCTGACGCCCGAATATCAAAGTGCCGATAATGCCGGACCCGGCGGCGCTGTCAAACCCCCGTTTCCCGCAAAGCGAAGGATCGCGCAAACAGAAGCCCGTGTCAGGACGATGACAAGGGCCGTCCCTCCTTCGACGGACGGCCCCTGCGATGCGACGATCAGTGGTGGCGTTCGCCCCCGACCGCCGGGATCGGCGCGGGCGGCAGCGCCGCCAACTCGTCCGCATCGGTCCAGTCGATCGCCTCCAGCGGCCCGACGAGCGCCAGGCGCAGCACCTCGTCGACATGCGCGACCGGCACGATCTTTAGGCCCTCGCGGATATTGGCCGGGATGTCGGCCAGATCCTTCTCATTCTCCTGCGGGATGAGGACGGTGGTGATCCCGCCCCGCAGCGCCGCGAGCAGCTTTTCCTTCAGGCCGCCGATCGGCAGCACGCGTCCGCGCAGCGTGACCTCGCCGGTCATCGCCACATCCTTGCGCACCGCGATCCCCGTCAGCGTCGAGACGATCGAGGTGACCAGGCCGATACCCGCCGACGGGCCATCCTTGGGCACCGCGCCCTCGGGCAGGTGGATATGGATGTCCTTGCGATGGAACAGCGACGGCTTGATCCCGAAGCTGGGGCTGCGCGCCTGGACGAAGCTGAAGGCGGCCTGGACCGATTCCTTCATCACGTCGCCCAGCTTGCCCGTGGTCTTCACCTGGCCCTTGCCCGGCACGGTCACCGATTCGATGGTCAGCAGCTCGCCGCCCACCTCGGTCCAGGCGAGGCCCGTGACCGCGCCGATCTGGTCCTCCTGTTCGGACAGGCCGTGGCGATACTTCTGCACGCCCGCGAACTCGTGGAGGTTTTCGGGCGTGATCGTCACTGACGTCGCCTTCCCCTCCAGGATCTGGCGCAGCGCCTTGCGGGCGAGACGCGCGATCTCACGCTCCAGCGTGCGAACCCCCGCCTCACGGGTGTAACGCTGGATCAGTGCACGCAGGCCGTCCTGGGTCAGCGTGAACTCGCCGTCCTTCAGGCCATGGGTCTCGACCTGCTTGGCGACCAGATGGCGCTCGGCGATCTCGACCTTCTCGTCCTCGGTATAGCCCTCCAGCCGGATGATCTCCATGCGGTCGAGCAGCGGCTGCGGCAGGTTCAGCGTGTTCGCGGTGCATACGAACATCACGTCCGACAGATCGATGTCGATCTCCAGATAGTGATCGTTGAACTTGGCGTTCTGTTCGGGGTCGAGCACCTCGAGCAGCGCCGAGGCGGGGTCGCCGCGGAAATCCTGGCCCAACTTGTCGATCTCGTCGAGCAGGAACAGCGGGTTGGAGGTGCCGGCCTTTTTCAGGTTGGTCACGATCTTGCCCGGCAGCGAGCCGATATAGGTCCGGCGGTGGCCGCGAATCTCGGCCTCGTCGCGCACGCCGCCCAGCGACTGGCGGATGAACTCGCGCCCGCACGCCTTGGCGATCGACTGGCCCAGCGAGGTCTTGCCGACGCCCGGCGGGCCGACGAGGCACAGGATCGGCCCCTTCAGCTTGTTGGTGCGCGCCTGGACGCCGAGATATTCGACGATCCGGTCCTTCACCTTCTCCAGCGCATAATGATCCTGGTCGAGGATCGCCTGCGCCGCCGCAATGTCCTTCTTGACCTTGGACTTCTTGCCCCAGGGCAGGCCCAGCAGCACGTCGAGATAGTTGCGCACGACGGTCGCCTCGGCGCTCATCGGCGCCATGGTCTTCAGCTTCTTCAGCTCGGCGGTCGCCTTGGTCCGCGCCTCCTTGGAGAGCTTTAGCGTCGCGATCTTCTGGGTCAGCTCGGCGATCTCATCGCCGTCGCCGTCCTCGCTCTCATTGCCCAGCTCGCGCTGGATCGCCTTGAGCTGTTCGTTGAGATAATATTCGCGCTGCGTCTTCTCCATCTGGCGCTTGACGCGGCTCTTGATCTTCTTCTCGACCTGAAGGACGCCGAGTTCGCCCTCCATCAGGGCATAGGCCATCTCCAGCCGCTTGGCCGGATCGGTCTCCACCAAAAGCGCCTGCTTGTCGGCGACCTTGACCGAGATGTTGGCGGCGACCGCATCGGCCAGTTGCGAGGCATCCTCGATCTCGGCCAGCTGCACCGCGGTCTCGGCGGGCAGCTTGCGGTTGAGCTTGGCGTAATTCTCGAACTGGTCGACCACCGAGCGCATGAGGGCGGCGATCTGCGCCTTCATGTCATGGTCCTGCTCCTCCAGCGCGGCCTCGTCGGCCTCGACCGGGGTCGCGTCGATCGTCGCGGTCAGGAAGGCGCCCGATTCGTCCAGCTCGGCCAGACGGCCGCGCACCTTGCCCTCGACCAGCACGCGGACGGTGCCGTCGGGCAGCTTGAGCAGTTGCAGGACGGTGGCGGTGACGCCGATCTCATACAGATCCTCGCGCGCCGGATCGTCCTCGGCGGGATCGAGCTGGGCGACCAGGAAAATCTCCTTGTCCGCCGCCATCGCCGCCTCGAGCGCCGCGACCGATTTGTCGCGACCGACGAACAGGGGGACGATCATGTGCGGGAATACGACGATGTCACGCAGCGGAAGGACGGGATAGGACTGGTTCATGCAAACTCCGGTCGGCCCCGACCGGGGCCTCTTCATCACACTATATGGGGAGGGTTGCCGTTCCATCAATCGTCGGTGCGATCAGTGGATCGATCGATGGCTTGCCAAGCCGTCGGCGTTGCGCGACACCATGCCGCATGAATCGTATACGGAATGTCGTCGCTGCGCTGTTCGCCTCCTCGCTGCTCTGTGGGGCCGCGACCGCCTTTGCCCAGAGCCCCAAGGGCTTACCCGGCAAGGGCGAGCCGCCGCTGACCGCGCAGACCATGGTGTCGGGCGGCGTTCGCCCGCTCGAGCAACGGGCCATGCGGTTCGACAGCGCCGACCTGTCGTTCGAGATTCTGCCGGACACACGGGAATTGAACGGCATTGCGGTGCTGGACTTTACCGCAAAGTCGCCGCTGGCGCGGCTGGTGATCGATCTCGACCGCAATCTGCCGGTCAAGGCGATCGCGATCGACGGCAAGCCGCTCAAGCCCGCCGCATGGTCCAATCCGGAGGGACAGCTGGTCGTCACCCTGCCCCGCCCGCTTCGCGCCGGACAGAAGGTCACCGCCAGGATCACCTATGGCGGCACGCCGCATGTCGCGGTGCGGGCGCCCTGGGATACCGGCGTGGTCTGGGCCAAGACGCCCGACGGGCGGCCCTGGTTCGCGACGACGACGCAGGGCTATGGCTGCGACCTGTTCTGGCCTTGCCTCGACTATCCGATGGGCGAGCCGGGCGTCGTCACGCTGCACATCACCGTGCCCAAGGGGTTGAAGGCGCCGTCCAACGGCGTGCTGCTGGGCGTCGACACGCTGCCCGACGGACGCACCCGCTGGAACTGGCGGACCAAGCATCCCAACACCTATGCCATCGCACTGAACGTCGGGCCCTATGAGGTGGTCGAGGGTTCGTACAAGAGCCGCTTCGCGCAACACGATCCCGATGTTCTACTGGTATCTGCCCGGCGAGAAGCAGAAGGCGGAGGGTTTGTTCGCCGAGTTCGCGCCGACGCTGGATTTCTTCGAATCGACGGTCGGCCCCTTCCCCTTCGGCGATGAAAAGCTGGGGGTGGTCGAAACCCCCCACAAGGGCATGGAGCACCAGACGATCAACGCGTACGGCAATGAATATGCCAAGGCGCCCGAGGGCTTCGACTGGCTGTTCCAGCACGAGTTCAGCCATGAATGGTTCGGCAACCAGCTGACCAATGTCGACTGGGACGATTTCTGGCTGCACGAAGGCTATGGCAGCTATATGCAGCCTTCTTACGGCCGCTGGCGCGAGGGCGAGGCACGCTATGCGGTGATGATGGATGCCCAGCGCGGCCAGATCGCGAACAAGTCGCCCATCGTCCATGATCGCAGCATGACCGAGCAGGACGTCTATGAGGAAGCCAAGGGCGGCCCCGGCCTCGATATCTATATGAAGGGGTCGTGGATGCTCCACACCCTGCGCAACCTGATCGGCGACAAGGCCTTTTGGGACGTGACGCGGCTTGCCGTCTATGGCCGCACCGATCCCAAGCCGGGGAATTTCACGCCCCGCTATGGCTCGACCAAGGAATATGAGGGCTTTGTCCGGCAGGTGACGGGCAAGGATTATGGCTGGTTCTTCAACGTCTATCTGCGCCAGGCGGCGCTGCCCGAAATCGTCGAGACGCGGGCGGGCAACCGGCTGACGCTGACATGGAAGGTGCCGGGCGGCGGGCCCTTCCCGATGCCGGTCGAGGTGCAGGTGGGCGACAAGGTCGAGACGCTGCCGATGACGGACGGCACGGGCACCTTGACCCTTCCCGAAGACGCGCACGTCGTGGTCGACCCCTGGGCGAAGGTGCTGAAACGCTCGGTAGCGATTGAGCAGTTCCGCGCGTGGAAGGCGGAACAGGCGGCGAAGAAGAGGACGAATTAACACCCGCTCCGTTCAGCCTGAGCGTAGTCGAAGGCCACGGGCCGAACGACGTTCCAGGCGTGCCCGGTCCGACCGGATTCCCTTGGCCTTCGACTACGCTCAGGCTGAACGGATGGGGGGGCCCGACTTAACGTCTTCTTCCCCTCTCCCCTGGACAGGGGAGAGGGTTAGCGAAGCTTGCCAGCCTGCTGGCTAGCGCAGCTTGGGTGAGGGGTTGAGCGAGCCCAAAGGCTCGCGCGCTCGCTTGCGAGCGCCCACCCCTCACCCAGCTCCGACTAAGCCTTTGCTTTCGCAAAGACCAAGTCTGCGCAACCCTCTCCCCTCTGCGAGGGGCGAGGGACGGAAAGGCATCGCTGAATGTCAATCGGTCCTAGGGCACCACCGTCACGAACAGATAGGCCGCGAAGATCACCAGATGTACCGCGCCGCCCAGCACGGTGGTCCGGCCATTGCCCAGCGTCAGCGTGATGGTGAACAGCGACAGCACCAGCAGGATCATCTGCTTGGCCCCGATCCCCAGCGCGAGCGGCAGGCCCAGCATCAGCGAGACGATCGCCACCGCCGGAATGGTCAGCCCGATCGTCGCCAGCGCCGATCCCAGCGCGAGGTTGAGGCTGGTCTGCAACCGGTTCCGCTTGGCCGCCCGGTACGCCGCCAGGCTTTCGGGCGCGAGGACCAGCGCCGCGATGACCACGCCGACGATGGCGAGCGGCAGCCCGGCATTCAGGATCGCCGCCTCGACGATCCCCGACAGCCCCTTGGCCAGCAGCACCACCCCGACCAGCGCGACCAGCAGCATCCCCAATGCTGCCCAGGCGGCCGCATTGGTCGGCGGCTCGGCATGGGCGTCGGCAGGCATGTCCTCGTGCGCGGGGAGGAAATAGTCGCGGTGCCGCACCGTCTGCACCATCACGAAAGTCCCGTACAGGATGACGCTGACGATCGCGACGAAGACCAGCTGCGAGGTCGCATAGGTCGGCCCCGGCGCGGACGAGACGTAATTGGGCAGGACCAGCGACAGTACGACCATCGCGCTCAGCACGTTCAGCGACGAACTGGCCCCGCGCAGCGAGAAGCGCTGCTCGCCATGCTGCACGCCCCCCGCCAGCAGGCAGAGGCCGACGATGCCGTTGAGGATGATCATGATCGCCGCGAACACGGTATCGCGCGCCAGGCTGGAGGCATCGCCCGCATCGGACAGCATCAGGCTGACGATCAGCGAAACCTCGATCACCGTCACGGCGACCGCCAGGACGAGCGTGCCGAACGGCTCGCCGACCCGGTGCGCAACGACTTCGGCCTGATGCACCGCCGACAGCACGCAGCCGACCAGGATGATCGCTGCGACGACCACCCCCACCGTCCCCATCTTGTAGAGCGAGACCGCGATGGCCAGCAGGCCCAGTAACGGGAACACCAGGGTCCACCAGGGCATCAACAGACGCTGGAGCAGCGCGCGCTTCTGTCCGGGGGAAACGATGGCATCGGGTTCGCTCATGGCTGGTCGGGTCTCCTCGTCATGGCATGATGACATTCCTGTCATGCCAATGCGCCAACCACCCTGTTGGCTCCCGATCGGGGCGGGATTCATTGCGAGATCGCAACCAAATGCCGAACCCACCGCCCGCTATCGTCCACCTACAGCGGGACGACATGGCTGGCATAGCGGGGCCACCCCTTCAGGCGACGGGTTTCACTTTCCCCCGACCGGCCGCATCATCGACCAGAAGCGCGGGCCGCCTTTGGGGACCGACCACGGCCCGATCAGCTCGAACCCCAGCCGCGTGTAGAGCCCGACATTGCTCTCGGTCGCGGTCTCCAGATAGGCGGGTACGCCGTCCGCGTCGCATCTGGCCAGCCCCGCCCGGATCAACGCGCCGCCCAGGCCCCGCCCCTGCCGCGCCGGATCGACGCCCGCAATGTGCAGATACCAGAAGGGATCGGCCGGAAAATGCGCTTCGACCGCATCGCCCAGCCGCATCGCGCGGGGCAGCGCCGCCCCCAGCGCGTGCAGCACCGGGATCAGCCGCCGGACAAAGGCCATGGTCGGCACCTGCGCCTGTCCGGGCGGTCGCCAGAAACTGCCCGCATCCGCCCCCTGGCTCACCAGCCGCATCCCGACCGCATCGCTGTCGAACAGCAGCGCGAACAGGCGCGGCAGGCGCTTCGCCCGGTCGGCGGCATCGGGAAAGATATAGGACATGGCCGGATCGTCGGCGAAGGCGCGACCCAGCATCCGTGCCACCGCCACCCGGTCCCCGTCCACCGCATCGCGTATCACGGCCATCGCATGATCCTCATGAAAAACGGGCGCCTCCTTTCGGAAGCGCCCGCTTTCTCGCGTCGGTCACAGGGCCGGCGTTCAGGCCGCCGCGCCGTCCTTCTGCTTGGACTTTTCGGCATAGACGCGGATCGGTTCCTTGCGGCCCTCGACCACGTCCTTGTCCACCATCACCTCGTCGACGCCGTCCATGCCGGGCAGGTCGAACATGGTGTCGAGCAGGATGCCCTCCAGGATCGAGCGAAGCCCGCGAGCACCCGTCTTGCGCTCGATCGCCTTCTTGGCGACCGTGGTCAGCGCCTCGTCGGTGAAGTCGAGTTCGACATTCTCCATCTCGAACAGCTTCTGATACTGCTTCACCAGCGCGTTCTTCGGCTCGGACAGAATCTTGACCAGCGCCGCGATGTCGAGGTCCTCGAGCGTCGCGATGACCGGCAGACGGCCGACGAATTCGGGGATCAGGCCGAACTTCAGCAGATCCTCCGGCTCGGTCTGGCGCAGATATTCGCCGGTCCGCTTCTCCTCGGGAGCCGCGACATAGGCGCCGAAGCCGATCGACTTGCCCTGCAGGCGGTCGCCGATGATCTTTTCCAGACCCGCAAACGCGCCGCCGCAGATGAACAGGATGTTCGTCGTGTCGACCTGCAGGAACTCCTGCTGCGGATGCTTGCGGCCGCCCTGCGGCGGAACGCTGGCGGTCGTGCCTTCCATCAGCTTGAGCAGCGCCTGCTGGACGCCCTCGCCCGACACGTCGCGGGTGATCGAGGGATTCTCGGCCTTGCGGCTGATCTTGTCGATCTCGTCGATGTACACGATGCCGCGCTGCGCCCGCTCGACATTGTAATCCGACGCCTGGAGCAGCTTGAGGATGATGTTCTCGACATCCTCGCCGACATAGCCCGCCTCGGTCAGCGTCGTCGCGTCCGCCATGGTGAACGGCACGTCGAGGATGCGCGCCAGCGTCTGCGCGAGCAGCGTCTTGCCGCAGCCGGTCGGGCCGACGAGCAGGATGTTCGACTTGGCGAGTTCGACGTCGGCGCCCTTCGCGCCGTGGTTCAGGCGCTTATAGTGGTTGTGCACCGCGACCGACAGGACGCGCTTGGCCTGCTTCTGCCCGATGACATAATCGTCGAGCACGTTGCAGATTTCCTGCGGCGTCGGCACGCCACCATCCTTCTTGGACACCAAAGCGGACTTGGTCTCCTCACGGATGATGTCGTTGCACAGCTCCACGCACTCGTCGCAAATGAAGACGGTCGGCCCCGCGATCAGCTTGCGCACCTCGTGCTGCGACTTGCCGCAGAACGAGCAATAGAGGGTGCTTTTCGAGTTGCCACCGCTCACCTTGTCCATCAATCACCTCTCGCACCCATCAAACGGTGCGCTACCGTTGCCGGGGTGCGCATCGTACCGCACCCCGATAAAGTCACAATCGAAATAAACCGTTCACGCGGAACGACCCGTCTTACGCGGACGTCGCGTCGTCGGCCGGGACCGGACGCTTGTCGAACACCTGGTCGATCAGGCCGAATTCCTTGGCCTCCTCGGCGCCCATGAACTTGTCGCGGTCCATCGCACGCTCGATCTCCTCCAGCGGCTTGCCGGTGTACTTGGCGTAGAGCGAGTTCAGGAAATGCCGCATGCGCAGGATCTCGCGCGCCTGGATCTCGATGTCCGCGGCCATGCCCTGCGCCCCGCCCGAAGGCTGGTGGATCATGATGCGGCTGTTCGTCGTCGCCACGCGCATGCCCGGCTCACCCGCCGACAGCAGGAAGCTGCCCATCGAGGCGGCCTGGCCGATACACAGCGTGCCGACGCGCGGCCGGATATACTGCATCGTGTCATGGATCGCCATGCCCGCCGTGACGACACCGCCCGGCGAGTTGATGTACATGAAGATGTCCTTCTTCGGATTTTCCGACTCGAGGAACAGCAGCTGCGCGCAGATCAGCGACGCCATCCCGTCCTCGACACCGCCGGTGACGAAGATGATGCGCTCGCGCAGCAGGCGGCTGAAAATATCGAACGACCGTTCGCCGCGGTTCGACTGTTCGATGACGATCGGAACCAGACCGGCCTGCGTCTGCCGCAGCCCGACGCCGGCCTGTGCCAGCGGGCTCGCGAAATCGCCGGTCTCGAACGGATTGTGCATGGATATCTCTCTTATGCCCAGAAGAGCCCCTATGTCGCGTGATGCCAGCGCATATTCAAGCCCCGGCGACCGCCCCGCATGCCGCGATGCAGCGTTTACCCTTTTTTACGCGCCCGCACGCTAGACCGATGCGCAAGGACGCGAGAGGCGGTATCCGGCAAAATCATGACGTTGGTACGAACGCCGTCTCCAGCCCTGACCGCGGCGCTTCGCGTCATGCGACCGCATGCGCTGCTTCTCGGCGCGGCGAGCGGGGCGGTTATCGGCGCGGTCCTGTTCCTGCTGTTCCTGCTGGCCAATCACGCCGCGATCGGACTCGATCTGCCCGCCGCACGCGCGCATGTCCGACAGGCCTTTGCCGAGGGTGCGTTGCAGGACCGCGACTATCTGAAGGGCGATACCGCGATCGGATGGCATCAATATAATGACTGCCTGATCCTTCGCCTCGCGCTCGACCAGCGCGCCGATGCGACGGCGCTGACCGTCAGCCCGCTGGTCACGCCGCCGGTCGAACCCCGGAGCCAGTGCAGCAGCCTGCGCGGTTTCCTGGCGGGTGAGCGGACGGGCACGACCGGCTATTATCACCGCTATATCCATGGCCACACGCTGCTCGCCCGGCTGTTGCTGCCCCGGCTGTCGGTGGCGGCGATCCGGGGGATCTATCATGGCCTGTCGACGCTGCTGGTGCTGGCGGGGATCGTCACCGGGCTGGTCGCCTTGGCACGGGGACGGCGGCGGGCGGAGGGGCTGTTCTGGCTGATCGTCTTTCTCGCCTTCGCGCGCGGGTTCGGGCTGGAAAGCTATGGCCAGTCGCTAGGCCATGGGCCGGCGGACATCGTGCTGATCGGCTATCTGCTGATGCTGGCGGTGCTGGGCACGGGGCGCGGGATCGGGCCGCGCCTGGCGATGCTGACCGCCGGGCTGTTCGGCGCGCTGACCCTGACCTTCGAGTTCCTGACCGGCGGCATCCCGCTGGGGCTGGCGGCGGTGATCGGCGGCCTGGCCTTTGCCGCCAGGCCGGGCGAGGAACGCGCCTTCGCCCCCCTGCCCGTCGCACCACTGGCGGCCTATCTCGGCGCGATCGCGACGATGGCGGCGCTCAAGATCGCGCTGGTCGCGCAGGTGTTCGGCGTCCGGGCGCTACGCGCGGATGCGGGGCAGCTTCAGGTCCGGCTGGGCCTGGATGCCTCGCATGGCGAGACGTCCGATCTGGGCATCGTCCATATGGCAAGGCAACTGGCCAAGGGCATTGACGGGCTGGCGGCGGGAATGCCGCTGATGGCGGGCGCGGTCGTGCTGATCGCGCTGGTCGCGGGTATGTGGGGCGCGCGGCGGCTGCTCGCCCGTCGCGACCCGGCGATGCGCGCGCGGGTGGTCGCGCTGCTGCTGTCCAATGGCGCCATCGCCGCCATGCTCGTCCTGTTCTGGCAGCATACCATGATCCACGCCTGGTTCATGGAGCGGACCCTGGTCTGGACGATCGCCAGCGGCTTTGCGCTGTTCGCGCTGGCGCTGCCCGCTCAGCCCGCCGAGCCGGGGGCCGGCTGCGCCAGATAGGCCAGCCGCCGCACCTCCTGCCGACCGCGCACCACGGTGTCGAGGATCAGCCCGGTAAAGACGTTCAGCGCCGCCAGCAGCATCAGCCCGGTCGACAGGATCGCGGTCGGGAAGCGCGGCACCTGATGCGTGTCGAGATAGGTCAGGATCAACGGCACCGCGAGCAGGATGGCCGCCGCCGCGAACAGCGCGGCGATCGCGCCGAAGAACCAGAGCGGCCGCTCGATCCGGTAAAGCTTGATGATGGTGCGCAGGATGCGCCAGCCGTCCGAATAGGTGCTCAGCTTCGACGCCGACCCCTCGGGCCGCGCGAAATAGGGGGTCGCCACCTCGGCACAGGGCATCTTGAGTTCCAGCGCATGGACGCTGATCTCGGTCTCGATCTCGAAGCCGACCGACAGGACCGGGAAACTCTTGACGAAGCGCCGCGAGAAGACGCGGTAGCCCGACAGAATGTCGGAGAAGCTGCGCCCGAACAGTCGCGCCAGCATCCCGGTCAGCATCGCATTGCCGAAGCGATGCCCGCGCCGATAGGCGAGTTCGGCCTCGCTCACCCGCTGGCCGACCACCATATCGAGTTGCTCCTCGACCATGCGCGCGACCAGCCCCGGCGCGGAGGCCGCGTCATAGGTCGCATCGCCGTCCGCCATGACATAGATGTCGGCGTCGATATCGGCAAACATCCGCCGCACGACCGCGCCCTTGCCCTGGATGCGTTCCGACCGGACCACCGCCCCGGCGGCGCGCGCCACCTCCACGGTGCGATCCCGGCTGTTATTGTCATAGACATAGATGGTCGCCGAGGGCAGCGCGGCGCGGAAGCCCGCAATGGTCTGCGCGATCGCGGCCTCTTCGTTATAGCAGGGCAGCAGCACCGCGATCCGGGGTTCGTTCACAACCTATCCTCGTCAAAAGGCGGGCGATCCGGCCCCCCGTCACTACCCACAGCCCCTATGCGCCAACGCGGCCGGGCGGGACAGCCCGTACACCCCTGCAAGGGGAGGAACAGATGGCCTTCACGCAGGAAGGGCGACCGCTTGCGCGACCGCCCTTCCCCGTTCGTTCACGAACCGAAGTCCGATGCCGTCCTTACTCGGTCGGCGCGGCCTTCTTGGCACGCGGCTTCTTGGCGGGCGCTTCGGCCTCGGCCTCGCCTTCCGCCGGAGCAGCGGTCTTCTTGGCACGCGGCTTCTTGGCCGGGGCTTCCTCGGTCGCCTCGGCGGCTTCCGCCTCGCCTTCGGCCGGAGCGGCCTTCTTGGCGCGGGTCGCCTTCTTCGGCGCGTCCTCGGCGCCTTCCTCGGCGGCGGCGTCTTCGGTCACGTCGGCCTTCTTGGCCTTCGCCTTCGACTTCTTGGCGCCGTGGTCATGATCATGGTCGTGGTCATGATTGTGGACGTGCGTGCCGGTCGCGAAGCCGTCCTCGCTCTCGATCGCGGCTTCCAGTTCCTCGCGCGTGGTCTCGCGGTCGGTGATCTCGGCCTTGCCGAACAGGAAGTCGACGACCTTGTCCTCATAGAGCGGGGCGCGCAGCTGGGCGGCGGCCATCGGCTCCTGCTGGATATACTGGATGAAGCGCTGGCGATCCTCGGGGCCGTACTGCTGCGCGGCCTGCGCGATCAGGCGGTTCATTTCCTGCGCGGTCACTTCGACGCCATTGGCCTGGCCGATCTCCGAGAGGAGCAGGCCCAGACGGACGCGGCGCTCGGCGATCTTGCGATAGTCGTCGCGCTCCTTCTCCATCTCGGCCTTGGCGGCCTCGGGGTCTTCCTCATGGGTCGCTTCATGCTCGAGCTGCGCCCAGATCTGCGAGAACTCGGCTTCGACCATCGACGGCGGCACTTCGAAGTCGTGACCATCGGCCAGCTGGTCGAGCAGCTTGCGCTTCATATAGGTGCGGGTCAGGCCGTTATGCTCCTGCTCGATCTGCCCCTTCAGCAGGCCGCGCAGCTGCTCCAGGCTCTCAAGGCCCAGATTCTTCGCCATCTCGTCGTCGATCTTGGCTTCGCCGGCGGTCTTCACCGACTTGATCGTCAGGTCGAAGGTCGCGGGCTGACCGGCCAGGTCCTTGGCGGGATAGTCCTCGGGGAAGGTGACCGAGATCTGCTTCTCTTCACCGGCCTTCACGCCGACCAGCTGGTCCTCGAAACCGGGGATCAGACGACCCGCGCCGATCTCGACCGCCATGTCCTCGCCCGAGCCGCCCTCGAAGGCGACGCCGTCCGCGGTCTTGCCGACGAAGTCGACGGTGACCTGGTCGCCCTGCTCGGCGGCCTTGTCGCCCGCATCGTCCCAGCGCTTCTGCTGGTCGGCGAACTTCTGGAGCTGCTCGTCCACCGCCTCGTCGGCGACGGCCACGGTCAGACGCTCCAGCTTCAGCGCGTCGATCGCGGGGGTCGGGACCTGCGGCAGCACTTCGAGCGTGACGTTCAGCGTGGCATCCTTGCCCTGCTCATACTCACCGACCAGCTCGACCTGCGGCTGCATCGCGGGGCGCAGGCCCTGCTCGACGATCAGCGACTGCACGCCTTCCTGCAGCGCGGTGTTCAGCGCGTCCTGGAGGAGCGCCGGGCCGTGCATCTTGCGGACCAGGTTGGCGGGCACCTTGCCGGGGCGGAAGCCGGGCATCTTCATCTGCGGAGCGATGCGCTTCAGTTCGGCATCGACCTTGCCCTCGATATCCTGGGCGGTGATGGTGAGCGTGTAGGCGCGCTTCAGCCCCTCGTTCAGCGTCTCGACAGTCTGCATCTAAAGGCCTTCAATCTGGAGAAATTCCGTGTGGCTGTCGCCCCGTTTTGACCGGGGACTGGTGCGGGCGAAGGGACTCGAACCCCCACATCTTACGATACTGGAACCTAAATCCAGCGCGTCTACCAGTTCCGCCACGCCCGCACGAGGACACCGCCGATGGGCGCGCGTCTATATCACCATGGGCGGCTTCGGCAAGGGACAACAGGCAACATGTGCGGTCGCGATGCGTTTATCCCCTCCCCAGTCCGAATTGGAGAGCGAGAATGGCCACCCAGCCCCCGCCCGAAAGCCCGCAGCCGACCCAGCCCGCGCAGCCCGACGCGCCCCCGCCCGAAATCGTGCCGCCCGGCCCCGATATCGACCAGCCCGCCCCCGGCACCGGCCCCGGCGATCCCGGCACGCAGCAGCCCCCGCAGATTTGAGGAAGACGATGGCGACCAACCCCGAAAACCATCCCGACAGCCCGCCCGCCGAGGCGCCGGACAACAACCCCGACAGCCCGCCGCGCGAGGACGAGCGCAGCGATATCGAACAGGCGGTCGAGGCGCGCTCCGACGCGGTCAAGCGTGGTGAGGGTGGCGAGGAACCAGTGACGTTTACCAGCAGCGGCGAACATGACGGCGTCGGCGGGACCGGCGGCGTGGTGCGGAACCAGGATCTCGACGCGCAATAGCAGGGCGCCAGTCTCGGTGAGACACCCTTGCCCTCCCCCAGCCCCTCCCGCCTGCGGGAGGGGAGAAGCTTGCGGCAAGGCGAGAAGATTATCGAAGGCCGTTCGCTAGATTCGAAGCTCACGACAACGCATGTCGCTCGCCAAAAGCACGCCCCTCCCGCAGGCGGGAGGGGATGGGGGAGGGAAGGCCGCAGGCGATGCCCTCTGCGAGACACCAAACCCTCCCCCCGGCCCCCTCCCGCTTGCGGGAGGAGGTGCAAGAGATCACCCAGCCAGCGCCTTCTTGAGCAGGTCGTTGACCACCGCCGGGTTGGCCTTGCCGCCCATCGCCTTCATCGTCTGACCGACGAAGAAGCCGAACAGCGCCTCCTTCCCCGCGCGATACTGGCCCAGCTGGTTGGGGTTCTTCTCCAGAACCTCGGCGATCACCGCCTCGATCGCGCCGGTGTCGCTGGTCTGCTTGAGCCCACGTTCTTCGACGATCTTCGAGGGGCCGTCACCCGTCTCCAGCATGATCTCGAACACCTGCTTGGACAGGCTGCCCGATAGCGTGCCGTCGGCGACCAGCGCCAGCAGTTCGGCCGCCTGGGCGGGGCTGACCGGGCTCTCGGTGATGTCCTTGCCCAGCCGGTTGAGCGCGCCGAAAAGTTCGGCCGCAACCCAGTTGGCCGCCTGTGCGGGCTTGGCACTCGTGCCTTCCAGCGCCTCCAGCAGCGCGTCGAACCAGCGCGCCGTCTCGACCTCGGCGGTCAGCACGCCCGCATTATACGGGGTCAGGCCCAGCGCCTCGTAACGGCGACGCTTGGCGTCGGGCAATTCGGGCAGGCTGGCGCGGCATTCCTCGACGAACGCGTCGGTCAGCTCCAGCGGCAGCAAGTCGGGATCGGGGAAGTAGCGGTAGTCATGCGCATCTTCCTTCGAGCGCATCGAACGCGTCGTGCCGCTCTCGACGTTGAAGAGGCGCGTTTCCTGGACGATCTTGCCGCCATCCTCCAGCACCGCGACCTGGCGCTTGGCCTCATACTCGATCGCGGCCATGACGAAGCGAACCGAGTTGACGTTCTTCGTCTCGGTCCGCGTGCCGAATTCGTCGCCGGGCTTGCGCACCGACACGTTCACGTCGGCGCGCATCGAGCCTTCTTCCATATTGCCGTCGCACGACCCGACATAGCGCAGGATCGCGCGCAGCTTGCGGAGATAAGCCCCCGCTTCGGCGGGCGAGCGCATGTCGGGGCGGCTGACGATCTCCATCAGCGCCACGCCCGAGCGGTTGAGGTCGACATACGACCGCGTCGGATGCTGATCGTGCATCAGCTTGCCCGCATCCTGCTCGACATGGATACGCTCGACGCCGATCGACTTGGTCGGGCCGTCGGGGTTCTTCTCGTCCAGGCTGATCTCGATCGCGCCCTCACCCACCAACGGGTGGTAGAGCTGGCTGATCTGATAGCCCTGCGGCAGATCGGCATAGAAGTAATTCTTCCGGTCGAAACGCGACCATTTGTTGATTTGCGCGTCGATCGCCATGCCGGTGCGCACCGCCTGGCGGATGCACTCCATATTGGGCACGGGCAGCATGCCGGGCATCGCGGCGTCGACCAGCGAGACCTGGGTGTTGGGCTCCGCGCCGAACGCGGTCGCCGCGCCGGAGAACAGCTTGGCGTTGGAGGTGACCTGGGCATGGACTTCCAGGCCGATCACGACCTCCCATTCCCCCGTCGCGCCCTGGATGCGATATTCGCTCATGTTCGATCTCGATGATGAAGATAGTTGATCGCCGTCAGGACGGCGTTGCTGCCCAGCAGGGCGACGATCCAGCAGGTCGACAGGATGCGCAGGACCGACGTCTCGAAACCGAGATGCCGCGCCTCCCGCAACCCGATATAGGCCGCGCCCGCGCCCAGCACGAGGAACAGGATGCCCAGCCGCACCTCGCCGCGCAGGATCACGCTGTTGCCCACGCACAGGCACAGGATGAACCCCGCCACGCCCAGGAAGAACCGCGCCAGCGTATGATGGTCGAAGGGCTGGCTTTCCATATGGCTGAGCGACACGCCGACATAGGCGCTGAGGATCGCCCCGAACGCGACGTTCAGGGCGCCCTGTGCTTCCCGCAACACCGCGATGTTGCGGGCCGTGAAGGCGCGGTCGCTTACCACCAGGCCTGCGGACGGGCGGTGAAGCCCGCGCGCTGTTCGATGGCGAGCCCGGCGTTCAGCACGCCCTGCTCGTCCAGCGGCTTGCCGATGATCTGGAGGCCGAGCGGCAGCCCGTCCTTGTCCAGCCCACCCGGCACCGACATGGCGGGCAGCCCGGCCAGCGAGGCGGGCACCGTGAACACGTCGTTGAGGTACATGGCCAGCGGATCGGCCTGCTTCTCGCCCAGCGCGAACGCCGCCGAGGGCGCGGTCGGGGTGAGCAGCACGTCACACTCACCGAACGCCCGCTCGAAATCGCGCGCGATCAGCGTGCGGACCTTCTGCGCCTGGGTGTAATAGGCGTCGTAGAAGCCCGCCGACAGGACATAGGTGCCGATCAGGATGCGACGCTTCACCTCGTCGCCGAACCCGGCGGCGCGGGTCGCGGCGTACATGTCCTGCAACCCCGCCCCTTCGGGCAGGTCGCGCAGGCCGTAGCGCACGCCGTCATAGCGGGCGAGGTTGGACGACGCCTCGGCCGGCGCGATGATGTAATAGGCCGGAAGCGCGTATTTGGTGTGCGGCAGCGAGACCTCGACGATCTCCGCGCCCGCATCGCGCAGCCAGTCGATGCCCTGCTGCCACAGCGCCTCGATCTCGGCGGGCATACCGTCGACGCGGTATTCCTTGGGCACGCCGACGCGCTTGCCCTTCAGGTCCGCCGACAGCGCGGCTTCCCAGTTCGGCACGTCGAGCTTCAGCGAGGTCGCGTCCTTGGCGTCGAAGCCCGCCATCGCCTCCAGCATGATCGCGCAATCGCGCACGTCGCGCGCCATCGGCCCCGCCTGGTCGAGCGAGGAGGCGAAGGCGATCGTGCCCCAGCGCGAGCAGCGGCCATAGGTCGGCTTGATGCCCGAAATGCCGGTGAAGGCGGCGGGCTGGCGGATCGAGCCGCCGGTGTCGGTGCCGGTTGCACCCGGCGCCAGACCCGCCGACACCGCCGTCGACGAACCGCCCGACGATCCGCCGGGGGCGAGCGCGGCGGTGTCGTTGGGGCGACGCCAGGGCGAGATGACGTTGCCGAACGCGCTGGTCTCGTTGGACGAGCCCATGGCGAACTGGTCGAGGTTCAGCTTGCCGAGCATGCCTGCGCCCGCGTTCCACAGATTCTGCGAAACGGTGGACTCATAGGGGGGCACGAAGCCTTCCAGGATCTTGCTGGCGGCGGTGGTCGCGACGCCCTTGGTCGCGAAGAGGTCCTTCATGCCGATCGGCACGCCCGCCAGCGGCTTGAGCGTCTCGCCCGCCGCGCGCGCCGCGTCCGCCGCATCGGCGGCGGCGAGCGCGTGATCGGGGGTTTCGACCAGAAAGGCGTTGAGAGCGCGCGCGCCCGCGACCTTGGCGTTGAAGGCCTCGGCGACTTCGCGCGCCTTGAACTGGCCGTCGCGCACGCCGTCGCGAATGGCGGCGATGCCGAGTGTGGTGAGATCAGTCATTATTCGATCACCTTGGGCACCGTGAAGAAGCCATGTTCGGCCTGCGGCGCATTCTGCATGAGGAGGTCGCGGATGCCGCCGTCATTGACGACGTCGTCGCGCAGGCGAAGCTGGTTCGGGATCACCGCGGTCATCGGCTCGACGCCTTGGGTGTCGACCTCGCCCAGTTGCTCGATCCAGCCCAGGATATTCCCAAGCTCGGGGGCGAGGCGCGTCGCGTCCTCCTCGGTGATCGCGATGCGGGCGAGGCTCGCGATCTTCTTCACGGTTGCGGTATCTACGGACATGGATTTGCGGCTAGCATCGCCGCGCGGCTTCGCGCAACGCTTTTGCCGTCTCAGCGATTGCAACGGGGGCAAGTCAGGCGTCATGGATAGCAATTGCGGGCCCGCGCGTTTTGCTGCAACGCACAATGGAGTGAGGATTTGGCGCGCAAATTCCTGTATGTGGTGGCGGCACTCATCATGCTGACGATCGCCGCCGCCTTTGCCTATCGCCTGTTCGGCAACCAGCTGCTCCGCTGGTCGACGGTGCCGTCCGAGTCGTTCCGGGCCCAGGCGGCGCCCCCGGCCGACCTGTACGAGCGCAAGGTCCTGTGGCTGGCGCGGCCCGACATCCCCGGCAATCCCGCCCTGTGGGTTCCGGCGGGCTACACGCCCGGCAAGCCCGGCACCGGGGCCGCCATCTTCTTCATCCACCCCACCTCGTACATCAACAAGTCGCACTGGAATGCGCCGATCGACGATGCGGACACGAATGCGCGCGCCGAACTGTTCCTGCGCGGACAGGCCAGCGCGTTCAATGCGGCGGGCGACATCTGGGCGCCCCGCTATCGACAGGCGACCTTCGGAGCGTTCCTGACCAGCGTCCAGGATGCCGAACGCGCGCTCGACCTGGCGTACCGGGACGTGGATGCCGCCTTCACCGCCTTTCTGGAACAGGTCGACCCCAACCGTCCGCTGATCCTGGCGGGGCATAGCCAGGGCGCGCTGCACCTGTCGCGCCTGCTGACCGACCGGGTGGCGAAAAACCCCGCGCTCAAGCGGCGGATCGTCGCGGCCTATGTCGTGGGCTGGCCGATCTCGATGACCGCCGACCTGCCCGCCATGGGGCTGCCCGCCTGCGAGCGGGCCGACCAGACCGGCTGCATCCTGAGCTGGCAGAGCTTTGGCGAGCCCGCCGATCCGTCACTGATCCTCGACGTCTTCGACAAGACCAATGGCTATACCGGGGCAGCGCGCAAGGACACGGCGATGCTGTGCACCAACCCGCTGACCGGCACGCCGGACGTCGCGGCGCCCGCGACCGCCAATCTGGGCACGCTCTATCCGTCCGCCGACCTGAAGACGGCCGCGATCGCGGCGGGCAAGGTTCCCGCCAAGTGCGAGGGGCGCGGCATCCTGACCATTGGCGAGGGGCCGAATGTCGGCCCCTATGTGCTGCCGGGCAACAATTACCATGTCTATGACTATAGCCTGTTCTGGGCGAATGTCCGCGCCGATGCGGAGCGCCGTTTGAAAGCCTTTCGATGAGCCTGATCACCACCGACCGCACCGAATTCCGCAACGCCCTCCCCTCGGGCGGGCGGCTGATCGGGCTGGATGTCGGCACCAAGACCGTCGGCACCGCGCTGTGCGACGCCGGATGGAGCTTCGCCAGCCCCGCCACCCTCATCCGCCGGACCAAGTTCACCAAGGACAAGGAACAGCTGATCGCGATGATCGCGCAACAAGGTGTGCAGGGGCTGGTCATCGGCCTGCCGCTCAATCTCGACGGCAGCGAGAGCCCGCGCTCGCAATCGACCCGTGCCTTTGCCCGCAACTGCGCCGATCTGGGCCCCATATTGCTGTGGGACGAACGCTGGTCGACGGTGGCGGTCGAGCGGACGATGATCGAGCAGGATATGAGCCGTGCCAAGCGGGCGGAGCGGATCGACAATCTCGCCGCCGCGCACATCCTTCAGGCGGCGATCGACGCGCTGGTGATGGCCTGACCGCAATCCCCATCGACTGACCGCAAAACGATCATTTACCGGCCAAATGTCACATATCGGTCTCCCACCAGTCGCCGACCCGTCACTCAAGCCCCCTAGCTGCGCCGCTTCCTACGAAGCCTTTGGGGGGCCCAGCCGTGCAGCGTTTTTCCACTCTGTCCCGTTCGATGCTGATGATCGGCGCCGCCGTCATCGCCATGCCCGCCTGGGCGCAGCAGCAGGCCGACACGGCGTCGCCCGAGGCCGCGACCAATGGCGACCAGATCGTCGTGACCGCGACCCGCACCACCCGCTCCTCGGTCGAGCTGGGCGCGGCGGAGATCCAGAAGGTGCTGCCCGGCGCGAACCCGGTCAAGGCGATCCAGACGCTGCCCGGCGTGCAGTTCGAGACGGCCGACCCCTGGGGCAATAACGAACAGAACATCTCGCTGTTCGTCCACGGCTTCAACCAGAACCAGCTGGGCTTCACCATGGACGGCGTGCCGCTGGGCGACCAGTCCTATGGCAATTACAACGGCCTGACGCCGCAGCGCGCGGTCATCAGCGAGAATGTCGCGCGCGTCCGCCTGACCGCCGGCGCCGCCGACCTGGGCACCGCCTCGGCCAGCAATCTGGGCGGCGGGATCGAGACCTATTCGAGCGACCCGACCGCGACGATGGGCGTCCGCTTCGCGCAGACGCTGGGCAGCTATGACGCCAGCCGGACCTTCCTGCGCATCGACAGCGGCGAGGTCGAGGGGCTGGGCGGCACCAATAGCGGATACCTCTCGGTCGTCCGGCAAAAGGCCCGCGCCTGGGAATTCAACGCGCGCCAGGGCGGGTGGCAGGGCAATGCCAAGTTCGTCCACAAGGGCGAGAACGGCACGCTGACCGGCTATTTCGACATTTCGGACAAGGCCGAGCCCAATCAGGATTCAGTCGCGCACAATGCGGGCGGGATCGAGCCCTATTACCGCTCGCTGCTCTATCCGAACTGGCAGGCCGCGCTCGCCTATGTCGACGCCAATGGCGCGCCGCCGTCGAACAACCCCAATAATTACATGAACTATTTCGGCGATGCGCAGCGCACCGACTATCTGGGCTATATCAAATATGAGCGCCGCTTCGGCGATGCGGTGACATGGACCAACCAGGTCTATTACCATCATGACGAAGGCCAGGGGCAGATCACCGGCCCGATCGCGGCGGCGGGCCTGCCGGGCCTGTTTCGCATCTACTATCCGGGGCAGGATCTGAAGCAGGTCTTCGGCGGATCGGGCTATGCGCTGCGCACCACCGAATATGGCATCGACCGCAAGGGCGGCATCTCGACGCTGGCCATCCATGCGGGCGATCACGAGATCGAGCTGGGCGGCTGGTATGAGCATAACCGCAACACCATCTTCCGCCGCTGGTATGCGGCCCCCATCGACAACCCGCCCTCGCCCTATGAATGGGCCGACCCCGCCAAGCGCCGCCTGACCCAATATGCCGCGATCACGAAGTACGACCTGATCCAGACGCATGTGCAGGATCGCTGGCACGTCACCCCGACGGTGACGGTCGAGGCGGGCTTCAAGTCCAGCCTGCAGTTCGCCGACGGCCGCGTGCCGACCCAGCCGCTGCCGGGCGCGCTGCCCGGCACGTCGACCGGCTATCCCGAGGGGCGGCTGAACACGAAGAAGTGGTTCCTGCCCGCGATCGGCGCGATCTGGGACGTCTCGGCCAACGACCAGCTGTTCGGCCATATCCAGAAGAATGTCCGCCAGTTCCAGGCCTCGGTCGCGGCGGGCCTGTCGCCCTTCGCGGTCGGCAGCCAGCAGGCGTTCGAGCAGATCAAGGCGAACACCTCGCCCGAGACCTCCTGGACCTATGAGGCGGGCCTGCGCTCGCGCCACGCGCTCGACCTCGGCCCGCTGACCGCGATCGAGGGACAGGTCAGCGCCTATCATGTCGATTTCGACAATCGCCTGCTCCAGATCAGCGCGACGCCGGTCATCGCCTCGGTCATCGGCGGCGTGTCGATCCTGCAGAATGTCGGCCGGGTTCAGACCAATGGCGTGGATGCGGCGGCGACCTTGCGCTTCGGCCCGCATCTGTCGATCTACAACGCGCTGTCCTATAACAGCTCGAAATATCGCGACAATTATGTCAGCGGCACCAGCACCGTGCTGACCGCGGGCAAATATGTCCCCAACACCGCCAAGTGGCTGAACAAGACGGTGGTGTCGATCAATGACGGCCCGTTCGAGATTCAGGCGATCGGCGACTATGTCGGCCCGCGCTTCGCCACCTACACCAACGACCAGGGGATCGGCGGACGCTATCTGGTCAACCTCCAGGCGAGCTACAGCCTGCCGCAGATCGACGGGTTCGGCGTCAAGGACCTGAAGCTGTCGGTCAACGTCACCAATGTGACCAACCGCAAGGGCATCTACGAACTGGTCGTGGGTGCCGCGTCCAGGACCTGGAACAGCTATGCCCAGCCGCCGCGCATGGGCTTCATCACCCTGTCGGGCGCGTTCTGACGCCGATGGTCCCGTCCCGGCCCCGGATTATCGGGGTCGGGACCAACTGCCCGCTTGCCCATCGCGCCGCCGCTCGCTACCCGGCGGCTTTAATGCAGACCTCGGATCATCGCCCCGGCACGCTCATTCAGGGTGGCGCCGTTTTCCCGCACCGGCATCTGACCGGAATCGACGGCCTTCAACCGCATGAGATCATGTTCCTGCTCGACGAGGCGGAACATTGGCTCGATCGCGGCGCGACCGATACGCCCGACACTAGGCTGGCGGGCCTCACCCAGATCAACGCCTTTTTCGAGAACTCGACCCGGACCCTACTGTCCTTCGAGATCGCGGGGAAGCGCCTGGGCGCGGACGTGGTCAACATGCACGCCGCGCAGTCGAGCGTGAAGAAGGGCGAGACGCTGATCGACACGGCGATGACGCTGAACGCGATGCGCGCCGACGTCATCGTCATCCGCCACATGGCGAGCGGAGCCGTCCGCCTGATCGCCGACAAGGTCGACTGCCCGGTGCTGAACGCGGGCGACGGGCGGCACGAGCATCCGACGCAAGCGCTGCTCGACATGCTGACCATCCGTCGCCGTCGCGGCGGCGTCGCGGGGCAGAAGGTCGTGATCTGCGGCGACATATTGCACAGCCGGGTCGCGCGCTCGGACATCCTCGCCCTGACCGCACTGGCGGCCGAGGTGCGGGTCTGCGCGCCCTCCACGCTGATGCCCAAGGGGATCGAACGCATGTTCGTCACCCCCTTCACCGATTTCGACGAAGCCATCGAGGATGCGGACGTGGTCATGATGCTGCGCGTCCAGAACGAGCGGATGGCGGGCGGCTATATCCCCTCCACCCGCGAATATCGCCTGCGCTACGGCCTTACGCCTGAACGCCTCAAGCGCGCCAAGCCCGGTGCGCTGGTCATGCACCCCGGCCCGATGAACCGGGGGGTGGAGATCGACTCGGAGGTTGCGGATGGCCCGCAATCGGCGATCACCGAGCAGGTGGCGATGGGCGTTGCGGTCCGCATGGCGTGCCTGGACGTGCTGACCCGCCGAGCCCGCAAGCTGGAGGGCTGGGCATGAGCGTCACCGCCTTCACCAACGCCGTGCTGGTCTGCCCGGTCGGTGGCGAAACCAAGGGCCAGGCTTTGCTGGTCGAGGACGGCGTCATCACCGGCACCGGAAACGTGCCCGAGGGCGCGACCGTCATCGACTGCGGCGGCAAGATGCTCGCCCCCGGCATCGTCGATCTGGGCGTGTTCAAGGTCGACAATGCCGCCTTCCGCGCGGGCGGGATCGTGCGCATCGGCCTGATGCCCGACCAGTCGCCGGTGCTCGACGATCCGGGCGTGGTGCAACGCGCGGCGCTGATCGGGCGGCCCGACCTGTGGATCCACCCCATCGCGGCGGCGACCCGTTCGCTGGCGGGCACCGATCTGGCGGAGATGGCGGTGTGCGTCTCGGCGGGCGCGAAGGCGGTCGGCACCGGGCGCGGCTGGATCGCCGATTCGGGCGTGATGCACCGGGTGCTCGCCTATGCGGGCGATCTGGGCCTGACCGTCATCGCCCATGCCGAGGATGGTGGCCTGACCGCCGACGCGGTCGCGACCGAGGGCGAGACGGCGAGCCGCCTGGGCCTGCCCTCCGCCCCCGCCATCGCCGAGTCGCTCGCCATCGCGCGCGACTTGATGCTTGCGGAGGAAACCGGGGCCAAGCTGCATATCCGGCAGGTGACGACGGCGGCGGGCTTCGACCTGATCCGCGCGGCCAAGCGGCGGGGCGTGAAGGTGACGTGCGGGATCACGCCTGCGCATCTCCACCTGTCGGACATCGCGATCACCGATTTCCGCACCTTCGCCCGCCTGTCGCCCCCCTTGCGCGACGAGAGCGACCGGCAGGCGGCGCTGGCAGCGGTCGCGGACGGGACGGTCGATGTGATCGGATCGGGCCACGACCCGCATGGCCCGGAGGCGAAGCGCCTGCCCTTCGTCGATGCCGAAGCGGGCATGGCGGGGGCGGAGACGCTGTTGCCGCTGGCGCTGATGCTGGTGCGCGACGAGCGGATCACCCTGCCCCGGCTGTTCGCGCTGCTCGCCGCCAATCCGGCCAGGGTGCTGGGCCTCGACACCGGCACGCTGGAGCCGGGCAAGCCCGCCGACCTGATGCTGTTCGATGCCGAAACGCCGTGGATGGTGTCGGGCGACGCCTTCGCCTCGGCGGGCAATACGCCGTTCGATGGCTTCCCCGTCCAGGGCCGCGCGCAGCGGCTGTGGAAGGCGGGACGGGAAATCTTCTAAACTTCGCGAGGCCCGTCGCCCCAGCACAGGCTGGGGCCTCTGGCGAATCTTTTCCGAAAGCCGAGAAAGGCCCCAGCCTGCGCTGGGGCGACGTTGAACAAAAAAGCCCTCCCCGAGACGTCTCGGGGAGGGCTTTTTGCTGAACCGTGCCTGGCTTAGCCGCGACGGGGACCGCGCGGGCCGCCCTGGGTGGGGCGCGGCGAGTAGCGGCGCGGGCCGCCGGGGCCGCCAGCGGGACGGCCGCCCATCGGACGGTTGCCGCCCGGACCGCGACGCGGACCGCCATGACCCGAACCGCCGGCGGGCGGGCCGTCGGCCTGCTCGATCGCGATATCGTCCTCGGCATGATCCGCCTCGGTCCGCTTCAGCGCGGCGACGAAGCGCGACGCCAGCGCGGCCGGAATCTCGAACAGCGTCTCGCTGGGCTGGATGCGGATCGCGCCGATCTCGTTGCGGGTGATGTGGCCACGACGGCAGATCAGCGGGAGGAGCCAGCGCGGATCGGCATTCTGGCTGCGCCCGACGCTCATCCGAAACCAGACGGTGTCGTCAAAGCCTTCGCGACGCTCGCGCGGGGCGGGCGCATCGCCCTCGATCAGTTCCTCGGCCTGGGGCAGCGCGGCGCGGTGCGCGCGGACCAGCGCGGCGGCGATGTCCTCGGCCGACTTCTCGGCGAGCAGGCGGGTCGCCAGCTCGCGATCGGACTCGTCCACCTCGACCGGCGCGAGCAGCGCGGTCAGCAGGCGCTCGCGGTCCTGCGCCCGGATTTCCTCCAGCGTCGGCGCACGCCGCCACTGGGCGTCGATCCGCGCGCCGCGCAGCATGCCCTCGACCCGGCGGCGACGCGGATAGGGGACGATCAGGATCGCGGTGCCCTTGCGGCCCGCGCGGCCGGTGCGGCCCGAACGATGCTGAAGCGCCTCGGCATCGCGGGGGATCTCGACATGGATCACCAGCGTCAGGCCGGGAAGGTCGATGCCGCGCGCGGCGACGTCGGTCGCCACGCAGACACGCGCGCGACCGTCGCGCAGCGCCTGGAGCGCATGGTTGCGCTCGTTCTGCGAATGCTCGCCCGACAGCGCGACCGCGGAGAAGCCGCGCTCGACCAGGCTGGAATGCAGGTGGCGGACATTGTCGCGCGTGGCGCAGAACAGGATCGCGACCTCGGCCTCGTGCAGGCGCAGCAGGTTGACCACCGCCGCCTCGATATCGGCGGGCGCGACCGTCACCGCCTGATATTCGATGTCGCTATGGCCCTTTTCCTCGCTGATCGTCTCGATCCGCTTGGCGTTGTTCTGATAGCGCTTGGCGAGCTGGACGATCGGGCGCGGCATGGTGGCCGAGAACAGCAGCGTGCGACGCTCGGACGGCGTGCCGTCGAGGATCTGCTCCAGATCCTCGCGGAAGCCCATGTCGAGCATCTCGTCCGCCTCGTCGAGCACCACCGCCTTGAGCGAGGACAGGTCGAGCGCCCCGCGCTCCAGATGGTCGCGCAGACGGCCGGGCGTGCCGACGACGATATGCGCGCCGTGGTTCAGCGCCCGCCGCTCGCGCGAGGCGTCCATGCCGCCGACGCAGGTGGCGATGCGTGCGCGGGCACCGGCATAGAGCCATTCCAGCTCGCGGCTGACCTGCAGCGCCAGTTCGCGGGTCGGCGCGATGACCAGCGCCATCGGCGCACCGGCATGGGGCAGGTTCTCGCCATCGACCAGCAGGTCGTTCGCCATGGCCAGGCCGAAGGCGACGGTCTTGCCCGACCCGGTCTGGGCGGAGACGATCAGGTCGCGACCGGCGGCGTCCGCCTCGATGACGGCGGCCTGGACGGGCGTGGGCGCGGCATAACCACGCGCGGAAAGAGCGGTCGAAAGGACCGTGGGCAGGGCAGAGAAAGGCATGGGGACTCCAACGAAAAAGGAGCGCGTACCGCCGAACCAAGGGACCCATCCCTCTCGGTTGGCGGATACACCCATGCGGCACGGGTGAATGTTTGCGTTCCGTGAAAGCGAGGCCCTATACACGCATTGCCGGAAAACTCAACCGGGCTTGCGGCGAACCGATCGCCCCGCCATGGAGCCGCGCCATGACCCGATGCGTTGATCCCCGATGAGTGTCGCCTTTCGCCGCGAATCCGATGAGGAGCATCTCGAACCCAAGTTCGAGCTGCCGATCCCGCCCGGCCCCAATCTGGTCACGCCGCGCGGGGCCGAACTGACCCGTGCCAAGGTGACCGAGGTCGAGGCCGCGCTCGCCGCCGCATCGGAAGAGGACGAGCGGACCCGGCTCCAGCGTGAGCTGCGCTACTGGAACACCCGCGCCGCGACCCTGGAACTGGCCCCCGCCCCGGCGGAGGACGAGATCGGGATCGGCAGCGTGGTGACGATCCGCCTCAACGGACAGAAAAAGACGCTGACCATCGTCGGCCATGACGAAGCCGACCCCGCCCATGACCGCATCGCCTATGCCGCGCCGCTGGCCCGCGCGCTGATGGGCGCGATGGAAGGGGAAACCGTCGCGTTCGGAGGCAAGGCGGATGCGGTGGAGGTGGTGGAGGTAAGCTGAACGCTCCTCTCCCCTCCCGCAGGCGGGAGGGGCCGGGGGAGGGCCTGGAGTCTCACAGAGACCATCGCCTGCGGGAGAGGAACGCCAAGAGGAGGCCCTGCCCCTATCCCGCCCCGCCAAATCCCCCTAAAGCTCCGCCATGCAACATCATGACGTGATCATCCTGGGCGCGGGCGCGGCGGGCCTGATGGCGGCGGCGACCGCCGGGCAGCGGGGGCGGCGGGTGCTGGTCCTCGACCATGCCGACGCGCCGGGCAAGAAGATCCTGATCTCCGGCGGCGGGCGGTGCAACTTCACCAATATCGGCACCGTGCCCGACCGTTTCCTGTCGGCGAACCCGCATTTCGCCAAATCGGCGCTCGGCCGCTACACCCCGGTCGATTTCCTGGAACTGGTCGAGGCGCATGGCATCGCCTGGCATGAAAAGACGCTGGGCCAGCTCTTCTGCGACGGGTCGGCGCGACAGATCGTCGCGATGCTGCTCGACGAGTGCGACAAGGCCGGGCGGTCGGGCGGCATGGTCGACATCGCTTTGGGCCAGCCGCTCGAGGCGGTCGCGCATGACGGCACGCAATTCCGGGTGACGCGGGGCGGCCGGGTCTATACCGCCCCCCGCCTGATCGTGGCGACCGGCGGGCCCAGCATCCCCAAGATGGGTGCGACCGGCTATGCCTATGATCTGGCGCGCGAGTTCGGGCTGAAGGTGGTCGAACCGCGCCCCGCGCTCGTGCCGTTGACGCTGGGCGGCGACGAGACGCTGTTCCGCTCGCTCTCGGGCGTCGCGGCGGAGGTCGTCGCACGGTCGGGCAAGACCCGGTTCCGCGAGGCCGCGCTGTTCACCCATCGCGGGCTGTCGGGTCCGGCGATTCTGCAAATCTCCTCCTATTGGCGGCATGGCGAGGCGATCGGGATCGACTTCCTGCCCGACTGCGCGGCCGACTGGCTGCTCGCCGCCAAGCGCGCCGTCCCGCGCACCTCGCCCCGCCGCCTGTTGGGCCAGCACCTGCCCGACCGGCTGGCCGAGACGCTGGCCGAGCGCCTCGCGCTGCCGGGCGAGCTGGGCGCGGCGACCGACAAGGCGCTGTCCGCCGCCGCCGCCCGGCTGGCCGACTGGCCGTTCCACCCCAATGGCAGCGAGGGCTATGCCAAGGCCGAGGTGACGGTGGGCGGCGTGTCGACCGCCGGGCTGTCCTCGCGCACCATGGAGGCGAAGGCGGTGCCGGGGCTGTATTTCGTCGGCGAGGCGGTGGACGTCACCGGCTGGCTGGGCGGCTACAACTTCCAATGGGCCTGGGCGAGCGGGCGCGCCGCCGGCGAGGCCGTCTGATCCGCGTCCGGTCCGCCGACTGGCGCGTCGCGCGCGGGCGGTCTATCCTGCCGGGCGAAAGGATCCTTATGCCGCTGCTTGATCTGTCCCGCGCGCGCCCTATCCGCCACTGGCGGGTCCCGCTCTGGTCGATGCTGGCCCTTATCGTCCTCGCCCCCGCCGTCGCGATGCGCTTCACCGGCGAGGTGAAATGGGACGCGGCCGACTTCGTGATGGCGGCGGTCCTGATGGGGACGATCGGCATCGCGTGCGAATTGGCGGCCCGCCTGCCCGCGCAGGCCCCGATCCGCGCCTTGATCGTCCTGGGCTCGACCCTGTTGGTCCTCACGATATGGGCGGATGCCGCCGTCGGCCTGTTGGACTAAACCCTGTCGGGCACCGCCCGCCCGGAGGGTCGATCGGCCTTATAGCGAGGCCAGGCTGATCCCCGGCCGGGCCCAATGCGCCATCCGGTCGTCGGACTGGCGGCGCACGAAGCAGGCGCCCCCGGTCCGGCGATAGCGCCCGCACAGCGCATCCGCCTGATCTCGGCTGAGCCCCCCGACCGACAGGCGGTGCAGCTCGCCCCCCTGATGCCGGATCGTGCCGCTCTGCGGCGCATAATCGGAAAGCCCCGCAAATTGCCGGGTCAGCAGACCCCAGGCACGCTGTGCCCCATCCTCGCGGCCGAAGGCGCCGATCTGGACGTTCCACTCGCCCTTGGGGGCGGCGACGCGGCGTTCCTCGGCCCGGCGGAGCAGCGCGGGCGTGGTGACGAGCGCCGCCGCCATGCGGGTCGCGCGCTTGTACGGCGTCGGCTCCGCATCGATGATGGCGGCCTGTTCGACCAGCGGGCCGGGCGGCGGCGGGAGGTCCTCTCCCCTGGCGGCCATCGCGACCGGCGCGTCGGTGTCGGCCGGGCGGGGCAGCGCCTGCACCATGTCCTGCACCACCGCCGCCGAGGGTGCGGCGTTGAGCGCCAGCGCCAGCGGCTGGCCGCTATCCACCGCCGGGCGGATGCCGAGCAGCGCGGACACCTGATCCGCCGGACTGGTCGTGGCGACGAAATCGGCCCATTCGCGCATCCGTGCCTCGACATCGGCGGGCGCCATGTCGGCCGAGGCGGCCATGCGCGCCATGTCCCATTGCCCCGCCAAGGCCAGCGCCAGCGCCAGATTCTGCCGGGTCTTGACCGACGCACCGGGTTCGCGCGCGGCGGCGGTCAGGATGCGTATGCCGTCGCCGGGCGATCCGGCCAGCGCCACGGCCAGCCCCAGATCGGTGGCGGGGATCATCGCCGCATGGCGCTCCAGCATGGCGCGCGCGCCCGCGCCATTGCCCCCGGCAATCATCGCCAGCGACAGGTTCAGCGCGGCGCGCCCGTCCTTCGGGTCCAGTTGCAATGCGTCGGTAAAGGCCTGTCGCGCCGAGGCGAAGCGCCCCGCCTGGAGATAGCTCTGCCCCAGCAGCGCGCGATAGCCCGCCTGATGCGGGTCGGCGGCGACCAGCCGTTCGGCCAGCGCCACCGCCCCCTCGCCGTCCCGCTGCGCCAGCACACGGCGCGTCCGGTCGGCAAGCGCGGCGGTCGCCTGCGCCTCGCCGCCATGCCCTGCCCCGTCGGCCAGCCGCGCCGTACGGCGATCCGCCGATGTGCAACCGGTCAGGACGCCACCGATCATCAGCGCGCCGATGCTGCAGGCCATGAGAGTGCGGATCGTGGTCATCATCGTCACCAGCCAAAAGCCATGGGGTCGCGGGCGCCGGGCACGCCGCCGCGCCCATGGCGTTATCCGTTTCCCCGATCGGGGCCGACGCTATCCGGCGACGCGCTAAGGAACGGTTAAGCCTTGAGGAACGCTTTACCCGCGCCCCGCCTCGGGGCATGACGGACGCGACAGCTATTGGGGGAAGAAGGATGATGCGCAGGTTCCCGGTCGTCGGCGCGGCGCTGGCCACGCTTGCCACCTGCCTCCTCGCCGCGCCTGCGCTGGCCGATGTGAAGGCGGGCGTCGATGCCTGGGCGCAGGGCGATTATCGCAAGGCGGTGGAGGAATGGCGCGGCCCCGCCATCGCGGGCGACGCCGATGCGCAGTTCAACCTGGCCCAGGCCTATAAGCTGGGGCGCGGCGTACCGCTGGACCCCGCGCTGGCCGAAAGCTGGTTCCGCAAGGCCGCCGCGCAGGGGCATGCCCAGGCCGCCGACAATTATGGCCTGGCGCTGTTCCAGTCGGGCAAGAAGGCCGAGGCGCTGCCCTGGCTCGAAAAGTCGGTCGCGCGGGGCGAGCCGCGCGCGCAGCTGGTGCTCGGCACGATGCTGTTCAACGGCGACGGGGTGACGCGTGACTATCCGCGCGCCTATGCGCTGATGACGCTGGCGTCGCAGGCGGGGCTGCAAGCCGCTTCGCAGACGCTGGCACAGATGGACCAGTATATCACCCCGCCCGACCGCCAGCGCGGCGTCGAGCTGGCCCAGCAATATAGCGCCCGGCTGGCGGCCCTGCCCGCCCCCGAAACCACCGGGCCGAAGCGGGTGACGGTGGGAAGCGAAGCCACGCCGGGCAAGGCCGCCGACGGCCCGGTCCGCACCGCCGCACAACCGCGCCCGGCGGTGCAGCCGGTGCCGGTCCCCCCCGCGCGATCCGCAGCCTCCGGTTACGGGGCCAGCTATCCGGCACCCGGCACCTCTCCGAGCCAGACCCCACCGGTCCGCAAAGCGGCCGCCGCCCCGGCCGAACGGCCCAAGCCCATGGCGTCGACGCGCACCGCCGCGCCGCATGCCGCCAAGCCGACGCCTCCCCGCGCGGCCGGGGGCGGCGCGTGGCGTATCCAGCTGGGCGCATTCCGCGACCGGGGCAATGCCGAGGGGCTATGGCAGCGGGTGCGCGGGCGACTGGCGGGCGCACAGCCGCATTATGTCAGCGCGGGCGGAGTCATCCGCTTGCAGGCGGGCGGCTATGCCGATCGCAATGCAGCCCAGGCCGCCTGTAACCGCTCGGGCCAGCCCTGCGTGGTGGTGGTCCCGTAAACGACGCCCCTTCCTCCCCTTCGCAGGGAAGGAAGGGCATCATGGTCCTTAACCGACCACCCATTCCGAACGCGGAATGCCCTGCGCATAGAGAAGCGCGGTCAGGTCGTTATGATCGACCCGCGCCGCCGCCGCGCCCGCGACGATCGGCTTGGCGCGATAGGCGACGCCCAGCCCGGCGCGACGGATCATCGCCAGGTCGTTCGCCCCGTCGCCCACCGCCATGCTCTCCGCCGCACCGATGCCCAGTTCGTCGAGCGCGGCGAGCAGCGTCTTCTCCTTGGTGTCCGAACCGACGATCGGCTTGCGCACCGTGCCGGTCAGCTTGCCGTTCGCAATCTCGAGGTAATTGGCGATGGCGCGGTCGAAACCGATCTCGGCCGCGACCGGCTCGGCGAAGCGGGTGAAGCCGCCCGATACCAGGATCGCATGGCCGCCCCGCGCCTTCATCGTGCGGACCAGTGCCCGGGCACCGGCCATCAGCGTGACCCGCTCGGCCAGGCATTGTTCGATGACCCGCTCGTCCAGCCCTTCGAGCAGCGCGACCCGTGCGTCCAGCGCGGCGGCGAAGTCGAGTTCGCCGCGCATGGCGCGCTCGGTCACTTCGGCGACCTGCTCCTTGATCCCGGCATAATCGGCCAGTTCGTCGATGCACTCGACGGTGATCATGGTGGAGTCCATGTCGGCGACCAGCAGCCGCTTCTCGCGATGCGCGGCGGGCTGGATGATGACATCGGTCCGGTCAAAACGGCCATGCAGCACGCCCGCCGCAAAGTCGGGGTCCTCGGCGAAGCAAATATCCGCCGCGCGGCCTTCGTCGATCCAGTTCCAGTCGGCGACCGCGCATCGCGGCGTCATCTGCGCCACCGCCTCCGAAATATCGCGCTCGGCGATCGATTCGGCTGCTATCAGCGTGGCGATGAACATGGCGAACTCCTCTGACCGTCCAAAGGTCGCGCTCATCGCAGGGCCGACCGCGAGCGGCAAGTCCGCATTGGCGCTCGATCTGGCCAAGGCGACCGGCGGCACCATCATCAATGCCGATTCGGCGCAGGTGTACCGCGACCTCTCCATCCTGACCGCCCGCCCCGCCCCCGAAGAGGTGGCGCAGGCCCCGCACCGGCTGTTCGGCCATGTCGACGGCGCGGACACCGGCTATTCGGCGGCGCGCTGGGCGGCGGAGGCGCGCGCGGCGATCGCGGACAGCGTGGCGGCGGGGTCGCTGCCGATCCTGGTCGGCGGCACCGGCCTTTATATGCGAACCCTGCTCGACGGCATCGCGCCGGTGCCCGAGATCGACCCCGCCATTCGCGCCGAGGTTCGCGCGCTGCCCGTCGCCGACGCCCATGCCGCCTTGTCTCGCGAGGACCCGACCGCCGCCGCCCGGCTCAATGCGGCAGACACCACCCGCGTCGCCCGCGCGCTGGAGGTGGTGCGCTCGACGGGGCGTCCGCTGCACGCCTGGCAGGCGCATAAGGAAGGCGGGATCGGCGATCGCATCGCGCTGTCCGCCGTCATCCTGCTGCCCGACCGCGACTGGCTGAACGCCCGCATCGACCGACGCTTCGGGGAAATGCTGGACGAGGGGCTGGACGAGGCCGCCGCGCTTCTCGCCCGCCCGGACCTGCCCGCCGACGCCCCGATCCGGCGCGCGATCGGCGTGCCGGAGGTCGCCGCGCTCCTCGAAGGCCGCATGACCCGCGCCGAGGCGGAGGTGGCCGGGGCGATGGCGACAAGGCGTTATGCCAAAAGGCAATTTACCTGGTTCCGCCACCAGCCGGGGCCCGACTGGACCGTGATTCCGGACCCTGACGCCGATGTGCGTCGCAACATAATAGAAACTTTATTGCGCCGTTGACGGTTGACGCGCACTTTTTAAACTTGTAGCCGCGCCTTTCCCGACAAGCCCCGTCAGTGGGCACGGACGCAGAAGGACGAAGACGATGACCGAGAAAAGCGGAGCCGATATCCTGGTCGAGGCGCTGTGCGATCTCGGCGTGGAGGTCGTCTTCGGCTATCCGGGTGGTGCGGTGCTGCCGATCTATGACGCCATGTTCCGATCGAAGCGCATCCGCCACATTCTGGTCCGCCACGAACAGGCGGCGACGCACGCGGCGGAGGGCTATGCCCGTTCGACCGGCAAGCCCGGCGTGGTGCTCGTCACCTCCGGCCCCGGTGCGACCAATGCGGTCACCGGCATCACCGACGCGCTGCTCGATTCGATCCCGATGGTGGTCATCACCGGACAGGTGCCGACCGCGCTGATCGGCACCGATGCGTTCCAGGAAGCCGACACGGTCGGCATCACGCGCCACTGCTCCAAGCACAATTATCTAGTGAAGGACCCCGCGCGTCTGGGCGAGGTGGTGCACGAGGCGTTCCACATCGCGACCTCGGGCCGCCCCGGCCCGGTCGTGATCGACATCCCCAAGGACGTGCAGGTCGCCACTGCCCGCTATCAGAAGCCGGGTCCGATCCGTCACAAGACCTATCGCCCGCAGGTGAAGGCCGACCAAGCCCAGGTCGAGCAGCTGGTCGACATGCTGGCCGCGGCCGAGCGTCCGATCCTCTATACCGGCGGCGGCATCATCAATTCGGGTCCGGCCGCGTCGCAGCTGCTGCGCGAACTGGCCCGCATCACCGGCGCGCCCGTCACCTCGACCCTGATGGGTCTGGGCGCCTTCCCGGCGAGCGACCCGCAATGGCTGGGCATGCTGGGCATGCACGGCACTTACGAAGCCAATATGGCGATGAACCAGGCCGATCTGGTGGTCGCGCTGGGCAGCCGGTTTGACGACCGCGTCACCGGCCGTCTCGACGCGTTCAGCCCGAACAGCCGCAAGGTCCATGTCGATATCGACCGGTCGAGCGTGAACAAGAATGTCCGCGTCGACCTGGCCATCATCGCCGATGTCGGCCATGCGCTGGAGGATGCGGTGCGCATCTGGAAGTCGCGCCAGCATCCCAAGCCCGACACCACCGAGTGGCAACGCCGCATCGCTGGGTGGCGTGCGGTCGGCTGTCTCTCCTTCCCGGAGAATGGCGACGCGATCATGCCGCAGCGCGCGATCCGCGCGCTGTACGAAGCGACTCAGGCCCGCCAGCCGATCATCACCACCGAGGTCGGCCAGCACCAGATGTGGGCCGCGCAGCATTTCGGCTTCGAAAAGCCCAATAAGTGGCTGACCTCGGGTGGTCTGGGCACCATGGGTTACGGCCTGCCCGCCGCGATCGGGGCGCAGCTCGGCAATCCGGGTGCGCTCGTCATCGACATCGCCGGTGAAGCCTCGATCCAGATGAACATCCAGGAACTGGCGACGGCGACGCAATATCGCCTGCCGGTCAAGATCTTCATCCTGAACAACGAATATATGGGCATGGTCCGCCAGTGGCAGGAACTGACCTATGAGAGCCGCTATGCCGAAAGCTATTCGGACTCGCTGCCCGACTTCGTGAAGCTGGGTGAGGCCTATGGCTGGAAGGGCATCCTCATCGAGCATCGCGACCAGCTGGAGGACGGCATCGCCGCGATGCTGGACCATGACGGGCCGGTGATCGTCGACTGCCGCGTCGCCAAGCTCGCCAATTGCTTCCCGATGATCCCGAGCGGCGCGGCCCATACCGACATGATCCTGCAGGCCAATGAGGTATCGGGCACCATGGACGACGAGGCCAAGGCGCTGGTCTGACCTTAAAGCTCCTCCCCGACACGGGGAGGGGGACCGTGACGCGAAGCGGCACGGTGGAGGGGGATCGCCGCGCAGGACAGCATGAGTGGAGAGCCCCCTCCACCATGCTCCGCATGGTCCCCCTCCCCGTTCCGGGGAGGAATTGAATATGCACATCAAGACCGAACAGGTGGAACGCCACACGCTGGCGGTGATCGTCGACAACGAACCGGGCATCCTGGCGCGGATCGCCGGGCTGTTCACCGCGCGCGGCTATAACATCGAAAGCCTGACCGTGTCGGAGATCACCGCCGACAAGGCCGTCAGCCGCATCACCATCGTCACCAGCGCCTCGCCGTCGGTGATGGAGCAGATCATCGCCCAGCTCGACCGGCTGGTCCCGGTCCACAAGGTCACCGACCTGTCGGTGCTGGGCGACCATGTCGAGCGCGAACTGGCGCTGGTGAAGGTGGCGGGCACCGGCGAACGCCGGATCGAGGCGCTGCGCCTGGCCGAAGTCTATCGCGCCCGCGTGGTCGATGCCACGATCGGCAGCTTCGTGTTCGAGGTGACCGGCACCATCGCCAAGATCGACAAGTTCGTCGAGCTGATGGGCGAAGTCGGCCTGGTCGAGGTCGCCCGCACCGGCATCGCCGCCATTTCGCGGGGCAAGGACGCGGCCTAAAATATCATCACAACCACTATCGTCACCCCAGCGAAGGCTGGGGTCTCCTGGCCGGGCACTGGCCCTGACCGCAAGAGATGCCAGCCTGCGCTGGCATGACGGACCTCATCGAAAGGGAAGAAACCAATGCGTGTGTATTATGATCGCGACGCCGATCTGAATCTGATCTCCGAAAAGAACATCGCCATTCTGGGCTACGGCTCGCAGGGCCATGCCCATGCGCAGAACCTGCGCGATTCGGGCGTCAAGAATGTCGCGATCGCGCTGCGCCCCGGTTCGGCCTCGGCCGCCAAGGCGGAAGCGGCGGGCTTCAAGGTCCTGTCGAACCAGGAAGCGGCCGGCTGGGCCGACATCCTGATGATCCTGGCCCCCGACGAGCATCAGGCCGCGATCTATGACGCCGACATCAAGGGCAAGATGAAGCCCGGCGCTGCGCTCGCCTTCGCGCACGGCCTGAACGTGCATTTCGGCCTGATCGAGCCGCCCGCGGACATCGACGTCATCATGATCGCGCCCAAGGGCCCCGGCCACACCGTGCGCAGCGAATATGTGCGCGGCGGCGGCGTGCCCTGCCTGATCGCGATCCATCAGGACGCCAGCGGCAACGCGCATGACGTGGCGCTCGCTTACGCCTCGGGCGTCGGCGGCGGTCGCTCGGGCATCATCGAGACCAACTTCCGCGAAGAGTGCGAGACCGACCTGTTCGGCGAGCAGGCCGTGCTGTGCGGCGGCGCGACCGCGCTGGTCCAGGCGGGCTTCGAGACGCTGGTCGAGGCGGGCTACGCCCCCGAAATGGCCTATTTCGAGTGCCTGCACGAGCTGAAGCTGATCGTCGACCTGATGTATGAGGGCGGCATCGCCAACATGCGCTACTCGATCTCGAACACCGCCGAATATGGCGACATCAAGACCGGCCCGCGCATCATCACCGAAGAGACGAAGAAGGAAATGAAGCGCGTCCTGGCCGACATCCAGTCGGGCCGCTTCGTGAAGGACTTCGTGCTCGACAACCGCGCTGGCCAGCCCGAACTGAAGGCCAGCCGCATCGCCGCCAAGCGCCACCAGATCGAACAGGTCGGCAGCGAACTGCGCGCGATGATGCCGTGGATCGGCGCGAACAAGCTGGTGGACAAGGCGAAGAACTGATTTTTTTGCCGGGGGGTGGGCTCGGTGAGACACCTTTGCCCTCCCCCATCCCCTCCCGTTTGCGGGAGGGGTGCGCCAAGCGGAAGCCGCAAGCGCTTCGGCTAGCCCGCAGTTTGCGACAAAAGCAAAACGACTGCCCCAAGCCTCTCCCCTCCCGCACGCGGGAGGGGATGGGGGAGGGAAAGGGGCCTCGCAGAGACCCACCCCCGGAAACGCATCGTTGCGACCTTGGCCTTTGACGTGCGTTAACCGCACGGCCCACAAAGGCCGCCGTTCAACAGGGAGTACCCACCCATGCGTTTCGTCCTTCCCGCCGCCATGGCGCTCGTCCTCGCCGCCCCGGCCATCGCCCAGACCGCTCCGGCGGGCACGCCCGGCGCGCCGGTCGCCTCGCGCGTCGTCGCGGGCACCTATGCCGTCGACCCCGCGCATACCCAGGTCACCTGGTCGCTCAACCATATGGGCTTCTCGATGCTCGAGGGGCAGTTCGGCGCGTCCGAAGGCACGCTGACCCTCGACCCGGCCCGCCCGCAGGCCGCCAAGGTCGACGTGACCTTCAAGATCGACAATCTGTCGGTCACCGCCGCCCCCTTCGCCAATCACCTGAAGTCGAAGGACTTCTTCGACGCCGCCACCTATCCGACCGCGCGCTTCGTCTCGACGGGCGTGAAGGTCATGGGCACCAAGGCGGTCATCACCGGCAACCTGACCATCAAGGACCAGACCAAGCCGGTCACGCTGAACGCGACCTTCTTCGGTGCGGGCACCAATCCGATGTCCAAGAAGCTGAACATCGGCTTCCGCGCGACCGCCAAGATCAAGCGTTCGGACTTCGGCGTCGGCGCCTATGTGCCGGTCGTGGGTGACGATGTGGACCTGGTGATCAACGCGGCCTTCACCGCGCAATAAGCCATTGCCGTCCGGCCCCGCCTGCCCAAGACCGGGCGGTCGGGGCCGGATCAGAACAGACGCTTCAACCCCGCAAAGCTCTCGAACGTGGCCCGGATCTCGGGCGACGCCGTCGCCGCCATGCCGGCGATGCGGGCGACCAGCCTGGCCTTGTCCTCGCCCTTGGTCGCATAGCCCATCGCCCAGTCGCCAAATTCGCGGGCGTCCACCGTCCGGTCGGACAGGATCACCAGAGCATGGTGACGCGAATCCGCCGCGATGTGGCGATAGACCCGCTCCACCGCCGCCGCCTCGCCCTCCAGCGCCTGGAGGAAACGCCGACCGTCATAATAGAGCAGCCCCGTCACCCCCGCCCGCGCATTGTTGCGGCGCGACGCCTGCAGGATCGCCTCGGGATCGATCGCCGCCGCCGGGCCCTTCACGCTGCTGATATAGACGAGCTGGCGCAACATCGCGGTCCCCCCTCTTTCCGGCCCCCTCTTCCCGGCGGCGCCGGTATTCCGGCCGTCGATGCCGCGCCCGGCTTTAACAAAGCGTTCACGCGGTGCGGCGGGATATGGACAAGCCCGCCGCGACGCGGCATGAACCGCTTCATCATGATCGCCGTGCTGCCGCTTCGTTCGCTTCGACTTATCCGCCCTTAGGGGAGGATCGGCGTGGCCATGCGCGACTTCCCTAAGGGCTGAATGAACCGATAAGCCTGTCCCCGCCGTGCCTCTGGCCAGACGCGGCCGAGAATGCTGGAAGACCCGATCATGTTGCGCGACCCTTCGACCAAATACCGCCCCTTCCCCGCAATCGCCCTGCCCGACCGGCAATGGCCGAACCGCACCATCACGCGCGCGCCGCGCTGGCTGTCAACCGATCTGCGCGACGGCAATCAGGCGCTGATCGACCCGATGGACGCCGAGAAGAAGACGCGGATGTTCGACCTGCTGGTCAAGGTCGGGCTGAAGGAGATCGAGGTCGGCTTCCCCAGCGCGGGCGCGACCGAGTTCGACTTCATCTCAGGCCTGATCAAGAATGATCGCATCCCCGACGACGTGACGATCCAGGTGCTGACCCAGTCGCGCCGCGACCTGATCGAGCGCAGCTTCGAGAGCCTGGAGGGCGCGCGCACCGCGATCGTCCACCTTTACAACGCGGTCAGCCCGGCCTGGCGCAAGATCGTCTTCGGCATGACCCGCGACGAGGTGCGCCAGATCGCGGTCGAGGGCGCCAAGATCCTGCGCGACGAGGCGGCCAAGCGCCCGAACACCGACTGGTTCTTCGAATACAGCCCCGAAACCTTCTCGACCGCCGAGCTGGATTTCTCGGTCGAGGTCTGCGCCGCCGTCATGGACGTGCTGAAGCCGACGCCCGACCATCCGCTGATCCTGAACCTGCCCGCCACGGTCGAATGCGCGACGCCCAATGTCTATGCCGACCAGATCGAATGGTTCGGGCGCAACATCCCCAACCGCGATTCGGTGGTTATCTCGCTCCACACGCATAACGATCGCGGCACCGGCGTCGCGGCCGCCGAGCTGGGCGTGATGGCGGGGGCCGACCGGGTCGAGGGCTGCCTGCTGGGCAATGGCGAGCGGACCGGCAATTGCGACCTCGTGACCGTGGCGCTCAATATGTACACCCAGGGGGTCGATCCGGGGCTGAACCTGTCGGACATCGACGAGGTGGTGAACACGGTGCAATATTGCACCAACCTGCCCGTCCATCCGCGCACCCCCTATGCGGGCGACCTGGTCTTCACCGCCTTTTCGGGCAGCCATCAGGACGCGATCAAGAAGGGCTTTTCCGCGCAGGCCGCGCGCAATGACGATCTGTGGGAGGTCCCGTACCTCCCCATCGACCCCGCCGATCTGGGCCGCTCTTACGAAGCGGTCATCCGCGTCAATTCGCAATCGGGCAAGGGCGGCGTGGCCTGGGTGATCGAGCAGGACAAGGGGCTGAAGCTGCCCAAGCGGCTCCAGGCGGATTTCAGCCGCCATGTCCAGGCGATGGCCGATGCGACCAGCCGCGAACTCAACGCCGCCGACATCTGGGGCGGGTTCGAGGCGACCTATCTGCCGCGCGGCGACGACCGCTTCGTCCTGCGCGACTATGAAGAAAGCGGCTCGGCCGGGCAGCGTATCTTCGTCGGTCGCGTCCAGGTGGACGGCGAGGAGAAGTCGATCTCGGGGCGCGGCAACGGCCTGATCTCCAGCGTGATCGCGGCGCTGGCCGACACCACCGGCCCCGCGCTGGAGGTGGTCGACTATAATGAGCATGCGATCGGCCACGGCGCCGATGCGCAGGCCGCCGCCTATGTCGAGGCGCGGACCGCCGATGGCCGGACCGTGTTCGGCGTCGGGCTGGACACCGACATCGCCACCGCCAGCGTCCGCGCGGTGCTGTCCGCCGCCAACCGGGCCTGACGCCCATGGTCCCCGCCCCGCTCTTCCCCATGACGTTCGTGGAGAGCGGGGCGGTCTCGGCTCTTACGGCGTAAGGCCCCCGACATGGCGGTGCTGAACCGGCTGCCCGAGCGGTATCGCGAAACCCTGCGCGAGCGGGGCGCCTCGATCACGCTGACGGTGCTGGCGCATTTGCTGCTCGCCTGGCTGCTGTTCCACCTGGCGCCCAGGCTGATCGCGCCCGAGCCATCCTCCTCGCTCAGCACCTTCTCGGTCACCCCGTCGGACCGGGAGGCGGGTGCACCGGTGCCCGAGACGCGCATCGCCACGCGCAAGCCCGCGGCGGCGGGCGGCTCCAAGGCCCCCGTCACCCCCAAGCAGCTCGACACCCCCAATCCGCCGACCGAAAAGCCCGCCGACACCTCCGCGCCGACGCCGTGGCAATGGGGCGACAAGTCGCTGTTCGCGGCGGGCGATATTTCCGCCATGCCCAAGGGGGCGGGCAATGGCGTGGGATCGAGCAACGGCGACGATCGCGGCCAGGACAGCGCATCGGCCTATGGCCCCGGCGAGGGACCGGGCGGCCAGCGGCTCTACAATGCCGAATGGTATCCCCATCGCCCGAGCAATGCCGAGCTGAACGGCTATCTGCACAGCGCGCCGCCGCCGAACAGCTGGGCGTTGATCGCATGCCGGACGATCCCCGACTATCGGGTCGAGAATTGCCAGATCCTGGGCGAATCGCCGCGCGGACTGGGCCTGGCCCGCGCGATGCGCGAGGCGGCGTGGCAGTTCCGCGTCCGCGCGCCGCGCATCGGGGGCAAGGTGATGGTCGGCGAATGGGTCCGCATCCGGATCGACTTCAACAGCTCCGGCGGCGGGGACTGATCCTCAATAGGTGAATTGCAGCTGGGTGCGGATCAGGTCGCCGGTCGCGCGGCCGGTGCGCCGGGCATCGGCCTCGCGCCGCTCCATCCGCGCATAGGCCAGCGTGAGCTCCAGCGCCTCGACCAGCTGGATCTCGGCGCCCAGCTCCCACTCGTCGGTTTCCAGACGCGGCGCATCGACATTGGCCTTCCACCCGCCGCGATAATGTTGCCACCGCGCATAGGGGATCATGCGGCCGACCGGGGTCTTGCCCGCGTCCATCATCAGCTGGACATAGCCGCCGCCCAGCGGGCTACTCCGCACCGCGCGAAGCCCCAGGTCATATTGCGGGCCATGGCCGGTCATCCATTCGGTCTGGATGCCGAAGGGTTGCGGATAGAGGATGGCATGGACGCCGACCCGGTCGTCGCGATAGCTGATCGGGCTGATCCCGCCGCTGCGCAATTCGGGGCGATAGCGGTTGAACATCGCCGATCCGCCGACCTCCAGCACCTGCCCCCGGAACAACGGCCCCAGCCCGTCGAGCGCGAAGGGCCAGGTCGCCATCGCGACCTTCATCAGCCGGTCGTTGCGCTCCGGCCGGTTGGTGCCCTGGCCATTATAGACCGCCAGCCCGAACGCGCCGTAATTGCCGAACAGCTTCTGCTTCTTCTTCGACAGCCGGTCCCAGATCGCCTGCACCGCATCGGGGGTGTAATAGGCGTTGATGCCGACATCGCGCTCGCCGGGCACGCCGCTGTTGATCGCATCCGACCGGTCCAACGTCAGCCGGTTGGACGAGGATTGCAGATTTTCCCAGCCGAACGGCACCTTCGACTGGCCGAAGCGCAGCCGCAGCCGCCGTTCGGGGTCGAGGAACCAGTCGACATACACATCGCGCAGCTGCCCGAAATTCTCGCGCCGCTCGGTGCTCGACTGGTTGTTCACCGCCGTGCCGAAGTCATGCTGGAAATAGAGCTGCAACCGCTCAGTGATGTCGCCTTGCAGGACCAGCCGGACGCGGCGCAGGAGAAATCCGCCATCCTCGTTGATCGAACTGTCATGCACCGAACGCAGCCGCGATCCGGTGTCGGAGGGCGCATCCTGCTCGTCGAGAATGCCGTTATAGCGCAACTGGGTATAGCCGCGCAGGCGCAACCGCTCATACCAGGGCGCGCGCGCCGATGGCGGTTTGGCGATCGCGATGCGCGGAGCCGGGGTGCCGACCGCCGGTGCCGACGCGGTGGGCGGCACGGCGGCGATCTGCGGTGCGGGGGGCGGCGATGGCTGGGGGGACGGCGCGGCCGATACCGGGACGGCCGCCGTCCCGCCCTGCTGCGCGGCGGTCAGCGCCTTGATCTGCGCCTTCAGCTCGTCGATCTGGCGCTGCAATTCCTGCACCGTCTGCGCGGCGGCGGGCACCGGACAGGCCGCCAGCATCATCGCGACGGCGACCTGGTACCGGGCCCGATGGGGTTTCGACATGCTCACCGTGCTGATTCCGCCCTGTTCGCCGCGATGCCTGCGGCACCCGCTGATGCGGCGGCGGCTTAGGCCAGCGACGGCCGGTTCCGCAACAGATTGATGACAGTTCGGTGATAAATCCGTGACACCAAGGCCCCGGCGATCAGCGCGTCCGCTCGATCTCGCATCCCACCCGCGCATCGGGATAGATGCCGGTCTTCATCGACCGCACCCGGACCTTCACCACCCGCCGGTCGGACAGGCACAGCGCTGCCACCGCCTCGCACAGGCTTTCCTGAAGCGCGAAGCCCGGCCCCCCTGCCATCGCCAGGATCGACTCGCGCAGGAAATCATAGTCCAGCACCTCCTCGATCCGGTCGGCGCTGGGGGCGGCGGGATAGGTGACGGTCATCGCGACCGACAGGGTGACCGGCTGGGGCTCGGCCTCGTGCGGATGGATGCCCAGGCGCATGGCGACCCGCAGATCGTCGAGCAGGATCGTATAGGTCGCGCTCATCCCCGCCCCTCGAACATCACGTCGCCGTCGCGGCGGCAGAAGCGCTGGCCGCAATCGACATAGAGCGTCTGGCCCGCAATCCCCCTGGCGGTCAGCAGGAAGGACACAGCCTCCGCCACCGCCGCCGCCCCGATCGGGCGACCGAGCAGGTTCTTGCTGGCTGCCTCCGCGAATTCCGCATCCGACTGGTCGCCGCTTTGCAGCGTGAGCCCCGGCGCGACCGCATTGACCGCGATGCGGGGGCCGAGAGCCTGCGCCAGCATCGTGTTCGCCCCCGCCAGCGCGAACTTGGCGCAGCTATAGGCGAAGAAATCGGGGTTCGGATTGGCGAGCTTCTGGTCGAGGATATCGACCACTGCGCCGTCCGCCACATCGTCCTGCCGCGCCAAGGCCGAGGCCAGCAAGGCCGGGGCGGCGGCGTTGATCGCATGGAGCCTGGCCATCAGCGCGGCATCCACCCCCGGCGGACGGTCGAAGACGAAGGCCGACGCCGAATTGACCAGCCCGTCGATCGGCCCGCCCGCCGCCATGCGGGCCCGGGCGAACAGCGCGTCGATCCCGTCCAGCTCGGCGAGGTCGCCCTGCACGACAGGCGCGTCCAGCTCCGCCGCCAGCGCCTTCGCCGCGTCCGCCGAGCCGTTATAATGCACCACCACCCGGTGTCCGTCCGCGACCAGCCGCCGCGCGATCGCCGCGCCCAGCCGCTTGGCCGCGCCGGTCACCAGGACGGTGCGGGTCGTCATCCGCCCAGGCCCATCAGCGACAGCACTTCCTTGCGGCTGCGGTCGTCGTCGCGGAACACGCCCATCATCCGGCTGGTCACCATCGACACGCCCGGCGTGCGCACCCCGCGCGCGGTCATGCAGGCATGGGTCGCCTCGATCACCACCGCGACGCCCAGCGGCTTCAGGTTCTGCCAGATGCAATCGGCGACCTCGGCGGTCAGCCGCTCCTGCACCTGCAACCGGCGCGCGAAGCCGTGCAGCACGCGGGCGAGCTTCGAGATGCCGACGACATGGTTGCGCGGCAGATAGGCGATATGCGCGCGGCCGATGATCGGCGCCATGTGATGCTCGCAATGCGACTGGAAGGGAATGTCCTTCAGCAGCACGATCTCGTCATAGCCGCCGACCTCCTCGAATACGCGCGACAGGTGGACGGCCGGGTCATCGCCATAGCCCGCGCAATATTCGCGCCATGCCCGCGCCACGCGCTTCGGCGTATCGACCAGCCCCTCCCGCGCAGGGTCGTCGCCGGCCCAGGCGATCAGCGTGCGGATGGCCTGCGCCACATGATCGGGCACAACGACCTTGCCGTCCTCTCCGATCAGGTCGCCATCCTCCGGGTCGCCATGCGCGCAGCTCATATCATGTCCTTCACGTCAAAGCCGGTGCGATAGCGGATCGATTGTCGGGGTGCAAAACTCCGTCCCCCCGTAACCCATGGCCCCGCATTCCGTTCAGCCTGAGCGACGTCGAAGGCCAAGGGAATCCGCCCAGGTTCAGGCGATATAGCGTGGCCTTCGACCATGCTCAGGCTGAACGGCGGTCGGGATTTACCCGCGCAACCGCTCCGCCGCCCAGGCGACATGGTCGCCCATGAAGGTGGAGATGAAGTTGTAGCTATGGTCGTAACCCGGCTGCATCCGCAGGGTCAGCGCGATTCCGGCCTTCTCGCACGCGTCCGCCAGCAATTGCGGGCGAAGCTGCTCGGTCAGGAACTGGTCGGCATCGCCCTGGTCGACCAGCAGGTCGGGCAGCCGTGCGCCGTCCTCGATCAGCGCGACCGCGTCGGCCTGTCGCCATGCCGCACGATCGGGGCCCAGATAACCACCCAGCGCCTTCTCGCCCCATGGCACCTGGCCCGGCGCGACGATCGGCGCGAAGGCCGAGACGCTGCGGAAGCGATCGGGGTTGCGAAGGCCGATGGTCAGCGCGCCGTGGCCGCCCATCGAATGGCCGGTAATGGCTTGCGCGCCCATATCGGCGACGGGGAAATGCGCGGCGATCAGCGCGGGCAATTCCTGTTCGATATAGCTCCGCATCTTGAAGTGCTTCGCCCAGGGCTCCTGCGTCGCATCGACATAGAAACCCGCGCCCTGCCCCATGTCATAGGCGTCGTCATTCGCCACGCCTTCGCCGCGCGGCGAGGTGTCGGGGGCGATGAAGATCACCCGATGCTCCGCACACGCCCCCCGGAACTCGCCCTTGTCGGTGACATTGGCATGGGTGCAGGTCAGGCCCGACAGATACCAGAGGACGGGCAGCGTCTCGCTCTCCTCATGCTCCGGCACGAAGACCGAGAAGGTCATGCGCGTTCCGGTCACCTGGCTGTCATGCGCGTAGACGCCCTGAATGCCGCCATGCGCCTTGGAGGTCGAAATCGTCTCGATCGTCATCGGAACACCACCGTCCGGTTGTCATTGAGGAAAACGCGCCGCTCGCCCACCCAGGCGACCGCGCGGGCCAGCACCTGCGCCTCGATATCGCGGCCGATGCGGATCAGGTCGTCGACGCTGGCGCGGTGGTCGACGCGTTCGACCGCCTGTTCGATGATCGGCCCTTCGTCGAGGTCCGCCGTCACGAAATGCGCGGTCGCGCCGATCAGCTTCACGCCGCGCGCATGGGCGCGGTGATAGGGCTGCGCGCCCTTGAAGCCGGGCAGGAAGCTGTGATGGATATTGATGCACCGCCCCGGCAGCGCGGCGACCAGCCGCTCGCCCAGCACCTGCATATAGCGGGCGAGGACGAGGTAATCGGCGCGGCTTTCGTCCATCAGGGCAAGCATCGCCGCCTCCTGATCGGCGCGGTTGGCGTCGCTGACCGGCAGGTGATGCCAGGGCAGGCCATGCCACTCGACCAGCGGGCGAAGGCTGTCATGGTTGGACACCACGCCGACGATCTCGACCGGCAGCGTGTTGGTCCGCCAGCGATGGAGCAGGTCGTTCAGGCAGTGCGAGCCCTTCGACACCGCGATCAGCATGCGGGGGCGTTCGCTGGCGGGCGCGACATGCCAGTCGAAGCCGAACCGCACCGCCGGTTCGTTCAGCGCCGCCCTCACCCCCTCGACCGAGGCGGGAAAACGCGCGCCCTGGCCGGTGAAGACGATGCGCAGGAAGAAGCGCCCCGTCTCCAGATCGGCATATTGCTGGCTGTCGAGGATGAACCCGTCGATCCCCGCCAGCGCGCCCGACACGGCGGCGACGATGCCGACCCGGTCCTGGCACGCCAGCGTCAGGATATAGTCGGCGTCGCTCATGCGGCGGGCAGGCGACAGCCGAGACAGAGCTTGTTGCCGTCCGGATCGCGCAGATAGCCCAGATAGGCCTTGCCCAGCCCGGTATCCCGCTCGCCCAGCGGCCCCTCGATCGCGGTGCCGCCATGGGCGGTCCCGGCGGCATGTGCCGCCTCGACCTGTGCCGGATTGACCGCGCCCAGCCCGATCGTGCCGCCATTGGCATGGGTGGCGGGCTGGCCGTCGATCGGCCGGGTCACGATGAACACCGCACCATTGTGCAGATACAGGACACGCTCGGCATCTGGCGCCTGCCGACCCGGCTGGCCGCCCAGCGCGGTGAACAGCGCGTCATAGAAGGTCTTGGACCGCGCGATGTCGTTCGATCCGACCATGATATGGGTGTACATGTCCATTCCCCCCTTGGGACCGTCAGGCGGCGGGCACCAGATAGCGCGCGCACAGCTTGTTGCCGGTCGGATCGCGCAAATACGCCAGATAGATCTTGCCGACCGGCGGATAGCGATAGCCGGGCGGGTCCTCGATCGCGGTGCCGCCATGCGCCAGCCCGGCGGCGTGCCAGGCGTCCGCCTGCTCGATCGACTTTGCCGCGAAGCCCAGCGTCCCGCCATTGGCATGGGTCGCGGGCTCGCCGTTCAGCGGCCGGGTGAGCAGGAAGCGCGAGCCCTCATGGCTATAGACCAGCCGCCCCCAGGGATCGATCACCCCCTCGGGCGCGCCCAGCGCGCCCAGGATCGCGTCGTAGAAGCGCTTGGCCTCGGCGATATCGTTCGCGCCCAGCACGACATGGCTGAACATCAGAAGATCACCACGCTGCGAATGCTTTCGCCCTTGTGCATCAGGTCGAAGCCCTTGTTGATCTCCTCCAGCGTCAGCCGGTGGGTGATCATCGGATCGATCTCGATCTTGCCGTTCATATACCAGTCGACGATCTTGGGCGTATCGGTGCGCCCGCGCGCGCCGCCGAACGCGGTGCCGCGCCAGTTGCGGCCCGTCACCAGCTGGAACGGCCGGGTGCTGATCTCCTTGCCCGCCTCGGCCACGCCGATGATGATCGAGGTGCCCCAGCCGCGATGGCACGCCTCCAGTGCGGTGCGCATCACCTCGGTATTGCCGGTCGCGTCGAAGCTGTAATCCGCGCCGCCATCGGTCAGCTCTAGGATCTTCGCGATCGTCTCCTCGCGCGACAGGCCCTTGGAATTGAGGAAGTGGGTCATGCCGAAGCGGCGGCCCCATTCCTCACGGTCGGGGTTGATGTCGACGCCGATGATCCGGCCCGCGCCCGCCAGCTTGGCCCCCTGGATGACGTTCAGGCCGATGCCGCCCAGACCGAAGACGACGATATTCTCGCCCGGCTGGACCTTGGCGGTGTTGACCACCGCGCCCACGCCCGTCGTCACGCCGCAGCCGATATAGCAGCTGGTGTCGAACGGCGCGTCCTCGCGGATCTTGGCGACCGCGATTTCGGGCAGGACGGTGAAGTTCGAGAAGGTCGAGCAGCCCATATAATGGAAGATCGGCTGGCCCTTGTAGCTGAACCGGGTCGTGCCGTCGGGCATCAGCCCCTTGCCTTGCGTCGCGCGGATCGCGGTGCACAGGTTGGTCTTGCCCGACAAGCACGACTTACACTGGCGGCATTCGGGGGTGTAGAGCGGGATGACGTGATCGCCCGGCACGACGCTGGTCACACCCGCGCCCACCTCGCGCACGATGCCGCAGCCTTCATGGCCCAGCACGCTGGGGAAGATCCCCTCGCTGTCCAGGCCGTCCAGCGTATAGGCGTCGGTATGGCAGATGCCGGTCGCCATGATCTCGACCAGGACCTCTCCGGCCTTGGGGCCTTCCAGATCGAGTTCGACGATTTCGAGCGGCTTCTTCGCTTCGAAGGCGACGGCGGCGGCGCGGGTCTTCATGAATTCCAGTCTCCTCAGATGGCGTCCTGATGCCCCGATGCGCCCGCATGTGCAACCAACGAACGCCCCGGCGGATTGATGGGCCTGCACAAACCGGGAGAGCGACGATGACCGAATTCAAGAAGGGCGACCATGTCGAGTGGAACAGCCATGGCGGCACCGCCGAGGGCAAGGTCGTGAAGAAGCAGACCAGCGATACGAGCATCAAGGGCCATACCGTCCGCGCATCGAAGGACGAGCCGCAATACATAGTAGAGAGTGACAATGGCGGAAAGGCGGCGCACAAGGCGGACGCGCTGAAGAAGGCGTGATTCACGCGCGTCCCGCCAAGCGGCTGGGATGCTGAAGGATTAAGGGAAGGAATATCATGGCCACCGCAACCACGGGCACCGGCATCCACGCGCCGGTCCAGCCGTCCGAGGAACTGGGCGCGATCGTCGGCAACGATAAGCTGCCGCGCAGCCAGGTCATCAGCAAGGTGTGGGATTACATCAAGGCCAACAACCTGCAGAATCCCGAAAACAAGCGGGAAATCCTGGCCGACGACAAGCTGAAGAAGGTGTTCGGCAAGGACAAGTGCACCATGTTCGAGATGAACAAGTTCATCTCGGCGCACCTGAAGAAGTAAGCTTCTTATCCGGGCCCCCGGCCACCGCGCCGGGGAATCCCCCTCGCGCCGCCCGCGTGCCAGCTATCGCAGGTCGAGGACCAGCGGCTTGCGCGCGGGCGGTGTCGCAGACGGCGTCGGCCGGGGTGCCGCAGGCCGGGACACGGCCGATCCGGCGGCTCTGGCCGCTCCCCTTGCGGACGGCGATGCGGGTGCCGCCGTCGGTGCGGGCACATTGCCCGGCGCCGCCTCCGCCCCGACACGCTCCAGTTCGATCTGGTTCAGCCGCTGCTCGACCAGTTGCGCATCCAGCAGCTTGCGATCCCCCTGCAACGCCGCGACCTGCGCCTCCAGCGTCGCGATCCGCTGTTCCAGCATCTTGACCCGCACCTGATCCTCGGTCTGCGCGACCATCTCGCGCGCCGCCTTTTCCTGGCGTGCGCGCTCCCGGCTTTCCGCCGCATCCACCGCGTCGGTGCGGCCGTCGGAGCCGGACGGCTGGCAGGCGACCAGCGCCAGCGGACAAAGGATCAGGGCGGGCACGCGACGCATGGGCGACAGTCCGGACAAGAGGAGGCGACGGCTTATCCCCTGCCCCCCGGCGGGAAAAGCCCCTGCGAGCCCGCCGGAAAAATCCCTGTCTTCCTAAAGCTATGTTAAGCGAATCATCCTAAGCCGACCGTCAGGACAGGACCGGATGGAAGGCGACAGGATGAAGTGGTTTCATCGCGAAAATACGAATTTGAACGATCGCGTCGCCATCGCCCTGTTCGACCGATCCCCCGATGCCATCATGCTGCTGTCCGAAGGTCGCTTCATCGCCTGCAATGCCGCCGCCGAGCGCATCTATGAGCGTCCCCGCGCCGAGGTGATCGGACAGGACCCGCTGGTCTTCTCCGCCCCCACCCAGGGCGACGGGCGGCCGACCGCGGTCCATATCCAGGAACGCGTCCAACAGGCGCTGCGCGACGGCTCGGCCCGTTTCGAGTGGATGAACACCAGTCCGAACGGCCAGCTTCGCCGCTTCATGGTCATGCTGCTGCCCGCGCCGGTGGTGAAGCCCGACGACCTGCTGGTCATCATCCAGGATCTCGACGAGACCAGCCAGGTCGTCGATGCGCTGCGCACCGGCCTCGCCACCATTTCCTCGGGCGATCTGACCTACAGCATCGATACGCCCTTTCGCAGCGACTATGAACCGCTGCGCAGCAGCTTCAACGACACCGCCGCGATGCTGCGCCGGTCGATCGGCGATATTGATGCCGCCTCGCAGCGGGTGCTCGCCGGGGCGGGGGAGATACGCAAGGCGGCCGACGACCTGTCGATGCGCACCGAGCAGCAGGCCGCCTCGATCGAGGAAACCGCCGCCGCCGTGCATCAGATCAACACGACCGCCCAGCAATCGGCGGTCAGCGGCGCCCGCGCCGCCGACGTCGCCACGGCGGCCCAGACCAACGCGGCCGAAAGCAGCGCCGTCGTCCGCCGCGCGATCGATGCGATGGGCGGGATCGAGCGGACCTCGACCGAGATTTCGGAGATCATCGCGGTCATCGACGGCATCGCCTTCCAGACCAACCTCCTCGCGCTGAATGCGGGGGTCGAGGCCGCGCGCGCCGGTGACGCGGGCAAGGGCTTTGCCGTCGTCGCCAGCGAGGTGCGCGCGCTCGCCCAGCGTTCCGCCGATGCCGCCAAGGACGTCAAGAGCCGCATCGGCGCCTCCGCCGAACAGGTCCGCGCGGGCGTCGAGCATGTCCATGCCGCCGGGACCGCGCTCGACCGGATCGCCGCGCAGGTCCGCGAGATGAGCGGGCTGATCGCCGACATCGCCAATTCGGCGCAGCAACAGGCGACCGGCTTCTCGCAGATCAACCTGGCGATCAACGACATGGATTCGATGACCCAGCAAAATGCCGCGATGGTCGAGGAAGCCACCGCCGCCGCGCGCGAACTCGCGCAGGAAGCGACGGGCATGGCCGATACGGTCGGCCGGTTCGACCATGGCAGGGCCCTGCACGCCGCAGCCTGGGCACAGCCCGCCCGCCCCACCCGCCGGGCCGCATGATCCCGACGATTCGCCACCCAAGCCGACAGATATTTCCCCGATAACGAAGACCTGGCGCCGACAGGCAAAGCATTGCCCGGCGATGATCTTTGCCGAGAACAGCATATCTCAGAATAACCTCTAGCAGCGCATTACGACATATTCATTCCACCCATGTGACACTTCGGTTTCCGATCTGCGAAATCGTCGCAAAAGACTCGCGACTTGTCGTCAAATTGTCACCGCCTGCTGCGAACAGGGGCCGCATCGTCGTTCAACGGGATGCCCCTTCGATGGCAACGCAGATGAGTACCGCCAGCGTCACCAAGGCCTATGATCGCTGGTCGCCTGTCTATGATCTGGTCTTCGGCCCCGTCTTCAAAAAAGGCCGCTCCGCCGCGATCGTCGCGGCCGAACGCATCGGCGGCCGGATCATCGAGGTGGGCGTGGGCACCGGCATATCGCTGCCCCAATATTCGCGCGACAACCGCATCGTCGGCGTCGACCTGTCCGAGCCGATGCTCGACAAGGCGCGCGAACGGGTGGCGCGCGGCGGGCTGAGCCATGTCGAGCAGATCGCTTACGGCGATGCCGAGGCGCTGCAATTCGCCGACAACAGCTTCGACGTGGTGGTCGCGCAATATGTCATCACCGCCGTGCCGAACCCGGAAAAGGCGCTGGACGAGTTCGCGCGCATCTGCCGCCCCGGTGGCGAGATCGTCATCACGACGCGGGTGGGGGCGGGCGACGGGCTTCGCGGCACGATCGAAAAGACGCTGATGCCGATCACCAGCCGGTTGGGCTTCCGCACCGACTTCCCGTTCGAACGCTATACCGACTGGGCGGCGACGCGCGGCGATGTCGAACTGGTCGAAAGCCGCCCCCTGCCCCCGCTCGGCCATTTCTCGCTGGTCCGCTTCGCCAAGCGCCAGCCTTCCGCCCAAGGACATGTCCAATGACTGGTTTTCGCGCGCAGCTCGCCGAACAGCGGTGGGACGATCATCGCTATTATCATCACAGCCTGGTCAATCAGAGCCTGCACTTCGTCAGCGCCTGCACCTTCCTGACCGCCTATGTGCTGCTGTTCATCGATCCGGCGGTGGCCAGCCTCCTCGCCTGGGGCGTGGCGATGACCAGCCGCCAGGCCGGACACTTCTTCTTCGAGCCCAAGGGCTATGACCATGTGAACAAGGCGACCCACGAGCATAAGGAAGAGATCAAGGTCGGCTACAACCTCGTCCGCAAATATGTGCTGATGGGCATCTGGGGCGCGATCCCGCTGGTGCTGCTGGTCCAGCCGACCTTGTTCGGGACGCTCGACTATCCGGACGGCTTCATGGGCTATCTGCGCCATGTCGGCATCGGCTGGCTGGGCCTGGGCGTCAGCGCGATCGTGGTGCGCGTCATGCAGCTCTGGGCGAAGCGCGACCTGGAGACCGGCCTCGTCTGGGCGACCAAGATCGTCACCGACCCGTTCAACGACTTCAAGATGTACAAGAGCGCCCCCCGCCGCCTGATGAAGGGAGAGCGGATGGATCATCACGATGTCGATGATTTCGAGGATCTGAAGGCGGCGTAACACGCGGCTTCGGTTCGACGGACAAGGCGGCGGTTCGAGAAGGACCGCCGCCCCCTTTTATATTCCGGCCTCTCGTCTGGCCGCTCCCCTCCCGCAGGCGGGAGGGGATGGGGGAGGGCAAGGTGTCTCACAGAGAGCATCGCTTGCGGCCCTGCCCTCCCCAAACCCCTCCCGCCTGCGGGAGGGGCTTAAGAAGTGGGGGCTTTACCTTCCCCGCCCCAGTCGCACCGCCAGCGACTCCTTCAACACCCGCCGCCGGATCGCCTTGTTCGCCGCCTTCAACTCCTTCGGCGCATCGGGCGAGGTCCACCACCAGCCATCGTCACGCATCTGTTGTCCCGCTGCAACGAAGCGGTCGCAAATCTCGGCGAACAGGGTGTCGTCGATGTCGAGGCTGAAAATCAGCCGCCCGGTCCCGACCCAGCTCAACGCCAGTCCTTGCGCCCGGAGATAATATTGCAGCATCCAGTTATAGGGCGAAGCGACCGAATAGAGGATGGTCCAGATCGTCTGGACATGCGCGACCGACAGGGGCAGCCCCGCCGCCGCCATCGCTGCGTTGAACATCGCGGCCCGCGCATTCCACCGCTCGTCCAGCCCGTCATAGAGCGCGGCCACCTCGGGCGTTTCCAGCCGCCGCAGGAATGCGTTCATCGCCCCCATCACCATGGGATGCGAATTGAACGTGCCGCGTGCGAAGCAGATGTCGACCGGGCGATCCTCGCGCCACCGCTTCATCAGATGCGCCGGGCCGCACAGCACGCCGACCGGCAACCCGCCGCCCAGCGTCTTGCCATAGGTGATGAGGTCGGGCTTCACCCCGAAATATTCGGGCATCCCGCCTTTGGCCAGGCGGAAGCCCATGAACACCTCGTCAAAGATCAGGACGATGCCGTTCGCCCGGCACACATCCGCCAGCCGGTGCAGCCAGTCGCGATAGGCCGCCATGTCCGCCCCCGCCTTGCGCCCGCCATCGACCAGCTGCCCGTCGGACGGCGCCGAGCCATTGGGGTGCATCGCCTGGAGCGGATTGACCAGCACGCAGGCGATGTCCTTGCGCGTGGCGAGAACCTTCAGCGTCCGCTCGGACATGTCGGCCAGCGTCAGCGTGCGGTCGGCGGGCACGGGGTTGCCGATGCCGGGCTGCACATCGCCCCACCAGCCATGATAGGCCCCGGCGAACCGCACCAGGCGCGGACGCTTGGTGTGATAGCGCGCCAGCCGCACCGCCTGCATCACCGCCTCGGTCCCGGACATGTGGAAGGACACCTCGTCCATCCCCGTCAGGGTTGTCAGCCGACGGACATTGTCGGCGACGACCGGGTGGAACGACCCCAGCACCCCGCCCAGATCGGCGACGGTCGCCGCCCCCTCGGCCATGGTCCGTTTGTAGAAGTCGTTGCCGAACAGATTGACCCCGTAGGAGCCGGTCAGGTCGATCAGCCTGTTGCCGTCCAGATCGACCAGGATCGGCCCCTCCGACCGCTGGTAAAAGGCCCCGGTCGCCAGCGTCGTGCGGACCTTCTCGCGAAACTGGAACGGCACGCGGTATGCGCCGGTGAATTGCAGGTCGGACAGGCCGGACCGCGTCTCGCGGGTCAGCGCCAGCGTCTGCGCATAACGTTGCGCGAACAAGGCGCCCAGCCGCTCGAACCCTGCGCGCCGCTGCCCGGCCACCGCATCGGGGGCGCCATCGACCCGAAAGAAGCGATCCTCGCCATAGCTGTAGAACGGGATCTGCCCAGCGATCCGCTTGGCCATGCGGACATGGCCGCCCAGTCCGGGATGCTTGGCGCGCGACAGGGTCAGGCGGCGATGCCCTTTCGTCAGGGCGACCGCACCGGCGGAGACGGCCATCAGGCCAGTGAGAATCGGGTTCATGCGGCCTTTGACCGCGTGCCCATGACGGAGGCATGACAATGCGCGGACCCATCATGCGGTTCTTTCTGAACGAGGACATCAATTTCCTCGTCACCAACCGCCTGCCGCGCCGGTTCGCGACCAAGATGGTCGGTCGGATCGCACGGATCGAGCATCCGCTGATCGCCCGGCCCTGCCTGGCCCTGTGGAAATTCTTCGCGGGCGTCGACCTGTCGGACGCGCGGACGACGCGGTTCCGGTCGTTGCGCGACGGCTTCGTCCGCCCCTTGCGCGACGGGGCCCGCCCGTTCGACGGCGATCCCGACACGGTCGCATCCCCTTGCGACGCGCTGGTCGGCGCGCATGGCGAAATCGCGGACGATCGACTCTATCAGGTAAAGGGCTTTCCCTATCGGTTGGGCGACCTGATCCCCGACCCCGCGCTGGTCGAGCGGTTCCGCAACGGATCGTTCGTCACGCTGCGGCTGACGGCGGGCATGTATCACCGTTTCCACGCGCCGACCGACATTGCGGTGGAGGGCGTGACCTATCTCTCGGGCGATTGCTGGAACGTCAATCCGATCGCGCTCAAGCGGGTCGAGCGGCTCTTCTGTCGCAACGAACGCGCGGTGATCGAGGCGCGGACCCTGGTGTCGGGCCAGCCGCTGCTGATCGTGCCGGTCGCGGCGATCCTGGTGGCGAGCATCCGGCTCCATTGCCTCGACACCGAACGCACCCTGCGCGAGCATGGTCCCGGCCGCCGCGCCTGCACCGCGCGGATCGGCAAGGGCGAGGAGATGGGCTGGTTCGAGCATGGCTCGACCATCATCCTGTTCCTGCCTCGGGGCATGCGATTGCTGGATACGCTGACGGAGGGACAGACCATCCGTGCGGGTGAGGCGATCGGGCGCACGGCGTGACCGCTCGCGCGGCTCTCCCGAACGCCGGTCACTGGCTGTCGTTCTCGTCGCGCAGGGCCCGTCCGGCGATCGTGATCTCGCCGACGAAACAGGCCAACCCCGCCACCGCGAACAGCAGGCCCCCGCCGAAGAAGAAGAACAGCAGGGAGGCATGGCCCGATTCGCGCAACGTCCCCAGGAACAGCGTGATCGCCGAGCAACAGGTCATCGCGCCCGCTGCCGCCGTCATCGTCACCGCGATGTCGAGGATCTTCGAGCGCAGGCGCAACCGGCGCATCTCGAAGCTCTTCGCCCGTCCGTCGCGCTTGAGCGCCTGGATCCGGTCGCTGATCCGCCCCAGCCGGGTGGCGAACACGTTGAGCAACGATCCCACGGCGGTCAGCAGAAAGATTGGCGTCAGCGCCAGTTGAATGACATGCGCGGCCGCGTTCAAGGGTTCGGTCATATCGGGTCCATTCTCCACCGATCCCCGATCGATCAAGCCGCCGCGATGTTCCCCGCCATGTCCCCGGCACCGCCCTGACATATTTGTCATGGAACAGGCGATCGGTCCCGATACTTGGAAGGCGATCGGATAACCCAGGAGGATGTCATGCGGATCGCCCTAATCGCCCTTGCCGGTGCCACGCTGCTCGCCAGCCCGGTCTATGCCAAGGGCTGTATCCGCGGCGCGGTGGCGGGCGGTGTCGCGGGCCATATGGTCGGAAAGGGGCATGGCGTCGCCGGGGCAGCGGCGGGCTGCGCGCTGGCGCACCATCATTATGCCAAGAAGGCCAAGAAGCAGAAATAAGCCGGTCGGCCTGGCCGGACAGCGGAGCCGCAGCCACCGGTTGCGGCTCTTTTTCCACGCCCGGCAGGGATCGCCAAGGCATTGGAAAATTGACATGGTGACCCCGACTGGATTCGAACCAGTGGCCCTCAGATTAGGAATCTGATGCTCTATCCTGCTGAGCTACGGGGCCCCATGCGGGCGCGGTGATACAGGGGACGCGGGGTCCGGTCCAGAGCGTTTGCCGCGCCCCATGCGCGCCGGTCAGTTGGTCAGCTTGGGCGGCACCACCGGAAAGGGCAAGGGCGCGACGGGCACGCCCTCCTCGACCAGCGCCTTGGCCTCGGCAAGGCTGGCCTGGCCATGGATCTGGGTGACGGGAGCCTCGCCGTCATGCATCGCACGGGCCCGGTCGGCAAAGGCGGTGCCGACCCAGGTCGATTTTTCCAGCATCCTGGCCTGTTCTCCGGCCAGATGGCGGAGCGCGGCCTTGATCGCTTCGGGCGACGGGGCGTCGGGGCGGCTATTGCCCTTGGCCGCGATCTGCGGCGCCATCACCGCCTTTTCGATGTCGCGGTCGCCGCATATCGGGCATTCGATCCGCCCGCTCTCGCGCTGTTCGGCATAGGCGCCGGACGAGGCGAACCATGCCTCGAACACATGCGCCTGGCCGCAGCGCAGGTCGAAGACGATCATGTCACGGCCACCGGCGGAATGGCGCGACGATGGCGGATGGCGGGCAGCCGCTCGCGCACCGCCTCCACCTGCGCGGGGTCGATCGCGGCCACGCCCAGCCCCGCCGCCTCGCCCATGTCGAGCAGCACCTCGCCCCAGGGCCCGACGACCAGCGAATGGCCATAGGTCGCGCGGCCGTCCTGATGCTCGCCGGTCTGCGCGGCGGCGACCAGATGCACGCCCGCTTCGATCGCCCGCGCGCGCAACAGCACATGCCAGTGCGCCGCGCCGGTCGGCCGGGTAAAGGCGGCGGGCACCGACAGGATCGTCGCCCCCGCCTCGGTCAGCGCGGCGAACAGCGCGGGGAAGCGCAGGTCGTAGCAGATGGCGAGGCCCAGCCGCCCGACCGGCGTGTCGACCACCACCGCCTGCTCGCCGGGCGCGTAGGAGGCGGATTCGCGCCAGCTCTCGCCGCTGGGCAGGTCGACGTCGAACAGATGCATCTTGTCATAGCGGGCCCGGATCGCGCCCGCATCGTCGATGACATAGCCGCGATTGGCGAGCCGCCCGTCCGCTCCGCGCACCGCCAGCGAACCCAGATGGACCCAAAGCCCATGCGCGGCGGCCGCCGCCCGGACACGCGCCAGCACCGGATCGTCCGCCTCGACCACCAGATGCCCGGCCGCCCGCGCACGATCGCGGTCGATCAGCCCGGACATTTCGGGGGTGAACAGCATGGCGCAGCCGCGCCCCGCCGCCTCGGCGATCGCCTGTTCCAGCACGGCCGCATTGGCGGCGGGGTCGATCCCCGCCGTCATCTGCAGGACGGCGATGTCGGTCATGCCGACAGCAGCGGGTCGAGCCCTCCCCGCTTGTCGAGCGCGGCCAGATCGTCCGATCCGCCGATATGCTGGCCGTCGATGAAGACCTGCGGCACGGTGGTCCGCCCCCCTGCGCGCTCGATCATCTCGGCGCGCTGCGGCCCGCCCATGGTGATGTCATATTCCTGGGGCTCGACGCCCTTGGAGGCGAGCAGCGCCTTGGCCCGGGTGCAATAGGGGCAGAACGCCTTGGTGTAGATTTCGACCTTTGCCATCCCCCTCAGGTGTGGCGCGCGGGCCCTATTGTCAATCGTCCGCCCCCTCCACGACCCGCGCCCAGCACAGGATCGCCACCGAAGCGGCCCCCGCCGCCAGCAGCGCGCGGACGCACGCCCCCGTCGTCGCACCGGTGGTATAGACATCGTCGACCAGCACCACCCGCCGCCCCGCGACCCGCGCCGGGTCGGGCACGCGAAAGGCCGAGGTCATCGCCGCCCGCCGCTGCCGGGGCGACAGGCCGCGCAGCAACGGGGTCGCCCTGACCCGCACCAGCCCGTCGCGCAGCATCGGCACGCCCGTCCGCCGCGACAGGCTGGCGCCGATCAATACGGCCTGGTTGAAGCCGCGCCGCCACAGCCGCCAGCGATGCAGCGGCACCGGCACCAGCAGTTCGGCCCCTTCCGGCATCCGCCGCGCCATCGGCCCGGCCATCGTCTCGGCCACCCCGATCCGCCCGCCATGCTTCAGCCGGATCGGCAATTCGCGGGCAATCGGGCCATAGGCGACCGCCGCATGGATCCCCGCATGGACCGGCGGCGAGGCGAGGCACGTCGCACAGCGCGCCTCCCGCCCCGCTTCCGGAACGATCGGCAGCCCGCAACTCGCGCATCCCATGTCATCCAGAAAGCGCAACTGCCCCCAGCAGCCCGCGCAGAAGCGATGATCCGCCTCGACCGGCTCGCCGCAGCCGGGACAGCGCGGCGGCAACGCCCAATCGGCGACGAGGCGGATCAACGAGCCGACCAGCCTGTACGCCGCCCGCCCCGCCGCAAATCCCGGCCGCGTCATGTCCCCCGCCCCATGATCCGACTTGTCCCCGATCGGTTGAGCGCGCACAAGCGCGACCGTGACCCCCACCACCATCTTCGACCGTAACGCCCGCCGCCACCGCCGCGACCGCGCCCAGCCCGATTATGCCGCGCACGACTTTCTGCGCGCCGCGATGCTCGACGGCCTGGCGGAGCGGCTGGATGCGGTGACGCGGCCGTTCCGCGACGTCCTGGACCTGGGCTGTTTCGACGGGGGCTTTCCGGTTCCGCCGGGCGCGCATGTGGCGCGGCTGGACCCCGGTTTCGCCTTTGCCCGCGCGGCGGGCGGCGTACAGGCGGACGAGGACCGACTGCCCTTCGCCGATCGCAGCTTCGACCTGGTGGTCAGCGCGGGCGTGCTCGACCAGATCGACGACCTGCCCGGCGTGCTGACGCTGATCCGGCGGGTGCTGCGCCCCGACGGGCTGTTCCTGGGGGCGTTTGTCGGCGGCGGCTCGCTGCCCCGGCTTCGCGCGGCGCTGCGCGTGGCGGAGGCGGAGCGGCCGGTGGCGCGGCTTCACCCGCAGGTCGATGTCCGCTCGGCGGGGGATTTGCTGATGCGCGCCGGGTTCACCTTGCCGGTCGCGGATATCGAGACGCTGGAGGTGCGCTACCGCGATTTCGGGCGGCTGCTGGGCGATCTGCGCGGCATGGCAGCAAGCAACCTGCTGGCCGAGCGGCGGCCGATCGGGCGGACCGCCCTGGCCTCCGCCGCCGCCGCCTTTGCCGACATGGCCGACGAGGACGGCCGGACCAGCGAGCAGTTCAGCCTGATCTTCCTGACCGGCTGGACCCCCGATCCGTCGCAGCCCGTACCCGCCAAGCGGGGCAGCGCGACCGCTTCGCTGGCCGACGCGCTGAAGGCCAAGCCCCCGGCCGAATAATCTAGGAGATCATGGCCCCGCCGCGATCCCCCGCCAGGATACGGCCGATCGCCTCGAACAGCTGGTCCATCGCGACGGGCTTGACGATCACATCGTCCGCGCCCGCCGTCATGCAACGTTCGCGCAGATCGACGCCGCTGTCGGCGGTGACGACGATGATCGGCAGTTCCGCCTTGTCGTCGCCGCGCGCGCGGATGTGGCGGATCGCGGTGATGCCGTCCATGCCGGGCATCCGCAGATCGATCAGGATCATGTGATAGGTGTCGCGGTCGATCATCTCCAAGCCGATTTCCGCGCTCTCGGCCTCGGCCATGGTTGCGCCCGCGACGTCCAGCATGTCGCGCACGACCCGGCGGTTCATGCGGTCATCCTCGATGAAAAGAACGTTCATCCGCGTCCTTTTGCCACGTCGAGCCCGAATGCGTTGATGCTCAAGGTCATGGGGTCCGCCCTAACGATCATGCCGCTTGCGTTACAAGAGGCGACGGAGCGGTTTGCGATGAGGTGCCGAACAACATGCGCATCACCTCTCCCCCGGAGATCGGTTTGGCGATAACCTTGATTAAGTCGCGTTCGGTAAAATCGTTCCCAGCCAACGACTCCGTTTTCGGCCACAAGAGATGAAGCGGGAGGTTCGCCGGAGCAGCGCCCCGGATGCCGGCGATCGCGGCGGCCACACCGTCCCTGTCGATCGCGCTGTCGTCGATCAGGACATGGGTGATGCCCCCCTCGCCCAGCCGGACCACCGCCTCCGCGACGTCGGCGGCAAAGACGATGGCGGCCTGCGACGCGGACAGCTTGGCCAACATGGCGCGGCGAATGGGGTTGCGGTCGACGAGCAGCAGATGCGGGCGTTCGCCCTCCTCCTGCGGCACCGCCGCCAGTTCGGTCAGCGGCAGGGTCAGGGTGAAGCGGGTGCCGCGCCCCGGCTCGCTCTCGACGGTCACGTCGCCGCCCATCGCGCGCGCCAGCCGCCGGCAGATGGCGAGCCCCAGCCCGGTGCCGCCGAACTGGCGCGTCGTGCTGGCATCGGCCTGGCGAAACGCCTCGAATATATCCTCCAGCGTGTCCGCCGCGATGCCGATGCCGGTGTCGCGGACCTGCACCTCTACCCCCTGGCCGCTGCGCCGCGCCGTCAGGTCGACGCGGCCGGACGGGGTGAACTTCAGCGCGTTGGACAGGAGGTTGAAGACGATCTGGCGAATCCGCGCCGAATCCCCCTCCACCCTTTGCGGACAGTCCGCCAGGTCGAGCGCAAAGCCCAGCCCCTTGGCCGCCGCCTGATCCTCCCATAGTCGCGAGGCGTCGCGGATCGTCGCGACCAGATCGAACGGCGCCTTTTCCAGCGTCAGGCCGCCATGTTCGATCTTGGCGACATCCAGCAGGTCGTCGACCAGCGCGCGCATGGTCAGCCCCGCGCCATGCATCACCTCGACCCGCTCGCGCTGGTCGCGCGCCAGCGCCCGGTCGGCCAGCATGACCTGCGTCATCCCCAATATGCCGTTCAGCGGCGTGCGGATCTCATGGCTGGTGGTCGCCAGGAACTCGGTCTTGACCGCCAGCGCCTTTTCCAGCCGGTCGTTGGTGATCGCCAGGTCGCCATGCGCCGCGCGGATACGGTTGCGGCTGCGCCCCAGCGTGACCAGCCAGATACCGAGCAGCGCGAGCACGACGACGATCCCGGCGACCGACCCGATCAGGATCAGCCGCTCGGTCCGCAACTGCTCCCGCTCGAAGGCAATGTTGCGTTGCAGGTCGGCGGCCTTCATCCGTGCGATCCGCAATTCCTGATTGGCGAAGTCGAACCGCGCGCCCATCAGCGCCAGGCTGGTCGAGGTCGCCAGCCGCGTCGCCTCGTCATCGATGCGTTTGAGCGCCTGGAGATGGCGCAGCGCATCGACGGTCCGCCCGGCGGCGGCATAGATGCGATAGGCGCTCTGATGCGCGTCGCGCTGCGTCATCGGCGTCCCGCTCGGATCGACACCCGCAAAGCTCCGGTCGATCAGCCGCGTCGCCCCCGCCACGTCGCCGCGCTGGAACGCCGCCTGCGCCGCGATGCTGTCTAGCGCGCGACGATCCTCCTCGCCGGCCTGCGGATCGGCCCTGGTCGCGCTGGCGAGCGCCGCCTGCCCCTCGGCGATCCGTCCCGCCTCCAGCCGGGCGCGGGCGATGTTGCGCCAGATCAGCGCCTGGAGGCCTGGGCTGTGCATCGCCTCGGCCAGACGACGCGCCTCGCGCAGCTGCGCCAGCGCATCGTCGAACCGCGTCAGCTCGACCAGCGTCAGCGCGCGGTTGTTGAGGATCGCCAGCCGCAGCGCATCGTCGCCGCGATAGGCGGTCCGCGCCTGCTCCAGATAGCGCAGCGCCGAGGTCAGGTCCTTGCCGTCGCTGTACAGGCCCGCAATCTGGACGAGCGCACGGGCCTGTCCGCGCGTGTCGTCCAGATATTGGAAGACCCGGTGCGCGACCTGATAGGCTTTGAGCGCGTCGGCGATATCGCCCCGGTCGCGGTCCAGCCCGCCCCTGGACAAAAGGAGATTGCCGAACAGATCGGATCGCGGTGCCAACCGCCGCGCGGTGGTCAGCGCGCGCGCGATGATCGGATAGGCATCCTGGCCGCGCCCCAGCCGGATCATGCTCTCGCCGCGCAGCCAGTCCGCCGTCGCCAGCGCGACCAGGCGGCGATCGCCCTGCGCCATGGCCTGCGCCTGGTCCCGCGCGCGCTCGGCCTGGTCCATGGCCTGGGCCGGGTCGCGCAGCATCTCGGCCCTGGCCGCGTCGATCGCATGGGCGAAGCCCGGCGGCCATGGCGCAACCGCCGCCCCCTGCCCCTTCGCCTCGACCACCGCCACCAGAAGGGCCGCGGCGACCAGCAGGACTCTAAGCACGCGCACGGGTAGCGAGCCGGGCAAAGGGCATGGGCGGCGACGGCGCCACCGTCGCCTGATGCGCCTGGGCGTCGAGGAACGGGATCAGCGCGTCGAGCGCGATCGGGCGGCTCATCAGATAACCCTGCACCATGTCGCAGCCCATCACGCTGAGCAGCGCGAGTGTCGCGGGCGTCTCCACCCCTTCGGCGACCACTTCCATCTCCAGCGCATGCGCCAGGTCGATGGTCGAGCGGACGATCAGCGGATCGCGGTGCGAACTGGTCAGCTGGGTGATGAACAGCTTGTCGATCTTCAGCTCGCAGGCGGGCAGCTGCTTGAGATAGGATAGCGAGGACAGGCCCGCGCCATAATCGTCGATCGCGACCGCGATGCCCATGGCGGCGAACGCGCGGAGATTGGCGATCGCGCTGTCGGGATCGCGGATGACCGAGGTTTCGGTGATCTCGAACCCGATGCTGGCGCCGCTGTCGATGACGATCGCACAGGCTTCGCGCACGAAATCCTGATCGCCCAGCAACATGCCCGAGATGTTGATGAAGATGCGCTGCGCATGGCCCAGCGTCGCCAGACGCCGCTGGTCGGCGATGACCCGGCGCAGCACCCACAGGGTCAGCGGCGCGATGATCCGCGATTCCTCGGCCACCGGAATGAACTCGACCGGCGAGATCAGGCCGTGCGTGCCGTGACGCCAGCGCAGCAGCGCCTCCAGGCTCGACACGCGTTGCTGGCGGACATGGACCTTGGGCTGATATTCGATGAACAGCGCATCCTGCTCGATCGCCTCGCTCAGCTCCTGCGCCAGCGTGAGCCGGTCGAGTCGGTCGGTCCGCGTCGCCATGTCGCGGATGACGGTCCGCCCCTCGACCTGCGATTCGGCGAGCGCCTGTTCGGCCTCTTCCAGCAGGCGGATATCATCGTCATGCGGCATCCGCGCGGCCGCGACGCCCAGCATGGGCTTGATGCGGCAGGACGCGTCGCCCAGCGCGAAGGGGTGGACCAGCACCTCGCTCAAGGTCGCCAGATAGGCATCCAGCCCGACGCGACCGGTGGCGTGCAGCATGACCTCGACCTGCGAGGGGCCGGACGGGCGGGCGACGGCATCGGGAATGCACCGGGCGATCCGGTCCGCGATCGCCTCGATCAGCGTGGCGCTTCCCGCCCGCCCCAGGCGACGGCGCAGCGCGTTGAAGTTGCTCAAGCCGATCAGGACCAGGAACTGCCAGGGCGAATCGCGATCGTCCGCCGGATGGCCGTCGGGGGTGAGGCACATAGCGTCACCGGGTGGGGTTCGGGACAATCCTTTACTCACGCCCCTTGGTCTAGGGGCGATCCTTAAACAAGGTGTTAACCGCCTTTGCGTGGGGATCTCAATCGCTTGGCAATTCGTCGCAATGCCATTGCGCCATGGTTAACAGCGTATTAACCATGGCGTCGCGCCAACAAAAGGGGCGCTCTTAGGGAGGTACCCATGCTGAACTTCATTCTCGCGCTGATCTACGGCGAACAGATTCGCCCCTGGTAATCATATCCGCCCCTGAAGCGGGTCGGATGCGCGGCATCCGCTCGCTTCGGGGCGCATATCGGCCGGTCTAGCCGAGCAGATCGTCCGCCAGCCGCAGCATGAAGGCGGCCCCGCGCTCCATCTGCGCGACCTCGATATATTCGTCCGGCTGATGCGCCTGCGCGATCGATCCCGGTCCGCAGATCACGGTCGAAAATCCCGCCCCCTGAAACTGCCCCGCCTCCGCGGCATAGGGCACCGCACGGGCCGGACCATTGTCCCCCGCCCATCGCCGCGCCAGCCGTTCGGCCGCTCCGTCCGCCTCGGGCGCGAAGGACGGTGTGCGCGAGCGCCGCTCGACACGCACCCCCGCCTCGGGGAACCGGGCGCGAAGCGCGGCGTCGGCGTTGGCGCAGGCCGCGAAGAAGGGCGCGAGCAACGCCTCCGGGTCCTGCCCCGGCAGCGTCCGCAGATCGAAGGCGAACCGGCATTCGCGCGCCAGGATGTTGACCGCCGTGCCGCCCGCCATCTGTCCGATGGTCAACGTGGCATGGTGCGGGCAGAAGGGGCCGTGCGGATCGCCCTCGCCCGCCAGCCGGTCGGCCAGATCGGCCAGCTCCTGCATCAGCCGCACCGCGACCATGTTGGCCGATGCGCCCAGATGGATCAGGCTGGAATGCGCCTCATGCCCGGTGACGGTCACGGTCCAGGTCGCGATGCCCTTGTGACCGCTGACCACCACCATCTCGGTCGGCTCGCCTACCACCACCGCCGCCGGCGCGGGAAGCTCGCGCGCGATCTCGGCGATCATCGACGGCGCGCCGAGGCAGCCGACCTCCTCGTCATAGGAAATCGCCAGGTGCAGCGGGCGGACCATCCGCCCCCCGGCGACATGCGGCGCGATCGCCAGCGACAGCGCCAGAAACCCCTTCATGTCGCAGGTGCCGCGCCCGAACAGCCGGTCGCCGCGCCGGGTCAGCCGCCACGGGTCGCTGGTCCAGGGCTGGCCATCGACCGGTACCACATCGCTATGCCCCGACAGGACGACGCCGCCGGGCTCCGCCGGGCCGATGCTGGCATAGAGATTGGCCTTCGTCCCCTCGTCGTTGAAGACCCTCCGCCCGGTCACCCCGAACCCCGCCAGATGCCGCTCGACATAGGCGATCAGGTCCAGATTGGACTCGCGCGAAGTGGTGTCGATCGCGATCAGATCGGCGAGGATGGCGGTTGCATCGGCGGCAAGGCGGTCCGGGGTCATGGCCCCATCCTGCCGGATGTTTCACTATGATGAAACCCCGCCGGGCGGTCCCGGCGGGGTTTCGCCATCGATCAGAAATCGCGCGAATAGCGCAGGCTGGCCGCCGATCCGCCGAACGAGCCGGTCTGGGTCAACAGGCTGAGCGTGCGGGTCAGCGCGATCTGCAACTGGGTGGCGGTGAAGCCGCGCGCATCGGTGACGATCTCGACATAGATATTGTCGGTCAGATATTTGCCCGCCGCCAGGCTGGTGCCCCGGCCGGTCGCCTCGTCCGCGCCCAGCACGCGCAGCCGGTCGAAGCCGACCGCCGAGCGCAGCTTGCCCAGCGGATTGAGCCCGCCGCCGCCCGATCCGCGCAGCGAGTTGAGCGCGGCGGCCAGCTGGATCGCCTCGGTCGCGGACAGATTCTCGGGGTTGGTGCCGAACAGCAACCGGCTGAGCACCTCGTCCTGCGGTAGGGTCGGCGTCGAGGTGAAGCTGATCTGCGGACGCTGGCCGGTGCCGGTGACGTTGATGACCGCAGTGATGCCGTCGGTGGTCGTCGTCGCCTGGATATTGATGTCCGGATCGGTCAGCGCGCCGCCGCGGAAGCGGATCGTGCCGCGATTCACCTCGAACCGCTTGCCGGCGAAGCTGTACGTGCCGCGCACCAGGTCGAGCCCGCCATTGATCGTCGGCGCCGCGCTGGTGCCGCCGATGCGCAGGTCCATCTCCCATTCCGACTCCAGCCCCATGCCCGAGACGAACAGCTGGTTGTCGGCATGGACCCGCAGATCGAGGCGGAACAGCCCCGGCGGCGGGGTGGGCGCGGGCCGGTCGGTCGGACGCGGGGTGCGGATCTCGCTGCGACGGCGCACGCCGGTCAGCTCGGGCACCTCGGCCTGGCCCTGGCGGATGATCTGATAGCGCGCATTGGGCACGGTCAGATCGCCCTGGATCAGTCCGCCGTCGCGGCCATGGGTCAGCCGGATCGTACCGCTGGTCGTCGCGGCCAGCGCATCGCTGTCGGCCAGCCGCGCATTGTTCAGCCTGGCGCGCAGATCGATGGGATAGCCGCTGTCCGCCGCCAGCCCGATCGTGCCCTGCGCCTGGATGCTGCCCTCGCCCGCCTTGGCCTGCATCCGGGTGATCTCCAGCCGGTCGTTGTTGAAGCGTCCCGCCAGCTGCATGTTGTTCAGCCGCGTGCCGTACGCCTCATTGTCATAGGTCAGGTTGTCGGCGCGGATCAGGCCGTTGAGCTGCGGCGCGGACACCCGCCCGCCGAAATCGGCGGCGATCGCGATCGGTCCGCTCAACTGCTGGTTGGGCAGCGCCGCGAAGGAGAACAGCACCGAGGACGGGCCGTTATAGCGCAGGCCGCCGGACAGCGGCGCCTGCATCAGCCGGTTGACCCAGCCGCCATTGCCCGGCGGCAGCGGACGCAGGTTCGCGACCATCCGACCAACGACCATCTGCCCGCGCCGGATCAGCGCGCGCGCCTCGCCGCCGTCGGACACGAGCCGTCCGGCAAAGACGATGTCCACCGCCTCCGACACCGCCGACAGGCCGGTGCGCCGGAAGTTGTTGATGGTCAGCCGCGCCTCGGCCGCGGGGAAGCTGCTGCCCTGCGCCTGGGTGAAATTGAGCGCACCGCTCGCCTGACCCGAAATGCCCAGATTGGGGATGAAGGCGTCGAGGATCGAAAGCTGCAGCTTGTCCAGCCGCGTCTGGACGTTCAGCCCCTTGCCATAGGAACCCGCCATCAGCACCGATCCCTGATCGAAATTGATCCGGGTCGGCGCCAGACGCCAAGTCCCCTGCTCCTGACGGATGCGCGCGGGATTGGTGGTCCGGAAGCCGATGCCGTTGGCCTGCCCCTTGGCCGCCACCAGATAGTCGTTGGGCGCCAGCCGCGCATTGAGCGCGACGTTGAACGGGATGCTCGACGATCCGGTCAGCACCGCCTGCGCCGTACCGCGCCCGCCGGTGTAGTTCACCTTGGCGCGCGCCGATTGGATGACGACCTCGCCATAACGGGTGTCGGCCAGCTGCGCGTCGGCGACGATCTGCGGGGCCTTGGGCAGCATGACGATGCTGGCGTTGACGATGGCGCGGCCGATGGTGAAGTCGACCATCCCCGGCACGCGGGCGTTATAGGCGCGCGCGGCGATGTCGGCGCGCTGGCTGCCGCCCTGATCGGCCAGCTGGACGCGCCCGCTGATCCCCTGGCCGGCGAACTGCAACGCGCCCGCGAACGGTCCCGCCGCCGTCTGGACGACGCGGCCGGTTGCGTTGATCCCGGCGAAGACCAGGCTGCGAATGTCGATCGCCAGCTGTCGCCCGGTGCTGACCAGCACATTGGCGGTGAAGGGGCCGTAATTGGTGTCGCCGCTAGCGTTGACCGCATAGGCGCCGTTCCGCCCGACGATCCGCGCCTTGAGATTGGCCAGCCCCACGCCGACGCCCGGCCTGGCCGCGCGCAGCACGATGACCGGATTGGTCTGCGACCCCGTCACGCGCGCGGTCAACGGGCCATATTGGTTGGAATAGGCATCCGCCTCCACCGCCAGCGCGCCGTTTGCGGGATCGTAGCGACCGCTGCCCCGCGTCACGCGGAATTGCGGCGCGGCCAGCCTCAGGCGGCTGAAGGTCACGATCCCCTGCGGGCTATACTCGACATCGGCGCGGACGACGGCGTTGCCGCCCAGGAAGTTGCGCGCGCCCTCGTTGAAGATCTGCGAGGTGCGCGCGACCACCCGGCCTTTCATCCCGAACCCGCCCGGCGTCGCCACCAGATTGGCGTCGGTGGTCAGGTTGATGATGCCGATGCTCTCGACCCGGTAATTGTTCACCCGGCCCTTCAGCGCGCCGGTATAGCGACCGGTCGACAGGTTCGCGACGACGACCGCCGTCGCGTCGATATTGTCGGAGCGGATGCGCAGATTGTCCGACAGGATATTGGGCATAGCGATCGCGAAATCGCCCTCGATCGCGACATTGTTGGTCAGCCCGCCGACCGCCGCGTTCAGCCCCGCGATCCGCTTCGCCCGCGCCTTGACCGGCACCAGGATGCGGTCGGCATTCACCTTGGCCAACCCCTCGGCATAGAGGTTCTGGACCGAGGTCTCGCCGAAACCGAGCGCCGCCGCGCGGATCTTGTAATCCACCGTCGGCGTCGCGAACGCGCCGTTCAGCACCACGCGCGCCAGCACGTCGCGCCCCGTCAGGTTGGGCGCGATCGCGCCGGGCGTCAGCAGCTTGGCGTCGACCGCGAAATTGCCGAACTGGCTGTTCGCCAGATCGAGCAGACCGCCCGCATCGACCAGCAGCGCCGAGGAGCGCAGCTTCATCCGCGTGTCGGCGCGACGTTCGTTCAGCGTGGTGTCGATCGCGACCTGGAGCGCAGGCGCGGTCAGCCGTTCGACCGGCCCTTCCAGATACAGGCCGGGCCGCGTCACGCCGCGCACCTCGATATGCCCGTCGCGCGCGGTGGCGTTCAGATTGGCCAGCTCGCCGCCGCCCAACGTCGCGATGGCGCGGCCCTGCCAGGCCTTCCAGCCGCCACGCCCGTCGACCGACAGAGTCAGCGGCGCCTTCAGCCCCGCCATCGACGCGACCACGCCGCCGGTCGGCGCGGTCAGCTTGACGTCGACCGCCAGCCGGTCGGCATCGGGCACCGCGTCGAGCACCAGCCGCAGCCGGTCGCCACCCGCGATGCCGGGTCCGCGCAGCGCATCGGCGCTGGCCGTCACCTGGGCGCGGCGATCGGCGATATGCACCTTGCCGTCGATCGCCAGGATATGACGCTGCCCGGTCACCGGCGCACCCAGAACGAAGCGCTTGATGGTCAGGCGGTTCACATCGATGTCGAGATCGGGGAGCAGCGGCGCATTGGGGTCGCTGGGCGTCGGCTTCAGCTCGGGCTTGCGCGCCAGCGTGACCAGATCGGCGCTCAGCGAGCGGACATCGACATGGTTGCGCGTATAGGCAAAGGGGCGCCAGTCCACCGCCAGCTTCGGGCTGGACAGGAACACGCCCTTGGGATCGCTGACCCGCAGGTCGATCAGGTTCATCCGGCCGTAGAGCGACCCCTCGATCCGTCCGACGCGGATGTTCAGGCCCGAGGCGGTGGTATAGCCGCCCAGCTGGTCCGCGACGAAGCGGCGGCCGGGATCGGTGTTGATGCCCAACAGGATCGCCCCGACCAGCAGGATCAGGCCCAGGATCGTGAAGCCGATCCATTTCAGCACACGCTGCCAGAGCGGGCGGCGCACGACGACGGTTTCGGTCGCGGGCTCAGGCACCATGGTCTGTTCGTCCGCCATCAGAAGGCCTGCCCGATCGAGATATACAGCGCGACCTTGCCGTCGCCCGGACGCGGGTTCAGCGGGGTAGCGACATCGACGCGCAACGGCCCGAAATTGGTGTAGAAGCGCCCACCTATGCCCGCGCCGAAGCGCAGGTTCTTGCCCGTCGGCAAGGTGCTTTCATAGCTGTTGCCCGCATCGACGAACGGCACGATGCCGAAATTGCCGAAGCGATAGCGCGCCTCCAGCGAGAATTCGTTCAGGCTACGCCCGCCGACCGGATTGCCCTGCGGATCGAACGGCCCGAGCCGCTGGAAGCCATAGCCGCGCACCGAGCCGCCGCCGCCGCCATAATAGCGCCGCGACGGGGCCAGATCGTCACGCTCGATCCCGAAGATCGCGCCCGCCCGCGCCCGCCCCGCCAGCACCAGGCTGTCGTTGAAGGGATAGTAGAAGGTCCCCTCGACCATCGTCCGGACATAGGGCCGCACCGCGCCGCGCACCGAGGTTTCGGGGCTGAGGTTCAGTTTCAGGCGATAGCCGCGCGTCGGGTTGAGCAGGTCGTTGGACTGGTCGAACACCGCCTGCGCCGGGATGGCCGCGATGCCATAGGTTGCGCGCCGCCGCTCGCCGCGGGCGAAGTCATAGACGCTTTCGTTGGTGCCGGTCAGCTCGCCGCCATAGGCATAGGTGAATTTCTTCTGCCAGATCGGCGTCGAGTCGTAGCTCCAGCGGAACGCCACCGTGCCGATGAACGCATCGAACGCATCGTAATTCTGGTGGCTGGCCGAGCCGATGACCTGGAAGGTCCGGTCGCGCCGCCCGGCATTGGAACGGCGGAAGGTGCCGCTCAGCCCCTGTTCCTGCGTGCCCGCGATCACCGAGGCGATGATCGCCCCCTCGGGCTTGAAGGCGTTGCGGTTGGTGAAGCTGCCCTGCAACCGGACGCCCTGCCCGGTCGAATAGCCGCCCTCGCCCGACAGGGTGCGCGCGGGGCCCTTGGTCTGGGTGACTTGCAGGTCGATCTGCTCGGTCCCGTCGGGGTTCATCCGCCCGGTCCGCTTGGGCTCGACCGCGATGCCGTTGAACAGCCCCGTCGCGACCAGCGCATTGCGCAGATCGTCGGTCAGCCGCGAATCGTAAAGCTGGCCTTCGTCGAAGCGCGGGAAGACGTTCAGATGGTCGAGATCGAACACCCGGTCGCCGACCGTGGTCAGCTTGCCGAACGCGGATCGCGGCCCCGTATCGACCGGCAGCGTATAGGCGCCCACCGGCTCGGGCCCCTGATCCTCCAGCAATATGTCGCGGTCGCCGACCTTGACGAAGGGATAGCCGCGCTGCGGCAGGACCAGGCTGACATTGGCCTCCGCACCCTGGATACGCGCCGCCTCGATCGGCTCGCCGACCTTGAGCGGCAGGTTGGATCGGATCAGGTCGGGCGGGACCGTGGGATCGGCCTTCACCGTGATCGACGACAGGCGATAGAGCCGCCCCGGCGTCGCGGTCAGCACGACCTTCAATCGGCCAGCCTGCGCCTCTCCCTCGCCATCGCCCGCCGCTTCGCGTTGCAGCGTCGAGACGGCGGTGGCGTCATAATAGCCGAGCGACTTCATCAGCCGGATCGCCAGCTGTTCGTCCTCGCGCGCGCGGGCGGCGACCTGGGTCGCGTTCGCCGCCTTGCCCTTGCCTTCGCGCAGCGCCGACAGGCCCCGGAACTCGTCCTCCAGCTTCAGCTCGGCCAGCCCGCGCACGTCCATGTCGTACCGGATTTCGGGGGCGCGCGTCCCCTTGATGTCGGCGGCGGTCTGGAGCGGGGTGGAGTCGAAGCCGGTCAGCGGGGTCAGCGGTTGCGCCAGCTGCGGATCCTCCGGAGCGATCGGGCCGATGGTGTCGCCGGTCGCCAGCGGCTGGGCCGACTGCGCAGCAGGCAGCGGCGGCGCGGTCTGCGGCACGGGGATCGCCTCGACCTTGGGCTGGCCCTTGGTCATCGAGGACATGGATTCCAGCGGTGCGTTGATGTCGCCGCTCAAGGGGGGCAGCGCGGCGTTGAACTCGGCATCGGGAACGATCGGGGCATTGCCCTGCGGATCGCCGGCGGTCGCATTGTCGCCACCCTGGCGCTGTGCGTCGGACAGGCTGGGGCCCTGGGCGGGCGCGGTGCCAGGCTTGGACAATTGCGCCTGGGCGGGAAGGGAAAGCGGTGGAGCGATCAGCGCGAACGCAAGCCAGGTATGTCTGCCGATCCGTCCCGCCACGCCGTTCAAAGCCCCTTTATCCGACAGGGCCTTCCGTCATTCGGATCGATCCCCCACTATCCCGTCAACGCCGGAAGGTCAGTTGGAGTTCCCCCTACAGTTCACTTCTCACCGCGCGGCGGGCGCACATCCCACCAGCCCGCCGACCGGCACCGCGATCTCATCCTGTCCGTCGCGCCCGATCCGCAGCGTCGCGTCGGAGACGATCGCCCCGTCCTGAAGTGTTTCACGCTGCGCAATGGTCATCGACAGGGTGGCGGTCCATCCGCCCCCGGCAAAGCGGGTGCTGTCGGCGAACCCCAGCGTCCCCACCCCGCTTCCCTCGGCGGCGGGCAGGTCCCGGACCGCCCCGTCGACCAGGATGCGCAGCCGGGCGGGCTCCGCCATGGCGACCAGCCGCTGATCCTGCACTGTCCACAGATAGGCGGCGCATCCCCGTTCGGGCAGTCGCTGGCGCGGCAGGGTGCCGAGCACCGGCGGGGCGGCTGGCGGCGCTTGGATCAGCGCCAGGGCGAGGAGCGGCGACATCATGGCGCCGATGCTATCATCAACAGCCAGCTCAGGTAAGCGGCGATGGCCAGCAACAGCCCCAGCGGCACCATATCGTCCCCGGCGACCCGCTTGCCCGACAGGCGACGAAACGCGACATGGCCCAGCCCGATCACGCACGCCGTCAGCAGCACGGCGGGCAGCATCCGCCAGCCCAGCCACAGCCCGATCGCGCCCATCAGCTTGGGGTCGCCGCCCCCCATCCCCTCACGCCCCCGCCAGCGGCGATACGAGGCGGCGATGGCCCAGAGCGTCCCGAACCCCGCCAACCCGCCGACGATCCGGTCCCCCAGCGACGGCGCAAAGCCCAGCGCGCCCGTCAGCAGCCCCGCCCCCGCCAGCCAGGCGGTCAACCGGTCGGGCAGCCACAGCGCCATCGCATCGAGCGCGCCCAGCGCCAGCAGCGACCAGCCGAACACCGCGCCGGTCCAGCCATCCGGTCCTGCGACCCACCCCGCTGCCGCACCAATCAGCACGGCCAGCGATTCGATCCGGAAATGGACCGGATCGATCCGCGTCCCGCACCGGGCACAACGCCCCCGCAGCGCCAGCGCGCTCAGGATCGGCACCAGTTCCCAGGGACGCAGCGGCGCGCCGCACCCGTCACAGGCCGATCGCCCGCGCAACACCGACCGGTCGTCCAGCCAGCGCAGCACCAGCGCCGCGACGAACGACCCGGTGATCGCCCCCGCCAGCCCATAGATACCGGCCCAAAGCCCCGATGCCGCCCCGAACGTCATGCGCCCGCCCCTAACCGCCCGCCCCTTTGCACGCCACGGGCAAAAGGCGTAAGGCCGCGGCAAAACACAGATCACGGAGAGCATGCCGCCATGACGGATCCCATCGTCATCCTGTCCTATGCCCGCACCCCCATGGGGTCGTTCCAGGGCAGCCTGTCGGGCCTGTCCGCGACGCAACTGGGTGCCGCCGCCGTCAAGGGCGCGGTCGAGCGTGCCGGCGTCGCCCCCTCGGCGATCGAACGCATCCATATGGGCTGCGTCCTCCCCGCCGGGCTCGGCCAGGCGCCCGCGCGGCAGGCGGCGATCTTCGCGGGACTGGGCGAGCAGGTCGAGGCGACCACGGTCAACAAGATGTGCGGTTCGGGGATGCAGGCCGCGATCATGGCGGCCGAGGCGCTGGCGGCGGGCTCGGCCGATCTGATCGTCGCGGGGGGCATGGAGAGCATGACGAACGCGCCCTATCTCAGCCACAGGCATCGGGGCGGCGCGCGGATCGGGCATGACACGCTCTACGACCATATGTTCCTCGACGGGCTGGAGGACGCCTATGAGCGCGGGCGGCTGATGGGGCATTTCGCCGAGGAGGCCGCACAGGATTATCAGTTCACGCGGGCGGCGCAGGATGATTTCGCCATCGCCTCGCTGGAACGCGCCAAGGCGGCGCAGGCTTCGGGCGCGTTCGACCGCGAGATCGTGCCGGTCACGGTCAAGACCCGCAAGGGCGAGGAACAGGTCGCGAGCGACGAACAGCCCGCCAAGGGCGATGCCGCCAAGATCCCGACGCTCAAGCCCGCTTTCTCCAAGGACGGGACGATCACGGCGGCCAATGCCTCGTCCATCTCGGACGGCGCGGCGGCGCTGGTCATGACGCGGGCGAGCGTCGCGGAGCGGCTGGGCCTGACCCCGATCGCGCGGGTCGTGGCGCAGGCCGCCCATGCCCATGCCCCCGCCCGCTTCACCACCGCGCCGGTCTTTGCGATGCGCAAGGCGCTGGAACGCGCGGGCTGGTCGACGGGCGATGCCGATCTCTACGAGGTCAACGAGGCCTTTGCCGCCGTTGCGATGATCGCGATGCACGACATGGGTTTGTCGCACGACCGGCTGAACGTCCATGGCGGCGCCTGTGCGTTGGGCCATCCGATCGGCGCCAGCGGCGCGCGGGTGCTGGCGACGCTGCTTTCGGCGCTCGAAACCCAGGGTGCGCGGCGGGGTGTCGCGTCATTGTGCATCGGTGGCGGCGAGGCGACCGCGATGGCGGTGGAGTTGATATAGGGCTGCTTTCGCCTCGCTATCGCGGGCGGAAGAGAAGAAGGGCAGGAGTCTCACTGAGACCATCGCCTGCGGCCTGCCCTCCCCCATCCCCTCCCGCTTGCGGGAGGGGCGTGCCTGGCAGCGAACGAGCGAATCCTTCACAGCGTCCCGAAAACGGCACGCGGCGATCGGGGGCAAGCGCCATCTCCAAGCCTCTCCCCTCCCGCAAGCGGGAGGGGATGGGGGAGGGCAAGGTGCCTCGCAGAGACCGCCCCCTTAAGGAACGACCTCCCCCGGCTCGACGCCCCAGATCGACCCCACCGGCACGAAGCCCGCCTGCCCCTTCACGTCCAGCCGACACCAGCCGCCATTGCACTCGCTGATCCGCCCGACCACGCCCGGCGCGGCGCGCCACAGCGTCTTGGCGGTCTCATTCGGGGCCGATCGCATCGGCAGCGGTTCGGCGCCGCGCACGATCGCGGTGCGGGTGTTGCGCAGCAGGACCGCCAGCATCCACCCCTCGGTGCCGTCGGGGTCCTGCACCTTGCGCCATTCCTTGAACGCGGCGACGACCTTCACCGGCAGGTCGGGGCGGCGATAGGTCCAGCTGGCGGGATAGGCGCGCGCCGGGCCGGTCCGCATCCGCGCCAGCGACGCGCCGATCGAGCCATAATAGGGCATGGCGCGCTTTTCGGGCGCGGCGATCGCCGCCGGGGCGATCGGTCCGGCGGACAGGAACACCGCCATCAAAGCCAGTCCGAACATGGACCTGCGCATCATAATTCCTTCAATTCGCCCCCGCCCCAGGCTCTACGCCGAGGCGGGGGGCCGCTTCAACCTTGTTCGCACGGGTGGCGAGGGACGGCTGGCACGGCATCGCCGGTTGACGGACCGGCGGGCTTGGCCCAATCCCTTGGCCATGGTCGATCCGCGCCGCTGCCTGAACCCCAGGGTGGTCGTCACCCGCGAACTGCCCGATCCGATCATGGACCGGATGGCTGCGCTGTTCGACACGCGCCTCAACCGCAGCGACGAGAAGTGGGACCGCGCGCAACTGACCGAGGCGGTGGCGGATTGCGACGTGCTGGTCCCGACCGTCACCGACGCGATCGATGCCGAGCTGATCGGGCGCGCCGGGCCCCGATTGAAGCTGATCGCCAATTTCGGCGCGGGCGTGAACCATATCGATCTGAAGGCCGCCCGCACGCGCGGCATCATCGTCACCAACACGCCGGGGGTCTTGACCGAGGATACGGCCGACATGACGATGGCGCTGATCCTGTCGGTGCCGCGTCGCCTGCCCGAAGGGGAAAAGCTGGTGCGCTCGGGCGCGTGGAAGGGCTGGAGCCCCGGCGGGATGCTGGGCCACCGGATCGGCGGCAAGGCGCTGGGGATCGTGGGCATGGGCCGGATCGGGCAGGCGGTGGCGCGGCGCGCGCGGGCCTTCGGCCTGTCGATCCACTATCACAACCGCCGCCGCCTGCCCGCCAGCATCGAAGCGGAGCTGGGCGCGAGCTGGTATGACGACCTCGACACGATGCTGGGCGCGGTCGACATCGTGTCGATCCATACGCCGCTCAACGCCGACAGCCACGACCTGATCGACCGCCGCCGGATCGGCCTGATGCGCAGCCATGTCTATCTCATCAACGCCAGCCGGGGCGGCATCGTCGACGAGGACGCGCTGGTCGACGCGCTGGAGGCCGGGCGGCTGGCGGGCGCGGGGCTGGACGTGTGGCGGCACGAGCCCGAGATCGACCCGTGGCTGCTGGCATTGCCCAATGTCGTGCTGACCCCGCATATGGGCTCGGCGACGCTGGAGGGCCGCATGGCATCGGGCGAGCGGGTCATCGCCAATATCCGCAGCTGGGCCGACGGCCACCGCCCGCCCGACCAGGTGCTGGAGGGGTGGCTGTAGGCCTCGGGGCGCCCTCTCTCCCCTGGACAGGGAGGGATAGCGGAGCTCGCTAGCGCAGCTTGGGTGAGGGGTCGAGCGAGCCTTCGGCTCGCGCGCTGCGCGCTCACCCCTCACCCAGCTCCGACTAAGCCTTTGCTTTCGCAAAGGCCAAGTCTGCGCAACCCTCTCCCCTCTGCGAGGGGCGAGGGAAGGAAAGGCATGACGGCATATCGCTCTGATATGTTCGATTCCTCCGATGCGGCCCACGTTCCTTCACCCGCACCCATTCGGACCGGCGGCGTCAGCCTCTTGCCATCCATGTCAAAATGTTGCGGCGCGGAACCGTCATCGGGCCGCCGCATTCCCCTCCTGTCATCACAACAGGAGCTACCCCCATGAAAAAGCTGGCTATTGGCCTGACCCTTGCCGCGACCGCCTTCTCCATGTCGGCCTGTTCGACGCTGAAGGGGGCCGCGATCGGCGGTGCCGGGGGCGCAGGGGTCGCGGCGGCGACCGGGGGTAGCGTGGAAAAGGGCGCGGCCGTCGGCGGCACGGCGGGCGCGGTGGTCGGCACCGTCGCCGACTGATCCTATCGGGCGGGAGAGGCCGCGCTCGGCCTGGCTCCCGCCCGCTCGAGCGCCGCGATGCGCGGGCCGTCCTTGGACCGCCCGAAAAGATGGAACAGCGACAGAAGTTCGTCCCGATCGGGTAGGAACAGCACGCCATCGTCGACCGGGACCCGATGCCGGGAAAGCGGCTCCACCCGCCGCCAGCGCCCCTCGGCCTTGACCTGAAATCCCGCCATCACCTCGACCGGAACGGGCCAAGCCTCGGACTGTGCAAAGACGGCCGAGCGAAACAGCGGATCGGGCGGCAGGGTCCGCGGCGTGATGCCCAGCCGCTCCAGCACCGCCTCGGCCAGCGAGATATCGATCAGCAGATCGATATCGTTCACCCGCCCGGCCTCGACCCCGTGCAGCAGGACCGCCGCGCTGCCGATGATCCACCAGCCTTCGGGAAACACCGCCATCGCCCGCGCGACACCTTGCAATGTCGCGCGAAGCTCCGGCGTCATGACGGTGATCAGTCGCCGGTCAGGATGCGATCGACCAACTGCTTCACGGTCGGCACGAATCCGTTGGAATAGAAGGGATCGCGCTTGAAGTTATAGGCCGCGTGGCCCGCGAACATCAGGTTTTGCTCGACATCGCCGCCATGCGCGATCTCCTGCAGCGTCTTCTGGATGCAGAAGCTGCGCGGATCGGCCAGGCGGCCGGTCGAGTTGGTCTCGCTGTCGGCCCAGCTGGAGAACAGGCATTGCGACAGGCAGCCCATGCAGTCGGCCTGATCCTTGCGGATTTCCTTGGCTTCCTCCGGGGTCACGAAGACCAGCGTATTGTCGGGGGTCTTCAGCGCCATGGTGAAGCCGCTGCCGAACCACTCGCGCGCGCGCAGCAGGTCGCCCTTCGTCACCCAGAAATTCTTGCCCTTCACGCCCACGTCGAGCTGGAAGACATGATCGCCCGCTTCCTGGGTCGAGAAGGCGATCTGGCGGTCCGATCGGGCCTCCAGGCTACGCAGGAACGGGTTGCGCACCGCGCTGGAATAAAAGCCGGTCGGCGAGAAACGATGGAGAAGGACATCGCCCTGCTCGATCGTCATCAGCCGCTGCTTCCACTCTTCGGGGATCGGGCTTTCCTGGGTCAACAAGGGCCGCGTGCCGAACTGGAACGCGATCTTGCCCAGCTCGGGATTGTCGATCCAGTCGTTCCAATCGCGCAGGTACCAGACGCCGCCCGCCATCACGATCGGCACCTCGTCCGAAATCCCGCCCTCGCGCATCGTGTCGCGCAGCGCCTTCACGCGCGGATACGGGTCCTGCGGCTGCAACGGGTCTTCGGCGTTGGACAGGCCGTTATGGCCACCGGCAAGCCAGGGGTCCTCATAGACCACCGCCGCCAGCCATTCCGACGCCTTGGAATAGGCCCGCTTCCACAGCGCGCGAAAGGCGCGGCCCGAGGAGACGATCGGCAGATAGCTGACCTGGTGATGCGCCGCGATCTCGGACAGCTTGTAGGGCATGCCCGCGCCGCAGGTGACGCCCGCGACCAGGCCCTTGGTGCGCGCCAGCACGCCTTCCAGCACCCGCTGCGCGCCGCCCATTTCCCACAGCACGTTGATGTTGATCGCGCCCTTGCCGCCGGCAATGTCCCAGGCGCGCTTCACCTGCTGGACCGCGCCCTCGATGGCATATTCGATCAGTTCCTCGTGCCGCTCGCGCCGGGTCAGCGCGCGGTAGATCTGGGGAATGATCTTGCCCTCGGCATCATAGCTGTCGGCATTCACGGCAGAAACGGTGCCGACGCCGCCCGCCGCAGCCCAGGCCCCCGCCGAGGCGTGGTTGGTGGCGGCGACGCCCTTCCCGCCTTCGATCAGCGGCCAAACCTCGCGGCCGTTGTACAGGATGGGGCTCAAGCCTTTGAACACGTCGTTACCTTGTCTGTCCGAAAGGGCCTCATATAGCGTGTTAGGACCGCTTAGCGAGCGGGAATTAACGGCACGGTCCGGTACGACGCTCCATGGCGGATCAGCCGAGCGCGCCCGGTCGGCCCAGCACCTTTTCGTACAGGGCCTTGTAGCGCGCGACCATCAGGCTTTCGTCGAATTCGGCCCGCGCCCGCGCCTGGTTGGCCGCGCCCGCTGCCGCGCGGTGATCGGGATTGAGGATCAGCGCCTGGATCACGTCGCGCAGGCGCACCTCGTTGGGATGGTCGGTGATGAACGGCTGATTGGCCTCCGACACCATCGACGCCACGTCGCCCACCGGCAGCGAGGCGATAGGCAGGCCTGCCGCCATCCCCTCCAGCACCGAGATGGGCGCCTGTTCGGACAGCGAGGACAAGGCGACGATGTCGAAATGCCGGATGAAGCGATAAGGCCGGTCGAGAAAGCCCGGCATGACCAGCCGGTCGGCGATGCCCATCGCGGCGGCGGCCTGCTGGATGGTCGCGCGCTCCGGCCCCTCGCCGACGATCACCAGCCGGAAGCGCCCGGCGATGCCGCCCATTGCGCGGACCAGCATCGGCAGGTTCTTGACGACGCGCAGACCCGCCAGCGCGCCGACGACCACCTCCTTGGGCTGGCGAACGAAGCCTGGGATCGCCTTGGGCTCGGGGTCGCGGGCATAGAGCGCGGTGTTGATGCCGTTGGGGATGCGATGCACCCGCTCGGCGGGCTGTTTCCAGGTGGTGCGCGCAATCCCCTCCAGCACATGGCTGGGCACCGCCAGCGCATCCGCCGCCGACAGGGCGATGCGGCGATAGATGTTACGCTCCAGCTTCAACCCACGCGCCTCGTCGGCGTTGAACCCGTCCTCGTGATGGACCAGCGGCGGCGCGCCCTTGGCATAGACCCGGCGCGCCATCACCCCGTCGATCGCCCCCCAATTATAGGTCAGCACCAGGTCGAAGCGGCGCATATAGGCGGCGATCGCCTCGTAACGCTTGACCGAGGGCTTGCCGGTCAGCGGCGGCGCATCCTGCGCGATCTCGTAGCGGATCCCCTTGGCGATCGCATCGCGCGCGCCCAGTTCGTCGGGCAGCCCCGAGACGATGGTGTGCTTCGCGGCATCGCCGAACGCATTCATCAGCGCGACCGCCCGCGCCTCCTTGCCGCCCAGCGAGAAGGAGGAATGCAGGTGGAGGATGTGGAGCGGACGGGCCATGCCCGCCGGATTAGCGGGCAAGGGCGGGGTTGGAAACCACTCGCGCCGCCCAGCACTCGTCTTTTCCCGAACCACCAAGCGTCGTCGCGATCGTCGGCCCCTGCCCCAAAACCTGAACCACCCCGGCGGACGCCGGGGTCCAGTTGCGGCACGGAGGGGGCAGATCAGCAGCGCTTACCCAACTGGATCCCGGCCTTCGCCGGGATGGGGCTGGTGGGTTCTTGAAGCGCCACCCTACCCCGCCACCCGGTCGAGCAATCGGCCGATCCCCGCCAGCGCCTCCGGCTCGGTCAGCAGCGGCGTATGGCCGACGCCCGGCACCGTCACCAGCTCGGACGGCGACAGGCGCGCGGCCATGCGCTCCGCCACGCCCGCGCCCAATATGTCCGACCGCTCGCCGCGCACGACCAGCGTCGGCACGCCGTTCAACGCGTCGAGCGCGGCCCACATATCCGGTCCGCCCTCGGTATTGGGCACGCGGAACGGCTCGGCGATCTTCAGGTCATAGTCGAGGACGATCCGCCCCGCACTGGTCAGGCGGTGGGTGCGCTTGGCCATGGCCAGCCAGTCCTCGACGCCCCAGCCGGGATAGATGTCCTCATTGGTTTCCTGGACGCAGCGCGCGGCGTGCAGCCAGGTCGGGAAGCTCTGCCCCCTGCCGACATAGCCGCGAATGCGCGCCAGCCCCGCCGCTTCGATCTCCGGCCCGATATCGTTGAGCACCGCGCCTGCCAGCCGCCCGCGCGCGGTCGCCGCCAGCACCATGGTCACGATCCCACCCAGCGAGGTGCCGACCGCGACGAACCGGCCGATGCCCAGTTCGTCCAGCATCGCCTCGACATCCTGGACATAGGTGAGCGGCACATAGCTCATCGGGTCCTTGGCATAGGCGCTCTCGCCCCGCCCCCGGAAACTGACCGCGATCACCCGCGCGCGGCCCGCCAGCGCCTCGGCCAGCCCTTCGAAATCGCGCGCGTTGCGGGTCAGGCCGGGCAGACAGATGACGGGGGGCAGCGCGTCCGACCCCGGATAGTCCCGTGCGTGGAGCCGCAGCCCGTCTTTCGACCACCAATAACGATTCTCATAGGCCGTCATGCTTGAAGGTCCTCCGGTGCCGCCTCCATATCGCGGCATGCCCGTTTCCCCGCAAGCCTATCGCCCCGCCCGCGCCCTGACCGAGATCGCCGACATCCTCGCCGATCCCGTCGCGCCCGCCGACTTTCCGCAGACCATCCTGCGCTTCCGCAACGACAGGGCGGCGGCGGAGATCGGGCTGGACACGCTGACCGACGACGAATGGGTCGCGCATCTCGGCCGGTTCCAGCCGCTGCCCGACACGCTGCCCGGCCCGGTCGCGCTGCGTTATCATGGGCACCAGTTCCGCCAGTATAATTCCGACCTGGGCGACGGGCGCGGCTTCACCTTCGCGCAGATGACCGCGACCGATGGCCGGCTGCTCGAACTCGGCACCAAGGGGTCGGGGCAGACGCCGTACAGCCGGTTCGGCGATGGTCGCCTGACCCTGAAGGGCGGGGTGCGCGAAATCCTGGCGACCGAGATGCTGGAGGCGCTGAACGTCCCCACCTCGCGCACGCTGTCGCTGATCGAGACGGGCGAGGCGCTGCACCGGGGCGACGAGCCCTCCCCCACCCGCTCGGCGGTGATGGTGCGGATGAGCCATGGCCATATCCGCATCGGCAGTTTCCAACGACTCGCCTTCGAGCGCGACGAGGCGGGAATGAAGCGGCTGGTCGCCTATGCCCTGCATCACCTCTATGGCGAGGATTCGGATGATCCCGTCCGGCTGCTGACGCTGGTGGCGGAGCGGACCGCGACCCTGGCCGCGCGCTACATGGCCGCCGGTTTCGTCCATGGCGTGCTCAATTCGGACAATATCAACGTCACGGGCGAGAGCTTCGACTATGGCCCATGGCGGTTCGCCCCGGTCTGGGACCCCGAATTCACCGCCGCCTATTTCGACCAGAGCGGCCTCTATGCGCTGGGCCGTCAGCCCGAGGCGATCCAGTGGGACGTGATGCAGCTCGCCTCCAGCCTGCGCCTGATCGCCGAGAGCGAGCCGCTGATCGCGGCGCTCGACGGCTTTGCCACCACCTATCAGACGGCGATCGTCGCGGCGATCCTCTGGCGGCTGGGCGTCACCCCGCGCGAGGCCACCGAGGACCGCGCGCTGGTCCAGACGTTCGAGCGCGCGCTGCGCACCAGCCAGGCCTCGATCGACAGGACCTATTTCGACCTGTTCGGCGGGGCGGTGCCTGATCATTATGACGAGACATGGGACGCGCTCCGCGACCTGATCGAGCCCTATGCGCCGCGACGCGCCCGCGATCACGCCTATTGGCAGGGCTCACCCGAATCGATGCTGATCGACGAGGTCGAGGCGATCTGGGCGCCCATCGCCGAGCGGGACGACTGGACGCCGCTCTACGACAAGGTGGAGCGGATTCGCGCGATGGGCGCGGCGCTTGCCGGGGGTCCCGGCACGGCCTAGCCTCGCCGCCATGACCCAGTTCCTGTCGACCCATGAGCCCGCCACCGGCGCGCTGATCGCCCAATTGCCGATCGGGGATGCCACGCGCGAGGTCGCCGCCGCGCGTGCCGGATGGCCGGGCTGGGCGGCCACCCCGCTGGCGGAGAGGATCGCCACGCTCCACCGCTTTGCCGAACTGGTACGGGAGCGCGCTGCACCCTTTGCCGAGCTGATCGCGCGCGAAACCGGCAAGCCGCTGTGGGAGGCGGCGACCGAGGTCGACACCGTGGTCGCCAAGGTTGCCATCTCGATCACCGCGCAGTCCGAGCGTGCGGGCGAGCGCTTCACCGACCAGCCGGGCGGCCGGCGCATGGCGCTGCGCCACCGGCCGCACGGGGTGCTGGCGGTGCTGGGGCCCTATAATTTCCCGGCGCACCTGCCCAATGGCCATATCGTGCCCGCGCTCCTCGCCGGGAATGCGGTGGTGTTCAAACCCTCCGAAAAGACGCCCGCGACGGGGGCGTTCCTGGTCGAATGCTATCATGCGGCGGGCGTGCCGGACGGGGTCGTGCGGCTGCTTGTCGGCGGACCCGACCAGGGGCGGGCGTTGGCGGGGCATGAGGGTATCGACGGGTTGCTCTTCACCGGATCGGCACGCACCGGCATCGCGCTCAACCGCCAGTTCGCCGAACGACCGGAAAAGATCCTCGCGCTCGAGATGGGGGGCAACAACCCGATCCTCGTCTGGGACGATCCCGACCCGGATACCGCCGCCGCGCTGATCGTCCAGTCGGCCTTCACCACCGCCGGACAGCGCTGCACGGCGGGGCGGCGGCTGATCGTCGAGGATCGGCTGTACGATCCGGTGATGGCGGCGCTGACCCGGCTGACCGACCGGGCTGATCGTCGGCGCGCCGCAGGATGACCCCGCGCCCTTCATGGGGCCGGTGATCGACAATGCGGCGGCCGATCATCTTCTCGCACGGGCCGACGAGCTGATCGCGAGCGGCGCGACGGTCGTCCGCCCGCTGGCGCGTCTTACCCCCGGCTTGCCGCTGCTGAGCCCCGCGATCCTCGACGTGACCGATGGGACGGAGCGGCCCGATGACGAGTTGTTCGGCCCGGTGCTGCAGGTTTCGCGCGCGCGGGATTTCGGGCAGGCGATCGAACAGGCCAACGCCACCCGCTACGGCCTGTCCGCCTCGCTGATTTCGCCCTCGCGCGAGCGGTACGAACAATTCTGGACCGGCATCCGCGCCGGGATCGTCAACTGGAACCGCCCGACCAACGGCGCGGCGTCGAGCGCGCCGTTCGGGGGCATCGGCTGGTCGGGCAATCACCGCCCCAGCGCCTATTACGCCGCCGACTATTGCGCCTATCCGGTCGCCAGCGCCGAGACCGACCATATCGCCGCCGCGATCCCGGTCGGTCTTCGCTGATCGGGAATGGCCCGGAACCAGGGTTCCGGGCCATTCCCGATCAGAAGCGGGCGGAAATGCCGACCCGCAGGGTCCGTCCCCGTACCGTGTAATAGGCCGGGAAGGTGTTGAAGGACGATCCGCTGGAATAGTTGGTATCGAACCCGATCAGCGGCGGATCCTTGTCGAAGATATTCTGGACGTTGAACCGGACGTCGATCCCCTTCACCAGCGTGACATTGGTGTTGAAGTCGAAATAGCTGTATCCCGGAATGTGGTTGGCCAGCGGATAGGTCTGCCCCGCCGCCGCCTTCAGGATGGAATTGCTCGACAGCTTGGAATTGTCGGTCGGGCCGGTATAGCGCCAGGTGAAGCCGACACCGCCCTTGATCCATGGCAACTGCCAATTCACTCCGGCGACATGGCGCCAACGCGGCATCGGTCCGCCACAGGCGAAGCCGAAATAGCCCAGGCACGACCAGGGTGTGTTGCCCGGTGCGAACTGCCGCTCATATTTGGTGGTCAGCGTTCCGTTGAAGTTCAGGCCAAAGGTGCCGATGTTGTCGGCGATCCCCAGACGTTTCGGATCGAGCGCATAGTTGGCCCCGAAATCGATACCCCGCGTCTTGGTATAGCCGGAGTTGTTGTACCGTGCATCGGCGACGAGCAGCTGTCCGGACTGCGGGTCACGCTTGTAGAACTGACAGAAGAAATCGACCTTGTTGTTGTAACACTGGTCGAAAGCCATACCGATCCGCGTCCATTCAAAGGCGCCACGGATATCGATGTCATACCAGTCTACGGTGGCGGACAGACCGGGGATGCCGCGCGGTTGCAGCACCACGCCCAGCGTCTTGCTGCGCGAACGTTCGGGTTGCAGCCCGGAATTGCCGCCATTGACCAGGGTCGTCGGGCAATAGCCCTGTGAATTGCATCCCGTATAGCTGGTCAGCGCGTCATATTGTGCTCGCGTCATGCCGATCGAGCACTGATCGAAGGTGTAACGCTGGACAGTGTTGGCGCCGCTGGACGCACGGGGCGGGGCACACAGGTCGAGCATCAGCGAATTGGGATAGCGGTTCTCGCCTTCCAGCCGCTCGAGTACGCCGACCCGCACCGCGCGGTTATAGCTGCCCCGGAAGCGGATGCCGTCGACGGGGGCCCAGCTCGCCTCCGCCTTCCAGCTATGCACCAGCGACTGATAGACGTCGTAATCGGAAATCCGATAGCCGCCATTGACGCTGAGTTCCTTGAAGAACGGCTTGTTCTCGATCAGCGGGATATCGATTTCGCCGCCCAGTTCCTTCACGCTGGTCCGGCCGTCAAACGTCGTGAAGATCGACCAGGCGCCCATCCCCTTCGACTGGTTGCGATATTTGCGATATTCGCCGGTGATCGCAAAGCCGACACCGCTTTCGGCAAATGGGCTTTTGATCCCGTAATCCTCCAGCGTGCCCGACACGATGGCGTTGATGACCTGCAGATCGTTCTGCTGGCGGCGGCTGCCATCGGTGGTCAGATAATTATAGACCGCGTCGCTGATCGGCGAGTTGACCGAGAAGGCATCGACCGGCTGGCAGGTCGGATCGCTTCCGTCGATCTTGGACAGACAGGTCGGAACGCCGTTGACGTTACGGACCTGAAGACCGCGCCCCATACGGGTTTCCTGGTCCGATGCCGGCAGATGGTCCGCATAGCCCTGCATGATGTTGCGGGTCTGCTGATAGCTGAGCTCGAAGCGGATCTTGTCGACGATCGTGCCCGACAGGTTCAACGATCCGCGCCAATCAGCCGTGGTGTTGCGGAAGTTCTGGATCATGCCCGGCCGGAACAGCGACACCGAAATCGGATTGCTGAGCGCCGTCGTGCCCGCCGCCGCGCCGCAGATCACCTGGGCCTGCTGCTGGCCCAGGAAGGGATTGTCGCAGTTGACGCGGGCGCTGGGCGTCCAGATGCCGCCATCGATTGAAAGGGCGCCACGCTCGACGATGCTGCTGTACAGGAAGCTGCCGTTCAACCGCATGCCCGCCGGCAGGTCGGCGGTCAGGAAGCCGCCGACATTGACCTGCTCGTTGCGACGCTGGACCGAGTCGACACGCTGGATGCGCTGCTCGTCCTGCAGGTCATAGGCGCGGAAGCTGCGCGAACCATCGCGTGCGTTGGTGAGGTCCTGGTTGTTGATCCCGAAATAGCTGTACGGATTGTAGGTCGTGCCGTCGCACGTCCACTTCGTGTTGCCTGCCTCCACCTTGTTCGGGTCGAACATCAGCAGCGGACAGTTGGTCGTGTCCAGATTTCGGTACTGGATCGGGTCGGCGCGCTTGTAGGTCGCGAAGGCGCTGAGATTGACCTTGTCGTCCAGGAACGAATGCCCGGCCGCCAGCGACGCATAGTAATTGCCGCCGCCCAGATAGCTGCCGCGCGGATAGGTGTAGCCCGCTTCCTGCGCCACCTTGGCCAGCAACGGATTGTTGTTGTTGTGGTTGAAGCCGCTGACCTCGCCATCGAAGGCGATGCCGTTGAACTTGCGCTTCACGATGAAGTTGACGACGCCCGCGATCGCGTCCGAACCATAGACCGCCGATGCGCCGCCGGTCATGATGTCGATCCGCTCGATCAGCGCGCCGGGGACGATATTGACGTCATTGTCCATCCGCTGCCCGTTGAGCAGTATCAGCGTGCGGCCCGCCCCCAGACTGCGCAGGCCGACCGGCGCCGCGCCGGACGTCCAGGTCGAGCCCTGCAACCCCAGCATCGGCGTGATCTGCGGCAGTTGCGCCAGCGCATCCTCGACGCGGGCGAGGCCCCGCTCCTTCAGATAGGTGGCGTCGATCGTGGTGATCGGCGCATTGCTTTCCATGTTCGGCCGCACGATGCGCGTGCCCGTGACGATCACGTCGCCGGGATCAACCTTTTCCTGCTTGGCGTCGATCCTGTCGGTCGATGCCGCCACACCCGTGACGACGGAGGCCTCGGTCTTCGCCTTGTCATCGTCACCCGCCGGAGTCGTTTGTGCCGACGCAACCCCCGTCCATGCCAGCGCAATCAAAGATGCGCCAAGCCCCATCTTGGAGCAATATGATGTCTTCATTGCCACGCCCCCCATCAGCTTCTTCTACTTTCGTTCATCAAAGCACATCCAAATGCGAATCACAAATATAATATACTATCGGTCCGGTCCCTCCCTGGGCGGCACCCAAGCTGATCTACCCCCGTCCCAAGCATCGCTCGGTTGTGGCAGGCGCGGAGCGGGCGCACATGGGCATCATGGCTAGTCTCCTCGATCCCGCCGCGCGTGGACGCGTGATCCTTGTCGGTGCAGGCCCCGGCGATCCGGGCCTGCTGACGGTTCGCGCGGTCGAGGCGCTGAAACAGGCCGATGTCGTCGTGCATGACGGGCTGATCGACCCGCGCGTGCTCGACATCGCGCCCGGCACGGCACAGCGCATTTCGGTGGCCAAGCGGCGCGCGCGGCATACCCTGTCGCAGGACGCGATCAACGCGCTGATCGTCGCACACGTCAAGACCGGCGCGATCGTCGTCCGGCTGAAGGGCGGCGACCCCTTCATCTTCGGGCGCGGCGGCGAAGAGGTGGAGGCGGTGCGCGCCGCCGGCCTGCGCGTCGAGGTGATCCCCGGTGTCTCGGCCGCGCTCGGCTGCGCGGCCGAGGCGATGCTGCCGCTGACGCACCGCGACCATGCCTCGGCGGTGTCGTTCGTCGCGGGCCAGTGCAAGGGGCTGACCGATCAGGACTGGTCGGGGCTGGCGGGCCAGGGCCGCACGCTCGTCATCTATATGGGCGTCGCGACCGCCAACGGCATCGCCGACAAGCTGATGGCGGACGGCGTCGCCCCCGACATGCCGGTCGCGGTGCTGGAGCGCGGCACGCTGGAGGGCCACCGCGCCATCCGCACCCTGCTCGCCGATCTCGGCCCGATGGTCGAGCGCGAAAAGGTGCAGAGCCCGGCGATCATCGTCGTGGGCGAGGTGGTGGAATTGTCGGATGCTGAGGACAAGCTGGCGCGTTGGGCCCGCGTGGCGGAAGGGATGAACGCATGAAGCTGTTGACGGGCAATGATCTGGCGACCGGCGATGTCGTCTGGTGGACGGGGCGAGACTGGTCGCGCCATATCGAGGATGCGGTCGATGTCGGCGCAGGCGGCGAGGCGATCCTGCGCGCCGAGGAAGGCGCGCGCCGGGTCAACGTCCCCTATCTGATCGACGCCGAGGCGACCGGGCAAGGCCCCCGCCCCGCGCATATCAAGGACCGTATCCGCGCGCTCGGCCCCACGGTGCGCCCCGACCTGACGCTGAAGCCCGCCGATGCCGATGCCGGCGCCTGGATCATTTGAGAGAATAGCGCATGTATCGTTACGACGAGTATGACCAGAGCATCGTCGATGCCCGTGTCGAGGAGTTTCGCGACCAAGTGGAACGCCGCCTGTCGGGCGCGCTGACCGAGGATCAGTTCAAGCCGCTGCGGCTGATGAACGGGCTCTATCTTCAGCTTCACGCCTATATGCTGCGCGTTGCGGTGCCCTACGGCACGCTGGACAGCCGCCAGATGCGGATGCTGGGCCATATCGCGCGCAAGTACGATCGCGGTTACGGCCATTTCACCACGCGTCAGAACATCCAGTATAACTGGATCAAGCTGGCCGATGCGCCCGACATCCTGGCCGAGCTGGCGACGGTGCAGATGCATGCCATCCAGACCTCGGGCAATTGCATCCGCAACATCTCGTCCGACCAGTTCGCCGGGGCGGCCGCCGATGAAGTCGCCGATCCGCGCCCCTGGGCCGAGCTGCTCCGGCAATGGTCGACCTTCCACCCCGAATTCACCTATCTCCCGCGCAAGTTCAAGATCGCGGTGATCGCGGCGGACGAGGACCGCGCGGCGATGCGGCTGCACGATATCGGCATCCAGTTGCTGGAGCGGGACGGTGTGCTGGGCGCGAAGATCTTCGTCGGCGGCGGCATGGGCCGCACCCCGATGATCGCGCATGAGGTGAAGGACTTCATCACCGCCGACCATCTGATGAGCTATCTGGAGGCGTGCCTGCGGGTCTATAACCGCTATGGCCGTCGCGACAATATCTACAAGGCGCGGATCAAGATCCTGCTGCACGAGATCGGCGTCGACGCCTATCGCGACCAGGTGGAGGCGGAATTCGCCGCGATCCGCGAACTGGGCATCGATCCGCCCGTGGCCGAGCTCGCGCGGATCACCGCGATGTTCGCCGGACCGGACTTTGCCAGCGACGCGCCCGACAGCGTGGACCGGTCCGACCCCGACTTCGCGGTCTGGCTCGACCAGAATGTCGCACGCCACAAGCAGCCCGGCCATGCCATCGTCACGATCAGCCTGAAGCCGATCGGCGGGATTCCCGGCGACGCCTCCGCCGACCAGATCGACCTGATGGCCGACCTCGCCGAGCGTTACGGCCATGACGAACTGCGCGTCACCCATGCCCAGAACATCGTCCTGCCGCATGTCCGCAAGGCCGACCTCCACGCCATCTGGACCGCGCTTCGCGATGCCGGGCTGGCCGAGGCCAATCTCGACCTGATCTCGGACATCATCGCCTGCCCCGGCCTGGATTATTGCAGCCTGGCCAATGCCCGCTCCATCCCGCTGGCGCAGAAGATCGGCGAACGCTTCGCCGGGCGGCAGCGCGAGCTGGGCGAGTTGAAGCTGAAGATTTCAGGCTGCATCAACGCCTGCGGCCACCATCATGCCGGGCATATCGGCATCCTGGGCGTCGACAAGAAGGGCACCGAAAACTATCAGCTGCTGCTCGGCGGATCGGGCGCGGAGGACGTGTCGCTCGGCAAGATCACCGGCCCCGGTTTCGACGAGGACGGCGTGGTCGACGCGATCGAGCGCGTGACCGACCGTTATGTTCAGCTTCGCGAGGGCGGTGAACGCTTCCTCGACACCTATCGCCGCGTCGGCATGCAGCCGTTCAAGGAAGCCATTTATGGTTGATCCGATCACCGTGAACACCGATGCGGGCGAGACGCTGCTGCGCTTTCGCGACGATGTGGTGCATGACGAACCGGCGGTGACGCTGGACGCGTTCCTGGGCCAGACCAACGCCACCGCCGTCCGGCTGGAGGCGGGCGACGATGCCCGTGCCCTCCTCCCGCATCTGGGCCAGATCGCGTTGGTCGAGATCAGCTTCCCGACCTTCCGCGACGGGCGCGGCTATTCGGCGGCGCGGATCCTGCGCGAAGCGGGGTTCGAGGGCGAGTTGCGCGCGGCGGGCGACGTGCTGGTCGACCAAATCCCGCATATGCGCCGCTGCGGCTTCGACAGCTTCGCGCCGGAAAAGCCGGTCGATGCGGCGACGCTGACCAAGCTGCTGAATCTCTATCCGCAACCCTATCAGAAGGCCGCCGATGCCCGCGTGCCGGTGTGGAAGCGGCGCCATGGCTGAGCGGGCGCTCGACCGGATCGACGTTCGGCCGACTTACACGGCGGAGGACGCTGCGGCTTATGAAGCGCGCTTCGCGGGCGTGGCTGCGCCCGAGATGCTGCGCACCCTGCTGACCGGCGAGTTGCGCGGGCAGATCGCGGCGGTGTCGTCCTTCGGCACCGAGTCCGCCGTGCTGCTGCACATGGTGGCGCAGGCCGATCCAGCGACGCCGGTGGTCTTCACCGACACGCTGAAGATGTTTCCCGAGACGCTGGCCTATCGCGACACGCTGGTCGCACGGCTGGGCCTGCTCGATGTGCGCGTCATCCAGCCCGACCCGGCGCTGCTGGCAGCCAAGGACCCGGAGGGCATCCGCCATGGCTATGATCCCGACGGTTGCTGCGACCTGCGCAAGGTCGAGCCGCTGGCGCGTGGTCTCGCCCCGTTCGAGGCCTGGATTTCGGGTCGCAAGGGCTTCCAGGCGGGCACCCGCCGCGCCCTGCCCCGGTTCGAGGTCGAGGATGGCCGGTTGAAGCTCAACCCGCTGGCGGATTGGGACAAGGCGGCGCTGGACGGCTATTTCGCCGAACACGACCTGCCGCGCCATCCACTGGAGGCGCAGGGCTATCTATCGATCGGCTGCGCACCCTGCACCAGCAAGGTCAAGCCCGGCGAGGACCCGCGCTCCGGTCGCTGGCGCGGGTTCGAAAAGGTCGAATGCGGCATCCACCGGCCGGTTTCGGCGGGATAATCAGGGGTATGAGGGGCCCCCGCTTCATCCTGTCTTAACCACGCCGCGACACAAGGCACCGGGCAGGATGAAGGTGCATTCGATGTACAAGGTGACGGTCGACCTGGAACGCGGCTATTTCGAGGTCACGACCCACGGGTTCTGGACCCTCGACACCATGGCCGACTTCACCCGCGAGCTGGAGCAGACCATCCGCCGCATCCGCGCCACCGGCCGGTCGCCCGTCAGCCTGTGCGACTATTCCAACGCGATGGTGCAGAGCCAGGAGGTCGTAGCGGCCTTTGTCCAGATGATGGAAAGCCCGTCCGTCCGCTCGGGCCGCGTCGCGGTCTATACCAAGGGCGCGCTCACCAAATTCCAGGCGGAGCGGGCCAATCAGAATCACGACGAATTCCGCTTCTTCACTGACAAGGACGAAACCCGCGCCTGGCTGTTCGCGCCGCAAGCATGAAGCTGTGCGGCGCATCCATTTTCATCATCTGCTCATGTAAAAGCGGTACCGGTCTGGTTCCTACTCGGCCATTCATGCGTCATTACATGTTGGCGATCGAGTGGGGATAGACCGATGCCGCCCTGATTTGGCGTTGGGGAGTCACCAGAACGTCAGTCGGCGCTCAAAAGCGCCAACCGACCGAAGCCTGAAGAATCGGCCACACTTTCACCTTATCCACGTCTTCCTGTAAATCGATACGCTCGCGTTCCAGTACCGTCTGAAACGCGGCGTTGCTATTGATCGGACCGCTGGCGCGGAAATCCTTCAGCTGGAAGGAGCCTTGAAACAGCACCCCCCCTTCGATGCCGACAAAAAAGCCGCGACGCTTCTTGCCTGCCCAACCCAGCGTCAGCGCAGGTGCAAAACGCTTCGGCTCCGCTCGGCCTGTGAGGATGCCAACCTGCGGCACCAAATAGGTCTGGCCGCCGACCTTGACCTCTGCCGTACTGTTTAGGGGCGTTCCCACCAGCCCGACGCGCGTTCGATTGATCCGCGCCCCTGCCGAGATGCGGAACGCCCCGCCAAACGGATAAACATCGGCCATGGCACCGTAGGAGTGAAGCTTGAAATCACTGTCATAGTGAATGTCTTTCGAGTCAAAGCTCGGCGACACCTTAAGAAAAGCCGCACTGCCACGAACGCCGAAATGGTCGCTGATCCGCAGCCCCAGTTCGGGCCCGACACCCAATGTGCCCCCTGTCAATGCGGCGGTCACGCGTGGACCATCGTCATGGGCAACCACGGGGCGAACCTCCATCTCAGGAGAGTTTCCCAATGCCGCTACCGTCTGGGCGGTGCTTGGCACCGCGACCATCACAACTGAAAATGCCGAGCACAAGGCGGCAATCCTAACGCAATTCATGCTTTCCCCCATCATTCCGGTACGGCCGAGGAAATGCGCCCGTTTGCGGCCTAGGTAAGCCTATGTTGCATGAATTTATTTATAAATTGTTCTAGGACTTACATTGACTGCGGTATGTGTGTCGCGGATCTTCACCACACCGCGAAGCCGGTGAATCGTGATTATCGGGTCGAATCTCACACGAGCTTGCCGGTCGCACCGTCGCATTGCATGGTGACGATCAGTCTACTAACCCGCGAGTTGCGCGGGCAGATCGTGGCGGTGTCGTCCTTCGGCACCGAGTCCGCCGTGCTGCTCTACATGGTGGCGCAGGCCGATCCCACGACGCCGGTGGTCTTCACCGACACGCTGAAGATGTTTCCCGAGACGCTGGCCTATCGCGACACGCTGGTCGCGCGGCTGGGCCTGCTCGACGTGCGGGTGATCCAGCCCGACCCGGCGCTGCTGGCGGCCAAGGACCCCGAGGGCATCCGCCATGGCTACGACCCCGATGGCTGCTGCGACCTGCGCAAGGTCGAACCGCTGGCGCGCGGCCTCGCCCCGTTCGAGGCCTGGATTTCGGGTCGCAAGGGCTTCCAGGCGGGCACCCGCCGCGCACTCCCCCGGTTCGAGGTCGAGGATGGCCGGTTGAAGCTCAACCCGCTGGCGGATTGGGACAAGGTGGCGCTGGACGGCTATTTCGCCGAACACGACCTGCCGCGCCATCCACTGGAGGCACAGGGCTATCTGTCGATCGGCTGCGCGCCCTGCACCAGCAAGGTCAAGCCCGGCGAAGACCCGCGTGCGGGAAGATGGCGCGGGTTCGACAAGGTCGAATGCGGGATACACCGGCCGACGACGATGTCCTGAAGAGCCGCATCAGGCTCCGATCCGGGACAGAAGCTGGATCATTTCCGCCTGTCGATTGGTATCGGTCTTGGCGAATATCTGGCGCAGATGGACCCGCGCGGTCGCCTTGCTGATCGCGAGAATGGTCGCCGCATCATCCAGGGACTGGCCCGCCACCATAAGCTCGGCCATCTCCCTTTCCCGCGGGGTCAAGCCATAGGCCAGTTGCCAGCGATGCGCCGATGATGGTGGCACGGCGGCGGGATCGATCAGCGTAACCATCGCGACCGCCTCCATCGGCGCCATGATACGCGCTCGTCCGGGCAAGGGATAACCGTTGAGAATATAGGCCGCCTTGCCGGACGGGCGATCGATCCGACATAGGCCCGGCACGCCCGATCCGCCCGTCAGCAGGCCGACGAATCGGTCCAGCGCAGCGTCGGCGATGCCGCCGCCACAGGTCAGTCGCCTCCGCACGCATCGCAACCCGTCGCCCCGAACGAGCAACGCCTCCATTTCGGGGGTAGTCCGAAGCACCTTTCCCTGTTCGTCCAACAACAGACAGGGTTCCGTCCGCCTGGACAGAAGGCCGTCCCAATATGCGCTGGCCATCTTCTCGGCATGAAGGAAACCCAGGTCGAGCGCCCTGTGGATATCGGGCAACAACTTTTCCAGTCGTCGGCGCATTTCGTCTGGGGTCGGCCCATCATCGACATGTCGGTGGAGGGACAGGCCCGCATAGATACGGCCGCCATCCAGTGGTGCCGCAGCCGTCAGATAATGCTGCATCTTTCCATTCGACGCCTGCCAGGCAAAATATTCCCGCGTGGCCGGGTCATCCCGGTCGGCATGATCGGTATCGGCATAGATATGGGGCGAGCGCCGACTGGCCGCATAGGAGATTTGCGGGTCGAAGCGCATGATGTTTTCCGAGATATAGCGTTCCACCAAGCCCGAATTTTCATGCCGTATATGCTGAAGCCGGATACGGCCCGGCGCTTCGACCACATAGAAAGTGCCACAGACACCGCCGAGCATATGCGCGGTCTGCCATGTCCATTCGGCCCATAGGCTTTCGTCCAGCGCCGCCGCATAGGCGCCCTCGATCGCTATTCGTAAATCCACGCCCATATCGGCCGCATCCTTGCCTACGCAGACTTAAGATGCGGTAAGAAAAAGGGCGGAGTCCATCCTTTACGTCATGTTCCGACCCGATCAGGGCAAAGGGACATCAATACCCCGCGAAGTCGGTGAACCGCGTGATCGTCGGGTCGAACTTCATCACGACCTTGCCGGTCGCACCGTGACGCTGTTTCGCGACGATCAGTTCGGCCAGGCCGTAGACCCGCTCCACCTCGGTCGCCCATTTCGCGTGGTCCTCGAAGACCTTGCCGTCATCGCCTTCCATCGGGCGCTTGGGCTCGCGCTGCATCATGTAATAGTCTTCGCGGAACACGAACCAGACCATGTCGGCGTCCTGCTCGATCGAGCCCGATTCGCGAAGGTCGGACAGCATCGGCCGCTTGTCCTCGCGCTGCTCGACCGCGCGGGACAGCTGAGACAGGGCCAGCACCGGCACGTTCATGTCCTTGGCCAGCGTCTTGAGTCCGCGCGAAATCTCCGAGATTTCCTGCACGCGGTTGCCCTCCGACGACTTGCCCGAGCCGGTCAGCAGCTGGAGATAGTCGACCACGACCAGCCCGATCTCGTTGTTATGCCGCCGCTGCAAACGCCGGACACGGGTGTGCAGCGCGGAGATGGACAGGCCGCCGGTATCGTCGATGAACAGCGGCAGCTGCTCCAGCTCGGCGGCGGCGGCGGCCAGCTGCGCGAACTCGTTGCGGCTGATCTTGCCCATGCGCAGCGCCTCGGAGCTGATCCCCGATTGCTCGGCCAGGATACGCGTCGCCAGCTGGTCGGCGGACATTTCGAGGCTGAAGAAGGCGACCTTGGCGCCGACCGACTCGGACGGCGGGATGCCGTCCTGCATGTCGCGCATCCAGCGCCGCGCGGCGTTGAACGCGATGTTGGTGGCGAGCGAGGTCTTGCCCATGCCCGGACGGCCCGCCAGGATCATCAAGTCGGAGCGGTGCATACCGCCGATCTTGGCATTGACTGAGTCGAGGCCGGTGGTGATGCCCGAGACATGGCCGCCGGAGTTCAGCGCGCGCTCGGCATTCTTGACCGCCATGGTGGTGGCCTGGGCGAAGCTCTTCACCGCATTTTCCGAGCCGCCGTCCGCCGCGACCTTGAACAGCTCGTTCTCGGCCAGCTCGATCTGCGCGCGCGGGTTCACCTCCTCCGAGGTATCCATCGCTCGGTCGACCAGCGTCCGCCCCACCGTCACCAGCGCGCGCAGCATGGCCAGGTCGTAGATCTGCGTCGCGAACTGCCGCGCGCCGATCAGCCCCGCGCCCGACCCGGTCAGCTGCGCCAGATAGGCCGGGCCGCCCAGCGCCTTCATCCCCTCGTCCGCCTCGAACATCGGACGCAGCGTGACGGGGGTCGCCAGCATGTCGGTGGCGCGCAGATTCTTGATCGCGGCGAAGACGCGGCCATGGACCGGCTCGAAGAAATGGTCCGGGTCCAGCCGGTCGACCAGATCGTCGGCCAGCCGGTTGTCGATCATCATCGCGCCCAGCAGCGCGGCCTCCGCCTCGATATTGCGGGGGAGCTGCTGCGGCTCGGCGGCGGCAGCGGTGTTCGGAAATGCGAGGGTGGCCATTTCTTCGGCGTTAGCGCGGAGTGGCGCCGGATGAAAACGCATTGCGTCGATCAGCGAGGGATTTGCGGCGCACGCGCTTCGCGACTATCCCTGCCGGATGGCCGATCCGCGGATCATATCCATCGATCTCGACGAACGCAGCCTCGGCTGGCGGTCGGCCGATGTCGAGCAGGAGCGGCGGATCGCGATCTTCGATCTGATCGAGGAAAATTATTTCGCGCCGCAACGGCCGCAGGCGGACGGCTATGCCGGGCCCTATCGGATCAAGCTGGAGTCCGAGGAAGGTCGCCTGGGCATCCATATGTATCGCGAGGACGGCACGCATATCGAGACGCTGGTGCTGGCGCTCGGCCGGTTCCGGCGGCCGATCAAGGACTATTTCGCGATCTGCGACAGCTATTACCAGGCGATCCGCGCCGCCACGCCGCAACAGATCGAGACGATCGATATGGCCCGGCGCGGCATCCATAACGACGCCGCCGAAATGCTGAAGGACAGGCTGACCGGCAAGATCGAGGTGGATTTCGACACCGCACGTCGCCTCTTCACACTGCTGTGCGTCCTGCATATCCGCAACTGATGGCGATTCTCTGGAAAATCGGTGCCGGGCTGCTCGCGCTCGGTGCGGCGGGCATGGGCGGCTGGCATTGGGCGACGCATTGGCGCCCCTCGGCCGACCATTATGCGTTGCAGGGCATCGACCTGGCCGAGAATCCGCCGCCGGTGGAGTGGCGGACGCTGCGCGCGGGCGGCGCCGACTTCGCCTATATCGTCGCCACCTCGGGCGCGGACCGCCGCGATCCCGCGTTCGAGGCGAACTGGGCCGCGCTGCCCGAGGCCGGGCTGCGGCGCGGGGCGGTCCATATCTATTCGCTATGCCAGCCCGCCGCGGCGCAGGCGGATGCCTTCAACATCTTCGTGCCGCGCGCCGGGGATGCGCTGCCCGCCGCGATCGACCTGTCCTTTCACGACGATTGCACCGCGCGGCCCGATCGCGCGACGCTGGTCGCCGACCTGACCCGGTTCGTGACGATGGTCGAGACGCATACGCGCAAGCCGGTGATGCTACGCGTCGCCAAGCCGTTCGAGTCCGAATACAGCATCACGACCGCGTTCGACCGCCCGATCTGGGCGGTCGGCAATATGTTCAAACCCGATTATGCCGCCCGCCCCTGGCGGATGTGGCGCGCGAGCGATTTCCGCCGGGTCGAGGGGGTGGAAGGCCCCGTCAACTGGGACGTCGTCACACCATGAGCCAGATCGATCCGACCGCCGCGCGCCTGATCGCCGCAGCCCGCGCCGCCGCGCGCCACGCCCATGCGCCCTATAGCCGGTTCGCGGTAGGAGCCGCCTTGTTGATGGAGGACGGGTCGGTCATCACCGGCGCGAACTTCGAGAATGCCAGCTATGGCCTGTCGCTCTGCGCCGAGACGGTCGCGATCGCCACCGCCTCGGCCGCCGGGCGGCTGCGCGAGATCGTCGCGGTCGGCGTGATCGGCGGCGCGATGGACGCGAACGGCGTGCCGACCGGCACCGCCCCGGTCGGCCCCTGCGGCCGGTGTAGGCAGGTCATCAACGAGGCCGCCCAGATGGGTGGCCGCGACCTGCCCGTGCATTGCGGCGCGGCGGAGGGCGATGCGGTGCGCAGCTATCGGCTGTCCGAATTGCTGCCGGATGCCTTTGGTCCGGCGGACCTGGGGATCGGCTGAATTTCGCGCGACGCCGCGAAGACATGAAGATGTGTTCGCGCAGAGGCGCAGAGAAGAGGTTCCGGCTTTGCCTGCCTCAGCTGCCCGGCTCTTCTCCCCGCACCCGCATCGCGGCGGCGGCCGCCTGGATGAACTGCCACACATCGGCCGAAAAGCCCGGATCGGCCTGCCCATCCCACGCCGCTCGATTCTCATGCAGCCGCGTCGCGCCTGCCCACATCTCCGGCGAGGCCACCGCGCGGAACGGCGCCAGCAGCGCGAACCACTCGCGCACAAAAGCCTGCGCCGCCTCCGAACCGGGGTCGAGCGGCAATGCGGCGGCGATCCGCTGGCCCAGATCGGCCCATTGCGCCTGATAGGCGTCCTGATCGAAATCGGGGGCGAGCGTGGCCATCCGCTCGGCCCAATGGGCCTGTTCTTCCTTGGTGAAATGCTGGTCGGCCACGGCCTTCCATTGGGTCGTCGTCATGCTGTTTCCCTTTCGAATCAGCGAGCAGAGTGTCGCGACGCCGATGCGCTCGCCGGCATCGATGCGGGACTGGATGGAATGAAGCAGGGTCGCCGTATCGGCCAGCATGGCGGCTTGCGCCTCGACCACCGCCAGCTGCGCCGCGACCATCGGTCCCAGCCGCGCATCGGGCCGGTCGAGCATCCGCCCGATCGCCGCCAGCGTGAACCCGGCCCGTTTCAGCGCGACGATCGCATGCAGCCGCTCGAGTTCCCCTGCACCGAAGATACGCCGCCCGCCCTCGCTGCGCAGTGGCCGGATCAGCCCCCGCGCCTCGTAAAAGCGCAGCGCCCGGCTGCTGAGCCCCGTGGCCTTCGCGATCTCGGCAATATCCAGCATCTTCGTCATGCGGGGCAGCCTACCGCTTGACGCAACGTCAACCGCAAGCCCCATTTTGCGTTTCGGCGCTTGCCCTGTCCGGGCGATCCGGCAATGAGCGGCAACGCTTAAGGGGAATGAAGATGTCGATCCTGTCCGACCGCTGGATTCGCGAAGCCGCGCAGACCCAAGGGATGATCGAGCCCTTTGTCGAGAACCAGCGCCGCGACGGCTGTATCAGCTATGGTCTGTCCTCCTATGGCTATGACGCGCGGGTGGCGGACGAGTTCAAGATCTTCACCAATGTCGACAGCGCGGTCGTCGACCCCAAGGACTTCGCGTCGAACAGCTTCGTCGATCGCAAGACCGATGTGTGCATCATCCCGCCCAACAGCTTCGCGCTGGCGCGGACGGTCGAATATTTCCGGGTGCCGCGCGACGTGCTGGTCATCTGCCTGGGCAAGTCGACCTATGCGCGCTGCGGAATCATCGTGAACGTCACGCCGCTGGAGCCGGGTTGGGAGGGGCATGTGACGCTGGAATTTTCCAACACCACGCCGCTGCCTGCGAAAATCTATGCCAATGAAGGCGCCTGCCAGTTCCTGTTCCTGAAGGGCAACGAGCCCTGCGAGACCAGCTATGCCGACCGCGCGGGCAAATATATGGGCCAGCGCGGCGTCACCCTGCCCCGGCTGTGACCGGGCAACCGTAACGCTCCCAAAGCTCACGGGCCTCGACCGTCGGTTGCGACCCGGATGGCGACACGAGGACGATGATGGCCCTCATCAAGACCGGGTTGATCTATTTCGATCAGGCGATCCGCCACGGCTCGATCCGCAAGGCGGCGGAATCGCTCAACATCGCATCCTCGGCGGTCAACCGGCAGCTGTTGCAGCTCGAAGAGGAGCTGGACGTGCAACTGTTCGTCCGCATGCCGCGCGGGATACGCCCCACCGCTGCGGGCGAGGCGTTGCTGGCCTATATCCGGCGGTGGAAGCGCGAGAGCGTCGCGCTACGCCACGAGATGCTGCGGCTGCGCGGCGGGGAGCGGGGCCATATCCGGATCGCCGCCGCCGAGAGCCTGGCCGACGACCTCGTGCCGCGCACCATCGTCCGCTACAAGGAACGCTTCCCGCTGATCGAGTTCTCGCTGCTCGCGGGCGACAATCACCGGGTGAAGGCGGAACTGCTGTCCAAGGAGGCGGATGTCATCTGCGCCTTCGACCTGACGGGCACCGCGCGCACCGCGACGGTGGCGCATGTCCAGACGCCGATCGGCGTCATCACCCCGCCGGGCCATCCCCTGTCCACCCTCGACCGTGTGACCCTGTCCGACTGCGTTCCCCATGCGGTGGTGACGCCGCATGACGACTGGCTGAAGCAGAGCGTGCTGCACGATCTGTTCGACATGAGCGACGTTCCGCTCAAGCGGGTCGCCACGGTCGAGCGGATCGATACGCTGAAGAATCTGGTGCGCGCCGGGGTCGGCATCGCCTTCCTCTCGCGCATCGGGCTGGAGCGCGAGCTGGCGGCGGGCGAACTCTGCTGGGTTCCGCTGGCCGAGGGGATCGTCCGCCCGGCCAGCGTGTCGATGCTGCTTCAACGCGGCCGGGTGTTGCCCATCTATCTCAGCACCTTTGTCGACATGCTGAAGGAGGAGTTCGCCCGGCTGGGCGAATAGCCGACCTATCCTGACGCCACCGCGCGCGGCATGGCGGGCTCCGCCTCCACCGCGTCCGCCAGCCGCCGCGCGAGGAAGGCGCAGGCGATCAGCTGCAACTGGTGGAACACCATGACCGGCAGCAGGACGACGCCGACCTGCGCGGGCGGGAACAGCACGCCCGCCATCGGCACGCCCGTCGCCAGGCTCTTCTTCGACCCGCAGAAGCGCATCACGACCGCGTCCTCGGGCGCCAGCTTCATCGCCCGCGCCATCACGCCGGTCAGTACCAACACCACCGTCAGCAGCAGCGCGCACCATCCGACGAGTTCCGCCAGCTCCAGCGCGCCGACCTGCGACCACAGCCCCTGGCTCACCGCCGCACCGAAAGCGGTATAGACGACCAGCAGGATCGATCCGCGATCGAGCGTCGTCACCAGCCGCTTGCGCGCCGCGATCCACGCGCCGATCCAGGGGCGCAGCATATGCCCCGCCGCGAACGGCACCAGCAATTGCAGGACGATCGCCCGCACGCTGTCGAACGACAGCTCGACGCCCCCGGTGCCCGGAAGCAGCAGGGCGGCCAGCGCGGGCGTGACGGCGATGCCCAGCAGGTTGGACAGCGAGGCGCTGCACACCGCCGCCGCGACATTGCCGCGCGCGATCGCGGTAAAGGCGATCGAGGATTGCACGGTCGAGGGCAGCAGGGTCAGGAACAACAGGCCGGTGGCGAGGCTGGGCGACGGCAGGCCGCTGCCCGCGATGGCGAGCCCCAGCAGCGGGAACAGCAGAAAGCTGGTCGCCAGGATCGCCGCATGCAACCGCCAGTGCCGCGCCCCCGCCAGCAGGGCGCTGCGCGACAGTTTCGCGCCATGGACGAAGAACAGCGCGACGATCGCGGTATCGGCGGCAAGATCGAAGACGCGCACGCCGACACCGCGCGGCGGCAGCAGCGTGGCGATCAGCACGGTCGCCAGCAGCATCAGGACATAGGGCTCGATCGTGGCGAGCAGGCGACGGATCATCGGGGCACTCCGGCGGGAAGGAACGGGATCAGCTGCCCCGATAGGTGGAATAGCTGTAGGGCGAGACGAGCAGCGGCACGTGATAATGCCCCCCCTCCGGCGCGATGCCGAAATCGATCGTCACCCGGTCGAGAAAGGGCGGATCGGGCAGTTCCACTCCGGCGGCGCGGAAATAGTCGGCGACCGCGAAGCACAATGCATGGCGTCCCGGCGAAACCGGCACGGCGGCCAGCGCGGGACAGCGCCCATCGGCATTGGTCACGCCATCGAACAACCGCATTGCGTCGCCGTCGAGCAGCGTGACGGCGATGCCCGCCGCCGGCCGGCCATGCGCGGTGTCGAGAACATGGGTGGACAGGGTCGCACTCATGCCACCGCCCCCGTGCGCGGCCATGCCCCGATGAATTCGGGCTCGTCATAGTCGAGATAGGCGGCGATCATCGCATCGCGGTCGTCGAGGAACAGCTGGTCGGCCACCCCCGCCACCAGCCGGGGCAAGGCGTGGCGCAGTCCCGACAGCGCGGAGGCCGACAAGCCGAGACTGATGAGCCCCGAATAGTTGAACGCGAACAGCCCGTGCAGCGCCGCCGCATCGTCGGGCGTGCGCGGCAATAGCTGGAATTGCGGCCCCAGATAGGGATGCGCATCGATCAGCGGATGCGACGCCTCCGCCGGGCGATAGCGGTCGGACCAGCGCGCGATGCCGTCGGCGACCAGTGCCAGTTCGGGGCGCAACGCAGGATCGGTGACCAGCCCGGTCGACAGGACGAGGAAGTCGAACGTCTCGGTCCCGCGCGGGGTGGTGACCGCGACCGCGTCGCCGGTATCCGCCACGTCCAGCCAAGGCGTGCCGAGATGCAGGTGAAAGCCGGGCAGCGCCGACGCGCGGTCGAACGTGTCGTTGGTCGGCGGCTGGCTGCGGTCGAAAAAAGCGACCATCATTCGGTATTTGGCGGCATCGTCGAGCGCGGGGAAGCGGCCGATGATCCCGCTGCGCTCCATATGCCGGATCGGATTGACGCGCGGCAGTTCCGGGCGGCGGACGAAGACATGCGCCTCGGCCACCCCGGCGGACAGCGCGGCATGGGCATTGTCGAACGCCGAGGCCCCCGCCCCCAGCAACGCGATGCGCTTTCCGGCCAGCCCCGCATAGTCGATCGCCGCCGAGGTATGGGCATAGCGGTTCGCGGGCAGCCGATCGCGCACCAGTTCGGGCACATGCCAGTTGCCGCCCCCCTGGATGCCGGTCGCCAGCACGACCTTGCGCGCGAGCAGCGGCGCACCGTCGGCGAGGTGGACGCGGAACCGCCCGCCCAGCGGCTCGATCAGCGTCACCCGCGCCTCGTTGCGCACGGGCAGGTTCAGGACGGCGCGATACCAGCGCAGATAGGCCATCCAGTCGCGGCGCGGGATCTTCTCCAACGCGTCCCATCCTTCCGCCCCATGCTGCGCTTCCCAGAAAGCGCGGAAGGTCAGCGAGGGGATCCCCAGGTCGATCGCGGTCAGGTGCTTGGGCGTGCGCAGCGTCATCATCCGCGCATAGGTGTCCCACGGCCCCTCATAGCCCGCCGGGTTTTCGTCGAGGACGAGGATGTTCGACACGCGCTCGCGCAGCAGCCCGAACGCCGCGCCCAGCCCGCTCTGCCCGCCGCCGACGATGATGACGTCATGGACATGGCCCTCCGCCATGGGCTGAGGCACCGTCCAGGCGGGGCCGCCATGCGCCAGCCGTTCGAGATCGGTCGCGACCTGGTGGGCCAGGGCGGCCAGGCCGATGGGTTGGGTCATGCCAGGGTCTCCAGTCGCAGGCGGACAATATGGCCGATCTCAGCCAGCGCGGTTTCGACCTCGGCCTCGCGGTCGTTGCCCAGCCGCTCGGCCATGGCGCGCAATATGCCCGCCCGGTCGGTCCGCCGGACACAGATGACGAAGGGAAAGCCGAATCGCTCACCATAGGCGGCGTTCAGCGCATGGAAGCGCTCGAACTCTTGCGGGGTCATGCGGTCCAGCCCGGCCGAGGCCTGCTCGCTGCGCGACTCCTCGGTCAGCGTACCCGCGATCGCGGCGCGCCCCGCCAGTTCGGGATGGGAGCGGATCACCGACAGCCGCTCCTCGGGCGTGGCGTCGGCGAGCACCGCCACGATTCCCTCCGCCAGATCGGCAAAGGGCCGCCGCGCCGCCGCGCGTTCGACCACCCAGGGCGAATGCTCGACCACGCTCGCATAGCGCGCGACGAAAGCCTCGCTCGACATAGCATTGAAATCGCTATCGGTCATGATCCCGCCCCCTCGATCGAGACATGCGCGGCGACGACCTTCCACCCATCGGGAAAGCGCACCCAGGTCTGGCTCTGCCGCCCGCGCCGGGCATCGCCTTCGCGGAAGAATTCGGCGTTGGCGGTGGCATGGTCGCGGCCGAAGCTGTGGATGGCGACCGTTCCGAGCCGACGTTGCGGCGATCCGCCCCGCCCCTTGCGAAAGGCGCGGATGGCCTCCGCGCCATACAGCACCTCGCCCACGCCATAGCGGATCGTGGTCGGATGATCGTGGAACAGCCGGTCCATCGCGGGCACGTCATCGGCCATCAGCGCGGCTTCATAAGCGGTGAAGGCGGCCATGACCTCGGCCACCACCTGCGGATCGTCGATCATCATCTCGGGCGTCATGCCGGGTGCACCTGTTGCCAGTGTCGCGCGATATCGATGCGGCGCGCGATCCACGCGTCGCCGCTGGCGATCACATGATCGACGAAGCGGGCCAGCGCCGCCGCGCGGCCGGGCCGTCCGACGATACGCCCGTGCAAGCCCACCGACATCATCCGCCCGCCCTCGGCCCGCAATTGCTCGAACGTGTCGCGCAGATAGCGGAAAAAGGGTTCGCCATCGGCAAAGCCGTTATAGGCGACGAACTTCATGTCATTGGCGTCGAGCGTATAGGGCACGATCAGTTGCGCCCGCCCGCCATTCGCCCCGGCATGGCGACGATCCCAATAGGGCAGGTCGTCGGCATAGCTGTCGGCGTCATAGACGAACCCGCCCTCGGCGGCGACCAGCGCGGCGGTCGCGGGCGAGGTGCGCCCCTGGTACCAGCCCAGCGGGCGCGTGCCGGTCAACCGCGTGTGCAGCGCGATCGCCTCGGCGATATGCGCACGCTCCACCTCGGGCGGGACATATTGATAGTCGATCCAGCGATAGCCGTGGCTGGCGATCTCCCAATCGGCGGCCAGCATCGCGTCGACCGCCGCCGGATTGGCGGCCATGGCGGTGGCGACGGCGAAGGCCGTCACCGGCACCTGTCGCTCGGCGAACAGCCGGTGCAGCCGCCAGAAACCGGCACGCGCGCCATATTCGTACAGGCTTTCCATCGCCATGGCGCGCGCGGGATGGCTGGCCGCGCCGACCATCTCCGACAGGAACGCCTCCGACCCGGCATCGCCGTTCAGGACGCTGTTCTCCGCGCCTTCCTCGACATTGACGACGAACTGCACCGCGACGCGCGCGCCGCCGGGCCAGCGGGGATCGGGCGGCGACGCGCCATAGCCCACCAGATCGCGCGACGCGGTCATGCGGCATAGCTTTCGAGCGCGGCATCGACCCCGGCGCCGGAGGGCAATGCCATCCCCTCGGCCCGCAACACCGCCTCCAGCGCGGCGAGCGTCAGCAGCACCTTGTGCTTCATCGCGTTGTAGCCCATCGCGCCGATCCGCCAGACCTTGCCCTGGAGCGGGCCGAAGGCAGTGCCGATCTCGATCTCGAAATCCTCGCGCATCCGGGCGCGCACCCGCTCGCCGTCGACGCCGGGCGGGATGACGATGCCGGTGACGTTGGTCATGCGGAAGCGATCGTCGCCGAACACCTCCAGCCCCAGCGCGCGGGCCCCGGCCACCACCGCCCGGCCCGCCGCCGCATGGCGCGCGAACCGCGCCTCCAGCCCCTCGCCCAGCGCCACGCGGGCGCATTCGCGCGCGCCGTAGAGCATCGTCGTCGCTTCGGTATGGTGGTTCAGCCGCTTCTCCGACCAATAGTCCATGATCATGGCGAGGTCGAAATAGTTGGTGCCGATCCGCACCCCGCCCGCATCGACAATGTCGTCGCGGCGAATGCCCTTTTCGACATGGCGACGCCCCAGGATGCGCTCGGCGGCGCGGGGCGAGACGGTGATCGGGGCCGATCCCGACGGACCGCCCAGGCATTTCTGCAAGCCGCCGGTGACGATGTCCGCCCCCCAGCGGTCGGCGGCGATCTCCATCCCGCCGATCGTCGCGGTCGCATCGACATAGAGATACGCGCCCGCCGCTTGTGCCAGCGCCCCCACCCCGTCGAGCGGCTGCGCCATGGTGGTCGAGGTGTCGCCATGGACGCAGGCGACCACCATCGGCGCGGTCCGCTCGATCGCGGCCGCGATGGCGTCGAGCGGCACGGTTTCACCCCAGGGGACCGACAGCCGCTCGACCTGCGCGCCGATCCGCTCGCCAATCTCCTGCAACAACAGCCCGAAGCGGCCGAAATCGACGACCAGCAGCCGGTCCCCCGGTGCGAGCAGCGACACCAATGACGCCTCGATCGCCGCGCGCGCGGTGCCATCGATCAGGAAGGTCCAGTGGTTCTCGGTCCCGAACACCGGACGGTACAGCGCCATGACCTGGTTCATATAACCGGTCATTTCCGGATCGAACTGGCCGAGCAGGTCCGCACTCATCGCGCGCAGCACGCGCGGATGGGCATTGACCGGCCCCGGCCCCATCAGCAGCCGCTGCGGCGGATCGATCTCGCCAAATAGATCAGGCGTCACGATAATCTTCTCCCAATCGGTCGATAAAGCCGCGCATCGCGGCAAAGGCGGCATCGGCATCGGCCGGGTCGACATGTTCGGCCGGGTTGTGGCTGATCCCCCCGGCACAGCGCAGGAACAGCATCGCGACCGGCCCCAGCGCGACCATCGCCATCGCGTCATGCCCCGCGCCTGACATCAGCCGCCGCGAGCCCTGCCCGGTGGCGACGACCGCCGCGTCGAGCAGATCCATCAGTCCCGGATCGCATGGGCATGGCGGCAGGTCGTGGACCGTCGTGACGGTGAGGGTCACGCCCCGATCGCGCGCGATGACGTTCATAGCCTCACCGATCGCGGCGGCGGCGCGGTCGCGGCGGTCGGTCGCGCCTGCGCGAATGTCGATGGTGAAGCGCACCTCGCCCGCGATCACGTTCGCCGCCCCCGGCGCGACCTCGATCCGGCCGACCGTCGCGACCAGGTCGGACGCGGCGGCGACCGCAATGTCCTCGACCGCCGACACCATGCGCGCGGCGGCGGCCAGCGCGTCGCGGCGCAAGGGCATGGTGACGGTTCCGGCATGGCCCGCGACGCCGTTTACCGTAACCTCTAGGCGGAGTTGCGCGGCGATGCCGGTCACGACCCCCAGTGCCAGCCCCTCGGCCTCCAGCACCGGCCCCTGTTCGATATGCGCTTCCAGATAGGCGAGCATCGTGCCCGGCGCGCGACGTGCCGTGGCGAGCGCGGCGGCCTCGCTGCCGAACTCACGCAACGCGGTATCGACGCAGATCCCCGCCGCATCGGCCATGTCGGCTGCGCCCGGCGTCAGCGTGCCCGCCACCGCGCGGCTGCCCAGCATCGCGGCGGGAAAGCGCGACCCCTCTTCGTCGCCGAAGCCGATCACCTCGATCGCGAAGGGCATGCGACGTCCCTCGGCATGAAGCGCGGCGACGCATTCGATGCCCAGCATCACGCCCAGCGGCCCGTCATAGGCCCCCGCATCGCGCACGCTGTCGAGATGGCTGCCGATCACCAGCGCGGGCGCGTCCGGGCGCGTGCCCTCATAGCGGCCGATCAGGTTGACGGCGGCGTCATGGCGGACCGACATGCCCGCCGCCTCCATCCATGCCCCGACGCGTTCGATCGTCGCGCGATAGGCAGGCGTCAGCCAGCCGCGAAACAGCCGGTCCGCCCGGTCGCTATAGGGTGCCCGCGACAGCTCGAGACAGCGTGCCACCGCGCGCGCGCCGGATGCGGTCGTCGTCACCATGTCGCCACCATGCCGTCGCTGCGCGGATCGGCCGCGCCCTCGATCATCCCGCCGGGATGGCGCAGGATCGCCCCGGCATGGCCCATCATCGACGACCGGCCGGGTACGCGTTCGACCGCATGGCCCGCCGCCGCCAGTCGGTCGTACAAGGCCGGGTCGAACCCCGCCTCGATCTTCAGCGTCGTGCTCTGGTCGCCCCAGGTCCGCCCGAGCAGCCAGCGCGGGGCGTCCACCGCCGCCTGCAGGGGCTGGCCGAACAGCGCATGGCGAGTGAAAATCGCCGCCTGGGTCTGCGGCTGTCCCTCGCCCCCCATCGTGCCGTACGCCATGACCCGGCCATCGTCGAACCGCGCCAGCGCCGGGTTCAGCGTGTGGAAGGGTCGCGCACCGGGTCGCAGCCGGTTGGGGCCGTCACCGTCGAGCGCGAAGGAGCATCCCCGGTTCTGCCACACGATGCCGGTCCGGGGCAGGACGATGCCCGATCCGAACTCGAAATAGGTGCTCTGGATACAGCTGACGACCTGGCCGCGCGCATCGGCCGCGCCGAACCAGGTGGTATCGCCCAGCGCCGGGGGATGCGGCCATGGCGCGGCGCGGTCGGGGTCGATCGCCCCCGCCATGCGGTCCAGCGCGGCGGCATCGCGCAGCAACGCCTGCGCATCCTGCGTCATCGTCGCCGGATCGCCGACATGCGCGTCGCGCCAGCGGAACGCCTGCTTCGTCGCCTCGACCAGCCGGTGGACATGGTCGAACCCATCGGCCTCACCTGCGCGCAGCCGGTCGAACAGCGCCAGGATCAGCAGCGACGCCACCCCCTGCGTCGGCGGCGGCAGGTTGAACAGGCGCGCCCCGGTGATCGCCACCTCCAGCGGCGCGACATTGCGCGCGTCGAAGGCGGCGAGGTCGGCCGCCGCAAGCGGACTGCCGAGCTGGGCGAGGTCGTCGGCAATTATCTGTGCCAGCGCGCCGCGATAGAAGCCGTCCAGCCCCTCCCCCGCCAATCGCTCCAGCGTCGCCGCCAGCGCGGTCTGGCGGAGCAGGTCCCCCTCGACCAGCGGACGGCCTTCGGGTTCGAAGATGGATGCATAGGCGCCGGGCAGGTCGCGTAGTGCGGGCGACGCGGCGGCTGCAACCTGCGCTCCGCCCGCCGTAACGACCACGCCGCTCCGCGCGTGATGGATGGCATCGCGCAGCAGCCGGTCGAGCGGCAGGGTCGCACCGCTCTGCGCCAGCGCCGCCTGCCACCCCGCGACGGTCCCTGCCACCGTGTTCGCCGCCAGGGCCCCGCGCCACGGAATGGTCGCATGGTCGCGGTACAGCGCGCGGTCCGCCGCCATCGCCGCCGCGCCGCAGCCGTCGATCGCCCAGGTCCGGCCGTCCGGCTCGGCCACCAGCCAGAAGCCGTCGCCGCCGATCCCGGTCATGTGTGGATAGACGACGGCGAGGCAGGCGGCCGTCGCCACCGCCGCCTCGACCGCGCTGCCGCCCTCGGCCAGCACGTCGCGCCCGGCCTGGGCCGCCAGATGGTGCGGGGCGCTGACCATGCCGCGCAGGGAACGAGGGGTCGCGCGCATCATGCCGCCTCCGCCAGACGAGGAACGGGCGGACAGGCCACCAGCCCCGCCGCGACCAGCGCCGCCGCCGTCTCGAACAACAGCGCCTCACGCCCCGGCGCGGCGATCAACTGCACGCCGATCGGCAGCACCCCCTCGGCCTGGGCCAGCGGCACCGAGAGGATCGGCACCCCCGCCAGGCTCAGCGGCTGGGTGTGCAGGCCCAGATCGGCGCGCGCGGACAGCGTCTGGCCGTCGATGACGATCGTCGTCGCATCGATCCGGGGCGCGGGCATCGGCGTCGCGGGGGCCAGCAGCAGGTCATGCCCGGCCAGCGCGTCGGCGACCTCGGTCACGAAGCGCGCCGCGACCGCCTCGGCATCGCGGACGGCGGCCACCGGCTGGAGCGCCCCCGCGATCAGCCGGTCGCGCGTCGCTGGATCGAACGCCATTGCGTCGCGGCGCAACGCGGGCAGGTGGCGATGGCCACCCTCGGCCCCGGTCAGCAGGAAACCGGCGGACCGCGCGGCGGCGGCATAGCGCAGCACGACCGGCGGCCCCGCCTCCAGATGCGCGGCGATCCGATCGATCCCGGCAAGCACGGCGGCATCGGCCCGCCCGGCGAACCATCCGCCCAGCGCCGCGACGCGAGGACGCCCGCCCGCGAACGGCGGCAACGCCTCGCCGAGCATCACCGCATGGGCGAGCGCCATATCCTCGGGCGACCGGGCGAAGCACCCGACCGTGTCGAGCCGCTCGACAAAGGGATAGACGCCCTCGACCGACAGCGCGCCGAAGCTCGGCCGCAACCCGAATATCCCGCACAGGCTGGCGGGCACGCGGATCGATCCGTTGGTATCCGATCCCAGCGCCAGCGGGACCAGCCCCGCACCGACCAGCGCCGCTGACCCGCCCGACGAACCGCCTGCCAGTCGATCGGGATCATGCGGGTTGCGAGTGGTGCCGTAATGGGCATTCTCGGTCGAGAAGCCATAAGCGAACTCGTCCATATTAGCCGTCGCGACCAGCACCGCCCCCGCCGCACAGAGCCGCGCGACGACCTCGGCATCACGCGCCGCCGCCGGTGCCAGCACGCGTTGCCGGGCACCGGCGGTGGTCGTCTCCCCGGCGACGTCGAACAGGTCCTTGACCGCGAAGGGCACCCCTGCGAGCGGACCGGGATCGCGTCCGGCGGCGACCGCCGCGTCGACCCGCGCCGCATCGGCCAGCGCCCTCTCCCGCAGCAATCGGGTGGCTGCGTTCAGGCCATCGTTCCGCGCGATCCGGTCGAGCGTGTCGATCGCGACCTGCCGGGCCGATAGCCTTCCCTCGCGAACCTGGGCGGCGATGGCGCAGGCGGTTTCGGGCACCGCGCTCATTCCGCGTCCTCCGCCAGAGCTTCGCGCACGACGGCATGATGCCGCGCCAGCAATTGCTGGTTGGTGACGACACCGTCCAGTGCCGCTGCCGGAAGGGCCAGCCCCAGGCGTTCGGCCTGAAGCATGGCTGCGTTGCGTTCGGCTTCCGTCGGCTGCGTCATGCTATCGTCTCCCTATCGCTCGGCGCGCGGTCAGAAGCTGTACCGCACGCGGCCGATGACGGTGCGCGGCGGAATCAGCTGATCGAAGGTGGCGTTGACGCCGAACACGTCGGTGAAGCGCGTGCTGATGCCGTCGGTGTCGAACAGGTTCTGCGCGCTCAGGCTGACATCCCAGCCGCCGCCGAACCGGACGCCGCCGGTCAAGTTGACCTGATTGTAACCGGGAATGCGGTCGATCGCGGGATTGTTGAACACGCGCGCCTGCATCGCGCCGCGCCGGATGAACAACCCGGACGCATAGCCGCGCAGCCCGTCGCCGAACTGATGGTCCCAGTTCACGCCCGCCGTGGCGCTGAATGCGGGCGTCTTGGCGAGTTGGTTGCCGTACAAATCGCCGATGACCGCCGCGCGGGCCAGCGTCACGGCGGGCGCGAAGATGCTGAGCCGCTGGTTGACGACCAGGTTGCGCTCCGCCGCCGTCGCATTCACGCTGTCCAGCGCGCGGGCATGGCCGCTGACCTTGCTGTCGAGCAGGGTCAGGCCGGTGTTGAACCGCAGGTCGCGGCTGGGCGCGAAGGTCACTTCGGCTTCCGCGCCGAGGATACGGCTGCGCGGGATATTGGCCACGCCGCTCGACCGGTTGCGCGGGTCGCTGGTCATATATTGCAGGTCGACATAGTCATAGCCGAACCCGGCCAGATTGGTGCGCAGCCGCCCGTCGAGGAAGTCGGCCTTCAACCCCAGCTCATAGGCGTCGATGCGTTCCGGGCGGAAGGTGCGGAACACCAGATCCTCAGCCACGTCGGCAATGCCATAGGTCAGGTTGTTGCCGCCCGGCTTGAACCCACGCGTATAGGAGGCATAGGCCATGCGATTGCGGCCCAGGTCGAACTCCACCGCCGCGCGCCCCGTCACCGCCGTCCCCTGCGACGTGATCAGCGCGGTCGGTCGGCCGGTCGACAGGGTGAAGAAGTTATAGTTGCGATTGGTCGCCCGGTCGTCGGTATAGCGCAGCCCGCCGGTCATCCGCAGCCGGTCGGTCGCATGCCATGTCGCCTGTCCGTAAAAGGAGAAGGAGCGGCGCTCGGGGAAGAAATCGCTCTGGAAGCCGATGTCCCCGGCGGGCGGCAGGCCGTTATTGGCGACCGCGTTGAACGGATCGAGCACCCCGTTGCGGTTGCGATCCACCCGCTCGAACGAATGCGCCTCGATCTTCTGCTGGAACCAGAAGGCGCCGAGCACCCAGTCGACGCTGCCGAACAAAGGCGTGCGCGACACGAGGTTCAGTTCGGAGGTATAGGAGCGATGCGCCTGGTCCTGCCGCTCGTAGAAGCTGCGCTCGACGGCCAGCGGCCCCACCAGCGCCACGTCGGAAAAGTCGTTGTCGCGATATTTGCGGACATCCTCGCGCTGGTGGCTGCCCAGATATTTGACGGTGAAGCCCGGCAGGTCCCAGGTCGCGACCAGGCTGTACAGTTGCGAGCGCAGGAACAGGTGCGACGGCGAGTCCTGCGCCAGTTGCCGGTGGCCGTCCGCGTCGCGGCGCGGGGTCGGATCGAGCAGACCGAAGCGCGCGGGTCCGTTGGTGTCGCTGCGGAATTGCTGCGCGGTCAGGTCGATATGGAAATTGTCGGCGGGTTTCCACAGCAGCTGGAACCGCCAGGCGGCGTCGTTGCGCTGGTCCAGCTTCTGCCCCAGCCGGATGTTCGTCGTGGTGCCGTCCTGCTTCAGCCAGCTCCCCGTCGCGCGCACCGCCATCGTCGATCCGATGGGCAGGTTCACCGCCGAGCGCAGGTTGCGATAGTCGAACGACCCATAGGCCGCATCGACATAGCCCTCGGTCCGGTCGAGCGCGGGCGCGACCGTGACCAGATTGATCGCGCCGCCGGTCGAGTTCTGGCCGAACAGCGTCCCCTGCGGCCCGCGCAGCACCTCGACCCGCCCCACATCCAGGAAGTTGCCGCCCAGCGCGAAGGGCGACACGATATAGACGCCGTCCTGGTGATAGGAGACGGACGGCGCGGCGACGTCATTCTGGTTCGCCTCCTGCCCGACGCCGCGAATGGAGAGCGTGGTGCGCTCCCCCTCGGCATTGCCGACGGTCAGGCCGGGGGCCAGCGCGCTCAGGTCCTGGAAGGTGTTGATGTTGTTCGCGACCAGCGCATCGCCGGTCAGCGCGGTGATCGCCTGCGGCACCTGCTGCAACCCCGCCTCGCGCTTTTCGGCGGTGACGACGATGTCGGGCAGATATTCCTCCTGCGCCGCATCCGCCGGCGTCGCCGGCGTGGCGACCTGCGCCGCGCACGGATCGGTCAGCAGCGTCGCGCAAGACAGCAGCAGCGACCATTTCGTCCAGTTCATCATTTGCCCCCGCACCTGATTTCGCATGGGCCGGGCGCCGTTCCTCAACCGTCCGCCGGATGATGTCGCGCGGCGCCGCCCGCTTTCGAGGGCTGTGTTAGCGCCGACAAATGGGGCGGCAGAAGCGCAATATTCCGCCTCGAGCGCGCGCATTTTTCGCTCACCCTTTGGGCTGGTCAGTCGAAGCTCTGCCGCTCGAACCTATCCAAATCGCGTTCGAGCCGTGCCTCCAGCCGCGCCTTGACATGGGTCGCGGTAAAGGCGCGGCACGCGGGGGTATCGAGGCGATCACAGGCCGCGACACGCGCCCCGCCCGCACGGTCGCGCCACAGGCTGTCCCCCGGCAGGAAGGAATAGTGCAGCGAGTCGCGCGCCATCTGCTTGAGGTCGGGGTAGCGCAGCTTCTGCTCGGTCACTCCGCGAAGATATTCGTTGGTCATGTCGCTGCGCGAGACGCCCTCGTCATCGGTCGACAGGACCACCGGCACGCCCGCCTGGCGATAGAGCGACAGCGGATGGTCGCGCCCCTTCACGCCCAGGATCACCGCGTTGCTGGTCAGGTTGATCTCCACCGCCACCCGGTCGCGCGCCATGCGGGCGAGCAAGGCGCGGGCATCGGTTTCATAGGAAATGTCGACACCATGGCCGATCCGGCGCGCGCCCGCGACCTCCACCGCGTCCCGGATATGAAAGGCCAGGTCGCGCGGGGGGACCAGCCCCAGTGTCAGTTCGCCCGCGTGCAGCGACAGCGGAACGGCGGGATAGCGCGCCTTCAGGAAGCGCAGCATCCGCATGTGCAGCGCATAGTCGCGCAGCGCGACCGGATCATGTTCGGGCGCGACGATATTGACCGCCACGAAGCGCGGGTCGCCCTGCGCCAGCGCAAATCCCAGCGCGAGTTCGGCGAAGACCTGCACCGGCGGCCGGGTGCGGATGGCGGCATATTGATACCGGATTTCCGTGGCGCAGGCGGGCTTCGGGTTGGCCGTGGCGCAACCGTCGATCGATGCCATCTCCGCCTCATAGGCGTCATATTCCGCCCGCGTCGCCTGCACCGCGCGGGGCAGTTCGGGCGCGATCCTGGCATAGAGCGCGGCCAGATCGCCCACATCGCCTTCCCCGACCTTGGCCAGCAAGGGCTGCGTCGCGGCCGAGCCGGTGCTCAACTCGGCATAGGACACGCCATCGGCGGCGGCCTGCTGGCGCGCCAGGGCGAGCACCTTGCCGCCATGCCGTGCAGCGATCGGCCAGAAGGCACCGAAGGTGGCAAAGAATCGATCATAGCCGGATATGCGCGGATCGCCGGTCCCGGCTTCGAAGCCACGCGTGGAGAAGGCGTCGACAAAGGCGGCATAGCGCGGATAGTTGCGGACCAGATCCGCCGCCGCGACCCGGCCGGGCGCGTCGCAGGGTGCGGGCGCCACCCCGACGGGATCGGTCGACAGGCACAGTCCCTCCGCCGCCGCCCATTGCAGCATATCCTCGGCATAGACCGCGCCGCCCGCGTGATTGTGCAGGTCGCCGCCCTTGGGCATGACTTGCAGGAACATGCGCAGCCGTGGCGGGCTGTCCGCGATACGGTCCAGATAGGCGGCGGTCCGTGCCTCGGGCGATGTCGGTGCGGCCGCCCCGCCGAGCATCGCCGCCGCCAGCACCAGCATCGCGCAGGTCCCACCGGCGCGCCCGCGCCTGCCCCTGCGACCGTCATTGCAACGGGCGTTCATTCGCTATCCCCCTTGATGATGCCCGCCTGTCTAGGGGGCGGATTCCGCTCCGCCCATCGCAATATCCGGCACGTCGCGTTGCCTTAAACCGCGCGCGGGGCGTACCAAGGGGTGCGCTCATTTTTGCAACGATCTATCCCGTTCATTGATGTAGATCGGTCGGGCGGTGAATGGCATGACGCCCGTGAGGCGGATTTCGGGGGACACAATGACAGATAGGGCAGCGACAGAAGGACCGGCATCGACCGCGCTGGAACGCCGTTTCCTGTTGCGCGAGCGCGGCACTTCGCTGCGGACGGAGGTGCTGGCGGGAACCACCACGTTTCTGACCATGGCCTATATCGTGCTGGTGAACCCCGCGATCCTGGGACAGGCGGGGATGCCGGTCGCGGCGGTCGCCGCCGCCACCTGCTTCGCCGCCGCCTTCGCCTCGATCCTGATGGGGATGGTCGCCAATGTGCCGCTGGCGCTGGCGCCGGGCATGGGCCTGAACGCCTATTTCAGTTTCACCGTCGTCCAGCAGATGGGCATCCCCTGGCCGGTCGCGCTGGGGTGCGTGCTGATCTCGGGCGTCTGCTTCCTGATCCTGACGCTGACCGGGGTGCGACAGCTGATCGTCTCGGTCATTCCGTCGCATCTGTTCGCGGCGGTGGCGGGCGGGATCGGGCTGTTCATCGGTTTCATCGGGCTGAGGAATGCCGGGATCGTCGTCGCCAGCCCCGCGACGCTGGTGACGCTGGGCCCGTTGACCCAGCCGGGCGCGGCGCTCGCGCTGCTGGGGCTGTTGCTGATCGCGATGCTGAGCATCTGGAACGTGCGCGGCGCGATGCTGATCGGGATCGTCGTCACCACCGCCGTCGCCTGGATGACGGGCCAGGTCACGGTGAAGCCCGAGCCCTATAGCCTGACCATGCTGACCGAGACCGCGTTCCGCATCGACCTGCCCGGCGTGTTCGGGGCGGGCGGGCGGCACGGGCTGGGCCTGTTCGAGATATTGTTCGTGTTCCTGTTCGTCGACCTGTTCGACAATATCGGCACGCTGGTCGCGGTGACCAAGCGCGCCGGGCTGATCGACGCGGCGGGTCGGATTCCCGGCCTGAACCGCATCCTCCTGACCGATGCGGTGGCGACCATGGTCGGCGCGGTGGCGGGCACCAGCACCGTCACCAGCTATGTCGAAAGCGCGGCGGGGGTGCAGGCGGGCGGGCGCACCGGGCTGACCGCCATCGTCACCGGCCTGTTGTTCCTGCTGATGATGTTCGTCGCGCCCTATGCGCAGCTGGTGCCGCTGGCCGCCACCGCGCCCGCGCTGATCGTCGTCGGCGGGCTGATGCTGCTGCCGCTGGCCGAGGTGAAGTGGGACGATCCGCTGGCGGCGATCCCGGCTTTCCTGACCGTCGCGATGATCCCGCTGACCTTCTCCATCGCCAATGGCCTGGCCTTCGGCATCACCGCGCATGCCATATTGAAGGCGGCGCGCGGACAGGCGACGCGGGCCGACTGGTTCCTGTTCCTGCTCGCCGCCCTGTTCGTCGCGCGCTTCGTCTGGATGGGAGCGGCGTGAGGCGATGACGATCCGCTTCCTTCTCGACGATGCGGTGGTGGAGGTCGCCGACGCGGAGCCGACCGCGACGCTGCTCGACCATCTCCGCTATCGCCTGCGCCGCACCGGCACCAAGGAGGGTTGCGCCGAGGGGGATTGCGGTGCCTGCACCGTCTTGGTCGGCGAGCCGGACGGAGAGGGCATGGCGTGGCGCGCGGTCAATGCCTGCATCCTGTTCCTGCCGATGATCGACGGCAAGGCGGTGCTGACCGTCGAAAGCCTGTCGCGCGGCGAGACGCTGACCCCGCTCCAGTCGTGCATGGCGCGCAACGGCAGTTCGCAATGCGGCTTCTGCACGCCAGGTTTCGTCATGTCGCTCTATGGCCGCGCGGTGGGCGCGGCGGGGCATGCGCTGCCGGTCGCCGATGTGATCGCAGGAAATCTGTGCCGGTGCACCGGCTATGGCCCGATCCTCGCCGCCGCCGAGGACGCGCCCCGGATCGACCGCGACGATGCACGACTGGCCGCTACGCTGCGCGACCTTCGGACGGCCCCAGAGCCGACAGAAGCAAACTGGTTCGCACCGCGATCGGCCGACGAGCTCGCCGCGCTGCTGCTCGACCATCCCGATGCGCGGCTGATCGCCGGGGCCACCGATGTCGGGTTGTGGGTGACGAAGGGACTGCGCGACATCGACACGCCGGTCTTCATCGGCGACGTGCCCGAACTGCGCACCATCATGGAGGGTGCCGCCGGGGTCACGCTGGGCGCGGCGGTGCGCTATGCCGAGGCGCATGACGCGCTCGGGCGGCTGCATCCCGATCTGGGCGAGTTGGTGCGACGGATCGGCGGGTTGCAGGTCCGCAATGCGGGTACGATCGGCGGCAACATCGCCAATGGCTCGCCGATCGGCGACGGACCGCCCGCGCTGATCGCGCTGGGCGCGTCGCTGACGCTGCGTCGCGGCGATCGGCGGCGGACGCTGGCGCTTGAGGATTATTTCCTCGGCTATGGCCGCCAGGACCGGGCGCCCGGCGAGTTTATCGAGCGCATCCATATCCCCCGCCCCGCCCCCGATGCGATCATCCATATCGCCAAGCTGTCTCGCCGCTTCGACAGCGACATATCCGCGGTGTGCGGCGCCTTCGCGCTGACGCTGCGCGACGGCGTCATCGCCGAGGCGCGGGTCGCGTTCGGCGGAATGGCGGCGACGCCGCGCCGTGCCCCGGCCTGCGAGGCGGCGCTGACCGGCGCATCCTTTTCGCAAGCGACGATCGCCCGCGCCGTCGCCGCGCTACGCGAGGATTTCGCGCCGCTGACCGATGTGCGCGGCAGCGCGGCCTATCGCCACGAAGCGGCGGGCAATCTGCTGTGGCGGCTGTGGCACCGCGAACAGGGCGAGCCGGTTTCGGTCCGGGAGACGGTCTGATGGCCGATCCCGTTACGACCCCCGCCGCCGAGCCGATCCTCAAGCCCTCGCTACCGCATGACAGCGCGGTCCTGCATGTCACCGGCGCGGCGCGCTATGTCGATGACGAGCCCGAGCCCACCGATCTGCTCCACCTCGCCTTCGGCCAGTCGAGCGAGACGCATGCCGAAATCGTCGCGCTCGACCTATCGGCGGTGCGCGCCGCACCGGGCGTCGTGGCGGTCTTCACCGCGGCCGACATTCCGGGGCATAATGACGTCAGCCCGGTCGCGCATGACGACCGGCTGCTCGCGGACGGGGAAGTCCTGTATCGCGGCCAGCCGGTCTTCCTCGTCGCGGCGACCAGTCGGGGTGCGGCGCGGCGGGCGGCGCGGCTGGGACGGATCGACTATGCCCCCCGCCCCGCGCTGCTGTCGATCGCGGACGCCCGCGCCGCCGCCTCGCTGATCGAGCCGACCCAGCGCATGGCGCGGGGCGATGCCGCCGCCGCGCTCGACACCGCCCCGCATCGCCGGTCCGGCGGGTTCGCGATGGGCGGGCAGGACCATTTCTATCTGGAGGGGCAGGTCGCGCTCGCGCGTCCCGGCGAGGACGGGCAGATCCATATCACCAGCTCGACCCAGCATCCCAGCGAGGTCCAGCATCTGGTCGCCGACCTGCTGGGCGTGACGTCGGCAGACGTCACGGTCGAGGTACGTCGCATGGGCGGCGCGTTCGGCGGCAAGGAGACGCAGGCGGCCCCCTTCGCCGCCGCCGCCGCTCTGGTCGCCGCCAAGACGGGTCGCCCCGCCAAATTCTGCTGCGACCGCGACGACGACATGGTGCTGACCGGCAAGCGTCACGATTTCGAGGTCGGCTATGACGTCGGTTTCGACGACGAGGGCCGGATCGTCGGACTGGTGCTGCGGCTGGCGTCGCGGTGCGGGGCGACGGTCGACCTGTCGCCCGCGATCAACGACCGCGCCATGTTCCATGCGGACAATTGCTACTGGCTGCCCGCGATCGAGATCGTCTCCGAACGGCTGAAGACCCATACCGTCTCCGCCACCGCCTTTCGCGGTTTCGGCGGGCCGCAGGGGATGCTGGCGATCGAGCGGGTGATCGATGCGGTCGCCGCCGCGCTCGGCCGCGATCCGCTCGAGGTGCGCATCGCCAATCTCTACGCGCCGGGGCGCGACGTGACGCCCTATGGCATGACGATCGCCGACAATATCGCGCCCGCGCTGATCGCCCGGTTGCGCGGCGACAGCGACTATGACGCGCGCCGCGCCGCTATCCGCGAATTTAACGCTGGCCACACGGTACTGAAGAAGGGCATCGCGCTGACCCCCGTGAAATTCGGGATCAGCTTCACCACCACCCATCTCAACCAGGCGGGCGCGCTGGTGCATGTCTATGCCGATGGCAGCATCCAGCTGAACCATGGCGGCACCGAAATGGGCCAGGGCCTGTACATCAAGGTCGCGCAGGTCGTGGCGGACGTCTTCGCCGTGCCGGTGACCAAGGTGCGCATCACCGCGACGCGCACCGACAAGGTGCCCAACACCTCCGCCACCGCCGCCTCGTCGGGGGCCGATTTGAACGGCATGGCGGCGTTCGAGGCGGCGCGCACCATCCGCGAGCGGCTGGCGGGCGTGGCGGCGTCAATCGGCGGCTGTGCGGTGGAGGCGGTGCGCTTCACCCCGGCCGGGGTGGTCGCGGGGGCGGAGACGATCCCCTTCGACACGCTGTGCCGCAAGGCGCATCTGGCGCGGGTGTCGCTGTCCTCGACCGGATTCTACGCGACGCCGGACATCGCCTATGACCGTGCGGCGCATCGCGGGCGCCCCTTTTACTATTTCGCCTATGGCGCGGCGTGCGCGGAGGTGGTGGTGGACACGCTGACCGGCGAACACCGCGTCCTGGCGGTCGATATCCTCCACGATGTCGGCCGGTCGCTCAATCCGGCGATCGACCTCGGCCAGATCGAGGGCGGGTTCCTCCAGGGCCAGGGCTGGCTGACGACCGAGGAACTGGTCTTCGCCGAGGATGGCCGGTTGCTGACCCATTCGCCCGCCACCTACAAGATCCCGACCGCCGCCGACCGCCCGCACCGGTTTCGGGTCGCGCTGTGGGACGGAGAGAATGTCGAGCCGACGATCAACCGCTCGAAGGCGGTCGGCGAGCCGCCGTTCATGCTGGCCCAGTGCGTGCTCTCTGCGCTGGGCGAGGCGGTGGCCGCCACCGCGCCCGAACGGCGCGGCTTTCCGCCGCTGAACGCGCCCGCCACGCCCGAGGCGATCCTGCGCGCGATCGCCGCCCACCGCGCATGAACGCCCTGTGGATGACCAAGCTGCGCGCCGCCACACCCGGCGAGAGCATCGCGCTGGTCACGGTGCTGGCGACCGAGGGGTCCGCACCGCGCGGAGCGGGCACGCGGATGGTGGTGACGGACGCCGCCGCTTTCGACACGATCGGCGGCGGCGCGCTGGAGCATCAGGCGATCGAACAGGCCCGCGCGATCCTGGCCCACCCACCCGGCACCTGGCGGATACAGGATTATCCGCTCGGGCCGCTGCTCGGCCAATGTTGCGGCGGGCGCGTCCGGCTGTTGATCGAGCGGATCGACCCCGATGCGCTGGGCTGGATCGAGACGGCGATCCTCGGCGCGACGCTGACCACCATGCTGCACCCGTCGGGCATCACGCGCACCGTCGACCCGACGGCGGCAATCGTCGCGCTGTCCGCACGCGGCGAACGCCCCGGCGCGGGCGCATGCTGGGCCGAGCGGCTCGGCCAGTGGCATCGGCCGCTCTATCTGTTCGGTGCGGGTCATGTCGGCCAGGCCATCGCGCGTCAGTCGGTCGGCCTGCCGCTGCGGCTCGCCTGGTTCGACAGCCGCACGGCGATGCAGGAGCTGAAGGGCGTGACGATCGTCGACGAGGATCGCCTGCCCGCCTGTCTGGCCGACGCCCCCGCCGAGGCGGCGGTGCTGATCCTGACCCATGACCATGGGCTCGATTACCGGCTGACCCGCGCCGCCTTGACGCGCCCGCCGCTGGCCTTTGTCGGGTTGATCGGATCGGCGACCAAGCGCGCCCGCTTCCTCGCCCGGCTGACCCGCGACGACGTGCCGGACGAAGCCCGCGCCCGGCTGACCTGCCCGATCGGGCTGGCGGCGATTACCGGCAAGGAACCCGACGTGATCGCGCTGTCGGTCCTGGCCCAACTTCTCGCGCTGGGCCGCGAGCCCGCCCCCCACCCTGTCATTGCCGAGTGACCATGACCCTACGCCTTTTCCGCGCCGAATTGCTGTCGATCGGTGCCGATCCCCGCGACGATCCGACCGCGATCCGGCATGAGCCTGACGGGCTGCTCGCGGTCGAGGACGGGCTGGTCGTGGCGCGCGGCGATTATGCGACGCTCGCGCCGCAGTTCGACGGCGTCGCCGTCGAGCAGCTGCCCGGCATCGTCGTCCCCGGCTTTGTCGACGCGCATGTCCATTATCCCCAGATGGACCGCATTGCCTCGCATGGCGAACAGCTGCTCGACTGGCTGGAACGCCATATCTTCCCGGCCGAAAAAGCCTTTGCCGATCCCGCCCATGCCGCCGCCGTCGCCGATGCCTTCCTGACCGAGCTGCTCCGCCACGGCACGACCAGCGCGCTGGTCTTCCCGACCGTCCACCCCGGATCGGTCGACGCGCTGTTCCAGGCCGCACTCGACCGGCGGATGCGGATCCTGTCGGGCAAGGTGCTGATGGACCTGGGGCCCGACGGCCTGCGCGACACGCCCGAGACCGCCCGTGCGGATAGCGAGGCGCTGATCAAGCGATGGCGCGGGCGCGGGCGGCTGGGCTATGCGGTGACGCCGCGTTTCGTGCTGACCTCGTCCGACGAACAACTCGTACAGGCCGCCGCGCTGCTGGACGCGAACCCCGATGTGCTGCTGCACACCCATCTGGCCGAGAACCGCCACGAATGCGCCGCCGTCACGGAGCGTTTCCCGCACGCGCACGACTATCTCGACGTCTATGACCGGTTCGGGCTGGTCGGCCCGCGATCGGTGTTCGCGCATGGCATCCACCTGACCGACCGGAGCTGCGCGCGGCTGGCCGAGGCCGGGGCGGGAATCGCGGTCTGCCCAACCTCCAATCTCTTCCTGGGGTCAGGCTTCTTCGATTTCGGGCAGGCGGACGCGGACCGGCTGCGGCTGGGCCTGGGCAGCGATATCGGCGCGGGCACGTCCTTCTCGATGCTCCACACCGCCGGGGTCGCCTATCAGGCGGCGCTCGCGCGCGAGTTGCGGCTCGATCCGTTCCGTGCGCTCTATCTCGCCACGGCGGGCAGCGCGGCGCTGCTCAACATCGGCGACCGGGTCGGGGCGCTGCTGCCCGGACAGGAGGCCGATTTCGTCGTGCTGGACGAAGCCGCCACGCCACTCCTCGCGCGGCGGACCGCAGGCGCGGACCTGGCCGCGCGGCTGTTCGCGATGCAGGTGCTGGGCGACGACCGCACCGTGCGGCGTACCTATGTGATGGGCGAATGCGCCTGGGATCGGGGGATCGGCTGATGCGCAAGCTGGGGTTGCAGCTTCTTGGATGTTTAATGGCGCTGCTCGCGGCGACAATGCCCGCGCAGGCGCAGGAGAACCGCCGCCTGGTCGTCATCGACGACGAAGGCTTCGGGCTGGGCCATGTCATGCTGCTCGACGCGTCCGATGTCGAGGTGCTGGGCATTACCACCGTGACCGGCAATGTCTGGGCCAACCGCGCCACCGCCCTGGCGCTCAAGGGCGTCGAGCGAATGGGCCGGAGCGTGCCCGTTGCACAAGGCGCGACCTATCCGCTGGTCAATTCGGAGGTGCTGACCGAACGCTGGGAGGCGCTGTACGGCAAGCTGACCTGGAAGGGCGCCTGGATGCGCCAATGGGTCGAGCCGACGAAACAGAGCACCCCGCCCTATCACCGCGCCGACGATCCGGTCGCGTTGCCCGGCGGCAATCCGACCACGCGCCCCTCGCCCGAGATCGCCGCCAATTTCCTGCTGCGCATGGTGCACGAGCATCCCGGACAGGTGACGATCATCGCGATGGGGCCGCTGACCAATCTGGCGCTGGCGCAGCGGCTCGACCCCGCCTTTGCCGGTCTGGCCAAGGAGCTGGTCTATATGGGCGGCAGCCTCAATCCCCGTCAGGTCAGGGACGGGGTGTCGGCCAGCCAGTTCGCGCGCGAATTCGTCCATTCGCCGCGCCGCGAGTTCAACGCGCGCTTCGATCCCGAGGCGGCGAGCATCGTGTCGCGCAGCCCGTGGCGGCACATCACCGTCGTCCCCGCCGACCCGTCCACCGCGACCGAGCTGACGCCCGCGCTGATCGCGCGGCTGCGCGCGGTGTCGCCGCCCGCCATGGCAGGCTGGATCGGGTCGCTCGAACCCGGCTTTCCGATGTGGGACGAGATCGCCGCCGCGGTCTGGCTCGAGCCCAAGATCGTCACCACGCGCGACACCGCCTTTGTCGATTACGATACGCAGTTCGGGCCCGGTTACGGCGATATGCTGTCGTGGAGCCCTGGCTATCAGCCGGGGATCGGCGAACAGCGCGCGGAGGTGATCCGCGCCGTCGATCCCGCCCGGCTGGAGGCGCTGATGCTGCGGCTGCTGGCCCGTCCGACCCAGCCTCAGGCCGCAGGGGGCTGATAGGCGAACTGGGTGAAGCCCGCCTCGATCTCGCGCAGCACCATCGCGGCGGCATAGGAGGGCGTGCGCGCGGTCGCGGTGCACAGGGCCAGCGTCATCGGGCGCAGCACCTTGTCCGCGATGCGCGTGAACGCCAGCGATCCGGTGCGCACCTCGGTCGATACGTCCAGCGAGGTCAGGATGCCGACGCTGTCGCCCTGCTCGATCAGCGACGCGATCATCTGGATATTGTCTGACGTCACGCGCCGGTTGAGCGTGACACCCGACGTCGCCTCCAGCACCGCGACCTGCTGGTGCACGGCCAGCGGCGCGGCCGGGAGGATCACCGATTCGCCGTCGCAATCGGAAAAGCGAATCTCCGGCTGCCCCGCCAGCCGATGCCCCGGCGGCGACACGATGCCCAGCACCACGTCGACAAAGGCGCGGACCGTGAGATCCTGATAGGATTGCGGGTCGAACAGGATGCCGAAATCGACGTCATTGGCGGCGATCGCGCGCCGCACCTGCTCGTTGCCCAGCACATGCACCCCCATGGTAATGCCGGGATGGCTTTGCTGGATCGCATGGATCGCGGCGGGCATATAGCCCTTGGCCAGCGCGTCGATGACCGCGATGTCGACATGGCCGCGCTTCAGCCCGCGCAGGTCCTCGATCTGGGCCAGCGTGTCCCCGAGCTGCTTCTGCCAGCGTCCGCCCGCCGCCATCATTACCTCGCCCGCCGCCGTCAGCCGCAGGCCGGTGGACAGCCGTTCGAACAGCTGCACCCCCAGCCGCGCCTCGGCATTCAGGATCTGTCGGTCGATCGCCGAGGCCGAGACGGCCAGCTCATCGGCGGCGCGCCGGATCGAGCCCAGCCGTCCGACCGCCATGAAATATCGGATGAAGCGCGATAGGGCGGGCATGCTCTAATTTATGCAACGGATCGTCGTCATCATTGCGTTTGAATGCAACGATCCCGGCCCGTAGGTCAACTGCTGGTTCGGTATCATGACGCGGCCACCGTGCGATTGCCGCGCAATACGGACCGGCGTGACGACGATGGCCCAGACGCCGCCGCGATCACGGGGGAGAGATCAGGGACAAACAGCGACGGACCGGCCCAGGGGAATGGGCCGGGCGTCACATGGGGGGCTGACACTGATGACGCTTGCTTGCTCGCTATCGACCATTTCGCGCGCGCCCGGGCGGGGACGCCGCACCGGGATCGCTTTGCTCCTGTCGCTGCTGTGCGGGACCGCGATGACCACGCCCGCCCTCGCCCAGCAGGCGACGACGGCCACCCCGCCCCAGCCCGCCGCGCAGGACGGCGCGGAGATCGTCGTCACCGGATCGCTCGACGCGCTGCCGGTCAAGGATGTCGGCTCGGTCTTCGGGTTCGACAAGACGCTGGTCGAAACGCCGCGCTCCGCCTCGACGATCAGCGACGAACAGATCGAGCGGTTCGGCATCACCGACATCTATGATCTGGTCGCGCAGTCGCCCGGCACCTTCACCAACTCCTTTTTCGGGGTGGGCGGCGCGCTCGACATTCGCGGCACGCCGGGCGAGACCTATTTTCGCGGCGTCCGTCGCCTCGACAATGCGGGCAATTATCCGACGCCGATCGCGGCGGCCGACCGGATCGACATCGTCCGCGGCCCCGCCTCGCCCATCTATGGCCCGTCCAAGACGGGCGGCTATCTGAACTTCGTGCCCAAATCGGCGCGGGTCGCGGGCGGCGCGCTGCTGAGCGGTCCGACCGGCGAGGTGAGCTATACGGGCGGCAGCTGGGACCGGAACAACCTGCGCGCCGAGGTGCGCGGGCCGCTGCACCTGGCGGGCGCCGATCTGGGCTATAGCCTCTATGCCGAGGTCGAGGATTCGGGCAGCTATTACCGCAACATGTCGACCCGGCAGACGATCCTGCAGGGCGCGTTCGACCATGAGCTGACCGACGGGATCAAGATCGAGTTCGGCGGCCAGTACCAGAATTTCAAGGGCCAGCAGAATGGCGGCTGGAATCGCCTGACGCAGAAGCTGGTCGACAACGGCACCTATATCACCGGCACCGCCAAGCCGCTCGACACCAATGGCGACGGCCAGATTTCGCAGGGCGAGATCAACGCATCCATCCCCGGCGGCCTGTCGATCTTCGGCAATTACACCTGTCCCAACAGCACGTTCAGCGCGTTCGCCACCGGCTTCACCAATGCCTGTTTCACCCAGACCTATCCGCAGCTGAACCTGGTCAACACCGGCACGACGACGCTCAGCCGCCGCAACGTGCTGACCGGGCCGAACGACAAGCTGGAGAACAAGCAGACCACGCTCTATTACGACATCACCTTCGATGGACCGAGCGACCTGACCATCAAGAACCAGTTGTTTTTCGACCATACCCAGAATATCAACAACAATGATTACGGCTTCTCGCAGCGCGTCAAATCCTATGTGATCGAGGACAAGATCGTCATCGCCAAGTCGATCAAGACGGACATCGGCAAATTGTCCGGTCAGTTCTCGCCGTCGGTCCGCTATGTCAATTTTGATTACGGTGATGATTTCGATTACGAGTATTTCCACCGAGTCGACCTGACGCAAAGCTATACGCCCGCGTCGAACCGGCTGCTCGCGAACGAGTGCAATTGCGGCTATACCGACCGGGTCTTCGGCCACACCACCGACTTTGGCCTGGCCGCGCTGGTCGATCTGGATTTCGACTTCGGGCTCGATCTGCTGCTGGGCGGGCGGTACGACAAGGTGGACGCCGCGTCGCGCTATGATCCGACCGTCATGGACCGGGTGCCGACCCGGACCTCGGCCAAGGGCAGCGACGATGGCTGGTCGTGGACCGCCAGCGCGTCGTACAAGCTGCCCTTCGGACTGATCCCCTATGCGACCGCGTCGCAGCAGGCGACCATCGTCGTCGGCCAGGGCGCCGAGGTGCTGCCCGAGGCGGTGGCATCGGGCTTCATGTCGACCTCCCGCCTGTACGAAGGCGGCATCAAGGGAAGCTGGCTGAACGAGCGGCTCTATGCGGCGCTCTCGGTCTACAAACAGAACCGGACCGACTTCAACATCCAGTCGATCACCGTCAACCAGGCGGTCGAGACCAAGGGGGTCGAGGCCGAAGCCCGCTGGGCGGTCGATCGGCATCTGCTCGTGACCGGCGCCTATACCCATACCGAGGTCGTCAACCTGACCGGCCTGCAAGCGGGTTCGCTCTTCAGCTTCTTCGGCATCGAGGATCTGGTCAACGTCACCAACCCGACGCTCTATCTGGGCGGCCAGCCGATCGGCCTGGTGCCGATCAACAACCGCAATCAGGCGCGGCGCGCGGGCATTCCCGCCAACCTCTATTCCGCCACCGCGACCTATGGCTTCGACAACGGCCTGTCGGTCAGCGGCAGTGTGGTGAAGGTCGACTCGGTCTTTTCGGGCCAGTCGCAGGCGGTGCGGCTGCCCGGCTATACGCTGGTCGATCTGTCGACCTCGTATCAGACCGGCCCCTGGCTGTTCCGCCTGGTCGTCAAAAACGCGACCAATGCGCGCTATTTCCGCGCCAACTTCACCGAATTGTTCGGCAGCACCATCGTCCTGCCCGAGCGTCCGCGCAGCTTCCTGGCCTCCGCCGTCTATAAATTCTGAATGAGCGGTCGGGGAGGCGAGCCGCCCGTTCGCGTCCCCGTCCCGCCGGAGTATCGATCATGAACCCTCTCGTCACCGGGCTGCTGCTCGCCGCCATGGCCCCCGCCCCGCAACCCGCCCCACAACCTGCCACGCCGCCGTCGCTTTGCACCATCGCCGCCCCCTGCCCCCGCCCCCTGCCGGTGCGGATGGTCGTCGTCACCATGTTCGAGATCGGCAAGGACGAAGGCGATGTCGCGGGCGAGTTCCAGCTGTGGAAGACGCGGCGCGATCTGCGCCAGCGCATCCCCTTCCCGCACGGCTATCACGACCTTTATTACAACCCAGACACGCAGATATTGGGGGTCGTCACCGGCGTCGGCTCGGTCCGATCCGCCGCCGCGATCACCGCGCTGGGCCTCGACACGCGGCTGGACCTGTCACGTGCCTATTGGCTGGTCGCCGGGATCGCGGGGATCGATCCCGAGGACGCCTCGATCGGCTCGGCGGCCTGGGCGCGCTACAGCGTCGACGGCGATCTGGCGCATGAGATCGACGCGCGCGAGATACCCGCCGACTGGAAGAGCGGCTATTTCCCGATCGACCGCAAGGGCCCCAACGACCCCGCCCCGCCCCGGCCCGATGGCGGAGAGGTGTTCGCGCTGAACCCCGGCCTGACCGAATGGGCCTATCGGCTGACGCGCGACGTGCCGCTGCCCGACAATCCGGGGATCGCGCGCGAACGCGCCCGCTATACCGACCATCCCAATGCGCGAAAGCCGCCCTTCGTCCTGATCGGCGACCAGTTTTCGGCGATGACCTTCTGGCACGGCGCGCTGCTCAATCGCTGGGCCAATGATCACACCCGTTACTTCACCCAGGGCAAGGGCAATTTCGTCACCAGCGCGATGGAGGAAACCGGCACGCTCCAGGCGATCGCCTATCTCTCGAAGATCGGCCGGGTCGACAAGGACCGCGTCCTCGTCCTGCGCACGGGCAGCAACTATACCATGCCGCCGCCGGGGGTGACCGCCGCCGACTATCTGCTGCGCGAGAATGAGGGCTATGCCGGGCTGAACGCGTCGGTCGAGAGCCTCTACCGGGTCGGCAATCGGGTGGTGGAGGAATTGCTGTCCCATTGGGATCGCTACGCCACGACCCCGCCGCGGTGATGCGCCGCCGCCCTCGCGCGGCGCGGTCAGGCCACCGCGTCGTCGCCGCTCGTCCGGTTGCCGAAAAAGGCGTTCAGCCCGACCGCGCTGATCGATGCCAGCACGATCCCCGAATGCAGCAGCGGGGCGAGCGCGGTCGGCATCGCCTGGAAGAAGCGGTCGGACAGGACCGGGATCAGCCCGACGGCGATCGACACCGCGATCGTCACCAGCCGCTCGAAGGTCAGCTCGACCGACCCCAGGATGCGGATGCCCGTCGCGGCGATCATCCCGAACATGACCAGCGCCGCCCCGCCGAGCACCGGCAAGGGCACCGCCGCGACCAGCGCCGCCAGCTTCGGACAGACGCCCAGCGTCAACAGGATCACCCCCGCCCCCGCGCATACGAAGCGCGAACGGACGCCGGTGATGCTCAGCAAGCCGATATTCTGCGCGAAGGAGGTATAGGGAAAGGTGTTGAAGATGCCGCCCAACAGCGTACCGGCCGCATCACCGCGCAGGCCCCGCACCATCTGGCGCCGGTCGATCGGCCGACCGACCATCTGCCCCGCCGCCATGAACATGCCGAAGGATTCGATCATCACCGTCATCATGACCAGGCACATCGCGATCGACGCGGGCAGGTCGAAGGTCGGCAAGCCGAACTGGAAGGGGCGTACCAGCGCGAACCACGGCGCCTCGCGGACCTGGGTCAGATCGACCTGGCCGGTCGCGCCCGCGATGATCGTACCGACCACCGTCCCCGCCAGCACCGCGCCGCTTCGCAACAGACCGCGACCGAAGCGCATCAGGCAGAGCACGATGGCCAGCGTCAGCAGCGCCAGCAGCAGATGCGCCGGTGCGCCATATCCGGGATCGGTCGGCTGCCCGCCCGCCGTCCAGTTGATGCCGACCCGCATCAGGCTGAGCCCGATCGACAGGATCACCGTTCCGGTCACGGCGGGCGGGAACAGCCGCGACACCCGGCCGACGAACGGCGCGATCAGGAAACCGAACAGCCCGGCGACGATCACCGCGCCGTAAATGCCTTGCAGGACCATGGCGGGCGGCGTGCCATCGGCCTTGCCGGTGGCGATCATCGCCAGCATCGGGCTGATCGAGGCGAAGGTCACGCCCATCACGATCGGCAGGCGGATCCCGACCAGCGGCAGGCCCAGCGTCTGGATCAGCGTCGCGAACCCGCAGGCGACCAGATCGGCGCTGATCAGCATGCCCAACTCCGCAGGGGGCAGGCCCAGCGCGCGGCCGACGACCAGCGGCACCGCCACCGCCCCGGCATACATGACCAGGACATGCTGACAGGCCAGCGGAACCAGCCGCCGCGCGGGCAGCACCGCGTCGACGCCGTCCCCGGCCCGGTCGATCGCGGGCGCGACGGACGGATCGGACATGTCCTGGCCTGCCAGGGGCAACTTCCGTGTCGCCGATTGCATGGGCTTGGATCTCCGTCTGTCCATGAGGTGATGACGGTCATCGTATCGACATCGAAGCGGCCGCCACCAGCGCCGATTCTGGAACGGAGCGATCGAGAAAAGGCATCGCTCCCGGCCCGCCATGCCGTTTCCTCGCGAACGGCATCGGAAATCGCGCGTCCGGGCTATCGCCTGTATGCACGATTGCGCATGATGACGCCCGCGCCCGCCAATCCCGGCCGATGGAGCCTGCCCGCATGACCGACGACGACTTCATCACCGCGCTGCCCAAGGCCGAACTGCATCTGCATATCGAGGGCAGCCTCGAACCCGAGCTGATGTTCGACCTCGCGCGCCGCAACCGGGTTTCCATCCCGTTCCGTTCGGTGGAGGAGGTTCGGGCGGCCTATGCCTTTTCCAATCTGCAGGATTTCCTCGACATCTATTATGCGGGCGCCGACGTGCTGCGGACGGCGGAGGATTTTCACGATCTGGCGGTCGCCTATTTCGACCGGGCGGCGGCCGATGGCGTGGTCCATGCCGAAATCTTCTTCGATCCGCAGACGCATACCGATCGCGGCATCCCGTTCGACGTGGTGATGGAGGGGCTGCTGGCCGGGATGGCCGCGGCGAAGCAGCGCCATGGCCTGACGTCCAAGCTGATCCTGTGCTTCCTGCGCCATCTGGACGAGGACGCCGCCTTCGCGACATTCGACCAGGCCGGAAAATGGCTCGACCGCATCGATGGCGTAGGGCTCGATTCGTCCGAGGTCGGCCATCCGCCATCCAAATTCGCCCGCGTGTTCGCCGCCGCCGGGGATGCGGGCCTCAAGCGCGTGGCGCATGCCGGGGAGGAGGGCCCGCCCGCCTATGTCCATGAGGCGCTCGATCTGCTCGGGATCGACCGGCTCGACCATGGCAATCGCGCGCTAGAGGACCCGCTATTGACCGCCCGCCTCGCGCGGGAGGCGATGACGCTGACCGTCTGCCCGCTGTCCAACCACAAGCTGTGCGTGGTCAGGGACATGGCGGACCATCCCATCGACCGGATGCTGCGCCTGGGCCTGCGGGCGACGATCAATTCGGACGATCCCGCCTATTTCGGCGGCTATGTCGGCGACAATTACAAGGCGGTCGCCCGAGCCCGGGCCCTGTCCCGCGCCGATCTGGTGACGCTGGCGCGCAACAGCTTCCTCGGATCGTTTCTGGACGATGCCGCGATCGCGGCGCATCTCGCGCGGCTCGACACTTTCGCGCAGCGTTCCGGATAAGCGGCGACGGTTGCCCTGGCGACGCCAGGGGGTAGAAGACGAGCGCCGGCTTCGGGCAGGAATAGACCCGGTCGGCCCAACAAGGATGATGGAAGTTTCGTGGTCACCAAAGTCTATCTGTCCGCCGATCGCCTGCTCGAGGACTCGTTCCGCCTGGCCAATCTGGTGTTCGACTCCGGATTTCGCCCGACCCATATCGTCGGCATCTGGCGCGGCGGCGCGCCGGTGGGCATCGCCGTCCAGGAACTGCTCGAATATCGCGGCGTCCAGAGCGATCACATCGCGATCCGCACCACCTCCTACACGGGAATCGACCAGCAGGACCCGCAGGTCCGCATCTATGGCCTCGGCTATCTGGTCGATGTGCTCAACCCCGAGGATCGGCTGCTCCTGATCGACGACGTGTTCGATTCGGGGCGCTCGATCCGCGCGGTCCTGAAGGAACTGAAGGAGCGGTGCCGGAACAACATCCCGGACGAGGTGAAGGTCGCGACCGTCTATTACAAACCCTCTCGCAACGTGACCGACCTGAAGCCCGATTTCTTCGTCCACCAGACCAATGACTGGCTGATCTTCCCGCACGAGATCAACGGGCTGACCGAGGCGGAGATTCGCGAGCACAAGCACGGCGCCGACATCATCCTGCGCTGACACGAGATTGCCCCTCCCCTCCGGGGAAGGGGCTCATGTTGGTTCAGCGCGATGTCTCCAGGGCCCGGCCGAAATGATAGACGCCGCCCGGCTCGACCGCGACGAAGCGATCGCGCGGGATACGCGCGGCGTCGAGGGCCGCCGCCAGTTCCTCGACCGGCGCATCGCGGGCTTCGTCGGTGAGCTGGAACGTGCCCCAATGGATGCCGAGCGCCCGCCCTGCGCCGACATCGGTGAAGATCCGCACCGCGTCGGCCGGGTCGACATGCTGCGCAGCCATGAACCATCGCGGCTCATAGGCGCCGATCGGGATGAGAGCGACGTCGGGCGCTCCCAGCCGCTCGCCCACCTGGCGGAAAATGGCCCCGTCGCCATAGCCGGTGTCGCCGACGAACCAGATCATGCCCGCGCGCGTCTCCAGATAATGGCCGCTCCACAATGTCATCCGCGTGTCGCTCGGCCAGCGATTTGACCAGTGGTTGGCGGGCGTCAGCGTCGTCGCAACGCCGTTGCCGAGGTCGATCCGATCCCACCAGTCGCCGGTCACGCACCGCGCGCCCGGCACCGCGGCGCGGACGACCGCATCATTGCCCAGCGGCATCGCCATCAGCGGATCGTGCACGGCGTGAAGGCGACGCAGCGTCGCGATGTCGAGATGGTCGTAATGGGCATGGCTCAGCAGCACGACATCGATCGGCGGGAGGGACTCGAACGGGATTCCCGGCGCGGTGACACGCTTGGGCCCCACGCGACGGAAGGGGCTGGCACGCTCGGACCAGACCGGATCGGTGAGGATGTTCACCCCCGCCGCCTGGACCAGCATCGCGGCATGGCCGACCATAGTGACGGACAGGCCATCGACGCGCGGCCGTGGCATCGCTGGCGTGACCGGCACCGTCACCGGCCATTTGGCGGCAGCGCCCGCCAGCTTCCAGCGCAGGATCGCGCGCAGTCCGCGATCGGTGCTCGCCTGGCCCGGATTGAAGAAGCGCGTGCCGTCGAAATGGTCGCTCGGCGGACCGTCATAATAGCGGTTGCGGGCCATGGTCAGGCGACGCGCATCAATTGCGAGGGATAGGCGGTCAGCATGGCCAGAGCCTCCTCGACCGGCGCGGTCAGCCAGCCTTCCTGATCTTCGGCCGACAGGATGACCGGCATCGCCTTGGGATGCTTGGGCGCGACCAGCGGATTGGGCTCGGTCGTGCAAAAGGCATAGACCCGGTCATGATCCCGGTCGACCTTCCACAGCCCGGCGAAGCACGGCACCGCCTGATCCTCGACGGTGAACCACCAATGGATGTCGCCTGGACCCTGGCGATCGGCGGCAGCCTTGGGCTCGGAGAAACGGGTGAAGGGCACCAGGCATCGGTGTTGGGCGTTCGTCAGCCAAGGCTTCCACATGCCGCTCTGCATGTTGCGGGCATTGGTCCACCAGTCGTAGAGGAAAGGCAATTCTCCCTCGCGCGCGGGCCGCTTGCGCGGCTTGCGGGTCGGGAAACCCCAGCGCATCGTGCTCAGCACCCGCTGGCCCTCTTCGAGACGGACGACATAAGCGGGCTTGCCGGGAGCGGCGTAATCCTTCTCCACCGCCAGCCCATTGGCCGCGTCCTCCGTCGCGCCCAGCGCGTCGAAATAGGTTCGGGGATCCACCTTGATGCTGTAAAGATTGCACATTCCGCTGTTCGATCACGGTCGGTGGCAGCAGACAAGCCTCTTCCGTGCCGACCACCCTGCGTCGCGTGCGAACGCGAGCCTTATGGCGACGCATAACGCGCTCCCCTGTCGCAAGACCGGATCGCGAGCCCCGGCTACGGACTGTTGGCTGGGACATTCTCCGTCAGGCCATCGGCCTGTTACTTCGCTGCCGGTATTCCCCGGCGAAACTCCCCTCAGGGCCATTCAGCGAAAGCGGCGATCCCGTTCGGGGATTGTGATTTGCTCTAATCATCGCCTGACTGCACCCCGGCCTCTGCCGGGGTGGGTCCCCTTAGGCAACGGGCCGCCTCTGGCGGAGGAACCCCGCCAAGGGCAGGACGACGGTGCAAATCGCCGGGATGATGGCGGACGCCGCCTATCCAGCAATATTAAGGCCAATCGACATTCAGTACTGCTTCTTCTTCCCTCTCCCCTGGACAGGGGAGAGGGTTAGCGAAGCTTGCCAGCCTGCTGGCTAGCGCAGCTTGGGTGAGGGGACGAGCGAGCCCAAAGGCTCGCGCGCTCCCAAAGCGAGCGCCCACCCCTCACCCAGCTCCGACTAAGCCTTTGCTTACGCAAAGACCAAGTCTCCGCAACCCTCTCCCCTCTGCAAGGGGCGAGGGAAGGAAAGGCATTGCTGAATGGCGATCGGCCTTCGACATCGCCGCGGGATATATCGGGGCGCGGGACAACAGAGCGCGCCAAACCCCACTATCGGAGATGCTGCCCCACTCCGTTCGGCCCGAGTGCGGTCAACGGCCGGGTTCAGGCATGGCCCTCGAACTTCCCGCGATCGTCTCACCCGGCGCGCGACACTAAGGCAGATTCGAACCCGACCTACCCCTTCTCGCTTCAGCGCGAAGCGAATGTCCGGTTCAGTTGGCGAAGGCCCGTCTCCGCGACGCGGTGCGAGGAAATCACCGCGCCCGAAGGCATGTCCATGGCAATCGGCTTTTCCTGCAAGACAGCCGCATAAAGCGATCGCGCCTCGGACGCGCGTCCGGTTTGGGCATAGACTGCGGCGAGGTTGAGCATCAGTTCCGGGCTGTCGGGGCTGGCCCGGCGCTCCTGGAGCAGGGTCCGCTCCGCTGCTACCAGCTTCCCGGCGGCGATCTCCTGATAGCCCGTCCTTTGCGGCCAGCGATCCTGGGCGATGGCTGGGGCTGCCATACCCGCCGCCGCGACGATCAGAGCCAAAGACATGCCACGCATTGCCCTTCTCCATGTTTCACTTTTATGACGGCATGTTGTCATTTTTGTGAAACCCCCGCAAGGGCCGAAGGCGTTGCCGATGGTCGGGCGACACCGGATTTCCGACGCGTCGGGGGAAATTCTTCCCGAAGACAACAGGTGATGGCCCCGTTCGCCTAAGGCCGATCATCGCAGGATAGCCAATAGTGATCATGGGGCCCCGTTGCCCCCGCCGGTCTCCGGCACCAGCGCGACGCCCTCCGTACTCGGCCGCGCTCACGCCCCGCCTCTCAACCCCTGCCCCCGGGCATAAAAAAGGCGGCCTCCGAAGAGGCCGCCCTGGTCCGTCACGAACGGGATCGCTTCGATCAGAAGTCGTTGCGATACTGCTCGTTGCCGATGAAGCCGAGCTTGCTGACCGCCGAACGCTTGATGACTGCCAGGATCTCGTCGACCTTGACATATTTGGCGTCGGGGGCCGGCTGGAAGTGCAGTTCCGGCTCGGGGTTCATGGCCGCCGTCTGGTCGAGATACTGACGCAGCGTCACCTCGTCGACCGGCGTGCCGTTCCAGGTCACCGTACCGGCGGCGTCGATGCCGACCTTGTTCTTCTCGCTGTTCACGACGGGCGTGTTGTTCTTCGAGTTGACCGGCAGGTCGACCTTCACCGCGTGAGTCTGGATCGGGATGGTGATGATGAACATGATGAGGAGCACGAGCATGACGTCGATCAACGGCGTCGTGTTCATGTCCATCATCGGCTCGCCATCATCGGATCCGGCGCTCATTGCCATGGCGTGCTAACTCCTATTCTGTCCGCCCGGCCGATCAGGCGCGGGGGTTGCCGCCGGGGGGCGGCTCGGAGATGAAGCCGACACGGGCGAAACCGGCCTGCTGCATCGTGTAGATGGTGCCGCCAATGCACCGATACGGCGTATTCACGTCGCCGCGAATATGCGCCTCGGGCAGCTGATCGGGCGTGATGTTCGGCCCAAGCCGCTCGATCTCGGCCTTCAGCTTCTGAACCGCCTTGTCACGCAGCTCGGTCGAGGTCACGGGGCTGAGGCCCCAATACACCTTGCACTGACCATTTTCGCTGGTCACCGAAAGCGAGACGTTTTCCGGCTTCGTCGTCGTCGGATCGAAGCGGACGCTCGGCAGCTTGAGCGGAACGGTCTGAATCACGACCGGAACCGCGATCAGGAAGATGATGAGGAGAACCAGCATGACGTCCACGAGGGGCGTCGTGTTGATCTCCGACATCGGTTTCTCGGCGGAGTCCCCGCCAACGCTCATCGCCATGAGAGAGCTATCCTATCCATGCATTCTTTCGCCGTCCCGGAGCCGGGTCGACGGGGGGTGGCGGGGCCGTGCCGCGAACGGCCGGTCCCCGCCCCCTTAGGCTCAGGCGCGCGTCTGAACGCCACCGGCCTGACCGGCCGTGGTCGTCGCCGGGGTCGCCTTGACGGCGGTCGGCTTGGCACCGGCAACGGCCGGACGAACCGCACCGTTCGAGGCCAGGAAGCCCAGCACGTCGTTCGAGAACGACGACAGGTCTTCCGCGATGCCCTTGTTACGACGCTGCAGCCAGTTGAAGGCGAGCACCGCCGGAACGGCGACGACGAGACCCAGCGCGGTCATGATGAGCGCTTCACCGACCGGACCGGCGACCGCGTCGATCGACGCCTGGCCCGACGAGCCGATCTTGATGAGCGCGCGGTAGATGCCGATAACCGTACCGAACAGACCGATGAACGGCGCGGTCGCACCGACGGTCGCCAGGAAGGCGAGACCGCCGCCCAGCTTCGAGTTGATCGCGGCTTCCGAACGCGCCAGCGAGCCGTGCAGCCAGTCATGCGCTTCGACCGGATCGGTCAGCTTCGAATGCTGGTCCTGAGCGGCCAGACCGTCGTCGACGATCTGCTTGTAGGCCGAGTTCTTCTCGAGCTTGGCCGAACCTTCGCGCAGCGAGTTCGACGACCAGAAGCCCTGACGAACGCGCTTCGCCTGGTTGATGATCTTCTGCTGCTCGAACAGCTTCGAGAACAGGATGTAGAACGACACGATCGACATCAGGCAGAGGATGGTGAACACCGACTGCGAGATGAGGCCGCCCTCTTTCAGAGCCTGGCCGAGGCCGTACGGATTTTCGGCACCGGCCGCAGCGCCGCCCGCGGCGAGGATGGTGGTGAGCATGATTGGTTAGGTCCTCTGACTAAAGCGTTGGGTGTGATCGGCTTTTAGCCGTTATTCCTGTGGCAGCTGCCAACGGATGTTAAGCGTGTACGACGATGCGACGGGGTTGCCGGCCGCGTCCTGGGCGGGCGTGAAACGCACGCGCGCCTTCGAGATGCGGCAGGTGGCATCGTCAAGGGCCCGGTTGCCGCTGCCCGACAGGATCGTGCAGTCGGTGACGCGCCCATCGGTGCCGATCGACAGCTTGGCCGACACGCGGCCTTCCGCGCCTTCGCGCTGGGCCGAGGGCGGATAGGCGTCGGGACCGAAATACTGGCCCGGGTTACCGCGCAGACCGGCAGCCTTCGAGACCGTCGGCGCAGGCGGCGGCGCGGGCGGAGCCGGCGGCGCAGGCGGGGCCGGCGGTGCGGTCGGCTGGCTGAGCGGGATGATGCTCGTCGTCGAGATCGTCGGCGCCGGCGAGGGCACGTTGACGATCGGCGGCGGCGTCACCACCGTGGTCGGCGGCGGAGGCAGGTTGGGCTGCTCCGGCGGCGGGGGCGGCGGTTCATCCGGCGGTGGCGGGGGCGGCGGCTCCTCCACGTTGAACGTGTCGAGCTTTTCGGTCGCCTTCTTCACGTACTGGTATGCCAGTCCCGTGACGAAGGCGTAGCCCAGGGCAGCATGGATGAGCACGACGATAACGATCGCGACCACCTTGCCCCCGGACATCTTCTGGTCAGTATAGGCCATTCAGCAACGAAACTCCTCAGTCTGCCAGTTTCGCCTCGCCGTAGCGTGGGGACGTGGGAAACTCCTGCCATGCGCTCACGCATGCGGCAGAGCCTCGGACCCTATCGTCACGGCTGGCGCGGTGCAATCAGTTTGTCGGACGTAATAAACGTACAAGCACGCCATGACAAAATTATTTCTGTACCGTTAATACACGAAGGAGTAGCGCGAAGCGATGAAACCCCTCTCCCACGCCCTCCATGCTACCACCATCGCGGCCGCGATGCTATCGTTTGCAGGCCCGGTCGGGGCGCAAGTGGCGACCGCGCCGTCGGTGCGCGCGGGCGATCCGATGGTAGCGCAAACAGGCCCCGGCTATGCCGACCTCGCCGACCTGGTCCTGTCGGCCCCGGTGATCGCCGACGTGACGATCCGCTCGGCGGCCGCGATCAAGGGGCCGGAGGCCGCCGGCGTCGCCCCCGGTCGGCAGCGTTTCTATGTCGAGGCCGATGTCGGCACGCTGATCCGCGGATCGGGCGGCCTGCCGGCGCGCGTCGGCTATCTCTACGATGCGGCGACGGACGCGCGGGGCCGCGCGCCGCGGCTGAAGAAGATGCGCGTGCTGATCTACGCACGGCGGGTGCCCAATGCCCCCGACCAGCTTCAACTGGTCGCGCCCGATGCGCAGCTGCCCTGGACGCCCGATACCGAGCAGCGCAGCCGGACCATCGCGCGCGATGCGCTGTCGCCGGACGCGCCGCCGGTCATCACCGGCGTCGGCAATGCCTTTTACGTGGCGGGCAGCCTGCCCGGCGAAGGCGAGACGCAGATATTCCTCACCACCGCCAATAATCGCCCGGTCTCATTGTCGGTCCTGCGGCGTCCGGGCGAGGAACGCCGCTATGCCGTGGCGCTGAGCGAGATCGTCGACGAATCGGCGGCCCCGCCCGCGCGCGATACGCTGCTCTGGTACCGGCTGGCCTGCGCGCTGCCCGAATCGCTGCCCGATCGCAGCACCGCCTCGCTCTCGCCGCAGGATGCCCAGGCGGCGCAGGAGGATTATCGCTTCGTCATCCAGAAGCTCGGCCCCTGCGTCCGCGAGCGTCAGCTGCCCAGCGTCAGCAACTGACCCGTGACGGCGTGCGCGGCGGCGAGATAGGCGACCGCCGCCGCGACCGCCTGATCGGACGCGGTATCGCGGCAAATCACGGCATTGATCCGCGCATCGGGAGCAGCCGCGACCGCGAGCGGCCCGATCGCCGCCTCCGCCATCGCCTGCGCCACGGGATCGCGACCGGGGCGCAGCACCAGGATCAGGTCGCAGCCGGGATTCGCCGCGACGAGCGCCGCGACATCGTCCCCCGGCGCCACGTCGATTCGCCGCGCGGTCATGCCCCGATCAGCGGCGGTGGCGGACCAGCGTGATGCCGATCGCCTCGCCATCCTCGGCGATGGCCAGCTTCACGATCTTCACCTTCACGCGCCGAACCCGCTTGTCCTGAAGGAACAGCGTGTCGCAGATATGGTCGGCAACCCCCTCGATCAGCGTGAAATGCACGCCTTCGGGCAACTGCGTCGCGGCATGTTTCAGGTCGAGATAATTCTTCGACTCGCCCAGCGGCGTGTCGGGCGCATAATGGGCGGGACAGTCGAGATCGACGGTCAGCGAGATGCGCAGCGGTTGCGGCAGATGCGTTTCCTCGGAGTAGATGCCGGTCAGCACCTGGACTTCGAGGTCGTGGACTTCGAGCTGGAGACGGTCTTCCATGCCAGGGCTCTAGCAGAGCCCACGCGCAAGGGAAGTGGCGGCGCGGAGCCGCAGGGCTTTGCATCCGCCGAGGAGCGGATTAAGGGCGCGCGCATTCTCCCCTCTCCTTCTGCCGCGATCGGACCCCACCCGTTGTGACCGAGACGACTGCCCTTGTTCCGCTCGACAGGGTCGATCCCGCCGCCGTGGAGGCGCTGCTCGACCGCGCCTTTCCGCCGGGGCGCCAGGCGCGGACCGCCTATAAGGTGCGCGGGACCGTCGCGGCGATCGCCTCGCTCTGCTTTGCCGCGCTGGACGAGGACGGCGCGCTGCTGGGTTCGATCCAGTGCTGGCCGGTCGCGCTCGCCGACGATGCGGGCGGGGTGCATCCCATGGTGATGGTCGGCCCGGTCGCGGTCGCCCCCGATCATCAGCGGGACGGACTGGGCCGCCGCCTGCTGACGCACATGCTCGCCACCGCCACCGAACAGGGGCTGGACCGCGCGATGATGCTGATCGGCGACCCGGAATATTATGGCCGCTTCTTTGGCTTCACCGCCGACCGGACGGCGGACTGGCGATTACCCGGCCCGGTCGAGCGGCACCGGCTGCTGGCGCGCGGCCCCGATGTGCCGGCCGGTCCCGGCATGCTGAGCGCCGCGGGCTGAGGCCGGGCTTTACCTGCGCCCCCTGCGTCCCTAACTCAGACCGATCATGCCCATGGCGCCGCCCCCCGACCTGTCCTCGCTCAGCCTCGCCGAGATCGTGCGCGCGATGGAGGCGCAGAAGCTGCCCCCCATCTCGCAATGGAATCCCACCCATTGCGGCGACAGCGCGATGCGGATCGCCCGCGATGGCACCTGGTATCATCAGGGCAGCCCGATTGGCCGCCCCGCCATGGTCCGGCTGTTCTCGACCATCCTGCGCCGCGAAGCCGATGGCCGCCACGTCCTGGTCACGCCGGTCGAAAAGCTCGACATCGCGGTTGAGGATGCGCCCTTCGTCGCGGTGACGCTCAAGGCGCAGGGCGAGGGCCGCGACACGCGGCTGACATTCCAGCTCAACACCGGAGACCTTGTCGCCGCGGGCCCCGCGCACGGGCTGCGCTTCGCCGAGGGCGAGGATGGCCCCCGCCCCTATCTGCATGTCCGCGACGGGCTGGAGGCGCTGATCGCGCGGCCGGTCTATTACGAACTGGCCGAACGGGCGCTGGCGGGGGGCGACAGGCCGCCGGGACTTTGGAGCGACGGCGCCTTCTTTCCCATCGTGCCCGCGACCGACGCATGACGCTGGCCGAAAGGCTGGCACAGGCGATGGCGCGGATACCCGTTGCCGACCTGTTGACCGGCGACGGGGACATCCTGCCCGAAACCGCCGCGACACCCACCGCCGCAGCGGTGCTGGTGCCCGTCACCGATCGCGCCGAGCCGGGCCTGGTCCTGACCCAGCGGACCGAGCATCTGCGCAACCATGCCGGGCAGATCGCCTTTCCGGGCGGCCGCGCCGATCCGGGTGACGTCGATCTGGTCGCCACCGCGCTGCGCGAGGCGGAGGAGGAAATCGGCCTGTCGCCCCACGCGGTGACGGTGGTCGGGCTCGCCGACCGCTATCGCACCGTCACCGGATTCGAGGTGACGCCGGTGCTGGGCGTCATCCCGCCCGACCTGACCCTGTATCCATCCGAGGCGGAGGTGGCGAACCTGTTCGAGGTGCCGCTCGCCTATGTCCTCGATCCCGCCCATCACCGCCGGGTCAGCGCACCCTGGCGCGGGCAAACCCGTCATTTTTACGAGATATTATGGAACGACCGGCGCATCTGGGGCGCGACAGCCGCGATGATCGTCAACCTGTCGCGGCGGCTGCAATGGGCGGCATGACGGCTGGGGCCGCCCCCTGGACCGACCGAGGCGACCTGATCGCGCTGGCCGAGCGGCTGGAGGCGCGGTTCGTCGGCGGCGCGGTGCGTGATTCGCTGCTGGGCCAGACGGTGGCGGACATCGACCTCGCCACGCCGCTGTCGCCCGAGACGGTCATCGCGCGCGTGCGCGAGGCGGGGTTCAAGCCGGTGCCGACCGGCATCGCGCATGGCACGATCACCGCCGTCCTGCCCGATGGTCCGGTCGAGGTCACGACGCTGCGCCGCGACGTGTCGACCGATGGCCGCCACGCCGTCGTCGCCTTCACCGACGACTGGCGCGAGGATGCGGCGCGGCGCGACTTCACGATGAACGCGCTCTATGCCGATCCGGTGACGGCCGAGCTGTTCGATTATTTCGGCGGGCTGGACGATCTGAAGGCGGGGCGGGTCCGCTTCATCGGCGATCCGTTGCAGCGCATCGCCGAGGATCATCTCCGCATCCTGCGCTTCTTCCGCTTTCACGCACGCTTCGGCCAGGCGATCGACCAGGCCGGGCTGGACGCCTGTACGCAGCGCGCCAACGACCTGATGGCGCTGTCGCGCGAGCGGATCGCGGCCGAATTGCTGAAGCTGCTGGTGGCGGTGCGCGCGGTGCCGGTGGTCGCGCTGATGGTCGAACAGGGCATCTTCCGCGCGGTCATCCCCGAGATCGATAGCGCCGGGGCCGACCGGCTGGCCCGCCTCGCCGAAGCGGAAGCGGCGGCAGGAATCGCCCCCGACCCGATCCGCCGCCTCGCCGCGCTGCTGCCCCCCGAAGCCGCCGAGCCGGTGGGCGCGCGGTTGAAGCTGTCCAACCTGGACCGCAAGCGCCTGATCGCCGCGACCGCCGGGCCGGGCGATGAGGGGCCCCATGCGCTGGCATACCGGGTGGGCACGACCGGCGCGGTCGACCGGCTATTGCTGGCGGGCGAATCGGTGGCGGCGATCCGTGATTGGACGCCCCCTGCCCTGCCGCTGACCGGCGGGGCGCTGGTCGAGCGCGGCGTGCGCAAGGGCCCCGATGTCGCGCGGCTGCTACGTCAGGTGGAAACCCGGTGGATCGCGGAGGGCTTTCCGGACGCGGACCGGGTCGCCGAGCTGGCCGACGCGGCGGTGGCTCAGGCCTGAGCCGCGATCATCGCCCAGGCCGCCTCGGGGTCGAGCGGCTTGGCATAGAGATAGCCCTGGCCATAGGTGCAGCCCAGCGCGGCCAGCGTCTGGCCGAGTTCGATCGTCTCGATCCCCTCGGCGGTGGTCTTCATGCCCAGCGCCTGCGCCAGCCCCATGATCGCGCGGACGATGGCGATCTTGTCGCGGTCGGCCAGCATGCCGTTCACGAAGCTGCGGTCGATCTTGAGAATGTCGATGGGCAGTTTCTGGAGATAGGCGAGATTGGAATAGCCGGTGCCGAAATCGTCCATCGCCACCGTCGTGCCGAGTTCCTTCAGCCCTTCCATGATCATGGTCACGCCGTCGGGATCGCCGACGATCGCGCTTTCGGTCAGCTCCAGCGTCAGCCGGTCGCCCGCGATGCCGGCCTTGCCCAGCGCGCCGTCGATCACGGCCGGGATGGCATCGCGCTGGAGCTGGATCGCCGAGACGTTGACCGACATCCGCATCCCGCACGAGCCGCCCGCGATGCGGTCCCATTCGGCCAGCTGCATCGTCGCCTGCTGCACCGCCCAGCGGCCGAGCGGCACGATCAGCCCCGATTCCTCGGCGACCGGGATGAAGTCGACCGGGGAATGGTCGCACCCCTCGGCATCGCGCCACCGCGCCAGCGCCTCGAACGAGACCATGCGGCCCGTTGAGAGATCGCAGATCGGCTGATAGGCGAGATGCAGTTCCTCACGCTCGATCGCGCGGCGCAGCGAGGTCTCCATCGCGAACTGGGCGCGCGCGATGGTGAAGGCCTGGGGGTGATAGACCTCGGTCCGGCCCGCCGCCTTGGCGCGTTTCACCGCGAACTGGGCGTGGCGGATCAGCTCCTCGGCATCGCCGTCGCCATCGTCGTCGGCGTTGAAGGCGATGCCCACCGACGCCTCGACATTCACCTCGTAATCGGTCAGCCGGAAGGGCGAGCGCAGCGCGCGGTCGATCCGGTCGGCCAGGACATGCGCCTCGTCCTCGCTCTCGTCGATCATCATCAGGATGCCGAATTCATTGCCGCCGATCCGCCCGATCGAGTCGCGCGACCGCAGCGCGCCCTTCAACCGGCGTGCGACGGTGATCAGCAGCTCGTCGCCGACCAGCGAGCCCATACAGGCGTTCAGCCGACCGAAGCGGTTGAGATCGATGACCAGCACCGCATGCGAATGGCCGGTCGCCATCATCGACTCGATCAGGTCACCGAATCCCTGACGATTGGGCAGGCCGGTCAGGCTGTCGGTCGTCATTTCGCGCCGCAGGCTGCGCTCGGTATGATGCTGGGCGGTCTGGTCGACCAGCATGAGGACATATTGGTCCGCGCGTTCCTCCGCCGAGCGGGCGAGCGTGACCTGAAAATACCGGCAGTCGATGGCCTCGCCGAGCGCCAGCGGGAATTCGATCGACTTGCCGCCCAGGCTCTGGAGATCGCCGATTCGCTTCGTCACCTCGGCCATGATCAGCGCATCGGACCGCGCCTCGGTCAGACCGGCACGGCGATAGGGGGCGTTGACCGTGACGATGCCGGGCCCATCCGCGCGCATCGCGATTTCCGCCGCCGGGATCGCCATGATCTCGACCGCGCACGACGTCAGAGTCGCGATTGGGCGCGGCAAGGGTCGCGGGATTGGATAAGCGGTCGAAGCCATCTACCGACCATTTATCGGCCGATCGTTAAAACCCCCTAAAATTTCAGCGAAATTGACGCCGTAAACGGTTCAGTCCGCCATAATCGGAAACACGCCGTCGATCGGGGACGGTCAATCGAAACGATTATCGCGGGGGAAGCCGGTCGGCGGCATCCGCCCTGCCGCCCCGCGCGCGGTCCGCCAAGCGGACAGATCGGCCTCGGTCCGCACGCGCCCCGTCTCGCCGCCCATCGGCCAGCTCAACCCGTCCTTGAAGACGAAGGTCGTCGCATCGGACAGGCCGCCGTCGCGATAGCGTTGCAGCTGGACCCCGGTGCCGCGCGATAGTTCGACGAACTCGGTCAGCGGGAAGACGAGCAATTTGCGGTTGTCGCCGATCGCCGCGACATAATCATCGTCCGCCCCCACGGGACGCACGACCTTCAGCGCCGCTCCGGCGCGCGGCGTCAGCACCGTCTTTCCTTTTCGCGTCTCGGCGATGGTGTCGGCGGTCGGCACGACGAAGCCGCGCCCGTCCGAGGCCGCGACCAGCAGCTTGGCCGCGCGCGCGGCGGGCAGGAAGCCGACGATGCCGATCGATCCGTCCAGGTCGATCATCGCGCGCACCGGCTCGCCAAAGCCGCGCCCGCCGGGCAGCTTGTCGGCGGCCAGGGTGAAGAACCGCCCATTCGCCGCCGCCAGCAACAGCTTGTCGGTGGTCTGCGCATGGAAGGCGAAAGCGGGGCCGTCGCCTTCCTTGAACTTGGCGGTATCCGCCGAGGCCAGGTCGACATGCCCCTTCATCGCGCGAATCCAGCCGCGCTGCGACAGGATGACGGTGATCGGCTCGCGCTCGATCATCGCCTCCAGCGGGATGTCGCGGGTCGGCGCGGCTTCCTCGATCAGCGTGCGGCGCGCGCCCAGCGCGGTCTCGGGACCATAGCGGTCGCGAATCCGGCCCAGATCCTTCTTCATCCGCGTCCGCTGGCGCTGTTCGGAGCCGAGCAGCAGGGTGAGCTGCTCGCGTTCCTTGTCGAGCTTGTCGCGCTCGCCGCGAATCTCGAACTCCTCCAGCCGCCGCAGCGAACGGAGGCGCATGTTGAGGATCGCCTCGGCCTGACGGTCGGTCAGGCGGAATTCGGCGATCATCACCGCCTTGGGCTCGTCCTCGGTGCGGATGATCTCGATCACCCGGTCGAGGTTGAGATAGGCGACCAGATAGCCGTCGAGCAGCTCGATCCGGTCCGCGATCTTGCCGAGCCGATGTTCGGAACGGCGCCGCAGCACCACGAACTGATGCTCGACCCAGGCCGCCAGCGCCTCGCGCAGGGACATGACGCGCGGGGTGCGGTCCTTGTCCAGCACGTTGAGGTTCAGGCTGATCCGCGTCTCCAGGTCGGAGAAGCGGAACAGCCCGTCCATCAGCACCTGCGGATCGACGGTGCGCGCGCGCGGCTCCAGCACGATACGGACCTGCGCATCCGATTCGTCGCGGACATCGGCCAGGATCGGCAGCTTCTTGTCGTTGATGAGCGTCGCAATCTGTTCGATCAGCTTGCCCTTGGCGACGCCGTAAGGGATTTCGCTGACGACGATCTGCCAGCCGCCGCCCTTCTCGCGCTCAATCTCCCAGCGCGCGCGGACGCGGAAGCCGCCCCGCCCGGTGGTGTAGCTTTCGCGCAATATGGCAGGCGCATCGACGACGATGCCGCCGGTCGGGAAGTCCGGCCCCTTGACCAGCGCCAGGATCGCATCGTCATCGGCATCGGGCCGATCGACCAGCAGGATCGCGGCATCCAGCAGCTCGGCGGCGTTGTGCGGCGGGATGCTGGTCGCCATGCCGACCGCGATCCCGCTCGCGCCATTGGCGAGCAGATTGGGGAACAGGCCGGGAAACAGCTCGGGCTCCTGCTCCTCGCCATTATAGGTCGGGCGATAGGCGACGGCATCCTCGTCCAGCCCATCCATCAGGTCGATCGCGACCTGGGTCAGCCGTGCCTCGGTATAACGATAGGCGGCGGCGTTATCGCCGTCGATATTGCCGAAATTGCCCTGCCCGTCGACCAACGGATAGCGAAGCGCGAAATCCTGGGCGAGACGGACCATCGCGTCATAGACCGACTGGTCGCCATGCGGATGATATTTACCGATCACGTCGCCGACGACGCGCGCGCATTTCTTGTAGCCCGCCGCCGGGTCGAGCTTGAGCAGCCGCATCGCCCAGAGCAACCGGCGATGCACCGGCTTCAGGCCATCGCGCACGTCGGGCAGCGAGCGCGCCGTGATCGTGGACAGCGCATAGACCAGATACCGTTCGGACAGCGCGCTGTCGAAGGGGGCATCCAGGATGCCGACGGGGGGATTGTCGCGGAGATCGATCGCCATGGGAGCGTCGCTTCTAGCAAGCGATGCGCGCAGGGGCAATCGGGCGGATCAAAAAGAGAACAAATCGCCAGAGACGGGATCGCCGGGCAAGGCGGGCACGTTGGGAGCGCCGCGCCCGCCTGCCTTGCGACCATCCGGATCAGGCGTGGTTCGCCTGCGCCTGGTTGACGTCCTGGGCGAAGTGGTTGCCCGCCGCGACCGTGCAGTTCTGGAACGCGACGGGGGTGAAGGTCTCGACCCCGGCGACTTCCTCATCGGTCACGGCCTTGCCCTTGGCATTATGGCCGGGCGCGAAGGCGATGGCCTCGGGGCGGAAGGTGGCGAGGACATCGGCGGTATCGCGACAGGCGACGGTCCGCTCCGTCCTGCCGTTCTTGACCACCGCGATGGCCTCCATGCCATTGGCCAGCGGAACACGCGCCTGTTCATAGACCAGCGGCGCCTGCGCCATGTGCATCGGCCGCGCCACGGCAACACCCGCCGTCAGCATCAGAGCCCCACCAACAACACCGATCATCAGCTTGTTCATGACTTCCTCCTTTGCAAGCATCGACAGAACCCATGACTTGGACGATCGGTTTCCTATACTTTCCATCTTACCGTTTTTTCATATACCGTGAAAATCATGTCCATCATGGCCGGGACATTACGCGACCTTCATCTTCCATACGCCTTTCGTTGCTTGCGCGTCGGAAGGAGCCTGTCCGCACCGCAAGGCCGCACGCCTCCATTGCGCCCGCCCGCACCTTCGATTATAGGCCGCGCCATCCCGCCTCGGGCCTCAGCATGTGGGGCACCGGGGCTGTACTCATTTCAGGGGACCGCCGCATGGCTCGCCGCCGCCAAATCTACGAAGGCAAGGCCAAGATCCTGTACGAGGGCCCCGAGCCCGGCACGCTGATCCAGTATTTCAAGGACGACGCCACCGCGTTCAATGCCCAGAAGAAGGGCACGATCAACGGCAAGGGCGTGCTCAACAACCGTATCTCCGAGCATGTCTTCACCATGCTCGACCATATCGGCGTGCCGACCCACTTCATCCGCCGCCTGAACATGCGCGAGCAGTTGATCCGCCAGGTCGAGATCGTGCCGATCGAGGTCGTGGTGCGCAACGTCGCGGCGGGCTCGCTGTCCAAGCGCCTGGGCATCGAAGAGGGCGTGAAGCTGCCCCGCACGATCATCGAATATTATTACAAGGACGATGCGCTGGGCGACCCGATGGTCACCGACGAGCATATCGCCTGCTTCGGCTGGGCCAGCCAGGAAGAAATGCACGACATCGCCGACCTGGCGATCCGCGTGAACGACTTCCTGTCGGGCATGTTTGCCGCGATCGGCATCCGCCTGGTCGACTTCAAGCTGGAATTCGGCCGCATCTGGGACAATGACTTCGGTCGGATCATCCTGGCCGACGAGATCAGCCCCGATGGCTGCCGCCTGTGGGACATGACCACCAACGAAAAGCTGGACAAGGATCGCTTCCGTCGCGACCTGGGCGGCGAGGTGGAAGCCTATCAGGAAGTGGCGCGCCGTCTGGGCCTGCTGCCCGAGGGGGGCGACACCGCCGTCCTCGACCTCGAAGAACACCGCAAGAGCCGGGGCAAGTAATGAAGCTGAAGATTTTCGTCACCCTGAAGCCCGGCGTGCTCGACCCGCAGGGCAAGGCGATCCACCACGCGCTGGAAAGCCTGGGCTTTGCGGGCGTGAACGACGTCCGCGCGGGCAAGCTGATCGAGCTGGAAGTCGCCGACGCGACCACCGACGCGCAGATCGACGAGATGTGCCGCCAGCTCCTCGCCAACACCGTGATCGAGAATTACCGGGTGGAGCGCGCCTGATGAAGACCGCCGTAATCGTCTTTCCGGGCTCGAACTGCGACCGCGACCTCGCCGTCGCGCTGGAGGCGGTGACGGGCGTGAAGCCGGCCATGGTCTGGCACGGCGACAGCGAACTGCCCGAGGGGCTGGGGCTGATCGGCGTGCCGGGCGGCTTCTCTTACGGCGATTACCTGCGCTGCGGCGCGATCGCGGCCCGCTCGCCGATCATGCGCGCGGTCGTGGATGCGGCCAATGGCGGTACGCCGGTGTTCGGCGTGTGCAACGGCTTCCAGGTGCTGGCCGAAACCGGGCTGCTGCCGGGCGCGCTGATGCGCAACCGCTCGCTCAACTTCGTCTGCCGCGACGTGGATCTGGAGGTGGCCAACACCGACAGCGCCTTCACCCGGCTGTACCAGCAGGGCGAGACGATCCGTATCCCGGTCGCGCATCATGACGGCAATTATTTCGCCGATGCCGACACCCTCGACCGCCTCGAAGGCGAAGGCCGCGTGGCCTTCCGCTATGCCGAGGACGTCAACGGCTCGGCACGGTCGATTGCGGGCGTGCTGAACGAGAAGCGCAACGTGCTGGGCATGATGCCCCACCCCGAGCGCCGCATCGAAGCCGCGCACGGCGGCGACCATGGCCGACGCCTGTTCGAGGGCCTGCTGGAGATGGTGGGGGCCTAAACGCCCCTCCCCCGTTCAGCCTGAGCGAAGTCGAAGGCCACGGGATGAAATCTGAAAAGGGGAAGCGGGGCGACTCGCTTCCCCCTTTTTGTTCGCGCGAAGCCGCGATGGCGCGAAGAAGGTTTTTGTTCGCGCGGAGGCGCGGAGGACGCAGAGGTGTCTGGTCTTGTGGAGGCCTTATCCCTTCCGCCTCATGCTTGCGGCAAAAGCATGCGGCTACCGCCACGTAGGGCAGCTCTGCGCCCTCTGCGCCTCTGCGCGAACCCATTCATGCCCCACTCCTTCGCGGCTTCGCGTGAACCCAATTCAAACCCGTGCCCGGAACGGCGTGAAGTCGGTCCCCTCGTCGAACACATCCACCCCCTCGGCGCGCTTCAGCCCGCCGACGATCAGATAGGTCACGGGGGTCAACAGCACCTCCCAGCCCACTTTCAGCGCCCATTGGGTGAACAGCACGACGACCACCAGATGCGTGGTCCACCCCTGCGCGCCCCAGAAGGCCAGCGGATAGAAGATCAGGCTGTCCACCCCCTGCCCCACCAACGTCGAGCCGATCGTCCGCGACCAGAGGTGCCGCCCGCCGGTCCACAGCTTCATCCGCGCCATGACATAGGCATTGACGAACTCGCCCGCCCAGAAGGCGCAGACGCTGGCGAGCACGATGCGCGGCACCTGGCCGAAGATCACCTCATAAGCGGCCTGGTTGGTCCAGCTGGGCGCCGGGGGCAGCGCGACCACGATCCAGCTCATGAACGCCATGAACAGCACCGCCGCCGTGCCCGCCCAGATCACCCGCCGCGCGCGGGCATAGCCGTAAACCTCGGTCAGCACGTCGCCGATGACATAGCTGAGCGGAAAGAACAGGATGCCCGCCCCGAACGGCCACTGCCCGACCAGCGGCAAGTCGATCACCGCGACCTTGCCCGCGCCGATGACGTTGGACAGCAGCAGGATGGTGACGAACGCCGCCATGACGAAGTCGAACCAGCGAAAGGCCGACCGCTCCAGATCGCGGCCCGCGACCATTCGTTCCCCGCTCATTACGATCCCCTCAAAGCCGTACGGACCGTTGTTTATCGCCATTCCCTTGGCGGTCAAACCACGCTAGGGACACCGCCATCCGCGCGTCCGTAGCTCAGTTGGATAGAGCAAGGAGCTTCTACCTCCTCGGTCGGGGGTTCGAATCCCTCCGGGCGCGCCACTCCCCCCTCCCCTCATCGCAGACAGCAAAACGCCCCGGCTTTCGCCGAGGCGCTGCATGACGTGTCGGTCGGTATGGCCGCGACCCTGTCCGGCAGGGTCGCGGGGCCGTGTCACTCCCACTCGATCGTGCCGGGGGGCTTGCTGGTATAGTCATAGACGACGCGGTTGATGCCCTTGACCTCGTTGATGATCCGGGTCGTCACGCGCGGCAGGAAGTCTCCGGGGAAGTCGAACGCCTGCGCGGTCATGCCGTCGACCGAAGTCACCGCCCGCAGCGCCAGCACCGAGTCGTAGGTCCGGCCGTCGCCCATCACGCCGACCGACCGCACCGGCAGCAGGACCGCAAAGGCCTGCCAGATGGCGTCGTACAGCCCGGCGTTGCGGATTTCCTCGAGATAGATCGCATCCGCCTTGCGCAGGATGTCGCAACGCTCGCGCGTCACCTCGCCGGGGATGCGGATGGCGAGGCCCGGTCCGGGGAACGGATGGCGGCCGACGAACACGTCGGGCAGCCCGAGTTCGCGACCCAGCACGCGGACCTCGTCCTTGAACAGTTCGCGAAGCGGCTCGACCAGCTTCATGTTCATGCGCTCGGGCAGGCCGCCGACATTGTGGTGGCTCTTGATCGTCACCGACGGGCCGCCGGTGAAGCTGACGCTCTCGATCACGTCGGGGTAGAGCGTGCCCTGCGCGAGGAACTCGGCGCCGCCGATCTTCTTGGCCTCCGCCTCGAACACGTCGATGAAGGTCTTGCCGATGAACTTGCGCTTGGCCTCGGGGTCGGTGACGCCCGCCAGGCCGTTCATGAACAGGTCCTGCGCATCCACATGGACGAGCGGGATGTTGTAATGGCCCCGGAACAGGCTGACGACCTGCTCGGCCTCGCCCTGGCGCAGGATGCCGCCGTCGACGAAGACGCAGGTCAGCTGGTCACCGATCGCCTCGTGGATCAGCAGCGCGGCGACCGACGAGTCGACCCCGCCCGACAGGCCGCAGATCACCCGGCCGCTGCCCACCTGCTCGCGGATCTCGGCGATCTTGGAGGCGCGGAACTCGGCCATCGTCCAGTCGCCCGAGAGACCGGCGACGTGACGGACGAAATTGCCGATCAGCTTGGCACCGTCGGGCGTGTGCACGACTTCGGGGTGGAACTGCATCGCGAAGATGCGGCGTTCGTCATTGGCGATGATCGCATAGGGCGCGCCGGGGCTGGTCGCGACGACTCGGAAGCCCGGCGCCAGCGCCGTGACCTTGTCGCCATGGCTCATCCACACCTGGTGCCGCTCGCCGGTGTTCCACACGCCGTCGAACAGCGCGCAATCGCCCTCGACAGTGATGAACGCCTCGCCGAACTCGCCGCTGTCGCCCTTCTCGACCTTGCCGCCCAGCTGCTGGGTCAGCGCCTGCTGGCCATAGCAGATGCCGAGCATCGGCAGGCCGCTGTCGAGGATCGCCTGCGGGATGCGCGGGGAGTTCTCGTCCACCACGGAGGCCGGGCCGCCGGACAGGATGACCGCGGCGGGCTTGATCCGCGCGAACGCCGCTTCGGCCGATTGGAAGGGAACGATCTCGCTATAGACCCCCGCCTCGCGCACGCGGCGCGCGATGAGCTGGGTGACCTGGCTGCCGAAATCGACGATGAGGATGCTGTCGGGGTGCTCCATGGCGGTCCGATAGCGATGTCTTTTGGAAAATGCTACCGGGTCGGGAGGGTTTGAATCCCGTCGATCGCGATCATCCGCACCGCCTGCGCATCGACGCGGCAGCGGAAGGCGCGGCTCTCGCCCGCCTCGCGGTAACTGGTGCGCAGCAGCACATCGCCCTGCACGTCATAGCCATTGCCCAGCGGATGGGCCGAGCGGACCTGGCCGACCTGCGCCAGCGCGAAGCTGCGCCGCCCCTCGCCTTCCGCCGCCTTGGCGCAGGCATGGACCGCCGCCTCGTCGTCGGTTTCCGCGCGATAGGGCGATGGCGCCTCGGCGGCACGAACCGGACGGGAGACATCGATCGCACCCGAATCGCTATGGGGCGTCAGATTCTTGCCCGCGGTCAGCGCCACCGCTGTCGTGAGCAGCGCGCCCGCGACGAAGCCCCCGGCGATGGCGTCCGCCTGCTTGCGCTGTTGCGGGGTCTGCCATTGCCGTTCGCGGTCGGTGGGAATGAACGGTGCGACCGGCACGACCTGCGTCGACGTGGTGGGCGGAGACGCCCCGTTCTGCGCCGCGAGCGGCAGGGGAAGCGCCAGACCCGCCAGAAACCACCCGACCGCCATGCGACGCATTTCCAGCCTCCCTCGATTCGCACCCGTAACGTTATACGTCCCGGCTTTCGCCAGGCTGAATATGCGTGAAATGGCGGATATGAAAAAGGGCCGCGCCATCGCTGGCACGGCCCTCTCTCGAAGGTGTCTCGAAAGACGCGCGGAAATTACGCGGCTTCGTCGAAATCTTCCTCGGTCATGACCGGACCCGAATCCTGGCCCTTCGCCGAGACGTCGCGGTCGACGAACTCGATGATCGCCATCGGCGAGGCGTCCGACGCGCGGATGCCGGCCTTGATGATGCGGGTATAGCCACCGTTGCGGTCCGCATAGCGCGACGCCAGAACGTCGAACAGCTTCACCAGCTGCGCGTCGTCGAGCAGGCGGGCATGGGCCAGACGACGGTTCGAGAGACCGCCCTTCTTGGCCAGCGTCACCAGCTTTTCGACATAGGGACGCAGTTCCTTCGCCTTGGCGACGGTGGTGGTGATCTGCTCGTGCTTGATGAGCGCGGCCGACATGTTGCGGAAGAGCGCGGTACGATGAGCCGAGGTACGCTGCAGCTTACGGCCGCCGACGCGATGACGCATGGGTAGTTCCTTCGTTCGTTAAGGGGCCGTGTCACGGTACCCCAGACCTGGTGACCGTTGAGGCCGTCACCTTCGCCTATTCCAATCCTCCCCAAGCTGGCTTGGAGAGGGTACCAGCGAAGCTGGTGGAGCGGCCCGACCGGATCACGGCGAAGCCGCGATCCTGACGTCGAACGGGTCGCCCGTGGGCGACCCGCCGGCCGGGCTTTCGCCGTCTCGCGGATAGCGATGCTATCCGCGTGCGGCTCAGCCCATGATCTCCTGTTCCAGCTTCTTGGCCATTTCCTCGATATTCTCGGGCGGCCAGCCGGGGATTTCCATGCCCAGGCGCAGACCCATGGACGACAGCACTTCCTTGATTTCGTTCAGCGACTTGCGGCCGAAATTCGGGGTGCGCAGCATCTCGGCCTCGGTCTTGCCGACCAGATCGCCGATATAGATGATGTTGTCGTTCTTGAGGCAGTTGGCCGAACGCACCGACAGTTCCAGCTCGTCGACCTTCTTGAGAAGGTAACGGTTGATCTGCTGCGCGTCGCTCTGCGGCTCGCCACCGGCGACCGGGAGCGCCGCCTGGCCCACGGGGGCCGCGCGGGTGAGCGCCGAGTCGTCGAAGTGCACGAACAGCGCCAGCTGGTCCTGAAGGATGCGCGCGGCATAGGCCACGGCGTCTTCCGGGGTCACGGTGCCGTCGGTCTCGACCGAGAGCGTCAGCTTGTCATAGTCCAGGTCCTGACCGACGCGGGTCGGGTCGACCTTGTACGACACCTGGCGAACCGGCGAGTAGAGCGCATCGACCGGGATCAGGCCGATCGGCGCATCGGCCGGACGGTTGGACGCGGCGGGGACATAGCCCTTCCCGATATCGGCGGTCAGCTCCATGTTGAGCGTCGCACCTTCGTCGAGATGGCAGATCACCAGGTCCTTGTTCATGACCTCGATGTCGCCCGACACGGCGATGTCGCCGGCCTTGACGGTGGCGGGGCCGGTCGCGGACAGCTGGAGCCGCTTGGGGCCTTCGCCCTGCATGCGGATCGCGAGCTGCTTCACGTTCAGGACGATGTCGGTGACGTCTTCACGCACACCGGCCAGCGACGAGAACTCGTGCAGCACGTTTTCGATCTTGATCGAGGTGACCGCCGCGCCCTGGAGCGACGACAGGAGCACGCGGCGCAGCGCGTTGCCCAGCGTCAGGCCGAAGCCACGCTCCAGCGGTTCGGCAACGAACGTCGCCTTCCGCTTGCCATCGCCACCCTTTTTCTCGAGCGCGTTGGGCTTCTTGAGTTCCTGCCAGTTCTTTGCGTTGACAGACACGTGGTTCCCCTGAGTTATGGGCCGGAACGGGGACGGTTCCAGCCGTGGAGAGAGGCATGGCCGACTCGTCAGCCGGCCATGGGAAGCATCAGACGCGGCGACGCTTGGAAGGCCGCACGCCGTTGTGCGGGATCGAGGTGACGTCGCGGATCGAGGTGATCTGGAAACCGACCGCCTGCAGCGCGCGCAGCGCCGACTCGCGGCCCGAACCCGGGCCCTTCACTTCGACTTCCAGGGTGCGCACGCCATGCTCGGCGGCCTTCTTGCCCGCGTCTTCCGCCGCGACCTGCGCCGCATACGGGGTCGACTTGCGCGAGCCCTTGAAGCCCATCATGCCCGCCGACGACCACGAAATGGCATTGCCCTGCGCGTCGGTGATGGTGATCATGGTGTTGTTGAAGCTGGCGTTCACGTGCGCGACGCCGGCGGTGATGTTCTTGCGCTCGCGACGGCGAATGCGCTGCGGTTCACGTGCCATTGAATTCTATCCTGACCTGTATCTCTGATGCGGAGAGCGGGAAGCAATCTGCCTCGCGCCGCCCTCCGGCGGAGAAGAAGTAAATTTCGCCCCCCGGGCGAAATTCTTACTTCTTCTTGCCCGCGATCGGCTTCGCCTTGCCCTTGCGGGTGCGCGCGTTGGTGTGCGTGCGCTGGCCGCGGACCGGCAGGCCCTTGCGGTGACGCAGGCCGCGATAGCAGGCCAGGTCCATCAGGCGCTTGATGTTCATCGCGGTCTCGCGACGCAGATCGCCTTCCACCGTGTGATCGGAGTCGATCGTCTCACGGATCTGGAGCACTTCCTGGTCCGAAAGGTCCTGGACGCGACGGTCGGCGGCGATGTTCAGCTTGGCGGTGATTTCCTTCGCCTTGGCCGGACCGATGCCATGGATATAGGTCAGCGCGATCAATACGCGCTTGTTGGTCGGGAGGTTGACACCCGCAATACGTGCCATGAAATTTATTCTCCTAGCTCCACGAAGCATGGCATGGCCGCACATGCTCCATCTCATCGCGATGGTTCCGCCACGCGGAAGCGCGACGCACGCAGATCGCGCGTCGTGAAACCGGGGGTGGTGGAAGGATGGTCAGTTAGGGCCCGCGAAACCCACTGTCAAGCGATCGGTTCCCGAATCCGTCGCAATTCCAACCATCGGCGAAAGGACACGACGGCCCAGACCAGCTCGACCACGCCGAACGGCCAGGCCCCCTGCAAAAAGCCATAGGCCGACCCCGCCAGGCATCCCAACACGAAGCCCAGCGTCCACCAATGCGCGCCCGATTCTTTCGCATAGCAGACCAGGGTGAAGGAGACGGCGGCAAGGCCGAACAAGGAAAGGGAGTCCATGCCGCGGGATGTAAAGCGCTGAGCCCAGCCGGCAAGTGCCTGCAACTCCTCCCCTGCAAGGGGAGGTGGCGCGCGCAGCGCGTCGGAGGGGTGTCACCCCTATCGAGGGCGCGATACCCCTCCGTCAGGCCTTCGGCCTGCCACCTCCCCTTGCAGGGGAGGAAAGCGTCGTTACGGAATCACCAGCCGCGCGATCAATCCCGGCGCATTGTCCGCCAGCTCGAACCGCCCGCCATGCAGCCGGGCGACCGCCTCGATCAGCGCCATGCCCAGCCCCGCCCCCGGCGTGGTGCGCGCGGTATCGAGTCGCCCGAATCGCTTGAGCGCCTGCGCCCGGTCCGCCGCGGCGATGCCCGGCCCGCGATCCTCGACCTGAAAGACGATCCCCTCCACCCCGCGCGACAGGCGCAGCGTGACCTGTGCCCCCGATGCGCCATGCTTCAGCGCATTGTCGATCAGGTTGGACAGGGCCTGGCTCATCAGCTCGCGGTGGAGCGGCAGCGGCGCGGGGCGATCCTCGACCTCGATCAGGAAACGCAGTCCGGCATCCTCGGCGACCGGCGCATAGAGCTCCCCGATCTCCTCGACCAGATCGGCGGGGGCGACCAGCGTGAACCGGTCGCGCGTCACCGATTCGGACCGGCTGATCTCGATCACCATGGTCAGCATGCGCATGATGAGATCGGTTTCGACCAGCAACCCGCCCAGCGCCGCCTCGCGCTGGTGCGGATCGGCGATCAGCACCGCCTGCTCGGTCTTGGTCCGCAGCCGGGCGAGCGGCGAGCGGAGATCATGCGCCAGGCTGTCGGTGACGACGCGCAGCTCGGCCATCAGCTGCTCGATCTTGCCCAGCATCGCGTTCAACCGCTCGGCCAACCGGTCGAAGGCGTCGCCCTCATCGCTGTCGGCGCGGACCAGCGACACGCGCCGGGTCAGGTCGCCCTCGCCCGCCGCGTCGATCACCGCGACGATGGTGTTGAGCCGCCCCGCGACATAATGCGCCAGCACCAGCCCGGTGCCGACCCCCAGCATCAGCGACAGGAAGACCGCCAGCGCCAGCGCCCGCTCGATCGCGATCTGCTGCGCCTCGATCAGGTCGAGCGGACGCCCGACCAGCAGCCAGTCGCCGCCGATCGGATGCAGCGTATAGCCCGCCTCGCGCGAGGCCCAGACGCCCTCGCCGCCCAGCATGGCGATGCGGAACGGCGTATCCGCCAGCGGCACCGCCAGATGGCGCGGCGCATAGCCCGCCATCCGGTGCCCCCGGCTGTCGTAGATGGCCAGGACCAGCGTGACGTCGCCCGGCTCGCGCGCATGGGTGATCGCATCGGCCAGCGCGGGCAACGCGCCCGTCCGCCACACGGCGCGCAGCGCATCCGCCTGCTCGACGATCTCGCGATGGAGCGCGGCGACCGCATCGGCGCTGGTCTGTTTCCAGATGAAACCGACCAGCACGAGATTGGACAACAGCGCCAGGACGACCGACAGCAGCGCGATCCGCGCCGATATCGTCAGGCGCAGCTTCACCCCTCCACGGCCAGCCGATAGCCCGCGCCGCGCACCGTATGCAGGATCGGGGTGCCGAAGCCTTCCTCCAGCTTGCGCCGCAGCCGCCCGATATGGACGTCGACCACGTTGGAGCCGGGGTCGAAATGATAGTTCCAAATCTTCTCCAGCATCATCGTGCGCGTGACGACCTGCCCGGCATGGCGGGCGAGGAATTCGAGGAGGTTGAACTCGCGCGCGCCGACCGGGATGATCTTGCCCGCGCGGGTGACGGTGCGCGCCAGCAGGTCGATCTCCAGGTCGCCGACGCTCAGCTTGGTCCGCGTCGGCTCGGACGCGGTACGGTCCGACCGGCGGACAAGCGCCTCGATCCGCGCCGACAGCTCGGCGAAGGAGAAGGGCTTGCACAGATAGTCATCGGCCCCGGCCTTCAGCCCGTCGACCCGGTCGTCGACCGTGGCGAGCGCCGACAGGATCAGCACCGGCGTGGAGATCCCCGCCGCGCGGATCGCGCTAACCATCGCCAGCCCGTCCAGGCGGGGCAGCATCCGGTCGGCGATGATCAGGTCGAATATGCCCTCGCTCGCCAGGAACAGGCCGTCGCGCCCGTCCCCGCATTGTTCGACGGCATAGCCCGCCTCGGCCAGTCCCTTGGCGACATAGGCGGCGGTGGAGGCATCGTCTTCGACGATCAGGATTTTGCGACTCATCGGCTCGTCTGCTCCGGCATCGGACGACTTTCTGTCAATCAGGATCGGTGCCGCGACAAGGACGACCGTCACCGGTCGATCGCGCCGCCCGGATAAGCGATGCCAGTGAAAGGCCGGCGGAAAGCGCGCTCTCCGCCGGCCCCGACGGCACCCCCGGGAGTGTCGGGCGCCGAGCTCTTCGAACTCTGTGACCGCAGGGCTACAGGCTGACGGGATACCCCGGGGTGACCATAACGTGAAAAATACGTCATCCTGCCCCCGGCCCGCCAGCGTCCCGCCCGGCGATGCCCACGGCTTCGGAGCAAATAAAGGCTCCGCTTCCCGATCTATTTTTAAGATTTTGACAAGACTTGCTTTTATGAATGTCTGTCATGAAGGTCGATCCCCTGCCCATGCCCTCCCGCGAAGAGCGCCGCATGGCCGCCGTCCAGGCTCATGCGCTGCTCGACAGCGAGCCGGAGGCCGAGTTCGATGCGCTGGTCTCGCTGGCCGCCGATATGCTCGGCTGTCCGGTCGCGGCGCTGACCCTGGCGGATCGCGACCGTTTCTGGGTCAAGTCGGCGGTCGGCCCGCTGCCCAGCGAGATGCCGCGCAAGGTCGCCTTTTGCGACCACACGATCGAGGCCCCCGACCTGATGATGGTGCCCGACCTGACGCGCGATCCGCGCTTCGCGGCCAATCCCTTCGTCACCGGCGAGGCGGCGACCCGTTTCTATGCGGGGATGCCGATCCGCGTTCCCGACCTGGACGGCACGCCCCAGGCGATCGGCTCGCTCTGCGTCATGGACGCCAGCCCTCGGTCGCTGAGTGCGGCGGGGGAGCGGACGCTGCGCCATCTCGCCAGGCTGGCCGAGGCATTGATCGCCGCGCGCGCCATCGCCCGCCGGGCCACCGCCATGGCCGAGCTGAGCGATCGCCAGGCCGAGGACCTGCGCGCCAAGGAACATACCGTGCGCCAGGTCGAGCGGCTGGCGTTGATCGGATCGTGGCGGATCGATCTGGCGGACGGACACGCCACCTGGTCCGAGGGGGTGTACCGCATCCACGAACTGCCGCCGGGCAAGACGTTCACGGTCGAACAGGGCCTGTCCTATTACCCGCCCCAGTCGCGCGACCAGCTGCGCTCGACCATCGAGCAGACCATTAAGACCGGCGAGTCGTTCGACATCGAACTGGATTTCATCACCGCGCTGGGGCGGCGTCGCCGGGTCCGCGTGATGGGCGAGCGCGAGATGCTCGACGGGCGGCCGAGCGGGGTGGTGGGCATGTTCCAGGACGTGACCGAGCGACATGTGCTGGAGACCCAGCTTCGCCGCAACGCCGATACCGACGCGCTGACCCTGCTGGCCAACCGCGCCGCGTTCGACCGCGCGCTGGAAACCGCGATCGCCGAGGCGTCGGCGAACGACACGCCGCTCGGGCTGGTGCTGATCGATCTCGACGGGTTCAAGCTGATCAACGACACGCTCGGCCACCCCGCCGGGGACGAGGTCCTGCGCGTCGTCGGCCAGCGGCTGCGCAGCGACTGGCTGGACGGCTGTTTCGTCGCGCGGCTGGGCGGTGACGAGTTCGGCGTGATCGTCCAGGACCCCGCGCTCCTCGCCGATCCCGAGCGGATCCGGACGCGGATCGAGGCGCTGCTGATCATCGCCGTCACCGCCGAGGGCCTGACCATGCATTGTTCGGGCACGGTCTGCCTGACGACGCTGCCGCCGGGATGCGCGACGACGCGCGATTTCATGCATCACGCCGACAGCCGCCTGTACGGCGCCAAGCGCGAGCGGGTCGGCGAACGGCGGCGCGGCGACAGGCGGCAGAACGACCGGCGACAGGGGGACCGGCGGCAGGACGATCGGCGACAGGCGGGCTGACGCGCTCGGCCCTTTCCTCGGGCCCGGCCAACCCCATATAGCGGGCCCATGTCCTCGCGCGCCCGCGTCCTCGTCCTGAATTCCGCCCTCGGCCCGCTCGATTACCGCGTTCCCCAGGGCATGGCGGTCGAGCCGGGATCGATCGTCGTCGCGCCGCTCGGCCCCCGCCAGTTGCTGGGCGTGGTGTGGGAGCCCGAGCGGATGCCCTCGGATGCCGAGGTCGGCGACAATCGCCTGCGCCCGCTGCTTGGCGTGGCCGATGCCCCGCCATTGCCGACCCCCTTGCGCCGGTTGATCGAATGGACGGCGGACTATTATCTCGCCCCGCCCGCCGCAGTCGTGCGGATGGCGCTGTCCTCCACTTCCGCGCTGGAGGGGGCCCGGACCGTCACCGAATATCGCGTCACCGGCCATGTCCCCGACCGCCTGACCCCGCAGCGCGCGCAGGCGCTGGAGCGGATCGGCGATCGACAGGGCCTGATCCGGGAACTGGCGACGATGGCGGACGTGTCCGACGCGGTGATCCGGGGCCTCGTCAAGAACGGCGCGATCGAGGGGGTGGAGGTCGATATCGACAGCCCCTTCCCCCTTCCCGATCCCGATCATCACCGCCCGACCCTGTCCGACGACCAGCGTGCGGCGGCGGACATATTGGTCGCGGGCGTGGCGGCGCGGAGCTTCCAGCCGGTGCTGCTCGACGGCGTCACCGGATCGGGCAAGACCGAGGTCTATTTCGAGGCGGTGGCGCAGGCGGTGGCCGAGGGGCGGCAGGTGTTGGTCCTGCTCCCCGAAATCGCGCTGACCGAGCCGTTCCTCAAGCGTTTCCACGACCGCTTCGGCTGCGAGCCGGTGGCCTGGCACTCCGGCCTGCGCTCCTCGCAGCGTCGGCGCGCCTGGCGGGCGATCGCCAGCGGCCAGGGGATGGTAACGGTGGGCGCGCGCTCGGCGCTGTTCCTGCCCTATGCCAATCTCGGCCTGATCGTCGTCGACGAGGCGCATGAGACCAGCTTCAAGCAGGAAGACGGCGTCCATTACCATGCGCGCGACGTGGCGGTGATGCGCGGCAAGTTCGAGCCCTGCCCGGTCATCCTCGCCTCCGCCACCCCCGCGATCGAGACACGGCAACAGGTGGCGCTGGGCCGCTATACCGAGGTCAAGCTGCCCGGCCGCTTCGGCCCGGCGCAGATGCCGACGATCGAGGCGATCGACCTGATCCAGAACCCGCCCGAACGCGGCCGCTGGATCGCGCCCAAGCTGGTCGCCGCGATGAAGCAGGTGCTGGAGAAGCGCGAACAGTCGCTGCTCTATCTCAACCGGCGCGGCTATGCCCCGCTGACCCTGTGCCGGACCTGCGGGCATCGGTTCCAGTGCCCCAACTGCACCGCCTGGATGGTTGAGCACCGGCTGGTGCGGCGGCTGGCCTGCCATCATTGCGGCCATGTCCTGCCCACCCCGCGCGCCTGCCCCGAATGCGATGGCGAGGATACGCTGGTCGCCTGCGGCCCCGGCGTCGAGCGAATCGCGGACGAGGCGACCGCGCTGTTCCCCGAGGCCAAGATCGCGGTCGTCACCTCCGACACCATCTGGTCCCCCGCCAAGGCGGCGGAGTTCGTCGGGCGGATGGAGGCGGGCGATATCGACATCGTCGTCGGCACGCAGTTGATTACCAAGGGCTATCACTTCCCCAATCTGACCCTGGTGGGCGTGATCGACGCCGATCTGGGGCTGGATGGCGGCGACCTGCGCGCGGCAGAACGCACCTTCCAGCAGATCCGCCAGGTATCGGGTCGCGCGGGACGCGGCGCCAAGCCGGGCCATGTCTTCATCCAGACGCACAGCCCCAAGGCCCAGGTGATGCAGGCGCTGGTGACGGGCGATGCCGAAGCCTTCTACGCGGCGGAGACCGAGGCCAGGCGCGATGCCGATGCTCCGCCCTTCGGCCGCTATGCCGCGATCATCATCTCGTCCGAGGACCAGGGTGCGGCCCAGTCGACCGCCGCCATGATCGCCCGCGCCGCCCCCAAGGTCGAGGGCATGCACGTCTTCGGCCCCGCCCCCGCCCCGCTGGCGATGCTGCGCGGGCGGCATCGGTTCCGCTTGCTGGTCCATGCCCGGCGGGCGCTGGCGGTGCAGGATGTGATCCGCGAATGGCTGGGCGGGGTGGAATGGTCCGCCAAAGTGCGCGTCGCGGTGGATGTGGACCCGTATAGCTTCTTGTGAGCGCTGTGGGGGTGGAGCAGGTCGTCCGCCCCGGGCACGCCCCTCCCGCAGGCGGGAGGGGATGGGGGAGGGAAAGCCGCGAGCGATGGTCTCTGCGAGATTCCATGCCCTCCCCAAACCCCTCCCGCCTGCGGGAGGGGCTTACCGACTGTGGAGGTGTTTTCCCTTGGCCTTCGACTTCGCTCAGGCTGAACGGCAGTTGGGGATAGCCCCCTTACCCCCGCTCCGTTCAGCCTGAGCGAAGTCGAAGGCCACGCCCCGAACAAACGAAAACGGCCGCAGCTTCCGCCACGACCGTTTCAAAACCCCGGTAAGGAAAAACCTTACCCCGCATGCTCCGCCAGCACGGTCAGGCCCTTGGGCCCCACCTCGGCGAAGCCGCCGCGGATCTGGATCGATTCCGGCTCGCCCTTATCGGTGCGGTACACCTGGATCGCGCCGTCGCGGATGGTCGACATGAAGGGCGCATGGCCCTCCAGCACGCCGAAATCGCCCTCGGTGCCGGGAACGACCACCATATGCACCTCCTCCGAGCGGAGGAGCTTTTCGGGCGTGACGAGTTCGAAGTGCAGCATGGTCTAGTATCTCGCATCGCTCTCCCCGCCGGGGAGAGGAAAGAGGGGGACGGACCGGGCCGTCCCCCCTGTCATCAGGCTTCCTGAGCCAGCTTCTCGGCCTTGGCGACGGCTTCGTCGATGCCGCCGACCATGTAGAAGGCCGCTTCCGGCAGATGGTCGTACTCGCCGTCGACCACCGCCTTGAACGAACGGATCGTGTCTTCGATCTGGACGAACTTGCCCGAGATGCCGGTGAAGACTTCCGCGACGTGGAAGGGCTGCGACAGGAAGCGCTGGATCTTGCGGGCGCGCTGGACGGTCAGCTTGTCCTCTTCGGACAGCTCGTCCATGCCCAGGATCGCGATGATGTCCTGCAGCGCCTTGTAGCGCTGGAGCAGCGACTGGACCGCACGGGCCGTCTCATAATGCTCCTGGCCGACGATGCGCGGCTCCAGCACGCGGCTGGTCGAGTCGAGCGGGTCGACGGCCGGGTAGATGCCCAGTTCCGAGATGGCGCGGTTGAGCACGGTCGTCGCGTCCAGGTGGGCGAACGAGGTGGCCGGCGCCGGGTCGGTCAAGTCGTCAGCGGGCACGTACACGGCCTGCACCGAGGTGATCGAGCCCTTGTTGGTCGAGGTGATGCGCTCCTGCAGCGCGCCCATGTCGGTCGAAAGGGTCGGCTGATAGCCCACGGCCGAGGGAATACGGCCGAGCAGCGCCGACACTTCCGCACCCGCCTGGGTGAAGCGGAAGATGTTGTCGACGAAGAACAGCACGTCCTGGCCTTCCTGGTCGCGGAAATATTCCGCGATGGCGAGACCCGACAGCGCGACGCGGGCACGGGCGCCCGGCGGCTCGTTCATCTGGCCATAAACCAGCGCGACCTTCGAGCCCTCGCTGATCGCATTGCCCTCGGCATCCTTGGCGATGACGCCCGCGTCGAGGAATTCGTGATACAGGTCGTTGCCCTCGCGGGTCCGCTCACCGACGCCCGCGAACACCGAGGTGCCGCCATGGCCCTTGGCGATGTTGTTGATCAGTTCCTGAATCAGAACCGTCTTGCCGACGCCCGCACCACCGAACAGGCCGATCTTGCCGCCCTTCGCATAAGGCGCGAGCAGGTCGATGACCTTGATGCCGGTGACCAGGATCGCGCTCTCGGTCGACTGCTCGACGAACTCGGGCGCCTTGGCGTGGATCGGGGCGCGCAGGTCGGTGGCGACGGGCCCGCGCTCGTCGATCGGCTCGCCGACGACGTTCAGGATGCGGCCGAGCGTCGCGGGGCCGACCGGAACCTGGATCTGGTTACCGGTGTCGGTCACGCTCTGCCCGCGGGTCAGGCCCTCGGTCGTGTCCATCGCGATCGTGCGGACGGTGTTCTCGCCCAGATGCTGCGCGACTTCGAGCACCAGACGGGTGCCGTTATTGTCCGTCTCCAGCGCCGACAGGATCGCGGGCAGGTGATCGGGGAAGTGAACGTCGACGACCGCGCCGATGACCTGGGCGATCGTGCCGACATTGTTGGTGGCCGTGGTCGGCCGGATGTCCTCAGCGGCGGTTGCCATCATTGCTTCCTTGGTTCGGTAGAGCCCGACATAGCTTCGGGGCGGGTAAAGGTCACGACCAGACGGCGGCCACCGTCGATCTTGTCACGGGTAACTCGGTAATCGGCGCCGGTCAGATGGCCGGTGGTGGCGCTTTCGGTCTGGATCGCGGCCGCAACCGCATCCTTGCCGTCCAGACCCAGCTGATCCATCGGCTTGGTCACCCAGCGGATGAACTGGGTCTTGGCGAACGGGCTGGAGTCGAGATTGACGAGATCGAGCGTGAAGCGAAGCGTGTTCAGCGTCTTCGCATCGCCCTCGACGATCAGATTGGCCATGTTGACCGGCGTCACCGACGGATCGGCCATCGGCGTGGCTTGCGCGACCGCGCGGTACTGGCCTTGGACGGGCACATAGCCGGTCATGCGAAAGCCCATCCGGTCGAGCAGGCTGACCGTCTCCGGTGCATTGCCAAACACGGTCGCCCACCCGCCCGTCACGAGCGGCGTCGGCGTCGCGCGGGGTGCGCCCTTCGGCTGATCGGACGCCTGGCCGCATCCGGCCAGAGCGACCGTCAGGCCCAGAAGGAGCGCAAGACGCATCAGAGCGCCTCGGCGCCCGAGATGATTTCGACCAGCTCGGTGGTGATCGCGGCCTGACGCGTGCGGTTATACTGGATCGACAGGCGGCGGATCATGTCGCCCGCATTGCGCGTGGCATTGTCCATCGCGTTCATCTGCGACCCGTAGAAACCGGCCTGGTTCTCCAGCAGCGCGCGGAAGATCTGCACCGCGACGTTGCGCGGCAGCAGCGCGTCGAGGATGTCCTCCTCGCTCGGCTCGAACTCGGCGACCGCCTCGACCGAGGTTTCGGCCTTGGTGGCTGCGGGCATCGGCACCGGGATCAGCTGCTGCGCGACCGGGTCCTGCACCAGCGCCGAGACGAACTTGGAATAGAACAGGTGCGCCACGTCGAACTCGCCGCGCTCGAAGCGGGCGATCAGGTCGTCGGCGATGACGCGCGCATCGTCGAACTTGGGCGCCTTGATCGCGCTCATGTCATGATCGGCGAGGATCGCGCCCGGGAAGAAGCGCTTCAGCACGCGCCCCTTCTTGCCCGCGATATAGAACTTCACCGTCTTGCCCTGCGCGGTCAGCTCTTCGGCCTTGCGGCGCGCGGCGCGGACGATGTTGGTGTTGAACGCACCCGCCAGGCCACGCTCGGAAGTCGCGACGACCAGCAGCTGGACATCGTCCTTGCCGGTGCCCGCCAGCAACGGCGACGCACCGACGCCGCCCACGCGCGCGGCCATGCCGGCCATCACCGTTTCCAGCCGCTCGGCATAGGGACGGCCGTTCTGCGCCGCGTCCTGCGCCCGGCGCAGCTTGGCGGCGGCGACCATCTTCATCGCCTTGGTGATCTTCTGGGTCGACTTGACCGAGTTGATCCGGATTTTGAGGGCCTTGAGGCTCGCCATCTAGTTTCCCACTTCGTCATCCCGACGCTTGAGGCCGGGATCTCTCACCTCGAGCGCGCGCTTGCGGCACGAGACCCCGGCTTTCGCCGGGGTGACGGACAATTACGCGAAGATCTTCGCGAACTGGTCGAGCGCGGCCTTGAGCTTGCCCTTGGCCTCGTCGCCCAGATCCTTGGTGTCGCGGATCATCGCCAGCACATCGGCATGATCATTGCGCAGATAAGCGAGCATCGCCGCTTCGTAGCGGACGACCTGCGCCACCGGCACGTTATCGATATAGCCGTTGGTGCCCGCGAAGATCGACGCCGTCTGCTCCTCGAAGGGCAGCGGGTTGAACTGCGGCTGCTTGAGCAGCTCGGTCAGGCGCGCACCGCGGTTGAGCAGCTTCTGCGTCGAGGCGTCGAGGTCCGAGCCGAACTGCGCGAAGGCGGCCATTTCGCGATACTGGGCCAGCTCCAGCTTGATCGAGCCCGACACCTTCTTCATCGCCTTGGTCTGCGCGGCCGAGCCCACGCGGCTGACCGACAGGCCGACGTTGATCGCCGGGCGGATGCCCGCGAAGAACAGGTCGGTTTCGAGGAAGATCTGGCCGTCAGTGATCGAGATCACGTTCGTCGGGATGTACGCCGACACGTCGCCCGCCTGGGTCTCGATGATCGGCAGCGCGGTCAGCGAACCGGCGCCATTGGCGTCGTTCATCTTGGCCGCACGCTCGAGCAGACGGCTGTGCAGGTAGAATACGTCGCCCGGATAGGCTTCACGGCCCGGCGGACGGCGCAGCAGCAGCGACATCTGGCGGTACGCAACGGCCTGCTTCGACAGATCGTCGAACACGATCAGCGCGTGCATGGCATTGTCGCGGAAATACTCGCCCATCGCGGTGCCGGTGTACGGCGCCAGGAACTGAAGCGGGGCAGGCTCCGACGCGGTCGCGGCGACGACGATGGAATATTCCATCGCGCCATTCTCTTCGAGCGTCTTGACCAGCTGCGCCACGGTCGAGCGCTTCTGACCCACGGCGACGTAGATGCAGTAGAGCTTCTTCGACTCGTCGGTGCCCGCGTTGACCGTCTTCTGGTTGATGAAGGCGTCGATCGCGACGGCCGACTTGCCGGTCTGGCGGTCGCCGATGATCAGCTCGCGCTGGCCACGGCCGACGGGGACGAGGGCATCGATCGCCTTCAGGCCGGTCTGCACCGGCTCATGCACGCCCTTGCGCGGGATGATGCCCGGCGCCTTCACCTCGACGCGGCGGCGCTCGGTCGCCTCGATCGGGCCCTTGCCGTCGATCGGGTTGCCCAGGCCGTCCACGACGCGGCCCAGCAGGCCACGGCCGACCGGCACGTCGACGATGGTGCCGGTGCGCTTGACGGTGTCGCCTTCCTTGATCTCGGCGTCCGAGCCGAAGATCACGACGCCGACATTATCGGCCTCGAGGTTCAGGGCCATGCCCTGCACGCCATTGGCGAACTCGACCATCTCGCCCGCCTGGACATTGTCGAGGCCGTAGATGCGCGCGATGCCGTCACCGACGCTCAGCACCTGGCCGGTCTCGCTGACCTGGGCCTCGGTGCCGAAATTGGCGATCTGGTCCTTGATGACCTTGGAGATTTCTGCGGCGCGGATATCCATGGAACGTCAGCCTTTCATCGCGCTGGCGAGCGCATTCAAACGGGTGCGGATCGAGCTATCGATCATCTGGGAACCGATGCGGACGACGAGCCCGCCGAGCAGGTCGGGATCGACCGACAGGTCGACCGAAACCTCACGACCGACGCGGGTGCGCAGCTGCTGCTTGAGCGCGGCGACCTGATCTTCGGTCAGCGGGTGGGCGCTCGTCACCTCGGCGGCGACCTCGCCGCGATGGCGGCTGGCCAGCTGGCGGTACGCGCGGATGATCTGCGGCAGCGCCGAGAGGCGCCGATTCTCGGCGAGCACGCCGAGGAAATTCTTGGTCACGCCGTCGAGGCCCAGCGTGTCGGCGACCGCCAGGATCGCCTTGACGGCAGCCCCGCGCGCCACGACCGGGCTCTTGGTCAGCGCAGCGAGGTCCTTGTCGGCGGCCAGCGCATCGCGAAGGGTCACGAGGCTCGCCTCGATCGTGTCGATCGAACGGCCCTCAACGGCCGTTTCGAACAGCGCGAGCGCATAACGTCCACCCAGGCTCGCCTGGATGCCGCCTGTGCCGCTTATAGTACCGCCGGACATCTCCACGGATGCGAATTCCTCGAACAACGAACGGGTTGGCCCCATGGGGAACGGGGCGCGAAAAACGCGCCTCCGATGGGTTGGCGGGCGGTTAGCATCGGGAACCTTGGGATGCAAGCTGCGTGGCGCATCTTGTGACGGGATGGTGACGCAAGTTTAACGGCTTTGGGCGCAAGCCGTGGGATGTATGCCACAGCGGCGCTGCTATCATGCCCCCGTCCCCAGGCCGGGGATCGTCGGAAGCCGTTGAAATGACTGACTTGCCCCGCCCTTTCGATGCGGATGCCGCCTGGGATGCCTTTTGCCGCAGGGACCGGCGGGCGGACGGGCAGTTCGTCGTCGCGGTCCAGACCACCGGCATCTATTGCCGCCCCAGCTGTGCCGCCCGGCGACCCCGGCGCGAACATGTCCGCTTCCACGCCGATGGCGCCTCGGCGCGGGCGGCGGGCTATCGCGCATGCCTGCGCTGCCTGCCCGACGACGTCGCGCGCGACCGGCAGGCGGTGGCCGAGGCGGTCGCCTTGCTCGAGGCCATGGAAGGCACCCCCGCGCTGACCGAGCTGGCGGCGCGGGTCGGCTATGCGCCGCATCATTTCCACCGGCTGTTCCGGCGCGCGACCGGGGTGACGCCCGCCGCCTATGCCCGCGCCCTGCGCACCGACCGCGCCGCGCGGGCGCTGGCGAGCGGATCGAGCGTGACGCACGCCGTGTACGAGGCGGGCTATGCCGGGCCGAGCCGATTCTATGCCGACAGCGAACAGCGGCTGGGCATGGCGCCCGGCCAGTGGCGGCGCGGCGGCGCGGGCGTGACGATCGAATGGGCGGTGGTCGATTCCCCGCTGGGCGCGCTGCTCGTGGCGGTCACGCCGCGCGGGGTGGCGCGGATCGCCTTCGAGGGGGACGCGGGGGGCCTGCGCCAATCCCTCCCCTCCGCCACGATCCGCCCGGCGGAAGGGGCGACCCGCGATCGCCTCGCCAGCGCCGTCGCCGCCGCCACCCCGCCCGACCCGCTGCTCGCCAAAGCCGCGCGGCACACTGCCTTCATCGCGGCGGTCGCGGGCGCATGGCGGACCCGCGGCTAGGGCAGATCGACATTCAGGATTGCGTCTTCCTCCCTCTCCCCTGGACAGGGGAGAGGGTTAGCGAAGCTTGCCAGCCTGCTGGCTAGCGCAGCTTGGGTGAGGGGTTGAGCGAGCCCAAGGGCTCGCGCGCTCGCCAAGCGAGCGCCCACCCCTCACCCAGCTCCGACTAGGCCTTTGCTTTGGCAAAGACCAAGTCTGCGCAACCCTCTCCCCTCTGACGAGGGGCAAGGGAAGGATAAGGCATCGCTAAATGTCGATCGGCCCTAAGGCCTATTCGCCGGGCGATTGCCCCGACATGGCGCCCAGCGCCTTGCGCACCGCATCGCCATTGCCCGCGTCGAGCAGCGTCAGCAGCTGCGCAGCCGGATTGTCGGGCGGCATATGCGGGTCGAAGGCGAGCGGGCGCAGCAGGCCCTTCGCCGTATCGATATGGTTGGCGCCGATCTCATGCGCCGCCAGCGTGAAGCGCAGCCCCTTGTCCTGCGGCACCAGCTGGAAGGCACGCTCCAGCCCGAGGACGGCGGACTCGCGCGGCTTTTCGCCCGCCATCACGAAGCTGCGATAGAATATCGCCAGCGGCTCGGCGGCATTGGGATCGGCGCGATTGGCGCGGACGATCCAGCTGCGCGCCTCCCCCCAGCGCTTCGCATCCTTGCTATGCTCGGCCTGGGCGCGGCGCAGATGGATCAGCCCCTTGTAGAGCAGCGCCTGTTGCGACTTGGCATCGACCGCCAGCGCGCGGTCCGCCGCCGCCTCGGCCGCCGCATCCTCGCCCGCGTCATAGGCCATCTCGGCGAACCAGCCCTGCGCCACCGCATCCTGCGGATAGGAGGCCGCGAGCGACGCGGCGCGCTCATAGACCTGCCGCGCGCTGGTCTGGTCGACGCCGCGATCCGACCGCATCCGCAGTTCGATCAGCGCCTGTTCGCCGGGGCTCAGCACGCGCACCGCGACCTGCGGCTTGGGCAGCCGGTCATAGGGGATCAGCATCCCCGGTATCCGGCTCTTGCGCAGATAGCTCTCCAGCTCCCGGTCGAGCTGCTTGAGCGAGCCATAGGCCTGGTCGCCCGCCGCGATGCTGGGCGTGCCGGTGTTGAGCAACGTCAGATAGCGATTGAACTTCGCCTTCTGGGCCGGGTCGAACATCAGCAAATGGGTCAGCAGCCAGCCGCGCCCATAAACCTGATCCAGCTCGGCGGGCCCCAGCTTGCGGCGCGACGAATCGAACAGCGTCTCGATCGGCAGCTTGCTGCTGTCCAGCAGGCCATAGGCGCGGTGCTGCGCCGCGACGCCGACCATCACCCCGTCGCGATCGAACCGCGCCGTGCTGGCGAACTCGGAAAAGCCCTCCGAGAACCAGGCGGGATAGGCGACGGTCGAATTGCCGAACAGGAAATGATGGCCATATTCGTGGAACAGCACGATCTGCGGCTGGAGCGCATTGGGGCCGTCGCCATCGCCCCGGATCGGGGTGAACGCCACCGAGCCCGAGGCGCGCGGCTGGTAGAAGCCGGCGACATGATCGCCGTCCTTGCCGTACAGCCGACGGATCGCCGCCACATTGGCCACGGCATAGACGGTGACGGGGTTGCTCTCCTGCCCGTCGACCTCGGGCAGATGGTAGAAATAGCGCAGCACGCCGTCGAACTGCTCCAGCCGCGTCGCCATCGCGCGGATCGCGTCCTCGGACATGTTGCCATAGATGACGAAGTGCCGGGCGCGCGCCTCGCGCCATTCGGCCTGTGCCGGACTGCCCAGAAACGCCGTGCAGACCATCATCAGCGCCGCCGCCATCCAGCGACGCGCGCGCATTCCCCCCAGGATCATCCCCGGCCCTCCCAAGCCGCTTCAGCCAAGGCCCCTTCTCACCGCAAGGGGGGATCGAGGCAAGCCCCATAGGGCCTTGCCCCCGACTTTGTCAGGTCGAGCGACAGCTATAGACCAGCTTCTCGTTGGGAAGCGGCGGCAGTTGCTGGCGGATCTGCGCCTGTTCGCTCTGCAGCCTCTGGAGCGCGGCATCGTCGCGGGTGCAGGCGCGCGGGGTGGCGGGCTGGCGCAGCTTGCGGATCGCCTCCATCGTCGCGGCGGGCAGCAGATAGCGGGTCTGGGTATAGCGGCGCGTGACGGGGTCGAAGCGCGCGACGGTCACCGTCTGCTCGTCATCGGGGACCAGGATACGCTGCCAGCCGCCCTCGCCTTCCAGGAACTGGACGTTGCGGTCGGCACAGCCGTCCGCGCCCCAGTCCAGCCGCGCCTCTGCGGTGGAGGATATGGTGATTCGGCTGCGATCGGGCTCCAGGGTGCAGATCAGCGCGCCCAGCGCCTTGCCCGGCGGCGACGCGCTGGGCGTCGTCGTCATTTCGGGCGGCAGCGCGATCTCGCCGGAGGGGCGCAGCAGGAACACGACCACCGCCGCGACGATCGCCGCTCCGCCCGCCGACACGGTCCAGATGGCGGGCCGCCGTCGACCGCGCGATTCGAGCAGCCCCGCCGCGCCGATGCCCAGCGCGCCGCCGACCAGCAGCAGCGCGGCGATCGCCATGACATTCTCCCGCGACCGCTCGGCCTGGGCGCGGGCGGTGGCCAGCGCGGCCTCGCGACGGATCGCGGCGGTGTTGGCGGCCTCGCGCCGGGCGGCGGCGGCATCGGCGATCGCACGCGCATCCGCCGCGCTGTCCTCGCGCAGCCGCTCCTCGATCGAGGTGCAGGGCATGCCGACCGCGGTATAGGGCTGCTTGGCGGCGCGGAGGAACGCCATCAGCTCGGTATCGGCGATCGCGAAGCCGAAGGTCGAATCGCCGTCGTCCGCGCGCGTCAGCGCCGAATTCACCCCGATCACCCGCCCGCAGGGGTCGAGCAGCGGCCCGCCCGAATTGCCGCGCGCGATGCTGGCGGTGTGGAGCAGCACCTCGATCCCGGTCAGCGCGCGGCGGCCCGAGGCGACACCCTGCGACCGGACGGGCGAGAGCGGACGGATATAGTCGGCGGCCGACTGCGCGGTCGCCAGATCGACATTGCCCGGATAGCCGAGCGCGATGACCTGATCCCCCTCGGTCACCGGGCCGGTGAACAGCGCCACGGTCGGCAGCTTGGCCTCGCTGACCTCGATCAGCGCCAGGTCGCGGTGCGCGTCATAGGCGATGACCCGGCCCTGATAGGATTTGCTGCCCTCGGACGGCACGACGCCGATCACGACATTGTCGGGATAGCGCTCGGCGAGTTCGACGACATGCGCGTTGGTGACGATCCGGTTGGGTGCGACCGCAAAGCCTGAGCCATGGCCGAACCCGGCCACCTGGTCGTCGACCATCGCGATGGTGACGACCCGCACCACCCCGCGCGCGGTCGCGGCGATGTCGTCCGCCCCGGCCGCGACGGGCATCAGTCCCAGCACGGCCAGCATCAGCGGCAGGAAACGGGCGAGGACGAACCGGCTCAACATGTCCTGCGCGCCATATCCCGCCATTTCCATGCCCCGCAACCGGGATCGGTTAGGCTTATGGTAAATCTTGCCATTTACCCCTGCCCGCCATGTCATGGGGAATTGCGGGATGAGTGCGTTCGGTCGCCGTCACGGTCTGGGAAGCGGGCAAGCGGGCCGCCCCGCCTTCGGCGTCGCGCGGCCGATGCACGGCCCCGGCCCGGCCGCCCGCCCCGATGGCGATTCGGCGGCCGCCGGACAGACGCTGTCCCCGCCCCCCTTTGCCGAGGGCCCCCGCGCCGCACCCGCCACTGCCGCCGATGCGATGCAGCGGCTGGCCGAACGCCAGGCCGCCCCGGTCGACGGCACCGCCGCGCGCGGCGAGGGCTTCGAGGCGTCGATCCACCGGATCAAGGAACAGGTGCTCCCCCGCCTGCTCGAACGCGTCGATCCCGAGGCCGCCGCGACGCTGGGCAAGGACGAGCTGGCCGAGGAATTCCGCCCGATCATCGGCGAGGTGCTAGCCGAGCTGAAGCTGACGCTCAACCGGCGCGAACAATTCGCGCTGGAAAAGGTGCTGGTCGACGAACTGCTCGGCCTGGGGCCGCTCGAGGAATTGCTGGCCGATGCCGACATCACCGACATCATGGTCAACGGCCCCGAGCAGACCTATGTCGAGCGCAAGGGGCGGCTGGAGCTCGCCCCCATCCGCTTTCGCGACGAGGAGCATCTGTTCCAGGTCGCGCAGCGCATCGTCAACTCGGTCGGCCGCCGCGTCGACCAGACCACGCCGCTGGCCGATGCCCGCCTGAAGGACGGCAGCCGAGTCAACGTCATCGTGCCGCCGCTGTCCCTGCGCGGCACCGCCATCTCGATCCGCAAATTCTCGGCCAAGCCGATCACCATCGACATGATGGCGGCGGGCGGATCGATGAGCCAGGACATGGCGACCCTGTTGAAGATCGCGGGGGCGTGCCGGTTCAACATCGTCATCTCGGGCGGCACCGGCTCGGGCAAGACGACGATGCTGAACGCCTTGTCCAAGATGATCGACCCCGGCGAGCGCGTGCTGACCATCGAGGACGCCGCCGAGCTTCGCCTGCAACAGCCGCACTGGCTGCCGCTGGAGACGCGTCCCGCCAATCTGGAGGGCCAGGGCGAGATCTCGATTCGCGACCTGGTGAAGAACGCGCTGCGCATGCGGCCCGACCGGATCATCCTGGGCGAAATCCGCGGGAGCGAATGTTTCGACATGCTGGCCGCGATGAACACCGGCCATGACGGGTCGATGTGCACGCTCCACTCCAATTCCCCGCGCGAGGCGCTGGCCCGCATGGAGAATATGGTGATGATGTCGGACATCAAGGTGCCCAAGGATGCGATCAGCCGCCAGATCGCCGACTCGGTCGATCTGGTCATCCAGGTCAAGCGCCTGCGCGACGGCAGCCGCCGCGTGACCAACATCACCGAGGTGATCGGGATGGAAGGCCCGGTGATCGTGACTCAGGAGCTGTTCGCCTTCGCCTATCTGGACGAGGGCACCGACGGCAAGATCATCGGCGAGTTCCGCTCGGCGGGCCTGCGCCCCTATACGCTGGAAAAGGCCAAGCAGTACGGCTTTGACGAGGCGCTGCTGGAGGCATGCCTCTGACGTCGAACGCGCGCGATTTCCCGCGCGCGCAGCTTCGGGCTGGGCTAGGCGTTGGGGCACGATGCCTCGCCTCTTCTATCTGCTCCCCGTCCCGTTCCTGCTGGCCGCCGCGATGGCGGTCCCCCGTGCCGATCAGGCTTCCAAGCCCGCCACGCCCGGTGCCGGGGCGGACGATATCGTCGCGGCCGCCGCGCGCGATCCGGGGGTCCAGACGCTGGCCCCCGATGCCGAGCAACGCTGGATCCCCTTTCAGCTGACCCCCGGCAACCAGATCCGCTTCGCCATGGCGATCGACGGGCAGCGCGTCTCGGCGATCCTCGACACCGGGGTCAGCTTCACCCTGTTGTCCAAGAGCTCGCCCATCGCCGCCAGGGCGAAGGTGCGCCCCGGCGGAGAGGCCAGCGCGATCGGCGGCGCGGTGGCGGTCGGATGGATGCCGACGCGCACCCTGGCGCTGGGCGGTCTGACCCGCAGGGGCGGCGGCGTGGTGGTCGCGCCGCTGCCCGCGCTGGCGACCGGGGATGCGACGCCGGTCGACCTGCTGGTCGGGCGCGACCTGCTGGCCGCCCATGCGCTCGACATCGACTATGCCGCCAAGCGCTTCCGCCTGATCCCCTCGGGCCGGATGCCCTTTACCGGGGCGACGGCGCCGCTGACCGTCTCGACCGAGCGGCGCGTCTATGAAAGCGCGGTCGGCCTGGGGGCGGCCAAGCTGTCGCCGGTGATCGTGGATACGGGGGACGGATCATCGCTGACCGTGACCCAGGCGGGATGGCGCGCGGCGCGGCTGTCCGCGCTGCCGACGACGACCGCGATCGGCTTCGGGCTGGCGGGGGCCAGCATCAACGATCTGGCGATCGTCCCCACGGTCCGGCTGGGCACGCTGACCGCGCATGAGGTCGAGGTGCGGATCGAACCCGCGCAGGGGTTCAGCGAATCGGTCGGCGCGGCGGGACGGATCGGGTCGGGCTTTCTCCAGCGTTACCGCGTCCTGCTCGATCCCGGCGCGGGGCGGATGATCCTGTCGCCCGGCCCCGATGCGGACAAGCCCATGCTGCGCTCGACGGCGGGGTTGTTGATGGGCGTGGCGGGCGACCGGCTGCGCGTGCTGCACGTCATGCGCGGCGGCCCGGCGGCGAAGACCGGCTGGCGCGACGGCGACACCATCTGCGCCATCGACGGACAGCCGATCCCCAAGGACTATGTCGACGGCCCGCTCGCCCGCTGGACGGTCGGCAAGCCTGGCACCGTCGTCCGCCTGCGCACCTGCGACGGGCAGGACCGCTCGCTGACGCTGGCGCGCTTCTATTGAGCCGTCATCGCCGCTTTCCCCATTCGCGCGCCACCGTATAGCCCAGATAGCCGGTGCCGAAGAGCGCATAGAGCGGCTCGGGTATGGCCGCGAGATATTGCGCCATGCCCCGGATCATCGCCGCCGCCATGCCGGGCCGCAGACCGGCGAGCAGCCCCATCGGGATGCTCCACAGCAGCAGCGCGTACATGACATAGAGGAAGGTCGGCCGCGCCCGGCGGGTCCAGGCATCGCCGCCCTCCCCCGCCGCATCGTCGATGCCGTCGCCGCCGGTCACGACAGCCGGTCCGCGAGCCAGCCGTACAGGAACGCCTCGTTGGCGGGCCGCCGCTCGGCGAGCGTCAGATAGCGTTCGCCCTGCAACGCCTCGACCGCCTTCAGCAGCACGGTCTCGCCCGCCGCCCCGCGATGCCGCAGGAACGCCGCCAGCGCGGCCAGCGTGGCGGGGCCGATCCGCCCGTCGGGCACTAGGTCGGGATAGTCGCGCCCGCCCCGGTTCAGGGCGGTCAGCGCGCGTTGCAGGAACCCGGCCGCCACCCCCGGCCCCATGTTGACACCGGTGTCGAACAGCTCCTCGGCCAGCGTCGGGGCCAGCTCGTCCACCCGGTCGAGCCCCGGCGCGGTCCAGTATAGCCGCCGATAGATCGCCTCCGCCCGCGCCAGCGGCAGGCGGCGCATCGGCCCGGTATAGCCGTCGGCGCGCGCGACCGTCTCGGTGATGCCGAACCGCGTCGCGCCGCCCCGGTCGGCGGGGTGATCGCTGTAATCGCCCTCGCGCGCGATCACCTGTGCGATCAGCGCATCGACCCCCGCCGTCTTGTTCCCCTGTCCCATATCACCCTCCCATGACAGGAGGGAAGGAACCATATCGGTTCGTTGTAGGACAGGGATTTTACGCTTGGGGCAGGACGCTGCGCGCCAGGGCCAGCGTGCCCAGCGGCCCCGCCTGGTCGCCCAGCTGCGCATGGACGATCCGGTTGGCGACCTGTGCGGCGTCCACGAAGGGCAGATAGCCCGACAGCTTCTCGACCGTGGCGGCCCGCACCATGTCGAGCAGGTGCGGCTGGCCCACGCCCACGCCGCCGCCGATGACGATCCGCCCGCAGGCCAGCGTCAGGAACAGCCCGGCAAAGCTCTCCGCCAGCGCATCGGCGACGAAGCCCCAGGCGGGATCGTCCGCCGCCAGCTCCTGGGCGGGCTTGCCCGTGCGCGCGGCGATGGCGGGGCCCGCCACCAGCCCTTCCAGGCAATCGCCGTGGAACGGGCAGGAGCCCGCAAAGGTGTCGCCCGGCACCCGGCGGACGCGGACATGGCCCGCCTCGGGATGCATCCGGCCCGACACCGGCTGGCCGTTGACGATGATGCCCATGCCGACGCCGGTGCCGATGGTGACATAGACATGGTCGGACAGGCCACGCGCCGCGCCCCACTGCCCCTCGGCCAGCGCCGCGCCGGTCACGTCGGTATGGATCGCGACGTGATCGCCAAAGCCCTCGGCCAGCGCGCCCGCCACGTCCGCCCCCGCCCAGCCGGGCTTGGGGGTGGCGAGCATATGGCCATAGTCCATGCCGGTCTTGTCCAGCGCGATCGGGCCGAAGCTGCCGATGCCCAGCGCCTCGGGCCGATATTCGTCGCGCCATTCGGCCAGACGCTGGCGCAGCGCGGCCAGCGTGACGGCGGGCGTGGTCGTCGGCAACCGCTCGGATACCAGAATGTCCCGTCCGCGCCCGATCAGTACAATCGATTTCGTACCGCCAAGCTCGACCCCCGCGACGATCCGATCCTGTGCCTCGGTCATTCCATTCTCCCGCCAGACTCTTATTCGCTAAGATGTGCGCGCCTGCGCGAAACCGCGCGTCGCGGTCAAGAGCGAGGCTGCAAAAAGCCTGGCGGGAGCGGGACGGTTCAGCCCACGCCGGTACCGCCCGAGGCGCCGAACACCTGTCCCGTGGCATAGCTTTGTTCGGACGCGGCCAGCGTCACATAGGTCGCCGCCAGTTCGGCGGGCTGGCCCGGACGGCCCAGCGGCGTATCCTCGCCAAAGCTCGCCACCTTGTCGGTCGGCTGCCCGCCCGAGGGCTGGAGCGGGGTCCAGAACGGGCCCGGCGCGACCGCGTTCACCCGGATGCCCTTGGGGCCGAGCTGCTTGGCCAGCGACTTGGCGAAGGCGACATTGGCCGCCTTGGTCTGGGCATAGTCGAACAGATTGCCCGAGGGCTGGAACGCCTGGACCGAGGCGGTGATGATGATCGCCGATCCGGGCTTCAGATGCGGCAGCGCCGCCTTGGTGATCCAGAAGGGCGCATAGATGTTGGTCTTCATCGTCCAGTCGAACGCCGCCTCGTCCAGATCGGCGAGGTCCTCGACCGATTGCTGGCGCCCGGCATTGTTGACCAGTATGTCCAGCCCGCCCAACTCGCGCACCGCACCGGCGACCAGCTTGCGGCAAAAGGCGGGATCGCGAATGTCGCCGGGGATGGCCACGCCCTTGCGCCCCTCGGCCCGGATCAGCGCGATGACCTCGCGCGCGTCCGATTCCTCGGCGGGCAGATAGTTGATCGCGACATCGGCGCCTTCGCGCGCATAGGCGATGGCGGCGGCGCGCCCGATCCCCGAATCACCGCCGGTGATCAGCGCCTTGCGCCCCGACAGCCGCCCCGAGCCGCGATAGCTCTTCTCGCCATGATCGGGCAGCGGCTGCATCTTGCTGGCGAGGCCGGGCCAGGCCTGGGGCTGGCGGGGAAAGGACGGCCTGGGGTAACGGTTGACCGGGTCCTGCACGGTGTTGACCGGCGTGGTCGCGGGGCCGGTGGCCTGCGCCGCGACCGCAGGGGCCGCGACGGCCGCCGCCGCTCCACCGAGGACAGCGCGCCGCGATGCCGAAATCTTGTCCATAATCCCGTTCCTTGCCGAAAAGCCGCCCGCCCCACCCGAACAGGTGCGGCGGATGACAGTTCCGTCATGAAACGGGTGAAGGGTCAGAAGATCGGTTGCGCGACCAGCGCCGCCTCCTGCCGACAGGCGGCCGCGTCCGGGCGCGGCGTCGCCGGGTTCCGGCGCAGCGCGTCGATCTCTGCCCGCGCGGCCGCCAGGTCATGCTGGAAGGCGGGGCTTTGCGACAGCGCGGTCAGCGTCACGGTGGCGGACAGCCGCCCGCCCTCGACCGCGCTGGCATTGTGCGCACCGCAGACGATCCGGCTTTCGCCAAAGGCCCGCCCGCGCGCCAGGATCGGCGTCGCGCGATCGGGCGCGATCTCGGCCAGCAGCATCGCCCAGGTCCATCCCGCCGTGGTGTGGCCCGAGGGATAGTCATAGCTGCCCTTGAGCTCGGATGCGGGCTGGCAGACCGGACCCCGGTCGATCAGATAGGGGCGCTGCCGCTTGTAATAGCGCTTGGCGATCCCCGTGGCGCGCGCGGTGTCGGAGCCGACCGCATCGATCAGCCGGATCGTCACCGGGGCGTTCTGCGGGGTCAGCGCGATGCCCAGCGCGCAGGAGAAGTCATGCGCCATGTCCGCATCGTCCAGCTTCACGTCGTTGGTCGCCAGCGCCCAGCGCGGCGTGCCGACCAGCTTGCGCGTCTGGCGGAAGATCGCCCGGTCGGCCTTGCCACGCGCATCGTCCGGCCTGGGCGCGGGCGGCAGGATCGCGAGCAGGTCGAACCCGCCCGCGGGCAGATAGTGCGGCGGCTCGTCCCCCTCGCGCACTTCGGCCAGCGCGGCGGTGCCCATCAGGGCCAGGACCAGACAGGATGCGACGAACTTCGATTTGGACACGGCGTCCCCCACTCACGGCTCGGGTTGAAGAAATCGGGTTACAGCGCGGTCAGCAACCGCATGTTGGTGGCATGGAGATTGGCGATATGCGCCAGCGCCAGCGTGATGCCGCCACCGACGGTCAGGATCGTGCCGATCAGCATATGGTCGAGCATCACCCCGAACATCAGCAGGAGCAGACCGCTCGCGCCCGCCAGCAGCGGGCCGACCACGCGATGCTGCCGCCACCCCCGGATCAGTGCGAAGCTGCTCAGCGGGACCGCGATGGCCAGCATGACGAGATGGAACGCCTCGCCGGTGTCGGTCCACTGGGCGAGCGCGGGCAGGAAGGCGGCCAGCACGGGCAGGAACAGGCAATGGATCAGGCACAGGGTCGATGCCGAGATGGCCAGACGGTCCACGCCCCAGCCGCCGCGATGATGCGGCGCTCCTCCCGGCATCGCGGCCAGCGCCGCTTCGTCGCCATCGTTGCGTTCGGTCATCATCCGGGCCTTTCCCATTCGCCCCCCGGTGGCGGCTAATGATATTATGTATCATGGATGGCAAGTGCTAAATCCGACGACCATGCCTTTAAATTGTATTCCGTATAATCTAGCATGGCGTGGTTTCAGAGGAGGAGGATGGGATATGGCGACGAAGCGACTGGCCCTGTGGGCAAGCCTGTCGGCCATGATGGCGAGCACCGCGCTGGCGCAAACCCCGGCTCCCCAACCGGCCCAACCCGTCCCGCCCCGCCCCGATTGGGAGAATCCCGCGATCGACCGGATCGGCGCGGAGCCGATGCACAGCAGTTTCGTCGGGTTCGAGACGCGGTCGGCGGCGCTGGCGGGCGATGTCGCCCGCTCGCGCTATCACCTGTCGCTCGACGGGACGTGGAAGGTGCACATGTCGCCCAATCCCGAGGCGCGCCCGATCGGCTTCGAGGACCCGGCGCGCGACGTATCGAGCTGGCACGACGTGGCGGTCCCCGGCATCCTCCAGGCGCAGGGGCTGAGCCGTCCGGTCTTCGTCGGCAGCGGCTATCCCTTTCCGCGCAACGAACCCTTTATCGAGCATCGGCTGAACGAGGTCGCCTCCTATCGCCGCGACTTCACCGTTCCGGCGCATTTCGCCGGACGCCGCCTGCTCCTCAACATCGGCGCGGCGGGGGCGGCCTATTATCTCTGGGTCAACGGCCAGAAGATCGGCTATTCGGAGGATTCCAAGCTCCCCGCCGAATTCGACATCAGCCGCGCCGCCCGGCCGGGCCGGAACACCATCGCGATCGAGCTCTACCGCCATTCGGACGGCAGCTACCTCGAGGATCAGGATTTCTGGCGGGTCAATGGGATCGAGCGGTCGATCACCCTCTATGCCGCGCCGCAGACGCATATCCGCGATCTGGCGATCGATGCCGGGCTGACCCATGACTATCGCGACGGGACGCTGTCGGCCGCGATCGACCTGGCGGGCGCGGCGCAGGCGACCTCGGTGCGCGCCACGCTGCTCGACGGCAAGCGGGTCGTGCTGACCCGGACCGCGCCGCCGACCGGCACGGCCGCGACGATCGCCGCCGAGGTTCCGGCGGTGAAGACGTGGAGCGCCGAGGACCCCAACCTCTACACGCTGCTGGTCGAACTGCTCGACGCGAAGGGCAAGCTGATCGAGGCGACCAGCCGCCGCATCGGCTTTCGCACCGTCGAGGTCGCGGGCGGCGAGGTGCGGGTCAACGGCAAGCGAATCATGATCCGCGGCGTCAACCGCCACGAGCATGACCCCCACACCTTCCGCGTCGTCTCCGAAGAGACGATGCGCAAGGATATCGAGCTGATGAAGGCCGCCAATATCAACGCGGTCCGCACCTCGCACTATCCCAATGATCCGCGCTGGTACGACCTGGCCGACGAATATGGCCTCTACGTGATGGACGAGGCCAATATCGAGAGCCACGGTTACTTGAGCCTCACCCAGGAAAAGGGCGATCCGACGCTGAACCTGGGCCACAAGCCCGAATGGGCGGCGGCGCATCTCGACCGGGTGCAACGCATGGTCGAGCGCGATCGCAACCACCCCTCGATCATCTTCTGGTCGCTGGGCAATGAAAGCGGCGTCGGCCCCAATTTCGAGGCGGCGGCGAAATGGATTCGCAAGCACGACAAGACCCGGCTGATCAACTTCCTGGGTTACAGCATGAGCGGCTGGCGGCATCCGACCAATGCCTATGTCGACATCTTCGCGCCCATGTACGACGATGTCGAGAAGCTGGCCGACTATGCCCAGCGGCCCGAATTCACCCAGCCGCTGATCCTGTGCGAATATGCCCATGCGATGGGCAACAGCCTGGGCGACTTCCAGGGCTATTGGGACGTGTTCCGCAAATATCCCAAGCTCCAGGGTGGCTTCGTCTGGGACTGGGTCGACCAGACGATGATCCTGAAGGACAAGGACGGCCGCCCCTATTGGGGGCAGGGCCTGGACTATGATCCCGATCCCAAGGATGCCGGGCTGCACGGCGACGACAGCCCGGTCGGCGACGGCGTGATCCAGTCGGACCGGACCCCCGACCCCGAATATTACGAGATGGCGCATGTCCAGTCGCCGATCCATTTCACCCACAAGGACGGCGGGTGGCAGGTGGTCAACCGCCACGACCATATCGACCTGTCGCGCTTCACGCTGGACTGGACGGTGCTGGAGAATGGCGTCGAGACGGCCCGCGGCAGCATCGCCACCCCGTCCGTGGCGGCGGGAGCGAGCGCGCCCCTGTCCTTCACCCTGCCCGCGCCCAGGGATGCCTCGGCCGAGCGTTCGCTGATCCTGCGCGCGCGGACCAGGGCGGGGGCGATCCCGCCGCTGCCCGCGGGCCATGTCGTCGGCTGGGACCAGTTCGCGCTGACCGGCCCGGTCTTCGCCGCCGTACCCGCCGGGTCGGTCGCGCCGCAGGAGAGCGCCGATGCGATGACGCTGGCGGCGGGCGATGCCGTGCTGGAGATCGACCGGACGACCGGGCTCGTCCGCCGTTATGCGCGGGGCGGCAAGACGCTGCTGACCGGCGGCACCCCCGATTTTACCCGCGCGCCGACCGACAATGACGTGGGCGCGGGCGTGCCCAAGAGCCATGCGATGTGGCAATATTTCTCCGAGCATCGCCGCCTCGACGCGATCCGGCGCGAGGGCGATGCCATCGTCGTGGATCACGACATGGGCGTCGGATCGGTCAAGATGCAGACCCGCTGGACCATGGCGCCGGACGGCAATGCGGCGGCGACCGTCCGCTTCACGCCGCTGCGCGCAACGCTGCCCGATCCCTTGCGCGTCGGCCTCGCCTTCGCGACGCCGGGGCAGCAATTCACCCAGGTCAGCTGGTTCGGGCGCGGCCCGTGGGAAAGCTATGCCGACCGCAAGACCGGCGCGATGATCGCCCGCTGGAGCGGGGCGCTGGCCGACCAGTATCACGACTATGCCCGGCCGCAGGAGAGCGGCAACAAGACCGATGTGCGCTGGGTGCAACTCACCGGCACCGGGGTCGGGCTCCGCGTGACGGGGGCGCAGCCGCTTTCGGTCAACGCCCTGCCCTTCCCCTATGCCGACCTGGCGATGAAGCCGCCGTCCCAGGCGCACAGCTCGGACATCCGCCCGCATGGCGACGGCACGCTGTTGATCGACGCCGCGCAGGTCGGGGTCGGCGGCGATACCGGCTGGAGCCTCGATGGCCGGGCGCACATGCCGTACCGCATTCCGCTCCAGCCCCTGACCTACAGCTTCACCATCGGAGCGGCCCGTTGAAGACCCTGCTGACCCTTTCGCTGTTGCTCGCCGCCGGTCCGGTCGCCGCGCAGGGCGTGCCCGACCGTATCGCCCAGTCGCTGGCCCTTCGCGAGCAATGGCAATGGCTGACCCGCGACATCGCCTCCCCCGCCGAGTGGGACGCGGACGGACGGCATTTCCATTATCGCAAGACGGTGGCGGGCGGCTTCGCCTTCGTCGATGTGGACGCGACCAGCCGCGCCAAGGCGCCCGCCTTCGACGCCGCCGCGCTCGCCCCCGCATTGGCCAGGGTCATGGGCAAGCCGATCGCACCGCTCCGCCTGCCCTTCGATCATTTCGCCTATACGCCCGATCGTTCGGCAATCACCTTCAGCATCGGCTATGAGGACGGCGTCACCTATCGCTGCGTCCTCGCCCGGCCCGCCTGCACCGTCGTCCCGCCGGAAAACCCCGGCCGCCCGCGCGGCTTCGGCGTGGTGCGCGACCTGCGCGTGCCCGCCGACAACCATCCCCGCCTCTCGCCCGACGGCAGGCTGGAGGCGCTGGTCCTCGACGACAATCTGGTCGTGCGCGAGGCGGGGGGCGGCAAGGAATTGTGGCGGTCCCAGGACGGCAGCCCCGCCAATTTCTACGATCCCGAGACGATCGCCTGGAGCCCGGACGGCCAGCATGTCGCGCTCCAGCGCGTCCGCCCCGGCTATCCCCGCATGGTCACCCGCGTCCTCGCCGCGCCACCGGGCAAGGTCCAGCCCGAGGTCGTCCAGCAACTCTATCCCAAGCCCGGCGACGCGGTGGACCAGGAGGCACCCGTCCTGTTCCGCGTCGCCGACGGCAAGCGGACCGAGATCGACCCGTCGCTGTTCGCAAATGCCTATACCCTGTCGGCCCCGGCCTGGCGGGCCGATGGCAGGAGCTTCGCCTTCGACGATCTGAAGCGCGGCTTCGGCGAGGCGAAGATCATCGCGGTCGATGCCGACACCGGCAAGGCGCATGCCGCCGTGACCGAAACCGCGAAGACCTTCGTCTTTCGCGACCGCATCTGGTCGCACGACGTGAAGGATATGGGCCGCGAGATTCTCTGGGCGTCGGAGCGGGACGGCTGGCGGCATCTCTATATGATCGACGGCACGACCGGCCGGATCGTTCGCCAGATCACCAAGGGCCAATGGATCGTCCGCGACATCGCCAAGGTCGATGACGACAAGCGCCAGATCTGGTTCTCGGCCAGCGGCTTCGTGCCCGGCGAAGACCCTTATTATAAGCAATGGTTCCGGGTCGATTTCGACGGCCGTAACCTGACCCGGCTGACCCAGGAGAATGCGACGCACGAGGTCCGCTTCTCCCCCGACATGACGACCTATGTGGACGTCTATTCGCGCACCGACCTGCCGGAGACGATGGAACTGCACGACGCGCGCGACGGCCGCCTGATCCAGACGCTGGAGAAAGGCGACATCACCGCGCTGACCGCCGCCGGGTTCCGCCCGCCGGAGCGCTTCACCGCCAAGGGCCGCGACGGCCGGACCGATATTTACGGCCTAGTCGTCCGCCCGCACGATTACGACCCGGGCAAACGCTATCCGGTGATCGAGAACATCTATGCCGGGCCGCATGACAGCTTCGTGCCCAAGGCCTTCTGGCCGTTCGGCGGCTTTTCGGGCGGCGACAAGGTCATGGGGATGCAGCAGCTCGCCGATCTGGGCTTCATCGTGGTGATGATCGACGGCATGGGCACCGCCAACCGCTCCAAGGCGTTCCACGACGTCGCCTGGAAGAACCTGGCCGATAGCGGCTTTCCCGACCGGATCGCCTGGATGAAGGCGCTGGCGGCGAAGGACCCCGCCGTCGATCTTTCCCGCGTCGGCATCTATGGCGGCTCGGCGGGCGGGCAGAGCACGCTGAACGCGCTGTTGTTCCACCCCGATTTCTACAAGGCCGGGGTCGCCTATGCCGGGTGTTTCGACAACCGGATGGACAAGATCGACTGGAACGAACAATGGCTCGGCTATCCGGTCGACCAGAGCTATCTGGACGCGTCGGGCGTGGTCCATGCGCACCAGTTGCAGGGCAAGCTGATGCTGGTCGTCGGCGAACAGGACTCCAATGTCGATCCCGCCAGCACGACCCAGGTGGTCGATGCGCTGATCAAGGCGGACAAGGATTTCGACCTGCTGGTCATCCCCGGCGGCGAGCATACCGCCGGGCGCAGCACCGGCCCGGTGGCCTATGCGATGCGACGGCAATATGCCTTTTTCCTGAAGGCCTTGCGCGGGGAGGAGTGAATTCCTCCCCTGCAAGGGGAGGGGGACCAGCGAAGCTGGTGGAGGGGTGTCCCCCTATCCAGAGTGCGACACCCCTCCGTCAGGCCTTACGGCCTGCCACCTCCCCTAGACATTCAGCAATGCCTTTCCTTCCCTCGCCCCTCGCAGAGGGGAGAGGGTTGCGCAGACTTGGTCTTTGCGAGAGCAAAGGCTTAGTCGGAGCTGGGTGAGGGGTGGGCGCTCGCGAAGCGAGCGCGCGAGCCTTTCGGCTCGCTCAACCCCTCACCCAAGCTGCGCTAGCCAGCAGGCTGGCAAGCTTCGCTAACCCTCTCCCCTGTCCAGGGGAGAGGGGAAGAAGACGCAATTCCGAATGTCGATCCCCCTGGCAGGGGAGGAATTAGCGGTGTTGCCTCCCGCCCTCCCCGCGCCTATCGCTCCGCCCGCGACAGGTTCCCCTCGGGGATGAAAAGGGAATGGGGTGCAACGCCCCGGCTGCCCCTGCAACTGTAAGCGGCGAGCCATCCGCCATCACGCCATTGGGGTTCGCCCCCGAGAAGGCGGCGGACCGGCACCGACCCGCGAGCCAGGAGACCTGCCCGTCGCGGTCGTCTTTCGGCCGGTCAAGGTGTACCGGGCGGACGGGGCTATCCCCTCGCGCGACGACAGCGCCTTTGTGGAGACATGCCCCGATGACCGAGCCCTGTTCATGCTGAAACCCGCCGCGAACGGCCCCGCCGTGGTCGCCTGCAACACCTGTCGCCTGTCCGACGACGCGCGCGAGGACGCCGAAGGGCGGCGCGGCGGCGCGCTGCTGGTCGAGGCGTTGCGCGCGGTGAAAGCCTCCGACCCGGCCTATGCGGATGTGGCGGTCGAGGAGATGCCCTGCCTCTTTGCCTGCCAGTCCTTCTGCACGGTCCATCTTCGCTGCCCCGGCAAGGTCGGCTATGTGATGGGCAAATTCGCCCCGGACGAGGAGGCCGCGCGCGCGATCCTGGACTATGCGCGCGCCTATGCCGACAGCGACTGGGGACAGGTGCCGTACAAGCAATGGCCGCAAGGGGTGAAGGGCCATTTCCTGACCCGCACGCCGCCCGAGGGATTCATCGTCGAATGACCGCTTTCCCGACCATCGCCAGCTTCGAGACGACCCTGGCCGTGTTGCCCGCGCCGGATACCGGCGCGCGCGACGCCGCCGCGCGGCGGCAGGGACAGCTGACCAAGCCGCCGGGCTCGCTCGGGCGGCTGGAGGACATCGCGATCTTTCTGGCCGGATGGCAGGGGCGCGAGCGGCCCCGGATCGATCGCGGGCGCGCGGTGATCTTCGCGGGCAATCACGGCGTGGTCGCACGCGGGGTCAGCGCCTTTCCGGCGGAAGTGACTGCGCAGATGGTCGCCAATTTCGCCGCCGGGGGCGCCGCGATCAACGCGCTGGCCGCCGCCGCCGGGCTGGAGCTGTCGGTCGTGCCGCTCGACCTCGACCGGCCGACGGTCGACTTCACCACCGGCCCGGCGATGAGCGAGGCGGAATGCCTGGCCGCGCTGTCGGCGGGGGCGGCGGCGGTCGGCGATGCCGACCTGCTGGTGCTGGGCGAGATGGGGATCGGCAACACGACCCCCGCCGCCGCGCTGGCCGCCGCCAGTTTCGGGGGCGATCCCGCCGACTGGGTCGGTCCCGGCACCGGGGTGGATGCACGCGGCCTGTCGCGCAAGGCGGCGGTGGTGGCCGAGGGGCTGGCGCTGCACCACGAGCATCTGACCAGCGCGTTCGAGCTGCTGCGCCGTCTGGGCGGGCGGGAGATCGCGGCGATGGCGGGCGCGATCCTGACGGCACGTACCCGCGGCGTACCGGTGGTGCTGGACGGCTTCATCGGCACCGCCGCGATCGCGCCGCTGGCACTGGTCAATCCCGCGATCACCGCCCATTGCCTGGCGGGCCATTGCTCGGCGGAGCCTGGCCATATTCGGCTGCTCGACCGGCTGGACCTTGTGCCGATCCTGTCGCTGAACATGCGGCTGGGCGAAGCGAGCGGCGCGGCGGTGGCGGTCCAGGTCATCCGCGCGGCGCTGGCGGCGCATGACGGCATGGCGACCTTTGCCGAGGCGGGCGTGGCGAGCGCGTGAGCGCGTTTCGCCTGCATCTGCTTCGGCATGGCGAGCCCGAGGCGGCGGGGCGAATGCTGGGGCGCACCGACAGCCCGGCGACGGTCGAGGGCATCGCCGCCTGCGCCGCGCGCGGACGCGATCTGGCGGTGACCCGGCGGATCAGTTCGCACCTGTCGCGCGCGCGCGCCTGTGTCGAGGCGATCGGGCCCGCCACGGTCGATCCCCGCTGGCGCGAACTGGATTTCGGCGACTGGGACGGGCTGGCGCCCGAAGCGATCGACCGGACCGCGCTCGGCCGGTTCTGGGACGATCCCGATGCCGCCCCTCCGCCGGGCGGGGAGCGCTGGTCCGATCTGGTCGCGCGCGTCGCGGCGGCCATCGCCGAGCTGCCGCCCGAACCGACGCTGGTCGTCACCCATGGCGGCGCGATGCGCGCGGCGCTGCATATCCTGTGCGGGTTCGACCGCCGCACCGTCTGGGCCTTTGCGCTGCCCTATGCCAGCCTGTTGACGCTGGAGGTGTGGGACGGCCGCCCCCGCGCGGCGCAGGTGACGGGTCTGGTCACGGCATGAAAGCGCTGATCCTCGCGCTCGGTTTCCTGACCCGCCTGCCCATGCCGCGCGTCGCAGCGGACGAGGCGGATTTCGCGGCGGCGATCCGGCTCTATCCGGTCGCCGGACTGGTCGTCGGGGCGATCGTCGCGGCGGCCGCCTGGCTGGGCGCGCGGTTCGATCCCTGGGCGGGGGCGCTGGCGGGGCTGGCGGCCTGGGTCTGGGTGACGGGGGCGCTGCATCTCGACGGGCTGGCGGACCTGGCCGATGGGCTGGGCGCGGCGCATGGCGACCGGTCGCGGCTGCTGGCGGTGATGGCCGAGCCGCAGATCGGCAGCTTCGGCGTCGTGGCGCTCGCCATGCAGCTTCTCGCCAAGCTGGTGCTGCTCCACGCAATGCCCGCCCGCGCCTGGCCGATGCTCGCGCTGATCCCGGCGGCGGCGCGGGTCGGTCCGCTGGTCTGGGCGCGCGTCCTGCCGCCGTTGCGCCCCGGCGGGCTGGGGGCGATGGTGGCGCGCGCGGTGCGGCCGTTCGACATGATCGCCTGGCTGATGGCGGCGGTCCTATTGGGTCTGGCCTGTCCGCCCATCGCCGTCACGCCGCTGCTGATCCTGCCGCTGTCGTTCTGGTTCCGGCAAAGGCTGGGCGGCGTGACCGGCGATGTGCACGGCGCCGGGATCGAGCTGACCGAGACCGGCCTGCTGATCGTCGCCCTCCTCTATCTGGCGGCCTGAGCGATCCGCAACAGCGCGTCGCAATCGACATGCGCCTCCAGCACGGCGGCGATGGCGTCGAGCGCGGCGTTTACATCGGCGCGGTGATCGGGCCCCGCCCCCGCCACGCCGATCCGCGCCAGCCACGCCGCGCGCTGCCCCGCCTCGCCCAGCAGGCCATGGACATAGCTGCCCGCGACCAGCCCGTCGGCGCTCATCGCACCCTCCGCCCGGCCATCGGCGAGGTGCCCGACGGGACGTGTGGCATCCGGCCCCTCAGTCCGGCCAAGGTGAATCTCATAACCGGAAAAGACCGCGCCCAGCGCCTCGCCCGTTACCGGCCGCACCGTCTTTTCGCCGGTCAGCACCGTCTCGACATCCAGCAGCCCCAGCCCCGCGACGCTGCCCGCCGGGCCCTCGACGCCATCCGGATCGGCCACCCGCCGCCCGAGCATCTGATAGCCGCCGCACAGGCCCAGCACCGGCCGCCCGCGCCGATGATGCGCGGCGATGTCGATATCCCACCCCTGCGCGCGGACGAAGGCCAGATCGGCGATGGTCGTCTTCGATCCCGCCAGCACGATCATCGCGGCATCGGGAATCGGCTGGCCGGGGCGGACCATGACCAGATCGACCTGGGGTTCGAGGCGCAGCGGATCGAGATCGTCGAAATTGGCGATGCGCGGGGTGATCGGACAGGCGATGACCACCCGCCCCCCAGCCCCGGCGGCGGGCCGCTCCAGCGCCACCGCATCCTCGCTCGGCAGGCGGCGCGCGTCCGCCAGCCACGGGATCAGCCCCAGCGAATGCCAGCCGGTATGCCCGGCGATCAGCGCCATGCCATCGGCGAACAGCGCCGGGTCGCCGCGAAACTTGTTGACCAGAAAGCCCCGGATCATCGCGGCATCGGCCGGGTCGATCACCGCCCTGGTGCCGACCAGCGACGCGATCACCCCGCCCCGGTCAATGTCTCCGGCCAGCACCACCGGCACGTTCGCCGCGCGCGCAAAGCCCATATTGGCGATATCGCCGCTGCGCAGATTGACCTCTGCGGGCGACCCCGCACCCTCGACGATGACGAGGTCGCATTCCGCCTCCAACCGGCGATAGCATTCCACCACCTCGGGGAGCAGCCCGATCCGCCCCTCGCGCCACTTCGCGGCGGGCAGCATCCCGCGCACCTGTCCGCGCACGATCAGTTGCGAGGTGCGGTCGCCCTGCGGCTTGAGCAGCACCGGGTTCATGTCGACATGCGGTTCGACCCGCGCCGCCATCGCCTGGGTCGCCTGCGCCCGGCCGATCTCGCCGCCTTGCGGGGTGGCGGCAGCGTTGTTGCTCATATTCTGCGGCTTGAACGGGCGGACGGACAGCCCGCGATTGGCGAAGACCCGGCACAGCCCCGCCACCAGCACCGACTTGCCGACATCCGACCCGGTGCCCTGGATCATCACGCCAGCCATGCGACACCCCCCGCGACGATCCACAGCAACAGGCAGGCGCGGGCATAGATCTGCAAGCCCGTCACGATATCGGCGGGCGTCGCGCTGCGGCCGCCGCGCCCGATCCAGGGCTTGATCTGGGTCACCCCGTCATAGCTCACCGGCCCCGCCAGCGCGACGCCCAGTGCCCCCGCCATCGCCGCCTCGGGCCAGCCCGCATTGGGCGAGGCATGGGCGCGCGCATCGCGCTTCATCACCGCCCAGCCGCCCGCGCCCGCCACACAGACCAGGACCCCGGCGATCCGCGCCGGTATCCAGTTCGCGCCGTCATCGATCCGCGCCGCCGCCCAGCCAAAGGCACGCCAGCGCGGCTCCTTGTGCCCGATCATGCTGTCGGCGGTGTTGATCGCCTTATAGACCCAGACGCCCGGCAGGCCGAGCAGCAACAGCCAGAAGAGCGGCGCGACGATGCCGTCGCAGAAACTCTCCGCCAGCGTCTCGATCGCGGCACGCGACACGCCCGCCTGATCCAGCCTTTGGGTATCGCGCCCCACCACCCGCGCGACCGCCGAGCGAGCGGCGGGCAGGTCGCCGCGCATCAGCGCGTCGGCGACGGGGCGGACATGCCCGTACAGGCTGCGCTGCGCCAGCGCGGGCCAGGCCAGGACCGCACTGGCGATCCAGCCCCATCGACCGAACAGCAGATGCGCCTCGCGGTCCAGCCACCATGCCGCAGCACCGGTCAGCGCGATCAGCATCAGGATCGTCGCCACCCCCAGCGCCCGGCGGGTCGCCTCGGACCGGTCGGGCCGGTTGCCATGCCGTTCGCAGACATTGAGGAATCGGGCAAAGCCGCCCACCGGATGCCCGACCCGGGCATAGAGCCGATCGGGCCAGCCGATCGCGGCATCGAGCGCCAGCGCCACCAGCGCGATCGGATCAGCCATGACTCAATACCTTGTCCAGCCGCGCAAGCTCCGCGAGCGAGGCGGGCACGCCGAAACGCAACCGCTCGGGCGCGTCGGCAAAGGGGCGGACGAGAATCCCCGCCGCCGCCAGCCGGTGGAAAACAGACCCCGCATCGGGTGTCTCGACCATGCGGAACAGCGGACACGCCCCCGTCGCGACCAGCCCGTGCCGCGCCAGCACGGCATCGAGCGCCGCCGCGCGTTCGACCAGCGCGAGGCGGGTCGCCGCGATCCACGCGCGATCGGCATAGGCCGCGCCGCCCCAGACCATCGCATGGCTCGACACCGGCCAGTCGCCCAGCAGGTCGCGAAGCCGCGACAGCAGCGCGGGCGCGGCGATCACGAAGCCCAGCCGCACGCCCGCCAGTCCGAAGAACTTGCCGAACGAACGCAGCACCACCACCCGCTCGCCGCCGGTGAAACCGGGATCCGGCATCGCATCGGCAAAGGCTTCGTCCAGGATCAGCCAGCCGCCCGCGCGCGCCTGCGCCTCGGCCAGCCGGGCCAGTGTCCCGCCGGTATGAACCACGCCATCGGGGTTGTTGGGATTGGCGAGCAACAGGCTGCCCGCCTGCCCCGCCCAGTTCTCCAGCGCGGCATGATCGACCCGCGTCATGGCGATCGCGCCGTGCGTGCCATAGCTGGGGCGAAGCGCCACGATCGGCTGGGCCACCCCGAGCAGCGGCAGCAGCCGCAACGCCATCTCGCTGCCCGGCACCGCCGCCACGCGTTCGGCCGCGACCCCGAAATGCGCCGCCGCCAGCGCCTCCAGCCGTGCGAGCGCGCCGCGATCGGGCAAGGGCCCCGCATCGACGTCCAGCCCCTCGGGCGGCGTCCAGGGAACCGGATTGATGCCGGTCGACAGGTCCAGCCACGGCGCGGGCGCGTTCGGGAACAGCGCCCTGGCCGCGTCGATCCGGCCGCCATGATAGGTCAGCGCGGCCATTTCCGCTTGCGTCACAGCCCGGCTCCCGCGATGCGGACGGGCATGCGCACGCCCCGCACCATCCTCGTCCTCGGCGGTGCCCGGTCGGGCAAGAGCCGCCATGCCCAGTCGCTGGCCGAGGCGATGACGCCGACCGGCTGCTTCATCGCGACGGCGCAGGCCTGGGACGCGGAGATGCGCGACCGGATCGCGCGGCACCAGGCCGACCGCGACGCGCGCTGGACGACCGTGGAGGCGCCGCTCGCGCTGCCCGAGGCCATGGCCGCGCATGGCCGTGCCGACCGGGTGCTGCTGGTCGACTGCCTGACCTTGTGGCTGACCAACCTGCTGCTGGGTGAGGCCGATCTGACGGCGGCGGGGGATGCGCTGGTCGCCGCCATCGCGGATGCGCCCGGCCCCGTCGTGCTGGTCAGCAACGAGGTCGGCTTCGGCATCGTCCCCGACAATGCGCTGGCCCGCCGCTTCCGCGATGCGCAAGGCACGCTGAACCAGCGGCTGGCGGGGGTCTGCGACGCGACCGACCTGGTGGTCGCCGGGCTGCCCCTTCGTCTTTCAGGAGAGAAATGATGCGAACCGACGCCGAACATGCCGAGCGCATGGCCAAGAAGAAGGTCGCGCAGGACAGGATGGTCGCCGCGCGCGACGCCGAAAAGGGGCTGGTCATCGTCCACACCGGCAAGGGCAAGGGCAAGACGACCGCCGCGCTCGGCATGGTGATCCGCGCGGTCGGCCACGGGATGCGCGTCGGCATGGTCCAGTTCGTCAAGGGCGCGATGACCACCGGCGAGGCGGCGGTGCTGGCGCGCTTTCCCGAGGTGGACTTCCACGCGATGGGCGAGGGCTTCACCTGGAACACCCAAGACCGCACCCGCGACATCGCCACCGCGCGCACCGCCTGGGACGAGGTGAAGCGGATGATCGCCGACCCGGCCTATGACCTGATCGTCGCGGACGAGCTGAACATCGTGTTGCGCTATGACTATCTGCCGGTCGACGAGGTGCTGGAGGTGCTGGCGACAAAGGGCGCGATGACCCATGTCGTCATCACGGGCCGCAACGCCCCCGACGCGCTGATCGCGGCGGCCGATCTGGTGACCGACATGACGCAGGTGAAGCATCCCTTCCGCGAACAGGGCGTGAAGGCGCAGAAGGGCATCGAGTTCTGACCCCGTCATCCCGGCACAAGCTTGCGGCGAGGCAATCCGTTTTAAGCCCCTCCTCCCGGAAGGGGGGGGGGGTTTGGGGTGGGGGCTCGGCCACGCGCGACACAATTTGGGGCGCAGCCCTCCCCCATCCCCTCCCGCCTGCGGGAGGGGAGCGGCTAGCGGCGAGTTGAGGGACATCGTCACAACCCCTCCCCCGCCAGATCCCCGCCCCGCCGCAGCAGATACACATCCATGATCCAGCCATGCGCACGCCGCAGCGCCGCCCGGCGCGCCACGATCCGCTCGGCCACATCCGCCAGCCGCCCGGTCTCGATCGCCTGCTGCGCCATGCCCAGATACGCCCCCCACCAGATTGCCGCATCCGGCTGATCCAGCGTCGTGAAGGCGCATCCGCCGTCGAGCATCACCGCTACGCTGTCCGCCCCTTGCGGCCAGCCCGTTTCGCGCAAGCGTCGCCCAGTCGTCACCATCACCGGTGCGCCGACCGCGTTGAACGGGATGGCATGCGCCGCGCACAGCGCCTGGATGCTGGTGATCCCCGGCACCACCGTCACCCGCTCCACCGCCGCCAGCCGCCGGGCGATGCGGATCGTGCTGTCATAGAGCGAGGGGTCGCCCCAGACGAGCAGCGCCACCCGCCCGCCATCCGGCAGATGTGCGGCAATCTCCGCCGCCCAGCATTCGGCGATCGCGTCATGCCAATGCTCGACCGTATCGAGATAGACGCCCTCTGCGGCGCGCACCGGCAGGTCGAACTCGACCACCCGCACCTCCGCCCCCACCAGCACCTGCGCGCAGATGTCGCGGCGCAGATCGATCAGCTCGACCTTGTCGCCTTTACGCGGCAGCAGGATCAGGTCGGCGGCGCGCATCGCGGCCTCCGCGGCGCGGGTCAGGTGCTCGGGATTGCCCGTGCCGATGCCGATCAGGTCGAGATGGATCACAGATCCTCCATCAACGGGCCATAGAGGATCAGCGCCGCCTTGTCCGACACGCCCTCCGCCAGCCGCGCGGCCAGTCCGGCCACGGTCGAGCGGGTCAGCCGCTGGTCGGGACAGCCGACATGCTCGGCCATCAGCGCGGGCGTTTCGGGCGGCAGGCCATGCGCGATCAGCGCCTCGGCCAGCGCGGGGAAGGTCCGCTTGGGCATGAACACAACCGTCGTCGCGCTCGCATCGGCCAGCGCCGCCATGTTGCGGTCGGCGGGCAGCGCGCCGGTCACGTCATGGCCGGTCACGAACTGCACCCGCCGCGCCTCGGCCCGCCGGGTCAGCGGAATGGCGGCAGCGGCCGCCGCCGCGCTCGCCGCGCTGACGCCGGGGACGATCTCGAAGCCGATACCGGCCGCCTTCAGCGCGACCATCTCTTCCTCCAGCCGCCCGAAAATGCCGGGATCGCCCGATTTCAGCCGCACCACCCGCTTGCCCGCCAGGGCGTGATCGACCAGCAGCCGGTCGATCTCCGCCTGTTTGGGCGAGGCGCGGCCCGCCCGCTTGCCCACCGCGATCAATTCCGCATCGGCGCGCGCATGGGTCAGCATGGGTCCGGCGGCCAGGTCGTCGAACAGCACGATATCGGCCTGCCCCAGGCAGCGCACCGCCTTGAGCGTCAGCAATTCGGGATCGCCCGGCCCCGCGCCGACCAGATAGACGAAGCCGCTCACCACCAGCGCGCCACCAGATGGAAGAAGGTGCCGGTCACCGCGCCCCGCCGCGATCCGGTTTCGGGCACCGCCTCGCCCTGCGCATCGACGACATGCGCAAGCGGCGCGTCGGGCTGTTCGAGGACGGTCGAATAATGGAATTCATGCCCGCCCAATACCGCGCCCTCGGGCATCCCCGCCACCTCGCCCAGCAGGGTCGCACGGCGATAACCCAGATGCATCTTGCGCTTGGCATAGCTGGTCACGAGGCCGAGCAGCCCCGCCATCCGGTGGCTGACGCCCTCGGCATCGATCAGCGCCTCGCCCAGCGCCATATAGCCGCCGCACTCGCCATGGACCGGCCTGGTCCGGGCATGGTCGGCCAGTCCGGCGCGGAACGTATCCGCCGCCGCCAGCCGCCCGGCATGAAGCTCAGGGTAACCGCCGGGCAGCCAGACCAGATCGGCCGACGCATCGGGGGCTTCATCGGCGAGCGGCGAGAAGGGCAGGATTTCAGCACCCGCCGCCCGCCAGCCCTCCAGCATATGCGGATAGACGAAGGAAAAGGCCGCATCCTGCGCCAGCGCGATCCGCTGCGCCGGGGGGGGCGGTAGGATCACGTCGGTGACGGGCGCGGTCTTGGCATAGGCCGCCGCGCGGATCGCTTCCAAGTCGACATGCGCCGCCAGGAACGCCGCATAGTCGCCGATCAGCCGGTCGAGTTCGGGATGCTCCACCGCCTGCACCAGCCCCAGATGCCGCTCCGGCAGCACCAGATCGCCGCGCCGGGGAAGCGCGCCGAAGACCGGCAGGCCAATCTCCTCGAACCCCAGCTTCGCCAGCCGTTCGTGACGCGGGCTCGCCACGCGGTTCAGGATCACGCCCGCCACCCGCAGGTCGGGGTCATAGCGCGCAAAGCCCAGCGCGGTCGCCGCCGCCGACTGCGCCTGGCCCGACACGTCGATGACCAGCACCACCGGCCAGCCCATCCGCCGCGCCGTCTCCGCGCTGCTGCCCATGCCGGTCGCGCCGGGTCTGGCGACACCGTCGAACAGCCCCATCGAGCCCTCCGCCAGCACCAGTTCGGCATCCGCCCCGCGCTGCCCCAGCGTATCGAGCAGCGGCGCAGGCATCGCCCAGCCGTCGAGGTTGAACGACGCCCGCCCGCACGCCGCGCGGTGGAAGGCGGGGTCGATATAGTCGGGGCCGCTCTTGAACGGCTGCACCGCCACCCCCGCATCGCGAAATGCGCGAAGCAGGCCCAGCATCACCGTCGTCTTGCCGGTGCCCGAAGCGGGCGCGGCGATCATCAATCCTGGCGTCATTCGATCGTGTTCCCAGGGCGATAGCGGCGGTCATAGCCTTCCGCATACAAGCGGCTTTCGGCGAAGTCGCTCTGGTCGAGCACGCGGCCGACCAGGATCAACGCGGTCCGCTCGGGGCCGTCGGCGGCCGCCGCCTCGATGGTGGACATAGTCGCGCGGACGATCCGCTGCTCGGGCCAGCTGGCGCGCCAGACGATCGCGACGGGGCAGTCCGCGCCGTAATGCGGGGTCAGGTCGGCGACGACCCGCGCCAGATTGTGGATCGACAGATGGATGGCCAGCGTCGCGCCGGTCGCGGCGAAGGCGGTCAGCGTCTCCCCCTCGGGCATGGCGCTGGCGCGACCGGGGGTGCGGGTCAGGATCACCGACTGGGCGATGCCGGGCAGGGTCAGCTCGCTCTCCAGCGCCGCCGCCGCCGCCGCGAAGGACGGCACGCCGGGCGTGACCGACACCGGGATGCCCAGTTCGCGCAACCTCCGCACCTGCTCGCCCATCGCCGACCAGACCGACAGGTCGCCCGAATGGAGCCGGGCGACGTCCTGGCCTTTGCGATGCGCGTCGGAAATCTCGGTCATGATCTCGTCCAGCGTCATCGGGGCGGTGTTCACGATCCGCGCGTCCGGTGGACAATGGTCCAGCACCGCTTCGGGCACCAGCGACCCGGCATAGAGACAGACCGGGCAGGCCGCGATCAGGTCGCGCCCGCGCAGGGTCAGCAGATCGGGGGCGCCGGGTCCGGCGCCGATGAAGTGAACGGTCATTGATCGGGTCCTTGGGCGATGGCGCAGGTCGCCATGCGGTCGGAGGAAATCAGGCGGGGCACGACGATCCGCGCGCCCGGCCCGGCGGCGGCGAGCGCCGCAGCTTCGGCGACGCTACCGACGCCGCGACGGGCGAGGCTGACGGTCGAGCGGGTCGGCGTATCCAGGCCGTCCAGCAGGGCCGCGTCGATCGGACGGACGGACAGGCCCTGCCCTTCGGCAAAATCGGCGATGACGGCTGCGCGGTCGGCGGGCACGGCCAGCGCATCGGGACGTATCCCCGCCGCCGCCAGCGCGCTGCGGAAGGAGTCGGGGGTCGCCCCCGCCCGGCATCCGAACCCGGCGATCACCATGCGACCCGCCACTGGACGATGGGATAGCTGGCCTTCCAGCCGCGCTTCGTCCCCAGCGGCCGGGCCTGGGCCAGTTCGATCCGCAACAGTTCGCCCCCGAAACGAGCATGGCACTCGGCCAGCAAAGCCTCCGTCTCCAGCGTCACCGCATGCGCGACCAGGCGGCACCGGGGCAGGCCGCGCAGGGCCTCGACCAGCGGCCGCGACAGGCCGCCGCCGACGAAGACCGCATCGGGATACGGCCGGTCGGCGAGCCGGTCGAGCGCATCCCCCTCGACCAGTTCGAGCCGCTCGACGCCCAGCCGCAGGGCATTGTCGCGGGCGCGGGCCAAGCGGTCGGGATCGCGCTCGAAACCGATGGCGCGGGTCGTCGGGTCGCTCAGCAGCCATTCGATCGCGACCGACCCCGAACCGGCGCCGATATCCCATAATAGCTCACCGGCACGCGGAGCCAGCGCCGACAGTGCAAGCGCACGGACGGGGCGCTTGGTGATCTGTCCGTCATGCGCGAACCAGTCATCGTCCAGCCCGCTCGCGCAAGGTAGGGCGCGGCCGTCTCCCGCAGGCTCGATCGCCACCGCGACCGGGTGCGCGATGTCGGTCCCGTCGAGCGCCGCCGCCGTCGTCCGCCGCACCCGCTCGCGCGGACCGCCCAGCGCCTCCAGCACGGTCAACACGCTGTCGCCGAAACCCTGATCGACCAGCCAGGCCGCGAGCCCCGGCACCGCCGCCCCGTCGCGCATCAGCGCCAGCACCCGCCGCCCCGGTGCCAGATGCGGGCGCAGCGTCTCGATGGGGCGGGCGTGCAGCCCGACGCTCCGGATCGTCTCGACCGGCCAGCCCAGCCGCGCGGCCGCCAGTGACAGGGTCGAGGGGGCGGGATGGGCGATCCACTCGCCCGGCTCCAGATGGCGGGTCACGACCGACCCCGCGCCGAACCAGAAGGGATCGCCCGAGGCGAGCATCACCACCCGTTCCCCCCGCCGGTCGAGGAGCATCGGCACCCCGTCCGCGAACGGCACCGGCCAGACGATGCGCCGCGCCCCGCCGCACTCGGGCAGCAGCGACAGGTGACGGGCCGCGCCCATCACGCTATCGGCCGATTCGATCGCGGCGCGCGCGGGGGCGGTCAGGCCGTCCCAGCCATCCTCGCCGATCCCGACGATCGTCAGCCAGGGCCCGGAGTCAGCCATGCGCCATATCCTTCTGCTCGGCGGCACGACCGAGGCGAGCGCGCTGGCCACCGCGCTGGCAGAGCGTGGCGAGTGCGCGGTGCTGAGCTATGCGGGCCGTACCGAAGCGCCGCGCGCGCAGGCGATCCCGACGCGGGTCGGTGGCTTTGGCGGCATCGAGGGGCTGGCCGATCATATGACCCGCGAGGGCGTAACGCATCTGGTCGACGCCACCCATCCCTTCGCGGCACGCATCAGCGCCAATGCGATCGCGGCGGCCGAGCTGGCGGGCGTGAAGCTGCTCGCAATGACCCGACCCGCCTGGGACGCGTGCGCTGGCGACCGCTGGATTCGCGTCGCCGATACGGCGGAGGCCGTCGCTGCGCTGGGCAGCGAGGCGGCACGAATCTTCCTGGCGCTCGGTCGCCAGACCATCGGGGACTTCGCCGATGCTGCGCAGCATTTCTACCTGCTGCGCTTCGTCGATGCCGCCGAGGTCCCCGCCCTGCCGCGCCATCATCTGGTCGTGGATCGCGGTCCCTTCACGCTGGCGGGGGAACTGGCCCTGCTGCGCGAACACCGGATTGAGGTCATCGTCGCCAAGAATGCGGGCGGCGCGGGCGCGCGGGCCAAGCTGGATGCGGCGCGCGAACTCGGGCTGCCGGTCGTGATGATCGACCGTCCCTTCATCCCCGACCGGCCTCAGGTGGAGAGCGTCGCGGCGGTGCTCGACTGGCTCGATCACGGCGTCGTCCGCGGGGTGTAGAGGATCGGGCGACCCGAGTGCGGGATCATCCGCGTGCGGCTGGAACCGATGATGACGACGGTGCGCATGTCCGCCATCTCGCCCCGCGCCTGGGGCAAGGGCACGATGCGCAGATGCTCCTCCGGGGTCGAGACGGCGCGCGCGAACAGCACCGGGCGGTCGTCGCCGCACGTCTCGCGGAGCAGCGCAAAGGCTGCGTCCAGTGCATCGGGCCGCGCCTTGGACCGGGGATTGTAGAGCGCGATGGCAAAATCCGCCTCCGCCGCCAGCCGCAGCCGCCGCTCGATCAGCGCCTGCGGCTTGAGGTTGTCGGACAGGTTGATCGCGCAGAAATCATGCCCCAGCGGCGCGCCCGCGCGCGCGCTGGCCGCCAGCATCGCGGTGATGCCGGGCAGGACGCGGATGTCTAGGTCGTGCCACCGCGCCGGATCTTCCTCCACCCGCTCGAAGATTGCCGCCGCCATGGCGAAGACGCCCGGATCGCCCGAGGACACCACGACCACCCGCGCGCCCGCCTCCGCCATTTCCAGCGCATGGAGCGCGCGGTCACGCTCGACCCGATTGTCGCTGGCATGGCGGGTCAGGCCGGGGCGTTCGGGCACGCGCGCGACATAGGGGATATAGCCGACCACATCGGTCGCCTCCGCCAGCGCCGCCGACACCTCGGGCGTGACCATGGCGTCCGCCCCCGGCCCCAGCCCCGCGACGATCAGCCAGCCGCTCATGGCCGCCGCCCCTGCCCATGGATCAGCGCGATCGAGAAATAGGGGGCGGGTGCGTCCTCCACCTCCGCCAGCCGCCGCACGCGCTCGCCCGCCTGGGCGGCATGTTCGATCAGCCACGCCTGGTCCGACCGCCCCGCCGCCGCGATGGCACGGCGCAGCTTGGGCAGATGGCGGCCGATCTTCATCACGACCAGCGCATCGGTTTCGGCAATGCGGCGGGTCAGTTCCGGCTCGGGAAGGGTCGCCATCGCGACGGTCAGCACATCGTCGCCCCAGGTGATCGGCGCGCCGCTGGCGGTCCAGGCGCCCGACATGCCGGTGATGCCCGGCACCACCACGACGGGGGCATGGGGAAGCAACCTGCTGTGCAGGTGCATGAACGATCCGTAGAAGAACGGATCGCCCTCGCACAGCACCACCACATCCTCGCCGCGCTGCACCAGCGACAGGATATGCGCGGTGCAGGTCGCGTAGAAGGCGGACAGGCATTCATTGTAACGCGGGTCGGTGAAGACGATCTCGGTCGTGACCGGATAGTCCATCGGATATTCGACCACGTCGTCCCGCAACATGCCCTCGACGATGGTGCGCGCATGGCCGCGCCGCCCGGCCTTGCGGAAATAGGCGACGTGCCGCGCGCCGCGCACCAGCCGGTCGGCGCGGACGCTCATCAGGTCCGCCGCGCCGGGGCCGAGGCCGACACCGTGGATCGTGCCCGTCGTCATTCGGCGCGGCTCGCCAGCGCGTTGATCGCCGCGACGGTGATCGCACTGCCGCCCGGGCGGCCCTTCACGATGGCGCAGGGGACGGGCATCGCCTCCCACAGCGCGTCCTTCGACTCCATCGCGCCGACAAAGCCGACCGGACAGCCGATGATCGCCGCCGGGCGCGGACAGTCGGGGTCTTCCAGCATGGTCAGCAGGTGGAAGAGCGCGGTCGGCGCGTTGCCGATCGCGACCAGCGCGCCCGCCAGATGCGGCCGCCACAGCTCCAGCGCGGCGGCGGAGCGGGTCGTGCCCATATCCTTGGCCAGTGCGGGCACCGACGGATCGCGCAAGGTGCAGATCACCGGATTGTCGGCGGGCAGCCGCGCGCGCGTGACGCCCTCGCTGACCATATGCGCATCGCACAGGATCGCCGCGCCCGCCGCCAGCGCCTGCCGCCCCGCCGTCGCGAAGCCGCGCGAGAAGTGGATCGACGGGGCGAGTTCGACTAGCCCGGCGGCATGGATCATGCGGACCGCGACCGGCTCCTCCTCCGCATCGAAGCGGGCGAGCTCCGCCTCGGCGCGGATGATGGCGAAGGACTGGCGATAGATCGCCGCGCCATCGGTTTCGTAACTATAGGGCATCAACAGGCTCCGAGAAGCGCGACCGCCCGCTCGGGCGACAATCCGGTGTGAAGCGGTGCCGCCCCGGCGCGGGCATGGCGGGCCAGATCGAAAGCCCCCTCGCGCCCGGTCAGCACCCAGTCCGCCGCCCGTGCCCGCGCGCAGCCCTTCGCGCAACCCGAGACGTGCAGACGCCCCTCGATCGACGGCGCGAGGCGGGCGGCCAGATCGCGGGTCTCGACGCTCGCCTGCGGACAGGCGGGCGCGCCGACACAGGCGTCGACATGCAGGATCGGCGCATCGTCCAGCACCATGCCGGTGGCCGGCCGGGGAGCGACGCCCTCCGCGATCAGCAGCCGCCACGGGGTCAGCCGAACGGCACAGCCCTGGCTGCGGACAAAGGTCGCCAGCGCCGATGCCCCGATCCGGCCGAACGGCAATCCATAGACCGCACCGACCGGATGGGCGCCGGGCCGCATCGGCGGGCCGCCCTCGCCCGGCACCGCATCGCCGCTCGCCCAGTCGGGCAGATCGGCCGCGTGGCGCGCCATCCGCCCGGCGGCGGCGCCTTCGCTCTCGACGAACCAGTGCGCCAACCGGATCAGCGCATCGGCGGCGGTCCGGCGCGTAATGCGCATGCCCGCCGCCCGGCCATCGGCGCGCAGCAGCAAGTCCCCATCCGCCCCCCGCTCGATCCGGAAATCGGCGGGCGCTTCCATCAGCATCGGGGTTGGCCCCGCATCGATCGCAAAGCCGATCTTGCTCGGCAGATCGGGCAAGTCGGTCAGCCGCGCGCGCAACTCGGTCGCGATGCCATGCGAATCGTCGCCCTCGCGCCAGTCGGGATTGATCAGGATCGCGCCCCGCGCCTCGCGCACCGGATCGGGATCGACCAGCCCCAGCGCGCGGAGCGCCTCGACCATCGGGGGCCAGCTCCGCTCGGTCGCGCCGCGCAGTTGCAGGTTCGCGCGCGCCGTCAGGTCGATCTGGCCATTGCCATGGGCGTTTGCGGCCTCGCACAGCCCCTCGACCTGATGCGCCTCCAGCCGGGCCAGCGGCGGCCGGACCCGGACCAGCAGGCCGTCACCCGCCATCATCGGCCGCCACGCATCGGGGCACCAGCCCTTGACCACGAACTCGCTCATGCCGCGCCGTCCAGCATCGCCAGCACCGAGTTGCGCCGCGTCCGCCACAGCCCCGCCGCATGAAGCGCCGCGAACCGCGCCTCCATCGCCGCCAGCGCCGCCGGATTGGCCTGCGCCATGAAGTCGCGCACCTCGTCGCGGGCGAGCGTCGCGTCCCAGTACAGATCGATCAGTGACGCCGGGACCATGTCGGCCAGATGCGCAAAGCTGCCCAGATGGTCGAGCGTCGCGGCGATCTCCGCCGCGCCGCGAAAGCCATGCGCCATCATCCCCGCCATCCAGCGCGGATGGGCGGCGCGGGCATGGACGGTGCGGGCGATCTCCTCGGCCAGCGTCCGCGCCCTGGGGCTGGCCGGATCGCGCGTGTCGAGATGATAGAGCGACGCCGCCCCCTCTCCCAAGGCCACCCGCGCCGCCGCGAAGCCCGCCTGATGCGCGGCATAATCCGCCGCCAGCAGCAGATCGCTCTCGGGGAGGTCATGGACATGGACAAAGGCCTGTGCCCCCGCCACCCGCGCGGCGATCCCGTCCGCATCGCGCCGGTCGCCATCGTCGAGCGCGGTGGCCGAGGCCGCGAGCCAGCTTTCCCCCGCTGCGATCCGCGCGGCCTCGTCATAGCCCGCCTCGGGGTCCAGCCCGATGCCGTATCGGCCGGGCGCGGGGCCATAGACGCGCGGTGTCGCCTGCCCGACATAGGGGTTCCATTCGGGCTCTTCGTCGCGCTGGCCGAGAGCCCGCACCGCCTGTCCGAACAAGGCGACCAGATGCGGGAAGGCGTCGCGGAACAGCCCCGACACGCGCAGCGTCACATCGACGCGCGGCCGGTCAAAGCGCATCAGCGGCATCACCTCGAACCCCGTCACCCGTTCGGAACGGTGGTCCCAGACCGGCTCGACCCCGATCAGGTGGAGCGCCATGGCGAATTCCTCGCCCGCGGTACGCATCGTCGCCGATCCCCAGAGATCGACGATCAGGCTGCGCAGGTGATCGCCCTCTTCCTGCATGTGGCGCCGGATCAGTTCCTCGGCGAGCTTGACCCCTTGCGTCTGCGCGGCGCGGCTCGGCACCGCGCGGGGATCGATGGCGTAGAGGTTGCGGCCCGTCGGCAACACATCGGCGCGGCCCCGGTAGGGCGAACCCGATGGCCCCGCCGCCACCCGTCGTCCGTCCAGCCCCGCCAGCAGCCCGGCCCGCTCGGCCGCGCCCTGTTCGCCGCGCCCGAAGACATGGAGCCCTTCGCCGAACTGGCTGTCCTTCACGTCGCAGACAAAGGCGTCGATCCGGGCGAGCGGATCCTCCGCCCCCGCCAGCCCCAGCGTCTCGCCCAGCCCGACGCTGTCCGCCTCCTCCGCGATCAGGCCGCGCAGCCGGTCGCGGCGCGCCGGGTCGAGGCCATCGGCATTGGCATATTCGTCGAGCAGCGCCTCCAGCCGCCCCAGCCCCGCGCCGCTCCCCGCCTGGACCAGCGCCGGGGGGACATGGCCGAGGGTGACGGCACCCAGCCGCCGCTTGGCCTGCGCCGCCTCGCCCGGATCGTTGACGATGAAGGGATAGAGGACGGGCCAGTCGCGCGTCAGCGCCTCGGGCCAGCAGGCGTCGGACAGCGCAACCGCCTTGCCGGGCAACCACTCCAGCGTGCCATGCGCGCCGACATGGACCAGCGCGTCGATCGCTTGCGCGCGGAGCCAGAGGTAGAAGGCGACATAGGCGTGGCGGGGACAGCGCGACAGGTCGTGATAATCCTCGCCCCGCGCGCTCGGTCGGCCGCGTTCGGGCTGGAGCGCGACGATCGCCTTGCCCAGCGCCAGCGCGGGGAAGTGGAAGGCGTCGCCCTCGACCAGCGGATCCTGTTCGACCGCGCCCCAGCTTTCGAACAGATCGGCGCGCAACGCTTCGGGTAATGTGGAAAGTGCGTCGTGATACGCCGCCACCGGCCATGCGATTCGGTTGGCGAGCAACGCGGCGGGCAAATCCGACGGGGCTTCCACATCATAACCGGCCTCGCGCAGATCGCCGAGGATCGCTTGCGCCGAGGCGAAACCGTCCAGCCCCACCGCATGCGCCGCCTGCCAGTCCTTGCCCGGATAGGTGGACAGCAGGATCGCCAGCCGCCGCTCGGCCGCCGGGGTCGTCGCCAGCCTCGCCCAGCCCGCAACCTTGTCCGCCACGGCGGCGATCCGCGCGGGCTCGGCGCGGTGGAGGCGCAGGGCGATGTCGAAATCAGGGTCACGCTCGCCGGGTTGCTTGAAGCTGATGACCCCTGCGAACAGCCGTCCGTCGATCTCGGGCAGGACAACGTGCATGGCGAGGTCGGCGGGTGACAGGCCCCGCGCCGCGCCCTCCCAGCCCTCACGGTCGCTGGTCGCGAGCGCGACCTGGAACACCGGCACGCCCGCCCCGTCGAGCGGGGTGGTGTCGTCCTCGCCTCGCGCGGAGAAGGCGGTGGCGTTGACGATCGCGGCCGGGGCGAGCGCCGCAACCCAGCGCGCGATCCACGGGCCTGCGCCCTCGGCCTTCAGCGAGGGGACGAACAGCGCGACGGGGTCGAAGCCGCGTTCGGTCAGGGCGGCGTGGAGGGCGGCGATCGGCTCGAGGTCGGCGGCGGCGAGATAGGCACGGTAGAAGGTGATCAGGACGCGGGGGCGTGTTGCCCTGAGCAAAGTTGCGGCTGGGCAGGACAAGCCTTCTGGCATCCAGCCCCCGACCGGAGCCACTATAAAGCCTCTCTCCGGGCAGGGAGTTTCAGGTCGGTCATGCCCCCAGCATGACCTGAACGATGCGAGGCATCGTTCACCTGAAACTGGGTTGGGGAGGGGCAAGGCCGCGGGCAACTTAGCCTGTGGATAGGGCCCTCCCCCACCCCCTCCCGCCTGCGGGAGGGGCGTGTTTGTGGCCAACGCCGGTCCATCTAGCCCCTCTCCCGGCAGGGGGAGGGGTTGGGGAGGGGCAAGGGCCACGGGCGATACAACTGCCGCAAGCGCCTCCAGAGCGGCAGCCGCCGCCTCCGCTCCCCCCGCATCGCACAGCGCCGTCAGCCGCCGCACCACCGCCTGATCGACGGTGGACGCCGCCATCAAACGCCGGTCCTCCCGCCCGTCCGCTGCCAGCACCGCCAGCGCAATCCCGCGCTCGCGCGCCAACCGCTCGACTTCGCGCAGGCCATATTCCCAATAGGCCGCCCCGCCGATCAACCGGATCAGGATCGCCTTCGCATGCGCCAGCGTCTGTTCGACATAGGTGTCGACCGACAGCGGATGGACCAGCGCCGCCAGATTGGCGAGCCGCAGCGACCAGGGGAATCCCCCTGCCCGCCAGCCCGCCGCAAAGGCACTGAGGTCGCTGTCGGAAAAGGACAGCACCACCACGTCACCGGGACGCTGCCCCAGATCCTGCGGAACCGCCTGTTCCTCCAGCCCATGGCTCTCGCGAAAGACGAGATGCACTGCGCTTAGCCCTTCAGCACGCCCTCGATCGCGGCACGGTCGATCCGGTCATGCTCGGCGATGACGACCAGCCGGGTGCCGCGTGGCTCGCCCGCACCCCAGGGGCGGTCGTAGCTGGTGCGCACCCGGCGGCCGACCGCCTGGACCAGCAGCCGCATCGGCTTGCCCGCGACCGCCGCATAACCCTTTACGCGCAGGATATCCTGCTGCTCGGCGAGCGTGACGATGCGCGCGGCAATCGCCTCGGGGCTCTCCACCTCGCCCAGCATCACCGAGAGGCTGTCGAAATCGTCATGCTCGTGATCGTCCGCGCCGTCATGGTGCGAGGGGCGCGCGGCGATGTCGTCCTCGGCGGCGGCTTCCAGGCCCAGCACGATCTCGGCAGAGACGATGCCGTCGACCGCCTCGACCATGGGCAGCGGGCGCGGGGCCTCGGCGGCGATGATCTCGCGCGCCCTGGCGACGTCCTCCGCCCCCGCCAGATCGGCCTTGGTCAAGAGGACGAGGTCGGCGCACGCCAGCTGATCCTCGAACACCTCGGACAACGGCGTTTCATGGTCCAGGCTGGGATCGGCGGCACGCTGCGCCTCCACCGCGTCGAGATCGGGGGCGAAGCGGCCCGCCGCGACGGCCTCCGCATCGGCCAGTGCCACCACGCCGTCGACAGTGATGCGCGAGCGGATCGCGGGCCAGTCGAACGCCTTGAGCAGCGGCTTGGGCAGCGCGAGCCCTGAGGTCTCGATCAGGATGTGATCGGGGCGCGGCTCCATCGCGAGCAGCTTTTCGACCGTCGGGATGAAATCGTCGGCGACGGTGCAGCAGATACAGCCATTGGCCAGCTCGACGATATTCTCCGCCGGGCAGTCGGGGATGGCGCAGCTTTGGAGGATGTCGCCATCGACGCCCAGCGTGCCGAATTCGTTGACGACGACCGCCAGGCGGCGACCGCCGGCGTTGCGGATCAGGTGGCTGATGAGCGTGGTTTTTCCGGCGCCCAGAAAGCCGGTGACGATGGTGACGGGGACCTTGCTGAGGTCACGCATGCTATTTCTCCGACGCGCCGGACGAGCGAGCGCGGACACGGGACCGATCGCCGGAGCGGTGACGGACGGGCGCAGTCGAATGCGTCCGCCCCGCGTGTCGGCGACCGATGCGGCCCCGGCCGCATGGCTTCGTCGCTCCCCGACGGAGAACCGTGCCCCGACCACCCCCTGGGTCCAGGCAAGAGCGACCATGACGCCGGCAGGTCTCCTGGCTCGCGGGTCAAAGCGAGGGGATGCGCCTTCCCGGATCGCTCCAGTGGCCGTGCCTCCGATGGGGCACCAGCATCGCTCGCTCGCCGCTTACAGTTGCAGGGACAGCCGGGGATTTGCACCCCATTCCCGTTTCAAAGCCCCAAGGGGCACCGGCGCGATCTTCGGGGCGTTTCGGCCCCGATGTGCGGCATTTATCCCGCCGCGCCGGGCTTGGCAATTCGCGCCTCCATCGCGGCGAACCCGCGCCAGCGATAGAGGAGGAAACTCGCGCCCCAGCAGATCACGAACAGCCCGACGATGGCGAAGCCCAGCACGTTGAAATGCTCCGACAGCGCCCCCGCATAGCGGAACGGCCCCGCCGTCCAGCCGAACCGCTCGGCGAGCAGCGCGGTCGCCTGGATGCCGCCGATCACCAGCGCGACCAGCGCCGAGACCAGGGTGATCGTCATGTTGTAATAGAGCTTGCGAAGCGGATGGACGAACGCCCATTCATACGCGCCCAGCATCACCAGCCCGTCGGCGGTATCGATCAGCGCCATGCCCACCGCGAACAGCACGGGAAAGACCAGGATCGTCGCCAGCGACACGCCGTCCGCCGCATGCGCGCCCGACAGGCCGAGAATGGCGACCTCGGTCGCAGTGTCGAAACCCAGCCCGAACAGGAAGCCGAGCGGCGCCATGTGCCAGCTCCGCCGGATCAGCCGGAACAGCGGACGGAAGAGGCGCGACAACGGCCCCTGCCCCGAAAACATCATCGCGGCATCCGCCTCCGCCATCGGCTCGCCGCGCGCGACCCGGCGGAACCGGGTCCAGACATCGCGCAGGATGATCAGGTTCATGATCGCGATGGCGAACAGGAAACTCGCCGAGACGATGGTGGCGATGGTCCCGCCGCTCTGCCCGAACGCCTCGAAGTCGGACAGGGTGCTGGCGGCCAGCGCGACCGTGGTCGCCGCGATCAGGACGATGGCGGAATGGCCGATCGCGAACCACAGCCCGACCGCGATCGGGCGCTGGCCGTCCTGCATCAGCTTGCGGGTGACATTGTCGATGGCGGCGATGTGGTCGGCATCGACCGCATGGCGCAGCCCCAGGCTATAGGCGAGCAACGCGGTGCCGAGCATCAGGCTGTTGCCCGCGAAGACGCTCAGCGCCCAGCCCCAGACGGCGATATTGACGAAGACCAGCGCGCCCATCAGCAGCGCGACCCGCTTCTTCAGCGGCAACCGGGCGCGCGGCGCTCCGGCATGATGGTAGGACATGGGTGATACCCCCGGCGTCATTGCGACAAGGGCCGAACTCCGCTGTCGCGGTCGCCATCCCACCCCACGGACGCACGCCGGGCGGGATGGCCGATTCGTCTCGGCCGATGGGCGTCGCTCGCATGATACAATATATCCAGCCGGTGACCATCCCCTGGATCGCGGCAAGAGCGACTCGCACCGGCAGGTCTCCTGGCTTGCGGGTCGAAGCGCACGCGACACGGCCTTCCCGGATGGCTCCAGTGGCTGTCCCCTGTCGCAGGGACCGGCGTCGCTCGCTCACCGCTTACAGTTGCAGGGACAGCTGGGGATCTTCACCCCATTCCCGTTTCAAGCCCCGAGGGGCACCGGCGCGATTGACCGGCGGTCGGGCTGAAAGCCGTTGCCGGTCGGCACGGGGATAGTCTGCGGCGGGTGGAGGCGCAAACCGCTTTATCGGGCCGGACGCCCGGCTTAATCCGGATCACATGGTGGATGTGAGAAGATGGCGCCGCTGGGCGCCGGCGGCGGCGTGCCTGGTCGCGGCGTGTTCGGGCGGGAATTACCGGCCGGTCAGCGATTATCCGGTGCGGATCGGCAAGCCCTATACGGTGCGCGGCGTCACCTATGTGCCTGCCGAGGACGCGACCTATGACATGCTGGGCTATGCCAGCTGGTATGGCAGCGAATCGGGCAAGCGCACCGCGAATGGCGAGCGTTTCCGCCCCGGCTGGGCGACGGCGGCGCATACCACCCTGCCGCTGCCCAGCTATGTCGAGGTGACGGCGCTGGATACGGGACGGCGGATCATCGTGCGGGTCAATGATCGCGGGCCGTTCGCGGGATCGTCGCGGATCATCGACCTGTCGCGCGGCGCCGCCGAACAGCTCGGCCTGCGCGCGGTCGGCAAGGCGGCGGTACGGGTGCGGCGGGTGGAGCCGGACGAGAGGGACCGCGAACGCCTGCGCCACGGCAAGGCGGCGCGGCCATTGCCGCCGGTATCGGATGCAGTGCGGGCGAATCTGCTGTCGCAGATCGCGGCGGCGGGCATGACGGTGCGGTAACGCATTTCTCCCCAAGCTCGCTTGGGGAGGGGAACCGCTCGCGTCAGCGAGGGGTGGAGGGGCCGGAGGGACTTGCCCCACCACCACCGCTTCGCGGCGGTCCCCCTCCCCATCTGCGATGGGGAGGAATTAAGGGGTCCAGAAACGAAAAAAGCGGGCTTTCGCCCGCTTCATCGTCGTCCACTGATGTCAGTAGAAGATTGGTCGGGGCGACAGGATTCGAACCTGCGACCCCCACACCCCCAGTGTGATGCGCTACCAGGCTGCGCTACGCCCCGACCGAGCGGCGGCCTCTAGGCGGGTTTTCCGAAGGATGCAAGCCTTGATGTGAAGATAGTGCGCACCCCACATCCGGCGCTCCATTGCGCCTGTTCGCCTGCGATGGTAGCGGGCAGGCTATCCGACATGGGGGCTGGTCGATCGTTCGCGGTCGGCGGGTGCCCGTGCCCATTCAGCATAGACGGGTCCGAATGTTCATTCCCTTCACCGCCCCAGTCGCCGCGATGGCTGCCGCCACCGGGGCCACCGCATCGAGCGGCGCCGCCTCGTTCCTCAGCCTGGCGCCGCTGCTCCTCGTCTTCGTGGTCTTCTATTTCCTGATGATCCGCCCGCAACAGCGCCGCATGAAGACGCTGCAAGCCTCGATCGAGGGGGTCAAGAAGGGCGATCAGGTCACCACGGCGGGCGGCATCGTCGGCAAGGTGACCCGCGTCGAGGACCAGCTGGTCGAGGTCGAGATCGCGCCGAACGTCCGCGTCCGGGTGGTCAAAGCGACGTTGACCGACGTGGTCAATCCGAACGCCAAGCCCGCGAACGACTGACCCGATGCTCGATTTCCCCCGCTGGAAGGTCGCTTCCATCGTCGCGCTGCTGGCGGCCCTGTGCCTGCTGGCGATCCCGAGCTTTCTGCCCGAGAGCGTCACCAACACCTGGGGTTCGATTCCGCACCCGCGTGTGAACAAGGGCCTCGATCTGGCGGGCGGCAGCTATCTGCTGCTGGAGGCGGACACCGCCGACCTCGCCAATTCGCGGCTGGAGACGATGCGCGACCAAGTGGCGGCGGAGATGCGGCGAGGCAATCCGCGCATCGAGATCGGCGACATCTCGGTCCGCGGCGGACAGCTCAGCTTCATGCTGCGCGATCCGACCCAGGTCGATGCGGCGCGTGAGCGGCTGCTGTCGATCACCGGCGGCGGGGCGGGCATGACCGGCCAGCGCGAATGGGACATCCAGGTCGTCGACACCTCGCGCTTCGTGCTGAAGCCGACCCAGGCGGGCCTGACCCAGGCGGTCGACACCGCGATGAAGACCGCGACCGAGGTCGTGCGTCGCCGCATCGACGCGCTGGGCACCAAGGAGCCGACGATCCTTCAGCAGGGCAGCAACCGCATCGTGGTGCAGGTGCCGGGTCTTCAGGATCCGCAACAGCTGAAGGACCTGATCGGCAAGACCGCCAAGCTGGAGTTCAAGCTGGTCGACACGACCGCCAACCCGGCCGAGGTGGTCAAGGGCAACGCCCCCGCCGGCAGCCAGGTCCTGCCCTATCCCGGCAACCCGCTGGGCGCGCCGGTGATCGCGGTCAAGCGGCCGGTCATCATCTCGGGCGACCAGCTGATCGACGCGCAGCAGACCTTCGACCAGCAGACCAATGCGCCGCAGGTGGCGATCACCTTCGACGCGCAGGGCGGTCGCAAGTTCGCGCGGATCACGCAGGAAAATACCGGCAAGCCGTTCGCTATCATCCTCGATGGCCAGGTGCTGTCGGCTCCCAATATCAACGAACCGATCCTGGGCGGTCGTGCCCAGATCATGGGCAACTTCACCGTCGACACCGCCAACCAGCTCGCGATCTCGCTGCGTTCGGGCAAGCTGCCGATCGACCTGAAGGTCGTCGAGGAACGCACCGTCGGCCCCGACCTGGGCGCCGATTCGATCCGCGCCGGTATCCTGGCCTCGGCGATCGCGGCGGTCGCCGTCATCGTCTTCATGACCGTCACCTATGGTCGGTTCGGCATCTATGCGAACATCGCGGTCGTCATCAACGTACTGGTCATCCTGGCGGTCATGGCAATGCTGAACGCGACGCTGACCCTGCCGGGTATCGCGGGCTTCATCCTGACCATCGGCACCGCGGTCGACGCCAACGTGCTGATCAACGAGCGTATCCGCGAGGAACGCAGGCGCGGGCGAAGCGTCATCCAGTCGGTCGAGCTGGGCTATAAGGAAGCCAGCCGCACCATCTTCGAGGCGAACGTGACCCACGCCATTTCGGGCGTCATCATGCTCGTGCTGGGCTCGGGCCCGGTCAAGGGCTTCGCGGTCGTGCTGCTGATCGGCATCGTGACCAGCGTGTTCACCGCCGTTACCTTCACGCGGATGCTCGTGGCGCTGTGGTTGCGCCGCGAAAAGCCCAAGACCATCAATATTTGAGGCAGGAGAACAGATCATGCGCCTCCTGAAACTCGTCCCCGACAACACGAACATCGACTTTGTCCGCCTGCGCGGCTGGGCGTTCGGGCTGACGCTCGCGCTCACCCTGCTGGCGGTCGGCGTGACGTTCGCCAGAGGTCTCAATCTGGGCGTCGACTTTGTCGGCGGCCTGATGATCGAGGAAAAATTCCCCACCCCGCCCTCGGCCGACCGGGTACGTTCGGTCATCGACGGGCTGGGCGTCGGCGAAGCCAATATCCAGACGGTCGGCGACGGCCGGACCATCAGCATCCGCCTGCCCGCCCCGGCCTCCAACGACGAAGGCGCGACCAACGCCGTCGTCCGCAAGGTCGAGACCGCGCTGGGCCAGCGATTCCCCGGCGCGACCTTCAGCCGTTACGACACGGTGTCGGGCAAGGTGTCGGGCGAGCTGATCAAGCACGGCGTGCTGGCGGTCGTCCTGGCGATCCTGGGCATCGGCCTGTTCGCCATCTTCCGCTTCGAATGGCAGTTCGGCGTGTCGACCATCGTCGCCATCGTCCACGACCTTCTCGTCACGCTGGGCTTCTTCGCGATCACCCGGTTCGAGCTGGACCTGACGATCATCGCGGCGTTCCTGACCATCATCGGCTATTCGATCAACGACAAGATCGTGATCGACGACCGTATCCGCGAGAATATGCGCCGCTATCGCAAGATGGACATGCGCGAGATCATCAACCTGTCGGTGAACGAGACGCTGCCGCGCACGGTCATGACCTCGGTCACGATCCTGCTGGCGCTGATCGCGCTGCTGCTGCTGGGCGGCCATGTGCTGCGCGGCTTCACCGCGGCGATGATCCTGGGCATCGTGGTCGGCACCTATTCGTCGATCTACGTCTCGTCCTCGCTGCTCATCACGCTGGGCCTGCGCGCCGAGCCGAACCGCGAAAAGCCCGGCACGACCGACAAGCGCAGCATCGCCGACGCCGAGCGCATCACCCCGCGAGAGGGGTGAGCCGGGCGCATGAGCGACTCGATCCGCATCACCCGCGATCCGACCGCCCCCGGCCCGATCGTCCGTGGCTTTGCCGCCACGGGCTTCCGGGTCGGGGAGATCGCCTACCCTGCGCTGCTGCTCTCCCCCGACTGGCATGAGCCGTGGAGCCCGCCGCCCTTCGAGGCGCTGGATGCACAGGCGGTGGCGTCGTTGATCGACGAGGCGCCGGAATTCCTGTTGCTCGGCACGGGCGCGACGCTGCGTCGGGCGCCGCGTGCGCTGATCGAGGCGCTGGAGGCGCGCGGACTGGGCGTCGAGGCGATGGACAGCCGTGCCGCCGCCCGCGCCTGGGGCGTGCTGCGCTCCGAGGGGCGCAAGATCGTCGCCGCGCTCTACCCGCTCGACGCCTGAGCGGCCGCCTGGCGGCGCGCGACCAGCCCCGCCAGATGCGAGTGAAGCGCCGCGGCATTGGCCGCCCAGGTGAAGTCGCGCACCGCCGCGCGCACCGTCCAGGGGTCGGGCGCCTGCTCCAGCACATCGCGGATCGCATCCGCAAAGGCTTCGGCCTCGGGCGCGGTGATTCGCCCCGCCGTGCGGCTGGTCACCACATCGCCCGCCCCGCCCGCCGGCGTGATGACGATGGGCGTCCCGCAGGCGAGCGACTCGACCCAGGCATTAGCAAGCCCCTCGGATGCCGAGGCCAGCGCCATCACATTGGCCGCTCCCAGCAGCGGCGGCAGCGCCTGGTGCGGGATGCCGCCGACCAGCTGCACCCGCTCGCTCATGCCCAGCCGTGCGACCTGCGCTGCGAGCGCGTCACGCTCCGGTCCCTCTCCCACGATCAACAGCTCGACGCCGGGCAGCCGGGCGACCGCATCGATCACCACATGATGTCCCTTGCGCGGGATCAGCGCGCCCAGCGAGACGACCAGCGGCCCCCGGATTCCCAGCGCCTGCTTGGCAGCGGGCCGGTCGATCGGCTGGAAGATCGCCTGGTCGACGCCGGTATGATGGACCCGTATCCGTTGTCGCGCCACGCCGAGCGCGGCGACGTCGTCGGCCATCGCATCGCTGACCGCCAACAGCCCGTCGGCCCGCGCCGCCGCCCTGGCGACCTGATGGCGGGTGGCCGGGGCCCGCCCCCAATGATGGATGTCCGCGCCCCGCGCCTTGATCGAGACCGGCACGCCATAGCGCCGCCCCAGCGCCACCGCCGCCGGACCATCGGGAAAGAAGAAGGAGGCATCGATCACGTCGAACCGCTGCTCCTCCCACAGCCGGTCGAGCAGCGGGCACAGCGCCCGGACCAGCGCGGCGACATGGAACCGCCCGCCCGTGCCCGGCAGCGTCACGAAGCGCGGCCGCGCGACCGACAGCCCATGCCATGTCTCCGCCACCGGCAGCGCGGCCTGCGCCCGGAACCGGGCGGCGCGCGCCAGCGGCCAGACGGGCAAGCCGATCGGCGCGACCACGCGCACCGAAACACCGGGCCGCTGCGCCAGCGCCGCCGTCTGCCGCTCGACGAAAATGCCGAAATTCGGGCGCGTCGCATCGGGAAACAGGCTCGACAGGGTCAGGACGTTCAGCATCAATCCTTCAACTCCGGTCGGCGCGCCCACGATGCGCGACGCTCATCCTAGCCCGGAAACGGGTGGTGGCAAAAACCATGGCCGCGAAAGATGATGGACATGCGATCATCTTGCGCGATCAAATACCCATCCTGACTCGCCACAGTTAAGAATTGTTCATCAACGCGACAGATCGTCCCTGACACAGTTACGGCCATGGGCTATCCAGTCCAGACCAACAGGGTGGGACATTTCATGACGCGATTCGGACGTTTGGGCACGATGCTGGCCCTGGCCGCGACGCTGGCGGGCTGTGGCGGCGATGGCGGGTCGAACACGATCACCCCTTCGGGCGGGGGCGGCTCGGGAAGCGGCTCGAGCGGCACCGCGACGAACGGCTGCTCGCTGCGCAACCGACAGAACTGGGTCGCGGCGCAGATGAACGAATGGTATCTCTTCCCCGAGACGCTGCCCGCCAGCCTCGACCCGACCCCCTATTCCACCGTCAGCGACTATATCGACGCGCTGACCGCGACCGCACGGGCGCAACGCAAGGATCGCTATTTCACCTACATCACCTCCATCAAGGAGGAGGATGCCTATTATAATTCGGGTGCGGATGCGGGCTTCGGCTTCCGCCTGACCGCCGACGCCTCGCAGACCAGGCTGATGGTCGCCGAGTCGTTCGAGAGCGGCGCCGCGCTGGCCGCCGGAATCGATCGCGGGACCGAGATTCGCGGCATCGGCACCACGACCGCCAATGTCCAGTCGATCGCCGACATCGTTCGCGCCGATCCGAACAACGGCCTGTCCAACGCGCTCGGTCCCGATACGGCGGGCACGACCCGCGTGCTCCAGGTCGCCGACACGTCGGGCAATGTCCGCACCGTCACGCTGACCAAGTCGGCCTTCACGCTCCAGCCGGTGTCGCCCAATTACGGCACCCAGGTGATCGTCGAGAACGGCCAGCGTTACGGCTATATCAACCTGCGCACCTTCATCAGCACCGCCGATCCGCAGTTGCGCGCCGCCTTCGCCACCTTCAAGCAGCAGGGCATCACCCAGGTCGTCGTCGACCTGCGCTATAATGGCGGCGGCGCGATCACCATTGCCGACCTGTTCAACAACCTGCTGGGCGGCAATCGCCAGACGTCGGACGTGATGGGCTATACCGCCTTCCGCGCCAGCAAGGCGTCGAACAACACCACCACCTATTTCGCGCCCCAGTCCGAATCGATCGTACCGACCCGGCTCGCCTTCATCGGCACGGGCGGCACCGCCTCGGCCAGCGAATTGGTGGTGAACCGGACGCTGCCCTATATGGGGTCCAATAGCGGGCTGATCGGCGCCAACACCTATGGCAAGCCGGTGGGGCAGATCGCGCTCGACAAGAGCGAGTGCGACGACCGGCTGCGCGTCATCGCGATCTCGATCCAGAACGCCAATCAGCAGGGCGGCTATTATAACGGCCTGGCCAGCGTCGTGCCCGCCAGTTGCAAGGCGGGCGACGACCTGACCCGCAAGATGGGCGATCCGCAGGAAGCCTCGACCCGCGCCGCGCTGGACTTCCTCCAGGGCAAGACCTGCACTCCGATCAGCGCCTCGACCGCGACGGCGCAATCGCTGTCGGGCGGCGCGCGCAAGCTGCTCCAGCCCGAACGCCCCTCGGTCGCGCAGCGCGACGTGCCGGGCCTGTTCTGATACGAAAACGCCCCTCCGGCCATAAGGCGGGAGGGGCGCTTTTCCGTCCAGGACCTCCGGCTTACAGCCGCTGCGTCCCCGCATAGGCGAACAGCGCATCGCCGTCGCCCGACAGCGTCACTGTCTCGGCGCCGGTGACGGTCAGGCACTGGCCCGCCTGGAACGCGACGCCCGCGACCTCGCCCGATCCGGTGATCGGGATCAGCCAGGCCGTCCGCCCCTCGGGCAGCGCCACGGCGTGCTCGCCCGCCGCCCAGCGTTCCAGCACGAATTTCGGCCCCTCGACCAGGATATCGCGCCCCTCGCCCGCCGGCCCCGGCGAGACGATCGGCTGATAGGGGGTCAGATGCGCGACATCGACCCCGTCCTCCAGATGCAGCTCGCGGTCGCTGCCATAGTCGTAGAGGCGGTAGGTGGTCTCGCTGTTCTGCTGCACCTCGATCACCGTCAGCCCGGCGCCGATCGCATGGATGGTGCCCGACGGCGCGTAATAGAAATCGCCCTCCTTGACCGGCACCCAGTCCAGATCGGCCTCGACCGAGCCGTCGCGGGCGTCGGCGCGCAGCTGTTCCTTGGTCATCGGCGCCTTGGGGCCCAGCGCGATGGTCGAATCGGGCTCGGCGGTCAGGATGGTCCAGCATTCGTCCTTGCCGCGCGGCAGGCCACGGGCATGGGCCTGTTCGTCGTCGGGATGGACCTGGACCGACAGCTTCTCGCTGGTGAACAGATATTTGATGAGCAGGTCGGGCGAGGTGTCGCCCGGCGCCTGGAACCAGACCTCGCCGATCGGCGCGCCGTCGGCGGGCGCATCCTCGAAGCCGGGATACAGGGTATGGCGGCCCCAGGGCTTTTCGACGCGGTGGGTATGGAGCAGCGTGGCGGGCATGGGTCTATCTTCCTTCCGATCGGGCGACGGGAAAACCGTCGGCGCCATGGGCCGTTCCGCCCTGCCCCGCCCATGCCGCGACCCATATGTCGATGGCAAGCCGCGTCGTTTCGCATCCGTCGCAGACGCATGTGCGGAAGGACTGTTCCCCGCCGTCCGGCTGCGCTAAGGACATGCGCGATGCGTAACCCCCGTTCCCGTGCGCTGTCGCTGGCGCTCATCGCCGCTCTGGCCCTTCCGATCGCGGGTTGCGCCCGCAACCGTACCCGCACCGACCTGCCTTATGTCGCACGCGACGTCGGCACGCTCTATACCGCCGCCAAGAACCGGCTGGATCAGGGCCGCTATAAGGAGGCCGCGCTGCTGTTCGACGAGGTGGAGCGTCAGCACCCCTATTCGATCTGGGCCCGCCGCGCGCAGCTGATGAGCGCGTTCAGCTATTATCTGGGCCGCGACTATACCCAGTCGATCCAGTCGGCGCAGCGTTTCATCTCGGTCCATCCCGGCAATCGCGACGCGCCCTATGCCTATTATCTGATCGCGCTCGGCTATTACGAGCAGATCCAGGACGTCACCCGCGACCAGAAGATCACCCGCCAGGCGCTCGACGCGCTGGGCGAGCTGATGCGCCGCTATCCCAATTCGCGCTATGCCGCCGATGCGCGGCTGAAGGTCGATCTGGTCAACGATCACCTGGCGGGCAAGGAAATGGAGATAGGCCGCTTCTACGAGGACCGGCACCAGTGGCTGGCCGCGTCGATGCGCTTCCGCACCGTGGTCGACAAGTACCAGACGACCAGCCACACGCCCGAGGCGCTGCTGCGGCTGACCGAGACCTATCTGGCGCTGGGCGTGCGTCCCGAGGCGGAACGCGCCGCCGCCGTGCTGGGCGCCAATTATCCGGGCAGCGACTGGTATAACCGCGCCTACAAGCTGATGCGCGAATATCCGGTCGAGACGATCCCGCCGATCCAGCCGGGCCAGCCCGTGGTGCCGCAGGGCACGCCGGGTTCGGTCAATGTCACCCTGCCGGGCAGCGCGGGCAACGCCACCCCCAGCGCCGCCGCACCGGGCCGCCCGACCCCGACGGGCAACAACAGCTCGCCGACCGGCTAAGCCCTTTTCCTCCCCCGCAAGGGGAGATGGCATGCCGAGGGCCTGACGGGAGGGGTGTCGCGCGCTCGACAGGGCGCCCCCCTCCGTCAGCTTCGCTGACCCCCCTTCTCTTGCAGGGGAGGAAGGCCATGTATCGCGCCCCACCCGAACAAATCGGGATCATTTTCGCGCAGGGGGATAACATCGCGCGGCATTTGGCTTTATATCGCGCCCCATGCTGACCGCGCTGTCCATCCGTGATGTCGTGCTGATCGAGGCGCTCGACCTCGATTTCGGCCAAGGCCTGGGCGTCCTGACGGGCGAGACGGGCGCCGGCAAATCCATCCTGCTCGACGCGCTGGGCCTGGCCCTTGGCGGGCGCGGCGACAGCGGCCTTGTCCGCCATGGCGCGGGCCAGGCGATCGTCACCGCCAGCTTCGAGCCCCCCGCCCCCGACAGCCGCCTCGCCACGATCCTCGACGATGCGGGCATCGCGGTCGAGCCGGGCGAACCGCTGATCGTCCGCCGTCAGGTCAAGGCCGATGGCGGCAGCCGGGGCTTCGTCAACAGCCAGCCCGCCTCCGCCGCGCTGCTGCGCGAGATCGCGCCCTTCCTGGTCGAGATCCACGGCCAGCATGACGATCGCGGGCTGCTGAACCCGCGCGGCCACCGGATGATGCTCGACAGTTTCGGGCGGATCGACACCGGCGCGGTCGCCGCCGCCTGGACCAAGCTGCGCGAGGCGGAGACGGCGCTGGCCACCGCGCGCGAGGAGATCGAGACGGCGGCGCGCGACCGCGAATGGCTGGAACATGCGGTCGCCGAACTCACCAGGCTCGCTCCCGAACCGGGCGAGGAGGAATCGCTGGCCGACCGGCGGCGCACCATGCAGCGTTCGGAAAAGATCGCGGGCGAATTGTCCGCGATCGAGGACCATTTGCAGGGCTCCGACGGCGCGCTGGCGGGACTTCGCCAGGCGGCCCGCGTGCTGGAACGGATCGGCGAGGATCACCCCGCGCTGGCCGAGGCGCTGGCGGCCATCGACCGCGCGGTGATCGAGGCGTCGCTGGCCGAAGAGCGGCTGGCCGATGCGCATCGCGAGCTCGCCTATGATCCCCGCGCGCTGGAGGAGGACGAGGCCCGGCTGTTCGAGCTGCGCGGCATGGCACGCAAGCACCGGGTCCAGCCCGACGACCTGGCCGAGCTGACCGAGCAGCTGCGCGGGCGGCTGGAGCGGCTGGATGCGGGCGAAGAGGGGATCGGTCGGCTGGAGGCCGCCGTCGCGACCGCGCGCGCGTCCTATGACAAGGCCGCGGCCCAGATTTCTAAGGCGCGCGCCGCCGCCGCCGAGCGGCTGGATCAGGCGGTGAAGAGCGAACTCGCCCCGCTCAAGCTGGACGCCGCGCGATTCCGCACCGTGGTCGCCACCGTCGAGCCGTCCGGCTGGTCGGCAGCGGGCAAGGACCGGGTCGAGTTCGAGATTTCGACCAACCCCGGCGCGCCCTTCGCCCCGCTGATGAAGATCGCCAGCGGCGGCGAATTGTCGCGTTTCATCCTGGCGCTGAAGGTCGCGCTGGCCGAGGAAGGCGGCGCGACGACGATGATCTTCGACGAGATCGATCGCGGCGTCGGCGGCGCGGTCGCCTCCGCGATCGGCGACCGGCTGCACCGGCTGGCGCGGCGGACCCAGTTGCTGGTCGTGACCCACAGCCCGCAGGTGGCGGCGCGCGGCGCGGCGCATCTGCTGATCGCCAAGAGCCATGACGGCACCGTCACCCGCACCGGGGTCCGCGCCTTGAGCGAAGCGGAACGGCGCGAGGAGATTGCGCGTATGCTGTCGGGCGCGACGATCACCGACGAAGCCCGCGCCCAGGCCGACCGACTGCTCGAAACGCTGTAGGCGACGCCAATTCGATTTTATATCTGATGTCGATCAGTTATGAAGGCGATGCGTTCGATCCTTGCGCACGCCTTCAACGGATTCATCGCATGCCCGTCACTCTGCCTTTCACGCCCGCTCCGCCCAGTGCAAACGATATGACGGCATTGGTGGCGGGACTGCGTTCCTGCCTGGCGCTGGCGGATCGACTCGACCTGCCGATGGTCGGCATCCATCTGGAACAGGCCCGGTCATGGCTGATCGCCCATGGCTATGACGAGGCATAGCGCCATCCCCAAGATACGCCCGTTCCTCGCGACGTCGGACTGACGTCATCGCGGTCTTGATCCTCCGGCGGGGGGTGGACTAGCACGGCGGCGTGACTGCCCTCCCCGCCCTGCCGCAAACCGATCTCGAAGCCGCCGCCGATCTGGAGGCGCTCGCCCGCGACATCGCGCATCATAACCGCCTCTATCACACCGAGGACGCGCCCGAGATTTCGGACGCCGACTATGACGCGCTGGTCCGCCGCAACGCCGCGATCGAGGCGGCCTTCCCCCATCTGGTCCGGAGCGACTCGCCCAGCGTCCAGGTCGGCGCCGCCCCCGCCGCGCATCTGGCCAAGGTCGCGCATGCCCGGCCGATGACCAGCCTCGACAACGCCTTCACCGACGAGGAGGTCGAGGAATTCGTCGGCCGCGTCCGCCGCTATCTGAAGCTGCCCGACGACGCGCCCGTCACGCTGACCGCCGAGCCCAAGATCGACGGCCTGTCCTGTTCGCTGCGCTATGTCGACGGACGGCTGGTCCAGGCGCTGACCCGCGGCGACGGCGCGATCGGCGAGGACGTGACCGAGAATGTCCGCACCATCGCCGACATCCCCCAGACCATCCCCGCGCCGGGCGTGTTCGAGGTGCGCGGCGAGGTCTATATGAGCAAGGCCGATTTCGCCGCGCTCAACGCCAAGCTGGCGCAGGAGGCGGCCGAGACGGGCAAGGAGGCGCGCCAGTTCGCCAATCCGCGCAACGCCGCCGCCGGTTCGCTGCGCCAGAAGAACCCCGCGATCACGGCGGGCCGCCCCTTGCGCTTCCTGGCGCATGGCTGGGGCGAGGCGAGCGAGGTCGCGGTCGACAGCCAGTTCGACATGGTCGAGACCTGGCGCCGCTGGGGCTTTCCCATCGCCGACGCCTTTGCCCGCGTGCCGGATGCCGCCGCCGCGCTGGCCATCTATCGCACGATCGAGGCGCAGCGCGCCGACCTGCCCTTCGATATCGATGGCGTGGTCTACAAGGTCGACCGGCTCGACTGGCAGGCGCGGCTCGGCATCGTCGGGCGCACCCCGCGCTGGGCGATCGCGCACAAATTCCCCGCCGAGCGCGCGCAGACCACGCTGGAGCGGATCGACATCCAAGTCGGCCGCACCGGCGCGCTGACCCCGGTCGCGCGGCTGGAGCCGGTGACGGTCGGCGGCGTGGTCGTGACCAATGCGACGCTGCACAATGCCGACGAGATCGAGCGGCTGGGGGTGCGCCCTGGCGACCGAGTCGTCCTGCAACGCGCGGGCGACGTCATCCCGCAGATCGTCGAGAACCTGACCCGCGACGTGGCCCGCGAGCCCTTCGCCTTCCCCGATCACTGCCCCGAATGCGGCAGTCTGGCGACTCGCGAGGAGGGCGAGGTCGTCATCCGTTGCACCGGCGGGCTGATCTGCCCGGCGCAACGCGTCGAACGCCTGATCCATTTCGTCTCGCGCCATGCCTTCGACATCACCGGGCTGGGCCTGGTGCGGATCGAGGATTTCTTCCGCGACGGCCTGATCGCCTCGCCCGCCGACATCTTCCGGCTGCACCGGCACCGCGAGGCGCTGATCGCGCGCGAGCGCATGTCCGAACTGGTGGTCGACAAGCTGCTGGCGGCGATCGACGCGCGGCGCGACATATCGCTCGACCGTTTCCTCTTCGCGCTGGGCATCCGCCATGTCGGCGAGATCACCGCGCGCGATCTGGCGCGGCGTTTCGTGTCGATGGCGGGCTTCCGCGCGATGATCGACGCCGCGCTTCAGGTCCGCGCCGAAACGGTGCCCGCGCTGGGCGAGCCCGAGCGCAAGTTCGAGCTGCGCCGCCAGCGCGCCATCGTCGCCGCGATCGACACCCCCCAGATCGGCCCCGAAGTCGCCGATGCGCTGCTCGACTTCTTCGCCGAGGAGCATAACCGCGCGGTCGTCGACGACCTGCTGGGCGAGGTGACGCCCGCCGACACCGTTCACCAGACCCGCGAGTCGGAGGTCACCGGCAAGACGCTGGTCTTCACCGGCACGCTCGAAACCCTGTCGCGCGACGAGGCCAAGGCCCAGGCGGAGGCGCTGGGCGCGCGCGTCTCGGGATCGGTCTCGGCCAAGACCGACCTGGTCATCGCCGGGCCGGGCGCCGGATCGAAGCTGAAAAAGGCGCAGGACCTGGGCATCCGGGTAATCGACGAAGCCGCCTGGAACGACCTCGTCGCATCCAGCTGACCCTGCGCGACGCCGCCGCCGAATCATGACGGCGGCGTCACCTTCGCAACGACGGTCGAGCGCCCTTATCGGCCCTTGCGTGTCGCCACCGACCGCGCCGCTGGAACCTTGCGAACCGGAAAATTGCCGCGATCCGAATGCGATGGCGCTGTGATCGCTCCCATTACCGTTGCCAAACTGCAACGCCCGGCAATTGAGTGATCACCCCCCTGTCGTAAGCGTGAACTTTGTCACATAACGGCAATGTTCGTCAGTCAGGGGCACGCTCAACCGAGCCGGAAAACACGGCCGGACCGCGCCGCTTCGCGCGAAAAGGGGACCTTTTATCTATGCGTAATTCGCTTTTCCTGGGCGCGGCCATCGTCGCGCTCGCCATTCCTGCGGCGGCCGCCGCGCAGTCGACGGGCTCGGTCGATGCTGAGGACGTCGTCGTCACCGGCAGCCGCAACGACAGCGTAGGCGGCGTGAAGACGGTCGACACCACCCGCAACAAGGCGGTCCTGACCCAGCAGTTCATCAGCCGCCAGACGCCGGGCCAGAGCGTCAATGAGATCATCAACAACCTGCCGGGCGTCAGCTTCCAGAACAACGATCCCTTCGGATCGGCGGGTGGTACGCTGACGATTCGTGGCTTTGATTCGACCCGCATCAGCCAGACCTTCGACGGCATACCGCTGAACGACACCGGCAACTATGCAATCTATTCCAACCAGCAGTTGGACCCCGAGCTGATCGAGCAGGTCAACGTCAATCTCGGCACCACCGACGTCGACTCGCCGACCGCCGCCGCGACCGGTTCGACCGTCAACTATCGCAGCCTGATGCCCTCGGACACGTTCGGCGCGCGCATGGTCGGATCAGTCGGCGACTACAGCTTCTTCCGCGTTTTCGGCATGGTCAACACGGGCGTCTTCACGCCGTGGGGCACCAAGGCCTGGATTGCGGGCAGCAGCGCGACGAACAACGTCGTGTTCAACAATTACGGCAAGATCGCCAAGCAGCAGTATAACGCGAAGGTCTATCAGCCGATCGGCAGCAACGGCGACTTCATCGCTGTGTCGGGCCATTACAATCAGAACCGCAACAACTTCTTCGGTTCGGCTCCGCTGCGTGAAGACACCAACGTGTTCACCTCGACCGGCGGCAGCGGTCCAAATGCCGCTGCCCCGACGCTGGTGACCGGTGCTGTCCGCACGGCTGGCACGGGTTCGAGCAACCGCTTCCCCAACAGCCGCGATGAACTGCCGTACAACGTCGCGCGCTGCCAGATCGACACGCCGCAAGCAGGTGTGAACGACGTCCCGAACAGCTGCGGCACCAGCTTCGACGAGCGCTACAACCCCTCGAACACCGCCAATATCCGCATCAACTCGCGTTTCACGCTGGCTGACAACCTGATCCTGTCGGCGGATCCCTATTATCAGTATACCAAGGCCAATGGCGGCGGCACCGTGCGCGGCCAGGAAGGTGGCTTTGTCCGCAACGGCGTCACTTATTACGGCTTCATCAACAACAACTACTATTTCGGCCGTGATCTGAATGGCGACGGGGATGTGCTGGATCGCACGTCGACCACCGGCACGACCACCACGAACGGCGGCGTCACCCTGCTGGCTCCCAGCCAGACCGTCACCCATCGTTACGGCCTGATCTCGTCGCTCCGCTACGATTTCGCGCCTGGTCAGACTTTCCGTGTCGCCTACACGCATGAATATGCTCGTCATCGCCAGACCGGCGAACTGGGCTATCTCCAGTTGAATGGTCCGCCATTCGACGTTTTCCCGATCAACAACCCCATCCTCGCAGCCAATGGCTTTGCGGTACAGAAGCGTGATCGCCAGTCGTTCGCGATCCTGGACCAGGTTTCGGGTGAATATACCGGTAAGTTTCTCGACGATACGCTGACGCTGCAGGCTGGCGTCCGCGCTCCGTGGTTCAAGCGCGACTTGAACAACTTCTGCTTCGTCACTTCGGGCGGCGGCAATGTTGACTGTCTGGGTCGGGGCAATGATGCAGCCAATGCTGCCTATGCCGCGCAGAACCCCTATTCGTACAACGCCGCCACCAATACGGTGACCGGCTATGCAGTGCCGCAGCAGCGTGTTCTGAAGTACAACCGCGTTCTTCCAAGCGCAGGCTTCACCTATCGCTTCGACGGCAGCGCCTCGGTCTTCGGTAACTACTCGCGCGGTTTTCAGGTCCCGGGTACGGACAATCTGTACCAGACAATCTATTATCCCGCGAACACCGAAGCGGCCAACCCGAAGCCCGAATTTTCGGATAACTTCGACCTCGGCGCGCGCTACACCACCAATCGCCTTCAGGCGCAGGTCGGCCTGTGGTACACCAAGTTCAGCAACCGTCTGGCCTCGGCCTATGACGTCGACACCCAGCAGACCATCTATCGCAACCTGGGCCGTGTCGACAAATATGGCATCGACGGTTCGATCGCCTATCGCCCGATCAATGAACTGCTGTTCTACGTCTTCGGCTCGTACATGAAGTCGGAGATCAAGAACGACGTCGTGCTCGGTCGCTGCCCAACCACGCTGACCGCAGCAAATACGACGACCAACTGCACCACGGCGGGAGCGCCGACCTACGCCTTGACCGCTGGCAAGCGGGAATCGGGTGCGCCCGTCTACACGCTGGGCGGTCGCGTCCAGGCCACACTCGGCCCGGTGGACCTCGGCGTCCAAGCCAAGCGGACCGGCCGTCGTTATCTGAACGACCAGAACCTGCCGCAGTTCGCCTGCACGGTCGCATTGATCAACAATGTCTGCCCGACCGTCTCCAACGTGCCCGCGTCGTTCACCGGCACGCGCGGTATCCAGTACCAGACCTATGGTGCCTATGCGCCAGGTTACACGACCGTCGATCTGGACGCGCGTATCTCGCTGGGCTGGACCGGCATTGGCACCGACAAGACCTACATCCAGCTGAACCTGCAGAACGTGTTCAACACCTTCTATGTCGGCGGCATGGGTCAGGCCGGTCAGACGGCGAACGTCGTGTCGTCGCTGCCCTTCGTCCAGATTGGTTCGCCCCGCGCACTGATCGTGTCGCTCAACACGCAGTTCTGAGTTCCGACCCGGCTTTTAAGTCGGACTGGATTTCGGGCCGCCCCTCCTCCGGGAAGGGCGGCCCTTTCTTTTGCCCCTGCCCCAATCTTTGCCCTTCGCCTGTGGTCCGTGTAGATGTCGCCCGGCCATGGCCACCCATTCGCCCGTCGCGACCAGCACCGCTTCGCCCGCCGCCGCCGACCAATTGTCGGTGCGGCCGTTTTTCGAGAACAAGGCGCGTGCCTTCTGGATACTCCAGGCGGTCGGCTGGTCCGGCTATCTGGTCCAGCGTTCGGTGGTCGGCGTCTCCAACGGCTTTTCGCTGGAGAAGATCATCCCGGTGATCATCGAGGCGATCCTGGGCTATTGCATCACGCTGCTGCTCTCGACCCTCTATGGCTATTACCGGCGGCTGCCGCGCATCGCGGGGGTGTTCCTGACGCTGGCGACGCTGGCGGCCGCGACGTTCCTTTATGCCGCGCTCAACGCCTTTTCCTTTTCGTTCATCACCACGACCCAGCCGGGGGTCACCGTCTCGCTGCTGATCGGCAATCTGTTCATCACCTTCGAGGTGCTGGCGGGCTGGTCGGCGCTCTATTTCGCGATCAACTATTATCTGATCGTCGAGCACCAGATCGACGAGATGCGCGCGCTGGAGCATCAGGCGTCGTCGGCGCAGCTGGCGATGCTGCGCTACCAGTTGAACCCGCATTTCCTGTTCAACACGCTCAATTCCATCTCGACGCTGGTGCTGCTCAAGCAGACCGAGCGGGCGAATGCGATGTTAAGCCGGCTGTCAGCCTTCCTCCGCTACACGCTGGCCAATGAGCCCACGGCGCATGTGACCGTGGCGCAAGAGGTTGAAACGCTGAAACTCTATCTGGAAATCGAGAAGATGCGCTTCGAGGATCGCCTGCGCCCGAGTTTCGAGATCGACCCGCGGGCCGAACGTGCCCGGCTGCCCTCGCTGCTGCTGCAACCGCTGGTCGAGAACGCTATCAAATATGCCGTCACCCCGCAGGAAGAAGGCGCCGATATCCGCGTCGATGTGCGACTGGTCGGGCAACGGGTGCGGATCGCCGTATCCGATACCGGTCCCGGCTTGCACGAGGTGCGTCATTCCTCAAGCGTTTCGACCGGCGTTGGGCTGTCCAATATCCGCGAACGGCTGGCCCAGGCTTATGGCCCGGATCACCGCTTCGAATCCCGCTCCGCGCCGGCTGGCGGATTCTCGGTCGAGATCGAGATCCCCTTCCAGCTTGAGAATGTGAACAGAGAGGCCGCATGACCATCCGTACCATCCTCGTCGACGACGAGCCCCTGGCGATCCAGGGACTGGAGATCCGTCTCCAGGCGCACGAAGACGTCGAGATCATCGAGCGCTGCTCGAACGGGCGCGAAGCGATCCGCGCGATCAAGACGCACAAGCCCGACCTCGTCTTCCTCGACATCCAGATGCCCGGTTTCGACGGTTTCTCGGTGATCCAGGGGCTGATGGAGGTCGAACCGCCCTTGTTCGTCTTCGTCACCGCCTATTCCGACCATGCCCTGCGCGCGTTCGAGGCGCAGGCGGTCGACTATCTGATGAAGCCGGTCGAGGAGGCACGACTCGCCGACACGCTCGACCGCGTGCGCCAGCGGCTGAACGAGAAGCGCGGCGCGGGCGAGGTCGAGAAGCTGAAGGAAGTGCTCGCCGAGCATGCCCCCGAAGCGGTCGCCGACCTGAACGAAGGCGGCGAGGTCGCCGCCAGCCGCTTCGAGAAGCTCATCAACATCAAGGATCGCGGCCAGATCTTCCGCGTCGATGTCGACACGATCGAGATGATCGAGGCGGCGGGCGATTACATGGTGATCAACACCGGCGACAATTCGCTGGTCCTGCGCGAGACGATGAAGGACCTGGAGAAGCGACTCGACCCCCGGCGGTTCCAGCGGGTGCACCGTTCGACCATCGTCAACCTGGACCTGGTCAAGCAGGTCAAGCCGCACACCAATGGCGAATGCTTCCTGCTGCTCGAGTCGGGCGCGCAGGTGAAGGTCTCGCGCAGCTACCGCGACGTGGTGGCGCGGTTCGTTCACTAAAGGACTCAGCCTCCGTTCGCACTGAGCGAAGTCGAAGTGCACGTTCCGCGTTGGGTTGGCGTCGGGCGTGGCCTTCGACTTCGCTCAGGCTGAACGGAGGGTGGGACTTATCGGCAGAGCCGTTCATGCTGAGCCCTTCGACGGGCTGGCAAGCCAGCCGCTCAGGATGAGCATCGGCACTTCGCGCTGAAGTCGAAGCGCACGCTCCGACGCCAGCCCAAAACCCCTACCGCAACCCCAGCATCTTGTGCGTCTGGAGCGTCAACCGCCAGCGCGGCCGCTCCATGACCATGGCAATGCACGCCTCGCGATTCGCCTCCGCGCGCGGATCGTCGAGCGGCTGGAGCAAATGGTTGGCGAAGTCCCAGCCTTCGACCTCCGCCGGGTCGATGCCTGCCTGGGGCCAGACCAGCTTCAACTCCTGCCCGGAGCGCTGGACGACCTGCGACCCCGCCTTGGGGCTGATGCACACCCAGTCGATGCCCGGATGCGCTGAGATCGTCCCATTGCTCTCGATCGCGATGAAGAACCCCGCCGCATGCAGCGCCTCGACCAGCGCGTCGTCGACCTGAAGCATCGGCTCGCCCCCGGTCAGCACGACGAAGCGCTGGTCGCGCGTCGTGCCCCAGAAACCCTCGACCGCCGCGACCAGCGCCGCCGCATCGGCGAAGCGCCCGCCGCCCAGGCCGTCGACCCCGACGAAATCGGTGTCGCAGAAGCGGCAAATCGCGCTCGCCCGGTCCTGCTCGCGCCCCGACCACAGGTTGCACCCGGCAAAGCGCACGAACACCGCCCGCCGCCCCGCCTGCACCCCTTCGCCCTGGAGCGTCAGGAACATCTCCTTGACGGCATAGCTCATGGCCTCAGCCCTGCGGCTTGACCGCATAGGCGGTGGGATCGGGAATGCCCGCTTCCTCGAACCCGCGCGAACGCAGGCGGCAGCTGTCGCACTCGCCGCAATGCAGCCCCTCGGGCGTCGGGTCGTAACAGGACCAACTGATCCCCATGTCGACGCCCAGCCGCGTACCTTCGCGCACGATGTCGGCCTTGGTCATGTGCTGGAGCGGCGCGTGGATCTTGAAGGGGTGGCCCTCGACGCCCGCCTTGGTGGCGATCTCGGCCAGCCCCTCGAAGGCGGCGATGAATTCGGGGCGGCAATCGGGATAGCCCGAATAGTCGAGCGCATTGACCCCGATGAACAGGTCGCGCGCGCCCGCCGCTTCGGCCCAGCCCAGCGCCAGGCTGAGGAAGATGGTGTTGCGCGCCGGGACATAGGTGATGGGAATGCCCGGCTGCACCCCGTCCTTGGGCACGTCGATATCGGCGGTCAGCGCCGACCCGCCGAACGCCGACAGGTCGAGCGGCAGGACGATATGCCGCTCGGCCCCCAGCGCCTCGGCGACGCGCGCGGCGGCGGCCAGTTCGACCTTGTGACGCTGGTTGTAATCCACCGACAATGCGAGGATGCGATAGCCTGCGGCCTTGGCCGAGGCGGCGGAAATCATCGAGTCCAGCCCGCCCGAAACGAGCACGACCGCCATGGGAGCAGAAGATGTCATGATGGGGTCCTCCGCTACGCCCATTGGCGCGCGCTTGCAATGCCGCTTGGATCACGGAGCGCGAAAGGCCGGGACCGCCTGGCCCGATCCCCGAGGGGCATCGACGGCGCAGGCGGTCCCGCTAAGGACCTGAACCGGGCATGCTGACAACCCGGCCAAGAGGAGGTTCCGCTGCTGGAGCAGAGAGGCAGGAATAGCGGCTCTATGGTGAAAAAGCGGTTAAGCCGCAGGGCCTTAATTTTTCAGCTTCCAGCCTTTGCGCAACAGCACATAGCACAGCACCGCCATCGCGACGTCGATGCCCAGCACGATCGCGCCGCCCAGCGTCACCGGCGAATCGGCCAGCCCCAGAAAGCCGTAGCGGAAGCCCGAGATCACATAGAAGAACGGGTTGGCATGGCTGATCGCGCGGAACGTCGGGGCGAGGCCATCGACCGAATAGAAGGTGCCCGACAGCAGCGACAGCGGCACGACCACGAAATTGGTGACGGCGGCGGCATGGTCGAACTTCTCCGCCCAGATCGACGTCAGCACGCCCAGCAGCGCCAGGAACACCGAACCCAGCAGGCCGAACCACAGCACCGCGAAAAAGGCGTGCGGCGTCACATGGACGCCCGGCCAGATCGCCATCGCCGCCCAGACGGTCACCCCGACCAGCACCGCGCGCGTCACCGCGCCGCCGACCAGCGCGGCCAGCAGCTCGGCGGTGGACAGCGGCGGCATCAGATAGTCGACGATCGTACCCTGGATCTTGCCGACCAGCAGCGAGAAGCTGGCATTGGCGAAGGCGTTGTTCATCATCCCCATGACGATCAGGCCCGGCGCGATGAAATCGGCGAACGGCACCTGCATCCCCGCCACCGGCACGGCATGACGCCCGCCCAGCGCGGTGGTGAAAATGATGAGGTAAAGCAGGGTCGTGACCGACGGCGCCCAGATCGTCTGGAGCTGCACCTTGAAGAACCGGCGCACCTCCTTGATATAGAGGGTTCGCAGGCCTCCCCAGTTGATGTTCCGGATCACGGGCTTACCAGGGGCGGCGCGCACCGCCGAGTGGATTTCGCCGATTGGGGGCTGGCTGCTCATCGCCATAGCGCGTAACCGTTGCCGTGGCCGCCCGCAACCCGGTACAATGACTGGCCGGTGCGATGATGAAGTGAGGAAAGGTTTCGAATGTCGTGGACCGATGAGCGGATCGATACGCTCAGGACGATGTGGGAGGCGGGACAGACCGCCAGCCAGATCGCCGAAGCATTGGGCGGAGTCAGCCGCAACGCGGTGATCGGCAAGGCGCATCGCCTGGGCCTTCAGGCGCGTCCGTCGCCGGTAAAGGCCAACGAGCCCGCCGCCGCCCCGGTGGCCGAGGCGCCCGAGCCGGTTCCTGCCGCTCCGCCGCCCGCCCCGGAACCCGAGCCCGAACCCGTGCGCGCCGAACCGGTCGCCCCCGCCGCGCCCGAACCCGCCGCCGAACCGACGCGCGAGCCGCAGCCGATCCTGCGTTCGGTCGGCCCCGGCGGCTTCGTCCGCCAGTCGCCCGGCGAGCAGCAGCCCCCGCCCTCGCCCGCTCCGCCGCGTCGCCTGGTCCCCGCCAAGCCCAGCGCCGAGATTGCGGGCAAGACCTCGCTGCTCGACCTGAACGACCGCATCTGCAAATGGCCGATCGGCCATCCGGGCGAGCCGGACTTCCACTTCTGCGGCGAAAAGGTGAATCCGGGCTTCCCCTATTGCGTCGAGCATTGCGGCCACGCCTATCAGGCGCAGCTGCCCCGCCGCGACCGTCGCCCGCCGCCGCCGCTGCCCTTTGGCGGCCCGCGCGTCCGCTGATTCGGGGTCGATGGAAAAAGCCCGCCGGTTTCGCGACCGGCGGGCTTTTTCGTTGCTGGCGTAATTCCGTGGCCTTCGACTTCGCTCAGGCTGAACGGACGTCAGGTACCAACCTCCGTTCGCACTGAGCGAAGTCGAAGTGCACGCCCCGCCGCTCTTCCCGAGCGACGGGACGCCCCTCGCATCAGAACCGGAACGCCGCCGTCGCGCGCAGCGAGTGCCAGCGGAACTTGTCGTCCGACCGGCGGATGTCGGTGCCCGCCGTATTGGGCGCCAGCACGAACGGGTTGGTCGCGGGCGCCGACCCCTGGGTCACGCGGACGCGGGTCTCGTCGTCGTTATACTGGTGGTACATATATTCCATGCCGATCGAGAAGTTGCGGCCGATCTTCTGCTCGATGCCGCCACCCCCGAGAAAGCCGAACCGGTTGCGATCGCCGCTGATCGCAAAGGCGTTGGCGGTGTTGGACGTGGTGAAGGTCCGGTTGATCCGCGCATAGCCGCCACCGAAGGTGCCGTAGAACAGCGTGTTGTTCGCCGCATAGCCCGCGCGTCCGCGAACCGAGGCTTCCCAGTCGATGCTGCGGGTGAAGGTGTACCAGGCGGGCGTGGTCGAAAAGCCCGAGACGCTGTCGGTGATCTCCGACTTGCCGAACTCGCCGACCGCGCCATAGACGATGTTGCCGACCTGATGGTCGATGCCGACCCGGCCATAATAGGCGATGCCGTCCTTGTCGTTATTGCATCCGGTGGCTGCATTCTGGGGCGACAGGTTGCTGCGCGCGGCGCCGTTGCAGAAGCCCGGCGAGAAGGCGTTGGCGCCGGTCGAGGTCGTCACGACATCGCCGAACCGGCCGTCGCCGTTGCGATCGAACAGCAGGCGCGAGCCGACATCATTGGGCTGCACGTCGTAACCGAAGCTGCCCCCGACATAGACGCCCGAAAACGGAGCGGCATCGTCCCCCGTCGCATAGCTGTCCTGCGCCATTGCCGGCGCGGCGAACAAGGCCGAGGCTGCGGCGCCCGCCATCCAAAACTTCACCATAAATTCTCCCGTGTCCCTTGGCTAAGGTTCCGGGGGAACGGACGGACGCGACCGAAATATCCCGCGACTTAACGTAAGCAAAGTTTTGTCGCATTTGCGCGGTGCAGGCGGCGCTGGCGCACCGGCCTTACAGCCCCTATAGTTCCCGTTATGTCCAATGACCTGTTCGCGGGCACGCCCCGCACCCAGCCCGCCTATGACGCCTCCTCGATCGAGGTGCTGGAAGGGCTGGAGCCGGTGCGCCGCCGCCCCGGCATGTATATCGGCGGCACCGACGAACGCGCGCTGCACCACCTGGCCGCCGAGGTCCTCGACAATGCGATGGACGAGGCGGTGGCGGGCCACGCCACCCGGATCGAGGTCAAGCTGGAGCCGGGCAACCGCCTGACCATCGTCGACAATGGTCGCGGCATCCCGGTCGACCCGCACCCCAAATTCCCCGACAAGTCGGCGCTGGAGGTGATCCTGTCCACGCTGCATTCGGGCGGCAAGTTCACCGGCAAGGCCTATGCGACCTCGGGCGGCCTGCACGGCGTCGGCGTGTCGGTGGTCAATGCGCTGTCCTCGGACACGGTGGTCGAGGTCGCGCGCGAGCGTATCCTCTATCGCCAGTGTTTCGCGCGCGGCGCGACGCTGGGGCCGCTGGAGACGGTGGGCGCCGCCCCCAACCGGCGCGGGACCAGCGTCGCCTTTACCCCCGATACCGAGATTTTCGGCCCCGAACTCGCCTTCAAGCCCGCCCGGCTGCACAAGCTGGTCCGCTCCAAGGCCTATCTGTTCGCGGGCGTCGAGATTCGCTGGCACTGTTCGCCCGCGCTGATCACCGACGACACGCCCGCCGAGGCGGTGTTCCAGTTCCCCGGCGGCCTGGCCGATCACCTGAAGGAACAGCTGGGCGGGCGCGAATGCGCCACTGCCGATTTCTTCTCCGGGAACCAGGAGTTTCCGGGCGAACAGGGCCGCGTCGAATGGGCGGTCGCCTGGCCGCTGTGGAGCGACGGCAGCTATAGCTGGTATTGCAACACCATCCCGACCCCCGATGGCGGCACCCATGAACAGGGCCTGCGCCAGGCGCTGGTCCGGGGCCTGCGCGCGTTCGGCGAGCTGGTGAACCAGAAAAAGGCCAAGGACATCACCGCCGACGACGTCATGGTCGGCTCCGAACTGATGTTGTCGGTCTTCATCCGCGAACCGCAATTCCAGAGCCAGACCAAGGATCGCCTGACCAGCCCCGAAGCCGCCGGGCTGGTCGAAAAGGCGGTGCGCGACCATTTCGACCATTATCTCTCCGCCAATATGGAGCGCGGCAAGGCACTGCTCGGCTATGTGCTCGACCGGATGGACGAACGGCTGCGCCGCAAGGCGGAGCGCGAGGTCAAGCGCAAGACCGCGACCTCGGCGCGCAAGCTGCGCCTGCCCGGCAAGCTGACCGACTGCGCCGCCGACAGCCCCGAGGGGACCGAATTGTTCATCGTCGAGGGCGACTCGGCGGGCGGCTCGGCCAAGCAGGCGCGCGACCGCAAGACCCAGGCGATCCTGCCGATCCGCGGCAAGATCCTGAACGTCGCCAGCGCCACCTCGACCAAGATCCTGCAGAATCAGGAAATTGCCGACCTGACGCTGGCCATGGGCTGCGGCACGCGCAAGGATTGCGACCCGACCCAGCTGCGCTACGAAAAGATCGTCATCATGACCGACGCCGACGTGGACGGCGCGCATATCGCCACGCTGCTGATGACCTTCTTCTTCCAGGAAATGCCCGATCTGGTGCGGCGCGGGCACCTCTATCTCGCCCAGCCGCCGCTCTATCGCCTGACGGTCGGGGCCAAGTCGCTCTACGCCCGCGACGACGCCCACCGCGCCGAGCTGGAGCGCACCGCGTTCAAGGGAAAGAAGGTCGACGTCGCCCGCTTCAAGGGCCTGGGCGAGATGAACCCCGGCCAGTTGCGCGAAACCACCATGGACCCCGCCACCCGCAGCCTGATCCGCATCACCCTGCCCCAGGAATATGAAGAACGGGCGGGCGTGAAGGACCTGGTCGACCGGCTGATGGGCAACAACCCGGCGCACCGCTTCGCCTTCATCCAGGAGAATGCGGCGCGGCTGGACGAAGAGGTGATCGACGCCTGACGCGATGACGGCAGCGGTGTTGTCTCGCTTTTGGTGATCGGCTATCGTGACGAAGGGCGGCCCATTGAGCCGCCCTTTGCTGTTTGAAGGAGACGTCCCGTGACCATCACCGCCCTGATGCCCGTTTACCCACGGTGCGGGGTGCGTCCGGTCCGAGGCGAGGGCGTCTATCTGTACGGCGAAAATGGCGAGCAGTATCTGGACTTTGCCGCCGGGATCGCGGTGAACGCGCTGGGCCATGGTCATCCGAAACTGGTCGAGGCGATCGCCAAACAGGCCGCGACGCTGATGCATGTGTCCAACCTGTACGGTAGTCCGCAGGGCGAGCATTTCGCGCAGCGGCTGGTCGATTCGACCTTTGCCGATACGGTGTTCTTCACCAATTCGGGTGCCGAGGCGGTCGAGTGCGCGATCAAGACCGCGCGCCGCTATCACTTCGCCAATGGCAATCCGCAGCGTCATACGCTGATCACGTTCAACAACGCCTTTCACGGGCGGACGCTGGGCGCGATCTCGGCGACCAACCAGCCCAAGATGCGCGACGGGTTCGAGCCGCTGCTGCCCGGCTTCGCCTATGCGCCGTTCGACGATCTGGAGGCGGCGCTCGCGCTGATCGACGAGAACACCGCCGGTTTCCTGGTCGAGCCGATCCAGGGTGAAGGCGGCCTGCGCCCTGCCAGCACGGAATTCCTCCAGGGCCTGCGCAAGGCGTGCGACGAGCATGGCCTGCTGCTGGTGCTGGACGAGGTGCAGTGCGGTTACGGTCGCACCGGCAAGTTCTTCGCGCATGAGCTGTACGGCGTGACGCCCGACATCATGGCGGTGGCCAAGGGCATTGGCGGCGGCTTCCCGCTGGGCGCGTGCCTGGCGACCGAGGAAGCGGCCAAGGGCATGGTGATCGGCACCCACGGCTCGACCTATGGCGGCAACCCGCTGTCCATGGCGGCGGGCGAGGCGGTACTGGACGTGATCCAGGAGCCGGGCTTCCTCGAGCATGTCGAGGCGATGGGCCAGCGGCTGCGCTCCACGCTGGAGCAGATGACTCCGAACTTCGATCATCTGTTCGAGGAGGTTCGCGGTCATGGCCTGATGCAGGGCCTGAAGATGAAGAGCGACAGCCGTCGCTTCGTCGCGCATTGCCGCGACCATCACGGTCTGCTGCTGGTCGCGGCGGGCGAGAATGTGATCCGCATCCTGCCGCCGCTGACCATCGACGAGAGCCACATCACCGAGTTCGCGACGAAACTGTCCGACGCCGCGCGCGTCTATGTCCCCGCCGCCGACGATTGATGATCCCTGCCACCCCGGCGGCACCGTCCGCCGGGGCGACGGAGTAATATTCCATGACGATCCGCCACTTCCTGAACCTCGCCGACGCCGGTCCCGAGGGTGTGACCGCCATTCTGACCGATGCCCAGGCCCGCAAGGCCGCGCGCGCCGGTTTCACCAAGGGCCGCGTCGATGCCGACGCCCCGCTGGCCGGGCACACGCTCGCCATGGTGTTCGAGAAGAACTCGACCCGCACCCGCGTCAGCTTCGACATGGCGATCCGCCAGCTGGGCGGCACCTCGATCGTGCTCGATGCCGGGACCATGCAGCTGGGTCGCGGCGAGACGATCGCCGACACCGCGCGCATCCTGTCGGGCTATACCGACGCGATCATGATCCGCACCGACGATCATGCCAAGGTCGAGGAGATGGCGCATTATGCCAGCGTGCCGGTCATCAACGGGCTGACCGACCTGTCGCACCCCTGCCAGATCATGGCCGACCTGCTGACCGTGATCGAGGCGGGCAAGACGCTGCCCGGCATGAAGGTCGCCTGGCTGGGTGACGGCAACAACGTGCTGCACTCGATCGTCGAGGCGGGCGGACTGCTCGGCTTCGACGTGGTCGCCGCCTGCCCCAACGGTTATCACCCGGAGCCGGGCACGCTCGAACTAGGCAAGGGTCGCGCGATCTGCACGACCGATCCGCGTGCGGCGGTCGAGGGAGCGGACATCGTCGTCACCGACACCTGGATCTCGATGGGCCAGGCCCATGCCGAGGAAAAGCTGGCCGCGATGATGCCGTTCCAGGTCAATGCCGAGCTGATGGCGCTGGCCAAGCCGGATGCCAAGTTCCTCCACTGCCTGCCCGCGCACCGCGACGAGGAAGTCACGTCGGACGTCATCGACGGGCCGCAATCGCTGATCTGGCCGGAAGCGGAGAACCGCCTTCACGCGCAGAAATCGGTGCTGCGCTGGTGCTTCGGCCAGATCGGTTGATCGGCAGCGAACCGATCCTATCTATGGAAAGGCCGGCGGGTTCGTCGGCCTTTTCTCTTTCCCCCGCCGCACCGGCACCATATCGCCCGGACGTTTCCCGGCGCGTAAAGGCACGACCATGACCGACCTCACCCTGCCCGACCTCGACCGCGCGATCGCGTTCACCATCCCCGAGCAGCATGCGCGTGGCCGGCTGGTGCGGCTGGGCCCCGTGCTGGACGAGATACTGGCGGCGCATGCCTATCCCCCGGTGATCGAGCGGCTGCTGGCCGAGGCGCTGACGCTGACCGCGCTGATGGGCGCGACGCTGAAGGACACGGGCGGGCAGCTGACCATCCAGACGCGCAGCGACAGCGGCGTGATCCGGCTGCTGGTTTGCGATTATCGCGGCGGCGAGCTGCGTGGCTATATCCAGTATGACGAGGACCGGCTGGCCGAACTGCCCGCCGACCCGACGCTGTTCGCGCTGTTCGGCCAGGGCTATCTGGCGATCACCTTCGACCTGGCGGTGACGGGCGAACGCTATCAGGGCATCGTGCCGATCGACGGCGAGACGCTGTCGGCGGCGGCGGAAAGCTATTTCATCCAGTCCGAACAGATCCCCAGCCTGTTGCGCGTGGGGATCGCCAAGGGACCGGACGGCCGCACCGTCGCGGGCGGTCTGTTCCTCCAGCATCTGCCCGAGGGCGAGGAAGGCCGCGAGCGGCTGCACGTCAAGCTCGACCACCCCGAATGGGAGCATGTCCAGGCGCTCGGCCAGACCATGCAGGCCGAGGAACTGGCCGACGCCGCGCTGCCGCTGGAGACGCTCGTGTGGCGGCTGTTCAACGAGGAGCAGAATGTCCGCGTGTCGGAAAGCCCGGCCATCGTGCGCGGCTGCCGCTGCTCGGCGGAGTATATCGCGAGCGTCATCACCAAATTCTCGGTCGAGGAACGGCGCGAGATGGCGGATGCCGAGGGACTAATCCAGGTCGACTGCGCGTTCTGCGCGAAGAAATTCCCGGTGCCCTTCGACGCGGAAGCCGCGGCCTGATCCTCGTCGCCCCGGTGAAGACCGAGGCGACGACCATGGTTCAAATCGTGGCGGGAATGCCGCCGGTCAGATCGTTCGCCAGACGCATATTATAGCGGCGCGCAATACCGGGCAGCAGGAACAGGTCGACAAACAGCCACAACCAAGCAAATCCCAACACAACCAAGCCGACGCCCATCCAGACCGTCATCCAGCCGACGAAGTTCAACAGCAGCATCGCCACCGCCGATCCCGTGCTGCCGAGATAAAAGCGGTGCGCCCCGAACCCGCCCAGAAATATCAACAGCAAATAGGCGACACCCACCGACTTGCGGCTGGCATCGTATATGAGTTGTGAACGGGCGATTTCGGCACGATTCAAATCCGACATGGTCTCTCCCCCCTGATGTCAGGTGAGATCAAAGCGCAATTCGCCGGCGATGACAAACAAACTTTTGGATTTACTGGAAACCGTACGATCCCGAAAAGCCGGGGCCATGTCGATCGACCGGAGAGACTAGCCCCCCAGCGCCTCGACCAGCGCCTTGACCTTCTGCTGGCGCCATTGCGGGAGCGGCGCGACCAGCCAGTATCCCATCCGCGACGGCACCGCCTCGCCGGTGGCGACCACCCGCCCCTCGGCCAGATCGCGCTCGGCGAGCAGCTGCGGCACCACCGCCCTACCCAGCCCCGCCGCCACCGCGTCGATCGCCAGCCCCGCATCGGTCACGCGGACCAGCGGCGTTCCTTCTTCGGGCGCGCCGGGCCAGGCGATCAGCGGCGCGTCTTCGGGACCGCCAGGAGCACCGATCGCGATCATCCCGTCCGACTCGATCGCCTCGCCCTCCAGCCCGCCGGGCCCATCGCCCCAGCGGATGGCGAGGTCCAGATTGGCCTCGGTGAAGTCCAGCCCCTCGTCCGATGCGATCAGCGAGAAGCGCAGGTCGGGATCGCTGGCGGCGATCGCGGCCAAGCGCGGCATCAGCCACTTCTCGGTCACGTCGCGCGGCGCGGCGATGGTCAGCGACTTGGACGACTGGCCCGCCTGCATGGCGCGCACGGCGTCCTCGAATTGCAGGAAACCGGCGCGCAATGGCGCCAGCCCCGCCTCGGCCTCCGGGGTCAGCTCCAGCCCGCGCGTGGTGCGGCGGAACAGGACGACGCCCAGCGTATCCTCCAGCGCGCGGATCTGCTGCCCGACCGCCGCCGGGGTGACGGCCAGTTCGTCGGCGGCGCGGGTGAAGCTCAGATGCCGGGCCGCCGCGTCCAGCACGCGCAAGCCGTTCAGCGGCAGATGCGTCCGCTTCACGATTCCACCGCCGGCGCGATCAGCGCGAAATGGGGGATGGCCGCATCGAAGGTCGCGCCGTCCGCGCCGACCATACGATAGCTGCCCTGCATCGCCCCGCTGGTCGTCGCCAGCGGGCAGCCCGAGACATAATCATAGGCCGCACCCGGCTGGATCACCGGCTGTTCGCCGACCACGCCCTCGCCCTCGACCGAATGGCGTGCGCCGCGCCCGTCGGTGATGATCCAGCGGCGGGTGAGCAGCTGTACCGGCTGATCGCCCTCATTCTCGATACGGACATGATAGGCCCAGAACCAGCGCCCGCGCTCGGGCTCCGACTGTTCGGGCAGATAGCTGACCGACACCCGGACCGTCACCGGCCCGGTGGTCAGCGCATGGGAAAAGAGCGCCTTCACAGACCCACGGCACGCAGCGCCTGGTCGAGATCGTCGATCAGGTCGTCCGCATCCTCCAGCCCGACATTCAGGCGCAGCATCCCCTCGCCGATCCCCATCTCGACCCGCTTGTCCTCGGCGACGCCCGCATGGGTGGTCGAGGCGGGGTGGGTCATCAGCGAGCGCGAGTCGCCGATATTGTTGGAAATATCGATCAGCTCCAGCGCATCGAGCAGCCCGTGCGCCTGGGTCCGCCCGCCATCGAGTTCGATCGCGAAGATGCTGCCGCCCGCCTTCATCTGGCGCATGGCGAGTTCGTGCTGCGGATGGCTGGGCAGCGCCGGGCACAGGACGCGGGGGACACGCCCCTCCAGGAACTGCGCGACCTTCAACGCCGATTCCGACTGGCGATGGATGCGCAGGTCGAGCGTCTCCAGCCCCTTGAGCACCACCCAGGCGTTGAACGCCGACAGGGTCGGGCCGGTGTTGCGGGTAAAGGGCAGCAGCGTGTTGGTGATGAAGTCTTCGGTCCCGCACACCGCGCCCGCCAGCACGCGCCCCTGCCCGTCCATCATCTTGGTGGCGGAATAGGCGGTCACGTCCGCGCCGAAATCCATCGGCCGCTGGAGCGCCGGGGTGGCGAAGGCATTGTCGACGACCGTGGTGATCCCACGCTCGCGCGCGATGGCGCAGATCGCCTCCAGGTCGGCCACGTCCATGGTCGGATTGGCGGGCGTCTCGAAGAAGAAGACCTTGGTCTCGGGCCGCACCGCATCCAGGAACGCCTGCGGGTCGCGGGCGTCGACGACGGTGGTGGCGATGCCGAACTTGGGCAGCAGCGTGTCGGTCAGCCAGCGGCACGAACCGAACGCCGCGCGGCCGCCGACCAGATGGTCGCCCGCCTGCAACTGGCAGAGCAGCACCGCCGTCATCGCCGCCATGCCGGACGCCATGGTCCGGCACGCCTCGGCGCCCTCCAGCAGCGCGATACGCTGTTCGAGCATCTCGACGGTCGGGTTCTGGAGGCGGGAATAGGTCATCCCCTCCTGCTCGCCCGCGAACCGCGCCGCCGCATCGCCCGCCCGGTCATAGCAATAGCCCGAGGTCAGGAAGAGCGCCTCGGAGGTTTCGCCATATTCCGACCGCGCGGTGCCGCCGCGAACGGCCTGCGTGGCGGGGCGCCATTGGGTGGTGATCGAACGGTCCTGGCCAGTCTTGCGCTTCATGCCAGCCCATTTGCCGGTCCGGGGGGCGGGGTTCAAGGATATTCGGACACGCGCGGCCAAGTGTAGCCGTTACCGAAGCGGAACGGAATTGCGACGATCCGGTTGTTGCGGCCGAAACGAACAGGGGAAATGACGATGAAGATGCGTATCGGTCTTTTGCTGGCGGCCAGCCTGGTCTCGCTGTCGGCCTGCAACAACAAGGGCACCGACAAGCTGGCGGGCCGCGTCGAGGACGCTGCCGACAACCGCGCCGATAATATGGAAAGCCAGGCGGACATGCTGCGCAACGAGGCCAAGGCGCTCGACAAGCAGGCCGAGAAGACCCGCGACTATGCCGAGGACCGCGCCGACGCGATCAAGGCCGCCGACGTCAATGCCAGCGCCATGAGCCAGGAACAGCGCGACGCGATCGTCGCCAACCAGGCCGCGGCGGTCCGATAATCCCATCGGCACGCGTTGCCCCTCCGCCACCGGCTGCGCCTGGCGGTGGAGGGGCAGAGCCGGTCGACCTTATTGCGCCTCGCGATGGTTGGTGATCTTGCCGTAGATCGGCTTGGTCACGCTGGTCAGCCGGTCGCCGGCATCGCCGGTCAGGTCGAAGAACAGGACGCGGTTCGCCCCCTGCTTCATCCATGGTGCGGGCGTGAACAGCGTATGGACGGGGCCGATCCCCCAATAGCGGCCCAGATTATGGCCGTTGAACCACAACTGCCCCTTATGCGCGCCGCGCATGTCGAGATAGGTGTCGGCGGGCTGCGTCACCGTCATCTCCGCCTCGTAGAAACAGGGCCCGGTGCAGGGCTTGGCCGATAGCTTCAACGCCGACAGGTCGTCCATCGGCAGGCGGAACATCTGCCAGTCGGTCAGCGGCTGCCCCGCCAGCGTCACCGCGCCGGTCAGGCCGGCCTGCTCGGTCCGGATGGCATGGCTGTAGTTCACACGGCCGGTATTCTCGACCAATATGTCCAGCGTTGCGGGCGCGGTCCGCGCGGGCAGCTCCACCGTTTCCTGATCCAGCCGCCGGTCGAGCGTGCCGACCAGCTTGCGGCCCAGATAGACCTGCGCATAGCTGTGCATGCCCTTCAGCATCAGCGTCCCCGCCGGGCCCTTTGGCACGGTGACGCGGTAGAGGACGTAACCGTAATTCTGGTCGAGTTCCTCGAACGTCTTGGGCTGCGCCGCGCGGATCGGCTGCGGCAGATTGTCCCAGAGCGAGGCGCTGCGCCGGACCGGCGAGACGGGGAAGCTCTGCGCGACGGTGGGCGCGGGAGTGGGGGCGGCGGGCTTGCCGGTCACCTCGGCGATGGCGGCGGCGATCAGCCCGTATTTGTAGCGCGGATTGCCCGCCTCATCGATCGGCGCGTCATAGTCATAGCTGGTCGTGTCGGGGTGATAGTCCTTGCCGGTGTGCGAATCCGCCCCGTTCATCCAGCCGAAGGTGGTGCCGCCATGGACCATGTAGAGCGAGATCGAATAGCCGCGCTTGAGCATATAGGCCATTTCCTCGGCCTCTTTCTTGCCGTCGGTCTCGTGATGGTCCTCGCCCCATTTGTCGAACCAGCCCGCCCAATATTCGCCGACCATGCGCAGGCCGTCGGGGCGATAGGCCTCCAGCTTGGCGATGGCGTTCTGCGCACCACCCGACCCGAAATTGACGACCGAGGGCAGGTTGGGCAGCGACCCCTTGGCCAGGTCGCCGCCCTGGTTGCTGGTGAACAACACCCCGTCCGCCAGCCCGGCGCGCTTGTAGCTGGCCTCCAGCCCGCGCAGATAATCCTGGTCGCTGCCAAAGGCGCCATATTCATTCTCGAGCTGGACCGCGACGATCGGCCCGCCATTCTTCAGCAGCAGCGGCTTGACCTCCTGCCCCAGCCGCATCAGCCAGCGATCGACCGCGGCGGTATATTTGGGATCGGTCGAGCGCAGCACGAGGCTCCGGTCCTTGAGCAGCCAGGACGGATAGCCGCCCAGTTCCCATTCGGCGCAGACATAGGGACCGGGGCGCAGGATGACGTCGAGCCCCTCGGCCTGCGCGTCGCGGATGAAGGCGACGATGTCGTTCTGGCCGCTGAAATCATAGGTGCCGGGGCGCGGTTCGTGCGCGTTCCAGAAGGCATAGGTGGTGATGGTGTTCAGCCCCATCGCCTTGGCCTTGCGCAGCCGGTCGCGCCAATAGGCACGCGGGATGCGGACATAGTGCATCTCGCCCGAAATCACCTGATGCGGCTGGCCGTTGCGCAGAAAGCCCTTGCCCTGCACCGCGAAGGTCCGGGGCGGGCCGTCATTGGCGGTGGGGCCTTGCGCCTGAAGCGGCGACAGGGCGGTGGCCGCCAGAATCCCGCACAAGATCGATCGAACCGCTCGCGTCACGTCACTCTCCCGCAATCTGGACCGGACGGGATGTGTCGGACGATTGCGCCCCACCCCTGCCCCTTCGCCATGGGTGCCATGTGCAAAGCCTTTCGTCAAATTGTCTGACCATTGAAAAGGGGAACCGGCGACCCTTTCGCATCGGGCGTCACCAACCCCATTGCCCCGCCTCACCTGCGGCGTCATGACCTGGGGCCATGCGCCGCCTGCTCGCCCGCTTCAGCCGCCCGGTCCCCGCGCTCCTCGCCCTTCTGGTCGCCGCGCAGGCCCTGTTCTGCTGGCGGCTGACCACGCCGCACAAGCTGGTCTTCGACGAGGTTCATTACGTCCCCGCCGCCCGCGCGCTGCTGGCGCTGGAGGGGCCGGTGAACATCGAGCATCCGCTGCTCGGCAAGGCGCTGATCGGGCTGGGCATGATGGCCTTTGGCGACAATCCGCTCGGCTGGCGGGCGATGTCGACGCTGGCGGGCACCGCGATCGTCGGCGGCGTGTTCGCCATCGTCTGGCTGATGACCCGGCGGACGCGCGCCGCCGCGATCGGCGCGGGGCTGACGCTCGCCAACTTCATGGTGCTGGTGCAGGCGCGGATCGCGATGCTGGACGGCTTCATGGCGGCGTTCACCGTGCTTGCGGTCGCCACCATGGGATGGGCGATGCGCGGCACGCCCGCGCAAAGCCGGTGGCGCTGGGGCCTGGGCGCGGTGCTGCTGGGGCTGGCGGTCGGAACCAAATGGGCGGCGGTCCCCTATCTGGGCTATGCCGCGATCGGCTTCGTCCTGATGAAGCGCGGCGATCCCAGCCGCTGGCCGGGGCTGCGCTGGTCGTCGGCCTGGGGGCTGCTGGGCATCGGGGCGGGGCTGGCCTATGCCGCGACCTTCGCACCGGCCTTTTTCTATGCGCGCGATCCGCTGACCGTGGCGGGGTTCGTGCCCTTTCAGCTCGACATGTATGCGCGCCAGACCCAGGTGCTGGCGGCGCACACCTATCAATCGGCCTGGTGGAGCTGGCCGGTGATCGGGCGGCCCATCTGGTATTTCTACGAGGTCGCCGACGGGGCGCAGCGGGGCATCTTCCTGCTCGGCAATCCGGCGGTGATGTGGGGCGGGCTGGTAGCAGTGGCGGCCTGCGCGCTGGGCTGGGTCCGGACGCGCGAGGTGCGGCCGGGGTTCGCGGCGGCGCTGTGGATCGGCGGCTTCGCGGTCTGGGCGATCATCCCCAAGTCGCTGGGCTTCTATTATTATTACTTCCTGCCCGCCATCTGGCTGTCGGTCGCGCTGGCGGTGGCGATCGATCGGTGGCGGGCGGCGCTGCGCGACTGGGACGAGGCCTATCTGGTCGCGGCCGCCTGTCTGTTCGTCTACTTCTATCCGATCCTGACCGCGGGGGCGCTGGCGGGGCCGAAGTCCTTCGTGCGGTGGACGTGGTTTGTCGATTGGCGGTGAAGGACGGGACGTGCACTTCGACTTCGCTCAGTGCGAACGGCGTTTCGTACCAAGATCCGTTCAGGCTGAGCGAAGTCGAAGCCCACGCCCCGCCATCACCGCCAGCTCAATACCGCCCCCAGACGAACCGCGACGACAGCGCGTAATTCCACACCGCGCCGACCAGCACGCCGATCAGCGCCGACACCGCCCATTCGTTCGCCCGCGCATCGTGCAGAAAGGCCGCGACGCCGACATTGGCGATCGCCCCGACCGCGCAGACCAGACAGAAGGACACCCATCCGTCGAGCAGCGGCCGGAACCCGCGCAGGCGCCGATCGCGATAGGTCAGCGCGTTGTTCAGAAAGAAGTTGAACGTCATCGCCGCCGCCACCGCGACGATCTGGCTGGCCAGGAAGGTCGCGCCCAGCAGGACGAAGAACAGGCTCAGCACCGCCATATGGATGCCGACCCCCAGCACGCCGATCGCCGAGAACATGGCGAAGCGCACCGGCACCACCTTCCCGAACCGCCGGTCGTAGAGCGCGATCAGATATTCCATCGCAACGACGTGATCGAGCTTCGACTCGCCCTCGGTCCGCACGCGGAAGACATAGGGCATCTCGGCGGCGCGCAAGGGGCGCGGCGAGGCGCTCATGATGTCGAGCAGGATCTTGAAGCCGATCCCCGACAGATGCGGCACCGTCTCGCGCGCCACGGCCGTACGGACCATGAAGAAGCCGCTCATCGGGTCGGACAGGTTCACGTTCAGCACCCGCTGCGACAGCCGGGTCGCAAAGGCCGACTTGGCCACCCGGTCGCGGTCCCAGTCGCCCGTACCGCCGCCATCCACGAAGCGCGAGCCGACGACGATGTCGAGATCGTCCTCCGCCTGCAACCGGTCGAGCATCTTCGGCAGCAGCGTCTCGTCATGCTGCAGATCGCCGTCGATCACCGCCACCATCGGCGCGGCGGTGGCGCACATCCCCTCGATACAGGCCGAGGACAGGCCCCGCCGTCCGATCCGCTGGATCACCCGGACGCGGGGATCGACCCGCGCCAGCTCGCGCGCGGCATCGGCGGTGCCGTCGGGACTGTTGTCGTCGACGAAGATCGCCTCCCACCGCCGCCCGGCCAGCGCCTGGTCGAGCTTGGCGATGAGCACGGGCACATTGGCGCGCTCGTTGAAGGTCGGGATGACGACCGCGAGTTCGAGGAGCGCGCTCACCGGTATCAGAGGCGCTCGAGGATCGCGTCGGCCATGGCGCGGGTCGACAGGCTGCCGCCCAGATCGCCGGTCCGCGCACCGTCGCGGATCGCGCTTGCCACCGCCGCGTCGATCCGGTCGGCGGCCTCGCCCAGCCCCAGCGAGTGGCGCAGCATCATCGCCGACGACAGGATCGCCGCGCACGGATTGGCCTTGCCCTGCCCGGCAATGTCGGGGGCCGAGCCATGGATCGGCTCGTACAGCCCCTTGCCCGTCGCACCCAGCGCGGCCGAGGGCAGCATCCCGATCGAGCCCGCACACATCGACGCCTGATCCGACAATATATCGCCGAACAGATTGCCGGTTAGTATCACGTCGAACTGGCCCGGATCGCGCACCAGCTGCATCGCGCAATTGTCGACATACATATGCTCGAGCGTGACCTCGGGGTAATCCTTCGCCACCTCGATCACCACGTCGCGCCACAGCTGCGACGTCTCCAGCACATTGGCCTTGTCCACCGACAACAGGCGACGGCGGCGGCGCATCGCGGTCTCGAAGCCGACGCGCGCGATCCGCGCGACCTCTTCCTCGTCATAGCGCATCAGGTCATGACCCTCGCGCAGCCCCGCCTCGGTGGTGCCGCGGCCCTTGGCGCCGAAATAGACGTCGCCGGTCAGCTCGCGCACGATCACCATGTCGATGCGCCGCGCGATGTCGGGGCGCAGCGAGCTGGCATCCTCCAGCCCCTCGAACAGCCGGGCGGGGCGCAGATTGGCGAACAGGCCGAACGCCTTGCGCAGCCCCAGGATCGCCTGCTCCGGCCGATGCGCGCGCTCCAGCGTGTCGAAGCGCGGATCGCCGACCGCCCCGAACAGCAGCGCATCGGCGCGCTCCGCCACCTCCAGCGTCTCGGGCGGCAGCGGATGGCCCGCCGCTTCATACGCCGCGCCACCGACCTTGGCCTCCTCGAAGGTCAGGCCGAGGTCCAGCGCCTCCAGCACGCGCCGCGCTTCGGCGGTCACTTCCGGGCCGATGCCGTCACCGGCGAGGATCGCGATCAATGCCATGGCTGGCCCCTTCTCATTTCCGTTCGGAGCGCCCTTTGCCTTAGCGGGCGGGCATCACGCAACCGCCCTTTTGAAACGATCGAACAGCCGGGCGCGGGCCGGCATCGGATCATGGCGCAGACCGGCCAGGATATCGCGCGCCAGGAAATGCGCGGTGATCCGCCCGGCGGCGAAGATGTCGGGCCAGTCCCCCGCCCCGCCCTCGCGCAGAAAGGGCGGCAGGGGAAACAACCGCGCCTCGTACCCGAACGCCGCCCCCGCCGACACCGCCGCGCCGCTCTTGGGGCTGACATAGGCGAGATCGGCGGTCCCGCCGGTGACGGTGCACCGCTCCAGATCGAGCCCGAACCCCAATTGTCCCAGCAGCAGCAATTCATACCGCACCAGCGCCCCCGCCCAGCCGCGCGCCGACGGGGCCGACTCGATCGCGGTCAACACCGCGTCGAGCGCGTCGTACAGGATGGGATAGGGCTGCTCCTCCGGCAGCGCGGCAGCGGTCAACGCGCAGAGCCACTCGATCCCGGCGGCAGCCAGCGGCTCGCCGTGGAGCCCCGCGCGGCTATGCCCGGGCTCGATGGTCAGCGCGGCGAGTTGCTCGACCGTCCGCGCCCGCCACTCGCCGATGATCCCGTTGCCCGGTTGCAGCACCGGCCTGAGCGCCCGCGACCGCCCGCCCCGGACATAACCCGGCTGCACCCCGTCCTCGCGGGTCAAGGTCCGCACGATCGCCCCATGCTCGCCATGCGGCCGGACCGACAGGATGATGGCGGGGGCGACGCGGTGCATGGAGGGGATGTAGGGGGGAATGGGGTGGGATGCCATGGAGAGCGAGCGGACAACAGTATCGAAGATACCAGCGCACGCCACCAAACAACGCCAAGGCCGCCGATGAAAAGTTGGTGACTACGGCGTTTTCAGCTTGCCCCAATGATCCGCGTTACGTCACCATCCCGCAAAGTTATCTCGAGGCAAAACCGCAGAAATGGGCAGGTCATTGATATGATTTCGGGTTTTGTCAAAAGATCGTTGACTTGGGCGGCATTGCTCATATTTTCCCAAGCGGCGCTTGTACCACTCTCGGCACTTTGGGCGCAAGAAAACCCCTCCACCCTACCCGCGACCTTTACCGACCGCCCGGTTTTCTGGATACCCGATGCCGGATCGGGATGGATCGACTTCGAGCCCAAAAGCGATATCGTCATCATCCCGGTCGTCTTGAACGGTCACCCCACGAAAGCGATGATTGATACGGGCTTCGATCATGTCGTTGTGAGCAAGGCCTATGCCGACGCCCATCATCTTCCCCTGACGCCTTGGGCCAAACCGGAAAGTGACGGTGGGCCGACGCAACTCTATACCACGCCGTCCGTCACCCTGGATGTCGGCGCGATTCGCACCACGAAACCCGGTGCCGTCACCGTCATGGACCTCAGCCGCTTGAACGCCATGGGCCTTGCCGATGTCGAGGTGGTCATCGGCCTGCCCATACTTGGCATCTTCGAATGGCAGGTCGATCAGGATCATCATCGTTTCCGGTTGCTAAGCAGCGGATCCATCCCGATCCCCGACGGCATTCCCATCCGGGTAGGGCCAAACAACTCTCGGCTGGTCACCGACGTCTCGATCAACGGCCAGTCCGCATCCCCCACGATGATTGACACCGGCAACGACAGCGCGGTTTCCATCTCGCCTGCTGTTGCCGAGCGTACGGGGTTCAAGCCGCAGACGGACATCGGATCGGTCGGCGTTGGGGGCATGGTCGTCCACCCCCTCGGCCGACTGACCGATTTCACGCTCGGGGCGTACAGGGTTTCGGGTGCCTATGCGACGGTCGAGCAAGCGAACTGGTGGGGATCGAACGAGATACAGGCCTCGATAGGCATGGGCGTGCTGCGCGCCTATAATATGACGGTCGACCTGACAGCGGGACGGATGCTGCTGGAACCACGAATGCCGCCGTTAAAGCCAGCCTATCGAAGCACATCCGGCATACAGGGATATACCCGGAACGGGCGGTTATCGGTCGCCCATGTCATGAGTCAATCACCAGCGGCCGCTGGCAAGCTGAAACCGGGCGACGAGATATGTGCCATCGATCAAAAGGTCGTCTCAAAAGAATTGGTCGAAGATTATTTTGCTCATGCTGCCCCAGGAACCAAACATCTGCTGACTCTCTGCGATGGCACTTCGCGGGCAATCACATTACGCAGCTTCTACTAACGGCGGCAACACCCTCATCGGCTATGGTAAAAATCGTACACCTGCTGCGCCACCGCCTGGCTCACCCCCGGCGCCTTCTGCAAGTCTTCCAAGCTGGCATTGCGCACCGCCCGGCCCGTGCCGAAGTGCATCAGCAGCGCCTTCTTCCGCGCCGGGCCGATGCCGGGCACTTCGTCCAGCGGGCTCGCGCCCATCGCCTTGGCGCGCTTGTCGCGGTGCGCGCCGATCACGAAGCGGTGGACCTCGTCGCGTAGCCGCTGGAGGTAGAAGAGCAGCGGCGCGTTGACCGGCAGCATCCGTTCGCTGCCGTCCATCATGTGAAAGACCTCGCGTCCCTCGCGGCCGTGATGCGGGCCCTTGGCGACGCCGACCAGGCAGACATCCTCGATGCCCAGATCTTCCAGCACCGCCTTGGCCGCGTTGAGCTGGCCGCGCCCGCCGTCGATCAGAACCAGGTCGGGCCAGGTCGCATCGTCGCGGTCGGGATTTTCCTCGAGCTGGCGCGCGAAGCGGCGACGGAAGACTTCGCGCATCATGCCGAAATCGTCATTGGTTGCCGCCTCGTTCCCCTTGATGTTGAACTTGCGATACTGGCCCTTCTGGAAACCCTCCGGCCCGGCCACGACCATCGCGCCCAGCGCATTGGTGCCCTGGATATGGCTGTTGTCGTACACTTCGATCCGCTGCGGCGGTTCGGACAGGTCGAAGAAGTCCGCCACCTCGCGCAGCAATTTCGCCTGGGTGGTCGACTCGGCCAATCGCCGGTCGAGCGCCTCGACCGCGTTGCGCTTCGCCTGATCGAGCAGGCGGCGGCGGTCGCCGCGCTGCGGCACGGTGAGTTGCACCTTATACCCAGCGCGCTCGCCCAGCGCCTCGGTCAGCAATTCGCCTTCAGGCAGGTCGCGGTCGAGCAGGATCGTCTTGGCGGGCGGCACCTCCTCATAGAATTGGCTGAGGAAGCTGGTCAGCACCTCCTCCTCGGGCACGTCGGTGGTGTGCGCCGGGAAGAAGCTGCGATGCCCCCAATTCTGGCCGCCGCGAATGAAGAAGGCCTGGATGCCCATCACCCCCTCGCGACACGCCAGCGCGAAGATGTCGGCGTCGCCCACGCCCTCGGCATTGATCGCCTGCGTCCCCTGGATGAAGGTCAGCGCCTTCAACCGGTCGCGCAGGATCGCGGCGAGTTCGAAGTCCATCGCCTCAGCCGCCGCCTGCATCTGCGCGCCCAGCTTGGCCTGGACCTGGGTGGACTTGCCGCCGAGGAAATTCTTCGCATCCGCGACCAGCTCGGCATAAGCCGCCTCGTCGATCCGGCCGACGCACGGGGCCGAGCATCGCTTGATCTGGTAGAGCAGGCAGGGCCGGTCGCGCCCCTTGAAGAAGCTGTCGGTGCACGACCGCAACAGAAACAGCTTTTGCAGCGCGTTCAGCGTGTTGTTGACGCTGCCCGCACTGGCGAAGGGGCCATAGTAATTGCCGACCGCCCGCCGGGCGCCGCGATGCTTCTGGATGCGCGGAAAGTCGTGATCGTTGCGCAGCAGGATGAAGGGAAAGCTCTTGTCGTCGCGCAGCAGCACGTTGAAGGCCGGGCGGTAACGCTTGATGAGTTGCGCCTCGAGCAGCAGCGCCTCGGCCTCATTGTTGGTCGTGACGATCGTCATCGACCGGGTCTGCGCCACCATCCGCTGGAGCCGCTTGGGTAGGCGATCGACCTGGGTATAATTGGCGACGCGGTTCTTCAGCGCGCGCGCCTTGCCGATATACAGCACGTCGCCGCGCGCATCCTGCATCCGGTACACGCCCGGCCGCAGCGGCAGCGTCGCCAGCACGTTGCGGATCGCCGCCACCCCCGCCTTCAGATCGGGCGCATCGGCCCCGCGCAGGGTGAAGGTGGATTTCTCTTCGTTGAAGCGGTCGACGGGAGGCTCGGACATTACGGCCGATTTAGGAGCGCGGGGGGCGGATCGCTACCCTGTGAGGTGGCTTTGGTTCACGCGAAGACGCGAAGACGCGACGGTTTTTTGTTCGCGCGGAGGCGCGGAGGACGCAGAGGCGTTCCAAACGTGGCGGTCGGAAGACCTTCTTCTTTCTCCGCGCTCTCTGCGCCTCCGCGCGAACCATCTTCTTCGTGTCTTCGCGGCTTCGCGCGAACCAAAATTCAGCCCTGCGCGAACAGCTTGGTCCCCATCACGCCGATCACGGTCAGCACCATGAAGCCCGCCTGGATCGGCGCGATTCTGTCGCCGAAGACGATCGCGCCGCCGATCACGACGCCCACCGCGCCCAGCCCGGTCCACACCGCATAGGCGGTCCCGGCCGCAAGCCCGCGCATGGCCAGCGCCAGCAGGCCCATGTTCACGAAGCTGAGCAGGATCGGCACGCTCGACGCCTGCCAGGTGGCAACGGTCGCCGCCCATTTCAGGCTAAGCGCCCAGCAAATCTCGGTAATCACGGCAATGCCCAGAATGACCCATGCCATCGGAGCGTCTCCTTGGTTACGGGCTCGGCACTATGGGCATCGGCGCCGGAAACCCGGAAGAGACGGCGATGCGGCCCCGTGCTTGCGGGGTTATGTCATGTGGGGCCTGGCCCGGCGGGCCCCCTCCCCAAGTCGAGCTTGAGAAGAAATTGGCTTTCCCATCCCCCGTTCGGGCTGAGCGAAGTCGAAGCCCACGCCCTGCCCTCTTCACACGCAGGGCGAGGGATTCCCTTGGGCTTCGACTTCGCTCAGCCTGAACGGTGTGGGCGGTCGTTCGGCCGCCAAAAACGACCGAACCGCGCCTCGGTCGCCCGAAGCGCGGTCCTGTCACTGGCCCTGGCGCCGATCAGTTCGGGCGGCCGAGCCCTGCAATCGAGCGGTCAATCATCGCCCGGTCGGCCTCGACCGAGTGATGCTCGGCGATCAGCAGACCGGCGGCCTTGGCCGCGGCCTCGGCGGCGCGGGCGCGGACCTCGGCCAGCGCGGTGCGCTCGGCGGCCGCGATCTTGTCCTCGGCCATCTTGGCGCGACGCTCCATCAGCGCCTCGGCATCGGCCTTGGCCTTGCTGAGCAGCTGACCCGCCTCATGCTGCGCCTGGACGCGCATCGCCTCGGCATCGGCATGGGCCGCCTTGGCCTTGGCCTCATATTCGGCCTTCAGCGTTTCGGCTTCCTGACGCAGCTTGTTCGCTTCGTCGAGCTGGGCGCGGATGCCGGCGATCTTCTGGTCGAGCGAACGACCGATCATCGCGGGCACCTTCTTCACCAGCATCCCGATCAACACGACCAGAGCGGCGAGCGCCACCCAGCCGGTCGAATCGAAACCCAGCGCGGTGGGGCTGGCGGCGTGATGCTCGCCCTCGGCGGGCGCGACCGTGTTCGCGGTCAGGCCATCGCCCTCGCGGATCGGCTGGGGGGCCATGCCCTCGGCCGAGGCCGCATCGGCCAGGTTCTGCGCGACCAGCGCGTCGGCGTTGGTCAGCGCGCCGTTCGCGGAATGATTAGCCATGCGCGCTCACCTTTCGCACCGCGTCGGCCGCCGCATCCTCGCCCACATGGACGCCGGACAGCTTGGCGACGAGATCGCGCGCGGCCTCGGCCGCCACGGACTGAAGATTGGCCATCGCCTCGGCCTTGGCATTGGCGATCGCCAGGTCGTGATGACCCAGCCGCTCGGCCAGGTCGGCATCGGCCGCCTTGACCTGCGCCTCGAAGGCATGGGTGGCCCGCGCCTTGGCGGCGTTGGTTTCCGCCATCGCGGCGGTGCGCGCGGCGTCCATCTCGGCCCGCCATGCCGCCTCGACCCGGTCGGCCTCGGCACGCGCGGCCTCCGCCGCCGCCAGATCGCCGGCGATACGGGCTTCGCGAGCGTCGACGGTCGCCTGAATCTTGGGCACCATCCCACGACCGACCACGAAATAGAGCAGGCCGAAGGTGATCAGGAGCCAGAAGATCTGCGACGCATAGGTCGCACTGATCTGTGCTATCTGGGGCATGGAGTCCTCGTTGCCATATCAACCGGGCGCATCGTCACCGACACGCCCGGCCGATCCGAATGATTAGGCGACGAACACCAGGATGATCATCGTCACGAAGGCGAGCAGGCCCAGAAGCTCGGCACCGGCGAAACCGATGAAGAGGCGGCCCTGCTGGCTGTCCGCCGCACCCGGATTGCGCAGCGCGCCTTCGAGGAACTTGGCGAACACGTTGCCCACGCCGAGCGAGGCGATGCCCATGCCCGATAGCGGCCAGACCGGCACCGATCAGCTTCGCGGCTTCTGCGTCCATTTCAATCACTCCAGTTCAAAAAGGGTCGTTTGGGTATTCAAGTCGTGCGTCGCGGCCACCCGCCCGGTCCGGCTTCCCGGATCAGTGCAGGTTGACGGCGTCGTTCAGGTAAACCGAGGTCAGCAGCGCGAAGACATAGGCCTGGATCGCGGCGACCAGCAGTTCGAGAAGCGTGATGCCGATCATCAGCAGGAAGCTCGGCAGGGTGATGAGCGCGGCATAGCCCGGGCCCATGTTGATGCCGTTGATGACGAAGGCGGCGAGAACCTTCAGCAGGATGTGCCCCGCGGTCATCGCGACGAACAGTCGCAGACCCAGCGAGAAGGGGCGCACCAGGAAGCTCATCAGCTCGACCACGAAGATCAGCGGGATCATCGGGACCGGCGTGCCGTGCGGCACGAACAGCGCGAAGAAGTGGAAACCATGGCGACCGAAGCCGACGATCAGCACGATCGCGAACGAGATCAGCGCGAGCACGCCGGTCACGGTCACATGGCTGGTCACGGTGAAGGGATGGACACCCGGCACCACGCCGAAGGGCAGCAGGCCCAGCACGTTGGCGAACAGGATGAACATGAACAGCGAGAAGACATAAGGCAGGAAGCGCTTGCCCTCCGGCCCGATATTCGACGTCAGCATCGAATTGACGAAGCCGGTGAAGCCCTCGACCGCCGCCTGCCAGCGACCGGGGACCAGATCGCGCTTCATCCCGCCGATCATGAAGATCCACAGCGCGACCAACGTCGCCACCATCCACAGAGCGGAATTGGTGAAGGAAAGGTCGTAGCCGCCGACCACCCAATGCCGACCGAGCACCGGCTCGATCAGGAACTGGTGCATCGGATCAATCTTGCCGCCCGATTCTGCCGCCACGCTGCTTCGTTCCCACATATGACGAACGCCCGGTTACTCCGGGCGTTCGCCAGAAATCCGAATGATCTGCCTGAACGCCACGCCGATCCCCAGGAACAGCATCACGATCAGGGCCCAGGGTGCGGTGCCGAACCAGCGGTCGAAAAGCCAGCCGATCAACGCACTGCCCACAAGACTTCCGATCAGCGCGGAGATGACGCGGCTGCCCTGGGAATATCCCCTGTCGGCATCCACCTTCACCCCCTGCCGCGATGCGCCCTCCGCGCGTGCCTGTGCCAGTCGCTTGTCCAGCGCGGCCAGACGCGGATCGTCCGCATCGCCAAAGTCCTGTCCGGGCTCTTTCTCCGCCACGCAGCCACCCTCACCTGTTTTCGTCACCGAAGGGGAGAATGCGCGCGAACGGCGAGCGACCCCGCCAAGGCGAGGCCCGTTTAGAAAGGCCCTCCCCCCAAGTCAACCGCCTGGGGTGGGCGTTGTGACAGATGCGTTAAGGATTGTTGCCGAGGAGCGACAGGACCGCCCGATTCGCGGGCCGGTTCTTCTCCGCCCCATGGGGAGCCCCCCTTCTTCCCCCCTCCCGCAGGCGGGAGGGGTCGGGGGAGGGCTGGCGCTATCGTCGGGCAATGCCTTTGAAGATACGGGACTTCGCCCCCCCCTCCCCTCAAACCGATCGCCTGACCGCAACCGGACTCCCCTCCCCCAGCCCCTCCCGCCTGCGGGAGGGGAGTAAGAAAGGAGCTTAAACGCAGGCCGGTGCCCGCTCGGGCGCCGCCGCGGTGCGCGTCTTCCACACGCCCTCGGGCGTCTTGTACTTCTCGCCGCTGGCGGTCTGCGCGATCAGGTTGCAGCCGCTGGTAAAGGCCATCTGCTCGACGGTCGCGCCGCTGGCCTGCGCCTTCTGGGTATAGGCCGCCTTGCGCTGGATATTGATGCTGTTGACCAGCGTGCGCAGCGCGGGGGTCGCGGCGCCGACGATGCCCAGATAGCCGTCGGGCTGCTCGCCGACCAATCCCTCGGCGCGCGCGGCGGCATAGGCGGGATCGCGTTGCGCGATCGCCACGCCCGAAATGCCGATCAGCGCGACCGCTGCCGCCACCATCATCACCGCCTTGGTCTTCATGATCAGAATATCCCCGGATTCTGCTGGATCAGCGATTTGGCCTCGCCGTCCAGGCGATATACCACTTCCTGCGTCACATTGATGTTGAGATTGATCTCGATCGGCTTGTCCGGCGCGGAAATGTTCACACATCCCCCGCTCGCCAGGACCAGCGCGACCGGCATCCATCGCGTCATCCCCAAGATCGGCATTCTGTCCTGCATTTTCAATCCTGTTACGGTCATGGCACGGTCTCGCTTGCGCTGCGCTGAATGGGGGTTCCGGCGGCCGGGGCGGGGGGCGGCGCGGTGCGCTTATTCTGTTCCTCCAGCAGCGCGGGCAGGTTCCGCTGGATCAGGCGGCGCGGGTCGTAGAAGGACTGCGCCGAATCGAGCAGCCCGCGAAAGGGCGCCTTGATCCGCACGTTGAACACGAAGGGCAGCTTCTGCAGCCGCCGGATCAGGAAGTTCGACTTGGCGCCCTTGCCCTGGCTGATCCCGGCGAAGCGGACATCGGTCACCATCTCGCCCGCCAGCGGCCCGTTCATGTCGATCCGGAGCGAACGATAGTTGAGCGAGCGAAGCGCCCCGAAGGCCAGATTGCCCCAAAGCCCCAGATCCTTCTGGCTGACCGCCCCCAGATAGGCGATGCTGCCCCCGCCCGGCCGGACGACTAGCCGCCCGCCCTCGATCCGCCCGCCGCGCTCGTCGAAGACCATCGGCAGTTCGCCGTCGAAGATGCCGGTGGCGTTGAGATTCTGGAAATCGAACTGGAGCAGGAACTGGTCGGCCGCCGCGCCCTTGACGTGGAAGGTCATCCGCCGCTCCACCGGCTGCGAGAAATCGAGCAGCGTCGGGTCGAGCGTCAGCGTGCCGCCCGCAAAGGGCCAGTTGCCGCTCTCCACCCGGATGCGCGTGCCCGACAGCGTCTGGTAGCGGACGGTGCCGTTCGTCACCTGGATGCCGGGATTGATCGTGCGGATCGTCACCACCTGGCCCGGCGCGCTTTCCAGCGCCAGCAGGTCGGTGAAATGGATCTTGCCCGCAATCCCGGTGACGGGGCCGAGCGCGGCGGCGAGGTCGATGCCCTCGGTGCCGAAATCGCCGGTCGAGCGGACGCCATCGGCATCCCAGGCGATCCGCCCCTGACCGGACATCTCGCCTCGCACATCCTCGATCACGCCCTTGGTGACGGGGGTCAGCAATTCGGGCTGGAACTCCTTGGTAAAGGTCAGCCCCGGCACCACCAGCTCGGCCGAGCCCGCGCCCCGATCGAGCGCATGGGTGATGGCGACATCGGCGACCTTCACATTCCTGGTGGGCTCGAACAGCCCGCCCTTCGCATCGATCCGGCTGCCCGCCAGCGTCAGCGTCAGCGTCACGTCCCGCGCCGCCATCGGCAGGAAGCGCGGCGAATCGGCGCGGGCATCGCTCACCTGCAACCCGCCGTTCAGGGTCAGTACGCCCTTGGCCAGCCGCCACGTGCCATCGGCCTGCCCCAGCAGCAGCGGCACCTGCCCGACCTGGCCGCTACCGCCGGTGAACTGGCCCGCGATTCCTTCCGGCGTGATCCGGCCCGACAGGCTCGCCGCGTCGATCCGGGTCGGCGATTCGGGGCGGCCGATGCGGCTCTCGACGCCGGTCAGCGTGAAGCTGCGATCCGCCAGCGCGAAACGGGTCGCCGCCGCCGACAGCGCCAGCGGGCTGCTCCCGATCCGCCCGGCGAGCCTTGTCGGCCCCAGTTGCGCCCCGCCGCCGATCCGCCCACCGTCGAGACGGACCAGCGCGCCGTCGAGCGGGCAAAGCGTCGTCGCGACCCGCTCCAGCCGGAGCCCCGACAGCGCCAGCCGGTCGATCGCCAGCGGCTGGCAGCTCGGATTGACCCGCAAGCGCCGCCCGCCATCCCAGTTGGCGGTGATGGGCAGGACCAGATTGTCGATCCGGCCGCCGCTGATCGGCCCGGACAGCATGGCGCGTGTCGTGATCTGCGTCTCGCCATTCATCGCCGCCTGGAACACCAGCCGGTCGAGCGCCAGGCTGGCACCACCCGCGTCGTAACGCGCCAGCTCGGCGGTGCCGCGCATCGGCGCGCCCGGTGCATCCTGTCGCAAGGTGGCGCGCAGGCCGGGCAGGCCGCCTCCGCGCATCGCCAGCCGGGTGTCGAGCCGCAGCCCCCGCGCGTCATAGGTCAGCCCCGCGCCATCCGCGAAGGCCAGCCGCCCGCCACTGGCCGAGGCGAGCGACAGGCGCGGCACCCGCACCGCAAAGCCGGGGCCGCGCGGCCCCTTGTCGCTGTCGATCGCCAGCGCGACGTCGGCGGCGAATCGCCGCCCGCCGCGCCGCACGGCCTCGGCCATGGCGCTCGCCACCGGGCCGACCGGGGTTCCGGCGGCGGCCGCGCCCCATTGCCCGACCCGCGCCAGCATGGCGGGCGACAGCTGTGCGTCCCCCAGCGTCATCCGGCCGTCGAAGCGGGTGGCGGGGCCGACCAGATATTGTCCGGCGATCGTCGCCCGCCCGGCACGGCCCGGTTGCGCGACGACGTTGCGCGCGGCCAGCTGCATCCGGCCATGCGTGCCCTTGGGCGTGCCGGTGAAATCGAGCTGTCCTTCGATCGCGGCGGCGGCCATGACGGGATGGCGGATCGCGCCGCTGCCCACCGTGGCACGCCCCTGCCACCGATCGAGCGCCGCGCCGAAGGTCACATCGACCCGCGCCGCCAGATCGGCCACCGCCACCTCGCCGCAGCGCAGATTGCCGAGCCGCAGCGGCCCCGTCAGCGTCGGCTGCTCGCGCACCACCCGTACGCGCAGCGGCGCGGCAAGCCCCGTGGCGACGCAATCGCCCATCACCAGCCGGGGCGCCACCGCCGCCAGATGCCCGGTGAAACCGTCGCTCAACACCCCCCGCCCCGACAGGCTGATCCCCACCGGCCCATGCGGCGTGTCGAGCCGGATGCCGCCATCATCGACCACGACATCCAGCGCGGGGAGCGCAAAGGGCTTGCCCGAGGACGGCCCCATCAGCTTGTCCAGCGCGCCCAGCGTGATCCGTCCGCCGACCAGACGCCCGTGCAACCGCACCCGACCGGCCCGCACCCCCGTCACCTCGGGGCCGGACAGGGTCAGCCGGGTCCGCGTCTCCAGCCAGTCGGCGACCAGGTCGGGATCGCGCGGATCGCCGATCACCACATCGGTCAGCCTTTGCCGTCCCGTCCCCAAGTCGGAAATTTTGTAGCGCGCAGGAACGCCGCGCCGCGCCAGTTCGCGATCGATGAAACCCCCGGCGAGCGGCTTGCGCTCCAGCCACAGCGCGATCAGCGCGACCAGGATCAGCAGCGCGATGGCGATCAGGATACGCTGGAGGCGACGGAAGCGCCGGATCGGGCTTTCGGGGGTGCCGACTTCCTCGTTCGCGCCCTCCACCCCGATGCCACTCCTTCCGTCTTGACCTGTGTCATAACCCTATGGTCGCGCCGCACGCAATCGCACGAAGCCCGGCGACAGTTCCCCGCGCCGCCCTTATGCTTTCCGGCAAAGGGGGAAGCGGACCATGGGCGACGGTGGCGGCGGGGACGAGCGGGATCAGCCGAATGACCATGCCGGACACCGTGCGCGACTGCGCGACCGGTTGTTGGGCGGTGGCGGATTGCTCGACCATGAACTGATCGAATATCTGCTGATGACCGCCATCCCCCGCCGCGACACCAAACCGATCGCCAAGGCGCTGTTGCGCGAATTCCATGACATAGGCGGGGTGCTGACCGCCGATCCCAATGCCCTGCGGCGCGTCGACGGGGTGGGTGAGACGGCTGCGGCGGCGCTCAAGATCGCGCAGGCCTGTGCGCTGCGGCTGGTGCAGGTGGAGGCGGCGAAGCGCCCGGTCCTGTCCAACTGGCAGGCGCTGCTCGACTATCTCCATGCCGACATGGCGCATCACGGGGTCGAGCGGTTCCGGGTGCTGCACCTCAACACGCGTAACATGCTGATCCGCGACGAGCTGATGGGACAGGGTTCGATCGACCAGGCGCCGGTCTATATCCGCGAGGTGATTCGCCGCGCGATCGACTTCGGATCGGCGGCGCTGATCCTGGTGCACAACCATCCCAGCGGCGACCCCTCGCCCAGCCGCGCCGATATCGACGTGACCCGCGCCATCGCGGAGGCGGGCAAGCGGCTGGGGATCACGGTGCACGACCATCTGATCATCGGCACCTCGGGGCATGTGAGTCTGCGGGCGCAGGGGTTGATCTGAGGGGGATTCCCTTGGGCTTCGACTTCGCTCAGCCTGAACGGCTGTTGATAGTGCGGCAGGATTACCCAAACCTCGTTCAGGCTGAGCGAAGTCGAAGCCCACGCCCCCATTACCCTCACCGCATTGGAAACCCGAAGCCCCCGGTGCTAGGGCCCTGCCAACCAAGCGAATAAGGAATATCACATGCAGGTCTGGGCCGGGTTGGGCAATCCGGGGCCGCAATATGCGATGCACCGCCACAATGTCGGCTTCATGGCGATGGACGCCATCGCCGAGGTGCATGATTTCGGCCCCGTGAAGAAGCAGTTCCAGGGCTGGACCCAGGAAGGCCGCATCGGCGGGCAGAAGATCCTGCTGCTCAAGCCCGCGACCTTCATGAACGAGAGCGGGCGCAGCGTCGGCGACGCGCTGCGCTTCTATAAGCTGGGGGTGGAGGCGCTGACCGTCTTCCACGACGAACTCGACCTCGCCCCCTTCCGCGTGAAGGTGAAGACCGGCGGCGGCACGGCGGGGCATAACGGACTGCGCTCGATCGACCAGCATCTGGGGCCCGACTTCCGCCGCGTCCGGCTCGGCATCGGCCATCCGGGACACAAGGACCGCGTGACCGGCCATGTGCTGGGCAATTACGCCAAGGCGGAGATCGAGCCGCTGTCCGACCTGCTCGGCGCGCTGGCGGCGGAGGCGCGCTGGCTGGCCGAAGGGGACGATGTCCGCTTCGTCAACGACATCGCGCTGCGCCTGGGAGATCCGGCATGAGCGTGCGCCGCCTCTTCGCCTCGCTTCTCTATGAGGGCCAGCTGGACGATGCCGATCTGCTGGAGGAGATCGAGCAGAGCTGCTGGGCGTTGGCCGAGGACGACCGCGCCGGGCGGCGCTGGTCGAAGGAGCATGGCTATCGCGGCTATACCAGCTATGCCTCGCTCAACGACCTGCCGATCCGCGATCCGGTCTTCGCGGACCTGCGCAAGAAGCTCGACCGCCATGTCGCGCGCTTCGCCGAGGAATGCGCCTTCGACCTGGGCGGGCGCAAGCTGAAGCTGGACAGCCTGTGGGTCAATGTCCTGAAACCCGGCGGGCATCATTCGGCGCATATCCATCCGCACTCGGTCGTGTCGGGCACGCTCTATGTCGCCATGCCCCAGGGATCGGGCGCGCTGAAGCTGGAGGATCCGCGGCTGTCGATGCTGATGGCCGCCCCGCCGCGCCGTGCCGATGCGCCCGACGACCTGTCCACCTTCGCCACCGCCACGCCCCAGCCGGGAACGGTGCTGCTGTGGGAAAGCTGGCTGCGGCACGAGGTCGTGCCCAACGGCGCCAAGGGCGAGCGGATCAGCGTCAGCTTCAACTATCGCTGATCCGCCGCGCGCGACGATCCGCGCCGCACCCGCGACAGGGCGAAAGGTTCCCGCGCTTCATCGATGAAAGCGGGCGCTTCGCCGCGCCGGTATCGTGCCGTTAACTTATCTCGGTTAAGGGGGATATCGATCGCACCCCCTATCCCGGACGTTATTCCCGATGATCGAATTCGCTGTCTTCACCTTCGGCATGTTGGCGAGCTTCGTGCTGTCGGGCCTGGGCCGGAACAAGAAGGCGCAGCGCGCCAATCCGCCTATGCTGCACTATCTGGGCCTGGTGCTGATGGGGTTTTCGGGGGCGCTGGGCGTGATGCTGCTCGCCTGGGCCGCCGCGATGATGGTCGGGATCGCCTGACCCCATAACCCCTTCCCCCAGTCCGTTCAGCCTGAGCGAAGTCGAAGGCCACGCTGGAACATCCGACAATGGCGCCCCGCCCAACCGTCATCCCTTGGCCTTCGACTTCGCTCGGGCTGAACGGAGCATGGGAGAAGCGCTCGGTTGAGAAATATCCCCATCGTCGCTAGAGGGACGCTTTCCCCTTCCTGTAGGATAAGCGACGCATGGGTTTCCGCTGCGGCATCGTCGGCCTGCCGAATGTCGGCAAGTCCACCCTCTTCAACGCGCTGACCGAAACGGCGGCGGCGCAGGCCGCCAATTATCCGTTCTGCACGATCGAGCCGAATGTCGGCAACGTCGCGGTCCCCGATCCGCGCCTGTACCAGCTGGCCGAGGTCGCCGGTTCCGCCAAGATCATCGAGACGCAGCTCGCCTTTGTCGACATTGCCGGGCTGGTGCGCGGCGCGTCCAAGGGCGAAGGCCTGGGCAATCAGTTCCTGGGCAATATCCGCGAGGTTGACGCGATCGTCCATGTCCTGCGCTGCTTCGAGGACGGCGACGTGACCCATGTCGAGGGCAAGGTCGACCCCATCGCCGATGCCGAGACGGTCGAGACCGAGCTGATGCTCTCCGACCTCGAAAGCCTGGAAAAGCGCGTGCCCGCCTTCATCAAGAAGGGGCAGCAGGGCGACAAGGAGGCCAAGATCGCCGCCTCGGTCCTGGGCCAGACGCTGGAGTTGCTGCGCGACGGCAAGCCCGCGCGGCTGACCGTGCCCAAGGATGAGGAAGAGGCGCGCGTGTTCTCGCAGGCGCAGCTGCTGACCGCCAAGCCCGTCCTCTATGTCTGCAATGTCGAGGAATCGAACGCCGCCAACGGCAATGCCCATTCGGCGCGCGTCTTCGAAAAGGCCGCCGCCGAGGGCGCGCAGGCGGTCGTCGTGTCGGCCGCGATCGAGGCCGACATCGCGACCATGCCCGCGGAGGATCGCGGCGAGTTCCTGTCCGAGCTGGGCCTGTCCGAAACCGGCCTCGCCCGCGTGATCCGCGCCGGTTACGCGCTGCTCGACCTGCTGACCTTCTTCACGGTCGGCCCCAAGGAGGCGCGCGCCTGGACCGTCCATCGCGGCGCCAAGGCGCCCAATGCGGCGGGCGAGATTCACAGCGATTTCGAACGCGGCTTCATCCGCGCCGAAACCATCGCCTTTGCCGACTATATCGCCTTCAAGGGCGAGGCGGGCGCCCGCGACGCGGGCAAGCTGCGCGCCGAGGGCAAGGAATATGTCGTGCAGGACGGCGACGTGATGCTGTTCCGCTTCAACGTCTGACCCATTATGCGCCGGTCGGCTCCGGCCGCCCGGCGCATTGCCGCTTTGCAGCGCGCGCCGGAGGACCTAGAAGCCCATTATGATCCAGGTTAGTTCGTTCCGGCGTATCATCTATAGCAGCCAGGCCGTGGGCGAGGATGGCCGGTCGGACCACCTGGCCATATTGCGCGTCTCGCGCCGCAACAACGGCATGGACGGCATTTCGGGCATCCTCTGGATCGAGCGGGGCCGCTATCTCCAGTTGATCGAGGGCCCCGTCGACAGCGTCGGCGATGCGTTCGAGCGGATCCGGCGCGATCCGCGCCACACCGACATCCAGGTCCTCGACGACCGCCGGACCGACACGCCGACCTTCGGCGACTGGGCGATGGCGGGGCTGCCCGGCGATCATCCCGCCGAAGCCGCCGAACGGCTGCGGGTCCTGCTTCGCCATGCCGCGCCGGAGGTGCGCCACTTCTTCCCGCTGGACTGACTGGCCGGGCAAGCGCGATCCTGCCGACGGGCCTCGCCAGTGTCACAGGACGACGCTATCGGCTGGCCTGAAAGGATAGCCGCTCCGTGACCCGACTCCCCCTCGCCGCCCTGGCCCTGACCCTCCTGGCCGGTTGTGCCTACCCCTATACGCCGCCCGCATTGCCCCCGATCGGCGAGAGCGCGGCAAACGCGGGGGCGGCGACGCCCCGCCCCGCCGCCGATGCGGTCGCGGCGCGCGCGCCGGTCACGATCCTGGTATCGATCGACGGCTTCCGCCCCGATTATCTGACGCGCGGGCTGACCCCGAACCTGTCGCGGCTGGCGGCCGAGGGAGTCAGCGCATCGATGCGCCCCTCCTTCCCGTCCAAGACCTTCCCCAATCACTGGACGCTGGTCACCGGGCTGGTGCCCGATCGCCACGGGATCGTCGCCAACGGCTTCACCGATCCGGCCCATCCCGACGCGCGCTTCACCATGGCCTCGGACCAGCCCTATTGGTGGAATACCGCCGAGCCGATCTGGATCACCGCCGAAAAGGCCGGGATTCCCACCGCCACCATGTTCTGGCCGGGATCGAACGTCGCCTGGGGCGGCACCTTCCACCCCGGCGACTATGGCGGCACCGTGACGGGCGGCATGCGTCCGCACGACTGGCAGCAGTTCAACCAGAACGTGACCGACCGCCAGCGAGTCGATTCGATCATCGACTGGCTGCGTCGCCCGGCGGCCAGCCGCCCGCAGTTCCTGACGCTGTATTTCGACGAAGTGGACAGCGCGGGCCACGACGCCGGCCCCGACTCGCCGCAGGTGAACGCGGCGGTCGGCAAGGTGGACGAGGCGATCGGCCGCCTGCTGGCCGGGCTGGCCGAACTGGGCCAGCCCGCCAATCTGGTCGTCGTCGCCGATCACGGCATGGCCGCGACCTCCAGCGACCGGATCGTGACCGAGGATATGCTGGTCGATCCCGCCGATGCGGTGATGACCGAGGACGGTCCCTATGCGACCTTCCGCGCGGTGCCGGGGCACGAGGCCGCGCTGGAGCGGCGGTTGCTCGGCCATCACGATCATGCCGATTGCTGGCGCAGCCCGGCGATGCCCGCGCGTTTCCATTATGGTCGCAACCCGCGCATCCCGCCCTATTTCTGCCTCGCCCAGACCGGCTGGCTGATCCAGGCCAAGCGGCCCGACGCCCCCTTTGCCAAGGGCACCCATGGCTATGACAATGCCGATCCCGCCATGGCCGCGCTGTTCATCGCGCAGGGCCCCGCATTTCGGTCGGGGGTGCGGCTGGCGCCGTTCGACAATGTCGATGTCGCCCCGCTGCTGCGCGATCTGATCGGGCTCCCGGCGGGTCGGGGGCTGGACGGCAACGATGCGCCGTTCCGCCGCGTTTTCAAACGATAAGGAGAGGATTCGATGATCTGGCTGGAGGATGTGGCGGTCGGCGATACCGCGCGGTTCGGAAATCATCGGGTCGAGCGCGACGAAGTCATCGCCTTTGCCACGCGCTACGATCCCCAGCCCTTTCACCTGTCCGACGAGGACGCCGCCGCCACCCATTTCGGGCGGCTGTCGGCCAGCGGCTGGCACACCGCGTCGATGACCATGGCGATGATCGTCGAGCATTACCGGGCGACCGGCTTTCAGAGCCTGGGTTCGCCCGGCATCGACGAGCTTCGCTGGCTGAAGCCGGTCTATCCGGGCGACACGCTGCGCTGCGAGACCGAGGTGCTGGAGGTGCGCCGCTCGGCCAGTCGGCCCGACATGGGGCTGATCGTCAGCCTCCTGACCGTCTATAACCAGGACGATGTGGCGGTGATGCGGTTCCGCCCCACGCTGATGATCCGGGCCCGCTCGGCAGGCTGATCAGCGCGGCCCGCGCGGCCCACCCCGCGCGCCGCCGGGCCGCCCGCCGCGCCAGCCGGGATTGCCGCCGCGAGGGCCGCGCCATCCCTCGACCCGTGGGGCCGGTGGGCGGGGCGCGACACCAACACCGGGGTTGGGGCCGGGGCCACGCGGGCCGTTGCCCCAGCGATCGCCGCGCCAGCCGTTGCGACCCCAGCCGCGCCACTGGTCGCGGATCGGGGCCCCGCGCCACGCGCCGCGCCGCCCTTCCCAATAGGCGCGCTGGCCCTCGTTCCAGCGGAACGGCCGACGATAGCGGTCATAGACATAGACGCCCGTGCCCGGATAATAAAAGTCGTCGTACCAGCCATAATAGGACGGCGCATAACCCGCGCCATAATAGCCGGGGGCGTAGCCATAGCCGCCATAACCGCCATAGCCCGTGCCCACCGACACGCCGCTATAGCCATAGCCGTCCGCGCAGCCGCCCAGCGCCAACAGCCCGGCGGCCAGCAAGCCGCCCCATCCGATCCTGCCCAAGAGCATCGCCTCTCTCCATGCCCCTGGTCGTTCCTGCGGATGCGACAGGGGCCCGTCATCCGCGTCCGTCATCGGTCAACCCGAACCACGCCATCATGGTTCCTGCGCCCGCCCGACTGCAACCGCCATGAACGCCACCGCAAAGGGGATTGGCAAAGCCCGCCAAGCAAGGCTAACCTGACGCTCCGTTCATCATGGGCGGGCGAGATCGGGCGGCGCATGACCGGGGACAATCCGGCACGACCGCCAGGGCGCGACCGGCGCCACGCGAACGAGGTGGAGGGACAGGACGAATGGCGATGACGGAGAACACCGTACCCCCCGGCGAGTCGCCGGAGCCATTCCACGAAGAGGTCCATGATCCCCGCCGCCGCGACTTCATCAACGTCGCCGCCGTGTCCTTCGCGGGCGTGGGGGGGCTGGCCATCGTCCTGCCGCTCATCAACCAGATGAACCCCTCGGCCGACGTGCTGGCGCAGTCGACCACCGAGATCGACCTATCCAAGATCGCGCCGGGCCAGGCGATCAAGGCCAGCTTCCGCAAGCAACCGCTGTTCGTCCGCAACCTGACGCCCAAGGAGATGGCGGAGGCCGATGCGGTGCCGCTGTCCGAGCTGCGCGATCCCCAGACGCTGGAGGAGCGGACCAAGCCGGGCAAGAAGAACTGGCTGATCACGCTGGGCGTCTGCACCCATCTGGGCTGCGTGCCGCTGGGCGCGGGCGAGGGCGAGAATAAGGGCCCCTATGGCGGCTATTTCTGCCCGTGCCACGGTTCGGCCTATGACACCGCCGCGCGCATCCGAAAGGGTCCGGCACCGAAGAACCTCTTCGTGCCCGATTACAAGTTCGACAGCGACACGACCGTCACGGTCGGCGCGGCCGCTTAAAGGGGGACCCGAGACATGAGCTTTCCCTGGGCCAAGCATTACGAACCGAAACAGCCGGTCATGCGCTGGCTGGACGAGAAGCTGCCGTTGCCGCGCCTCGTCTATAATGCGGTGGGCGCGGGCTATCCGGTGCCGCGCAACCTGAATTACTTCTGGAATTTCGGCGTGCTGGCGGGCGCCGCGCTTGCCATCCAGATCATCACCGGCGTGGTGCTGGCGATGCATTATGCCGCCAATGCGGGCGTCGCCTTCGACTCGGTCGAAAGCATCATGCGCGACGTCAATGCGGGCTGGTTCCTGCGCTATGCCCACGCCAACGGCGCGTCGATGTTCTTCATCGTCGTCTATACGCACATCTTCCGCGGCCTCTATTACGGGTCCTACAAGGCCCCGCGCGAGATGGTGTGGCTGCTCGGCGTCGTCATCTTCCTGCTGATGATGGCCACCGCCTTCATGGGCTATGTGCTCCCCTGGGGGCAGATGAGCTTTTGGGGGGCGCAGGTCATCACCGGCTTCTTCTCGGCGATCCCGCTGGTCGGCGACACCATCCGCGTCTGGCTGCTGGGCGGTTTCGCGCCGGACAATGCCGCGCTCAACCGCTTCTTCTCACTCCACTATCTGCTGCCCTTCGTGATCGCGGGCGTCATCATCCTGCACATCTGGGCGCTGCACATTCCGGGTTCCAACAACCCGACCGGCGTCGACGTGAAGGGCGAGCAGGATACGGTGCCCTTCCACCCCTATTACACCGCCAAGGATGCGGTGGGGCTGGGCGTGTTCCTGCTGGTCTTTGCGACCCTGTTGTTCTTCTTCCCCAACTATCTGGGCCATCCGGACAATTACATCCCGGCCAACCCGCTCTCGACCCCGGCGCATATCGTGCCCGAATGGTATTTCTGGCCCTTCTACGCGATCCTGCGCGCCTTCACCGCCGACTTCATCCTGCCCGCCAAGCTGTGGGGCGTGCTGGCGATGTTCGGGTCGATCCTGCTGCTGTTCTTCCTTCCCTGGCTGGACAGCTCGCCGGTGCGGTCGAGCAATTTCCGGCCCAAGGCGCGGATCGCCTTCTGGGTGCTGGTGGTCGACGTGCTGCTGCTCGGCTGGTGCGGGGGGTCGCCCGCGACGCCCTTCTTCATCATCCTCAGCCAGGTCACGGCGGCCTATTACTTCCTCCACTTCCTGGTGATCCTGCCCTGGATCGCGCGGACGGAGCGGCCCGCCCCCCTGCCCCATTCGATCACCGAAGCCGTGCTGGCCAAACATGGCGGCACCGCGCCCACCAAGTCGGCCCTAACCCCTTCGGCTTCGGCCTGACACGAACCGAGAGAGGATTTCGAACATGGTTCGTGGCATCGCATTCCTGGTCGGGGCGGCCTTCACCCTGGTCCTCGCCATCGCGCTGTGGGGCAGCGTCTCGGGGCTGGTCTCCGACCCGCCCGCCCCCACCGCCGAGGAGGAGTTCCACCTCCACCCCAAGCCCGCGCATCTGGCCTCGGACGGGATATTGGGCCGGTTCGACCGGCGCCAGCTCCAGCGCGGCTTCCAGGTCTATAAGGAGGTCTGCGCGGCCTGCCATTCGCTGCGGCTGGTGGCGTTCCGCGACCTGAAGGATCTGGGCTATAACGAGGCCGAGGTGAAGGCGATCGCCAACCAGTGGGTGATCGAACAGCCGAGCATCAACCCGGAGACGGGCGAGGCGACGACGCGCAAGAACGTGCCCGCCGACCATTTCCCCTCGCCCTTCGCCAACGAGGTCGCGGCGCGCGCGGCGAACAACAATGCGCTGCCGCCCGACCTGTCGCTGATGACCAAGGCGCGGCATGACGGCACCAATTACGTCTATTCGCTGATCGGCCCCGATGCCTATCGCAACCAGCCCGCCGCGCTGCTGCGCCAGTTCCCGGATGCGAAGACGCCGGCGGGGCTGCACTACAATCCCTATTTCGCGAACCTCAACATCGCGATGCCGCCGCCACTGACCCAGGACGGGCAGGTCCAATATACCGACGGCACGCTGGCGACCCGCGACCAGATGGCCAAGGACGTCGCCGCCTTCCTGACCTGGACCGCCGAGCCCAAGCTGGAATCGCGCCACGCTGCGGGGATCGGGGCGGTGATCTTCATCCTGATCTTCTGCTTCCTAGCCTGGGGCGCGTATCAGAATGTCTGGCGCGACGTGAAGCATTGAGGCCGTATCGGATCATGTGAGAGACTGGGGCGGTTTTCCGACGAGGGAGCCGCCCTTTTTTTTCTTTGGGAACCCGCCGCCCCACTCCCGACCTCCGTTCAGGCTGAGCGAAGTCGAAGCCCATGCCCGAACCTTTCCTCCGGCCCCTTTGGCAATGGATTCCCTTGGCCTTCGACTTCGCTCAGGCCGAACGGAGGGTTGGGATTGCCCCCCTTTACCCCCGCCGCCATCAGGCCCATGAGGCGCCGCATGAACGCCAATGACGATCTGAAAGCCCTGATCCGCACGATCCCGGACTTTCCCAAGCCCGGCATCGCGTTCCGCGACATCACCACGCTGCTGCTCGACCCGACGGGTTTCGCGAAGACCATCGAGCGGATGGTCGCCGCGACGCGCGGGCCGGTCGACATGATCGCGGGAATCGAGGCGCGGGGCTTCCTCTTCGCTGCCGCGCTGGCGGTGCCGCTGAACGCGGGCGTGCTGCTGATCCGCAAGGACGGCAAGCTGCCCGGCGCGACCATCGCCGAGGATTATGCGCTGGAATATGGCCAGGACCGGATCGCGATGCACGAGGATGCGCTGGTCCCCGGCGCGCGCGTCCTGCTGGTCGACGACCTGATCGCCACCGGCGGCACCGCCCGTGCGGCCGTCCGGCTGTTGCGCAAGGCGGGGGGCGTCGTCGAACAGGCGCAGTTCCTGGTCGACCTGCCCGATCTCGGCGGCGCCGACGCGTTGCGGGCCGAGGGGCTGGCGGTCGATGCGCTGCTGTCCTTTCCGGGCCATTGATGCGGCTGGCGCTTCATGAGCCCGATATTGCGGGCAATGTCGGCACGCTGATCCGCACCGCGACCTGTTTCGGCGTCGCGGTCGACCTGATCGAGCCGATGGGCTTTCCCTATTCCGACCGGGCGCTGGCGCGATCGGCGATGGACTATGCCGCCATGGCCCAGGTGGTGCGCCATGCCGATTGGGACGCCTTCCGCGCCGCCACGCCGGGACGGATCGTACTGGCGACGACGCTGGGCGCGCTGCCGCTGCCCGAGATGGTGTTCCGCCCCGACGACGTGATCCTGCTCGGCTCGGAGGGCGCAGGGGTGCCGGAGGCGGTGCACGACGCCGCCGACATCCGGGTGCGCGTGCCGATGCGCAGCGGCGTCCGCTCGCTCAACGTCGCGATCACCGGCGGCATCCTGCTGGCCGAGGCGCGGCGGCAGACGGGTTGGGACCAAATGCCGGGTTGACCCCCGCCCCCTCCCCCGCCCAGAGACTCCGGACCATGACCAGCCGCACCCCCGACATCGCGCTCGACGCCGAGCAGGACGCCGCCCGCCTCTGGTTCGAATCGCTGCGCGACCGGATCTGCGCCGCGTTCGAGGCGATCGAGCGCGAGGCGGGGTCGGACGCGGCCTTCACCTATACCGCCTGGGACCGTGCCGACCCCAGCGGCGAGCCCGGCGGCGGCGGGGTGCGCGGCGTGATGAAGGGGCGCGTCTTCGAAAAGGTCGGCGTCAACGTCTCGACCGTCGGCGGCACGTTCGAGGGGCCGTTCGCCCAGACCATCCACGGCGCGGGCGAGGATCCGCGCTTCGTGGCGACCGGCATCAGCCTGGTCGCACACATGGCCAACCCGCATGTCCCCGCGGTCCATATGAACACCCGCTTCCTGACCACGACGAAGCGCTGGTTCGGCGGCGGTGCGGACCTGAATCCGCCGCTGCCCATCGAGGAGGATACCGCCGAATTCCATGCCGCGATGCAGGCGGCGTGCGATGCGCATGACCCGGACCATTATCCCCGGTTCAAGGCCTGGGCCGACGACTATTTCTACATCCCCCACCGCAAGGTGCATCGCGGCGTGGGCGGCATCTTCTACGATCATCTGGAGGGCGATTTCGACGCCAATTTCGCGCTGACCCGCGATGTCGGCGAGGCGTTCCTGGACGTCTATCCGCGCATCGTCCGGCGGCGGATGGACCAGCCCTTTACCGAGGCGGATCGCGCGACGATGCTGGCGTGGCGCGGGCGCTATGCCGAGTTCAACCTGGTCCATGATCGCGGCACGCTGTTCGGGCTGAAGACGGGCGGCAATATCGAGGCGATCCTGATGAGCCTGCCGCCGCTCGCGACCTGGGAATAATCCATGGCGCTGATCCCCGTCGATCCCGGCGAGATCGCCACCATCGTCACCACGCTGGAGATGCGCGAGCGCCCGCGCCCGCGCCCGATGCTCGCCTCGCCGTTGCGGCTGACCGCCTGGGCCAGGCCCGACCCTGCCAAATACCGGGCGCTGTTCGCGCGGGTCGGCGCGCCGTGGCTGTGGTTCTCGCGGCTGGTGATGGACGATGCGATGCTGACCGGGATCATCCACGATCCCGCCGTCTCGGTCTTCGCGGTCATCGACCGGATGGGGATCGAGGTCGGCTTGCTCGAACTCGACCATCGCCAGACGGGCGCGTGCGAGATCGGCTATTTCGGACTGATCCCCGAACTGGCGGGGCATGGCCATGGCCGTTGGCTGATGGCGCAGGCGATGCTGCGCGCCTGGACGCCGGGGGTGGAGCGGGTCTGGGTGCATACCTGCACGCTCGACCATCCCTCGGCGCTGAGCTTCTACCGCAAGCAGGGATTCACCCCGATCGGGCGCGCGATCGAGACCTTTCCCGATCCCCGCGCGCTGGGATTGTTGCCCGAGGATGCCGCGCCGCAAATCCCGCGCCTGGGGATCAGCGGCTGACCAGTCGGCGATAGGCGGCGAGCGCGATCAGCGCCTGGGCCACCCCGGACGCCAGCGCCACCGCCGCCGCCCCGGTCTGGAGCAGGGCGATCGCGACCGGATTGCCGCCGCTGCCCTGCACCGTGTCGATCAGCAGGATGAAGGGCTGGCCCAGGATCATCCCGCCCAGATAGGTGCAGGAGGCCAGCGCCGCCATCGGCAGCCCGACGCCCCGCGTCAGCGCGAACGAGCGGGCCAGCGCCGCCAGCGCGGGCATCCGCCGCTCGGCCAGCAGGATCGGCCCGACCAGCAGCAACCGCCCCGCGACATACAGCCCCGGCAGGATGTAGAGCAGCATTCCCGCCCCCACCGGCAACGCCACTAGGATCATCGCGAGCAGGAAGCGCGGCGCGATCCGCAGGCTGACGTTCAGCGCCTGTCCCACCGTCAACCGGCCGCCGCCCAGATGCAGCGCCAGCAGCGCCGCGGTGCCGATCAGCCCGATCGCATAGGTGGCGAAATACCAGCCGCCATATTGCCCGGCCCAGTTGCCCACCGAATCGACCCAGGCCATCGCACGCGCCGCGCCGTCTGCCGCGTCCTCCTCGGGCAGCGGCGGCGCAGGCACCAGCAGGCCGAGCGCGAGCGTCGGCAGGAACAGGAAAGGCGCGGCGAGCCGCAGCGTAAGGTCGGCATTCCGGCGGAACAGGCCCCAGGCGTCCCGCAGCGCAGCCATCATGTCGAACGTCATCACAGCGACGGCGTGCCGTCCTCCGTGGCCGGACCGGCGGGATGCTCGGCCGCCGTCGCGACATAGAGCCGGGCGACGAAGACATAGGCCAGCGTCATGAAGGCGGCGGTGACGATCGACCCCAGCACCCCGACCAGCCCCAGCACGATCCCCGGCCGGTCGGGCCCGAGCGCCAGCCGCAGGACGGCGCCGGTCACCCCCTGCACCGCCAGCGTGGTGACGAACAGGACGATCAGGAACAGCAGCGAGACGCCGATCAGCCGCCAGGTCATCCCACGCGTCAACGTCAGCGACCGGCGATAGGCGCCCAGCCCCCGCCGCTCGTTCAGGACCACCGCATAAAGGGGCATGAACCGCACGCCGATCCACACCGCGACCAGGGCGAGGGCCAGGATGTAGAGCCCCAGAATCGCACCCAGCCCCGAGGGGATGGGCGGCATCAGCGCGGGATTGCCATTGGCGGCCACCGCCTGCGCGAAGTCGAAGCCCGAGGCCCCCAGCAGGACCATGGGAATGAGGATGGCGACCATGAACGCCAGGCCGAGCACCAGCGCCACGCCCAGCGCCGCCGGGAATCGCCGCCACCCGGCACGCGCCGCATCGGCCTGGGTGGTCGCGGGATGGGTGGCCAGCGCCATGATCGCCAGCTGCGCCCAGATGCCCAGCAGCGCGCCCAGGATCGTCGATACCATCATCAGGCCGCCATGCGGCACGCTGCCAGCGGGGACGAGCAGCAGCTGGACCAGGACCGGGACCACGAACCCGATCGCGGCGAAGGGGACCAGCATCCCGGCCCTGCCCGCCAGCACCTGTTGCGTGCTGTCCCACACCGATCCGATCCTGACGGTCATCTTGCTTCCCTTTGCCCCGTCATGCGGCCGACCTGTCCGGCGTCATCCGTCATGAACATGACTCCTGCCTAACCGATTGCCGGACGGGATGCCATCGGTCGCGTTGGCCCGCCGCCCCCTTCCCGGCGGAACGCTTGCATCGCCGCCGCCCCAGGCGCAGATAGCGCGCATCGTGACCGATCTTCCCGCCTTTTCCGATATCGAATGGCGCATCAGCGCCGGGCTCACCCCCTATGACCAGTCGCTTGCCGAGATGGAGGCGCGCGCCGCCGCGGTGGCGGCGGGCGAGGCGCGCGAGCTGGTCTGGCTGCTCGAACATCCCCCCGTCTATACGGCCGGGACCAGCGCCGATCCGGCCGAGCTGGTCGATCCGCGCTTTCCGGTGCACCAGACCGGGCGCGGCGGCAAATATACCTATCACGGGCCCGGACAGCGGACCGGCTATCTGGTGCTCGACCTGACCAAGCGCGGCCGCGACGTGCGGCAGTTCGTCCATGCGCTGGAGGACTGGCTGATCGCCGCGCTCGGCCGGCTGGGGGTGAATGCCTTCAGCGTGGACGGGCGCGTCGGCATCTGGACCCGCGACGGCGGGCCGGAGGCCAAGATCGGCGCGATCGGGGTGCGCGTGCGCCGCTGGGTCACGCTGCACGGGTTCGCGGTCAATATCGCGCCCGACCTGTCCCATTTCGGTGGCATCATCCCCTGCGGCCTGCCGGAGTTCCCGGTGACCAGTCTTTTTGCGTTGAATGGCACCAAGTCATTGGAAACCTTTGACGAGGCGCTTGCGTTCAGCTTTCCGGCTTTCCTCAAGACCCTTGATCCGGTCCGACAAAACGAGGCTTGAGGACCAGGCGGTATCCGATTAATGTCCACCCCGATTTGGGTAATAGGGCCAGCAAGCCGTTCCAAATCCTTATTATCAAGGGAGCTTCCAATGCGTGCAATCATCTCCAAGGTCCTGACGGGCTCGATCATCGCCGGCGCGGCGCTCGCGGTTTCGGCTTGCGGCTCGAAGACCGAGAACACCACCGACGCGAACATGACCACCGAAATGAACGCTTCGGAAGGCATGGACACCACCACCGACAACATGACCGCCGTCGACGGCGCCATGAACGGTGGCGTGATGGCCAACGACACCATGTCGAACGACATGATGATGGCCAACGACACGATGACCAACGCGTCGAACGCGATGTAATCATCGCCAGGATCATTCCTGACGACAGGGGCCGTCCGGGCGACCGGGCGGCCCTTTTCATGGGTGCGCCAGCCCGCTTAAAGGGGGTGTCGGTGCCACCGCCAACACCGCGATTTCGCTGCCTTTCCGTAACGACCGATCGCATCCGACAATCGACGCGACCCCGTGATTTCCATTTGGGTCGCCCCCCAAAAAGCGTTATGTTTCGGGACGCTCGAAAGCCCTACGGGGGAAGGATCGGAACACAATGAAGGTGGTGCGTACCGCGCTGGTCGCCGGCGTGGCTTTTTGGGGGATGGGTGCCGCGGCACCCGCATCGGCACAATTCTTCCTGCAGCCCTATAATTTCCAGGGAAAGCCCGTTCAGGGCGACGAACCCGGCATCGGCCAGCCGCTGCCCGGCGCGACCCCGGCCGAGCTGCGCGCGGGGCTGCTCTGGAACATGCGCGCCGCGCTCAACGTCGCCGCGCTGCAATGCCAGTTCGAGCCGACGCTGGCCACGGTCGCCAACTACAACGCGATCCTCAAGGATCATGAGGGCGAGCTGAAGGGCGCGTTCGACACGCTCGGCGCCTATTTCAAGCGCAAGAACAAGACCGTGAAGGAAGGCCAGAACGCGCTCGACCAGTTCGGCACGCGCACCTATGCCAGCTTCTCCTCGGTGTCGGGCCAGCTGGGCTTCTGCCAGACGGCCAGCTCGATCCTGCATCAGGCGGTCTTCACCCCGCGCGGCCATCTGGGCGAGCTGGCGGTCGACCGGATGCAGGAACTGCGCAACAGCCTGGTCCCTTATGGCGAGCAGCGCTTCCCGCGCTATATCGGCCGCGAGCATGTCGCCGTGACCATGCCGCGCCTGGACGCGCTGTGCTGGAACAAGCGGGCCGAATGGGTCGTCAAGAAGTGCGGGCCGCAGAACTGGCCGCCCGCCGGCGCGACCAACCTCGCCGCGCGCTGAACCCTACACCTCCCCGACACGGGGAGGTCGCAGGCCGAAGGCCTGACGGAGGGGTTTTCCCGGCGGCAAGGCAGAGCCGACCTCGCCAGCCGGGACACCCCTCCACCATGTTTCGCATGGTCCCCCTCCCCTTTCGCGCCGGAATTTGCTACGCGCGCGCCATGCTCAATCTGAATGGCATCACCGTGCGCCTGGGCGGCCGCACGATCCTCGACGGTGCATCCGCCGCGCTCCCCCCCGGCAGCCGGGTCGGCCTGATCGGCCGCAACGGTGCTGGCAAGTCGACGCTCGTCCGCGTGATCGCGGGCCAGCTGGAGGCCGATGACGGCGCCTGCGAAATGCCCAAGGGCGCGCGGCTCGGCTATATCGCGCAGGAAGCGCCCGACGGCACCGCCACCCCGTTCGAGACGGTGCTGGCCGCCGATGTCGAGCGCGCCGAGCTGATGGAGCGCAGCGAGACCGAGAGCGATCCCGAAAAGCTGGGCGACATTTACGAGCGGTTGATCGCGATCGACGCCTATACCGCCCCCGCGCGCGCCTCCAGCATCCTGCAGGGGCTGGGTTTCGACGAGGCGATGCAGGCGCGCCCGCTGTCCAGCTATTCGGGCGGGTGGAAGATGCGCGTGGCGCTCGCCGCCCTGCTCTTCTCGGCGCCCGACGTGCTGCTGCTCGACGAACCGTCGAACCACCTCGACCTCGAAGCGGTGATGTGGCTGGAGGATTTCCTCAAATCCTATCGCGCGACGATCCTGCTGGTCAGCCATGAGCGCGACTTCCTGAACAATGTCGTCGACCATATCCTGCACCTGCAGGGCGGCAAGGTGACGCTCTACCCCGGCGGTTACGATTCGTTCGAGCGCCAGCGCGCCGAGCGGATGGCGCAGCTCGCCGCCGCCAAGGCGAATCAGGAGGCGCAGCGCGCCAAGCTACAGGATTACATCGCGCGCAACTCGGCCCGCGCCTCGACCGCCAAACAGGCACAGAGCCGCGCCAAGATGCTGTCCAAGATGCAGCCCATCGCCGAGATGGCGAACGATCCCTCGCTGTCCTTCGATTTCCCCGATCCCGACCAGCTGCGCCCGCCGCTGATCACGCTCGACCTCGCCAGTGTGGGCTATGCGGAGACGCCGATCCTGAAGCGGCTGAACCTGCGTATCGACCCGGACGACCGGATCGCGCTCCTGGGCCGCAACGGCAACGGCAAGACGACGCTGGCCCGCCTGCTCGCCGCGCAGCTGACGCCGATGGAAGGCGACATGAATTCGTCGGGCAAGATGCGCGTCGGCTATTTCACCCAATATCAGGTCGAGGAGCTCGACACCGACGATACCGCGCTGGAACACATGACCCGGATCATGCGCGGCGCGACCCCGGCGGCGGTACGCGCGCAGCTGGGCCGGTTCGGCTTTTCGGGTGACAAGGCGACGACCAAGGTCGGCAAGCTGTCGGGCGGCGAGCGGGCCCGCTTGGCGCTGGCGCTCATCACGCGCGACGCGCCGCACATGCTGATCCTCGACGAACCGACCAACCACCTCGACGTCGATGCGCGCGAGGCGCTGGTCCAGGCGCTCAACATGTACAAGGGCACCGTCGTCCTGGTCAGCCATGACCGCCACATGCTGGAGATGACCGCCGATCGGCTGGTGCTGGTCGACAACGGCACCGCCAAGGAATTCGACGGGTCGCTGGACGATTATATCGCCTTCGTCCTGAAGGGCGATGCGGGCCAGGGCGATGCCGCCTCCAAGGCGGACCGCGCGGCCAGCAAGAAGGCCTCGGCCGAGCAGCGCGAACGCTTCAACGCGATGAAGAAGACGCTCCGGGGCATCGAGGACGAGATGGCCAAGCTGACCCGCGAGCGCGACGCGCTGGACAAGGCGATGAACGACCCGGCCTCGGCCGAACCACGCCATGCCAGGCTGTCGATGGGCGAACTGAACAAGCGCCGCGCCGAAGTGGTCGAGAAACTCGCCGATGCCGAGACGCGCTGGATGGAGGCGGGCGAGGCGATGGAGGCGGCTTGAGCCCGGCCCTCCGTTCGCGTTGAGTGACGTCGAAATGCGGCAGGGGATTCCCTTGGGCTTCGACTTCGCTCAGCCTGAACGGGGGGTTGGGAGCAGATGGTCCATAACGCAGGCATGTTCCCCGGCGAAGGCCGGGGCCCAGTTACAGCGAAGGTAGATGGCGCGCTACCCGACGAGTGGGAGGCAACCACACCTCACCCTCGAAGGCAACCGGACCCCGGCCTTCGCCGGGGTCCGACCGGAAATCAGGCCTCGTCCGAACCCTCGGCGGCGTCTTCGCCAGCGGCCGGGTTCTCGATCCACGCCTCGACCTCGCCGGTCAGCTTCAGGGTCAGCGGGCGGCCATGGCGGTCGACCTTCTTGCCCAGCGCGACGCGGATCCAGCCTTCGGAAATGCAATATTCCTCGACGTCGCGGCGCTCGGCGCCCTTGAAGCGGATGCCAACGCCCCGCTGGAGCAGGTCCTGGTCGAAATAGGGGCTGTCCGGGTTGGTGGACAGGCGATCGGGAACGGTATCGGTCATGTCCGCGCCTTAACGCCGAGACGGGCTCGCTGCCAAGAAAAAGCGGCGCCGGAATGATCCGACGCCGCCCTTGGACTTAGTTGCAGACCCGCACCTGGACGTTGCGGCCCCAATAGGGGTCCCAGCGCCAGTCGTTCCAGCAACGCGGCCGGTAATCCTGATATTCATAGACCACCGCCGGGGGCGGCGGCGCATAATAGGGATCATAGCCGCGATCGTAATAATAACCGCGATCGACATAGCGCGGCCGGTTGCTGCTGGCGATCGCAGCCCCGACGCCCAGGCCGAGGATGCCGCCGAGCAAAGCGCCCGCCACCGCATCGCCACCGCGATCCCGGTTGTAATAGCCGCGACCCCAACGCTGCGCCTCGGCGGGTGCCGCTGCGGTCAGCGCGGTCGCGGCCAAGGCGAAGCCCAACCCCACTTTCTTCAAAACTCCGTTCATACCGAACCTCCGATACTGATACGCCCGGTCCGCTGATGGCAAAACGCGCCGCTGGCGTCGGTGTTGCGTTCCCTGCCATCATCGGGCTGAATGGACATGGAATGCGGCGTTTAGTCGCGGTTCAGGAGCGCGATACGACCATGGCCCATTGGCTGCTGAAATCGGAGGCGGACAGCTATGGCTGGGACGATCTGGTCCGTGACGGCGAGACCGAATGGGACGGCGTACGCAACGCCGCCGCCGCCAAGCATCTGCGCGGCATGGCGGTGGGCGACTCGGCGATCTTCTATCACAGCGGCAAGGACAAGGCGGCGGTCGGGATCGTCACCGTCACCCGCACCGCGCGCCCCGACGGCGAGGATGGACGCTGGGTATCGGTCCAGGTCGCGCCCGACCGGCCGCTCCCCCGCCCCGTCACGCTGGCGGCGATGAAGGCGGAGGCCAGGCTGGCCGACCTGCCGATGCTGCGCCAGTCCCGCCTCTCCGTCTCGCCGGTAGGCGAAGCCGAATGGGCGGTGCTGATGGCGATGGGCGGAATCTAGGGCGGGTCGACGCTCAGCGATGCCTTTCCGGCCCTCGCCCCTCGCAGAGGGGAGAGGGTTGCGCAGACTTGGCCTTTGCATAGCAAAGGCTTAGTCGGAGCTGGGTGAGGGGTGGGCGCTCGCGAAGCGAGCGCGCGAGCCTCTGGGCTCGCTCAACCCCTCACCCAAGCTGCGCTAGCCAGCAGGCTGGCAAGCTTCGCTAACCCTCTCCCCTTTCCAGGGGAGAGGGGAAGAAAACAATACTGAATGTCGATCGGCCCTAGCCCAGGCTGCGCGCATAGGCGGCCGCTTCGGCCACCTGATCGGGGGTGGGGCGCAGGCCGGTATAGAGGACGAACTGTTCCAGCGCCTGGATGGTCGCGACCTCGGTGCCGGTGACGATTCGCTTGCCCAGCGCCCGCGCGGTCTTCAGGAACCGTGTCTCGGGCGGATATTGCACCACATCGAAGGCGATGTCCGCATCGGCGATCATCGCCTCGGGAAAGGCCAGGTCATCCTCATTGCCGCCGGTCATGCCGATCGGCGTGACGTTGATGAGCAGCGGCGCGCCCTCACCCAATTCACTCGCCCAGCCAAAGCCGTAAAGCTCGGCCAGCCCCCGCCCCGCGGCTTCGTTGCGCGCGACGATGGTGCCGTGGGTGAAACCCGAATCCCGCAGTGCGGCGGCGACCGCCTTGGCCATGCCGCCCGATCCGCGCAGCACGAACGGCGTCGCGCGATCGATATCGGCGACTAGTTCGACGACAGCGGCATAGTCGGTATTGTATCCCGTCAGCCGCCCGCCATCGTTGACGATCGTGTTGACACTGTCGATCGCCGCCGCCGACCCGGCCAGCCCGTCGAGCATCGGGATCACCGCTTCCTTGAACGGCATCGAGATCGCACAGCCCCGAATGTCCAGCGCGCGAATCCCCCCGACCGCCGCCGCCAGATCGGTGGTGCTGAACGACTTGTAGACATAGTCGAGCCCGGTCAGCTCATAGAGCCAGTTGTGGAAGCGCGATCCGAAATTGCCGGGCCGCGCCGACAGCGACATGCACAGCCGCGTATCGCGACCGATGGGGGGCTTGGTGGTCATCGCGACGGTGTAGCGGGCTGCGGCGCGGGTGGCACCCCCTTGTTGATTTCGCGGGCGATTCCCGTGGCCTTCGACGGGCCTCCCTCCCTTACCTGAGCAGCCTGGGATCGATCACGACATGCCGGATATGCTGCCGGTTCCAGGTATAGGTCACATGGACCAGCCCGTCGCGCGTCTGGATCACCGCCGGATAGGCATAGCCATCGGGCATCGGCTTGCTCTCCAGCGTCAGCGCGTTGCGCCAGCGCACCCCGTCATCGGACAGGCCGATATTGATCGGCCAGCGCGGCCCGTCGCCCGGCGTATCGGGGGCGTGTGCGCTGTGGTTATAGACGATCAGCTGGCGCCCGTCGGCCAGCGTCACCGCATCGGTGCCCGCATTGGGATTGGGCAGGTCGATGGCCGCGATCGGCGACCAAGTGACGCCATTGTCGCGCGACCAGCTCTGCGCCAGCGCCCCCTGCCGCGTCCGCGCGATCAGTTCCAGGCGACCGTCCGGGTGGAAGAGGATGCTGGGCTGGATCGCCTCGATATGCATGGGGCTGGCGATGCGCGGGCCCACCGTCCAGCTCTTGCCCTGGTCGGTACTACGCTCGATCCGCAGCGACCAGATATTGGCCTCGGCATTGCCCTCCTCGCGGCTGGATGGAGCGATCCAGCTGCCATCGGCGGCGATCACCAGCTTGTTCTTGATCGGCCCCAGCACGCCCTCGGGCAGCCGCTCGGGACGCGTCCAGGTGCGGCCGCCATCGGTCGAGCGAATCACCATGCCCCACCATTCGCGTGGGTTCGGCCCCACCTTGTAGAACAGCTGGAGCGCGCCGCCCGGCGGCTGGAACAGCACAGGGTTCCAGGTCGGATAGCGTTTGCTGTCCGCGCTGACGCCATCGGCGACGGGCACCGGCGCGGCCCAGCCCTTTGCCTCCCGGCGCGCGAACCAGATGCGGACATCGGGGCGGCTCTCGCCCGAGCCGGCGAACCAGGCGGCGGCCAGCGTGCCGTCGGGAAGCTGGACGATCGTGGAGGCATGCGCCTGTGGATAGGGGGCGGCGGCATCGACGAACTCGGACAGCAGGATCGGCGAGCGGCTCTCCGCTGCGGGCAGGGGCGCGGCCGCGACCAGCGCGGGGGCCGCCATCCAAAGCGCGATTCTCACAAACTGTCCCTTTCCGATGCCTGCAATCGTCGGCGCGGATAGACGCTATCGCCGTATCTCGCCAGCGATCGTGCGGACCAGCGTGCCCGCCGGCAGGGCGCGGGCCAGCGGAGCCCCCTGCCCGGCCCATTGCGCGCCATAGCCAGGCTCGCCCTTCGCACGGGCGGCGGCGTTCAGCGCCTTTCCGGCGTCATAGGCCTGCGGATAATCGGGCGGCGCGACCGACAAGGTCTCGCCCAGCGCGGTGAAGCGATTGGGCAGGCAGCGCGCGGGCCGCCCGGATATGGCGCGGGTCATGACGCTATGCGCCGCTCCGGGGCCGCTCAGCGCCGCGCGATAGGCGTCATCCGCCGCGCTTTCCGGACAGGCGATGAAAGCGGTGCCCAGCTGCGCCGCCACCGCCCCCAGCGCCAGCGCCGCCGACACGCCCGCCCCGTCCATGATCCCGCCTGCCGCGATGACCGGCAGGCGCGTCCGCACCACCAGCATCCGGGTCAGCGCCAGCGTCCCCAGCCGGTCGTCGGGCGCATCCGGGTCGAAGACGCCGCGATGCCCGCCCGCTTCATAGCCTTGCGCGACCAGCGCATCGATGCCCGCATGCTCGGCGGCCCGCGCCTCCGCCAGCGAGGTGACGCTCGCCAGCAACCGGCAGCCGACGCCTTTCAGTGCCGCGATCCGATCGGCACCGGGCAGGCTGAAATGGAAGCTGACCACCGAGGGGCGCGTCGCGACCAGCAGGGCCAGCATCGCGTCATCCTCGGCAAAGCTGGCATAGATGGTGCGCAAGGCCAGCGGCGGAGCGGCGTCCTGTTCGGCGAAGGCGGGCCGCAACGCCTCGCGCCAGGCCGCCTCCCGCTGGGGATCGGGGCGAGGCGGCGCATGGACGAAGAGATTGACGTTGAAGGGGCGCGGCGTTCGGCCCCGCGTCTCGGCGATCATGGCGGCGGCACCGGCGGCATCGCTCGCCCCCAGGGCGACCGCGCCGAGCCCGCCCGCCTCCCCGACCGCCGCCGCCATGGCGGGCGTCGACACCCCCGCCATCGGCGCTTGCAGGATCGGCGGATCGAGGCTCAGGCCGGGCAGCATCCCCCGGTCAGCGCGGCGCCTTGGCCCCCTCCACCGCCGCCTGCGGATCGACCGAGGGTGCGCCCCGCGCGGGCGTGCCGGTATTGGCGATCGACCCGGTATCGCCGCGCGGATCCTCCTCGACCCGGTTGACCGCCGCATCGACGCCGTTGGCGGGGGCGTCGCCCGCCGCCGGTTCCTTGGCGGCCGGCGCGGCGGGCAGCGGCAGGTTCGATCCCTGCTGGTTGAGATAGAGGATCACGTTCGCGCGGTCCTGCGGATTGGACAGCCCGGCAAAGGTCATCTTGGTGCCGGGCGCGAATTTGCGCGGGGACGTCAGCCACGCGTTCATCTTGTCCCAGTCCCATGTGCCGCCGACCGCCTTCAGCGCGTCGGAGAAGGCGAAGCCCGCCTTGCCCTGCGCGATGGCCTCTCCCATGGTGGCATAGAGGTTGGGACCGATCCCGTTCGCGCCGCCCTGGTTGATCGTGTGGCAGGCGGCGCATTTCTTGAAAACTTCGGCGCCCTTGGCCGCATCGGCGGTCGGCAGCAGCGAGGCGATCGGCACCTCGGCGGCACCCCCGCCCGATCCCTCGGCCTCGACGCCCTCGATCGCATAGCCCATTTTCTCGGGGCGCTCGTCGTGGAAGATCATGCCGCCGACGATCGAAAGGCCCAATGCGACGCCTGCCGCGCCCAGCACCCATCCCGCGATCGTATTGGTCTTTAGGTCCATCGCTTTTCGCTGCCCCGCCAATATCTCTCCTGAACGCAGACCTTAGGTGCGGCTTTCGCCGACGGCAAGTTTTGCTTCCCTTGATCGCATGGCGCCCGCGCTTTAGGCCGCTGGCCCATGGAAAATTATGCCGCCCCCGCCCGCCCGATCGTCGCGGCGATGACCGAGGCCGCGCTGGCCGAACCCGCGCGCGCGGTCGCCTTTCAAGGTGCGCCGGGCGCCAACAGCCATGTCGCGGCGGTGGAGGCCTTTCCGGACGGCCTGCCGCTGCCCTGTTTCGACTTTGCCGACGCGCTGGATGCGGTGAAGAGCGGCAAGGCCGACCGCGCGATCATCCCGATCGAGAATTCGCTGCACGGGCGCGTCGCCGACATCCATTTCCTGCTGCCCGAATCCGGGCTGGCGATCGTCGGCGAGCATTTCCTGTCGATCCGCCATGCGCTGATGGCGACGGGCGGCCGTGAGGGGCTGGTCGAGGCGATGAGCCATCCGCAGGCGCTGGGCCAGTGCCGCCACTGGCTGCGCGCGCATGGGATTCGCCCGATCGCCTATGCCGATACGGCGGGCGCGGCGGCGCGGGTGGCGGAGATGGGCGACGCCAGCATCGCCGCGCTCGCCCCCCCGCGCGCCGCCGAGCTGTACGGCCTGAACCTGCTGGCCGAGGATGTTTCGGACGGCGACCGCAACATGACCCGCTTCGTGGTGCTGGCGCGCGGCGGCCAGCCGCCGGTGGGCGACGGTCCGTGGATGACCAGCCTGATCTTCGAGGTGAAGAACATCCCCGCCGCGCTCTACAAGGCGATGGGCGGCTTTGCGACCAACGGCGTCAACATGACCAAGCTGGAAAGCTATCAGCGCGGCGGCAGCTTCGCGGCGACCGAATTCTATTGCGACGTGGTCGGCAAGCCGGGCGACCCCGCCTTCGACCGCGCGATCGAGGAACTGGGCTTCCACAGCAAATGGATGCGGGTGCTGGGCACCTACGCCCAGGCACGCCAGCGCGGCTGAAATCCTCCCCGGCAGGGGGGGGGGGAGACCGCCACAAAGCGGTGGTGAAGGGGGATGGCAGCCAACGAGCGCCGATCGACATTTCCTCCCCTCGCCCCTCGCAGAGGGGAGAGGGTTGCGCAGACTTGGCCTTTGCGAAAGCAAAGGCTTAGTCGGAGCTGGGTGAGGGGTGGGCGCTCGCTTGGCGAGCGCGCGAGCCCTTGGGCTCGCTCAACCCCTCACCCAAGCTGCGCTAGCCAGCAGGCTGGCAAGCTTCGCTAACCCTCTCCCCTGTCCAGGGGAGAAGAAGCGATCCTGAATGTCGGTCCGCCCTAAGCCCCCCCATCAGGCCTTCGGTCTGCCACCTCGCCATGCCGGGGGATTATCGGGCCCACGTCTCCAGCAGCGTATGCGCGATGGCATAAGCGGGCGGCACGCCGAAGCGCGACGCATCCCCCGCCAGCGCGGCGCGCACCTCGTCCCGCGACACCCAGATCGCGTCCTCCAGCTCGGTCGTGTCGATCGCCAGCCGGTCGTCCAGCGCCGTCGCGACACAGGCGATCATCAGCGACGAAGGGAAGGGCCAAGGCTGGCTGGCGATATAGCGCACGTCGCGCACCCGCACGCCCGCCTCCTCGAACAGCTCGCGCGCGACCGCTTCCTCGATCGATTCGCCGGGTTCCAGAAACCCCGCCAGCGCCGAATAGCGCCCCGGCGGAAAGGCGGGCTGGCGGCCGAGCAGCGCGCGACCCTCATGCTCGGCGATCATGATGACCACCGGGTCGACTCGCGGGAAATGCTCGGTGCCGCACGCCGGGCAGCGCCGCCCCCAGCCCGCGCGGAACGGCGCGGTCGCCGCGCCGCAGCGCGCACAAAAGCCATGCCGGGCATGCCAGTCGAGCACCGAGCGCGCCGCCGCATAGGTCGCCGCCTCGCCCGCCGCCAGCGCGTGGAGGGCCGCGATCATCTCGACCGAGCGCCCTACCGCCGGTTCCGCGACCAGCCGCGCGAAATGCGGCACGCCGTCCTCGATGCCCAGCAGGACATGATCCTCCGGCCGGGCGTCAGGGGCGATGGCGGTCCAGCCGAGGCGCCCCTCGGCCATGACCGGCTGATATTCGTTCAGGATCAGCAGCCGTGCCGCCGGATCGGCCAGCGCCGCGGCGAAACCCGGTTCGTCATGACGCAGCGGATCGGCGCGGTCGAGTCGCCCGCCGGTAAAGCCCAGTCCGTTCATCGACGCGGTGCCCCCAGATCCTGGTACAGCGCCGCCGCCAGATCGCGCCGCAACGGATAGCGGTCCGCCGGGAAGTAATTGACCATGACGGTCCCACGCATGTGGCGGCTGGGGTCGACAAAGGCGATGGTGCCCGCCGCGCCGCCCCAGCCATAGGTGCCCTTGCCCGGCCCGCCCGGCGTATCGGCCAGCGTTACCGACCCGCCCGCGCCGAAGCCGGTCGGCACCTCACCCGCGCTGCCCCCGGTCGTGCCCGAAACCGAGCCATAGGTGACGCCCGGCGGCAGCAGGTTCGACATGGCGAGCTGGACCGTCTCGGCCTTCATCACGCGGACGCCGTCCACCTCTCCGCCATTCTGGAGCATCTGGAGGAACCGGTCATAGTCGCGCGCCGACATGACCAGCCCCGCCCCGCCATAGGGAAAGCTGGGCGGCTGGCGAAAGACCGAGCCCGCCGCCGGATCGAGCGGCACCAACTGGTCGCCGATGAAGGTGTAATTGGTCGCCAGCCGGTTCGCCGCCGAGGCCGGGACCTGCCAATAGCTGGATGTCATCCTGAGCGGGGTGAATAGGCGCGTCTGGACGAACCGTTCGAACGGCATGCCCGACACCTTCTCGACCACGGCCGCCAGCACGTCGAGGCCGATCGAATAGCTCCATTTGGTCCCCGGCTCGGCGATCAGCGGCAGGGTCGCGACGCGCTCGGCGAATTGCTGGAGGCTGGCGGGGCGGGTCGGCCGCACCTTGGCCTCGACCTGCGCATTGGCCGCGAAGGGCACGATGCCGAGCCGCTCATATTCCTGAAGCAGCGGCCCCTTCGTGACGATGCTGTATCCCAGCCCGGCGGTGTGGGTCATCAGCTCGCGGATGGTGATCGGCTTGGTTGCAGGCCGGGTTTCCAGCGAATGGTCGGGGTCGGTCAGCACCCGCATCCGCGCATAGGCCGGATAGATGTCGGACAGCGGCTGGTCGAGCTTCAGCCGCCCCTCCTCGATCAACATCATCGCGGCCATCGCGGTGATCGGCTTGGTCATCGAATAGACCCGCCACAGTGTGTCCGGCCCGGCGGCGGGCGCGTTCGGCTCCAGGCCGGTCCGCCCTGCCGAGACGAAGACGGTCGGCTGTCCCTGCATCCCCAGCGCGGCGACGATGCCGGGCATCTTGCCGGTGCGGACATAGCTGTCGAACAGGGCCTGGGTCGCGGGCAGCCGGGTCGCCGCCGCCGCCGATACGCGGGGCGGTGCCGCCAGCTGGGCCGGGGCGGCGGTCGCCAGCAGGGTCATCGCCACCCCGCCCGTCATCATCATTCGGCGCATCATCGGCATCAGGTCCTTTTCAACAGATCGGCCGCCCGCGCGAACAGCGTGGGGAGCCCGGCGGTTCCCAGATCGGCGATCAGCCACCATTCCCCCGCCGCCGCGTCCTCGGGCCGCCCTTCGCTCCGGGCGAGCGCGAGTTCCAGCTCGAAATGGGTGAAGCCATGCACGACCGTTTCGTTCAGCATCGTCCATGGCCCCTTGCCCGGTGCCTCGGCCAGCCCCGGCCGTTCGTCGCTCCATGGCCCGGTCGGCAGCGCGCGCATGCCGCCCAGCATCCCCTTGTCCGGGCGGCGGACCAGCCAGACCCGCCCTTCCTGCTCGATCCAGAAGACGGTGCCGTGACGATAGGGACGTTTTTTCTTGGGCGCCTTGGCGGGAAGCGTCTCGGCAATCCCTTGCGCGCGGGCATCGCAATCGACCGCCAGGGGGCAGAGCAGGCATTGCGGCTTCTTCACCGTGCAGATCGCGGAGCCCAGGTCCATCATCGCCTGCGCGAAGTCGCCAGCGCGGGCGTCGGGGGTGATTCGGTCGGTCGCAGCGCGGATCGCGGGCCGCGCGGCGGGCAGCGGCGTTTCGATCGCGAACAACCGGGCTACGACGCGCTCGACATTGGCATCGACCACCACCGCGCGCTCGCCGAACGCGATCGCCGCCACCGCCGCCGCCGTATAGGCCCCCAGCCCCGGCAGGTCGCGCAACGCCGCCTCCGTCGCCGGGAAACGCCCGCCATGCTCCGCCACGACCGCCCGCGCGGCCTTCACCAGATTGCGCGCACGGGCATAATAGCCCAGCCCCGCCCAGGCGGCCATGATGTCCTCGTCGGGCGCGGCGGCCAGGCTGGCCACGTCGGGCCAACGTTCGACCCAGGCGGTGAAGCGCGGCGCGACCGCCGCCACCGTCGTCTGTTGCAGCATCACCTCCGACAGCCAGACCCGGTACGGATCGGGCGTCTCCCCCGGCTTGCTGCGCCAGGGCAGGTCGCGGGCATGACGGTCGTACCAGGCGAGCAGCCGGGCGGCAGGATTGTCGGGCGATGATGAAGGCTTGGCGTGCACCGGCCCGCTATGGCATGGAGCGCGACATGAGCAAGCGCGTCCGCGCCCCCCAGGAGCCGCCCCCCCGTTCCAACCGCCCCCGCGCGGTGTCCGAACTGCTGCCCGCCATCGGCGGCGCGGCCTTTCGTCGTTTCGGCTTCGTGCAGAGCGCGATCGTCAGCCGCTGGCCCGATATCGTCGGCCCGCGCCTGTCGACCGCCAGCGCCCCCGAATCGATCCGCTTTCCGCAGGGCGAGAAGCAGGATGGCGTGCTGACCCTGGTCGTGCGCGGGGCCCATGCCCCGATGATGCAGCATATCGCGCCCGAGATCATCGAGCGGGTGAACCGCTTCTTCGGCTATCCGGCGGTCGCGCGGTTGCAGATCCGGCAGGGCGAGCTGCCGATGGGCGCCCCCCGCCGCCCCGCCCGCCCCAAGCCCCAGCCGGTGCCGCCGGAAATGGGCGACGGCCTGCGCCAGATCGCCGACCCAGAGCTTCGCGCGGTGCTCGAATCGCTGGCCGCGGGCGTCGCGGCGACGCGCGGCATTCCCAAGGTATCGTGATGCGCCTTTTCCTGTCGCTGGCCGCGATCGGCCTTTCGCTTTCCGCCACCAGCGCCGTCGAAGCGGCCCAGGCACAGCGCAAGACCGACTGGACGACCCATATCACCCAGACGCCGACGGGCGCCTATGTCATCGGCAATCCGGCGGCGCGGGTGAAGCTGGTCGAATATGTCAGCTATACCTGCCCGCATTGCGCCGCCTTCATCAACAGCTCGGGCGCGGTGCTGAAGGGGCAGATGGTCCGGTCGGGCTCGACCAGCATCGAGCTGCGCCATTACATCTTCAACCGGATCGACCTGGCGGCCGCGCTGATCGCGCGGTGCGGCGGCGCGGCGAAATTCGCAGGGCTGACCGACACGCTGTTCGCGCAGCAGAAGACGTGGCTGGCGCGCGGCATGGAGTTCGAACAGGCCAATGGCCAGCGGATCGGCATGTATCCGGCGGCGGCGCAGATGCGCGCGATCGCCGATGGCGCGGGGCTGACCGAGATCGGCCGGAGCGCCGGGCTGACCGATGCGCAGATCACCGCCTGCCTGTCGGATCGCGCCGCCACCGACCGGATCGTCGCGATGACCAGCTCGGCCCCCAAGACCCTGGAGGGCACGCCCGGCTTCTTCATCAACGGTCGCCAGGCGACGGGCGTCTTCACCTGGGAGCGCCTGTTGCCGCTGTTGCGCGCGGCCGGAGCCCGCTGACCCCCCTTTTCTCTCGGAGCATTTGTCGATGAAGTCTCGTCTCCTCCTTCTCGCCCTGCCTCTCGCGCTGGCCGCCTGCGGTGGCGGCGGCGACGCCAACAGCAGCGCTCCCGCCGCCTCGCCGGTCGCGGCGGTTCCCGCGCCTGCGGGCAAGGACTGGACCCAGGTCGTCAGCAAGACCGGCGAAGGCTTCGTGATGGGCAACCCCAATGCCCCGATCAAGCTGGTCGAATATGGCTCGCGCCTGTGCCCCGCCTGCGGCGCCTTTGCGCGGGAAGGCTATGAGCCGCTGACGAACGATTACGTCAAGTCGGGCAAGGTCAGCTGGGAATTCCGCGAATTCCTGATCCACGGCGCGCCCGACCTGCCGCCCGCGCTGCTCGGCATCTGCGCGGGCGAGGCGACCTTCTTCCCGATCCTGGAACAGATGTACCAGTCGCAGCAGGGCTTCAACGACAAGCTCCAGGCGATGAGCCCCGAGCAGCAAAAGGCGTTGCAGAATGCCAAGCCGGTCGACGTGATCAAGGCGCTGGCCGACCAGATGGACCTGATCAACTTCGTCAAGCAGCGCGGCATCCCCGAGGCCAAGGCGCGCGCCTGCCTCGGCAACATGCTGGAGATCGACCGCCTGACCAAGCAGACCCAGGATCGCGGGGCCGACGGCACGGTGACGGGTACCCCGACCTTCATCCTGAACGGCAAGCCGCTTCAGGGTGCGATCACCTGGAAGGACGTCCAGGCGGCGCTGAAGAACGCGGGCGCGTAAGCGCGGCATTCGCGGTTCGTGAAGGGCGGTCGGGCGAAGGCTCGGCCGCCCTTTTTCGTGTCCACGCCTCCTGCTCCCCGGCGAAGGCCGGGGCCCAGTCGCCCCATCGTCGCTGGCGCGCGGACGGTTTCATGGGAGGCGTTTGCAACGCGCCGGTTTGAGCCTCCCACGCGACGCCGGGAGCCATCTCGATCGCTTCGTAACTGGGCCCCGGCCTTCGCCGGGGAACGGGGCCTTTCAATGGCTCTCCCCTACCCCGTTCGCACTGAGCGAAATCGAAATGCACGCCCCGCCATCTCCGCGAGGGGATTCCCATGGCCTTCGACTGCGCTCAGGCTGAACGGAGGGAGGATGTAGGATGGTGCCGACGCTCCCCCACCCCGTTCGTACTGAGCAAAGTCGAAGTGCATGCCCCGCCATCTCCGCGAGGGGATTCCCATGGCCTTCGACTGCGCTCAGGCTGAACGGAGGGAAGGATGTGGGATGGCGCCGACACTCCCCCACCCCGTTCACACTGAGCGAAGTCGAAGTGCACGTACCGCCGTCTCCGCAAGCGGATTCCCATGGCCTTCGACTACGCTCAGGCTGAACGGAGGGAAGGATGTGGGATGGTGCCGACACTCCCCCACCCCGTTCACACTGAGCGAAGTCGAAGTGCACGTACCGCCGTCTCCGCAAGCGGATTCCCATGGCCTTCGACTACGCTCAGGCTGAACGGAGGGCAGACTGTGGGATAGCGCCGACACTCCCCACCCCCGTTCGCACTGAGCGAAGTCGAAGTGCACGCCCCACCATCTCCGCGAGGGGATACCCATGGCCTCCGACTGCGCTCAGGCTGAACGGAGGGAAAGATGTGGGATCGCGCCGACACTCCCCACCTCCGTTCGCACTGAGCGAAGTCGAAGTGCACGCCACGCCATCTCCGCGAAGGCATTCCCGTGGCCTTCGACTACGCTCAGGCTGGACGGAGTTCGGAACCATGAAGCAGACACAAAAAAAGGGCCCGGGGATCGCTCCCCGGGCCCTTTTCTGTTGGCTGTGCCGCAAGGACAGGCCGGTCCGGTTCCCGGCGAGGCGCAAGCCCCGCCGGTCGCCGCTATCCGACTTAGAAGTCCATGCCGCCCATGCCGCCCATGCCGCCACCGGCGGGCATGGCGGGCTTGTCTTCGGGCAGCTCGGCCACGGTGGCTTCCGTGGTGATCAGCAGGCCCGCGACCGACGCCGCGTTCTGGAGCGCGGTGCGCACGACCTTGGTCGGGTCGATGACGCCGGCGGCGACCAGGTTCTCATAGGTGTCGGTCGACGCGTTGAAGCCGAACGAGGTGTCGTTCTGGTCGAGCAGCTTGCCCGACACGACCGCACCGTCATGACCCGCGTTCTGAGCGATCTGGCGAACCAGCGCGGTCAGCGACTTGCGAACGATGTCGATGCCGCGGGTCTGGTCGTCGTTGACGCCCTTGACGCCGTCCAGCGCCTTGGTCGCGTACAGCAGCGCCGTACCACCGCCGGGGACGATGCCCTCTTCGACGGCCGCGCGGGTCGCGTGCAGCGCGTCGTCGACGCGGTCCTTGCGCTCCTTCACCTCGACCTCGGTCGCACCGCCGACCTTGATCACGGCCACGCCGCCAGCGAGCTTGGCCAGACGCTCCTGGAGCTTCTCGCGGTCGTAATCGCTGGTGGTGTTCTCGATCTGCGCACGGATCGCCTCGGTGCGGCCCTTGATCGCGTCGGCATCACCCGCACCATCGACGATGGTGGTGTTGTCCTTGTCGATCGTGACGCGCTTGGCGGTGCCCAGCATGCCGACGGTGACGGTCTCGAGCTTGATGCCCAGATCTTCCGAGATCAGCTCGCCCGCGGTCAGGATGGCGATGTCTTCCAGCATCGCCTTGCGACGATCGCCGAAGCCCGGTGCCTTGACCGCTGCGACCTTCAAGCCGCCGCGCAGCTTGTTGACGACGAGCGTGGCGAGCGCCTCACCCTCGATGTCCTCGGCGATGATCAGGAGCGGACGGCCCGACTGGACGACGGCTTCCAGGATCGGGAGCATCGCCTGCAGGTTCGACAGCTTCTTCTCGTGGATCAGGATGTACGGGTCGTTGAGTTCGACCGTCATCTTCTCCGGGTTGGTGATGAAGTAGGGCGACAGGTAACCACGGTCGAACTGCATGCCCTCGACGACGTCGAGTTCGAATTCGAGGCCCTTGGCCTCCTCGACGGTGATGACGCCTTCCTTGCCGACCTTTTCCATGGCTTCGGCGATCTTCTCGCCGACTTCACGGTCGCCGTTCGCCGAGATGATGCCGACCTGGGCAACTTCCTGGCTGCCCGAGACGGGCTTCGAGCGCGACTTGATGTCCTCGGTCACCTTGGCGACGGCGATGTCGATGCCGCGCTTCAGGTCCATCGGGTTCATGCCGGCCGCAACCGACTTCATGCCCTCGCGGACGATCGCCTGAGCGAGGACGGTCGCGGTGGTGGTGCCGTCACCGGCGATGTCGTTGGTCTTCGACGCCACTTCGCGCACCATCTGGGCGCCCATGTTCTCGAACTTGTCCTTGAGTTCGATTTCCTTGGCGACCGAAACGCCGTCCTTGGTGATGCGGGGCGCACCGAACGACTTGTCGATCACGACGTTGCGGCCCTTCGGCCCCAGCGTGACCTTGACGGCATCGGCGAGGATGTCGACGCCCTTCAGAATGCGCTCACGCGCGTCGCGCGAAAACTTGACTTCCTTGGCTGCCATGGTGGCTACCCTTTCGATCTGGAATTGTCAGAAAAACGGAAAAGAAGAAACGGTCGCTCAGCCGATGATGCCGAGGATGTCCGATTCCTTCATGATCAGCAGGTCTTCACCGTTCACCTTGACCTCGGTGCCCGACCACTTGCCGAACAGGATGCGGTCGCCCGCCTTCACGTCCAGCGGGGTCAGCTTGCCGTCTTCGGCCTTCGCGCCCGAACCGGCGGCGACAACCTCGCCCTCCTGGGGCTTTTCCTTGGCGGTGTCGGGGATGATGATCCCACCGGCCGTCTTTTCCTCGGCCTCGACGCGACGGACGAGAACGCGGTCGTGCAACGGACGAAAGTTCATTGCCATGTCCCTTTATCTGGCATGTTACACTTTTCTGGCACTCGAGCCATGCGAGTGCCAACGCCACCGGATATGTGAACGCCGGTTCAGGCCGTCAACGACCCCCATCAAAAAATTTCGACCGGCCGCCCCGAAAGCGGGAACAAAATCGCGGTGCGGCGGCGTCCGTATTGGGTGGCTAATACGGACCATTGCCGCGCCTTCGCGGCTGGGGTAGCGATGGGGAATGACCGACGCTCGCGCAGACGCTCTTCCGCCCGCCTCTCCCCTCGACCAGGATTTCAGCCGACCGGGACGCAAGCCGGGCAAGCGCAGCGGCTGGCGCATCCTGAAGGCGGCGTGGCGGCTGCTGGTCGGGATCAAGGATTTCCTGGTCCTGGCGGCAATGCTGTTGTTCTTCGGCCTGATCTTCGCCGCGCTCAACGCACGGCCGGGGACCAAGGCGATCACCGACGGCGCCCTCCTCCTCAAGCTGGACGGCCCGATCGTCGAGCAGCCCGAGACCATCGCGCCGCTCGCCATGCTGTCGGGGCGCAGCGTCCCGCACGAATATCGCCTGCGCGATCTGGTCCGCGCGATCGATGCCGCCAAGGATGACGGCCGGGTCAAGGTGCTGGTCCTGGACCTGGATGCGTTCGGCGGCGCCTATCCCGCCAGTCTTCAGGAGGTCGGCGACGCGATCCAGCGCTTCCGCAAGGGCGGCAAGCCGGTGCTGGCCTATGCCACGGCCTATACCGACGGCGCCTATCGCCTGGCCGCGAACGCCAGCGAGATCTGGGTCAACCCACTGGGCGGCACGCTGTTCGCGGGGCCGGGCGGCAACCAGCTCTATTACAAGGGCCTGATCGACAAGCTGGGCGTCAACGCGCATGTCTACCGCGTCGGCAAGTTCAAGTCCTTCGTCGAGCCCTATATCCGCGCCGACCAGAGCCCCGAGGCGCGCGCGGCCTCGCAGGCGCTGTACGGCACGCTGTTCGCCCAGTGGCGCGAGGGCGTCGCCAAGGCGCGGCCCAAGGCGCAGATCGACGGCTTCCTGGCCCAGCCCGACCGTGCGGTGCTGGCCGCGAACGGCAGCATCGCCGATGCGAACCTGAAGGCCGGGCTGGTCGACAGGCTGGGTGACAAGCTGGCCTTCGGCAAGCGCGTCGCCGAGATTGCGGGCGCCGACGCGAGCAAGCCCGCGGGCAGCTTCCGGACCATCTCCTACGCCTCCTGGGTTCGTGCCCACCCCCTGCCGACGCAAGGCGACGCGATCGGCGTGCTGACCATCGCGGGCAATATCGTCGATGGCGAGGCGGGCCCCGGCACCGCGGCGGGCGATACGATCGCCAAGGCGCTGCTCGACGGGCTGGCCAAGAAGAAACTGAAGGCGCTGGTCGTCCGCGTCGCCTCGCCCGGCGGCTCGGTGCTGGCCTCCGAGCAGATCCGCCAGGCGATCCTGGAGGCCAAGCGCCAGAAGCTGCCCGTCATCGTGTCGATGGGCGGCCTGGCCGCATCGGGCGGCTATTGGGTCTCGACCCCCGCCGACCTGATCTTCGCAGAGCCGGGCACGATCACCGGGTCGATCGGCATATTCGGGCTGATCCCCTCGTTCGAGAACACGCTGGCCAAGATCGGCATCACCACCGACGGGGTGAAGACCACGCCGCTGACCGGCCAGCCCGACGTGCTGGGCGGCTTCACCCCGATGCTCGACACGATCCTCCAGGCGGGGATCGAGAATGGCTATCGCCAGTTCCTGACCCGCGTCGCCGAGTCGCGCCACATGTCGGTGGAAAAGGTCGACACCATCGCGCAGGGGCGCGTGTGGGACGGCGGCACCGCGCGGCAGATCGGGCTGGTCGACCGGTTCGGCACCCTGTCCGACGCGATCGCCGAGGCCGCGCGCCGCGCCAGGCTGGACCCCGCCAAGGTCCATGCCGAATATCTGGAGAAGAAGCCGGGCTTCGCCGCGATGCTGGCCGAAGGATTCGACGGCGACGATGACGACACGCAGCAGGGCGGCGACGTGTTCGCCATCGCCGCGGCGGAGCGTCGCGCGGTCGCGGCCCGCGCGCTGGGCGATGTCGCACGGCTGGCGCGCGGCGGGTCGGTGCAGGCGCGCTGCCTGGAATGCGGCGGCCTGGGTCCGGTGGGCTCGGTCAGCGACGAGCGGCTGCTCGATCTGCTGATCGCGCGGCTGGGGTTGTGAGCTGATCCGCCATCTCCGTTCAGCCTGAGCGAAGTCGAAGGCCAGAGGACTCTCTTGCCCCTACGTGGGGCGTGCACTTCGACTTCGCTCAGTGCGAACGGGGCTTGGGATTGTGGCCTTCCCAAAACGGCGCGCGGGAATCGGGGCTTTCCGAACGGCGCATCCGCACGCTAGGCAGGCCCATCGTTTCAGGAGACGCCCCCCATGATCGCCATTCGCGCCGCCCGCCCCGATGACGCCGCCGCCATCGCCGCCATCTATGCGCCGCACGTGCTGGCGGGGGTGGTGTCCTTCGAGACGCAGGCGCCCGATGCCGATGCGATGCGTGCGCGGATGGAGGGCGCGGACGGGCTGTATCCATGGATCGTCGCCACGCTGAGCGACGAGGCGGGCCGCGAGGATGCCGTGATCGGCTATGCCTATGCCGCGCGCTTCCGCGAGCGCGCGGCGTATCGCTGGGTGGTGGAGACGACCATCTATGTCGCCGACGTGTCGCAACGCGCGGGCGTCGGACGGCTGCTCTACGAGGCGCTGGTCGACACGCTGACCGCGCAGGGCTTCACCCAGGCGATGGGCGTGATCGCGCTGCCCAATGACGGATCGATCAAGCTGCACGAGGCGGTCGGCTTCCGCCGCGCGGGCGTCTTTCGCGAGGTCGGCCACAAGCATGGCCGCTGGATCGATGTCGGCTATTGGCAGCGCGAACTGGCCCAGCCCGTGCCCCAGCCCGCCGAGCCCCGGCGCTTTGCCGATGTCGGCGTGGTGCGCGACCCGGTGGCGGTGAAGCACCGCTGACCGATCCGCCGCAAGTCGCCCGCCCGTGGCGATTTCGCGTACCAGCCTGATCCACCATACCAATCTAGGGCTTGGCTTTGCGCACCCGCATTGTCTAACGCCGTGGATGAAGCCCTTTGGGGCAGGTCAAGGAAGGAACAGGCATCATGGCTGCCGACTGGTCGACGATCGAATCGCTCCCGCAGACTCCGCTTCTCGATCTTTTCGCGAATGATCCCAACCGGCTGGCCTCGCTCAGCCTGGACGTGGCGGGCATCCATTTCGACTGGTCCAAGACGCATCTGACGCCCGACGCCGTCGCCGCCTTCGCCGAACTGGCCAAGGCCAAGGGGCTGGCCGCCAAGCGCGACGCGCTGTTCGGCGGCGAGGTGGTCAACGTCACCGAAGGCCGCGCGGTCGAGCACACCGCCGAGCGTGGCGAGGGCAATCCCGAAAGCGTCGCCACCGCCCGCGCCTCGCACGCCCGGATGCGCGCGCTGATCGACGCGATCGAGGCCGAGGCGCTGGGTCCCATCCGCCATGTCCTGCACATCGGCATCGGCGGATCGGCGCTGGGCCCCGACCTGCTGGTCGACGCGCTGGGCCGCGACAGCGACCGCTATGACGTCGCCATCGTCTCCAATGTCGACGGCGTCGCGCTGGAGGAGGTGTTCAAGCGCTTCGACCCCGCCGCCACCTTGCTGGTCGTCGCATCCAAGACCTTCACCACCACCGAGACGATGCTCAACGCCACCTCGGCGCTCCAGTGGATGACCGAGCATGGTGTCGAGGACCCCTATGGCCGCGTCATCGCGCTGACCGCCAACCCCGCCAAGGCGGTCGAATGGGGCGTGGACGAGACGCGCATCCTGTCCTTCGCCGAGTCGGTCGGCGGCCGCTATTCGCTCTGGTCGACGATCGGCTTTCCCGCCGCGCTGGGCCTGGGCTGGGACGCGTTCGAGGAACTGCTGGAAGGCGCGGCCGAGATGGATCGCCATTTCCGCCTGAGCGACCTGTCGCAGAACGCCCCCGCGCTCGCCGCCTTTGCCGACCTCTATTACACCCAGGTCCGCCATGCCGAGACGCGCGCGCCCTTCGCCTATGACGAGCGACTGCGCCTCCTGCCCTCCTATCTCCAGCAGCTGGAGATGGAATCGAACGGCAAGGGCGTGACGGTCGACGGCCAGCCCGTCGGCCGTCCCACCGCCGCGATCACCTGGGGCGGGGTCGGCACCGATGCGCAGCACGCGGTGTTCCAGCTGCTCCATCAGGGCACCCACCTCGTCCCCGTCGAGTTCATCGCGGTGGTCGAGCCGGGCGACGTGCTGAGCGACGAGCATCACCGCCAGCTGCTGCTCAACGCCTTCGCGCAGGGCGCCGCGCTGATGAAGGGCAAGAAGACCGACGATCCCGCGCGCAGCTATTCCGGCGATCGTCCGTCCTCAACCATCCTGCTCGAGACGCTCGACCCGCGCACGCTGGGCGCGCTGATCGCCTTTTACGAGCACCGCGTGTTCGTGAACGGCGTGATCCTTGGCATCAACAGCTTCGACCAGTTCGGCGTCGAGCTGGGCAAGGAAATGGCGAAGGCCGCCGATCAGGGCGGGCAGGATTTCGATCCCTCGACCGAGGACCTGATCAAGCGCGCCTTTGGGTGATCCGATCCTCCCCCTGCCAGGGGAGGGGGACCGGCGAAGCTGGTGGAGGGGTGTCGCCCTTTCGATAGCGGGACACCCCTCCGTCACGCGACGCGTGCCACCTTCCCTTGCAGGGGAGGAATTTGAATTTCCGATCACTGTCAGGGGGACGCTGAACTTGGCTCGGCGTCCCCCGTTATGCTTTTAGGCGGGCCTGTCGCCCCCATTCCCCGGAGAAACCGATCCCATGGCTGAGTATGACTATGACCTGTTCGTCATCGGCGCAGGCTCGGGGGGAACGCGGGCGTCGCGGGTCGCGGCGGCGCATGGCGCGCGCGTGGCGGTGGCCGAGGAGTATCGCGTCGGCGGCACCTGCGTCATCCGTGGCTGCGTGCCGAAGAAGCTGCTGGTGTACGGCGCGCATTTCGCCGAGGATCTGAAGGACGCCCGCCGCTTCGGCTGGCAGGTGCCCAGCGAGTGCGAATTTTCGTGGAAGACGCTGCGCGACAATGTCCTGTCGGAGGTCGACCGGCTGAACGGTGCCTATACCAACACGCTGGAAAGCCATAAGGTCGAGATCATCCAGCAGCGCGCGGTCGTTACCGGCCCGCACAGCGTGCGCCTGGCCGATGGGACCGAGAAGACCGCCGACAAGATCCTGATCGCGGTCGGCGCGCATCCCGCCGTCCCCTCCTGCCCCGGCCATGAGCATGGCATCACCTCCAACGAGGCGTTCCATCTCGATGCGATCCCCAGCCGCGTGCTGATCGCGGGCGCGGGCTATATCGCGAACGAATTTGCGGGCGTCTTCCACCAGTTCGGCGCGCACGTCACGCTGATCAACCGCAGCAAGGATATCCTTCGCGGATACGACCTGACGATCCGCGACCGGCTGCTCCAGATTTCGATGATGAAGGGGATCGAGTTCCGCTTCGACGCGACCTTCGAGGGGATCGAGAAGCAGGCGGACGGCTCGCTGCTGGTTTCCATGTCGAACCATGCGCCGATCGAGGTCGATCTGGTCATGTTCGCGACCGGCCGCCTGCCCAACACCCATGGGCTGGGGCTGGAATCGGCGGGCGTCGAATTGGACGAGCATGGCGCGATCAAGGTGGACGAGGATAATCGTTCGACCTGCGACAGCATCTATGCGGTCGGCGACGTGACCAACCGCGTCCAGCTGACCCCAGTGGCGATCCGTGAGGGACAGGCCTTTGCCGACACGATCTTCGGCAACAAGCCGACCCGCGTCGATTATAACTGCATCCCCGCCGCCGTGTTCAGCCACCCGCCCATGGCGGGGGTCGGCATGACCGAGGCGCAGGCCAAGCAGAAGCTGGGCTCGGTCCGCGTCTATACCTCCGACTTCCGCCCGATGAAGAATGTGCTGGCGGGGCGCGACGAGCGTGCGCTCTACAAGATGGTGTGCGACGGCGACACCGACCGGGTGGTCGGGCTGCACATGATCGGCCCCGACGTGCCCGAGATCATCCAGGCGGCGGCGGTCGCGGTGAAGGCGGGGCTCACCAAGGCGCAGTTCGACGCCACCGTCGCGCTGCACCCGACCATGGCCGAGGAACTGGTCCTGATGCGCTGACCCGCGCGCACCCTGCCCCCGAGTGTCCCGCTCGGGGGCAGATGGTCACTTGGCCCAGGGAATTCGTTATCGCGAAAAACGTTATCGAAGCTTAAGCCTCGCGCGTTATGCGATTGCACGGCCGTCACGCGATGGTCCGAAACCCGTTGCCCTGGAAACCGCGATGTCCGCTCCTGCCCCGACCCTCGATCAGATCATCGCGCTGGCCCAGGCCGCGCTGGAGGGCGCCGATGCGCTGAACCAGCCGCTGGCGGGCAATCATTTCGCCGCCGGGCTCGACATGCTGCGCGCCGCCCAGCAGGCACAGCGCGCGTTTCCGGTACTCGCCTGACCCGCCGGGGCGGAGTCAGGCCACCCCTTCCTCGACCCTTTCGTCGTCCAGCGCAGTGGCGCGCGCATGGGCGGGGCGATCGCTCAACCGGCCGATATAGGCCATGACCGGCTCGGTCTTGGGCAGCAGTCCGAACTGGGTGAACCACATCAGTTGCGACCCCAGATAGACATCGGCGGCCGTGAAGCGATCCCCCGCGATATAGGGATGGCGCGCCACCGCATCGCCGATCACCGCCACCGCCCGGTCGAAATCGCCATAGCCCGCCATGCGCTGCTGCTCGACCGTCGGGGTCACGCCCATCGCGCGGTTGGTGATCGCCGCCTCCAGCGGGCCCGCCGCGAAGAACAGCCAGCGATAATAATCGGCACGCTCCGCCGGCAATGGCGCCAGCCCGGCATCCGGAAAGGCATCGGCCAGATAGGCGCAGATCGCAGCGGTTTCGGTCACCACCTGCCCGCGATGGACGATGGCGGGCACCTTCATCATCGGGTTGATCGCGCGATAGGCGGGCGCGACCATCGTCGTCCCATAGTCGAGCACCACCGTATCGTAAGAGGCCCCGCTCTCCTCCAGCATCCAGCGCGCGATGCGGCCGCGCGAGCGGGGGTTGGTGTAGAGCGTCAGATCGTCGGTCATCGCATGTTTCCTCGATACGTGCCGGACCGGTCAGACCCGGTCGAGATGGCGATGCAGGAAGCGCATCGTCCGCTCCCATGCCTGCGCGGCCGCCGCCGCGTCATAGCGCGCCGCCGAGCTGTCATTGTTGAACGCATGATCGACGCCGGGATAGGTGAAGGCCTCGACCGGCCGCCCCGCCGCCTTGAGTGCCGCGACCCAAGGCGTGCCGGTCGCGTTCACCCGCGCATCCTTGCCCGCATAATGGAGCATCAGCGGCGTGCGGACCTTCACCGCTTCGGCCGGGTCGGGGGCAGGCCCGTAATAGGCGACCCCCGCCGCCAGGGCCGGTCCCGCCGCCACCGCCAGCCGGTTGACGAACGCCCCGCCCCAGCAAAAGCCGACCGCGCCGACCTTGCCGGTCCCCGTCCGATCCGCCCGCCCATGGTCGATCATCGCCCGCGCCTGGGCCAGCGCCAGATCATAGTCGAGCGTACCGATCAGGGTGCGCGCCTTGTCCTCGTCGGGCGGCGTCCCCCCCTGGGGGGCGAGCAGGTCGGGCGCGATCGCGTGGAATCCGGCCAGCGCCAGCCGCCGCGCGACATCCTCGATATGTGGGGTCAGGCCGCGATTCTCATGGATGATCAGGACCGTGCCCAGCCGCTTCCGCGCAGTCCGGGGACTGGCGAGATAGGCCGCCGACCGCGCGCCCGCCTCCATCCCCTCGCGCCGGTCGATCCGCAGCCGCGTGTCGTGCGGATCGGTCTGCGTGGCCGCCGCCGGACTGGCGGCGATGCCAAGGATCAGCGCCTCGGCCGCCGCGGCCGACCCGGCCAGCGCGGTCATCTGACGCAACAGGGTACGGCGGTCGTGATGCTCATGGGTGAAGGCGTCATAAATCCGGACGGCCCGGTCATGCAGCGAATCGGTCGGGGGGATATCGGTCATGCGGGCATCCTCCACTCCTGATCGCGGGTCCGGCATCGGCGCCGGTGATTTTGCGATCCGGATGAGTAGCTTAGTCGGGTGCGGGGACCGGGGCTAGGCTTGATCGGGTCCGGTTGGGACATGGCCTTCGACTTCGCCCAGGCCGAACGGAGAGAGGCACCGCCCCCCTCACCCGAAACCGCCGTTCACGCTGAGCGAAGTCGAAGCGCACGGGATGGCGCACGCCTCCAAACAAAAAGGCCACCCCCTTTCGGGGATGGCCCTTATGTCAGCTTGGCTGGAAGATCACGCCCCCAGCGGGCTCGGCGATCCGAACGGTCCGGGGCCGCGCCGCGTCTTCGGGATCGAGGTTCCCGCCTTGGCGATCGGCACCGCCTTCGCCTTGGGATCGTCGCGACCGATATCGTCGCCCGCGATCAGCTTCTTGATCTCGTCGCCCGACAGCGTCTCATATTCCAGCAGCGCACCGGCCAGCAGATGGAGCTGGTCGACATGCTCGGTCAGGACGTGCTTGGCGCGGTGCAGGCCGCCCTCGACGATCGACTTGATCTCGTCGTCGATCAACTGCGCGGTCTGGTTGGACATGCGCACCGGCTGGCTGGACGAGTAACCCAGGAAGCTCTCGCCCTCGGGCTGGGCATATTCCACCGGGCCGACCTTGTCCGACATGCCCCATTTGGTGACCATGTCGCGCGCCAGACCCGTGGCATATTGGATGTCGCCGCTCGCGCCGCTCGACACCTTGTCGTAACCGAAGATGATCTCCTCGGCGACGCGACCGCCCATGGCGACGGCCAGGTTCGCGTACATCTTGTCGCGGTGATAGCTGTACGAGTCGCGCTCCGGCAGGCGCATCACCATGCCCAGCGCGCGACCGCGCGGGATGATCGTCGCCTTGTGGATCGGGTCCGAGGCCGGTTCGTGCAGCGCGATGATCGCATGGCCCGCCTCGTGATAGGCGGTCATCCGCTTCTCGTCCTCGGTCATGACCATCGAGCGACGCTCCGCGCCCATCATGACCTTGTCCTTGGCTTCCTCGAACTCGGCATTGGCGACCAGGCGCTTGCCCTTGCGCGCCGCCATCAGCGCGGCTTCGTTGACCAGATTGGCCAGGTCCGCACCCGAGAAGCCCGGCGTGCCGCGCGCGATGACGCGGGCATCGACGTCGGGTGCCAGCGGCACCTTCTTCATATGGACTTCGAGGATCTTCACGCGGCCGTCGATGTCCGGACGCGGCACCACGACCTGGCGGTCGAAGCGGCCGGGACGCAGCAGCGCGGGATCGAGCACGTCGGGGCGGTTGGTCGCGGCGATGATGATGATGCCCTCATTGGCCTCGAAACCATCCATCTCGACCAGCAGCTGGTTCAGCGTCTGCTCGCGCTCGTCATTGCCGTTGCCCAGGCCCGCACCGCGATGACGGCCGACCGCGTCGATTTCGTCGATGAAGACGATGCAGGGCGCGCTCTTCTTGGCCTGTTCGAACATGTCGCGCACGCGGCTGGCGCCGACGCCGACGAACATCTCGACGAAATCCGAACCCGAAATGGTGAAGAAGGGCACGCCCGCCTCCCCCGCGATCGCGCGCGCCAGCAGCGTCTTGCCGGTGCCGGGCGAGCCGACCAGCAACGCGCCCTTCGGGATCTTGCCGCCCAGACGGGCGAACTTCGACGGGTCCTTCAGGAACTCGACAATTTCCTGCAGCTCTTCGCGCGCTTCGTCGATGCCGGCCACATCGTCGAAGGTCACCTTGCCTTCCTTCTGGGTCAGCATCCGCGCGCGGCTCTTGCCAAAGCCCATCGCGCCGCTGGCCCCGCCGCCCTTCTGCATCTGGCGCAGCACGAAGAAGGCGATGCCGATGAACAGCAGGAACGGCAGCGAATTATAGAGCATCAGCATCCAGATCGACGGGCCTTCCTCGGCCTTGGCCGTGAAGGTCACGCCTCCTCACCCGCCCTTGTCGCGCAGACGCGGGATCAGCTGCGAATCGGGAACCGGGCTGGTGCGAAATTTCTCGCCCGAGGACAGCGTGCCCGTGATCGAATCGCGCGAGATGACGGCGGTCTTCACCGTCCCCTCGTCCACCTTGTCGAGGAAGGTGGAATATTCGATCTGGTTGCCGCTCTGGGCCGACGATCCCGCGCCGGACAGGCTGACGAACAGGGCGAGCGCCATCAGGATGCCCACCCAGATCAACAGGCTCTTCATCCAGGGGTTGCCGCCCCCATTGGGATCGGGGCTCTGTTGCTTGTCGTTGTCGTTCATCGGTGCCGGATACCTTTCAGCCCTCAAGATAGGCACAGCGAGGTTAATGGCAATGGAACAACGCCGATCAAAGTGATCGAGCGCCCCCTCCGACGTCGATCACGCGCCCGAGTCAGCCCCCCAGTCAGCCGGTGCGGCGGGGCGGCGCGGGACGGAAGCGCCAGATACCCGACCGCACGCTGGCGATCACGCCCGCCTGGGTCGCGCGGCTGCCTTGTGCCAGCGCGTCGAGCAGCTTCTCGATATTGCCGCCCTCGTTCCAGGCGGGAGCCTCGATCGCGGCGGCGGCGCGAACGGTGCCGATCGCGCGCCGCGCCAGCCGACGCCCCAGTTCGCGCGGCAGGTCGGCGGCGGCGATGCGGACATTGTCCCCGTCGATCTGCGCCCGCTCCTGCCACAGCCAGTCGACCGTCGCGCGCAGATCGGTGTCCGCCTCGGCCAGCTGCGCCGCCGCCCGCGCGAGTTGCGCCACGCCCAGCCATTCATGCCCGTCGAGCAGCTGGCGGAACCGGGTGCGGTCGTGCCGGGGATCATGATTGGCGGGATCGTCGACAAAGGGCGCCTCGGCGCGGCGGACGATCCGGCGCAGCTCGGCGCGGCGCCAGTCGAGCAGCGGGCGCAGCACCGTCATGCCTGCGATGACCGTCCGGGCCCGGACCCCGGACAGCCCCGACAGCCCGGCCCCGCGCGCGGCGCGCATCAGGAAGGTCTCGGCCTGGTCGTCGGCATGATGCGCGGTCAGGATCGCCGCTGCGCCGATCGCGCGCGCCTGCTCGGCGAGCAGCGCATAGCGGACCTCGCGCGCCTGCGCCTGGATGCTGGCTCCCGCGATCGCCTCGCCGGGCCTGAGGGCGTGATGCGGCACGCCCAAAGTGGCGCAGTGTGCCGCGACCATCCGCACCTCGTCGGCGGCCTCGGGGCGCAGACCGTGATCGACCGTCGCCACCGCGATCCGCCCCGGAAAAGCCGAAGCCGCCAGCATCAGCATCGCCATGCTGTCGGGGCCGCCCGACACGCCCAGCAACAGCGGCGCCGTATCGGAGGACAAATCGTGAAGGATCGTCAGATCCGCCGCGAAACGCGCGATCTGATCGACGGCCGTGGCATCGGTGGCCATGATGCTCTCGAAACTGGTGAGGGATGCGCCCGCTCTGGCCCTTCCGCCGCCCGCGCGCAAGGGGTTTCGGCCCCCTGCCCGCCGCCGGTTTCGAGCGGATCAGCCGCTTACTGGCACTTGGCCGCCGAACGTCCCGCCGCGACCTGCCCCTTCATCGCGCCCGACAGCTTGGCGCCATAGACATCGCTCAGCTCGTCATAGACCTTGCAGGCATCGGCGGCCTTGTTGAGCTTGGTCAGCGCCTGGCCCAGATACATCAGGCTTTCGGGGGCGCGCTCGCCATCCGGGAATTTCTTGTAATTCTCGTAAAAGGCCATCGAAGCGAGGCTGGGCTTGCCCGAGTCGAGATAGGTGCGGCCCAGCAGATTCTGCGCATAGCTGGCGCGGCGGCTCTTGGGATAGTCCGCGACGACCTTCTTCAACTGCGCCTCGGCTTCGGGGTAGCGCTTGGCCGCCCACAGGCGATAGCCATAGAGATAGGCGTCCTCGGCCGCATCGCCGGTCGATGGCTTTTCCACTGCCGCGCCGCCGGCCGCCGCCGGGGTCGCCGTATCGCCGCTCGCGACGACCGCCGCCGGGGTCTTGGTCGGGCGGGTCGAGGCCGTCGGAGCGGGCGTTCCGGTGTCGAGCGGCGCGCTCTGCCCGGCCGGGGCGATCGGGGCGGGCCCGGCCTCCAGCGCCTTCAACCGCGCCTCGGTGCCGCGCCTATAGGCGTCGAACTGCTCCTGAAGCTGGCGGGTGCGAAAGCCGTTCTGCTCGATCTGGCCGGTCAGATTGGCCATCTGCTCCTCAAGCGAGGTGACGCGCGAGGTCAGGTCTGCCAGCGCGCTCGTCGCGGGCACGCCGGGGGCCTGCGCCTGGGTCTGGGGCGCGGTGATCTCGGGCTGGACATAGCCGCCCGCGCCGTTCGGAAACACCTTGCGCTGGACCGCGCGCATCTCGCTTTCCAGCTTGCCGACCCGGCCCTCGACATTGGACTGGGCTTGCGCGGCGGTCGGCAGGATCATCACGGCCGCGACCCCGGCCAGCAACAGGTTACGCATCGGTCTCACCCCCCGGTGGGCTGGTTGTTGAACGGACGCGGCACCCTATGCCCCGTCCCGGCTGTCTCCAGCCTTAAAGATCGGCCGGTGCCGTGGCGGCGGGCGTCGGCGACGGCGCGGGGGCGGGCGGTGCCGTCACCCCTGCATCATTGCCGGTCGTCGTCGGGCGCCGTCGCTCCTCGCGCACGCGCGGCGCGGCGACAGGAGTCGGCAAGGCGCTGGCGGCGGGCTGGGGCGCGCCGGACAGACGCGCCGCGATCGAGGCGGGGTCGAGCCGCACGTCCTTGATCGCGCGCGAACCGTCGCCCAGCGGCGGGATGGCCGCGCCGTTCAGCGTCACCGCCAGCTTGTCGGGACGGCCGACATTCAACAGCGGCCCCTGCGCATCGGCGGGCACCTCATATTGCTCGCCGGGCTTCAGCGTGCCCATCTTCAGCGTGACGTTGTTGGCGTCATAGACACGCAGCCAGACATCGCCCTTGGCGGTCAGCACGACCTTGCCGCCCGTCACCGGGGTCGGGCTGGGCGCGGGCGTCGGAGCCGGAGCGGCGGCGTTCGCATTGGCGAGCGGGGTCGCAGCGGGCACCTCCTGTGCGGTGTGGTCGCGGCGGAACAGGTCGGTGCCGTACCACAGCCCGGCGATGATCAGCAGCGCCAGCGCCAGCCCGACGCCGAAAATCGCCAGCCCGCGCGACGGCACGCGGGCGGGATCGGCGATATCCTGGGGCACATATTCGGTGATGCGGCGGCCCAGCCGGTCGACATCGGCGCGCACCGCCTGCGCGATCGCCACCTCGTCCGCGCCCACGGCACGGGCATAGGCCTTGGCGAAGCCGACCGCATAGGTGGCCGATGGCAGGCTCTGATAATCGGATGCCTCGATCGCCGCGAGATGGCGGCTGGGGATACGCGTCCGCGCACCGATATCGCCGAGCGAAAGCCCCTGCGCCTCGCGCGCCGTGCGCAGGACGTCACCGGCGCGGGCAGGTGCCGCCGGTGCGGCATCGTGGCCGGGATTGACCTCGTCCATTCTCAACTCCGAAGTGACCATGGCCCACCCCATGATCGCGGTCGTTCTTTCAGACGGCTGGGATCAAGTCAACGCGGAGCCCCGCCCCGCGTCAGGCCAATTCCACACCATTCGTCGCAGCCCAGGCACCAAGCGCCCCGCGCATGTCACGGACCGGATTGGCAAGCAGCCGCGCCATCTCGGCGGTGATCGCCGCGCGGTCGAGCGAGCGGATCATCGCCTTGACCGGCCCGACCGCCGCCGGGGTGATCGACAGCCGGTCGAGCCCCAGCCCGATCAGCGCCATCGCCTCCAGCGGACGCCCGCCCATCTCGCCGCACACGCCGACGCGCACCCCCGCCGCGCGCGCGGGCTCGACCACCCGGCGCAGGAAGCGCAGGATCGAAGGGCTGAGCCAGTCATAGCGCTCGGCCAGCTTCGGGTTGGCCCGGTCGGCGGCGAACAGGAACTGGGTCAGGTCGTTGGTGCCGATCGACAGGAAATCGACATTGGGCAGTATCAGGTCGAGCTGTTCGGCCAGCGCGGGCACCTCCAGCATCGCGCCGTAGCGCACCTCGATCGGCAGGCGGCGTCCGCGCGCGCCCAGCCAGGCGCGCTGCGCCTCGAACAGCGCCTTGGCCTCGTCGAACTCCCACGCCTCCGACACCATCGGGAACATGACGTGGAGGGTGCGCCCCGCCCCCGCCTCGATCAGCGCGCGCGCCTGCGCCTTCATCAGCCCGTCGCGCTCCAGCGCCAGGCGCAGCGCGCGCCAGCCCATCGCGGGATTCTCCTCGTCCCCGGCGGGCGTGTTCAGATAGGGCAGCGCCTTGTCGCCGCCGATGTCGATGGTGCGGAACACGACCGGCCGGTCGCCCGCCGCCTCCATCACGTCACGGTACAGACGCTGCTGCCGCTCGCGCTGCGGCAGGGTGGCGGAGACGAGGAACTGGAATTCGGTGCGGAACAGCCCGATCCCGTCCGCCCCCGTGGTGTCGAGCGCGGCGGCATCGTCGCGCAGCCCGGCATTGACCATCAGCGTGACGCGGTGCCCGTCCTTCGTCACCGGCGGCACGTCGCGCAGGGCCGCGAACGCCGCGCGCCGCTTCTGGCGCAGCGCCAGCTTGGCCTCGAACGCCTCCTCCATCGCCGAGGTCGGACGGACCAGCACGCTGCCCTCGGTCACGTCGAGGAGCAGCTGGTCGCCCTCCGCGATCTGGCGCCGCACGTCGCTGACCCGGCCCAGCACGGGCACGCCCATCGCGCGCGCCACGATGATGACATGCGCGGTCAGCGACCCTTCCTCCAGGATCACGCCCTTCAGCCGCCGCCGGTCATATTCCAGCAGCTCGGCCGGGCCCAGGTTGCGCGCGATCAGGATCGTGTCCTGGCGCAGGCCCAGCTGCGCCGCCGTCCCCATCTGGCCCGACACGATGCGCAGCAGCCGGTTGGACAGGTCCTCCAGATCGTGCATCCGGTCGGCGAGCAGCGGGTCGTCGATCTGGCGCATCCGCTGGCGCGTGCGCTGCTGCACCCGCTCGATAGCGGCCTCGGCGGTCAGGCCGCTGTCGATCGCCTCGTTGATCCGGCGCGCCCAGCCCTCGTCATAGGCGAACATCTTATAGGTCTCGATGACCTCGACATGCTCGCCCGCCACACCGAACTCGGCCTCGCGCGCCATGCGGTCGATCTGTTCGCGCATCTTGTCGAACGCGGCATAGACCCGGCGGCGCTCGGCATCGATGTCCTCGGCGACCGTATGCTCGATGACGATGCGCGGCTGGTGATAGACCGCAAAGCCGCTGCCCATGCCGTCGACCAGCTTCTGTCCGCCCAGCCGGACCGACGCGGTCATCTGCGGCCGCGCGCCCGCCGCGCCCGCCGCGTCGATCAGCCCGGCATTGGCGATCAGTTCGGACAGGACCATCGCGACGGTCTGCAGCGCCTCGATCTCGACATCGGCATATTTGCGCGGCTCGCTATGCTGCACCGCCAGCACGCCCACCGCCCGTTCGCGCCGGGATGATCGGCACGCCCGCAAAGCTGTGGAACCGGTCCTCGCCCGTCTCGGGCTTATAGGCGAAATCGGGATGGCTTGCGGCTTCGTCCAGGTTCAGCACCTCGACATCCTCGGCGATCGTGCCGACCAGCCCCTCACCCAGCGCCAGCTTGGTGACGTGGACCGCCTCCTCGGCCAGCCCGCGCGTCGCGAACAGCTCCAGCACGCCCTCGCGTAGCAGATAGATGGAGCACACCTCGCTGCCGATCGCCTCGCCGATGATCTGGACCACCTGGTTCAGCTTGGCTTGGGCTGGCGCGCGCGACGCCATCACGTCGTGGAGGCGGACGAGGATCTCGCGGGCGGATGCGGCGGCCGAAACGGGCATGGCGACAGGGCTAACAGACGGCAGGCGGCGGTGTCATGCCCTAATATCGCAGCGCCGTGCCTTTTCCGGTTGGACGCGCCCCTCCCATATCGCCCAAGTGACTGATCCGCGTTATATTTCAGATATTTATCTGGAACAGCGCGATGATCGGCCGGTTGCGATCCCACATCCATTGCACGGGAGATCATCATGCCCAAGGCCCTTCGCATCGCGCCCGCCCTTTGCCTCGCGCTCGGCATCGCCGCCGCCACCCCCGCCATGGCGCAGACCCCGCCGCCCCCGCCCCCTGCCGCCGCCACGGCGAAGGCCCCCGATTATGTGAAGGCGGCGGGCATGAGCGATCTGTACGAGATCACCTCCAGCAAGCTCGCGCTGCAAAAGTCGCGCAATGCCGATGTCCGGCGATTCGCGCAGATGATGATCGATCATCACCAGCAGACGACCGCCGCCACCGTGCAGGCGGCGCGGCAGGACGGCCTGAGGCCGACACCGCCCCGGCTGGGCGGGGCGCAGGCCTCGATCGGCGAGCTGAGCCGCGCTTCGGGCGATGCTTTCGACCGGCTCTATATCGGGCAGCAGATTCCCGCGCATCAGGCCGCGCTCGAACTGCACCAGGGCTTCGCGGCGAATGGCGACAAGCCCGCGCTGAAGGCCAGCGCGCAAAGCGCCATCCCGATCGTGCAGCAGCATATCCAGATGCTGCAACAGATGCCGCGCTAGGCGATACGCCCGGCCAGCGCCGTCCGGTCGAGTTCGGCGACCGAACGGACGCCGGTCAGGGTCATGGCGACGCGCATCTCGCTGTCGATCAGGCGGAGGAGGTTGGCGACCCCGGCCTCCCCGTCCGCCGCCAGCGCATAGATGAAGGCGCGGCCCAGCATCACCGCATCCGCCCCCAGCGCCAGCATCCGCACCACGTCGAGCCCCGATCGGATGCCCGAATCGGCGAGCAGCCGTAGTTCGCCCTTCACCGCGTCGGCGATGGCGGGCAGGGCGTGTGCGCTCGACCGCACGCCGTCCAGCTGCCGCCCGCCATGGTTGGACACGACGATCCCGTCCGCGCCGAAGCGCACCGCGTCGCGCGCGTCCTCCGGGTCGAGAATGCCCTTGATGACGATCGCGCCCTTCCAGACACCGCGAATCCATTCCAGGTCGCGCCAGGCGATCGACGGATCGAAATTGGCCGCCAGCCAGCCGATATAGTCGGCCAGCGCGGTCGGCGCGCCGCGATAGGCCGAGATATTGCCCAGGTCATGCGGCCGCCCGCGCAAGCCCACATCCCAGGCCCAGCGCGGATGCGTGACCGCCTGCACCATCCGGCGAAACGCGGCATTGGGCCCCGACATGCCCGAATGCGCATCACGGTAGCGTGCACCGGGCGTCGGCATATCCACCGTGAAGACCAGGGTCGTCACCCCCGCCGCCTGCGCCCGCTCCAGCGCGTCGCGCATGAAGCCGCGATCCTTGAGCACGTAGAGCTGGAACCAGATCGGCGCAGCGGACGCCGCCCGCACTTCCTGGATCGCGCAGACCGAGACGGTCGACAGAGTGAAGGGAATGCCCTTGGCCGCCGCCGCGCGCGCCGCCTGCACCTCGCCGCGCCTGGCATACATGCCGGTCAGCCCGACGGGCGCCAGGACCACCGGCATCGCCATCCGGGTGCCGAACAGCTCGGTCTCCAGGCTGAGATCGGCGACGTCGCGCAGGACCCGCTGGCGCAGTTCGATCCCGGCCAGATCCTCGACATTGCGGCGCAACGTGTGCTCGGCATTCGCGCCGCCGTCGATATAGTGGAACAGGAACGGCGGCAGCCGCCGGCGCGCGGCCTCCCGATAGTCGGTCGGGGCGGAGATGATCGTCACGCGGCAGCCTCTATCCCGGATGGCCCGGCACGCCCGAGCACGACGACTCGCTGACGGAGCCCTTGCCCGTTCCGTACACCGCGCCACCCCCACGACAAAAGCCCCAGCGGCCCAGCCCCACGCGCGATGCGCAGCGGCCTCGGTCAGGCGATCAATCCGAAATGTTCGATGGCGCGCCCGAGGTGAAAGCGGTGGGCACTCAGATCATTGGGAAATTCGGGTTCCGAGGGCGGCTTAATGGGGTCTTCTACCCGAACGTGAGTCGATAGGGCCTGACGCGACGATTCATCGATAGCCCTCGCGGCCTAGTCCCGAATCTCGGGTGGCCGAGTTTGGGACGAAGCCGTCGTTCTGAGATTACAGGTCGATGACCGTTCTCGCCGAAAGCTGCCAATCGCATGGGATTTTGGCGTTGCTCTCGCCAGCGAACGCCGCATCGCAATCGCGCACTTCTTTATGAATGCCACAAACGGAAGGCTACATCATCTCGGTGAAGCTGGCGACAGGAATGCGAAAGCGGTGATTAGCTGCCCAATCGTCCTTGATGGTGTCGGCCTGCGCAACTGTTATCAAGGCATGCTCAATCATGCGCACCATAAGATCAGCGGTCCGCACGATCACCAATCCTTCGGCGATCCGCTGGGCCTCGTTGATGGCACGTCGGTCGTCGATCGCCACCCCCGCACCTGTCACCATGGCATGCGCGATCGTGGCACTTTCACCCACGCCTAGACGGGTCGTACCCGTCAGCTGCCCGAAAATATTGAGCGCCGCCTCGTTGGTGACGGTGCAGGCCTCGACGTGGCCTGCGGCCAATGCCGCTCGATACCGCTCCACCTGCTCAGGATAGAAATCTGTCAGCTCGCCTGCGGCATGGTCGGTGACGATGAAGCGGCAGGGCAATGCGCCAAGCAGTTCCATCCGATCAATGCGGAGGAAATTGACCAACACGGAGGTGTCAGTCACGAGGATGGCGTCAGGAAAAACCATCACGCAGAGCGGGCCACCTCAGCCAGATCGAAGAGATGACGACCTTCGATTTCGAGGGACTTGCTCAGGTCGAGCAATCGCCCACGGGAGATTTCCCCACGGCGGTAGGCCTCAATGGCCAGGTGCGCGATGCGACTACGCAGCTCGCGGCTGCCACGCTTCTGGTTGTCGGTGCCTTCAAGGTCGTCAAACAGCTCCAGCGCCCTGAGGTAATCGCGTCCCGCATCCTGCTTGCCGGGGGTGCGCAGCGCTTCACTTTCCGCTGGACTGATGCGGCGAAGGCTCTTGAGGCGAAACACCGCCGCTTCGTAGCTCACGCCAAAGCGGTGGGCGATGTAGGCCACGTCCTGAAAGCCGATGGTTTGCGAATTGGGTGCAGGCCGTGCCTGCCCCTCGATGCTGCCGCCGCTGGCGGCATCGAACACAAGTACGTCACCACGGGAAGGCTGGCCCTTCCCGAGCTGGCGCAATTCGTCGTCTATGCCTTCTGCGGGTAGCAGAAAAGCGGAAGCGAAGGCGTTCGCGCGCTGCTCAACCCGTTCTGCCCGATTGTCGGTGGTGGTGACATTCGCCACCCGATCCCGATCGAACAGGGCATGCGCATATTCATGCGCGTAGGAGAAACGGCGGCGCGCGCGCGGATGCTGCGCATTGACGAGAATTGCCATGCCGATGCTTGGATGGTGCAGGAATAGGCCAGACATGGTGCCAGGCAGGTTTGCCCCTGATGCCCAAATGCCCTGATCAACCATCATCTCAGCGAGGTCTGGAAGTGGCGCGCTTCCCAAACCAAGACGACGGCGCTCTTGGTCGGCAACCTTATGCCCCTGAAGGACGGCATCCCACACGGAACGGGGGGTGGGCTCCTGATACACAGGGGGGCTGGGGCGCTCTTCGCGTCCAAGCATCGCCTCAAGGTTGACGCCTTCGCGGCACAGGGAAACGCACCGCGTCACCTGAAGACGGATGCTATCATCTTCTTGCAGGCCAGGTGCAAGCCGATGGAGTGCGACAAGCACGTCATCATCCTGCGGCTGCACTTCGGTGAGGAACCACGATAGTGGCCGACGGTAAAGCTCGGCGAGCTTGCTCAGCTCCAAGGTGGAGACAAGACGGTTGCCCGCCTCAATCTGGGTGATCGCGGTGCGCGGAATGCCGACGTGATCTGCCGCGGCTTGCTGGCTTACGCTGGCAAGCTCCCGTGCTTCCCGCAGCCTGCGGGCTAGTTCTGGGCTGGTCATGACGATCTCCTCACTGCCAGGGAGGGCAGTCATCTCCACACATTTTTCCCCTTCTATATACACCATCGAACAAAAATGTCAAATTCTTCCTTGAATGTTCGATTGCTCAATTCCATATTCTAACTGCCAATCCGGAAGGGGGTGATTTGAATGGCAGGCAAGAACCAGCATGTGGTCCGTCGCGGTGACGACTGGGCAGTTCTGGGGGCGGGAAACAGCCGTGATACGGCACACTTCGACACGCAGCGCGAGGCAATCGCGCGGGCGACGGAGATTGCCCGTAACCAGGGCAGCGAAGTCCTCATCCATGGCAGGAATAATCTGATCCGTGAGCGTAACAGCTACGGCAACGATCCCTTCCCGCCGCGCGGCTAAGAGGGAAGCCCTGAGGCTTCCCTCTGCCGATGGCTGATGCACGGTGCGAAACGGACTTCAGCTGACGGTAACATAGACGCTGCTCCTGCTCGTAACGGGGGCAGCGTCTATATGTGCGTTGCGTTGACGAATGCCACCCATTTTATTCGCTTTGCCAATCGTCTGCTTAGGTCACGGCGATTGACCGCATTTGGTGGAACCGGAAGTTGGCCGTGCAGGGCAGAACGACTGGCTTTGGTCGAAAGTTGACTGGCTGGCGGTCGATTGAATACTGTCGTCCAATCGACCGCCAACGATGTGACAGTCCTGTCAGCGTTGACGGTACGCACATCTTACGCGCCAACGAGGCTGACGACGCCTCACGCCGCCACCCGCACCTCCTCCATCGGTGTCGCGTCGGCGTAGCTGCCCCCGGCGGGTATGAAAACCGAACCGTGCAATTCGATGCCGCGCATCTGATCGGCGGCTTCCCGCCAGCGCCGGTGCGCGCGTTCAATGCCGCGCTTGATGCGGCTGTGGGACGGCAGCGGCGACGCGGTCAGGATGGAGCGCGGCCCGACCGACCAGCGATGCGTGTCGCTGAGCAGTTCGATGATCCCGTCGTCGCTGGCGAGGTAGGGCTGCACGTCCGCGTGCCACTCGACAAGGACGTTGCCGCGTGTGGCAAGCGAGATGCCAACTGGCCCATCGGCGATGGGCAGGTCGAATTGCACGAGGACGAAGTCTCGGTTGGTCTGTTCGACGATGGCGGCGATCTCCAGTGCCTCGGCGAAGTTCTTGCGCCCGCCCGAGGCATAGGCGATCGGATTGCCGATGGGCGCATATTGTGGATAGCCCATCGCGAGACGCAGGCCGATGGTCCAGGCCTGCATCGTATCCATTGATTCGATGACGCTCATATCGTTGATCCTTCTTTCTTTTCCGCCCCTTCGAAGAGGCCATCATCACGGCTCAGTTGCAGGCCGAGGCTCCCAAGGTTTCCAGTTTGCGGGCTTCCGCCGCGAAGGATGCGGCGAGCAGGTCGTCGGCGTATCGCTGCCAATCGGCAGCGTAAGGTCGGTGGGCGCAGTGCTCGGTGACGAAGCCCGTCAACCGCCGCGTTGCCTCCAGGACGGAGACGGTGCCGCCGGACAGGTGGCGCCAGCGCATCAGAAGTGCCGCAGTGCTCAGCACGTCGCCCTCGCAGACCGAGCGGACTGCCGACCATTTGCCCTGCTGCATCAATTGCGAGACGAGGTCCGGCCGGCAGGTCAGTTTGGCCGGGATGCCCAGCCGGGCAGCGACCTCGGCGAGGTGCGCGGGGGCCGCCCCGCCGCACATTTCGCTGCAGAGGTCGAGATGGCCCGATGCATCGCGCCGCCATGGCGACAACAGGCCTGTCAGGCACGATGGCAACCGCAGGCCGGCGTCGATCGCCCCGATCAGGATCTGCGGCAGGTCGGCGTGGAAGCCACCCCAGGTCGCGAGCTGGACGTGGCCAAGCTGCTCCATATCGGTGAAAAAGGCCTTCAGGACAGCGGCTTCGTCCTGCTCCGGCAGGCCGCGCGTTTCCAGCCTAACCGGTCGCAGGCCGTCATCGGCCTCGGTCATCACCAGCCAACTCAGTGTCGTGATCCGGTGACAGGGCCAGCGCGGTGTCACGCGCGGGTCAGTCCGTAATTCGCGCGAAGACAGGTTAGCCGCATCGGCGGGCAGGAAGCGTTCGCTTGCCTGGTATCGGCCATGCGCTTCATGGTCATAGGCGAGTTCGGCATCGAGGACGACGACGAAGCGGGGCGTGTTGCTCTTCCAGAGCGAGGTCAGGTCGTGGTGCATAGTAGTTCTCCGGCGGGCGATCGCGCGCCCACATTTCGGTTAAGGGAAAGGTCAGCGGGCGGTGCGTTGCTCGCCCCGCCAGCGGTCCAGTGCCCGGAGTGCTGCCTGTGCGGGGTGATCGGCGTCGTCGAAATCGCCGAAGCCTTGAGCCCAGCATCGCCATCCGGCGATCGCCTCGCCGATCAGTTCGACAGCAGTCGTGCTCGGATCCGGCAGCAGGAAGGTCGGCATTGACCCCTCGCATTCGTCGACCGGCGTTTGCAGCGGGCACATGCACGGCATGAGATGCGCGCGTGCCTGGCGAAGGTGCCATGTGTGGCCGGGCGGCAGGGCCCGCCATCGCCCCGCGGTGTCGGCTGCGGCCGCGATGATGCGCGGGTGGCGCGCCGGATCGGCCAGCGCGAGCAGACGATATGGGACGGCGCCGAAATTGTGCCAGCTGATCAAGGCATGGGGTGATGCGATCTGCGGCTCCAGCCAGTCGAGCAGATCGAGGACCGTATCCCCTTCGCCGAGACAGCGAGCCTCGGTCGAGAAGCGGTAGCCGTCATGATCCGGAGTGACAGTGAGCATGCCGATCCCGCAGAGGATGCGGGCATCCGGCCTGTTGCGGGCGGCGGGACAGGCCCCGATGGTGCGGATGGCGAGTGCGATCGACGCGGGCGCGAAACCTCGCTCCTCGATCGACAGGTCGATGAAAGACATGGGTATTTCCTTGAACATTGGCCGCATGGCGGCCGTGTGGGATCAGTCGGCGGCGGACAGCAGGTCCGCGACATGCGCTTGCGCTGCGGCTTGATCGCTTTCGCCGAGCCAGACGGAGAGATGGTCGCTGAGGACGGCGGCGATGCTGTGTCCGACCGGGTTCAGCGCGGCGAAGCGCCGTATGACGAGCCGAAAGGTGGCGATTGCATCGACTTGCACCTGCCCCTCGATCTCACTGATGTCCGACCGCAGCCAGCTAGCGAAGCGGCGCCCCCGATCGACCTGGGCATGAAGAATGTTCATGTTCGCGCAGGCCTGCGCGAAGGTCAGCCGTTTGTCGTCGTGGCTGGCGGTCAAATTCAAGGCATATTGTTGACCGCATCCCGCAAGCGCGCGGATGCAGGGCGACCATCTGGCACCGGGCAGGCGCTCGAGAAGCGCCGCGTCATCATCTAGGCCATATCCGGCAATCGTTGCCCCATCACGTAGCAGCTGTTCGTCGAGCCAGGTCAGGAGCCACTCTGCGGGATCGGAAGGCTGGAGAACACAGCTGTCGAGGGCAAAGTGAATGTCCGAACCGCGCAGTTCAGCGGTCAGGATGGCGGCACCGATGGGGATTTGGCGGTCGACGCCCAGGCGATGACCGATATCGAGCCGGGCGACGCTCAGGGCCGTGATGATAGGTGAAGGAAGCATTGGCAATGTGCTCCAGGCACGCGGCATTGTCCCCAGACTGCGTGAAGCAGCTGGAGTTTAGGGCACGCGGATGGTGGCGGATGACCGGCAGAACCGGCCGACGACGAAAATTCTGACCGAGGGCCGAGCCGGCGGATGCCGACCCTGTTTTTTCCTTCTTTCAGAACCTTCGCATCGTCCGTCCGTACGGATCAGCGCCAACGGCGCCCCTTTTCCATGCCAGCGGCATGGCTTTGCCTTTCGGAGGCACTTCCGGGCTGTCGCAATTCGTTAAGGATTGCCCTATAGCCTGAGGTGGCCTGTGGGAGTTTGTCCTGTGGGCCGGGGCGTCGAAACCCCGAAATGGAAGCCGGTCGAAAGACCAACAAGGTCGAAAAGCTCTTCGGCCGGGTGGCGGACGCGCATGTCCAGGCCCCGGCTAAAGGCGTTCGCGCCTGTTCCATTTCAGGTTTCGAACACCCGGCTCACGGGCCGGCACCCTAGGTTTACTGGGGTGCCGCCGGCTGTCCGGCGTGCATCCCCATTGGGGGATGATGATGGTCGGAATACGGGGAATCAGAGCAGCATCGGCCAGCATGCTGGCGATGACGATCGCCGCCTGCGGGGGCGGCGGCGCGATCAGCAGTGCGGGCAGCGTAGCAACGCCACCGCCGACTGGCGGCTCGACGCCGACGCCCAGTCCATCACCGACGCCTGCGCCGACACCGACGCCCGCGCCGACGCCATCGCCAAGTCCGACACCGTCGCCAACGCCCGCGCCGTCTCCGACGCCTTCACCCACACCCACACCCACACCCACACCCACGCCCACGCCAACGCCGCCGCCGCCGGTCTATTCGACGCCGGTGACGCCACCGCCGGGCTATGTCATCACGCCATCGGACCGCCAGCCGATCCGCTCGGTCAACGACACGCCCGAGTTCCGCCGCAACTACGGTGCCAACGAATTCATGAATGCGCTCTACGCGCTCGATAGCGGGCACACCGGTCAGGGCGTCACCGTCGCCGTGGTCGACGATGGCGTGATGAACGTGAACGGCGAGCTTGAGGGCCGCATCGACCAGACGCTGTCCAAGGACTTCGGCTATATCGTGGCCGCCGACGGCACCCGGACCAAGCGTAACGAACTGGGCAGCGCAGCGTCGGACCACGGCACGGCGGTCGCCAACATCATCGCCGCCCGCATCAACGGCGGTGGCGCGGTGGGTTATGCGCCATCCGCGACGATCGTTGCGCTCCGCGTCGCCGACTGGGACGAAAAGACGCAAGGGGAAATCTTGTGGCACACCGACGAGGCCATCCGCTATGCGGCGGACAAGGGTATCAAGATCGTCAGTTCATCGCTGGTCGGTGGCAGCGCGAGCTGGACTGCGGCAACCGAAAGGCTGGCGGCGACCGGTGGCCTGCTGGTCAACTCGACCGGCAATTACGGCGCTGCCGATCCCCACAATAGCCAGTGGATCACCGCCGACAATCGCAAGGCGCTGCTGTTCGTCGGCGCACTCAGCCCGGCACTGAACGCCTATGAAATTGAGGCCTATTCCAATCGGGCGGGGACCATGAAGGACCGCACCGTCGTCGCGGTCGGCTCCAATGTTACCACGCTGGTCGATGGCACGGTCGGTGTCTTCTCCGGCACCAGTTCGGCGGCGCCCGTGGTCGCAGGTCTCGCTGCCGACATTCTGTCCAAATGGCCGCAGTTGAGCGGCCAGCAGGCAGGCGACGTCATCCTGAAGACTGCCAAGGACATCGGTGCACCGGGACCGGACGAGGTGTTTGGCATGGGGCTGGTGGACTTCAAGGCGGCGCTGTCGCCGGTCAATCCGACGCTGTCGAACGGATCGACCCAGACCAGCGTCGCGAAATCGGTGATGGTGGTGCCGGGGGCGGTCGGTACCGCTGCGATCCAGACGGCGCTGTCGCATGTGACGGTGCTCGACGCCTATGGCCGCGACTTCGCCGGTTCAGTCGCTGCGCTCGTCTTCCAGCCGCAGGTCATGGCCGATCGCCGGATCGAGCGGCGGGTCCAGCAGATGGGGCGACAGGCGAGCCTGTCACTCGGCGGCTTCAGCGGGACGATGGGCTTTACCAGCACCCGCTTCGGCCCCGGCCAGGATCAGGTCCGAGCCGCAGCGACGGCAGGCACCTTTGGCTATACCGACGGGACAATTGGGGTGCATGCGGCATGGAATGCCGGTGACATGCTCCAGGCCGATGTCATGGGTCTGGCGCCCTTCGCCGATGGCGTGTTCGCCTATGCCCCGCAGGCCGCGACCAGCCTCGGCGTCGACCGGGCGGTCGGTGGCGGACGGCTCGGGCTGACCATGGCGGCGGGGCGAGCCAGCGGGAGTTCCGCGCAGGCGATGACGCTGGGCTGGAGCCGGGGTGGCCTCGATCTGCGCGCCTCGTTCATCGACGAGGATGGCACGCTGATGGGTATGCCGACCGGTGCCGGTGCGCTGCGATTGGGACGCGGCGCCCGCACCGTCATGGTCGAGGTTCACCACCGCATCGGTGTGACCGATAGCTGGGCGCTGGAGGGCTATGGCTCGCTGGGCGTCACCCGGCTGAAGATCGACGCCGCCTCGCTGGTGACGGGCGCGACCCCGATCCTCGGCAGCCGGATCGGCATGCAGGCAACCGGCGCGGTGCCCGGCGGTCTGCTGACGCTCGGGATCGCGCAGCCGCTCGCCATTGAGGCGGGCGCGGCGGAGCTGACCCTGGGCACCGGCTACGACCTTTCCAGCCGTTCGGTCCTGTACGGCGTCACCCGCGCCAGCCTTGCAGGGCAACGCCGTGTCCAGATTACCGCCGGTTACGTCACCCGCACCGCCATGCCGCTTCGCCTCGGCGTCATGCACGACGTCACCGACGGCTCCGTCGCCGCGCTCGTCGGCTGGCACACCGGCTTCTGATCCGACTAATTCAAGGGAGACACACATGCGTTTGACCATTGCACTCGTCATCGGGCTGGCCGCCGTGCCCGCCGCCGCTCAGCGGGCACCGATCACCAAGTTGCTCGACAAGATCCCATCCGTCTTTGGGACTGGGCCGAAGCAGCCTGCCATCACCATGCCGGCCACGCCGGTGATCGTCGGCCTGACCCGCGCTGCCGGTCGCAGTGTTGCCGGTGATCCGGTCACCTTCGATCTCGGCGGCTTTCGCCTCGGTATGAGCGAGGCGGAGGTGACCGCTGTCGCGACATCCCGTAAATTGGTCACCAAGGGCGCAACCCGCTTTGTCGATTTTGAAAGCGAGGTACGCGGTGCGATCAATATCGCGGGTGGCGCTGGTGGAGCCCCGACCCGACGCAGCGTGCTCGGCGACACGACGCTTCAGGACGACGCTGGCGGGCGATATACGCTAAGAATGCTCGTCTGGCCGGACGGGGCGCATCTGTCGTCGATCGTGTACCTCGCGCCGCAAGGGACGACGGTTGCCGAATGGCGTCGCATGCTGGTCGAAAAATGGGCCAAGCCTCGCGAGGAGCAGCTGGGCGATACATTCGCGGCACGCTGGAGCAAGAACGGCAGTGGCTTCCGCGCCAGCGCGAATGTTGGCCCGCAGGGCGGAACGGTAATGATCGCGCCACCGGAAGGTTCGGCCCAGCAACCCGGCCGACTGGTCGAGCAGGCCGCTGACGCCTTCATCGCTGCTCGTGCCAAGAAGCCGGTGCTGTGATGGACGCGATCCTGAAGGGGACGATGCACATCCGTCCGCTGGTCGTAGCCGCCGCGCTTCTGGCGCTGACCGCCTGCGGCCAAGGACCGGGTGACGCCGCCCGTGCCGCAATAGAGGCGATTGGGCGCGGTCAGACCGCCGAGGCGCTCGAGCGGATCGACCCGGAAATCAAGGCGACCGCCGGGATCTTCATCACGCCGATGCTGCAGGACAAGGCCAGGAAGGCCAAGGCGAAGGGCGGGGTCACGTCAGTCGAGGTCGAGAAGGTCGATCATACCGAGGCGGATCACGCCGTGGTGACCACCGTCACCCGCTTTGGCGACGGGTCGAAGCAGACCGACACCGGCAAGGTACGCCGCATCAACGGCAAGTGGTACATTACCATGTGATGGACTGCTCACCGTGACATCGTGCCCGGATCGTCGATCAGCGGCGTCCGACGGGGGCTCCCGCCTCCGTTGCCATCCGCATGACGCGGAGAGGTTCCGCCAGATGCGGGCGGCGCGGCGCCATGAATGCCGCTTCGCGATAATGGCGGCGGTGTGCTGGATGACGAGGCATCAGGCACACCGCTCCGCCGCGAAGCCCCCGTCGGCGGGTCGGCCATCGCCAACCCTGGCTTCGGCGCGGTCCCAATGTCGGCCCGCACCCGTTCGGCGAGCCTTCCAAGGACACTTTGCACCTTGTCGTCATGGCGCCAAGCCTCGACCAGATCTCGCATGACGTCTGGGGCGGCTTGGCCCAGCGACCAACCTGCGTCGCCCCGCACCAACTGGTCGGGATGCGCAACGGCATAGCTTGCGATCATCGCGTGTTCGCCAATTTGCTGTGCAGCGATATCTTCGAGCTGGCGCTGCACCCGTTCGGTTTGGATATCGTCGTCACGCAGGCCGAAAGTCGCCAGTGTCAGCGCATCGATCTGTCGGCGGCCATCGACGTTCGGTACAGGACGGCGTTCCCGCTCGATCTCATCCAGCATCGCTGTGGTCCGGTCAGCACGGTCGTCTTGCCGGACGCGTTCGAGGAGAGCGCGGCGCAAGTCATCGTCGCCGATGCCGACCGCCATCACCGTGTCACGCTCGCGCTGAGGCAGGACGGACCAGGCGGGTTCGATCCGTTTGCCGTTCCGGTGATACGGGCGCGGTTCCGCGTTGCGCAGGATGCGGCACGCTTCCTCGACCAGTGTACGTCGAGCGACTTCGGCGGCGCGTTCGGCGTCGGCCTGCTTTGCCGCTGCCTCGGCGCCCTTTCGTTGTTCGGCTGCACGCTGCTGGTCGAGGCGATGACGCTCGCGCAGGGCGCGGCCGAGATCATCGTGCGGCAGGCTTTCAATCATTTGACGTGCCGCCATCGCCATGGCGGACAGATCAAGGATCAGGCGGTTGTGTTCCCGCCGATAGGGCGTCGGTTCAGCGGTTAGGATCAGGAGGCGAGCCTGTTCATGCGCATGTTGCCGATCAAGTGCGACGAGGCGCTGGTGAATCGCTACGGCTGTGGCGCGCTGCTCGGCCAGTTTCTGATGCCGCACCGTCGACGTGGCCCGACCCGCCACGATGGTCGCGACACGCCGGGACTGCGTCAGCGCAGTCCGGGACGGTATGACCGGTGCCGATACCATGCCGATCCGCTCCGCGATCGTTCGAGCCGTGACCGCCAATGTCATGGCCGTGTGGCGCACCGCAGGCGACGGCTGATGCACGACCCGCCGCCGCTGGATGCGCCGCAGGATCGCCTGGGCGTGATCGCGGACCTTCAGGACGGTTTGTGAAGCGACGGGTCGAACGACAGGCTTCGCTCGGCGGACCCGTTCGATCATCTCGCGGGCTGACGTAGCGATCACCGTCGCATGGGCGGTGAGCGCAGCGGCGTGTGCCCGCAGGCCAGCCACGTGCATCCGCCGTTCGAGCAGCGACGTCAGCCGGCCGTGGGCCTGTACCTCGCGTTCAACCCGCGCCTTCTCGACCGCAAGCTCGTTGCTCTCAGCGATGACGGCGTTGCGAGTGACGGCATAAACATGCTCTCCGCGTTCGTGCGCCGCCATCGCGGCTGCACCGACATGCGCCTGCCGTTGGGCGTCGATCCCGCGCTCCTTGTACGTCTGATGGGTGAAACGCTCCGGTCGGCCAGCCGCGCGGCAGGCACGGTTCATGTGCGCGGCGGCCAGCGCCCGCATCAGCTTCAGGCCGTCCGGGTCGGTCAGGCCGTTCACCTTCTCCTGCGCGATCGACCATTCATGGTCGCCGGTGCGCTCGCAGGGTCGCAGCGAGAAACAAACATGGGCATGGTAATTGCGCTGATCGCCCTTGGCATCTGGCGTGTGGATCGCAGCGACCCACGGCAGGCCGAGTCGGCCGAAAGTCCGCTGGCAGAACTCCTCGACCAGCGCGCGGCGTTCAACCGCGGTCAGGTCATGCGGCAGGTTCCAGATGATGCGATGCTGGACGATCGCATTCGCGCGATAGCCTTCCTCGACCGCCTCCAGCGCGCGCCAGCCTGCAGCAATCTCGTGGGCGTCCTTACCCATGTTCGACATCGGCACAGAATCGGTCGCGTCATCGCCGATCCGCTCGAGCGCATCCTCGCGCAGGATATAGAGCGCGTGATCGGCGGGCAGGCCCGCGCGCCATGTCTTCGATTTGAAGCCGACGTAGCGAATGCGGAAGTACAACGAGACGCGGCCGCGTTCGTCGACCATTGGCATCTGGTAGGTGCGGATGGCGCGCTTCGACACGCCGGTGAGCATCGCCATCTTACGGGACGGTGCTGCGCTGCCCGATCCCGGTCGATCGGCCTTGGCCATGCGGATGCGCAGCGGATGCCCCCAGGCACGCGCCAGTTCCCGGTCAAGTCTGCGGTCTGCCGCCGCCTGTTCCCGCGCTGCGCGAACGCGCCGACGTTGGCGCAGCGCTGCGACGCGCCGGAAGGCCGTGGCGACCGTGCGTTCCGCCGCTTGGATGCGGCGCTCTGTCCGCCCGCCGTCCATCATCAGGCGGAAGACTGCCGCGTCCGCCCGCGCCCATATCCCTTCCTCGGTCTCCAGCAGCATCGCGCGCCCTTGATTGTGACGCCGCAGGCTGGGGGGTGGGATCAGGAGCGGATGCGCCGTTGACCGGGGTCAACATTTCTTTCGCATCCCACCCCTCAGACCTTCCCTCATCTGCGGTCTTTCGCTTCGTAGGAACTGATGCTCACCGCCGTTGCGGGGGGCGCTCCATTTGACGGAACCAGAAATGCGCGGCGCAGGCGGGTTCCGGTTCGACGTCGCAGCAGGCGGTCGATCGCACACCCGCGCATCCATCGTCAGCGAAAATGGAGCGCCCCCCGCAACGGCCGGAATCGGAGGTTCGTATCGTCAGCCCGTCCAACACCGACGAGGAGACGACCCATGGAATACGACGCCATCGAAGCCCGCCGCCGCCGCGAATATGAGGCGGCCATCGCGGTAGAACGCAGGGCTGAGGAACGGCTGGCCGAGATCAAGCGAAGGGCGCGTAACGCCAAGGGGCGATTATTGTCGACCACGCGATCGGAGCAGTGGCACCGCATGGCCCTCGCGTGGCTCGAGCGGGATGTGGGATACACGGGCGAAATGGCGGCGGCGCGCGTCTGGCTGCGCCACCAGCCGCTCGACGCTTATACCGAGTTGGTCGCACCCTTCGCCGCCGCGATGCCGGGCGCCACGATCATCGCGGCCGAGGTCGCGGCGGTCCGTGCCCATCTCGACGAGTGGACGAAGCGCGGGGAGGCGCTACTGCTCGACCGCGCAGCCCGCGCCTATGCGGAGGACGTCGCGGGCTTTCGCGTCTGGCAGCGTGACCATCCCGACAGCAATGCATGGCGGCGCAAGGCGATGACGAAATCGCAGGGATTCCTGATCGGGCGGATGGTGGCCGCGCTCGATCTCGAGCCGCCCGCGCGGATGAATCGCGGCGAGGCGCACGACTGGATCGAACAGCGCGGCGGGAATCCGCGGCTCGTCGGCCTGCCGATTGATTCCGATACGCCGCGCGGGCCGTCGCACTTCTCGTCGGAGGTCACAGCTGCGTCGACCGGTGAGGTTTCCAGCGCAACCGATCAACGCTCGCTCGGCGACGCGGGCCATCGAGGGGACGCGGCATGACTGATATCCTCGACGAATTCCGCTCGGTCATCGTCGGCGACCGCGTCGAGCGCTTCCCGGGGTACGACGCGCTCGCGCGTCGTGCCGAGGATCTGATCGGCCGGATGCAGCAGATTGAAAGAGCGCTGGGTGCAACCCCGCCAGGGTCGGAAAAGGACTGGCATGATCTGGCGGCCGCCGCCGAAGCACTGGTCGCCATCACCGCGGCGCAGGAGCAATGGCTCGCCGATCACGATGCCGCGCTCGGCCGTGCGATCGAGCAGGCGCGCAGCGACATACGATCCCTCAACCATCGGGAAGGTAAGGCGGACGCGGGAGACGTGGCATGAGCATCATCGACGAAATCGCCGCAGCGGTCGCGCAGGCCGGCCTCGACGACGGCATTGATCCGTCCGTCGGTCTGCGGTGTGGCTGGGACTATTGGGTGCCGGGCCAGCCGCTGACCGATCGCTGCGGAATTGCCCGCACGCCACACCGCCTTCCCATCGACCTGGACCCGCTGCCCGAAGGCGCCGTTGCGATCATCGACGGTACGATGACCGCGGCGCAACTCGGCGGATCGATCTGGCGGCAGATCCTGGTCCGCCCGCGCGATCCTCGCGCAGTCATGGGCCATGACCCGTTTGCCGTCAGCAGCATGGCCGCGCATTGCGGACGTGCCGAGCATCTGGTCACGCTGGTCGGTCATTCGCCCCGCGACCTGGCGATCTATCTCGACGACCTGCGACTGCGCGACCGTGCGGTCTTCGACCGGGTGATCGCCAAGGACTTCAAGGGCGCGATCGCGCTGCGCCCGACAATTGCCGATGATCCGTGGCCCGACCGCGTGCGCGCGTTGTGGGAAGCGCCGGAGGCGGACTATCTCCCGCCCTTCCTCGTCGCCGTCCTTTACGCCGAACTTGCCCGCCTGGCCGTCAACCACGACGGGCTTCTCGTCATGGCATTCGACGGAGGCATCGAACTCTCGACGCGGCGCTTCGTGCCCCGCGTCCCGCTGGCGGGCGGTCCCCATCAACCGTCAGCGATCAAGCGGGCGATCGATATGCTGCCCTATCAGTCGATCGCCTTGAGTGCGCCGGGGACCATCCTGCAGCGCGGCGATGCCGAAGCGGCAGCGGCCTGGGCCAAGGTCTGCGCCGCAAGTCTGTCGGCGGTGGCCGAAGAGCGGGAGGGTCTCGATATCGCGCCCGCCACGCCCCAGCAGGCCAAGGCGATCGCCCGCGATTTCGAGGCACATCCCGCCTTCTGGCTGGAACAGCGCAACGATCACGGATGGTCGCGCCAGAACCGCCCCGCCGCGACATATTGGGGGCTGGATTGGCGCCAGCACGCCTCGGTCGGGCTGGTGGAGATCATGATGACGGCCCAGGACTGGAACTGTCGCTGCCGGCCGGGCGGACGGAGACTCAGCACCATGTCGATGCGGCGCGTGTCCTGGGCGATCGCGACGATCAGCTATGCATGGATGACGGAGAACAACCCGGCTGCCGCGGTCTGGCTGTTGCGGCAGGCGCAGGGCAAGAACGAAGATTCGCTCGACGCGTTCAGCCCCTTCGCGATGGACGATATCCTCAAGGAGAAGTCGGGAAACACGCTGCGCAAGAAAGCCCTTGCGCTGGTTGCCGATCGGCCGAAGCCGGGCGAGCTGGGCTATACGGCGCGCTATCAGGCCCATTTGTGGCTCAACGACCGTGGGGACGACATCGCGCATTACCGGCAGTATAAGTGGGACGCGATCATGGGGTACCATAAGGCGAAGGCGGGTATCTTGCCCAAGATCCTCCGGGATACGAGCCGAGTGCCCGAAGAAGTGGCTGCGGTTTTGGGGCGAGCACATGGCGTATCGCCGATCCACGGTGACATCGGACATAATAAGCCGCCATCCTCCGCCATGGCCGACGACATTGCTGCCGCTCGCGGTTCGCAGAACGTCGGCATGATGATTTCGCCCTTGGCGACCGACCCGATGCGCGAAATGCTGTTACGAAAGCCGAGGGCTCAGTCGAAAAAGAAGGAGGCGAAGACCAAAACGCGATGACCTCGTCCATGCCACCCATTTTTAGCGGATGGCATGGACGGCAATCCGTCGGACGCTAATCGTCCTACACTTGGCCGATCGTCACTACGTTCCGCTGGTCGGCAGTGGGGTGAAATCAAACCGTTCCGGCGTCGATATGCGGGTGACGGCGCACATGGCCGATAGCGTGTCGGCGCAGATGAACCCGGCAATTTGAGTGAGGCGGCTTTTCCACAAGGATCGAGTTTCAGGAAAGAGAATGAAAGCGACCGACGTAAGCAATATGGCCGAAAACATGAAGGCTGTGCGGTAGCAGAGGCGTTTATGGCGGTCACGTTGAGGTTGCAGAAGGTGACGGAGGCTGACCCGGAGCGTGGTTGGGCACCGGCCGAGTTCTACGACATAATTGCTGGCGGCGAAGTGGTTGGCACAATCCAACTTCGCCTCGGCAATACTGATTACATGCGCCTGTATGGCGGGCATGTGGGATACAAGGTCGAGCCGGAACATCGAGGGCACGGCTATGCGAGCCAGGCGCTGGCGGCATTGGGGCCGATCGCTCGGAACCACGGTTTTGACGAAATCTGGGTCACCGTTCGGCCGGACAATACTGCCTCTTGCCGCACGTTGGAAAAGGCCGGAGCCAGCTTTGAGGGAACATTAGCAGTCCCGGTCGACAGCGACCTATATGCACGGGGCGACCTCCACATGCGGCGCTATCGTCTATCCCTGTAATCGGCTCCGGCAGCTTCCCAATGGGATCGAGAAATGGGAATCTCACACCGGTCGTTGCGATGATGGCCCAACTGTTTTATTGCGGCAATACACTAGCAGGGGGCGTAGGTGGGGTTGGAAGAATATCGAGCGCCGGCCAAGGTGAAGCTGGCGGCACTGTGGGCGTCGACGATGTTCTGCTACATCTACGGCGACTATTTCGGCCTCTACGTCGCCGGCACGCTGGCGGATATGAACCACGGCAGCATGGGGCCACTCGGCCATGCAACCCCCGGCGTCCTCACGGGCGTGTCGTTGATGATGGCAGTGCCGAGCCTTATGGTCGCGCTGTCGCTCCTGCTCCCGGCGCGCATATGTCGGTGGGCCTGCATCGTCCTCGGGCTATTCTACACCGCGATCATGGCGGTCAGCCTTCCCGGATCGGAACCGTTCTACAAGGTGCTGGCGGTGATCGAGATGACGCTGACGCTGGCGATCGCCGGCATCGCGATCCGCTGGCCGCGCCCATCCGTTTGATCGGCTTCCCATAAGGAACGGCGGATGGGACGTTCAACGCCGTCTCATTAGGATGGTGAATTGGGAATCATTGTGTGGCGGTGACAGGTTCGATCAAATCCCACCGATTGCCATAGAGGTCCTCGAAGACGGCCACGATGCCATACGGTTCATGGCGAGGCTTCTCGACGAACCGGATGCCCCGCTGGGTGTAAGCAAGATGGTCACGGGCGAAGTCATCGGTTTCGAGGAACAAGAACACCCGACCGCCACTCTGATCGCCGATCGCTCCACGTTGCCTGTCACCGACAGCCCGTGCCAGTAGCAGTCCGCTCGCCGCGCCATGCGGCGCGACCACCACCCACCGCTTGCCATCTGTCATCGCTGTGTCGTCGCGTAACTCGAAGCCAAGCTTTCCGACGAAAAAGTCGATGGCAGTGTCATATTCGTCAACGAGGAGGGCGGTCAGGTTCAGGCGCTGCGGCATCCGGTGAAGCTGCCCTAATCCGGGCGTCGAGCCAACGCCTGCTTCCCATTGGGATCGAGAAATGGGAATCAGTCGATCGGCCTCATCATCATGAGGCAAGGCGTGTCCTCACCCCACAAGTCCGAAAACACCTCGAGCGGCTCGAACCCGCTGGCTTCATAGAAGAGCCGGGTTTCCGCATAATGCGGATCGGGATGGGATGCAGCTAGGGTCTTGACGGTGAACCAGCGGATGCCTTCGGCTCTTAGCATGGTTTCTGCTTGCTCGATCAGTTTGCGCCCGCAGCCCCTACCGCGCTGATCCCGCGCGACACCAATTACATGGATTTCGGCTGCGACGGATGTATGTTTTTCCAGCGACAGAAAACCGGCAGCTTTGCCGTTCTCCGAATAGGCGACCAGGGTCGGCAAACGCGTCGTGGCGGCGACATATTCATCGAGCGATTCAGGCCGTCCGAACCATTCGGGCAGGCTGTCGAGAATATCTCGCGCGATAATCTCTGTCCCTTCGCGCACCACTTCGATCCGGTACGTTCCACCACTTGATCCGACGCCGCTCATACGCCCCCCGTTGTCGATGGCTAATGACGTCGATCGGCGGGATCGCCAAGGGCTGTCAGGCGCTGCTTTCGGCTTTCCGATTGGGAACAGCGACGAAGACGGTCTGCGCATTCCCATTGGAAGCGAATATTGGCACGGCATATGACCGATATAGACTGGCCGACGGTGAGGGAGCGACGTGAGCGAAGCGGTTTCTATACCCGGCCACCACCTTGGCGTTCGCCTAAGGCGCTTTCGGCGCCTGCGCGGCTTCAAGCAGGAGCATGTCGCGGAAACCCTGGGTGTATCGCAAGGGCTCGTTTCACGCTGGGAATCAGGCAGGCACGTTCCATCGCCCGCATTGGGGCGTCAAATCCGCGACCTTATCGCCGTGGCCCCGGATTCGTCCTCAGATCGGGCGCTGCGACGGCTTGTTGAGTGCGCGAACGTTCCTGTCCACCTGATCTGTGACGCGACCCACCGACTGCTTGCCGCTTCCCCATCACGCGAGCGGGAGTGGGGAGCATCCGCACGGACGTTCGTTGGAAGTTCGCTGTGGCGGTACGCTACCGATGATATCGTCATGGCTGAGGATCGCCTTGCCGATGACGGGTGGTTCGAGCGTACTGACCCTGCCGGCATCTCTATTCCCACCTTGGGTAATGGCAGTGTTGAGATGCGCATCCTCCCTAGCATACTCGAATGGGAGCAAATCGGTCTCGCGGAAGGGCGCGTAGGCAGGCTGGTGACGACGGTAGCGTTTGCCTGAGGTCGAATATTTCATTCGTCGTCGGAACGGCTGAGGGAGAGTAAGACCACGGTCATGCAAGACCGCCTCAATCGCCAACTGGCCTTCCTTACCGAGATCGACGCCCTTAAATCGGTTGTCCGTCAATCCCGCATCGCGGATGGCAGTCGCCGCGAGAACTCGGCCGAGCACTCATGGCATCTGGCAATGTTCGCGTTGATCCTTGCCGGCGACGAACTTGATGCTGGCAAAATCATTGCGATGCTGCTCATCCACGACATTGTTGAGATCGACGCCGGCGATGCGCCAATCCACGGCGTCCACGATACCGCGGCGCTTGAAGCTGCGGAGCGGCAGGCTGCTGATCGGCTCTTCGGCATATTGCCGACAGATCAGGCGACGCGCCTGCTGTCGCTCTGGCGAGAGTTTGAGACGGCGGAAAGTCCCGAGGCCCGGTTCGCCAAAAGCCTCGATCGACTGCAACCGCTATTGCTGAACACGCTGACCGGTGGAGGCACCTGGACCGAGAACAGCGTGTCGGAACAACAGGTCTATGAACGCTACGGCCCGACCATTGCTGGCGGCTCGCCCCTACTGTGGGAACATGCGCGCACGCTGGTAGCACAGCATTTCGGCGACCGGACACCATAGGCTCAAGGGGGAGCCCGCCTCCCGACTGGGATCGGGAAATGGGAATGCGCGACATTCAAGCCATAGCTTACTCAAGCACGTCGGATGCCACGATCCACTTTCCGAACAGCGCAAAGCCACACGATTTGGCGAGGGCGACGGATGCAAGGTTGTCGAGCTGGCAACGATATTGCGGCTCGTATCCCTCTCGGCGCGCGAAGTCGCTGATCGTCAGGACAACCGTGCGTGCGCAACCTCTTCCCCGAACATCGGGTAGCGTCAGCACGCCGAGGTCCGCGACCGGAGCGTTTTCCCAGAGACATGCGCTGGCGGCGCTGACCAATCGATCGCCGTCGAAGCAACCGAACACCGCCCAGTGATCGATTTCAACGAACGCATCGTCGCGATCCCGCTCTGATGCATCGGCCTGGAACGCCTCGAACGCAGCGCGATCCTTGATCGTGAGGCGACGTGTAGCCATCGATCGATTGGGCTCGATGCAGGTGTCCGCAGGAAGGTAGAACAGATAATCAGGATCGTGCAGGCTGACGCCAGCGCGTGCCAACTGGTCCTGAATGCTGGCGATCGATGTAGCATCTGCCGCGTGGGGACCAATCCGGTCGATCAGCTCGGGCCGCAATACGGTTCGCACCGAGCCGTCCATCCCTTCCAGCATCATCGCCGGACGTTTGGGGTTCAGCTTCTCGCTTACCGCCCACGTCGAGCTGCTGTGGCCAGCGAACGCTTCATGCCAGTAGTCCAGAACGGGCTTGGGAAAGTTCGTCATACGGCGGCACTACCATAACGGCACATCGCCCCGGCAGCCCTCTTTCCCGACGGGGTGATGAAGTGGGGAATGGTCAGACTGTCGCTGCCGTTCGCCCCTTTGCCAACCAGTCGCGTCGAACTGCGATACTGGACGCAAGCCACAGCGCACCAGCAGCCATGAAACCGGCGACCTCGCCGCCTGTAGGGGCTTCGACGATGAATCCCATAATTGCTGCAACAACCAGTGCCGTCCCGAGAATATAGAACGGACGAAAGCCAGCAGCGAAAGCGATTGGCAGGAAATGCAGGCCGACGACCAGCGTCATCGATGGCAACAGAAGATCGGGCCGATGCAGGTTTATAACAATGTTGGCGGCAAGGAAAAGGCCAACGCCTTCACCGATGCTGCTCCACATGATAGCTCGTTCTTCCTTTGGCGACGGCTTGATGCCCTCGCCGGGGGTGCGGATCACATAGCTTGCGGCGAAACCGATCAGGACGAACGCCAAGAAGGGAAGCGCCAGAGCAACCCCGGACAAATGCCACTGCCAATATAGCGTCAACGAAGCGAAAACTGCTCCGAAGAAGCTCATAATTAGCGCACCCCATGCCCCCACAGACGGTCCCCTTTTCTCTACGTAGCCGACTCACAGTACGTCTGCCAGTTGAACTGGTCGAGCGAGATTAGATCAGGCGCTATACCGATGCCTGTTCCCGATTGGGAACGGCCAGTGAGACGGCCGGGGCATTCTCATTGGGATCGGGAAATGGGAAAGCGCGAGGCCACGCCTTGATCGGTAATGCCGGGTTGCGATAGCTGTGCCGTCTCGACTGAGTGGCAACTAGGGTTCCGGACAGGCATCGTCGCTGGACCGAGCGTTGCAGAGACCGCGGGAGTTCCGCGGCTGCACCCAAGGGATAAAAACCCAGGGGAGGAGACGTCGAGATCAACCGGCGCTGCTGCGCCAAAGGGGGTCTCGTGACGCTTGCCTCGCTTCTCCTCATCATCCTGGCTTCGGTGATCCACGCGACGTGGAACTTGCTGGCGAAACGCGCGGCCTCGATCGGTCCGGTATTCGTCTTCGCCTATAATCTGGTCGCCTGCATGGCATATGCGCCGTGGGTGCTTTACCTGCTCAGGCGCGGGGCAATCGACTGGACAATGGAAGGCATCTGTTTCGTGCTGCTCAGCGGCCTGATCCATCTTGCCTACAGCCTGTGCCTACAGCGAGGCTACCAGGTCGCGGACCTATCCGTGGTCTATCCCGTTGCCCGCGGCACCGGGCCGATGCTCTCCACCATCGGCGCGATCCTGTTGCTCGGCGAAACGCCTAGCGGCCGGAGCCTGGGCGGCCTTGCGCTCGTCGTGATCGGGATTGCCCTGATTGCGACGCGGGGCGATCTCGCCGCCTTCCGCCGTCCCGGCGGTCAAGCCGGCGTGCGCTGGGGCACGGCGACCGGCGGACTAATCGCATCCTACACCGTCGTGGACGCCTATGCTGTGAAGGCGCTTGGCATCACGCCGGTCATTCTCGACTGGTTCTCGAACCTCCTGCGCTTCTTCCTGTTGGCCCCCGTCGTTGGGTCGAACCCGCGGCGAGCGATGATCGCCATGAAGGGGCACTGGTGGCTGGCGGTCGGCGTTGGGTTGCTGTCGCCGCTATCCTACATCCTCGTCCTCGCCGCGTTGCAGCGCGGCGCACCGCTCAGCCTCGTCGCGCCCATGCGCGAAATGTCGATGATGGTCGGCGCATTGCTCGCGATGGCGATCTTACGGGAAACGGTCGGCTTCTGGCGCTTGGCCGGGTGCGGCATTCTCATCATGGGCGTGATCGCTCTTGCCGGCGCCTAGGTGATCGTCGCGTTCCCAGAAGGATCCCAATCGGGAATGTCGATGACGCAGCGCGCGCGTCAATTGGCCGGGAAGCGATAAATCTCCTTACCTGCTTTCATCATGGAGATGTGTGGCCCCTTTTCATCGATCCCAACATCTACCCGATCCTTGGTATCGGCGTTGAACAAGCGCAGCGTTGTCGCGCCCGTCGGTTCGGCGATGAACATCGCGTGTTGCTTGGTTTGATCGTCGAGCGTCAGCAGGACATTCGAATATCCGTGGTCGACCGTCGCATATCCGCTCCGCTCATTACCCTGGGCATCAAACAGCAAAATGCCAGACATGGTATCCTCCGGACGACCACCCCGTGATTTGAGCTGATGGCCGTTGATGACGGCATGTGGAAGCGGTGCGCCGATCTTGACACGGGTGACGCCATTCTGATCGACGATATTCAATTCCCGGACACGAAGCACGTCCGTGACCTTACTATCGGGCCGGGTGGTTATCGCTGCGCCGGCGCGAGTACCAACTGCTCCAGCAATAGCCAGAACGCTGCAAACCGAGGCGATCGCTGCGCTTGTGAAGGCGATGCGATACTTGCGTTCAAGACGAGCAAGCCGGTGGTCAAGATCGGCATCGTGGACAGGCATCGTAAGACATCCCCAGGAAGTGTTGTATATATGATACTAATAAGGGCGTTGGGAGCAATATGGATGTGGCGACTACGGACGCCGCTTGCCCATTCGACCATCGAATATCGGGAATGTCCGGGTTTGGTGGTTAGCTGCCATTCCGCAGGCGCCTGTTGTGATAGAAATGGGCGGGTTGTCGCCGATCCTTACCCAACCAACGGAACACCCGCACATTTACGCTGGTCAACAATTGAAGTGCGTTGGATCGATCAATGAGATTGCATAATCGTAGTAGGCGCGCCGCGCTCAACTGCTCCGGACAAATTGCCGTAATGGCCCATTGAGTAGAGTTCACCCTCACTGGGATCGTAACTTCAAGCCCATGCAGTCGCAGCAGACGTGCGATGCCACCAATCTCTTTTAGCGATGCTCGGAATCTGAACTTACTCGGTCGTTCGTCCAAAGACGGCCGCTTTCGGCGATACCTCTTCCTAGCTTCGAAGGTCCAAGGCTTTTCGATCATATGGCAAGATGACGTGTCGCTAGAATGTCCGCAAGTGGGCGTGAGCGGCCCGACGGCTATGGGTGGGGAGCTGACGTTTCGATCAACCTACCGGCAGGTTGATCCCGAGGAACGCCAGAAGAAACACCAGAGCCACGGACGTTGCGAGGGCCAATCCAATCCATCTCTTCGCAACCCGGAGCCGGCGACCAATTGGGTTGGTTCGCTCCCATTCCCAATGTGGTCGATAGAATTCGCGGGCAAGGGGTGGCGGCTGATCTGCTCGATCGTAACGGAGGATGCCTAACATTACGATCACAGCCATCAACATAAGCGGCAGCATCTCCCAACGAATATGCATTTTGGCGTCCCTAATCGATATTCTACGCTAACGGCTTGCCAATGCCGATGGAAGGTGCGCGTTCAGGGAGCTGGCGATCGAGGCGGAACGTCTGGAAATGGGCGCTTTCAGCCATTCCCGTTTGGGAACGGCGATCGAGACGACCGGGGCCTTCTTGATCGCGATCGTGAAGCAGGGAAACGTCCACCGGCCCGTTAACGGGCTGGCGGCTGCATAAGCTCTACCGTGATATGATCGGGGCCGGAAACGTAGGCCACCAACGTTCCCTTCCGCGGACCACCCGCGATCGGCAGCGGGCTACCCTTGGCCTTCCATCCTGCTGCTTCAACGCGAACGATGGCAGCATGGATATTTTTCACGGTTAGAGCCAGGTGGGCCGCACCGACCGCCCAGCGCTGTTGGGAACCGCCCCGTCCTGGTGCCCTTTTGAATATTGCAACAGCTCGACCGCGTAGCCGTCTGGCGCCCTGACGATCGCCGTTTTGACATTGGGATCGTCGACACCAATCACTTGATGCAGGAAGTCCCCCCCATCTCCGACTGCCGCTCGAGCTTGAAGCCGAGCGCTCCTGTCCAGAACTGAACGGCTTCGTCCAATGACGATACAGCGAAGCCCGTGTGGTCCACCGCCATTACGTTTGCGTCGTCGTTCATTGCTGCACTCTCGTTGGGCCGTGCTTGCGGTGTGTGGGCCTGCGCTCCGGCTGCAAACGACGCCAGCAGCATAGCAAACATGATCGTTATGGTGACGTTTTAACGCTGAGGCCTTTTCCTGAAAGGATGCTGTTTTGAGAGACTATTGATCGGCGGAAATACGAACGATCAATTTGCCGAAGTTCCGCCCCCGCAGCAGGTCGATAAAGGCCGAGGGCGCGTTTTCCAGCCCGTCCACCACATCTTCGCGGTAGCGAAGACGCCCGTCGGCAATCCATTGCGCTGCTTGTCGATAGAAATCAGGCCGTTGATCGGCGAACTCGCGCTGAATGAAGCCGCGGATCGTCAGGCTCTTGCTCAAAACATCCCGCATCAGCGTAGGCAGGCGGTCACGGGGACCAGCGGCACCGGGGCGATCATTGTAATGGGCGATCAGGCCGCACACTGGCACCCTTGCGAAGGGATTAAGCAGCGGAAAGACCGCATCCCATACAGCCCCGCCGACATTCTCGAAATAGACGTCGATGCCGTTCGGGCAGGCAGCAGCCAGTTGTTCGGCAAAGTCCGGAGCGCGGTGATCGATCGCAGCATCGAAGCCGAGTTCGTCACGGACGAACGCGCATTTCTCTGGACCACCGGCGATCCCCACCGCCCGCGCACCCTTGATACGGGCGATCTGCCCAACGGCGGACCCGACGGCCCCACTTGCAGCCGCCACGACGACCGTCTCGCCAATTTGCGGACGGCCGATATTGAGAAGACCTGCATAGGCGGTGAAGCCCGGCATGCCGAGGACGCCGAGCGCCGTGGTGATGGGCGCGGCTTTAGGGTCGAGCTTGCGCAGGCCGACGCCATCGGAGAGCGCAAAGCTCTGCCAACCGGAATGCGACAAGACGATATCCCCCTCGGTGTAATCAGGATGGCGAGAGGCGATGACGCGCGCGACGGTTCCGCCCTCCATGACCTCGCCGATCCCAACTGGAGCGGCGTAGGACTTGGCGGCGCTCATCCGTCCCCGCATATATGGATCGAGCGACAGATAAAGGATTTGCAGGAGTAGCTGTCCGTCCCCCGGCTCGGGGACGCTGGCCGTGCGGACCTCGAAATTCCGTGCCTGCGGCTCTCCGTCTGGACGTGAGGCGAGGAGGATGCGCTGGTTTGTGCGGTCGGCCATGGATCGGTTCCTTGCGTGTCGCTTGAAGGTAAGCGAGCGCGCGACGGACCTGCAGCAAGCTTTTCCTTTACGGCTTTCAATCGGCAATGCGGCGCCGTCGCGGAGCATGGAGCGTCGGCATTGCAAAGCGACCAAGACGGCGCCGCGACCGTCTTGCAATGAAACGGCCAGCGAGATGTCCGACGCATTCCCGATGGGATCGAAAAATGGGATGCTGGGGGGCGAACTATCACGTCGCCTTGTCCAAGGGTAAAGGCGGTAGCCTAAACTCCATTGGATACAATATGAACGATACCCCGGCAAAACTCTTCGACAATCCGATCGAGCTATATCGGAAGCTTCAGGCGGCTTGGTCCGCCGAAACCGCGAGTCCTCCTGAGAGCTGGTCCGCCGATAACCCTGCGAAGAATCATTGCAGCGTTACGGCTTTGATCGTTCAGGATCATTTCGGGGGTGACATTCTTACTACTAAGACCGTTGGCGGCACACACTTCTACAATCTCATTGATGGCACGCGGTGGGATTTGACGGTAAGTCAGTTTGCCGAGCCGATCCCGTTTGATGACAATCCGTCTTCTCGTGACGCGGCGATGCGCGACACCACGCCGGAAAAATACGAAGCAGTTACGCGCCGCCTTCAAGCGCAACCTTGATAGTGCAGGCCGCGCCCGCTCCAAAGCGCGGCCGCACGGGTTCACCGCTTCCGATTGGGAACGGCCAGTGAGACGGCCGGGGCATTCTCATTGGGATGGTGAATTGGGAATCATTGTGTGGCGGTGACAGGTTCGATCAAATCCCACCGATTGCCATAGAGGTCCTCGAAGACGGCCACGATGCCATACGGTTCATGGCGAGGCTTCTCGACGAACCGGATGCCCCGCTGGGTGTAAGCAAGATGGTCACGGGCGAAGTCATCGGTTTCGAGGAACAAGAACACCCGACCGCCACTCTGATCGCCGATCGCTCCACGTTGCCTGTCACCGACAGCCCGTGCCAGTAGCAGTCCGCTCGCCGCGCCATGCGGCGCGACCACCACCCACCGCTTGCCATCTGTCATCGCTGTGTCGTCGCGTAACTCGAAGCCAAGCTTTCCGACGAAAAAGTCGATGGCAGTGTCATATTCGTCAACGAGGAGGGCGGTCAGGTTCAGGCGCTGCGGCATCCGGTGAAGCTGCCCTAATCCGGGCGTCGAGCCAACGCCTGCTTCCCATTGGGATCGGATATTGGGAATGCAATCCTATTCTTAAAACTCAGCTGATCGAGAATATCTGGCTCTTCGCTGGTTCGCGAAGGCATCAATCGCGTCTGCATAGGTCGTCGCGACCGGGAGATTCTGACCGGCCCGCCTCGTCTCCGAAGAGGGCCGGAATAGGACGCTGTATGTCGCTGCACGCAACAGTGGGAGATCGTTGAAGGCGTCGCCAATCGCCATTGTGTCGCCGTCGATGCCGGCAAGACATAGCTGCTTGCCAGCCAGGCCGTTCCAATAGGCGCAATGGCCGATGTAGCCTCTGTCGTCGGGGACGAACCGATGACACAGGACACGATCTACCTCGAAGGCAGCGATCAGGACCGAATTCATCGGATCGAAGGAGTCCGTCACCAGTGTGACAGGGCCATGCCGGCGTAGTGCGGCAACGAAGGCGGCCGCCCCGTCATAGGGCGTCATGTCGGCGACCGCGCCGCAGAGTGTGGCCACATCTCCGGCACAAGCACGCCCTTCAGGTCGCAGAAGATATGCAGCGGCGGCCTCATGCCCTTCCTCCAAGGTCGGCAAGCCCTAGCGCAACGCCGAGCAGGATCAGCACCGTGCCGATGATCCGGTTGACGACATGCTGCCGCGCCAGCACCCAGGCCCGGATCGCGGGATGCGAAAGGAAGAGGGCGACCGCCGCGAACCAGGCAAGATGCGACAGCGAGATGATCGCGCCGTAGCTGAGCTTGACCGCCAGCTGCGTCCCCGGTTCAATCGCCTGCGCGTAGAGGCTGACGACGAAGATCGAGGTCTTCGGGTTGAGGGCGTTCGTCAACAGGCCCGTCACCAATGGGCGCCTGCGGTTTCGCGGGGATACTCCCTCCGCCGGTGCCGTCACAGCCTGGGCGGTTGCCATCGTCCACCCGAGCCAGACCAGGTAGAGCGCGCCGGTGAGCTTCAGCACCGACAGGAACTGTGGGAATAGATGGGCGACGAGGCCGAGGCCGAACGCGGCATAGGCAATGTGGAGCCAGCAGCCGAGCGCGATGCCGAGTGCCGCCATGAGGCCGGCGCGCCGGCCATCAATGGCGCTCACCCGCGATATCATCGCGAAGTCGGCGCCGGGACTGATGACGGCCAGCCATATAACGGGAAGGATCAGGAGCAGGTTGGACATGATGGCAATCCGGGTTCGAGGGACCACGCGTCATCTCGCACGCCCGTCGCCTGGAAAATCGAATGTTTGTCGCTTAATCTGTGAACGATGGTCACACATGTTCCGCCCCGACTCCCAGCTCTCGGTTCGCTCCGCGCGTTCGAGGCGGCGGCGCGTCACCGCAGCATGGTTGCCGCAGCGACAGAGCTGAATGTCACGCACGGCGCGATCTCGAAGCAGGTACAGGCGCTTGAAGACGAACTGGGCACGCGGCTATTCGAGCGGCGCAATCGGGGCATCCATCTCACCCATAGGGGGATGTGGCTGGCCGAACGCCTGGAAGCGACGTTCACCGACCTTCATCGGACGATGCGCGACTTTCGGATGCAGGACGACGCTGCCGGCCCGCTAACCGTTTCGTGCGAACCGACACTATGCCTGCGCCTGCTGATCCCGGCGCTGGGCGAACTGAAACAGGCGACTGGCCTAGATTTGCGGGTGCTGGCGGCCGGCGGACCGATCGACTTCGCCCGCGATCACGTCGATTTAGCGATCCGGCGCAGCGACTTCCCCCTGCCGCCCGGCGTGGAGACGGCAATACTAGCCACCGAGCGCATGGGGCCGGTGATGCGGCCCGATCTCACCAAGGCCGGCGGTGACGTGCTACCACGCCTATATAGCGAGACGCGACCGGATGCTTGGCAAGGCTGGGACGATGCTGGTGGGGCGGTGTTTACCGGACCGGCGATCCGCTACCAGCATTTCTACATGGCGATCCAGGCGGCCGAGGCTGGTCAAGGCGTCGCAATGGCTTCGGCTCACATGGTTGCCGACGCGCTCGTGAGTGGGCAACTGGCCGCGCCGCATGGCTTCATGCCCGATGGGACGCACTACCTTGCCATCTGGCCGGGCAACGCGATCGATCCGCGACCCACGATGCTGATTGCGTGGTTGAAAGGTCGGCTGGCTACGCTGCAAGCCTGACTGCACCAATTGCATGACCTTTCCCGGTTGGGAACCCGAGGTAGGATTCCGGTTGAGCCGGGTGGTCCAACGTATGCCCCGGGCATGGGCATTCTCAAAATCCGTTCCCGATTGCCATTTCCCAAAACCACCGTTCTGTGATGGGAAATCGGGAACGCCATCAACCAGCCTGCGATAGACAGCAAGACGTCGAAAACTCGCCTCCTTCTTGTCGACCTGACACGGTGAACCGGTAACGCAGGCACTTCTGGAAAATTCGCGAGCGCCCCCCGCAACGGCGTCGCGTCGAACCTGCCACGCCCGGCCCATGAGCCGGCGCGCATCACCTCCAACGACCCAAGTGACCTCCGCGTCGCCGGGCAGTCATGCGCGTATAAACGATCCGGGGCTTGTCAGCGCGGCCTTCGACGATTCATGGTCGACCCTCGAACAGGAGGTCGCGCTGATCGATCGGCTGTTCGGCGGCGAGATCGCCGCGCTGTTCGAAAGGTCTAACAATGGGAAGCGACACGTTCGCGGGTAAGCGCGTCTTCGTCTATGCGCGGGTATCGACGACGCGGCAGGAAAAGAACGACTTGTCGTTGCCGGATCAGATCGCCACCGCCGAACGCTGGATCGAGGATCATGGCGCGCAGTCCGTCAGGGTCTTCTCGGAAGCGGGCAGCGCGACTGACGATCATCGGCGAGCCTTTCGTGAGATGATCGCGCTCGCCGAGTCGAATGAGCGTCCGGTCGACATCATCCTCGCGCATTCGCTGTCGCGGCTGTTCCGCAACGCGCTCGACTTCATGCAGTATCGCGAGCGACTCCGCAGCAAGAAAATCCGCATTATTTCGGTGACGCAGGATTTCGGCGACGATCCGACGTCCGACCTAGCCGTGTCGATGCTCGCCATCTTCGACGAATATCATTCGGCCGAGAACGCCAAGCATGTTCGCCGCACCATGGTGGCCAATGCCGTGAACGGCTTTTGGAACGGGCAGACACCGCCGATCGGCTTCCGCACCTGCACCGTGCCGCAGGCGCGCGGCAAGGACCGCAAGAAGCTGGAGCACGACCCCGAGACGGTCGACATGGTCCGCTACATCTTCAAAACGTATCGCGAAGGCACGGCGAGCGGCCCGATCGGCGTCACGGGCTTGGCGCATCACCTCAACGAACGCGGCTATCGCATCCGGGGCAAGCGGTTCAGCATCGGGACGCTGCACAACATCCTGACTAACACCGCCTATATAGGCTATGTCATCTTCAACCGCCGGAATTCTCGCACCGGTGAGACGCGGCCGGAAAGCGAGTGGGTGCCGATCCCGGTGCCGCCGATCATTGATGAAGAGACGTTCTACGCGGTCCGCCAGCAGATGGCCGACCGCGACCCGCGGATGGGCGAAGCGGCCGCGAAGACGAATACGAATCTGCTGACCAGCCGCGCGGTCTGCGGTTGCGGTGGGGACGGTTGCGGCGCCGGGATGATGACGAGCACCGGCAAATCCGGCCAGTATCGCTATTACGCCTGTTCGGCGCGGATCAAGCGCGGGCCGGACGCGTGCACGGGACGCCGCGTTCCGATGGAGCAGCTGGACGATCTGGTCGTCGGCGCGGTGACCCGTCATCTCGTCCAGCCGGAACGGCTGACCACGCTTCTGCAGACATGGCTGGACCGGTCGGCCACCGCCGTCGCGGAGCGCGCCGCTGAACTTAAGCGGCTACGCGCCCGACTGACCCAACTCGATGGCGAAAGCGCTAGCGTAATCAGGCTGGTCCGGAACAACACGCTGAGCCCCGACGATCCGCAAGTCGCCAGTGAACTCGGCAACATCCGTGCGCAGAAGGCCAGCACCCAAGCCGACATCGCCGTCCTCGAACGGCAGCTCGACGCTGGTGATCGGCGAATCACGCCTGAAATCATCGCCCGGTTCGGCGATCTGCTTCGCCGTAAGCTAGACGAATCGGACGGCAGGATGCGCAAGGAATACATCCACCTGCTCGTGGACCGCGTCGAAGTCGGCGACCGCGAGGTTCGGATCACGGGGCGCAACGCGATGCTGGAACGCGCGATCATAGCATCCCAGACGCCGAGTGCCGCAGTGCCCAAAGCTGAACAGAAATGGCGCACCCGACAGGATTCGAACCTGTGGCCTCTGCCTTCGGAGGGCAGCGCTCTATCCAGCTGAGCTACGGGTGCGTGGGCGAGCCGACTAGCATCGCCCGTCCGCACGCGCCAGCCCTTTTATGCCGCCACGGGCGCTTTTCCGGATTTGGCCGCAGGGGCGGGCGTCTTGGGGCGATAGGCGCACAGGTCCTCGACCGGGCAGCGCCAGCATTCGGGCCGCCGGGCCTTGCAGATATAACGGCCGTGCAGGATCAGCCAGTGATGGGCATGGACGCGGAACGGCGCGGGCGTCGCCTTATCCAGCTTGAGTTCGACTGCCAGCACCGTCTTGCCCTTGGCCAGCCCGGTGCGGTTGCAGACGCGGAAGATATGCGTGTCGACCGCGAAGGTCTCCTGCCCGAAGGCCACGTTCAGCACGACATTGGCGGTCTTGCGCCCCACGCCGGGCAGCCGCTCCAGCGCGGCGCGATCCTCCGGCACCTCGCCGCCATAATCGTCGACCAGCATCTGCGACAGGGCGATGACGTTCTTGGCCTTGGTGTTGAACAGGCCGATCGTCTTGATGTGCTGTTTCAGCCCATCCTCGCCCAGTTCGAGCATCTTTTGCGGCGTGTCGACCTCGGCGAATAAGGCGCGCGTCGCCTTGTTGACGCCGATATCGGTGGCCTGCGCGGACAGCGCGACCGCGACCACCAACGTATAGGGGTTGCGGAACTCCAGCTCGGTCTCGGGATGCGGGTTCGCCTCCGCCAGCCGGTGATAGAATTCGACGACGTCCGCCTTCTTCATGTCCGTTACAGGCCCAGCACGTCGCCCATGCGATAGCGGCCCGGCGCCTGCCCCGCGAGCCACAGCGCCGCGCGCACCGCGCCCCGCGCGAAGATGCTGCGGTCCTGCGCGAAATGGCCCAGCGTCACCCGCTCGCCCTCGCCCGCGAAGATCACCTCGTGATCGCCGATCACCGAGCCCCCGCGCAGGGCCGCAAGCCCGATCGTCCCCTCGGTCCGCGCGCCCACCAGCCCGGCACGGCCATCGACGCGCAGTTCGGACAGCGGATGCCCCCGCCCCGCCGCCGCCGCTTCGCCCAGAAGGAGCGCGGTGCCCGAGGGCGCATCGACCTTGTGCCGGTGGTGCATCTCGGTGATCTCGATATCCCAGTCGCTGCCCAGCCGCGCCGCCGCCTCGCGCACCAGATTGGCGAGCAGCGTGATGCCGAGCGAGGTGTTGCCGGTCTGGAGCACCGCGATGTCCGCGGCCGCCGCGTCGATCGCGGCATGCTGCGCGAGCGACAGGCCGGTAGTGCCGATCACGATCGGGGTGCGCGCCGCGCGGGCGGCCGCCAGATGCGCGTCGAGCGCGCCCGCGATCGAGAAATCCACCAGCACATCGGCCGCCTTGGCCAGTGCGTCCGGGTCGTCGCGCGAGTCGCACCCGCCCGCGAGCGTGGCGCCCTCGCCCTCGATCAGCTCGGCAATGGCGCGGCCCATGCGCCCGGCGCTGCCATAGATACCGATGGCGGTCATGCGGGGGCCTTTGGCGACAGGAGAGTGCGGGTGGTCATGCGAATTTCCTTGGCACAGGTCCGGGCGAGTGGAAACCGGCGGTTAGCGATCGCAGAACCGATCAACGATCATTTGTGCGGCGGGTCGCGCAAAATTTTATTGCCAATCCGTCCGCCGAGCCGATGCTATGATCTGTGATGCAGAGCCGGTACTGCCCGGAATAGCGACGGGGACGAACAATCTTGCACCGCGCGATAAGGATGCTGATGATCGCAGTGCTGCCCCTGCCGCTCATCGCCTGTGGGAAACGCGAGATGCCCCCAACCGCAGAACAACTCCACGCCGAGCAGAAACGATCCACCTATGGTCCCACGACTGATTGGCGGCTCTCCGACGCGACGTGGTCGCGTTCGACTCAAAAGATGCGCGATCGGGCCTATCTGTTCTGTTGGCAAAAGCGACGTGGTGATCCACAATGTCCGCCGTCACAGGATTTCGCACTCATCCTGGCCAATCATGCCGAAAGCAATGCGCGCGCCGCTGTCCGCGGCGAGAGACTTGGCATGCCCTTTTTCGATGCGATCCGTCAGCGTCCCGATGCCTACATCGCAGCCCGACAACACTGCATGATAGTCTATCAGGATGGAGGAGCGGCTGATGCCCGGAGTCTGGGACCATGCCTTACCAACGCCGTGGGCGGCGATTATTTCGGCATCGTGCCTGTACCATGAAAAGGCTCTCCGGGCATTTCGACGCTCCTGCCGCCAAAGGCTTCGCGATGAGTGGCATCCTGTTGATCGCCGCACTGAAAACGACCTCTTGTACCGTTAAGGCTGGATCGTTTCACCCAGGCAATGGCAAGGACTCTCTTTCAGATGACCGTGATCCCGAACATCGTCATCCTGACCGGCGCAGGCATCTCTGCGGAGTCCGGCATCGCCACCTTTCGCGGCCCCGGCGGATTGTGGGAAGGGCACCGGGTCGAGGATGTGTGCACGCCCGAGGCGCTCGCCGCCGATCCAGACCTTGTCCACCTTTTCTATGATCGGCGGCGGGCGGCGCTGGCCGATGTCGTGCCCAATGCGGCGCATGCGGCGCTGGCGCGGCTGGATCGGGCGTGGTCGGGCGAGTTGCTGATCGTCACGCAGAATGTCGATGACCTGCACGAGCGGGCGGGGGCGAAGCGGCTGTTGCATATGCACGGCGCGTTGAAACGGGTCCTGTGCGCGGGCTGCGAGGAGCGGTTCGACTGGCATGATGATCTGCCGCCGGGCTCCCCCTGCCCCGCCTGTGCGTCGCCCGCGCTTCGCCCCGACATCGTGTTCTTCGGCGAGATCCCCTATCACATGAACCGGATCGAGGCGGCGCTGGCCGAGGCCGATCTGTTCGTGTCGATCGGCACCTCGGGCGCGGTCTATCCCGCCGCCGGGTTCGTGCGGATGGCGCGCGAATATGGCGCGGCGACGCTGGAGCTGAACCTCGATCGCTCGGAGGGAAGCGGCTGGTTCGACGAAAGCCGCCTGGGTCCGGCGGGGCAGCTGGTGCCCGAATGGGTCGAGCAGATGCTCAGCCGGTGAGGGGTACGATGACCTCGCGGGCGCGGGGGCCGAGCCGTTCGACCGCCGGAGCCTGAAGCCCGCGCGCCGTCACCAGGACGCCAAAGGCGCGCGGATCGGGCTTGTTGAAGAGCAGCGGCTGGCCCAGCGCATCGGCGACCCCGGCCCCCGCCTCGGACGCGATCAGCGCGGCGGCGGCGATGTCCCATTCATTGCCCCAGCGCAGCGTGGCGACCAGATCGGCCTCGTCGGCGGCGACCATCGCGATGCGCAGCGCGATCGAGTTGGGCTTGAAGACGGCGACCAGATCGCGATCGGCCTTGGGCAGCGCATCGACCGGCACCCGCGCACCGGGCATCTGGCGGCAATAGCCCGCACTCAGCGCGCGCCCGTTGCGCGTCGCACCCTGCCCCGCCTGCGCCAGCCACAGCTCGCCGCGCGCGGGGGCGGCCAGCACGCCGATCACCGGCCGCCCGTCCTCGACCAACGCGACCGACACCGCCCAGCCCTCGCGCCCCCGGATATAGTCGCGCGTGCCGTCGATCGGATCGACCACCCAGACCCGGCGCGCGGCCAGCCGGTCGGGCTTGTCCGCCGTCTCCTCGGACAGCCAGCCCGCATCGGGGACCAGCGCGGTCAGCCGGGCATGGAGCATCCGGTCGACGTCCAGATCGACCTCGCACACCGGGCTGCCGGGGGTCTTTTCCCATTGGCGGAAATCGGTGCGCCAGCGGGCGAGCGCCATCGCCGCCGCCTCGCGCGCCGCCGCCACGACCGCCGGGATCAGGTCCCGGGCGGGGATCGGGTCAGCCGCCGGCAACCGTCATTCCATTGATGCGCAGCGTGGGCACGTTGACGCCGTAGCGGAACTCCAGATCATGGGCCGGGGTCATGGCGAGGAACATATCCTTCAGATTGCCTGCCACGGTGAACTCCGCAACCGGCTCCGCGATCCGCCCGCCGACGATGCGAAAGCCCGCCGCGCCCCGGCTATAGTCGCCGGTGACGGGATTGACCCCGCTGCCGATCAGCTCGGTCACATAGACGCCGTCGGCGATGTCGCCGATCAGCGTGTCGACCGGCACCCGGCCCGCCGCCATATAGAGGTTGCTGGTCGAGACGCCCGGCGCACCCGCCGTGCCGCGCGCGGCATGGCCGGTCGGCTCCAGCCCCAGCTGCCGCGCGGAGGCGGAATCGAGCAGCCAGGTCTCCAGCACCCCGTCCTCGACGATCGCGGTCGGCGACACCGCCAGCCCTTCGCCATCGAAGGGGCGCGAGCGCAGGCCGTGCGGGCGGTGCGGATCGTCCTCGATACGGATGCCCTCGGCCATCACCCGCTCGCCCAGCCGGTCGAGCAGGAAGCTGGTCCGCCGCGTGATCGCCGCCCCCGCGATCGCCGAGACGAGATGCCCGACCAGCGACGATCCGACGCGCGGATCGAACACCACCGGCATCGCGCCGCTCGCCAGCTTGCCGGGGTTCAACCGCGCCACGGTCCGCTCGCCCGCGCGCGTGCCGATCGCCTCGGGGCTTTCGAGCAGGCGACGCAGGCGCGCGCCATGATGCGCATAATCGCGCTGCATGCCCGCGCCCTCGCCCGCCACGACACTGACCGACAGGCCATAGCCGGTGGCGGCATAGCCCGCCGCGAATCCATGGCTGGTGGCTAGCGCGGTGACGATGCGTGAGGCGGAGGCGCCGCCGCCTTCGGAATTGGTCACGCCGGGCACCGCGCGCGCGGCTTCCTCGGCGGCGAGCGCGGCGGCGCGCAGCGCCTCGGGCGCGACCTCGCCGCCATCGTCCAGGTCGAGCATCGGCGGCGCGCCGTGCAGCAGCCGCTCCTCGGGCGCCAGGCCCGCCCAGCGATCCTCCGGCGCCTCGCGCGCCATCGCGACCGCGCGTTCGACCGCGCGGTCCATCGCATCGCCCGACAGGTCCGAGGTCGAGACGCTGGCCGAGCGCCGCCCGACGAACACGCGCAGCCCCAGCTCCTCGCTTTCCGACCGTCCGACATCCTCCAGCGTGCCCAGCCGTACCGACACCTCCAGCGCGGCATCGGCAGCAAAGATGGCGTCGGCGGCATCGGCTCCGGCGGCACGGGCGCGGGCGACGATATCGGCGGCCCGGTCGCGGGCCTGTTCGGGGGTCAACATGCCACAGGACTTAAGGGCGCATGCGCGGCGATGCCAGTCCCCACGAACCCGCGCCCCGTCAGCCGGCCCGCGCCAGCGCCAGTACCGGGCGCGACGCGGCGGCGGGCGCCCGGACCGCCGGTCCGTCCCCGCGCGTCAGCCGGAACTGCGCCACCTCGTGCGCCAGCCCCTCGGCCTCTGCCGCCAGATGACGCGCGGCGGCATGGGCCTGTTCGACCATGGCGGCATTTTGCTGGGTCGATCCGTCCATGTCGGCGACCGCGAGATTCACCTGTTGCAACCCGGTCGCCTGGCGCTGTGCCGAGGTCGCGATCTCGGCGACGAGCCCGGCAATCTCCTCGATCCGTACCGAAATCGCCTCCAGCGCGCGCCCCGCCTCGCTGACCAGCCCGACACCCATGCCGATCTGCGACGACGAGGTCTGGATACGCTCCTTCACATCCTTGGCCGCGTCGGCCGAACGCTGGGCGAGCGCGCGCACCTCGCTGGCGACGACGGCAAAGCCCTTGCCCGCATCGCCCGCGCGTGCTGCCTCCACCCCGGCGTTCAGCGCCAGCAGGTTCGTCTGGAACGCGATGCCGTCGATGACCGTGATGATCTCGGAAATCTCGCCCGAGGAGCGTTCGATCGCCCCCATGGCATCGACCGCGCGGCGGACGACCTTGCCCGATTCCTGCGTGTCGCGGTGCGCGGCGGTGACGGCCGCGTTGACGCGCGTCGCACCCCCGGCCGTCTCGCGGACCCCGGTGGTGATCTCGTCCATCGCCGCCGCCGTCTCCTCCAGGCTGGCCGCCTGCTGCTCGGTACGCTGCGACAGGTCGTCGGACGCCGAGCGGACCTCCGTCGCCCCCGTCCTGACATGGCCCGCCGACGCCGCGACGCGCGACAGCGTCTGGGTCAGCCGCTCCATCGTCGCGTCGAAGGACAGGGCCAGCCCGCGATATTCCACCGGCAGCGTGTTCCCGATCCGGTGCGTCATATTGCCTTCGCCCAGTTGGTCGAGCGCGCAGGCCAGTTCGCGCACCACAATTTCCTGCTTGTCGGCGTTGGTCCGCTGCGCCAGCGCGGCGACGCGGAACACCTCGACCGCCGAGACCATGGTCCCGATCTCGTCAGTGCGCTCGCCCCCGTCGAGCGCCAGCGCCAGGTCGCCGCCCGCCATCCGGCGCATCGCATCGGCGGTCGCCCCGACCGGCCCCAACACGCGGCGCATGAGATAGACCAGCCCGCCCGCCAGCAGCGCGCCGATGACCAGGCCCAGCGCCACCAGGATCGCGATCGTGCTGTGCAGCGACGTCAGGCTGGCATCGGTCACACGCCCCTTTGCCCGGGTGACGGACGCGACCAGCGTGTCGATGTCGCGGCGATGCGCGGCATAGGCCTGGGTCAGCCGGGCATAGCTGGTCTCGGCCGCGGCGCGGTCGCCGCGCTGGATGGCGGGGATCGTCACATCGTCCAGCTCGGTCCAGAAGCGGTCGGCGTGACGCGCCGCCTGGTCGACGAGCAGCGGCTTCAGCCCGTCGCCGATCGCCGAGCGCCGCCAGCGCGCGATGCTCGCCCGGAAATCCTTCTCCAGCATGGCCAGCGCGGCCCGGCGCCGGGGCAGCGTTTCCGGATGCTGGACGAGCAGCGTCGCCTCCAGATAGGGCTCGATGATATAGGCGGGCGGCGGCAGGATATCCGCCTGAAGATCGCTGATCTCCTGATTGGCGTCGGCCAGGGGGCCACCGATCCGGATGCGGTCGATCTCGAATCCGGTCACACCCCCGCCCACGACCAGCATGGCCATTATGGACAGGCCGCCCGTTCGACACTTTTCTTTGATATTCAAGAGATTGGCTCCTCACCCTCTCTCCTGATACCAATCAAAACTTAAGATATGTTGTTTCGGCGGTTCAACGGTTGCTCATTCCGGGCATGCCGTCGACCCGCCTTTTCCTCAGACCGGGGCCGCATCCGCGCCCGCGCCATAATGATGCCAGGTGAAGATCGCCAAGGCGCTGCGATGGGGGCGAAACGCTTCCGCCAGAGCACGCACCTGCTTTTCCGAGGGCCGCGTGTCGTGGCCCAGGATCCGACCCATCTCGATCTGCACCGCCAGATCCCCGGCGGGCCAGATATCGGTCCGCCCCTCGGCGAACAGCAGATAAACCTCCGCCGACCAGCGGCCGATGCCCTTCACCGCGACCAGTTGCGCGATCGCCTCTTCGTCATCCTCGGGCAGATTGGCCAGATCGAGGCGGCCGCTCGTCACCTCTTCGGCCAGGCTGCGCAGATAGCCCGCCTTCTGGCGCGAGATGCCCGCGCCTCGCAGCGCCTCGTCGGTGATGCCGTGCATCCGGGTCGGATCGGTCGCATCGCCCAGCAATTCGTGCAGCCGCCGCCAATGCGCATCCGCCGAGGCGACCGAGACCTGCTGGCCCAATATGGTGCGGACCAGCGTGGCATAGCCGCGCGCGCGGATACGCGGCTCGGGATAGCCGATGCGCGCCACGGCCGCGGCGATGGCGGGCTCGGCAGCGGCCAGCGCGTCGAGACTTTCGCGAATCTGTTCGGCGCTCAGCCCCATGATGCTTGATCCGCGCGTTCAGGCCCGGCAGAGGCGCTTTCGACATCAGGGCCGACAAGGAGAATGGACATGCCCAAGCTTATCGTCGTGACCCGCGACGGGGAAGAACGCGAAATCGACGGCGAGGCCGGTCTGTCGGTGATGGAAGTCATCCGCGATGCAGGCGTCGACGAATTGCTGGCGCTGTGCGGCGGGTGCTGCTCGTGCGCGACCTGCCATGTCCATGTCGATCCCGAATTCGCCGGCACGCTGCCCGCGATCGGGCCGGACGAGGACGATCTGCTCGATTCGACCAGCGAGCGCGACGCGACCTCGCGGCTGTCGTGCCAGCTGCCCTTCGGCGCGGCACAGGACGGGATGCGGGTGCGGATCGCGGCGGAGGACTGACGGCGCATTGCGCGTGAACGTCGAGGGCGGGGTTTCGGCCCCGCCTTTTTTGTTCGCGCGGAGACGCGGAGATGATGGGTTTGGCCGCGAGGCCATTCCATCCCCTCAGGCCGTCGCAAAGTCTGCCGGTCATGATGGCGGGCTTCGATCACCCGGAGCCGGACATCTCCGCGTCTCCGCGTGAAACCCGTGGCCTTCGACTTCGCTCAGGCTGAACGGAGTTTGGGGATCATAGCCACCCATACCAACATCCGTTCAGCCTGAGCGCAGTCGAAGGCCACGCTCCGCCGTCGACAACGATCCGCTCCGCGCGCAAAAAAAGGCGGCAGGACCAGACCCGCCGCCCCAAGACATCACCGCGCCGCCACCGCGTAGAGGGCGATCGCCGCCGCGTTGGAGACGTTCAGGCTCTCCACCTTCGGGCTGATCGGCAGCTTGGCGAGCTCGTCGCAATGCGCCTCGGTATTCTGGCGCATTCCCTCGCCCTCGGCGCCCAGCACGATGCAGATGCGCTGCGTGCCCATCGCCTCGGCCAGCGTCTGGTTCGCATGGCCGGTCAAGCCGATCCGCCAGAAGCCCGCCTCCGCGATCTCCTCCAGCGCGCGAGCGAGGTTGACGACGCGGATCCACGGCACCGTCTCCAGTGCCCCGCTGGCCGAACGCGCGACCGTGCCCGATTCGGGCGGCGCGTGCCGGTCCTGGGTCACAATCCCCAGCGCGTCGAACGCGGCGGCCGAGCGCAGGATCGCGCCGACATTGTGCGGATCGGTCACCTGGTCGAGCACGACCAGCGGCCGCCGGTCGTCCTGCCCCTCGTGCAGCAGATCGCCCAGCCACATGTCCTCCAGCGGATCGACCTCCGCCACCAGGCCCTGGTGCGGCGCGTCGGCGGGGACCAGGCGGCCCAGATCGGCCACATCGGCATAGGTGATCGGCACCACCGGCGGCAGGTCGAGCGCGGCCAGCGCCTCGCGCGTGCCCCAGATCTTGCGCACGGTGCGGTTGGGGTTGGCGAGCGCCGCCGTGACCGCATGCCGCCCCCAGAAGCGCGGGCGGTTGGAAGAAGCCTGGCTGGGGCGATGTCCTCGGCGTGCCATCAGTCGTCGGTATCCGTATATGCAAAGGGGTTGGTCGATGCCGGTTCGGTCGGCACCGGCGGACGCGGCAACGCCTTGTCCGCATTCGCCGCCGCGAGCAAGACCCCCGCGAGCACGACCGAGGCCTGGCGCATATCCTCCCCCTTCAAATGATCGAAGGTGTCGGCCGAGCTGTGATGGATGCGGCTGCCATAGTCCAGCGGGTCCTGGATGAACTGGAAGCCCTGCACGCCGACCGCCTGCATGAAGACATGGTCGGTGCCCCCCGTCGTCCGCTGGACGACATTGCCCGCCCCCATCGAGGCATAGGGCGACAGCCATTCCTTCAGCATCGGCACCGCCGCCGGATTGTTCTCGGCATAGAGCCCGCGCAGCTTGCCCGAGCCATTGTCGATGTTGAAATAGGCGGCGAGGTCACCGTAACCCGGCTTGGGCGTGATCGGCCAGCGATTGGTCCAGCCATAATAGCGCTTCAGGCCCGTCTGCGGCGCATCGCCCGGCCGCCCGCGCGTCGCCAGATGCTGCTCGACATAGGCCATCGAGCCGAGAATGCCCTGCTCCTCGCCCGACCAGAGCGCGAAGCGGATGGTCCGCCGGGGCCGCTGGCCGGTAGCAGCCAGGATGCGCGCGGCCTCCATGACCATCGCGCTGCCCGCCGCATTGTCGGCCGCGCCGTCGCCCGCGACCCAGCTGTCGAGATGCGCGCCCGCCATCACATAGCCCGCCTTGGGATCGGTGCCGGGAATTTCGGCGATGATGTTATAGGCGTTCTCGTCGCTGTCATCGTACCGCACATCGCTCAGCACCTCGATGGTGGGCGCGGGGCCGACCTTGGCGAGCCGTGCGAGGCGGCGATAATCCTCGGCGGCCAGCTCGATCCCCGGCACCGCGGGCGTCTCGCCGCGTCCGAACAGATAGCCCTCGCCATGGAGCAGCTTGCCGTCGCGATAGCTCTGCGTGACATAGGCGACCGCGCCCTCGGCCTTCAGAAAGGCGTCGAGCTTCTGCGCGAAGTCCAGCCGCTTCATCCGGCGGTCGGCGCTTTCGGGATCATGCTCGGGCTGGACATAGAGGTCGAGCTTGGCGATGTCCTCGCCCGACAGGCGGCGGAAGGGCGCGGTGCCGGGTTCATCGCCGGCGCCGGGCAGCGACACCATCACGATCTTGCCGCGCAGCTGGCCCCGGTACTTGTCGAAGTCGCGCTCACGCTTCATCGGCGCGACGATCACCGGGGCGGTCACCGCCCCGTTGGTGGCGGGCGTCCAGGCGATCGGGATCGCGGTCAGCTGCAACGGGCGGGGCGAGACCATCCGCACGCTCGCCCGCTCGATCGACCAGCCGCGCCCGAAGGCGAAACCTTCCTTATGGACGTTCTTCAGCCCCCATTTGGCGAATTGCCCGGCGGTCCAGGCTTCGGCGGTGCGCATCGCGGGGCTGTTGGTCATGCGCGGGCCGATCACGTCGGTCAGATGCTGGGCGGTCTGCATCGCCTGGCTGTGATTCATGCCCTCGTCGATGATCCGGTTGGCGGCGGCACGATCCTGGGCGGAGGCGGCGGTGACGGGCAACAGGGCGGCCGCCGCGACGGCGGCGAGCAGGGAAACGCGCATCGAAATGAAAACCCCCAGGTAACTGATATGGGACAGAGGCTATGTCCCGGTCCCGGGCGATGCAAGCGAGTGATCGCACATTCCGGCCAAAAAACCCGCAAAACGGCGTTGACAGCCGTGCTTTGCTTCGGCATTTGGCGCGCCTCGCTCCGATGGAGTGACACCCCGGAAGGGTGGCCGAGTGGTTAAAGGCAGCAGACTGTAAATCTGCCCGCGTGAGCGTACACTGGTTCGAATCCAGTCCCTTCCACCATCCCCGCCGATCGGCTAGGGTCGATAGCGGCGCTGGATCTGAGCGGGTATAGCACAATGGTAGTGCAGCAGCCTTCCAAGCTGAATACACGGGTTCGATTCCCGTTACCCGCTCCATTCTCCCCGACCGTGCATCAGCCTAACGATCTGAATAATTTGCCGTTCGCCGCTTGACGTTCACGTAAAGCGCCGCCACTCCGCCCGTTCACCGGACGAGAGGATTTGCGCCATGGCATCGGTCAATTTCGACATCCCCCACGAACTGGGCCATGCCGAGGCGCGCCGCCGGATCGAGCAGGGCCTGCCCAAGCTGGAATCCAAGATTCCCGGCGGCGGACAGGTCTCCTCGGAATGGGTCGCCGATGACCGGCTGATGCTGACCATCATCGCGATGGGACAGACGGTGAAGGCCGACATGGCGGTCGCCGACCGTGCGATCACCGGCACCGTCACCATCCCGATGATGCTGTCGATGATGGCGGGGTCGATCGGCGAGTTCGTGAAGACCAGCGCCGAAAAGATGCTGGCCAAGGGCTGATCGCCCGAAAGGTTCCTCCGCGAATTCGGTGACGGGCAGCCCCGTGGCGGGGCAGCACTTCCCCCTTGCCCGACCGCGCACGACACGCCACCATTTCGCGGACATGCCTACCCTTCCCGCCGTCGCCACCATCGCCCAGACCATCCAGCTGTCGCTGGCCCCCGTCTTCCTGCTCGCCGCCATCGGACAGCTGCTGAACGTCCTGGCGGGGCGGCTGGCGCGGGTGATCGACCGGGCGCGCGGGCTGGAGATGATGATCCACAAGATCGATCACGGCCCCGACCTGCTGCGTCACAAATGGGAGTTGCGGCTGCTCGACCGGCGCATGTCGATCATCAACGCCGCGCTGTTCCTGGCGGTGTCGAGCGCGGTCATGGCCTGCATCGTGATCGCGGTGCTGTTCATCGCCAATCTGGGCAAATTCCATATCGGCACCTGGATCGCGCTGGCCTTCATCCTGTCGGTCAGCCTGCTGACGCTGTGCCTGATCGCCTTCATGGTCGAGGTGCGCATCTCGCTGCGCGCGATCCATGTCCGCAAGGAGATACTGGATTGATCGCCGAGCGTCGCGCGCTGCAGGCGGTGGTTGCGATCGCCTGTCTGGTGCCGCTGTCGATCGGGGGGATCAGCGTCGTCAGGGGGCCCGGCTGGCTGGGCCATGCGCCGTCGATCCCGGCCGATCTGGACAGCCAGTTCCGCTATGTCTCGGGCATCTTCCTGGGCCTGGGGCTCGCCTTCGTCACCTGCGTGCCCGCGATCGAGCGCAAGGGCGCGCGCTTCCGCCTGCTGGGCGCGCTGGTGATCGCGGGCGGCATGGCGCGGGCGCTGTCCTGGGCGATCGTCGGCGCGCCCTCGACCGGCCATCGTCTGGGGCTGGCGATGGAACTGGGCGTCGTCCCGCTGCTGATGCTGTGGCAGGCCCGCGTCGCACGCCGCCGTCGCTGATCCAGCCGCAGCGTCGCGATACGGGCGGGCGGCCGCGCGACGACCGCCCTGTTCCACGCCGACGGGTCAGAGCGACGCCGTCGCCCCCGGCTTCAACAGATCGAGGATCGCCGCCGTCGTCGCCACCGCGCCGGTCACGATCGAGGGCTCGGGCGCGATCCTGAACTGGGGCGAATGGTGCGACGCGATCGCGGGCCCACCCGCCTTCGCCGCCGCCAGCGCCGCGGCGGGCGTGCCGCCGACCGACAGATAATAGCCGCGCACCCCACTGTCCGGCTGGACCAGATAGGCGAAGTCCTCCGCCCCCATCCCCTTCTGCTCGAACGGCGTGACATGATCCGCCCCGAAGGTCGCCGCCATCACCGCGTTCAGCCTTTTGGCCAGCGCGGCGTCGTTGATCGTGGTCGGCGTCCCCTCGGTCACGGTCACGACCGGCATCTTGTCCTCGGGCATGCCGTTCATCTCGCCCACCCCGCGCGCGACCCGCTTGATACCCGCCAGCAGCCGCGCCCGCTCCGCCTCGTCATTGGCGCGCACCGTTACCTGGAGCTTCGCCTGGTCGGAGATGATGTTGTGCTTCAACCCGGCATGGAAGGAGCCGACCGTGATGACGCCGGGCTTGAGCGGCTGCTGCTCGCGGCTGATCAGCCCCTGGAGCGCCACGACCAGTTGCGAGGCCATATAGACCGGGTCCTTGCCCATATGCGGGCTCGCCCCGTGCGCGCCGATGCCCGGCACCGTGATGTCGACCGAATCGGACGAGCTGTACTGGATGCCCTCCGACGCCGACACGGTGCCCGCCGCGCGCTCGGCATCGACATGGAAGGCGACCGCATAATCGGGCTTGGGGAAGCGGCTATAGAGCCCGTCCGCCACCATCGCCTTCGCCCCGCCGACGCGTTCCTCGGCGGGCTGGACGATGAAGACCACCGTGCCCCGCCAGCGATCCTTGAGCGCCGCCAGCCGCCGCGCGGTCGCCACCATCGCGGTGATGTGCGTGTCATGGCCGCAGGCGTGCATCACCGGCGCCTCCACCCCGTCCACGCCCACCTGTCGCACGGTCGAGGCATTGGCGAGCCCTGACTTCTCCTCGACCGGCAGGCCGTCCATGTCGGCGCGCAGCAGCACGACCGGCCCCGCGCCGTTCTTCAGGACGCCGACCACGCCGGTCCCGCCGACCTTCTCGGTCACGACCATACCCGGCACCGCGCGCAGCTCGGCGGCCATGCGCGCACTGGTCTTCACCTCGCGAAAGGACAGTTCGGGGTTGCGGTGGAACCAGTCCCAGAGCTTGCCCAGATCGCGGTCGTAATCCGCCTTCACCGCGGCGGCATAATCGGGCTCGGCAAGCGCGGGCGCGGCGGCCAGCATCAGAGAAGCGGTCACCAAGAGAGCGGCGGCGTGGCGCATGATATCCCCTTTTCGCGTTTTTCCGCGATGCTAACCCAGATCGACGGGTGACGAAACGGGAACAGATACCCATATTCGCATCCATGGCGATCCAGATCCGCACCACCCTAGACGAGCCCGAAACCGGGGTCAGCTTCATCCCCCACCGCCCGTCGCGCCCCGAAAAGGCCGAAGGCGGCAAGCGGTTCGAGCTGGTGACGGACTATACGCCGAACGGCGACCAGCCCGCCGCGATCCGGGAACTGACCGCGGCGGCGCGCGCGGGCGACAAGGATCAGGTGCTGCTGGGCGTCACCGGCTCGGGGAAGACCTTCACCATGGCCAAGGTCATCGAGGAGTTGCAGCGCCCCGCGCTGATCCTGGCACCCAACAAGATCCTGGCGGCGCAGCTCTATGGGGAGTTCAAGAACTTCTTCCCCAACAACGCCGTCGAATATTTCGTCAGCTATTACGACTATTACCAGCCTGAGGCCTATGTGCCCCGTTCGGACACGTACATCGAGAAGGAAAGCTCGATCAACGAGTCGATCGACCGGATGCGCCACTCGGCGACGCGCGCGCTACTGGAGCGCGACGACGTCATCATCGTCGCCTCGGTATCGTGCCTTTACGGTATCGGCTCGGTCGAAACCTATTCGGCGATGATCTTCGACCTGAAGAAAGGCCAGAGCGTCGACCAGCGCGAGATCATCCGCAAGCTGGTCGCGCTCCAGTACAAGCGCAACGACGCCGCCTTCATGCGCGGCAATTTCCGGGTGAAGGGCGACAATCTCGAAATCTTTCCCTCGCACTATGAGGATTCGGCCTGGCGTATCTCGTTCTTCGGGGACGAGATCGAGGAGATCGTCGAGTTCGATCCGCTGACCGGCAAGAAGGTCGCGCATCTCAACTCGGTGCGAATCTACGCCAACAGCCACTATGTGACGCCCGGCCCGACGATGAAGCAGGCGGTCGAGGCGATCAAGTTCGAGCTGGCCGAGCGGCTGAAGGAGCTGGAGATCGAGGGCAAGCTGCTGGAACGCCAGCGACTGGAGCAGCGCACCAATTTCGACCTGGAGATGATCGCCGCGACCGGCAGCTGCAACGGCATCGAGAATTACAGCCGCTTCCTGACCGGCCGCCTGCCCGGCGAGCCGCCGCCCACCCTGTTCGAGTATCTGCCCGAAAACGCCGTGCTGTTCGTGGACGAGAGCCATGTCACCATCGGCCAGATCAACGGCATGTCGCGCGGCGACCATCGGCGCAAGATCACGCTGGCGGAATATGGCTTCCGGCTCCCTTCTGCGATCGACAACCGGCCGCTGCGCTTCAACGAATGGGACGCGATGCGCCCGCAGACGGTCAGCGTCTCCGCCACGCCCGGCAATTGGGAGATGGAGCAGACCGGCGGCGTCTTCGTTGAACAGGTCATCCGCCCCACCGGACTGATCGACCCGCCGGTCGAGATCAAGCCGGTCGAGGAACAGGTGCAGGACCTGATCATCGAGGCGCGCAAGACGACCGAACTCGGTTACCGCACCCTCGTCACCACGCTGACCAAGCGGATGGCGGAGGACCTGACCGAATATATGCACGAGGCAGGGATCAAGGTCCGCTACATGCACTCCGACGTCGAGACGCTGGAGCGTATCGAGCTGATCCGCGACCTGCGCCTGGGCGTGTATGACGTGCTGATCGGCATCAACCTGCTGCGCGAGGGGTTGGACATTCCCGAATGCGGGCTGGTCGCGATCCTCGACGCGGACAAGGAAGGCTTCCTGCGCTCCGAGACCTCGCTGATCCAGACGATCGGGCGCGCGGCGCGCAACGTCGATGGCCGCGTGATCCTGTACGCCGACCGGATCACCGGATCGATGGAACGCGCCATGTCGGAAACGTCACGGCGTCGCGAGAAGCAGATGGCCTATAATGCCGAACACGGCATCACGCCGCAGACGATCCGCCGCCAGATCGGCGACATCATTGCGCATGTGGCGTCGGGCGATCAGGTGACCGTGCCGATCGACGAGGACCGTCCGCACATGGTCGGCCACAATCTGCGCGCCTATATCGAGGAACTGGAAAAGAAGATGCGCAAGGCCGCCGCCGACCTCGAATTCGAGGAAGCGGGCCGGTTGCGCGACGAGATCCGGCAGCTGGAGAATGAGGAACTGGGCCTGCCCGTCCATGAGCAGAAGGCCCCGATCATGGGTCGCTCCAACGAGGGCAAGCCGGGAACGCGCAAGACGCGGTTCGGCAAGAGCAAGAAGTTCGCGAGCGGGCGCAAGGCGAACTGACCCAAGGGGCAACCGCCCCATGTGAAACGCCCCATGAGGCACGCATCCCGCTTCCCCAAACCCGCCCCTCCCGCAAGCGGGAGGGGATGGGGGAGGGCCCGCGCCGCAAGGGCTCAGGGTCGGAACTGTTCGTGACCCTAACGCGAATGTTGCAGGAACCCCAGGTCGCGTCAGGGCCGAGCGACATTCCGCAGTGCCTTTTCCTCCCCTCGCCCCTCACAGAGGGGAGAGGGTTGCGCAGACTTGGCCTTTGCGAATGCAAAGGCTTAGTCGGAGCTGGGTGAGGGGGCGAGCGCGCGAGCCTCTGGGCTCGCTCGCCCCCTCACCCAAGCTGGACCTGTTTGGCCTAAGCCCCTCCCCAACCCCTCCCCCTGCCGGGAGAGGGGCTATCGGGTAACGCGGGGCGAAAGGCGTCGGGGCGTATCGATCGCCATTATTCGGGCATTCGAACAAAGCGGGCATACGGGGGAACCCCCGCAAACCGCGCTTCCGCCCCTCACCCCAGGTCGAGATTCTCCGTCGTCACGCCATAATAGCCCGCCACCCGATCGGCATAGGCCTGGTCGAAGATCGGCGCGTTATTGGCCCAGCTCGGACCGCCTTCCAGCAGGCGGCGGTCGACGGTGATGACATATTGGTCGTTCACCGGATCGAACTGCAACAGGCTGAACGGCACCGGGTAAAAGCTCTTGCCCATGCCCAGGAAACCGCCCAGCGCCAGCACCGCATGCGTCGCGCGGCCCGATCGCTTGTGGACCATGAAGGAATAGACGCTGCCGATCGTGTCGCCGTCGCGGCTCTCCAGCTTCAGCGTGCCCGCAACATTGGACTGGACCAGGATCAGGGTCGGCGTATCGTGATCGGCCATTCTTAACCTCCGTTTATCGCCCTTCAAACCCGCCAGGGCGAGGCCGGGTTCCGGTGCCCGCCGCAACGGCACGGCCTGCCGCAGCACGGGGTTGAGCGATAGTTGATGCTCGCCCATAGGCTGGGGGCGATGCGTCGCTTGTCACTTGCCCCCCTCGCCACGACGATGGTCGCGGCGGCCGCCCTGTCGGGCTGTATCCCCGCCACCCGCCCCGAGGCCGCTCCGCCGGTCCGTCACACGCCCCGCCCGGCTCCGCAGCCGCCCGCCCCGCGCCACGTGCTGGGCTCCGACTGGCGCGATTGGCCGCTGACGCCCGGCGACTGGCGCTATCGGCGCACCGCGCAAGGGTCGACCGCGGTGTTCGGTACGGCGGGGGTCACGCGGCTGGCGCTGACCTGCGATCCGCGCACCCGCCAGATCAGGCTGGACCGCCCCGCCTCGGTCGCCGGGAGCATCACCGTCCGCACCTCCAGCACGACCAAGGTATTGACCGCGCGCGCCGTCGCGACGGGGGCGGAAATCCTGCTGCCCGCCGCCGACCCGCTGCTCGACGCCATGGCGTTCAGCCGGGGGCGGTTCACGATGGAACAGGCGGGCCAGGTGCCACTCGTCATCCCCGCCTATGCCGAGATCGGACGCGTGATCGAGGATTGTCGGGGCTGAGTCCCTGCCGTTTGGCGGGCGCAAGATGCTCGGCCAAACATCGTTGCATTACAAGTCTTGTTTATCGACTTTCGACTACGCACATTGCGGTTGCGCACTTTGAAAGGGCGCGTTGGCTATCCACTAGCGAAAGGAGGTGATCCGATGTCTCATGGTTCAGCAAGGGGGTCGGTTCAGTTCGTTCGGGGGGCCGGTCTCTGACATCGATGGATGCGGTCCGGGGGGTATTCTCCCCCAATCAACGGCCGTGTCTGATGTCATGAGGCCCGCATGGTCTCCCGGGCTGGAGCTCTCCGGCCGCTGACCATGTTTAGGGGTTGCCGGGGCCGTCGCGATGACGTCCCGGCAGCCTCTTTTCATATGTGGGGCAGACGGGACGGCGGCGTCCGCGTCACGGCTTTGCCGGAGCCGGGTCCCGCATCACCAGCCGCAGCGGCTTGTCCCCCGGCACCATCAGCGACGGCGCATCCTCGCCCGCGCGGACCAGCACCTGATCGACCGGAATCGCATCGTCGCTCTCGCCCGCAATGAACGCCTGCACCAACCGCTCGCCCTTTTTGGGCAGGAACCCCGCCGGGATCGCCATCGCCCGCCGGTTCATTGCCGCGAGCCAATCGGGGCGGCCTTTCACCCAGCGAGTGACAGGATGATAGACTTGAAGGTCCACTGCACCGGCATATTGGCCCACCGTCATGGGATGATCGCCGTCGAACAGCACCACCGACCGCGTCACATTTCGGGCTGCCAGAGCGCGTCGCGCCAGCCCGTTGGAATCGTCCATCAGCGGGCCTAAGTTGGTCTGATCGATGGTCAGCGGATCGATGCCGGTCTTGGCCTTCAGCCGCGTCGCCATCCATTGGCTCTTGCCGTCATCCCCATCATCGATTGGCTGCTCGGTCACATGGCTGAAACCGACATAGACGAAGAACTTTGCCTTGGGATCGGCGGCCAGCGCCTGGGCCAGATGATTGGCCTGCGCCTCCTCGCGCCGGGCGATGCTCTCGGCCCGGCCGCGCGGCTGCCCCCGCTCTTCGCCCGTCTGTTCGTAGCTTAGCGGCCGATAACCCAGCGCTAGCGACTGGCGCGCGAAATCGCCGAAGACGGGATCATGCGTATAATAGCCCGTCCTCTGTATCGGATAGCCCTGCTTGGCCAGCTTCGACATGGCGACGCCCTTGTCGCCGACCATGAAGGTTTCCGCCGCCAGGACGGAATAGCCCAGCGGTTGAAGCGCCCGCGCTACCTCTAGCGCGAAGGCACGATCGCGTGGGAGTCCGTGATTTTCGTTGAGAATGACCACACGGGTCTTGGCGGCACGCGCAACGATCTCGGAAATCGCATCCCGCAAGGTCGCCCCCGCCACGCGCTCCGCCATGGCCTTGGCCTCTGCGTCCTCGGCAGGGGACGGCTCCGGATCGACCGGCTCAGCGGTCATCAACGTGTACAGTTCCGCCCATTGATCGTGGACAAAGCCAGCCTTAGGCTTGCCCGCCGCATCGAAAGCCAGTGGACGTAACGCCTCGGCCGCGTCCAGATAACGACCGGTATCGAGCCGATCCCCCGCAGCGCTGGCGACCGCGAAATCCGCCTTGCTCGGCCCGTCCTGCGCCGTCGCGGCGGTGGAGAGCATCATCAACACCACCACCGCCGCGCGCCGGATCATTCCGCTCTTTCCTCGCGATATTTCATTTCCAGGAAGCGTCCGCGCGTCGACAGGCTGTCGAGATCGGCCTGGGCCAGACGCTGGGTCATGTCGCCAATCTCCTGTTCGATCAGCTTCAATCCGTCGACCAGCTGCGCATCCGGCGTCCGCCCGTTGCGCTCGACCCGGCGAAGCGGCTCGGGCACGCGCTCATAATCGCGCAGAAAGGCGGGCAGCTGCTCGCCGATCAGGCGGCGGACCTCCATCGCCTCGGCGGTATCGTTGTCGACTCCGGCCAGCTGCGGCGACAGCGTGTCGAGCCGCTGGCCGATCCGGTCGACCAGTTGCACGGCGGGCGCGGGCAGCAAGGGGCGCTGCGCCTCCAGCCAGCGTTCGGTCTGGGCGGGCAGCGCCTTGATATCGACCTGCGCCAGCCTGGCCGGGCTGGGCGCGCGCGCGGCCGGGGCCAAGGCGATCGCCAGCGTCACCGCGATCATCAGCATCATCGCCGCCAGCGCCCCGAAAATGCCGATGCCGCCGGGCAGGATCAGCCCGGTCACCATCGCCGCGATCAGGATGACGGCATTGGCGACCGCGATCAGGATCACGCGTTGCAGGGCCGAGCGCGCGCGGCGGCGCACCCGCTTGACGGTCTGCTGCGCGGACCCGCGATAATCCTGCGAGATGCGCGCCATCACTTCGCGCGCACGCTCGATCTGGGCATCGACCTCGTTCGAGCGGGGTGTGGTCACGACCTTACAGCGCCTCCAGCTTGAACGACGACGATGCGCCGCCGGTCAGTTGCGGGTTCTGCGCCCCCTCGGCCCGCGCGATATAGCCCTTCGACTTCTCGACCTCGTTGCCCAGCGTCGTGACGGTGGTCTTCATCGAATCGAGCGCCTTCAGCTTGAAGCTGTCGATCGCGTCCATCGTGTCATAGATATTCTGGAAGGCGCGTTGCAGCGTCTCCAGCGGGATGGTCGAGGCCGCCGCCTGCTCATGGATCTGCGCGGTCTGGCTGCGCAGCAGCTTGCCGGTCGAATCGATGATGTTGGCGGTGGTCGAGTTGAGCGCGGTGATCTGGTCGAGCACCAGCTTCTGGTTGGCCAGCGCCTGCGCCACGGTGACCGCGGTGCGCAGCGCGGAGACGGTGGTGGTCGAGGCGCGGTCGACGCCCTTCACCAGCTCGACATTGTTCTTCTTGACCAGATCGAGCGCCAGATAGCCCTGCACCGTGACCGCCATCTGGGTCAGCAGGTCCTGCGTTCGCTGGCGCGTGTAAAAGAGTGCGGTCTCGCGGATCGCCTTGGCCTTGGCGGGATCGGTGTGATCCAGCTCGTTGGCCGTATCCTCCAGCTTGGCGTCCATCGTCTTGGACAGATGGATCATCTGCTCCAGCCGCCCCATCGCCGACCACAGGTTCGCCCGCTCGGTATCGATCGCGGCATTGTCCATCAGCAGTTCGTCGCGGCCCGAGGCCAGGCTCTTCAGGATCGCGGCGATATGCGTCTGGGACGAGCGATAGCCGTCGAAATAGTCGCGCATCTTGTTACCGAAGGGCAGGATGCCCAGCAGCTTGCGCGGGGCGGAGAGATTGCCCTGGCGACCGGGATCGAGGCTTTCGACCACGCGGCGCAACTCGGTCAGGTCCTTGCCTACCCCGGTCTCGCCGTCCATCGCCTTGACCGGGCGGTCGAGGAAGCGGTTGGACTGGCTGGCGGCCTCGCGAATTTCCTTCTGCCCCATGGCGGTGATCGCATCGACGCGGCGGCCGAATTCGGGGCTGTTGACGTCCTGTGCGATCAGTTCGGCGACGAAGCCGTCGACCTTCTGCTCCAGCTGGCTGCGGGTCTTGTCGTCGACCGGGACCAGCCCCGCGGCCTGGGACGGCGCCACCGTCGGCACGGGATCGGGCGGTGTCAGGGTCAGCCCCTTTTCCCCGGTCACAGTCTCGGCGGTCGTGGCCATTACGCGTCTCCAAATACCTCGCCGCCTAGTGTGGAGGGGATGGCCGCGCGGTTCAAGTGTATTAACCGCATAATACTATGCCAGGCGTTTTCCATCTGTTCGACGGGATCAACGAAACCGATGCGGCAAGGCTTCGTTGGATGGCGGCGGCCCGGCTTCTCCGGATGGCCTGCCGATCATGCAGGATGGCGACGACACTCCCGCCCGGTCCAGCCGACCGAGGGTCGAGCCGAGTTATACCCTGCCTGGCCCCTGCCGGTCGTCTGACCGGCGGGGGTCCTTTTCGAAAGGTCCTGCCCGCCCCTCAGGCGTCGAACAACCCGTCCTGCGACCCCACCGGCGGGTTCAGCCCCAGATGCTTCCATCCGCCCGCATTCAGGATACGCCCCCGCGCCGTCCGCGCCAGCAGGCCGAGCTGGATCAGATAGGGCTCGATCACCTCCTCGATCGTGTCGCGCGGCTCGGACAGTCCGGCGGCGAGCGTTTCCACCCCCACCGGGCCGCCGCGATAGACATCGGCGATCATCGTCAGATAGCGCCGGTCCATCGCATCCAGCCCCAGCGAGTCGACCTCCAGCCGGTTGAGCGCCTGGTCGGCGGCGGCGGCATGAACGATCTCATGCCCCGCCACCGTCGCGAAGTCGCGCACCCGGCGCAGCAGCCGCCCCGCGATACGCGGCGTCCCGCGCGACCGGCGCGCGACCTCGACCGCGCCGTCCTCGGCGATCGGCAGGTCGAGCAGCCGCGCGGCGCGGGTCACGACGCGGGTCAGTTCGGCGACCGTATAGAATTGCAGGCGGACCGGGATGCCGAAGCGATCGCGCAAGGGCGTGGTCAGCAGCCCCTGGCGCGTCGTCGCCCCGACCAGCGTGAAGCGCGGCAGGTCGATCCGTACCGAGCGCGCCGACGGCCCCTCGCCGATCATCAGGTCGAGGACGCGGTCCTCCATCGCGGGGTAGAGGACTTCCTCGACCGCGGGTTGCAGGCGGTGGATCTCGTCGATGAACAGGACGTCGCCATCCTCGAGATTGGTCAGCAGCGCGGCGAGGTCGCCCGACTTGGCGATGACCGGGCCCGAGGTCGCGCGGAACCCCACCCCCATCTCGCGCGCGATGATCTGCGCCAGCGTCGTCTTGCCCAGCCCCGGCGGGCCGAAGAACAGCACATGGTCCAGCGCGTCGCCGCGCCCCTTCGCCGCCTGGATGAAGACGCGCAGATTGTCGCGCGCGGCCTGCTGGCCGACAAACTCGTCCAGGCTCTTGGGGCGAAGCGCGGCGTCGACATCCTCGGGACGGCGGCTGGCGGACAGAAGACGGTCTTGGTCGGTCACGACACGCGCCCTAGCGGCTGGACGGCGTGGCTGTCGAGCAGCGGAAGAAAGGCAGAAACGGCGAACATTGCACGAACATAGCAGCCTGTGGCCGACAGGGACAGCCATGGCGTCACCGGCCGCGCGACCCAGCCCGTTGCGCTTGCCTCATGTGGCGGACTTTCGCCGCAAATCGCGCTAGACTGGCGGGCATGCCGCACGACCTCTTCCTGGCCACGTCCATTCCGCCCGCGCTGGAACTGGCGCTTGCCGAGCGCTTTCAGCTTCATCGCGACGACGCCCCGCCCTCGACCCGCGCGATCGTCGGCGGCGGGATGATGACGGTGGACCAGGCGCTGCTCGACCGGCTGCCCGCGCTGGAGATCATCGCGGTGCACGGCGTCGGCCATGACCGGATCGACCGAGAGGCGGTGGCCGCGCGCGGCATCCGCATCGCGATCACCCCCGATGCGCTGACCGAGGATGTCGCCGACCAGGCGATCGCGCTGTGGCTAGCGGTCGAGCGCCGGGTCGCCGCCAACGACCGGGCGATGCGGATGGGCAACTGGACGGTTCCGCTGGGCCGACGCGCGAGCGGGCGACGGATCGGCATCTTCGGGCTGGGCCGGATCGGCCAGGCGATCGCCCGGCGCGCCGAGCCCTTCGCCAGCGAAATCCTCTACACCGCCCGCTCGGCCAAGCCCGTATCCTGGCGATTCGTCCCCGACCCGGCGCAGCTGGCGGCGGAGAGCGACGTGCTGATCCTCGCCGCGCCGGGCGGGGCGGACACGCACCATCTGGTCGATGCGGCGATGCTCGACCGGCTGGGGCCAGAGGGGGTGATCGTCAATATCGCGCGCGGCAGCCTGATCGACGAGGAGGCGCTGATCGCCGCGCTGGAGGCGCACCGGATCGCGGGTGCGGGGCTGGACGTGTTCGCCGAGGAACCCGACGTGCCCTATGCGCTGCGCCGGATGAACCATGTCGTGCTCGCCCCGCATCAGGGCAGCGCCACGCGCGAAGCGCGGGCCGAGATGGCGGCGATGGTGGTCGCCAATCTGGAGGCGCATTTCGCGGGACGCGAGCCGCCGGGGTTGCTGGATTAAGGGGCGCCCCCCGCCCCTATTTGGCCGCCTTGCGCAGTGCCAGCCGCACCAGCGCATCGAGGGTCGCGCCCGCGCCCAGTTCCTCCTCGGCCGAAGCCACCGCCGCGCTTGCCTCGGCGGGGCGGAAGCCCAGGTTGAGCAGCGCCGACACCGCATCCGCGCCCGCCCCGACCGGGGTCGCCGCACCGCCGCCCGATCCGGGCGCCAGGACGATGCCGCCGACCTTGTCCTTCAACTCCATCACGATCCGCTGCGCCAGCTTCGGCCCGACGCCATTGGCGCGCGCGACCATCGCCTTGTCGCCGCTGGCGATCGCACGCATCAGGTCGGCGGGCTCCAGCGCCGACAGGATGGCCAGCGCCACCCGCGACCCCACGCCCTGCACCCCGGTCAGCAATCGGAACCAGTCCCGCTCGTCCGCGCTGGCGAAACCGACGAGGCGGATCGAATCCTCGGACACCAGCATCTCGGTATGCAGCATCGCCGCCTCGCCCACCGGGCCGATCGAGGATAGCGTGCGCGCCGAGGCGCCGACCAGATAGCCGACCCCCCCGACATCGATCACCGCATGGTCGATGCCGGTGGAGTCCAAACGTCCCTTGAGATGCGCGATCATGGCGACGGATTAGAACAAAACGGGGGTTTCGTCACGCCCCTCGCCGATGTTGCTAGTGGGACGGGTTCACGCGAAGCCGCGATGGCGCGAAGAATGAAGAGGAAGAGGTTTTTCGCGCAGAGGCGCGGAGGACGCGGAGGCGGCGTCCTGTTGGGCGAAGCCCAGGCTATACCATCAACCGTAGAGATAGGAGGGCCGCTGGCGCGGCATACCAACCATCTCTGCGTCCTCTGCGCCTCCGCGCGAACAAACCTCTTCTTCTTCGCGCCATCGCGACTTCGCGCGAACCACACCCCTTAAAAAGCAGAAGTCCGCCGCTGCATCGCCCGCGCGCTCGCCAGATGGTGGGCATGGGTGATCGCCACCGCCAGCGCGTCCGCCGCATCCGGCCCCGCCAGCTTCACGCCGGGGAGCAGGTGGCCGACCATCGCCTGCACCTGTTTCTTGTCCGCGCCGCCGGTGCCGACCGTCGCCTTCTTGACGATGCTCGGGTGATATTCGCCGACGATCAGCCCGGCCTGCGCCGCCGACAACAGGACGATGCCGCGCGCCTGGCCCAGCTTCAGCGTGGACTGCGCGTTGCTGTTGCCCAGCACCTCTTCCACCGCCGCGCCGTCGGGCTGTTGCTGGCGGATCACGTCGTAGAGCGCGGCGTGCAGGTTCGCCAGGCGGCGGGGGAGCGGCATCGACGGCTCGGTCTTGATCTGGCCGTTGGCGACATGGCGCAGGCGGTTGCCCTCCGCCGCGATCACCCCCCAGCCGGTGGTGCCGAGACCGGGGTCGAGGCCGAGGATGATGGCGGGGGGTGGGGTCATGACGGACTTTCGGGAGGGGTTATCTTGCGCGTGGCTTGCCCCTCCACCACGCGGCCATGCCGCGCGGTCCCCCTCCCCAAGCCGAGCTTGGGGAGGAATAGGGTTAGCCGAGCTTTTCCATCACTTCGTCGGAGACTTCGTAATTGCCCCAGACGGTCTGGACGTCGTCGTCGTCGTCCAGCGTGTCGATTAGCTTGAACAAAGTAGCCGCCGCCGCTTCGTCGACCGCGACCATGGTCTGCGGACGCCAGGCCAGCTTGGCGCCTTCCGCCTCGCCCAGCACGGGCTCCAGCGCCTTGGCGACTTCGTGCAGATCGGCCTGCGCGGTCCAGATTTCGTGGCCGTCCTCGGTGGAGGTCACGTCCTCGGCCCCGGCTTCCAGCGCCGCCTCGAACACCTTTTCGGCGTCGCCCGCGCTGGCGGGATAGTTGATCAGGCCCATCCGGTCGAAGCCGTGGCTGACCGAACCGGCGGTGCCCAGATTGCCGCCATTCTTCGACACCGCGGTGCGCACATTGGTCGCGGTGCGGTTGCGATTGTCGGTCAGCGCCTCGATGATCAGGCTGACGCCGCCGGGGCCGAAGCCCTCATAGCGGATTTCCTCGTAATTCTCCCCGTCGCCGCGCGAGGCCTTGTCGATGGCGCGCGCGATATTGTCCTTGGGCATCGAGGCCGCCTTGGCCGCGTTGACGGCGGCGCGCAGACGCGGATTCATGTCCGGGTCGGGGGTGCCCATCTTGGCCGCGACGGTGATTTCGCGGGAAAGCTTGGAAAATGCCGCCGAGCGCTTCTTATCCTGCGCGCCCTTGCGGTGCATGATGTTCTTGAATTTGCTGTGGCCTGCCATCGGTGCCTCGTAAAATGATCGCGCTCTCTACGACCGCGCAAGGGCTTTTGCCAACCCGTCGATCTTCGCCTCCAGCGAGTCGAGTCGTTCGACGACCGTGCTGTCCAGCTTGTGATGCAGCCGCAATATGTCGATCTCGGCGCGCAAATTGGTGCGATAGTCGAGGCTGGCGGCCAGCCGATCCTTGGCCGATTGCCGGTTCTGGCTCATCATGATGACCGGTGCCTGGATCGCCGCCAGCGTCGAGAGCATCAGGTTGAGGAAGATGTACGGATAGGGATCGAAGACCAGCCCGAAATGGCCGAGCACGTCCGAATTCAGCAGCATCCAGCCGAGCAGGATCACCGAAAAGGTGATGATGAAGCCCCAGCTTCCGCCGACCGCCGCCACCCGATCGGCCAGTTTCTCGCCCCAGGTCGAGCTTTCGTCCGCGACGTCGGCGGCGTCGCGGGTGCTCAGCTGGCCCGACTCGATGTCGGCGATGACCTGGCGTTCTTCCTCGTCCAATTCGTGCGCGGGCTTGCCCAGCGTACGGCGGGCGATTTCGGCGGCGGTCGACAGGGCCATGTTCGGTCGCTCCCTCGGGGAATCAAATGCCTTGCTCCTTGGGGCGTTGATCGGCCAAACGCCAGAGTCATGACGGTACGCGTGGATATGGGAACCGATGAGCGTGGCTCGTCGGTGCCGATCGATCTTGAGGAACTGCTGGCAACCCGGCTGCTGGTGCAGGGCAATTCGGGGTCGGGAAAGTCGCATCTGCTGCGCCGCCTGCTCGAGAAATCGGCGGGCCAGGTGCAACAGGTGGTGATCGACCCCGAGGGCGATTTCGTCACGCTTTCCAAGGCCTATGGCCATGTCGTGATCGAGGCGGGCGACTATGCCGAGCGCGAGGTCGGGCGGTTCGGCGCGCGAATCCGCGAACATCGCGCCTCGGTGGTGCTGAGTCTCGAGGGACTCGAGATCGAGGGTCAGATGCGCTGCGCCGCGACGTTCCTGAACGCGCTGTTCGATGCGCCGCGCGAGCATTGGTATCCCGCGCTGGTCGTGGTGGACGAGGCGCAGCTCTTCGCGCCCACCACCGGCGGCGAAGTGTCGGAGGAGGTCCGCCGCGCCTCACTCTCCGCCATGACCAATTTGATGTGTCGTGGGCGCAAGCGTGGCCTGGCGGGGGTGATCGCGACCCAGCGACTCGCCAAGCTGGCCAAGAACGTCGCCGCCGAGGCGTCCAACTTCCTGATGGGCCGCACCTTCCTCGACATCGACATGGCGCGCGCCGCCGACCTTTTGGGCATGGAGCGGCGGCAGGCCGACTCGATCCGCGACTTGGCGCGCGGCACCTTCCTGGCGCTGGGGCCCGCCGTCTCGCGGCGGCCGATCACGGTGAAGATCGGCGCGGTCGAGACTTCGGCGCGGTCCGGCAGCCCCAAGCTGACCCCCCTGCCCGACGCGCCGCCGCCCGATTTGCAGGAACTGCTCTTCGCGCCGGTCGAGGAAGCGCCGACCCTGCCCATGACCTTCGACCCGCGCCCGCGCCGGGTGCCCGCCGAGGAACTGATGGCCGATCTCGGCCGCCCGCCTCTGCCCACCACCGCCGCGCCGCCCGCGCCGGAAATGGACGAGGGCGAGGTCGAGGCGATCTACGAACAGGTGCTGCGCGCGATCGTCGAGGACCCCGAATCGACCTTCCGCCCCGCCTCGGTGCTGTTCCAGGATTTCCAGGTGCGGTGCCGGATGGCGGGGCTTGCGCGGCCGCCGCTCGACCTGAACGGCTTTGCCCGGCGGCTGTCCTGCGCGCGGGCGGGGATTTTCGATGTCAACGATCCCGACTGGCAGGAGGCGCTGGCGCTGGCCGGGATGCTGCCCGACGACATGCTGGGCGCGTTCCTGCTGGTCGCGCGCGCGGCGCGGGAGGGCCTGCCCTGCCCGCCGGATACCAAGATCGCCGAGACCTATGGTACCAGTTCGCTCGGCCGGGTGAAGCGGCTGATCGCCTATATCGAGAGTCGCGACCTGTTCGTGTGCCGCACCGACCTGACGGGGAAACGGTCGATCACGATTCCGCGGCTGGGCTGGACAACCCAGGCGGCGGAGATGGGGTGAGGGTTTGCCCTTGGCCTTCGACTTCGCTCAGGCTGAACGGACGTTGGGGGTTACGGCCGATAAAAACCTTGGTTCGCGGCTATGGCGCAGGCCAACGCCCTACCTCTCGCGACGTTTTGCTGGCTTGTCGTCATCACGGCGGATCTTCTGTTCCAACAGCATCGCAAGCAATTGGTCTGACCAGCATAGCGCGATGATGGCGGGAACAGCCAGAACAGCCAAAAGCCCCATCGTTTCCTCTTCGCCCAACGTCGACATCCCGCGCGACGATATGCCGGTCTTCAAGAAAATGTCAGCCTGGCGTGCACCTTTTCGCCTGAAACGCAAATTTCCTTACGTCGCCCCACCCCCGTTCAGCCTGAGCGAAGTCGAAGGCCACGCCCTGCCGCCTGCCATCAACAAAAAGGGCGACGGAGCCAAAAGCCCCGCCGCCCTTCGCATCCTGAAACCAGAAAACCGGGATCAGATCATGCCCAGCGCCTTCATATACACTTCGAGGATCGCTTCCTCTTCCTGATATTCCTCGCGCTTCTTCTTGCGGATTTGCATGATCTTCTTGATCGCCTTCGGATCGTAACCGCGCGCCTTGGCTTCGGCGAAGACGTCCTTGATGTCGTCCGAAATGCCCTTCTTCTCTTCTTCCAGCCGCTCGGCCCGCTCGATCAGCAGGCGCAGCTCGTCGGCCGTCACATTGCCGCTGCTGTCGTAATTGTCGTCCGCCATCGTCTTAACCCTCTGAATACCGATAGGCCCGCATGACCGAATCCATGTCGCGGCCCGTACCTGCCCCCTCAATCAAGCGAAGGTCGGTCTGGCGCGGCCGGATCAGGCCCCATGTCGGGATCGGCGGCGGGTCTAGGCGCTTAACGCGACGGGCTCAAGCGGGCATGTTCGTCAGGCGTTCTTCTTCACGCTTTCGGCCATGCGCGCCAGCTGCTCGGGCGTCGCTTCGCCCTGATGCTGCGCCTTCCACTGGTCATAGGGCATGCCATAGATCGCTTCGCGCGCGGTCGCCTTGTCGACCCCTGCGGCCTCGCCCACCCAGTCGGACAGGCAGTTGCGGCAAAAGCCCGCCAGCCCCATCAGGTCGACATTCTGCGCATCGGTCCGGTGGCGCAGATGCAGGACCAGCCGCCGAAAGGCCGCCGCCGCCGCATTGTCATCGATTGCATTCAACGCATCCACTGCATCGGCCATATTCGTCTCTCCAAGGTTGATCGCGCCGCATTAGGCTTTAGGACGCACCCAGAAAAGAAGCAGGATGTAAGATGACCCAGGCCCTCCCCCCGCGTTCGCGAAAAGTCCGCGTTCTTGCCACGCTTGGCCCGGCCAGCAGCGATCCCGAAATGATCGCCACCCTGTTTCAGGCAGGGGCCGACGCCTTCCGAATCAATATGAGCCATGGCGACCAGCAGTCCAAGGTTCCGCTGATCCAGGCGATCCGCGCGCTCGAGGAGCGGTTCGGTCGCCCGACCACGATCCTCGCCGATCTTCAGGGGCCGAAGCTGCGCGTCGGCAAGTTCGCCGAGGGTAAGGTGATGCTGGAAACCGGCAGCACCTTCGTGCTCGACCGCGATCCGACGCCGGGCGACGCCACCCGCGTCGAGCTGCCCCACAAGGAAATCTTCGCCGCGATCGAGCCGGGCGCGCGCCTGCTGCTCGACGACGGCAAGCTGGTGCTGCGCGTCGCCTTCCATGACGAGCAGAAGATCACGACGCTGGTCGAGGTCGGCGGCGCGCTGTCGAACAACAAGGGGCTGAACGTTCCCGACGTGGTGCTGCCCATGGCCGCGCTGACCGAGAAGGACCGTTCGGACCTGGCCTTCGCGGTCGAGCAGGGCGTGGACTGGATCGCGCTGTCCTTCGTCCAGCGGCCCGAGGATCTGATGGAGGCGCGCGGGCTGATCAAGGGTCGCGCCGCGCTGCTCGCCAAGATCGAGAAGCCGCAGGCGATCGACCGGCTGGAGGAAATCGTCGAGCAGTGCGACGGCGTGATGGTCGCGCGCGGCGATCTGGGCGTCGAGCTGCCGCCCCAGGCCGTCCCGCCGCTCCAGAAGCGCATCGTCGAGGTGTCGCGCCGCATGGGCCGCCCGGTCGTCGTGGCGACCCAGATGCTCGAATCGATGATCCAGAGCCCCTCACCCACCCGCGCCGAGGTGTCGGACGTGGCCACCGCCATCTATGACGGCGCCGATGCGATCATGCTGTCGGCCGAGTCGGCGGCGGGCGCCTGGCCGGTCGAATCGGTCGCGATGATGAATGCGATCGGCGTGTCGGTGGAAAACGATCCCGGTCACGGCGACCGCGTCCACTTCACCGCGATGACCCCCGACCCGACCACCGCCGACGCGCTGGCGGCGGCGGCGGCGGGCATCTCGCGCACCGTGTCGTCCAAGGCGATCATCTGCTTCACCTCCAGCGGCTCGACCGCCCGCCGCGTCGCGCGCGAGCGGCCCTCGGTGCCGATCCTGGTCCTGACGCCGCAGCTGGAAACGGCGCGCCGCCTGGGCCTGCTCTGGGGAACGCATGCGGTCCATACCCGCGACGTCGAGTCGTTCGAGGAGATGGTCGCCAAGTCCAAGCGCATGGCGCTGCGCCACGGCATTGCCGAGGCGGGCAACCAGGTCGTGCTGATGGCGGGCGTCCCCTTCCGCACGCCGGGATCGACCAACGTCTTGCACGTCACCCGCATCATGGGCGACGAGCTGGCCAATTATGGCGACCAGGCGGAAGCGTAAGTTTCCGCGCCTGGGCGCATGAACAGTCAAGGGCGGCGGGGCGAATGCTCCGTCGCCCTTTTCCATGCGACATCACCAACGCCGGACAAGAAAAAAGCCAGCGCCGTAGCGCTGGCCTTATCTGGTGCAGACATGACTGCTTGTTAGCCGCCAGTACCGCAATCTCTGAGGCCCGCAGTCTTTGCGATTTCATGGCGTCGGTCAAGTGCGATTTACCGCCGGAACGAACCATCTTCCGGTTTCCGCCCAAGGACTTTCCTCCCAAGATAAACGCGTCCATCATTCGGCCGAACGAAGAGATGGGCGGGGGAGCAGATGGGCTGGCGACTGGGACTGGATCTAGGCGCGAATTCGCTGGGCTGGGCCGCGCTGCACCTGGACGGCGCGGGCGATCCCGACGGCATCCTCGCCATGGGATCGCGAATCTTCAGCGACGGGCGCGATCCCAAGTCGGGCGCCTCGCTGGCCGTCGACCGGCGCGCCGCCCGCGCGATGCGGCGGCGGCGCGACCGATTCAAGCAGCGTCAGGCCGCACTCATCAAATATCTGATTCGCGACGGGCTTTTCCCCGCCGACCAGGCCGAGCGGCAGAGGCTGGCGGTCGAGGACCCCTATGCCCTGCGGGCCCGCGCGCTGGATGAAGCGCTGTCGCCGTTCGAGCTGGGCCGCGCGCTGTTCCACCTCAACCAGCGACGCGGTTTCCAGTCCAATCGCAAGACCGATCGCGGCCAGGATGACGAGGCGGGCAAGATCGCGGTCGGCGTCGACCGGCTGACCCGGCAGATGCGGGAAAGCGATGCCCGGACGCTGGGTGAGTTTCTCCATCGAAGGCGTCAGGCGGCGGAGGATGCCAACCATATCCCCTCGGTCCGCACCCGGCTGCGCCCCGAAACCGGCGAGGGGGCCAAGGGCGACGGCTATGACTTCTATCCCTCGCGCGCGCTGATCGCCGAGGAGTTCGCCGAGATCTGGGCGGCACAGGCACCGCATCATCCGACCGTGCTGACGCGCGAGGTCCATGACCGGCTGTACGAGATCATCTTTCACCAGCGCCCGCTCAAGGCCCCGCCGGTCGGGCAATGCACGCTGGTCCCCGGCGAGACGCGGCTGGCCAAGGCGCATCCGCTGTTCCAGAAGCGCCGCCTGCTCGAGGAGATCAACGCACTGACGATCGTGCGGGCGGGCGAGATCGCGCAGCGGCTGACGCCCGAGCAGCGCGATGTGCTGTTCCTGGCGCTCAAGACGCGCGCGAAGATGAGCTTCGCCACCCTGCGCAAGCAGCTGAAGCTCGACCCCGCCGACCGTTTCAACAAGGAGAGCGAGAACCGCACCGAATTGAAGGGCGACGAGGTCGCCGCCGAACTGGGCGCAAAGAAGCGGTTCGGGACACGCTGGGCCCATCTGTCGACCGAGGCGCGATGGGAGGTGGTGCAGCGGCTGACGGCGCTCGAGAGCGAGCGCGACGAGGCGGCGTTCGCGGACTGGCTGCGGCAGACCCATGGGCTTTCGGAGGACGAGGCCCGGGCGGTGCTGGGCGCACGCTTGCCGGACGGGCATGGCCGCTTCGGGCCGACCGCGACGACGACGCTGATCGACTCGCTGCTCCACGACCGGACCGAGGATGGCCGGGTCCTGGTCTATAGCGAGGCGGTGCAGAGATCGGGCCTCGGCCATCACAGCGATTTCCGCCGCGACGACTCCGATAGGGAGGTCAGCGAACTGCCTTATTACGGCGTCGCGCTGGAACGGCATATCATGCCGGGCACCGCCGAGCCGACCGATCCCGATGAGATGCGGATCGGCCGTCTGACCAACCCCACGGTGCATATCGGGCTGAACCAGCTTCGCCATGTCGTGAACCGCCTGATCCGCGCCTATGGCCCGCCCGACGAAATCGCGGTCGAACTCGCCCGCGAACTGAAGCTGACCGACGAGGAAAAGAAGCGGCGCAACCGCGAAAATGCCGAGAACCGCCTCGCCGCCGAGGGGCGGTCCCGCAAGCTGGAGGAGATTCGCCAGCGTGACAGCGGCGCGAACCGCGCGCTTCTGAAGCTGTGGGAGGAACTCAATCCGGGCAATGTGCTCGATCGCCGCTGCATCTATACCGGCGAACAGATTTCGATCGACATGCTGTTCTCCGCCCAGGTCGAGGTCGATCACATCCTGCCCTTTGCCGAGACGCTGGACGATTCGAACGGCAACAAGCTGCTCTGCCTGCGCGAGGCCAATCGCGAGAAGCGGCGCCGCTCCCCCTATGAGGCCTGGGGCCACACCGATCGCTGGCCGGGGATCGCCGAACGCGCCTCTCGGCTGCCCAAGGCCAAACGCTGGCGCTTCGAACCCGATGCGATGCAGCGTTTCGCGCAGGATGACGGATTCCTGGCGCGGCATCTGGTCGACACCCAGTATCTGGGGCGGCTGGCGCGCGAATATCTGACCTCGCTCTATCCCGGACGCGGGGAGGGATCGAACCCCGTCTGGGTATCGCCCGGCCGCCTGACCGAGATGGTCCGGCGCAAGCTGGGGCTGAACGATCTGCTGCCCGACCATAATTTCGGCGGCGGCGCGGACCAGCCCAAGAACCGGCTCGACCATCGCCATCACGCGATCGACGCGGTCGTGGTCGCGATCGTCGACCGGGGCATGCTGAACGCCATCGCCCGCGCTTCGGGTCAGGAGGGCAGCGAGGGGCGCGAGCGAATCCATGTCCCCGCCCCTTGGGACGGCTTTCGCGACGATCTGCGCGCGGCGGTCAACCGCATCATCGTGTCGCACCGCCCCGATCACGGCACGGTGTCCAAGGCGGGCCTGCACCCCGGTCGCGACCAGACCGCCGGGCGGCTGCACAACGACACCGCCTATGGCCTGACGGGCGAGACGGATGCCAAGGGCAACAGCATCGTCGTCCGGCGCGTGCCGCTGGGCGCGATCAGGAAGCCCGCCGATATCGTCCGGGTCCGCGATCCGCTGCTCCGAACCGCGCTGGCCGAATTCACCCAGGGGCATGACGGCAAGGCGTTCGAGGCCCGCATGGCGCGCTTCGGCGAACTCGGCCCCCTGCTCTACCGCGGCATCCGCCGGGTGCGCGTGACCGAGCCCCTGACCATCATCCCGATCCGCGACCGCGATGGCCGCGCGTACAAGGGCTATAAGGGCGACAGCAATTATCGGTACGACGTGTGGGAGATGCCCGATGGGAAGTGGCGGTGCCAGGTGATCTCGATGTTCGATGCCCACCAGACCTCCGAACAGCCACGCCCCCATCCGGCCGCGCGGAAAATCCTGAGCCTTCAGCGCAACGATATGCTCGCGGTCGAGCGGACCGACGGCAACCGCGAGCTGGTTCGCGTCGTGAAATTCTCCGAGAAGCAATTCGCCGTCGCGGCACCGCATGAGGGCGGAGCCCTGAAAGCCCGCGATGCCGATGGGGACGATCCGTTCCGCTATCTCTATCCGTCACCCAACACGCTCAAGGGCTGGCGGGCCCGACAGGTGCGCATCGACGAACTCGGCCGCGTGCTCGACCCCGGCTTTCCCGCCCGCAAGACCGTAAGGCGCACCCGCCCCCGCGCCGCGCCGGCCGACTGACGGACGCGCACCGCGATGGGGCTGGAACGGATCGTCGATATCGACACCGACAACCGGCATCTGTCCGCCCATCGCGGCTTCCTGATCGTCTCGGAGGATCGGGTCGAGGTCGGCCGCGTGCCGCTCGACGATGTGGGCGCGGTCATCGTCCATGCGCATGGCATCACCTGGTCGACCAACCTGATCGTCGCGCTGGCCGAGCGGGGCGCGGTCCTGCTGCTATGCGGCGCCAATCACAGCCCCGCCGCCATCTGCCTGCCGATCGACGGTCATCATGCGCAGAACGGTCGGATGCGCGCACAATGGGAGGCTGGCCGGCCGCTGTCGAAGCAGCTGTGGCGCGCGCTGGTCGTCGCCAAGATCCGCTGGCAAGGCGCGGTACTGGCCGCCAACGGCCACTCCGCCACCGCCTTCGACCATCTGGCGCGCAAGGTCGGGTCGGGCGATCCCGAAAATGTCGAGGCACAGGCGGCGCGGCGATACTGGCCGCTGCTGATGGGCGAGACCTTTCGTCGCGACCGGGATGCGGACGGCACCAATGCGCTGCTCAATTATGGCTATGCGGTGATGCGCGCGACCTGTGCCCGCGCGGTGGTCGCGGCGGGGCTCCATCCGTCGATCGGGGTGCATCATGCGCATCGCGGCAATCCGCTGGCGCTGGCCGACGACGTGATCGAGCCGTTTCGCGCGCTGGTCGATGCGCTGACCCTGAGGCTGATTGCGCGCGACATCACCCGCGTCACGCCCGAGGCCAAGCGCGCCTATGCCGGGCTGATCGCGGTCGACCTGATGCTGGATGACGGGATTACGACCGTCTGGCTCGCCATCCAGCGCGTCGCCCAGACGCTGGCGCGCAGCTTTCAGACCGGGCGTGCCGCGGACCTGATCCTGCCCCTGCCGCCCTCCGCGCTGGAGCTGGCCGGGCTGGACGGCTTGGTCCGATGACCATGGGATCGCCAGGCAACGGGCAATTGTCGGGATATCGGCTGATGTGGATCTTCGTGATGTTCGACCTGCCGGTGACCACCAAGTCGGAGGCCCGCGCAGCGACCAGGTTCCGCGAATATCTGCTCGACGAGGGATTCGAGAAAAGCCAGTTTTCGGTCTATGCCCGCTTTTGCAGCGGCAAGGAACAGATGGAGGCCTATCTGCGTCGTATCGAGGCCCATCTGCCCGACAAGGGAGAGGTCCACATCTTGAGCTTTACCGACCGCCAATATGAAAACATCATCCGCTTCGCCGGCCAGTCCCGCCGACAGCCGCGAAAAAACCCCGATCAGTTGGCGCTGTTTTGATGACTCGCGAAGGGTTTGACTATGCCGGATGGGGATTTCGTCGTTGCGGATCAACACGATATCCCACCATCCAGCATAGCCGCTCAGAGATTGCGGTCCAGCGGCAACTGCCGCCGCAACGGCCAAGCGCGAGCAGATAGCATAGCCGCTCAGAGATTGCGGTCCAGCGGCAACCCGCCGTTCGCGCTGCAGCTCCCGCCACAGAGCATAGCCGCTCAGAGATTGCGGTCCAGCGGCAACTCGGAGGCAAAGCCCCCGATCCTGGATATCAGCATAGCCGCTCAGAGATTGCGGTCCAGCGGCAACCCCCGAGGACAAGCGGGCATACACCTACCAAGCATAGCCGCTCAGAGATTGCGGTCCAGCGGCAACCCCCGAGGACAAGCGGGCATACACCTACCAAGCATAGCCGCTCAGAGATTGCGGTCCAGCGGCAACCTTGCTGTGCGGCCTGCATCTGAAGTTTTTAGCATAGCCGCTCAGAGATTGCGGTCCAGCGGCAACGAGCATGGACATGATCCGTGGTCAGAACGAAGCATAGCCGCTCAGAGATTGCGGTCCAGCGGCAACGAAGGACAGGTTGCGGACGTCCACGTCGGGAGCATAGCCGCTCAGAGATTGCGGTCCAGCGGTAACAGACGCCGGATGCTGGGCGCGAGGCAACCGAGCATAGCTGGTCAGACACTATAATCCAGCAAGGACCCCCGCACGAGAGCACGACGGAATGCGCCGCCGTAACCACCGCCCCCAACCCGCAAAACAAGAAAGGGGCAAGCATCCCGCGATGCCCGCCCCTTTTTGCGGATAGCCCAGCCGTGACGGGTCAGATGTGGATCGGCTTGCCCTGCACCGCCATGGCGGCTTCCTTGAGCGCCTCGGCATGGGTCGGGTGTGCGTGGCAGGTGTACGCGATGTCCTCGGACGTCGCGCCGAACTCCATCGCCTGCGCGGCCTGCGCGATCATCGTGCCCGCGAGGCTCGAGATGATCCACACGCCCAGCACGCGGTCCGTCTTCGCGTCGGCGATGACCTTCACGAAGCCGTCGGTGTCGCGGTTGGTCTTGGCGCGGCTGTTCGCCATGAAGGGGAACTTGCCGACCTTGACCTCGCCACGCTCCTTGGCGGCTTCTTCCGACAGGCCGACACCGGCGATCTCGGGCATGGTGTAGACGACGCTGGGGATGACGTCGTGGTTCACGATGCCGGTCTGGCCCGCGATGTTCTCGGCGACCGCGACGCCTTCGTCCTCGGCCTTGTGCGCGAGCATCAGGCCCGGCGCGACGTCGCCAATCGCCCATATGCCGTCGACATTGGTCGCGAAGTCATGGTCGATCTCGACCTGGCCACGGTTGTTCAGCTTCACGCCGGCGGCTTCCAGGTTCAGCCCGTCGGTGTTGGGCTTGCGGCCGATCGCGACCAGCACGGCATCGGCCGACAGCGTTTCCGCCGCACCGCCCGCCGCCGGCTCGACCGACACGGTCGCGCGGTCGCCCTCGACGGTGACGCCGGTCACCTTGGTCGAGGTCTTCAGCTCCATGCCCTGCTTCTTGAAGAGCTTGGCCGATTCCTTGCGGACCTCGCCGTCGAAGCCCGGCAGGATCTGGTCGAGATATTCGACGACCGTGACCTTGGCCCCCAGACGCCGCCAGACCGAGCCCAGCTCCAGCCCGATCACGCCACCGCCGATGACGACCAGATGCTCTGGCACCTTGGGCAGCGCCAGCGCGCCGGTCGAGTCGACCACGACCTTCTGGTCGATCGCGACGCCCGGCAGCGGGGTGACGACCGAGCCGGTCGCGATCACGATGTCGCGCGCGGTGACGGTCTGGTCGCCGACCGTGACCGTGCTCGAATCCTGGAACGCGGCCTTGCCCTTCAGCCAGGTGACCTTGTTCTTCTTGAAGAGATATTCGATGCCGCCGGTCAGCTCGCCGACCGCCTTGGCCTTTTCGGCGTGCATCTGGTCGAGGTTGAGCTTCGCGCCCTCGATCTCGACACCGAACTTGGCAAGCGCGCCGTGCGATGCCTCCTCAAACAGCTCGGAGGCATGGAGCAGCGCCTTGGACGGGATGCAGCCGACATTGAGGCAGGTGCCGCCCAGCGTCTCGCGCGCCTCGGCGCATGCGGTCTTCAGGCCCAGCTGCGCCGCGCGGATCGCCGCGACATAGCCGCCGGGGCCAGCGCCGATCACCAGGACGTCATAGTCATACTCAGCCATTTGTCTCTCCCGTTCCCCGGCTTTCGGGGTCCAGCCTGCGGGCGCACCCGCCTTACATAGCAAGGACGGACCCTCGCCGCGGCGAGGGCCCGTATAGATCACGAAACGATCAGAGGTCGATCAGGATGCGGGTCGGATCCTGGATCGCGTTCTTCAGCGCGACGAGGAAGGTCACCGCCTCGCGGCCGTCGATGATGCGGTGGTCATAGGACAGCGCCAGGTACATCATCGGGCGGATGACGATCTGGCCGTCGACGACGACCGGACGCTCCTCGATACGGTGGAGACCCAGCACCGCCGACTGGGGCGGGTTGATGATCGGGGTCGACATCAGCGAGCCGAACACGCCGCCGTTCGAGATGGTGAAGGTGCCGCCCTTCATCTCTTCCATCTTCAGCGTGCCTTCCTTGGCGCGCTTGCCGAAGTCGCCGATCGTCTTCTCGATACCCGCGACCGTCAGGTCCTGCGCATCGCGGATGACCGGCACGACCAGGCCGTTCGGGGCCGAGACGGCAACCGAGATGTCGGCATAGTCGTGATAGACGATCTCATCGCCCTCGATCGAGGCGTTGACCGACGGAATGTCCTTCAGCGCCATCGTCGCGGCCTTCACGAAGAAGCCCATGAAGCCCAGGCGGACGCCATGCTTCTTCTCGAACAGGTCCTTATACTTGGCGCGCGCCTCGATCACCGCGGTCATGTCGACGTCGTTGAACGTCGTCAGCATCGCGGCGGTGTTCTGCGCTTCCTTCAGGCGCTTGGCGATCGTCTGACGCAGGCGCGTCATCTTCACGCGCTCTTCCTTGCGCGCCGAACCGGCGGGGGCAGCAGCAGCCGGAGCGGCGGCCGGGGCCGGAGCGCTCGACTTGTTGGCGGCGGCGGCGGCGACATCTTCCTTGGTGATGCGGCCGTCCTTGCCGGTGCCCTTGATCGTCGCGGGGTCGAGGCCATGCTCGAGGACCGCACGGCGCACCGACGGCGACAGCGCTGCGGGCGAGTCGCTCGACTCCTCAGCAGCAGGCGCAGCGACCGGTGCAGGCGCGGCAGCGGCCGGAGCCGCGGTCACGGCAGGCGTCGCCGCTTCGGTCTTGGCCGGGGCCGAGCCACCGGCATCGACAGTCGCCAGAAGCGCGCCGACCTGCACCGTGTCGCCGACCTTGACGGCATGCTGGCCCATGACACCCGCCACCGGCGAGGGCACTTCGACCGAGACCTTGTCGGTCTCCAGGCTCGCGATCGGCTCATCGACCGCCACCGCGTCACCCGGCTGCTTCAGCCATTCGCCCAACGTCGCCTCGGAGATCGATTCGCCCAGCACCGGGACCAGAACTTCAGTCGCCATTTCCATTTCCTCCGCCCGGTCCATCGACCGGGGCTCTTACGCGGGCGGGCAAAACGCCCGCGCCAGATTTCATTCCTCCCCGGCCCGCTCAGGAGCCGGGGAACTCGGTTAAGATCAGTCCGCCGCCGCCGTGGTCGGCTTGGCGGTGGTGTTGCTGCCCTCGGCGCGCGTCCGGCGGATTTCCTCGCGGACATTGTGGCCCAGCGCATCGGCGACCAGCGCGCCCTGCTCGGCGGTGTGGCGCTTCATCAGGCCGGTGGCGGGCGATGCCGCCGCCGCACGACCCGCATAGCGCGCCCGCTTCACCGACGCCCCGGCCTCGGCCAGCGCTTCCTCGATCAGCGGCTCGACGAAGAACCAGTAACCGTTGTTCTTCGGCTCTTCCTGCGCCCAGACCACGTCCTGCAGGTTCGGCATGCGCGCGATCCGCTTGGCGAGCGCGTCGCTCGGGAACGGATAGAGCTGCTCGACGCGCACGATCTGGGTCGTGGTGTCGCCCGCCGCGTCGCGTGCCTCGATCAGGTCATAGGCGACCTTGCCGGTGCACAGGACCAGACGCGTCGTCGCCTCGTCGGCGGCGCCGTTGGTGTCCGACAGCAGGCGGCGGAAGTGGCTCTCGCCCTGGAAGTCCTCGGCCTTCGACACCGCCAGCTTGTGACGCAGCAGCGACTTGGGCGTGAAGACGATCAGCGGCTTGCGGAAGTTACGGTGCATCTGGCGGCGCAACAGGTGGAAATAGTTGGCCGGGGTGGTGCAGTTCGCAACCTGGATATTGTCGTTGGCGCAGGACTGGAGGAAGCGCTCGGGACGCGCCGACGAGTGCTCCGGCCCCTGCCCTTCATAGCCATGCGGCAGCAGCATCACGAGGCCGTTGGCACGCAGCCACTTGGACTCGCCCGACGTGATGAACTGGTCGATCATGATCTGCGCGCCGTTGACGAAGTCGCCGAACTGCGCCTCCCACAGCACTAAAGTCTTCGGATCGGCGAGCGCATAGCCATATTCGAAGCCCAGCACGCCATACTCGGACAGCGGGCTGTCCAGCACCTCGAAGCTGCCATGCTCGACGGTCTTCAGCGGCACGTACTTATGCTCGTCGGTCTGGTCGACCCAGACCGCGTGACGCTGCGAGAAGGTGCCGCGACCCGAATCCTGGCCCGACAGACGCACGCCGTAACCTTCCGACAGCAGCGAACCGAAGGCCAGCGCCTCGCCGGTCGCCCAGTCGAAATTCTCACCCGTCGCGAACATCTGCCGCTTGGCGTCGAGCACGCGGTTCAGAGTCTTGTGGACCTGAAGCCCCTCGGGAATCGTGGTCAGCGTGCGGCCGATCGCGTCGAACAGCTTCTTGTCGAGGCCGGTCTCCACGTTGCGGCGACCCTGGTCGGTTTCCTTGGGTGCCGACAGGCCCGACCAGCGACCGGCGAACCAGTCAGCCTTGTTGGGCTTGTAGCTCTGACCCGCCTCGAACTCGCCTTCGCAGCGCGTGGTGTACTGCTTGATATTCTCGTCGACCCAGGCCTGGTCCACGACACCCTCGGCGACGAGGCGCTTCGAGTAGATCTCGCTGACACCGGGGTGCGAGCGGATCTTGTTGTACATCAGCGGCTGGGTGAAGCCCGGCTCGTCGCCTTCGTTATGACCGAAGCGGCGATAGCACCACATGTCGATCACGATGTCGCGGTGGAACTTCTGGCGGAACTCGATCGCCATCTTGGTGGCGAAGGTCACCGCCTCGGGGTCGTCGCCATTGACGTGGAAGACCGGCGCCTGGACGCCCTTGGCCACATCCGACGGATAGGGCGAGGAGCGCGCGAACTGCGGGCTGGTGGTGAAGCCCACCTGGTTGTTGATGATGAAGTGGACGCAGCCACCCGTGTTGTAGCCGCGGATGCCGGAGAAGCCGAGGCACTCCCAGACGATGCCCTGGCCCGCGAACGCCGCGTCGCCATGGATCAGCACCGGCACCGAGGCGGCGTGATCGGTCAGGTCGCCCGCGATGGTCTGGATCGCGCGGGTCTTGCCCAGCACGACCGGGTTCACCGCCTCAAGGTGCGAGGGGTTGGCGACCAGCGACATATGGACCTTGTGCCCATCGAACTCACGGTCGGTCGAGGTGCCGAGGTGGTACTTCACGTCGCCCGAACCGCCGATGTCATCGGGGTTGGCCGAGCCACCGGCGAATTCGTGGAAGATCACGCGCAGCGGCTTGGCCATCACATTGGCCAGCACGTTCAGACGGCCACGATGCGCCATGCCGAACACGATCTCGCGCACGCCCATCTGGCCACCGTACTTGATGACCGATTCGAGCGCGGGGATCATCGACTCGCCGCCATCCAGGCCGAAGCGCTTGGTGCCGACATATTTCTTGCCGAGGAATTTTTCCCACTGCTCGGCCTCGATGACCTTGTTCAGGATCGCCTTCTTGCCATCGACGGTGAAGTCAATCGCCTTGTCCTGGCCTTCCATCCGGTCCTGGAGGAAGCGGCGCTCCTCCACGTCCGCGATGTGCATATATTCCAGGCCGATATTGCCGCAGTAATTCTTGCGCAGCGTGTCGACCAGCTCGCGAACGGTCGCCCATTCGAAGCCCATCGTGCCGCCCAGATAGACCTTGCGGTCGAGATCGGCGTCGGTGAAGCCGTGATATTCGGTCTTCAGGTCCTCGGGAAGCTCACGCAGGCCCGACAGGCCCAGCGGGTCGAGGTTGGCAGCAAGATGGCCGCGCACCCGGTAGGTGCGGATCAGCATCTGCGCGCGAATCGCGTCGCCCGCCGCCTTGACGATGTCGGCGGTCGAGGGGGCCGCAGCCGGAGCCGCCGCAGCGGGCTTGCCACCCTTGGCGGGCTTGGGCGCGGGTTCCATCTGGGTCGGGTCGAGGCCCGCCGTCAGATCGTCGGTCGAGGTCAGCGGCCAGCGCTTGTTCTGCCAGCTGGGCGCGCCCACGCCCTGCTCCAGACCGTCGAAAAAGGTCCGCCAGCCTGCATCGACCGACGACGAGTCGGCCTGATACTTGGCATAGAGCGTTTCGATGAAAGCGGGGCTGACGCCCGCCGCGATTTCGCTGAATTCCTGGCCTTCGTAGCCCATGAGACGCTTCCTCGACCGCCCGTCTTCTTCATGATCGCCACCCCGGCACATCCGCCTGGGGTCCGCAGCCGCGAGCGGCCCGCCTGCCGCCACGGACCCCGGCGGGTGTGCCGGGGTGACGCGATACGCCTTACTTGTTCAGCACCGACAACAGGGTCGAGCCGAGCTCCGACGGGCTGGCCGCGACCTTGATCCCGGCCGCTTCCATCGCCGCGATCTTGTCCTCGGCGCCGCCCTGGCCGCCCGACACGATCGCACCGGCATGGCCCATGCGACGGCCCGGAGGCGCGGTGCGGCCCGCGATGAAGCCGGCCATCGGCTTCGAACGGCCGCGCTTGGCCTCGTCGCGCAGGAACTGCGCGGCTTCTTCTTCGGCCGAGCCGCCGATCTCGCCGATCATGATGATCGACTTCGTTTCGTCATCGGCCAGGAACAGCTCGAGCACGTCGATGAAGTTAGTGCCGTTGACAGGATCGCCGCCGATGCCGACCGCGGTCGTCTGGCCAAGACCAGCGTTCGAGGTCTGAAACACCGCCTCATAGGTCAGGGTTCCCGAACGCGACACGACGCCGACCGAGCCCTTCTTGAAGATCGAACCCGGCATGATGCCGATCTTGCACTCGCCCGGCGTCAGCACGCCCGGGCAGTTCGGACCGATCAGGCGCGACTTCGAACCCGAAAGGGCGCGCTTCACCTTGACCATGTCGAGGACCGGAATGCCCTCGGTGATCGCGACGATCAGCGGGATCTCGGCGTCGATGGCTTCCAGGATCGAGTCGGCCGCGAAGGGCGGCGGAACGTAGATGACCGACGCATCGGCGCCCGTCTTCGACTTGGCTTCGGCGACGGTGTTGAAGACCGGCAGGCCGATATGCTCGGTGCCGCCCTTGCCCGGCGTCACGCCGCCGACCATCTGCGTGCCATAGGCCAGCGCCTGCTGGGTGTGGAACGTGCCGGTTTCACCCGTCATGCCCTGGGTGATGACCTTGGTGTTCTTGTTGACGAGGATGCTCATCTGCTTTTCGTCCTTACCGCCCCGGCGCAGGCCGGGGCCCAGTTGCGATACGGTTATGGCAGTGCGATGCGATCATACAGGTCATCCCAATCGGGATTTAGCCCTTCGATCTCTCGCAGCTTCCAAAGCCGCTTCCAATTCTTCATTCGCAGTTCGCGTTGCCGCGCTGCTTCCCAGCTATCATGCACCTCGTACCATACGAGCCGATGACAGCGGTTATCCCGCGTGAACCCAGCCACCACGTCGTTGCGATGCTCCCACACGCGCCGCGGCAAATTAGTCGTCGAACCGAGATAGATCGTTCCGTTCCGACCGCTGGCCATGATGTAGACGAAGGCTTGCGCTTCGATCACTCTGGCCAACCCAACTGGGCCCCGGCCTTCGCCGGGGCGGTGTTATTCCTTTAATGAATTACGCCAGGCTCTCGTCGATGCCCTTGCAGGCGACGAGCAGTTCCTTGACCGCGTCGACCGAGACCTGAAGGTTCGCCTTCGCCTCGTCCGACAGCTTGACCTCGACGACCTTCTCGACGCCACCGGCGCCGATCACGACGGGCACGCCGACGTACAGATTGTCGATGCCATATTCACCCGACAGGTGGGCAGCGGCGGGCAGGATGCGCTTCTGGTCGTACAGATACGCCTCGGCCATCGCGATGCCGCTGGTGGCGGGCGCATAATAGGCCGAGCCGGTCTTGAGCAGCGCGACAATCTCGCCGCCACCGCCACGGGTGCGCTTGACGATCTCTTCGACCTTTTCCTTGGTCGAGAAGCCCATCTCGATCAGGTCGCTGACCGGGATGCCGCTGACGGTCGAATATTCCAGGACCGGGACCATGGTGTCGCCGTGGCCGCCGAGGACGAAGGTGTTCACGTCCTTCACCGACACGCCGAACTCTTCGGCGAGGAAGTGGCTGAAGCGCGCCGAGTCGAGCACGCCCGCCATGCCGACGACCTTGTTCGCGGGCAGACCCGAAAATTCGCGCAGCGCCCAGACCATCGCGTCGAGCGGGTTGGTGATGCAGATGACGAATGCGTCGGGGGCGTTGTCGCGGATGCCCTCGCCGACCGCCTTCATCACCTTCAGGTTGATGCCGAGCAGGTCGTCGCGGCTCATGCCGGGCTTGCGCGCGACACCGGCGGTGACGATGATGACATCGGCGCCCGCAATGTCGGCGTAATCGTTGGAACCCTTGATATTCGCGTCGAAGCCTTCGACCGGGCCGCACTGCGACAGGTCGAGCGCCTTGCCCTGGGGCACGCCCTCGACGACGTCGAACAGGACGATATCGCCCAGCCCCTTGAGCGCGGCGAGGTGCGCCAACGTGCCGCCGATGTTGCCGGCGCCGATCAGCGCGATCTTCTTGCGAGCCATTCCAATCCTACTCCGTAGTGGACGTGCGTGATTGGTCACGCGGCCTACGCCTATATGGGCGTCGGGGCAACCGTTATTCCACAGAGTTTAAGATTTTAAACGATAATAGTTCGCAAGTGCATTAAGGTCAAATCAAGGGCTCGCCCGACCCGTGCCCCTGCGCCAGATAGTCCTCGGAGCGCATCTCTTCGAGGCGGCTGATCGTCCGTTCGAACTCGAATCGACCATCCCCGGTTTCATAGAGTTCGGCGGGCTGCGCATCGGCTGCGGCGAGCAGCTTGACCTTGTGTTCGTAGAGCGCGTCGATCAGCTGGACGAAGCGCGCCGCCTCGTTGCGATTCTCCGGCCCCAACTTGGGAATGCCCACCAGGATGACGGTGTGGAAGCGCCGTGCGACCGCCAGATAGTCCGCCGCCCCCCGCGCCGCGCCGCACAGCCGCTTGAACGAGAAGACCGCGACGCCCTTCAGCGCCTTGGGGACATGCAGCACCCGGCCGCCGACCTTCAGATCCTCCGAGGGCACATGCGCGGCATCCTCGACCGGATAGTCGGTCAGGCGGAAGAAGGTCGCCGACAGCGTCAGCGTGGCCTTCGGCCCATTGGGCACCAGCCAGGTGTCGAGCCGCCCCAGCCGGTCGCGCCGGTAATCGGTCGGCCCGTTGAGCGCCAGCACGTCCAGCCGCGCCTCGATCAGCGCGATGAAGGGCAGGAAATGCTCGCGGTTGAGCCCGTTCTTGTACAGGTCCCTGGGCGGCCGGTTGGAGGTGGTGACAATCGTCACCCCCGCCTCGATCAGCGCGGTGAACAGCCGCGACAGGATCATCGCGTCGGGGCTGTTGGTCACCATCATCTCGTCGAACGCCAGCAGCCGGACTTCCTCGGCCAGCGCGGCGGCGACGGGGGCGATCGGCTCGCCCGCCTGCTTGGCCCGCTCGGTGGCGATGCGGGCATGGACCTCCAGCATGAACTCGGCGAAATGAACCCGGCGCTTGGCCTCGACCGCGACATGGTCGAAGAACAGGTCCATCAGCATCGACTTGCCGCGCCCGACATCACCCCAGAGATAGACGCCCTTGGGCGCAGGCGTGCCCTTGCCGGTCAGGCGCGCGAAGAAGCCGGTCTTGCGCGGCGTTTCCAATTCGGTCGCCAGTTGCTGGAGCCGGGCGGCGGCGGCGGCCTGTTCGGGATCGGGGCGAAGCTCTCCGGCTTCGATCAGGCGGCGATAGGCATGGAGGATGTCGGGCATGTTGGGGGGCGGTGTCTGCCCTGGCCTCTTTCCCGTCAACCCCATTCCTCCCCTGGAAGGGGAGGTGGCAGCCCGCAGGGCTGACGGAGGGGTGTCACCGCCCGATCAGGGATACCGCCCCTCCACCATCGCCTGCGCGATGGTCCCCCTCCCCAAGCGAGCTTGGGGAGGAATAGAAAAAGGGGGCCGTTTCCGACCCCCTTCCCGTTTCCGTCGACCAACCGGATCAGATGATCCGCTCGGCCTCCATCTTCTTGATTTCCGCGATCGCCTTGGCCGGGTTCAGACCCTTGGGGCAGACATTCGCGCAGTTCATGATCGTGTGGCAGCGATAGAGGCGGAAGGGGTCTTCCAGCTCGTCCAGGCGCTCGCCGGTCATCTCGTCGCGGCTGTCGGCCAGCCAGCGATAGGCCTGGAGCAGGATCGCCGGGCCGAGGAACTTGTCGCTGTTCCACCAATAGCTGGGGCACGAGGTCGAGCAGCAGGCGCACAGGATGCACTCGTACAGACCGTCCAGCTTCGCGCGGTCGTCGGGCGACTGGAGCCGTTCCTTGCCTGAGGGCGCAGGCGACACGGTCTGCAGCCACGGCTTGATCGAGGCATACTGCGCGTAGAAGTGCGTGAAGTCGGGGACCAGGTCCTTGACCACGTCCATATGCGGCAGCGGGGTGATCTGGACGGTGCCCTTCACATCCTCGATCGCGGTGGTGCAGGCCAGGCCGTTGCGACCGTCGATGTTCATCGCGCACGATCCGCAAATGCCCTCGCGGCACGACCGACGGAAGGTCAGCGAGCTGTCCTGCTCCGCCTTCATCTTGATCAACGCGTCGAGCACCATCGGACCGCATTCGTCCAGATCGATCTCGAACGTGTCGTAACGCGGATTCTGGCCCGAGTCGGGATCGTAGCGATAGACCTTGAACTTTTTCAGACGGCCGCCGGTGGTCGCCTTATGCGTTTCGCCCTTCTTGATGACGCTGTTCTTCGGCAGGGCAAATTCGGCCATGGTCACAAACCCGCTGGATGGGCCGACAGGCATGTCGGCAAAGGATCGCTCCCGCCGATACATGACAGGGGCGCATGTCGCAAATGTCTTGACCGATTTAGGCGCTGCCTCAGATCACATCAAGGACGAGGCCCAGCTCGCGCGCCTCCTCGGCATCGATATACCAGTTGCTGCGGGCCTTTTCCTGAAGCGTCTCGAAGGTCACCTTCGATCCGTTGACGATGGCGCGGAAGCCCTCCTCCTGGATCAGCACCGACTGCTCGATCTCGTGCAGCTTGGCCTTCAGCACCACGGGCAGGTTGGTGAGCGGGCCGGACAGGTCGATGCTGCCGCTCATCTGCCGCTCGTGCAGCATTAGGCGGGTGCCGCGCGTCAGGAAGCGATATTCGACCGGAAAGGCCGACATGAAGGTCGCCCCCGCCGAATAGACCGCGACCTTGCCCAGGAACAGCGTGTCGCGCCCCGTATAGTCGCGCAGCAGCCGGATCGAGTCGCCCATCGCCCGCGCCATCTCCGGATCGCCGCCCAGCGTGGTGATCGACACGACCAGCGGACCGTCCGCCGGCGCGGCGGCGAGCTGGTCCTTGAACCCGGCATACATCACCTCGTCCACCGTGCCGTACAGCTGGATGTGCGGGCGGGCGAGCAGCGGATAGTTCACCGCATTGTTGGGATGGTCATGCATGATGCAGCGAACCGGGGGCGGAGGCGAAGGTTCCGATGGCCGGTTTGTCCGTGGCCTTCGACTTCGCTCAGGCTGAACGGAGTTTGGTATCCAGCCCCTCCCCACCGCCGTTCAGGCTGAGCGAAGTCGAAGCCCAAGCGACACCCTATCCCAGCCTTCCCTTCGCATAATCCTGCGTCCCGTGGGTCAGGACCTCATCACCGTCCACGATCTCCGCCACCGGTATATCGGGCAACGCCTTGATCTGCGCGTATAGCGGCGCGAAGTCCGTCTCCAGCGTGGTGCGAAGCAATTCCTCGAACGACGGGATCACGAAATAATTCTGCTGGAAATCGTCGATCCGATATTCGGTGCGCATCACGCGGGCGAGGTCGAAGCCGATCCGGTTGGGACTCGGGTCCTCCAGCGCGAAGCGGCTTTCCGAATAGCTCGACACGATGCCTGCGCCATAGATACGCAGGTCCCCGCCCTCGCGCACCAGCCCGAACTCGACCGTGTACCAATAGAGCCGCCCGAGATATTTCAGCGCATCCATTCCCAGCGCGCGCTGCCCCCCGCGCCCATAGGCGGCGAGATAATCGGCGAAGACCGGGTCGGCGAGCATCGGCACATGGCCGAACACGTCGTGAAAGACGTCGGGTTCCTGAAGATAGTCGAGCTGGTCGGGCCGCCGGATGAAGTTGCCCGCGACGAAGCGGCGATTGGCCATATGGTCGAAGAACACATCGTCGGGCACCAGCCCCGGCACCGCCACCACCTGCCACCCGGTCAGCGTCATCAGGCGTTCGGACAATTCCTCGAAATCGGGAATGCCGGGGCGCGACAGCTTGAGCACGTCGAGGCCGCGCAGATACGCCTCCGACGCGCGGCCCGGCAGCAATCTGGACTGGCGCGCGAACAGCGTGTCCCAGGTCGCATGCTCCTCGGCCGTATAATGCGCCCAGCCCTGGGGGATGGTCCAGTCGGCACCGGCCCCTTCGGGCGGAGCGGCGAGAACATGGGTATCCTGTGCCATTCGTGGAGCCTATCATGATGATGGTGACAAATGAAACCATATCGTGGCGACGGCTCGGCCGGGTTGCAAGGGGGATAGCGGCCGCCATCGGGTTGATCCTGCTGGGCTATTTCGCGTTGGGACTGGCGCTGGGGGCGGTTCCGCGTCGCACCATCGCCCTGCCCGCCCCCGGCCCCGATGCGGTCACCATCTTCGTCGAGTCGAGCGCGGTCCATACCGCCATCATCCTTCCCAAACAGGCGGCGGGGGTGGACTGGCGCGACTGGGCGCGGGCCGAGGACTTGCGCGATCCGCGCTATGCGGGCTTTCCCTATCTCGCCATCGGCTGGGGCGAGGCCGGCTTTTTCCGCGAGACGCCGCACTGGCGCGACGTCAGGCCGGGGACGATCCTCCATGCCGCGCTGGGCAGCGACCGGACGCTGATCCATGTCGACCACCTGCCGCTTCCGCGTGCGAATGGCGACGATGTGCGGATGATCCGCCTGTCGCCCGAGGCGTATCGCCACATGGTCGCGTTCATCCAGGGAAGCTGGCGGAGCAATGGCGCTCATTATCCCGGCTATGACGTGTACGATGCCTTTTACGAAGCGAGGGGGCGGTACAGCGCCGCCCACACCTGCAACAGCTGGACCGGCGACGCGCTGGCGGCGGCGGGGGTGCGGATGGGGTGGTGGACGCCCTTCCCCCGGACGGTGATGGCATGGCTGTGATCCCGCCGCCGTCCAAGGCGCTCTGGGCGGCCGAGCTTCCGCGTGCGCTGTGGATGGGCGCGACCTGGTGGCGGCACCGCGCCGAGCTGGCCGCCGCGCCGCGGGGCGACGGGCGGGCGGTGATGGTGCTGCCCGGCCTGTTCAACAGCGACCGGTCGAACATCGTCCTGCGCCGCTATCTGGCCGCCAGGGGCTACCGCGTTCGTGGCTGGGGACTCGGGCGCAACCTTGGGGTGCGCAGTGTCGGGCCGGACGCCGGACATCTGATCGCACGGATCGAGTCGGTCGCCGATCGCGGGCCGGTGACGCTGATCGGCATCAGCCTGGGCGGGATCATGGCGCGGATGGTGGCGCAGGCGCGCCCCGATCTGGTCGCGGACGTCGTCACCATTTCCTCGCCCTATGCGGGACCGGCCCGCGCGACCAATGTCTGGCGCGCGTTCGAGACGCTGACCGGCGAGCGGGTGGACGATCCGGCCGTCATCGCGCGCTCGGCGGCGATCGCCGGGCCGCTGCCCTGCCCCTCCGCCGCGATCTGGAGCCGGAGCGACGGGCTGGTCGCCGGGATCATCTGCCGCGACGACACGACCCCGGCGGTCGAGGTCCGCTCCAGCCACTTATGGGTGCAGCATCGGCCCCAGGTGCTGGCGGCGGTGGCGACCATCCTGGCGGCATGGCCGCCGCCCGTCAGCGGTCAGTAACCGGCGCGATAGCCTTCATAACCCTGCTGGCCCTGCTGGCACTGCTCGGGGTGCTTGCGGCACTGTTTCTCGTAATCGCGACGCTCGCGGCCTTCGCGCGCTTCCTGCTTGCGCATCTTGCGACCGTAATTGCGGTCCGCCTCGTCCTGGCTGGTCGTCGTCCAGTCGACCACCTGCCCCGCCGCCTGGAACGGGGCCTTCACCACGCTGGCGACCGTCTTGACGCAGCCCCCCAGGCTGAGCGGCAGGGTCAGGACGGCGATTTTCAGGACGAGGTTACGCATGGTCACGGGGTCTTTCAGCGGGCGCGCACGACGGCGTTGCGCGTTTCTACCCCGATTTGCGGGAAATCGGTGAAGAATCCGTCGATGCCCTGGCCCAGCGCGGCGCGAATCTCGCCCGCGACATCGCCATGCGCCTTGGGATCGGTGCCCCGGCGGAAAGCGGGGCGGACGAACTGGTTCTCCGCGCGGTAGGTCCAGGGATGCACCCGCAGCCCCGCCGCATGCGCGTCGGCCACCAGCGTCGTCGCCGCATCGCCCTTCCACAGCATCGCCTTGTCCGGGCCGATCCCCCAGGCATAGGTCGCGACCTGGCGGAGCCCTTCGGGCGTCATCATCGCGGCATAGCTGGGCGCGGCGCCATCCGCCGGACCGCCCTCGCCCGCGACCAGCTGGATCAGGCGGATGCCGGTCATGGTCTTGAGATGCTGAAGGTTCTTCACCTCGAACGACTGGATGAAGACGGGCGCATCGGCGGTCTTCCACCCCGCCTTGTCGAGCGCGGCGACCAGCGGGCCATCGGTGCCCATGCCGATCGAGGCGAAATAGGTCGGATGCTTGGTTTCGGGATAGATGGCGATGGTCCGCCCCAACTCCTTCGACCGCTGTTTGACGAGCGCGATGATCTCTTCCAGCGTCGGGATCTGATACCGGCCGTCATAGGCGGTCGAGCGCAGTTGCGGCAGGCGTTCGCGGGCACGCAAGCTCTTCAGTTCGGCCAGCGTGAAATCCTCGGTGAACCAGCCGGTTTCGCGCTGTCCGTCGATCGTCTTGGTCGTCTTGCGATCGGCGAACTCCGGGTGGGCGGCGACATCGGTCGTGCCCGAAATCTCGTTCTCGTGCCGGGCGACGAGGTGGCCGTCCTTCGTCGGCACCAGATCGGGCTCGATCACGTCCGCCCCCTCGCGGATCGCCAGGTCATAGGCGGCCAGCGTGTGTTCGGGCCGCTCCCCGCTTGCGCCGCGATGCGCGATGACGATGGGAGACGAGAGCGGTTTCGACCAATCGGCGGACATGGCCTCAGACTGCCCCAAGACCAACGCGGCGGCAATGAGAGTGGTTCGCAACGGGAAACGCAAGGAAATCATGGCGTTTGTTCATCCAACTGTAATCCCAAGGGGATGGCGCGATGCATTTCACAATCAATGGTCAATCACATGACATCGACGTCGATGTTCGCACCTCGCTGCTCGATCTGTGTCGCGAACATCTGAGGCTGACGGGTTCCAAGAAAGGCTGCGACCATGGCCAATGCGGCGCCTGCACGATGCTGGTCGACGGGCGGCGGATCAATAGCTGCCTGACGCTGGCGGTGATGCATCAGGATGACGAGATCACCACGATCGAGGGTCTGGGCCAGCCGGGCAATCTCCACCCCTTGCAGGATGCGTTCGTGCGGCATGACGGGTTCCAGTGCGGCTATTGCACGCCGGGCCAGATCTGCTCGGCGGTCGGCATGCTCGACGAGGTGAAGAAGGGCTGGCCCAGCCATGTCACCGAGGACCTGGGCGCGGCCGAACTGACGGTCGAGGAAATCTCCGAGCGGATGAGCGGCAATCTGTGCCGCTGCGCCGCCTACCCCAATATCGTCGACGCGATCCGCGAAGTCGCCGGGCAAGGCGACCGCAACCCCAATGAGGATGTCGGCCGGGAGGTCGCGGCATGAAGCTGTTCGACTATGCCCGCGCCGACTCGATCGGCACCGCCACCCGCGACGGCGCGGTGCCGGGTGCGCGCTTCATCGCGGGCGGCACCAATTTGCTCGACCTGATGAAATTGCAAGTCGAGACGCCCGACACGCTGATCGACATCAACCGCCTGGACCTGGGCGAGATCGAGGAACGAGAGGATGGCGGCCTGACCATCGGCGCGCTGGTGCCCAATAGCGACCTCGCCGCCGACGCCCGCGTGATCGAACGCTATCCGGTCCTGTCGCGCGCGCTGCTGGCGGGCGCGTCGGGTCAATTGCGGAACAAGGCATCGACCGGGGGCAATCTGCTCCAGCGGACGCGCTGCTATTATTTCTACGACCCCGCCACCCCGTGCAACAAGCGCGATCCGGGCAGCGGCTGTTCGGCGATCGGCGGCGAGAACCGCATCCTCGCGATCCTCGGCACCTCGGACCAGTGCATCGCGACGCATCCCAGCGACATGGCGGTTGCGATGCGCGCGCTGGAGGCCGTCATCATCACCCAGAAGCCGGACGGCGACCGCCGCCGGATCGCGATCGGCGACTTCTATCGCCTGCCGGGCAGCACGCCCGAGATCGAGACCGTGCTGGAGCCGGGCGAACTCATCACCCATGTCGAATTGCCCCCCGCCCCTGCGGGCCGCCAGACCTATCGCAAGGTGCGCGACCGCGCCTCCTATGCCTTTGCGCTGGTGTCGGTCGCCGGGATCGTCGCGGTGGAGAATGGCAGGATCGCCTCGGCCCGGCTCGCCTTTGGTGGTCTTGGCCCGATGCCCTGGCGTGACGAGGCGGTGGAGGCCGCGCTGGTCGGACAGGAGCCCACCGACGCCGCCTTCCACGCCGCCGCCGATGCGCTGCTGGCCGACGCCAAGGGCTATGGCTCGAACGACTTCAAGATTCCGCTGACGCGCCGCACTCTGGTCGCGACGCTTCGTGAACTGACTCAGGAGGGCTGATCCCATGTTCGGATTCGGCAAGGACGACACGCATTCGCTGACCATGAATCAGCCGCATCCCGACAGTCTGCTCGACACAGGCGTGCAGGGGGTGATTTCCAAACCGCTGGACCGGGTGGATGGGCCGAAAAAGGTGACGGGCACCGCCACCTACGCCGCCGAATATGCCATCGATAACTGCGCGCACGGCGTGCTGGTCAGCGCCACCAAGGGCCATGCGAAGATCAAGGCGATCGACGCCGATGCGGTGAAGGCGATCCCCGGCGTCATCGACGTCATCACCGATTACAAGACCTTCATCCGCAACTCGCAGCAGGGCGGCGAGACCGAAGCCCCGACGCAAGGCGTGCGCACGGTCGACTATTTCGGCGAGATCATCGCGATCGTCGTTGCCGAGAGCTTCGAGGTCGCGCGCGACGCCGCCAAGCGGCTGAAGGTCGAGTATGAAGAGCTGGTCGACGGCGCGTTCGACTATGAGGCGAACAAGGACAAGGCCGAACCCGCGCCGGACGGGCTGATCAAGGGCCATTACGACCAGGGCGATTTCGACAAGGCGTTCGAGAATGCGGCGGTCAGGCTCGACGTGACCTACACCACCCCCAGCCAGAACTCGGCGGCAATGGAGCCGCACGCCTCGATCGCGGTGTGGGAGGACGGCGCGCTGACGCTCTACGGCGCGTATCAGATGCCGACCTCGGACGCGCAACAGCTCGCCAAGTCATTGGGCGTATCGCAGTCCAAGGTGCGGATCATCTCGCGCTATATCGGCGGCGGCTTCGGGTCGAAGCTGGGCATCGCGCCCGAAAGCGTCGCCGCCGCCATTGCCGCCAAGCGGCTGGGCCGCCCGGTCAAGGCGGTGATGCTGCGCCAGCAGGTGTTCGACGCCACCGTCCGCCGCTCCAACACCGAACAGCGGATGCGGCTGGGCGCCGAGGCGGGCGGGCGGATCGTCGCGCTGGGGCATGAAGCCATCACCTCCAACCTGCCCGACGAGGATTTCTTCGAGCCCGTCGGGATCGGCACCCACTTCCTCTATGCGGGCGAGAATCGGCGGATCAACCATGACGTGGTCCGGCTGAACTGGACGCTGTCGGGATCGATGCGCGCGCCGGGCGAGGCGGTGGGCATGGTCGGCATGGAATGCGCCATGGACGAACTGGCCGAGGCGATCGGCATCGATCCGATCGATCTGCGCAAGATCAACGATCCCGAACAGGACCCCGAGCTCCAGGTCCCCTATTCCTCGCGCAACCTCACCCGTTCGCTGGAGGAAGGGGCGAAGCATTTCGGCTGGGACCAGCGTAAGGCGGCGGGCCAGCGGCGCGAGGGCGACTGGCTGATCGGCATGGGTGTCGCCGCCGCGTGCCGTTCCAACCAGCTCCAGCAGTCGGCGGCCAAGGTCGAACTCCATGCCGACGGCAGCGCCACCGTGTCCTCCGCGATGACCGATATCGGCACGGGCAGCTATACGATCATGGCGCAGATCGCCGCCGAGATCCTGGGCCTGCCGGTCGAGAAGGTCAGCATGTCGCTGGGCGACACCAACGATCCGCCCGCCGCCGGCTCCGGTGGTTCCTGGGGCGCGGCTTCCGCCGGGTCGGCGGTCTATCTCGCCGCCGAGCGGGTGCGCGAGAAGCTGGCCAAGGCGATGGGCGTCAAGCCCGCCGACCTGACGCTGAAGGACGGCATGGCGATCGGCGACAATCGCTCGGTGCCGCTGGCCGAGCTGGTCGGCAAGGACGGCCTGTCCGCGATCGGCGAGATCAAGCCGGGGCAGCAGGAGAAGCAGTTCCAGCAGGCCAGCTATGGCGCGCATTTCGCCGAGGTCGGCGTCAATGTCGTCACGGGCGAAGTGCGCGTGCGGCGGATGCTGGGCGTGTTCGCGGCGGGACGCGTGCTCAATGCCAAGACGGCGCGCTCGCAATGCCTGGGCGGCATGACCTTCGGCATCGGCACCGCGCTGACCGAGGAACTCATCCACGACCCGCGCACCGGCAAGCTGGTGAACCATGACCTGGCCGAATATCATGTGCCGGTGAATGCCGATGTCCCCCAGCTGGAGGTCCATTTCCTCGACGAGCGGGACATCCATGCCAACCCGATCCACGCCAAGGGGATTGGCGAGCTGGGCATCTCGGGTGCGGCGCCCGCCGTCGTCAACGCCATCTACAACGCCACCGGCGTCCGGGTGCGCGAGATGCCGGTGACGCTCGACAAGCTGCTCGATCATCTCCCGGCGCTTTGATGAGCGACAATGATCGGGTTCTGGCCGCCGCGTGCGAATGGCGGGGCGAGAAGATGGCGATCGCGACGGTGGTGTCGACCTGGGGGTCGGCACCACGTCCGCGTGGCAGCCATATGCTGGTCCATGAAGATGGCCGGTTCGAGGGGTCGGTGTCGGGCGGCTGCGTCGAGAACGACATCCTCCACACCGCCGCCGAGGTGATCGGCGGCGCGCCGTTCCAGGTGAAGCGCTACGGCGTGGCGGACGCCTCGGCCTGGGAGGTCGGCCTGCCCTGCGGCGGCGAGATCGCGGTGATGGTCCAGCCGGTATCGGCGGACGGGTTCGATCCCGAACTGTTCGACCGGATCGCCGAGGCGCGCAAGGCGGGTCGCTCGCTGACCGTCGCCACCGACCTTTCCACCGGCAAGGCGGACCTTCGCCCCATCGAGACGGGGGAGGTCTTCGCCAACCGTTACGACCCGCCGCGCCGCCTGCTGATCGTCGGCGCGGTGCAGATCGCGCAGAGCCTGGCGCAGCTTGCGCAGACGCTGGGCATCGAGACGGTGGTGATCGACCCGCGCGCCCGCTTCCTGACCGAGGAGCGTTTCCCCGGCGTGACGCTGGACGATCGCTGGCCCGACGAAGCGGTCGCCGCCTATACCCCCGGCCCCGCGACCGCCGTGGTGACGTTGAGCCACGACACCAAGATCGACGACCCCGCGCTGGTCGCCGCGCTTGCCCATCCCACCGCCTATGTCGGCGCGCTGGGCAGTCGGCGCAGCCATGCCGCGCGGCGGGAGCGTCTGGCAGCGATGGGCGTTTCCCCGTCAGCGATCGACCGGATCGATGGCCCGGTCGGGCTGGACATCGGGGCGATCGGCCCGTCCGAGATCGCGCTGTCGATCGCGGCGGCGATGATAGGAGCCTTTCATGATCGACGCTGAGGATGTGGTTCTGGTCCTGCTGGCGGCGGGACAGTCGAGCCGCTTCGGGATGGAGAACAAGCTGGAGGCCGAATTCCTCGGCAAGCCGGTGGGCTTCCACGTCACCACCGCGCTGGAAAGCATTCCCTTTGCCGACCGGATCGTCGTGACCGACGGGTGCCAGCTCGACTTCGCGTCGCGCGGCTACCGCGTGATCCATAATGACGATATCGCCAAGGGCATGTCCTTCTCGCTGCATCTGGGCGTGCAGGAGGCGATCAAGTCCGGCCCCAAGGCGATCCTGATCGCTCTGGCCGATATGCCGCGCGTGACGGCGGCGCATATCTATCGCCTGTTCGATGCCTTTGACGGACCCGACGCGGTCGTCGTGTCGAGCAATGGCGAGCATCCCACCCCGCCCGGCGTCTTCGGCGCGGGCCGGTTCGACGCGCTGCTCAAGCTGGAGGGCGACGAGGGCGGCCGCAAGCTGGTCGCGGGCGGGCGCCACGTCGTCACCGCCCCGGCCGAGCTGATCGATATCGACACGCCCGAGGATCTGGAACGGCTACGCCAGCTCGTCCACGCGCCCGAGCGGATCACTCGTGCCGTAGAGCATCGATCGGATTGAGCGCCGCCGCCCGCCGCGCGGGGAAATAGCCGAAGACCACCCCGATCACCGCCGAAATCGCAAAGGCGATGACGTTGATCTGGGGGTCGAAGGTCCAGGGCACCTGCATCAACGGCACCAGCGCAGCGATGATCGCCTGCGCCAGGATCAGGCCGATGATCCCGCCCAGGCAGGACAGCACCACCGCTTCGACCAGGAACTGCATCAGCACCTCGCGCGCGACCGCGCCGATGGCCAGGCGAATGCCGATCTCGCGCGTCCGCTCGGTCACCGACACCAGCATGATGTTCATAATGCCGATGCCGCCGACCACCAGGCTGATCGCCGCCACCGCCGCGACGATCCGGGTCAGCATCGTCGTCGTGCTGGTCAGCGTGTCGCTGATCTGCTTGGTGTCGAAGATGTTGAAATCATCTTCCTTGCCGCCCGTGATGTTGCGCCGTTCGCGCAGCAGGTCGGTCAGCGAGGCCTGCACCGCGCTGGCCTGATAGGCCTGATCGATGCCGACCAGCATCAGCCGAATATCGCGGCTGCCGGTGAAGCGGCGCTGCACCGCCTTGATCGGCATCAGCACCACATCGTCCTGATCGCCGAACCCGCCCTGTCCGCGCGTTGTCAACACGCCGACCACGTCGCAACTGATCGCGCCGATACGGAAGCGCTTTGCCGACCGCCTCGGTGCTGGGGAACAGGTTCTTGCGCACGGTATTGCCGATGATGCACACCGCCTTGCCCGCCGCCTGCTCGGCCGGGGTCCACAGACGCCCCGAGGCCAGCGGCCAGGGCTGCACCGTGAAATAGGCCAGCGTCGTGCCGGTCACCGTGGTCGACCAGTTCGCCCCTTCATAGATCGCGGTCGCGGTCGTCTGGGCCTGCGGCGCGACCGCCGTCACGCCCGCGATCTGGTCGGCGATCGCCTCGACATCCTCGGGCTTGAAGTCGGGCGGACGCGGGCCGCCGCCGCCGCGCCCGAAGCCCTGACCGGGCCGGACCTGAAGGATATTGGTGCCCAGCGACGAAATGGACTGCTGCACCGCCGCCGTGGTCGCCTTGCCCAGCGTCACCATGGTCACGACCGCGCCGACGCCGATGATGATGCCCAGCGTCGTCAGGAACGAGCGCAGCATATGCCGCCGGATCGACCGGATCGCGAGGAGAAGCGTGGTGCCGAACATCAGTGCATATCCGTCGCGGGCGCATCCGGCTCCGGCATGGTGCCCGGCCGATGCTGCGCCTCGATCCGGTCGACCAGCCCGTCCTTGAAATGGATGACGGTGCGCGCGAACGCCGCCATGTCGGGCTCATGCGTGACCATCAGCACGGTGATGCCGCTGTCCCGGTTGAGCCCGGTCAGCAACTCCATGATCTCCACCGAGCGTTCGGAATCGAGATTGCCGGTCGGCTCGTCGGCCAGCAGCACGTCGGGGCTGGTGACGATAGCGCGCGCGATCGCCACGCGCTGCTGCTGCCCGCCCGACAGTTCGGCGGGGGTATGGTCCCACCATTGGTCGAGCCCGACCTTCTCCAGCGCCGCCATGCCCATCTCGCGCCGCGTCTTCTTGTCCTCGCCGCGATACAGCAGGGGCAGCTCGACATTCTCCAGCGCAGTGGTGCGCGACAACAGGTTGAACCCCTGGAACACGAAGCCCAGATAGCGCCGCCGCAGCATCGCGCGCTGATCGCGGTCCAGCGTCTCGACATGATGGCCGCGGAACAGGAAATTGCCGCCGCTGGGCACGTCGAGACAGCCCAGAATGTTCATTGTGGTCGACTTGCCCGACCCCGAAGGCCCCATAACCGCGACGAAATCGCCGCCCGCAATGTCCAGATCGACGCCCTTCAGCGCCTGGAACTGCGTCGCGCCGCTGCCATAGGTCTTGGTGACGCCGCGAAGCCGGATCAGGGGCGCATCAGCGGCCACCACCGCCCCCTTGCTGGCCCTGGCGACGCTGTCCCCCCGCCGCCGGCGCGGCCTCGCCCGCCGCCAGCTGGCCGGTGATGACCTGCATTCCCGGCTTCAGCCCGCCCGACAGGACTTCGGTCATCGATCCGTTGGTGTCGCCGGTGACGATCTGCACCGGCTGCGGCTTGCCGTCCGTACCCCGGACATAGACGGTCTGCGTCGCGCCACGCTGAACGGTCGCGGTACGCGCCGCCCGGTCGCGGCGCGGACGGAAGGTCAGCGAGCCCGCAATGCCGCCGCCGCCACCCTGGCTCGCCCCATCGGACGGCTGGAAGCGCAGTGCGGCATTGGGGATCAGCACGACGTTCCGCTTGTCCGAGGTCACGATATCGGCGGTTGCGGTCATGCCGGGGCGCAATTGAAGGTCGGGATTGGCTACGGTCAGGTCGGCCGCGTAGCTGACCACCTGTCCCGTGGTCGACGTGCTGGCGGTCGAGGACGAGGAGGACGAGGTCGCCGCGCTGACCGTCAGGTTCGACCCCAGATCGACCCGCGTGATCGTCGCGGGGAAGGTGCGCCCCGGAAAGGCATCGACGGTGAAATTGGCCTTTTGCCCGACCTTCACCTCGCCGACATCGGCCTCGTCGATCGCGACCTCCAGCTTCATCTTGGTCAGGTCTTCGGCGATGACGAACAGGGTCGGCGTGTTGAACGACGCCGCGACCGTCTGGCCGGGATCGACCTGCCGCGCCAGCACCACGCCCGACACGGGCGAACGGATGATCGCACGCTGGCGCTGGGTCTGCGACTGGGCCAGCTGCGCACGCGCGGCGGCAACATTGGCCTCCGCGACCCTCAGCGCCGCGACCGCGCGCTGCGCATCGGCGCGCCCGGTCTGGAGTTCGGTGCCGGAGGGCACGCGGCCGTTGGACAGCTTGTAGACTTCCTCCAGCCGCCGGAGCTGTGCCTGCGATTCGGCCACGGTCGCGCGCGCCTGCGCCACCTGCGCCTGGTTGGCGGACAGCGTCGCCTGCGCCGCGCGGATCTGGTCGTCAATCTGTTCGGGATCGATCAGCGCCAGCGCCTCGCCCGCCTTCACCCGGTCATTCACATCGACCACGACCTTCGTCACCAGGCCCGATAGCTGCGAGCCGACCGTCACCTGGTTGGTCGGGGCGAGCTTGCCGGTGGCCGAGACGGTCACGGTCAAGTTGCCGCGCGATACGGCGGCGGTGGCATAGCCCGCCTGGTCCGACCCGCCGAAACAGCTTTTCAACAGCACCGCGAGCAACACGACGCCCAGGATCACGACGCCCCACTGCGCCCTTTTGCGCCAGCGCGGTTGCGGCTTCACGCCCAGGAAATCGTCGAGAGTCTGATCGGCCATCAGCGGTTGTCCGGGGTTTGCGTCGCGCGCGGCGGCGCTTCGGGGGTGGTGCTGTCGTCCCATCCGCCGCCCAGAGCGGCGAACAGCGCGACCTGCGCGGTGGCGGCGTCCGAGCGTGCCTGGACCAACCCGTTCTGGGCGCTCAGCAACGACGCCTCCTGCTGCGACAGGGTGGTGAAATCGGTCAGGCCCGTGCGATACTGGCTGCGCGCCAGGATCGCCGAGTTGCGCGCCGCGTCGAGCTGGATCGCGAACAGCCGCTCCCGCTCGCGCGCCGTGTTGAGCGCGACGATGGCGTTCTCGACATCCTCCAGCGCCAGCAGCACGGTGCCCTGATAGGCGGCATAGCTCTGATCGGCGAGCGCCCGCGCGTTGCGGACCTGGCTGCGCAGGCGGCCGCCGTTGAAGATCGCCTGGGTCAGCCCGGCGAACAGGCTGCCGGTGATCGCATCGCCCAGCGAGCCGATGCTGGTCGCCGCGGCGTTGATATTGCCGGAGATGGCGAGCGCGGGGTAGAGCGCCGCCTGCGCCACGCCGATCCGCGCCGTGGCGGCGGCCAGGTTGCGCTCGGCCGCGCGGACATCGGGGCGGCGGCGCAAAATGTCGGCCGGGATGCCGACGCCGATCACTGCCGGTCCGCTGGGGATCGGCCGCACCGCCTCCAGCCGCGCCTTGAGCGCACCGGGCGCCTGCGCGGTCAACACGCCCAGGCGCGAGACGGCGGTGTTGTATTGCTGCTCCAGCGTCGGGATGGTCGCGGCGGTCTGCGCCCGCTGCCCCCGCGCCTGCTCGGCGTCGAGCGAGGACACCAGCCCGGCCCGCACCCGGAAGCCCGCAATCTCCAGATTGTCGTCCTGCAGCGCCAGGCTGGCCCGCGCATTGGCAAGCTGCGCCTGATAGGCCCGCGCGAGCACATAGTTGCGCGCCAGCTCGCTCTCGACGGTCAGCAGCGTCGCGGCATAGGTGAACCCCGCGCCCTCATAGGTCGCGCGCGTCGCCTCCACGGTGCGGCGCAACTCGCCGAACAGGCCGACCTGATAGCTGGCGGACAGGCCGACAGTGAAGCTGTTGCTGCCGCCCCCACCGGTATCGACCACCGTGCCGTCGGGCAGGGTGAAGCTGCGCCCGCCGCCGCGCAGATTCTCGTTGCGCTGATAGCCGGTCGAGCCGGACAGGGTGGGAAGCAGCGAGGACCGGCTCTGCACCAGGCTTTCGCGCGCCTGCCGCAGCCGGGCGACGGCCTGGACCACATCGGTATTGGCGACCACCGCGCGTTCGACCAGCTCGGCCAGCAGCGGATCGTCGAACGACCGCCACCAGCGGCCCATATCCTGCGCCTGCGCCGTGGCGGCGGGAACCGACCAGCTGGCGGGCACCCCCAGCGCCTGGGGAGCGGCGGGATGATAATCGGGACCGACCGTACAGGCGGACAGGGCCGCCGAGGCCAGAAGAAGGACGCGGGCGCGAGGCTTCATGCCCGCGAACCTGCCCCGCCGATACGGCCCCGTCCAGTGCGATTATGTCGCAAAATGTTACAGCGCCGACAAATTCCCGTCACCCACCCCTGAAGGAGAGGGGTGGGTCCACCCCATGTGCATGCGCTCTTGCCCACAGGATCGGGGGGTGGGCTGCGGTTGTCCTGCAACATCCTCCCTTGCCGGGGGGATTACCGTCCCACCCAGTCCGCGACCTGCTGCGCCACCTGGTTGGCGGCCTGGTTCAGCGCGGGGCCGACGCTGGCGCTGTCGATCTTGCCGACCGGCACGCGCGCCTCGAACCGACGCTTTTCGACCGTGGTCTGGCCGTCGCGGACCAGCGCGGCGTCATAGACCACCACGGCATCGCGCCGGGTCGCATCCAGGCCGAACTGGCGCAATTCCCCGCCCAGCCGATCGCCGGGATCGGCCACCGACTCACGCGCCGACAGCACCACGCGGCCCATCCGCGCGGTCAGCGTATCGGCCATCAGTCGCGCGAACAGCCGCGCGGGCGGCTCGGCCCATTGCGCGTCCTTCACATAGGCGATGCTGGTCGCATTCTCCTGCACCGGCACCCGCGGGGTCGCCAGTTCCTGCGGTGCGGTCGGCACCTGGACGGTGATCGACTTGCCCCGCCCCGAATCCTGCGTCTGTCCCACGGTCGGCTGCAACTGCGCCTGCAGGGTCAGCAGCGAGGGCGGCGGCTTGGCGCCGAAGCTGATGCAGCCCGCCAGGGGAAGCGATGCCATCAGAACGATCAGCGGAGTCTTCATGACGGTCCTCATCGGCTTCCTCACTTGCCCTTATAGTCCGGCAGCTGGGGCTGCCCGATCAGCGACCCTGCGCCCTGCTGGTCGACCTTTTCGGCGACCGCCGACAGCGACTGGGTCATCACGCGCAGGTCGCGCACCAGACGATCGACCTCGGGCACGGTCTGCTTCGAGAAGGTCTGCAACCCCGGCCGCGCGTCGCCGATCGCCGAATTCAGCGTATCGGCGCTCTTCTGGGCCGACGCGATCGCCTTGTTCAGATTGACCATGGTCGGCTTGACGTCCTCGGCGAGCAGGCCGTTGGTCGTCGCCGCCAGCTGACCGATCGACTGCGCCGCATCGCCCGCCTGCTGGATCGCCACGCGGGTCTGCGCCAGCGTCGCCGCGATCTCCGGCCCGCGATCGGCCAATGCATCGGTCAGGCGGTTGGTATTGTCGAGGATACCCGCGATCGACGCCTGGTTACGATCCGACAACAGGCCGGTCAGCCGCTCGGTCAGCGTCGACAGCCGCTCCAGCAACTGCGGCGCGGAGTTCAGGATCGCGCCGATGCCGCCCTGCTTGGTCGGGATGACCGGCACGTCATAGGGGCAGACGGTCCGGTTTTCGGGCGTCGGGCAGGTGATCGGCGGCGCGCCCTTGCGCGCGCCATCGAGCGAGATGGTGCTGGTGCCGGTGAAGCTGGCCGAGATCGACGCGGTCGTCCCCTGAAGGATCGGCGTCTGGTCATTGACCGCGACCCGCACCCGCACGAATTGCGGATCGGGCCGCCACAGCGCGATTTCCTTCACCTGGCCCGAGGGCACGCCCGAATAGGTGACCGCCGAGCCCTTGGCCAGGCCGTCCACCGACTGGCGGAAGAAGATGTCATATTCCTTCTCCGACGTGCCGCCCAGCCGGGCGATCCAGACGGTGAAGATCGCCAGCACTGCGAGCAGGATCAGCACGACAGAGCCGACAAGGACGTGGTTCGAACGGGTTTCCATCAGCGTGTCCCTGCTTCGCCTCTCGCATGGGCATCGGCCCCACTGCCCTGGCTATGCTGGCCGGTGGCGTGGGCTTCGACTTCGGTGGGGTGACGTGCGGCGTCCGCATCCGCCGAACGGGGCGTCATATCGGCGATCTCGTCCTTGGCGGCGATGGCGGCACGGCCGCGCGGCCCCTTGAAATATTCCTCGATCCACGGATGGTCGAGCGCGATCAGTTCGTCGATCGTGCCGACCGCGATGACCTTCTTGTCCGCCAGCACCGCCACGCGGTCGCAAATGGCATAGAGGGTGTCGAGGTCATGGGTGATGAGAAAGACGGTCAGCCCCAGCGTCTTCTGGAGCGACTTGATCAACTGGTCGAACGCCGCCGCGCCGATCGGGTCTAGACCCGCCGTCGGTTCGTCGAGGAACAGCAACTCGGGGTCGAGCGCCAGCGCACGCGCCAGCCCGGCGCGCTTCTTCATGCCGCCCGACAGCTCGGCGGGATATTTGGGCCCCGCATCGGCGGGCAGGCCGGTCATCACCACCTTGTAGGACGCGATCTCGTCCATCAGCGCCTGGGGCAGCTCGCGATAGAATTCGCGCAGAGGCACCGCGACATTCTCCGCCACGGTCAGCGTCGAGAACAGCGCCCCCCCCTGGAACAGCACGCCCCAGCGCTTGCGGACCTCGGTCGCCTCGGTCGCCTCGCGCCCGATGGTGGGTTCGCCGAACACAGTGATCTCGCCGGTATCGGGGGTCTGGAGCCCGATGATCGAGCGCATCAGCACCGACTTGCCGGTGCCCGACCCGCCGACCACGCCCAGTATCTCGCCCTTGCGGACGTCCAGGTCGAGCCCGTCATGGATGACCTGCTCGCCAAAGCTGTTGCGCAGGCCCCGGACCTGGATCAGATGCTCGTCCCGTTCGGCCATCAGTCCCATCCGATCCAGGTGAAGAAGACCGCGAAGAACGCGTCGAGCACGATCACCAGGAAAATCGCCTGCACCACCGCCGCGGTGGTGCGCAGGCCGACCTGCTCGGCATCCGACTTGACCTGCATCCCCTGGAAACAGCCCGCGATCGCGATGATCGCGCCGAAGACGGGGGCCTTGATCAGCCCGACATACAGGTCGGTGATCGGCACCACTTCGCGGATGCGCGCGATGAAGGTGACGGGCGGGATGCCCAGCGACACCGCCGCCAGGAAACAGCCGCCGATCATCGCGATCAGCGAGGCATAGAAACCGAGCAGCGGCATCAGGGTGATCGCCGCCAGGGCGCGCGGGACGACCAGCGATTCCATCGGCGACACGCCGATGACCCGCATCGCATCGATCTCCTCGGTCAGCTTCATCGTGCCGATCTGCGCGGCGAAGGCCGAGCCCGACCTCCCTGCGACCATGATCGCGGTCATCAGCACGCCCAGTTCGCGCAAGGTGAGGCGGCCGACCAGGTTGATCGTGAAGACCTCCGCGCCGAACTGGCGAAGCTGCACCGCCCCCTGCTGCGCGATGACGATGCCGATCAGGAAACTCATCAGACCGATGATCGCCAGCGCCGATACGCCGACCGTCTCGAACTCATGCACCACCGCGTTGAAGCGGAAGCGGCGCGGATGGCGGATCACCGCCAGCCCCGCGATCACCGTCGCGCCCATGAAGCCGAGCAGGCCGTACAGCGTCTGGAACGCCGCCACCACCGCATCGCCGACCTCGCCCGCGACGCGCGCGAAGGGGCTGATCGGTTTGGGCCGCATCGCCACCGGCTGGTCCGCCTCGACCACCTTGTCGATCAGGTGGCGCTGGTCGTCGCTCAGCCCCTCGATCCGGGCGTCGTTGCGCGCGGCGAAGCGGTGGACCAGCCACGCGCCCACCGTGTCGATCCGGTCCACCCGCGACAGGTCGAGGCGGCGGACCGAGGCGTCCTCGCGATCCAGCCGTTCGGGCAGGTCGCCCAGCATCGCCAGCGACAGGCTGCCGGTGAAGCGCAGGGCCCCTCCGTCGGCCGGGTCGTGCTGATAATCGGCCTTGGCGTTCATCACCTGCCTCTTTGCGGGAAAGCGGGGGCATCGACAAGGCGCTTCCGCCTCGCGACGAATCGATCCCGCGCCTTAATTATACGGATAGGTGACGTTTTCAAAGCAGCCTGTCCACGACATGAAGGACCAGGCCGACGCTGCCGCCGACCAGCGTGCCGTTGATCCGGATATATTGCAGGTCGCGGCCGACCGCATTTTCCAGCCGGGTGGTGATCGTGTCGGCATCCCATCCGCGCACCGTCTCCGACACCAGCCGGACGATCCCGTCGCCGTAATCGGCCGCCACGCCCACCGCCGCGCGCCGGACGAAGCGGTTGATCGTCGCCGCCAGCCGGGGATCGGCCTGCAAGGTCTGCCCCAATTGCCGCAGCGCATCGCCCAGCCGCCCCGCCGTCACCGCCTCCGGATCGCGCGCCAGCCGCAGTAACGCCTCGCGCGCCTGTTCCCACAGCCCGTCCAGCCAGCGCTGCATCGCCGGATTGGCGATCAGTTCGGCCTTCATCGCCTCGACCCGCGCGCGCGTGTCGGGATCATATTGCAGGTCCCAGGCGAGGCGGTCGAGCCCCTCCTCGATCTTCTGGCGCAGCGGGTGCTCGCGATCCTCGGCGACGTCGTTCAGCAGCTTGTACAGCCCGTCGATCAGCTTGTCGGCCAGCGTCTCGTCCAGCCCGGTCCAGCGCAGGATCGCCCCGGCCCGCTCATGCACCATCGCGCGCAGGATCGGCTCGTTCGCCTCCAGCGCGCCCGCCGCCCAGCGCAGCCCTGAGTCCAACAGCGGCAGATGCCGTCCCTCGGCGATCGTCGCCTTGAGCAACTGGCCCAGGATCGGCGCCACCTCGGTCGCGCGCAGCCGCGATCCGATCCCCGCCTTGACCATGCCGCCCAGCCGCTGCGGATCGAAGGCGGTCAGCATCTCGGCGAACAGGCGCGAGGCCCCGCGCCGGATCCGCCCGCTTTCCTGCGGCGGCTGCGCCAGCCAGCGCCCCGCCGCGCCCGCCACGTCGACGCGGCTCATCCGGCGCGCGACGACGCGGGGGATCAGGAAATTGGTGCGCAGGAAATTGGCGAGCGTGTCGCCGATCCGATCCTTGTTGCGCGGCACGATCGCGGTATGCGGGGATGGGCAGGCCAAGCGGGTGGCGGAACAGCGCCGTCACCGCGAACCAGTCGGCCAGCCCGCCGACCATCGCCGCCTCGGCAAAGGCGCGAACGAAACCCCAGGCGGGATGCAACGGCTGAACGGTGCGCGCGATCAGGAACAGCGCCGCCATCGACAGCAACAGACCGGTCGCCACCACCCGCATCTTTCGCAGGGCGGGCGGAACGGGCTGGCTACCCCCCGGTCGCGCGTTCAGGTCCATCGATCATGACAATTCGTGAACAGCGGCTTTGTTCAAGCGGAATCTTTCCCAAGCGTAACGAAACCACCCATTGCTCCGCTGCAAGGGGAGCAATTCACCGCGTCACTCCGCCGGATCATAGCCCAGCTTGCCGGTCGCAGGGGGCAGCGCGGGGCCGCCCGCGGGCCCCTCGATCACCGGCCCACCCCGCTCGTCGCCGGGGGTGTAGGTCAGCAGCCGCCGACCGAGGCGCGGCCCGATCCAGCGCTCTGCCCCCACCGCCAGGCTGAACGCCGCGGGCACGATCAACAGGGTCAGGATGGTCGACAGGGCCAGCCCGCCGATCACCGTCACGCCCATCGGGCTGCGCCACGATCCGTCGCCGCCCAGCGACAGCGCGGTCGGGACCATGCCCGCGACCATCGCCACCGTGGTCATCACGATCGGCTGGGCGCGCTTGTGGCCCGCATCCAGCACCGCCTCGCGGATCGGCACGCCCTTGGCGATCTCCTCCAGCGCGAAGTCGATCAGCAGGATCGAGTTCTTGGCGACGATGCCGAGCAGCATCAACAGGCCGATATAGACCGGCAGCGACAGCGGATTGCCGGTGAAGTACAGGGCCAGCAACCCGCCCAGCGGCGCGAGCAGCAGCGAGGCCATGTTGACGAAGGGCGGCAGGAAGCGGCGATAGAGCAGCACCAGCACCGCAAAGACCATGAACACGGCCGAAATGATGGCCGTGAAGAAGTTGGTCATCATCTCGTTCTGCATCTTGGCCTGGCCCAGCACCATCTCGCTGACCCCCATGGGCAGAGTCTTCATGATGGGCAGGTCATGGACCTTCTTCATCGCGTCGCCGCTGATGACGCCCTTGGCCAGGTCGGCGCCGACCGTGATCTGCCGCCGCTGGTTCACGCGGTCGATCTGGGTCGGCCCCGCGCCCAGGCCGATATCCGCCACGACGCTGAGCGGCACCGAGCCGCCGGTCTGGGTCTGGACCGGCAGGTTCTGGATGGTCGACAGGCGGGCGCGGGCATTCTGGTCCAGCGCGACGCGGATCGGCACCTGACGATCGGACAGCGAGAAACGGGCCGAATTCTGGTCGATATCGCCCAGCGTCGCGATGCGGATCGCGCTCGACAGCGCCTGCGTCGTCACGCCCAGATTGGCCGCGAGGTCGAGCCGCGGGCGGATGACGATTTCGGGCCGGTCGAGATTGCCGACGATGCGCGGCGCGACCAGGCCAGGCACGGTCCCCATCTGCTCGACGATCTTGTTGGCGGTATCGCGCAGCACCGCCGGATCGTCGCCGCCCAGCGTGATGGTCAGGTCGCGGCCGCTCGATCCCCAGCCGAACTGCGACTGGAAGGACACGCGCGCATCGGGGATCGCCGCCAGCTCGGGCGCCAGCGACCGCTCGAAGTCGGTGCTCTTCATCGAGCGATCCTCCTTCAGCGTCGCGACCACGCGGCCATTGCCGACGCTGGTGCGCGAATAGACCGATTCGACATCGGGCTGCTTCTTCAGGAACGCGGCGACGCGGCGGACGACCTGATCGGTCTGGGCCAGCGTCGTGCCCGGCACCATCTCGACCTTGGCGACCGCCTGGTCATTGTCCTGCGGCGGCTGGAAGGTCTTGGGGATGACCGCGAACATCACGACGGTCAGCGCGAAGGCGGCAAAGCCGATGCCGATCACCCACAGGCGATGGTCGCGGAACCGCCCGAAGAAGCGCCGCACCGCCCCGCGCCGCACGCCGTCGGTCGGCCGGTCATAGCGCAGCGACCAGCGCAGCGTCGCCATATAGGCGTCCATCAGCCGCCCCTCGCCGTGACTGGCATGGCCCGCCGACTTCAGGAAATAGGCCGCGATCATTGGGGTGATCATGCGCGCCACCGCCAGGCTCATGAGGACCGAGACGACGACGGTCAGGCCGAAATTCTTGAAATACTGGCCCGGCACGCCCGGCATGATCGACACCGGCAGGAACACCGCGACGATCGCCATGGTGGTGCCCAGCACGGCCAGGCCGATCTCGTCCGCCGCGTCGATCGACGCCTGATAGGCGGATTTGCCCATGCGCATATGGCGCACGATATTCTCGATCTCCACGATCGCATCGTCGACCAGCACGCCGGCCACCAGGCTGAGCGCCAGCAGCGTCATCTGGTTCAGCGTGAAGTCCAGCAGGTCCATGACCCAGAAGGTCGGGATCGCCGACAGCGGGATCGCCAGCGCCGAGATCACCGTCGCGCGCCAGTCGCGCAGGAACAGGAACACGACGATCACCGCCAGCACCGCGCCCTCGATCATCGCATGGATGGCGCTTTCATATTGCTGCTCGGTATATTTCACGCTGTTCGAGCGGAGGACGAACTTCACCTCCGGATTGCGCTTTTCCAGCGCCTTCAGCTTTTCCACCGCGCCATTATAGACGCTGACGTCCGAGGCGCCCTTGGCACGCTGGAAGTCGAAGCTGATGACCTGCCGCCCGTCGACCGCCGCCTGAGACCGCCGCTCGGCATAAAGGTCGCGCACCGTCGCGATGTCGGCCAGCCGCACGGTCCGCCCGCCGCGCACGTTGATCTGGCTCTGGCCCAGGTCATAGGCGTTGCGCGCATTGCCCAGCACGCGGACCGCCTGCTCGGTGCCCGCGATCTCGGCGCGGCCACCGGCGGCGTTCAGGTTGGTCATGCGCAGCTGTGCGTTGACCTCGCTGGCGGTCAGCCCCTGCGCCTGGAGCTTCAGCGGGTCGAGGATCACGCGGATCTCGCGCGTCACGCCGCCATTGCGGATGACCTTGGAGAGGCCGGGGACCGACAACAGCTCCTTGGTGACGTTGTTGTCGATATACCAGCTGAGCTGTTCGGGTGTCATGTTGGACGCGACCGCCGAATAGCTGGCCAGGTCGTTGTCGGTCGAATCGACGCGGATCACCTGCGGCTCGAGGATGCCGTCGGGCAGCATCGAGCGGATCTGGGTGATCGCGTCGCGCGCATCGCTGACCGCGCGGTCGATCGGCGTGCCGATATCGAGCTGGACCAGCGTCTGCGACTGGCCCTCGGTCACGGTCGAGGTGATCTGGTCGACGCCCTGGAGGTTCCGCAACGCCGCCTCGACCCGCTGGGTGACCTGCGTCTCCAGCTCGGTCGGCGCCGCACCCGGCTGGCTGACGACGACCACGACGATCGGAAAATCGATATCGGGGTCGTTGTTCACGTCCATCCGCATGAAGCTGACGATCCCCGCCAGCGTCAGCGCGACGAACAGGACGATCGGCGGAACCGGGTTCCGGATCGCCCAGGCGGAGATGTTGCGGAAACTCATGTCACTTGGCCTCCGGGCCGCCGAGGATCGGATGGACGAGCTGGCCCGCCGCCAGGAAGCCGCCCGCCGAACGGACCACCCGCTCATTGCCGGTCAGGCCCGAGGCGATGGTGACGCCGTCGTCGGACACCTGCCCGATCTTGATGTCGCGCCGGGCGACCTTGTTGTCCGACCCCACGATATACACGAAGCTGCCCTTGTCGTCGCTCTGGATCGCCGAGTCCGGCAGGACGGGGGCATGGCCCGCGCCGCCGCGGATCGTCGCCGCCGCAAAGCCGCCGGGACGCAGCGCGGGGTCATAGGCCAGCGCGATGCGCGCCACGCCCTGCCGCGTCTGCGGATCGATGACCGGCGACACCTGCCACACCTCGCCCTTGAAGGTCTTGTCGCCGCCGACCGGGGTGACGGTGGCGGGCGCCCCGACGGCCAGGCCGACCAGATCGGCCTCCGCCAGCTGCGCGCGCAGCTCCATCTGACCGCCCATCGCCATGCGGAAGAGGACGCCCGAGCCCGAGCTGACGATCTGGCCCGGCTCGGCGGCGCGGGTCAGGATCAGCCCTTCGGCGGGCGCACGGATGTCGAGGCGGCCGTTGCGCGCCTGCGCTTCCCGGAAGGTCGCCTGCGCGGCGCGGACGCGCGCGGCGGCGGCGTCGCGGGTAGCGGCGCGGCGCTGGAGATCGGCCTTGGAGATGAAGCCGCGATCGACCAGCTGCTGCGCGCGGTCCAGCTCGGCCTGCGCGATCTGCTGATCCGACTGGGCGACCGCGACCTGCGCGTTCAGCGCCGAGGCGGTCTGGGTCTGGACCGAGCGATCGACGGTCGCCAGCACCTGGCCCGCGCGGACCCACTGGCCCGGTTCGACCAGGACGCGGGTGATCATGCCCCCCTCGCCCGCGACGCCGACCGGCATCTCGCGACGCGCGGCCAGCGTGCCGGTGGCCGAGACCACCCGGCTGACCGCCTGCTGCCCCGGCACGACGACGGTGATGTTGGGCACCTGCGTCCCCGCACCGGCGGCGGAGGCCGCCTCATGCTTCTTGCCGCCGAGCATGTACCAGCCGCCCAGCGCCAGCACGATCACCACCAGGGCGATGGCGATCCAGCGCCCACGCCGCGCGGGCGCCGGTCCCTCCAGCCCCAAATGCCGGCCGCCACCGATCGCCGCCGTCTCGTAATTCATGTTCGTCACCGATCCCCGATCCGCATCCTTCGTGCGCATTTCACCCTTGGGATGCGCCATGACCCGCTGTGTTATAGAAATATAGCACCATGCTCAAGCGTCTTTGCGCGATACTGGATCAAGATGGCTCAAGAATGATTCCGGCGCGTTCATCGCACGTTTTGCCGAGCTTCGCCAAAGCTTTGCCAGCTTCAAACTGCATCAACGGGAGATGATGATGAACAAAATTCTGCTTGCCGCCGCACTGGCGCCCGCCGTGCTGATCCCGGGGGCCGCCTGGGCCCAGAGCGCGCCCGCGCCGACCACGGTCGAGCCGCTGGTCCCGGCGACGGGCGCGGTCCTCGACGTCTCGGCCGAGGGGCGGACAAGCCGCGTCCCCGACCTGGCGACGATCCGCGCGGGTGTGGTCAGCCAGGGCGCGACCGCCGCCGCCGCGCTGTCCGACAATGCGCAGCGCATGGCGCGCGTGCTGGCGGCGGTGAAGCGCGCCGGGGTCGCCGATCGCGACATCCAGACCGCGACCGTGCAGTTGCAGCCGCAATATCGCTATGGCGAGAATGTCCCGCCGACCATCACCGGCTATCAGGCGACCAACACGCTCAGCATCCGCTTCCGCGACATCGCCAAATCGGGCAGCGTCCTCGACGCACTGGTCGCGCAGGGCGCCAACCAGATTGACGGGCCCAATCTGTCGATCGACAATCCCGATGCCGCGCTGAACGAGGCGCGCACCGATGCCATCCAGAAAGCCCGTGCACGTGCCGAGCTTTATGCCAAGGCGGCGGGGCTGCGGGTCGCGCGGATCGTGTCGATCACCGAGAATGGCCAGGATGCGGGCGGCCCCGAGCGCCCGATGATGATGCAGGCGATGGCGCGCGACGCGGTGGCCAAGACCAGCATCGCCCCCGGCGAGCGCGACGTGACGGTCAATGTCTCGGTCCGCTTCCTGCTGAACTGAACGGACGACGCCCCCATGACCGATCGGCTTGGGGGCGTCGCTCATTCCGCCGGGACGATCCCGGCGGGGAAAAGCATATCTGATACGAGAAGGGCCGCCCGGTCGCCCGGACGGCCCATTCGCTCAATCGCCCTTTGTGGGGAGCGATTAACGCACCCGGCCGCGACGGACCAGGTTCACGATCGCCAGCAGGACGACGGCGCCCAGCAGCGAAACCAGGAACGACGTCAGCGTCAGTCCGGCATTGTTGATCGAACCGCCGGCAAAGATCAGGCCGCCGATAAACGCACCGACCACACCGACGACGATGTTCAGGAAGATGCCCTGCTGGGCATCGGTACGCATGATGATGCTAGCCAGCCAGCCGATGACACCACCGACGATAAGCCACAGGATAATACCCATTGTCTTTCCCTCCGTTGGGCCCGCAAGCGGGACACGGGGTTTAGACGTGCGAATGGCGTTACTTGTTCCGTACCCGTATCATCAACTCGACGCAAAAATCGATTTGTCAATATTTCTGCTGGCGTTCGTAAAGGGTGCGATAATGCTGGATGCGGGTCACGCGCAGGCCCGGCATGCCCGACCGGTCGATCGCGCGCTGCCACCCCGCAAATTCCTCGACCGACAGGCCATAGCGGTCGCACACCTCGTCGACCGACAGCAATCCGCCGTTGACGGCCGCCACCACCTCCGCCTTGCGGCGGACCACCCAGCGGGTCGTGCTGGCCGGCGGCAAGGTTTCGAGCGTCAGCGGTTCGCCGAGCGGCCCGATTACCTTGGCAGGGCGGATCTTCTGGTTCTCGATCATCATGCAACCTCGTCGGGGCTCCCTACCCCATATCGTCTACCAGGGAATGGGTAACACAGGCCGTTGAACACGGCTTAAAACCAACCGGTTAATTCTTCATTTACCCTGACTCCATTCGGCAAGAGCCCGTGCCATCGCCCCGTTGAACGCCCCGTCCAGCGGGGCGAACAGCGCCGGATCCACCGGCTCGCGGACAAAGCCAGCCTGCACTGCGGCCGTATGGCTGGCCGCCTGCCGCGCGGTCGCGCCGACCATCAGCACCGCCAGATCGGGCGGCAACACCGTCAGTTCGGTATCCCGATCGAATCTGTTGAAGCTGAGATCCAAAAGCGCCATCCATATTGTGGGTCGGCCCTCCTGTTACTGGACGGGTATGAAAGCCGGGTAAAGGCCCATCGCATCAGCCCCGTTTTTCAGGCCCCTGTCACCCCTTTCCCCATCAGCCGCCCCGATTTTTTGCATGCCCGGCCGGAAAGGCGTATGGGAGCGCGATGGAGCAGATGGTGGATTTCCAGCTTGGGGGCGATCCCCGGGCGCGTCGGATCGTGGTGGCGATGTCGGGCGGGGTCGACAGTTCGGTCGTCGCCGCGCTGGCCCATGCCACGGGGGCCGAGACGATCGGCGTCACCCTCCAGCTCTACGATCATGGCGAAGCGGTCGGCCGCGCCGGGGCCTGTTGCGCGGGCCGCGACATTCGCGACGCGCGCGCGGTGTGTGACCGGCTGGGCATCGCGCATTACGTCTTCGACCATGAGAACAGCTTCCGCACCCAGGTGGTCGATCGCTTCGCCGACGAATATCTGGCCGGACGCACCCCGATCCCTTGCGTCCAGTGCAATATGGGGCCGAAATTCACCGACCTGCTGGCCCTCGCGCGCGATCTGGGCGCGGACTGCCTGGCGACCGGCCATTATGTCCGCCGGGTCGAAGGCGCGAGCGGCGCGGAGCTGCATCGCGGGGCCGATCCGGCGCGCGACCAGAGCTATTTCCTGTTCGCCACCACCCAGGCCCAGCTGGACTTCCTGCGCTTCCCGCTCGGCGCGCTGCCCAAGTCGCGGGTGCGCGAGATCGCGGCCGAACTGGGCCTCGGCGTCGCGGCCAAGCCCGACAGCCAGGATATCTGCTTCGTCCCCGACGGCGATTATGCGGGCCTGGTCCGCAAGCTGCGCCCCGAGGCCGATACGCGCGGCGACATCGTCGACCTGTCGGGCACCAAGCTGGGCGAGCATCGCGGCCTGATCCACTATACGGTCGGCCAGCGGCGCGGGCTGGAGATCGGCGGCAGCCCCGAGCCGCTCTATGTCGTCCGGCTGGAGCCCGACACCAAGCGCGTCGTCGTCGGCCCGCGCGCGGCGCTGGCGGTGGAGGCGGCGCGGCTGAGCGCGATGAACATCCTCGGCCCGCTCGACGGCCCGCTCTTCGCCAAGGTCCGCTCGATGGCCAAGCCGGTGCCCGCGCGCATGGTCGGCGACCGGCTGGTCTTCGACGCGCCCGAATATGGCGTGTCGCCGGGCCAGGCGGCGGTGCTGTACGACGGCGACCGGGTGCTCGGCGGCGGCTGGATCGCCGAGACCGAGGCGGCACGCATCGCCGCCTGACGCGTTTATCGGGTCATGACCGGGCCAAGCATCGAAGACCTCCGCCGCCAAATGGACGCCGCCGCCGAACGCCTCGACTTCGAGGAGGCGCGGGCGCTTCGCGACCGGATCAACCTGCTGCGCGGCGGGGCGGAGGATATCAGCGTCGACACCAGCGGCCTGACCCGCCAGCAACCCGGCGCGATGGGCCTGGGCACCAGCCAGTCCCGCCCCGAACGCCCCGAAGGCTGGGTGCCGCCCAAAAAGCCCGACCCGATGACCAAAGGACGCGGGCGGCGACAGGGTTGAGGGCTGGCGGGGCGGCCGATCCAGCCTGCGCGACATCCGCCTTTAATCCATCGAACCGTCCGCCAACCACCGGATCGCCCGGTTCCGCTTGTCGCGCCGCACGGGCGAACATATATCGAACACATGGCGCAACTCGACACCCGTGAGAAGCTGGCGATCCTGGCGGATGCCGCGAAATACGATGCCTCCTGCGCCTCGTCGGGCACGTCCAAACGCAACAGCCGCGACGGCAAGGGGATCGGCTCGACCGAGGGCATGGGCATCTGCCATGCCTATGCGCCCGATGGCCGGTGCATCTCGCTGCTCAAGATCCTGCTGACCAACAGCTGCATCTTCGACTGCCATTATTGCATCAACCGCAAGTCCTCCAATGTCCGCCGCGCGCGGTTCACCGCGCAGGAGGTGGTGAACCTCACCCTCGCCTTCTACCGGCGCAATTATATCGAAGGGCTGTTCCTCTCGTCGGGCATCATCAAATCGTCCGATTACACGATGGAGCAGATCGTCGAGGTCGCCCGGAGCCTGCGCGAGGATCATGGCTTTCGCGGCTATATCCATCTGAAGACCATTCCCGACGCCGATCCCGAACTGGTGCGGCTGGCGGGGGTCCATGCCGACCGCGTGTCGATCAATGTCGAGCTGCCGACCGTGGGCGGGCTCCGCCGCCTCGCGCCAGAAAAGGATGCCGCTCGAATCGAAGGCGCAATGGCCGATGTGAAGACCGCGATCGAGGACCGGGCGGACGCCTCCAAACGCTACAAGTCCGCGCCCGGCTTCGCGCCCGCCGGCCAGTCGACGCAGATGATCGTCGGCGCCGATGCCGCCACCGACCGCGACATCGTCGGGCGCGCGGCGACGCTCTACGACCGGTTCCGCCTGCGCCGCGTCTATTATTCGGCATTCAGCCCGATCCCCGACGCCTCGGCCGTCCTGCCGCTCCAGCGCCCGCCGCTGATGCGCGAGCACCGGCTGTACCAGTCCGACTGGCTGATGCGCTTCTACGACTATCGCCCCCATGAGGTGGCCGCCGCCGCCGACGAGGCGACGGGCATGCTGCCGCTGGACATCGATCCCAAGCTCGCCTGGGCGCTTAAATTCCGCCAGCATTTCCCGGTCGATGTGAACCGCGCCCCGCGCGAGATGCTGCTGCGCGTGCCGGGACTGGGGGTGAAGGCGGTGGACCGGATCATCGCCACCCGCCAATGGCGCAGGCTGCGGCTGGAGGATGTCGGGCGGCTGACCGTCTCGATCGCCAAGCTGCGCCCTTTCCTGATCGCCGAGGACTGGCGCCCGGTCGCGCTGGCCGAGCGGGCAGACCTGAAGCCGCTGGTCAAGCCGCGCGGCAAGCAGCTCGAACTCTTCGCTGAGTGAGAGTGATTCGCGGGTGAAACGCGCGTCGCGCTTCGCCGTTGGTCGCGCGAAGGAGACAGGGCCATGGCCACCGCCGACATCTATGCCGATCTGAAGCGCGACCACGACAAGCAGCGGGAAATGCTCAAGGAACTCGCCGAGCTGAAGGGCGACGGAGCCAAGCGCAAGAAGCTGTTCGAGGCGTTCCGCATCGAGATCCAGAGCCACGCCGCCGCCGAGGAGGAGTCGCTCTATGCCACCATGCTGGGCGAACCCGAGCTGCGCGACGATGCTCGCCATTCGGTGTCCGAGCATAAGGAGATCGACGATCTGCTCGGCGAGATGATGGACCTCGACTTCGCATCGGACGAGTGGGAGTCCAAATTCTTCCACATGCGCCATCGCTATGAACATCATATCGACGAGGAAGAGGAAGAGATGTTCCCGGCCGCCGAAAAGGAACTGGACGACGCGACCGAGAAGAAGCTCGCCGAAATCTACGAAGAGCGCAAACCCATCGAGGCGAAGGAGGCCAAGGGCAATCCGCCGGGCGGAGACGAGCGCGATTGATCGGGAGCGACCCTCATCCTCCCCGCCACGGGGAGGATTGACGCGCCATGCGCATCATAACCCTTTCTGCCCCCGATGATTTCGACGCGTGGCGGGACGCGGCGCGTGGGCTGATCGCCGACGCCGTGCCGCCCGATCAGGTCGTCTGGCAGGTCGGCGAGCAGACCGCCGACCTGTTCGGCGCCGTCGCGGAGGAGAGGCCGACCAGCCCCGCGCCGCGCTTCACGGTCGCGCGCGGCTTCATCGACGTCGCGCGCAGCGTCATCCTGTCGAACGATCCGGAGCGTTTCGCGCTGCTCCACACCGCGCTCGACCGGCTGCGGCGGCAACCCCGGCTGATCGAGGATCAGGCCGATCCGCTGGTTCGGCGGCTCGACCGGCTCGCCAAGGCGGTGCGGCGCGACATCCACAAGATGCGCGCCTTTCTGCGTTTCCGCGAGACCGAGGATGACGACGGCCCGCGCTATGTCGCCTGGTTCGAGCCCGAACATCATATCGTGCGCGCCAATGCGGCCTTCTTCGTCAACCGCTTCACGACGATGCGCTGGTCGATCCTGACGCCCGAGGTGTCGCTCCACTGGGACGGCAAGACGCTTTCCGAGGGGCCGGGCGCCAGCAAGGCCGACGCGCCCGAGGGCGATCCGACCGAGGCGGTGTGGAAGACCTATTATGCCAGCATCTTCAACCCCGCGCGCGTGAAGATCGGCGCGATGTTGAAGGAGATGCCGCGCAAATACTGGAAAAACATGCCGGAAACCGCGTTGGTCCCGCAACTGATCGCAGGCGCGCAGGCACGGGAGACGGGCATGATCGACACCGCCAGGGTGGATGTACGGACCGGACGCGGCGGCAATGCGCAGGCGGCCTGGGCGGCGCTGCGCGACGAGGCGATGGGCTGCACCCGCTGTCCGCTCTACGCACCCGCCACCCAGACGGTGTTCGGCGAAGGCCCGGTGGACGCGCCCCTGATGTTCGTCGGCGAGCAGCCGGGCGACCAGGAGGATTTGGCGGGCCGCCCCTTTGTCGGTCCTGCCGGACAGGTGTTCGACCGCGCGGTGGCGGAGGCGGGGATCGACCGCGCGCGGGCCTATGTCACCAACGCGGTCAAGCATTTCAAGTTCGAGCCACGCGGCAAGCGGCGTATCCACAGCTCGCCCAATGCGGGGGAAATCCAGGCATGCCGCTGGTGGGTCGAGCAGGAACGCCTGCTGATCCAGCCGCAGGTGACCGTCGCGCTGGGCGCGACGGCGGCGCGCTCGCTGTTCGGCAAAGCGATGACGATCGGACGCGAGCGGGGCAAGGCGCTGACCCTGCCCGATGGCGGAACGGCGTTCATCACCGTCCACCCCAGCTATCTGCTCCGCCTGCCCGATCCGGCGGCGAAGGAGGTGGAATATGCGCGCTTCGTCGAGGATCTGAGGCTGGCGGCGGGGGCATTGTCGTCCTGACGAAATGCGACCGGACGACGGTCATTAAAGTCGCGACAGGCTCACATCGTGCGCGGGTCCGGCCCGATCCGCCCCTCGGCATCGTCCAGCGCGTCGATCGCGGCCATATCCTCGTCGTCCAGCGTCAGTTCGGTCGCAGCGAAATTGTCCGCCATGTGCGCCGCATCCGCCGCCTTGGGGATCACCGACAGGCCATGCGCCAGATGCCAGGCGAGGATGACCTGCGCCGCCGAGCGACCATGCTTGTCCGCAATGGCGACGATCTCGGGCGTCTTCAGCAGTTCGCCGCCCTGCCCCAGCGGGCTCCAGCTCTGGGTCACGATGCCCTTGGCTTGGTGATAGGCGCGCGCCTCGCGCTGCTGGAAGCGGGGGTGGAGCTCGATCTGGTTGACCGCGGGCACCACGCCCGTCGCCTCGATGATACGGTCGAGATGCTCGGGCAGGAAGTTCGACACGCCGATCGACTTGGCCTTGCCCGCCTCGCGAAGCGCGATCAGGCTTTGCCATGCCTCGACATAGGCGTCCTCGGCGGGGACCGGCCAGTGGATCAGATAGAGGTCGACCGCCTCGACGCCGAGCAGCGCCAGGCTCTCGTCCAGCGCCGCTTCGGCATCGCGGTGGCGGTCGTTCCACAGCTTGGTGGTCAGGAACACATCCGCATCGCGAAGGCCGTCGCCCACGCCGCGCTCATTGCCATAAAGGGCGGCGGTGTCGACCAGACGATAGCCGGTATCGAGCCCGCGCCGCACCACCAGCGCGACCTGCGAATCCGGGATCTGATAGGTGCCCAGCCCGATTTGCGGCATGGTGCGATCATCGTTCAGGGTCAACATCGTCATGCGTCCCAAACCGGCCGCACGCCCATGCGGTTCCGATTGACCCTGCCCCGCCAATCGCGCAAGTCGCTGGCCCCATGGTCGAACAACTTCTTTCCGCACTGGCGAGCTTCGCCATCTGGGTCATCTCGTCGGGCGGCTATCTGGGCATCATGCTGCTGATGGCGATCGAGAGCGCGTGCATTCCGCTGCCCTCCGAGATCATCATGCCCTTTGCCGGCTATCTGGTGTCGACCGGCCAGTTCAACCTCTATCTCGCCGCGACGGCGGGGGCGCTGGGGTGCAATCTGGGTTCGATCGTCGCCTATGAGATCGGCAAGCGTGGCGGGCGGCCGGTCGCGGAGCGCTGGGGCAAATATCTCCTGATCGGGCCGGGCGAGCTGGACGCGGCGGATCGGTTCTTCGCGCGATACGGCTCGATCGCGGTGATGATCGGGCGGCTGTTGCCGGTGATACGCACCTTCATCGCCTTTCCGGCGGGGGTGGCGCGGATGCCGCTCGTGCCGTTCCACCTCTATACCTTCCTCGGCAGCTGGCCCTTCTGCCTGGTCCTTGCGATCGTCGGGCGCGAGCTGGGCGAGAAATGGGATTCGGACCCGCGCGTGAAGGCGTTCTTCCACCGGGCCGATCTGGCGATCGGGATCGTGCTGGTCCTGCTGGTCGGCTTCTATGTCTGGCACCGGGTGCGCGGGCTGAAGCGCGCGCAGGACTGAACCAGCCACAGGGCGAGCGGGATCGCGACCGCCGCCCATAGATAAAGGCCGTTCCAGCTCGTCCATCCCCACCATTCGGAGGGGATGGTGCGCAGGTCGCCGAAGCGGAACCGCAGCTGGATCACCGCCTGCCACCAGGCCCAGCGATAGCCGGGCGGCGCGAAGATCTCCGCCGCCGCGATGGTCAGGTTGATCGCGACCGAACCGATCAGCAGCATCGCCAGCCCGACGCGCTGCCACCCGGCCCGCGCCATCGCCCAGACCGGCGCCAGCCCCAGCGCCGCCACGCCCGCCAGCGGCATCGCATGGCGCGGGCCGGTGGCGTTGCCGCCGTCCCAATAGACATAGGCCGCGTTGACCAGCAGCGCGACGACCGCCACCCCGGCCGCCGCCAGCGCGATCCCGCGCGTCGCCCGCTCCTCCCCCAGCCGCCACAGGCCGACCGGCGCGACCAGCAGCACCGGCGCCACCCAGAACAGCCCGCGCGTCGGCCCGACCAGAATCTCGCGCAGCACCGCCAGGCGCGGCACGGTCAGCCCGAACAGCCCCTGATTCATCCCCTCGAACCCGACCACGCCCGAATAGCCGATGCGGAACAGCGTCCCGAAGGCGAAGAGATTATAGGCGGCAAGCGGCAACAGCCCCGCCACCCCCGCGACGATCAGCGGCAGCAGCGCCCTGGGCGTCGCGCGATATTTCCACACCGCCCACAGCCCGATGACCGATCCCGCCAGCACCGCCTGATATTCGACCACCACCGCCCAGCCGAGCGCCAACCCCGCCGCCGCCATCCCCCGTCCGCCACCACGCGCGACGCCCGCCAAAGCGATGACGAACAACGCCGCGACCGCCGCATGGCCCAGCAAGGTGGTGGAATAGCCCCAGATCGGCGTCCCCAGCGCATAGCCCAGCGCCGCGAACAGCGCCGCCCCCGCGCCGCCGGTCAGCGTCAGTGCCAGATCGAACAGCAGCACCGCCGCGATGGCGGTCAGCAGCGCCGATCCGGTCGCCGCCGCCACCCGCGTACGCAGCTTCAGATAGGCGACGAAGCCGGGATCGACCGAGCTTGGTATATGCCGTCCCGCGCGGTCGCCGGTGACGAGGTCGGTGATCGCCACGGCGGGCAAGGCCATAAGGGTCATGCCCGGCGCCTTGTCGAGATAGGCATGGTTACCGAACTGCGCCTTGTCGATGGTCAGCGGCGCGAAGGGGTCGATGGTCGCGGTGCCGTCCTCGACCATGCGGATCGCGGCGAACAGCCGGGTGGCGTTGTTGGGATTGAATTCCCACGACCCGAACCAGGCACCGCTCAGCCAGACCAGCAGGAACAGGCCGATCCGAATCCTCCCCAAGCCCTGCGTCCGCGCCATATCGTCTCCGCCGCCTGTCGTGGTCGGGCGGTATCGGGGCCGCGCGTGTCGGGCAAGCGTCCTTAGGATCCGGGCCCGATCGGCAGCGAGGTGGTCGACTTGATCTCCGACAGCGCGACGGTGGAGTTGATTTCCTGCACCCCCGGCAGGTTGGACAGCCGCTCGAAGAACAGCCGTTCATAGGATTCGATATCGGCCGCCACGATGCGCAGCATGAAGTCGACCGACCCCATCAGCACATGGCATTCCATCACCTCGGGCACCTCACGGATCGCGGCGGTGAATTCGTCCAGATTGGCGCGGCCATGCGCGTTGAGCTTCACCTGCGCGAAGATCTGCGCCTTCAGCCCGACCTTGGCCCGGTCGACCAGCGCGACGCGCCGTTTGATGATCCCCTCCCGCTCCAGCCGGTCGATCCGGCGCCAGCAGGGCGAGGCCGACAGGCCGACCGCCTCGGCGATGGCGGCGGTGGACAGGCTGGCATCCTCCTGAAGCAAGGCGAGGATGCGGCGTTCCCAGATATCGAGCTCGTGCGGCATAACCATTCCGATAAATCGCCTTATCGGGTCAATTCAACCGATCTTTCGTATCGAAGCCCCCAAGATGGACCAGAAACACTCGGCCGGGGCCGCTAGATTGCTTTCCAACAGATCAAGGGAAGACCAACATGTCGCGCACCGCACCAGACGCCCAAAGCCTGCCCCCCGAAGAGGTGGTGTCGTTCCACGACGCCGACACGGGGGCGAGCGGGGTCATCGTCCTCCATTCGACCGCGCTGGGCCCGGCGGCGGGCGGGTGCCGCGCCTGGCATTATGCCAGCGACCGCGCGGCGACCGTCGATGCGCTGCGCCTGGCCGAAGGAATGGCGCTGAAGAATGCGCTGGCCGACCTGCCCTTTGGCGGAGGCAAAGCCGTCATCCGGTTGCCGCAGGGCGATTTCGACCGGGCGGCGCTGTTCCGCGCCTTCGGACGGACGGTGCGCGAGTTGAAGGGACGCTATGTCACCGCCGAGGATGTCGGCACCTCGGTCGAGGATATGGGCATGGTCGCCCGGGAAACGCACCACGTCGCCGGGCTTCCGGCGAGCGGCGGGCGGCCGGGCGGCGATCCCTCGCCCTGGACCGCCTTGGGCGTCGCACAGGCAATGCAGGTCGCGGTCCGGCACCGGCTGGGCGCCGAGCTGTCCGACGTGACCGTCGCGGTGCAGGGGCTGGGGCATGTCGGCTATGCGCTGTGCGAGTTGCTGCATGAAATGGGTGCGCGGCTGATCGTCGCCGAACCGCGCAGCGAGGTGGCGGCGCGCGCCGCCGATCGCTTCGGCGCGATGGTGATGAGCAGCCGCGCGCTGCTGTCCGCGCGGGTCGATGTGCTGGCGCCTTGCGCGCTGGGGGCCGTGCTCGATGCCGAAACGGTGGCGGGGCTGCGCGCCAGCGTGGTGTGCGGCGCGGCGAACAACCAGCTGGCCAGCGAGGACATGGCCGACCGATTGGCCGAGCGCGACATCCTCTATGCCCCCGACTTCCTGGTCAATGCCGGGGGGATCATCAATGTCGCGGGCGAATATCTCGGCTGGCGCGCGCCTGACGTGCGCAAGCGGGTACAGGGCATCGCGCTGCGGATGGAGGAGACGCTGGCCCGCGCGGCACGCGACGGCGCCACCCCGCATCATGCCGCCCGCGCCATCGCGCAGGATCGCATCGCAAACGCCCCGCGCCAGGCGGTCGCGGCGTGACGATCGGGGGCGTCGACGGCGACGCCCCCGGTATCATTCCAGTTCGAGGATGACCGCATCCACCGCCAGGCTGTCGCCGGTCCTGGCGGTGATGGCCTTGACGGTGCCGGTCTTGGCGGCGCGCAGGATGTTTTCCATCTTCATCGCCTCGACGACCGCCAGCGGCTGCCCCGCCTCGACCTTGTCGCCCTCGGCCACGTCGAGGCGGACGAGCAGGCCCGGCATCGGCGCGATCAGGAACTTCGACAGGTCGGGCGGGACCTTCTCGATCAGGTGCCGGGCGTAAGGCGCCGCGCGGGCGGGCAGGACGCGGATAATGTGGCTGGCCCCGCGCGTGGTCAGGCGAAAGCCGGTGCGGGTCTTTGCGATGCGGACGTGGAGGGTTTCGCCCGCTTCGTCCTCGACCGCGATCATCCGGTCGCCCGGCGTATAGGCGATGGCGAGGTCCAGCTCCGCGCCGTCCACGCTGATCCCATCGGTCGCGACATGGACCGCATGGTCCTTGCCCCCGATCCGCACCGTCCAGTCGGCGGGCGGTTGCAGCCGGTGGCCGAGCTGGCCGTCGATCCGTCGCGCCCGGTCGGCCTCGGCGGTGGCGGCGAAGGCGGCGATGGCGGCGAGGGTGCGGATCAGCTCCACACTTGCGGGTGCGCCGTGGAAGCCCTCGGGATATTCCTCGGCGATGAAGCCGGTCGTGAGCGCGCCCGCGCGGAAACGCGGATGCTGCATCAGCGCGGAGACGAAGTCGATGTTCGTCCCCGGCCCGACGATCTCGAACGCGTCGAGCGCGGCGATCTGCGCATCGATCGCGGCCTCGCGGGTGGGGGCCCAGGTGACGAGCTTGGCGATCATCGGATCGTAGAACATGCTGACCTCGCCGCCCTCGGCGACGCCGTCATCGACGCGCACCCGGACGTCGTCATCGGCATGTTCGGCGGGCGGATTGTAGCGCACCAGCCGCCCGGTCGAGGGCAGGAAGCCGCGATACGGGTCCTCGGCATAGACGCGGTTCTCGATCGCCCAGCCGGTCAGCGTCACATCGTCCTGGCCGAACGCCAGCGGCTCGCCTGCCGCAACGCGGATCATCTGCTCGACCAGATCGAACCCGGTGATCTCCTCGGTGACAGGATGCTCGACCTGGAGCCGGGTGTTCATCTCGAGGAAGTAGAAGCTCTCGCCCGTCGGATCGGCGCCCGAGACGATCAGCTCGACGGTGCCTGCCGAATAATAGCCCACCGCCCGGGCCAGCGCGACTGCCTGCTCGCCCATGGCGCGGCGCATTGCGGGGGTGACGAAGGGCGAGGGCGCTTCCTCGACCACCTTCTGGTGGCGGCGCTGGACCGAGCATTCGCGCTCGCCGAGATAGACGATGTTGCCATGTTGGTCGCCCAGCACCTGAATCTCGATATGGCGGGGGGACTCGATGAACTTCTCGATGAAGACGCGGTCGTCGCCGAAGCTGGCCAGCCCCTCGCGCTTGGTCGCCTCGAAGCCTTCGCGCACGTCCGCCTCGGACCAGGCGAGCCGCATGCCCTTGCCGCCGCCACCGGCCGACGCCTTCATCATGACGGGGAAGCCGATGTCGGTTGCGATGCGCACGGCTTCCTCGGTATCGGCGATCTCGCCCAGATAGCCGGGGACGACATTGACGCCTGCCGCCTTGGCCAGCTTCTTCGACTCGATCTTGTCGCCCATCGCGGCAATGGCGTTCGGCGGCGGGCCGATGAAGGCGACGCCCGCCTCGGCACAGGCGCGCGCGAAGCTCTCGCGCTCGGACAGGAAGCCGTAACCGGGATGGATCGCATCCGCCCCCGTCGCCTTGGCGGCAGCGAAGATCAGTTCGGCCTTGAGATAGCTTTCGGCGGCGGGGGCGGGGCCGAGGCGCACCGCTTCATCGGCCAGCCGGACATGCGGGGCCCCCGCATCGGCATCCGAATAGACCGCGACCGTGGCGATGCCCATGGCCCTCGCGGTACGGATCACCCGGCACGCGATTTCCCCGCGATTGGCGATCAGGATTTTCTGGAACACGGGGTTACCTCTCCTTTTGTGTCGTTGGTCCGTGTCGCCTGTTCCCCGGCAAAGGCCGGGGTCCAGTTTCCAAGACGCTGATGGCGCGCCCGTGCCGCCTCGGGGGGAGGCCTCTGCCACGCGCCATCGATGGTTCACCGCCACTGGGTCCCGGCCTGCGCCGGGGAACAGGGCGGTGGAAGCCTCACTCCGCCGCTTCCAATTCCACCTTGCACTCCGCCGCCATGGGGGTGAGCCCCAGCCGGGCGAAGAGTGCGGCGTCCTTGTCGTCGCCCGCATTGCCCGCGGTCAGCAGCTTGTCGCCGGTGAAGATCGAATTGGCCCCCGCCAGGAAGCACAAGGCCTGGGTCGCATCCGACATGCTTTCGCGCCCCGCCGACAGGCGGACCATCGAATGCGGCATGGTGATGCGCGCGACCGCAACGGTGCGGACGAATTCGATATCGTCGATCTTGGCGAGCGGCGTGTCGGCCAGCATATCGCCCAGCACCGTGCCCTTGACCGGCACCAGCGCGTTCACCGGCACGCTGCCCGGATGCACCGGCAGGGTGGCGAGCGCATGGATGAAGCCGACCCGGTCGCCGCGCGTCTCGCCCATGCCGACGATGCCGCCGCAACACACGTTGATGCCGGCATCGCGGACATGCTCCAGCGTCTCCAACCGCTCGCCGAAGCTGCGCGTGGTGATGACGTCGCCGTAACGCTCGGGCGAGGTGTCGATATTGTGGTTGTAATAGTCCAGCCCCGCCTCGGCCAGCGTCTGCGCCTGCGCATCGGTGAGCATGCCCAGCGTCATGCAGGTTTCCATTCCCATGGCGCGCACGCCCTTCACCATCTCGACGATGGCGGGCATGTCGCGGTCCTTGGGATTGCGCCAGGCCGCGCCCATGCAGAAGCGCGTCGAGCCGTGATCCTTGGCCTGCGCCGCTGCCTGCAGCACGGCGCGCGGGTCCATCAGCTTGGTCGCCTTCAGCCCGGTATCGGCATGCGCCGACTGGCTGCAATAGCCGCAATCCTCGGGGCAGCCGCCGGTCTTGATCGACAGCAGCGTCGACAACTGAACCTGATCGGCGGCATGATGCGCGCGGTGCACCTCGGCGGCGCGGAACAGCAGCTCGGTGAAGGGCAGGTCGAACAGCGCGGCGATCTCGGCGCGGGTCCAGTCGGTGCGCGGGGTTGCCGTCTCGGCGCTCAGCGCGGTGGTCGTCGTCATCACGTGTCGTCCTGTCATTCGCCCGTTTCCGGCGGCATGTTATGGCCGAGCAGCCTCAGCACATCCTCGGCCGCCTTCACAAGATTGGTGCCGGGGCCGAATATCGCCTGCACCCCGGCATCGTAGAGCGCCTGATAATCCTGCGCGGGAATAACGCCACCCGCGATGACCTTGATATCGGCGCGGCCCGCGTCGCGGAGGTGGCCGATCAGTTCGGGGATCAGCGTCTTGTGCCCGGCCGCCAGGCTGGACGCGCCGACGACATCGACATCGCGGGTGAGCGCGACCTGCGCGGCTTCTTGCGGTGTCTGGAACAGCGCGCCGGGCACGACCTCGAAACCCAGGTCACCGAACATCGAGGAGACGAGGTTCGCGCCCCGGTCATGGCCGTCCTGGCCCATCTTGGCGACGAACAGCCGGGGCTTGCGGCCGAGGCGGCGCTCGACCGCCTCGACGCCCCGGATCAGGCGGGCCCAGCGTTCGTCCTCGGCGTAGGCGCCGCCGTACACACCGGAGACCGGAGTCGGCTGTGTGCCGTAGCGGCCGAACGCATCCTCCAGCGCCGAGGAAATCTCGCCCAAAGTCGCTCGCGCCCGCGCGGCTTCCACCGCCAGCGCGAGGAGATTGCGGTCCATTCCTCCCCCAGCGGGGGAGGTGGCAGCGGCGTCAGCCGCTGACGGAGGGGTGTCCACGCTCGAGAGGGGTGATACCCCTCCGTCATCGCTACGCGATGCCACCTCCCCTTGCAGGGGAGGATTTTGGGCGGCTCGGCGCAGGGCATCCAGCGCCAAGCGGCACGCCGCCTCGTCGCGCGCGGCCTTCACCGCTGCAATCCGAGCCACCTGGGCCCCGCGCACCGCGTGATTGTCGATGTCGAGGATCTCGACCGGCGCCTCGTCGGCCAGCCGGTATGTGTTCACCCCGACGATCACATCCTCGCCCCGGTCGACCCTGGCGGCGCGGGCGGCGGACGCCTCCTCGATCATCGCCTTGGGCCAGCCCGCCGCGACCGCTTTCGCCATGCCGCCCTCGGCCTCGATCCGCTCGATGAGGTTCCACGCACCGTCGACCAGGCTCTGGGTCAGGCTCTCGACATAGTAACTGCCACCCAAGGGATCGACGACCTTCGTCATCCCCGTCTCTTCCTGCAACACGATCTGCGTGTTGCGCGCGATCCGGGCGGAGAAGTCGGTGGGCAGCGCGATCGCCTCGTCCAGCGCGTTGGTGTGGAGGCTCTGCGTTCCCCCCAGCATCGCCGCCATCGCCTCGATCGTGGTGCGGATGACGTTGTTATACGGGTCCTGCTCGGTCAGCGACACGCCCGACGTCTGGCAATGGGTGCGCAGCATCTTGGAGCGCTCGTCCCTCGCGCCCAGCTGCGTCATCGCCCGGTGCCACAGCACGCGCGCGGCGCGCAGCTTGGCGACCTCCATGAAGAAATTCATGCCGATCGCGAAGAAGAAGGACAGGCGCCCGGCGAACTTGTCGATATCGAGGCCGCTGGCCACGCCATATTTCACATATTCCATGCCGTCGGCGATGGTGAAGGCCAGCTCCTGGAGCTGCGTCGCCCCTGCCTCCTGCATGTGATAGCCCGAGATCGAGATGCTGTTGAACTTGGGCATCTCGGCGGACGTGTAGGCGAAGATGTCCGAGATGATCCGCATGCTCGGCTCAGGGGGGTAGATATAGGTGTTGCGGACCATGAACTCCTTGAGGATGTCGTTCTGGATGGTCCCTTCCAGCTTCGAGCGGTGAACCCCCTGTTCCTCGGCCGCAACGATGAAGAAGGCCAGCACCGGGATCACCGCGCCGTTCATCGTCATGCTGACCGACATGGCATCCAGGGGGATGCCGTCGAACAGGATCTTCATATCCTCGACCGTGTCGATCGCGACGCCTGCCTTGCCGACATCGCCGGTCACGCGGGGGTGATCGCTGTCATAGCCCCGGTGGGTGGCGAGATCGAACGCCACCGACAGCCCCTTCTGCCCCGCCGCCAGGTTGCGGCGATAGAAGGCGTTCGACTCCTCGGCGGTCGAGAAACCCGCATATTGCCGGATCGTCCAGGGGCGGCCCGCATACATGCTCGCCCGCACCCCACGCGTGAACGGCGCGAAGCCCGGCAGGCCGGGGTCGGCCTTCACGTCCTCGGCGGTATAGAGCGGCTTGACCGTGATCCCCTCCGGCGTCTGCCACTCGAGGTCGCGCCCCTTCACCTCGCGCGCGGCAAGGGCTTCCCAGTCGGATAGGTCAGGGCGTTCGGCCATCGGCCACTCCTCATCCATTCGTTACGCGCGCTACTTATTTTCTTTCACTAGAGCGAAATCATCATACGCGCGCAAGTCTTACCGCCCGAGGAAACGCGGCGGGCGCTTCTCGAAAAAGGCCCGGCCGCCTTCCTCTCCGTCCAGTGTCGCACGGGCGCTCCGCTGGTCCTGTGCTTCCCGCGCGAGTGCTGCGGCATAGTCGCTGTCGAACCCGGCATGGAGCGCCCGGCGCATCAGGCCCAGCGCCACGCTCGGCCCCGCCGCCAGCCGTTCGGTCAGCGCCCAGGCCTCGGCGTCGAGCGCATCGTCGGCGACGACCTTGTGGACCATGCCCCAGTCGAGTGCCTTGGCCGCCCCCACCCGCTCGCCCAGCATCATCATCTCGGCGGCGCGGGCGCGGCCGATCAGGCGCGGGAGCATCCAGCTTGCCCCGCCATCGGGGACCATCCCGATATTGACGAAGGCGTGGAGGAAATAGGCGCTTTCGCTGGCGACGCAGAAATCGGCGGCAAGCGCCAGGCTGCACCCGATCCCCGCCGCCGCGCCGCGTACCGCGCTGACCACCGGGATGGGCAGGTCGGCGAGCGCCAGCATCACGGGGTTGTAATGGTCGACCAGCGCGCGGTGGACGGTGTCGGGGCCGACATCGCCCCCCGATATGTCCGCGCCCGAGCAAAAGGCGCGCCCCTCGCCCGCGATCAGCACGGCGCGGGCGTCGCCCGTTTCGGCCAGCGCCGCGCAGATCGCATCGAACAGCGCGGGCGGCGCGGCGTTCAGCCGATCGGGCCGGTCGAGCGTCAGGGCCAGAACGTCCCCCCGGCGTTCGGTGCGCAGCATGGCCTCGCTCAATGCCCCTCCTCCGGCGTTTCCATCAGCTCGACCAGCACGCCGCCCATGTCGCGCGGATGAAGGAAGACGACGGGCGTGCCATGCGCACCGATGCGCGGCTGGCCCAGCAGCGTCGCGCCCTTGGCCTGCAACGCGGCGACGGCGGCGGCCATGTCGGCCACCTCGAAGCACAGATGATGCTGGCCGCCGCCTGGGTTCTTCTTCAGGAAATTGGCGATGGGGGAGCTTTCGTCCAGCGGCTGAATGAGCTCGATCTGCGTGTTGGGCGCATCGATGAAGCACACCCGCACGCCCTGCGGCGGCAGATCGAAGGGCGTGCCGATCGCGTCTGCGCCGAGAAGATGGCAATAGGTTTCGACGGCCTTCTCGATTGAAGGCGTGGCGATGCCGATATGGTTGAGACGGCCGAGGGTCATGCGCGCCTCCGACATTTGGACATAGGGACAACGCCTGCCCTCCCCCGGCCCCTCCCGCCTGCGGGAGGGGAGAGGCTCTGGGCGAGCGCTGGCCCCAGGCACACCCCTCCCGCAAGCGGGAGGGGATGGGGGAGGGCTCCCCCACTCGCGACCATCTCAGAGCGGCAGGTTGTCATGCTTCTTCCACGGGTTGGCCAGGTCCTTGTTGCGCAGCTTGCGCAGGCCCAGCGCGATGCGGCGGCGGGTCGAATGCGGCTGGATCACCTCGTCGACAAAGCCCTTGGACGCCGCGACGAACGGATTGGCGAAGCGCGCCTCATATTCGGCGGTGCGCTCGGCGATTTCCTCCGGCGTCCTGCCCCGGAAGATGATCTCGACCGCGCCCTTGGCCCCCATCACCGCGATCTCGGCGGTGGGCCAGGCATAGTTGAGGTCGCCGCGTAAGTGCTTGGACGCCATCACGTCATAGGCCCCGCCATAGGCTTTCCGCGTGATGACGGTGATCTTCGGGACCGTCGCCTCGGCATAGGCGAAGAGCAGCTTCGCGCCATGCTTGATGATGCCGTTATGCTCTTGGCTCGTACCGGGCAGGAAGCCGGGCACGTCGACAAAGGTCACTATCGGAATCTCGAACGCATCGCAGAAGCGCACGAAGCGCGCCGCCTTGCGGCTGGCATTGATGTCGAGCACGCCCGCCAGCACCATCGGCTGGTTGGCGACGAAGCCGACCGTGCGCCCCTCGATCCGGCCGAAGCCGGTGATGATGTTGGCGCCGTGCGCGGGCTGGACCTCGAAGAAATCGCCTTCGTCCACGACCTTGGCGATCAGCTCATGCATGTCGTAGGGCTGGTTGGCGTTGGCCGGGATCAGCGTGTCGAGGCTTTCCTCGATGCGGTCCCAGGCGTCGGCGGTGGGCCGTTCGGGCACGCCCTCGCGATTGTTGGCGGGCAGGAAGTCGATAAAGTCGCGCGCCGCCAGCAGCGCCTCGATATCGTCCTCGAACGCGACGTCGGCGACGCCGGTCTTGGTGGTGTGCGTCACCGCACCGCCCAGCGCTTCCTGGGTCACCACTTCGTTGGTCACCGTCTTCACCACATCGGGGCCGGTGACGAACATATAGCTCGAATCCTTCACCATGAAGATAAAGTCGGTCATGGCGGGCGAATATACCGCGCCGCCCGCGCACGGCCCCATGATGAGCGAAAGCTGAGGCACCACGCCGCTGGCCAGCACATTGCGCTGGAACACCTCGGCATAGCCGCCCAGCGACGCCACGCCCTCCTGGATGCGCGCGCCGCCGCTATCGTTCAGGCCGATGACGGGCGCGCCGACCTTCATCGCCATGTCCATGATCTTGCAGATCTTCTGGGCATGACGTTCGGACAGCGATCCGCCGAAGACGGTGAAGTCCTGGCTGAAGACGAAGACCAGCCGCCCGTTGATCGTGCCCGAACCCGTCACCACGCCGTCGCCGGGGACGATCTGTTCGGTCATGCCGAAATCGGTGCAATTATGCTCGACGAACATGTCGAGTTCCTCGAAGCTGCCCTCGTCCAGCAGCACGTCGAGCCGCTCGCGCGCGGTCAGCTTGCCCTTGGCGTGCTGCGCGGCGACGCGCTTCTCGCCACCACCGGCCCGCGCGGCCGCGCGGCGGCGTTCCAGTTCGACCATCGTCGATGCCATGACCTCTCCTTGGGTTCTTTGCACGGGCTTATGCCCGAGAGGCCGGGGGGATGGCAAATGCTCTGGCTTACGTTTTCGTAAGGGGGAGGTGGTGAATAGGGAATCGCCGCATGCGCTCCCCCTCCCGCAGGCGGGAGGGGGTCGGGGGAGGGTTGGAGTCTCACAGAGACCGTAGCCTGTGGCCCTACCCTACCCCAACCCCTCCCGCTTGCGGGAGGGGAGTCAAGAAGTGCTTACCGATCAGATATCCAGTGCCCAGCCGTCGCGTCCCTTGGGGTCGAACGGCCCGCTCGGCACGAACCGTTCAGCCCCTGCGCGCAGCCGCAACACGCTCCAGTCGCCGCGCCGGTCGACCGTCTCCAGCGCGCAGCCGCACGCTTCATAGGCCGCAACCACGTCCGCTCGCTGCGTCTCCAGCAACCCGGCGAGCACCAACGTCGCTTCGGGCCCGGCGATGGCGGCCAGTTCCGGCGCCATCGAGATCAGCGGCCCGGCCAGGATATTGGCGACGACCAGGTCATAGGGCGCCCCCGCCATGATCGGATCGGCCAGCGCCCCGTCGGCTACGATCAACTCCACCCCGTCAACGCCGTTGATCGCGGCATTCTCGGCGGTCACGTCGATCGCGATCGGATCGATATCGGTCGCCACGACCTTCGCCTCGGGCCAGAGGTGCCGCGCGGCGAAGGCGAGCAGCCCGGTGCCGGTGCCCACGTCGATGGCGTTCGCCACCCGTTCGCCCGCCATGGCGTCGAGCATGGCCAGGCAACCGCTGGTCGTCTCATGATGCCCGGTGCCGAAGGCGCGGCCCGCCGGGATGTGGAAACCGCGCAGCCCCTCGGGCACCGCCTCGTCGCCGGTGTGGACGAAGAACCGCCCGACCGCCAGCGGCGCCAGCCCCGCCTGGCTGATCGTCACCCAGTCCTGCGCGGGCACATGCTCGACCGTGGCGGGGTGGTCGCCAGCGCTCGGCACCAGCGCACGGATCGCGGCGATGGTGGCGGCATCGGGTTCCGCCTCGAAATAGGCGTCGAGCCGCCAATGCTCGCGGTCGTCCTCCACCTCCTCGGTGGTCATGATGACCGCCTCGATCGCCAGGTCGTCGGCCGCGTCGATCGCCTCCGCCTCGTCACGGGTGCAGGGCAGGGTCAGCTTCCAGCTGTCAGCGGACATAGCTTGCTCCATTGATGTCGAGGACCGCGCCGGTCATCGAAGGCGGCGCATCGGTGCACAGGAAACGGACGGTCGCGGCGACCTCCTCGGGCGAGGCGACGCGGCCGAGCGGGATGTCGGCGAGCAGCTTGTCCCCGCCCCGGCTGGCCAGATAGTCGTCGGCCATGCCGGTCATGGTGAAGCCGGGGCAGACGGCAAAGGCCAGGATGCCTTGCGCGGCATAGCCCCGCGCGATCGTCTTGGTCATCGCGACCATGCCGCCCTTGGACGCGGCATAATGCCAATGGGCGGGCGAGTCGCCGCGATAGGCGGCGCGGCTGGCAATGTTGACGATCCGGCCGCCCTGCCCCCGCGCCTGCCAGTGCAACACCGCCAGACGGCAGAGTTCGGCCGAGGCGGTCAGGTTGACCTGCATCGTCCGCGCCCAGCTGTCCGACCAGTCGTCGGCGTCGAGCGGGCTGGCCTCGAAGATGCCGGCATTGTTGACCAGCACGTCGATCGCCCCACCCGCCTGTTCCAGCGCCGCAGCCCAGAGGCGGGCGGGCGCGCCCTCCTCGGACAGATCCACGGCGATGCCGCTGCGCGTGCCATGCCCCAGCACGCGCGTTTCGGGCATGGCGCCCAGGGTCGATGCGATGGCCGCGCCGATGCCTCGGCTGCTTCCGGTTACCAGGATCGTCGTCATGCCGTGCCCGTGCCGGGCGCATGCGGGCACGTCAACAGGGTCGATCAGGCGGCGACGCGCACCACGAACTGGCTGGCGCTGGCCTTCAGGTCGCCCAGCTGGCTGTCGAGATGGTCGAAGCCGCGTCCGACCCGGTCGATCTCCTGCGCTACGCTCTCGGTATCCTCGCGGATCGCGGCGATGGTGTGCGACATCGAATCGGCCGCCAGCGCGGTCTCGTCGACGGCGGCGGTGATCGCGGTCACGGTCTGCGCCTGCGCCTCCATGGCGTGGCGGATATGCTCCGCCGAAGCCTGCAATTCGGTGACCGTCGCCTTGATCGAGGCGTTGGTCTCGACCGTGGAGCGGGTCGCGGCCTGGATCGCCGCGATCTTGGTGGCGATGTCGTCGGTCGCGCGCGCGGTCTGGCTGGCGAGGCTCTTGACCTCCTGCGCAACGACCGCAAAGCCCCGGCCCGCATCCCCGGCGCGCGCGGCCTCGATCGTGGCGTTCAGCGCCAGGAGATTGGTCTGGCCCGCAATGTCGCGGATCAGACCCAGGATCGATTCGATCGACTTGGCGTGATCCGACAGCATCTCGGACATACCGACCGCCTGGCCCGCCTGGTCGGCGGCGCGGTTGGCGACATCGGCGGCCTGGTCGACCTCGGCCCGGGCATCCTCAATCGCGCGGATCAGGCCGGCGGCGGTCTGTGCCGCCTCGCGCATCGCGACCGCCGACTGCTCGGCGGCGGCGGCGACCTCGCTCGACTTGCCCAGCATCCCGCGCGTCGACAGCGAGGCGTCCTGCGCCTGGCGACGCAGATCCTGCCCCTCGACCGAGGCGTTTTCGACCACCGCGACGATGCCGTTGCGGAAATCCCCGGCCAGCCGCTCGCGCTCGCGATCGGCGCACCAATTCTCGTAACCCGAGAAGAGCTCGACGGTCAGTTCGGTTTCCATGCCGAACAGGCGGAGCAGCGTGTCGACCGCCACCGCCCGGCGCGGATCGTCGGCGGACATTTCCTCCATCAGGATCTTCAGCGCGGCCCGGTCGCTGGCGCAGGACATGGCCAGCGCGTCCATCGGCATGACGCCCGCGGCATAGGCCGAGGCCACCGAACGCCCCAGCGACTCCACCCAGTCGCGCCCCGACAGGTGGCAGAAGCGGTTGCGCAGATAGGCATTGCCCGTGACGCGGCGGCGTTCCTCGTCCAGCGGCGTCCAGTCGGGCTGTCCGGGATTGGCGGCGCGCCAATAATCCCAATAGGCATCGACGACCTCCTGCGCGCGCGGCTCGATCACCGGCCATAGCTCGGCGGCCTGCCGGATCAGCATGCCATCCCCCCCATCAAAGGCCCGGATCCGCGCGTCGAGATCGATCGCGGCGGTGATGACCGTGGGCGGGGGCAGATCGGTCTTGGGCTGGGAATTGGGCTGGGACTTGGGCACGCAGGCTCCCCGTTTCAGGCACTTGGAATCGTTCGATGCGACCTTGCGTGAAAAGCGTTAAGGGGCGGTTAGCCGCGTTGCGCCCCTCCCCTGCCCGCCATCCCGGCCCGCAATCAATCTCGCCTCGCGACTTGCATCCTGTCGGCGTCTTCACCATAGGCGTATCCGCAAACCAGCCCGACTTTAGACTGTTCGAGGATCTGCCCTTGGCCGCCCGCAACACCGCACGCCCGCTCTCCCCGCATCTCCAGATCTGGAAATGGGGTCCCAACATGCTGGTCTCCATCCTGCACCGCGCCACCGGCACGGGCATGGCGACCGTGGGTGCGGCGCTTCTCGTCTGGTTCCTGGCGGCCGTCGCCGCGGGGCCGGAAAGCTATGCGACGTTCCGCGACGTCTTCACCGTCGAGTCGGGCAGGCTGAACATCATCGGCTATGTCGTCGGCATCGGCCTGACCGCCTGCCTGTTCCAGCACATGGCCAACGGCATCCGCCACCTGTTCATGGATGTCGGCGCGGGCTTCGAGCTGAAGTCGAACAAGCGTCAGGCGCAAGCCACCATCGTCTTCGCCGTCGTGATGACGGTCGCCTTCTGGCTCTATCTGGGGATCAAGTGATGCGTTCCGGAACCGCGATCGGCCGCGTGCGCGGCCTGGGCTCGGCCAAGTCGGGCACCCATCACTGGTTGAACCAGCGCCTGACGGCGGGCTCCAACTTCCTGCTGGTCGTCTGGCTGCTGATCTCGATCCTGCGCCAGCCGTCCTTCGACTATGCCTCGGTCCATCTGTGGCTGGCCAATCCCTGGGCCGCCATCCCGATGGCGATGCTGGTCGCCTCGATCTTCTACCATATGCGCCTGGGGCTGCAGGTCGTGATCGAGGATTATGAGCAGGACCAGAACCGGGTCGCGCTGCTCGTCGTCATGAACCTGTTCGTCTTCACGATCGCCGCCATCGCCATTTTCTCGATCCTCAAGATCGCCTTCGGAGCCGCTGCATAATGTCCGCTGCCGCTTACAAGATCATCGACCATACCTATGACGCCGTCGTCGTGGGTGCGGGCGGCTCGGGCCTGCGCGCCACCATGGGCATCGCCGAGGCGGGTCTGAAGACCGCCTGCATCACCAAGGTGTTCCCGACGCGCAGCCACACCGTCGCCGCCCAAGGCGGCATCGCCGCGTCGCTCGGCAACATGGGTCCGGACCATTGGACCTGGCACATGTACGACACCGTCAAGGGGTCGGACTGGCTGGGCGACCAGGATGCGATCGAATATCTGTGCCGCGAGGCGCCCGCCGCCGTGTACGAGCTGGAGCACGCTGGCGTGCCGTTCAGCCGCACCGAAGAGGGCAAGATCTATCAGCGCCCGTTCGGCGGCATGATGCAGAATATGGGCGAAGGCCCCCCTGCGCAGCGCACTTGCGCGGCCGCCGACCGTACCGGCCATGCCATGCTGCACGCGCTGTACCAGCAGTCGCTGAAATATGACGCGGACTTCTTCATCGAATATTTCGCGCTCGACCTGATCATGGACGATCAGGGCAATTGCCGCGGCGTGATCGCGCTGTGCATGGAAGACGGGTCGATCCACCGTTTCCGCGCGCACAATGTCGTGCTGGCGACCGGCGGCTATGGCCGCTGCTATTTCTCGGCCACCTCGGCGCACACCTGCACGGGTGACGGCGGCGGCATGGTGCTGCGCGCAGGGCTCCCGCTCCAGGACATGGAGTTCGTGCAGTTCCACCCGACCGGCATCTACGGCGCGGGCGTCCTCATCACCGAGGGTGCACGCGGCGAAGGCGGCTACCTCACCAACTCCGAGGGCGAGCGCTTCATGGAGCGTTACGCGCCGTCGGCCAAGGACTTGGCCAGCCGCGACGTCGTGTCGCGTTCGATGGCGATGGAAATCCGCGAAGGGCGCGGCGTCGGCAAGGAGGGAGATCATATCTACCTCCATCTCGACCATATCGACCCGAAGGTGCTGGCCGAGCGCCTGCCCGGCATCACCGAGACCGGCAAGATCTTCGCCGGTGTCGACCTGACCCGCCAGCCGCTGCCCGTCACGCCGACCGTCCACTATAATATGGGCGGCATTCCGACGAACTATCATGGCGAAGTCGTCCGCCTGAAGGACGGCAACCCGGATTCAGTCGTCCCCGGCCTGTTCGCGGTCGGCGAAGCGGCCTGCGTGTCGGTGCACGGCGCGAACCGCCTGGGCTCCAACTCGCTGATCGACCTCGTGGTGTTCGGCCGTGCGACCGGCCTGCGCATCAAGGACACGCTGAAGCCCGGCACGCCGCATGCGCCGCTGCCCAAGGGTTCGGAAGAGCTGGCGCTGGGCCGTCTGGATCACTTCCGCAACGCCGCCGGTGGCTCGACCACCGCGCAGGTGCGCAGCGAGATGCAGAAGACGATGCAGCGCCACTGCGCCGTGTTCCGCACCGACGAGCTGCTGACCGAAGGTCGTCAGATGATCCGCGCCACCTATGACCGGATGAAGGACATCGGGATCAAGGATCGCTCGCTGATCTGGAACACCGATCTGGTCGAGACGCTGGAGCTGGACAATCTCATCAGCCAGGCGGTGGTGACGATGGAATCGGCGCTGAACCGCAAGGAAAGCCGCGGTGCGCATGTGAACGAGGACTTCCCCGAGCGCGACGACGCCAACTGGATGAAGCACACCGTCGCGACCTTCGACGGCTGGGGCGGCCAGGGCGGCGGTGTCGCGATCGACTATCGCCCGGTCCACGACTACACGCTGACCGACGATATCGAGTATATCAAGCCGAAGAAGCGGGTCTACTAAGGCCAGGTTTTTATGGTTCGGAATAAAGGGGCTGGCGAGCGATCGCCGGCCCTTTTTTGTTTTCGGATCGCTCATCGCAGCGTCCTCTTCTTACTCCCCTCCCGCAGGCGGGAGGGGTTGGGGGAGGGAAAGCCCCAAGCGATGTCGCCCGTGGAGAGAGCCCTCCCCCCATCCCCCTCCCGCCTGCGGGAGGGGGAGCGCCCAGCCGCGCGCGATATACACTGTCCGACCATACGTAATCATTTCGCATGCGCAGCGGAACGCGAGCGGCGGGGATGGGTTCACTCGGCATGTCCGCATCCGCTATGCTTTCGTCCATGCTGGCCGACCTCGCCCCGCCCCCGCCCCGCCTGTCCACCGAGGACAGCCTGTTCCTCGACTTCGACGGCACCCTCGTCGACCTCGCCGACAATCCCGAGGGGGTGCATGTCAGCACCGCGCTCGCCGATCGGCTGGATGCGCTGGCTGCGCATATGCCCGGCCGTCTCGCCATCGTCAGCGGCCGCTCGATCGCGCAGCTCGATGCGCTGTTCGGCCCGCAGGCGCAGCATTTCACGCTGGCGGGCAGCCACGGTGCCGAGCGCCGCAGCCCCGAGGATGGCCATAGCCGTCCCGAAAAGCCCGACCACCTTGCCACCGCGACCGAGGAGATGCGCGCGGTGGCCGAGGCGAACGATCTGTATTTCGAAACCAAGAGCTTCGGCGCGGGGCTGCATTATCGCCGCAATCCGCAGGCCGAACCGCTCGCCTTGCGCGAAGCCGCCGCCATCGCCGAGCGCCATGGCCTGACCCTGCAACCCGGCAAGATGATGGTCGAGATCCGCCTGCCCGGCGACAAGGGCCAGGCGATCGAAACCTTGATGGAAAGGCCCGCCATGCGCGGCACCATCCCGATCTTCTTCGGCGACGACGTGACCGACGAGGACGGCTTCGCCGCCGCCGCCGCACTCGGCGGTGCCGGCGTGCTGGTCGGCCCGATGCGCGAAACCGCCGCGCGCTACCGCCTGCCCGATGTCGCCGCCGTCCACTCATGGCTCGCCCAAGCGCTGGAGAATGCCGAATGACGCAACAGGATCTGAATCTCTGGCCGATCGGCAATTGCCAGGTTTCCGCGCTGATCGACTCGACCGGGCGGTTCGTCTGGGGCTGCGTGCCGCGCGTCGATGGCGACCCGGCCTTTTGTGCGCTGCTAGGCGATGGCGAGCCGGAGACGGGCTATTGGGCGATCGAGCTGGAAGACCGGGTCTCGACCACGCAAGGTTATCTGCGCAACACCCCGATCCTGGTCACCACCCATATGGACGACCGGGGCAACGGCATCGAGATCACCGATTTCTGCCCGCGTTTCTCGCGCGAGGGCCGCGTCTATCGCCCGACCAGCTATGTGCGGATCGTGCGGCCGATCGGCAGCCCCCGCATCCGCATCGCGCTTCGCGTCGCGACCGACTGGGGCACGCCTACCGAGCGGACGCAGGGGTCCAACCATATCCGCTATCTGATGACGCAGCAGACGCTGCGCCTGACCACCGACGCGCCGGTCGGCCATATCGCCGCCGAGCAATGGTTCCGGCTGGAACGCCCGATCCATATGTTCCTGGGCCCGGACGAGAGCTTCGCGGGCGTGCTGAGCGAGGCCAGCCGCGCCATGCTGGAGCGCACCACCCATGAATGGCATCACTGGGTGCGCGGGCTTGCGACCCCGGTCGAGTGGCAGGCCGTCGTCATCCGCGCCGCGATCACCCTGAAGCTGTGCCAGCATGAGGAAACCGGCGCGATCGTCGCCGCGCTGACCACCTCTTTGCCCGAACATGCCGATTCGGGGCGCAACTGGGACTATCGCTACTGCTGGATCAGGGACGCCTATTACACCGTTCAGGCACTCAACCGGCTGGGTGCGCTCGACGTGCTGGAGGGGTATCTCGAATATCTCCGCAACATCGTCGACGCTGCGCGGGGCGGGCATATCCAGCCGCTCTACGGCGTCGGCGGCGAGGCGACGCTGGTCGAGCGGATCGAGACCAAGCTCCCCGGCTACCGCGCCATGGGGCCGGTGCGCGTCGGCAACCAGGCCTATGAGCAGATCCAGCACGATGCGTACGGCCAGATCGTGCTGTCCGACGTGCAGGCCTTCTTCGACACCCGCCTGTTCCGCATGTCGGGGGTCGAGGATTTCCACTCGCTGGAACGCGTCGGCGAGCGCGCCTGGGCCAAATATGACCAGCCCGATGCGGGGCTGTGGGAGCTGCGCACCAAGAGCCATGTGCACACCTATTCCGCCGCCATGTGCTGGGCGGCGTGCGATCGCCTCGCCAATGCCGCGCAGGCGCTGGGGCTGGAGGAGCGGCGTGCCTTTTGGCAGGAGCGCGCCGACCTGATGCGCGAGACGATCGAACAGGCGGCATGGCGCCCCGAAACGCAGCGCATGTCGGCGACCTTCGGCGGCGACGATCTGGACGCCAGCATCATCCAGCTGCTCGACCTGCGTTTTCTTTCGCCCGACGATCCCCGCTTCCGCTCGACGCTGGATGCGGTCGAAAAGGGGCTGCGCCGGGGCAGCCATATGTTGCGCTATGCGACCGAGGATGACTTCGGCCTGCCCCATACCGCGTTCAACGTTTGCACCTTCTGGCTGATTGAAGCGTTGTATGTGACGGGCCGTCATGCCGACGCCCGCGCGCTGTTCGAGGAGATGGTGGCGCGCTGCACCCCCGCCGGGCTTCTGTCCGAGGATATCGACCCGAATACGGGCGAGCTGTGGGGGAATTATCCGCAAACCTATTCGCTGGTCGGCCTGATCAACTGCGCCGTCCTGCTGAGTAAACCATGGAGTGCCGTGCGATGAGTCGCCTGATCGTCATCTCGAACCGGGTCCAGCCGCCCACCACCGGGCCGGGCGGAAATCAGGGCGGGCTGGCGGTCGCACTTCTCGCCGCGCTGCGCGAACAGGGTGGCATCTGGTTCGGCTGGTCGGGGGAGACCACCGAGGAGTTCAGCGGCCATATCAACTTCCAGCAGGGCGGCGGCGTCACCACCGCGACCATCGACCTGGAAGAGCAGGATATCGACGAATATTATAACGGCTATGCCAACCGGACGCTGTGGCCGCTCTTCCACTATCGCATCGACCTGACCGAGTTCGAGCGCGACTTCGACTCCGGCTATGCCCGCGTCAACGAGCGCTTCGCCGATACGGTGCAGCCGCTGATCGAGCCCGACGATCTGGTCTGGGTCCATGACTATCACCTGATCCCGCTGGGCCGCGATCTGCGCAAGCGGGGGTTCAAGAACCGGATCGGCTTCTTCCTCCACATCCCCTGGCCGCCGGTGCGGCTGCTGATGTCGCTACCCAGCCATCGCAAGCTGGTGGAATCGCTCTTCGCCTATGACGTGGTGGGTTTCCATACCGAGGACTGGCTGGACAGCTTCCGCGACTATGTGACCAAGGAGCTGGGCGGCACGCTGGGCGAGAATGGCGCGGTGACGTGGAACGGCAAGACCATCCAGGCGATCCGCGCGCCGATCGGCATCGAGACCAAGGAGTTTGAGGAAGCCGCCAGCGGCCACGACGCCCGTTTCGCGCGCGAACGCATGTATATGTCGGCGACCGGCCGCAGCCTGATCGTCGGGGTCGACCGGCTCGACTATTCCAAGGGGCTGGCCGAGCGGTTCCTGGGTTACGAACGCTTCCTGGCGCAGAACCCGGAACGGCGCGCGCTGGTCTATATGCTCCAGATCGCACCGCCCAGCCGTGAGAAGGTGAACACCTATCAGGAGATCCGCGCCAATCTCGATGCGCTGTCGGGGCGGATCAACGGCGAATATGCCGATATCGACTGGGTGCCGATCCGCTACGTCAACAAGGGGTTTCCGCGGCCGGTGCTGGCGGGCATCTATCGCGCGGCGCGGATCGGGCTGGTGACGCCCTTGCGCGACGGGATGAACCTGGTCGCCAAGGAATATGTCGCGGCGCAGGACCCGGACGATCCCGGCGTGCTGATCCTGTCGCGCTTCGCAGGCGCGGCCGAGCAGCTGAAGGACGCGGTCCTCATCAATCCCTATAGCGCCGAGGAAATGTCCGACGCCATCGTCCAGGCGCTGACCATGCCGCGCGACGAACGCATCCGGCGCTGGGAGAGCCTGATCGACAATGTCCGGCGCGAAGACGTGTTCTGGTGGTGCGAACTGTTCCTCGCCGCGCTGCGCGGGGATCAGGCGCAGGACGAAGCGAAGGCGATCGAGGCGGCGGCTTCTTAAACTCCTCCCCTGTAAGGGGAGGTGGCGCGCGTACCGCGTCGGAGGGGAGTGGCAGGTCAAACCCGCCCGCGGGTTTGAGGATTGCCGGGGGCAATCCGGCATGCCACTCGCTATCGATAGCGGGACACCCCTCCGTCAGGGCTGACGCCCTGCCACCTCCCCTTGCAGGGGAGGAATTTGCGAATGATGCTCCAACCGCCGTTTGGGCAGTGCCTCGGGCATCTCGCGCCGGATATATTCCAGCAGCCCCTCGCGTATCTCGCAGCGCAGGTCGAAGGCGATCGCCGCATCGCGCGCGGTCATCAGCCCGCGCACCTCGATCGAGTCGGGCTTCACATCGGTCACCTGCATGTTGAAGAACCGCCGGTCCCAGCGCGCGCTCGCCTCGACCAGTTCGCCCATCTTCTGGCGCAACCGGGGAATGTCCGCCGCCGGGTCGAGATACCAGAAGACAGACCCCAGCAGCTGACTGGTCTCGCGCGTCCAGTTCTGGAAGCTGTTCTCCAGGAACTTGGCGACCGGTACGACCAGCCGCCGCTCGTCCCAGATGCGCACGACGACGAAGGTCAGGTGAATCTGTTCGATCCGCCCCCATTCATTGTCGATGATGACCACGTCGTCGAGGCGGATGGGCTCGGTAAAGGCCATCTGCACGCCCGCGATCAGGTTCTTGAGCGCGGGCTGCGCGGCGGCACCGACGACCAGACCCGCGATACCCGCCGAGGCCATCAGCGTGACGCCGATGGTGCGGATACCGGGTACGCTGAGCAGCATCAGGCAGACGGTCAGGAACACGATCAGGAAGATGCCGATCCGCCCCAATATCTGTGCCCGCGTCCGCTTGCGCCGGGCGCGCAGATTATCCTCGACGCTGATGTCGGCGCGCAGGTAGACGACGCCCTGAAGCGCGCGCAGCCCCGCCACCGCCAGCCAGCCGAGAAGTGCCGGCACGCAAAAGCCCAGCGCCTGCCGCCATATCTCGCGCCCGTCGCTGGACATCGGGACCAGTCGCATCGCGAAGCTGACCGCGATGGCGATCGCGACCCAGCGCAAGGGCTGACGGATATGTTCGAGGACCAGATCGTCGCTCTGGCTGGCGGTCCGCCGCGCGGCATGCCCCGCGATCCGCATCGCGACGCTGTGGACCAGCACCGCGATCAGGATCGCGACCGCAATGATCGTCACATGTTGAAGCCACAGCCATTCGGCCGGAATGTCGAGCGATCGAAGCCAGCGCATGGGGTGCTAAAGGGTCAAGGGGGCGAAGGTTCCTTTTGGTTGCCGGATTCCCTTGGCCTTCGACTTCGCTCAGGCTGAACGGAGTGAGGGCGGAGCCAAACTCCCAACCTCCGTTCAGCCTGAGCGAAGTCGAAGGCCACGCCCCACCCCTACCCAACACGAAAACGCCCCCCGACCAAAGCCGGAGGGCATCCTCGTCAAACCCCGATCACCGCGCCGGGCGAACCGCCCCCGTGGGGGCGGGAGCCGGAGCTCCGGCGGGCGGCGGGGGCGGCGGTACGGGGGCGCCCTGCGGGGCCTGGCCGTTCACCGGGGGCGGCGGAGGCGGGGGCACGGCACCCGGGACCGCCGGACCACCCGGTGCGCAGCCACCCGGCGGCGGGGGCGGAGGAGCACCGGGACCACCCGGCGCACCCGGACCGCCGGGCGGCGGCGGAGGCGGCGGCGGGCCGTCGCCACGCGGGCCACCGGGGCCACCGGGACCGCGCGGACCACCCGGCGGAGGCGGGGGCGGGCCCACCGGCGTCACCGTCCCTTGCGGGTTGACCAGATACTGGGCGTGCATCAGCCCGTCGTCGTAGCGGCCCTGCACCATCACGTTGCTGCCGACCGCCGGCATCGCGTCACGGTCGCCGGCGACCATCGCGCGGCCGGTGGCGTCCTGCACCACGAAGCGGTCGCCAAAGACCTCGGCCACCCGCCCCTTGGCGGTGACGATGCCGCTGGTCGAGGCCAGCTTGGCGATCGGCGTCGGAATGGTCGGCGCCATGGTGACGGTCGGCCGGGTCATCGAGACGGCGGCGGCACCGCCACCCGCGCCCAGCGTGATCAGGGCCGCTGCGGCGACGGCCAGCGGGGCCTTGCCTTGCAGCCGGGGAGTCGGGAAATTCCATCGAGACATGCTGTCCTCCTTGGTTGATGTCCCGCTTTTAGGTGATTCGCCCCGATGCCCGCTGAACCACGCGGTTCAGATTGGGTTTAAGCAATCGGCCAATAGCCGGGGTCGGTCGGGGACAAGAGGGAAAGGGGATCATGCGTATCCTGTTGGTCGAGGATGACGCCGCTTTGGGCCCCGCCATCGCGCGCGCGCTGCGGGCCGAGCATTGCGCGGTCGACCTGTTCGCCAGCGGCGTCGATGCGGGCCATGCGGGCGACACCGAAATCTATGACGCCGCCGTGCTCGACCTCGGCCTGCCCGATGGCGACGGCATGACCCTGCTCCGCCAGTGGCGCGAGGCGGGGCGGGCCCTGCCCGTACTGATCCTGACCGCGCGCGACGGCTGGTCGGACAAGGTGGCGGGGTTCAAGGCAGGGGCGGACGATTATCTGACCAAGCCCTTCCGCGTCGAGGAACTGGTGATGCGGCTGCGCGCGCTGGTCCGCCGCTCGGCGGGCCATGCCCAGCCGCGCCTGACCTGCGGCCCCCTGTCCTTCGACAGCCAGACCGGGCAGTTCGAGCTGGACGGCCTGCCGCTGAAGCTGACCGCGTTCGAATGGCGCGTCCTGTCCGCGCTGATGCTGCGCAAGGAGGCGGTGATCCCCCGGCTGGAACTGCTCGAGCGGGTCTATGAGGGCGATGCCGATGTCGATTCCAACAGCCTGGAGGTGATCGTCGGGCGGTTGCGCAAGAAGGTCGGCGCGGCGCTGATCGAGACGGTGCGCGGGCTGGGCTATCGCCTGACCGCCGGTGAGTCCGCATGAGGATGCCGCGTTCGATCCATGGCCGGATGATCGTCATCTCGGGCACCGCGATCCTCGCCGCGCTGCTGCTCGCGGGCTGGGCGCTGACCAGCGCGCTGGAGGGGATCGTGACGCGCGGGCTGGACCAGCGGCTCGATTCGGAGATCGCCGTCCTCGCCGCCGCGATCGGGCCGGACGGACGGGTCGACCGGGCGCGCATCGCCGATCGTCGCGGGCTGCTGGAGCCCGAGCCCGGCTGGCGCTGGCGGATCGTGGGGCCCGACGGCACGCTGGGATCGGGCGATTTCCCGCCGCTCGTCGCGCCGCATCCCCCCGGCCCCGGCCCCAGCCCGGACCCTGACAAAGCCGGTCGTCCCCCCGCCCCTCCGCCACCGGGCCCCGCCATCCAAGGCCCCCGCCCCGCCGAGGGTCGGACCGAACAGGGCGTGCGCGTCCATGCCCGGCAGATCGCCATCCCCTCCTCGCGCGGGCCCGTGACGATCACCGCCGCCGCCCCGCGCGCGGTCGTCGCGCAGCCGATCCGCGCCGCGCTGGTCCCGTTGCTGGCGATGCTGGCCGGGCTGGGGGTGTTGCTGGCGGCGACGAGCCTGATCCAGCTGCGACTGGGGCTGCGCCCGTTGCGGCGGCTGCGCGATCAGGTGGCGGCGATCCGGGGCGGCACGCTGAGCCAGGTCGATGAGGACCAGCCCGCCGAGCTTCGCCCGCTCGCGGTCGAACTCAACGCGATGGCCGCCGATAGCGAACGCGCGCTTGCCACCGCCCGCGCCTCCGCCGCCAATCTGGCGCATGCGCTCAAGACGCCGGTCGCCACGCTGGCGCTCGATCTGGCGGATGATCCGCCCCGCGCGGCACAGGTCGCGCGGATCGATGCCACCATTCGCCATCACCTCGCGCGGGCGCGGGTCCAGAACGGGGCGGTGCGCGCCGCGACCGCGCTGGCCCCCGCGATCCGCGACCTGACCCATGCGATCGGGCGGCTCCATGCCGATCGCGGCATCACCCTGTCCGCCGACCTGCCCGACGATCTGGCGGTCGCGATGGACGCGCAGGATCTGGACGAGGTCGCGGGCAATCTGATCGACAATGCCGCCCGCCATGCCCGCACCCGCGTCCTGATCGCGGCGCGGGCGGAAGAACGGCAGATCCGCCTGACCGTGTCGGACGACGGCCCCGGCATCGCCGAGGCGGACCGGATTCGCGCGACCCAGGCGGGGGCGCGGCTGGACGAGCGGGGCGACGGGCATGGCTTCGGCCTGTCGATCGCGCGCGAACTGGCCGAGCTTCATGGCGGGCGACTGATCCTCGACGAAGCGGCGGGGGGCGGGCTGGCCGCCACCGTGCTGCTGCCCCGCGCCGCCCGCACCGCCTAGACAGGAGAGCATGATGATCCCCCGCCCCGCCCGCCTCCGCCCGATATGCCTGCTCCCCATGCTGGCACTGCTGCTCCAGGCGCAGACGCCGGTTCCGGTCGCGCCGCCCTCGCCCGCCGACATTTATGGCCCGCTATTCGCCGCGGTGCAGGAGGCGCAGGTCTTTCCCGACGGCAAGACCTTCGCCGATGCGGTGCCGCGCGAAGAGCCGCAGGCGATCCTGGCCGCCTATGCGCGTGAGAAGCCGGTAAACAAGGCGGCGCTGGCGGCCTTCGTCCACCGTCATTTCTCGGTGCGCGGCGACGAGGCAAAGGCCCGCCCGCCGCTGCGCGCGCGTATCCGCGATCTCTGGCCCGTGCTGGGCCGCGCGCCCTTCGCCGCGACGCCGGGCTCCTCCGCGCTGGGACTGAACCGTGGCTATGTCGTGCCCGGCGACCGGTTTCAGGAAATCTATTACTGGGACAGCTATTTCACGATGCTGGGGCTGAAGGCCGATGGCCAGGCGCCGCTGGTCGAGGCGATGCTCGCCAATTTCGTCGATCTGGTCGAGCGGTACGGCCATGTCCCGAACGGCACGCGCAGCTATTATCTCAGCCGGTCGCAGCCGCCGTTCCTGGCGCTGATGATGGACCTGTCCGACGATCGCGACCCGGCGCTGGCGAAGCGGCGGCTGGCGGCACTGATCCGCGAGCATGACTATTGGATGGCGGGGGCGGACTGCCTGGATGCCACCGACGCCTGCCGGCATGTCGTGCGGATGCCCGATGGCAGCCTGCTGAACCGCTATTGGGATGCGCGCGATACGCCGCGCGACGAGAGCTGGCGCGAGGATCGCGAAACCGCCGCCAGGGCCGCGCCCCGCCCCGCCGCGATCGTGCAGCGCGACCTGCGCGCGGCGGCGGAGTCGGGCTGGGACTTCAGCTCGCGCTGGCTGGGCGACCCGATGCGATTGGAGACGATCCGCACCACCGATATCGTGCCTGTCGACCTCAACAGCCTGTTGTGGATCGGCGAAACCCGCATCGCCGCGCGGGCCAGGGCCGCCGGGGACGACGCGACCGCGCAGCGTTTCGCCGCCATGGCGTCGCGGCGAAAGGCGGCGATCGACCGCTATCTCTGGGTCGCCGGGGAACGGCGTTTCGCCGATTGGGACCGAGTGGCCCGGCGCCCCACGGCGGCACGCACCGCCGCCTCGCTCTTCCCGCTGTTCGCCGGGCTGGCGAGTGCCGGGCAGGCGCGCGCGGTCGCCGCATCCACCCGCGCCACCCTGGTCGGCGAAGGCGGGCTGCGCACCACCAATATCCGGTCGGGCCAGCAATGGGATTCCCCCAATGGCTGGGCGCCGCTGCAATGGATCGCGGTCGAGGGGCTGGGCCGCTATGGCGAACAGGCACTGGCCAGGGACATTGCCCGCCGCTGGATCGCGACCGTCGCGCGGACCTATGCCGAGACGGGAAAGCTGCTGGAAAAATACGATGTCGAGGAACGGCGGCCCGGCGGCGGCGGGGAATATCCGACGCAGGACGGGTTCGGATGGACCAACGGGGTTACGGCGGCGATGCTGGAGCGGTGGCCGGATCTGATCCCGTCGGATGGTGCGCCCCGATAAGGGGTTCGCGGGGAGGCACGAACAAAAACTCTCCCCCCGCCCCGGACTTCGTGTAGCGGACCCCGCATGACCGACATTCCGCACACCGTCCTGGGCATCGACTTCGGCACCACCAACTCGGTCATCGCGCGTGCCGAGGGCGGGCAGTCGCATCTCGTCCCCCTCAAGGGGCCCAAGGACGCCGATCCGGTCTTCCGTTCGGCGCTGTGCTTCTGGGAGGATGACGGGATCGCGGTCGAGGCGGGGCCCTGGGCGATCGCCGAATATCTCGACTTTCCGGGGGGCAGCCGCTTCATCCAGTCGTTCAAGTCGGTCGCCGCCTCGCCCGTGTTCGAGCATGCGACGGTGTTCGACAAACGCTATCGCTTCGAGGAACTGGGTCGCACCTTTCTCGACCGGATGGCGGCGCATGGCGGCGGCGCCCTGGACGGCAAGGCGGCGCGGATCGTGGTCGGGCGGCCGGTGGAATATGCCGGGCACCGCCCCGACGAGGCGCTGGCCCGCCAGCGTTACGACGCCATGTTCGCGCGGCTGGGGGCGGATATCCACTATGTCTATGAACCGCTGGGCGCGGCGTTCAGCTATGCCTCGCGGATCACCGAGCCCGCGACCGTCTTGGTCGCCGATTTCGGCGGCGGCACCAGCGACTTTTCGATCGTCCGCATCGCCGCGCCCGGCGCCGAACGTCGCTGCGAGCCGCTGGGCCATGCCGGTGTCGGCATTGCGGGCGATCGGTTCGACCAGCGGCTGATCGATCACCTCGTCCTGCCGCTGCTGGGCGCGGGCGGCCAATATCGGTCGTTCGACAAGGTGCTGGAGATTCCGCGCGGCTATTTCGCCGATTTCGGCGACTGGTCGCGCCTTGCGCTGATGCGCAACCGCAAGACGCTGGCCGAGCTGGAGAAATTGCGCCGCGCCGCGCTCTGCCCGGACGCGATCGGGCGGATGATCGCGATCATCGAGGAGGAGCAGGGATACCGGCTCTACGACGCGGTCGGCCGGGTGAAGCGCGACCTGTCGGCGGCGGAGGAGGCGCGGTTCCGGTTCGAGGGCGGCGGCCTGTCGATCGAGGCGGGTGTCAGCCGGAAGGATTTCGAAAACTGGATCGCCCCCGATCTGGCGCGGATCGAACAGGCGGTCGACCGGGCGATGACGGCGGCGGCGACCGGGCCCGAGCGGATCGACCAGGTGTTCCTGACCGGCGGCACCTCGCTGATGCCCGCGATCCGGCGGATGTTCGAGATGCGCTTCGGTGAGGGCAAGATCGCGACCGGCGGCGAACTCACCTCGATCGCGCATGGCCTGGCGCTGATCGGCGAGCAGCCGGATATCGGGGCCTGGGCGGTGTAAAAGCCCCTCCCGCAGGCAAGAGGGGTTTGGGGAGGGCAAGGCCGCGAGCGCTGGTCTCGGTGAGACTCCCTGCCCTCCCCCATCCCCTCCCGCCTGCGGGAGGGGAGCGTCCCACGCATAGGTTCTATCAGAACCCCTTTTTCAGCGTCACGAACCACTGGCGCGGCGCGCCGGCGAGCAGCGTCTGGTTGTCGCCGCTGGCGGTGAAGCCGTTGGTGCCGATGGTCGAGATATAGCGCTTGTCGGTCAGGTTGGTCACGCTGCCCTCGATCGAGAAGCCGCCCCAGGCCGCCGGGAAGCGATAGCCGATGCTGGCATCGACCAGCACGCGACCCGCCACCGACTGGTCGTTCAGATAGGTGAAGTAGCGCTTCGACATATAATCCGCGCCGACCCGGCCGAAGAACCGGCTGTCGTCATAGACCAGCTCGCCCTTGACCATGTTCTGCGGCGTGTCGACGACATAGCGCCCCTTCTCCGCCAGCAGATTGCCCGAACCGTCGCGCACCGTCTGCTGATAGGTCGCATGATTGTAGGAATAGCTGGCCAGCGCCGAGAAGGCCGGGGTCAGGCGGTAGAAGGCCGAAACCTCCCCGCCATAGCTTTCCACGCCGCCGACATTGTTCAGCGTCGGCGGAATGCCCTGGATCGCGGTGCCGACCGAATAGGTCAGCAGGCGGTCGGAGAAGTCGATATAATAGCCGACCGCCGACAATTGCAGCCCGCCGGTGCGATAGCGGAGGCCACCCTCCGCCGTCTTGGACTTTTCGGGGCGCACCGTGTTGGCCACGGCATTGAACGCCGCCTGGCTGATCGAGAAGGGCGGCGCGGTCGCGGCGGCGACGAAGGCGCGCATATTCTCGGTATAGCTGGCGAAGACCTCCGCCTGGTTGCCCAGGTGCAGCACCGCGCCGATCTGCGGCAGGAACCAGTCCTGGCTCTTGATCCGACCGCGCGCCAGCGTGCCCGCCAGCACATTGGCCTGGTTGCGCACGCGCATCCCCTTCCAGCCGCCATTGATGGTCAGCTGGCCGATGTCGAGCGTGTCGCCGACCGAATATTGCAGCGTCTCGGTGTCGTACTTGCCGTTCCACGCGGTCGACATCGGATTGCTCTGATAGTCCAGCGCGTTGCGGTTCGGCGTCGCGGTGTCGGTCATGCCATAGAGGCGACGCGCCTGGTGCAGCGTGTTGCTCTCATACCAGCCGGTCAGCGCCAGCGTGTTGGCGCCGGTGGTCAACGCCAGCTTGGCGATGGTCCCTGCGCGGTCGAGGCTGTACTGGGTCGTGCGGAAGGACAGCGGCGCGGGGTTGGTGATCGGCGTGCCATCGGCATTGGGCGCGCCCAGCGTGGTCGGGCTGTAGGGCGTGATCCACGACCCCTGTCCCTTGTTATGATGATAATAGCTGGTCGAGGTCAGCGACAGGCTGTCGGTCAGCTTGGCGTCGAAGGTCACGCCGCCCAGATAGTCGCGGCGCAGACCCGCCGCATCATAATAGCCGTCGTCCAGCGTGATGCCGCTCGGCAGGCCGATCCCGACCCCGGCATAGGGCGCGGAAAAGCCGTTCAGCGAACCGTTCGCCTTCTGATAGGCCGCCGCCGCCGCGCCGTTGGTGGCCTGCTTGGCATAGAGGATCGCCAGCGGATAGTTGTTGCTGATATTGTCGTTGAAATAGCCGCGACGCTTGATGATATCGAGGCTCAGGTCCTGATAGTCGTTCTCGCGACGGTCGGAGAAGTTGAAGAAGCCGGTGATCGAGCCGCGATCGCCGAAATCCTTGACGATCTTGGCATTGGCCTGATGCTGGCGCTGGCTGCCATAGCCCTTCCACTTGTCGGTGGTCAGATAGGCATAGCTCAGATAGCCCTTCAGCCCGCCGCCCAGGTCGCCGCTGTCGACACGGATGAAAGCGCGCGCGGTATCGTTGCTGCCATAGGTGCCCGACGCGGCGATCCCGGCCGTGTCCGACGGGGTGCGGCTGGTGAACTGGATGGTGCCGCCCAGATTGCTGGTCGAGGCGGTGCCCAGCGCGCCCGCGCCCTGCGCGACGCTGGTCGAGGCGATATTCTCCGAGATGATCGCGCGGCTGATGTGCAGGCCGTTGGTCGGGCCATAGCTCATATCGCCCAGCGGCACGCCGTCCAGGGTGAAGCCCAGCTGGTTCTGGTTGAACCCGCGCAGCGAGATCTTGGTCGACCATTCATAGGCGCCGAAGGGATCGGCCGACTGGAAGTTCACGCCCGGCAGCTTCGAGATCGCCTTGAGCGGCGACGTGCCGGGGGTCAGCCGGTCGAGATCGGCGGCGGTGACGGTCTGGACCTGGCGGCTCTGGCCGAAGCCCAGCACCACGACATCGCCCGAATTGCCCGACTGATCGGTATCGGTCGTGCTGGGGTCGGCGACCACCGGGTCGCTCGCCGTGCCGGTAACAGCGGCCTGCGCGGGCAACCCCTGCGCCGCGACGCCGGGTGCGATCAGCGCGACCGTCGCGACACCGACCAGATACTTCACCATGATGTTTCGCCCCCAAATGGCTCGTTAACCCAATGGAGCGGGCGCATGGGACCGGCGCGTGACATCATGGCGACAGCGTAATGACCGGTTTGTGACGGCCTGCCGTTGTGGCTTTGCGGTCACGTACTTTTCCTCCCCTGCAAGGGGAGGGGGACCAGCGAAGCTGGTGGAGGGGTGTCACCACTTGCGAGGATGGCGGAACCTTGCACAGCGGGACACCCCTCCGTCAGGGCTTCGCCCTGCCACCTCCCCTTGCAGGGGAGGAAAAAAAGGGGGCCGGACAACCCGCGTTGCCCAGCCCCCTTTCCTGCCCTCAAGCCGAAGAGAAGATCAGCGCGCGATGCCGCCCGCCGCCAGCACCGCCAGCGTGACCAGGTCACCGGCGGTCGAGGTCATCGGCGCGATCTGCACCGGCTTTTCCATGCCGATCAGCATCGGGCCGATCATGCTGTCGCCGCCCAGTTCGCGCAGCAGCTTGGCCGAGATATTGGCAGACTGGAGACCCGGCATGATGAGGACGTTCGCCGGACCCGACAGGCGCGAGAAGGGGAAGTTCGCCATCTGCTTCGGGTTCAGGGCGACGTCGGGGGCCATGTCGCCTTCATATTCGAAACCGACCTGCCGCTTGTCGAGCTCCGCCACGCCGTCGCGGATATTGTCGATCCACTGCCCCTCGGGATTGCCGAAGGTCGAATAGGACAGGAAGGCCACGCGCGGCTCATGCCCCATGCGGCGCGCCACTGCCGCGGTGCGCTCGGCGATGTCGGCCAGTTCCTCGGCGGAGGGGCGTTCGTTGACCGTGGTGTCGGCGATGAAGACGGTGTGGCTCTGTCCGACGAGCAGATGGATGCCGAACGGCACCTTGCCGTCGACCGGATCGATGACCCGGCGGATCTCGCGGAAGCTCTGCGCATAGGTGCGGGTGATGCCGGTGATCATCGCATCCGCCATGCCCAGCTGCAGCATGACCGAACCGAAGATGTTGCGGTCCTGGTTGATCAACCGCTCGGCATCGCGCTTCAGGTAACCGCGCCGCTGGAGCCGCTCATAGAGGAAGTCGACCATCTGCGGCACCATCTCCGAGGTGCGGCTGTTATGGACTTCATATTCCTTGGGGTTGGTGACGCCCAGCGCGGCCAGACGGTCATAGACGTCGTCGCGCCCGACCAAGACCGGGATGCCGTAACCGCCTTCCTTGAAGGCAATGGCGGCGCGCAGCACCACCTCTTCCTCGCCCTCGGCGAACAGCACGCGCTTGGGGTGCGCCTTGGCGCCCTCATAGGCCAGCGTCAGGACCGAGGTGGTCGGGTTGAGACGCGCGCGCAGCTTCTGGCGATAGGCGTCCATGTCGAGGATCGGCCGCGTCGCCACGCCCGAATCCATCGCCGCCTTGGCCACCGCCGAGGGGACCAGCTCCATCAGGCGCGGATCGAACGGCGCAGGGATGATATATTCGGGGCCGAAGCTGTGCTGCGTGCCATAAGCCAGCGCGACCTCTTCGGGCACGCGCTGGCGCGCCAGTTCGGCGATGGCGTTGGCGGCGGCAATCTTCATCTCGTCATTGATGCCGGTCGCGCGCACGTCGAGCGCGCCGCGGAAGATGAAGGGGAAGCCGATGACGTTGTTGACCTGGTTCGGATAGTCCGACCGCCCGGTCGCGACGATGGCGTCGGGGCGCGCCGCCTTGGCGAGTTCGGGGCGGATTTCCGGTTCCGGGTTCGCCATCGCGAAGATGATCGGCGAGGGCGCCATGTCCTTGACCATCTCGGGCTTGAGCGCACCTGCGGCCGAAAGCCCCAGAAACACGTCCGCGCCGTGCAGCGCTTCGGTCAGGGTGCGGCGGTCGGTGACGGCGGCGTGCGCCGACTGCCACTGGTTGATGTCGTCGCGGCCCTGATAGATGACGCCGGTGCGGTCGCACATGATGACATTGTCATGCCGGACGCCCATCGCCTTCATCAGCTCGGTACAGGCGATCGCCGCCGCGCCCGCGCCGTTGACGACGACCTTGATCTCGTCCAGCCGCCGCTTGGTCAGCAGGCAGGCGTTGATGAGACCCGCCGCGCAGATGATCGCGGTGCCGTGCTGGTCGTCATGGAAGACCGGGATGTTCATCCGCTCGCGCAGCGTCTGCTCGATGATGAAGCATTCGGGGGCCTTGATGTCTTCCAGATTGATGCCGCCGAAGCTCGGCTCCATCAGTTCGATCGCGTCGATGATCCGGTCGACATCCTCGGTCTTCAGCTCGATATCGATCGAGTCGACATCGGCGAAGCGCTTGAAGAGCACCGCCTTGCCCTCCATCACCGGCTTGGAGGCGAGCGCGCCGAGATTACCGAGGCCCAGGATCGCGGTGCCGTTGGAGATGACCGCGACCAGATTGCCCTTGGCGGTATAGTCATAGGCGGTGGCGGGATCGTCGGCGATGGCCAGCACCGGCACCGCGACGCCGGGCGAATAGGCCAACGCCAGGTCGCGCTGCGTCGCCATCGGCTTGGACGCGATGATCTCGATCTTGCCGGGCCGTCCCTCGGAATGGAACAGCAGGGCCTCGCGCTCGGAGAACTGATCGGTGGGTTCGTCGGTCATGCGCGCGGCCTTCGATGCTGTGGATACTAAGGACGCTACGGCTCTTGAAGGTTTCGGACACGGCTGACAACCCTGTCACGCAGCCCTTTTGCCGCCCTAGGCAAGTCCGGGCATCAGCCTTATACGTTCATCCATGGAGCATGAGCCGAGCATTTTCGAGCAGCGTGACGAGGCGGCGGAAGCGCTGTCGCTGGAACGCGCTCGGGCGGATTACGCCGCCGGGCGCTATCATGACCACGCCACCGTTTCCGCCTGGCTCCGCACCTGGGGAACCCCGAACCGCAAATCGTTTCGCGAATGGCTCAAGTCGTCTGGCTGAACGAGGCCCTCGACCAGCTCGATCTCATCGTCGCCTATCTGGAAGCCTTTGATCCCGAGGCCGCCGCTCGAATCGCGCAGCGACTCGTGGATCTTGGCGAAAGCCTGCGAGACTTTCCTCGCCGTGGCCGTCCCGCTGCGGATGGCACCCGCGAGCTGGTGACGGTTCCCCCTTACATTCTCAGCTATGACGTGAACGGCGACATCGTATCGATCGTCGGCATCCGCCATGGTGCACGCAATCTGGATTCTCGCCCCCAATGACCACCCCCACCCCGATGATGGCCCAGTATCTGACGCTGAAGGCCGAGGCCGAGGATTGCCTGCTCTTCTATCGCATGGGCGATTTTTTCGAGCTGTTCTTCGACGATGCGCGGATCGCCTCGGGCGTGCTCGACATCGCGCTGACCTCGCGCGGGGAGCATGGCGGTGAGAAGATTCCGATGTGCGGCGTGCCCGTCCATGCCGCGACCGCCTATCTGCAACGGCTGATCAAGGCGGGTCACCGCGTCGCCATTGCCGAGCAGACCGAGACCCCCGCCGAGGCCAAGGCGCGCGGCGGGTCCAAGGCGCTGGTCGCGCGCGGCATCGTGCGCGTCGTCACGGCGGGCACGCTGACCGAGGAAGCGCTGCTCGACGCCAAGTGCGACAATTGGTGCGTCGCGATCGGCGAGGCGGGCGGCGCGGTGGCGCTGGCCGCCGCCGACATCTCGACCGGGCGGTTCGTGGTGATCGACGTGAAGGCGGATGCGCTGGGGGCCGAACTCGCCCGCCTGGCCGCCGCCGAGGTGGTCGCGGCCGAGAATGCTGCTCATGCCGAAGCGGCCACCACGCTGCGCCCTTCCGCCACGTTCGACAGCGGCCAGGGCGAGGATCGGCTCAAGCGGCTCTACGGCGTCGCCACGCTGGACGGGTTCGGGCAGTTCAGCCGCGCGGGACTGTCGGCGGCGGGCGGGCTGGTCGCCTATCTCGACCACACCGCCAAGGGCGCGCTGCCCTTCCTGCGCCCGCCGGTATTGATGCAGGCGGCCGGGGCGATGGCGATCGATGCGGCGACGCGCGAGAGCCTGGAGCTGACCCAGACGGCGAACGGCCAGCGCAAGGGCTCGCTGCTCGACGCGGTGGACCGGACGGTGACGGGCGCAGGCGCCCGCGCGCTGGCCGGGGATATCGGCGCGCCGTTGATGGACCGCGACGCGATCGAGGCCCGGCTCGACCTCGTGCAGCATTTCCATGACGATGCCGCGCTTCGCGAGCGGCTGCGCGCGGCGCTGCGGGCGCTGCCCGATATCGGCCGTGCGATCGGGCGGATCGCGGCGGGGCGCGGTTCTCCCCGCGATCTGGGACAGTTGCGCGACGGGCTCGACGGGGCCTGGGCATTGTCCGAACAGTTGAGCGACGGCCCTCCCCTGTTGCGCGAGACGACGCCGCGCCTGCGCGGGCATGGCGAACTGATCGACCTGCTGCGCCGCGCGCTGGTTCCATCGCCCCCCATCGAGGCCAGCGAAGGGGGCTATATCGCGGCGGGTTATGACGTCGCGCTCGACGATCTGCGCGATGCGGGCGCAGGCGGCCGCCGCGCCATCGCCGCGCTGGAGGCGGAGTTCCGCCAGAAGACCGGCATCACCGCGCTCAAGATCCGCCACAACGGCGTGCTCGGCTATCATGTCGAGGTGCCCGCGCGGTCGGCCGATGCGCTGATGAAGCCGGATTCGGGCTTCACCCACCGCCAGACGCTGGCGGGCGTGGTCCGCTTCAACACGCCCGAGCTGCACGAGGTCGCCAGCAAGGTCGCGCAGGCCGGTGCTCATGCGCTGGCCGCCGAGGCCGCGCATCTGGAGGAGTTGACCGCCGCCGCGCTCGCCTCGCGCGAAGCCATCGCCGCGACGGCGGACGCGCTCGCCCGGCTCGACGTGGCGAGCGGCCTGGCCGAACGCGCGGTCGAGGGCGGCTGGGTGCGGCCCGAGCTGGTCAACCATAGCTGTTTCGAGGTGACGGGCGGCCGCCATCCCGTGGTCGAGGCGGCGGTGGCGCGCTCGGGCGAGCGGTTCGTGGCCAATGACTGTTCGCTGTCGGAGGCTTCGCGGCTCTGGCTCGTGACGGGCCCGAACATGGGCGGCAAGTCGACCTTCCTCCGCCAGAACGCATTGATCGCGGTCTTGGCGCAGGCGGGCTCCTATGTCCCGGCCACCCAGGCGAAGATCGGGCTGGTCGACCGGCTGTTCAGCCGGGTCGGCGCGTCGGACAATCTCGCGCGGGGCCGCTCCACCTTCATGGTCGAGATGGTCGAGACCGCCGCGATCCTGGCGCAGGCGACCCCGCGCAGCTTCGTCATCCTGGACGAAGTGGGGCGCGGCACCTCCACCTATGACGGCCTCGCCATCGCCTGGGCGGTGGTGGAGGCGATCCATGAGGATAATCGCTGCCGCTGCCTGTTCGCGACCCATTATCACGAACTGACCCGGCTGGCGGAACGCTGCGAGGCGCTGTCGCTGCACCATGTCCGGGCGCGTGAGTGGAAGGGCGAGTTGGTCCTGCTGCACGAGGTGTCCGAAGGCCCGGCGGATCGCTCCTATGGCCTGGCCGTCGCACGCCTTGCAGGCATGCCGCCGACGACGGTCGCGCGCGCGAAGGCGGTGCTCGCCAAGCTAGAGGCGGGCCGGGCCAAGACCGGCGGGCTGGCGGCGGGGCTGGACGACCTCCCCCTCTTCGCCGCCGCCGCGCAGGCCGAGGAAGAACAGTGCGACGCGATCCGGGCCGAGGTGGAGAAGCTGGACGTCGACAGCCTGTCGCCGCGCGAGGCGCTGGATGCGCTGTACCGGTTGAAGGCCTTGGCGCGGGAGGGGTAACCTGCTCCCGTCTTCCACCCCGGAGGAGGCCGGGGCCCAGTTGCGGTGAAAGCCCGGGGCGCGAGCAATTTGCCTCCCCCGCACCGTATAGCGCACCATCCACTGCGTCGAACCTGGGCCCCGGCCTTCGCCGGGGTCAAGGAATGTGTGGTTTTCCTCACCCCGTTCAGCCTGAGCGAAGTCGAAGGCCACGCCCCATCGCCCCGCCGCGAGCCTCGCCCGTGCACTTCGACTTCGCTCAGTGCGAACGGACGTTGGGAGGGCAGCCGACCAGCAAGCATCCACCCGCCGCCTACCCCAAGGCCCAGGAAGATTCGGCTCACCCAAAAATTCGGAAAGTGGGGAGCTTCTGTTGCCCGGTGCTCCCCGTACCGCTGGAATCCGATTCTGTTGCCCGGTTCGGTCCAACCGCGCTATCTTGGTGTAATCTCAGGCCGTGAGGCCCTCAATTACGCCGCAATCGCGAGTGCTTCGTTATCGTTGGCACTTGTGTGTATGGGCCGTTGCGGTGGTCCCATTCCGAACGAAAACAGCGCTTTTCAACACACGTCGATCCTGGTTCGGCCCCGTCAGAAACGGTGTCCAAGTACACCACCTTTTATGGTGGAGCCGCCGGGTACTGCCCCCGGGTCCGCTGCGTCTATTACTCGCCGCAGTTTATCGTCATAGCCGGGTGAAACCCGGCACGAAGAGATATAGTTAGCCATGCGCGTTTACGCAAATGCCTTTCGCTCGCCCCATTTTGGGTCCATGGAAGCGCCATGTTGACCCAGCGGTCCCGTTATGCGTTGCGCGCGATGCTGTTCCTTGCGGAAATGCCCGTCGAAGGGCCGCCGACCTCGATGACGCGCATCGCGGCCGAGGCGAATGTGCCGCGCAAGTTCCTGGAACTGATCCTCGCCGATCTGAAGGGCGCGAATCTGCTCGACAGCCAGCGGGGCAAGATGGGCGGATACCGGCTCGCGCGCCCGGCGCATCTGATCTCGCTGGGCGACATCATCCGCACGATCGAGGGGCCGCTGGCGCTGGTCCCCTGCGTCAGCCGGACCGCCTATCGCCCCTGCAACGACTGCAAGAGCGAGGCGGACTGCGCCATCCGTCATGCGATGATGCGCGTGCGCGACGAAACGGCGCGGATTCTCGACGGCACCAGCCTGGCGGATGCCACCGCCAAGAAGCTGGCGGCGGCGTAAACGTCTTCACCTCACCCAACGCAGCGCCACCCCGGCGAAGGCCGGGGTCCAGTTGCGGTGGAATTCGCGAAGGCGGCAAGCCTTTGCCTCCCACGCACCGCAAAGGGCACCACGAACGTGGTGGCACCTGGGCCCCGGCCTCCGCCGGGGCGGCAGGTCGACTCAGGAACGCCGCGCACGCAGTTCGTCGCGGATCTCGCGGAGCAGCGCGATATCGGTCGGCTCGGCCTTGGGCTCCTCAGCCGCCTTGGCCTTTTCCTTCTCGAAGAGCGTCGTCGCGCGGTTCACCGTGCGGACCAGCAGGAAGATGATGAAGGCGACGATGACGAAATTGACCGCCTGGGTCACGAACGCGCCGTAACCGAGCAGCGGCACCCCCGCCTTCTTCAGCGCGGCATAATCGGTCAGCGAGCCCGTATAGCTGGCGGGGATCGGCCCCATGCGCAGGAAATAGCTGGAGAAATCCAGCCCCCCGAAAATCTTTCCGATCACCGGCATCAGCACGTCGTCGGTCAGCGAGGTCACGATCTTGCTGAACGCCGCCCCGATGATGACCGCCACCGCCAGGTCGAGGACATTGCCCCGCGCGATGAAGGCGCGAAATTCTTTTAGCATCGCCAACTCCCTCCGTTCGATGAGCGTTACGCCTATCGTCGCTTTTCCCCTTCGCCAAGCGGGGTCGGCGTCTTATATGGATCGGACAGTTGACGGAGGAATATTCGAATGCGTCGTCCCGTTCTTGCCCTGACCCCGGTCGTGATGGCCGTCGCCCTGTCCGGCTGCGGCATGAACAGCGTGCCCACGGCGGAGGAAAATGCGAAGGCGAAATGGGCGGACGTCCAGGCCGCCTATCAGCGCCGCGCCAACCTGATCCCCAACCTCGAAGCGACGGTGAAGGGCGCCGCCGCGTCCGAAAAGGCGATCCTGACCGATGTGGTCAACGCCCGCGCCAAGGCGACCTCGGTCCAGGTCAGCGCCGACGACCTGTCCGACCCCGCCAAGATGCAGCAGTTCGCACAGGCCCAGGGCCAGCTCAGCGGTTCGCTCGGCCGGTTGCTCGCCAATGTCGAGGCCTATCCGAACCTGAAGAGCCAGGACAATTTCCAGACCTTCATGAGCCAGCTCGAGGGCACCGAGAACCGCATCAACATCGCGATCCGCGACTATAATGGCGCGGTGCAGGAATATAACACCCGCATCCGCACCTTCCCCGACGCGATCGGCGCGAAGGTCTTCTACGGCGCCAAGCCGATCACCCCCTATCAGGCGACGACGCCGGGGGCCGAGAATGCGCCCAAGGTGAATTTCGGCAGCTGATCGGGCACTCATGACCCGGTTCACCCGGTTGCTTCGCCCGGTCCTCGGGCTCTGGCTGATCCTCTGCGCCGTCCCCGTGATGGCGCAGAGCTTTCCCAAGTTCGACGGCCTGGTCGTCGATGCGGCGAACAAGATCGACCCCGCCACCAAGGCGCAGCTCGAACAGAAGCTGGAGGCGCTGCAAAAGGATACCGGCCGCCAGCTGGTAGTCGCGACCATCCCCGATCTTCAGGGCTATCCGATCGAGGATTATGGCTATCGGCTGGGCCGGGCCTGGGGTGTCGGCCTGAAGGACGCGGATAACGGCGCGATCCTGTTCGTAGCGCCCAATGAGGGCAAGGGCCAGCGCGGCCCCCGGCTGGAGGTCGGGCGCGGGCTGGAGCCGATCCTGACCGACGCCTGGTCGTCGCAGATGATCCGCACCCTGATGATCCCGCGCCTGCGTGAATCGAGCGATATATCGGGTGCGCTGAATGCGGGCGCGGACGCGGTGATCGCGCAGCTCCGCGCCTCGCCCGAGGAAGCCCAGGCCAAGGTGGCCGAGGCGGCGAAGCAGTTCGACCGCCAGCACCGGCGCGGCGGCGGCGATTCCAACGGCTTTCCGATCCTGATCGTCCTGGTCATCTTCATCGGCGGCTTCGTCCTGCTGTCCATCCTGCGCCGCAAACAGGGCCAGCGTTTCCACGATGACGATGACGACGATCGTGGCGGCGGTGGCGGGCGACGCGGCGGAGGCGGCTGGCCGATCATTCTCTGGGGTCCCGGCTGGGGCAGCGGTGGCGGGTCGGGCGGCGGCTGGAGCTCGGGCGGATCATCGGGCGGCGGCAGCGACGGATCATGGTTCGGCGGCGGCTTTACCGGCGGCGGCGGCGGGGATTTCGGCGGCGGCGGCGCTTCGGGGGATTGGTGAGATGTTGAGCGAAGCCGATAGCGATCTGGTCACCGCCGCCGTGGCGCGCGCCGAGGCCGCGACCGATGCCGAGATCGTGACCATCGTCGCCCCCCGATCGGACGACTATCGCGACGTGGCGCTGTGGTTCGCCGCCGCCGCGATGCTGCTGGTGCCGCTGTTCGCCGCGCTGTTTCCGGGCCTGGGCCTGAAACTGCTCGCGCTGGTGCATGACGGATGGAGCGAAACGGGCGAGGATCTGGTCCTGGGCGTGCTGATGATCGCGCAAATCCTGGTCTTCGCGGTCGTCGTCGCGGCGCTGGGGCCGGTGAAGCGCCGGATCGTGCTGGTCCCCAAAAGCATCCGCCATGCCCGCGTCCGGGCGCGCGCCGTCCTGCTCTTCCGCGTCTCGGCCGAGCGGCGGACCGACAGCCGCTACGGCGTGCTGCTCTACCTTTCCGAAGACGAGCATATGGCGGAGATCGTCGCCGACTCCGGATTGACCGGCAAGGTCGGGCCGGAAACCTGGGGCCGCGCCATGGCGGTGATGTTGCCCCATGTCGCGAAGGGCCATGTCGGTGAGGGGCTGGGCGCGGCGGTCGAGCGGATCGGGCTTGTGCTCGCCGAGCATTTCCCCAAGACGGCGGCCGATACCAACGAACTGCCGGACAGACCCATTTCGCTATGACCGATCCCCGTATGGACGCCCCCCTCGAAACCATGGCCGAGGGACGGTTCCTGGCGCTGCGCAAGCGTGGCACCTGGGAATATGCCGACCGACCGCGTGACATCCGCGCCGCCGTCATCCTCGCGATCGACGGCGAGCATATCCTGCTGGTCGAACAGTTCCGCGTCCCCCTGGGCGCGCCTTGCCTGGAAATGCCCGCCGGGCTGATCGGCGACGAGACTGTGGGTGAGGCCGTGCTGGACGGTGCGGCGCGCGAGTTGGAAGAGGAAACCGGCTATCGCCCCTCGCGGATCGAGGCGCTGGGCGAATTCTGCTCCTCGCCCGGCATGACCTCGGAACGCTTCACCCTGGTCCGCGCGAGCGGCTTGGTGAAGGTCGGCGAAGGCGGCGGCGATTCGGACGAGCAAATCGTCGTCCACCGGATCAGGCTGGTGGATGTCCCCGCCTTCGTCGCCGAACGACGTGCGGCGGGGGTGGTGATGGATGCCAAGCTGCTCTTGCTGCTGGGGGGCGGCATCCTGGGCTTTTGATTTCACGCGAAGCCGCGAAGGCGCGAAGAGAAGAAGGTTGGTTCGCGCGGAGACGCGGAGACGCAGAGGAGTTTCGCTCGCGGCAGCGAGATTCCTCTGCCATCGGCCAAGATCGAAGAACGGCCGGAGCCGCTGGGTTCGACACCTCTGCGCCCTCTGCGCCTCTGCGCGAACCCATTCCGACAATCTTCGCGTCATCGCGGCTTCGCGTGAAATCATCGCGACACGCCGCAACGGACGGGAAGGCGCCAAGAAAATTTGTTCGCGCAGAGGCGCGGAGGGCGCAGAGAGGGATTGCTCGCGGAAGCGACACGCCGCTCCAACAGATCGGTTGTGATGCGATCCCGATGCCGCCGGGCGCAACACCTCCGCGTCTCCGCGTCTCCGCGCGAACCAACCTTCTCAAGCGCTGCGCGCGAAAGAAAAGCGCCCCGGCCTTGACCGGAGCGCTCGAACCTCAGCGGAAATTGTCGGCGTAGCTTTGCAGCTTGAGCGTCTTTTGCGGCGTCGGCACGACATGATGGTCGAGCCCCTCGCGCTGGCAATAGGCGATCGCCTCTTCCAGCGTCGCGAAGGTCAGGCGGACCTGCTCCCGCGTATCGCCGCTTCCGGCCCAGCCGGTCAGGGGATCGGGCTTTTTCGCCTCGGTGGATTCGAATTCGAGTTGCCAGCGATCGGTCCGGTACTTGCCGGATTGCATCGCGTTCTTGGGGCGCTGGAAGATGCGAGCAGTGGCCATAATCCACGTCCCTTATCGCGAACCGGCGGCTCTTGCATCCGCCTTTTTCGTGCGTAGCGTCGCGGAGGCCGCTGCGGGGTCATCGGGCCAGGGATGGCGGGGGTAGCGGCCGCGCATTTCCTTGGCCACCGCGCTCCAGCTTCCCGCCCAGAAACCGGGCAGGTCGCGCGTCGTCTGGATCGGGCGACCGGCGGGCGAGGTCAGGCTGAGGACCAGCGGCACCCGCTCGGTGCCGATCACCGGATGCTCGGCCAAGCCGAACAACGCCTGGACGCGCAGCTCCACCCTGGGGCCACCTTCCGCCGCATAATCAATCGCATGGCTGCTGCCCGCCGGGCTTGTGAACTGGGCGGGCGCCATCGAATCGATCCGCCGCTGGTCGTTCCAGTCGATCAGGTTGCGGATCGCCTCGGTCAGCGCGCCGGGGGCGACCGCATCCAGCCGCCTCTTGCCCGCCACCAGCGCGGGCAGCCAGTCGTCCAGCCGCGCGATCAGCGTCGCATCGTCCAGCGCCACCCCGGCATAGGCCGCCCGCGCCCGGTACGCCCCCGCCCCGTCGCTCCACGGCAACAGCGACAGGCCGTGCGTCCGCACCCCCTCGACCAGCGCCTCGGCGATCGCCTCGGGGGAAGCGCCCGAATCGGGGCCGCTCGACAGGCGCAGCCCGCCCAGCCGCCGTTCGCGCAACGCCTCGACGCCGCCGGTCGCGGGGTTGAAGGTGACGGTGCGCCGCGTCTCGATCCGATCGGCGAACAGCGCCTCGACGGTGGCGAGGTCGAGCGGCGCGGCGGACAGGATGCGCGCGCCCGACGCCGCGCCCTGCGTCTCGCCCACCGCCAGCCACTCCGCACCGGCCAGCGCCGATGCCGGATCGAGCCGGAAGCCCCGCCCGCCGACGCTCGCCCAATTCTCACCGGTCGAATCGCGGCGACGCGCGACCCGGTCGGGATAGGCCAGCGCCAGGCAGACGCCCGCCGGATGGTCCCACGCCTCGCGCTCGACCGGCCTGGGGGCCAGGCTAGCCCAGCGTTTCGCCATCTGGCGCGCCGCATCCGCCTTGGGACCGCGTTCGGTCCGCCAGCGGCGCAGGCGTTGTTCGACATCGACATCCTGCCCCCCGATGCCCCGCTCGCCCAGCAGCACCGCGACCTCGGCGGCGACGGAGGCCAGCCCGCGCTCGCCGCTGCGGATCAGCATATGCGCCAGGCGCGGCGGCATAGGCAGCGCGGCGATCGCCTTGCCGTGCGCGGTCGGGCGGCCCGTGTCGTCCAGCGCCTCCAGCACGGTCAGCCGCGCACGCGCCTCGGCGACCGCGGCCTCGGGCGGCGGGTCGAGCCAGGGGAGCGCGCGCGGGTCGCCCACCCCCCAGAGCGCGGTGCCGAGCAGCAGCGCCGACAGGTCCGCCTCCAGGATCTCGGGCGGGTCGAAACGCGGCAGCCCCGCCGTGGCGGCCTCTTCCCACAGGCGATAGGCGACGCCGGGCGACTGGCGCGCGGCGCGGCCCGCGCGCTGGGTGACGGCGGCTTGGCTGGCGCGCTCGGTGACCAGCCGGGTCATCCCCGCCGCGCGGTCGTAGCGCGGGCGGCGCGCCAGCCCCGAATCGACCACGATCCGCACCCCGTCGAGCGTCAGGCTGGTCTCGGCGATCGAGGTGGCGAGGACGATGCGCCGCCGCCCCTCCGGATCGCGCCGGATCGCCGCGCGCTGCGCCGCCGGGTCGAGCGAGCCGTGGAGTTCATGGACCGCGATCCCGGCGGGCAGGCTCGCCAGCCGCTCGGCGGTGCGCGCGATCTCGGCGGTGCCGGGCAGGAAGGCCAGGATGTCGCCCTCCGCCTCATCGGCCAGCGCGCGGCGGATGGCGGCGGCGACCGAATCCTCGATCCGCGCCTCCGCCGCCCGGCCGAGATGGCGAAGCGTCAGCGGATGGCTTCGTCCGTCACTCTCGATGACGGGCGCGTCGCCCATCAGGCTGGAGAAGCGGCGGCCATCGAGCGTCGCCGACATCGCGACCAGCCGCAGGTCGGGACGCAGGCCCGCTTGCGCATCCAGCGCCAGCGCCAAGCCGAAATCACCGTCGAGGCTGCGTTCGTGGACCTCGTCGAACAGCACCGCCGAGACGCCCCCCAGCTCGGGATCGGTCTGGATGCGCGCGACGAAGATACCCTCGGTCACCACGGTCACGCGGGTCGCGGCGCTGACCCTCGTATCCATGCGGGTGGCATAGCCGAAGGTGCGGCCGACCGGCTCGCCGACCATCGCGGCCATGCGTTCGGCGGCGGCGCGGGCGGCAAGGCGGCGGGGGGAGAGGAGCAGGACCTCTCCGGTGCACCAGGGCTGGTCGAGGAGAGCGGGCGCGACGGCGGTGGTCTTGCCCGCGCCCGGCGGCGCGACGAGGACGGCGTTGGGAGCGGCCGCGAGCGCGTTCAGCAGGTCGGGCAGGACGGCGGTGACGGGTAAGGTCATGGCGGTCGCGATACGGGGTTTGCCGGGCGGGGTGAAGGACCTCGACCCTTCTGGCCCCCACCTTCCGTTCAGGCTGAGCGAAGTCAAAGCCCATGCCTGGGCATTTGCCCAGCGGACAGGCTTTCCCTTGGCCTTCGACTACGCTCAGGCTGAACGGGGGTGAGGTGCGTTGTCAGCAAAGCCGTTCCCCGGCGAAGGCCGGGGCCCAGGCTCCACCAAGCCGGAGGCGCGCCACGCAACGCGGGGGAGGCAGACCGCCCCGCACCTCCGCCGGGGAACGGCCTCAATACGCCCGCGCGACCGCGAACTCGACCGCCTCGATCATCGCGCTCTTCGCGGGGCTATCGGCAAAGCCCTTGATCGCCTCGATCGCCAGCCCGCCATAATGGCGCGCGCGCGCCATCGTGTCGTCGACCGCACGGCTCTTGCGGACCAGCGCGATGGCATGGGCGAAGTCCTCGTCCGAGGTGCGCCGCCCCTCGACCGCGTCCTTCCAGAACTGGCGTTCCTCGTCATTGGCGCGGGCATAGGCCAGGATCACCGGCAGGGTCATCTTGCCCTCGCGGAAATCGTCGCCCGCATCCTTGCCCATGGTTCCCGCGTCGGAGACATAGTCGATCGCATCGTCGATCAGCTGGAACGCGATGCCCAGATTGCGGCCATAGGCCTCCAGCGCCAGCTCCTCCGCCTCGGGCCGCTCGGCGACGACCGCCGCGATGCGGCAGGCGGCGGCGAACAGCGCGGCGGTCTTGGCGTCGATGATCGAGAGGTAACGCTCTTCGGGCAGGCCCACCTGCCGCACCGCGGTCAGCTGGTTCACCTCGCCCTCGGCGATCACCGCCGAGGCGCCCGACAGGATGTTCAGCACCTTCAGGCTGCCCGCATCGACCATCAGCTGGAAGGAGCGGCTGAACAGGAAGTCGCCGACCAGCACGCTCGCCGGATTGCCCCAGATGATGTTAGCCGTCCGCCGCCCGCGCCGCAGGTCGGAGCCGTCGACCACGTCGTCGTGCAGCAGCGTCGCGGTGTGGATGAACTCCACCGCCGCGGCCAGCACATGGTGGCTGGTGCCCTGATAGCCGAGCAGCTGTGCGCTCGCGAGCGTCAGCATCGGGCGCATCCGCTTGCCCCCGCCCGCGATCAGATGACCGGCCAGTTGCGGGATCAGCGGAATCTCCGACCGCATCCGGTCGATGATCACCTGATTGACCTGATTCATGTCGTCGGCCACCAGCCGGATCATCGTGTCCAGCGAGGGCGCGGGCTTGGCGTGGCGGGTGGCGGTTACGGTCATGGGCAGGTAAGAGCCTCTGGCGACAACGCTTGCCGAACGCAAGCCTAAGCGCGAAAGGACGCGCGCGAAATTGCGCGAGCCCACGCGCCAGAGGGAGACACGTCCACCATGTCCGACACCGTGCTGACCGGCTATCGCCAGTCGATCGACAATATCGATGCCGCGCTCGTCTTCATGCTGGCCGAACGGTTCAAGGTGACGCAGGCGGTCGGCGAATATAAGGCGAAGAACGGCCTGCCCCCCGCCGATCCGGGTCGCGAGGAAGCGCAGATCGCCCGGCTTCGGCAATTGGCGATCGATGCGCAGCTGGATCCCGAATTTTCCGAGAAATTCCTGCGCTTCATCATCGACGAGGTGATCCGCCACCACGAACGCCTGCGCGGCTGAGATGGCCTTTCTCCTGGCGATCGAAGGGGCCGATGGCGCCGGCAAGGCGACCGCGACGGCGGCCGTCACCGAGCGGCTGAACGCGGCGGGCCTGTCGGCGGCGGCGCTGTCCTTTCCGCGTTATGGCGACACGATCGGCGGCTGGGCGCTGGGCGAATATCTGGCGGGGCGCCTGCCCCATGCCGCCGCGCCCGAGACGGCGGCGACGCTCTATGCGCTCGACCGATTCGAATCGCGCCCGCACCTGATCGCGCTGGCCGAGCGCCACGACGTCATCGTCTTCGACCGCTATATCGCATCCAACATGGCCTATCAGGCGGCGCAGGTGCCCCCCGAACAGGCCGAGGCGCTGCTGCAATGGATCGAACGGCTGGAAACGGTGCAGTTCCGCCTGCCCGCGCCGCATCTGTCGGTCTATCTCGACACGCCGCTGGCTGTCGCGCGCGACCTGATCGCCCGCAAGCGCAAGCGCAGCTACACCGACGAGACCTATGATGCCTATGAGGCCGATCTGGGGCTCCAGGCGCGGGTGCGGGCCAACTATGCCGCGATGGCGGACGGCGCGATGCTGGGCGAATGGGCGACGGTGTCGACCGTGGCGCATGGGAATTTGCGCGATCCGGCGGAGATCGCCGACGAGATTGCCGCGCTGGTGACGGGACGGCTGGGGTAATTTTCATTACGCGCGAAGCCGCGAGGGCGCGAAGCAAAAGAGGATGGTTTACGCGAAGATGTCGTGCCCCCGCGGGCCGAGCCGTCGCACGCGATTGCCTCTCTGCATCCTCCGCGCCTCCGCGCGAAATCAAAATCTTCGCGGCTTCGCGTGAACACATACTTCCAGGTATAGCCCCTCAATTCGACGCGCGGATCGTCCCTGCCAGCGGTGCGAAGCGAGCGACCTGCTGGCCGACCAACCGCAATTGCCCCTCCACCGAGGCATCGTTGATCCGGCCATCCTCATCGAACCGCGTCTGTTGCGAATTCACCGCCGCCGCAAAGGGCGTCGGCCAGCCGCGCAGCGCATGGACGATCGAGCGTAGCGCCGCGATGGTCGATCCCGTCGCCTGCCAGCCATAGGCAGTCGCGATCAGCCCGACCGGCAGATCGGCCAGATAGGGGCGTTCGTCCTTCGCCGTCTCTTCGAGCAGGTCGAGCGCGTTCTTCACCAGCCCCGAGATGCTGCCATGATAGCCCGGACTGGCGATGATGATCGCCGAGGCCTGTCGCACCGTCTCGACAAAGACCCGCTCCGCCTCGGTCCGCTCCGCCGCGCGCGGATTGTAGAGCGGCAGGCGCGCCAGGTCCTCGCCGCCGAAGACATGGGTGCGGAACCCCTCGTCGGCGGCGGCCGTCATCGCGATGCGAAGCGCACGCTCGGTCGAGGAGACGCTGCCGATCGTGCCGCCGATGCCGACGACGAGCGGGGAGGAGGAAGGACTGACCATGTCCGCCTTTCACCCCGGACCGGGCGGCTGGGCAAGGGGTAAGTTGCGGCAGGCCCGTCGGAGGATGCGATGACGGAACCGTGCCGGGGTGAAGCGCGGCGCGCGCGCTATGCCGTCAGTCCCACCAGAAGAACCACCAGTTCGACGTCATCAATCCTGCGGCCAGGTTGGACAGCGTACCCGCCCCCTGCTCGATGATGTCGGGGCAATATTCATACATTTCGCGCGCCAGCCCCAGCGCCTCCGCCCGGTCCTTCGGCCGGGTCCGGACCCGGATGTTCATCGTATCGCCGTTGATCCCGACCAGTTCGGCACCATAGCGCCGATTCCAGTCGCGCAGCGCCGCGACATGATATTCGGACGGCGGACAGGCGTTCCAGTTGCCCCAGCGCAGATAGGCGGGCGCTTCCCATGCGTGCGAAGTCGGCAGCATCATGATGTGCACCCGGTCACGAACCTGGCCGGATGCCCCGTCCTCGATGACGAACAATCCCGGCGCTTCGGGACCGTCCCCGACGTCTCTGGGCCATTCGCCGACCGGGGCCCGCAAATCCTCCCCGCCATTCTCCTTGGACCAACGGTGGAAATCCGCCGGAAAACGAAGGGCGTCGGCCGCCGCGACGATCTGGGCCGGCGTGCGCGGAGCCGGGCGGTTCGCGGGCCCGCCCGACATGGCCGGGTCATCGATCGAGAGCTGTTCGGCGATCCGCTCTAGATCCTCGTCCCCGCCGATCACCACCGGCCAGCCACGCCCGGCGCCTTTGAGCCGCTCCCACTCCGCCAGCGCGTTCCGGCCGGGCACGGTGATCCGCTCATAGGTCAGCGCCGCCATCATCCGCTGGTGCATCGCCTGATAGCGGGTGCGCTGTTCGGGCGTGAGGTGGGAAAGATCGTCCGTCACCTGTCCACTCCCCATCGGCCGCGTCGCACCGAGAAGCGCGCCCATCGCCAGCCCACCGATCATCCACCGCCGCGTCGGGTCCATGGCGTGCAGCTTGGCATGTCGATGCGCACGCCCGCAATCGATTCCGGCGACACCGGCAAAAATCCCCATCGGCATATTCAGGGCTGGCACACCCGCCCCCAGGGGGTAGAAGATCGATAAAAAGCATAACAAGAGGATCGGACAGGGCATGACGAAACACCTCCCCTGGATCGCGCTGGCGATCGTCGGAGCGGGCGCGCTGGGCGTGGTGGCGACGGTGCGCGGCGAGCCGATCAACGCGCTGTGGATCGTCGCGGCGGCGGTGTCGGTCTATCTGATCGCCTATCGTTATTATGCGCTGTTCATCGCGCGGGTGATCGGCATCGACCCCAGCCGCCCCACCCCCGCCATTCGTCGCGCCGACGGGCTGGACTATGTCGCGACCGACCGGACGGTGCTGTTCGGCCACCACTTCGCCGCGATCGCGGGCGCGGGGCCGCTGGTGGGGCCGGTGCTGGCGGCGCAGATGGGCTATCTTCCGGGCACGCTGTGGATTCTCGCGGGCGTCGTGCTGGCGGGGGCGGTGCAGGATTTCCTCGTGCTGTTCCTGTCGATGCGGCGCGACGGGCGCTCGCTGGGCGAGTTGATCCGCATGGAGATGGGCCCCGTGGCGGGCACCATCGCGCTGTTCGGCGCCTTCATGATCATGGTCATCATCCTGGCCGTGCTGGCGCTGATCGTCGTGCGTGCGCTGGCGGAAAGTCCCTGGGGGCTGTTCACCGTGGCGGCGACCGTGCCCCTGGCGATGCTGATGGGCGGCTATACCCGCTGGGTGCGGCCCGGGAAGATCGGCGAGGTGTCGATCATCGGCTTCATCGGCCTGATCCTCGCCATCGTCTATGGCCAGTCGATCGCCGAGTCGGCCGTCCTCGCGCCGCTGTTCACCTTCACGCCGGTCCAGCTCTGCTTCCTGCTGATCGGCTATGGCGCGGTCGCCTCGGTCCTGCCGGTATGGCTGCTGCTGGCACCGCGCGATTACCTCTCGACCTTCCTCAAGATCGGCGCGATCGTGGCGCTGGCGATCGGCATCGTCATCATGGCGCCGCCGCTGAAGATGCCCGCGCTGACCCAGTTCATCGATGGCAGCGGGCCGGTCTGGGCGGGGCCGCTCTTCCCCTTCCTGTTCATCACCATCGCCTGCGGCGCGGTGTCGGGCTTCCACGCGCTGATCGCCAGCGGCACCACCCCCAAGCTGATCGCCAGCGAAAAGGACGCGCCGTTCATCGGGTACGGCGCGATGCTGATGGAAAGCGCGGTGGCGATCATGGCCTTGGTCGCCGCCTCGATCCTCGATCCGGGCGTCTATTTCGCGATGAACGCGCCTGCCGCCGTGCTGGGCACCGACCCGGCCAGCGCCGCCGCCGCCGTGACCGCGATGGGCTTTCCGATCTCGGCCGACACGCTGGCGCAGGTCGCGCGCGACGTGGGCGAGCATACGATCATTTCCCGCGCAGGCGGTGCGCCGACGCTGGCGGTAGCGATGGCGGAAATCTTCAGCCACCTGTTCGGCGGACAGGCGATGAAGGCCTTCTGGTATCACTTCGCCATATTGTTCGAGGCGTTGTTCATCCTGACCGCCGTGGACGCAGGAACCCGCGCCGGGCGGTTCATGCTCCAGGACCTGATCGGGCTGGCCGTCCCCAGCTTCCGGGGATCGAGCAAGGTCGCGCCGGGCCTGATCGCGACCGGCCTGTGCGTCGCGGCCTGGGGCTTCTTCCTCTATCAGGGCGTCACCGATCCGCTGGGCGGGGTGAACACGCTGTGGCCGCTGTTCGGCATCTCCAACCAGATGCTCGCCGCCGTCGCGCTGATGCTGGCGACGGTCGTGCTGTTCCGCATGAAGAAGGACCGCTTCGCCTGGATCACCGTGATCCCGACCGTCTGGCTGCTCGCCTGCACGTTGACCGCCGGGTGGTTGAAGATCTTCTCCGCCGACCCGCGCGTCGGTTTCCTGGCGCATGCCGATAAATTCTCCGGTGCGGCAGCGGAGGGCAAGATACTGCCCCCCGCCAAGACCATGGCCGAGATGGGGCGGATCGTCTTCAACGACCGGATCGACGCGGGGCTGTGCGCGATCTTCCTAGGCGTGGTGCTGGCGATCTTGGTCTATGCGGTCCGCACCTGCCTGATCGCGCGCCGGATAGACCGGCCGAGCATCAGCGAAATCCCGCCCGAAATGGCGGCGGCCGAATGAGCTGGCTCGCCCGCCTGCGCGAGATCGGCAATGCCATGGTCGGGATGCCGAGCTATGACGCCTATCGGGCGCATATGGCGGCCAGGCATCCCGACCGCGAGCCGATGGACGAAGTGACGTTCTTCCGCGAGCGGCAACAGGCGCGGTACGGGGGCAAGAATGGTGGGCGGTGCTGCTGATTCACACGAAGGCGCGACGGCGCGAAGAGGAAAGAAGGTTGGTTCGCGCGGAGGCGCGGAGGCGCGGAGAGAAAGAGTGGGGCATTCCCCCCCTCCGTTCAGCCTGAGCGTAGTCGAAGGCCATGGGATGATGCCCGTCACGCGGGCGGAACGCGCCAGCGTTCGTTGAGCCTGCGGCTCGAAGTCCTTAGGCGTATCCTTCCCTTGGCCTTCGACTACGCTCAGGCCGAACGGAGGTTCGAGAGAGAGGTAACAAGAGCCTGCCGCTGCCCCCTCTGCACCTCCACGCCTCTGCGCGAACCACAAAAATCTCCGCGTCTCCGCGTCTCCGCGCGAACAAGAAACCCTCGCGCCATCGCGGCTTCGCGTGAACCCGAAAGCCCCGATCCGCCGCTACCCTTGCCTTTTGACCAAGCCACGGCTACATCGCGTTCCCATCCGAACAGCGCGGACGGACCTTTCGTCGCAGGCCCCTTGGGTCAGCGACGGCGGACCCATGCCTCGCTGACAGTATTTCAACGCAGGTGCGGGAACGGCACGAGTGGCGAAGACGACCCCCATCGAATTCTTCAACCAGGTCAAGACCGAGACCAAGAAGGTCGTCTGGCCGACGCGGCGCGAGACGGTGATGACCGGCGTGATGGTGGTCGTGATGACCACGATCCTGGCCATCTTCTTCCTGGCGGTCGACTCGTTCTTCGAGACGCTGGTCCGCACCCTGCTGTCGCTCGCGAAGTAAAAGGGTTCCCATGGCGCGCTGGTACATCATCCACGCTTATTCCGGTTTCGAGGGCAAGGTCCGCGATTCGATCATGGCCGAGGCGACCCGTCTGGGCCTCGACCATCTCGTCGCGCAGATCGAGGTGCCGACCGAGACCGTGACCGAGGCCCGTCGCGGCAAGAAGATCGCGGTCGAGCGCAAGTTCATGCCCGGTTACGTGTTGGCCAAGCTCGACATGAACGACCAGGTCTATCACCTGGTCAAGAACACGCCGAAGGTAACGGGCTTCCTGGGCGCGATGGGCAAGCCGCAGGCGATCAGCGAAAGCGAAGCCACGCGGATGCTGAACTCCAAGGAAGAAGCCGCCGCCGCCCCGAAGCACAAGGTCAAGGTCGATTACGAGATCGGCGACGCGGTCAAGGTGCTGGAAGGCCCCTTCGCCAGCTTCAACGGCGTGGTCGAGGAACTGGATTTCGACAAGTCCAAGGTCAAGGTGTCGGTGTCGATCTTCGGTCGCGCCACCCCGGTGGAACTGGATTTCGAGCAGGTCGAACGCTCGAAGTAAGTTTCGACCATCCGACGAAAAAAGGGCCGGGGCGGCGACGCCACCGGCCCTTTTCGTATCCAGCCCACTCCCAAACCACCGTTCAGGCTGAGCGAAGTCGAAGCCCACGCCCGGCGCCGTGCCGCGCGCGAATCCCCTGCACTTCGACTTCGCTCAGTGCGAACGGAGGTGGTGGCTTGCCCGCCTTGCCATTCCCCCCATTTTCCGCTATCGGCCCGCGCTTCCCTAGCATCATGCGACGGAACCCTTGCGGGAGGGTGCGCTGGCCTATGCCTTGCGTGCCCGTCACGACCGCTAGACTCGAAAAGAGAGTGACATGGCAAAGAAGATTACCGGCTATATCAAGCTGCAGGTCCCTGCAGGCGCCGCCAACCCCTCGCCGCCGATCGGCCCGGCGCTGGGTCAGCGCGGTGTGAACATCATGGAATTCTGCAAGGCGTTCAACGCGCAGACCGGCGAAGTCGAGAAGGGCACGCCCCTGCCCACCGTCATCACCGTCTATGCCGACCGTTCGTTCTCGTTCGAGACGAAGACCGCGCCTGCGACCTACCTCATCAAGAAGGCGGCCAACCTGAAGTCGGGCTCGAAGGAGCCGGGCAAGGTGTCGGCGGGCAAGATCGCGCGCTCGAAGCTCGCGGAAATCGCCCAGGTCAAGATGAAGGACCTGAACGCCAACGATATCGAGGCTGCGACCAAGATCATCGAAGGCTCCGCCCGCGCGATGGGCCTCGAAGTGGTGGAGGGCTAAGATCATGGCGAAGCTGACCAAGAAGCAGAAGGCCGTCCAGATCGACTCCGAGAAGCTGCACGGCATCGACGAAGCGATCACGCTGGCTCGTACCAACGCGACCTCGAAGTTCGACGAGACGATCGAAGTCGCCGTCAACCTGGGCGTTGACCCGCGTCACGCCGACCAGATGGTCCGCGGCGTCGTCACCCTGCCCAAGGGCACCGGCAAGACCGTTCGCGTCGGCGTGTTCGCCAAGGGCGCGAAGGCCGACGAAGCGCGCGCCGCTGGCGCCGACGTCGTGGGCGCCGAGGACCTGATGGAAACCATCCAGGGCGGCACCATCGACTTCGACCGCTGCATCGCGACCCCGGACATGATGGGCGTCGTCGGTCGCCTCGGCAAGGTGCTGGGCCCCAAGGGCCTGATGCCGAACCCGAAGCTGGGCACCGTGACCATGAACGTCGCCGAAGCCGTCAAGGCGGCCAAGGGCGGCCAGGTCGAGTACCGCGTCGAAAAGGCCGGCATCATCCACTCGGGCATCGGCAAGGCGTCGTTCCCGGCGGAGGACCTGCGCGCCAACTTCGACGCGCTGGTCGACGCTCTCATCAAGGCCAAGCCGTCGGGCGCGAAGGGCAAGTATGTCCGCAAGATCGCCGTCTCGTCGACGATGGGCCGCGGCATCAAGGTGAACGTCTCGGAAGTTCCGGGCGCGTAAACCACGCCGCAGCCGTCAGGCTGACGGATCAGGGGGTCGGGACTTCGGTTCCGCCCCCCTTTTCGTTGGAGCGGGAAGCACTTGTGCGGAACCCACACCGCCCGGCTTGCAGCGGGCGGTCAGGCCGCATAGGCTTGGCCATGGCAAAAAAGCCCGACAATGGCCGCTTGTACGAGCGGATCGCGCGCGAGATCGGCGCGAAAATCACGGCCGGCGACTATGCGGTGGGCCAGCGCCTGCCGTCCGAGCGCGACTTGGCGCAGGCGCATGCGGTGTCCCGCCCCACGGTGCGCGAGGCGATCATCGCGCTCGAACTCGACGGTCTGGTCGAGGTGCGGATGGGATCGGGCGTCTATGTGACGGCCGCCACCCCGCATGGCGGCGAACCGGGCCAGACCGATATCGGCCCCTTCGAACTGCTGGAGGCGCGCCGCACGATCGAGAGCGAGGTCTGCGCGCTGGCGGCCACCCGCATCGACGATGCCACGCTGGCCGAATTGCGCACGCTGACCGACGCGCTGCACGATCCCGATTTGGAGCGCGCCGAGCTGGCCGACCGGCGGTTCCACGAAACGATCGCCCGCGCGACGCAGAACAGCGCGATGGTCGCGATGGTCGAGCTGCTGTGGAACGCCCGCGAACGCTCGCCGCAATATCGGCTGCTCAGCGACAAGGCGCATGGCGCGGGCGTCGTCCCCCGGCTGGAGGACCATGTCGCGATCCTCGACGCCCTGATTGCACGCGATCCGGACGCCGCGCGGGCGGCAATGCGCCAGCATCTGACCAATGTGCTCGACGCGATCCTGGCCGCGACCGAAGTGCACGAAATGGAACAGGCCCGCGCCCGCATCGCCGCGCATCGGGAACGCTACGCAGTCTGATTCCTGATCGTCGCCCCAGCGCAGGCTGGGGCCTTTGGCGCGGGAAGGGAATGCGCCGCCAGAGATCCCAGCCTGCGCTGGGATGACGGTGGGGATGGCCGCCATTTGGCACGCTCCACCCCCGACCAGGGTCCGACCAGCCCGAAGCCGTCAGCCCGGCATGTCGGCATCGCGCGGCGGGATCGCGCCGGGCCGCATCACCGTCCATCCCGCCAGCCGGTGCCCGCACAGCGCCGCCTCGGCCGGGGCCAGCCCGTCGAGCCGCGCGGCCAGATACCCGGCATTGAACGCATCGCCCGCGCCGCTGGTATCGCGCGGCGACAGCCGTTCGGGCGGCGGCACCAGCCCGCTCGCCAGCAGGCACCCCTCTGCCCCCAGCTTGACCACGACCTCGCGCGCGCCCAGCCCCTGCCAGCGCGCCTGCACCGCCTCGGCCGAGCTCGTGCCCTCCAGCATCGTCTCGTCCTCCAGCGTCGGCAGGCCGATGTCGCACACCGCGATCGCGCGGCGGCACGCAGCCTGCGCGGTCGGCTGGTCGGGGAACAGCCGGGGGCGGTAATTGCCGTCGAACGCCACCCGGCCACCCCGCGCGCGCACCCGCTCGGCCAGCGCGATCAGCCGGTCCTGCCCCTCAGGCTCGAGGATCGCCATGGTGATGAGCGAAAAGAGCAGCAGGTCCGCCCCTTCCGCCTCGGCCAGCACCTTGTCGCTGCCCGGCAGCGACAAGGTGCGCCGCGCTGCGCTCTGCCCGCGCCAATAGGCAAAGCTCCGCTCGCCCGCTGCGTCGGTGGTGATCGCATACAGGCCCGGCATCCGCGTCGGATCGCTCTGGATCAGCGAGGTGTCGACCCCCTCGCCCGCCCAGTCGTGGCGCAGCGTCGCGCTGAACGGATCGTCGCCCAGCGCGGTGACGTACCGCACGTCGCGCCCCATGCGCGCCAGATGGATCGCGGTGTTCAGCGTGTCGCCGCCATGGCCCAGCCGCCAGTCCTGCGCGCCGGCGCGCGACAGCTCGATCATTCCTTCCCCGACCACGACGATCCGCATGAAGCTTCCTCTCCTCTTTTATGCCCTACCGGTCTTGAAAGACTGGCAAGGCCAATTCTACAAAACTGGTCTATCAGAATCATTGCTGCTACCGCATCACCCAAAGCAGCTTGATGTCCGCTGGAGAGGATGGCGACATGTTCATGACCCAGACAATGCGGTGGTTCGGCCCGGCCGACCCCGTACCCTTGTCCCATATCCGCCAGGCGGGCGCCACCGAAGTGGTAACCGCGCTGCACGAAATCCCCAATGGAGAGGTCTGGCCGCGCGCCGCCATCGCTGAGCGGCGGCACATGATCGAGGCCGCCGGACTGGGCTGGACCGTGGTCGAGAGCCTGCCGGTCCACGACGCGATCAAGCGCGGCGAGATGACCGATGCGCTGATCCAGGCTTATGGCGACAGCCTGCGCCATCTGGCGGCGGAGGGGGTGCGTACCGTCACCTATAATTTCATGCCGCTGCTCGACTGGACCCGGACCGATCTCGACTGGCGGTTGCCCGATGGCGCGACCGCCTTGCGCTTCGAATGGGCGGCGGTGGCGGCCTATGACATCCATATGCTGCGCCGACCGGGGGCGGAGGCCGATTATTCGCCCCAGGTCCGCGCCGCCGCCGCCGCGCGGTTCGAGGGCATGAGCGCGGAGGAGCGCCACCGGCTCGAGCGCACGATCATCGCCGGATTGCCGGGCAGCGAGGAGAGCTTCGACTCGCCCGCCTTCCTGCGCGCGATCGACAGCTATGCCGGGATCGACGCCGAACGACTGCGAGCCAATCATGTCGCCTTTCTGCGCGCGGTCTGCCCGATCGCCGAAGAGGTCGGCATCACCCTGGTCGTCCATCCCGACGATCCCCCCTTCCCCATTTTCGGCCTGCCGCGCGTGGTCAGCACCGCGGACGATCTCGCCCGGCTGTTTGCCGCCGTCCCCTCGCCTGCCAACGGGCTGTGCTTCTGCACGGGGTCGTTCGGCGCGCGGCCCGACAACGACCTGCCCGCCATGGTCCGCCGCTTCGGCGAGCGGATCGACTTCCTCCATCTGCGCGCGGTCGCCTGGGAAGCGGGCGACCGCAATTTTCACGAGGCCGAGCATCTGGGCGGCGATGCCCGCATGATCGAAGTCGTGCGCGCGGTGGTGGAGCTGTCGCACGACCAGGGCCGCGCCATCGCAATGCGCCCCGATCACGGCCACCGGATGATGGACGACCTTCATCGCCAGGCCAATCCGGGCTATTCGCTGCTGGGCCGGATGCGCGGACTGGCGGAGCTGCGCGGGGCGGAGAGAGGAATTGCCGCGATGCTGGGCCTGACCCGAGACTCCGTGCAGGAGATGGCGGCATGACCCGCCCGCTGCATCTTCATCCCGACCGGCTGTTCCCCGCCGACCCGACCATTCGCGGCATCGCGCGCACCCTGTACGCCGAGGTCGCCGACCTGCCGATCGTCAGCCCGCACGGCCATACCGATCCGCGCTGGTTCGCGACCGATGCACCCTGGCGCGATGCGACCGAGCTGTTGCTGGCGCCCGATCACTATATCTTCCGGATGCTCTACAGCCAGGGGATCGCGCTCGACGATCTGGCCATCCCCAGCAAGGCGGGACGCCCCGCCACCGATCCCCGTGCGGCCTGGGCGCTGTTCGCCAGCCATTACCATCTGTTCCGCGGCACGCCGTCGCGCATGTGGCTCGACCATGTCTTTGCCGAGGTGTTCGGCATGCCGGTCGCACTCGAGGCGGCGACGGCCGACCTGTATTTCGACACGATCGGCGAAAAGCTGGCGACCGACGCCTTCCGCCCGCGCGCGCTGTTCGAGCGGTTCCGGATCGACTGCCTCGCCACCACCGAAGGAGCCGACGATGCGCTGCCGCATCACCGCGCGATCCGCGAATCGGGGTGGCAGGGGCGGGTCATCACCACCTATCGTCCCGACAGCGTGATCGATGTCGAGCATGAGCAGTTTGCGGGCGCGATGCAGCGCTTCGCCGAGCTGACCGGCGAGGACGTGCATAGCTGGTCGGGCTATCTGGCCGCCCATGCCAAGCGCCGCGCGGCGTTCCGCGATATGGGCGCGACCGCGACCGATCATGGCCATCCCACTGCCGCGACCGCCAACCTGTCGACGGCGGCGTGCGAGGCGCTGTTCGCGCGGATCGTCGGCGGCACCTGGACCCCGGCCGATGCCGAGCTGTTCCGCGCGCAGATGCTGACCGAGATGGCGAAGATGAGCGTCGCCGACGGCATGGTGATGCAGATCCATCCCGGCTCGTTCCGCAACCACAATGCCGCGCTGTTCGCCAGCCATGGTCGCGACAAGGGCGCCGACCTGCCGATGCGCACCGATTATGTCCATGCGCTCAAGCCCATGCTCGACGTGGTCGGCAACGAACGCGACCTGACCATCATCCTCTTCACGCTGGACGAAAGCGTCTATGCGCGCGAACTGGCGCCGCTGGCGGGCCATTATCCCTGCCTGAAGCTGGGCCCCGCCTGGTGGTTCCACGACAGCCCCGAGGGGATGCGCCGGTTCCGCGAGATGACGACCGAGACGGCGGGTTTCTACAACACGGTCGGGTTCAACGACGACACCCGCGCCTTCCTGTCGATCCCGGCGCGGCACGACGTCGCGCGGCGCGTCGATTGCGGCTTCCTGGCGCGGCTGGTCGCCGAGCACCGGCTGGAAGAGGATGAAGCGGTGGAACTGGCCCATGCGCTGACCAGCGGTCTCGTGCGATCGGCGTACCGGCTGTGAGCACGCCCCGGTTGAATGCCACGCAGGTCGCCGCCTTGCCCCAGGCGGTCGCGCGCCCCGGCTATGACCGCGATGCGCAGAGGATCGGCATCGTCCATCTGGGGCTGGGCGCGTTCCACCGGGCGCATCAGGCGGTCTATACCGACGATGCCATGGCGGCGGGGGATCGCGACTGGGCGATCGCCAGCGCCTCGCTGCGCTCCTCGGGGGTATGCGATGCGCTCGCCCCGCAGGACGGGCTCTATACCGTCACCGATCGCTCGGCGGAGGGCGAGGCCGTCCGCCTGATCGGCGCGGTGCGGGAGGTCAGCGCGGTCGCGAAGGAGCCCACCCGGCTGGCCGCGCTGCTCGCCGCCGCCGATACACGGGTGGTGACGCTGACCGTGACCGAAAAGGGCTATTGGCGGCGGCCCGGCGGCGGCACCGACCTGTCGGGCATCGCGGCGGACGGCAACAGCATCTACCACCATCTGGCCCGCGCGGTGACGGCGCGGCACGCGGGCGGACTGGGTCCGCTGACGCTGGTCAGTTGCGACAATCTGCCCGACAATGGCCGGGTGCTGCATGGCGGCGTGGCGGCTTTTCTCGATCATCAGGGACTGGCGGCCGAGCGCGACTGGTTCGAGCGCGAATGGCGCGCGCCCAACACCATGGTCGACCGCATCGTCCCCGCCGTGACCGACGCCGATCTCGACCGGGTCGAGGCGATGCTGGGCCTGCGCGACGCGGCGGCCGTTATCACCGAACCCTATCGCCAATGGGTGATCGAGGATGATTTCGCCGCCGACCGGCCGCGCTGGGATGCAGGCGGTGCGACCTTCGTCGCGGATGTCGCGCCCTATGAGACCGCCAAGCTGCGGATGCTCAACGGCGCGCATTCGGCGCTGGCCTATCTCGGGCTGGAGCGGGGGCATGACTATGTCCATCAGGCGATCGCCGATCCCCTCATTCGCCCGCTGGTCGAGACGCTGATGCGGGCCGAAGCGGCGACCGGCTTCACCCCGGCCCGGGGGCAGGATCTGGATGCCTATGCCGATGCGCTGCTGGCGCGCTTCGCCAATCCGTCGCTGGCGCATCGCCTGTCGCAGATCGCGAGCGACGGGTCGCAAAAGGTCGGGCCGCGCTGGCTCGGCTCGCTGGCGGATCATGCGCGGCGGGGCACCGACATGCCCGCAACGCTCGCCGCGCTGGGGGCGTGGCTGCGCTTCATCCGGCGCGAGCATCCCGCCTCCCCCGATCCGCGCTCGGCCGAACTGGCGGCCTTGTGGCAGAGCGCGGGCGAGGCGGGGCTGATCGACGCGCTGTTCGGCGAGCGCGGCCTGCTGGCGAGCGACTGGCATCCGTCCGCGTCGCAGCGGGCGGTGCTGGCGCGTCACATCGGCGCGACCGCGCTGAGCGGGGACACGCCGTTTTCGTCGAACGCCTCGACCGCGACATAATAAGGCTGGCCGCTGGTCAGCGCACGCAAGGGGAGCGTGGCGGCCTCGCCGCCCGCGACCCGGTCCGCGAACAGCTGATAGGTCAGGTATAGCCGGTCGGGCCGGATGCCCCAGCGGACATTATAGCCGACCGCGCCCGGCACCCGCCGCCAGCGGATCGTCGCATCGCGGCTGTCCGCCTCGCGCCTGGCCTCGACCAGCACGGGCGCGGCGGGCACGGGCCCGTCGGCGCGGCCGAATACCCGCAGGTCGCTGATCGCCAGATGCGCGCCGCCGATATGGCCGTGGACATAGCGGACATAGCGGGTGCGCACGGCCGCAGGGAGCGCGAAATAGGCGTTCGGCCGGTCGCGGCGCGGCGCCTCGGTCCGGGCGAGCGGGTGCCAATGGCGGCCGTCGCGCGAATGCTCCAGCCGGAATTCGGTATAGATGTCGGGCGCATCGCCGAAGCGCCCTGCCTGGTAATCGGCGAAATTGACCTGCACCGCGCGCACCGTCTTCACCGCGCCCAGATCGACGGTCAGCGTCGCGCCCGCCGCCTTGCTGGGTGACAGCCAGAAGCTGCGGGGATTCTCGTCGGTCGCGTCCCCGGCGGGATGGCCCGCCACCGTCCCGCTCGCCACCACGGGCTTGCGATAGGACAGCAGCATCCATCCGGTGAACAGCGCCTCGGGATCGGTGACGCGGCCGCGCGGCACATAATGCGGGAAGTCGCCGAAGCGGGTCGAGACATGCATCTGGCCATCGGCCTCGAACGCGGCGGGCCATAGCCCGATGCGCCGCTCGAACGTCCAGTTATAGCCGATCCATGGCGTGCCGGTGTTCCACCAATTGCCATGCGCGTCCTGGAAGCTGTTGCCATGCCCCGCCCCCTGGACGAAGCCGCCGGGCTTGTACCCGACCGGGTTGTAGGGCGCATAGGTGAACGGCCCCATCGGCGACGTCCCGACATAGGTGCCGGTGGCATAGCTGTTATACTCGGTCCCCGGCGCGCCATATTGCAGATAATATCGCCCGCTCGTCCGGGTCATCCACGCGCCTTCCATATAGGGGGTGATCGGCGTGCCGTCGGGCAGCGTCCCGCTATGATCCTGGCCGAACCGCTCCCAGCCATGATGCGCGGGGTCAAGCCGGATGAAGGCGCGACGCGGCGTGCCATAGACCATCTTCCCATCGGCGAAGCGCACCGGCGCGCCATAGATCGGAAAGACGTTGGACGAGTTCCAATAGAGATACCAACGCCTGTCCTCGTCCTGGAACAGGTCGGGGTCCCAGGGGCCGGGGGGCACCTGCCCCGGCTTGATGCCATCCTCGAACCCCGATCGCACCGCGCCGGGCAAGGGCGGCATGCGACGGACGAAATAGTCGAGCCTGCCGCTCGCCGGATCGCTGGTCGCATAGATCGCGCCCTGGCCGGTCATCGAGGGCATGATGAGCAACCGCTCCCCGTCCGACCGCACGGCGGGCGCGACGATCCCCTCGGCGGGCCAGCGGCTGGGGGTGACGAAGCGCCAATGGATCAGGTCGGTCGAGCGCCAATAGCCATCGGCCAGCGTCAGGAAGAGATAATAGACCCCCTTGAACCGCACGATCACCGGATCCGCCCCGGTGCGGTAGGAAACGCCCTCGTTCACCTGCTCGAAATTATACCGGTAATCGATGTCGACCGGGTTGGCATATGTCTGAGCGGGGGACTGTATCGCGGCGGCGAGCGCGAGCGACAGGATCATGGTCGCGCCTGCACGAACATATTGGCGGTCAGGCGGCCGATGCGCGGATCGGCGCTGAGCGGCATGTCGGGCGGGATGATCCCCGAATGGAGCAGGCTGCCCTGATAGATGACGACGCGGTCGACCCTGGCCTGGACCATGCCGATCCGTTCATAGGCGGTGTCGCTACCTGCGATATAGCCGGTCTGTGCCGCCCCGACGCGACGCGCGGCGGCAAGGAAATCGTCGCGATTGGCCGCGTCCACCCGCTCGATATTCGTCGCGCGCTGGCGGTAGAAGGCGGTGCCGCTGCCGGGCGTGTCGGACAGATAGTGGAGCACCGCCAGATAGCCCAGATCGGTCGAATCGAAATGCGGCATACGCTGCGCCGGAGACAAAGTGTGGGGCGCGGCGGTGATCATCGAGAAACTGGCCTCGATCCAGTCGAACCGGTCCACCGCGAACGCGCCGCCGATAAAGGGCGCCACCGCTTCGAGCAGCGCGGTGGCATAGCCATGGCCTGCGCCATCGGCCGGTGTCAGGACGCGCCGGACACCGGGATAACCATTGCCCGATGCTGGCGGAAACGGTGCCAGCGCCGCCGCCATGGCGACGATTGCCGGGACATCGCCCATCACGTCGTCGACCACCACGACCGGGCTTTGCGACGCGCCGATGCGAAGGAGGCGGGGCGTCATGACGATACCGCCTCCCCGTGCGTCGGTCAGAACTTGTACCGCGCGCCGACCTGGAAGGAGCGCGGCACGCCGATCGTGTCGTTCTCCCGCTTGGTCGGGTTCACGCCCGACCCGGCACCCCAGGCGGTGTAGGTCCGGTTGACCGAGTCGAACAGGTTGAACGCGGCGAAGTTGACTTCCAGGTCATGCCCCCAGGGCATGTGGAAATTCTTCGAGATGCGCGCATCGACCGAGGCATAGCCGACGATCTGGTCGGGCCAGAACACGCCGCCGAAATTGCCATAGGCGTTCGCATTTTCCGGCGGATTGGCCGGGAAGATCACCTGGCCGAAGGACGGGCCCGAGCTGAAGGTGCCGGTCAGCGAGATCTTGGTGTCCCATGGCCCCTTGGCGATGCCGGTGCCGACGAAGCGCCACTTCTCGACGCCCGCGACATAGTTCCAGCCATAGGCATCGACGCGCGGGCCGTTGTAGAATTCGTCGCCCTGCAATTCCTGCGCGACGTTGCTCTTGGCCTGCTGCACCGTCAGCGTCGCGGTGAAGCCCCATTTGGAGCCCGTCACGAACGGCTTTTCGGCGGTGAAGTAGATGGCGTTATATTCCGCCTTGCCCGCATTCGACCCGATGTTCAGCTTGCCGCTATAGCCGGGCAGGATGCCCGAGGCGGGGAACAGATCCTCGATCCACTGGTCGCCCTGGCTGGTATATTGGCCGCTGGGCAGGCGGTTGCCGCGCACATATTTGAAGATGTTGTGGCTGCGGATGTGGCTGAACGTCACCGAGGTCTGGACGACGCCCAGCCGCTTGCGGAAGCCGAAGTTGAACTGGTCCGAATAGGGCAGCCGGGTGTTGTTGTTGAGCAGCCAGACATCGCCCCCCACCCCGGTCGCGGTCGCCGCCGCGCGCAGCGTATCGACATTCTTGTAGCCGCTGTTCCAGGCCAGCGTCGCGGGCGGCAGCGCGCCGCCATTGCCCGCGCGGATGCTGGCGCAGGTCGGCTGGCCGGGACCGTCGCAGAAGCTGAGCGTGACCGTCTGCTGATAGAGCGCCTTCACCGTCTCGATGCCCGAGGCGATGAACAGCGGCCGGTCGTAATAGCGCCCCGCGCCCGCGAAGAAGATGGTGTCGCGGTCGCCGTTCACGTCATAGGAAATGCCCAGGCGCGGCTGGAACGCCTTCCAATAGGGTTTCCGGTTGCTGCCCGTGGAGATGTAATCCTCCGGATTGATCCCCGCCGCCTGCCAGGGCTGATAATTGCGCAGCGCGTTGGCGATTTCGGCGGGGGTGACGAACTTCTCGTTCTTGGCGTTGGTCTCGTAATCCCAGCGCAGGCCCGCATTGATGGTGATATGGTCGTTGACCGTCCAGTCGTCCTGGATGAACAGGCCAATCTGCGTGTCCTTGGCGGTGGCGGGGCGCACCGGCACGACCGAGATGGCCGCCTGTTGCGGGGTGGAATTCTCGAACGAGGTGAAGGTCGACGGCGTGAAATAATAAGCGCCGTTGCCCAGATTGTCCTCGGAGCGCGACAGGTCGTTCAGCGACACCTTGACGCCCGCCTTCACGACATGGCGATCGCCGAAGAAGGTCACATTGTCCTTGAACGTCCAGGTCTTCTGGTTGTCGATCTGCTCGAACCCGTTGGTGCCGAGCTGCGCCACGGCGGCGCCGGGCTTGCCCAGCACGATCTCGGGGCCGGTGCCGGTGCGCGGCGTGCCGTTGAAGACGCTGTTATAGGCGATCGTCGCCTCGTTCAGCCAATGGTCGCCGCGATGATTCCATTCGAGCTGGTAGAGATCGATCTTCGACTCGAGCAGATGGCCGTGCGAAGGCACCGAGATGCCGCCAAAGTCCGCCAGATTGCTCTCGCGGCGGAAGAAGCCGCTGAAATTGACGGTGTCGGCATTGGACAGGAAAGCGGTCAGCTTGCCGAAATAGAGGCGCTGGCTGAAGTCCTGCGGATAGCTGCCATTATATTGGCTGGCGATCGCCTGCGGCACATTCTGGGTCGGGTCGGCGGAATTGGTCTGGCCGAGCAGCACGGCCGCCGACGGCGATTTCTGGTCGGTCGCCTCGAACGCGCCATAGATGTGCAGCACGTCCTTGATGATCGGGCCGCCCAGATCGGCGCCATATTGCTTGCGGTCGTAATTGCCCTGCTGAAGCTGGCCGTCGATATTGTTGGCATGGCCCGGCCGGTCGAAATATTTGGTGCCGTAGAAGGATTTCGGCTGCCACTCGCCGAACAGCGTACCGTGGTAGGAGGTGCCGCCGGTCTTGGTCACGGCGGTGATGACCGCCGATCCCGCCTGGTCATACTCCGCCTTGAAATTCTGGGTGTCGACCTTGAACTCCTGCACCGCCAGCTGCGGGAAGGGGTTGCCCTGGCTGAAGTTCTGGCCCGCGACGCCGCCGTGATTGACCTGGTTCTTCAGCGACAGGCCGTCGATGAAGACGTTGATATTGTCGGCGCTGATGCCGCCCGCCTGGACCTGGCGATTGCCGCGTCCCGGCGTCACCGCGACGCCCGGTGCGAGCGCCGCGAAGTTCAGGAAGTTGCGGTCGCTCTGCGGCAGGCTTTCGATCTGCTGCTGCGAGACGTTGGTGGAGACCTCGGCGGTGCGCACCTCCTGGGTGCGGCGGCCGGTGACGACGACATCGCCGCTGGCGACGGCCGCGTCGGCCGATCCGGTGGCGGATGCGGCGGCAGGCTCACCGATATCGGCGGTGATGATCTGGCCGACCGGCACCACGACCTCTTCGGGCGGCTGGCCCTGGACCGCGACGCGGTAGGTGCTGGGGCGGATGCCGGGGATGGTATAGTCGCCCGCCGCATTGGTGCGGCCGTTGATGACCTGGCCCGTCGTCAGGTCGGTGATGGTGACCGTCGTCCCGGCCGCCGCGCCCTCGACATGGCCGCGCAGGGTGGAGGTCGCCTGGGCCAGGGCCGGCGCGCTCACGACCAGGGTCGCGGCCATCGCCATCGCCGAGATCCCGCGGACCAGACGCACACGATCGATTCTGGATGCCATTTCAATCCCCTCCATGATCATCCCTTGTGCCCCGTCATGTTCCCCGACAGCCGATGACGCGCATCGACCGCCTGAGCCTTTCAGGACTTGTGTAACCGGTTACTTGGCTGCGTAACCGGTTACAACCATCGTGATCGGGTTCCACCCGATATCGATTTCCCTGTTACGGAAATGTCACAGTCCGGCCGGAAGCGCAGGCGCCCGGCAATGGCGGGCGATGAACGCCTCATGGGTGGGCATGGCCGCCGCGACCTCGGCGATAACCTCCTCGACATCCTTCAGAAAGTCGCTCGCCTGGGCATCGGGGATCATGTCGACCATCGGGTCATGCCGCGCGGCCAGCCCCTGCCCCAGCAGCACCTGCACCCAGCTTTCCTCGCGGAACAGCTCGGCCTTGCCATGCATGAAGAAGCGCGCCGACGAGCGGAACAGCGCGATCCGCTCGGCCAGGCTGTCGGGCACGTCCATATGCTTCAGATATTGCCAGAAGGGCGTGTCCTGGCGATTCGTCACCTTGTAGTGCGCGATGATGAAGTCGCGCACGTCGCGATATTCGAAATCGGTCTGGCGATTATACTCCTCCCGATCGACCGCATGGAAACCGCGCCCCGGAAACAGCGCGATCAGCCGCAGCAGCCCGGTCTGGATCAGATGGATGCTGGTCGATTCCAGCGGCTCCAGGAACCCGCCCGCCAGCCCCAGCGCGACGACATTCTTCTCCCAGGCGCGGATGCGCTTGCCGGGGCGGAAGCGGACCGCGCGCGGATCGCCCAGCGCGGGCGTGTCGAGATGCGCGAGCAGCGTCGCCGCCGCCTCGTCATCCGAGGTGAAGCCGCTGGCATAGACATGGCCGTTGCCGGTGCGGTGCTGGAGCGGGATGCGCCATTGCCACCCGGCGCCGTGCGCGGTCGAGCGGGTATAGGGGGTCAGCGGCCCGCCACCCCGGACGCTCGGCACCGCCAGCGCGCGGTCGCAGAGCAGCCATTGGTTCCAATCCTCATAGCCGACGCCCATCGCCTCGCCGATCAGCAGGGCGCGCATCCCCGAGCAGTCGATGAACAGGTCGCCGTCCACCGTCCGCCCATCGGCCAGCACGACATGGTCGAGAAAGCCGTCGCTGGCGCGCGCCTTGGCCGCGACGATCCGCCCCTCGATCCGCTCCACGCCCGCCGCCTCGGCACGCCCGCGCAGGTAGCGCGCATAGAGCGAGGCATCGAAGTGATAGGCATAGTCGAGGTCCGCCATCGGCGAATAGGGATTGGACGGATCGGGCATGGCGAAGCGGTTCATCCGCGCCGCCAGCGTGTTCAGCGCATAATGGTCGAGATGCTTCGCCCGCCCGCGCGCGGCTTCCTTCAGCCAGAACTGGTGACAATGCAGCCAGTAGAGATCCTGCCCGATCTTGCCGAAGCCATGGATGTAGCTGTGCCCCGGCTCGCGCCAGTTGCGGAACTCGATGCCCAGCTTGAAGGTCGCCTGGGTCGCGCGGACCATCTCATATTCGTCGATCCCGGCCAGGCCGTTGAAGGTGCGGATCGCGGGGATCGTCGCCTCGCCGACGCCGATCGTGCCGATCTCCTCGGACTCGATCAGGCGGATCGTATAGGCCCCCAGGAACAGCCGCGACAGCAGCGCCGCCGTCATCCACCCGGCGGTGCCGCCGCCGACGATGGTGATGGTCCTGATCGGCGCATTGGGATTGGGATCGGGATCGGGATCGGTCATGCCGCCCCCGCCGGGGTGGTCGCGCGGATCACCAGTTCGGTCGCCATGACCTGCGTGTCCGGGGTCAGTCCGCCCCCCTCCAGCGCGTCGATCAGCCGCGCCACCGCGCGCTCGCCCATCCCGGCCAGCGGCGCCCGGACGGTGGTCAGCCCCATATAGCGCGCCAGCGGCACATCGTCGAAGCCGGTGACGGCGACCGCTCCCGGAACATCGACCCCGGCCCCGCGCAACGCGCCGAGCACGCCCAGCGCCATCATGTCGTTCGCCGCGACGATGCCGTCGCACGGCAAGTCCCGCGCCAGCAGCGTCGCCGCCGCCGCCACGCCCGAAGATTCATGGAAATCCCCCTCGATCACCACAGCTTCGACATCCGGGGCCAGGCGCGCCATCGCGGCCAGGAACCCGTCCCGCCGCTCGCTCGCATCGACATTGCCCGCCGGGCCCGAGACATGGACCAGCCTGCGCCGCCCCAGCCCGACCAGATGCGCGACGCTCGCCGCGATCCCGGCGGCATTGTCGACCCGCAGGGCGGCACGGCCCAGGCCGCGATGGGCGTTGACCAGCACCGCGGGCACTTCGGGGGGCAGCGCCTCCGCCAGCGCCTGTGCATCGAGCTGCGGCGCCATGACGATCAGCCCGTCGACCCGCCCGCGCATCGCCCGCACCGCCAGCGCCGCGCGCTCGGCATCGGCGTGCATGTTGGACAGGAGCAGATGATAGCCGCGCGCTGTCACCTCGCGGTCCATGCCGCGCACGATCTCGGAAAAGAATTCGCCGTGCAGATCGGGCAGGACGACGCCGATCGCATGGCTGCGTGACAGCGACAGGCTGCGCGCGCCCGCATGGGGGACATAGCCCAGCGCCTTGGCGGCGGCGAGGACGCGCTCGCGGGTGTCCGGATGGACGCTGCTATGCCCGTTCATCGCCCGCGATACCGAGGCGACCGAGACCGAAGCCTCGCGCGCGACATCGCGGATCGTGGCCGATGACTGCCTCACACCCCTCCCCCAATTCCCGGCGCAGGTCCGGCTCGCTCCATCCCTCACATCGTATCTTGTGCGACGTGTCCAGCCTGTGTAACCGGTTACAAAAGAGCGTCAATGCGAAAGTCGACAGGCGCATGCCGAAGCCCGAAGGGCCACGAGCATCCGCCATATCCTAGGGGAGAATCGCCAATGTCCGACACCAGAATCTCGCGGCGTGCAGCGCTGCTCGGCGCAGGCGCGGTGGCGGCCTGGGCGGCCAGCCCGGCGCGCGCGCTGCTCGCGCAAGGCGACGGCGTCGCGCTGCCCGCCTCGGTCGAGGCGATCCTGGCACGCATGACGCTGGAGGAGAAGGCGGGGCAGCTCCAGCTGAACGCGGCGGCCTGGGGCGGCGGCGTCGCCACCGCGCTGAACCCGCCGTCGAACGGCCCCAGCTTCGAGGGGCAGCTGGCCGATGCGGTCGCGGGCAAGCTGACCGGCGTGTTCAACGGCAATGGCGCGGAAATGGCGCGGCGGATGCAGGGCGCGGTGATGCGCAATTCGCGGCTCAAGATCCCGCTGATCTTCGCCGCCGACGTGATCCATGGCCACCGCACCATCTTTCCGGTGCCCGTCGCCGAGGCGGCCAGCTTCGAGCCCGACCTGGCCATGCGGACCGCGCGGATGGCCGCGTTCGAGGCGGCGGCGGCGGGCATCGACTGGACCTTCTTCCCGATGGTCGACATCGCGCGCGACCAGCGCTGGGGCCGCACCATGGAGGGCGCGGGCGAGGACGTGCTGCTCGGCAACCTGTTCGCCGCCGCGCGCGTGAAGGGCTTCCAGGGCAAGAGCCTGTCCGCCGACGATGCGGTCATGGCCTGCATCAAGCATTTCGCGGCGTATGGCGCAGGCGAGAGCGGGCTCGACTATAATATCGTCGACCTGTCCGAACGCACGCTGCGCGAGGTCTATCTGCCGCCCTACAAGGCGGGGTTCGATGCGGGCGCGATGAGCGGCATGGCCTCGTTCAACGAGATCGACGGCATCCCCTCGACCGGCAATCCCTGGCTGATGAAGCAGGTCCTGCGCGACGAGTGGAAATTCCCCGGCATCATCGTGTCCGACTATACCGGCGACGAGGAGATGATCGCGGCGGGCTTCGCCAAGGACGGCAAGGACGCCGCGCGCCTCGCCTTCCTGGCAGGCGTCGACATGAGCATGCAGTCCAACCTCTATGCGCTGTACCTGCCCGAGCTGGTGCGCGAGGGCGCGGTGCCGCAGGAGGTGCTCGACCGCTCGGTCCGCCGCGTGCTGGCGGTCAAGCAGATGCTGGGGCTGTTCGACGATCCCTTCCGCCGGATCGACCGCAAGCGCGAAACCGCGCGGTCGCGCACCAAGGCGGCCCTCGCCCTGTCGCGCGAGGCGGCGCAGAAGGCGATGGTGCTGCTGAAGAACGACGGCGACCTGCTGCCGCTCGACCCCAATCGCCGGATCGCGCTGATCGGTCCCTTTGCCAGCGGCCAGCACGACCTGAACGGGCCCTGGGTCGTTTACGGCGACAACAATCAGGCGATCGACCTGGTGACCGGCCTGCGCGATGCGGGCGCGAAGAACGTGACGGTGACGCACGGCTCGGGCGTCGAGCAGGCGCTGCCCGGCGGGATCGAGGCGGCGGTCGCGGCGGCGCAAGCGGCCGACGTGGTCGTGCTGGCGATCGGCGAGAGCGAGGTCATGTCGGGCGAGGCGCAGTCGCGCACCTCGATCACCGTGCCCGCGCCGCAGATGGCATTGGCGGAGGCGGTCGCCCAGGCGGTGAAACCGTCCGGCAAGCCCATCGTCGTCCTGCTCAAGAACGGGCGCGGCCTTGCGCTGGAGGGCGCGGTGAAGGACGCGCCCGCGATCCTCGTCACCTGGTTCCTCGGCTCCGAGACCGGCCATGCCATTGCCGACATCCTGTTCGGCAAGGTCGGGCCGTCGGGCCGCCTGCCGCTGAGCTTTCCGCACGAAAGCGGGCAGGAACCCTATTATTACGCGCACAAGGCCACCGGCCGTCCTGCGCCGGAGGGGCCGCGCGTCCCCTACAAGACCCAGTGGCGCACCGCGCCCAACGCGGCGCTCTATCCGTTCGGTCATGGCCTGACCTATGGCAAGGTCTCCTACGGCGCGGCGCAGGTGCCCGCCAGCCTGCCCTGGGACGGGCGGATCACGGTGTCCGCCACCGTCACCAATGGCGGCACCCGCCCCTGCGAGGAAGTGGTCCAGCTCTATATCCGCGACCGCGTGGCCAGCATCACCCGGCCGGTGCGCGAGATGAAGGCGTTCCGCAAGGTCGCGCTCGCCCCCGGCCAGAGCGAGGTCGTGAGCTTCACGCTGACCCGTCCCCAGTTGGAGTTCCTGGGCCGGGACCTGCGCCCCACGGTCGAGCCCGGCACCTTCGACGTGTGGATCGCCCCCTCCGCGCAGGACGAGGGCGCGCATGGGACCTTCGACCTGATCCGCTGACCGACACGGCGGGGCATGATGCGGGACAGGCGTCGCCCGCCGCCTGCCCCGCCCGCCAGCAACATTTTGTTACTTTCGGCGACGGGCGGCGTTTGAAGAGCATCCCTCCTGTCAGGTGCCCCCGATCGATGCCCCTTCCCGCCGAACGCCACGCCATCCTCGACCATCGCCGCACGCTGAAAATGGCGCGTTCCGCCCATGCCTATGTGCGGGGCAACACCACGAAATTCTATGAATGGCTGGCGGCGTCGCCGGTCGCGGCGCGGGTGCCGCAAGGGCCCGCCATCTGGATCTGCGGCGATTGTCATCTGGGCAATCTGGGGCCGCTGGCAAACGGCGCGGGACAGGTGGAGATCCAGATCCGCGATCTCGACCAGGCGGTGATCGGCAATCCGGCGCACGACCTGATAAGGCTGGGGCTGTCGCTCGCCACGGCGGCGCGGGGATCGGACCTGCCGGGCGTCGTGACGATGCGGATGCTGGAGGAGATGGTCGACGGCTATGCCGCCGCGATCCGCGACCCCGGCGGCGATCCCGGCGACGAATCGGATGTGGTGCGCAGCGTCGAGCGCGCCGCGCTGGGCCGCCGCTGGCGCCACCTCGCCCGGGAGCGGCTGGACGCGGTCGAGCCGCGCATCCCGCTGGGCAAGAAATTCTGGGAACTCGCGCCCGAGGAACGCGACGCGCTGGCGCATCTGTTCGAGGACGAACGCGTCGCCGCGCTGGTGCTGGCGCTGAAGGGCAAGTCGAAGGAGCGCGAGGTGCGGCTGGTCGATGCCGCCTATTGGATGAAGGGGTGCAGCTCGCTGGGGCTGCTGCGCTATGCCGCGATCGTCGGGCTGAAGGGCGGCAAGGGCCAATGGACCTATGCGCTGGTCGACCTGAAGGAAGCGACCGATCCGCTCGCCCCCGCCGCCGCCCGCGCGAAGATGCCGCGCGACAATGCCGAACGCGTCGCCGCCGCCGCCCGCGCGCTGTCACCCCATCTGGGGCAGCGGATGATGCCGGTGCGGATGCTCGACCGCTCGCTGTTCATCCGCGAACTGACGCCGCAGGACCTGAAGCTGGAGGTTGACCAGTTCAGCCAAGGCGAGGCGGTGCGCGCCGCCCGCCATCTCGCCTTCGTCGTGGGCAAGGCGCATGGCCGCCAGCTGGACGATCGGGCCAGGGCCGACTGGCTGGCGACGCTCGACGCCGACCGGGGCGGCGCCGTCGACACGCCCTCCTGGCTGTGGGAGAGCGTCGTGTCGCTCGCGGGGCGGCACGAGGCGGGCTATCTGGACCATTGCCGCCACTATGCGCTCGCCGCCTGAACGACGGCGGACGGAGCCGGTAGGGCCGGTGTCGTCCGCCGGGGCGCGGCGTCAGTAATCGTCCGACGGGTCGAAATCGCCGCCATTGTCCATTCCGCCATCGTCGAAGCGGCGGTCGCCATCGTCCCCGTAATTGTTGATGGTGATATTCTCGGGCTCCGCTCCATGAAGCCCTGACCGCCGCCACCGCCGAACAGGCCGCCGCCGCCCTGATGGCCGAACATGTCCGACAGGCCCGAAAACAGCATCTGGCCGCCGACCACCCCGGCCGCCGTCGTGCCCGCGCTGCGCAGGAAGCTGCCGAGCCCGCCGCCGCCGGAAAAGACGCCCGGTCGCGCCTCGGGCGGGGGCGGCGCATAGCTGTCCTGCGGCCGCGCGCCCCAGGGGCCGCCCGCGCCCTGCGGCAGGAAGCTGCTGCCGGACGGGGCCGGGGCGTATTGCGACTGCTGGCGTTCCAGCTCGGCGATTCGTTGCTGCGCGGCGTGGAGCGACTGGTCGGCGACGATCGCATGCTGGACCAGCAGATAGGCCGCATCCGGATTGGACGACAGCGTGCGGGCGATCATCGCCTCGGCCTCGCCATCCTTGGCGCTGGTCCGCGTGGCGGCCAGCTCATCGAGGAAACGGGTGAGAAGGGTGCGTTCTTCGGTGTTCATCGGGGCACTCCAGTGATGCGACCGGAACATCGGCTAGGCGTCGGTGGAATCAAGATCGCCGGCGATGGATGACCGATAATTCACCGCGCCGGAACGCGGCGTCCACGATTCGGTTGATCCGGCATCGACGCGATCGGCCTGCCCCGCACGGGTCCGCCGCCGTGCATCGAGGGGAGACGATGATGACCGACCTGCCGAGCCGCGTTCCGCTGGACAATGACGGCAACGATGCCGACCGCCCCCCGGTCCTGCCCTTCCTGAACATGTGGACCGCCATCGACGGCACCAGCCGCATCGACCTGTCGCGGATGACCGGGTTCGGGATGAAGAGCGTCGGGGGCAAGGCATCGCCGCAATGGATGCGCCCCTTTCCCGGCGAGGTCGCCGCGATCAACTTCGCCGTCTTGCCGGTCGGGTGGACCGGCGACTGGCACGAAAGCCCCAGCCCGCAATGGGTCATCCCGCTGCGCGGCCGCTGGTTCATCGAGACGATGGACGGCAACCGGGTCGAGATGGGGCCGGGCGACATCCATTTCGGCCAGGATCAGGACACCACCGATGGCAAGGGCCACCGCTCCGGCCAGATCGGCGACGAGCCCTGTTTCCAGATCATGATCCAGTTCGCGACCTCGCCCGCCGCGCAGACGCGCGATCCGTTCGGCGCATGACGGGCGATCCTCCCCCCTTGCTGACACCCGCGCGCCTGCGTCCGCCGGGACCGCCCGAGCCGACAGAGGCCGACCCGATCCGCATCCACCATGCCGCCGCGCGGGACGTGCTGGGCGAGGCGCGGCTCTTCACCCTCTACGATCAGGCGAGTTGGAGCGAAGGGCCGGTCTGGTGGCCGCGCGCGCAGACACTGGTGTGGAGCGACATTGTCGGCCGCCGGGTGCTCGGCTGGCGCGAGGATGGCGCGGTCGACGTGCTGCTCGACGCGACGCCCTTCATCAATGGCAATGCGGTCGCGGCGGACGGTGGCCTCGTCCATTGCGAGCATGGCCGCCGCGCGATCAGCCGCTCGGACGGCACCGGCATCCCGACGCCGATCGCCACCCAGGCGCAGGGCCAGCGGCTCAACGCGCCCAATGATCTGGCCGTCGCCGATGACGGTTCGATCTGGTTCAGCGACCCGACCTTCGGCTTGGAAAACCCCAAACAAGGCGTGCCCGGCCGGTCCGAGAGCGGGCGCACCGCGATCTGCCGGATCGGCGTGGACGGGGCGGCGGTACGCGTCATCGACATGGCGCAACCCAATGGCCTGGCTTTCTCGCCCGACGGCCGGACCTTCTATGCCTCGCAGACGCCCGAACATGGCGAGGGCGAGGTCGCGATCTTCGCATTCGACCGGCATGGCGAGACCCTGTCGAACCGCAGGTTCTTCGCCCGCGTGCCGCAGGGCATTCCCGATGGCTTCACCGTCGACCGGCGCGGCTGGCTGTGGAGCAGTTCGGAGATCGGTGTCGAGCTGTTCGATGCCGAAGCCCGGCACCTCGCGACCATCCCCACGCCGCACCTCTGCAGCAACTGCGCCTTCGACACCGACGAGCGGCGGCTGTTCGTGACCGGCGGGGAAAGCCTGTGGATGCTGGCGCTGGGGTAGCGCGCGCCGGGGCCAATCCTATTCAACGATGCCTTTCCTTCCCTCGCCCCTCGCAGAGGGGAGAGGGGGGAAGAAGAAGCAATACTGAATGGCGATCCGACTTAGTCGCGCTCCCAGCGATGTTCCTTCTCCAGCGCCAGGCCATCACGCCCGGCAGTCAGCACCGCCCGCTCGCGCCCCTCCTCGGCAAAGGACACCACGAAGTCTCGTCCGGCAACGTCACCGTCGATCGCCCGGTCTTCGGTCGATGCGACATGGCCGACATAGCGCAGGCTCAGGTCGTAATGGCCCGACCAAAAAAACGGCACCTCGGTATATTCCGCTTCGCCCTCGCCCATCAGATGCCGGGCGAGCCATTGGCCCATGCGCTGTGCGACCACCCAATGCTCGACGCGGATCGGATGGCCCAGCCGGGGATCGGGCACGCTGGCGATGTCGCCGATCGCATGGATGGCCGGGTCGGAGGTACGTAGGCAGGCATCGACCTGCACCCCGCCCCCCGCTTCCCTGGCGGCGAGTGTCAGCCCGGCCGCCTCGGCCAGCTCGGTCCGGGGCGTGGCACCGATACCGGCGACCAGCAGATCGCCCTCGACCCGGCTGCCGTCGTCGAGCGTCGCGGCATGCCCGTCCCAGCGCGCGACGCGGCGGTTGAGGTGGAAGGTCACGCCCTTGGACTGGTGAAGATCGCGGATCATCGCGCCGACTTCCGGCCCGGCGGTCTTTTCCAGTGGCAGGTGGGCGTCGGACACCACCGCCACCTCCAGCCCGCGCGCGACCAGTGAGGCCGCGACCTCCAACCCGACATAGCTCGATCCGATGACGATCGCACGCGCCGCGTCTGCCAGCGCGGCAATCAGCCGGTCGGCATCGGCCAGGCCGCGCACGACATGCACATCGTCCCGGTTCGCGCCGTAGAAATCGGGCGGCACGGCGGCCGATCCGGTCGCCAGGACCAGAATGTCATAGGCCACCCGCTCGCCGTCACCGAGTACGACCGCCCCGGCATCGCGGTCGATCCGCGTCACCGCCACCCCGGTCCGCACCGTCACCCCCTCGCCCGGCGGCGGGAGCGCGGTATCGTTGCGCTCCGCCTTGCCCGCCAGATATTGTTTGGAACAGAAGGTGCGATCATAGGGTGCGTCCGGCTCGTCCGAGAGAAGCGTCACCGTCGCATCCGCGCCGTGTCGCGTCAGCATCTCGGCACAGGCATGGCCCGCCCCGCCGCCACCGATGATGACGACCCGGCCGATCCTTCGCCCGGTCTTCGCCGGTGCGGCCTCGACCCGTGGCGCGGGCCCCTCGACCCGGACCCGCCCCTGCTCCTCGACCACCGTAAAGCGGTCGAGCGGGGCAAAGGCAGGCGCGCCCATTGCCTCGCCCGTCTCCACGTCGAAACGGGCATGGTGCCAGGGGCAGCGGATCGTCCCATCGGCGACGATGCCGTCGGCAAGCGGCGCCTTCAAATGGGTGCAGGTGCCCGAGAGTGCGCAGATACGGCCCCGATGGCGGACCAGGACCACGTCCCGTCCGTCCACGACCCCGGCAAGGATCCGCCCTTCCTCCAGATCGGTGGAGGCGATGCCATTCGCCAGATCACGGTCCGCCATCGCCTCACCCTTTTTCCGTCGGTCGTCCGGATCAGTCCGCGCGCTGCAATTCGGTCGCGGCGAGATGCTCGCCGATGAACCAGACCTGCGGCTCGCCGCTGCGGATGATGTCGCTGACCAGCAGGTCGTTGGTGCCGTCGTCGCCCGATTCATCGGCGGTCTTGGCGCCTTCATGCGCCTGTTCCAGAACGATCTTGTGCGCCTCGAGCAGACGCGCGAGCATGGTCGGCACATCCTCGCGGCCACGCGGCGGGCGCGGGATCTTGGTCATCTCGGCCACGTCGTGCGGCGTCGCGATGCTGATACCGCCCAGCGCCTGGATACGTTCGGCGACCATGTCGACCAGTTCGGCCTGCTTCTCATAATGGGTGTCGAGCAGCAGATGCAGTTGATAGAAGGTCGCACCCGACATCTGCCAATGATGCTTCTTGTACAGGTCGCGCAGCATGATCGTGTCGGCCAGCACCTGGTTCAGGATCGACACGCTTTGCTTGCGGGCATTTTCGGACAGGCCGAGCGGCAGGTCTTTCAGCGTGCCGAACGGCTGGATTTCGCGATAGTCGATCTTGTACTGCGGCTGCGCCTGGTCGGTATCGGTCACGATGTCACTCCACTCTGCAATGATCTTCGTTCCGAAGCGCTTGTTCCCGCGCAGGGTTCCATGAAATTATCGACAAGCCTGCGGGAACAAAAATCGCGGCGATCATGATCCAAATTAATTTCGATACGGTCGCTTTGGGCGGGAACGCTCCGGCTTTTGCGACGTCCAGCATGGGATTTATCCGGGCGAGACCGCATGACCCAACCCATATTGGTTTTTCTTCACGCACTCGGCGCCAGCAGCGGGGAATGGGATCTGGTACGCCGCCAGCTCGGCCATCTGCCCAGCCTCGCGCTCGACCTGCCGGGGTTCGGTGCGCGAAGCGACGAGGGCTATGCCGATGTCACCGCGATGGCGGACGATCTGGCGGACACGATACGCCGCCACCGGCTGACCGCGTGCATCCTGGTCGGGCACAGCATGGGCGGCAAGATCGCCACCCTGGTCGCCGCGCGCGCCCAGGCGGGCGAGCAGGGGCTGGCCGGTGTCGTCGGGGTCGTGCTGGTCGCCGCCTCCCCGCCCGCCCCCGAGCCGATGGACGATGACCGTCGCGCCCAGATGATCGGCTGGGTGTCGGACGGTCCGGTCGGACAGGCCGATGCCGAGACCTTTGTCGACGCCAACACCGCCCGGCCGCTGCCCTCGCCGCTGCGCGAACAGGCGATCGCCGATGTCCGTCGGTCCAGCCGTGAGGCATGGCTGGGCTGGCTGGAGCGCGGCAGCCGTGAGGATTGGAGCCGACAGGCAGGCTCCATCACCATCCCGGCGCTGATCGTGGCGGGCGCGGAGGATGGCGATCTGGGCGAGGCTGCGCAGGCCCGGCTGAACCGGCCGCATTATCGCCATGCCGAGATGCGCGTGGTCGAGGGTGCGGCGCACCTGATCCCCTATGAACAGCCCGAGGCGCTGGCCGCGCTGATCGCCGATCACGCCGCCTCGCTCGCCGGGTCGATCCTTCCCGCCGGGTTCGTCCATGTCCTGGGTTCCGACCGGGTCAGCCGCCGAACCCGCGCCGCGATGCTGGAGCGGACGCGGCCGGTATCCGATGACCAATGCGGCTGGTCGGACGCGCAGCTGGCCTTGGTCGCGGCGCTGATCGCGCATGTCCTGCCCGACCGGGGGGCCGATCGCGACCTCACCCGCCATGTCGGTGCGGCGGTCCATGGCCCCGGCGATGGCTGGCGCTTCGCCGACCTGCCGCCGGATCGAGTGGCATGGGCACAGGGACTGGCCACACTCGACGCGCTGACCGGCGGGTTCGTCACGCTGGACCATGCGGCGCAGGCCGAATGGCTGAAGCGGATCGATGCCGGATATGTCGATATGGCGTCTGGGCCCGACCGGCTCACGCCCGACCAGATGGCCCTGTGGTTCCAGGACGTCCGCGCGGAGATCGTGCAGCAATGGATCGCCTCGCCCGCCGCGATGGCCGCCATCGGCTATGACGGCTTCGCGGTCGGCGGCGATGGCCCCCGCAAACAGGGCTATGCCCGCACCGCCGCAAACGACGCCGAACACTGGCAGCACGCCACGGAGACGACCGCATGAGCCGCGCCCCTTATGCCGAGCATGACATGGTCGACGCGGTGGTCATCGGCACCGGCGCGGGCGGCGCGCCGCTGGCCGCGCGCCTCGCCAAGGCGGGCCTGTCGGTCGTCGCGCTGGAGGCGGGCCGCGCCTTTCGCCCCGACGAGGCATGTCGCCGACGAGGTGGCCGCCAATATATACTGGATGGAGGAGCGGCTGAGCGGCGGCGCCGACCCCACCGCCTTCGGCTCGAACAATTCGGGCATGGGGGTAGGCGGATCGACGCTGCACTGGGGCGCCTTCTGCCCCCGGCCCGATCCCCGCGACCTGCAACTCCGCACGATGACCGGGCAAGGCGCGGACTGGCCCGTCCCCCATGCCGAGCTGATCGCCTATATCGAGGAGGTGGAGGCGTTCACCGGCGTCTCCGGCCCCGCGCATTATCCATGGGACGATAGCCGCCGCTATGCCTATCCGCCGGTGGCGCGCAACGCGTCGGCCGACGCCATGGCGCGGGGCTGCGCGGCACTGGGCATCACCGCGACCGATGCGCCTGCCGCGCTGGTGTCGCGCGACCGGGACCAGCCCTATTGGGGGCAGCGCCAGGCCTGCGTGAATTGCGGCACCTGCCACCAGGGATGCCGCAACGCGTCCAAGACCAGCATGGACACCAGCTATCTCCCCTATGCCGTCGCGCATGGCGCGGAGATCCGCGCCGGATGCCGCGTGCTGTCCTTCGAACGCGACCATCAGGGGCGGATCGACGCCGTGGTCTATCGCCAGGACGGTGAGGACCGCCGCCAGCGCTGCCGCGCGGTGTTCCTATGCGCGGGCGGGGTGGAGACGCCGCGCCTGCTGCTGAACCTCGGCCTCGCCAATTCCAGCGGACAGGTCGGGCGCAACTTCATGGCGCATGTCGCCACCCAGGTCTGGGGCCGGTTCGACGCCGAGATGCGGATGAATCGCGGCTATCCCTCCTCGATCATCACCGAGGACATGATGCGCCCCGGCGATGCGGATTTCGCGGGCGGCTATCTGATCCAGAGCCTGGGCGTGCTGCCCGTCAATCTGGCCACCGGGCTGGCGCGGGGCGCGAGCATGTGGGGGGACCGGCTTCAGGACACGCTGCGCCACTATAACCGGATGGCGGGGATCGGCATCAATGGCGACTGCCTGCCCCATCCCGACAACCGCCTGACCCTGTCGGACGAAACCGACGCGTTCGGACAGCGCAAGGCGCGGATCGACTTCAGCTATCAGGCGAACGAGCGCGCCATCGATGCGCATTCGCGCCGCACCATGACCGCCATCTGGGACGCCGCAGGGGCGAGCGACATCTTCGCGGTCGACCGCTCGGCCCACACCATCGGCACCTGCCGCATGGGCGACGATGGCGACGAGGCGGTGGTCGATGCCGATGGCCGCAGCTTCGACATCCCCAACCTGCTGATCTGCGACAATTCGATCTTCCCCAGCGCGCTGGCCGCCAACCCCGCGCTGACCATCATGGCGCTGTCGCTGCGCACCGCCGACCGGTTTCTGGCATTGTCGCGGGGGCAGGCGTGACGACGGGCGCGGGGCCCGCCAGCATGTCTTCCGCGTCACATTCGGCGCGGCCCCTTGACGGGAGCAGGGCAAGGGGTGCTCCATCGGTCAGCAACACTGTCTGAATCCGGAAACACCATGAAACGCCTCGCGCTCTCGCTCGCCCTGCTCGCCTCCACCGCTGCCGTCGCCCAGACCGGTGCCCTCTCGGGCGTCGACAAGGCGCTGATGGACGGGGCGGTCAAGCCCGGCGACAATTTCGACGCTTACGCCAATGGCACCTGGCGCAAGACCGCCCAGATTCCCGCCGATCGCTCCTCGATCGGCGTCGGGCTCGACGTCTCGCTCCGCGCCGAGGCGCGCAATGCCGCGATCATCAAGGGGGCCGCGGCCGCCCGTGGCGCACCGGGCAGCGACGAGCAGCGGATCGCCGACTATTACGCCGCCTATACCGATACCGCCGGGATCGAGGCGCGCGGGCTGAAACCGATCCAGCCCGGCCTGGCCGCGATCGCCGCGATCCGCGACAAACATGGCCTGTCGCGCGCGATCGGCGCAGCGATGCGCGCCGACACCGATCCGTTCAACAACAACAATTACGCCAGCACCAACGACCTGTTCGGCCTGTTCGTCAGCCAGGATCTCAACCATCCGACGCGCAACATTCCCTATCTGATGCAGGGCGGGCTCGGCCTGCCCGACCGCGACTATTACCTGTCCGACAAGCCCGAGATGGCGGAGATTCGCACCGCCTATCGCGCCTATCTGGGCCAGTTGCTGCAACTGGCCGGGCTGTCCGATCCGCAAGCCCGCGCCGACCGCATCTTCGCCCTTGAACAGAAGATCGCGGCGGCCCAGGCCGACATCATCGCCAGCCAGGATGCGCATAAGGGCGACAATCCCTGGACCCGCGCCGACTTCGCCACTCGCGCGCCGGGCCTGGACTGGGCCGCATTCTGGACGGCGGCAGGCGTGCCCGCGAGCCAGCGCGACTTCATCGCCTGGCAACCCGGCGCGATCACCAAGCTGTCCGCGCTCGTCGCCAGCGAACCGCTGCAAAGCTGGCGCGACTGGCTCGCCTTCCACATGATCAACCAGGTGACCGGCTCGCTGCCCAAGGCGATCGACGACGCGTCCTTCGACTTTTACGGCCGCACGCTGACCGGCACGCCCGCCCAGCAACCCCGCGAGAAGCGGGGCATCGCGGCGGTCAACGGCGCGCTCGGCGAGGCGGTGGGCAAAATCTATGCCCGCCGCTATTTCCCGGCCTCGTCCAAGGTCGAGATCCAGCATATGGTGACGAACATCGTCGCCGCCTTCGACCGCCGCATCGCCGCGCTCGACTGGATGGCGCCCGCCACCAAGGCGGAGGCGAGGGCCAAGCTGGCGGTGCTCAAGGTCGGGGTCGGCTATCCCGACCATTGGTGGAACTACCCGACCTTCGCGGTGCGCGCCGACGATCCCGTCGGCAATGCGCAGCGGGCGCGGCTGTCGCTCTATCGCTATCACCTCGCCAAGCTCGGCAAGCCGGTCGATCGCGGCGAATGGTGGATGACGCCGCAGACGGTCAACGCGGTCAACCTGCCGCTCCAGAATGCGCTGAACTTCCCGGCCGCGATCCTGGAGAGCCCCTATTTCGATCCCCGGTTCGATGCGGCGGCCAATTACGGCGCGATCGGATCGGTGATCGGGCATGAGATCAGCCACAGCTTCGACAATCTGGGCGCCGATTTCGACTCGACCGGGCGGCTGCACAATTGGTGGACGCCTGCCGACCTGAAGCGGTTCGAGGGCGCGGGCCAGGCGCTGGTCGCCCAATACAATGCCTATGAGGCCTTGCCTGGGCTCCACCTCAACGGCGAGCAGGAACTGGGCGAGAACATCGCCGATGTCGCCGGGCTGACCGCGTCCTACGAAGCCTATCGCGCCTCGCTCGGGGGCAAGCCCGCCCCGGTCATCGACGGGCTGACCGGCGACCAGCGTTTCTTCCTGGCCTTTGCGCAGAGCTGGCGGACCAAGATGCGCGACAAGGCGCTGCGCGCCCGGATCGCGACCGACGTCCATGCACCCGCGCCGTGGCGGGTCCTGACGGTCCGCAACCTCGACGCCTGGTATACGCCCTTCGACGTCCAGCCGGGGCAGGCGCTTTACCTGACGCCCGAAAAGCGGGTCCATATCTGGTAAATGGCGACACGGCCCCATGCGCCTCCGGCATCGCAGGCGCATGGGGGCACGGCATGGCCCGTCACCGATGCTCGGGCAGAAACGAGACGGCCATCCGGACGTTCTCCCCGCCATGCCACTCGATCCCGAAGAGACCGCGACCATCGTGACCAGCCGCGCCATCCGCGCGGGGCATGAGGAGGATTTCGAGCGATGGGCCGCCGAACTGGATCGGCTGGCCCGCGCGGAACCGGGCTTTCGCGCCAGCATCCGGCTGGGCCAGACGGCGGGCTTTCAGCATCTCCTCTTCCGCTTCGACGATCGTGGCACGGCGGAAGCCTGGCGCAACAGCCCCGCCTTTGTCGCGCATGCGGCCATGGCCGACGATTATTCCACCGCGCTCGACCAGATCGGTACCGGCGACGCCGTCCGCTTCGAATTGCCGAGCGACGCCAGCGCCGGCAAGTGGAAGCGTTTCGTGACGACATGGCTGACGGTCTTCCCGGTCCTCCTGATCGTCAGCCTGAGCGTGCGCATGGTGGTGAAGGAGGCGCCCCTGCCCCTGCAACTGCTCCCCTCGTCCCTGCTGCTCACCGCGACCCTGCAATGGGTGATCCTGCCGCGCCTGCAGCGACACACTCGTTTCTGGCTGCTTCAGGACGGCTCCGGCCATCTGAGGACCTGATAGATGCGCGGCTTTGCCGCTTATGCATCGGTGCGTGGCTTATCGAGAGCATGACGACCTACCCGGACTCGCCGATGGCCCAGAGGCGGAGTTGGTTGCGAGCGTGGCGTCGCTGGTGGCGTATGCCCTAAACGACAACGCCGCCCTGGAGGGCGGCGTGTGGCGATATAGCGTTGGTTGCGGGGGCAGGATTTAACCGCTGTAGAACCCGGTTTTCAATTTTGGGTGCCGCATCGGATCATTGCCAGGGTCGATACCTTCCCATTCATGCATCTAGGTATTCAGTCCCGGCATCTGGTGGATCGGGTCGACGATGAACCGGTCTGGCTCTGACGTCCAGATCTTGGCGATGTATTGTTAGGGTGTGGGCCCGCCGAGCGTCTTGAGCCGGCGGGCGAAGTTGTAGGCGGCCATGAAGTCGGCGAGGTGCGTCCGGAGCTGGTCGTGGCTCTCGTAGTGGAAGCGTTTGACGGTCGCCTCCTTGATGGTCCGGTTCATCCGCTCGACCTGTCCGTTGGTCCACGGATGGTTCGGTTTGGTGAGCCGGTGCTCGATGTCGTTTGCCTCGCAGATCATGTCGAAGCGCATTTGGCGGGATCAGGCGGTGTTGCGGTTGCGCGGCTGCTCGGCGAACTGAATGCCATTGTCGGTCAGGATAGTGCGGATGCGATAAGGCACGGCCTTGAGCAGGTGTTCGAGGAACTCCCACGCTGTGCGCCTGTCAGCCTTGTCGACCAACTGGGTGACCGCGAACTTGGCGGGAAGCGATCTATGCCAACGAACAGGTAGAGCTTGCCTTGGGCAGTCTGCACTTCGGCAATATCGATGTGGAAGAAGCCGATCGGGTAGCGTTTGAAGCGTTGCCGCTTCGGTTTGTCGCCTTCGATGTCCGGCAGGCGGGAGATCCCGTGCCGCTGGAGGCATCGGTGCAGCGCTGAGCGCGTCAGATGCGGGAGCGACGGTTGCAGGGCGTAGAGGCAGTCCCCCGCCTACGCGGGGGCAGGCTAGCGGCAGCAGCGTGTGCCGCCGGAACGCCACAACCATTGCCTCCTCCGCCTCGGACAGGGTTGAATGCGTTCGTCCAGGATGTTGCGAACATAGGCGCTGATCATGAGGTTAGCCTTCTGTTCAGAAAACCGGGACCACCTCTGTATGACCCTCGCCGCATCGATCACGTCCGCAGCGAGATATCCCGGTGGCAGGTTGGTCGTCCACCTATTTCCTTCGCTGCTGTCTGGTACGCGACCGACAGGCTGATCAGCGTAGTGACGACCAGACCGCTGGCGACGTTGAGTGATCGCGGCTAATGCAAACCCCTCATTTTTGCCGTTTTGACAAGGCCGAAGCAGTTGGAATCGTATCGACGTATCGGTCCCAATGGTCGAGCAGTTCGTTCACGACAGGCGCGCCTACGCGATAGTTGGCTTCATACGCTGCGATTTGACCCAGCCCTTCGTCGCTGACGCTGGCGACGGCGGACTTGCCGGGTGGGGGCATCGAGGGATTGCTACCCGTGCGAAGCACCATCACGCGCGCGGGATCGACCAGCTTCAGCTTTGCGCCGAGTTCGATCGCGCCCGCCAATGTCTGGCTTTCCATGTTGGTCATGGCGAACACGCCTTTGCCATGCGTCCACAACTTGACCCAGTCGCGTGCCCATTGCGTCCGGCCGGATCCGTGCCAGTAGCGCCGCGCCCCGAGTGTCTCACCCATCAGCACGAACGGAGGCCTCTGCGCATTGGGAAAGCCCTTCCAGGCGGCGCGCGCTTTCTGGAGGGGCCGGGGTATCCGGAATCGTGATCGAGCGTGTTCGTTCAAAGGCCCAGCGGGCGAGGCCTTGATTCAGTTCGATCGCCATGCCCAGCCCGGCCGTGTCGTCACTGCCACCGAAGCTATTGCCGTTGTCCGGCAAGGCATTGGGCGCCGTCGCCCCTATCGCGAACAGTCCGTAGGGCCAGGACTTCGGAACCTCACGGTCGTCGAATTCGCGCAGCGTGTCGCCCTGCACGACCCAGCGTGCCCACGCCGCGCTGCCGACCGAGGCAAGCTGCGGATCGACGCCCGATATCCCGGTGAACAGCCAGTAGGTCTTCGAAAAATCGAACCGCGGATCCATCAGCAGTCCGATCAACTGCTGCCCGGCATCGCCGAACAAGGTTCCGGTGCCGCCCCAGACCATCCCGTACAGCCCGCGCGCATTGCGGCGCAGCGGGTGGACGCCACCGGGCAACGCGATGACGTCGTCGAGCTTCTCCCGTTCGGCCCACAGCTGGAATTCCCCCGGGATGTCGCCGGTGTCCTCCCCCGGTTCGAAATTGGCGATCACGATCACCTTGACCGGGATGCGCTTCGTGACGGGAAGCGGTGGCACTGTAGGTTCTTGAGCGGCGGCGACGGGGGAGGCGGTGAGCGCGAGCAGTACGGCGGCAAGGATCGATTGCATCGTCATCTCCCGATTTAAAAGTCTATCCGCGCGCCGACCCGCAGGCCCCAGACTGAAAAGCGCGCCTGGTTGGTTTCCACCGGTGCCGTGAACGCGGAGTAGCGATACTGTGCACAGGCGTTGGCGCCGCTGGCGACACAGGCAACACTGACGATTGGCGAATTTGTCGCCACCGTGCGGTACGATCCCCAGTTGTGATCGATCAGGTTGAGCACGTTTTCAAGGTCCGCGAACAGTTTGAACTTCGCTGGCACAAATGGGATAGGCATTTCCTGATCCACGTGCAGATCGACCTTGAACCACGTCGGTGCACGCATGCTGTTCTTGGCGATGACCCCCTTGGTCAGCCCGTTGGCAACGGCATATGCATGCAGCGAGTCATAGGTCGCCGAACTGTCGTACACGACCAGCGGATCCGCAGTCGCGCTGGACAGATCCGGCACGTACAGCAGCGCTCGCGTTGCGGTGTTCGTCGTTCCAAACACCACCGAACGGCTGTTGACGGATGCCGGATCGCGCATCGTCAGACTATAGGGATTGCCTGAGCGTCGTTCACCATACAAACTGAACCGGGTCTTATTGTCGCCGAAGAACGCATGATTGAAGTCGAGATTGAACTTTAGGCTGCCGCGGATTTCATATTGGCTTGTGCCGTAGGCGGATCCGTTCGGATCGACCGCAGCACTTGCACTGTAGAGTTCCGACGCCAGCGAGCCGTTGAGCGGCGCCAGTTCGGTGATATCCTGGAAGGTGTAGCTGGCACCTAGTCCCAAGCTCTTCCCGAAGCGTTTGTCGATGCGGGCGACGGCCACCAGCGAATGGCCCCGGTCAGTGTTTGTCAGCCGGAAATCGCTGTTAACCGTCGCGGTCGAATAGCGTGGGCGACCGTCTGGGGTCGTGCCGATTACTACCGAACGTAAGTCGGTGTAGATCGGCGCGTCCTTTACGACGCCATAGTATATGTCGCCGCCGATGCGCCAGCCATCGCCGAGGAAGCCAAGGTTGGCAATATAATCACCCGAGAGGCTGGTTTTCCACGTCGAGGCAGGCCGATAGTTCGCGGCCATCGATGCGGTGCCCGCATTGGCCAGGCTGGCGGTGTTCGTCCGTAGATAGTCGAGCACGGCGGGAGTGAACGTACGTCCGTTGACGCCGTCCAATGCCGCTGAACACAGTGCCGCAGCGACGTTACAACTGCCGTTCGCAAGCCGTTGGATGGTTATAGAATTGCTGACGACCCCGGTATCGGTAAAACTGCGCCCGATCAGCACGTCGGGTGTGCCGCCCTGAAAGAGCCCCCCGCCCGCGCGTAGCGTTAGCCGGTCACTCGCTCGCCATGTCGCCCCGATGCGAGGTTGCGGCACAAACTTGCCCTTGAAGGTGCTGGTATTGGTGAAGCCGTACCGCGCTTGGAAGAAGTTACTGTCCGCCGGTCGGTCCGACATATCGTACAGGTCGGCTCGGACGCCATAAGTGACGTTCAGCCGGTTGCTAACGTCCCAGCTGTCCTGCAGACCATAGGTGATTTGATTGTAGGAAAAGTTGCCGTACGCATCGGCGTTGTTGCCCGAAACGGCTCCCGCCAACACCAGCGAGCTTGCCCGGCCGCTGCGCAAATCCGCGATAGAGTCGAAGTAATACGTCCCCAGCGAGTTGGCAATAAACTGGTTTACGATGTCGTTTCGGTTATATCCAAAGTTTAACTTTACCGAATGCGCGCCAAATTCGCCCCGCAGTGTAACATCCGCCCCATAATTCTTGGTACGGACTACGTTGGTCTGGTTGAAACGAGCAGTGCCTACTACCAGGCTGGCGTTATCGGCAACGCCAATCGTCCCGGATACGCAGTTTATCGGATTTCCAACCGACGACGGATCAAGACAGGTCGTTAGTTGCGCGAATCCTGCTTCGCCGGCTGGCAACCTCGGCGCATCATAGCTTCGGTAATTGACGCGGATTTCGGAATGGAAATTGTCGGACCAATCTGAATTAAGCTGTGCAATTGCCGCATCTGACTCTTGCGGGACTTTCGTTGCGTTGCTTGCCAGTGCCAGCGAGGGCTGGCTGACGGATACCGATCCGCCCCCCGCGCTCACATTTGTGTTCGAATTATGGATATACGTAAGCGCCAGACGCTGCCCATCGACGATATTCCAATCGATTTTAGCCGTATATTTCTCGTCAGTCTCGCGGACCGATCCAAGCACCCCCATTGCATCGTATTTATAGTTGGATGACAGGATCGAACTGACCGTGTCGATCTGCGATTGCGCAAGGCTGGGCACAACGTTCGGCGAGCCCGCCAGCCCGAAAGTCGCCGGGGTAGTCTCGCTTAACCGTTCATAGGCTAATGCGAAGAACAATTTGTCCTCGAAAACTGGTCCAGACAGAAACCCGCCGTAGCTCCGGCTACTAAAATCGAGGACGAGCGGGATTGCTCGCGTGCTGTTCCCGGTAAGGCCGTCGCTAGTGTAGGTGAAGAAGCCGTCACCGTGGAACTTGTTGCCGCCCGAGCGCAGAACGACGTTGATGGCGCCACCCTGAAAATCGCCCTCGGCAACGTCGTATGGCGCTACCTTGACCGACAATTGCTCGATCGCATCGAGCGGTACGGGACCGCGTGCGGTCGGCAGGCCGCCGGTGTTGAGGCCCAGCGTGTCACTGAAGCGCTGGCCGTCGACCGAAAATTTGTTGGTGCGTGCATTCGCTCCGGCGATGCTAATGCCGTTGTTGGTTGGGTCGATCGTCGCAAAGGGATCGCGCTTGGCAATGTCGCGAATGTCGCGTTTGACCGACGCAACGCCAGCGATCGCGGTGCGATCAAAGACTGAAATCGGGCCAGTTGACAATTGTGTCGCCTCGCCACGTTTGCTGCCTGTAACGACGATGTCGGCCCCGTCGCCAGGCTGGCTCAGTTCGATAGGCAGACGCAGCGGCTGACCGGCGGTCAGGCTGATCCCGGTAATTTCGAGCGGAGCATGTCCCGCTACCTCCACACGGACGGTGAACGGGCCACCCGGGCGCAGGCCAGTCGCGGCGAAAGTACCCGAAGCGTCCGTCCGGCTAGTCGCAGTGGTGCCCGACGGCACGTGGACGATGGTGATGTCAGCATCGGCGATGGCCATGCCGCCATCCGTCACTATTCCCCGGATCGCGGATGTCGTCTCCTGCGCATGGATCGCCGTAGCGGAACACAACGCCATCGCAAACAGGCCGGAACGATGAAGAACACGCATGACGAAGCCCCCTTTGACGGCAATGGATTGCATTGATCAGACGCGGAAAGAGCGTTCATTACCCTGCGTCGGATTTTCAGCGGTGCGCGGCTATGGGAGCCGATCTGCGTCGCTATCCCGGCCGTTCGATTACGGAAGGCCACGGGAAAATCAAAACGCAATGATTATCACAGATCGTTGCAAAAATGAGCGCGGTCCACGATCGACGCGAGTTTAGCATTACGGTTGGGTTCTTGATCGTGTTCTGAATCAATGTGTCACCATAGCGAGGAGGTCGCGGTGACGGGAGCATCGATCGAGACAACGCTGGAGTTTTGGGCATCACCGCTGCGTAAGGTGAAGGCGCGGATGCAGTCCCTGTTCAGCCAAGCGTTCAGCCAGGCGCGAGTTGCGGCATCGGCGAACAGTTTTCTGGATGGCCTGCTGGGCTCGAACAGCAACGGGCGGGGTTGACCCCGCCCGTTGCTTCACCCGCGCTCATGCGCGACAACACCGGTCGGTCTCTGGTCGCCGCTGGATGAAAGACTGGGGTCACGTCAGGGTCACGTCATCTGCGCCGACAAATCCCCGAAAAGCTGCGTCCTGCATTCGACGGCAAGGCGTTGTCGAAGGTATCGCTGGGCACCAAGAATGGCAGCGAAGCAACGGTGCTCTTCCTCCAGGCCAACGCCACACTCGAACAGTGTCTCGAAGAGGCGTGAGCCCGGCTGAAGGCAACAGGCAGCCCCTGCCCGTCCGCACGCGATCGTGCCGACGAATTGATTTCTGCTATTTCCAGGGCCCCGAGTTGAAGGCCGGCGGTCTTGATGGCATCGAACCTCTGCTGCTTGCCCGGCTGGAGCTGGACCGTGGATTGTGGAACGCAACGCAGCCCGGATGCAGTTCCCCCTAGCCCACTGGGCGGTCAGCAATGGTGGGAGGTGGCGAACATGGCGACGATCCGCGCCGGGATTGCGACCCTGATGCGGGAGCTGGGGTGGTCCGCACCGGGGACATGGCGCGGCGATGGATGCCGCATTGCTGACAATCCTGGTCGAGGCACTGCGCGCTTTGGGCGCGATGCAGAGCGGCGCGGTCTGTACCGGACCATCATCACAACCTCGTCGCCCGCCTCCGCGCGCGGATCGACGAGCGTTTTCGGCTGCGCGAACCGATCGCGGACTATGCCGACGCACTGGGGACCAGCGAAAGCCACCTGTGTGTCGCCCGTGCCCGGATCGCGCCTCTATCCCCCGCCGCGATGCTGGACCAGCACGCCATGCTCGATGCCAAGCGGGCGCTCCTCTACATCAATTTGTCGGTGGCGGGGGTGGGCTATTCAATCGGCTTTTCCGCCCCGGCCTATTTCACGCGCTTCTTTATCCGCCATGCGGACGTATCGCCGCGCGCCTATCGCCAAATGGGCAATAGCTGATCCGCGATGCGATCAGATTGCGCGCTCACCCGCCACGCGCAACCCATAGCCCTCCAGCCCGACCAGTGTGTGGCGGCTGTTGGTCAACAGGATCATTTCCTCGACGCCCAATTCGTTCAGGATCATCGCGCCCACGCCATAGTCGCGCAGCTCCTCCATATCGGGCACCGCTGCACCAGCACGGGCATGGATCGCCAGCGTCAGGCCATCGGGGCGCGGGCGGTTGATGACCACGACGATCCCGCTTCCCTCCCGGCCAATCGCCTCCATCGACCGGCGAAGCAGACCGCTGCGCGCACCCGCCTCACCGAACAGGTCGGCAAAGGGCGACAGAGCATGCATCCGCACCAGCGTCGGCCGCGTCGGATCGACCTTCCCCTTGACCAGCGCGACCTGCTCGCTGCCGGTCGCGCGGTTCCAAAAGGTCATGGCCCGCCATTGTCCGCCCCATTCGCTGTCGAACACCGTCTCCGCGCGCTTTTCGACCAGATGATCGTGACGGCGACGATAGGCGATCAGGTCGCGGATCGTCCCGATCTTCAATCCATGGAATTGCGCGAAGGTAACGAGCCGGTCGAGCCGCGCCATCGTCCCGTCCTCGTCCATGATCTCGCAGATCACGCCGGAGGGATTGAGCCCGGCGAGCCGCGCAACATCGACCGCCGCCTCGGTATGCCCGGCGCGGACCAACACGCCGCCGTCGCGCGCAACCAGCGGAAAGACATGACCCGGGCTCACGATCGCTTCCGCACCCTGGGCCGCGTCGATCGCAACCGCGATGGTGCGGGCGCGGTCGGCGGCGGAAATGCCGGTGGTCACGCCATCGCGTGCTTCGATCGAGATGGTAAAGGCCGTCTCGTGCCGCGTCCAGTTTGTGCGCGTCATCAGGTCCAGCCCGAGGTGTTCGACCCGTGCACGCGCCATCGCGAGGCAGATCAGACCGCGCCCATGCCGCGCCATGAAGTTGATCGCATCGGGGGTGGCCATCTGGGCAGGGACGACCAGATCGCCCTCATTCTCCCGATCCTCATCGTCGACGAGGATGAACATGCGCCCGTTACGCGCTTCGTCGATGATCTCCTCGGGGGTGGAAAGAAAGGCGTGGCCGCCGGTCATGCGCGGACCACGCACTGGTCGATGGAGCCGAACTGCGACCCCGCCCACATCGTCACCCGGTCGCCGAAGGACAGGAAAGACGTACGCGGCGTACCGCCCTCGATCATCTCGATCGCCCGGCGTTCGGACAGGCAGGTTGAGCCGACCCGCGCATGATCGACATTCGACACGGTGCCCGAACCGATGATCGTCCCCGCGGGCAGGTCGCGGGTTCGCGCGGCGTGCGCGATCAGTTCGTGGAAGCCATAGGCCATCTCGTCGCCCACCGGGTTTCCGAACCACGCCCCGTTGATCTCGACCGTCAGCGGCAGGCAGACGCGACCGTCGCGCCAGTCATCGCCAAGTGCCTCGGGCGTGACCGCAAAAGGCGCGACCGAACAGGCGGGCTTCGCCTGGACCCAGCCGAAGCCGGTCTTCATCTCGATCGGGGCGATCGCGCGCAACGACCAATCGTTGAGCAGGAGGACCAGTCGGACATGGCCAAGCGCCGCCTCCGGTGTACACCCCATCGGCACATCGCCCGTCACCACCGCGAACTCACCCTCGAAATCAATGCCGTCGGCCTCGCTGGGGAGCGGCACGTCCTGCGTCGCCGCGAGGAAGCGGTGCGACATGCCCTGATACATCAGCGGCTTGTCGGTCTCGATCGGCGGCAGGTTAAATGCCTTCTGCATCAACGCGCCGTGCGTCGGGAAGGCCGAGCCGTCGAGCCACTGCCAGGCGCGCGGTAACGGAGCCAGTAACGCGGTCCCGTCCAGCGCCTCCCCCTCCGCATCGGCCCGCCCGGCCAGTGCGCGCAGAGCGGGTTCGACGCGCGTCCAATCGTCCAGCGCCGCCTGCATCGAAAGGCCCGTATGCAGGCAGAGGCGGCCGTCGGTCGAGACCACGACCAGCGCTCCGTCCCGGCTGCCATCGTCCCGGGTCGCAAGCCGCATCGCGATCAATCCTCAAAGATGGCGACGGCGCGGCACCAGCCCGCCGAGCCGCCCTTCACTTTGACCGGCAGGCAGGAGACGGTGAAACCGGTGGACGGAAGCTCGGCCAGTCGGGTCAGCTTTTCCATGTGGCAATAGCCGATCTCTCGCCCGGCCTTGTGCCCTTCCCAGACCAGCGAATAGTCACCGGTCTGGGCGACGCGCGCGGCGGTGTGGCTGAACGGCGCGTCCCAGCTCCAGGCGTCGGTGCCGGTCACGCGCACACCGCGCTCGGTCAGATACATGGTTGCTTCATAGCCCATGCCGCACCCGCGCCCGAGAAAATCGGGCTGGCCCAGCGCCGCCCCTGCGCCGGTATTGACCAGCACGATGTCGAGCGGTCGTAGCTCGTGGCCGATCCGTGCCAGTTCCGCTTCGACCTCGGCCGCCGTCACGACATGGCCATCGGGCAGGTGTCGGAAATCGAGTTTCACGCCCGGCTGGACGCACCATTCCAGCGGAACCTCGTCGATGGTGAGCGCACGCCTGCCGCCATCCGCCAGCACCTCGTCCATCGTGGGATGGTAATGCCAGGGCGCATCGAGATGCGTGCCGTTATGCGTGCTGAGCGTCAACATCTCGGACGCAGCGAAGCCCTCGCCACCCGCCATCGCCTCGGCAGTGATGCCGGGGAAGAACATCGCGGCCTCCGCCACCGTCTCGCGGTGCGTCTGGCGGGTGATGCTGGGCCGCATGAAGGGTGGATCAGTGATGACCTCGGGGTCGATCGCGATCGACAGGTCGACGATGCGGCGCGTCATGCCGTGTGCCTTCCCAATGTCTCGGCGAACCAGTCGGAAATCAGGTCGCGGCCATAGGCCATGTTGTCGGCTCCGACATGCTCGACGCCGCCTTCACGCGCCGTGAAGACGAGCTTCTCGCGGCGGGGCGAATTCACCAGCTGATCGTAAAGGTCGTCGGCATATTTCACACTGATCTGGCGGTCGTTTGCGCCGTGGGTGACGAGGAACGGCACCTTGATCCGATCCATATGCCCGTTGAGGTTCATCGCCTCCGACTTGGTGAGAAAATCTTCCTGATCCTCGGCACCAAATGCCCAGTGGACATGCGCCCAGTAATGCGGAACGGGGTTTTCGCCCTCGCGCGCCATGCGCCTGTCCTGCACCTCGCGCCAATTGTGGTTCGCCCCCCACACCGCGCCGCTGGCGAAGCGGGGCTCATAGGCGACCGCGCGGGGGGCGAAGTGTCCGCCCAGCGAAATGCCGGTCATGCCGATCCGCTTGGGATCGACATCGGGCTGCCGTTCCAGCCAGTCGACCGCCGCGCTGGCCCAGTGTTCGCTGTGCGGATCGACCGGCAGATCCTGAAGCCGCAATGCCTCGCCGGAGCCTGGCTGGTCGACGCACAGGGTCGAAATGCCGCGCCGCGCCAGTTCCTGCGGTAGCCGCGTCCAGTAGAGCAATTCCTTGCAGCTATCGAGACCGTTGCAGAACACGACCACGGGCTTGCGGCCGTCGCCGGGCGCGCGGGTATAGAGCGCGGGCATGGTACCGACCGTCAACGGGATTTCCACACGCTCCCGGTTCAGTTGACCCAGCACCGTAGAACGATCGAAGGCATTGCGCGCACGTGCAAAGGTTTCGCGGCGGCCCGGATGGCCATGGCCCTGCATTCGCTCGGCGGTGATGAGGTACAGGCTGGCCCGCTCCAGCTTGTTGGAGGCGGAGAAGCCCCGCCCCTTCGCCTCATCTTCGGCCGCAAGCGCGATCAGCTTGTCGCCCATCGCGGCCCAGGCCTTCATGAACATCGGCGTGCCGGCGTCCGCGCCGCTGGCCGCCGCGTCCTTGATCGGCTGGCACATGTCGATGATCTCGCCGAGCTGCGCGCCCGACTCCATCGCGATCGCGACCGACAGATTCCAGATATAGTTGGGAAAGGGTTCGTAGAGCGCCATCGGGCCTACACCAGGACCGGCTGGAACAGCCCGGCATCGGGCTTGGGATGCGGCATGGTCTGCGGACCGCCGACACCGATGCCCCATTGGTCCATCGTGCCGGGGCCGGGGACATGCACCTGATGCTCGTGGGTCTCGAAATCGACATGCTCCAGCTCGGAGGTATATTCGACCGCGAAAACCGTTGGGCGTCGTGAAATAGCTGAAGGTATTGTTGCCCGCCGTATGGCGACCCGGCCCCCAGCGAATGTCCGTCCCCGCCTGCTTCAGGCGCCGGATACCCGCCATCATGTCGTCGACGGTCAGCATGTCATAGGCGACATGATTGAGGCAGGGCGGCCCCGGCAGGATCGCAAGACGATGATGCGCCGAGTTGCAGCGCAGGAAGCACATGAAATCGCCCAGCCAATCCGATACGCGGAAGCCCAGCACGTCGGTGAAGAAGGCCACCATCGCCCGGTGATCGGGCGAGTGGAGCACGATATGGCTGATCTTCTGCGGAATGCCTTCCCAGCGGCTGAGCACACGTGGTGTGCGGCGCTCGACATCCGACGAAATCTCGAAGGGCAGACCGTCGGGCGAGAAGAAGCGGAAACCATAGCCCCCGCCCATCGTCGTCAGGTCGCGCGGGACGAAGATGATCCGGCATCCGGCGTCGACGACCTTGTTGTGCAACGCATCGACATCGGCGCGGGTATCGGCGGCCAGCGCGATGACGTCGATACGGTTGGCATCATCCTGCCGCAGGCGAACGACATAGGCCTCGTCATGCCCTTCGGCGGCGAAGTGATACAGGCCGTCCTGCTCGCCCGCCTCCACCAGTTTCCAGTCGTCGCGATAAAAGGCACGCTCGGCATCAAGGTCGGCGACACCGTAGCCGACGTAACGGATCTCGGTCACTCTTGCCATGTCATGCTCCAGGGGTGAGGCATTCCCCGGCGGTGGCCCCCCGCCCCGCCGGGAAAAGGGTCGTCAGAAGCGGAATGAGCCCTGCACGCCGTAGGTGCGCGGCTGGCCGAAATTCCAGTTGTAGATGTTGATGCCGCCACCGGTGAACCCGGCATAGGTCTTCACCCGATTGTCCTCCAGATTGCGGACATAGCCCTGGATGCTGAACCGGTTGTTCGGCATGTTGAGTTCCAGGCTGAGATCGGTGGTGGTGAACGCATCCACTTCGTCGCCCTTGTAGTTGAAGGCGGTGAGGAAGTAGCGCGACTTGAACCGGCTGAAGCCGTTGGCGACCAGCTTGTAGCCGTCACCCAGCTCGATCGTCTTGGTATAGTTGATACCGATCGTCCATTTCGGGGCCTGCGGGGCGACATTGCCCGCCAGATCCAGCGTCAGGCGCGCGACAGTGGACGCCGGGTTGGCCAGCGTGGGCGCCGGAATGCCAGCGAACTGCTGCAACCGTGCATCGATATAGTTGACGATCAGGCTGACCCGGTCGTTCGGCGACAGGCGAACGGCGGTGTCGGTTTCGATACCCCAGACCCGGCTCTTGCCCGCGTTAAAGGTGCGCGCGCCGACCGTGGTGTCGATATACACCTGAACCTGCTGGTCCTTATAGTCGTAATAGAAGGCGCTGGCGTTGAATTCGAGCTGGTTGCCCATGAAGCGGTTCTTCGAGCCGATCTCATAGGCGGTCAGATTTTCCGCGTTGAACGACCCGACCAGATCGAAGCCGCCGCTTTTGTATCCGGTGCTGACCTTCGCGTAGAGCAGGTTGTCGCGGGCGGGCTTATATTCGACACCCGCCGTCCAGGTGATCTTGTCTTCCTTATAGGTCGGATAGCGGATCAACGCCCCCGCCCCGCTGCCGTCGGCGGGCGGCCGTGCCATGGTCGGCGAACGATAGAAGCCGTAATTGATGTACTTCGCGTCCTTCTTGTCATCCGTATAGCGAATGCCGCCGGTGAAGCTCAGCGTGTCGGGCACGACCCAATAGGTCGCCTGGGCAAAGGCTGACTTGGAGTCCGAGGTGACGTAGGGGCGATAGAAAAAATTGGCGAAGGCACTTGCCGTAGTCAAATAAAGACCACGCGCGATGATCTGGTTTTCGTGGAAATAGAAACCGCCGACCTGCCAGACGAACTGGCCCTGCGTACCCCCGTTCAGACGGACTTCATGGCTTTGCGTACGGGTATCGTAGCGGTCGTTATAGAAAGTGAACAGCTCCGGCAGATAGCCGTTTTGCGGGATGACGGCCTGGTTGTCGACATGCCGGTAACCGCCGATGTAGCTGAGCGTCGCACCGCCGAAATCATAGGAGATGCGGCCGCGCACCGCATATTGCTGGCTCTTGAAGCTGCCCATCCGGCCGAGGGGGAAGCTGGCGGGATCGAAGCCCTGCGGCACGTCCACGAACGACGGGACCTGCCGCTGGGCCAGTGTGGGATAGGTCGTGGGCGAGGCCACGGACGCGGGCAGTTCCGTTACCCCGGGGGTCGTCCCGCTGACGGGCAGCCCATATTGCATCGGCCCGGTCTGGTCGATGTCGACATATTCCCCCGCGAGATAGACCTCGAGCGCACCGGGAGCGAACAATATGCTGCCGCGAACCGCATCGACATTGGCATCGTCGCCGCGCCCCGCCGGGCCGTTGTTGACATAGCCGTCATGCTGATTGTGCAGTCCGGCCACGCGGATCGCCAGCGTATCGCCGATCGGCACATTGACGGCGCCCGTGACATAGATCGCGTTGTAATTGCCGTAGCCTGCCGTCGCCGAGCCCTCGAAACTCTGGAGCACCGGCTTGGCCGCGACGATGTTGAGCGCACCCGCCGTCGAGTTGCGGCCGAACAGCGTCCCCTGCGGCCCGCGCAGGACTTCGATCCGTTCCAGGTCGAAGAAGTTGGCGTTCAGGCCGACCGGGCGATTGATATACTCGCCGTCGATCGAAACGGTCAGCGCCGGATCGGCGCTTTCCGAAATATCCTGGCTGGATACGCCCCGGATCGCGATCTTCGTGAAGACCGAGTCCGGGGTGATGCCGAGATCCGGAGCGAGACGCTGAAGCCCGCTGACGTCGGTCACCTGCGCCTTGGTCAGGTCTGCACCACCGATCGCGCGGATGGCGATCGGCGTATCCTGCAACCGGGTTTCGACCTTGGTTGCGGTGACGATGATGTCTTCGGAATTCATCGTATCGTCGGACGCCGCCGTCGTCGTCTTGTTGGCCGACGTCTGGGGCGTGGCACCCGCCGGATCGGCGACCTGGGCAAAGGCTGGGTTGGCCACCCACATGGCGGTGGTGGTGAGCGCCGTGGTTGCGACGCGACGGAACCTCATCATACGATCCCCTCTCCTTTGATCGGAGGCGTACCCGCCCCTCGTTTAGAACTAGAATGATTGTTCTGTTTATTTACCGAGTCAAGCGCTGATATACAGCCCCGCCCGATTATTTTGCGTGGTCGTTCAGAACATCGGATGGGGATTGCGCGAGGTCGTCGGCATGGGCTGGATGACGTCCCAATGCTCGACGATCTTGCCGTCCTTCAGGCGATAGATGTCCGCGACCGCGCCGCCGGCGGAGGCCGGATCGGTGCGGCCATGGAGGTGAATGACCGCCATGTCACCGTCGACGATGATCCGCTTCACATCGAACCGGGCGCCCGGCGTCGCGAATTTGGGGGCGAGCGCGGCGACCGCCGCCACACGTCCATCGGCCAGGCCCGGATTATGCTGGATATAGTCGGGCACCACGTAGCGCGCGAACGCCCCCGCCACATCGCGGCGGGTATAGAAGTGATCGGCGAAGTCGGTGATGATCGCGCGGTTGCGCTCGGTCAGCGTCGCGCCCGATCCAGCGATCGCAGCGGGAGCCAGGAACGGCGCGGTCAGGACAAATACATGAAACAAGGCCTTCATAACGTCACCTCGACGGTGAAGGGCAGATCGTCGCTTGCCCGACCGACGGCCAACACCGCACGATCGACCGCAACGCGCCAACCATGATCCCCCCAAATGCGGAACAGACGGGGCTCCGGAGTCACCCGAACGGTCGCGATTTCTCCTGCCGCCAGCGTGACCTTGGCGAATCCGACCAGCGCGAATTCGGGGGCGTGACGATAAAGCTGCACGACATCGCTTCCGGCGCGGTCGCCGACATTGCGCAATCGGACCAAGACATCACCCCCGTCGGCGTCGACACCCAACCATTCGAACCGCGTATAACCCTGCCCTGCCCCAAAGGCGTAGAGCGGCGTCGTTCCCCGCGCTTTCAGACCCCGATAGCCGATCAGCACACCATCGTCATAAGCTACGTCCCCCTGCCCGTCCGGCTGGAGGGACAGGGCGGGATAGTCCGCCTCCCGCCGCGCCAATGTGACTGGCAGACGGCCACCCGGTTCCACATCGCCCGCCAGGACCGCCGCGAGCGCGGGGCCGAACCCCTCGCCGGGATACCACGCGGATATCAGCGCGGATGCCTGGTCGCTCCACGTCGCATCGAAAGCATGGCCGATATTGGCGATGATCGCGGTGTTTGGGTTCGCGGCGCAGATCGCGTCGATCAGCGTGCGCTGCTCCGGCGCGATCGCCGTATCGGGTCGATCCTTGCTCTCGACGCTGGAGTCAGACGTTTCGCCGATCATCAGGATCACCGCATCGGCGCCGGTCGCGGCTTCGACCGCACGCGCCAGCATCGCCTCCGCACTGTCCGGGCCGCGAATGCCGTACCAGAGGCCATGCACACGGGCGCCGTCATAGTGGAATTCGACCTCCACCAGCACGCGTTGCCCGGCGGTAAGCATCATCTCGGCACTGTCGGCATCGCCCCGCTTGAGCGATCCCATGACGTCGGACGCCGCCATCCGTTCGGGCTGGTCGATCAGCGCCTCGCCATCGACTTTCAATCTGACCGCGCCGGTCGCCCCGACATAGAAGCGGTAGGCGCCATCCACAGAGGCCATGAACCAGCCGCTGGCGCGGATCGCCGCCGAACGGTCGAACACCCCCTGATCATGGACGCCGACGAACCAGACAAGCGAGTTGGTATCTCGCACTTCCTGCCCGATGGGCTGACCGGACAGATCGCCATCGGCGAAATACTCGACCGTCATGCCGGGGCCCTGGCCCCGCACCGGCGCGACCGGCATGGCGGGCAGCCGTGGTTGCGGGTCGACGCCGGGTTCGTAGACGATGTCCGCGGTCCCTGCATATCGGGCGATGATCGCCTCCAGGGGGCGTGCCGCATCGGGCGAGAGCGCGATCTTGGCAAAGGTCCCACCCTGATAGCAGGGCGCGGCAGCATTCGGGCCGATCACCGCGATCCGGCGGTGCCTGCCCGGCGTCATCGGCAACAAATCCCCCTCATTGCGCAGCAGCACCATACCGGCCGCCGCCGCCTCGACCAGCAAGGCATCGGCATCCTCTTCGGGCGCCGATTTCGGACCGGACCAGCGGCGGGCCGCTCGGGCCACCCGCTCGGCAGCATCGGCCACCCGCTCGGCCGCGACCTCTCCCGCCTCGACCGCCGCGACGGCCTTGGCACCGACGAAGCGTGCTGGCCCCGGCATCTCGAGGTCGAGCCCGCCGTTCAGGCTGCCCGCCGTCGAATGCGTTCCGAACCAGTCGCTGATGAACGGGCCCTCGAAACCCCATTCGCGCTTCACGATGGTCGAGATATGGCCGTGCTCGGCGCACCAGTCGCCATTGACCCGGTTATAGGCGGTCAGCATCGCCCCCGCCCCGGCTGCCGCGCAAAACTCGAAGGGCAGCAGATAGATTTCGCGCAGAGTCCGCTCGTCCACCACCGCGTTCATGCGGTCGCGGTCGGTCTCGCTATCGTTGCAGACCAGATGCTTGACGCAGGCGCCGACGCCGGTCGACTGAAGCCCCCGCGTCCATGCCGCTCCGGCTAGGCCCGTCAGCAGCGGGTCTTCGGAAAAATACTCGAATGCCCGCCCGGCCAATGGGCTGCGCGCCATGTTGACGTTGGGCGCCAGGACGAGGTCGACACCCATGCGGATCGCCTCTCCACCGACCAAAGCCGCGACCCGCGCGATCAGCGCGACATCGAAGCTGGCGCCGAGCGACGTTGCGCAAGGCGACAGGCGCGCGACGTCGCGCTCGTCGACCTTGCCACTCGCGATGCCCATCGGCCCATCGCTCATGTGTAGCGACGGAATACCCGCCTCCGGGATCGCGACCGATCGCCACATGGCCGCTCCGGCGGTCAGGCTGGCCTGCTGCGCGAGCGTCAGCGCGCTCATGCGACCAGCTCCAGCCGGAAGGCCATGATCTGCCGCGCCTGGGTCGCGATCTGCCCCGCCACGCCGTCATCGACGATCGCGCCGTCCGCGCCGAACGGCTTCTGCGCGATCGAGTTGATCGCGATCCCCGCCGGGGTCGGCCAGCCGCGCATGGCATGGACGATCCCGCGCAGCGCCGCCAGCGTGACGCCACCCGCCTGCCATCCCGCCGCCGAGACGATCAGCCCCACCGGCATGCCATCGAAATAGACCCGCTCGTCCCCGCGCAGATCCTCGAGCAGGTCGATGGCGTTCTTCACCACGCCCGATACGCCGCCATGATAGCCGGGCGTCCCGATAACCAGACCATCCGCTTCGCGCAGCGCGGCGACGAAGGCCGCCTGTTCGGCGGTACGCTCGGGACGCTCCGGGTTGAAGTGCGGCAGTGCCGCCAGCGCCGGACCGTCGAACATGGTGGTCTTCGCCCCCATGCTCTCGCACTCCGCCAGAACCGAGCGAACCAGCATCTCGCTCGACGAACGGGGTCGGAAGGTGCCGCCGATCCCCACGATATGCCGTGCCATCGGCTCAGGCCTTCTTGAACGCGGGCATGACCTTTTCGGACAGCAGCCGCAGCGTCTGGTCGCCAAGCCGCAGCCGCTCGTCGGTCAGCGGACCGGTCGTCGTGCCGCACAGGATGTTGCCGATGCCCAGTTCCTCATAGGGCTTGAGATGTTCGATCACCGTCTCGGGTGAGCCGTACAGGCACCAGGTGCCGATCCAGTCCTCGGTCAGCGCGTTGGGCGTGCGATCGGTCTTCTTGTTGGCCTCGTTCGACTCGGCGCGGGCATTGAATTCGGCCTCGCGTTCGATCGCGTCCTGATAGGCGCGCAGGATGGTCATCATCTCGTCGCGCGCCTGTTCGTCGCTGTCGGCCAGATGAACCAGCTGATAGGTATGGGTCGTCCAGTCCAGTGCGCGGGCGATCTTTCTCCGCACTGTGCCCGGCCTCGTCCAGCAAGGCACGATAGATGCCGAAATATTTGGCGACGTGCTTCATCGGCTCGGTCCCGCCGATCTGCGGCGGGGTGAAGGCCGGGATGAAGGCGGGCCAGGCGTTCTCCGCGGCGCGGCGGGCACTCGACTCCTTCATCGCCACCGGCATCAACCGGGCATGGCCCTCGCTATAGGGCGCCGGTGCGATCCGTTGCAGCACCCGGCCCTGGTGCGGGCCGTTGTCGATCTCGACCGCCGGATCGTCCATCGTCTTGGCCCAAAGCTGTTCGGCCAGGGCGAGGTTCTTTTCCGAAATGGCGCCCGCATCGCGGTAATCGACGCCGAAGCCGATCATCTCCTCGGGCGTGGTGCCCGAGCCGACACCGACCAGCAGCTTGCCGTCGGTCAGCTGGTCGAGAATGTTGATCCGCTCGACGAAGCGCACCGGGTGATGCAGCGGCACCGACGTCACCGAAAAGCCGAAATGCATGTGCGGGAATTTCGCCGCCAGATAGGATGCGAACATATAGCTGTCGCTGGCGATCGGCATATAGCCGTTGAAATGGTGATCCGGCATGAAAAGCGCGTCGAAACCGAGCGCGGCGGCCCGCTCGGCATGGCGGGTCAGACCATGGATCAGCGCGCGATCCTCGTCAGGCGCCATGGACCGTGCGTTGAGGAATACCGAGAAACGCATCAAACCTCTCCCTTTTTATCATGCCTGCCGTGGTCCGGCGCGTTGCCGCATTGATGCGGTTCGTTTAAAATAAAATTAGAACTGCAATTCTGATATGACGGTCTCCCACGGGCTGTCAATGGGGTGTTGATGGATATCGAGACGATCTTGGCGAAGGCGCGCGCGCCACAGCAGGGCCGCAGCAAGGCGAGCTTCGAACGGATGCTGGCCACCGCCGAGGAATTGATGACCCAGCGCGGTTCGGACGAATTCACGCTGAACGAGGTCGCCAAGCACGGCAAAGTGTCGATTGGTTCAATCTATTGCCGCTTCGACAGCAAGGACGATCTGGTCCATGTCGTGCAGCTGCGGGTGCTGGAACGGGTGGACGCCGACATGCTGGCCGTGATCGCCGATCTGGCTGCGCGCGGCGGCGGCCTGATCGACATGGTGCACGATCTGGTCGAATCGGTGGCCGAAGTGCTGCGGCGCTATGCCGACCTGATGCGCCCGCTGATGCTCCGCGCGAGCGCCGATCCGGTGATCGCCGCCATCGGCAAACGCAGCTATGGCCGCACCAGCGAGGCGGTGATCGCCGCATTGCTCAGCAATCGCGACTCGATCCGCCATCCCGATCCCGAGCATGCCGCCGATGCGGGTTTCCGTATCCTCTATGCCTCGATCGCGCGCTATCTGGGCTTCGGCTCGTCGATCGACGCGGCGGGCGAAGGCGACTGGACCGAATTGAAGGCCGATCTGGCCGACATGCTCGCCGCCTATCTTTCGACCAGCCCCAAGGCGCGCCCCACCCGCGCTTAGCGCTTGCACCGTCTTCCGAATCGTCTTACTAGAATGGTAGTTCTAATTATAGCCGCTGGCAAAAGCGGCGTAGGCGAGGATGGGGCACGGCATGGCCGATACGGGCTTGGCTCGGCGCGAGCTATTGGGAGGGGCGGCGCTGTTCGCGATGGCGGTGGGCGTTCCCGTCGCCGCCGTCCGCTGGACCGACACGGCAGAGGTCGTCACCGACCGGCAACGTGCGCTTCTGCGCGACGTCGCCCAGCGTGTCCTGCCCCGAACCACCACCCCCGGCGCGGGCGAGATCGGCGCGCATGACTTCGTCATTCTCGCGCTTGCCCATGGGCTGGACGGCACCCGCGCTCCGGCCGCCGGAGCGGCTCTGCCCGCGACGATCACCCGCCATCAACGCCGCGATGGGACGCTCGACTATCTCGACTGGCTGGAATGGCAGCTCGACGCCGCGACGCACGGCGATTATTTGGCCGCCCCCCCGGCCGGGCGGGAGGCAGCGGTCGCGGCGATCGACAAGGCCGCCTTTGCCGATGCTGGACCCGACGCGGTCGAATCGCCCTGGCGCAAGCTGAAGGGCCTGATCCTCACCGCCTATTACACCTCCGAGGTCGGCGGCTCACGCGAGTTGCAATATGAGCTCGTCCCTGGTCGGTGGGACGCCGACATCCCCTATATCCCCGGAAGCCGCGCCTGGTCGAGCGACTGGACCGCAGTGGAGTTCAGCTGATGGCGCAACAACCCGTTTTCGACGCCATCGTGGTGGGCTCGGGCATTACCGGCGGGCTGGCGGCCAAGGAACTGACCGAAGCCGGGCTGAAGGTCCTGATGATCGAGCGTGGGCCGATGATCGAACATGGCAGCGGCTACACGCGCGAGACGCTGGCACCCTGGGATCTGGAATTTCGCGGGGTCGGCGACGCCGAACTCTATGGCAAGGACTACGCCGTCCAGCGCAAGAACCGGCACTTTACCGAGTTCACGCAGGACCATTTCGTCAACGACCGCGAGAACCCCTACACCACCGAAGGCGAAACCGAATTCAACTGGTGGCGCAGCTACCAGCTGGGCGGGCGGTCGCTGACCTGGGGACGGCAATGCTATCGCTGGTCGGACTATGATTTCGACGCCAATCGCCGCGACGGGCATGGCACCGACTGGCCGATCCGCTACGCCGATCTCGCACCCTGGTACGACAAGGTCGAGGAGTTTATCGGCGTCGCGGGCATGGCGGAGGGCCTGCCCCAGCTTCCCGATGGGCGCTTCCAGCCGCCCATGGCGCTGAATGCCGTCGAGCAACACACCCGCGAGGTGATCGGTCGGCAATGGCCCGGCCGCCGCCTGACGATCGGACGCAACGCCAACCTCACCGAGGCCAAGCCCGACCAGGGGCGCGCGGCGTGTCAGTATCGCTCGATATGCGCGCGCGGCTGTTCCTATGGAGCCTATTTCTCAACGCAGAGTTCGACGCTGCCCGCCGCGCAAAAGACCGGCAATCTGACGCTCGTCACCGACGCGGTGGTCGAGGCGATCGAGCAGGACCCGGCGACCGGCCGCGCCACCGGCGTGCGCTTCATCAACACCAAGGACGGCACGAGACAGCGCGCTCACGCCCGGATCGTGTTCCTGAACGCCGGGTCGTTCAACAGCGTCGGCGTGCTGCTTCGCTCGGCGAACGAAGCCAATCCCCACGGCCTTGCCAATTCCAGCGGCGTGCTGGGCACCCATATCATGGACCATGCCCAGACGGTCGCCGGGATCGCGGTCATGCCGGGGTTCGAGCAACACAGCTATTTCGGCAATCGCCCGACCGGCGTGGTCATCCCGCGCTTCCGCAACCTCGATACGATCGACGGCAAGGGGCATACGCGCGGCTTCTCCTATCAGGGCGGCGCATTCCGCGCAGCCTGGACGGGTGGCAAGCGCGCGCCCGGCGTGGGCAAAGACTATAAGGACAGCCTGCGTGAGCCCGGCATGTGGCGCATGGTGCTGGTCGCCTTTGCCGACTCCATGCCGCGTCCCAGCAACCGCATCACACTCGACCCGACCGTCAAGGATGCCGCGGGCCTCCCGGCCCTGCGCATCAATTTCTCACACGGGGCGCAGGAACATGCCGCACTTGCCGATGCCAAGGCGGAAGCCGCCGCGATGCTGACCGCCGCCGGGGGTCATGTCATCATGGGTATGGACACGCCCAATCCAGGGGGGTCGGCCATTCACGAGATGGGCGGCGCGCGCATGGGGCATGATCCCCGGACAAGCGTGCTCAACAAGTGGAGCCAGGCGCATGACGTGCCCAACCTGTTCGTCACCGATGGCGCGCAGATGTCGTCCTCGGCCTGCCAGAACCCGTCGCTGACCTATATGGCGCTGACCGCGCGGGCCTGCGCGAACGCCGTGTCGATGCTGAAGGAAGGCGCGATCTAAACGACACATCAGAAAAGGGGCGGCCTTCCGATCGGACGGCCGCCCCTTTTTTATTCACCGAAGCCGCCGATCAGCGCAGCATCAGCGTCTTGCTATCCTTGGTCGTCGGCACGAACGGCAGATAGGAGATGCGCATCGTCTCGGCCAGTTCGATCCGGTGCTCGCCCGGCGCCAGCCCCCCTGCCCGCTTCACGCCCACCAGCGCCTTCTCGCCGAAATTCCAGCGGTCGCTATATTCGGTTTCCATCTCGTCCAGCGTCCAAGTGCGCCCACGCAGCGACACGGTGATGTCCTCGCGCCGGACTGCTTCGCCATCGACGCTGACCGCCACATTCTCGATCATCGACAGGCCCAGGCCCCGATAATAGGGCAACCGCGCCTCAATGGTGAAACCAGTGTCAGTCGCCTTCAGGCTGTCTTCCACGATCATCTTGTTGTCGAACATCGGTCAAGTCCTTCAGGCGGCGATTGTGGTGTTGGCAGGCACGTCGATGAGTTGCTTCAGCATGTCCTGATGGCGGCGGACCTGTTCGACCGAGTCGACCTCATACGCATCCTCGATCCAGCGATTGCCCTCATATTCCGAGCAGATATAGCCGTCGTAATTCCCCTGCTTCAGAACCTGGACGATCTCGTCATAGGGGATGCTGGGTTCGACCAGTTTCTCATCCATCTGGTAGAATTTGCCGTGCACATTGTGGATGCGGTGCATGTAATCGAGCATCCGCTTCGGCTCGAACGCGGCATTGTGGCGCAGCGTCTCCGCCATTGCTATCGCCGGGCCGACCCCACCCATCTCGCGCACGTTCAGGATGACATATTCGCTGAGAACCCGGTCCTCATAAGCCTTGGTGATATAGTCGGCGATGTTCTGGGGCACGCCGTTGCGGATGAAGCGCTCCTTCCACACGGGCGGAAACTGGAACAGGAACATGCCCATGTCGGGCAGGAAGCCCAGCGCGTCGCTGCCCGACTTTTCGAAGGCCTCGGCATGGCGGACGATCCAGGGATGATCGAAGTGCAGCGGTGCATGCACCTCGATCAGGATCTTGATCCCCTTTTCCTCGGCATAAGGCGCGGCGGCGACCAGCACCTCCGGTGCAATCGCCACCAGCGCGCGGACATATTTCACGCCCAACCTTGCAGCGAATTCGATATCCTTGCGCACGCTCGCAACCTGCTCGGCAAACGGCATTTCGCGGCCCTTGTAGCGTTTATAGTCGAGCATGAAGTCATGGCAGACCGGCACGGCGTCATATTTGTTGATCAGGTGATGCCACTCGGCGATCTTCTCGTCCGCGACGCCAGCTTCGGGCCAGCCCCAGAAGGTCTGTTCGCCGATGACCTCGATCCCGTCGGCACCGAAGCCGACAGTGGTGCGGATGCAGTCCTCCAGCGACATTTTGCCGAGGAACGTCTCGTTCTGATAGCTATAGAGGCTGACGCCCCGCTTGATCGTCATGTCATATCGTCCTGAATGGTGGGATGGGGATCAGACAGCGGCGGCAATGGCGGGCGTACCGCCGCCACGACGGGCTGCCGCGATAAGGAAGGCCGTGACCGCGCCGACGACCCCGGCGGCACCCATGATCAGGAATGCCGCCTGCATCGTCCCAGCCTGGGTTCGGAACATCGAGACCAGGAACGGGCTGGAGAACTGGCCGAAGAAGAAGCAGGCCGTCCACACGCCCATGCCGCGACCGCGATGCTCGAAGGGCAGCTTGGTCTGCGCCCACGCGATCAGGGTCGGTACCGCCATGCCCGCACCGGTCTGCTGCACCACCAGGCCCGCGATCATCCAGCGCCAGTCCGGCGCCAGACCGATGGTCGCCAGCCCACCGCCGATCAGCGACAGAAAGATGCCGAGCTGCACCACCGGACGCGCCCGACCCGTCGCCCAGAAGATCGCAGAGCCCAGCATGACGAACAGGCTGGGAATGAAGGTCAGCTTGCTGAGGTCCTGCGACGACTGGATACCGACTTCGCGGAACGCCATGCCGCCATTGATGATGAAGACGTAGTAGAGGGCAGAGGCGAACAGGGTCACGCCGCCGATCATGGCGACGGACGCCATCGGGAACGGGGTACGCGCAGGCGCCTGACCGATGCCCAGCATCTTGCGCGCCGTCGCATCGCTCTGCGGCTCGTAGAGAAACTTCACCGCTGCGATGAAGATCGGGAAGGCGACCAGATAGATCAGGAAGATGCCGTTCCAGCGCAGGCCGGTCAGGAAGCCCGAAGCCAGGATAACCCCGCTGGCCAAGAACGGCCCGGCCAGCCCCTGCATGGTCAGCCAGTTGCGCCGCCCCTTCTCGTCCCAATAATCGCCGATCAGCGTATTGAGCGTGGTCAGGATCACCGCCTCCGACACGCCCAGCAACAGCCGCGAGGCGTAGATGCCGTTCAGGCTGTCGAGGAAAAAGGGTGCCGCGCCGAACAGCGCGTAGAGCAGGGTCGCGGCCAGCATCAATTTGCGCCGTCCGAAGCGATCGACGAGAATCCCGGCGAACAGCGCGACCACAGCAATCGTCAGGCCTGGCGCCGATACCATGGCGGGCACCTTCCACGACGCGGACGGGTCGGCCGAGAAATGGTCGATGATGGACGGCACCGCCGGAAACAGCGACGCGATGGCCAGGATCGGCAAAAAGCCGGCGGTGATGACGGTGATACCCTGACCTATGCCGGGTCGGCGTGCCTCGGGGTCTTCCGGCGTCATGACCATCGGCTTCTCTCCCAATCGATTCGCCGCTCTTACGGCTTAATTAGAACTTGCATTCTGATACGTGGTATCGCCATGACGTGCCACTCTGTCAAGCAAGGATCATCACGGTGGCGACACGCGCGGTTTCGGATCGGTTGAGCGAGCGACAAAGGACGCTGGCGTTCGCGACGGTGCTGCTCGCCTTCGTCATGGACGTGGCGGATTCGACGATCGTCAACACCGCACTGCCCGCAATCCAGCAGGGATTGGGGGCGTCGGACCGCGCGATGCAATGGGTCGTGTCGGGCTATTTCCTGACCTTCGCCGTGCTGCTGGTCGTGGGCGGTCGGTTGGGTGATCTGTTCGGCTATGCGCGGATGTTCGCAATCGGGGTGGCAGGGTTTTCCATCGCGTCGCTGGGGTGCGGACTGGCGCAGGATGCGACGACGCTTGCCGTCGCGCGGCTGTCGCAAGGAGCGGCCGCCGCGATCATGGCACCGCAGGGCGTGGCGCTGATCCAGCTTTTATATTCACCCAGCGAACGGATCGGCCGACTGGCCGCCTTTGGCGTGGTCGGCGGGCTGGCAGCGATCGGCGGCCCGGTGCTTGGCGGCTTGTTGATTGAGCTCAACCCGTTCGATCTGGGCTGGCGCAGTGTCTTCCTGATCAATCTGCCCTTCGGCGCACTGGCGCTGATCGCGGGGCTGACGCTCTTGCCGCCTGGACGCTCGGGCCATGCGTTGCGTGTCGACGGGCCAGGATCGCTGTTGCTGTTCCTCGCGCTCGGCACGCTGCTGCTCCCCCTGATCGAGGGGCGGAGCGCCGGGTGGCCGTGGTGGACGGCGGCATTGGTCCTGACGAGTGCGGGCCTATGGTGGTGGTTCTGGCGTTATGAAGGCGCACGCCGGTCCCGACTGGGGTCTGCGCTGATCGAACCGTCGCTGTTCCATGACCGCAGTTTTCGGGTCGGACTGGCGGCAACAGGAGCCTTTGCGATCGCCTCGGGCGGTTTCCTGCTGACCTTCAGCCTGACGCTGCAACAGGGGCTAGGTTACAGCCCGATCGACGTCGCGCTGCTCCACATACCCTTTGGAATGGGGGTCATGGCGGGCATCAGTCAGATCGGGCGCAAGGCCCTGCCCGTCCATGGACGTCGTGTGCCGATAACGGGTGCGATCCTGATGGCGCTCGCCTGTTCGGCGACCGGGGTCGCCGTGCACATCGCACTTCCAAGCGTGGTCATCGGCGCACTGCTGCTATTCGCGGGTGTCGGCATGGGGACACTCAGCGGTCCACTGGGGCCAATCACGCTGTCACGCGTCGATCGCAATCACGCGGGTGTCGCGGGGGCCATGCACAAGACGATGCAACAGATCGGCGGCGCCATGGGCACGGCCCTGATCGCCACCATCTATTTCTCATTGACGGGCGATTATCGGCCGCCCGTGACCGCCTTCTTGATCGCGACATTGGTGGTGGCGGCGGATCTGCTGGCCATCGCGTTGCTGCTGACCCGCCTGCCGGAGCGGCTGTTCGATTGAGGGGGGCACTTGCGCCCTCCCCTCAGTCGTAGATGGGCCGCAATTCCTTATCGAGGTGGTATCGTGTCAGGGCCATCGACGCGAGGAGATCCGGCGACCCGTCATATTCGACCGACATCCAGCCCTTGAACTGATATTTCTTCAACAGGTGATACAGGCCCTTCAGGTCCAACTCACCCAGGCCGGGTTCCCAGAACCAGCGTGTGCCGTCATCGGTAATCTCCGGGTCCTGAGCATAGCGCACTTCATCGGGCTGGCGGACCGAGGCCGTATCCTTCAGGTGGAAGGTGCTGATCCGGTCGTGATAATCTTCATAGAAGGTCAGCAGATCCTCGCCCATGATCGCGACCTGCGCCGTGTCGATGCAATAGTGAACCAGCTCAGGATCGGTGCTTTCGATGAACTCGCGGTGGTTCGGCAGATTGATCGCGCAGAAGAACTCGTTGTGCAGACCGATCTTGACGCCGTGGTCGGTCGCATAGCGCCCGATCTCGTTGATCGTCCGGGCACATTGCTGAACCTGTTCACGCGACAGCGGACCCGACCCGTAATAGTTGTTGGTCGGACAGGTGTTCATATAGGTACCGCCGAACTTCACGATCGTGTCGACGGCCTCTCGTCCCGAGCGCACCGCTTCCTCGAAATGATCGGCGGCATGCGAGGCATGGGCGCCGTGGAACATCCCGATCACATCGACGCCGCGATCCTTCGCGAACGCGGTGAATGCCTCGGGCGAGCCGAACAGGGGCAGAATGTCAGCCAGGTCCCAGGGCGCGATCTCGATACCGTCAAAGCCGAGCGCCGACTGGTATTTCAGGATCGTGTCCCAGTCGGAATAATAGGCGGAGTTCGTATTGTTCTCGTAATAGAAATCGCGGAAGTTCTCGATCTGCCGATAGGGGATCGCCTTCCAATGGCTCATATTGGCGTAGCGGATATTGGGCATCACAGGGCACTCCGTCCGGCCTGATTCGGCAGTTGATTGAGGAAGGCACGAGTGCGCAGAAGAGCGCGGAACGGATCGCGTGTCTGGCGGGCGCTGCAGACGACCGGTCCGTCATAGCCCAGATCATCCAGTAGCTGGACGATACGCGACAGATCGACCGATCCGGTTCCGGGATCGCGGAACACCTGTGTGGCCCGCCCGGCCGGGAATTCCGGGTTCGGGCTCTTCCATGTCTCGTCCATATCGACGAAGTCGGTATCGGTGAGGTGCACGCAGCCGATCCGGCCGATATGCGCGTTGATGAACTCGGCGGGCGAGACACCCGCGATCGTCAACGTCGCGGTATCGACGTCGAGCTTCACGCTTTCCGGCAGGGCGTCGAGCATTTGGATGATGCCCTCGCCCCGGAAAAGGCTCCAATATTCGTTGCGCAATACCAGCGCCACGCCCGCCTCTTGCGCCTTGGTGGCAAGACCCTGGAGCAGTTCGGTCACGCCCGAGACGATGTCGCCCATCTTCGCGTCCAGATCGGGGTGATAATGCGCCATCCGCCCGTAAAAGGCGGACGGGCTGATCGCGAAATAATCGGCACCGAGGTCGGCGGCATGGGAAAGCGCCTCGCCCGCGAAATGGCCGCTGGCACCGAAGAAGAAGCCCAGATTGTCATTGCGCATGAACAGATTGGGATCGAATGTAACGCCGACGACCCGGTCGATGCCGCTTTGGCGCAACACGCCCCGGTAATTGGCGGCGCTTTGATACTTTGTGTTGATGCAATAGCGGTTCATCGGAACGCCGCTCCGGCCGCCAAATTGCCAGACCGGCTCATAGGGGATTTCGATCGCACGGAACCCGCTCGCGCTGATCAGCGGATACAGCTCCTCCCAGAAAATACTTGCCTTCATACCGGTTTCGGTTCGGTTCCTGATAATGGCGATTGATCAAATCCAGGCTTATGCCGATCGCATCTTTGTTCATGACGGTTTCCATCGTGTCTACGGATGTGTCGCCGCGCGACATCCGAATTTGCGTGATCAGGGCTTGGCCGGTCCCGTCCGGGGCCAGCAGAGAACGACGAGCGTCTGGACGGCGAGCACCGCCACCGCGCCGCCGCTATAGGTCCAGCGGATGGCCTCCCGCGCGGCGTCGCTGACATGGCCGGGGGCATAGTCGAATGCGCCCAGCACATAGGCGAAACCGGCCGTGCCCAGTGCCATGCCGAGCTTCGTCGAAAGGCTGATGCCCGCGGATAACAGCCCCTCGCGACGGGCGCCGAACTTCGCCTCGTGGTAATTTACGGTTTCCGCGATCATCGCATAGGTCGAGGTGATCGTGATCGAGGTCGCCAGGCAGCCCGCGACGTAGAAGCCCAGAAATACCGGCACATTGTCCTGAACGAAGGGCAACGCTCCGAACAGCACCGCCGCGATGGCGAGCGCGCCGGCCGTGCCGTTCCGCAGGCCCGTACGCGTCAGGATCGCGGGCGCGAAAAAGGCGGACAGGAGCAGCATACCTGCGACGGCGGGCAGCATGACCGAGATCATCCATGGCCGCTTCATGACGTCGATGGCGAAGTAGGCGGTGGCGGCCATCATCATGCCGAAGCGTGCGAAATAGAGCAGGCAATGGAAGAAGACGACCAGCCAGGCACGGTTTCGCAACATCTCGCCGACCGCGGAAAGAATGGCGAAGCCCGGCGGGGCATCATCCTCGTACCGCTCCTTGCAGTTGCGGAAGAGCGCCAGCGTGCAGATCAGCCCGACGATCGCGAACAGCACGGCGACGAGCGTGAACCCTCGCTGCTGGTTTCCTCCGCCCAGCAAACCGACCAATGGCATGACCGCCGCCGTTCCCAGCACGACGCCGGTTGCGGTGCCGATCGAACGCAAGCCCGACAGACGCAACCGATCCTTGCCGTCCAGCGTCATCATCGGCATCAACGCGGTATAGGGGATCGCCTGAAGCGACATGACGATACCCAGCGCCTTGAAGGTGACGAAGGCGTAGACGAGTTGCGCGCCCTGGCTCCAGGCAGGCATCGAGAACACGGCAACGGTCAACAGCGCATAGGGAATGGCCGTGCACAGGAAATAGACGCGGGTACGCCCCCAACGGGTGCGGGTCTTATCGACCCCGATGCCGACCAGCACATCGACCACGGCGTCCAATATCCGCGCGACCAGAAATACCGTGCCGACCGACGCTGCGGGCAAGCCCACGACATTGGTGTAGTAGAACAGCAGGAAACCGCTGGCCATATTATAGGCCAGACTGGTTCCCATGTCGCCAAAGCCGTAACTCAGGCGCTCGACAAAGCCCAATTCGCTTTTTTGCATGACGATGACCCGTTCAGGACTGGGAAGCAGCGGATGCGGGTCAGTCGGCCAGCGCTTCTTGCGAAGCGGCCAGCGATTGCACCATGGGCAGCGTCGGAAAATATTCGAGACCAATGGCTCCGGTATAGCCCAGATCACGCAAGGTCTGCGTGACCTCCTTCCAGTCGACAGCGCCGGTCCCCGGCTCGTTGCGGTCGGGCATATCGGCGACCTGCACATGGGCGACCAGATCAATACGCCCGGTGAGTACCGTGCGCATGTCCTCACCCATCACGGCACTGTGCCAGACATCGTACAGGAGACGCAGGTTCGGGCTGCCCACCGCCTCGACCAGGTCGAGGCCGAGCGTGGTGCTGACCAGATACATGGTCGCGAAAAGCCGGGTGTTGAGCGGCTCGAGCAGGAGCATGACGCCCGCCTCCTCCGCCGCATCGGCCGCGGCGCGCAAGGCGGCCACGGCATTGTCGAAATGCTCTTGCTCGCTCATGCCCTCCACCCGGAAACCTGAGGCGACGATCAGGGCGGGCTTGCCGAGCTTGGCGGTGGCGGCGATGGTTTCGCGAACGGCGGTGACCATCTCCTCACGCTCAGCGGGATCGACGATCGAGCGGCGCGGATCGACGCACAGGCTGGTCAGCCGCATTCCCGTGTCCGAGAGCGCCACCGCGAGCGCGTCGATGGGCTTGTCACGCCAAAGGTGGAATTCAGCCAGCTCTAAACCGGCCGCCCTGGCCGCGCGAAGACGCGCATCCAGCGCTCCAGCTTCGGCGAACTGCCATTCAATGCATGACGATAGCGAATAGACCGCAGACATAGGACCCTCTCCCATTCTACGGCCCCGTGGTGCGTTTGCACTCGTATGCCTGGCGAGTGAATCCCCGCTATTTTGTTTCTCGATTGGTCCCTCATTTGCCCGGCCAATGCAAGCCGAATGCGGCTCATTCAAAGGAAATCCAGCGAATAAGCCTCAGGCTGCCAAGCCTCAGGCTGCCCCATAATGGCTCCCTGCGCAGGCCCTCCTGGCTGATCGCAACGACACTCTACCCAACTTTCTGGTCAAATCGCCGCTTAGGTGCTCAGTGCTGTCATTTGCTGGTGACGTCCCCCCTGTTTTTTATCCAAGCTGGGTGAGAGTTTTCCGGCCCTTTGAAGCCTGCGGGCAAGGAGCTGGGACATGAAGAAGTCGAGGTACACGGAAGAGCAGATTGCGTTTGCGCTGAAGCAGGCGGAGACGGGCACGCCGGTGGCGGAGTGAACCGCGCCGGGTTTGCCGGAGGCCGTTGGATGTGAGTCACGCTGACATATCGACGATGTTCGCGGCAGCATAGTATTGCTCTTCGGCCTCGGCGGGCGGAATGTTGCCGATAGGCTCGAGCAGCCGGCGATGATTGAACCAGTCCACCCATTCCAGCGTGGCGTACTCGACCGCCTCGAAGCTTCGCCACGGCCCGCGGCGGTAGATCACCTCGGCCTTGTAGAGGCCGTTGATGGTTTCCGCCAAAGCGTTGTCATAGCTGTCGCCGACGCTGCCGACTGACGGCTCGATGCCCGCTTCGGCCAGGCGCTCGGTGTACTTGATGGACACGTACTGGCTGCCGCGGTCGGAATGGTGGACGAGGCCGCCACCCCGCATCGGCCGTCGGTCATGTAGCGCCTGCTCGAGCGCATCCAAGACGAAGCCGGCATGTGCGCTCCGACTGGCGCGCCAGCCAACGATCCGGCGGGCGTAGGTGTCGATGACGAACGCCACGTAGACGAACCCCGCCCAGGTCGCGACGTAGGTGAAGTCCGATACCCACAGCATGTTCGGTGCTGGCGCGCGGAACTGCCGGTTCACCCGGTCGAGCGGGCATAGGGCCGTCCTGTCGCCGACAGTGGTGCGCACCGGCTTGCCGCGCATCACGCCGGCCAGACCCATCGCCCGCATCAGGCGGGCAACAGTGCAGCGAGCGACGTCGAACCCTTCGCGTCGCAGTTGCCGCCAGACCTTGCGCACGCCGTAGACGCGGAAGTTCTCCTCGAACACGCGGCGCACCTCCGGTCCGAGCGCATCGTCACGCCGAACCCGAGCCGACCGTCTGGTCGGCTCAATCCTCCTGGCTGCATGAGCATGATAGGTGGACGGGGCGATCGGCAGGACCCGGCAGATCGGCTCGACCCCGTACGCCTTGCGATGCGCGTCGATGAACGACACCATCACTTCACTCGGCGGTCGAGCTCCGCCATCGCAAAATACGCCGACGCCTTACGCAGGATCTCGTTGGCCTGGCGCAGCTCGCGGTTCTCGCGTTCCAGCGCCTTCATCCGGGCGGCAACATCGCTCGGCACCCCGGCGCGGGCGCCACTGTCGATCTCGGCCTTCTTCACCCACTCGTGCAGCGTCTGGCCTGCACATCCGATCTTCGCCGCGATCGATACCACCGCTGCCCAGCGCGACGGGTGATCCTTCTCATGGTCCAGCACCATCCGCACCGCACGCGCGCGCACCTCAGGCGAAAACTTGTTCGTCGTCTTGCTCGTCATAGCCCCTTCCTCTCAGGAGTTGGGGCCTCCGACAAACCCGGCGCGGTTCACTGACCATCGCTATGCTACGAGATAGCGATCGCAATCGAAGAACAGCAGATCCGCTTGGATGGAGCACAAAACTCTACCCATCAGTGCGGTTATAAAAATTCCCAAATTTGAAAGGCGTACCCAAGGGGGGCATAGGGAGCGCCGCGGTCCGAAAGTCTTTCCAACCAAAGACTTGGAGCCGCCTGTTGGCATCAACCAAACTGAGGTCGTTTTTGTGTTCAGGATACTGCTTCGCTCCATGGCTCTTCCCGCTTGCGTGCTCGCGCTTTCTGCGTGCGGAAGCAAGGAAGAGGGAAATTCAAGCGCGGTGACAGCGGCTGCCGACCAGAACGAGATGCAGAAATACAATGCCTATGTCGAAGCGGCCAATACAGCGCGCACGCCCTTTGCCGACATAGTGGCCACCTATCAGCGCTCCATAAAACCGGTTTTCGACAGCGGCAAGGACCTGACAAAACTTTTCTTTCCGTCCGATCCGGGCATAGACCGGATCAAGGCGCAGTTGGACAAGGCTTTAGCCATGAAGCCCGCCATGCCGGAACTCGACGGGGCGGCGCGGACCTATAGCCAAGCGCTTGCCAAGGTTGCGCCGCTCTATCGTGATATGGCGAACTATATTGAGGCCAAGACCTATGTGAGCGACAATGGCGCCCATGGCCGCGAGCTCCAGCCGGCGCTGCTTACCGCCTTGGACAATGTTACATCGGCCCAGGCTACCTACGCAAAAGCCATCGACGCCGCAGACCGCGCGCGCATCAAGGCCGCATTCGAGGCGACGAAGAAGGATACCCTGGACTATTATCGCAAGGGCACCGTCTATTATCTCAAGGAAAGCATGGATCATGCCTCCGGCGTGCTCGATGGCAGGGGATTGGGCGACCAGAAGGCGGTATTCAAAGCGTCCCTGGACCAGTTCAACACCATGGCCGTCCAGTTCGACAACAAGGTCCGCGAGAAGGACAAGACGGCATGCGCGAGCTTTATGCTGCACGCCAATGCCTATCTTGCAGCCGGGCGCGATATCATCCAGCGCACCGAGGACGGCACCTATGCCAAGGATCGCAGGAATGGTGCCTCGTTCCAGATGATGAAGCCGAAGGCGGTAGAGGACGCCGAAACGCTGCTCCAGACCTACAACAGCGTCATCAACGACCTCAATGTCAGCCAGTGCTGACATCTGAGAGGGTTTTGTGAATTAACTGGCATCCCATTCCTCGATTTCGTAGGAATGGGATGCTGAGGCGAACGGCACCAAAAACGGGCGGACTTTTTACAAATGACACACTACCGGACATTCAGGATGCCTTATCCGCTTCCCAATTCCAGACGCTTGTTCACGTGCATCGTAGGCGTTAATGGACAGAGTATATCGGTCGATTGACGTTCACAGAGGCTGTATTGCGTCTGCTACCATGCCTGAGTAGCACACGTCCGGACTGATCTTCCGCCGACCATTTCCAGAACTAGCAAGAGGGGCAACCAGTCAGTCTCTTTCGAGAGTGTGGGATATGATCCTGCAAAGTGCTGGGTGTAGGTCAGCAAGCGTCCAAGAGAACACCGGTAAGAAAAATGGTGACGGCACGCTCAATAAGACGCTGCAATCCGGTATCAGTCGGCGGGCCTGACAAGCCAAGCGCGGCGTCGCGCAATACATCGGCCACGACCATCGAGACCAGCATCATCGCGGTGCCGTCCGGGTCGTCAATGGTCATTCGCCCTACCGACATATAGGCGGCAAGTTGGTTGGCGAGCGGCCTGATCCCATAGGTCTTAATCGTCTCAATATAGATACGAGCGACGTCGGGGAACTGCGCGCCTTCGCTCATAACGAGGCGGTAAGAGGTTATGCCTTCGTCCGAGAAGGCGAGATGGCAGAACGCCGTCAGATAGCCCGTCAACCATACCCTGGGCGGCGCATCGGGGTTGGGCGGTCCGGCCGTCGCGGCCAGTTCGCCAACCACAGAGCGGATCACCGCGAAAAGCAGTGCCTCCTTCGACGCCACATGGCGATAGATTGTCTTTTTCGACATCATCGCGGCCGTCGCGATCCGCCCGACATTGGCCTTGGCAAAACCGTGACGACCAAATTCCGCGCGTGCGCTTTCCAAGAGGCGGGGCGGCAGACGGTCGGTCAGAGGCGCTTCATTCATCCTCGTCCGATACGCCAATTCCGCCAAAAAGAGCACCTTGGAAACCGATGGGTTTCCAATTCTCATGTGGGCTCCTACATAGCGGATGAGGAGCAAACCGATGGGTCGTCGACACGATCGTCCGAACGCCGGGTCGATCATCGATGCCGCCGTCATGACCTGGAGGCACTGAACGATGGCCACCATTCCGCAACCCAAAGGCTATCCCCTGATCGGCAACATCGCCGCGCTCGATCCCAAGGCGCCGGTGCAGAGCCTGATGCGGCTGGCGCGTAAGCATGGCCCGCTGTTCCGCATCGAGATGTTCGGACGCGGTCTGGTGATCGTCGGCAGCCAGGCCCTGACCGAGGAGTTGTGCGACGAGACGCGCTTCAAGAAGGCGCTGCACCGCCCCTTGCAGGAGGCACGCTATGTCGGCGGAGACGGCCTGTTCACGGCGCATGACGAGGAGCCGAACTGGGGCAAGGCACACCGCCTGCTGATGCCCGCTTTCGGTCCGCTCGGGCTGCGATCGATGTTCGACCGCATGTACGATATCGCGGAACAGATGATGGTGCGGTGGGAGCGGTTCGGCGAGGGTGCCACCATCGACGTGGCCGACAATATGACCCGGCTGACACTCGACACGATTGCACTGTGCGCCTTCGATTATCGGTTCAACAGCTTCTATCAGGACGCGATGCACCCCTTCGTCGCGGCGATGGTGGGGGCGCTGGAGGAATCCGGACGGCGGTCGCGGCTGCCACCGGGGGCGGGCAAGCTGATGCTGCTGCGCAATCGCCGGTTCGAAGCCGATATCAGGATCTTGCGCGACGTCTCCGACCTGTTGATCGCGGAGCGCCATGGCGACCCGCGCCTGGGCGAACGTGGCGACCTGCTGGACCGGATGCTGACGGCGCGCGATCCCGAGACGGGCGAGATGCTGAGCCGCGAAAATATCGGCTATCAGATGATCACCTTCCTGGTGGCCGGGCATGAGACGACCAGCGGATTGCTCAGCTTCGCCACCTGGCTGCTGCTCACCCATCCGGAAGCGCTCGCCAAGGCGCAGGCGCATGTCGACGACGTGCTCGGCGGCCATGTGCCGACGATCGACGATATCGGACGGCTGACCTATGTCGAGCAGGTCCTGCAGGAGACGCTGCGGCTCTGGCCCACCGCGCCGGCCTTCGGCGTCCATCCACGCGAGGCGACGACGATCGGCGGCCGCTATGCTGTCAGCCCGGATGACACGCTGCTCATCCTGACGCCTGTCCTTCACCGCGACCCCACCGTCTGGGACGAGCCGGAAGCGTTCCGCCCCGAGCGGTTCGCGCCCGAGGCCGCCGCCAAGCTGCCGCCCCATGCCTGGAAGCCGTTCGGGAATGGCCAGCGTGCTTGCATCGGGCGCGGCTTTGCCATGCAGGAGGCGATCTTGGTCATGGCGCTGATGCTCCAGCGCTTCGACATCAGCCTGGCCGACCGCGACTATAAGCTCGTGGTGAGCGAGACGCTGACCCTGAAGCCCGCCAACCTCCATATCCATGCGCGTCGCCGGGACGGAGCGACGGCACGGCCGCGCAGCACGGCGCAAGACGCCCCGACACGTCCGCTGACCGCGCCAACAGAACCGAGCCCGGGCGACAATGGGCCCCTTCTCGTCCTTTACGGCAGCAACACCGGCACCAGCGAAGCCTTCGCCCAGCGGATCGGCGCCGATGCCGCCGTGCAGGGCTATGCCGCGACCGTCGCGCCGCTGGACGACTACGCCTCCGGGCTGCCCGAAGGCGTGCCCCTGATCGTCGCCACCGCTTCCTATGAAGGACGCCCGCCCGACAATGCGGCGCGGTTCGTTACTTGGGTCGAAGGCTTGCCCGACCATGCGCTGGACGGGCGACGTTATGCGGTGTTCGGGTGCGGCAATCGGCAATGGGCCCGCACCTGGCAGGCGATCCCCAAGCGGGTCGATGCCGCATTGGCCAAAGCAGGCGCGCAGGCCCTCCATCCGCGCGGCGAAGGCGATGCCGCTGGCGATCTGTTCGGCGCTTTCGAGACTTGGTATGCCGGTCTCTGGCCGTCGCTTGCAGCGTCACAGGGACGCGAACCGGCCGTTCAGGCGCAGCCCCGGATCGACGTGGAAGTGCGGCGCGGGACGCGCGAACGCCTGCTCAAGCTCGACGAGCTGCGACACGGCACCGTCCTCGCCAATCGCGAGCTGGTCGACTTGCACCGCCCTAGTGCCCGCTCGAAACGGCATATCGAGATCGCCCTACCCAAGGGCATGACCTATCGCGCTGGCGACTATCTGGCGGTGTTGCCGAGCAATCCGCCCGAAACGGTGCGCCGCGCGCTCTCACTCGCTTTGGCCTGGAGCCAAACACGGAAGTGATCGTCCATGGCGCGCCTGGTTTGCCCTCTGCCCTGCCCGTCGACAGGCCGGTCACGGCCGAGACGCTGTTCGGCGACTATCTGGAGTTACAGCAGCCCGCGACGCGTGGGCAGATTTCGGCGATCGCCACGACCATAGCCTGCCCGCCGGAGCGCAAAGAGGCCGAACGGCTGGCGCAGGAGGACGTCTATGCCGCGGAGATATTGGCGCGGCGGGTGACGCTGCTCGACCTGCTGGAGCGCTTCGCATCGGCTGACATGGCACTTGGCACGTTCATCGCGGCCCTTCCCCCGATGCGCGCCCGCCAATATTCGATCGCCTCGTCACCGCTCGTTGATCCAAACCGGTGTGCGCTCACGGTATCGGTCCTGCAGGCGCCGGCACTGGGGGGCGATCGGTTGCATCAAGGCGTCGCGTCGACCTTCCTCGCCCGGCTGAAGGAAGGCGATACGCTCGGCGTGGCGGTGCGACAGAGCCAGGCGGGATTTCATTTGCCAGCCAATCCGCTGACCCCGGTCATCATGGTTTGCGCGGGTAGCGGTATCGCGCCGTTCCGTGGCTTTCTTCAGGAACGTGCCGTGCGCAAGGCCGCCGGCGAACTGCTTGGCCCGGCCCTGCTCTTCTTCGGCGTGCGCGATCCCGATGGCGATTTTCTGTATCGCGAGGAACTGGAGGGTTGGCAGGACACGGACGTCGTTAGTCTGCGGATGGCCTTTTCCGCGACGGGTCAGGACGGGATCGTTCACGTCCAGGATGCCATCTGGCGGGATCGTGAGGAGATAGCTGGTCTGTTCCGCGCGGGGGCACGCATCCTCCTCTGCGGCGATGGCGAGCACATGGCGCCAGCCGTGCGCGAAGTCTTCATCCGCATCTACGAGGCTGAAACCGATGCCAGTCACGTCGAAGCACTGGCCTGGGCGGAGCGGATCGAGCGGGAGGGCGTACGCTATGTCGCCGACATCTATGCATGATGTCAGGTCGAGCGCTTATCTTCGACAGGTGCATGCCTTGCCGGGCACTAAAACGGCCTACCCCAATCCCAGTCGTTCATAGAATTCCTAGGCGGCACCTGAAACCGACCGCTCGTTCAGCATGACCATTGGCCAATCAACCACGTTTCAGAACGATCGGTTTACCCCGCCTGCGTAAGCTGCTTTGGCAATTTGGCCCGATGGAGGTGATCAATGGGTCATTCGTCGATGGACCCTGCCTTTCATGAACTTCGGCCTTGGAACGAGGGCCGGCTGATCGGTGCGAAGCGCGCTCTGAAACAGCAACAGGTATGGGCTATTCGCTTCTGGCTCGACCAGCATAGACGACTGCGCGACCGCGCGTTGTTCGACTTCGCCATCGACAGCAAGCTGCGCGGCTGTGACGTGGTCAGGGTGCGGATCGGAGATGTAGTTTCTGGCGGCCGGGTCCGTGACCGAGCCGTCGTGGTTCAGCAGAAGACCAGACGGCCAGTCCAGTTCGAACTAATGGACACGGCACGCAAGACGATGCGGGCATGGCTGGAGCGTCGTGGCGGAACACTGAACGACTTCGTTTTCCCAAGTCGAAACGACTACATGGCCCACATGAGCACCCGCCAATACGCTCGCCTCGTGCACGAATGGGTGGTCGGCATCGGCCTTCCAGCTCAAGATTATGGTACACACTCGCTTCGGCGCACGAAAGCATCGATCATTTACAAGGCGACCGGCAACCTCCGCGCTGTTCAGATTCTTCTCGGCCACGCCAAGATCGACAGCACAGTGCGGTACTTGGGGGTTGATGTTGAGGATGCCTTGGAACTGGCAGAACGCACCGAGGTCTGAACAGACCCAGAAGGCGACATTCGAAGCTGCCAGCTAGCTTCCCGCTTTCTGCCATTCGTTCATCTCGCGAGACCGGGGCAGTTCCCCCGGTGCTGGCTGGCTGGGTGTCGCCCGTTGGTGGTTAGGTGTTTGATCCCACGGTTTGATGGTGCGATCCTTTCGTTGGAATGGAAGGACGCCGTATGGGACAGGTACGTCATGGGTGCGCCACGACCACGCACGCCGTCCGAGCAGCAATACAGCACGCCAAGCTTCGCTCACGACGCTGAGCCGTGAGTTGGGGATCAACCCGAAGACGGTCGCGAAGTGGCGCAAGCGGGCGACGGTTGAGGACCTGAAGACCGGGCCGAAGGCTCCTCATTCGACAACCCTGTCCCAGGCCGAGGAGGCAATGGTTGTGGCGTTCCGGCGCCACACACTGCTGCCGCTCGACGACTGCCTCTACGCGCTGCAGCCATCGATCCCGCACCTGACCCGCTCAGCGCTGCACCGTTGCCTCCAGCGGCACGGCATCTCCCGCCTACCAGACGTCAAGGGCGACAAGCCGAGGCGGCAGAGCTTCATGCGCTACCCGATCGGCTTCTTCCACATCGATATCGCTGAGGTGCAGACTGCCGAAGGCAAGCTCTACCTGTTCGTCGGCATAGACCGCACGAGCAAGTTCGCGGTCACCCAACTGGTCGACAAGGCTGCCAGGCGCACAGCGTGGGAGTTCCTCGAACACCTGCTGAAAGCCGTACCCTACCGCATCCACACGATCCTGACCGACAATGGCATTCAGTTCGCCGAGCAGCCACGCAACCGCAACACCGCATGGTCCCGCCAAATGCGCTTCGACATGATCTGCGAGGCAAACGATATCGAGCACCGGCTCACCAAACCGAACCATCCGTGGACCAACGGTCAGGTCGAGAGGATGAACCGCACCATCAAGGAAGCGACCGTCAAACGCTTCCACTACGAGAGCCATGACCAGCTGAGGACGCACCTCGCCGACTTCATGGCCGCCTATAATTTTGCCCGCCGGCTCAAGACGCTCGGCGGCCTCACACCTTACGAATACATCGCCAAGATCTGGACGTCAGAGCCAGACCGGTTCATCGTCGACCCGATCCACCAAATGCCGGGACTGAACACCTAGCTGCCATTGCGCCAAGCACCTGCTCCGATAGTCTGTGCGGATGGAAATGGACGAGTTGCGACGCCGCTTGGCGGCAATCCTGGCTGTCGAAGAGCGCGAGCCTACCGATTGGCTTGAAGTGGAACGGCTAGCGAGCGAGCTTCAGCAAGAACTGCCAATCGACGCCACACCGGAGGCTGTGCACCGCTATCTTGATGATGCGGACATTCGCTGTCGCGACAACTTATACGGCACACGTCAGAGGCAAGACGTGCGCCTGTATGTCGAACGCGGAGAATATGACGACGGTATCCCCATTCCGTGGTGGGGATGCGCGTTGGTACTTTTGGTCGGCGCAGGCATTGTCAAGTGGCTGCTGGTATAGCCATGCGAATGTCTGCATTTGGGCGTAAGCCGCCGATACCAAAGAGAATCACGAGGAACGGAAAACCGATCAACGTCAGGAATATCGTCCACCCTTCCCACGTCGCCGGGAAGTAAGGCTTGCCTCAACCAACGACAAACCAGACGGATGGATGATTGAAGGGGGCTCGCAGCAAGGCGTGTGCGGCGGTAGTTTACATCCGGATGTTCGCAAGTAGGAGGCTTCAGCCATCCCTGACCCACGCTAGCATCGCCCGTGCATCCCGTTCCGCCGCGTCGGCGCTCTCATACAGCCCGGAGAGGTGCGTCGGAGCGAAATAGGGGCCGGTATACTCATCACCCTCGTAATCGCTATCTTCGACGAAGCGCCACATTCCGTTCGTGTCGCCGATCAGGGTCAGTCGCCTTGTTGCGGTTTCAGCGATAAGGCTGGCATTCTCTTCCATTGTCGCAATGTCCGCTAACGAAACCTAGGCGGCGTGGACAAATTTGAGCCAGTATCGTGCCGTGGCGAGGTGGACCATGCCGAGGAAGCTGCTGGCCAGTTAGTCGTGGCGAGTGGCGACGGCGCGGTTGATCTTAAGGTGGCCGAACATGCACTCAATGCAGTTGCGCTGCTTGTAGAGCGTCTGGTCATGCTCGATCTTCACGCACCGATTTGAGCGTCCAGGGATGACGGGCTCGATATTCCTTTTGGCAAGGTCGGCACGGATAGCGTCCGCATCATATCCCTTGCCGAACGCGACGGATCAGCACCTCGAGGCGATCACGCGCGCTTTCCAGATCATGGACAGGGTGGCGCCGCTGCGGGCTTGGTAGGGGGGAAGCGGCAGTAGCGCGGCCTTCCCGATCGGAGATGCTGCAAAGGGCGGGGTCAGGCGTCAGGCTAACTCCGAATGCACGAAAAAGCCCGCCGCGAACATATCAAGGTGGGCGATCCAGTCGGGACGCAATTTGCGCGGGGCCGTTTAGGCCTCAAGCATGGCCGTTTGGGGAGGGTCTAATTTGGGTCCCCGCAAATACATCTGTGACAGACCTCGCATGAGTTAGGATGAAATCCTCGCAATTTCTGAAACTTGCGTTACGATCCTGAACGCGAATCGCGCCTGATGGCCCATGCGCGTGCCGCAACCACCAATCAGTTCGTCAACCTGATCGTGGTACGGGAGAAAGAAAATGGGCACTCGACCCTTAGGGGATCGTACGCGTTGTAGCAGCATCACGCTGCGACACGCACTTGGGACGTTCGTCCTTTTGTTATGGGCCAATGTTGCACACGCGCAGGACAGTGAGACACCGCCGGACGGCCAGCCACCTGGTTATACGGGTCCCGAAGTTGTGGTGAATGGGATACGTCAGCCAGCTCTTAAATTGTTCGATGCCTATATCCCCAATATACCATTTGTTAGTGGCCAATTCATATTCGCAGATGAGCCAGAAGGCCCTGTACGTAATCAGCATCAGTGCACGCGCAAGAATGCACTGCGGGAAGCTGGAACGGATCAGACTGCCGTAGACATTGAGGAAAAGATCAAGGTCCAGCTCGACTACCCATCACGCGAATATGGGTCAGCCGTCATTGGCGATTTTCAAAACCCAGAAAACCCTTCTTTTCGAAACGCCGACTTGTCCCGAGGCGAAACCTGGGCCGAAGCGCGCGCGGCTGGCCGAGATGCCCCGAAGACAATCATCAGCATACCCACGTTGGGGACATTCGAACGTATTGTCGCGGTCGTCCATTCCCACCCACGAGTCGGCGTTCCCGACTATGAAGCAAACTTCCTGCCATCAGACAATGACTGGAAAGTGTATCGAACCCTACAGAGCAATTACCCATCAACGAAATTAGTTCCCGAGTATGCTTTCAGCCACTATATCATCGGGCCGGATGGAAAAATCCGCCAATATCGCCAGGATGCTGGTCAACCGACCCGTCCGACTAGCGGTATTCAGAACCGTTGCTAAAGGAGCCTAAGTCATGAGCAAATTGATATTACTTGGTGCTGCTCTGCTCCTCGGACAGACCACCCCCCCGCAAACGATTACGGTCGGCCCTGATCCTCAGCCTACTCAGTTGACTTCACAGTTCTCAGCGGTCTGCAACAACCATCTGGTTTTCGTGCAGCTTCAAACCGATCCCCATCGGAACGCCTCGCTGACAAATCTCAGCATCGACGGTCGGGACGTATTGAATAATCCGATCTTTGCCGAAGTTCGAAATTTCGTTCCAACATTGGAATACCCCTCAGTTTCAGCAGTTTACTGCCCACCCGACAAAGTATCCTTCATTGTGTCAGGTCGACCCAAGACGGGCGAGGACTCGATATTCCGCGTTTCGTTTCCGCTCGATATTCAATAGGCTATCATGCGCGTTCTAAATATTTGACCGGGAGTGCCTGCTACCCGTCTTAAAGGCGGGCGGCAGCAGCTTTTAACGTAAACGAGTTATAGATTGGCGCGTAAAGGGGTATTAGGTGAATCCTAAACCACTTCGGCGGGCTGAACGGTTGGCGCTACGCGACACTGCCCAACGGTTAGAAAATTAGGACGTCTGCTGCTCAAGGGATGTGAACCGACTGGACCTCAAGTCGCGCCTCTGGCGCGTCCCGCAATTGGGCGTGGAGGGTTAAATCGCTAACCTTTTCATAAACGGTCGTGAGGTCGACCAGGAACAGCCAATAGCCGTCCATCCAGCGATAAACAGACCGCTCCCACGTGGCGGCATTCAATGATGCCAGAGGAGCGTCATACGCGTTGATGTTGTTGACGATGCTTTCTGCCGTTTTGAGTTCGACAGGCTCCACCCGGCTTACTGGGTGATCTGACAGCTCAACGTCATCGCGCAGAAAGGCCTTCACGATTTGTACAAACCGGGCGCGCCAGCCCAAAGGTACTTCATGCTCGTCGTCTCGTAGCAGCATCGATACTCTTCCTGGCAACCCGTCGGCTCTTCTGAAACAATGGGAGCAGGGTCGGCAAGCAGCTGATCAGGCGGGAGGCGCGGCAGACGTTGACGCGATGCGATAGGCTTGATTCAGGGCTGTCTTTTGGAGGCAGGCTTGAGCCGAGACCATCTTACCGAGGCGGAATGGCGCATCCTCAAGGACCTGCTGCTGATCGACCGCAAGAACCGGGGCCGCGGCAGGCCTCCCGAACAGAACCGTTCGATCATCAACGGTATACTCTGGCGGCTTTGATGCGATGCGCCACCCAAATACGGAGCTGGAACACCATATATCGCCGGTTCCGGTGATGGAACGAGGCAGGGGTCTGGGAGATCGTGGCGGTGACGCTGGCCGTGACGTGACCCCCGTTTCTTCATCCAGGTGGAACTAGAGACCGGCCCCTCAAAGGGACGGACGGAATGAAGCGGAAGCAATTCTCGGAAGAGCAGATCATCGGCATCCTGAAGGAGGCCGAGGCGGGCGCAGTGGTGACGGAGTTGTGCCGCAAGCACGGGATGTCGAGCGCGACCTATTACGCGTGGAAGGCGAAGTTCGGCGGCCTGGAGGTGTCCGACGCGAAGCGCCTGCGGTCGCTCGAGGAGGAGAACGCCCGGCTCAAGCGGCTGCTCGCGGATACGATGCTCGACAACGCGGGGTTGAAAGACCTGCTGTCAAAAAAGTGGTGACGCCCGCCGCGAAGCGGCAAGCGGTCGCGCATCTCCAGGCGACCCTGGGGATGAGCGAGCGGCGGGCATGCGCGGTTGTCGGAGCGGATCGCACGAGCATGCGGTATCGCTCGTGCCGGGCAGATGATGGCGACCTGCGGTCGCGGCTGTGCGAGTTGGCACAGCAGCGTCGGCGGTTCGGCTATCGACGGTTGCACATCCTGCTGCGCCGGGACGGCATCACGATCAACCGCAAGAAGACCCAGCGGCTCTACCGGGAGGAAGGTCTGACGGTCAGGCGCCGGAAAGGACGAAGGCGCGCCGTGGGCGCGCGGGCACCTTCACCGGTGCTGGCGCTCCCCAACCAGCGCTGGAGCCTCGACTTCGTCCACGACCAGCTTGTCACCGGGCGGCGGTTCCGTGTGCTCAACATCGTAGACGACGTGACGCGCGAATGCCTCCGGGCGGTAGTCGACACGTCAATTTCGGGCCGGCGGGTCGTGCGCGAACTGGCCGATCTGATCGCCGAGCGTGGCAGGCCGAAGATGATCGTCAGCGACAACGGGACCGAACTGACCTCCAATGCGGTGCTCGCCTGGTCCGCCGATGCCAGCATCGAGTGGCATTACATCGCGCCAGGCAAACCGACGCAGAACGGGTTCGTCGAGAGCTTCAACGGTCGCATGCGCGACGAGCTGCTCAACGAGACGCTGTTCTTCACCACTGGCCAAGCCCGCTCGATCCTGGCCCGCTGGGTCGACGACTACAACACCGAGCGGCCGCACTCGTCGCTCGGCTACGCTACCCCGGCCGCATTCGCTGCCGGGCTCGAACAGCAACGGGCGGGGTTAACCCCGCCCGTTGCTTCACCTGTGCTCATGCGCGACAACACCGGTCGGTCTCTGGTTGCCGCTGGTTGACAGACTGGGGTCACGTCAGCCGAAATCATGGCAGACATCGACCACTACAGCATCGACAGCACAACCGTTCGCGCCCACGTTTCGGCAGCGGGCGGGAAAGGGGGGGGCTTATCGACGCGCTCTTGACCGCTCACAAGGCGGGTTCACCAGTAAGCTTCACTGCCTGGCTGATGCCCTTGGACGGCCGCTCGCCTTCCACCTGACGGGCGGCAAGGCAGCAGATTGCAAGGCGTATGACGCTCTGATCGTCTTGCCCGAGCGCACGCCGGATGCTCTGCTTGCGGACAAGGGATACGATGCCGACGCGATCCGTGCCGACCTTGCGAAGTGGAACATCGAGCCCGTCATCCCCGGCCGATCAAACCGCCGCGTGAAGATCGAGCACGACCGCACGCTGTACAAGCAGCGCAACCGCATCGAGCGCATGTTCGGCCACCTTAAGATCAACCGCGCCGCTGCTACCCGCTACGACCAACTGGTCAGCAGCTTCCTCGGCATGGTCCACCTCGCCACCGCACGATACTGGCTCAAATTTGTCCACGCCGCCTAGGAAACAAGTTCGAAACGTCCGGTATTGGGCGGAAGCCGCCCTGCCCTTCTATCGTGACGACCCAGATGCGGTCATTCGGGATTGCCCGGTAGCTTCCCGCATTCTGCCGTTCGTTCATATCGAGACAAGGGTAGTATCGGGCCCTCACCCAGCATAGGCCACCGAGCCCAGTACACTGGCAAAGCCGCTAATTCTTGCTTCACGATCCTATTGGACAAGCGCAGGGACGGCCAACTTCGCGATCGTCCCGCCGCCCTCCGCCTCGTCCAACGATAATGTCCCGCCGTGTAGATCCGCAAATGTCTGCACGATACTGAGCCCCAGTCCCACTCCGCCCGTGTCTCGGCTGCGCGAGGCGTCGCCACGCTCGAACGGGCGCAATAATCGAGCACGGTCGGCGGGCGGGATGCCGGGACCTGCGTCGATCACACGGACGATGGCGGCGTCGTCTTCGGTGGCAATCTCAACCCGGCCGCCCCCGGCATAGTCTTCGGCGTTACGAACAAGATTCTCGACCGCGCGGCGAAAGGCCGGCTCGACTGCGATCACCGTAACCTCCGGTCCGTCGATCAGACGCACAGTCAGCAGGTCTGCCACAATCTCGGCGACCATCGTCCGGACCTGCACCGGGTGTCGCGATGCGTTGGCGGTGCGGGCATAATCAAGGACATCGGCGATCATCGCGCCCATGCGGTCGGCGTCGGCGGCCATGCGGGCGCGCTGTGGCTCCGGCACCGCTTCGATCCGCAGCTTAAGGCTGGTCAGCGGGGTACGCAGGTCGTGTGCGACAGCGGTCAGCATGCGCATGCGTTCATCGGTTTCGGCGGACAGGCGCGCGCGCAGGTGGAGGATCGCGCGCGCGGCATCCTGCAATTCGCGCGGCCCTTGTGCTTGCGGTGGATCGCGGCCGTCATCGATCGCCAACGCCAATGCGCGAAACGGTCGGGTGAGGCGTCGGGCGAACAGCCAGACTAGGGGCGTTAGCACCGCGAGGCTGGCGACGAGCGCGACCAGCACCTTCAACCGCCACCCGCCAAAGGTCGGGGATTGTGGCGCAACGGTCAGCCATCGGCCATCCGCCAGACGCACGCTGGCGGTAAATGCGGGTTGTGGCAATGTGAGCAGGACCTTGCCGATCAGCGAATCCGTCATACCTCTCGGAACGATCCGCATGGGCAGCACGCCCTGGCGGCGGATAACGACCGGTCCGCTGGGCCGGGTGCCGCCCGGCCACAACATCTTGCCGGCGGCCTCGCCCTTGCCGCGCGCCGTGAAGACGACGACACCGTCACCGCGGGTCGGACGCGCAGCTCGATCGAGCCAAACGACCCGTACGTCCGCAATGGGACGGCCGATTGCCTGCGCCAGAACCGGCTGGAGCAGCACCGCCGGCGACCCGTCCGGGGGACTGCCGAACGTGCGGGCCAGACCGGCGTTCGTACCCCGCAGCGCTGCGACGGCCTCAGCGACGGTCATACGCACAGCGGGCGGATCGGGCATCAGCAGGACGATGCTGGCGGTGATCGCGACGCTGAGCACGGCGATCGCGACGCTGAACCCACCAATCGCGGTCAGGGCGCTCGGTCGCCGCCAGACGCTGCGCATCATGCCGGTCGAACCGCGGGCAGAAAGCGATAGCCAGCCCCCCGAACCGTTTCGATCAACGGGGCACTATCACCTTCCGCCAGCTTGCGACGCAACCGGCTGATGGCGATGTCGATCGCCCGATCATAGGACGCAGCGTCAATACCCCGCGCGACGTCCAGCAGCGTGTCCCGGCTGAGCACCCGTCCGGGGCGCCCCACGAAGGCAGCCAACAGCGCATGCTCGCCTTCGCTCAGCAGCAAAGGCCGCCCGTGCGGATCGCGCAGGCGGCGCTCGTCGGGGCTGAACCACCAGCCGGCGAACGCGACCGCATCGCCGTGTGCCGCTGGGCTCTCCATGCGCGGCCGCCGCAGCAACGCTCGTACGCGCGCCAGCAATTCGCGCGGCTCGAACGGCTTGGCCAGATAATCCCATGCCCCGACCTCTAGCCCGACGACGCGATCGGTAACGCCATCGAGCGCACTCAGCATTAGAATCGGCGTACCGGTCGGAGCCAGACGCCGGCACAGCGACAACCCATCCTCTCCCGGCATCATCACGTCGATCACCAGCAGGTCGGCCGGCGCCTCGGCTAGTAAGCGACCGCAGGCAACGGCACCGCTGGCCGTGCGGACTGCGTAGCCATGATCGCCGAGATACTCGGCCAAGGCGTCGCGGATGCTGGTGTCGTCGTCCACCACGACGATGCGATCTCGGGATATGGCAGCGCTGTGCATCGCTTCAGGCGATAGCACGGCTTTGTAGCATCTTCGTATCACGCGCCGTCACGAACGCGGCATCGTCCCGCTACCTCGATCTGCTTTCCTTGACCCGGCTTCAATTTGGAGAGCTGTATGATCGCGACCATTCTTCTCGCCATGGCCTCGCCCGCCGCGGCGCCGGCGCCAGCGCCGGCGCCGCCGTGCGCATCGACGCAGCCTGCCGATCACCTCGCCGGACACTGGATCGGCGCATTCGCAGGGGCCAACTGGACATTCGAACTGACCCGCAATGCGACAGGGTGGTCCGGGCGCTACCAATCGTCGAGGGCGCAGGTCTGGCGACCGCTCGAGGCTGTGTCCGTGACCGCGGGCTGTGCAACGTTCAGCCTGAAGTCCGAACCCCGAGTAACCTTTGTCGTGACGCTCGATGCCGGGGGCACGGCGCTGACGGGCGATGTGCATATCACTGGCCTCGCAACCTTGCCCTTCGCGGCGAAGCGAGCCTCGTGACGCGATGACGACGATCATCGGCATAGGTCTGCTCGCCGCAGCACAGGTAACGCCCCCCGCTGCGTCCCCGCCCCCGCCGCCTGCCATCCAATTCCACGGACCGGACGGCCAGCCGCTACCCGAGGACGTCGAGCGGAAACTGCGCGAGCAGTACAAGGACGCACTACCCGCGGCGCGGCCGGCGACCGCGTCTGGCGACATCGTCGTCAACGGGCGCCCGCCGCGTGGTTCGGTCATCGGCGATATCAAGCCCGAACGCACGCTATCGGCCCTCGACATCCGATCTTATGGCACGGCAACAGTGTCCGAACTGATCCAGGCGCTCGGCGCGCAGGTGTCGAGCGGACGCAACGATACGTCGGCCGATCCGATCGTCCTGCTGAACGGCCGCCGCGTGTCGAGCTTTGCCGAAATAGCCCGGCTTCCCACCGAAGCGATCGAACGGACAGAGATTCTGCCTGAAGAGGTCGCACTGAAATACGGCTATCCGGCCGATCGCAAGGTGGTGAACGTGGTCGCCTTCGAACGCTTTACGTCGCGGATCGTCCAAGGGAACCTCGCCGGGCCAACCGCGGGAGGACAGGCGACGACTGCGGGCGGTGCCAGTTATCTGCGCATCCGCGGCGATACGCGCACGATGCTCGATGCCGATCTCAGCCGGTCGAGCACCCTGCTGGAGAGCGAGCGCGACGTGCGGCAGCCGAGCGGTGATCGGACGCTCGGCGACTATCGGACGCTGTTGCCCGCCACCCACCGCGTCACCCTGAATGCGACCGTCGCGGCCAATCCGATTGCCGACGTGGCAGCAACGCTCAACGGAAGGGTCGAGACGAGCAAGACCAAGGCGCTGGTCGGGCTGGGACCGGATGGCGTGCTGCACCGCGACGTTGACAGCGCGACGCTACATCTCGGCACCACGATCGGCGGGCGGCTGCGCCAATGGCAATGGACCGCGACCGGCAACCTCGACCGCACCACGAACGACAGCACGACCGACACCGGCGTTCCCGTCACCCCGCAGAATCTTGCACGCTTCGCCACCCTGACGGCCAACGCCGACTTGCTGGTCAACGGATCACCCTTCACCCTGCCGGCCGGGTCCGCGTCGCTCAGCCTGCGATCAGTCGTCACGACGCGCGACGTCAGCAGCCGATCCCAACTGGGTGCGTCGACGCGGGTCGGGTCGCTGGAGCGCGACACCGCCAGCGTCCAGGCCAGCATTGACCTGCCGATCGCAGGGGCCGCCACACCGTCACTCACGTCGATCGGTGCGCTGTCGGCCAACGCGACCGTCGCCGCGGAAAGACTGTCGGACGTCGGCACGTTGTGGACCCTGGGCTACGGCCTACACTGGACGCCCCTGCCTGGGCTATCGCTGCTCGCATCGGTCAGCGACACGCGATCGGCCCCGACGGTCGAACAGCTCGGGGCGCCGTTGATCGTCGTGCCCAACGTTCGCACCTTCGATGCGCGCCGTGGAGAGACGGCCGATATCACGCGCAGCTTCGGCGGTAATCCCGGCCTTCACGCCGACGATCGCCACGTCCTTAGCGCAGGCGCCACCTTCAAGCCGATGGCCAGGACGGATCTGGTATTCACAATCGACTATATCCGCACGCGGATCGACGATCCGATCGCTGCCTTTCCTATCGCGTTGCCGCAGGTCGAGGATGCGTTCCCGGATCGCTTTACCCGCGACACCACCGGTCGCCCGCAGCGTATCGACGCGACGCCGATCAACTTCGCGCGATCGAACCAGCAGCAGATCCGCTGGGGCCTGAGCTTCATGAGGCCGCTAGGCCCGTTGCCGCCCGGTCTTCAGAACGCCAACGTCCGCGTGTTCTCTAGTCTCGAAGAGGCCAAGCGCCGCCTCCCGCCCGGCGCGCGCCTGGAGACTGTAGAGGCCGGGAGTCCCGCCGCCCGACGGGTTGAAAACCTTACGAGCCGGCTGATGCTGTCGCTACAACACAGCTGGCGGCTGGAGGATAGTGTATTGCTGCGCCCCAGCGGTCCGGTTCTGAACCTGCTCGACGGGGGTGCGCTCGACGTCCGGGGCGGCCGTTCCCGGCACGAGGTTGAGTTCCAGGCCAGCGCCTTCAAGCGCGGCCTCGGCGCCCGATTCACCGCGACATGGCAGAGCGGAACATCAATTCGTGGATCCGGCACACCGGCGGGAGATCTGAAATTCGGCGACCTGGCGACGATCAATCTCGCGCTATTCGCCAACGTTGGCGACTATCTAGGACGAACGAAGGCGCCCTCGTGGCTCAAGGGCATGCGCATGACGTTAGGCGTTACCAACATCGTCGATTCGCGCCAGAGCGTGCGCAATAGCTTGGGCACCACGCCCTTGATCTATCAGAATGCCTATCTCAACCCGGTGGGCCGGACGGTCGCATTTGGTTTGCGAAAAATGCTATAGCGTAGGTGATCGACAAAAGGACCCAATAATGGACACTCAGCGCCCTTTTTGCGCTTCTTAACTCCGGACACTCATTCATCGGTTCGCGATCGTTTTGTGGCGGCGCTGGAATGGCGAGCCTTGGGACATTTCCGACGTTCGCATGAGACATAGCGAACGGCAGCTTGTGTCGGAAGCCGACGCTCAATTCCCGGCCGACCAGCATTGCGGAACGACTGAAGCTGGGCCGATCCTGCCTGACGGCTTTCAAGCAGCCGAAAGGGAAAAGCTGACATTTGAGCGAGGCGCTGTGCCGGGCATCGGTCGCCGCCAACAACAGACGCCCCACTCCAACTTCACGGGTCCGGAAAGCCGTCCATCGTTCAGGCCGCGATCTTTGGGATCGGACCGACGTAGACTGATGCAGGGCGGATCAATCTGCCATTGCAGACCTGTTCGCGCGCATGGGCAATCCATCCCAGTGTCCGGCCCATGGCAAATACGCAGGTGAACTCGGCAGGTTCGAAGCCCAAGGCCTCCAGCAGGAGCGCCGTGTAGAATTCGACATTCGTCTGGAGCGATCGATCCGGCTTGCGCTCACTGAGTATCTGCAAGGCTGCGGCCTCCACGGCTTCCGCAAGTGCGAGCCGCCCCGTATTTGATGACAGTGGTCGCACGGCCTGCTTCAGGGCATCCGCTCTCGGGTCCCGGACCCGGTAGATGCGGTGCCCGAACCCCATCAACCTCTCGCCCCTGTCGATGGCGCGTTCGATCCAGGCCCGTGCGTTGGAGGCTTCGCCGATCTCGTCCAGCATCTCGACGACCGGACCGGGGGCGCCTCCGTGCAATGGGCCTTTCAGGGTACTGATCCCGGTAAGCACTGCCGACGTAAGGCCGGCAAGGGTCGAAGCCGTCACGCGCACCGCGAATGTCGAAGCATTGAGGCCATGATCGCAGACCGTGACAAGATAGGTATCAAGTGCGGCCGCCTCGTCCACGGTCGGATTGCTCCCTCGGACCATCCGCAACATATCCGTGGCATGGTCCGCCTCCGGATCGGGCGGTAGCGGCATTTGCCCCTTCCTCTGGCGTGCAACGGCGGCGGTGAAAACCGAAACTCCCGCCGGTAGCCGTATGGCGGTCCGCAGGTCGTCCCCGTCAGGTATCCGCGCCAACAAGGCACGGACCGCTTCCACGGCATTCAATCCTGCAGGGATAGCATCGACATAGGCGAACGCTTCGACCCGCGCCGCGCCCAGCATCGCTTCAAGCCCGGCCGGTTCCGGCAAATCGTCAAAAAAGCCATCGAGCAGCAGATGCGCGACTTCGCCAAACCGCGTCCGCCCTGCCAACTGGCCAAGTTCAAACCCGCGGATCACCAGCCGTCCTGCCGCGCCATCGACATCCGACAATATGGTGTTTGCGGCAACGACGCCTTCCAAACCTTCAGCCAATTTCTGGAACTCCTGCTTGACGAGCACAGGATTCCCATGGACATTATCTCGGTCAATCTTGATCAACTTAATCAATATATAGGCCCAGCTATGACCGGGTGGTCCACTGCCGAAGAGGTGATAGAGCGCTTGGGTCTGAAGCCGCAGACACTCTACGCCTATGTCAGTCGCGGCCGGATCGAGGCTCGACGGGATGCCGACGATCCCCGGCGCAGCCTCTATCGGACCGCCGATGTCGTTCGGTTGGAGAAGCGCCGGGCGCGCGGCAGAGCACAGGCTGCCGTGGCCGAGGAAGCCATCTCGTGGGGAGAGCCGGTGCTGGCATCTGCGATCACGACGATCGCCGAGGGCAAGCTCTGGTACCGGGGGCAGGACGCGGCAACGCTCGGCGAAACCGCCAGTCTCGAAGACGTGGCGCGACTGCTGTGGGACTGTGGCGACGAGCGTTTCCCAACGCAGACCAACACTATCCCGGCGGGGCGCCCTCACGACCGGATGTTTCAAGCTCTTGCCTGGCGCGCGGCGACCAGCCCGGCCATGCGCGGAAGAAAATCCAAGGCGCTCTACTTCGAAGCAGCGGGCTTACCGGAGAATCTTAATGGGCAAAGGTGATCGTCGCGGCTCGAAGCGCGGAGGATCGATGATCGAGAAGGTCTGGAGCGACAGCGAATTAACGGTCAGACCTGAGCAAATCTTCCCACTCCGTCCATTCACCGTCCGTTTCGATGATGACGGGTAGTATCCGCATATCGGTAATGACGGCGCAGCAAAAGGTTGTGGAATGTCGATTACGCAGATATCCGGCATAGTCGGGAGGGGCAGCGAGTAACGCAGGTGTCTGCCTGCGAGCGTATCAACGAGACGCATGGCGATTTATCTTCGGCGCGGTCGCTGCCGGCTACAGCAACGCTGAGCGAAGCCGCCGATGGGACGATAAGCTCGCGATCATGTCGACGCCTCCGCTCATTCAATCAGTTCGGTTCATGGAATTTTTAACGGGGAAGCAGCTACCGCGACGATGGATATTGCCTCCGATCCCGAAGCATCCGTAAGGTCGACGCAATGCTGTATCTTCTAACCATTGATGACCAGTCGGCGGGGGTCGTCTCCACGACCTTCGTGACCCGCGCACAGGCGATCGCGATCGCGATCATGATGATGGCGCCGGGCGACGCCGTGGAACTGGGTGATGGCGCCGCGCATCACCTTGGTCAGCCGAATGAAAAAGATCCACTGATCGAATTCGTCTCGGGAGGGGTGCGGCGGTCTGCCCGACGATCGCGTTTGCTTCCGCAGTTACGAGCAATTCGGGATCGTCGGGGCATCCCCGCCGAGGCGTGAGGACGCATCGGCGGGGAACGATGGCTAAAACATTGGGACACGATGAAGGCGCGACGTCGATCATGACGCTGGCTACGAGTAGCCAGCGCGGAAAATTGCCCAGACATCGAGCCTTTCAAAGGCCTGAGTTCTAAATTTTTAGGAGTACGGCGTAGGAAAAATACCTGCGTAGCAGATAAAAAATCCCACGGACAAAACCGGCAACGGAAACTCCACGGGCTTATTATCGTTCGGAAAGGACGCATTCACGTTCGAGGCCGGGATGGTAGCTTGACCTCCGTCCAAGGACACCAACGATGTCGCGGAGGATTGGGGGACGTAGATATTTGCCGAGCCTTGGCCAGCGCCTCCCGATCCCAGAATTGATTGATTTGCGGGCGTTCCAGTACCGCTAGCCGTCGTAGCCTTGAGTGGGAGAGCTATCTTTTGCTCCGCGATTGTGACCTGCCCCGATAGGGACGGCAGATTTTGCTGGGCTATCGTCCCGGCCGCAACCGGACCGGGATTAGTCGCAAAACTGTCTGGATAACGGTATCCGATCTTATAGTTTCCGCCATCGGCACCGAACGGGAGAACACCTCGGAAATCAGGAACACCGAAGGTCGTTTGGGAATCCCCGCCATAAGTATTGCCAAGTATCGCAAATAACGACGTATAATCTACAATCTTTAGCAATCTGCCATCGCATGGCATACAATAGATAGGAGCCCGTGCGATAGCCGGACTTGCGAACATAACTATTTCGCCTAGCGTGTAAAAATCGGGATAGTCGCTCATGTAACGCATCCTTCAAAGAAGCGATCGGCCGGACTTTTAAATAAATTCGGCGTGCCTCTGCGCCCCGGAGATATATCGATTGACGGCGATCCAAAGCGTCAGGGCATCTGCCCTGGAGGGCTGCCCGGCGGAAATAGTCTTCGCAAATATTTGCGCCACTTGCACCCCAAAAAGCGCCTGCAAATCAATGATAGCTAGGCACTGGTTATCGTCCGGCGCACCAAGCTGAAGAATCTGATTGCCGCTATACCACGAGAGAACGCTAGGATCATTAGTTGGCCAGAAGCCGGATTGCGTAATTGCGATGGCGAACGGACCGGCATTCTCGATCGATGGGGTTTGTATCTCAGCCTGGATATAGTGGGCGCTGTTATCTGCGCTCCTGGCCTGCAGCCATATCAGATTGGCTTGGCCGGTATTGGATGGCCCGAGGTTGATTTGCAGATCCGCCGCATCGTCCTCGTCCCCCACGCCGCGCAGAAACTGAGCCATGTATGTAGAGCTACTTGCGGCGGGCACCAGCACAAGCGCGGGGTCCGCAAACAGTGGCCAATTAAACCAACTATTCATCTGATACTGATTGTAAAACCCTTGGTTCGTCCCACCCGATCCGCTGAACAGAGGCAGCGACGAACAATTCAGTATCTGCAAGTTTGTCCATGCATCCGGTGTCACGTCGCTAGCTCCGCTCTCTTGATTGATAGATATTAGCACGGTGTATACATTCTCTCAGAAGCACCGAGACAATTTATGTCACCAATATCGTCACCAAAACCTTTCACCATAGTAAATGCGCCTTCGAACCTGACACATATTTTCAATTACAGCCATTACGGTTCCATTTTTTGACGATACATAGGGCCTGCGGGCTATGACAAGAGCGGAAAAGATCAAGGCAAAAAACAGGGAAAGATCGTAACCGCTGTGAATGTCGCGCGAGTTCGACAGAAAGCCAGAACTCAATTCGAATTAGATACGGGTTGTTATCAACGCCGCTTTAATTGGCCTGAAGCGTTACGCCCCGCCAACCCTGAAAGACGCATGGACGCGGTGGCGCGCACACGCCCCCTGAATTGGGACTGTTTACACCGGCCGCATTGTGGATTCTTGTCTGTTCCTGTGATTTGAGACGGGGGGATGGAATGCGTTGCCCAAGGTGTGATGGGACTGACCTGATCAAGCGGGGCCGGAAGGCGGGGCATCAACGCTATGTGTGCCGGGCGTGCGGTCGATACTGCACCGACAGCCAACCCCGGTTCAGTGCTGAGACCAAGGCGATGGCGATCGAGATGTACATGAACAGCATGGGCATCCGGGCGATCGGCCGGGTGCTGGGAGCATCACCGGCCGCGGTTCTCAAGTGGATCCGCAAGGAACATGCAGCGCTGCAGCAGAAACTGGCATATGCCGCTCCGGTCGACACCGGGGAGCCCGATGTCATCGAGATGGACGAGATCTACACCTACATCCAAAAAAACGGCAGCGAGCGGTAATCTGGACGGCGTACAGCCGCCGGCATCGACGCGTCGTGGCCTATCATGTGGGCGATAACGGCGTCAGAAGTGCGACTGCCATCTACGCGCTGGCCAAGGCCGCCGTCGGTCAGATCAGCGCCATCTTCACCGACGCCAACTCCTGCTACCACCTCGCCTTCCAGAGGATCGGCGCTCCCGAACCCCACCAGCAGACCAAGGCGCAGACGCATCTGATCGAAGCCTCCGACGCCTCGTTCCGCGACATGCTGGCCCGCTTCAACCGCCGAACCAAGCGCGCCTCCAAGACCCAAAACATGCTCGAGATCACCCTCGACATATTCCTCGCTAGAAAACGCCCGCAGAGTCCGGGGTGAACACTCCCCCCTGAATTAGCCAGCATCGCCCTTCAGCCGCAATCGGGCCGCAAACAAACCGCCGAGCAGTACTATAGTACCTGGGTGGCCGCTGACCCGCCAGGCGATTATGAAGAAGCAGCGCGAGCGCTCCTTCGCATCGGAGATCCCAGGGACTTGGTGTCCGCGACGCCTTCCGTCGCGTTTGATGCGACGGCAATTGCTCCCCAGGCTCTTGGATGCGTGACGTAGCGCCCCCTCAACTGCCATTCGCTCAGATATCAATGCCAGGCTATATACAGCGGCCCCCACCAAACCGAACATTCCATAGATCAATGGAATGGGGCTGCCCTGGCAAACGGCATCTTCAGCAACCTCCCGCATTACGGCGGCCATGAACGGCTCCAGTAACACTTCGCCGACCTTATGACCGCCCATACTTCGAGTGCCATTCGAAGAATTGACTCGCCTCTTTGGTACGAACAAAACGCTGGCATCCGAACGTGTGAGCTAGATCAGTTTACCGCCAACCCCGCCCAGCAACCACGAAGACTGACCAGCTACGGTCTTTCGGGATGCCTACCTTTAGACGCAATGCACACGGTCAAGGCCAATGAAGGATCCCGGATGTTAACGGGCGAAGGAGTTTCGCCATATGGCCTCTGATACGCAACAACGACATCTCCTCCCGTTACAGCCTTCACGGAGGTTTCATATTCCTTATTAGCCGGAGTACCTTCGAGTGCTACTTCGACACCGGATATTTTTATCCCGTCTACTTTTTTATTGTCCTTATCCTTCGGTATTTTGGAAGGATCGAGAAATATTGGCGCTGTACTTTGGCCAGAACCTCCCATTCCGATGAAGAAACCCTCTTTGGGAACCGATTCACCGATCGTGGCATATACCCGTAGATTTGACGTTATAGTCATGTTCCCGGAATTTGCCGGAATCTTAATAGGGACGTCGCCAAATTTTGAGGTGAACGTAGCCGTGTGATTATGGGGCGGCATATGGGGAGCCGCCAGCGTTACCGTTTCTGCACCTTCATAAGATGCAAAATCATAACCCTTCCCCGCTCCTATGGCCACCCGTCCGGTGAGATCGGGCAGCATAAAAAGCGGGTCTTGATCGACATTACCAGCTCTTGTGTCGAATGATCGGCCGATTAATGAAAACAGCTCCTGATACTCGGCAACTTTTTTCAATGATCCATCCGCTTTCAAATACCCCTTCGGGCAGAAATTGAATGCGAATGTTCTTATTGATCCAACATAATCATCTTGATACTCTTGGGCCTTGACGGGACCTCCACCGATCAACGGAATCGAGAAGGTAAACATTGCGAATATTTTGAGCGTAGATTTCATTCTCATGTTCTATCCAAGCTTCTAATCTAGGATTTCAGCATCCGCAAACTATCCTGCGGTTGAATCTAAATCGACGTTGCATCCACTGGATTTGTTGAACTTAACGTAAAGTTGTTTCGTGGAGCCATCGAGCCTTAGATAAACTTTTCCGTCGTCCTCAGAGCCGATAGAGCAATAGAAATTTGCTTTGCACGTAAACGTAGCGCCGTTTTGTGTAGTAAATTTTACCCACCAGTAGTCGAACGGACTGCCACTGCCCACAGTATATTGGACTGGAACAGGGCCGACAGTGCTATCTGGCTCCACATTGTGGAATGTATACTGCTCCTGTTTCGAGCCGTCGTTACTTCTACGGTGTCGTATCGTAACCTGCGCCAAGTCGACGCCCCAGTCATTGACCAGGTACACCGCACCGACACGATCATTTCCCTGAGCAACCGGGTAGTCGCCCTCGTCATCTCCAGCAGGTTGGCCCGATACTCGCGACATAATACCTCCATGCTCTGATTTTGACACAAAAGTGAGACACCTAGCGCCCTTGGGAAGCTTGGTTCTGCCCGGACACTCAACCGACCTAGAAGGCTCAGAACTTCTTACGGACCTGCACACCGGTCGTCGCGGCTTTCTCGCCATCGGCAATCCGGACGCCTACATCCAGCCCAACGTCCCAACCCGACGACAGCGTCAGGCCAATGCCGGGTGCGAACATGAATTGTTCACGCGACCACCCGGACGCGAGCAGGCTGTAATAGGATGGTCCAGCAGCATCGGCATAGTCCAGCCCTTGGCGAGTGCCACTGGTGAACTCGTGCAGCCATTCGGTCCGCAGTCGCCCGGTCAACACCCCGAACGGTAGCGGTCGCTGCCACGCGAGGCGCACACCGAGCGCACCGGTTACCGATCGCAGGTCGCGATCGTCGAAACGCAGATTGTAGATCCCCGCGCCTTCTTCGACGTAGCGGCCAAGACGTCCGTTCAGATACTCTGCACGGCCATAGAGCGACCAGCGCAGTTCGCCGGTGGTACGATCGATCCCCGACGACAAGGCGCCGGTGGTGAACGTCCCAGTCCGGTCGGCGGTGGCCAGCGCTCCGGCTCCCGCATCGAGGCGACGCAGCGAATAGTCCAGCCAACCGCGTGCGAGCATGCCGTCGACGAACAGTCCCTGGACCGGGGCCACGCTGCCATAGACGGCCAGCACCTGGCTGTCGCTGTTCACCTGACCGGCCCCGCCCGCGATCGTGCTGCGGTCGTGACCAAGTCCCCCGCCGACACCAAGGGTCACACCCTTGGCGACGTGCAGGTCGACACCGGCACTGACGCCCGAGGTCGTGGCACTTACCTTCGAACGGCCGGTGATCGCATCGCGCGTACCGATGTCGATGGTACCACCCGCCCAGACGCCGACCTTGCCGCCGCACCCGGTCGGCGCTTCGACCGGTGCTTCGTCCCGTGCCGCCGCTTCGGTGGTACGCGAAGTCCGTCGATTGCCATCCGGTGCGCTACCTTCGATCGGCTGCCCCGGCATGTGCCGTTGATACGCCAGGTCGGTCGAACCCAGGCGCAGGTTGTTCGTCGACCGGGCGCAATCGGCCCCGTGCAGCGTCTCGGCATGGTTCATGAAGTTACCGACCTGCGTCCGAGAGAAGCGACGTGCCGCTTCTGCCTGTGCATCGCTCATCGCCCGGACGTTTGCGTCCTGAGCCGGGTTCGGACGCGCGGTGACGGTTACCGTCACGATGGCGGGTGTCGAGGTACCAAAGGCGTTGGCAAGGGTATAGCCGACCGTGATCGTCCCGCTGAAACGCGCCTTCGGCGTCATCTGCAGACGGAAGGTCCGGGCATCGGCAGTTCCCCCGGCAACGATCGTGGCGGTCGCCTGATCGGCAGGCGATACGCTGGTGACCGTTGCGGCAGTGAACGGTCCGCCGCTGGCCGCAGCGGTCAGGTCAATCGACACGGGCTGGCCGTCGATCGTCGCGGCGGTGATCGGCTGGGCACCGGGGGCAGTGCCGACCACTTGGATGGTGGCCGTTGCCGGTGCCGAGGTGCCGCCCGGTCCGACCGCGATATATTGGAAGGTGTCGGTGCCGTGATACCCCGCTTCCGGCGTATAGACCGCGATGACCTGGCTTGGCACGGAGAGCGACGACGACGCCAGGGCCGCTGCCATTAGCGGAGAGCCGCCAAAGCCACGCATGGCCAGCGTCCGCGAGATCCTGACCGTGCCATGAGCTGGCTGGGTGACGATTCGGATGTCGTCGAACTGGCCGGTCACCAGGCTGGACAGGTTGAGGCTGACGCTCTTCCCGGCCTCGGTACTGGTATTAGCCGCAACCGAGGTCGCGACGGGATCGGCCGCGACCGGCGGTGGCGGCGAATTGACAGCAAGTGTGTAGGTCGCAGTCCCCGTCGCTTTGTTATCGTCGGTGATCGCGACGATGACGGTGTAGCTGCCGGCAGTGGTCGGCGTGCCCGAGAGCGTGCCGTTGGCGGCCAGCGTGACGCCGGCGGGCAGACCCGTGGCGCTGTAGCCGTAGGGCGCGGTGCCGCCGGTGCCAGTCAGCGTTGCCGCATAGGCGGTGCCGACGGTCGCCGCCGGCAGCGGACCCGAGGCCGGCGCAACGGCCAGCGTCGGTGCGGTCACGGTAATGGTGACGGTCGCAGGCGCGCTGGTGCCCGACGCGTTGGTCGCGGTGTAGGTGAAGCTGTCGCTGCCCGAATAGCCAGCGGTCGGCGTGTAGACGATGCCGGTGCCCGACACGGTGGCGGTGCCATGTGCCGGCGCGGTGGCGACCGCGACCGAGGTCGCAGTGCCACCCGACAGGGCGAGCGTCACCGCATTGGCGGTGCTGTTGGCGGCGACGGTCGTGCTGGCCGCGCCGGCCACCGGTGCCTGGACGCTAACCTCCAGCGTATAGGTCGCGGTGCCGGTGGCGCCATGGGCGTCGGTGATCGCGACGATGACGGTGTAGCTGCCGGCAGTGGTCGGCGTGCCCGAGAGCGTGCCGTTGGCGGCCAGCGTGACGCCGGCGGGCAGACCCGTGGCGCTGTAGCCGTAGGGCGCGGTGCCGCCGGTGCCAGTCAGCGTTGCCGCATAGGCGGTGCCGACGGTCGCCGCCGGCAGCGGACCCGAGGCCGGCGCAACGGCCAGCGTCGGTGCGGTCACGGTAATGGTGACGGTCGCAGGCGCGCTGGTGCCCGACGCGTTGGTCGCGGTGTAGGTGAAGCTGTCGCTGCCCGAATAGCCAGCGGTCGGCGTGTAGACGATGCCGGTGCCCGACACGGTGGCGGTGCCATGTGCCGGCGCGGTGGCGACCGCGACCGAGGTCGCAGTGCCACCCGACAGGGCGAGCGTCACCGCATTGGCGGTGCTGTTGGCGGCGACGGTCGTGCTGGCCGCGCCGGCCACCGGTGCCTGGACGCTAACCTCCAGCGTATAGGTCGCGGTGCCGGTGGCGCCATGGGCGTCGGTGATCGCGACGATGACGGTGTAGCTGCCGGCAGTGGTCGGCGTGCCCGAGAGCGTGCCGTTGGCGGCCAGCGTGACGCCGGCGGGCAGACCCGTGGCGCTGTAGCCGTAGGGCGCGGTGCCGCCGGTGCCAGTCAGCGTTGCCGCATAGGCGGTGCCGACGGTCGCCGCCGGCAGCGGACCCGAGGCCGGCGCAACGGCCAGCGTCGGTGCGGTCACGGTAATGGTGACGGTCGCAGGCGCGCTGGTGCCCGACGCGTTGGTCGCGGTGTAGGTGAAGCTGTCGCTGCCCGAATAGCCAGCGGTCGGCGTGTAGACGATGCCGGTGCCCGACACGGTGGCGGTGCCATGTGCCGGCGCGGTGGCGACCGCGACCGAGGTCGCAGTGCCACCCGACAGGGCGAGCGTCACCGCATTGGCGGTGCTGTTGGCGGCGACGGTCGTGCTGGCCGCGCCGGCCACCGGTGCCTGGACGCTAACCTCCAGCGTATAGGTCGCGGTGCCGGTGGCGCCATGGGCGTCGGTGATCGCGACGATGACGGTGTAGCTGCCGGCAGTGGTCGGCGTGCCCGAGAGCGTGCCGTTGGCGGCCAGCGTGACGCCGGCGGGCAGACCCGTGGCGCTGTAGCCGTAGGGCGCGGTGCCGCCGGTGCCAGTCAGCGTTGCCGCATAGGCGGTGCCGACGGTCGCCGCCGGCAGCGGACCCGAGGCCGGCGCAACGGCCAGCGTCGGTGCGGTCACGGTAATGGTGACGGTCGCAGGCGCGCTGGTGCCCGACGCGTTGGTCGCGGTGTAGGTGAAGCTGTCGCTGCCCGAATAGCCAGCGGTCGGCGTGTAGACGATGCCGGTGCCCGACACGGTGGCGGTGCCATGTGCCGGCGCGGTGGCGACCGCGACCGAGGTCGCAGTGCCACCCGACAGGGCGAGCGTCACCGCATTGGCGGTGCTGTTGGCGGCGACGGTCGTGCTGGCCGCGCCGGCCACCGGTGCCTGGACGCTAACCTCCAGCGTATAGGTCGCGGTGCCGGTGGCGCCATGGGCGTCGGTGATCGCGACGATGACGGTGTAGCTGCCGGCAGTGGTCGGCGTGCCCGAGAGCGTGCCGTTGGCGGCCAGCGTGACGCCGGCGGGCAGACCCGTGGCGCTGTAGCCGTAGGGCGCGGTGCCGCCGGTGCCAGTCAGCGTTGCCGCATAGGCGGTGCCGACGGTCGCCGCCGGCAGCGGACCCGAGGCCGGCGCAACGGCCAGCGTCGGTGCGGTCACGGTAATGGTGACGGTCGCAGGCGCGCTGGTGCCCGACGCGTTGGTCGCGGTGTAGGTGAAGCTGTCGCTGCCCGAATAGCCAGCGGTCGGCGTGTAGACGATGCCGGTGCCCGACACGGTGGCGGTGCCATGTGCCGGCGCGGTGGCGACCGCGACCGAGGTCGCAGTGCCACCCGACAGGGCGAGCGTCACCGCATTGGCGGTGCTGTTGGCGGCGACGGTCGTGCTGGCCGCGCCGGCCACCGGTGCCTGGACGCTAACCTCCAGCGTATAGGTCGCGGTGCCGGTGGCGCCATGGGCGTCGGTGATCGCGACGATGACGGTGTAGCTGCCGGCAGTGGTCGGCGTGCCCGAGAGCGTGCCGTTGGCGGCCAGCGTGACGCCGGCGGGCAGACCCGTGGCGCTGTAGCCGTAGGGCGCGGTGCCGCCGGTGCCAGTCAGCGTTGCCGCATAGGCGGTGCCGACGGTCGCCGCCGGCAGCGGACCCGAGGCCGGCGCAACGGCCAGCGTCGGTGCGGTCACGGTAATGGTGACGGTCGCAGGCGCGCTGGTGCCCGACGCGTTGGTCGCGGTGTAGGTGAAGCTGTCGCTGCCCGAATAGCCAGCGGTCGGCGTGTAGACGATGCCGGTGCCCGACACGGTGGCGGTGCCATGTGCCGGCGCGGTGGCGACCGCGACCGAGGTCGCAGTGCCACCCGACAGGGCGAGCGTCACCGCATTGGCGGTGCTGTTGGCGGCGACGGTCGTGCTGACCGCGCCGGCCACCGGTGCCTGGACGGCGACGGTGAGGGTAAAGGCACGAGTAGCCGCGAAGTTCTGCGCGTCGGTCGCAGTGACGGTAACGTTGAACGTGCCCGCTGCAGTTGGCGTGCCTGACAGGGTACCGCTCGACGACAGGGAGACTCCGGCGGGCAGCGCGCCAGCGGTGACGGAATAGCTGTACGGTGCGGCACCGCCCGTGGTGGCGAGCACTTGGCTATACGCGGTCCCTGCCGTCGCGCCCGGTAGCGTTGTCGGGCTCAGCGTCAGACTCGGTGCGGTGACGGTGATGGTAACCGTTGCGGGCGCACTCGTGCCACTGGCGTTGGTCGCGGTGTAGGTGAAACTGTCGCTTCCCGAATAGTTCGCGGCAGGCGTGTAGGTAATCGCGGTGCCCGAACCAGCGAGGACGCCATGGTTGGGTGGCGTGCCGATCGCGATTGAGGTCGCGGTACCACCTGAGAGATTGAGCGTCACAGCATTGGCAGGGCTGTTCGCGGCGACGGTCATGCTGACCGCGCCAGCCACCGGTGCCTGGGCGGCAACGGTAAGCGCATAGGCACGCGTGGCGGTGAAGTTCTGCGTGTCGGTGGCGGTTACGATGAAGTTGAAGGTACCGGCGCTCGTTGGCGTACCCGACAGCGTTCCATTGCTTGCCAGAGTAAGACCAGCCGGCAGCCCCCCAGCCGTAACAGCATATCCGTACGGCGCGGTGCCTCCCGTAGTCGTGATCGTCTGGCTGTAGACGCTGCCTGCTGTTGCCCCGGGCAGGCTCACTGGCGCCAGCGTCAGCGTTGGCGCGGTGACCGTGACGGTGACGGTCGCGGCCGAACTGATGCCGGAGGCATTGGTAGCAGTGTAGGTAAAACTGTCGCTCCCCGAATAGCCAGCGGTCGGCGTGTAGGTAATAGACGTCCCCGAAGCATTGGCGTTGCCATGGCTGGCTTGGGTTGCGACAGCCACCGAGGTCGCGGTGCCGCCCGACAGATTGAGCGTGACAGCATTGGCGTTGCTGTTTGCGGCAACAGTCGTGCTGACCGCGCCAGCGACCGGTGCCTGCTGCGCGACCACGATCGTATAGGTCGCGCTGCCGGTGGCACCATGGGCATCGGTCGTTGTGATGGAGAGAGTATAGCTGCCCGCCGCAGTCGGCGTGCCGCTGATCGCACCGGACGACGCGATCGAGAGACCCGCCGGGAGGCCGGTGGCGGTGTAGCTATAGGGAGCGGCGCCGCCGGATGCAGTGAGCGTTTGGCTATAGGCTGTGCCGACGGTACCGCCTGGCAGAGTGCTGCCCGTGGCGGGCGAGAGGACGAGCGTCGGCGCGGTCACCGTGACGGTGACGGTCGCGGCCGAACTGGTGCCCGACGCGTTGGTCGCGGTGTAGGTGAAGCTGTCGCTGCCCGAATAGCCTGCGACGGGCGAGTAGCTGATCGATGTGCCCGAGGCGGTAGCGGTGCCATGGCTCGGTGCCGAAGCGACGGCAACCGACGTTGCGGTGCCCCCCGACACATTCAGCGTGACGACGTTGCCGGTGCTGTTGGCGACGACGGTCGAAGTGACGGCTCCCGCCACCGGTGCCTGGGCAGCGGAAGCTACCCGGCAACCCGCGGTCATCGTGACCGAGCCGGTCGCCCCTGGATTGACCGAGCCTTGAACGTAGAAATAATAGGTTTCAGAAGGATTGAGCGTTACGGTGCCGCTCGCATTGATCTCGCTGCCACCATAGGGGCGCAGCTCGAAGACCGATGTGTTGTTCGTTGCAATCCCGGCCACTGACGAACCATTATTGGCGGGGTTGGCATTTTTCTCGAACGCAGCAGTTCCCGTCGATCTAACAGTGTAAAAGATTTCTTCGTTGGCTCCGAAGCCGGTATAGTCGGGTTGATAGACATTCGGGTCGCCAGCGTTCCTCGTGATACCGCCATTGAAGTCTGCCGTAAGCTGCGTACACGCCGCGCTCATCGCATAAGCAGGTACGCCGAGCAAAAAGCTGAGGAGTGCCAGAATGCACGCGCCAACCCGTCGCGCCAGCGCTTTCCTTGGGTGATTCTGCAGGGGTTGCCGACTACCACGGACCAAGTGCCGAGGGTCCATGCGCCGTCCCCTAAATAGCCGGTCGGCGACCAGATTTTGAAAGTCCAATTTCGTCGCCCCCGACATTGATTCGCTTCGCTACGAATATCTCGTCGCACGAAAGGCATTTACGTCAGGTAAACAAATCGGAAATCATACAGGGTACATTGAATGCCCTCTGCACCCTACATGTTATTTATATCACAAGAACAGTGCTCCAGAGTGAAGAGCCACCGAATGTATTGCATGTGCCGACATGCCCACCGCCCGACAAACCAATTAATTCTGAGCAAAAGACGTCCTCTGACAGATATCTCGATCCCGTTTGGATTCATTTTTGTGTGCCGGCGGAGAAAGACGTGAAATACGGATGTGGCAATTCGAATAAGGTCGTCGCGGAACGTCGCATAGGCTGTGCGGTGAGAGCCGATGATGGACCCATCAACCCCAGTAAGTGAAGGTGCGTCTGTCAGAGCAGCCTCCCGGGCAGCACAGCGCCCGGCCGAGGTTGGAATCGATAATGTCCAGAGGCGATCATTCCGCCCGCATGAGTTGCGATGGGTATGGCGCAAGCAGATCCATCACCTGATCGGCAGGGGCGGTCAGCCACCGCTCATGATCCTCCGCGAGCAGGATCACCGGCATCGCCTTGGGGTGTTTGGGCGCGACGAGCGGATTGGGTTCGGTCGTGCAGAAGGCATAGACGCGGTCATGCTCCTGATCGACCTTCCGCAGCCCGCCGAAGCACGGCATGGCCTTGTCCTCGACAGTGAACCACCAGTTGGTGTCGCCCGGCCCCTGTCGGTCGGTGGCGGCCTTGGGTTCGGCGAAGCGGGTGAAGGGCACGAGGCAGCGGTGCTCGGCTTTCAGCAGCCATGGCTTCCATATATTGCTCTGCATATTCCGGGCATTGGTCCACCAGTCATAGAGGAAGGGCATTTCGCCCTCCCGGGCCGGGCGCTTGCGGGGTCTGCGGGTCGGAAAGCCCCACTTCATCGTGCTAAGGACCCGTTTGCCGTCTTCCTGTCGGACAACGTAGCCGGGCTTTCCCGGTGCGGCATAGTCCTTCTCGATCGACAGGATATCGGCGGGGTCCCCGGTGGCGGTGAGGGTCTCGAAATAGTCGCGGACGTCTGATTTGAGTCTGTAAAGATTGCACATTCCTTCGTTCGATCAGGAGCGGTAGCGCGACACAAGCCTCTTCCAAGTCGCAGTATCCGGATAGGGGAGTTGTTCGCCGGTCGGCGGATCGCGGCCGACCGCGAGGTGCGGGCGCAGCCTGCAACCGTCGCGACTCACGCAGGCGGCACAATGCAGCCGCTGCCGGGCGGAGGACAGCATATCGTCCCAGCCGCGCCGCTGAAAGTGCCACCAGAGCGGCACGGCATCGAGGACGCGGACGTGGCGGCAGCGCGGGCAGGTCACCCTCCGGTCCCAAAAACACCTTATCTCGGTGTCCACGAAACCGGCAGCAGCTCAGCACGGCCATTTTCATCATAGAACGCAGCCCAGCCTTCGCGTGCCAGCACGATATTAAGCGCAGCTAACGCCTTAGCGCGGTCGGCGTCATCGCCCTCAGCTTCGCCTGTGTCGAGCAGGCGGCGGATGATACGGAGAAAGGCGTTGGGCATCACTGATGGTGTGGGATGCGGCATTGCCAACACTTCTTCGATCCGCTCGGCTGCCCACACCGGGCGCGTCTCGCTAGCGTGTACGAATTCCAGCTCACAGTCCTCGAAGAATTCAGTGATGTATTTGCTTGATCGGTACGGAAAATGCTCAGCGTCTCCGACAATCATGCGGGCAAGTTCACGAAGGTTGCGAGGCTTCCATTTCATAAACGGAAGATATGCGGACCCCTTCATCGCCTCAAGCAGAGTCGCGGACCGAGCGCCAACACCAGATCAGATTCATTGTCGGCAGGGCAGCGCCACCAGGCAGAGCACCTAGCCACTAGCCTCAGACGGTTCCGCCTTGCTGAACGAACGACCGCTTTCAGGACCGCCGCCTTAGTGTCGAAATGGCGACAACGGGGCGCAAAGCCGACCGGCCAATTTGCGCTACCCGAATGGCCGGTTTCAGCGAAAGCCGACGTTCGCATCACCGACACTGAATGTCTTGAGCTGGTCGGGAGCTGCCGCGATGCAGACCCGCTTCCGGTCGTTCACAGGCCGATTTGATATTCTCAGCTTCTGCCATTCGTTCACCCAAATAGGGTAGGCAGCGGAGCCAGTTGGCGACTTCACAGATGGCTCGGATGGCGATTAGCGGCTGGATAAGAAAGCCACGTAGCAGGGTGGCGTCGGTGCGCCACCATGATAGTCTGCACCGATGCTAGCCAACTTTCTGACGCCGGCCTATCTACCGTTCGCAATAGCGTTCTTCGTCATGATCGGTATCGGCCTAATCGAGGCTGTCGGTCTGGGGCTTGGCCATCTCGACCTGAGTGCTGACGTCAGTGTCGATGGACATCACGGTGTGCTGGACTGGCTGGGACTGAGCGGCGAGTTGCCAATCCTGATCTGGCTGACCTCGCTACTCGGGTGCTTTACCCTGGCCGGGGTTGCCATTCAGCAGAGCGTGTCCACTTTCTTTGGTGCACCGCTGACATGGCCGCTGGCTTGTGTGGGTGCATTGATTGGCGGTGGCCTCCTAAACGTCGGGGCTGCGCATGGCCTTGCCCGGATCATGCCGGGCTATGAAAGCAGTGTGATCTCGACTGACGATCTATTGAGACGGCGTGGCACAATCCTTGAGGGCACAGCGCGGCGCGGTGCACCCGCCCGGGCCAAAGTTGTCGACCACCACGGACAGGCACATATCATCATGGTCGAGCCGCATGACGATACGACCGTCATCCGGGCGGGTGAGCGTGCGTTGTTGGTTCGACGCGAGGGGCGGCTGTTTTTCGCCCTGGCAGAAGATGATTCTCTTCTTCAATCGATCTGATACATGTGACGACCAACAGGGGGAACACATGCCTACCTCGCTACTAAACGTTCTGATCTACGCTGGCATCGTCCTGCTTGCCTTCGTTATCATCGGCATCATCCTGACCCGCCTTTACCGTCGTGCGACCAAGGATGTCGCGCTGATCCGAACCGGTTTCGGAGGCGAGAAGGTGGTACTGAACGGCGGCATCATGGTCATCCCCGTTCTCCATGAACTGATGCAGGTCCGCCTTACGACGGTGAAGCTGGAGGTGTCGCGACTCAACAAGGACGCACTGATTACGCTCGATAAGCTGCGGGTCGATGTCGTCGGCCTGTTCCATATTAAGGTCAAGCCCGACGCAGAGTCGATCGCAGCTGCAGCACAGACCCTTGGCGATTCAGTGAACAATCCTGATGCGGTCAAGTCGCTGCTCGATGGCAAGCTGGTCTCAGCGTTACGGTCGGTAGCCGCGACGATGACGATGGAACATCTTCACGCCAATCGCGCGGACTTCATCCAGAAGGTGCAGGAGGCACTGCTCACTGATCTGGACATGAACGGATTTCACCTAGAGTCGGTGTCAATCACGCATTTCGACCAGACTGCCTTCGAGCATTTCAACGAAAACAACGCCTTCGACGCCGAAGGTTTGACGGTCCTGACCCGGACTATCGAGGAGCGCAAGAAGACCCGCAACGATATCGTCGCGACCAACCGGGTGGCGATCGAGCAGCGAAACTTGGAGGCCAACAACCAGTCGCTGGAGATCGCCCAAGCTGCCGAACAGGCGCGGCTGCTTCAGGAACAGACGCTTTCCGCGCGCCGCGCCGAACAGGCCACCGCGATCGCGACCGCCGAGGCGGAGCAGACCCGCCTCGCCGAGATTGCGCGGATCACGGCCACCCAGGCACAGACCGTGGCGCAGACCGAGGCCGACAAGGTCATCAAGACGGCCACGATCGCACGCGATGGCGCGATCCAGACGGCCACGATCGAGCGCGACCGTACCATCGAGATCGCGCGCATCACGACGGCGGTGCAGACCGCGCAGAAGTCCGAGGAAGAGTCCACCGCAACGGCCGCCGCCAACGAGGCGCGCGCGCTGGCGGTGCGCGCCGAGGAAAGTGTCGCGACTGCCAAGGCGACGGAAATCGCCAATCGCAACAAGAACGTCGCGGTGATTGCCGCGACCCAGCGCGCGCAGGAAGAGGCCGTGCAGATCACCGTCGCCGCCACAGCCGAGAAAGAGGCTGCGGAAGCTCGCGCGAGTGCGCTTCGCACTGAGGCGGTAGCCGAAGCCGATGCCGAAAAGGCGCGCGCAGAGGGGCGTGAGGCTGCCTTCAAGGTCGATGCGGCCGGCCAGGCGTCGCTGAACGAAGCCACGAACATCCTCAGCGATGCCCAGACCGCTCTCCTGATCCGCAAGGCTATGCTGGAAGCCCTGCCCGCGATCATTGCCGCTGCCAGCAAACCCATGGAGAACATCGATCGGATCAGCATCGTTGATGCTCGCGGCCTTCACGGCGAGGCGCCGGTCAGCGAGCCGGGGAGCAGCGGCGGCCAAGTCAATCTAGCAGATGCGGCAGTCTCCGCAGCGATGCGATACCGGGTGGGCGGTCCGCTGATCGATGGATTGATGGCGGAGCTCGGCATCGCTGGAGGTTCTCTCAATGGGATGCTCTCGGGGACAAGCGCAGCCGTTCAACCTTCGCAGAGGACAAGCCCGCTTAATGGCGCAGTTCCGGCAAAGGATGATCCTGCTTCAAGACCAGCCTGACCCAAAACCGGTCGTTCGCGCCCCCATTCCTACGTTCCAACTTCGGTCATTCGTTCAGGAGAGCGAGACGTGCTCCCGACTGTATTTTCGCACGGATCGGCCGATCTCGCGGCGTTGGAGACGGGTGACGCTGATCGCGCGATCTATCCGATCCACGTGTCAGGTGCCGCCCGTTCATCTGCCTACACTTGTCGCATACCTCCATCGACGCAGAGTTCTGCGCCGGTGATAAAGCTGGCTTCGTCGCTAAGCATGAAGACGGCAGCTGCCGCAACCTCGTCGGCACGTGCCATTCGACCCAGTGGAATCGGCGCGATGAGCATCTGCCGCATCTCCTCGGATACCGCAGCCATCATGTCCGTATCGGTCGGTCCCGGCGCGACGACATTGACGCGGATGCGTCGCGGCGCCAGCTCGGCCGCCCAGCTTCGCGCGTAGGAGCGCAGTGCCGCCTTGGTCGCTCCGTAAGTACTGAACGGCGTCACGCCCATCACGTCGGCGATCGAGCCGACCAGCACCACTGATGCTCCGTCGCTAAGCAGGGGCAGCGCCGCCTGGATCCCAAACAGCGCGCCGCGCACGTTGACGGCGAAGTGCCGGTCGAAATGCTCGCCAGTTTCCTCAACAATCGTTGCCGGCTCTGACAGTCCGGCGTTAAGCACCAGCGCGTCAATGCGACCATGCAGACGCTTGGCCTCGGCCACGACTTGCTCAAGATCGCCCTGGGACGCCGCGTCGGCTTCTACGCCGTGCGCCGATGGACCGATACTCTCAGCCGCGGCGGCAACCTCGTGCGACCGACGTCCGGTCAGAATGACCGTGGCCCCTTCCTTCGCAAGGCCGCGCGCGGTCGCGAGACCAATTCCTTTCGCCCCACCGACTACCAGCGCGACCTTGCCTGCCATTCTTGCCATCTTCAGCCCTATCATTCGAGATGGCAAACCAGATATACGAAGCATATCTGCTATCAAGAACGCACTTGGAGTAGCGTAGATATGGCGAGCGATACCGACCTGCAGGCCCTGTCGTACAAGGCGATGATAGACGTGCCTCGTATCCGCCCAGTGCTGGACAAGATCGCCGACAAGTGGACGATCATGATCCTGACAGTGCTGTGCCCTCAACCAGCACGCTTCAACGAGATCAAGCGACGGCTCGACGGCATCACCCACAAGTCGCTCGCCGATGCACTGAAGCGTCTAGAGCGCCATGGACTGATCACGCGCACCGTGATCCCGACTACCCCGATCGGCGTCGTCTACACGATTACGTCACTAGGCCACTCGCTTCGCGAACCCTTTGAAGCGCTCTGTTTGTGGGCCCTGGATCAAGAGCAGGCGATGGCGGAGGCAGTGATTGCATACGACAAATCGCGGGCCTTGTCGGAACGTTGACCTACATTCTGCCATTCGCGGCAAGGCAGGTGCTGCCGGAAAGATGTTGTTCCTTTATATAGCGCAAAGGTCTCTTCGAGCCGCTGACGGTCAGCACCGATCCTCCAGATAGGCGGCGAGTTCCTCGACCGTCCCGTTCGGAAAGGACTGCCGCAGATACTCCAAGAACGCCGATACCCTGGCGTTCAGTAGGCGTCGCGAGGGATAGAGCGCCCATAGCGCGACGCGTGAGGCCGGGACATCACCCCACGCGATCAGCCGCCCTCTTGCGATGTCCCCGCTGACCAGCGAGAGGGGCAAGCGCGCCACACCGGCACCAAGACGCACCGCATCCCGGATCATCACTAGCGAGGACAATCGGAGCACCGGATCGATCGCGATCGCGCGTTGCCCATCGGCGGTGTCGATCGTCCAGCTATTTTCGACGTCGCGGTCGCGCACCACGGCAGGAAAGATGCCGCCTGCCAGCGGTGATAGGTCAGGTGCGGCAATGACGACCAGTCGGTCGTGGAGGAAGGGCCGGCCCACTAGCGCATCGTCCGTTGTCGGGTTCACGCGGATGACCAGATCATAGCCTTCCTCGATCATGTCGACCGCGCGATCGTCGGTCGTGACCTCTAGCCGAACATCGGGATGGCGCTGCGCGAACCCGGCCGCCAGCCGCCCCATCGCGGTCTGAGAGAAGAGAAGCGGCGCGCTGATCCTGAGGCTTCCACGGACCATCGCGCTGCCAGATGCGATCTCGATCGTCGTCTCCTCAAGCTCGGAGAGCAGAGCGCCAGCCCTTTCGGCCAGCGCCCGGCCCTCCTCGGTCAGCTTGAGGTCGCGCTGGCCGCGCTCGAACAGACGCAGGTCGAGCGCGGCCTCCAGCTCCGACACGCGGCGCGACAGCGTCGCCTTGGGCCTGCGCGCGGCGCGCGCGGCTTTGCCAAAGCCGCCATGGCGGGCGACGAGCGTGAAATCGGCGAGCGCGAGCAGGTCCATATCGTTCCACCCATGAGACGGCGCGTCCAGATTGCGCGTCTAGTTGCGGTACCATGGATCATGCATCTTGCTCGGGTCAGCAAGACCCAAGGAGAAGCCTCATGACCATCCTCGTAATCGGCGCCACCGGACGCGTCGGCCGCCATGTCGTCGAACAGCTCGTCACTCGCGACGCCTCTGTCCGCGTCCTCACTCGTGATCCTGCCAAAGCGGCGTTTCCAGCCGGCGTCGATGTTGCCAAGGGCGATCTGCTCGATATCGACTCCCTGCGCGCGGCCTTTGTCGGCGTAAGGACGCTGTTTCTGCTCAATGCGGTGACCGGCGACGAATTTACCCAGGCGATCGTCACGCTCAACGTCGCGCGAGAGGCCGGTGTCGATCGCGTCGTCTATCTGTCGGTGTTTGAGGCTGACCGCGCCGTCAACGTACCCCACTTTGCGGTGAAATCGGGTGCCGAGCGGATGCTCGAGGCGATGAACTTCGGTGCCACCATCCTGCGTCCGGCCTACTTCATCGACAACGAAGCGATGGTGAAGGACGTGATCCTTCAGCACGGTGTCTATCCGATGCCGATCGGCGGCAAGGGCGTGGCCATGGTCGATGCGCGCGACATCGCCGAGGTCGCGGCAATCGAGCTGATCCGGCGTGACCGCGCACCCGACAAACTGCCGATCGAGACGATCAACGTGGTCGGTCCCGAGACGCTGACCGGCGAGGACGTGGCAGCGATATGGTCCGACGTCCTCGGCCGCCCCATCGCCTATGGCGGCGACGATCCCAGCGGCTTCGAACAGAATATGGCGACGTTCATGCCGCGCTGGATGGCCTATGAGATGCGGCTGATGGCCGAGCGCTACGTCAGCGACGGGATGATCCCGGAGACCAGCGACCGCGAGCGCCTGGCTAACATGCTCGGCCGGCCCCTGCACGACTATCGCGAGACGGCAGTCCGGCTCGCTTCCGCTTGATCTTCGGGCTGCGGCCCGGCGGCCAGCGGGTGGGTACCCGCCGGCCGCCGGGTTTCACACGTCAGGCGGCGTCCGCCATCCAGGCGATCGCATCTGCGCCAGCGGGGATCTTGAGCGGTGCGGACGGGTTGGTCGCGGCCTCGAACACGGCAGCTGCAACGTCTTCAGCATGGGTGACCGGCCCCGTGTCCTCCTGGAACTGTTTGATCATACCCTCGATCAACGGCTTATAGTCGGGATTATCGAGACCGCGCAGGTGCGGCCTCGCACTCGCGCTGAATTGCGTCGTCGGGGAACGGCCGGGCAGCACGATGTGAACCCGAACGCCGAACGGCTGCATCTCGACCGCCAGGCTTTCGGTGAGCGCATTCACCGCGGCCTTGCTGGCGCGATAGGTGCTGACCAGCGGCAGCGGCTTGAGCGTGACGGTCGAGGTCACGTTGATGATCACGCCGGATCGCCGCGCGCGGAAAGCCGGCAAGACCGCCTGTATCATTGCGAGCGTGCCGAGCGTATTGGTCTCGAACAGCTGGCGCGCCGTGTCGAACTCGATGAGTTCGATCGGGACTGCGGCCCCGAAACCGGCATTGTTGACGAGCACGTCGACCGGCCCCGCCTGCTCGACCGCACTGGCGATGCTGTCGTGATCCGTGACGTCGAGCGGCAGAATGGTGAGCCGGTCGGACGACGGCAGCAGGCCTGGATCAGGCGTGCGCATCGTCGCGACGACACGCCAGCCGCGGTCGAGGAACAGTTTGGCGGTTTCGAGACCGAAGCCCGAGGAACAGCCGGTGATGAGAACGTTGGGCATGTCTTGCTCCATTGACGAGGGTGGGAGCGCCAAAGATGGTTTCCACGACCAAGACTGCCTATGGTTGGCAATCCTGACTTCTTTGGCGATCGTCCTGATATGACCATCGATCCGCTGGCCGAGATCGTGACCCTGCTGCGGCCCTCCGCGAGCTTCTCGAAACTCGTCGAATATGCCGGGCGCTGGCGCATCCGCCGCGACGTCGAGGGCAAGCCTGTCTATTTCGCAGTGCTGGAAGGCGAATGCCGGGTGGTGAACGCCGGCCAAGCCTCGATCGTCATACGGGCTGGCGACTTCGTACTGCTTCCGGCCACCGGCGACCGGGCCATTGACGGCATCGAGAGCATGGACCCACCGCCGTATGGCGCCGTCATGAGCCCGACCGAGATCGGTGAGGGCCGGTTCCGCATCGGACAAGCCGGTCAGCCCGTCAATTTGCGCATGCAGGTCGGGATTTGCAGTTTCGCGTCGCCAGACGCCGCTCTGCTTGTGTCGCTGCTACCGGCGATGGTGGTGGCACGTGATGAGCCGCGGCTGGCCACATTGATGGACCTGGTCGGGGACGAGACCCGTAAGGCAAGGCCCGGGCGTGAATTGGTGCTGGAGCGTTTGCTCGAAGTCCTCCTGATCGAGGCCCTGCGCTGCGTCTCCAGTCCCGCCGCTATGCCGAGCCTCGCGCGGGGCCTGTCCGACGAACGACTGGTCACCGCATTGCGGGCTATGCATGCGCGCCCTGCGCATCCGTGGACGGTCACGGACTTGGCAGCCGAAGCGGCCATGTCGCGCTCTGCCTTCTTTGCACGCTTCACCAGCACCGTCGGCATACCGCCGATCGAGTATCTGCTCACCTGGCGGATGGCATTGGCGAAGCGCCTGTTGCGAACGCGCGGTCTCGCGATCGGTAAGGTCGCCGCGGAGGTCGGCTATGGATCGGCCAGCACGTTCAGCACGGCCTTCACCCGGCACGTCGGCATGCCGCCTATGCGGTATGCGCGAGTTTCGGAGACGGCCTAACTTCGCGAGAAGCGTCATGGCTTGGAGCAGCGTTTTCGACCCACAACCAGACATTGGGAGCGTTCTACAAGGCACCCTATTTCCGACGTTCGTTCAGGTTCGAGGCAGCCGCCGATGCCTGATAAACCGCTTTCTGCACGACCTCACAAGGCCCGTCCCGACAACGATGGCGAAGCGGAAAACCTGATAAGGCAGCACAGGTAGTTCCGCTGCACGTTTCCGGCATTCCTCGAGGGCGCTTCACGATCACAAGCCCGGGTGCATGCTCCGCCCAGGGGCCATCGGCAGGCTGACGATGTTTCAAGCGGAACGATCACGTTCACCTCTAGTTATGACAATATACTGTCATTTTGAGTTGTGCATATCGCATGAACGACACTCCTACGGAAGCACGCGAGCTCGCACTTGCCATTTTCGCTGCCAACGGGCGCCTAGTGAGTGCCGGCAATACGCTAGTCGAGCATCTCGACCTCACCAGTGCTTGGTGGCAGGTGCTCGCGGCGCTGCGCTATTCGCCAACGCCGCTGACGGTCGCGTCGATCGCGCGATCGATGGGGCTGACCCGGCAGGCGGTGCAACGGATCGTCGATCTTCTCGCGGAGATGGGTTTGGTGGCGTTCCAGCCCAATCCGCAGCACCTCCGCGCCAAGCTCGTCACGCTGACGACGGCCGGGAGCGAGGCGGTGGCAGGCGCCGAGAACGCCGTCGCGCCGATCGATAGGGCGATCGTCGATGAGATCGGACCGGCCCGCATCCGTGATGCCATTACCACGCTTCAGGCAATGGTCGCCATCATCTCTGAGCGCCTCGACGAGCGGGACGCTCCCTCGACATCTCGGAAAGGACCCTCATCATGATCCTCATTTCCGGTGCAACCGGTGGCATCGGCGGTGAAATCTGCCGCTTGCTAGGCCAGGCAGGCACGCCGTTCCGCGCGATGGCCCGCCAGCAGGCGCAGGTAGACGCCTTTCGAAAAAAAGGGACCGACGCGGTGCTCGGCGATTTCGACCGGTCTGAGACGTTGCCAGTCGCGATGAGGGGCATTGACACGATGTTCCTGATCACGCCGCCCAACCAGCGCCAGTTCGAGCAGGAAATCGCTGGGATCGACGCTGCTCGCCAGGCCGGCGTCCGCCGCATCGTCAAGCTGTCGGCTTCCGACGCCAATATCCGCTCGACTGTGCCCTGGGCGCGGACGCACGCCCGGATCGACCATCATCTGCGTGCGTCGAGGGTCGAATGGACGATCCTGAAGCCCACTGCGTTCATGCAGAACTTCCTGTGGTTCAAGGATGCTATCGCCAAGGGCTTCCTGCCGCAGGTCGCAGGCAAGGGGTCCGTGTCATGGGTCGACACCCGCGACGTGGCGCGGGTCGCCGCCACGGTCCTGAGCCAGGACGGTCATGCCCGCGCGACCTATTTCCTCACGGGTCCAGAAACGCTCGACATGAAGGCGGCGGCCGAGTGCCTCGGCACGGTCGCGGGGCGCAGGGTCCGCTATCTCGACTTGCCCAATCCATTGTTTGCCGCGCTGCTGCGCGTGACCGGCAATTCACGCTGGATGACCAAGGGCCTCGTCGCCCAGTTCGCCGACGTCGTCGCCGGGCATCACGACATCGATCCTACCTTCGAGATCGAACGGCTGACCGGCACCCCGCCACACGACTTCACCGCCTTCGTGCGTGATCACCGCGATCAATTCGTCGGCTCGCCGAGGCAGCGCGCGAAGGCTGCCTGACACCGAGGGCGTATCGCCTTCCATGATTTGGAGAATGGCCATGAGCCCGCAACGAAATATCGAGATCGCCCGAACGCTGCTGGAGGGCATCGGGCAAGGCCGTGACCCCGAGGAAATTGCCGCGCCTTTTGCGGAGGACCTAGTGTTCGAGGTTCAAGGCGATGCCGATGCCATGCCGTGGATCGGGCAGCGGACGGGGCGTCAGGCGATGGTCGACTTCCTGCGCGACCTGCGTGCGCTGACCGAGCCGCTGTCGTTCGATGTCGACGATATCCTGGCCAGCGACGACCGCGCCGCGATCGTTGGCGCACTTCAGACGCGGATCAAGGCAACGGGCAAGGTGATGGCATCGCAATTCGCGATCGTGCTGACCATCTCCGACGGCGTCGTCACCCGGTTTCAAATGCTCGAGGACACCCTCGCCCTGTCGCGTGCCGCTCGATAGTACGCCAGTGGCTGCGTCTCCATCCGAACGAACGGCCGCTCCCATCACCGAACGTGCGAGCCGTAAAGAAGGAGATCGACAAGATGGGCGATGGGGTTCGCCGATGCGCTGTCCTGTTCCACGGCGATCGCGATGGCGCTCCCCACGCAGACGATGTCGTCAAAACCGGCATCGCGGCGCAGGATGCCGGCATCCTGCGCGTGCAGGAGGAGCCGCTGGCCCTCGGCAGTGATCGCGGTGCAGCTCGGGCTGCCGTGCTGGCTAACGGTTCCCAGCGACGCAGCCAGACTTTGGTAGACGCTGGTGTTGCGCGCGAGCTCGTTCAGGAACTGGCGTAGCGCATCTCCGGGCCCGGGTGTGGCAGCGTGCACCGAATTAGTGGAGCGGTCCGAGGTCTGAGCAGACCCACAACACGATGTTCGGCGGTCGTTTCGCGCTCCCCAACTTCGGACGCCCATTCATGTTCGCCCGACACCTCAACTCGCATTGGCGAAAAGGGGGGCTGAGCGGTACTTCGATTGTCGGTCCGCTGATGTCATATTCGGACTAGCTACATAGTATCTGCATCGGCAGCGTCCGCGCTATCGGCTGGCAGCTGAGAATGGGCCAGCATCCAATCGAAGTCGGACCAGTGGGGAACCTCGACGCGTCCGAGGCCGTCGTCATCCCAGAAGAAAATGGCGCCGAGGAGAAAGAGGCGACGAATATGCTGGTTCAGCACCAGCATTTCCGCCTGCGCGGGGTATTTCGTGCTCTCCCTCCAAATCGAAGGTAGATCGCTGCGAAGAAGATCGAACCAGTTTGCTAGGGTCAGGACCCATTGATGTGAGGGCGGCAATCTGATTCAGGCTCCGCGAGGAGACCGGAATGAGTGACCTGTTTTGGCTGACGGACGAGCAGATGGAACGGCTGCGTCCGTTCTTTCCCAAGAGCCACGGCAAGCCGCGTGTTGATGACCGTAAGGTGTTGAGCGGCATCGTGTTCGTCAACCGCAACGGGCTGCGCTGGCGCGATGCGCCCGCCGCCTATGGCCCGCCCAAGACACTCTATAACCGGTGGAAGCGCTGGGGAGAGGCAGGCGTATTCACCCGAATGATGGAAGGCTTGGCAGCGGCGGACGCTGAGCCGAATACGGTGATGATCGACGCGACCTACCTCAAGGCGCACCGCACGGCATCGAGCCTGCGGGTAAAAAAGGGGACCTCGGCCGCCTGATCGGCCGTACCAAAGGCGGCATGAACACCAAGCTCCATGCCATCGCCGATGCAAACGGCCGCCCGTTGAGCTTCTTCATGACGGCGGGCCAAGTCAGCGACTACACCGGCGCGGCAGCGCTGCTCGACGACATGCCCAAGGCGCAATGGCTGCTCGGCGACCGCGGCTACGACGCCGACTGGTTCAGAGACGCGCTCCAGGCAAAAGGCATTCAGCCGTGCATCCCGGGCCGGCGATCCCGCAACGAGCCCGTCAGGTACGATAAGCGCCGCTACCGGCGCCGCAGCCGCATCGAGATCATGTTCGGTCGCCTCAAAGACTGGCGACGCGTCGCAACCCGTTACGATCGCTGCCCCACGGCCTTCTTCTCGGCCGTCGCCCTTGCTGCCACCGTCATCTTCTGGCTGTGATCAACGAGTCCTGACCCTAGGCCCCGTTCGGCGAGCATCGCTTCCAGCGCGAAATCACGGTCGTCCCCGCTGTGACTTGTGACTGCACACGCTAGCTCGAACAACTCGGACACGGCCTCGCCTGCATCATGGATCAACCTGTCGACATCACCGTGGATACGATAGGCTCGGCGGATACCAACGAGATCGTCGGCGATCGTGGCCAGACGATCGCGAAGCTGATCTCGGTGGATGTTCTTCAACTCAGGATCAAGAAGCCCAGCATACCCGCTGACCAACCATGCCTTCCAGCCGGGAAGGGAGTACCGGAAGAGCAGCGCGTCGACCTGATCACCCTCAGTCACCCCACCTTCGAAGACCTTGTTGATCAACGCCATGGCGCCTAGGCGGGCTAGCTGCCCCAATACGACGCTTGCTGCCCATCCGAACGAAAGATCGTCCTCGCCGAGCAGACCTGCCGCTACGCTGTCCCTGAGCACAATGGCGACACCATCGACGCCGTCCTGCTCGATGTTGACGTTGTAGGCGATGCTGAGTCCTGCCGCAGAAGGTACGGGAGGAGCCTCGATGGTGTCGAACCTACCTCGAACCAACGAGCTCAACGCACCGTCATAGTCAGAGTTGATGATGATACGTCGCAGGGTCGAGATGTCGAACCGCGATCTTGCCAATCCCAAAATCTGGCCGATGACGGCGTTTAGCCGGCGCCCTCCCTCCTGATCCACACAGTCGGTATGCAACTCAACCTGACCCAGCGGTTCGCTTGCCCAATCGGCAGGCTGCTCGGTCCGAGTTGGGTGTGCCTCTGCAACGGTCACGCGGAAGCTGGCCGCAGTTTGCTCAAGCGACTGACTGAGCAACGCCGCGGTCCCGGATCCCATCTTTGTAGCCGCGAGCTCTAGTGCCGGGCTGACCTCGGAGCCGACGAAGAAGGAAAGGCAATGAGGTATCGCGGCTTCGTTGAAGTTGGACGTGTCCGCAGTGACCTCGCCGAGGCTGCCGATCAGAGCGCGCCGTGGTGACAGCGGCATCATCACGACCTCCAGTTCGTCTTTTCCAAGCTCCAGCAGGGACCCCGCAACGCCATTGCTATTCCAGCCGAGCGCCACGAAGTCGGGCAAGATCAGACGATCGCCGTCGATGTCGTCGACGCGCCAAGTGAATTGCTCCAGCATCTCGACCCGTTCTTGCGGAGCGAGCGAGGCACTGAGCGCGCGTGCGTGCGCGTCCCTCGCCTCAAGGGGGCCGTGCGCTTGGAATCGTGACACCACCTCCTCGATGGCGCCTGACATCTCACCATAGCTGGCGGAAGAGTTTTCACGGAGCATGGCGTGGGCAATCGGAATGAATGCGGCTGGGGGCACTCCCATGGCGGAGATGATCGGGTTGTCGGCAATGTGTTCCTCGAACACCTTGCGAAACTGGGGACCGGGCGTTTTGTCAGCTGCGCCGAGCAGCGCGGCAACCTTCTCCTCGCTGCCGAATAGGTCGCCAACCAAGCCAGCCATAGCTGAAGCGCCGGCCTGCATGATGCCACGAACATGGTCGTTCCGGACGAGCAGATGCGTCACCACTCTCGCGGCCGTTTGGGGGGACGCTGAACCGCTCGTCGCGTTCAGCTCAGCCAAGTCACTTGCAAGCCCGTTCTCATAACGGGTGATCACATCGTCGAGTGTGTCGGCACCGCCTTGTGCCAGGTCGGAATAGAAGAAACGCTCAGCCGCGACGTCCTCGACGGGCGAGGTATAGCTTCGATCAGCACGGAACACACGCACTCGCGCCACCTTGCTGGTTGCGTTCATTCGAAACGCGCGGAGCAACATGCGAGGGATGAAGTGCTGTTTCGATCCTGACATCTTTCGAATTTAGGACAGGGAACAGGCGCAGGCGAGAGCCAACAGCAATCCAACTGGAATGGTATTTGCCGGCTGTGTCACTTTGAAGCACCAGCTATAGGATCTCAGCGGGTGTAGCCAATTTTCGGCGTAAGACGACATTTCCGGCACCTCATCGGAATGGCGCAGTTTGGTCTTGAGCAGACGCCTTGCCGGACCACGACGACAGACCCGGTTTCGAACGCGCGGTGCAGCGAACTCAAATCCTGACTGGCGACATCCATGGATGTGTGCTGCCTACCCGAAAATAGCTCGTGCAATCCCGAGCGCTCGGCTCATTCTTGTTCGCATGGCACCTGACATTGGCGATGCCCCTCGTCGGGGCTGACAATCTTAGCGGATTGAACCGCGCCGGGTTTGTCGGAGGCCCCAACTCCTGAGAGGAAGGGGCTATGACGAGCAAGACGACGAACAAGTTTTCGCCTGAGGTGCGCGCGCGTGCGGTGCGGATGGTGCTGGACCATGAGAAGGATCACCCGTCGCGCTGGGCAGCGGTGGTATCGATCGCGGCGAAGATCGGATGTGCAGGCCAGACGCTGCACGAGTGGGTGAAGAAGGCCGAGATCGACAGTGGCGCCCGCGCCGGGGTGCCGAGCGATGTTGCCGCCCGGATGAAGGCGCTGGAACGCGAGAACCGCGAGCTGCGCCAGGCCAACGAGATCCTGCGTAAGGCGTCGGCGTATTTTGCGATGGCGGAGCTCGACCGCCGAGTGAAGTGATGGTGTCGTTCATCGACGCGCATCGCAAGGCGTACGGGGTCGAGCCGATCTGCCGGGTCCTGCCGATCGCCCCGTCCACCTATCATGCTCATGCAGCCAGGAGGATTGAGCCGACCAGACGGTCGGCTCGGGTTCGGCGTGACGATGCGCTCGGACCGGAGGTGCGCCGCGTGTTCGAGGAGAACTTCCGCGTCTACGGCGTGCGCAAGGTCTGGCGGCAACTGCGACGCGAAGGGTTCGACGTCGCTCGCTGCACTGTTGCCCGCCTGATGCGGGCGATGGGTCTGGCCGGCGTGATGCGCGGCAAGCCGGTGCGCACCACTGTCGGCGACAGGACGGCCCTATGCCCGCTCGACCGGGTGAACCGGCAGTTCCGCGCGCCAGCACCGAACATGCTGTGGGTATCGGACTTCACCTACGTCGCGACCTGGGCGGGGTTCGTCTACGTGGCGTTCGTCATCGACACCTACGCCCGCCGGATCGTTGGCTGGCGCGCCAGTCGGAGCGCACATGCCGGCTTCGTCTTGGATGCGCTCGAGCAGGCGCTACATGACCGACGGCCGATGCGGGGTGGCGGCCTCGTCCACCATTCCGACCGCGGCAGCCAGTACGTGTCCATCAAGTACACCGAGCGCCTGGCCGAAGCGGGCATCGAGCCGTCAGTCGGCAGCGTCGGCGACAGCTATGACAACGCTTTGGCGGAAACCATCAACGGCCTCTACAAGGCCGAGGTGATCTACCGCCGCGGGCCGTGGCGAAGCTTCGAGGCGGTCGAGTACGCCACGCTGGAATGGGTGGACTGGTTCAATCATCGCCGGCTGCTCGAGCCTATCGGCAACATTCCGCCCGCCGAGGCCGAAGAGCAATACTATGCTGCCGCGAACATCGTCGATATGTCAGCGTGACTCACATCCAACGGCCTCCGGCAAACCCGGCGCGGTTCAATCTATATGAAAATCTGCTGGCGGGTATTGCAAGCCCTGCCCTCCGTCAGATGATCAACGAACGGGAAGGGGAAAAGGCCCGCCTGATCTCGCGAAACGCTAACGTCGACAGAGGGGGGGGCTCGCAACCCCCGCTTCCAACGCCATCCGTTCTGCAGGCCCAGTTTCGGGCGCGGATCGCCGACCTGCGCACCACGCTGGCAGATCCTGTGGTACGCGGGCAGGCTGCATCAATCATGTCGCGGCTTATCGAGATGCGTGACGATCTATCCGGATGCACCGGAGGGTCCTGCAGCGGAGGTGGTGGCCAGCGTAGCGTCGCTGGTGGCGTACGCCATAAACGACAACGCCGCCCGTGAGGGCGGCGCGTCGAGTTCTATAGCGTTGGTTGCGGGGGCAGGATTTGAACCTGCGGCCTTCAGGTTATGAGCCTGACGAGCTACCGGGCTGCTCCACCCCGCGGAGGTGTTTTGCAGGGACGAATGTGAATGGGTTTTGTGTATACGCGGACTATAATGCCTGGCGACGCCCTACTCTTCCACTGCTTGAGCAGTAGTACCATTGGCGCAGTCGGGTTTCACGGCCGAGTTCGGGATGGGATCGGGTGGGACACCGACGCTATGGCCACCAGGCAATAGAGTCCGCGAATACTGACCCCGCTTTGTGGGCGGGGTGATGGGTATAAAATCGATGCACCTGGCTTGGTAATGACCGCACCCTGCCATCTAGCCCAGGGCTGATGGTGGGGGTGTGGAGCTCTCAAGCGCGAATAGGACAATTAGTATCGGTTAGCTCCATGCGTTACCGCACTTCCACATCCGATCTATCGAGGTCGTGGTCTTCGACCGTCCTGAGAAATCTTATCTTGAGGGAGGCTTCCCGCTTAGATGCTTTCAGCGGTTATCCCGTCCGTACATAGCTACCCTGCTGCGCCGTTGGCACGACGACAGGTACACCAGAGGTACGTTCAACCCGGTCCTCTCGTACTAGGGTCAACTCCTCTCAAATTTCGACGCCCACGGCAGATAGGGACCAAACTGTCTCGCGACGTTCTGAACCCAGCTCACGTACCACTTTAATTGGCGAACAGCCAAACCCTTGGGACCTGCTCCAGCCCCAGGATGTGATGAGCCGACATCGAGGTGCCAAACAACCCCGTCGATATGAGCTCTTGGGGGTTATCAGCCTGTTATCCCCGGCGTACCTTTTATCCGTTGAGCGATGGCCCTTCCACGAGGGACCACCGGATCACTATGACCGACTTTCGTCTCTGCTCGACTTGTCAGTCTCGCAGTCAGGCTGGCTTATGCCATTGCACTCTAACAGCCGGTTTCCAACCGGCCTGAGCCAACCTTCGCGCGCCTCCGTTACTCTTTAGGAGGCGACCGCCCCAGTCAAACTACCCGCCACAGAGGGTCCCTGTACCGGTTTCACGGTACGAGGTTAGACATTAAACAACAACAGGGTGGTATTTCACCTATGGCTCCACATCGGCTGGCGCCAATGCTTCAAAGCCTCCCACCTATGCTACACAGTTCTTGTCCAATGCCACTCTGAAGCTGCAGTAAAGGTGCACGGGGTCTTTCCGTCTAACCGCGGGTACTCCGCATCTTCACGGAGAATTCAATTTCGCTGAGCATGTCCTGGAGACAGTGGGGAAGTCGTTACGCCATTCGTGCAGGTCGGAACTTACCCGACAAGGAATTTCGCTACCTTAGGACCGTTATAGTTACGGCCGCCGTTTACCTGGGCTTCATTTCAGAGCTTGCACTCCTCCACTTAACCTTCAGGCACCGGGCAGGCGTCAGGCCCTATACGTCGTCTTGAAGCCGACTTAGCAGAGCCCTGTGTTTTTGCTAAACAGTCGCTACCCCCTGGCCTGTGCCCCCCATGAGAGCTTGCGCTTACATGGGGCCTCCTTCTTCCGAAGGTACGGAGGCAATTTGCCGAGTTCCTTCAGGACACTTCTCTCAAGCGCCTTGGTATACTCTACCTGACCACCTGTGTCGGTTTCGGGTACGGTCTATACGGTGGGGCTATTTCCCGGGACCTCTTCGAGGCACGTCCAATCCGATAAGGACGTACAACACACGAGATCCGTCACACACCACCAGGCCCACGAATATTAACGTGGTTCCCATCGACTACCCCCTTCGGGCTCGTCTTAGGGGCCGGCTCACCCTGCGCGGATTAGCCTTGCGCAGGAACCCTTGGTCTTTCGGCGAGAGGGCATCTCACCCTCTTTATCGCTACTCATGTCTGCATTCGCACTTCCGATACCTCCACGACCCATTACCAGATCGCTTCGCAGGCTTACGGAACGCTCCGCTACCGCGTGCACTTGCGTGCACACCCTAAGCTTCGGTGCGTGTCTTGAGCCCCGTTACATCTTCGCCGCAGAAACCCTTGTTTAGACCAGTGAGCTGTTACGCTTTCTTTAAAGGATGGCTGCTTCTAAGCCAACCTCCTGGTTGTTTTGGGATTTCCACATGCTTTCCCACTTAGACACGACTTGGGGACCTTAGCTGTAGGTCAGGGCTGTTTCCCTTTTGACGACGGACCTTAGCACCCGCCGTCTGTCTCCCGAGTATCACTCATAGGTATTCGGAGTTTGGTTAGTATTGGTAGATCTCGCGACCCCCGCAACCATCCAGTGCTCTACCCCCTATGGTGTCCGCTCGAGGCACTACCTCAATAGTTTTCGCGGAGAACCAGCTATTTCCCGGC
>NZ_JAVIYW010000002.1:3960000-4242911 GCF_031453175.1 Sphingomonas sp. SORGH_AS_0870
CGGCATAGGCGCGGCGCGGATCGTCGGGCAGATCGAGCGACAGGCGATCGCCCGACAGGGCCTCGACCGTCACCCCCAGCGCGGCGGCGCGCTCGGCTATGGCGCGGCCATGGGGGAAGGTCATTGCGGAACGGGTGACCAGCAACCGGCGCGGTCGCCATGGTGCCGGTCGGGCTGTCTGGGAATCTGCGGCAGGGGCCATCCCCCGCTCAACGATCCGGGCCTTCCGATGGTCCACCGGAATTTTCGCGCCGGATGAGCCATTTGCGCAGCCACCCGGTGGGCCGGGCGTTACCCCTGCTCACCATCGAAAGCCGCATGTGCCCCATTATCTGATTGCCCAGAGCGAATTGCCCGACGAACGCCAGGCACGGCGGAAGCGGGCCGGCAAGAGTTCGGGCGAAACCTATGCCGCGACCTTGAAGCAGATGCAGCCGGGGGTCGAGACCAGCATCCTCTCGCCCGCCGATGACGACGGGGCGATGCCCTCGGTCGAGCGGCTGGCGGCGTTCGATGCCATATTCCTGACCGGATCGCCGATGCACGTCTATGACGACGGGCCCGAGGTGCGCCGCCAGCTCGACTTCATGACGCGGGTCTTTGCTGCGGGCGTGCCCTCCTTCGGGTCGTGCGCGGGGTTGCAGATCGCCGTCGCCGCGGCGGGCGGGCGGGTGCGCAAGATGCCCGAGCGGATGGAGGCGGGGATCGCCCGCCGGATCAGCGCCACCCAGGCCGGGCGGACGCATCCGCTGCTTGTGGGCCGCCCGGCCAGCTGGGACGCCCCGGCGGTCCATGGCGACGAGGTGCTGGAGCTGCCGCCCTGCGCCACGCTGCTGGCGAGCAATGCGGTGACCCGGGTGCAGGCCGCCGAGATACGCTTCGACCGGGGTGTCTTCTGGGGTGTGCAATATCATCCCGAACTCGCCCTGCGCGAGATCGCCATCGCGATCGCGGCGCAGGCGGCCGACTTGGTCGAGGCGGGGCTGGCCGAGCAGGAAGACCAGGTCCGGGCCCGCGCCGCCGAGATCGATGCGCTGCACGACGCCCCCGACAGCCGCGCCCTGCGCTGGCGGCTGGGGGTCGATGGGGAATTTGCCGAGGAAAGGCTGCGCCGCCGGGAAATCGCCAATTTCCTCGGCAATCTGCCTGGCTTGCGGGGTTAGCCCCCGCTGTTGCCTATGGCTTTGCCGCGACGATCCGGGGCAGCGTCCTGATCGGTTCGACCGTGATCGCTCGGAACCAGGTTTCGGCGCCTTCGGACTGAAGCTGGATATGGCCATGGGTCAGCGGCTGGCGGGAGCCGTCCGGGGCGATCGTCGCCAGGTCGCGCACCTCGGCGACCGGCACGCCGTTGACCACATGCACCGCATGATCGCCGACGACATAGAGGTCGAGCGTGTTCCAGGCACCGACCGGGCGCTCGGCATCGGTCGCCGCCTCGACATTCCAGGTCGGCGTCCCGTTGACGATATCAACCTGCCGCCCGCCCAGGCGATAGCGCAGGTGCGGCGCGATCAGCCTGGGGTCGAAGGCGACATCGGTATGCCCGCGCACCTTGCCCCCGACCGCGACGATCATGCCGGTCGATCCGGTCATGATCTCGAATTCGGCCGAGGGTCGCCAGGTGCCGAACACCTCGCCGGGCACGCCATGGCTGTGATAGAGAAGGCCGTTGTTGCGCGGCTGGTCCGCGCGCGGGGCCCAGGTCCTGGCGCCCCATTTGAACTGCAACCGCAGATGATAGTCGCGCAGATCGGCGCGGTGGACCAGGCTGCCCCAGGTCTGCCCCTTCACCCAGATGGCCGGTGCGCCGTCCACCTGCCGGACCGCGAAGTCGCCGCCGGTATCGCGGCCCGTGCCGATCGGGCGCGCACCGGGGTCGGCGCGATAGGTGATCGACGGATCGGCATAGCCCAGCCAGGGGGCCCAGCCCGTCAGGCTGCGTCCGTCGAACAGCGCGACCCGCTTGCCCGTCGCCTTGGGCAGATCGACCAGCCGCAGCCTTTGCGGCGCGGTCACCGGCTCGCCCGCCATAACGCGGGCCTGTTCCTTGGAATCCTGCGCCAGCGCCGGTGTGGCCATGACGGCCAGCGCCATCCATGCTCGATCGAACCGCATCATCGCTCCCCTCTCCCACCCGTTCGGTGATTGTCGAGCAATCATAGCGCGTTATCACTAACAGGCGAGCCCGATTTCGCGGCGCTGGATCAGAGTTGCGGCGACGCGGTCGGCCCGATCAGGGACCGACATCGGCCGCGCCGCTCTGGACCCGCAGGGCCTTGCCCGCCTTGAAGCCCAGCGCGGCACCGACCCGGTCGTCCCAGCCATAGGGATCGTTGCGCACGATCGGTTCGCCATCATCGTCGAACAAGACCGTCTGATAGAGCAGCCGGACGGGAATCTGGTGCGGCAGCTTGACGAAGGTCTCCTTGCCGGTCTCGCGCGCCTTGTGCCATTCGTCGAGCACGCCCTCGTCCCTGGCCAGCATCTCGGCAAAGCCCAGCGCGTCCTCGACCCGGACGCAACCATGGCTGCGCTGTCGCTGGACCATGCCGAACAACGCCTTGGCGGGGGTGTCGTGCAGGTAAATGGCATGGTCGTTCTGCATGTCGAACTTGACCAGCCCCAGTGAATTCTTGGGTCCGGGCTGCTGGACGATCCAGCCGTCCTTCCACACCATGTTGTTCGCGCGGAGATAACCGGGCCCCTTCTTCGCCAGCTCCTTTTTCTCGATCGAGCGGGGCACCGTCCAGGTGGGGTTGGCGACCAGCCGGAAGATCGGCGATCCGAGCTGCGGCGTCTCGGTATCCGGCTCGCCGACCACCACCTTGCGGGCATCGACGATCTTGCCATCGCGCCAATAGGTCAGGCGCGCGGCGGCGATGTTGACGTCGATCCGGGTCGCGGGCGGGCGGCGCTCCAGCCAGCGGAGCCGCTCCATCGCGACCGCCACCGCGCGCGCGCGGTCCGCATCGGACATGTTGAGGATGGCGAGCGCCTCGCTGCCGATGATGCCGTCGGGCTTCATCCCGTAATCGGCCTGCATCCGGCGTACCGCATCGACCATGGCGGGCGCATAGCTGTCGCCCCGCGCGGCGTCGGGCGCCAGATAGTCGAGCACGACCAGCTCGCGCGCGATCGCCGGAAGGCGGGGATCGGTCGCACCGGGCTTGATAGCCTCGCCATTGCCCTCGATCCGGGTGTCGGGATTTTGCGGCTGGCGGACCAGCTTCCCATAGGCGTCGGACAGGCGCTTGTAGTTGGCGTCCTGCGGCGCAAGGCCGTCGAGCCACTGGGTCAGGTTACCGGCACGCAGCGCGGCGGCCAGCCCGGCTTTCAGGTCGGGCGAGGGCCGGGGCACGGTATAGACCTCGTACAGCTTGGTTGGGTCGGTCGCGCCGCGTGCCAGCGCCGCGGCATAGCGCAGCGCCTGTTCGTTGAGCGCGGCGTCATCGCTGGCCGTCGCATCGAACGCCATGTGGTCGAGCCCATGCGCCACGCGTCCCTCGATCGCCTGACGAAGCTGCGACCGGGTCCGGTCGCTCCAGGTCGCGGGGCCCGCCGGTTGGTCCGCCTGCGCGGAGGCATTCTGATCCGATGCGACCTGGCCACCGCATGCCGACAGTATCAGGCCCAATGCCAGTGACGTCCCCATCCGTTTATGCACGTGCAACTCCCTCATTCCGCTCCTGAAACGCACGGGGAGCTAAGCGGCTCCCAAGCCTGCGGATCGGGCGAATGGTGGCGTCGGTGCGACAAGGGGCATGCGGCCGGGCGACGGTGTTAAGCCCTGTTGCGGTAGAAGCGGCCATCCCTCTTCGACGGAATCGAACCTTGTCCAACTCCTTGTTTTCACGCCGAGACCTGATGAGCGGCGGCACCGCCGCGCTGGTGATGGCGGCCCTGTCGGAACGCGTGTCGGCGCGCACGCCGGAGCGTCGGCTGGCGCTGGTCAACGCCAATACCCGCGAACGCTGCGACGTGTGCTTCTTCGCCAATGGCCGCTACCGCGCCGACGGGCTGGCCGAGCTGAACCATGCCATGCGCGACTGGCGGACCGGCGCGACGCGGACGATGGATCCCCGGCTGCTCGACCTGCTGGTCCATCTGCGCGACCGGCTCGACATCGCGCCGAACAAGCCGTTGCGGCTGGTGTCGGGCTATCGCAGCCCCAAGACCAACGGCGCGATGCATGCCCGCTCGCACGGCGTCGCCAGCAAGAGCCAGCACATGCTGGGCAAGGCGACCGACATCGCCATTCCGGGCGTGCCGCTCAACCGGCTGCGCGACGCGGCGCTGTCGCTGCGTGGCGGCGGGGTCGGCTATTATCCGCATGACGGCTTCGTCCATGTCGACACCGGCCCCTTGCGCCACTGGAGCTGACCGGGGCGACCGCCGGTTCGGGCGCGCGACGCGATCCTCGCGCAAGCCAGTGCGGGACTGCCGCCGATTAACATTTTCGTCATGCCGGATCGACACCGCCAAACCCCGGTTAAGTCCACAGGGTCGGCCTGTCGTCGTCCCGTAACGGGAGAGTGGTCGATGGAATGGATCGCATTTCTGGTCGGCTTTACGATCATGTCGCTGGGCTCGCTCGCCATCTATGCCAAGGGCAGCAAGACGCCCCCCGCCCTGCACCACACCATGTTGCACGCGACGGTGCCCTTCATCGCCGCCACCGCCTATCTCGCCATGACGTTCGGGATCGGTACGCTGGTCCATATCGACGGATCGGTGGTCTATCTGGCGCGCTATGCCGACTGGTCGGTGACGACGCCGATCCTGCTGGCGGGGCTGGTGCTGCTGGCCTTTCATGATCGCGGGCGGACGGGGGAAGTCGGCGGCTATCTGACCGCGATCATCGTCCTCGACGTGCTGATGATCGCAACCGGCCTGATCTCGTCGCTGGCGATGGTGCCGGTGCTGAAATGGGTCTGGTATCTCTGGTCCTGCGCCGCCTTTGCCGGTGTCCTCTATCTGCTCTGGGGGCCGCTGCGCGCCATGGCGGTCGAACGCGGCGCGGCGATGGGCGCCGCCTATCGCAAGAATGTCGCGTTCCTGACGGTGATCTGGTTCCTCTATCCGATCGTCTTCCTGATTGGGCCGGAGGGGTTGAAGATCATTTCCGACCCGACCTCGGTCTGGGCGATCCTGATCATGGATGTCGTCGCGAAGGTCGTCTACGCCTTCTACGCGGCCCGCAATCTGGACGACGCGCTGCGGTCCGGGACCGACCACCGCGACGCGCGCGCGTGACGCGGCCTGCCCTGGCGCTCGGCCGGGGTGTGCTGGCGGGGGCGGCCCTGGCCGCCTCCTTCGGTTCGCTGGGCGTGCAACTCGGCTTTGCGATCCTGGCGATCGGCGTCATCGGCATGGCGCATGGAGCGAGCGACCTGGCGGTCGTGCCCCCCTCAAGGCGACGATCCTTCCTCGGGCTGTACGGCGGCGTGTCGCTGGTCTGCCTGGCCTGGTGGAGCGCCTTTCCCGCCATCGCGCTGCCGCTGTTCCTGATCGCCTCCGCGCTGCATTTCGCGGCGGAAGAGGACGCCGCCATTTCGCGGCTCCAGCGCGGGGCGCTCGGGATCGGGCTGATCGCGATACCGGCGGTGCTCCATCCCCAGGGCTATGAAGCGCTGCTGACGCTGGCGGGCGGCATGTCGGTGCCCTCCCCCGTCCTGGCCGCGCTGATCGCCGCAGGGGGCATCGCCGGCGGGTTGCTGTTCCTTCGCGCGGGTCGGCGACGCGATCCGCTGCTGGCGATCACCACCGCCGCGCTGTTTCTCCTACCGCCGTTGGTCGGGTTTTCGGTCGGCTTCCTCCTTCTCCACGCGCTGCCGCAGACCGACGAGCGGCGACGGCGGATGGGCTGTGCCAGCCACCGCGCCTATCTGCGCCGGACGGGCCCGATCCTGGGCGCGGCGGTGCTGCTCGCCGGGCTGGTCGTGACGCTGTTCCTGCATGTCGAGGCGAGCGGTATTCGCGGCCTGTTCGCCGCGATCGCGGCGCTGGCCATGCCGCATCTGCTGGTCACCCCCGCCTTTAGCCGCGATCGGACTCAAGACCGCCCGCCCTGCCCCCGGAACAGGCATGGATCGTATCGAGTTCCCCTGCCGAGGATTCACCCGACCATGATCCCGCCCCGGCGGGAAGGAGCAACCCCATGAAGACCAACGGCAATACGATCCTGATGACCGGCGGCGGCAGCGGCATCGGCGAAGCGCTGGCGCACCGGTTCCACGATCGCGGCGATACCGTCATCATCGCCGGGCGGCGGCAGGACGCGCTGGACCGCGCGGCGGCGGGGCGGGAGCGTATCCATACCGCCGTCCTGGACGTCGAGGACAATGCCGCCGTAGAAGCCTTTGCGCGGCAGGTCGTCGCCGACTTCCCTGCGCTGAACATCCTGTTCAACAATGCCGGGATCATGCGGTTCGAGGACCTGTCCGGCCGACGCGACCTGTCCGATGCCGAGGCGACGGTGACGACCAACCTGCTCGGCCCGATCCGGCTGACCAACGCGCTGATCGACCATCTGGTCGCCCAGCCCGATGCGGCGATCGTCAACGTCACCTCGGGTCTGGCCTTCGTGCCGCTGGTGGCCACGCCGACCTATTCGGCGACCAAGGCGGCGATCCATTCCTACACCGTCTCGCTGCGCACCCAGCTGGCGGGCAAGGTCGAGGTCATCGAGCTGGCCCCGCCGGGCGTCCAGACCGACCTGACGCCGGGTCAGGCCAGGCGTCCGGGCTATATGCCGCTGGAAGCCTTTGCCGATGCCGTCGCCGCGCAGTTCGCCCAAGTCCCGACCCCGTCCGAGATCCTGGTCGACGAGGTGCAGTTCCTGCGTCAGGCGGAACGTGAGGGCCGGTTCGGCGAAACGCTCAAGACGCTGACCGAACGCGCCGCCGCCCAGCGCAAGGCGGGCGATGCCTGACCCGTGCCGCCGCGCTTCCCGCGCGCCGGGCGCAGGGCTATAAATGCCTTCTTCGTAAGGACCTGCCGATGCGTCTGATTGCGATCGAGGAACATATCCTTCCCCAGGAGGTGCGCGACGCGTGGCAGGCGGCACCGCCGCCGCACGACCCCGTCTCGGCCTTTGCCGATGGCGGGGACAATGGGCGGCGGCTGGCCGATCTGGGCGCGGCGCGGATCGCGCTGATGGACGAGCAGGGCGTCGACGTGCAGGTCCTGTCGCTCACCACGCCGGGGCTCCACAATCTGGCGCCCGGCGTCGCGGTCGACATGGCGCGGCGGGTCAACGACCGGATCGCCGAGGCCTGCACGCGGCATCCCGACCGCTTCCAGGGGCTGGCCGCGCTGCCGACGCCCGACGCGGACGCCGCGCCACGCGAGCTGGAGCGCGCGGTGCGCGAGCTGGGGCTGAAGGGCGCGCTGTTGTGCGGGCGGACGCGCGAGCGCCATCTGGATCATCCCGACTTCCGCCCGCTGCTGGCCCGCGCGGCGGCGCTCGGCGTGCCGCTGTTCATCCATCCGCAGACGCCGCTGGCCGAGGTGCGCCAGGCCAATTATTCGGGGATCGGCGAGACGGCGGACCTCGCGCTCGCCGCCTTCGGCCTGGGCTGGCATTACGAGGCCGGGCTGCAATGGATCCGGCTGGCGGCGGCCGGCGTCTTCGATGCGCTGCCCGACCTCCAGATCATCCTGGGCCATTGGGGCGAGGTGGTGCTGTTCTATCTGGAGCGGACCGCCGCCGTCTTCGAACGCGCGCTGACCCTGCAACGCCCGCTGGCGGACTATGCCCGGCGCAATCTCTACGTCACCGGCAGCGGCATGTGGAGCGAGACCTATCTGCAACGCTGCCTCGAGATCGTCGGGCCGGAGCGGCTGCTCTTCTCGACCGACTTTCCCTATCAGTACCGGCCCGGCGGAGCCCCGCGCCGGTTCCTCGATACCGTCCCGCTCGACGAGGCGGCACGGCGGGGGCTGGCGCATGGCAATTGGGAAAGGCTGACCGGCGCGTTCGGATAGAGCGGCCCGCCCGGCCTTCTTAACTCGCCTTGGGCAGCGCATAGGCCAGCGTATAGTCGCCATAGCGCGTGCCCAGCGCGCCATGGCCACCGGCGGTGATGACGACATATTGGCGGCCGTCACGCCCGCGATAGGTCATCGGCGTCGCCTGCGCCCCGGCGGGCAGCCGCGCCCGCCACACCACCTTTCCGGTGTTCAGGTCATAGGCGCGCAGATACTGGTCGGTCGTCGCGCCAATGAACGCCAGCCCGCCCGCGGTGATGATCGAGCCGCCCAGATTGGGCACCCCGGTCTTCAACGGCACGCCCAGATGCGATCCGAACAGCCCGGTATCCTGTGCGGTACCCAGCACCTTCTTCCACAGGATGCGCCGGGTGCCCAGATCGACCGCGGTCAGATGGCCCCAGGGCGGCGCGACACAGGGCGCACCGAAGATTCCCACCCACGCCTTCACCACCGCGACATAGGGGGTGTTGTACTGGGTCTGGAGTTGCGCCTGCCTGGCATTTTCGCCGCCCTGCTTCTGCTTCATCAGCGATGCGACGCGCGAGTCGTCGCGGCGCATCAGCCACAGCTTGAACGGCATCTCCATCGTGTTGACCGTCATGATGCCCCGCACCGGATCGACAGCGGCCCCGCCCCAGTCGGTGACGCCGTCAAAGGCGGGGTGGCCGATGATCGGCCGCAGGCCCATCGGCTGATAGATGCCCGTCCCCTGCGCGCGGCGGATGTCGATGCGGCAGAAGAGCTGGTCGATCGGCGTCGCGCCCCAGGTCGCGACCTCGGTCGGCGCGGGCGGGGTGAAGCTGGGCATCCCGGTCGAGAAGGGCTGGGTCGGCGACACCCGCACGCCCGGCGTCGCGCCGTCGGTGCGCACCGGCTTTTCGGTGATCGCCGCGATCGGGGCGCCGGTCAGCCGGTTGAGGAAATAGACCTGCCCCATCTTGGTCGTCTGGATCAGCGCCGGGATCACCCGGCCGTCGGGCGCGCGATAGTCGAACAGCGAGGGACCGATCGGCAGGTCCATGTCCCACATGTCGCGGTGGACCAGCTGCCGCGTCCAGCGCAGCTTGCCGGTGGCGATGTCGAGCGCGACGATCGAAGAGCCGAACCGGTCGTCGAACGGACGGCGATAGCCGATCCAGTAATCGGGCGAGGCATTGCCCGTCCCCAGATAGACGATGCCATTCGCCGCATCGGCGGTGATCGCTCCCCACACATTGGGGGTGCCGCGCGTATAGGTCTGGCCTTCGGGCAGCGGCGCGATCGCATCCTGCGACCGGCCCACGTCCCAGGCCCAGACCGGTGCGCCCGATACCGGATCATAGGCGCGCACCACGCCCGAGGGGATGTCGCGATTGACGTTGTCGATGATCCGCTCGCCGATGATCAGCCGGCCATTGACCACGACCGGCGGCGTCGTGCCGATCTGGTCGGACGGCCGCGACGTGCCCATATTGGTGCGTAGGTCGATCGCGCCGTTGTTCGCAAAGCCGGTGCAGGGCCGCCCCGTATCCGCATCGAGCGCGACGAGCCGCGCGTTGAAGGTCGGCGCGAAGATGCGATGCGGGCAAGGCGTCCCCGCAGGCGCCTCGAAATAGGTGACGCCACGGCACACCAGATAGTTGTTGCCCTGGATCGGCGCGTCCTCGTGCCAGCTCCATTTCGTCTTGCCGGTCGTCGCGTCGATCGCCTGGACGAAGGAATGCGGCGTACAGGTATAGAGCGTGTCGCCGATATGGATCGGCGTCGCTTCCGAATGATATTCGCGCTTGTGCGCCTGGCTCTCCGCCGCCATCGGCAGGTCGCCGGTCCGCTGGGTCCAGGCGAGTTCGAGCCGCCCGACATTCTGCGGCGTGATGTCCGCCAGCGCCGAGTAACGCCGCCCCGACAGGGTGCCGCCATAATCGCGCCAGTCGCCATCCGCTTCCCCGGTCGGCGCGGCGGGCAGCGCGACGCCGGTCGGCGCCTGCTGCGCCTCGACGCCCTGCCCTCGCAGCCCCCAGGCGCCGATTCCCAGCGCGATCAGCCCCGCCGCCAGGGCGGGCACCGCGCGCGCGCGCGACCGCCAGGATCGACCATGCAGCCCCGTCAGCAGTACGAGGCCGAGCAGCACGGTCGGTGCGACCAGCCGCGGGACGAGCTGGAGCCCGTCCAGCCCCACCTCCCAGAGCGACCAGATCAGCGTGCCGACCCAGATGGCGACGAACAGCCAGCGGCCCAGCGGGCTCCCCCGTCCGAGCAGCGCCCCGCTCGCGACCATCGCGACACCGACAACCATATAATAGGGCGATCCGCCCAGCGATGCGAGCACGCCCCCGGCCACCGCAAAGAAGCCGCCCAGGATCGCCACGCACCATGCGAGGACCAGCCGGTATATTCGCGCCATCGTCTTGCCCCTTGTTTCTGTAAGCGCCTCAACGCGCCAAGGGTCTTGAAGTCCCAAGATAAATTGATTTTCATCAAAGGCGCGGCGCCGCCGATGCGATACGCGTCACGAAATGTCCGATGGCGGATCGGTCATGGTACCGATCCCAATCTGCTGCGTTGGGGCCTTTTTGGAGAGCCATCATGATCGACCCCAGCACAAGCCGGATCGGCATCCGCCGCGCAGGCGAGATGGCGGCGGTCTTCATGATCGGCGACGGAATGCTGGGCCTGTTGCAGCCGACACGGCATGTCGCGCTGTGGCGGTCGCGGGTCGGCGCGGTGGACGGGATGGTCCGCCCCTTCGCCGGGCACCCGATGCGGCGGCGCGCCTATGGCCTGTTCCAGATCGCGGCGGGTCTGGCCCTGGCCGCCCGGCTGACGCGATAGGGACCACGGCGTTCCGGCGAACCGGGCGCCCCGTCGCCCGCATCCGCAGATACAGGGGAGGAGCGAAGCCCTATCGACACCCGGAAAAGATGCGTTAGTCACCGGTCAGGAGATTGATATGAAACGCATAATCCTCCGGATGAAGCGATTGCGGCAGGCCGATCACCAAATCTCGTCGCAGGTTCGCGCCGTGTTGGTGGACTCGCTCTATGCGTCTCCCCGCTCCTTGGTCATCGGGGCGCTGACCAGCAGCGCGATCGCGGCGGTGGTCGCCTGGTATAGCGACGACCATTGGCTGATCGCCTGTGCGATCGGCATCGGCCTGGTCGGGTTGGGCCGGATCATCGACACGCTGTCGACGCGCGGATCGATCACGGTGCGCGAGCAGGAACGCGGCTATCGCCTGGGGGCCCTGAGCTATTCCGCGCTGCTGGGTCTGTTCGGGCTGCTGACGCTGACCCGGACAGAGGACGGCGTCCTGCATCTCCTGTCCGTCACGACCGCGATCGGCTATGCGGCGGGAATTGCGGGGCGCAATGCCGGGCGGCCGCTGATCGCGCTATCGCAACTCTGCTGTGCCTCGCTGCCGCTGGCGCTGGGGCTGCTGATCCCGCTGCATCCGCTCAAGGCGCTGATGGCGGCGGTCATCCTGCTGTTCGTCATCGCGATGCTGGACATCACCCAGCAGACCTATGCCGTGATCCTGCGCGCCACCGTCGCCTCCGAGGAAAAGGCCGCGCTGGCCGAACATCATGCGCGCATGGCGCGGCGCGACGACCTGACCGGCGTGGCCAACCGCACCGCCTTTCGCGAGCATTTCGAAGAACGGCTCGGCGGCCTGTCCGCATCGGGCGGCAAGCTGGCGCTGCTCTGGCTCGACCTCGACCGGTTCAAGGAGGTGAATGATTCCTTCGGCCATCTGGCGGGCAACGAGTTGCTGGTCGCGGTCGCGCGGCGGCTGGATGCGCGGTTCGGCGACAGCGGCATCGTCGCGCGGCTGGGCGGCGACGAATTCGCGGTGCTGTGCCATATCGCCCAGACCGAGACGGCCGAGAGCATCGGCACGACGATCCTCGATCTGGTGCGACAGCCAGTGCCGTTCGGCGGCCACAGGCTGCGCAGCTCCGCCTCGATCGGCGCGGCCGTCGCGCCCGACGATGGCTGCGACGCGGACACCCTGTTGAAGAATGCCGATCTGGCGCTGTACCGCGCCAAGGAGAGCGGGCGCGGGCGCTTCCACCTCTATGAGCCGCTGATGGACGAGAAGATCGAACGCCGTCGCCAGCTCGACGCGGCGATGGAGGGCGCGCTGGAGCGGGGCGAGTTCCACCTGCTCTTCCAGCCGATCTACGGGCTGGCGCAGGGCGGCATCACCTCCTGCGAGGCGCTGTTGCGGTGGAACAGCCCGGAATTCGGCCCGATCTCGCCGGGCGAGTTCATCCCGATCGCCGAGGAGAACGGCCTGATCGTCGCGATCGGCGACCGGGTCCTGCACCAGGCCTGTCGCACCGCCAGCGCTTGGCCGCCCGAGGTCACGGTCGCGGTCAACCTGTCGCCCGTCCAGCTGCGCACGCCCGACCTGACCGCCACGGTCGTGAGCGCGCTCCGCACCAGCGGCCTGCCCCCGAAGCGATTGACGCTGGAGGTGACCGAGACGGTCCTGCTCGACGATGTCGAACGCTCGCTGGCGGCGCTGACCGAACTCAACCGGATCGACGTGTGCACCACGCTGGACGATTTCGGGACGGGCTATTCCTCGCTCAGCTACCTCACCCAGTTTCCGTTCCAGACGCTGAAGATCGACCGGTCCTTCGTCGTCGACCTGGAACATAATCCCGCCTCGATCGCGATCATCCAGACGATCGTCGATCTCGCCGCCAAGCTGGGGATGCGGACCGTGGTCGAGGGGGTGGAGACGCCCGCCCAGCTCGACCAGCTGCGCCGGACGCGGTGCGATGCGGTGCAGGGTTTCCTGCTGGCCCGGCCGATGACCGCCGAGCAGATGGCCGGGCTGTTCACCGACCGCACGGTCGGCGCGCATGACCCCGGGCAGGAGCATCCCCTGCCCGAGGCCGGTTGATCAGCGCGCCGCCTTGTCCCGCAGGCGGGTCTGCGCGGCGACCAGCCGCTCCATCCGTTTCAGATCGCCCTCGGTCAGCCGGAGTGCGGCATCCGCCCACAGGTCGACCACCGCCTCCAGCTCTTCGAGCGGCAATGGATTGACCGCGCGCGACGCCTCATAGATGGCGCAATGCGCGCTGTGCCGCCTCTGGTTCTGGCGGATATAGTCGGCGACCATCCGCCGCCCCTCGCCCGGCGCGGCCAGGCCATGGACCAGCCCCATCTCGTACAGCTCCTCGGCGCTGTAGGTCCGGCCGCTGAGGATCATCTGCTCCGCCCGCGCCGCGCCCAGCCGCCGCGACAGGAAGCAATGCGCCCCCATGCCGGGGAACAGGCCGAACATGGTTTCGGGCAATCCGAAACTCGCGCCGCGCTCGGCGATGACGACGTGGAAGGACAGGAGCGCCTCGAACCCGCCGCCCAGCGCATCGCCTTCGGCCAGCGCGATGGTGACGATCGGCCGGTCCAGCCCGCGCATGTTGCGGTAGAGGATCTGCACGCAGCGATGGCCGTAGCGGACCAGCGCGGCATGGTCGCGGGTGCGGATGGCGTGCGCGAACAGATGCAGGTCGCCGCCCAGCGAGAAGACGCCGGGGAAGCGCGAACCCAGCACCAGATAGCGGATCGGCATCGCCCCCGTATCGACGAGTTGGGTGATGTCGTCCTGCCACCGGACGAAATCCTGCAGCAGATCGGGGTTGAAGCTGGGCCGGGTCCGCGCCCGCATATCGGTCCACAGGGTCTGTGTGTCCGGATCATAATGGGTATCGAGTTGCTCGAAGCGAAGCATGGCGCTGGCCGTCGGCACCGCGGCCGTGGCGGTTGGCCGATCGCGACGGTCGGCGGCCAGTTTGATGTCGTAAGCGGTCATGGATCATACTCTCTGTCGTGCAGCCCATTGCTGCACGACGGAGATAAGCCCGGCGGGCCAGCCTCTACCCTTGGCAAAACGCCGCGCCGACAAAGACTTAACACAGCATATTTTCGCACTGCCCGGATAGCGGCGGGCCGCCCAGGGGCCGATGCCGTGTTGATCCCGCCCATGGCTTGTGTCAGGCAAAGCCATGCAACCCCATATCCGCGCGATCGTCGCCGCCTCGGTCCATGCCTTCGTCACCGGCCGCAAGGTGGCCGGGCTCTACGACCAGTCCACGGCCCGGCATCTTCGGATCGCGGCGGAGGCGCGGGGGCGGCATCTTCAGGGCTATGACGGAGAGCGCAACGCGAAGTTCGGCGGCACCCTGCCCGAACTGCGCGACACCGGCGCCGACGCCGCGATCCATATGGAGGTCGAGGACGACGCGGCGCGGGGCTATGACAGGAGCAGCGCCAGCCACTTCACCGCCAAGGTGGCCGACCAGATGGTGCAGCTATACGATCACGCCAACGGGGCGTGGTTCACCTTCGAGATGCAGAGCGCCCCGCCCAGCCCGTGACGGGCGCGCCCCGCCCCCGGATCAATTGCCGTCGGAGTCGACCACGACTACCACCGGCCGCCCCCGCGACGTCGGTTCCCAGCCCGCGGACAGGGCCGCCCGGACGCAGCGCATGATCGTCGCATCGTCGAGTTGAAGGCGGCCGCGCGGCAACCCCTTCAACAGCCGCTTGGGCGGCGGGAATTCGACCAGGGCTTCGCGCTTGGCATCGTGCTGGAGCAGCCCGATCGTCATGCCCTTCCACCCCTCGTCATCCGACTGATGGGGTTCGCTGTGCAGGTGCCAGTCATATCGGGCGCCATCGACTTCGACCGTACCGGCATTGTTTCGGGATTTCGACATGGCGCGCGCCCTAGCATGCCGACCCGGGTTTCGCCCAGACCGCCGCCCCGCCGGTCGGGGTCGCGGGTTCGATCAGGCGACGATGGATCACCCGCATCGCCTCCACATCCCGCCCGCAATAGAGCCGCAAGGCTTGGTCGAGCGCCAGGCGGCGACCCGGCGCGCAGTCGGGCGCGCTGGCCTCCAGATAGGCTTCGACCGCATCGCCGCCCTGCTTCACCGCCAGCCCGGCATAGTCGAGATGCGGCGCGATCGTCGGCAGCACCGCCTTGATCGACCAGCTGCCGCGCTGGTCGCGGTGATACCAGTGATCGCGCGCGACGGGCAGCAGGTCGACGATCCGGTCCGCCAGGCTGGTCAGCGGCGCCGCCAGATCGGGAAAGCCCAGCGCGAGCCGTTCGATCACCCCGCGCTCGAAACTGGCATGCCAGGCGATCACCGCGCCGGTGGCGGGCAGCGCAGCCAGCGCCTCGGCACAGACACGACGCGGATCAAGGCCGTCGAGCGACAGGAATTCGCGGCGGGCGATGCGGCCATCGGCCTCCTCGATATCGGCGACGAACTGGAACGGCACCTGTTCATAGGGACGGCTGCCCGGCCAGACCGGCAGCGCGCGCGACACGGTTTCGAAATCGAGCCAGATGCGGGGATAGGCCCAGTCGCGGGTTGCCGCCGCCGCGCCCGCCGGATCATGCTCGACGGCGCCCGTCATCGTCGCCCGCTGGATCCGGCGGTCGGTATCGGACCGGAGTTCGTCCACCGGCACGCGCGTCAGATCCTCAAGGCCACGTGCCGCGAACCGCTTGCCCGCACCTCGCGGCAGGATCGACACCGGCCATTCGGGGCCGGGCGGCAGGCCGGCACCGCAATACGCGTGGAAGCCGCACGGATGCGGCGCCCGGCACTGATCGCCCGGCAACGTCTGCGGTTCGTCGCCCGCCAGCACGTCCCGCGCGCCGCCCAGGGTCGCGGATCGCTCGGCAACGATCCCGGCGATCCGATCGGTCACATCGGCTTCCGCAAAGACGCCCGAAAGGTCGCCGCCCGGCGGCAGGTCGAATTCCCGGTCGAGGTGACGGACCGCCGCCGAGGCGATCGTCAGCCCGTTCCCCTCGGCCGCCCAGCACTGGGTCGCGACGGTGCCCAGATGCTCGGGCTTGGCCTTGGTCGCGCTGCGCACGTCGATCAGGCGCCAGCGGTCGTCGCTCGCGGGCATGGCGATGGCGATCGTCGCGCAGAGCCCGTCGCGCTCGAACGCGGCGTTCAGGACGGGGCGCCGCTCGGCCAGGGCGGCGCGTGTCGCGGCGACTGCGGCGGGCCAGCCCCGACCATGGTCGATCGCCGTCGCGCCGGGACATTGCCGCTGCGCCTCGGCCTTGACCGCCTGCGCGGCGGCGCGGCGGGCATCGGCCTCGGCATTCTCCTCGACCGACGCCGCATCGGGGCGAAACCGCATCAGCCACAACAGGCGCGGGCAACGCTCGAAGGCGGCCAGCCGGGCGGGCGTCATCGCCATGCGATCACGAGGCAAAGTCGCAGCCCTCCACGCCCCATCCGGTCCAGCGGCGGAGCATGTCGCGCGCATCATCCGACGCCTCGTCATCCTCCATGGCATCGAGCAGCGCGGCGTGGCGATCGATCCTGGCCAGCCAGTCGGCGCGGACGGCCTCTATGTCGCGGGGTAGCAGATAGCGTTGCCACAACCGGGCCACGCGCCGCTCCGCGAACAGGCGCGCCAGCACCGCGCGGGTCCGCAGCAGCGGAAGGTCGCCATGGTCGCGCCGCAGGACGGCGAACATCTGCGAGGGATAGAGTTCGCGCTCGCGGTCGAGCATCGCCAGGATCACGGCATCCATCCGCGCCTCCTCGGGACTGGGCAGGGTCGGCATCGTTCCTCCTGGATCTTGCGGGAGAGGCATTAGCGGGCGAGCGCGATCAGCTGGGCCAGGCCATTGGCCCCCGTCTTGGCCATGATCGCGGCGCGGTGATCCTCGACCGTCTTGATGCTGAGCCCCAGGAGGTGCGCCACCACCTTGCTGCTATGGCCCAGCACCACCAGGTCGAAGACCTGCCGTTCGCGCGCGGTCAGCGCGGCGGTGCGCGCGCGAACGGCGCGCTGATGTCGCGACCAGGCGACACCCTCGGCCACCGCCGCGATCAGGCGGCGCTCGTCGAATGGCTTTTCGAGATAGTCGAGCCCGCCATAGCGCCGCACCGAGTCGACCGCATTGGCGGTGGTCGGCCATGCCGTCATAAACACGATCGCGACCGCCGGATCGATCTCGCGCACCCGGTCGGCGAAACCGAAACCGTCAAGATCACCCATCATGATGTCGGTCACGACACAGTGCGCGGGCGCGTCGGCATAGGCCGACAACAGGATAGCGGGGTCGAGAAACGGTTCGGCGGCATGGCCATGGCGGACCAGCAGCCGCGCGACCGCCGCCCCCAGGTCGCGGTCGTCATCGACGATATAGACGATCGAGCGCGTGGTGTCCGGCCCCCCCTCGCTCATTGCCCCGCCCCCGCGAGCGGCAGGGTGAGCGTGGCGCAGACATCCCCCGCCGCATTGGCTTGCCGGGTCAGCGTCCCGCCATGCGCCTCGACGATGGCGCGCGCCACCAGCCCGCCGACCCCCATGCCCGGCCGCATCGCCTGGTCCGGTGCGCAGCGATTGCGGATGCCGATCCGGACCATGTCCCCCTCTCGGGCCGCCGCGATCCCCACCGAACCATCGCAAGCCTGCAAGGCATTGCGGACGAGGTTCACCATGGCCTGCGACAATTCGATCTCCTGCCCCAGCACGAACAGGTTCGGATCGATCGGATCGATGGTCAGCACGGTCCGCGCCGCCTTCGCCTCCGGCCCGACCAGCGCGGCGACCATATCGATCAGCGCGGCGACCGGCAGCGCGCTGGGTTCGTCCACCGCGCGCCCGCCAAAGCGGCGCAGGCGGCGCACCAGCTGCGACAGGGTCGCCGCCTTGCGGTCGATCAGCGCGGCGGCCTCGGCGATTTCGGAATCGGCATCGGCCGCGATCACCCGCAAATGGCTCGCCTCGATGGCGATCGTGGACAGGGGCTGGCTGATCTCGTGGATGACCGCGACCGACATGGCGCGCAGCGTCTTCAGCCGCTCGGCCTGGAACAGCATCCGGTCGCGCCGGGCCAGATCGACCTGCGCCTTGGCCTGTGCGTCCGAAAAGCTGCCCGCGAGATAGCCGACCACGACCACCGACGCCAAGCTCATGTGCAGCGCGAGCCGCTCGGCCAGCGGCAGCGGGCCGGTGGTGAACGGCAGGGTGATCGCCGCGACGACGAGCACCGCGCACCAGCCCGCCGTCCGGCCGAAGCGCAGCCCGATCCAGGCCACCGCCAGCAGCCCCGGCGTTACCGGCGTGCCCAGCCCGACCGCCGCCAGCAGCACCGCCAGCGCCATCGCCGTGCCGAGCACCAGCGCCGCCTCGCCCAGCGCCAGCATCCGCCCCCGATCGATCCGCGCCACCCGTCGCCATCCGGGCGCGCCCTGCACCGCCCAGAGCAGCGGCGGTGCCACCAGCATGACCCCCAGCAGGTCGCCGACCATGAAGTTGGTCAGCGACGCGACGAGGCGCGACGCGCCGTCCGCCCCGGTCAGTTCGGGATGCCACAACGCCCAGGGCAGCGACGCCAGCGACGCCGCGACCGGGGCCGCGACCGATCCGATGGCGAGCGGCATCGGCGCGACGCCGAGGGTCGATCGCAGATGCGGCGCCAGTCGCCGGACCGCCCACACCACCGCGCCATAGGTCAGCGGCGGTCGCGCGACGCCGATCATCGCCATGATCCAGCCCGGCGCGCCCGGCACGATCACGCCGTTGGCCGTCTGAACGACCAGTTCGGCCATGGCGATCGCGGGGGTCAGGCGCGGTCCCCGGCTCCACAGCAACGCGATCCGAAGACCCGCGGCCGGATAGAGCAGCGAGTAAAAGCCCTGCCCGCCCCACATCGCGGCGACATGGTGCGACACCAGGAACGCGACCGCATAGCCCGCGATCCATGGCAGGTCGGCGCGGCGGGGGCGCACCGAACGGAGCAGGGACGACAGGAAAGCGCGGACCGGGATCATCACCGACTCCTTAGCCGGATCGGTTCGCCAGCGGCTATCGGGGTATTTCCCGGATAGGCCGTGCCCGTCCCTTGCGCCGATGACCGCGCGGTCACTGGCAAGGAACCGCAATGCCCATCTATCGCGCATCACAGCTCATGCAATTGCGAACCGTCACGCCGCCGGACGGCAAGCCGGACTGGGCGAACCAGATCGCCGACGTCACGGTCGATCGCATCCCGGACGATCTGTGCGGGCCGGGGCTCTATGCCCTGTTCCTCGACGGGGCGCTCTTCTACATCGGGCTGCACGTCGGCGAACAGGCGGGCGCGGACTATTCCGTCCTTCATCGCTGGGTGCTGCACGTCGTCGGGCAGACGATGCGATCGCCGCGCATCAGCTTCAGCCGCGCATCGCTGCGCCGACTGCTCGACACGCAGGCGGGCGATCCGGTCACCGAGGCGCTGGCCGCCTGCCTGCCAGACGGGCGCGCGACCGACCTTGCCGCGCTGCCCGCGCATCCGCTGCTCAGCGGAGCGCATTGCACCGCGCAAAAGGCCGTCTTCGCCGCACGCCACTGGGACGTGTTCGGGCCGGGCCATGAGGATGACATGCTCGACCGCATCACCTGTCTGTTCCAGCCCGTCGCGGCAGGATGGCCGGAGCGGCTGGCTGGCGCGGAGGGACGCGAGCGCGGCGCATGGGCGCGCGAACAATGGCTGCGCCCCGCCGAGACGCTGTTGGTGAACAGGTTCCGGCCGATCTGCAATGCGGCCATCGCGCTCGGCACCCAGCGCGACCTTATCGGCGAGGCCGAGGTCGAAGCGGCGATGGCGGCGGCGTTGCCGCAGGAGCTTGCCGCCTTCCAGCGCGCTGAATTCGAACAGCGCAACGCAGAGCATGCCCCGGCCCCCGCCGGCGTCGTCGAGGCCTATCTCGATACGTCCGATGCCGAAACGCTTGAAATCGCAGAAGAGGAAGGACTGAGTTTGAGCGAGCTTACATTCCGCAACAGGTTGAGCCCGGCGGGAAGCCAATTCATCAATACGTTGATCGATGCCTCCCCGACCGGTCTGAAACTCTATTTCACCGAGATTCCGGATCTGCGCATGTGCATCAAGGGACAACCGACCATCGCGGTCCGCCTGACGACCGCAGGTGAGCGTCTGCGCTGCTATACCCGCGTCGATCCCGAAAAATGCCGGAAGCTGGGCTTCGAAGACGTCGTGGTCCTCGCGAACGACCCCATGTCGACCAGCTTCTATATCGATCCCGCAAAGATCGATCCCGGCATCCTCCTCGTCCTGGTCGGGGCCAGCCTGAAGTGACCTGGGACCCGCCCGGTAATTTCGTCAGCAGCGATCCCGGGCGGGAAGTACGCGGTATCTGCCGCCAGCCCGATGGCAGCGTCATCATCTGGGAGCAGGAGATCGAACCGCGCCGATGGTGGAACCGGGTGACGCGGCCGCTCGGCATCCTGCTGATCCTCGCGGCGATCGCATGGCCGCTGGTCCTGCTGGCGCATGGCTGGCCGCGCCTGGGCCTCGGCTTTGCGGTCGCCGACCTCTGCCTCGTCTCGACGGGGCGCGATCTGATGCGCTGGGGCGCGAAGCGATGGCGCGAGGGGGCGACTGATCCGGTCGCCCTCCCTTCTCCATGGCCGGACAGGCCAATTGGCCAAGCCAGCGATGGCAGTACCAATTTAGACTCGATGGGCCGCCCGGCTCGCTCCGACACCCCGCGCGCTTTTCGGGACAGGCTACGAACAACGCCGACGCCGTCCGCCCAGGGAGCATGACGAAAAATTCATGACACCATCCCTCTGTAATATAACCACAATCCCCGGTCGGCCATGCCCCATGCCGATTTTGGGGCGAAACCGGTTGTCACCATGTTGACAGGCATGACCATTCCATGTCACCGATAAGACCATAAGATTACAAGAACGTGATGCAGGAAGACATTTTCGGTCCAATGCCGCGATTCGCCGTACACGGCCCATAGGCCGGACGACGGACGCGACGATGGACACCGGACAGGCTTCGCGTCCCAGCGCAGCAGATGAGACCGTCGACCCCGGTTCGTGAACGCTTCTCGCGTTCCGGTCGATGACGCCTCCTGCCTCCCGCCGATTGCCGATGCCCTTTCCGGCACAGTCTCGGGGAAGCCCGGCACGACGAGCGCGCGTCGGGATCAGAGGAGGGAAAATGTATGATTACGTCACCGCGTAACGGCGTGTCGCGTCCGGGCCGCAAACGCCTGCTCCAGACGACCGCGTTCACCGCCGCCGGGCTGGCCTCGGCGATGATCGCCGCGCCCGCCCTGGCGCAGACGAGCGGCCCCGCCGCCGCCAATGCCAGCATCTCGACCGCCGCCGCCGCCGGGGCAGGCCAGACCGCCGCCCAGGCCGATACTGCCGGGGATGGCGGGCAGGACGAGATCACCGTCACCGGCTATCGCCAGAGCATCGCCTCCGCGCTGGCCGCCAAGCGCAACGACATCCGCATCACCGACGGCATCTCGTCGGAGGATATCGGCAAGTTCCCCGCCCAGAACATCACCGAAGCGATCCAGCGTATCGCCGGCGTCCAGATGTCCAACATCAACGGACGCGGCTCGACGATCAGCATCCGTGGCCTGGGTCCGCAATATGCGCGCACCACGATCAACGGCCAGACCTTCGCCAGCGCCGACTTCAAGGACGGCTTCCGCTACGATATCATCCAGACCGACCTGGCGAGCGCGATCCAGGTCATCAAGTCGCCGACCGCCGACATGGACACGGGCGGCCTGGCGGGCACGGTCAATATCGATACGGTCAAGCCGCTCGCCTATAAGGGCCCCAGCTTCATCGCAGGCGTGAAGGGCTATTATTCCGACTATCGCGGCGACGTCACGCCCAAGGTCAACGCCGCCTATATCAAGCGGTTCGCCAATGACACGATCGGCGTCATGCTGGACGTCGGCTATCAGAAGCTGAAGGATCGCGGCGACTATCTGTTCATCAAGAACTGGTATCAGCCGGGCGCCGTGGCGGGCGCGTCGGACGTGCAGGTGCCGGGCAATCTGCGCTATCGCCGGATCGAACGCGACACCGAGCAGCTTATGGGCAGCGGCGCGATCCAGTGGAAGCCGCAGGACAATTTCGAGGTGCTGCTCCAGGGCGAATATTCGCGCGACCATACCCGTTACGACACCCGCCAGATGGTCTTCGGCCGCTGGGCCGCCTCGGCGGTGACGGTCAACAGCTCGGCCAACGGCGTCGCGAACAACATCTCGATCGGCAGTTTCAACGTCGACAACAACGACCAGCCCGAACTGCGCAAGCTCCAGACCCAGGCCTATACCGGCACGGTCAGCTGGAGCCCGACCGACACCACCCATATCCGCGCGATCGGCCATTATACCCAGGGCGATGCCAAGCTGTACGAATGGGCGACGATCGACGAGGTGCGCTTCGCGAATGGCGGGACGCTCGACATTTCCGATCCGTTCAACGTCAAGTGGAACACCGCCAGCCTGACCGACGGCTCGATCTACAACATGGGCAACCGCACCTGGTACGCCTTTGTCGACGGCGCGACGCATATCCAGTCGGCGCGCGACCGCGCGGTGCAGACCGACCTGACCCAGGATCTCGACTGGCACGGGATCAAGGCGCTGGTCGTCGGCGCGAAATATCATCACGAGAGCTTCGACACCAAGGCCTATCGCCACGACCGCGACGCCGATGTCAGCGATCCGGTGACCTATCCCGAATATGCCTGGATTCCCGACCTGTCGAAGACGGGCGTGCTGGTGAACGACTTTCTGGGCGGGTCGATGGCGATCCCGCACAGCTTCCTGTCGGTCAATGCGCCGCTGTGGCAGCAGATCCTGCGCGACAAGGGCATCACCGTGCCCGACACGCCCGACTGGCCCAACACCTACAAGGTCGACCGCTATATCCCGGCACTCTATGCCATGGCCAATATCGACGGCACGCTGTTCGACCTGCCGGTGCGCGGCAATGTCGGCGTCCGTTACGAACATACCCACCAGAACGTCACCAGCAGCCTGACCAACGGCACCGGCAGCGACGCCACCCTGCTCGGCCAGCAGCATGTCATGCAGGATTATGGCAATGTCCTGCCCAGCGCCAGCTTCGCGCTGGACGTGACGCCGCATCTGGTCGCGCGCATCGCGGCGGCCAAGGTGCTGGTCCGCCCGCTGCTCAACAGCCAGACGCAGATGGCCGACACCATCACCCGCGTGACCACCAGCCTGCGCCCCAGCGTCTCGGTGGCGCAGGGCGAGAGCCGCCTGAAGCCGCTGACCGCCAACCAGCTGGACCTCAGCCTGGAATATTATCACGGCAAGGGCAATTCGATCACGCTCGCCGGTTTCTATAAGGCGGTGAAGAACGGCACCTTCACCCAATTCTACTGCCCGTCCTCCTATGACGGCGTGGCGCTGAACGGCGTGGTCAGCGACTGCCAGTCGGCCGACCTCAAGACCGACTATAGCTTCAGCCGGGTGCTGAACGACGACCGGGTCATCCATATCAAGGGCCTGGAACTGGGCGCGTCGCAGAATTTCGACGCGATCCTTCCCGTTAAGGGCTTCGGCGCGGTCGGCAACGTGACGGTGGTCGACACGGATGCCAGCGCGATCGGCACCGGGTTCAACCTGCGCGACCTGTCGAAGCTGACCTGGAACCTGACGCCCTATTGGGAAAACGAAATGTTCAGCGTGCGGCTGTCGGTCAACCACCGCAGCTCCTATGTGCAGGATGCGGCGTCGAGCTTCTTCGTCAATAGCGGCCTGACCCATGTCGTGCGCCCGCGCACCCAGATGGACCTGGCGCTGGGCTTCAATCCGACCAGCTATCTCAGCTTCACGGGCGGCATCATCAATCTGAACAACACCCATGAAGACGCCTATCAGACGAATGCGAACACCTTCCAGCTCGCCAGCCGGACGGGGCGCACCTTCTATCTGTCGGCATCGACGAGGTTCTGATCTCCCCCCTGAAGGGCGGACGGCCGCACGGGTCGATCCGCCCTTCCCTTTCCGCCCTTTGCCGGGAACAAGACCTTCGTGATGACTTTCCCCAAGACGCTCGGCCTGATCGGCACCCTGTTGCTCACCGCCTCGATGGCCCATGCGCAGGGCGATGGCGGGCAGGCCGCGCGCGACGCGCTCCGGCGGCTCGGCGTGCCCGAGCGTCAGCTTTCGGTGGCGATCCAGCCTTCGCCCGATCCCCGCTACCGCGTCCGGATCGATCACGACCGGCTGCGGGTCGAGGCATCCTCGCCGGTCGCGGCGGTGCGCGGCGCGGCGGCGGCCCTGACCGCGCAAGGACGGCTGTCGGTCAGCTGGGAGGGCAATCGCGTCGGCCCGATGACCCGCCTGACCCCCGGTGACAGCGGCTGGGTCGCCTCTCCCTTCGGCTTTCGCGCCTATCTGAACACCTGCACCTATGGCTACACCACCCCCTGGTGGGGCTGGCCGCGATGGGAGCGCGAGATCGACGCGATGGCGGTCCACGGCGTCGACATGCCGCTGGCCATGGAGGGGCAGGATTATGTCTGGCGCCAGCTCTGGCGCGAACAAGGCCTGAGCGAGGCGCAACTGGCGCAGCATTTCTCCGGCCCGGCCTTCCTGCCCTGGCAGCGCATGGGCAATATCGAGGGCTATCGCGCGCCGCTGCCGACCGGGTGGATCGACAAGAAGCGCGATCTGCAAAAGCGCATCCTGGCGCGGATGCGCGAACTGGGCATGACGCCGATCCTCCCCGCCTTCGCCGGTTACGTGCCCAAGGCCTTTGCCGAGGCGCATCCCAAGGCGCGCATCTACAAGATGCGGTCCTGGGAGGGGTTCGAGGGCACCTATTGGCTCGACCCGTCCGACCCGCTGTTCGCGCCGCTCGCCAAGCGGTTCCTGGACCTCTACACCGCCGAATATGGGCCAGGGCAATATTACCTCGCCGATGCCTTTAACGAGATGGTGCCGCCGATCGCCGAGGACGGCAGCGACACCGCGAACGCCGCTTATGGCGACGCGACCGCCAACACGCCCGCACTGGATGCCGCGACCAAGGCGGCGGCGCTGCCCCGCGAGGTCCGCGACGCGCGGCTGGCCGCCTATGGCCAGCGGCTCTACGCCGCGATCGCGGCGGCGCGGCCCGATGCAACCTGGGTGATGCAGGGCTGGCTGTTCGGCGCGGACAAGAAATTCTGGACGCCCGATGCCATCGCCGCCTTCCTCCGCGACGTGCCGGACCGGAAGATGCTGATCCTCGACATCGGCAACGACCGCTATCCCGGCATCTGGAAGACGACGGGCGGGTTCGACGGCAAGAGCTGGGTCTATGGCTATGTCCATAATTATGGCGGCAGCAACCCGGTCTATGGCGCGCCCGATTTCTACCGCCGCGACGTGGCCGCGCTGTTCGCCGACGACGCGCGCGGGAATGTCCGCGGGTTCGGCCTGTTCCCGGAGGGGCTGCACAGCAACAGCCTGGTCTATGACTATGCCTATGACGTGGCCTGGCCCGGCGGCGGCGACATGGCGATGGCACCTTGGCTGAGCCGCTATACCGCCGCGCGTTACGGCCGGAGCGACCCGGCGATGGTCGCGGCGTGGCAGGATGTGATCGCGGGCGCCTATGACGTGCGTTACTGGACCCCGCGCTGGTGGAACGAGCGCGCGGGCGCCTATCTGTTCTTCAAGCGACCGGCGGCCGATGCGCCGACCTATCCCGCCGAGCCCGGCGACCGCGCGAAGCTGCGCGCCGGGATCGCGGCGATGCTCAAGCTCGCCCCCGCTTATGGCAAGAGCCCGCTCTATCGCTACGATCTGGTCGATCTGACCCGCCACGCCGCCAGCCTGTCGCTCGACGACACGGTCAAGGCCGCCGTCGCCGCCTATCAGCGGGGCGATGTCGCCGCCGGAGATCGGGAAACGGCGCAGATGAAGGCGCTGGCGCTCGCCATCGATCATCTGATCGGCGGGCAGCAGGAAAGCCTGGCCAACTGGATCGCCGATGCGCGCGGCTATGGCGACACGCCCGCCGAGAAGACCGCCTATGCGCAGAATGCCAAGGCGCAGGTGACGATCTGGGGCGGGCGCGGGCATCTGGGCGACTATGCGTCCAAGGCCTGGGCGGGCATGTATGCCGATTATTACCTGCCGCGCTGGACCGCCTACCTGACCGAAGCGCGTGCCGCGGCGCTCGCCAAGCGGCCGGTCGACGATGCGGCCTTTACCGCGAAGCTGCTCGACTGGGAAAAGGCCTGGGTCGCCGATCCCCGCCCCTATAAGGCCAGCGCCCCCGCCGACCCGGTGGCAGAGGCCCGCGCATTGATGACGGAGACCGGCCGGTGACGACCATGACCGCCCGACCCGAGCGCTTCGCCTCGCTCGACATGTTCCGGGGCGCGACCATCTTCCTGATGATCGTGGTCAACACGGCGGGCGCGGGCGGGGCCTTCACCCAGTTGCAGCATGCGCCGTGGTTCGGCTTCACGCTGGCCGACCTGATTTATCCCAGCTTCCTGTTCGCGGTCGGCAATGCGATGAGCTTCGCGCTGACCCGGCCGATGCCCGAGCACGTCTTCCTGCGCCGCATATTCAAGCGGGCTGCGCTGATCTTCCTGCTCGGCGTGCTGATGTACTGGTTCCCCTTCGTCACGCACCAGGCGGACGGCGACTGGGTCGCCAAGCCCTTCGCCGACACACGGCTGACCGGCGTGTTGCAACGCATCGCGCTCTGCTATCTGCTGGGGGCGCTCCTCGCGCGCTATCTGCGGCCCAGCCATCTGGCGATGGTCGCGGTCGGGCTGGTCGTCGCGCACTGGGCGATCCTGACGGGCCTGAGCCCGGCGGGCGAGGCGTTCGGGCGGTACAAGAATGCGGGCACGTTGTTCGACCTGTGGCTGATCGGGCCGGAGCATCTGTACAAGAAGGACCATGGCTTCGATCCCGAGGGGCTGCTCGGCACGCTGCCCGCGACCGCCAATGTGATCGCGGGTTATCTGACCGGCCTGGCCATCCAGCGCTGGGGCAAGCATGCCGCCACGGTCGGACGGCTGGCGGCGATCGGGGCGGGGCTGGTCGTCGTCGCGCTATTGCTGTCGCCGGTCCTGCCGATCGGCAAGAAGCTGTGGACCGGATCGTTCGTCGCGCTGACCGTCGGGCTCGACCTGATCCTGCTGGGCGCGGTCCTATGGCTGGTCGAGGTTCGGGGGGTGACGCTCGGGCGGTCCTTCCTCCAGATGCTGGGGCGCAATCCGCTGGCCATCTATCTGTTTTCCGAACTGCTGGTCGTCGTGCTGGAGCTGGTCCATGTCGACGGCGTCGGCCTCTATACCTGGATCGGGCTGAACGGGTTCCAGCCGATCGCGCCGGGGCCGGTCGGCTCCCTGCTCTGCGCGCTGGCCTATACGCTGGTCTGCTGCGCGTTCGGGTGGGTGCTGGATCGCAAGGGGATCATCCTGAAGGTCTGACCCATACGCTTCGACTTCGCTCAGCGCGAACGGAGGTCGAGACCAATATCACCCACCCGTTCAGCCTGAGCGAAGTCGAAGGCCAAGGGCTTACCCTTCCCGCACCGACACCGTCCGCCCCAGGCCGGACGCCTTGCCCGGCTCCGCCTCGACGACCAGCACCACCTGCCGTTCCCCCGCCCCGGCCGGGAACGGCACCACCAGCGGGCCGCCCGCGAACGCCGTCTTCTCTGCCCGCTTCACGCCGTCCACCCAGGCCTCGGCCCGCCCCACGACCTCGGCGAAGACCACCGCGCCGCCCTGTTCCGCCACCCGGCGGCGCGGCTTGACGTTCGTGCGATAGGTCGACCAGACCCCCTCGCCCGGTCCCTCCAGCCGTCCGGGTCGCGCATAGACCAGGCTGTTCATGTCGTTGCCCGCATAGCGGCGCAGCGGATCGGGCCGGGTCGCGGCGAAGTCGCTCCGCTTCCAGTCGGTCAGCATCGCGACCGGCCGCGTCGCGGGGAGCGCGGGCAGAGGTCGGGCCGCGATCACCCGCACCGATGCCCGCGCCGGTTTCAGGCCCGGCGCGCTCGCCTCCAGGGTCAGCGTGCCCGCCCCCGCCTCGGCCCGGACCAGCGCCTGGGCGAGGCCATGGAACAAGCGGCGCGCGGGCAGAACCTCGGAGTCATGGTCGTTGGGGTCGCCATTGCCGACCCCGATCACCGCGCCCCTCGTCACGCGGAAGGCGACCTGCGCCGCCGCATCCGGCACGATCCGCCCCTGCGCATCGACCGCCATCACGGTAAAGGGCTGCACGTCGCTGCCCGTCCCCAGCATCCCGCCGCGATCGGCGACCAGCCGCAGCGCGACCGGCGCGCCCGCCGTCTCGACAAAGGTCCGCGACACCGCCCGCCCGGCGCGATAGCCGATCGCCTCCAGCCGTCCGGGGCGATAGGGCACCTGCCATTCGGGCATCGCCAGCCGGTCGACCGTCTTGGTCCCCAGGCTCCGGCCGTTCAGGCGCAGTTCCACCGTCTCGGCATTGGTCAGCGCGATCACCCGGGTCGCCTCCCCCTCGCGCCCCGGCCAGGTCCAGTGCGGCGCGATGGCGAGGGCCGGGGCATCGTCCACCCATTGCGCCCGGCGCAGGTGAAAGGCCATCTTGGCGAAACCGCACAGGTCCATGATGCCGAAGACGCTGCTGGTCGTCGGCCATTCGAACGGCGTCGGCTCGCCATGATAGTCGAAGCCGGTCCAGACGAACGTCCCCGCGACGAACGGCCGCGTGTCGATCATCCGCCAGCTTTCATGATGGGTCAGGCCCCATTCGGCGGCGTCGGTGTCGTAGGAACTGACCTCATGCCGCGCCATGTTGGTCTTCCACACGCCCCGCGTCATGAAGGCGCTGGTATCCTCCGAACTGGTCATCGGCTTGGCCGGATGCGCGGCGTGGAATTTGTCGTAGCGGCGATGCTGGTAGTTGAAGCCCATGACGTCGACCGCGTCGGAGACGTTGAGCGGGGAGAACATCCCGTCGTTCATCGCCGCCGTGACGGGGCGCGCGGTGTCGAGTTCCTTCACCGCCTCGGCCATGCGGCGGACCATCTCGTAACCCTGTTCGGTGCCCTGCATCGGCTCTTCGTTGAAGACCGACCACAGGAAGACGCTCGGCCGGTTGCGGTCGCGGCGCACCAGCCATTGCAACTGGCGCAGATAGTCCGGGCTGGGGTTGAAGTTGCGGTTCTCGTCCATGACCAGCATCCCCAGCCGGTCGCACGCATCGAGCAGTTCGGGTGCGGGCGCATGGTGCGAACAGCGCAGCGCATTGCACCCCATCGCCTTCAGCCGCCGGATACGCCATTCCCACATCGCATCGGGCATGGCGACGCCGACCCCGGCATGATCCTGATGGACGCACACGCCCTTGATCTTGGTCGCCACGCCGTTGAGATAAAAGCCGGTGGCGGCGTCGAAACGGATTTCGCGAAAGCCGATCCGGGTGGCGCGGGCATCGATGGCCTTGCCGTCGCGCAGCAGCCGTGTCTCCACCCGATAGAGCGTCGGATGGTCCACCGACCAACGCTGTGGATCGGCGACCGGGATGGTCATGCTCGCTTCGGCGGTCTTCAGGGGATCGACGCTTACGTCCGTCTCGGCACGGCCGATGGTGCGACCTGCCGGATCGATCAGCACCGCCTCCGCCCGGACGGTTGCCGCCGTCTTCTGGATGTTGGAGACGGTCAGCGCGACCGGCACCGTCCAGCCGCCATTGCCCTTGCGCGGATCGGCATGAAGCCCATCGGTGACGATGCTGACCCCGTCCCGCACCGCCAGCCAGTTGTGGCGATAGAGCCCGGCGCCCTCATACCACCATCCCTCCATCGTCTCGGCATCGACGCGGACGGCCAGCGTGTTCAGCTCCTCGCCGAACCGGGCATAGGGGGTGATGTCGATCAGGATCGCGGTGTAGCCGCTGAAGCTGTGCGCGACGAGGACGCCGTTGAACCAGACCTTGGCGTTGGTCGCCGCCGCGCCGAGTTGCACCTCCAGATAGCGGCCGCGCCATTCGACGGGCAGCTTGAGCGTGCGGCGATACCAGCCGATGCCGCGCCGCCGATAGCCCTGCGCGACATTGGCGTTCGGGTCGACCACCTCCTCCATCGCCCAGTCATGCGGCAGTTCGACCGTGCGCCAGTCGCTATCGTCATAGCCGACCGCCGCCGCGCCCTGCGCGATCCCGGCCTTGGCGTTCTGATAGCTTTCCTCATGCCCCAGGATCGGCGGCACGACGATGTCGCCCTTGTGGAACAGCCAGCCATCGTCGAGCCGGAGGAGGCTCGGATCGGCGATGAAGGGCGGCTCGGGCATCGCATCGAACGGCGCGGGCGCATCGCCGCTGTCGAGTTCGAGCGGACGGCCCGCCGCAAGGCCGGGCGCACCGAGCGCCGGGGCGGTGAGCCCCGTCGTCAGTCCGCTGGCCAGGAGAGTGCGGCGGGTCACGGTCATCGGGCGGTCTCCGGCAGGGAAGGTCTTGGGCGGTAGGGTGACGCGGGCCATGCCGGGCGGGGCATCATCCGGCGACACGGCGTGCGTCCTGTCGGACGGGCGAATCAAAAAAGGCGGCGCCCCGCAGGCACGCCGCCATTTCGTTGATGATCGCCAAAAGCCGAAGGGGCGCGGCGTCGCGCATGGTCGAGACGCGGGTCGATGTGGCCATGCCCCCTGTCGAGGCAAGGCCCGCACCCATGACGCCGATCCCAGCCCGCTTCATCCCCCGCGCCCCTTGGTCGAGGGATCAGTCTACCCCGATGATGCGGGCTGTAAAGACGATTTGTCTGACCAATTCAGCACCGACATGGTGCCGCTTCGGTTTCGGGGGTCAGGCCTGGGACGGCAGCAACGGCACCGCATCGGCCACGCTGCCTTCAGCGCGATAGTCGGGGGGAATGTCGAAGTCCTTGCGGGCCAGCCCGCGCGAGGCTTCACGCCCCTTGGGCAGTCCCGACCGGTCGGAATAGTCCCGACCGGCACCGGGTTCGCGCCGATGGGCGGCCTTCACGCCCTTCAACGCCGCGATGTCGAGCAGCGTGATCCCCGCGACCAAGGCGGTCGCGATCGCGGCGTTGCGCCATTTGGGGTTGTCGCGGTGCAGCCCGGTCGCCAGCGTGCCCAGATCGAGCGCGTCGCCCGCGATCCGCGCGGCCAGCCCGACCGGCTTGTCGATCGACAGCGTCGGGACGGCGCTCGCCAGTTCGCGGGCACCATAAGCGCGGATCAGCCCTTCCTTGTCCTCGAGCCCCAGCGTGCGGGCCAGGCGGCCGGGGGCGACCAATTCGGCGATGCCCAGTCCGACCGAGAACCAGCCGAGCGCGCGCGCCAGCCGGTCGGCACCCGACAGCGAACTCGGCCCTTTATGCTCGACGCGCGGGTCGCCCTCCGAACGAGCGATGCCGGTGATGTTGGTGAGTGGCATGACGCCCTCCTTCAGGGTTGGAGCATGACCTTGACGCACCCGTCCGCCTTGTCGCGGAAGGTGGCGTACATTTCGGGTCCCTTGGACAGATCGACCTTGTGGGTGATGACGAAGGAGGGATCGATCTGCCCGTCCTCGATCCGGCGGAGCAGGTCGCCCGTCCAGCGCGGGACATGCGCCTGCGCCATGCGAAAGGTCAGCCCCTTGTTCATCGCCTGACCCATCGGGATCTTGTCGACCAGCCCCAGATAGACGCCGATGATCGAGATGACGCCGCCGGGGCGACAGACATAGATCATCTCGCGCAGCACATGCGGGCGGTCATTCTCCGCCATCAGCATCTGCTTGGCGCGGTCGAGCACGGTGTCGGGCTGGGCGAAATGGACATGGCTTTCGGTGCCGACCGCGTCGATGCACTTTTCAGGCCCCTTGCCGTCGGTGAGTTCGTTCAGCCGCTCGACGACGCTCTCCTGCTCGAAGTCGATCGTGATCGCGCCCGCCGCCGCCGCCATCGACAGGCGTTCGGGCAGCCGGTCGATCGCGACCACCTGTTCGGCGCCCAGCAGGATCGCCGCGCGGATCGCCATCTGGCCGACCGGGCCACAGCCCCAGATGGCGACCGTATCGCCGGGCTGGATGTCCGCCTGCACCGCCGCCTGCCAGCCGGTCGGCAGGATATCGGACAGGAACAGCAGCTTCTCGTCGTCGATGCCGTCCGGCACCTTGATGTGCGTGGTATCGGCAAAGGGCACGCGCAGATATTCGGCCTGCCCGCCGGGATAGCCGCCGGTCAGGTGGGTATAGCCGAACAGACCCGCCGTCGCATGGCCGAACGCCTTGTCGCCCAATTCCTTCTTGCGGTTCGTCCGTTCGCAGACCGAGAAGTTGCCGCGACGGCACTGGTCGCACTCGCCGCACTGGATGGTGAAGGGGATGACGACGCGGTCGCCCTTCTTCAACGTTCCCCCGGCGGCGCTGCCGACCTCGACGACTTCGCCCATCGTCTCGTGCCCCATGATGTCGCCGGGCAGCATCGCGGGCACCAGATTGTGAAAGAGATGCAGGTCCGACCCGCAGATCGCACAACTCGTAACCTTGATTATGGCGTCGCGCGGATGTTCGATCGCAGGGTCGGACACCGTGTCGTACCGGATGTCCTCCTTGCCGTGCCAGACCAGGGCCTTCATGCCGCTCTCCTCGATTGCGTGGGGCAGAGTTATGGACGGCAAGGCGCCAGGCCCATCCGGGCGATCCCTAGGGAACCTTACCCGGTCGCGGACGCTTGCCGGTGGTGACCGGCAAAGCCTGAGGAGAGCCGGCCCGATGGACGAAGTTTCGCACGACACGTCCATCCGGAACGCGGTGTTCCGCCGGGGGCCCGAGGCGGCGTTGCACAGGGGCGAGGCGCGCCTGCGCGCCGCGACCGAGCTGGTCGGCATCGGCATCTATGCCTGGGACCCGCGCACCGGCGCGCTCGAATGGGACGCACGGCTCTGCGCGATGTGGGGCATCCCGCCCGGCACCCCGATCAATGAGGAACTGTTCGAAGCGGGCATCCATCCCGACGACCGGGAACGGGTCCGCGCGGCGATCGCGGCCTGTGTCGATCCGTCAGGCGATGGGCGCTACAGGATCGAATATCGCGTCATCGGTCGCGACGATGGCATCGTCCGCCACATCGCGACATCGGGCCGGACGACATTCGCCCATGGCCATCCGATCGCCTTCATCGGCGCGGCGATCGACATGACCGAGCAGCGCCATGCCGAAGCCGCGATCCGCGCCAGCGAGGCGCAGTTCAGCAGCTTTGCCGCGCATAGCAGCAACCTCCTCTGGATCGCCGACCCGCGGACCGGGGACATACTCTATCGAAGCGCCGCCTTCGATCGAATCTGGGGCATCCCACGCGACGGCGCCTCGCCTTCGATCGCGTGCTGGCTGGACGATGTGCATCCCGATGACCGGGTACAGGTCGAACATGCCCTGGCCAGCGTCATGGCCGGGGACGTCACCCAATATGCGTATCGCATCGTCCGCCCCGGCGACGGGGCCGTCCGCCGCCTGCGCGACACCAGCTTTCCCATTCCCGATGCGCAGGGCGCGATCACCCGCATCGGCGGCATCGCGGAGGATTTGACGCAGGAGGATAGCGGCCAGGTCTATATCGTCAGCCCCAGGACGACCGAGGCCCGTCGCCTCGCGGCGCTGGTGCGGGCGATGGGGTATCGCGCGCGCCTGTTCGAGAGCGCGGCGGCATTCCTCGACATCGCCGCCGTCCTGGCGCCCGGCTGCGTGCTGGTCGACCTGCGCCATGCCAAGCCCGAAGGGTTGTCGGTCGCCCGTGAGCTCAAGGCCCGGTCGATCGCCTTGCCGAGCATCGTGCTGGACGGGGCGGGCACGAACCTGATGTCCGCCGTCGCCGCGATGAAGGCGGGCGCGACCGACTATATCGTCGCGCAGGACGACACGGCGCTGCACCCCGGCCTGTCGAACGCGATCGCCGACTGCCTGGCGGCGGTCCGCCCCGTCTCCCGCGACGAGACCGCCAGCGCGCGCATCGCCCGCCTGACCCCGCGCGAGCGCGAGGTGCTGCTGGGGCTGGTCAGGGGCAATACCAACAAGCTGCTCGGCAAGAAGCTGGGCATCAGCCCGCGCACCGTCGAGCTGCACCGCGCCCAGGTCATGAACCGGCTGGACGCGGGCAATCTGGCCGAACTCATCCAGATCGCGCTGGCGGCGGGGGTCGCTCCGCCCGGCGAGGGCCATGCGACCCGCAGGCCGGTCCCGACCCCGCCGGGGCCGGACGCCTAGTCATGACGAAGCGCCCAGGCCGGCTCCATTCGGCTGGCGCGGACGGCCTGCCCCGCCACCGTCAGCACCGCGATGCCGAGCGCCAGCGCGGTCGCACCGAGGAAATGAAGCGGTGACAGCGCGATCCGGTCGTCAAATCCCGCCAGCCATGTCCGCATCGCCACGAACGCCAGCGGCCATGCAATCAGATTGGCCAGCAGCACCGGCCGCAGGAACTGCCCGACCAGCAGCCGCATGATGTCGACCGAGGATGCGCCCAGCGTCTTCCTGATGCCGATCTCCTTCACCCGCCGCTGCGTGTTGAACGAAGCGAGCCCCCACAGGCCGACGCAGCCGATCAGGACCGCCAGGCCCGCGCCGATGCCGAACAGACGCGTGGCGCGATCGTCGTCGTCATAGAAATTCTGGAGCAGCCGGTCGCCGGTATCCGCGCGGAAGGGCGCTTCGGGGGCGATCCGGATCCAGGCCGCGCGGACGGCCTCCTTCACCGCGCGCGGGTCGCCTGTGAAACGCATCGTCGCGACGGGATAGGGCACGATACCATGGGCATAGGTGTAATAGACCGGCGTTGCGGGCAGGCGCGGCGAGAAGAAGCGCAGATCCTCGACGACACCGACGATGGTCATCGGCCGAGGCTCCACCACCCTCCTGCCGATCGCCTCGGCGGGCGTGCGGAACCCCAGCGCGGCGGCGGCCGTGCGCGAGATCACGATGTTGCCGGGCACGCCCTTTTCCCTGTTCTGCCGGTCGTCCATCCGGTGCGCGTCGTCCAGCAATCGCCCGGCGATCGGCCGGACCCCGAACAGCCGGAAGAAGTCGGACCCGACATGGATGTGGCGGACCGCCGGTCCCGGAGCGGGGCGACCGGGCAGCAGGAGATTGTCGCCATTATTGTTGCCGACATTGCCGACCCCGGTGTCCGACGTCGTCACCATCGACACCCCCGGCACGGTCCGGAACGCCGCGATCAACGCCGGCTGCTTGGCCTGGTCCACATAGCCGAGCCAGGGCGCGACGAGCAGCCCTTCGCGCCGAAAGCCCAGATCGGCGTTACGGACATGGCGGGTCTGCGCCACGAGGACCGCCGTGCCGATCAGGAAGGCGATCACCACCGCGAACTGCGCCATCACCAGCGCCTCGCGCACCCTCGCCCCCGCGCGCCCGCCGCCCGGCGTACGGGCCGAGGCCAGCACCGCCGCCGCAGGAAAGCGCGACAGCAACATCGCCGGGTAGCAGCCGGCCAGAACCCCGATGCCGATCGCCAGCACCAGCAGCACCGGGACGATCACGGCATAGGGCATGGTCAGCGACAGTCCACCGGCGGCATTGATCATCGGCAGGCCGATTTCCGCCAGCATCAACCCCAACAGCGCCGCCAGCGCGGCGGCGAGCACCGCCTCGCCCATGAACTGGCGGATCAGCATGCCACGGCTCGCGCCCAGCACCTTGCGCATCGCCACTTCGCGGGCGCGCAGGCCCGCCCGTGCGCTTGCCAGATTCACATAGTTGACGATCGCGATGAAGAGGGTCAGCACCCCGACCACCCCCAGCGTGGCGATGGTCATCTTCCGAGTCGCGCTCGCCTGGCCGGCGGGTTGCAGATGCGCCTTGACCAGCGGAAGAAGCGGCAGCGCCATCCGCGTCGCCGCATCCTTCCCCAGATCGCGGGCACCGCGGCGGGCCACGAACCCCGGCATCTTCCGCTCGAAGGCCCTTGCCGCATCCTCGTCGGGGAAACGCAGATAGGTCTTGAGCGAGGTGCTGCCCCAATGGTCCCACCAGTCGCCCAGATCGGTGGTGGGCAGGCGGGCGAGGATGGAGAATTTGAAGTCGCTGGTCCTCGGCAGATCCTCGAACACGCCCGTCACGCGGTAAGGGGCGACTTTGTCGAGGGAGAGCGTCATCGTCTGCCCGATCGGATCGGCATCGCCGAAATATTTCCTGGCCGCCGATCGACTGAGGATGACACTGGTCGGATCGGCCAGCGCCGACGCCTTGTCACCCGCCACCCATGGCAGGTCGAACACGCGCAGGAAGCTCGCATCCACCTGGCCGATATCGTCGAAGGTCGCGACACCGTTGCGCACGACGCTTCCGCCGTCCTTGCCGTCCATATCGGTGCCGCCCATGAACCGCGTGCCGATAATGCCGGGCAAATCCTGGCGCAGCGCGTCGAGCAGGCCGCCCATGGTGTACGGATAGGTGCCGGTGAACGGACCGTCCGCGCGTTTCCACTCGGTCTGGACGAGATAGACCTGGTCATGGTGCGGCAGCCACCGCTCGAAACTGGTCTCGAACCGCACATAGAGCGCCAGGACGAAGAAGACCGCGATCCCGACCGCCAGCCCACCGATATTGAGCGCGGCATAGAGCGGGTGGCGGGTGAGCGAGCGGTAGAGCGAGGTGAGCGCAAGGCCGTTCATCGGGTCTGCTCCTTTTCAGATCGCGCGCATGGCGCTGGCGACGATGCGGCCGTCGAGCATGTCGATGCGGCGCTTGGCGAGGTCGGCATGGCTGGGCGAGTGGGTGACCATCACGATGGTCGCGCCCGCATCGTTCAGGCCGGTCAGGATGTTCATCACCTGCTCGCCATTGGCGGTGTCGAGATTGCCGGTCGGTTCGTCCGCCAGGATCAGCTTGGGGTCGCCGACGATCGCGCGGGCGATGGCGGCGCGCTGCTGCTGGCCGCCCGACAGCTGGTGGGGAAAGTGGCGCGCGCGGTGGGCGATGCCGACCTTGTCCATCGCCGCCGCCACCCGGCCGCGACGATCCCCCGCATCACTGCGGTAGGCTAGGCCGAGCGCGACATTCTCCTCGATGGTCAGTTCGTCGATCAGGTTGAAGCTCTGGAAGACGAAGCCCAGCGTCTCGGCGCGGAACTTCGCCAGTTCCTTTTCGTCCATCGCCGCCAGATCGCGGTCGCCGAACAGGTATCGCCCACCCGTCGGCCGGTCGACCGTGCCCAACGTGTTGAGCAAGGTCGACTTGCCGCAGCCCGAAGGCCCCATGATGGCCAGGAACTCGCCCGCCGCGACATGCAGGTCGATATCGTGCAGCGCGGTCGTCTCCACCTCGTCGGAGACATAGCGGCGCTGAATGTTCTGAAGACGGATCACGGATAGCGTCCCTGTCACCGGATGTTGAGGATGTCGCCCCTCGCGGGCGATGGGGTGCTGGTGACGATGCCCGCGTTGGCGGTGGGTGGTGCGCTGCGTCGCGCGGGTGGGCGGTTCATCGTCATGGACCGAGCGTCACTGTCCAAGGCGGAAAAGGCCAATGCCCTGTGATAAGACGTTTTTCGGGGCGGCGGCCACGCCATGGCGAACCGGCCTTGAACATTATGACCGGAACCGGACAGTCGCATGCCGTGTCAACCGGCCCGAAGCCTCCCGGCGACAAGCCCATACACACATGCGTTGCCCCGCCCGTCCGCCAATGCGATAGGGGCCGTGGGTGTCTGGGGTCGGTGCGCCGTCCCGGACAGGGTGTCGCGTTGGTCGGGCCGCCAGCGAGGCCGACCCGCGTCAGGAACACGACATGACGAACCCCGACCGCCCCCGCCCCAACATCATCCGGCGCTTCCTTGGCGCGCCCTCCTCCGCCGGGCTCGTCCTGATCGCGGCGGCCATCGGGGCGCTTGCCCTCGCCAACTCGCCGATCGGACCGGGCTATGCGACGATGCTGCATGCCCGGCTTGGCCCGCTCTCGCTGGAGCAATGGGTCAACGATGGCCTGATGACCCTGTTCTTCCTGCTCGTCGGGCTGGAGATCAAGGGCGAGATGCTGGAGGGCGAGCTTTCGACATGGCCGCGGCGCATCCTGCCCGGAATCGCGGCGGCGGGCGGGATGATCGTTCCCGCGCTGATCTATCTTGCCTTCAATCGCGGCCCGACCGCGGCCGGATGGGCGATACCCATGGCGACCGACATCGCCTTTGCGCTGGGCGTCACCGCTTTGCTGGGTCGGCGGGTGCCCGCCTCGCTGCGCATCTTCCTGGCGGCGCTGGCGATCATCGACGATCTGGGCGCGGTGCTGATCATCGCCCTGTTCTACACGACCCATCTGTCCCTGCCCGACCTCGCCGGAGCGGGCGTCGCGCTGGTCGCGTTGATCGGCCTCAACCGGCTCGGCGTCCGGCGCCTTTCGCCCTATATGCTGATCGGGCTGGTCCTTTGGGGGCTGATGCTGCGTTCGGGCATCCATGCGACGCTGGCCGGGGTGATGCTGGCCTTCACCATTCCGATGGATCGCACGGCCGGCCGATCCGACGGGCATGGGAATGGGGGCGGCACCAGTCCGCTCCGCACGCTCGAACACCGGCTGGATCGGCCGGTCGCCTTTCTCGTCGTGCCGGTCTTCGCGCTGGCGAATGCGGCGGTCCCGGTGCTGGGGTTGCCGCCCGGCGCGCTGGCCGCGCCGGTCACGCTCGGCGTCGCGGCCGGGCTGTTGATCGGCAAGATCATGGGCGTCTTCGGCTTTGCGACCATCGCGGTCCGCCTCGGGCTGGCGGCCATGCCCGCAGGGGCGGGCAGGCTCCAGATGCTGGGCATGGCCTGTCTGTGCGGGATCGGGTTCACGATGAGCATCTTCATCACGCTGCTCGCCTTCCCGGACAGCCCTTTGCTCCAGGCGGAGGCGAAGATCGGCGTGCTGGCGGGATCGCTGGCGGCCGGGATGTTGGGTTATGCGATCCTGCGCCGGGCCGGTAGCGCGCCCGCTATCGGCTGATCCCCGGAGGCGGGCGAGGGAGCGATCACGGCGCCGATACGTTGCGCTCCTGACCATAGGAGAGCATCATGCCCGACGATAAAACCAAGCAAGGTCAACAGGATCGAAGCCGCGTTGCCGGTGGCGAGACCTATGAAGTCGCCTATTTCGCCTCGAAGCACGGGCTGACGCAGGAACAGGCCCGCGATCTGATCACCCGCATCGGCAATGACCGCGCCAAGCTGGATGCCGCCGCCGAGGCGATGAAGGGCCGGAAGGACGCCCGGTAGAGGACCGCCCCCAGGGGCGATCCGCTCCTATCCGACAGCCGCGCGCCGATAGCGATGATCGTCGAGGCTGGCGACCGGGTTGGAGCTGCGCCCCAGCGTCCGCGCGATCGAAAAGCGCGCCATCTGGCGGGACAGCTCGTCGGCCTCGCCCGCCAGGCTCCGCGCCGCCGCCGTCGCCTCTTCGACCATGGCGGCGTTCTGCTGCGTCACCATGTCCATCTGGCCGACCGCCAGATTGACCTGTTGCAGCCCGGTGCTCTGATTTTCCGCCGAGACGGCGATATCGTTGATCAGCTGATTGATCTCCGCGATGCGCGTCACGATCCGGCCGAGCGCCTTGCCGGTCTCGTTGACCAGCGCCACGCCCGCCTCCACCTGTTCGGCGGAGACCGAGATGCGCGCCTTCACGTCCTTGGCGGCGTCGGCGGACCGCTGGGCGAGCGCGCGGACCTCGGACGCGACGACGGCAAAGCCCTTGCCCGCATCCCCGGCGCGCGCGGCCTCGACCCCGGCGTTCAGCGCCAGCAAATTGGTCTGGAAGGCGATGCCGTCGATCACCGAAATGATGTCGGAGATTTCGGTCGAGGCCCGCTCGATCCCGTTCATGGCGGTCACCGCATCCTCCATGATCCGGCCCGAATGCTGCACCTCGTCCTTGGCCTGGCCCACCATCTGCCGGGCCAGCCCCGCCTGTTCGGCGGTCTTGCGGACGGTCACGGTGATCTCGTCCATCGCGGCGGCGGTTTCCTCCAGGCTGGCGGCCTGTTGTTCGGTGCGCTGCGACAGATCGTCCGAGGCCTGGCGAATGTCCGATGCGCCGTTGATGATGCCGCCGGTCGAGACCGAAACCTGCGCCATCGCACTTTGAAGCGCATCCGCGGCGCGATTGAAGTCGCGCTTGATCGTGGCGAACGGCCCCTGGAGATCGCTGTCTAGGCGGGACAGCAGATCGCCTTCCGCCAGTCGGGACAAAGCGGCGCCCACGCTGTCGACGATCAGGATGGTCTGCGCCGTCTTGGCCTCGTCAGCAGCCAGCAGCTGTCCGCGCAGATTGTTGAGCGCCTCGGCCAGCCGCCCGACTTCGTCGCGGCGATCCTCGGCGATCGTCGTGACCGCCATATTCCCGCTCGCCAGCGCGGTCAGGCCGGTGGTGACCGCGTTCACCGGACGGGCGATCTGCCGGACCAGCAGGACCAGGATGGCGATCGCCAGCATGAGGCTGAGCAGCATCCCGCCAAAGATGGCCTTGGAAATCGTACCGAACGCCGCCTCCTGCGACGCCTGTCGCTGGGCCAGCAACAGGTTTTCCGCGCCTATCACCGCGCCAGCCTGACCCCGCAGCTGGTCCATCAGCGCCTTGCCCTTGCCCCCCGCCGCGCTCGCGCGGGCCTCGGCCTGCGTTGCGGCGGCGTTCATCAGCGCGATATTGGGTTCGGCCACCGAACCGCGCCAACGCTGCGCCAGCGCGCCGATCTTGGTCAGGCGGCCCTGCTGTTCGGGATTGTCGGCGGTCAGTCGCCGCGCCTCGGCCATCGCCCGAGCGAAGTCGGCCGCGCCATGGACATAGGGGGCCAGGAAATGTCGGTCGGCCGTCAGCAGATAGCCGCGAAGCCCCGTCTCCTGATTGACCATCGCCTCGACAAGTTTGTTCGAGGCGATGATGACCTTGTACGTATGCTCATTGATGTTCGTCGTCTCGCGCACCTGGTTTTTCTTGGCGTAGATGACGAGGTTCGTCGTTACCGTCAGCGCCAGAATAATGCCCAGACACAAGGTAAGTTTTCTTACCATCGAAAGGTTATCAAAAAAGCGCATATACTCAGTTCCGGTAATGGGTCGCCTCATGCACAGGCCTGGCAATCGGCGACAAGCTCACTGGGACTTGGCCTGTTCCAGGCACGGGCATTGCGAATATCGCCCGACATCCGCGCCCATAGCCATCCAGCCCTCACACACGAGCGCCAATAAATCCGGCCCCTTAACAAATCATAACCCCTCCCGCAGATGCGGAGGGAAAATTACGCCCATATTTTAAAATTGATTCTCGATTTTCTGGGAACCAATTTCGACTTCAAGCATTACTCGCGATCTTCATTCAATATCCACGCTGTTTCCGACAAATAGCACGGACGCTATGCTTTGCATGATGCGAAGACGTCGCGACCGATATTAAGGCGAGCCGACCCGTAGACGGCCCACCTTCCCTGGATATGCTCAGAACCTCGACGAAACGGACAAGTAGAAGGAACGACCGTAGAAGCTCGTTTCCTGCCAGATCGCCGGATTGTTGTTGTAATAGGCCTGTTCGCGGCTGTTGTTCAGGTTGATGATGCCCGCCGCGAAGCTGAGCGTCTCGTTCGGCGTATAGCCTGCACTCAGGTCGAACTGGGTTCGCCCGCGCACCGTATGCCCCTCGGTCGCGAAGAAGCTGTCGGCGCCGTTCTGGACATAGGAACTGCGATAATTGGCCGACAGGCGCAGGCTGAAATGCCGGTTTTCCCAATAGGGCGTGACGTTGACCGTATCCTTGGACAGGTTGCGCACGGTGAAGCCTGTTCCGATCGCGACACGGGTCGGGATGACGCGGGTATAATTGGCCATGAAGCCGAACCCGTCGACCGGCAGGATGGGATCGAGCGACTGATTCCAGCTGACCTCCACGCCACGAATGCGGATGACGCGCGGGTCGTTCGACGTCTGGGTGACGTTGTAGATATTGCCCGAGCCGTCGACGCAATCGCCGCTGCTCGCCCGGTTGAGCGCCGTGCCGCGGAACGATGCGGGGCAGACCAGCGACGAGAAGGTGCCGTTCTTCACCCATTTGTAGAAGCCGTTGACCGACAGCGCACTGGCCGCGCCATAATACCATTCGGCGCCCAGATCGATCTGATCGGCGGTCAGCGGCTTCAGCCCCGCCTGGCCCAGATCGACGGTGACGGTGTTGGTGCCCGCCGGGAAGGTGTTGGCCACCGATGACGTCGTCTGCGCCATCGAGGTGTTGGCGTCGAGGATCGGACGGACCAGGACCTTGGCGGCGGCGAAGCGGAGTTGCAGCTTGGCGGTCGGCTCCAGCACGAGGTTCAGGCTGGGCAGGACATTCTGATAGTCCTGACGCGCCGCATAGTCGCCGATCTTGGTGGCGACATTGGTGTAGGAGCCGGTGCGCGGTGCGGTGACATTGCCCTTCACCACCTGCAACGTATGCTCGTAGCGCACCCCCAGATTGCCACGCAGCGGCATGGCGAAGACCATGGTGTCGATATTCGCCATCGCATAGGCCGCCGGGATATAGCGGTCGACGGTATAGCTCGACTCCGGCGCGGGCAGGTCGGGGACGCTGATCCCGGCACCGGCCAGGGCCTGTCGATAGGCGCCGATGTCAGGCGCGATCCAGGTGGTGGGAATACCGCTTACGCCGTTCAGGAAGCCGCCCACCGCATAGCTGCTGGTCGACAGGGCGGGAAAGACGCTCGCGGTCGCCGAGGGACGGTTGGCGAGCGAGGCCAGATCGTGGCGACCGACATCGCGCACGAAGCTCTCATGCCGATATTTCGCACCGACCGCGAATTGCGAAATCGGCCCCAGCGAAACATCCCTGGTGATGTCGCCCTGACCCGATATTTCCTTGCCCGTGGTATTGCGCGTCGCCCCGACCGGAAACTCGTTCCGGACCAAGCTCGACCGGGTGTAGAGCGACGGATCGTCCAGATTGGCCGCGACGTTGAACTTGACCTTGTACGGGTCGCTGATGTCGAGCGTCGCCGACGGGATGGTGATGCCCAGGATCGCCGCATCCTCGCGCGAATAGGCATGCCCCCGCGTATAGTTGCCGACGGCACGCGCGGTCCAGCCATCCTCGCCCTTCCACCGGGCGCTGAGCGTATAGCCCTGGCTCGACAGTTTGCGCGTCTCCTCCTGCCGGTTGTTCTCCATGGTGAAATTGGTCGCGGTGGTTACCATGGACGCGGTGTTGGCGACGCTGACCGGGGTCAGCCGCGCGGTGTTGAACAGGAACACCTGCTGGTTGACGTCGTAACGCGTGTCGTCGCGCGCATAGATGGCGGTGGCGTCGACCTCCCACTGGTCGTTCGGCCGCCATTGCACGCCGCCGCTGCCCATGATCTGGTCGATCGAACGGTCGATCCGGCGATAGCGCGGACGACGCGGCACGGCGATCGTCGCGCCGCCCACGTTCTGCGTCGCCCAGCGGTCCTGAAAGAGATAGTCGGCGCGGTCCTTCAGCTTCTGATAGCCGAGGTTCAGATAGACGCCCAGCGTCCCGCCGAGAAACTGGTCGACATAGCTGACCCCGAATTTCGGGGTGACGGCGCGGCCCGCATAGGCCGAGCTCTGCGCCTTGGCCGACACCACGATCTTGTGGGTCGCATAGTCGAGCGGCCTGACCGTATTGATGTTGACGGTGCCCGACAGTCCTCCGCTATCCATGTCGGCGGTCGGCGACTTGATGACCTGCACCGCATTGGCGAGTTCGGTCTGGATGATGTCGTACCGAAAGCCGTCGGTGAAATCGGCGCTTTTGAAGGTCTGGCCGTTGATCGTCGTCAGCGCATATTGCGGGCCCAGCCCCCGGATGCTGATCGTGGCGCCCCGCCCGTTGATATTCTGCATCTGCACGCCCGAGATGCGCTGGATCGACTCGGTGATGTTCTGCGCGGGGAATTTGCCGATATCCTCCGCGGAGATGCCGTCGCTGACCCGGATATCCTTGCGCTTGGCGGCAAGGGCGGATGCGATGCTCTGGCGATAGCCCGTGACGACGACATCGCCTTGCGCCGTATCGGCCGCATCTTCCGACCCCGCCTGGGCCGGACCGGCAGACGCCATGGTCTGCGCCATGACGGGCATGGCTCCGGCCGCCATCACCAGCCAGGTTGCCGTATGAAACAATGCCATCCGTCGCAAACGTCGTTCGTCGATACGCCGAAACCGAGTCATGATCTTCCCCCCTCGCCGCCCGGCTGCGACAAGATGCAGCCGGCTTTGCCAAAAAAACGGCAGGGTCTTCGTCGTCCGCAGACAAGGACCAGCATCGGTCGTGACGGCCATGCCGCGCACGAGCATCTTCACCCGATCCTATGCTGCGCTGAAATGCGAAGCCCCTATATCGACCATCGACACGCCCCCAGCCGGATTTGGCCGGTCTGTTCGGCATGAACGATCGATCGAATATGTCTTCCTGCGGAGGGATATTGTTATCTTATAGTTCCAATGCTGACCTATATTGGTAATGTCTGTCAACGCAAAACATGGACTGCAGGCCGGGATATGCTCTCGCCCAAAAGGTCGAACATTATCTTACGGTGTCAATAACTTGATCCGTCTTGCGACGCCTTTCCACCGCGCCTAGCCAATACTTGCGAGTGATTTTCAGGAAAAAGCTACCGTGCTGCCGGTTCATGGTCAGGACCAATGGATGGATCGGTCGTCCGGTGCGGAAATCAGCGAGGCGATTGGTGGGAAAAGATCGAGCGACTCGCACAAGAGACGGCATGATCGTCTGACTGCGCGCCCCCTGCCGCCAGGCACGGCCATCACTCGTGTGATCCGACGACACAAACTGCCTCGGATTTTCAGAGCTTTGCTGGAAGGTAATGGCGGAGCGGGAGGGATTCGAACCCTCGATACGGTTTTGCCGTATACTCACTTTCCAGGCGAGCGCCTTCGACCACTCGGCCACCGCTCCGCATGAGTTCATGCCTGGAACACGCGCCCCTAATGCGCTTCGCGGCGGCGCGCAAGCGATTGCGTGGGGCGGCGGGCTCGTGCAGTCTTTGCGGCGATGACGATCGCACTCTTTCTGGCCGCGCTGCTGGCGCAGGCTTCGCCCTCTCCCGCTCCCCCCGCGACGCAGGCCAGCGATCCGCTGCCCGGCGACTGGATCGCCGTGCCCGACGACGAGGTGCTGATCTTCACCCTGTCGAACGGGCGGACGGTGACGGTGCGGCTCGCCGCCGGGCAGGCGCCGGTGCATGTCGCCAATATCCGCGCACTGGCGCGGGCGCATTGGTGGGATGCGGGGACCAGCGTCTATCGCGTGCAGGAAAATTATGTCGCCCAATGGGGCGATGCGACCGAGAAGAAGCCGCTGCCCCCCGGCATCGTCGCCAATCCCCCGGCCGAATATGTCCGCGCGGGCAACAGCGCGGTCGCGCGGCTGAGCCGGCCCGATCCCTATGCCGCCTGGGCGGGCTATAGCCGCGATGGCTGGCCGCTGGCGGGGGATGCGGCGTCGGAGTGGATCCCGCATTGCTATGGCATGGTCGGTGTCGCGCGCGATCTGGCGCCCAGCACCGGCACCGGGGCCGAGCTCTACACGATCATCGGCCACTCGCCGCGCGGGCTGGACCGCAATATCGCGGTGGCGGGGCGGGTGATCGACGGGATGGAGGCGCTGTCCACCCTGCCGCGCGGGACGGGCGATCTGGGCTTCTACAAGGACGAGGCCCAGCGCCTGCCGATCGTGTCGGCCCGGCTGGCGAGCGAACTGCCCGCCGCCCAGCGGCCGCATTACCAGTATCGCGAGACGGCTTCGCCTCGCTTTGCCGCCTGGATCAAGGGGCGGGAGAATCGGAAGAACGACTTCTTCACCGTGCCCGCAGGGGGCGTGGATATCTGCGCGGCCTTGCCGCCGGTTCGGAAGGCGCCTTGATCGGTTTGGGTTGAGGGGGTGGGCGTGGCCTTCGACTTCGCTCAGGCTGAACGGAGCGGAGGACAAGGACTTCCACAACCTCCGTTCAGCCTGAGCGAAGTCGAAGGCCACGTTGCAAAGCGCAACGGGCAAAACGGGGCCGCTTACCGGGAAGCGGCCCCATCCGGCATCACGCCGCCTTCTTCCCCGGTTCGATCCGATGGGCGACGAGGTGGTCGACCACCGCCGGATCGGCCAGCGTCGAGGTGTCGCCCAGCGCATCGACCTGATTCTCGGCGATCTTGCGCAGGATGCGGCGCATGATCTTGCCCGAACGGGTCTTGGGCAGAGCGGGCGCGAATTGCAGCGCGTCGGGGGTGGCGATCGGGCCGATCTCGCGGCGGACCCACTGGACCAGCTCGGCACGCAGCGCCTCGTCCTCCTCGACGCCCGCGTTCAGCGTGACGAAGGCGTAGATGCCCTGCCCCTTCACGTCGTGCGGCATGCCGACCACCGCCGCCTCGGCGACCTTGGCGTGCGCGACCAGCGCGGACTCGACCTCGGCGGTGCCCATGCGGTGGCCCGAGACGTTGATGACGTCATCGACCCGGCCGGTGATCCAGTAATAGCCGTCCTCGTCGCGGCGGCATCCGTCGCCGGTGAAATATTTGCCGGGATAGGTGGTGAAATAGGTCTGGAAGAAACGATCGTGATCGCCCCAGACGGTGCGCATCTGGCCGGGCCAGCTGTCGGCGATGACCAGATTGCCCTCGACCGCGCCGTCCAGCACCTTGCCCTCGGCATCGACGATCTGCGGCAGGATACCGGGCAGCGGCAGGGTGGCCGAGCCGGGCTTGAGCGCCACGGCGCCGGGGATCGGCGCGATCATGTGGCCGCCGGTCTCGGTCTGCCACCAAGTGTCGACGATCGGGCAGCGCCCCTCGCCCACGACATGATAATACCATTCCCAGGCTTCCGGGTTGATCGGCTCGCCGACCGAGCCCAGCACGCGCAAGGACGAGCGGTCGGTCTTCTTCACCCAGCCATCGCCCTCGCGCATCAGCGCGCGCAGCGCGGTCGGCGCGGCATAGAAGGTCGCGACCTGATATTTGTCGACGATCTGCCAGAAGCGGCTGAAATCGGGATAATTGGGCACGCCCTCATACATCAGGGTCGTCGCACCGTTGGCGAGCGCGCCATAGACGACATAGCTGTGCCCGGTGACCCAGCCGACATCGGCCGCGCACCAGAAGATCTCACCCTCGCGATAATCGAACACATGCTGATGGGTATAGGACGCCCAGAGCAGATAGCCGCCGCTGCTGTGCAGCACGCCCTTGGGCTTGCCGGTCGAACCGCTGGTGTAGAGGATGAACAACGGGTCCTCGGCCCCCATCGCCTCGGGCGGGCAGTCGGTCGCGGCGGCGTCGACCAGATCGCCGTACCAAAGGTCGCGGCCGTCCTTCATCGTCACATCGGTACCGCTGTGGCGGACGACGACGACATGGTCGACCGCGACGCCGTCATGATCGAGCGCGGCGTCGACATTGGCCTTGAGCGGCACCGACTTGCCCCCGCGACAGCCGCCGTCCGCGGTAATGACGATGCGCGAATCGCAATCGACGATCCGGTTGGCGAGGCTTTCGGGCGAGAAGCCGCCGAACACGATCGAGTGGATCGCCCCGATCCGCGCGCAGGCGAGCATGGCGAACGCCGCCTCGGGGATCATCGGCAGATAGATGGTGACCCGGTCGCCCCTGGCCACGCCCAGATCCTTCAGCGCATTGGCGAGGCGGCAGACCTGTTCATGGAGTTCGCGATAGGTGATGCGGCGATCGGTGCCGGGCGTGTCGCCTTCCCACAGGATCGCGACCTGATCGGCGCGGGTGGCGAGGTGGCGGTCGATGCAATTGGCCGCGACGTTCAGCTGGCCGTCGGCGAACCAGTTGATGCGGAAATCGGCCTCGTCGAAACTGGTGTCCTTCACCGTCGCGAACGGCACGATCCAGTCGAGCCGCCTGGCCTGTTCGCCCCAATAGCCGTCGGGATCGCGCCGCGCCGCGTCATAGGCGGCGCGATAGGCGTCGGCATCCATCGACGCGCTGTCGGCCCATTCCGGCACCGGATGAAGATGTGCGGTCATGCCTGTCTCTCCTATTTTGACCGATCTTTAGCAGTCGAACATGGCAGATGCCTATCGGGTCCATGACAAAGTATGGCACGGCGGCGACGCGGCCCGATACCGGATCGCCCCCGGCTTTCGTGGCCAAGCGTAATCGGCGCCGCGACCGAAAAACAAGGGGGTCGGCAAATGCTTTGCGAAGTCCCCGAATAAATTACATCCACACAGGGCAAGATATCGGCAATCCCTCTGTTCCTCGTGAAAAAGCAACGCTACAGCAGCTATTGCATTGTCTATGGAGGGAGGTGGACAGAGCATGGCCGCGACTGCCTATCACCCCATTGACATTCCCGCTGGATTCGCCGCTGTTCTGGCGCGGAACGGCGAGATGGGGCGGCTGATCGCGACATTCGACTGGGCCTCCACCCCATTGGGGCCGATCGCCGCATGGCCGCAAAGCCGCCGGACCGCGATCGGCATCATGCTGGCCTCCACCATCCCGATGGCGACGATCTGGGGGCCGGAGGCGATCCTGATCTACAATGCCGGCTATGCCGAAATGGCGGGCGACCGGCATCCGGCGATCCTGGGCAGCCCGCTGATCCAGGCCTGGCCCGAGTCGTCGGCCTTCCATGCGGAGGTCGTCGCGGCGGGCCTGAGCGGCCGGGCGCTGGCCTTTCGCGACCAGGCGATGCTGCTGGGCCACCGGGACGCGCCCGAACAGCATTGGCTGGACCTCGACTATATCCCGATCCCCGACGAGGACGGGGCCCCTGCGGGCATCATGGCGACCCTGATCGACAGCAGCACGCGGATGCGCGACCGCCAGGAGCGCGAGGCGGCCAGCGCCGCCGCGCGCGAGAGCGAGGGGCGGTTCCGCAACGTGGCGGATCATGCCCCGATCATCATGTGGCTGACCGATGCCGAGGGTCACTGCACCTATCTCAACCGCGCCTGGACCGCCCAGACGGGGCTGGCGGTCGAGCAGGGCCTGGACTTTCAGTGGCTAAAGGCGCTGCATCCCGACGACCGCGCGGCGGTAGAGGGGGCGTTCCGCAGCGCGACGCAGGATCGGACGGCGTTCAGCCTGGAATTCCGCCTGCTCCGCGCCGATGGCGAACATCGCTGGGCGATGGTCACCGCCATTCCCCGGATCGACGACGACGGCACCTATATGGGCATGGTCGGATCGGTGTTCGACACCGACGAACGCCGCCGCGCGGAGGCGACGCTGCGCGACGTCAATGCCGTGCTGGAACGCCGCGTGGTCGAGGCGCTGGCCGAGCGCAAGCTGTTCGCCGACATCATCGATTCGACCGGCACGATGGTCCAGGTGCTGGGGTTCGACCACCGCTATCTGGCGATCAACCGCGCCGCCGCCGAGGATCTGGAGCGCATCTTCGGCACCCGCCCGCAGATCGGCCAGAACAAGAGCGATGCGATGGCCGCGCGTCCCGAAATCCTGTCGATCATGCGCGACTATTGGACCCGCGCGCTGGCGGGCGAGGATTTCTCGGTCATCCAGGCGCTGGAGGACATGGCCGGCGAGCGGCGGCATTACGAGCTGCGCTTCAGCCCGCTGATCGCGGCCGACGGCACGCCGATCGGCGCCTATCAGTTCGCGACCGACGTGTCCGAGCGACTGGCCGCGCAGGAAAGGCTGGCCGATATGGAGGCGCAGCTGCGCCAGAGCCAGAAGATGGAGGCGGTCGGCCAGCTGACCGGCGGCATCGCGCACGACTTCAACAATCTGCTCCAGGTGGTGGTCGGCAATCTGGAGATGCTCGACCGCTTCCTGCCGATCGACGAGCATCCCCGCGCCAGGCGGGCGGCGACCAATGCGATGACCGGCGCGAAGCGGGCCGCGACGCTGACCCAGCGGCTGCTCGCCTTTTCGCGGCGGCAACCGCTGGCGCCGCAATCAGTCGACGCGGTCCGGCTGGTCGACGGGCTGTCCGACCTGCTGACCCGGACGCTGGGCGAACAGGTGTCGCTGGTGATCGAGGCCGCGCCCGACCTCTGGCCCGCCGAGGCCGACACCAACCAGCTGGAAAGCGCGATCCTGAACCTGGCGGTCAATGCGCGCGACGCGATGCCGCATGGCGGCACCCTGTCGATCACGCTGCGCAACGCCACGCTCGACGGGATGACGTCGATGGTCGCGGGGCCGGTCCCCTATCCCACCGATCCGGGCGATTATGTCGCGATCGATGTCAGCGACACCGGCATCGGCATGGACCGCGCGACGCTGGGTCGCGTGTTCGAGCCGTTCTTCACCACCAAGGAGGTGGGCAAGGGCACCGGGCTGGGCCTGTCGATGGTCTATGGCTTCGCCAAGCAGTCAGGCGGTCAGGTGCAGATCGAATCGCGCCCCGGCCAGGGCACCTGCGTCTCGCTGTTCCTGCCGCGTTTCTGTGGCGATGTGGCGTCGGTCGACGCGCCGCCCGCCCCCGCCATCCGCCCCGACCGGGGGTCCGAGACGATCCTGGTGGTCGAGGACGATCCCGATGTCCGCGCCTATTCGACCGAGGCGTTGCGCGAACTGGGCTATGACGTGCTGGAGGCGGAGGATGGCGGCTCCGCGCTGGCGCTGCTCGACGCGCCGGAGGCGTCGCGGATCGCGCTGTTGTTTTCCGATGTGGTGCTGCCCGGCGGGATGACGGGCGCCGACCTGGCGTCGGCGGCGCGCTCGCTCCACCCCGATCTGAAGGTGCTGTTCACCACCGGCTATGCCCGCGACGTGATCGTCCATGGCGGGCGGCTGGACGCAGGCGTCGCGCTGATCACCAAGCCGTTCGACTTCGCCGATCTGGCGGCGCGCATCCGGGCGATGCTGGACGAATAGGCGAAAGCCGCGAGGGGGGAGATGGAGCCGGATGCACGATCACCCGGCTCCGATCCGGTCAGCCGTGGCAGGCGCAACCGGCGTGGTCGCAGCCGGTACCGCCCGAATGATGCTGCGCGCAGGCATCGCTGCAGAAGGTGCGGCCTTCGGCCTCGACGGCCTTGCCGACGCTGACGATGCAGACGCAGTCGGTGCAGGCGCACTTCACTTGTTCGACGGTAACGGTCATTTCGACTTACTCCTCAAGGGCGTGATCGGGTTCGAGTACATGGTCCATCATGTTGGTCAGCATGGTGCGGATATGGCAGTCGGGCAGCTCGTAGAACACGTTCCGGCCCTGACGGCTCTGCTTGAGCAACCGTCCGGCCCGCAGCAGCCGCAGATGCTGCGAGACCAGGCTCTGGCTGATCCCCACTTCCTCGGTCAGATCGCCGACCGTGCGCGGACCGTCCAGGCATCCCACCACCAGCCGAAGCCGGTTGGGTTCGCCCAGCAGGCGGAACACGTCGGCGAGCAAAACGCCTTCATCCGGTGTCATGCAAACATCAACATATGAACACATCCTAATATATATACATCAATACTGATGTCAAGCGGGCGGCTTGGCAAGCATTTCCCATGGAACACAGGCTGTTGGTGAATCCAGGTGCGGGTCCGCCCCGGCAGGGACGCTTCGCCGGGCGCGGTTTTCGTTCTGCACCCGATTCGATACGTTGCGCGTTGGGTGGCCGGGTCCGAAAGCATGGGGGCACGAAAGGACGGGGATGGCATCACGGTTTCGGCAATTCTGGAGCGAGGAGGAATGGACCTTCGCGCCCCATGAACGGCCGACCATTCCCGGATCGCCCGGCAATTTCAGCCACCCCAACCGGCGCCGTATCGCCTATGGCCTGATCGCGGTGCTGATCGGACTCACCGGCGGGCTGGGCAATGCGCTGGTGTCAGTCAACACCCTGCAATTGCAGGGCGCATTGGGGCTGGACCCGACCGAGATCGCGTGGCTGCCCATCGTCTATGTGATGACCAACGCGTCGATCAACCTGTTGCTCATCAAGTTCCGCCAGCAATTCGGCCTGCGCCCCTTCGCGCTGCTGTTCGCGGGGCTTTATACCATCCTGGCCTTCGGGCATCTGTTCGTCCGCGACTTCTCGACCGCGATCGCGGTGCGCGCGGCCAGCGGCATGGCGGCGGCGGCGCTGTCGTCGCTGGGCCTCTATTACATGATGCAGGCGCTGCCCGCGAAATGGCGGTTGAAGGCGATCGTGCTGGGCATCGGCGTGCCGCAATGCGCGACGCCGCTGGCGCGGCTGTTCTCGCCCGAGCTGCTCGCCATGTCGCAGTGGCGGACGCTCTATCTCTTCGAGTTCGGGCTGGCGGCGGTCAGCTTGGCGGCGATCATCGGCTTGCGCCTGCCGCCCACCCAAAGGGTCAAGGCGTTCGAGCCGCTCGATTTCCTGACCTTCGCCCTCTATGCGCCCGCCATCGGGCTGTTTTGCGCGGTGCTGGGCCAGGGGCGGCTGGTCTGGTGGACGCAGGCGGCCTGGATCGGCTGGGCGCTGGCCTTCGCCATCCCGCTGCTCGCCGCCGCGCTGTGGATCGAGCATCACCGCACCAATCCGCTGCTCAACACGCGCTGGCTGGGATCGATGGACATCATCCGCTTCGCCATCGTCACGCTGATGGCGCGGATCGTGCTGTCCGAACAGAATTACGGCGCGGTCGGGCTGCTGACCACGCTGGGCCAGAATAACGACCAGTTCCGGACGCTGTTCACCATCGTCTTCATCGCCTCGGTCGCGGGCGTGGTGGCGAGCGCGGTGACGCTGGACGTGACGCGGCTGACCCATCCGATCATGTTCGCCATCGGACTGGTCGCCATCGCCGCCTTTGCCGACAGCTTCTCGACCAACCTGACCCGCGCGCCCGAGCTCTACGCGACGCAGGCGCTGATCGCCTTTTCGACGACCTTCTTCCTCGGCCCGTCGCTGCTCTTCGGCATGACCCGTGCGCTGCAACAGGGGGCGGGCCATGTCATCAGCTTCATCGCGCTGTTCGGGATGCTCAATTCGGTCGGCAGCCTGGGCGGCACCGCGCTGCTCGGCACCTATCAGACCATCCGCGAAAAGGCGCACAGCGCCGCCATCGTCCAGAATATCGACCCCACCGACCCGCAGGTGACGCAGCGTATCGCGGCGGGCGGCGCGCGTGTGTCGGGGGTGGTCGGCGACCCGACGCTCGCCCGTGCCGAGGGCGCCGCGCTACTGTCGCAGGCGGCCACGCGCGAGGCCAATATCCGTGCCTATAACGACGTCTTCCGGCTGGTCGCCGCGCTGGCGGCCGCCGTCACCCTCTTCCTCGCGCTGCTGACCTGGCGGCGCGCCCGCCGCGCCCGCGTCGCGGCCAGGGGACAGCCATGACCGACACCCGCTCGCCCGTATCGCCCACCCCCATGACCGAGCAGGCCGCCGCCGAGGCCGGGGTGCCGCCGCCCGCCCCGGCGCCCGTGCCCCCGCCCGCTCCGCCCCCCTCGTCCGCCTGGCGGCCGCCTTCGGGCGGATGGCGTTCGCGCGCGCTGATCGCGCTGCTGGTCATCGGCGGCGTCGCGGCGGTGCTGGCGGCGTGGCGGCTGCCGCCCTTCGCAAGCGACACCCAAGCGACCGACAATGCCTATGTCCGCGGCCGCACCACGGTGATCGCGCCGCAGGTCAGCGGCTATGTCACCGCCGTGCTGGTCAAGGATTTCGAGACGGTGCGCGCGGGCCAGCCGCTGGTGCGGATCGACGACCGTATCTATCGCCAGCGGGTCGACCAGGCGCGGGCGCAGGTCGCGGCACAGGCGGCGACGCTGGCCAATAGCCGCCAGGCCCAGGCGTCGCGGGTCGCCAGCCTGTCGGCACAGGACGCCGCCGTCGCCAATGCCGAGGCGCAGCTGATGCGCGCGCAGGCGGACATGGCGCGGGTCAACGACCTCGTCACCGACGGATCGGTATCCTTGCGCGAACGCGACCAGACGCTGGCGGCGCTGCGCCAGGCCCAGGCCGGGTTACGCCAGGCCCAGGCGGCACGCGCCATCGCGCAACAGGATGTGCGCACCGTCGTCGTCGGGCGCGGCGGGCAGCAGGCGGGCGTCTCGGGCGCCGAGGCCGCGCTCCGGCTGGCGCAGATCGATCTCGCCAACACCGTCATCCGCGCCCCCGAAAATGGCCGCCTGTCCGAAGTCGGCGTCCGGCTGGGCCAATATGTGACGGCGGGGTCGCAGCTGATGTTCCTGGTACCCCCCGAGACCTGGGTCATCGCCAACTTCAAGGAAGGCCAGACCGCGCGCATGGCGGTCGGACAGCCCGCCAGCTTCACCGTGGACGGGCTGAACAATGCGCGGCTGACCGGCCATGTCGAGCGCATCTCGCCCGCCGCCGGTTCCGAATTCGCGGTCCTGAAGTCGGACAATGCCACCGGCAACTTCACCAAGGTGCCGCAGCGTATCGCGGTGCGCATCCGCGTCGATCCGGGCCAGCCGCTCAGCCAGCGCCTCCGCCCCGGCATGTCGGTGCAGGCGCGGGTCAACACGTCGGGCGGGCCGGTGGTGCGATGAGGGCCGCGCCGCCCCTCGCCGCCGCGCTGATGCTGACCGCCTGTATCGGCCCGCGTCCCGAGCCCCCGGCGACCAGCGCAGTGGTGCCGCCGCCCGCCTGGCGCACCGCGCTCGGCCCCGGCAGCCCGATCGCGGCGGACTGGTGGCAGGCGTTCGGCGACCCGCAGCTGACCGCGCTCGTCGCCCGCGCGCTGGCCGACAGCCCCGATCTGGGCAGCGCCGCCGCGCGGGTCGAGGAAGCGCGCGCGCAGGAACGACTGGCGCGCGCGCAGCTGTCGCCCAACGTCACCGCCGGCCTCCCGCTGAGCGAGGGGCGCAGCGTCACCGCCTTCGGCACCGGGCTCGACCAGTTTGGCGCGCAACCGCTGGTCCAGGCCAGCTATGACTTCGACCTGTTCGGCCGGTTGCGCAGCGCCCGCGCCGCCGCACGCGCGCAGTTGCTGGCGACCGAGGCGGCACGCGACACGGTCCGCCTCGCGCTCGCCGCCGGGGTGGCCAGCGGCTATGTCACCTTATGCGCGCTCGACCACCGGCTGCACATCGCCGAGGAGACGCTGGACGCGCGGACCGAGGCGCTGCGCATCGCGCGGCGGCGGGCAACGACCGGCTATACCTCCAACCTCGAGCTGCGGCAGGCCGAGAGCGAGTTTCGCTCGACCCAGCAGTTGGTCGCCGCCGCGCGGCTGGCGGTCACCCGACAGGAAAATGCGCTCAGCGTACTGGTCGGCGGTACGCCGGGGCCGATCCCGCGCGGGCTGGCGATCGACCGGCTGGTCCGTCCCGCTATTCCCGACGGGCTGCCCGCCGACCTTCTCCGCCGCCGCCCCGACCTGTTCCAGGCCGAACAGGCGCTGGTCGCCGCCGACCGCTCGCTCGACAGTGCGCGCGCGGCGATGCTGCCCAGCCTGGGGCTGACGGGCACGGCGGGGGTGGTGCTGTCCAGCGCGCTGGCCGATCCGGTGACGATCTTCTCGATCGGGGGCAGCGTGCTCGCCCCGATCTTCGACGCGGGACGGCTGCGCGCCCAGGCGGATGCCAGCGCCGCGCGGCGCAACCAGGCCGCCTTCGCCTATCGCCGCACCGCGCTGACCGCGTTTCGCGAGGTGGACGACAGCCTCGCCTCGGTCCGCCGATCCGGCGAGCAGGCGGTGGCGCTCGCCGGACAGCGGGCCGCGCTGGCCGACGCGCTTCGCATCGCCTCCAACCGCTACCGCGCGGGCTATTCCTCCTATCTGGAACAGCTGGATGCGCAGCGCGGGCTGCTGAACGCCGAGCTGGCGCTGGCCGAGGCGCAGGCCAGCCAGCTGACCGCCTATATCACGCTGTATCAGGCGATGGGCGGCGGCTGGTCCGACGCGGCGATCCGTGCGACCCGGCAATAGGGGCCGGGCCTTGCGCGGTTGCCGCCATCGGTTTCGCGGGTCATGATCGGTCATGGAACGCAGGTCGGCGTGGCGCGCTAATGCCGCGAACCGATGGACCAATGGGAGATCCGATATGGGCGTGAATGTGATCTACAAGACCAGGGCAACGGCCACTGGCGGCCGCGACGGCGCGGCACGGTCGGAGGACGGCTCGGTCGACGTCAAGCTGGTGGTCCCCAAGGAAATGGGCGGTCCGGGCGGCGACGGCGCCAATCCGGAAAAGCTGTTCGCCGCCGGATACTCGGCCTGTTTCCTGGGCGCGATGAAGGCGGTTTCGGGCAAGGAAGGCGTCAAGGTGCCGCAGGATGCCACCGTCACCGCCGAGGTCGGCTTCGGCCCGCGTGAGGAGGGCGGCTACGGGATCACCGTCGACCTGCTCGTCAACCTGCCCGGCGTCGAGCCCGCTGATGGCGAGCGGCTGATGCACGCCGCGCATCAGGTCTGCCCCTATTCCAACGCGACCCGCGGCAATGTGGATGTCGGCCTGACCCTCGCCTGAGCCCGTTCGCCATCTCTATCCCAAGGCCCTTCGCCCCGGTGGCGGGGGGCCTTGGTCGTTTCGCCTTTTCCTCTCGGCCCCTTTCGACAAGGACCAACCATGCCCCGCCCCGCCGGCACCGAATCCTTCGCGCTCAACCAGACGATGCTGCGCATCCGCGATCCCAAGCCCTCGCTCGCCTTCTACCGGGACGTGCTGGGCATGACCCTGTTGCAGCAGCTCGATTTCGAGGAGATGCGCTTCTCGCTCTATTTCCTGGCCTATCTGGCCGATGGCGAAACCGTGCCCGAGGACCCCGCCGAGCGCGCGCGTTTCATCTTCAACCGCGAGACGACGCTTGAGCTGACGCACAATTGGGGAACCGAGTCGGATGCGGCGTTCCAGGGCTATCATGACGGCAATGCCGAACCGCGCGGCTTCGGCCATATCGGGATCAGCGTCGCCGATGTCGCCCAGGCCTGTGCACGATTCGAGTCGCTGGGCGTAACGTTCAAGAAGCGTCCCCAGGACGGCAAGATGAAGGATATCGCCTTCATCACCGATCCCGATGGCTATTGGATCGAAATCCTTTCTGCATCCGGAATGACGCGAACTCTTGATCCTAATCAATAATAGAGCGGATTGCTCCGGCTTTACTGACCATATCGAAACGGGATTTTTACCGGTCCTGTCCAATATGGCCATATAGGCCGGAGGAGCCGGGACAGGGCCCCTATCCTCCGTACCCCAGGCGCAGCTCCCTGCGCATGAGTTTTTGGAGGGTGTACCCCGATGTTGTCCTGGTTTGAAAAGACGGCGCCGATCCGTCTGAAGTTCGACGTGCTGACCATTGTCTATGGCGGGCTTGGTGCCATCGGGCTGGGCGCGACCATCGCGGCGAATGGCGGCTTTTCGTTCACGCTGCCCGTCATCGCGGCGACTTTGGCGCTGGCCGCGTCGATCCTGGTGATGCGGATCAGCCGCAAGCTGATCTGCGACCCCTATGTCGGCTCGGTCGTCGCCATGGAGGCGCTGGCCGCGGGCGATGTCCATCGCGAGATCCGGTACACCGATTACCGCGACTGCATCGGGCGGATCGCCAAGGCCATGCAGGTCTTCCAGCGCAATGCCGCCAATGTCCAGCAGGCCGCCGAGGCGCAGCAGATCGTCGTCGGCGCGCTGGGCAAGGGGCTGGGCGAACTGGCCGAGGGCAATCTGACCGTGGCGATCCAGGCGCCCTTCCCCGCCGATTACGAACGGCTGCGCAGCGACTTCAACCGCGCGGTCGAGGCGCTGTCGCGCGCGATGAGCGCGGTGACGGTGGCCACCCATGGCATCAACTCGGGCGCCAGCGACATCCGCCAGGCCTCCGACGACCTGTCGCAGCGCACCGAGCAGCAGGCCGCCAGCCTGGAGGAAACCGCCGCCGCGATGGACGAGATCAACTCGACCGTCCGCCAGACCGCGGAAGGCGCCACCCGCGCCAACCGCGCCGTCGCCGATGCCCGGATCGAGGCCGAACAATCGGGCGCCGTCGTCCGCCGCGCGGTCGAGGCCATGGCCGGGATCGAACGCGCGTCGAGCGAAATCTCCGAGATCATCAGCGTCATCGACGGCATCGCCTTCCAGACCAACCTGCTGGCGCTGAACGCCGGGGTCGAGGCCGCGCGCGCGGGCGACGCGGGCAAGGGCTTCGCGGTCGTCGCATCGGAAGTCCGCGCGCTGGCGCAGCGTTCGGCCGACGCGGCCAAGGACGTGAAGTCGCGCATCCTCGCCAGCTCCGAACAGGTCGAGGCGGGGGTCAGCCTGGTCAGCGAGACCGGCAAGGCGCTGGAGCGGATCATCGGCCAGATCGCCGAGATCAGCACGCTGGTCGAGAATATCGCCGGATCGGCGGAGAAACAGGCCAACGGGCTGCAGGAGGTCAACATCGCCGTGTCCGCGATGGACGGCGTGACCCAGCAAAATGCCGCGATGGTCGAACAGGCGACCGCCGCCGCCCGCTCGCTGGCGGTCGAGGCCGACAGCCTGGCCCGCGAGATCGCACGCTTCCGGGTCAATGCCCATTCGGGCGAAGGCTTTGCCGCCCCGGCGCCCGCACCCCGGCCGCAGCCGCAACCCCAGCCGGTCCACCAGATGCAGGAACGCGCCGCCGCCGCCGGACGCCGCATCGTCCAGACGGCGCGCACGTCCGCCCCGTCCACCGGCAATGCCGCGCTGGCGGTCAACGAGGACGACTGGACCGAGTTCTGACCGGCGCGCGCCTGAATATGGCGCAACCCACGCTTTTTTAACGACCTCTGATCCATTCTGTCATCGAACCCCGCGTCTGGAGTCTTCCCGTGACCGCTCTGTCCCTCGCCCCCGTGCTCGACACCACCGCCGCAGCCCCGTTGCGCCAGGCGCTGCTCGATCTGATCGCATCGGGCGATGCCATCGCGCTCGACGGCGCACAGGTGACCCAGGCGGGGCAGGCCTGCCTCCAGGTGCTGGCCAGCGCGCAGGCGATGGCGGCCTCGATCCGGACCGACTTCGAACTCCAGAACCCCTCCGAAGCGCTGGCTTCGATGATCGCACTGGCGGGGCTCGACACCCTCGTCGCCGCTGCCTGAAAGGCCCGACTCGATGAATCTCGATGAGATCCAGCAGATCTTCTTCCAGGAATGCGAAGAAGGCCTCGGCGCGCTGGAAACCGCCTTTGCCGATCTGAAGCGCGGCCGTCACGACGACGAGACGATCAACACCGTCTTTCGCGCGGTCCACTCGATCAAGGGCGGCGCGGGCGCCTTTGGGCATGAACGGCTCCAGCATTTCTCGCACCATTACGAAACGGTGCTCGACCTGATCCGCAACGGCACCCTGCCGCTGGGCGAGTCGCTGATCGACCTGATCGTCGCCGCGTTCGACACGCTGGCCGACCATGTCGCCGCCGCGCGCGGCGAGGGCGGCGTGCCTGCCGACGAGGCGATGCTGGAACGGCTGGACGCCGCCGCGAAGGGCGAGATCGCCAGCAGCACGGCCGAACCGGTCGTCGAGCCGGCCGCCGCCCCCGAGTCGCCCGCCGCCGCCGCCGCGCTGGACGATTTCGACGCGCTGTTCGCGATGCTGGAGGAGCCCGTCGCCCCGGTCGAGGCGGCCGCCCCCGAGTGGATCGTCACCGTCTATCCCGGCCCGCGCGCCTTCGATCACGGGGCCGAGCCGATGCTCGCGCTGCGCGAACTGGCGCGCATGGGCGGCCGCACCCTGTCCGCCGACCTGTCCGAGCTGCCGCTGCTCGACGGAATGGATGCCGAGCGCGCCTATATCGGCGTCACCATGGCGCTGCCCGGCGCGATCGACGAGGACGACATCCGCGCGGTGTTCGACTTCGCCGATCCGCAATGCCGCCTGACCGTCACCCGCAGCGACGCCGTATCGGCCGAGCCCGAAGCGGTCGCCGAACCCGTGGCCGAGCCCGAACCGCTCCCCATCGCCCCGGTCGAGGCCGCCCCCGCAAAGCCGGTCGTGATCGAACCCGCCGCGCCGGTGGTGGTCGCCGCCCCCGCCGCCCCGCCGCCGCCCGAGGCCGCCCCCGTCGTGTCGGTGACCGAGGCCGCCAACAGCCCGCGCGTCGCCGCCGCCGCCGCGCAGACGATCCGCGTCGATCTCGACAAGCTGGACCGGCTGGTCAATCTGGTCGGCGAGCTGGTCATCACCCAGGCGATGCTGGCGCAGCGCCTGTCCGAGAACGACATGGGTTCGATCTCCGAGCTGTCCGATCTCGACCACCTGACACGCGAGCTTCAGGATTCGACCATGGCGATCCGCGCGCAGCCGATGAAGACGGTGTTCAGCCGCGTGCCGCGCATCATCCGCGAACTGGAGGTCGAAACCGGCAAGCGCGTCCGCCTGGAGGTAGAGGGCGAGATGACCGAGGTCGACAAGACCGTGGTCGAGCGCATCGGCGAGCCGCTGACCCATCTGATCCGCAACGCCGTCGACCATGGCCTGGAAACCCCGGCGGACCGCAAGGCGCTGGGCAAGGACAGCGAGGGCGTGGTCACGCTGTCGGCCGCGCACCAGTCGGGCCGGATCGTCATCACGGTGGCCGATGACGGGCGCGGCATCGACCGCGCGCGCGTCAAGGCCAAGGCGATCGAGCGCGGCATCATCGCCCCCGACGCGCAGCTTTCCGAGGAAGAGATCGACAATCTGATCTTCGCCCCCGGCTTTTCGACCGCCGCCGTCGTCTCCAATATTTCCGGGCGCGGCGTCGGCATGGACGTGGTGCGCAAGAACATCCAGGCGCTGGGCGGCCGCATCGGCATCCAGTCCGAACTGGGCAAGGGGTCGAGCTTCTCGCTCAGCCTGCCGCTGACGCTGGCGGTGCTGGACGGCATGATCGTCACGGTCGGCGATCAGACCTTCGTCATCCCGCTGACCCATATCGTCGAGAGCCTGCGTCCCGGTGTGGACGAGGTGCATTTCGTCGGCGGCCAGTCGCCGCTGCTCGACGTGCGCGGCACCTATGTCCCGGTCCACCGCGTCGGCGAACAGCTGGGCGTGGGCGGCGCGACGCGGCAGCCCGAGGATGCGGTGCTGATCGTGGTCGAAAGCGACCAGGGCCAGGCCGTGCTGATGGTCGATTCGATCCAGGACCAGCGCCAGGTCGTCGTGAAGAGCCTGGAGGCCAATTACCGCGCCATCCATGGCCTGGCGGGCGCCACCATCCTGGGCGACGGCCGGGTCGCGCTGATCCTCGACGTCGATGCGCTGATCGGCCGCTGGCGGCGCGACGGGCGCAGCTCGGGCGCCTTCATCGAAGACCTGGCCGCGTGAACGCCTTCGCCGCCCTTCCCGAACGCGAGATGGAGTTCGCCTTCTCGGCGGCCGACCATCGCGCGATCGCGGATCTGATCTATGCCGAATCGGGCATCCTGCTGCCCGATACCAAGGCCAAGCTGATCTATGGGCGGCTGGCGCGGCGGTTGCGCGCCTGCGGGCTGTCGACCTTTCCCGATTATCTGGCGCTGGTCGCCAGCGATGCCGGGGAACGCGCCCGCGCGGTCGATGCGCTGACCACCAACCACACCGCCTTCTTTCGCGAAAACCATCATTTCGAACATTTTCGGGAATCGCTCTGGCCGGGCTTCGCCGAACGGCTGGCCTCGGGCGGGCGCGTGCGCGTCTGGTCGGCCGCCTGTTCCAGCGGCGAGGAACCCTATTCGCTGATGATGACGATCCTGGGCACCGACACCCGCGCCGCCGACAAGCTGGCGCGGCAGGATTTCCGGGTGCTGGCGACCGACCTGTCGCCCAGCGTCATCGCGACCGCGCGCGCGGGCCGCTATCCGCTCGACACCACGCGCGCCATGCCCGCCGCGATGCGATCGGCCTGGTGCCGCCGGGTCGGCGAGATGGACGAATTGTCGCCCGCACTGCGCGAACCGATCGCGTTCCGCGAGCTCAACCTGCTCCGCAAATGGCCGATGCGGCGGCCATTCGATGTGATCTTCTGCCGCAACGTCATGATTTACTTCGACGAACCGACCAAGGCCCAACTGCTTGCCCGCTTTGCCGACCAGCTGGTCGACGGCGGCATCCTCTACATTGGTCACGCCGAACGCATCCCGCCGGAAGTAGCGGCGCGCTTTCACTGCATCGGTCGCACCGCTTTCCAGAAAGTATCCTGATGGCCGTACGTACATTGATTGTCGACGACTCCCCCACCATGCGCGCCTTGATCGCGGGGATGCTCAGCCGCGACCCCGATATCGAAGTGGTCGGCGCGGCCAACGGACCGCACCAGGCGCGCGAGATGATCAAGGCGCTGGACCCGGACGTCATCACGCTGGACGTCGAGATGCCCGACATGAACGGGCTCGACTTCCTCGAGCGGGTCATGCGGCTGCGTCCGATGCCGGTGGTCATGCTCTCGACGCTGACCCAGGCGGGCGCGGACACCACCATCCGCGCGCTGGAGCTGGGCGCGGTCGAATGCTGCGCCAAGCCCGCGACCAACTGCGTCGATCCGCGCATCGCCGAGAGCGTCAAGGCCGCCGCGAGCAGCCGCCGCATCCGCGTGCGCGACATGACGCCCGCCGCGCCGGTGCCGATGGCCGATTTCAAGCCGATCCCCGGCTCGCTGATCGCGATCGGCGCGTCGACCGGCGGGGTCGAGGCGCTGATCCAGGTGCTGAGCGGCTTTCCCGCCAACTGCCCGCCGACCGTCATCGTGCAGCATATGCCCGCGACCTTCACGACCAGCTTCGCCGCCCGGCTCGACCGGCTGTCCAAGCCGACCGTGGCCGAGGCGCGCCATGGCCAGCCGCTGCTGCCCGGCCATGTCTATCTCGCGCCCGGCGGCACCCATCACATGGAGGTCGGCGGCACCGAGGGCCAGTATCGCGCCCGCCTGATCCCCGACGATCCGACCAGCGGCCACCGCCCCTCGGTCGACCGCCTGTTCCACAGCGTCGCCAAGAATGTCGGCACCAAGGCGGTCGGCGCGATCCTGACCGGCATGGGCCGCGACGGCGCCGACGGCCTGCTCGCGATGCGCGGCAAGGGCTGCTTCACCGTCGGCCAGGACCGTGACAGCTGCGTCGTCTATGGCATGCCCGGCGTCGCGCAGGAGGTGGGTGCGGTGACCAAGCAATTGACGCTGACGCGTATCGCGCCCGCGCTGATCGACCGGTGCCGGGCGTGATCGTCGCCATGGCCCAGTCCTTTCCGCCGCCGCCGTCGTTCACCCGGCTGGCGCATCGCGACGGTCTTCGCCGGATCAACGTGATCCAGGGGGAAACCCGCGTCAGCCAGGACAAGGAGGTCGTGCTGACCACCGTGCTGGGCAGCTGCATCTCGGCCTGCCTGTACGATCCGGTTGCGGGAATCGGCGGTCTGAACCATTTTTTGCTCGCCGAACCGGGTGCCGCGGAAACCGATCCTAAATCCATGCAGCGCTATGGCGTCTATGCGATGGAAGTTCTGATCAACGCGATGATGGCGCTCGGCGCCCAGCGGCACAGCCTGAAGGCCCGGCTGTTCGGCGGGGCGATGATGCGCGACGGGTTCCGCGACATCGGCACCGCCAATGCGCAGTTCGCCCGCCGTTTCCTGGCGGACGAGCGGATCGCGCTGGTCGGCGAGGATGTCGGCGGGATCAGCGCGCGTCGCGTCGAGTTCCGCCCCGCGCTGGGCCTGGCCCGGTGCCGCCATGTGACGGATACGGCGGTTCCGGCACCGCGCGCCGCACGCCCCGCTCCACCACCCCCACCCGCCGCGACCGGCGACGTGGAATTCTTCTGATGACTCTCGATACCTCCATGAAAGGCCCATTCGTGTCCCAACTCATCATGACCGTGGACGATTCGCCCAGCATGAGAATGCTTCTGCGCGCCGCGCTCACCGATATGGGATATCGGGTGCTCGAGGCCGAGGACGGCGTTCATGCGCTCGACACGCTGGACGGAGTCACCGCCGACACCGCGCCCGATCTGGTCATCACCGACATCAACATGCCCCGCATGGACGGTTTCGGCCTGATCGAGGCGCTGCGCCGCCAGCCCGGCCACCGCAACCTGCCGATCCTGGTGCTGACCACCGAAAGCTCCGACGAGAAGAAGGCGCGCGCGCGCGAGGCGGGGGCGACCGGCTGGATCGTCAAGCCCTTCAACCCCGAAAAGCTCGCCGCGGCCATCCGCCGCGTGCTGCACTGATCCCCTGATCCCGAGGAACCCGACCATGTCGCGTCAGCTCATCACCTTCCAGCTCGGCGACCAGATACTGGGCGTCGACATCATGGCCATCCGCGAGATCCGCGCCTGGTCGCCCGCGACCCCGCTGCCAAACGTGCCCGCGCATGTGCGCGGCGTGGTGAACCTGCGCGGCGTGGTCCTGCCGGTCCTCGACCTGCGGCACCGGCTGGGCTGGGGCGTGACCGATCCGAGCGCCCGGCACGTCATCATCGTGGTGCGGATCGGCGAGCAGCTCCAGGGCCTGATCGTCGATGCGGTCAACGACATCGTGACCATCCCGCCCGAGGCGATGCAGCCCCTGCCCGACATGGGCGAGGCGACGGCGGCGCATTATCTGGAAGGGCTGGCCACGATCGAACAGCGGCTGATCCTGATCCTGGCGCTCGACCGCCTGTCCGATAGCGTTTCGTTAACCGCCGAAGCCGCATAAATCCCTGGTTTCTGTGTGATAGCGGCGGATCCGTTGGAAGGTATTGGGTAATGGCGGACGTTAAGGTTCTTGTCGTCGACGACTCGCTGACGATGCGGGTTCTGATCTCGGGCGCGCTGGAGCGGATCAAGGGCGTGACCGTGGTCGGTGCGGCCGACGGTGCGCAGGAAGCGCGCAAGATGGTCGACCAGTATCGACCCGAGGTGATGACCCTCGACGTCGAGATGCCGGGCATGAGCGGGCTGGACTATCTGGCCGAGATCATGACGGAACGGCCGATGCCGGTCATCATGTTCTCGACCCGGACCGCCGCGGGCGCCGCCGAATCGGTCGAGGCGCTGCGGCTGGGTGCGATCGACTGTTTCCCCAAGCCCAAGGTCGCGGTGCAGGCCGAGCTGGACGACATCATCGGCAAGCTGGGCAAGCGGATCAAGTCGGCGCGCAACGCCGATCTGAAGCGCGCCAAGGCGGGCAAGCTGGCCGCCGCGCGCAAGGCGCCCGCCGCCGACATGAACTGGAACGGCCGCCTGCTGGCGATCGGCGCGGATGCGGCGAACACCCAGGCGCTGTTCGACCTGTTCCAGACCTTCCCCGCCAACTGCCCGCCGACCCTGGTCGTGCAGCAGATGAGCCCCGGCCTGCTCGGTCCGATGATCGAGCAACTGCGCGAACAGATCGCGCCCAAGGTCGTCGAGGCGACCGACGGCATGAAGGTGGAACAGGGCACCATCTATTTCGCGCCGCAGGGCGAGACGCACATGGTCGTGGACAGCTGGCCCGAAGGCTCCATCCGCCTGCTCGCACGCGAGCCGGTGGCGGGCGAGCGTCCCTCCATCTCGCTGCTGTTCGCCTCGGTCGCCAAGGCGGCGGGGAGCAACAGCCTGGGCGTGCTGGTCGCGCTGGACGACGAGGACGGCGCGGCGGGCCTGCGCGCGATGATGGCGGGCGGGGCCTATGCCATCGGGCGCAACGGCACCGACTTCACCTTGTCCAAGGGCATGGCGTCGCAGCCGATCGCGGGCGACGCGATCGCCGCCAACATCCTCAAGCTCTGTAGCAAGTGACCATGGTCGCGCACGATCCCATGCCGGGAATGGAGCGCGAGCTGGCGCTGGCGCTGGCCGAGGAGCTGGTCGACCTGACCCGCTCCCTGGCCGAGCTGGCCTATGACCTGGGCAGCGACAGCGATACGCTGCGCCGCCACATGGTCAGCATCCAGTCGGTCGACCGGATCACCCAGACCCAGCTCGCCATCGCCGACATCCTGCGATCCGACGCGCCGGTGGCCGCGCGGATCGAGGGGGTCACGCTGGAAACGCTGGCGGATCGCCTGCGCGAACGGACCGCGCGCGCCGCCTGACCCCTTAGTCGACCCGCCGAGCGATCAGCGCGCGGCCATACGCTCGATCAGCGGGCGCATGGTGCCCAGCCATTGGCGCATCCCGGTGCGGGCCTGCTCGCTCAGACTCAACAGCGTCAGCCGACGATCGGTCGGATGCGGCGCATTCTCGAACATCCCCATCGACAACAGCATGTTGATCCAGCGGACCGCCGTGGTGCGCGGCACGCCCGAAGCGCGATAGCAGGCGCTGGTCTCCACCTGTCGCCCCTCCTCTTCCTCCAGAAAGACGAAGAGCAGCATGTCGAACGCCGGATCGGCGAACAGCGACGAATCGAAGAAGCGCCCGATCCCCTCGCGCGCGGAGCGGACCACCCGCCCGATCTCGACCGGCGTGATGCGCGCCTCCGCCTCGGAGCGGACCAGGGTTTCCACCGCCTCCAGCTCGGCACGGATCCGCCGCAGCCTGTCGTCGATCCCCTCGGACACAGGTTCCGCCCCGATATCGAAGCGGTCGCTCATGACCTGCATTCCCCAGCCCATTCCATCGATCCCCCAAACCGTCCTTGCGGCGCGTCGCGACATATTCCGGTTATGCCGCAGCGCCGCAATTCATGAACGGGAAGATGTCAGCTAATCTGTCCTAAGTTAATCAGAAACTTGTCCGCAAAGGCGCCAATTTGCTCCCGCTTCGGAGCGATCGGCACGGGAGAGTCCGTCGGAAACGCGCTGGAGGCGCGTCTGGGCGGTACCGGCCCGCTCCCCCGCCCGGCCTCCCACAGAATATCCTGGATGGGAGGCCGGGCGGGGAGCGGGCCGGTGCCGCTGAAACGTCAGAAGAACAGCTTGCGCACCGACAGGCGGACGGTGCGACCGAGCGGATCGAGATAGCCCGGCTGATAGCCGATCGGCACCGTGCCGGTCGAATCGGTCACTCGCTGGCGCTGGTTGAACAGATTGTCGACCGACAGGCTGACCCGCATGCCCCGGACCCAGGGATGCGCGCGGACCAGATCGAGCCGCTGGCCCAGATCGGCGAACAGGCGGAAATCGACCGTCGCCAGGCTGCCGAAGTCGAGCGCCTGCGGATTGGCCGCCGTGCCGCCATTGACCCGCGTCGCGCTGCGCCAGTTGCCCGAGAAACGCAGGCCCAGCCCGTTATTGTTATAGCCCGCCTGCGCCTCCAGCTGGTGGCGCGAGCTGCCGCCGCTCGACCCGACCGCGTCGCCGCGCAACAGGTCGAGGACGGGGCCGCCATCGGCGACGGTGACACGGTCGGCGAAGGTCCAGGTGTGATAGAGCGCGAATTGCACGCGGCCACCGCCACGACCGCCGCCAAAGCCGCCGCCGCCGCCGCGAAAACCGCCACCGCCGCCCGGCCCGCGATCCGGTCCGGCACCACCGGGGCCGCCGGGGCCGCCGGGACCACCGGGGCCGCCGCCCGGTCCACCGCCGGGCCCCTCGCCACGTGGACCGTCCGGTCCGCCGGGGCCACCGCGCGCGCCGGGGAAAGTCATCCCCGCAAAGGGATTGGGGCCGGTCCCGGCGCGGAACGCCTCCAGTTCCTTCTGGATCTTGGACTTGATCGGCCTGGAGAAGTTGATCCCCCAGCGCAGCTGCGACCGCTCGGTCCGCGCGAAGTTGATCGGGCGCGAATCGACGCGCAGCAGATTGCCCGCCGCATCGCGGGTGAACCGGTCGGGAAAGGCCGCCTCGATCGCGGCGGTGGGCGTCGGGAAGGACGCGATCGGATCGTCGGTCGAGATGCGGAAATAATTGGCGGTCAGGTTGATGTCGCGGTCGTTCCACGGCTTCACCGTCGCGCCCAGCTTCATGACATGGCGATTGTCCGCGACCAGCGCGGGGTTGCCGCCGCTGACCGACGTCACCGTCGCGGTCGTGCCGCTGACATAGTCGAACAGCCGGACATTGGGGGTGGTGATCGTCGGATTGCCCAGCTGCTGCGGGGTGGGCGCATCCTCCTGATCGGTCCAGGACGCGATGAAGCGCACCCCCTCCAGCGGCGACCAGTTCGCGCCGTAACCGACCGTGGTCAGCGTGCCGAAGTCCGACAGATGATCCGCCCCGCCATTGACGTTCAGCGACAGGTCGCCGATCGCGCTCAGGATGCCGCGATCGCGATTGGCGATGGGGAAGTCGAGATTGACCTGCCCGTTGACGATGTCGCGCGACACCTCGCCGGTCTGGACGGTGCCGAACCGGGTCGAGCGGCTGGAGAAATCATTGGTCTCGCCGCCCAGCTTGACGCTGGCCTGCACGTCGCCCGCAGGCAGTGCGAAGACCCGGCCGTTGAGCAGCGCGTCGATCTCGCCGGTCGAGGAGGTCGACCGCGCATAGTTGCGCGCCGCCAGCCCCAGCCCGTCGAGCGGCCCGAAGGGGTTGGCGGTCGGATCGCCCGCGTTCAACCGCGCCTGAAGCCCCGTCACGTCCAGCCCGGTGTCGGTGGCGACACGGCTTTCGGTCCGGTCATAGGCGCCGGTCAGCGACCAGCGCCACCGGCCCAGATCGCCGTTGAACACGGTGCCCAGATGCGCGGTCAGCCCGGTATTGTCCTGGACCAGCGGGCCATAGGCATCGCTCAACCGACTGATCGTCGCATTGGTCGACAGCGGGGAGTAGGGATTGCCCGCCGGCAGCGTCAGGCTGGCCGAGGGCAAGCCGTTCCAGCTGTTGCTCTGCGTCGTCTCCAGCTGTGCGTTGAACGAGGCCGCGACCTTGTCGAAGATGTTGCGCGCATAGACGATGTTCGCGCCGAACTGGCGCTGCGCCGATTGCAGCGTGCGATAGGGGGTGACGTCGGTGCTGTTGGTCGGGCTTGCCGCGAGTTGCGTCAGCGTCGGCGCGCCGCTCAGCCCGGTGGGAATGCCGACCACGCTGGGCGTCCGGCCGGTCAGCGCGACCAGCGCCGGATCGCTGCTGACCAGATTGCCGCCCAGCGCGGCGTTGCTGGCGGGGGCGGTGATATCGCGCTCGGCCTCGGTCAGCCGCGACGTTTCCTGATAATCGGCATGGATGCTCAGCCGCTTGTCGCGCCGGATGGCCAGCCAGTCGAGCCGCCCCTGCCCCTGTGCCGAGCCGCCCTCGGTCGGGGCCAGCGCGATCGCCTCGGTCGCCAGCGAGCGGAAGCGCGGGCGCAGGACGAAGTTCACGACCTTCTGGTCGGGGCGATAGCCGAATTTGAGCGATACTTCCTCGGGCAGGATGTCGACGCGCAGGATCGCCTCGGTCGGCAGGTCGCGAATCTCCTGGAAGCCCGCGATGCGCCGCCCGTTGAGCAGGATCACCGGCGACCCGCCGCGCCCGCTGGTCGTCTGCGGCGCGAGTTCGGTCAGCAGGTCGGCGACGCTCGACACGCCATAGCTGCGGATGTCGGCGGGGCTCAGCTGCTGGTCGGGCGGGATGTCGCCCGGCACGGTGCCCGGCGGACGGCGGCCGTTGACGACGACGTCGCCCTCGCCGCCTTCCTCCTCTTCGGCCTCGGCCTGCGGGGCCTGGGCGCCCGAGGTCCGGCCCTGGGGCTTCTCCGCCTGCGGAGCGGTGGCGGCCGGGGCGGCGGCCGCATTTCCGGTAACCGCATTTCCGGTAGCCGGGGCGGGTGTCGCGGCGGTCGGACCTTGCGGCGTCGCGGCCTCCTGCGCCTGTGCGATCGCCGGCATGGCACTCGCCAGCATCAAACCCGCCCAAAGCCGCATCGTTCGCCCTTTTCCCAAATCCTGTCGTTGGGCGTTAGGACGCAAATGTCGCACAAATGTGCCGCCCGCGACGACAAATGTCGCAGGGATGCGGAGCGGTGGTCATTCCTCCCCTCGCGGGGAGGAACGGGTCAGCCCGCGAACGCCTTTTCGATCACATAAGCGCCCGGCTGCGCGTTCGAGCCTTCGGGGAAGCCCATGGCCTCGAACCTGGCGCCCAGCGACTTGATCATCTCCATGCTGCCGCACATCATGATCCGGTCGGTCTCGGGATTGAAGCCGTGCGCGCTGGGGAGCCCGGCGAACAAGCGGCCATCGTCGATCAGCGCGTCGATGCGGCCGGTGGTGTGGAACGGCTCGCGCGTGACGGTCGGGACGTAATGGAACTTCTCCGCCGCGACCTCGCCCACCAGGGGATCCTCGGCCAGCTTGCCCGCCAGCTCGTCATGGAAGGCCAAGTCGCTGACCCGGCGGACCGAGTGGACGATCACCACCTCGTCGAACATGTCATAGATGTCCGGATCGCGCGCGACCGACAGGAAGGGGGCCAGCCCCGTGCCGGTCGACAGCATGAACAGCCGCTTGCCGGGCAGCAGCGCATCGGCGACCAGCGTGCCGGTGGGCTTGCGGCCCAGATAGATATGGTCGCCCGGCTGCACCTTTTGCAGCTTGCTGGTCAGGGGGCCGTCCTCGACCTTGATCGACAGGAAGTCGAGCTTCTCGTCATAGGAGGGGCTGGCGACCGAATAGGCGCGGAGCAGCGGCTTGCCGTTGTCGCCCTGCAACCCGATCATCACGAATTCGCCCGAGCGGAAGCGGAAGCTGTCGGGGCGCGAGATCGCGAAGGAGAAGAGATGCTCGTTCCAGTGATGGACGCTCTGAACCGTCTCGACGCTCAGCGCCGCGGTCGGGGTCAGTTCGGGCAGAACAGTATCGGTCGACAAACCACGCACTCCTTGGGGCCCGCCCCGCGCCGCCGGTCGATCGGCGGGCGGGCGAACAGTCAGTTTCGATGAATCGGATGCGCCCTTACCAAGAATAGCGCAGGCTGCCTACAAAGGTCCGCGATGCCCCGTAATAGCAGCCATTGTTGAAGAAACAGCTGGTGATGTGGCGCTTGTCGAACAGATTGGCGACATTGGCGGTCAGGCTCAGCCCCTCCATCGCCGGGCTGACCCGGCCCAGGTCATAGCCCAGCATCAAGTCGGCCAGCCAGTAATCGGGCGACTGGAAACGGCGGACGACCGTCTTCCCGGCCGCGACGGTGGTCGCCGTCCCGTCCGATTCCCCGACATAGCGCAGGCCCGCCCCGATGCTCAGCCCGCCCGGCGCGCCCGCGATACCCGCCTTGCCCAGATCATAGGACAGGAAGCTCGACGCGCTCCATTGCGGCACGCCGAGCGGCCGGGTGCCGGTGACACCGCTCAGCTGGTCGCCGGTGCCGACCACCCGCGTCCCCTGCGTCACGCGCGGATCGGTATAGGTCGCCGCCACCGTCACGTCGAAACCGGGGGCCAGCGTGCCGCGCCCGTCCAGCTCGATCCCGCGGATCGCGACCTCGCCGATCTGCACCTGCGAATTGGTCGGGATATTTCCGGTGCCCGCGTTCGGATCGGCGACGGGCACGTTGCGGCGACGCAGGTCGAAGGCCGACAGGGTGAACAGCGCGGTCGTGCCGCGTGGCTGGTATTTCAGCCCCGCCTCATATTGGCGGCCCGTGACGGGGGTGAAGTTCCGCCCGTCCCAGGTGCTGCCCGTCTGCGGCTCGAAACTCTCCGAATAGCTGGCGAAGGGGGCCAGCCCGAACCGGGTCTCGTACAGCGCGCCCAACCGGGTGGTGAAGGCGGTCTGGTTCAGGCGCGAGACCGCGTTGGTGTTCAGATTCTGCGTCGTCTGGTTGTAGCTGTCCCAGCGTCCGCTGGCGATCAGTTGCAGCCCGCCGATCGCGATCTGGTCCTGTAGATACAGGCCGACCTGATCGCGCTTGGTGTAATTGTGCGTCTGGGTGAGCGGGAAGCTGGGCAGCGGCACGCCGTAGACCGGGGCGAACAGGCTGAGGTTCGGGATGTTGAACACCGGGTTCGCGTTGGTGCCGGTGTAGAAGGCCTGATAATTCTCGCCGCGATTATGCTGCCAGTCGACGCCGCCCAGAATGGTGTGCCGGACCGGCCCCGTATCGAGCTTGCCGACCAGGTGATTGTCGACGGTGAAGGTCTGGAACGCCTCGTCCGATCCGCCGCCGCCGCGTTGCAGGGTGGAGAGGTCGCTGTTCGCATTGGCGCCGGTGCCGCGCGTCAGGAAGCCCGATCCATAGATTTGCCGATAATGCAGCCCGATCGCCAGATAGCGCGCGTTCGTCGTCCAGCTCAGCCGGTCGTTCAGGTCGTGGCGGAACAGGATCGTCGCCGATTTCTGCGTCCGGTCGAACGCCTCATAGGACGGCTCCGACGTGTTGAAATCGACCGGCAGCACCCCGAACGGATTGGGCAGCGCCGAGCCATAGACGGGCACGCCGCTATACGACCCCGATTCGGGATCGCGCTGATAGTTGAGGATCAGCGTAACGCTGGTCGCCTTGTCGGGCGCGAAGGTCAGCATCGGCCGCGCATAGTAACGGCGATTGGCGGTGGATCGGATGAAGCCGTCCGACTCTTCGGCCCCCGCGATCATCCGGAACAGCCAGCGATTGTCGGCGTCGAGCGGCTGGTTCACGTCGATGCTGGAGCGCAGCAGCGCGTAATTGCCCCCCGCCAGCTCGATCCGGCCGCCCGCCCCGGCATAGGGCAGCTTGCTGGTCAGGTTGATCAGCCCGCCCGGCGTGCCCGAGCCATAGGTAACGCCCGCCGGGCCCTTCACCACATCGACCGATTCGACCAGGTGGAAGTCGACCTGCGGAATGGCATAGACGCCGCCCAGCAGGCGCATCCCGTCCATGAACACGCCCGGCGAAAAGCCGCGCAGATAGAGCTGGTCGTAGCGGGTCGCGACATTGCCGCGCTGGTTGGGCGCGACCCCCGCGACATAGCCCAGCGCCTGGTTGATCGACAGCGCGTTGCGCCGGGTCAGTTCCCCCTGGTCGATAACCGTGATGCTCTGCGCCGTGGCAATCAGCGGAATGTCGGTCTTGGTGCCCGAGACCGCGCTCTTCTTCTCGCGCTGTCCCTCGACCACAATCTCCTCGTTGCGCAGCCGCTGGGGATCGTCGTCCCCCGGACTGGGCGCGGCGATGGCCGGTGTGGCCATGGCGGGCGTGGCGACGCCGACAAGGGCGCCCGTGGCGCAGGCCGCCAGCCATGCCGCACGAAATCCCCGCATGATATTTTCCTTAACCGCTATTGATAGTGACTCTCAAATGCTGCTAAAGCGATGACATCGAGATGACAAGGGGAAAGCGCGGGTGGCGTCACGCCAGGCCATGGACGGACAGGCTCCTTCGGGGTGGCGCGGTGGCGTCGCCATGGGCTGTCGCTGGCTGACCGCTGCGGTCGGCGGCTATGGATTCGCGGTGGCCGCCGCGATGCTGACCGCGCGCATCCTGCCGGTGTCGGACGCGCAATCGCGGGTCGAGGCGACCGGATGGCCGATGATCCTGTCCTTCCTGGTCTATGCGGGCATCGGGCTGTGGGCGCTGCACGAGATAAGGCTGGCGCGCGTTGCCGCGGTGGTCTGGGGCGGCGCGCTGGTCATGGCGGCGCTGCTCTGGTGGCTGGGGGTCCGCGCGTGAGCGAGGCGGCGGCCCCGGTGCAGCGCGGCTGGCGGCAGACCATGGCCTGGGCGCATGGCTGGCTGGGCCTGATCGCCGGGTGGATTCTGTTCACCATGTTCCTGACCGGGACCTCGGCCTATTTCCGCCCCGAAATCACCCAGTGGATGCAGCCCGAGATCCGCCCCGCCGTCGCGACCCCGGCACAGGCGGCGACCTCGGCGGTCCGCCATCTCGCGCGGGTCGGCGGCGACGACCTGCAATGGTATATCTATCTGCCCGACGCGCGGACGATCGCCACCCGCGTCTTCCGCATCCCCGCCAAGCCCGATCCCAAGGAACGCGGCACCGAGCTGGACCTCGATCCGGTCAGCGGCGCCCCCCTGACCGCACGCGAGACGCGCGGGGGCGAGCATTTCTATCGCTTCCACTTCCAGCTGCAATTGCCGTACCCCTGGGGCCGCTGGCTGGCGGGGCTGTGCGCGATGGCGATGCTGGGCGCGATCATCTCGGGCGTGATCACCCACAAGCGGATCTTCGCCGACTTCTTCACACTGCGCTGGAACAAGGGGCAGCGCAGCTGGCTCGACGCGCACAACGTCACCGCCGTGCTCGGCCTGCCCTATCACGCGATGATCACCTATACCGGGCTGATCACCCTGATCACCATGTACATGCCGTACCCGATCGTGATGAACTACGCCAAGCCCGCGCAGTTCGTCCAGACCGCCTATGGCCAGCCCGACGACGTGCCTGCCAGCGGCGTGCGCCGTCCGCTCGTCGCGATCGCGCCGCTGATCCAGGATGCCGAGCGCCGTCTGGGCGGCCCCGCCACCCGCGTCATCGTGACCAATCCGGGCGACGCCGCCGCGCGCGTGACGATCGCGCAGGCCAAGCATGGCGCGATCAGCGCGCAAACCCCGATCGTCGTCTATGAGGGCGCGACCGGCCGGTTCCTCAGCCGGAGCGGCGCGCCCGCCTCGGCGATCCAGACGGCGGGCGTCCTGCTGGGCCTGCACCTGGCGCAATTCGCCGGGCCCGCGCTGCGCTGGGCCTATTTCGTGATGGGGCTGACCGGCGCGGCGATGGTCGGCACCGGGCTGCTGCTCTGGACCGCCAAGCGGCGCAAGCCGGGCGCGGCGCCCTTTTTCGGGCTTCGGCTGGCCGAGCGGCTGAACATCGCGGTCATCGCCGCCTTCCCGTGCGGCATGGCGGCCTATCTCCTCGCCAACCGGCTGATCCCGGCGGGGATGGCGGGCCGCGCCGATATGGAAGTGTCGGCGATGTTCTGGACCTGGGGCCTGCTCGCGCTCGCCCAACTCGGCCTGCCCGCGCGGCGCGCCTGGACGATCCTGTTCGGTGTCGCGGGTCTGTTCTGGACCGCGATCCCGGTCGTCAACGCGCTGACCGACACACGCTGGCTGATCCCCTCGCTGCTCGACGGGGATCAGGTGTTCCTCGCCTTCGATCTCGCCTGTCTCGCCATCGGTGCCGGTTTCGCCGTCGCCGCGCGGGTCAGCGCGCGTCCCGCCGCCCGTACTCCCACACGGACCCGCCGCTTTTCGGAGCCTGCCCATGCTTGATACGATCGCCCTGTGCCTTGTCGGCTTCTGGTTGCTTGCCGCCGGTTCCCATCGCCATGCACGCGACGCCGGGACGCTGCACGATGCCCGGCTTCGCACCGGGTTGAAGCTGCTCGGCGCGACGGTGCTACTGCTCGCCTTGTGGGGCAGCGGCACGGCGATCACGGGCGAGCGGATCGTGCGGCTGGCGGGGGCGGCCTCGATCGCGGGCGTCGCGCTCAACCTGATCCTGTCGGTGCGCGCGCATGCGGCCTTCGCCCCCTTGCGCGCGGTCAACCGGCTTGTGGGTCGAACACCGACCAGCCGGTCCGCTGCACCAGCCGTTCGAGCGCCAGCGTACCAAGCTGCGAATTCCCGCGCGCGTTGAGCCCCGGCGACCATACGGCGATCGAGGCCCGGCCGGGCACGATCGCCAATATGCCGCCCCCCACCCCCGACTTGCCCGGCAGGCCGACGCGAAAGGCGAACTCGCCCGATCCGTCATAATGGCCGCAGCTCATCATCAGCGCGTTGATCCGCCGCGCCCGCTGCGGTGACACCACCGAGCGCCCCGTCCCCGGATGGAGGCCCCGCGCCATCAGATAGCGCCCGGCGAGCGCCAGCTGCCGACAGCTCATGGCGAGCGCGCAGAAATGGAAATAGACGCCCAGCACCCGGTCGACCGGATGATGCAGGTTGCCGAAGGCGCGCATGTAATGCGCCAGCGCCTGGTTGCGGTGCCCCGTCTCCATCTCGGCCTGGGCCACGGCGGCGTCGATGACGATGTCGTCCTCTCCGGTCAGCGCGCGGACGAAGCGCAACATCTCGCCGATCGCCTCGCGCGGTTCGTAACCGCCCAGCAGCACGTCGGCGACGACGATCGCGCCCGCATTGATGAACGGGTTGCGCGGGATGCCCTGTTCGGTTTCCAGCTGCACGATCGAGTTGAACGCGGTGCCCGACGGCTCACGCCCCACCCGCCGCCAGAGCTGATCGCCGACCGCGCCCAGCGCCAGGGTCAGCGCGAAGACCTTGGAGATGCTCTGGATCGAGAAGCTCTCCTCGGCATCGCCCGCCAGATGGCATTGGCCGTCGGCCTCGACGATGGCGATGCCGAACCGGCGCGGATCGATGCCCGCCAGCGCGGGGATGTAATCGGCCGGTTTGCCCCGGTCGGGGGCCTCCGCCATCTCGGCGGCGATGTCGGCGACGATGGCGGACAGGTCCATGGCGCCGTCGTGCCGTGCGCGCGACACTTTGTCGAGCGCCGCGAACCCGTCACAAACCGCCGCTAGGGAGCCGTCGCTTCCTCCCCAAGCCCGACGACGGACCGACAGCAACGCCATGCGCGACAGGGACACGCCCCCGCCCGCCCCCGGATTCTGGACCCTTGCCGGGGTCGAGGCATGGGAGCGATTCGCGATTCAGGGCGCCAAGTCGCTCCTCACCCTGTTCCTGCTGACCGACCTGCTGCGCCCCTCGGGGCCGCCGGTCCTCGGCCTGGCCGGGTTGCGCGCCGCGATCGAGGGGGTGACGGGGACGCGAGGCGACATCGCCTTCGCCTCGCAGCTTTACGGGCTGTACGGCGCGCTGACCTATCTGGTCCTGCCGCTGGGCGGATGGCTGGCGGATCGCAGCGGGCGGCGGCGGGTCGCGATGTTCGTCGGCGCTGGGCTGATGGCGGCGGGGCTGGTCGCGCTGACCGGACGGCCCTTCGCGCTGGTCGGGCTGGGCCTGCTGGTCGGTGGGATCGGGCTGCTCAAGGGCAATCTGGCGGCGGAGGTCGGCGCGCTGCGCGGGTCGGCGGGGGGCGAGCGGCTGTTCGCGGCCTATCTGGCATTCCTCAACGGCGGCGCGCTGCTGGGGCCGCTGCTGTGCGGCTGGCTGGCCGAGCGGTACGGGTTCGACACCGCCTTTGCCGCAATGGCGGCGAGCATGGCGGTGGCGGTGCTGCTGCTGCGCGCCGCCCCCCGCGTCACGGTCCCAGCGGCGGCGCGGGACGAGGGAGCGGCCATCGCATGGCGACAGGTGGTGCCCGCCATCGTCGCCGTCACCTTATGCTTCTGCGCCTATGAGCAGCTGACCAACATCGTGCTGGTCTGGGCCGAGGCGCGGGTCGCGCTGTCGGTCGGCGGGTTCGCCGTGCCGCCCGGCTGGCTGGCGGCGGCGGACGGACTGTTCACCATCGCGCTGGCGCTGGGGGCGTATCGGCTCTGGCCCTGGCTCGCGCGGCGGCGGTGCGAGCCCGCTGCGGGGACCAAGCTGGCGCTGGGCGGGGTGGCGATCGCGCTCGGCTATGGCCTGATCGCGCTGCTGTCGATGCGGGTCGGCGCGGTGGGGCTGGCGGGTCCGCTGGCGGCGATCCTGCTGCTCGGCATCGGCGTTGTGCTGTCCTGGCCCTCGGCGCTGGCGATCGTCACCGCCGCCGCGCCGCCCGGCCGGCGGGGCATGATGACCGGGCTGTTCTATCTCCACGGCTTCGTCGCGCATCTGGTCGTGGGGCAGCTGGGCACGCTCTATCCGGTGATGAGCGTGCCCCGTTTCTGGATGATCCATGTCGCGCTGGCGCTGGCGGGCGCGGTCGTCGCGCTCGCCATTCCGCGCGATCAGGCCACCACCACCTCCACCGCCGACAGCGCCTCGGCATAAGCGGGCGACAGCGGCACGTCGGTCACGAGCATGGCGACGCCGTCGAGCGCGGCAACCTGGACGGTGCCGTGGCGATCGAACTTGCTGGCATCGGCGGCGATCACCGTGCGGCGCGCGCGCGCGATCATCATCCGGCACACCGCCGCCTCGCCCGCATGATAATCGGCAAAGCCATGGTCGAGATTGACCGATTCCACCGACAGGATCGCCAGCGAGGGCGTGAACATCGCCAGATAGTCGCGCGCCGTCGCGTCGAAACAGGCGCGATATTCGTAATCCAGCTCGCCCCCGGCCAGCAGCACCCGGTTGTCGTTGCGCCCGCCCAGCTCGGCGGCGACCCCCACCGCATTGGTGATGACGGTCAGCCGCTGGTGATCGCGCAGCGCGCGGGCGACATAATGGCCGGTGGTGCTGGCATCGATATACAGGGTCTGGCCGTCCGCGACGATCTGCGCCACTGCGGCCGCGATCCGCTGCTTGGCCTCGGCATGGCGTTGCAGGCGGGTGGCGAACGAGCCCTCCGTCTCCACCTTGGCCAGCCGCACCGCGCCGTGCGCGCGCACGACCGCGCCCGATGCCTCCAGCACGCGCAGTTCGCGCCGGATCGTCTCCTCGGACACCGACAGCGCCGCCGCCAGATCGCCGATCCCGCGGAAATTCCCCTCTCCGAGTAGCGCCACGATCTCGGTCTGGCGGCGCTGGCGTTTCATCATGGCTGTTCGGGCTCCTGCTATCGGGGTCATGCTAGACGGCGAGGCGTTTCGGTCAATCGGCCGTCGCATCCGGCCAGAAACGCCACAGGCCGCACACAAAGACGCCGATGGCTTTGCGGGCCATCGGCGTGAGGTGCGCTCCGATACCCGCGGGGGGCGCGTATCGGATCGGGGAGAAGGATCGGGTCAGAAGGCGTAGGTCAGGTTCAGCATGTAGATGCGCCCCGTCTCGACATAGCCGCCCTTGCGGTCGTTCGAGAGATAGGCCTTCCGCTCGCTGGTCGTCGCCCAGTAGCTGTGCTCGTTGAACAGGTTCTGCACCGACATGCCGACCGTCAGGCCCGAAGGCAGGACATAATTGACGATCAGGTTGGAGATCGTGGTCGGCTGGATATAGGTGTCCGGGCGGCTGGAGCGCAGATCGTACAGGCGGTCGCCGGTGTAGTTATAGTTCCACTCCGCCGACAGGCCGCCATGGCTGTAGAACAGCGCGGCGTTGTACATGATCTTGGGCGCCTGGGTCATACGCTGGTCGCGCATCTGGCCGTTGACGAAGACGCGCGCATTGGCGCGCTGCACCGTGACATTGGCCTGGAGGCCCAGCCCGTCGAGCAGCCCCGGCAGCCCCTTCAGCGCATAGCGGCCGAACAGCTCGACGCCATAGATCTTGCCGGTGGCGTTGGTGGTCAGGCTCGACACCTCGACCCCGCCCTGCTGTTCCGACTGCGGGTTGCCCCAGATGTTATAGTCGCCGGTCGCGTTGGTGGTGCCGGTCGCGAACAGGACGTGGTTCAGCTGCTTGTAGAAGGGGCTGATCGAGAAGAAGTCGGTGCCCTGCCCCTTATATTCGACCGAGGCGTCGTAATTCCACGAGGTCTGGGCATTCAGATTGGGGTTGGGGATGAACACCCCCGTCACCTCGCCCAGATCGTTGCGGGTCACCTGCGTCGGCCCGAGCAGCAGGTCGAATGCGGGCCGCGAATAGCTCTTCCGGATCGAGGCGCGGATGACCATGTCGTCGTTCGGCCGGTAATTGGCGATGACGCTGGGCAGCCACATGTCATAGTTGCGGCTGGAGGTCGCGAACTTGCCGGTGTCGTTGCCCTGGTCCTGCCAATAGGTGCCCTTGAACCGGTTATATTCGTAGCGCAGGCCCGGCACGACCTGAAGGTCGCCGAACTGCATCGTCGCCATGGCATAGCCGCTCAGCCGGTTCTCGCGACCGTCGAGGCGGTTTTCCTTCAGCTTGACCGGATCGAGATTGGCGAGCTTGGGCGTCGAGAGCTGGCGGACCTGATCCTCGATATAGCCGGTGTCGATCAGGAAGATCGGCACCTGCGCTGCATTGTTCATGAACCCGCCGAGCATCCGGCCGGGCAGCGAGGTCAGCGCGGGGCCGGTCGCGGCGTAACGCGGCGAGGCCGAGCCATTGGCGAGCGGGAAGGTATATTGCAGCGCGCCGTCATCGCCCAGCGCATTGGCGTAACGCTTGGCATCCTCGACCTTGGCGCCCGCCGAGATGGACACCAGACCCTGGTCGGCATGATGCCAGGTCGTGTCGAACTGCCCCTCCAGGCGGCGTTCCCAGGTGTTCTCAAACTGCTGGGTGACGTACCATTGCTTCAGCTTGGTCAGGTCGCTCAGATAGGCGCGCGCCGCGTCGGTCAGCACGACCTGCGGAAAGGTACGCTGGCCGATCGAGGTGACCATGCGGTAATTGGCGACGCCCGTATTGTCGGCGGTGCCGATATAGGGACGGCCCGCAAAGCCCGACTGGATGCGCAAGGGATAATCCTGAGACCCGCGCGAATAGGCGCCGTGATAGTCGAAGGTGAAGTCGCCCGAACGGGTCTGACCGCCCAGCTTGGTCGTCACCAGCTCCTGGTTGCTGTGCTCAGTGCGGAAATAATGCGTCGCGGTCAGGCCGTAATCGGCGCGATAGCCGGCGGCGTCGTACGAGCCCTTGTTGGGGTTCGGGTTGATCTGGTCGGGGGCTAGGCTGGTCTGGCGCAGCGCGGTCTGGTCCATCCAGCTCTTGAGATTGTACCGGCCATAGGTGGAATGCAGGTACAGGTCGGTGTTCTCGCCCTTCCAGTCGAGGTTCAGCGTCCCGCCCATCCGCTCGATCCGGTTGCGGAACGACTGCCACTGGACACCGCGCGCGAACAGATTGTCCAGATTGTCGCGGATCATGCCGGGGATGTTGTTGTTATACTTCTCCCAGTCGTGCTGGACCGCGGTCGACTCGCCCAGCACATGCTTCAGGCCGTAATAGGCCGAGGCATAGATGCCGAAATTGCCGAAGCGTTGCGCGGTCTCGACCTGCGCGGTGCCGCCCCAGGGGTCCTCGCCGCGCGCGACGGCACGGCCCGCCACCTGGCCCTGAAGACGGATCTGGCTGCGATGGTTGGGCAGGTCGAAGGCGGTGATCGGCACCATGTCGATGATGCCCGCGATCGCGTCGCCATCATATTTGGCGGTCGGCGCCTTGTCGACGCGCACGGTCTGGAGCGAGAAGGGCGACAACAGGTTCATCGAGATGGCGCGGGTGCGCGCATCGGTCTGCGCCAGCCGCACGCCGTCGAGCGAATAGGCGTTGTACGAGGTGTCGAGACCGCGGATCGAGACGTACTGCGCCTCGCCGGTCGCCGCCGCGTTGCGCGACTGGTCCACCGACGAGCTGATGCCCGGCAGGCGGGTCAGCAGGTCGGCCAGATTCTGCTGCGGCTGAAGGCGCAGTTCCTCGCCCGAGACGACGGTCGCCAGCGACTGGCTGCGCAGCTGTTCATCCTGCGCGTCGACCACCGCCTGGCGATGCCCCTTGACGACGACGTCCTCGCCGACCTGCGGATCGGTGTCGGTGCCGGTCGGCGCATTGGCCGTGGCGATCGGATCGGTCGGATCGGCGGCCAGCGCCGGAGCGGCCAGCATCAGCGTGGCGGCGGTGCCGCACAATAGGCGCACGACATGCGCCCGCTTGAACGAAGCGGTCATGGTTTTCCCCCTGGGACATCGTGATGGCGACGCCCCCCGGGCGCCTTCGACGGCCCCGCTAGAGACGGGCTGTGACAGTCCGATGACTTATTGACCGAATTTTGATGAATTTGAAAAAATGGCCGTGGGATAGGCGCTTCGGTACGATCCGCCCGGCCAATGTCACAGTCCTGACCCGGAAACGGTTCAAAGCTCCAACATGACTCCTATCTCCGCCACCCTTCGCCGCCACCTGCGATCCGCGCTTTTCCTGATCACCGCCTCAGCACTGGCCGCGCCGGTCGCGGCGCAGGCACCGGGCACCACGGGCCTGACCCTGGACCGGGTGGTCCTGCTGATGCGCCACGGCGTCCGCGCGCCGCTGGATGGGGAAGTGCCGCACGGCACCCGCACCGCCAGCCCCTGGCCGCACTGGACGACGCCCGAAAGCCAGCTGACCCCGCGCGGGGCCGAGGCGCTGGCGACCGAGGCGCGCGCCGACCGCGCCGACTGGGCGGCACGCGGCCTGCTCCCCGCGACCGGCTGTCCCGCATCCGACAGCATCCGCATCTGGACCAACAGTTCGCCGCGCACCATCGCCAGCGGACGGGCCTATGCCCAGGGCCTCGCCCCCGGCTGTACGCTGACCATCGGCCATCGCCCCATGGGCGAGGCCGATCCGCTGTTCGAACCGCTGCGCGCCCGTGCCACCCGCTTCGACGCGACGGCGGCGGTGGCGGACATCAACCGCTTCACCGGCGGCATGGACGCGCTGGCCGCGCGGCATCGCGACGCGTTGCGCCTGCTCGATTCGGTGCTGGGCTGCGGCGATCCCAAAGGGTGCGATCCGGCGGGCGCGCCGCGCCTGACGCCGTCGGCGGACGGCAAGGGCATCGACCTGTCGGGGCCGATCCGCACCGCCTCGGGCACCGCGCAGGTGCTGCTGCTGCAATATGCCGAGGGGCTGTCGCCCTCGGTCGGCGGCGTGCCGGTCGATGGCGCGGTGCTCGCCCGGCTGGGTGCGGTCCATGCCGCGCTGTTCGACGTCTATTCGCGCTCGCCCTATATGGCGGCGCACCAGTCGGCCGCGTTCGGCCGCCACATGATCGACGCGCTGACCGCCCGCGACGGGCGCAAGGTCGACATGCTGGTCGGGCACGACACCAACGTCACCGCGCTGGCCGGGCTGCTCGGCTTCGACCTCGTCGCGCCGGGCTATGCGACCAACGATGCCGCGCCGGGCGGGGCGGTGATGATCGAGCGCTGGCATGATCGCCGGGGTCGGCGCTTCGTCACCCTGTCCTATCGCACCCAGTCGCCCGATCGGCTGCGCCACCAGTCGGCGGACGTGACCGTCACGCCCATCCGCGTGCCCGGCTGTCCCGCCGCCGCGCCCTGCCCGCTCGACCGCTTCGTCGCGCTGTTCGGCCGCCGTCTGGCGCCGCTGGCCCGGTAAGCCCGGCCGGGTGTCGTAATCCGGGACGGAACGGATGGCGGATTAAAGGCTTCGCTTACCCTTTGGGGCCTATAGCGGCGATCATGTCGCCCCCCGATTCCGTCCCGTCCCACGGATCGCCGAGCCCCGGCCTGATGCCGGTGGTGCGCGGCTGTCGTCCGCACCTGATCGCGGCGGCGGGGTTTTCGGGGTTGATCAACCTCCTCAATCTCGCGCCGTCGATCTTCATGCTCCAGGTCTATGACCGGGTGGTGCCGACGCGCGGCGTGCCGACGCTGCTCCTCCTGACGCTGATCCTGACGATCGCGCTGGGCGTCTATGCGATTCTGGATGCGGTGCGGATGCGGCTGCTGCTGCGCGCCAGCATCCGGCTGGAGCGGCGGCTGGCGCCCGCCATCCTGCTGCGCATCCTGGGGTCGCCAAGCGGTACCGCGATGGAGCGCGCCCAGGCGATGCGCGATTTCGACACGGTCCGCTCCACCCTGACCGGCGCGCCCGTCATCGCGCTGTTCGATGCACCCTGGGCGCCGATCTACATCCTGATCGCCTTCCTGCTGCACCCCTGGATCGGCGTGCTGACCCTGGTCAGCGCACTGTTGCTGGGCGCGATCGCCATCGCCAGCGAGCGGATGACCGAATCCAGCGTCGTCGCGCTGCGCGGCCGCACCGCGCTGGCGCAGCGTGAGCAGGACGCCTCGATCCTCGCCTCCGACGTGGCGCAGGCGCTGGGGATGCGCGACGCGCTCGTCACCCGCCACCTGCTGGAACGCGCCGATCTGGCGCGGCGGCAGGCATCGCTGTCGCGCCGATCGGGGCAGTTCCTGGCGGTCACCAAATTCCTGCGCCAGCTGCTGCAATCGCTGGCGCTGGCGCTGGGCGCCTGGCTGGCGGTGAAGCAGGAGATTTCGGGCGGCGCGATCTTCGCCGCCTCGCTCCTCTTGGGCCGCGCGCTTCAGCCGGTCGAGCAGATCCTCGGCGCGATCAAGCCGCTGACCGCCGCGCGCGAAGCGTGGCGCTCGCTCGACGGTTTCTGCCGCCGCCCCGGCCCCGAGCGCACCACCACCATCCTGCCCGCCCCCATCGGCCGGATCGAGGTGCGCGGGCTGGAGGTGCGGGCCCCCGGCGGCGACCGCGCCATCCTGTCGGACATCAGCTTTGCGGTGAATCCCGGCGAGGTCGTCGCGCTGGTCGGCCCCAGCGGCGCGGGCAAGTCGACGCTACTGCGCGTGCTGGCGGGCGCGCAGGCCCCCGATGGCGGCGAGGTGCGGATCGACGGCGCGTCGCTGGCCGACTGGAATCGCGAGCAGCTGGGCCGCCATCTCGGCTTCATGCCGCAGGCGCCGACGCTGTTCCCCGCCTCCGTCCACACCAATATCGCGCGCTTCCGCGGCGTCCTCGACGGCGAGAGCGAGGCGCTGGATGCCGAGGTTGTCGCCGCCGCGCAGGAGGCAGGCGCGCATGACGTGATCCTGGGCCTGCCGCACGGCTATGCCACGATGCTGGAACGCGGCGAGGCGGGGCTGTCCGCCGGACAGGGGCAGGCGGTGGCGCTGGCCCGCGCGCTGTTCGGGCGGCCGACCCTGTTGTTCCTCGACGAACCCAATGCGCATCTGGATAGCGAGGGCGAGGCGCGGCTGGCGCGCTGCATCCTGTCCTTGCGCGAACGCAAGGCGACGGTGATCGTGTCGACCCACCGCACCGGGCTGCTCCAGATCGTCGACAAGGTGCTGCTGCTGCGCGACGGCAAGGTGCAGCTGTTCGACGACCGCGCCAAGGTGATCCGGTCGCAGGCGCCGGGCCGTCCTGACGAAGGCTTCGTGCATGCCGGGAGCGGCCGATGACCCCCGCCCGCGCCCAGCTGGCCGAACGGCTGCACCTCGACGATTCGCCGCGCGCCGCGATCCGGCTGGGCGGCATCATCGCCTTCCTGTTCTTCGTCGTCGGGCTGGGCTGGGCGGCGGTCGCGCGGCTCGACGCGGCGGCGGCGGGCGAAGGACAGGTCACGGTGTCCGGCAATCGCCGCACCGTGCAGCATCGCGACGGCGGCATCGTCAAGGCGATGGCAGTCCGCGACGGCCAGCATGTGACGGCGGGGCAGATCCTGTTCCGGCTGGAGGGGGCAGAGGTCGCCGCCAGCGAACGTGCGCTCGCCGCCAGCGTCATCGACCTCCAGGCGCAAAAGGCGCGGCTCGAAGCGGAGATTGCGGGCCGCGCCGTCGTCTGGCCCGCCGAATTCGCCACGGCATCGGCCGAGGACCGCCCGCTGATCGCCCGCGCCGAGGCGCTCCAGCTGGCGCAGCTGCGCAGCCGCAACGCCGCGCTTGCCGCCGGCGACCAGGTGCTGCGCCAGCAGGCCGCCGAGGTCGGCCGCCAGACATCGGGCTATAATGCCCAGGCGCAGGCCACCGCTCGCCAGCGCGAGAGCCTGGCCCAGCAGCTGGAGAGTACGCGCAAGCTGGCCGATGAGGGCTATGTCTCGCGCAACACGGTCCGCTCGATCGAACGCTCGATGCAGCAGCTGGAGGGGGCCGATGCCGATTACAGCTCGCGCTCCGCCGCCGCGCGCGAACAGATCGGCCAGACCCGCGCGCAGATGGTGCAGACCCGCCGCCGCCAGGTGGAGGAAGCCGCCGCCAGCCTGCGCGACACCCAGTTCCAGCTGAACGAGATGCAGCCCAAATGGGCCTCCGCCCGCGAACAGTTGGCGCGTACCGAGATCCGCGCGCCGGTTTCGGGCCGGGTCGTCGGCCTGCGCGTCTTTACCGTGGGTGGGGTGATCCAGGCGGGGCAGCCGATCCTCGACATCGTGCCCGATGCCGCGCCGCTGATCGTGCGCGCCAATTTCGCACCCGGCGACATCGACGGCGTCGTCGCGGGGCGGCCCGCCGAGGTGAAGTTCCTGTCGCTCCACGACCGGGGGCTGCCGATCCTGACCGGCACGGTCCATTCGGTGTCGGCCGACGCGCTGCGCGACGAAGCCTCGGGCCGCAGCTATTTCTCCGCCGAGGTCGCGGTGCCGCGCGACCAGATCGCCCGCATCGCGGCGGTGCGCGGCGGCGATACCGGCATCCGCGCGGGCGTGCCGGTCGCGGTCACCGTACCGCTGCGCAGGCGGACCGCGCTGCAATATCTCCTCGATCCGCTGACCGAGGCCTTTGCGAAGTCCTTCCATGAACGCTGACGCGCTGCGCCGCCTCGCCTGCCTGCCGCTGATGCTGGCCGCCGCCCCGGCCGCCGCGCAGGAGCTGTACGATCCCGACACGCTCGACCGCGCGATCGCCGACGCCTATCGCACCAACCCCACGCTGGAGGCGGGACGGGCGCAGCTGCGCGTGCTCGACGAACAGATCATCCAGGCGGGATCGCCTTACCGCCTGAGCGTCGGGGTGAACGTCAATTTCCAGTATCGCCAGCAGGACCAGCGCAACCTGCTCGACCAGTTCGGCACGGTGCGGTCGCGGACCATGGGGGCGACCATCTCCGCCTCGCAGATCCTGCTGAACGGTGGCCGGACCGCCGCGCAGGTGTCCGCCGCCGAGGCGACCGTGCTGGCGGGGCGCGAGCGGCTGCGCGAGACCGAGAACGAGATATTGCTCGCGGTGGTCGACGCCTATGCCTCGGTCCTGCGCGACCAGGCGCTGGTGGCGATCCAGACCCGCTCGCTCGACAGCTATGGCCGACAGGTGGACCAGGCGGTCGCGCGCGAACGCGGCGGCGACCTGACCCGCACCGACATCGCGCAGGCGCGCGCGCAGCGCGAGATCATCCGCGCGCAGCTGGCCCAGGCCGAGGCCAATCTGCAATCCAGCCGCGCGCGCTTTGCCGCTTTGGTCGGGCGCAATCCCGGCCGCCTCGCGCCGCCGCCGCGCCTGCCGGGCAGCCCCGCTTCGCTCGACAGTGCCTTCCAGATCGCCGAGAAGGAAAGCCCCGCCATCTGGCAGGCGATCATGGCCGCGCGCGCGGGCGACGCCCGGATCGCCGCGCAGCGCGCCGAACGCGCGCCGATCGTCGCGCTGACCGGCGGCTATGGCTATGCCAGCCCCTATTCCTATCAGGTCCGCGACCTGGGCGGACAGGCGACCGGGGGCGTCAGCGTCACCATGCCGCTGCTGGCGGGCGGGCTGATCGGGTCGCGCATCCGCGCCGCCGTTGCCGAGCGCCAGCAACTGGGCTTCGAGGCGGAAAGCACCCGGCGACAGGCGCTCGCCAATGTCCAGGACAGCTGGAACCAGTCGGTCGCGGCACAGACCCAACAGGATTCGGGCCAGCTGGCCACCCAGGCGGCCGAGGCCGCGCTGACCGGCGTGCGGCGCGGGTTCCAGGAAGGCTTCCGGTCCAATTTCGAGGTGCTCGATTCGGAACAGCGGCTGCTCAACGCCCAGATCGTCGAGACCAATGCGCGCTATTCGGGCTATGTCGCGCAGGCGCGACTGCTGGCGACGCTGGGCCGGTTGCAGGCGGGAGTGATCGAGGCGGGGGTGCCGACCTATGACGCCTCGGCCCATATCCGACAGGTGAAGAAGCAGGTCTTCGGCCCCTTCGACCCGATCCTCGCCCCGATCGACCGCGCCGCGCGCCCCTCGGTGGCGGCCAGGCCCGCGCCCGTGCTGGCGGCGGCGACCGATCCGATGCTCCGCCCCGCCACGGCCATACCCCCGGCGGGACTGGGCCAGTCGCTGCCGGTTACGCCGATGCCGGTGCTTCCGGCCCCCTCCTTCGGCGACCTCAGCGACACGGTGGTGACCGGCGGGGCACCCGGCCCTCGCTGACGCGACCAATCAAGCCCCTCCCCTTCAGGGGAGGGGTTGGGGTGGGGCCTTTCCACCACGGGGCCACGCTCGCGGAAGCGCCCCACCCCCGTCCCCTCCCCTGAAGGGGAGGGGCTTATTTCCTCGCCGCGAGCTCCCCGTACAACTGCCGATAGGCCCCGATGATCGCCGGATGGTCGTAATCGCGCACCACCCGCTCGCGCATCGTCTCGCCCATCCGGGTGCGCAGGTCGGGATCGTCCATGATCCGGCGGATCGCCTGCGCGGTGGCGGCCGGGTTGACCAGCGGAGTGACGATGCCGCCATGGCCGCTATCCGCGCCGCCGCGCCCCTCGATCATCTCGCGGCAGCTGCCGACATCGGGCGCGACGACCGGGATGCCGCACGCGCCCCCCTCCAGGATGACCAGCGGCTGCGCTTCGGACAGGCTGGTCAGGACGAGCAGGTCGATCCGCATCATCCAGTCCTCGATACGGACCCGCCCCTCGAAACTCAGCGCCTCGCCCAGCCCCAGTTCGGCGACCAGCGCGGTGCATTCGGCGGCATATTCGGGGTCCTCGTCCTCGGGGCCCAGCACGACGAAGCGGATGTCGGGGCGCGCGGCGTGGACGATGGCGGCGGCACGGATATAGGTCTTCACGTCCTTGATCGGCACCACCCGGCCGAGCAGCGCGACGACGGGCCGGGCGGGATCGCGCCGGTCGGGCAGATGCGCGAAGCGGCGCACGTCGACGCCGTTGGGGATCGCCCGCACCCGCTCCGCCGCCGCTCCCAGCCGCCGCTGCACCGCGTTATTCTCGCCATAGAGCGCGACGATCGGGTCGCAGGCGGCGTAGCAAGCCTCGGCATAGCTGGTGAAGGCGCGCACCCACAGGTCGCGCAGGTCGCGCACGCTGCGCTCCAGCTCCAGCCCGGTGTCGATCTGGTCGCCGATCCACTCGGCCATCATCACCTCGATCTGCCGTTCGAGCAGATAGATGCCATGTTCGGTGATGAAGGCGGGCCGCCCCGTCGCCTGCGCCGCGCGCGCCGCGAGCAAGCCCGCAAAGCCGGTCGAGATGGTGTGATAGACCCGCGCGCGCGGCAAGGGCGCGATCAGCACCGCGAGCAGCCCGCCCAGCAGCGTGCGCATCGCCCAGAAATAATGGTGGAAGGACGCGCGCGGCAGGATCGCGCGGTAATGGCGCTGCAACCGCTGGAAGGTCGCGGGATGCGCCAATATGTCGCCGGGCACGAGCATCGGGTCCAGCCCGGCGAACAGGTCGAGCAGGGTGGCGATCGCCGCCCGCTCGCCGGTCGCGACAAAGGCCATCAGCGCCTCGGCGATCCGGGTCGCGACCCGGTTGGGGATGGGGCGCGGCGCGGCGGCGGCGGGGGCGAGGCCGATCTCGCGGACCATCACGACATTGGGCGGTGGGGCGATCCGGAACGGCAGCGCGGCGGGCCCCGCCTTGATCGCGGCCACGGCGAAGCGGATCTCGGGCAAATGGGTGATCAGGTCCTGAAGCCAGCCCGACACGCCGCCGATGACGTAGGGATAGGCGCCCTCGACGATCAGGCAGACATCGGCGTCTAGGTCGTCGGCCTCGCCCATGCGGGTCATCGCGCCGCCTCCATCCGCCACCACAGGGCATCGTCGTCCGATTCGCATGCCAGCGCGTGAAGCCGGTCGATCGCGGCATAGTCCTGCGCCGCCCATGCCGCCTCGATCGCAAGCGCGTCAGCCTCCGCACCCAGGCCATGCGCGCGCAGCAGCCTGGCCGCATCCGCGCACAGATGCTGGCGCTGGGTATCCGACAACAGGCGGTTGGCGCGACCATGCTCGGCCAGCAACCGGGCGAGCGTCACCGCTGCCTGGCTATCGCCCCCCGCCACCCGCGCCTCCAGCACGGCGCGCTGCTCGATCAGATTCTGGACGATCCGCGCCGAGGCGGCGGCGGCGAGCGCGCGGATGGTCTGGTCGGGATCGTTAAGCATCTGCGCGACCAGCGGCGACAGACCCGGCTCGAAGGCCCGGACCACCGTCTCCAGCGCGCGGCGACGTGCGGCAACCGGACCATGGCGCAGGACGCCGTGCAGCGAATCGAGCCGTTCGGGGGCGGGATGATAGACCCGCCCGTCGAGCAGCCGCGCCATTTCCAACGCCGCGCCGCGCCGCCGCGCGGGCACCGCACGCGCGCCGAACATGCGGTCGAGCCGGTCATGCCACGCGCTGCCCGTCGCCCAGCGCTCGCCCATCCGGCCCAGCCCCTGCCCCAGCATCAGCCCGACCGGCCCGCCCAGCCCCAATATCGCCGCCGCATAGCCGCCATGTGGATCGGACCGCAGCCAGACGGCATAGGTGACCAGGCTCAGCGCGGCATGCCCGAGCAGCGCGATCGTCACCGCCGCCCCGCCCGCCGGGACAAAGGCCATGACGAGGACGACCCACGCCAGGTCCAGAATGGCGAGCGCGGCGTAACGCCGGGTCACGCCGATCCGTCCATCAGCGGGGCCAGCCAGGCGCCGATCTCGGTCAGCTCGGCCATACGATGCGCGTTGAACGCCTCGATCGGGATGGTGTGGAACAGCAGCACGCCGATGGCGCCGCGTTCGCCCGTCAACGGCACCGCCGCAACGCCCAAACCGGCCAGCCGGGTGCGATCGGCGCGGCGCGCGACATGGCGGATGCGGTCGTCCCCGGCCAGCGCCTCCACCATGGCGGGGGACAGGCTGTCGGGGCGACCCGGGCTGTGCCCCTGCACCGCCGCGCCACGCAGCCAGACCAGCGCCCCGTCGCCGACGATCCGATAGACGGTGAAATCCTCGCTGCGCGCCGCCAGCGCGATCAGCTGCGCGATCGCCGCGCACCGCTCTGCCGCGTCCTTCGCCGCCAGCCGGGTGGCGACCGCGACGACATGGCCCATGGTGCGCGGGTCGGAGGCGACCCGGCGTTGCAGCGCGCGATTGGTGCGCGTCAGCCGCTCATGCGCGTCGGTCAGCCGCCCGATGTCGCGCGTCGCCTGCGCCGCGCGCCGCTCCGCCCGGCTATAGCGCCGCTTGCGGACCAGCGTCGCCTCACCCACCGCGACCGCGACGATCCCCCAGAGCAGGGGCGGCAGCGACAGGTGCAACAGCATGTCGAGATAGTCGCGCTCGGTCCCGTCGCCATGCGCCGCGACCAGCCAGAACGCCGAGGCCGTCGCCGCCGCGACGACCCCCGCCCCGGTGCCATAGACCAGCGCCATGACCAGCACCGGGATCCAATAGGGGCTGGGCCGCACATCGGCAAAGCCCGTCCCCCCGGTCAGCAGATGGTCGAGTAATACGAGCGCGCCGAATGCCAGCGCGATCTCGCCCAGGATGCGCAGCCCCCGTCGCCAGCCGGGTCGGCGGACAGGATCGCGCGCCTCTTCGGTCGTCGCCGCGCTCACCGGGGCCGTCCCAGGCTGCGCGTCAGGACGGCGCGGCCGAACAGCTGCTGCCCCGAAAAGCCCGGTCGGCTGATCGAGGTCAGCCCGCCCGACGCCTCCACCCGCCAGACCAGCCCGATCGGCGCGGCGAGCGCCAGGCTGGCATTGGGGCCATCGCCGCCGAAGCGGTCGACCGTCCAGCCCGCCAGCCCAGTCAGCTGCACCGCGCCCAGCGCCTCGCCCAGCATCGCCTGCACCGTGTGATTCTCGCGATCCGCCAGCGGGATCGCCATCGCACCGCCCGCGTCCAGCAGCGCGCGGCGGACATATTCGGCCTCCACCCGGTAACTGAGGCCGAGCAGCGGATAGCGGCGGCGGATCAGATACTCGAGCCCGGCGGCCAGCGTCACCGTGTCGCTCGCCGCGTGTTCACCGGCCAGGCCGTAGCGGTTGAGCCCCACCTCGCCCTGCGCCACCAGCCCCGAGCCGAGGCGATAGGTCGCCCCCAGCGCCGCGCGCGAGAGATAGCCGCCCGCCAGCACCTGCGCGGGGGTGGCATAGTCGGGCATGTGGCGGGTCAGGGTCAGCCGCCATTGCGCCTCGGCCGGGCCATAGGTGACCCGCGCGCCGCCGCCGGTCACACCGTCGTCGAGCGCGGCGGAGGCCAGAAGCTGCAACCGCGCCGCATCGCCCAGCGCGACCGCCAGGCTGGCATCCGCCACCGTCGCCGCCCGGTCCCGCCGCTCCTCGGGCGTATCGACCCGGCTTTGCAAGTGCCGCAGGCCGCCGCCCATCGCGACCGCATCGGCGACGGGGACATCGGCGCGCAGGCTGGCCTCGACCTGTCCCAGATCGCCGCCCTCGCGCGCGACCAGCCCCATGGCGGCGGTGCCGCCCCCCGCCGCGATGGTCCGCCGGGCGCTCCTGTCATCGGCAGCCAGGGCGCGATAGCCGCGCGCCGCGCCTGCCGTGTCGCCATCGATCGCGCGCGCATCGGCCAATAGGCGCGCGGCGCGGCCATCGTCGGGATCGCGGGCGAGCAGCGCCTGGGCCTGACGCCGCCCGCGCCCCGGATAGCCCGCCGCCAGATCGGCCTCGATCGCGGCATGGGCCAGCTCGCGCGCCGGGTCGGCGGGCGCGGCCTGGGTGTCGTCGCTGTCGGCGGCGACCAGCGCGAAGCCGACGATCAGCGCCGGGCCGACGACCCGCGCATCCATCCGCCATCCCGCCGCCGGGCGCAACACCAGCGTGACGTCGTTCCAGCGCAGATCGCCCAGCATGTCGCCCGCCGCCTCGCGAAAGTCCCGGATCGCCTGTTCGCTCGGCGGGCGGTCATAGCGGACGACCAGTTCGCCCCCGCTCCGCTCCAGCGACAGGGCGGCCCCGGCGGGCCAGACCAGATGCGGTTCGCCCGGCGCGACGATGCGGCGATCGACAAAGACCGTGTCGGGCACCACCAGCTGGGGCACGGGCGCGCCGCCGCTCGCCGCGAGGTCGTCCAGGGTCACGGCGTCAGCACCGCCCGCGCGCGCCCCGGCTGGCCCGAGGCGATCAGCAGCCGCGCCTGAAGCGCCGCCAGTTCGGTGTCGCGCGGCGCGGCACGGCGCAAATCCGTCACCAGCGCCAGCGCCTCGCCACGACGGCCCAGCCGGTCGAGCAGTTCGGCCCGCACCCGCCCGGCCGGGGCCTGCGCCAGCGCCCGTTCCAGCCAGGGCCGCGCCGCCGCCGCGCCGCCCAGCCGGGCCTGCGCGTCCGCCATCAGCCGCAGGGCCGACAGATCGCCCGGCGTCTCGGCCAGATGGTCGCGCAGCAGGTCGCGGGTGCGTGCCGCATCCCCCGCATTCCACGCCGCCCAGGCCAGATCGAGCCGGTCGCGCGGCCCCGCCATCCCGGCAGCGACCCGCCGCTCGGCAAGCACCCGTGCCTGGGTCGGCTCCAGCCCCCCGGCCCATGCCGAAACCCGCCGCAGCGTGGCCGGGTCGAGCGTCCGTCCGTCGAGCAGCGTCGCCATCGCCGCACGCGCCGCGCCGCGCTCCCCCGCCGCCTGCGCCAGACCCAGCCGCAGCATCGCAATATCGGTCCGCGCCGCCAGCGGATGCCGCTGGACAAAGGCCAGCGCGGCGGCGGGCGCGTCGCGCTCGGCATAGGCGGCCAGCCAGCGGCCCTGCTCGTCGGCCGGGCCGGACAGCGCCTGTTGGCGCAACCACTCACGATCCGCCGGGGCGGGGCGCGGTCCCATCAGATAGAGCAGCCGCTGCCCCTCGGGCGCGGCGGGCGACTGCCCGGCGGCGGCGCGGCGCAGCAGCGCGATCGCGTCGTCGCGCGCGCCCAGCGCCAGCAACCGCTCGGCCAGGTCGGGCAGGACGGCACCGGGCTGCGCCGCCCGCGCCAGCAGCATCCGGTGCAGCCCTGCCCGGTCGCCGGTGCGGGTCAGCCAGTCGGCACGCGCGCCTTCACGCTCGGCGGCGGGCAGGGCCGCGATGGCCCGCTCGGTGGCGGCGCGGTCGCCGATACGCTGGGCGACCCGCAACGCCAGCCAGGGATCGGCCGCGCGCCAATCGGCCGCCCCCGCCTGGTCGAGCTGCACGATCCAGTCGCCATGCCCCTGCGCCTCGGCGCGCTGGGCGAGATCATGCGCCAGCCGGACATCGGGCGGCGGGATCGCGCCCGAACGGACGGCGGCGACCAGCAGGTCGGGACGGTCTAGCGCATAGCCCGCCGCGACAATCGCAGGGGGCGCGACCCCGATGGGCCTGCGCACCGCCTCGGCCAGCAGCGCCTCCGCCTCGGCGCGGCGGCCGAGCCTGCGCAGCGTCTCGACCCGGAAGGCCCAGGTCGCAGGGGTCGCGCCATCGGGCCGTGCCGCCAGATAGGCGATGGCGACCGCCGGACGCCCGGCGGCGACCAGGTCATAGCCGACCTGCAGGCTGCTGGTCGCCACGCCCGCCGCGATCAGCGTCCGGGTCAGCCGCGCGAGCGTCGGGACATCGGCGGTCGGCAGCATGGCGGCCAGTTCGGGATGGGGCGGCGGTGCGGCGCGGCGTGCGGTCTGCTCCACCTCGCGCGCGCTGGGCATCAGGAACAGGCCGAGCGCCAGGACCGACACACCCGCCCCGACGGGCAGCGCGACCGCCATCCAGCGCTGCGACGACTGGCGCCTCATCCCGCCGGCTCCGCCACCAGATGGTCGAGCGCCAGCGTCGCGACATAGGGGCTGAAGCCCGCCGCCCGCTCCCGCGCATAGAGCGCCGCGACGGTGCGCGTGTCCGCCGGGTCCCAATAGTCCAGCGTGGTCAGAACCAGGTCGGGATGGCGCGCCTTGGCGGCGCGGAGCCGCGCGGCCTGCCAGGCCCAGTCGCTGTCCGACAGCATCTCGTACCGCTTGTCCGCGAAGCTCCAGCGCGAGGCCATGGATTCGCCCAGCAGATAGTCGATATGCGGCGCGACCTCGGGCAAGGCGGCATAGCCCCGGTTCAGCATCAGCCGGATCCCCGGAAAGCGCGCGCGCAGCGCCGCGACCAGCGCCGCGCCCGCCGCCACCATGCCCTTGCCGCCTATCGGGTCCGCCCGTTCCATCGCCTCGGCATTGTCGAGCGTATCCATGAAGATTCCGTCATAGCCGCGCGCCAGAATCGCCGGGACGACGGTATCGAGCAGCGCGGCACGCCAGGCGGGATGGCGCAGATCGGCATGCCGCGCCTCCGGCCAATGCGGGTTGGGCGCGCGCAGTGCCCCGGCACGGTCGAGCGCGGCGAAATAGGGGCGTGCCTTCTGCACCTCGCCCAGGCTGACATAGCCCAGCAACAGGCCGCCGGGGCCGCGCAGCCGGTCGATCGCGCGGGGGTGATCCGGCTCGAGCACCAGCAGGTCGAGCTGCCGGGCCAGCACCGGATCGGTCGCAGGCCCGTAATCGACGCCCCAGCGCCAGGGCACGCCGCCCTCGCCCCGACCGGCCTGCCGCCCGGCGACCGTCAGCCCCAGCGCGCCCGCCCCCAGCACGAGCATCGCGCGCCGACCCACCATCGCCGCCATTCCGTCCATCACGCCCACCGTCCCTCGCACCCGACCACGGCGGGGTTGTTACCGACGAACAGCAGATACACCAGGCGGATCGTGGCATCGGCGACCAGCGCGATTCCGACCGACGCCGCGACGATCGCCCCGGCCATATAGCCCCAGCCGAAAGCGGCATAGCCCGCATCCCATTGCAGCCAGACCGCCAGCGCGCTCGCCAGCGCGAAGCTGGTCCAGATCAGCACCACCCGCGCGAACAGGTCGTAATAGGACAGGACGATGGTCGCGCCGATCGCGACCAGATGGAACACCGCCCCCGCCGCGCTGTGGCGAAAGGCGAAGATGCCGCGCGGGTCCGCACCGATCAGTTCGAACAGCGGCACCGCCAGCACCCAGGCCAGCGCGGCGACCAGCGCCTGGATCAGCACCAGCAGGCGCAGGCCGTCGAACAGCGTCCCGATCAGCTCGGCCCGCGCCTCCTCGATCCGCGCCAGAGTCGAGGTGCCGGTGCACCGCGCCATCAGATTGCCGAACGCCTGGTCGAACCGCGTCTCGCTGACGATCAGCAACAGGGTCAGGCCGGGCACCAGCGTCAGCAGGCCCAGGAAGCTGCCTGCATCGTTGATCGGGTTCAGCCGCAACCGCCCCAGCATCGCGACGCTGGCCGGTCCGCCCCAGAGCAGCCATTTGTCGATCCACAGCGCCACTGCTCCCGCCAGCCCCGCCGCCGCGACGATCAGCGCCAGCCGCCACGCGATCAGCCCGCGCGAGGGCATGACCGGCGGCGCGGTGAAATAGCGGCGGAGGAGCAGCATGATCGCGCCCAGCGTCACCCCCGTGCCCCCGGTGACCCCGGCCAGCACGATCGTCCCGTTCGGCGCGGGCCAGGCGGCCAGCAGGAGCGCGACGACGCCGATCCCGATCAGATAGGCGACCGGCACCGCGCGATAATGGCGCAGCGCGGTCAGCATCGGCGCGGCGATCCAGATCTGGGTCAGCCAGGCGAGCAGCAGGCTGGCCAGCGCCGCCTGGCCGAGCGGCAGCCCGGCCAGCCCGCCAAAGACCAGCGCGCCCATGACCATCGCCGCCCCGCCCCCGGCCGCCAGCGCAACCAGCAGGATGCCCGGCACGCCCCCGGCATCGCGCGCGAACAGCCGGTCGGCGACCAGCCGCGTCGCCAGGATCGCGATCGGCCCGGCGGTCAGCGCCGACAGGCTGAAGCCATAGATCAGGACGGTGCGCACCATGCGCGCATCGGCCGCCCCGATCGCCTGCGGCGCCCAATGCTGGAGCAGCGCCACCGCGATCGCGGTGATCAGCCATGGCCCCGCGCTGATGACGGCACCGTGAAGCGCGGCGCCGGCGATACCGCCGACCCCGCCCTCGCGCGCCATCCTGGCCAGTTGGAAACCTATGCCCGCCATGATGGCGGCTTTAGTCTTCAATTATAAATAAAAGTCGTTCGCGGTCAGGCTGTGATGGCCAAGCAGCGCGATCGAGAAATCGGCCAGCGCGAGCGCGTCGGTATTGCCCTCGACGATGGTATATTCCTTGCCGTCGATCATCTGGTAGCTGAAGCGAAGCTGGGCCGCGCCGGTGAACCTGGCCCCCGGCGTGGTCAGCAGGGTGAAGGCCTGATCCCCCCTGGCGAACAGCGAGGTGTTGGCATCGATCGCCGACAGGTCGATCTTGTCCTCGCCCGAACGAAAATCGGTGATGACGTCGCGCTGTGACAAGGCCAGGCTGTCCATCATCGATTCGAAGCGGAACACGTCCTTGCCCGCACCGCCGGTCAGGACGTCCTTGCCCCAGCCGCCGATCAGCAGGTCGTCGCCATCGCCGCCGTTGAGCCTGTCATTGCCCAGCCCGCCGACCAGCTTGTCGTTCCCGCCCAGCCCGTTGAGCACGTCATTGCCCCAGCCGCCGTCCAGCACGTCCTGTTCGCCCGTGCCGTTGATCGTGTCGTTGAAGATCGTGCCCGTCCTGGTGATGCCCACCACGTCGGTAACGCCGACCGACAGCGTCTGGGTGTCGACCGCGCCCTTCGAATCGATCGCCAGCACGGTGACGTCATAGACATTGTCGTGGTTCGCATCGGTCGGATTCTCGTAATCCGGCGCGTTCACGAACTTCAGCACGCCGGTCGTCGCGTCGATGGTGAAGGCCGCGCCGTCGCCGCCCTGCGCGATGGCATAATGCACGCTGTCGCCCAGCGGGATGTCGGCATCGGTCGCGGTGATCGTCGCGACCGCGGTGCCGTTCTCGGCGATCGACAGCCTGGCCGTATCGGCGCCGCCGAACGCGGTGATGGTCGGGCCGCTATTGGCGACATGGCCGATGGTCACGTCATGCTGGCCGATCGACCCGATATCGAGGGTCAGGATCTCGCCGACCAGGCTGGTCACGGTCGCGCCATTGACCGTGGTCCAGTCGGTGCCCGGCGCCTTCAGGTCGATTACGACCTTGCCCTCGCCCTCGACCGAGAAGCTCAGGTCGTGCCCGTCGCCGCTCAGCGAGATCAGCGAGGCGCGCATCGGCAGGTCGGTGATGTGGGTCACATCGTCCGCCGCCTGGCCCATGGTGATGGTATAGGTGCCGCCCGACTTGGGCAGGAACACCTTGTCGGCGTCATAGGCGTACCAGCCCGCCACGCCCTTGATGACCTGCCCCGCCTTCTGCCCGTCGACGTCGAGCGCGAAGGTGCCCAGCCCCTCGGTCGAGGAGACGTTGGCGGTGATCGTGTCGCCCGACACGCTGGTCGTGATCGACGCCTTGTGGAAGGCCGAGATGCGGCTCGCCAGATCGGCCAGCGTCACGAACTCGACCCCGGCGGCGGCCGCCTTGGCGATGAAGTTGGTGAACATCGAGGTGACATAGGGGCTCGCCTGCGCGGCATCGCCGGTCCACATGGCGGGGCCGTAATCATGCCACGGCCACACGATGACGGGCGCATCGGCATGCGAGGTCAGCGAGGCCAGCTCCCTGGCCCACTCCGCCTCCGCCTCGGCGACCGTCTTCTTCTGGAATTCGATCAGCGAGAAGTCGAACATGGTGTTCGGCGCCAGATAGACCTTGCCATCCGCCGCATTGCCCGGCGTCTGATAGCCAAAGGCGTTGGGATAGCCCGCGCCCACGCCGGTATAGCCGCCCGACAGATAGGAGACATGCTTCATGATCTCCTGGCTGGTCGCGATCGTCTCGGGCGCGCCGGGCACCGCCGCGCCGCCCAGCGAGACCTGGCGGCCCAGATAGGCGCTCATCTGCTTTTCCAGCTCGGCGCGCTCGGCCCCGAACTCATAGGCGATCTGTTCGGCGGTCAGGACATTGGTGTCCTCGGGATGGGTATAGCTGTGCAGCCCGATCTCGTTGCCCGCCGCCATCATCCTGGCATAGATCGGCGCGGAGACCGACCAGTCGGTCGAACGCTGCTGCGCCGGGTCGTTGCCGATATTGACGTAATAGCTGCCGACGAAATTATAGAGCGACTTCCACTGGTCGAGGATGGGCAGCAGCTTGGTATAGATGCCGGCCGATCCGTCCTCGGGCTTCACCTCGTCCGAATATTGGCTTTGGTCCATGTCGACACGGGCCGCGAACAGCCCGGCGTCGCGGGTCATCTGGAGCCCGACCTTCAGCCCGCCGGTGCTGGCCGAGCCGTTCACCGAATAGCTGATCGCCTTTTGCAGCAGATTGTCGTCGGCCATCGCCGCTTCGGTCGAGAAGATGACGTTGCGGCCGCCGGTCCTGGTCGCGATGGCGGCGGCATAGTCCTGGCCGTTCACGGTCTGGGTCGCGATCGTCTCGCCGGTGCCGCTGACGCTGGTGAAGGCGTTCCAGCCGACGCCCTTATAGTCGCGGATCGTCTCGCCGGTGGCATAGCCGTCGAGGACGCTGTGGTTCGCGTCGGCCGCCTTGATCGTCACGTCGGCGGGCCAGCCGCCGGTCACGCGGGTCGCGTCGAACAACAGCTTCATCCGCGCATAGCTGTCACCCGCCAGCGCGCTTCCGTCCGCCGCATTGGTCATGAACTCGCCCGCCGCGATCAGGCCGATGCCGAACTGCCTGGTCGCCTGTTCCAGCGTGTGGGCGATGGCGTCCACCTTGTCCGCCTGGACGTTGCGGAAGGACGGGAAGACGATCGAGTCGTACTTGGCCAGCGTCGACAGGTTGGTCAGGTCGTCTTCGGTGATGATGTCGAAGGGGGTGCCCGCCTGCATCGCCTGGCTCTGCGCGGCCATGAACAGCTGCGAATAGGCGGTCTTGCTGAAATAGGCGTTGGCGGTCGTCTCGGACCAGACGATGGCGATGCGGTGCGAGGGGTCGGCGACGATGCCGGTGTCGTTGAAGACGGTGAAGGGCTTGGCCGAATAATTGCCGGGCAGGAAGACCTGGTCGTTCACGTCATAGAGCGTGTCGATCGCCTGCGGATCGCCGATCGCGGCCTTGGGCACGCGGAACTCGACCGTCTTGCGGTCCGCCGACCACGCCGCCTGCAACCCCGCCATCACCAGCGTCTCGCCCGCCCCGCCCTGATAGAGCGAGACGGTGCCGTCGGCGTTGAAGTTGACGTTATATTCGGCGCCGCCCGCAAAGCCGAACACCTGATATCCGGTCGCGGCGTTGCGATCGGTGTTCAGCCACGCGGTGGTGTTGGCCCCGATCGCCATCGGCGCGGTCATCGCGAATACGAAGTCGCTGCCGTCGCTCCTGGCATAGATGGAATAGCCCTCGCCCAGCCCGGTATCGATGCGGTCGGCCGCGTTCCAGTCGGACAGGTCGCCATCCACGTTGATCGGTGTCGTCGCCATGATTTCCCCGTTGTCCCCCGCGGCCCCATGACGCCCCGTCCGGCGGGCATGGTTCGCCTGTGTTAGTCCGGCTCGTACGCGCGGGGGACGCGCGGCGATATGACGGAGTCCGCATCGCCTTTGTCCCGCCTGTTCCACAGCGATACGGACGGGACGATCTTGCCAGCACAATTTTGCTCGATAGGGCAAAAGCCCGTCTGGTTTTTGGAAAGACTCGAATGAGCCTGCACCTGCTCCTCGTCGAGGACGATGTCGAATATGCGGACCATCTGGTCCGGGCGCTGCATGCGCTGGATCACCGGGTCGAGCATGTCGGCGACGGGCGACAGGCGCTCGCCGCGCTCGACCGCGAACAATATGACGCGGTGATCCTCGACCGGATGATGCCCCGGCTCGACGGGCTGTCGGTGGTGGAGACGATGCGCGCGCGCGGGATCACCGTGCCGGTCATCATGCTGACCGCCTTGTCGATGGCCTCGGACAAGGTCGAGGGGCTGGAGGCCGGCGCGGACGATTATGTCGTCAAGCCGGTCGATGCGCAGGAGCTGAACGCCCGGCTGGGCGCGGTGCTGCGCGGCCGTCGCTGGACGACGAGCGAAAGCGACACGATCCGCGCCGGGGACATCGTGGTCAGCCCGACCAGCTTTCGCGCCTGGCGCGGCGGACAGCCGGTGACGCTGGCCAATCTGGAGCTGAAGCTGCTGGCCGAACTGGCGCGCCATGCGGGCGAGGTGCTGACCCGCGCGATGCTGATCGAGCGGGTCTGGGGCTATGATTTCGAGCCGGAGACGAACATCGTCGACGTCTATATCCGCCGCCTGCGCATCAAGCTGACCGAACAGGGCGGCAGCGACCCGATCGAGACGGTGCGCGGGATCGGCTATTCGATGCGGCCATGATCGAACGCGCGATCCGGCGGCTGTCGCTGCGTGGGCTGACCATCGGCGTCCTGCTGCTGTTCCTGGTCGCGACGCTGGGCACCGGCGTGTCGATCTTCGCGGCCAGCCGGGTCGCGGTGGCGGAACTGGTCGACCGCCGGATCGACATCGCGGGCGATCTGGTGCTGGAGCGCGATCCGGGCGAAGGGGTGATCCCCACCCCCATATTGCTGGCGCGCATCGCCGCCCTGTCGCGGCAGCGGGATACGGGCGATATCGGCCTGTCGCTGATCGCCCCCGACGGCCATATGCTGGGCGGCAACATCACGCTCAGCCGCGCGCTGCCGATCGGGCGGTCCAACCTGCGCCAGCATGACGGCATCGCCGGGCTGTCGCATGGCCGCGCGCTGGTCCGCGATGCGGGCGACGGACGCCGCCTGGTCGTGGCGGTCGAGACCGAGCCGTTCGACAGCTATCGCGCGACGCGGACGCGCATCTATCTGGTCGGGTTCGGCTCGATCGTGCTGATCGTGCTGGGCGGGGGGCTGGCCTTTTCGCTGCTGGTCGGGCGGCGGATCCGCGATCTGCGCCGCACCGTCGATGCGATCATCGCAGGGAATGTCCGCCACCGCGTCCCGGTGACCGGATCGGCGGACGAGTTCGACCGGCAGGCCGACGCCTTCAACCGGATGCTCGACCGGATCGGCGAGCTGATGGAGGGGTTGCGCGGCGTGTCCAACGACATCGCCCACGACCTGCGCACCCCGTTGTCGCGGCTGCGCGCGCAACTGGCGGAGATGGTCGAGGACGCCGCCGACCCCGTCCAGGCCGGGCGGGCGACCGCCGCGCTGGCGCAATGCGACGCGCTGCTCGCCATGTTCGCCGCGCTGCTGCGCATCGCCGAGATCGAGGCGGGGCACCGCCAGGCGGGCTTCGCCGCGATCGACCTGGCCGCGCTGGTCGAGGATAGCGCGACGATGATGATCCCGGTCGCCGAAGAAGCCGGGCACAGGCTGACGGTCGAGATCGCCGCGCGCCCGGCGGGCTTCGTCGGCGACCGGCAGCTGCTGATCCAGGCGATGGTCAACCTGATCGGCAATGCGATCAAATATGGCGCACCCCATGGCACGATCCGCGTCCGGCTGGACCCCGGCCCGGTGCTGCGCATCGCCGATGACGGCCCCGGCATCCGCCCCGAGGACCGGGCGCTGGCGCTGCGGCGGTTCGGGCGGCTGGACGGTTCGCGGACGCAGGCGGGTCATGGCCTGGGCCTGCCGCTGGTCGATGCCATTGCGCGGCTGCATCGCGGGCGGCTGGAGTTGGGCGATGCGGAGCCTGGGCTGGTCGTGTCGATGTGGTTGCCCATCGGCTGAGGGGCCGCCTGGAAACTCGCGGGCCGACGCCGCTAGGGCGGATCGACATTCGAGATTGCCTCTTCTTCCCCTCTCCCCTGGACAGGGGAGAGGGTTAGCGAAGCTTGCCAGCCTGCTGGCTAGCGCAGCTTGGGTGAGGGGTTGAGCGAGCCCAAAGGCTCGCGCGCTCGCTTGGCGAGCGCCCACCCCTCACCCAGCTCCGACTAAGCCTTTGCTCTCGCAAAGGCCAAGTCTGCGCAACCCTCTCCCCTCTGCGAGGGGCGAGGGAAGGAAAGGTGTCGCTGAATGTCGATCGGCCTTGCCGTACTTCCAAAAAAAGGGCCGCCCCGAAGGACGGCCCCATAGTCGAGGGTAAGGGTATCGAACGGATCAGAAGCGAACCGTGCCCTCCAGGCCGATGGTGCGCGGCGGGTTGAAGTTGGCATAGTCGCCCAGCGTCGCCGCATTCGCGGCCGAACGGCGATAGATATAGGTGTTGTTGAGGAGGTTGCGGCTCCACAGCGACACGGTCATCTTGGTGCCGTTCTCGGTCAGCGGCAGATCGGCCAGCGCGATGCGGCCGTTCATGACGAAGCTCTTGTCGGTGCGCGTCGTCTCGTTCTGGAAGCTGTAGACCGGGTCGGCATAGTTGCCGTCCAGGTGGAAGCGGACCTTGGCCTCCGAACCCGCCAGCGGCACCTCGTAATCGACATAGGCCGAGGCGGCGTTGCGCGGCGTGAACACCACGAAGACTTGGGTCAGCGCATTGTTCAGGAACGGGTTCGGCGTCGCCGGTACCTTGGTGTAGGTGTACGCATAGGACGCGCCGAGCGTCATGCCCTCGACCGGGTTGGTGGTCAGGTCCGCCTCGATCCCGCGAATCTTGGAGGTGCCCGGCGCGTTGCGAGTCTCCTCGGTGTGCAGATTGTAGGTCGGGCTCGACGGGTTGGTGTCGACATTGTCGAAGTCGATCTGCGTGCCCGTGCGGTCCATGATGTAACCGGCCAGGTTCAGGCGGACGCGGTGCTGGAACAGGTCCATCTTCGACCCGATCTCATAGGACTTCACGGCTTCGGGACCGAAGGCGGTGAAGGTCTGCGAACGCGCATTCGCGCCGCCCGCGCGGTAGCCGGTCGAGTATTTGGCATAGAGATGGATCGTGTCGCTGGCGTCGAACGCCGCCGTCACCATCGGATCGAACCGGTTGTTGTCGAAGGTGAAGGGGAAGTTGGTCGACTTGCCCTGCACCAGATACAGCGTGCCGTTGCGCTTGTCGTGGGTGTAGCGACCGCCGACCGTCAGGTGGAACGCATCGAAGCCCGCCGGGGTATAGGTGCCCTGCGCGAAGGCGGCATAGCTATAGGCGCGCGCGAAGCTGCCACGCTGGAGGAAGAACGAACCCGGCGCCCAGCCCTGGTTGCCCGAGGTGATGGTGCCCAGCGCGGTCTGCGACAGGATGGTGTAGCCCGAGCCGTCGGCATTCCACTGGTTGGTCGACGGGGTCGCGGCGACTTCACGCGCATTCTCGGTGAAGTAATAGAGGCCCGCGACGTAATCGAACTGCGGCAGGCTGCCCACCGCCTGGAATTCCTGGCTGAACTGGTGCTGCTGCATGAACGACAGGCTGTAGCGGCTGAACTTGCCGTTCGGCAGGAAGACGGTGCGGTGCGCGCCGCCCGAATTGTCCCACTGATCGGTGTCGACGCCGCGCCATGCGGTGATCGAGCGCAGCTCCAGCCCCGGCATGACGTCATAGTTCAGCTTGGCCGAGAAGCCGTGCGTGCGGTCGGTGCTCAGCGCCTGCGGCACGCCGATATCGGCGGCCTTCATGCGGTTGTCGCCCGACACGACGACCAGCGGCGACAGCGGCGCGATGGTGCCCGAGGGTAGCTTGCCGCCATTGGCGTTGATCTGCGCGATCGTCGCGACCGGCAGGCCCTTGGGGTTGTAGTTGACCAGCTGGCTGTAGAAGGGCGTGTTCTGGTCCTTGGCCTGGTCATAGGACAGCTCGACCGAGAAGCCGTCGACCGGCTTCCACAGCGCGGCGGCATGACCGCCGACGCGGTTGAAATAGCCCCAGCCGGCGGCGCCGGGCAGCGGGTTGGTCACGAACGCGTTCTGGTGCTGGAGCACGCCGTCCAGCTTGATCGAGATGTTGTGCCACTCGGGCAGGTTCAGGTGCACCGCGCTGTTATAGGCGCCGTAATTGCCGATGCCGGCGGTCACCGCGCCGCCGAACTTGCCGGTCGGCTTGGCGGTGACGATCGACAGCGCGCCGCCCTCGGTGTTGCGGCCGAACAGCGTGCCCTGCGGCCCGCGCAGCACCTCGACGCGCTCGATGTCGAACAGCGCGGCGTTCAGGCCCTGCGAACGGCCCAGATACACGCCGTCGATATAGACGCCGACGCCGGTGTCGCGCGCGGTCTGGTTCTGGTCGAAGGGCACGATGCCACGGATGCCGACGGTCAGCGCCGACTGGCGCGCCTCGAAGGTGGCGACGCGGAGCGAAGGCACGGTGCCGTCGGCCAGGTCGAGCAGGCTCTGGACGTGACGGTCCTTCAGGACGGTCGGGTCGAGGACCGAGATCGCGATCGGCGTCTTCTGGAGGCTGGTCTCGCGCTTGGTGGCGGTGACCACGATTTCCTTCAGCTGGCCCGGCTCGTCCGCCGGATCAGCCGCCGCCGCGGGGGCGGGATCGGCGGGCTTGGCCGCGGGCGCCGGATCGGCGGGCTTGGTGTCGGCGGCAAAGGCGGGTGCGGCCGCCATCGCCAGGAACGCGGTGCCGCCCAGCAGCGTCGCGCGAATGAAATCGGTCTTCATGCTATCTTATCCCTATCCCCCGACCGACCTTCCGGTCGTCGCTGGCCGCGCGGATAGGGATGCTCCGCGAAGCTGGTGTTACCTTTTCATGACCAGCCCATACTTCCTCAATTCATTTTCGCTTCATCTGGACCGGGCCGTGACGGCGTGGGCGGGGCGGGCGGGGCCGCCGTTCCGCCATGGCGGACCAGTTCCATCTTCTGCGGCAGGGTGCCGATCTCGATCCCCCGAGCCCGGAGCGCCGCCAGCAGCGCGAAGAGCACCGCGCTGCGCGTGCCATAGGCCGCACGCGGACTGTCGACATGGGCGAAGCAGTTGAAATGGATGCGTCCGTCGACGATCGAATCGATAAAGGCCTTGGGCGCCGGGTCGGCCAGCACCGCCGCCTCGGCCGCGAAACAGTCGAGCACGATGGCGCGGACCGCATCCGCATCCTCCTCGATCGGGACCGAGAACTGGATCTGGATCCGCCCCAGCGGCCCGGCCAGCGTCTTGTTGAGCACCGACTTGGTGATCAGCTCGGAATTGGGGACGATCAGGGTGGAATGGTCGGCCAGCTCGATCTCGGTCGACCGCACGCTGATCCGCTTGACGTCGCCCTCGTCGGTGCCGACGCGGATCAGGTCGCCGATCTTGATCGGCCGCTCGGCGAGCAGGATCAGGCCCGAGACGAAATTCTGGGTGATCGCCTGAAGGCCGAAACCGATGCCGACCGACAGCGCGGACAGCAGCAGCGCGATCCGCTCCACCCCGATGCCCAGCGACGCCAGCGCCCAGATCACCGCCAGCGCGATGCCGATATAGCGCGCGACCAGGCTGACCGAATTGCGCCCCGATCCGTCGAGGTCGGTCGCGGGCAGGTAACGATGCTCCAGCCAACGCATGAAGACGCGCACCAGCCCCAGCCCGATGAACAGCACCGCCAGCCCGCGCAGGATCGCCCCCGGCGAGATCCAGACATTGCCGACCTTGATCCCGTCGGTGAACAGCGCCAGCTGGTCGAAGATCGCCCCCGGATCGCCGCTCGCCCCGAACGGCCGCAGCAGCACGCCCAGCGCGACCAGCACCAGCACCAGCCGCAGGATGCCTGACAGGGCCAGGCCGAACTGGTCGACCATGCTGCCGCGCACGCCCAGCGCACGGGTCAGGGTGACGCCGACCTTGCTGTCGCGCACGAACACGCTGGTGGCGATGTCGTCGGCGGCGACCAGCATCAGGTACAAGGCCGAGCCGAGCAGCACCGTCCAGCCGATCATCACCGCGACGAACCAGCTGAACCAGATATAGCCGATGGCCAGCGCCAGCCCGGCGACCGCCACCGCGATCCAGGCGAGCAGCGTGACGACGCTGAGCCCCGCGCTGACCCCGGCGCTGGTGCTGTCCTCGCGTTCGGCACGCGCGGCGCGCAGCCGTCCCAGCACCACCAGCGTCGCCGCGATCAGCATCAGGTGGAGCAGCGCCTCGACCGCCTGGGTCGCGATCACCGCGCTGCGGCTGCTGCCGATCGCGCCCTCGAACGACGCGACCATCGCGGTGGTGAAGGTCATCAGCGTCAGCAACCAGGACAGCGGACGCAGGCGGTTGGCGGTCTCGTCGTCGATCGGCGCGATCCGCCAGGACGGCTGGCTGCGCATCAGGATCGCCCCCGTCACCGCCGCGGTGAACCCCGCCACGCCCGAGGCGAAGACGAACCCGTCGAGCAGCCCGGTCCAGCGTTCCGGCAACAGCCCCGACCAGCGCAGCCCCTGCACGAACACGAATGCCGCCATCAGCGGGCACAGCGTCCCCACCGCGACCCGCCAGAAGGTGTTGGCCGAACGCCGCACCCGGCTGGGCGGGGCCTCCGCGATCAGCCGCCGCTGCGCCAGCCGGTGGGCGCCCAGCCGAACGGGGCCGAGCAGGATGACGGCGAGCGCGAAGCCCAGCATCGCATGCCAAGGGATGCCGCCGCGCCACTGGCGCGCAATCTGTTCATGCCCCTGTTGCAGGAACAGCGCGACCCGGCGCAGGTCGCGCGGCGTCTGGTCCAGCACGACCTTCCAGAAGCTGGGGCTGAGCGGCGACGGCACCTTGGAGGACAGTTTCTGGCTGAACTGTTCGGCCTTGCTGCGGTCGATCTCGTCGATCAGCTGCCCCGCCTCGACCCCGGCCAGCCGCCCGCGCTTGATCGCGGCATCCAGGGTCGAGCGCAGCGCGTTCAGGCTCTTGCGCTGGGCGCGCAGCTCGGGCGCCTCGACCTCGCCCGGCGTCACCGCGCCCAGCCCGGTGATCCGCGCATTGACCAGCGCCAGCTGCTCGGTCAACGCGTTCACCGCCTGGGTCGTCGCGTCCTGTGCGCCCTGCGCCTTGTCGCGCAGGTCCTGGCGGGCGTCGTCGTCGAGCTGCGCGTCGAGCCCCTGGTCGACCGCGCGGACATCCTGTTCGGCCTGGACGATGCGCGCCGTCGCCACCGTCATCGGGTCGCCCTGCGCGGCGACCGGCGCCGCCAGCGCCGGCATGGCGATCATCGTCAGCATCGCCGCGAGGATCGCGACGGGCCGGATGACGAGGCGAAGGGACAGCATCGGACGGGACATGGACAGGGCCAGCAGTTGCAGACGCGCCGGGTCATAGCTCCCCCTCCCCGCATTTGCCACTTGCTCCGAAATCGTGTGTACCGGGGAGCCCAGCCCGGCCGGGATCGTTCGGGACATTCAGGATTTTTTGGACGATGACCGATCTGGCCCCTCTCGACGGACATGCATGGCCACCGGCCTCGCCGCCGGGATCGATGTCGCGTGACGCGCATGTGCTGGCCGGGATCAACCGCATCCTTCAGGAAGCGCTGCGCGCCTCGACCGAGGAGGAACTGGGCCGCCTGTGCCTGGAGGTGGCCGAGGACCTGACCGGCGCGGCGTTCAGCTTCTTCGGCGAGCGTCGCACCTCGCACGACCGGCTGGACCATATCGCGATCAGCGAACGCGGCTGGCGCTCCTATACCGGCGACGATCCCGATTTCAGCCAGCGGCAACTGCCCAACGGCATGAAGATCCACGGCATTTTCGGACAGGTCATTCTTCAGGACCGCAGCCTGATCGTGAACGACCCGACCAGCCATCCGTCGCGGGTCGGCCTGCCCGACGGGCATCCGGCGCTGCACAATTTCCTGGGGGTGCCGCTGCGCCGCGACGGCGAGACCTTCGCGATGTTCGCGCTGGGCAACCACCCGACCGGCTTTACCGAGCGCGAGCGCGCCATCGCCGAGGAACTGGCCCCCGCCATCGTCCAGGCGCTGCTGCGCAAGCGGGCCGAGGTTGCCTCGCGCGCCAGCCAGCGGCGGCTGCTGACCCTGATCGGCGGGATTCCGCAACTGGTCTGGACCGCGACGCGCGACGGGCAATGGACCTGGGCCAGCCCGCAATGGGTCGCGATGACCGGTCTGTCGGTCGAGGAGAGCCTGGGCCATGGCTGGCTGGTCGCGGTCCATCCCGACGACCGCGAGGCGGCGCGGCGCTTCTGGGCCGAGGCCAGCGATCGCGGCGACCTGGCGATGGAGGGGCGGCTGCGCCAGGGACAGAGCGGGCGCTATCGCTGGTTCAAGACGCGCGCGACCCCGGTCCATGACGATCATGGCGCGGTCGTCGAATGGTTCGGCACCTCGACCGATATCGACGACCTGCGCCGCCTGCGCGAACGGCAGGAGACGCTGGTCGCCGAGTTGCAGCACCGGGTGCGCAACATCCTGACCATCGTCCGTTCGATCTTCACCCGCACGGTCGAGAGCGGCGGCCCGATCGACGAGATTTCGGACCATTTCCGCGGCCGCCTCGACTCGCTGGCGCGCACCCAGGTGGTGGCGACGCAGACGCGGTCGGGCCGGGTCGACCTGGAAAACCTGATCCGTGACGAGCTGCTGGGGGTGGGCGCGATCGAGGACGAGCGGCTCTCGATCGGGGGGCCGGACGTGGCGCTGGCCGCCGATACCGCCGAGTCGATCGGGCTCGCGATTCACGAATTGACGACCAACGCGCTGAAATACGGGGCGCTGCGCCATGCGGGCGGGCGGCTGTCAATTACATGGAAAATTGAACCCAAATCAGATTGTAAATGCGAACTGATTGTAAAATGGGATGAAACAGGTGTACCAGCGATGCCGGTCCCGCCTGTACGCCAGGGATTCGGGACCGAGCTGATCCGCGAGGCGCTGCCCTATGGGCTGGGCGCGCGGACCAGTCTGGAATTTCGCGGCGGCGGCGTCCTGTGTGTGATGTCGCTGCCTTTGCCGGGCGACGATGCCGGGCTATCGAACCGGAGCGCCGAGGGATGAGCCATTCGCCACTCGCCGAGAAACGGATCCTCGTGGTCGAGGACGAATATTTCATCGCCCGCGACCTGGAGCGGGCGTTGCGTGCGGCGGATGCAATCGTGATCGGCCCGGTCGCGACCCTCGAACAGGGGCTGGCGCTCGCCGAGAACGAGGCGCTCGACGCCGCCGTGCTCGACGTCAACCTGGCCGGATCGCGCGCCTTCGCCATCGCCGACCGGCTGTCGGCGCGCGACGTGCCCTGGGCCTTTCTCACCGGCTATGACGAATGGGCGCTCCCCGCCCCCTATCGGTCCGCGTCGATCGTCGCCAAGCCGTTCCACGCCGATCGCGTCATTCGCGCGATCGGGGCGCTGATACCCGACAAAGGATGCGCATGACTTCGACCTCCCTTCGCGCCGAAGCGATGATCCCGACCGCCGAAGACACGCTGTCGACGGCGGCGCTCCGCCGATTGTCGGCGCTCACCCCACTGGATGAAGCCGATCTGGCGCTGCTCCGCCGCGCTGCCGCCGATCCGACCAGCTATCCGGTCCGCCACACCTTCCTGACGATCGGGCGCCCGGTCGCCGAGCCGATGCTGCTGCTCCAGGGCTGGGCGGCGCGGGTTCGCATCCTGCCCGACGGGCGGCGGCAGTTCATGAGCTTCTATCTGCCCGGCGACGTGATCGGGCGCGCGCATCATCCCATGCCCCTCGCCTCGGCCACCGTCGTCGCGATCACCGAATGCGTGGTCTGCCCCGCCCCCGCCGCGCCGCCCGGATCGGGACTGGCCCAGGCCTATGCCATCGGCGAGGCGCTGGAGGAGGCCTATCTGCTCGGCCATGTCGTCCAGCTCGGCCGCCTGAACGCGCAGGAGCGGATCGGCGACTTCCTCCTCGAAATCTACGAACGGCTGTCGCTGGCGGGGCTGACCGTGGGCGGCAGTTTCGAGATGCCGCTGACCCAGGAGATGCTGGCCGATGCGCTCGGCCTGACCCCGGTCCATGTCAACCGCATGATCCAGCAGGCGCGGCGCGACGGCGAGCTGATGTGGAAATCGGGCCGCATCCTGCTGCGCGATCCCGACCGCACCGCGCGCACCATCGGCCGGATCTCGCCGCAGGTCAGCGGAGCCCCCCATCCCGCCCAGAAGCCGGCGCCATAGGGCGGATCGCCACTGCGCCGGACTGCGGCGAAATGACCGGGAAGTGATCGCTTGGTGATCCACTCACCGCGTTTCACCGGAATGTCATCAACCTTTCGTCAAGCTGACATGCACGCCTCCTAACGCCGCCGCCGAACCGGCAGCAAGGCCGATGGGGGAATCATATCATGCTTACGTTGCGCAGCCTGCTGAAGGCTTCGGCCTCGCTCATCCTCGTGACCGGCCCGCTGACCGCCGCCGCGCAGGAAACCGCCGCGACCACCGCCGCCGCGCCGCAGGCCGCGCAGGACGGCGATGCCGCCGGTCAGAATGACGAGATCGTCGTCAACGGCACCTATGCGCGCAGCCTGGCGGCGGGCATCGAGACCAAGCGCCGCGCCGCCTACGGCGTCGACTCGATCAGCTCGACCGATATCGGCAAGTTCCCGACCCAGAATGTCGCCGAGGCGCTTCAGCTGGTCCCCGGCGTCGCCATCACCCGCCCGCGCGGCGAGGGCCTGTATGTCAGCGTCCGTGGCCTGGGGCCGCAGTTCCAGAACACGCTGATGAACGGCCGCACCATCGCGCTCAACGACCTGATCGAGAATGGCGGCGCGGCCGGTCGCCAGTTCCGCTTCGAGATGCTGCCTGCCGAGTTCACCTCCAGCATCGACGTGGTGAAGACCCCGACCGCCGACATGAGCGAGGGCGCGCTGGGCGGCAATATCGACGTCAAGACCTTCCGCCCGCTGGAAGTCGGTAACAAGACGACCATCAACATGCGCGGCACCTATACCAGCCAGACCAAGGAGGTCCGCCCCAACGTCACCGTGCTGACCAGCGCGAAGAACAGCGACGGCACCTTCGGCATCCTGGCGGGCGCGCAATATTGGGCCAAGACGGTCCGCAACGACCGCTTCATGAATTTTGGCTGGCTGCTCAACCGCTATACCGATGCGGCGCGCGGCGGCGCCCCGGCGGGGCTCTATTCGCCGACCCGCACCCGCCCCACCGTCGAGATCGAGGATCGCAAGCGTATCTCAGGTATCGTCTCGGCGCAGTGGCAGCCCACGCCCGAGCTTCAGACGACGCTCGACGTCGTCGCGACGCGGCTCGACGTCGCCTATGACGAGTTCGGCCTCGACATCTATCCGGACGACGCCAACGTCACGATCGGCGGCCTGAAGCAGCCCTCGACCGTGCTCCAGCCCGGCTATACCGTCGTCGGCGACACGATCACCAAGGCGACCATCGCCAATGCCCGCTTCATGGCGTCGCGCGAATACAGCCTGAACCGCCACGACCTGATCACCATCGGGCTGAAGCAGGCTTGGAACCCCGATCGCTGGCACGTCACCGCCAACGTCAACTGGTCGGCCGCGCACAGCTATCACCCCGACTACAAGACCGGCACGGTGCGCAGCCGCGCCTATTTCATCGCGCCGCTGAGCTATGACGCCAGTGGCGGCTATCAGAACATGCCGACCTTCACCACGCCGGTCGACGTCACCAACCCCGCCAATTACAAGCTGTACCAGTTCAACATCGCGCCCAAGGACAGCAAGGACTGGGATTTCTATTCCCGCCTCGATGTCGGCCATGATTTCGACGGCTTCCTGTCGAAGCTGCAGGCGGGCGGCGAATATCACTGGCGCAAGCGCGACTATTTCCGCCGCGATTACCTGATCGACACCGCGACCAACCAGCCGCTGACCAGCCTGGGCGCGGGAGCGTATCAGCAGCTGCCGTACGGCGATTTCCTGTCGGGCGTGTCGGGCAATGCCTTCCGCAACTGGCTGGTGCCGGTGACCGACGCCTATGTCGGCAATTTCTTCACCCCCGCCATCCAGGGCCAGCCGCTGACCAATGGCGACCTGCGCTCGTCCTTCGTCGTCTCGGAAAAGATCGCCGCCGCCTATGTCCGCGCCGATTACCAGTTCGATGCGGGCGCGGTGCCCGTCACCGGCAATCTGGGCGTCCGCTATGTCCACACCGACCAGGTGGCGAGCGGCACGCTGACCAGCGGCAACACCGCCACGCCGGTCAGCTATCCCAAGACGTTCAACAACGTCCTGCCCAGCTTCAACCTGCGCGCCGACCTGACGCCGAAGCTGGTCGGTCGCCTGGCCGCCAGCCGGGTGCTGACCCGTCCCAACGTCACCGACACCGCGCCGCGCATCACCGTGTCGACCGACGCCGCCACCGCCAGCGGCGGCAACCCGCAGCTGGTGCCCTTCCTCGCGACCCAGTTCGACGGCTCGCTGGAATGGTATTTCGCACCGTCGGGAATGCTGTCGGGCGCGGTCTTCTACAAGGCGATGGACGATTACATCACCCAGTCGAATACCGAGATCAATATTCCGGGTCGCGGCACCGTCCGCCTGTCCAGCTCGGTCAATGGCGGCAATGCCAAGGTGTACGGCGCGGAAGCCGCGTACAGCCAGGTCTTCACCTTCCTGCCCCAGCCCTTCGACGGCTTCGGCGTGCAGGGCTCCTACACCCATACCGAGGTAAAGGCCGACTACACCGCCGGTTCGCGCACCATCAAGGACCAGTTGATCGGCCTGTCGAAGAACAGCTTCAACTTGGTCGGCTTCTACGACAAGGGGCCGCTGTCGGCGCGCCTCTCCTATGTCTGGCGCGACAAGTACCTGTCGAGCACGGGCAGCACGGTGCAGGCGCCTACCTATGTCGCGGCCTTCGGTTCGCTCGACGGCCAGCTCTCGGTGCGCGCCGCCGACAATCTGACGCTCAGCCTGGAGGGCATCAACATCGCGGGCGCGCATCAGGATACCTATAACGACAACAGCCTGCGCTTCGGCGAGATCAACTATTATGGCCGGACGATCCTGTTCGGCATTCGGGCGGAGTTCTGATGAAGCGCATCCTCACCCTGGCGGCGGTCCTCGCGACCGCCGCCGCCCCGGCGCCGCAGCGGCCGCTTCGGATGAACGACATCCAGGTCGTCGGATCGCACAACAGCTACAAGCAGCGGATCGCGCCCGCCGTCTTCGCCGAACTCGAACGCCGCGACCCCAAACTCGCCGCCGCGCTCGACTATGACCATCTGACGCTGGCGCAGCAGCTCGACCGGGGGGTGCGCCAGCTGGAGATCGACATTTTCGCCGATCCCGAAGGGGGTCGCTTCGCGCATCCGGCGGGCGAGAAACTGGCGCGTGCGGCGGGCGAGCGGACCGGCTTCGACATGCCTGCGATGATGAAGCCGGGCTTCAAGGTCTTCCATATTCCGGAAGTCGATTATCGCTCCTGCGGCACCTTCAAGCAGTGCATCGGCCAGATCGACGCCTGGTCGCGCGCGCATCCGCGTCACCTGCCGATCATGGTGACGATCAACGCCGCCGACCGGCCGATCAACAAGCCCGGCGTCACCGATCCCCTCCCGCTGACCGCGCCGCTGCTCGATGCGCTGGACGGCGAGATTCGCGACGTGCTCAAGCCGAACCGGATCATCACGCCGGACGATGTCCGTGGGAACGCGGCCACGCTGCGCGAGGCGGTGACTACCAGGGGCTGGCCGACGCTGGAGCAGGCACGCGGCAAGATCTATTTCGTGCTCGACACCCCCAGCGACGTGTCCGACCGCTATCGCGCCGGGCATCCCTCGCTGAAGGGGCGGGCGATCTTCGGCTGGTACGACACCGACCAGCCCGAGGCTTCGGTCGAGATCGTCGGCGATCCGCGCACCGACGGCGCGAAGATCCGCGAATGGGTGAAACAGGGCTTCATCGTCCGCACCCGTACCGATGCCGACACGGTCGAGGCGCGGTCGAACGATCATGGTCGCCAGCAGGCCGCGATCGACAGCGGCGCGCAGGCGGTGTCGACCGACTATTATCCCGGCGCGCCGATGCGGGGGTGGAGCAAGGGCTTCACCGTGACCCTGCCGGGCGGCGTGATGGAACGCTGCAACCCGGTGACGCAGCCGGCGGACTGCAAGCTGCCGAAGTAAAAATCCTCCCCGGCACGGGGAGGTGGCAGCGCAAAGCGCTGACGGAGGGGGGTTTGCCGCACGGGATGTCCCGTGTGGCGCGCCCCCTCCACCGGCTTCGCCGGTCCCCCTCCCCGTGCCGGGGAGGATAGATGGCCGGCCGCTGACGCCCTTTTCATCTCGGGGCAAGGCGGGGTTCAGCCATCATCCGCCACTTTACCCTCCGATGAAGCCTGCGCCGCGTCGGCGTGTGGCGGGAACGGAAGAAGCGGTGCATGACGCGAACCGCGAGCCTGTTGATGATAGCCCCGGTCCTGATGACCGCGATCCCGGCCCATGCCGCCGATCCGGCGCGCGACGCAGCCTGGGCCGAGCGGCTCGGCTGGGGTCCGTCGGCCGCGCCCGATACGGGCCCGGCGCCGGGCAGCGTCGCCTGGCTGCGGCACCAGCTGGACGACCGGCCCGCCCCCCTCCCCCCGGCGGTGCAGGCGCGGATCGACGCCATGCGTATCTCGAAGGAACCCGTCGCCGCGCTGGTCGTCGAGACCGACGCGCTACAACGCGACGCCAATCTGCTGACCGATCCCGACCGCAAAAAGGCCGCGCGCGAGGTCTATCAAAAGACGATGAATGCGCTGGCCGACGAGGCGCGGCAGCGTTTCGTGCTGCGCGCCCTCTATGCGCCCGACCCGTTGCGCGAGCGGATGACCTGGTTCTGGTTCAACCATTTCAACGTCCAGGCGGGCAAGCGCGATATTCGGGCGATGGTCGGCGATTATGAGGACACGATCCGCACCCATGCGCTGGGCCGGTTCCGCGACCTGCTGGAGGCGACGCTGCGCCATCCGGCGATGCTGCGCTATCTGGACAATGACCAGAATGCGCGTGGCAAGATCAACGAGAATTACGCGCGCGAGATCATGGAGTTGCACTCCATGGGCGTCGGCTCGGGCTATACCCAGGCCGATGTGCAGGAACTGGCGCGCATCCTGACCGGGGTCGGCGTTAACCAGAAACCCGATGCCCCCAGGCTGAAGCCCGAGCTCCAGCCGCTCTATCTCCGGGCCGGGCTGTTCGAGTTCAACCCGGCCCGCCACGATTTCGGGACCAAGCATTTCCTGGGCCATGAGATCAAAGGATCGGGCTTTGCCGAGGTGGAGCAGGCGCTCGACCTGATCGCCGACAGCCCGGCGACCGCGCATCACATCGCGCAGAAGATGGCGACCTATTTCACCGGCGACACGCCCCCGCCCGCTTTGGTCGAGCGGATGGCGGCGACCTTTCGCCGGACGCATGGCGACATTGCCGCCGTCCTGAAGACGATGATCCGGTCGCGCGAATTCGCGGCGTCGGCGGGCCGGGGGTTCAAGGATCCGGTCGACTATACGCTGTCGGCCGTCCGGCTGGCCTATGGCGACCGGGTGATCGCCAATCCCCAGCCGGTCGTCGGCTGGATCCGCCAGATGGGCGAAGGGCTGTACGATCATGAGACCCCCGACGGCTATGACCTGACCAGCGCGGGCTGGTCGGCACCGGGGCAGATGGCGACGCGGTTCGATATCGCACGCCAGATCGGCGGCGGCGCGGCGCGGCTGTTCCAGTCGCCCGACGCCGCACCCGCCACCCCGCCCCCACCGGCCCCGCCGCCCGCGCTGAAGGATTCGCCCGTCCTGACCGCGCGGATGGCGATGCTGGGCAAGCCGACCCTGGCCGCGCTGGCGCAGGCGCGCTCGCCCGCCGAATGGAACGCGCTCTATTTCTCCTCGCCCGAATTCATGCATCGATAGGAGGATGGCATGACGATCCCACCCCTGCATCGTCGCGATCTGTTGAAGGGCGCCGCCGCCATGGCGCCGATGGTCGTCGCGGGCCGCGCCTTCGCCGCGCCACAGGCGGGCAGCCGCTTGCTGGTCGTGTTCCTACGCGGCGCCTATGACGCGGTGAACATCGTCAGCCCCAGCGGCAGCGACTTCTATCGCCAGTCGCGCCCGACGATCGCGCTGGCGCGGCCCGATCCGGCCGATACCCATGCGCCGCTGCCGCTGGACGCCGACTGGGCGCTCCACCCGGCGCTGAAGGACACGATCCTGCCGCTATGGCAGGCGCGGCAGATCGCCTTCGTGCCGTTCGCGGGCACCGACGATATGAGCCGCAGCCATTTCGAGACCCAGGACACGATCGAGCTGGGCCAGCCGGTCGGCGGGCATCGCGATTACGGCTCGGGCTTCATGGCGCGGCTGGCGGATATCCTCGGCACGGGCGAGCGGCCGATCGCCTTCACCGACCAGCTGCCGCTCTGCTTTCGCGGCGGCGAGGACCCGATCCCCAATCTCGCGCTCGCCAATGTCGGCAAGCCGATCGACCAGCGCCAGGCCGCGCTGATCCAGAGCATGTATGCCGGTCATCCCGAACTCGCCCGTTCGGTCAGCGAAGGCTTTGCGGTGCGCGACACGGTCTACCGGACGCTGGACCAGGAGATGAAGGCCGCCAGCCGCGGCGCGGTGTCGCCCAAGGGCTTTGCCCTGTCGGCGCAGCGGATCGGGACGTTGATGCGCGACCGGTTCAACCTGGCCTTTGTCGATGTCGGCGGCTGGGACACGCATGTGAACCAGGGCGGCGCGACCGGCTATCTGGCCGACCGGATCGGCGAACTGGGGCGCGGACTGGCCGGATTCGTGCAGGCGATCGGGCCCGAGGCATGGCGCACGACGACGGTCGTCGTGGTGTCCGAATTCGGCCGCACCTTCCGCGAGAATGGCGATCGGGGCACCGATCACGGCCATGGCAGCATCTATTGGGTGCTGGGCGGCGGCGTGTCCGGCGGCCGGATGGCGGGCGATCAGGTCGCGCTGTCCGCCGCCACGCTCAACCAGAATCGCGACCTGCCGGTGCTGACCGATTACCGGGCGTTGATCGGCGGGCTGGTCGGCCGCCAGTTCGGCCTGTCGGGCGAACGTCTGGCGACCCTGTTCCCCGGCACCCGCGCGAGCGATCTGAAGCTGGTCTAGCGCCGATCGCCATTCAGGATTGCCTTTCCTTCCCTCGCCCCTCGTAGAGGGGAGAAGGTTGCGCAGACTTGGCCTTTGCCAAAGCAAAGGCTTAGAGCATTTTCCGATCAGTCTGCATCGTATCCGGCGTTGGCGAAGTAGTTGGCACACTCCTGTGGCGAGTACAGGTCGAGGATGCAGCCGATAGCGTCCCACAGGCCGTGGATGGTGCGCTCGGCGGCCTTTCGCAGGTGTGACTTGAGCTTGGAGAATGCTTGCTCGATCGGGTTAAAGTCGGGGCTGTAAGGCGGAAGGAAGAGCAGCCTGGCACCCGCCGCTTCGATGGTGTCGCGCGCGGCGGGCGCCTTATGGCTCGACAGGTTGTCCATGATGACGATGTCGCCGGGTGAGAGGCCGGGTACCAGTACCTGGCGAACATAGGCAACGAACGCATCCCGGTTAGAGCGGATTCTGATCAGTCTGGATCATAACCACAGGAGGTGAAGTAGTTGGCGCATTCCTGTGGTTGGAACAGATCGACCAACCTGCCGATGAGGGACCACAAGCCCGACACGGTGCGTTCGCCGGCCCTGCGCAGCATAGCCTTGAGGCGGGCGAAGGCCTTCTCGATCGGGTTGAAGTCGGGACTGTAGGGCGGGAGAAACATGAGGCGGGCGCCTGCGGCTTCGATGGCTTCACGGACGCCGGCACGCTTGTGGCTGGACAGGTTGTCCATGATGACCACGTCGCCGCGTCCGAGGTCGGGCACGAGAACCTGTCGGACGTAGGCCTCGAACCAGTCGCCGTTGATCGGGCCGTCGAGCACCATCGGCGCGATCATGCCGGTCATGCGCAGGCCAGCGACCAGCGTGGTCGTCTTGCGATGACCATGTGGGTAACCCATCCGCAGCCGCTCGCCCCGCCGGCAGCGGCCGTGGCTGCGGGTCATATTGGTCGCCGTCCAGGTCTCGTCGATGAAGACGAGCCGCGCAGGGTCGAGGTCGAGCTGGCCATCAAACCAGTCCTCACGCGCACTCAGGACGTCGGCGCGATCCTGCTCGATCGCATGCCCGGTCTTTTTTTGCGCGTGATCCCGTGACGGGCAAAGAAGCGGTGCAGCGTCGAGATCGCCACCGTCACGCCCGCCTGACCCAGCTCGCGACGCAACTCGTCCAGCGTGATGTCGCGACGCGCTTCGTGCAGCGCCAGGATCGTGGGCGCATGCGCTTCGATCCGCCGCGACCGCGTGTCCCCGCCCTGCGGCTTGGCGGCATAGGTGCCCGTGCTGCGGCGCTGGTCGTGCCACCGGATCACCGTCGCGGCCGCCACACCGAACCGCACCGCCGCAGCCCGGCAACTCATCCCCTCGTCAACCGCGGCCAGCGCTCGCGATCGTAGATCCATCGACAACGGCTTGCCCATCAATGCCGGCCCCCATCCAGCCAGCACCGTGAATCAGATCAGCTCGGCCATGGGAATCCCCCGCCGACTCAGGTCGGCCGGAAAACGCTCTAGTCGGAGCTGGGTGAGGGGTGGGCGCTCGCCAAGCGAGCGCGCGAGCCTTTGGGCTCGCTCGACCCCTCACCCAAGCTGCGCTAGCCAGCAGGCTGGCAAGCTTCGCTAACCCTCTCCCCTGTCCAGGGGAGAGGGAAGAAGAAGCAATGCTGAATGTCGATCGACTCTACGTCAGGCCGAAAGCCGCAACGGCACCGCCTGATCGCGGGCGCGGATGTCGTCCAGCACATCGTCGAGCGTCAGCTCGGCCAGCTTGTCCTCCAGTGCCTCGCGCACCGGGGTCAGCATCGATTCGAGGCTGGCGGTGATATGCCGGTCGATCAGCCCGTCGCCCTCGGGCGGCTGGCGGTGAAAGGCGAAGAAGTTTCGATCCTCCACCGCCTGATAGACATCGACCAGCCGAATCTCCGCCGATCGCCGGGCCAGCATCGCGCCGCCGCGATTGCCCAGTTGCGACCGGGTCAGCCCGGCGCTCGCCAGTCGGAGCAGCAGCGCGCGGACCACCGCCGCGTTGGAATTGACGCTGAGCGCGATGTCTTCCGAGCGCAGGGGCGTATCGCCATGGTCGGCCATGAGCGCAAGCATATGCAGCGAAACGACAAAACGCGTGCTGGTCGGCAAGAAACGTTGCTCCTTATTCCTTCGCCCCATGATCCGTCCGCGCGGGCACAGGGCTCACCCTCTTATGGCCGGATCGGGCCGAACACGCAATTCATAACTCATGTTATTTTTGCATATTCCCGCTGCGTAAACGCGCAAGTCCGCATCCGTATCCGGTCCCACCATCGGGAAAATATAATGGCGCCAAGGATATGCCAGGCGCGACGGAACGCCGCCCGCCTCAGCGGGCGGGTGCGGGCGCGGGCAGGCGGATCTCGAACAATTCGGGCCAGTTCTTGCCGGTGACGAAGATGCGGTGCTTCACCCGGTCGAAGGCGATGCCGTTGGCGACCGAGTCGGGATCGGTCAGCCCGACCCGCGCGATCAGGTCGCCCAGATCGATCACCCCGACCACCTGCCCCGAGGCGGGATCGATCCGCACGATATAACGGGTCATCCAGACATTGGCCCAGATCTGCCCGTCGATATATTCCAGCTCGTTCAGGTTCTTGAGCGGCCGTCCGTTCACCGTCACGTCCAGCGTGCGCGCGACCTTCATCGTCGCGGGGTCGAGGAAGCGCAGGCGCGGCGTGCCGTCCGACAGGATGATCCGATGCCCGTCATCGGTCATCGCCCAGCCCTCGCCCTCATAGCGCCATTCGCCGACCCGCTTGAGCGCCGGGCGGCTCCAGCGGAAACCCCGCCCGCCATGCCAGGTGACGCTGCGCAGTTCCTGGCCCCAGGCGACGATGCCCTCGCCGAACAGGCCGTCGGGGACGGTCGCCTGGCGCTGGGTCTTGCCGGTGGCCAGGTCGACCTGGCGGATCACGCTCTGCCCCTCGCGCCCCGTGCTTTCGTACATCGTGCCGTCGGCGATCAGCAGCCCTTCGGTAAAGGCGGTCGTGTCGTGCGGATAGGCGCGGACCAGCTCGGGCTTCTCCACCACCGGCGGGGCCGGTGCGGCGGGAGCCGTCTGTTGCGCCGCCGCCGGAATCGCCAGGGCGAGCGCCAGGATCGGGGCGAGCCGGATCACAGCGTGCGCACCAGCCGCGCCACCCGCGCGATCCAGGCGGGGGCCGCCACCGTCACGCCGGCGGCGCCGGGTTCGAGCGGCAACAGGCGGAGCGTGTCGTCCCCCACCGCCGCCAGCCGGGCAAAGACATAGCCGCCGACGGGGCGCGGCACGAGGATATCGCGATTCATGGCGTCGGCGAACCTATCGGGCACCAGCGGTTCGCACCAGAGCTCATCGCCCGCCCGGTAATCGCCGACCGCGCCGGTGACGGTGACGGCGATCATCCCCGGCGTCGCACAGGGCGGCGAGACGGCGCGTGCGCTGCGCGGTGCCACCGCCCCGCGCGGCCCCAGCAGCGCCGCCACCGGCAGCGTCTCGCGCACCGGCAGCGTGACCAGATCGGCGGTGGTGCAGCCCAGCGCGGCGGCGATGCGGTTGAGCCAGGGCAGCGACACGGTCCGCGTCCCCATCTCCAGCCGTCCGATCGTCTGCGGCGTGGTCGGCGGGCAACAGGCGCGCGCGACATCGTCCAGCGTCATGCCCTTGGCCCGCCGCACTTCCCGGATCGCGGTGATCATGTCCCTGTGCCCCTCCAATCCCTGCCGGCGGTCAGCCGGTCCGGTGCCCGCGCTGCTGGCGGAGCCCGTCCGGCTGGGCTAAGCGCCGAGCCATATTCTGTCGGAGTTATCGCCCATGCGGTTCGAGATCGTCAAATGCCATGGTTCGGGCAATGATTTCCCGATGATCGACGCACGCGCCCTGACGCTCAGCGAAGCGGAATGGGCCGCGGTCGCGCGCGCGCTGGCGAACCGCGCGGGGCCGGTCGGCGGCGATGGCTTGCTGCTGCTGGTCCCCGGCGACGACCGCGCCGCCTTTGGCATGGTGATGCGCAACAGTGACGGCAGCGAGGCCGAGACCTGCCTGAACGGCGTCCGCTGCGTCGCGCGCGCCGGGTTCGAGGCGCTGGGGATCGAGGCCGCGACGGTGCGGCTCAAGACCTCGCACGCCGATGCGGTCCATGACGCCGATCTGGCGCCGGGCGTCTATACGGTGCGCGAGACCGCCGGGCCCGCCGGGCTGTCGACCGCCGCCTGGCCGATCCATGGCGCGCCCGACCGGCTGGTCGAGGCGGTGCTGCCCATGCTCGATGCCGAGCGGCGCTTTACCGCGGTCACCATGCCCAATCCGCATCTCGTCCATTTCGTCGACGCGGTGGACGAGGCCGAGCTGGTCCGTCTGGGCGGCATTTGCGAGGCCGCACCCGACTGGCTGCCCCACCGCGCCAATGTCTCCTTCGTGGAGGTGCGCGGGCCGTCGCTGTTCGTCCGGACCTTCGAGCGCGGGGTGGGCCTGACCGACAGTTGCGGCAGCGCGATGGCGGCATCCACCTATGCCGCCTGCCTGACCGGGCGGATCGGCTGGGACGTGCCGACCGTGGTGTTCAACCGGGGCGGGCTGGTCCGCGCCTTCGCGCAGGCGGACGGCATGGTCACGCTGTCGGGCAATGCGACCTATGAATGGGCGGGCTCGGTCACGGTCGACCTGGCGAGCGAAACCGCCAGCGATCTGGTGGGTGGAACGGCGCTTTCCCGAGGAGATCGCGGCGTGGGAGGCGGCCCGACGGGGTTGAGGGGCGCGGGTGTCGGGCGTGGCCTTCGACTTCGCTCAGGCTGAACGGACTTTGGGGTAAGGGACGAACGGACAAATCTTGCGGGGAGCATGGACGGGCCAACATCTCGCCAGGGACAAATCCCCCCGCCCCGTTCAGCCTGAGCGAAGTCGAAGGCCACGGGAAAACGCGCGCGGCAAGCATCGACCATCCCGATGCTCCTCGCTCGCACGCAACGCAACGTCCCGACGACGCGTTATCTCACCATGCTCCCCGTCCGCCGCCAGATTGCCGACCAGATCCGCGACGTCGTCGGCAGTCGCGAACTCGACCTGACCCGGCCGCCGGGCGATGACGGGCTGTTCGGCCCCGGCTCGGCGACCTGGGCGGTGCATGGCGATTTCACTGCGATGATGGCGGGCGGCATCGCCTCGCTGCTGATCCAGATGCTCCATCCCGCCGCGCTGGCCGGGGTCTGGGACCATAGCGATTTCCGCCGCGACATGGCGGGGCGGCTGCGGCGGACCGCCGGGTTCATCTCGGTCACCACCTATGGCGCGACCGAGGCGGCCGAGCAGATGATCGCGCGGGTGCGCCACGTCCATGACCGGGTGAAGGGCACGCTGCCCGACGGCACCCCCTATGCCGCCAACGATCCGCACCTGCTGACCTTCGTGCACGCCGCCGAGGTCGACAGCTTCCTGCGCGCGCATCGCACCTATCGCGACCCCGATTTCTCCGATGAACAGGCCGACCGCTATCTGGCCGAGATGGCGCAGATCGCGCGCCGCCTGGGGGCCGTGGACGTACCCGAGGACCGGCACCAGCTGGCCCGGTTCCTCGCCTCGGTGCGCGGCGAGCTGCGCGTCGATGCGCGGACCAGGACGGTCGCGCGCACCCTGTTGAACCAGCCCGCCCCCAGCCCCGCGCTCGCGCCGGTCAGCAACTGGCTGACCCAGGCGGGGATCGCGCTGCTGCCCGACTGGGCGGCGCGGCTGCATGGCCTGGACGGCGCGGTCGCGATGCGTCCCGCCATCCGGGCGGGCACGCGGCGACTGGGCGGCGCGATCCGCTGGGCGCTGGCGGGCTAGGCTCAGCCCAGCCGCCGCAGCGCCGCCAGATAGGCGCGCATCCCCTCCAGCGCGCGGTCGGTCAGCACCATGAAGGCGCGGCGGCGATCGGCGGGATCGGGCTGGCGCGCGAACAGCCCTGCCTCGGTCATCTTGCCGATCCAGCGCAGCGCGGTGGTCGGCGCAACGGCCGCGGCGATGCACAGGCTGGACACCGATACGCGGTGCCCCTCCAGATGCGCGGCATAGAGATCGAGCAGCATGTCCCAGGCCGGCTCCTCGAACAGTCCCTCCCCGAACAGCCCGTCGCGCAGCCGCCGCGCGCGGATCATCCGGCGGACGATCTCGGCATCGCCCGGCTGGGCGCGCGCGGTGGCGGCGTGGAAACTCTGATGCCGGTCGCCGACCCCGCCGCGCCCCTCCTCCTCGCCCTGCACCGACAGCCGCGCCAGCACCTCGGCGATCCGGGCGACCTCGGCGTTGAGCTGGCGCAGCCGTTCGGATTCGCCCTCATGGACATGGCCGTGCAGCATCGACGCGCCGCCATTGGTCGCCCCCGCCACCGCCAGTGCGGCGACCAGCTCCAGCTCGCTCGCGTCGCACAGCATCACGACGCGCGGGCCGAGCAGCATCGCGGCCACCAGATCGATATCGGCGGTCGGCAGGCTGACCAGCACCGGCAGGTCGAGCGCGGTCGCCACCGCGTCGATCCGCGCCAGCGCTACCTCCATCGCCAGCGCCTCCGCGCCGTGCGTGTCGATCATCAGCAGCGGCCGCCCCGCCTGCCGCCCGATCTCCTCGGCGACTGCGGGCCAGTCGATCGCGCGCATCACCCGCCCGCCGGCCTGCCGTACCGCCTGCCCCGCCGCACCGCTCAGCGCGGGCACGCTGATGACGACGACCGGAAATCCGTCCCCATAAGGGTCTAGCTGTTCCACACCTGCTCCCCGCCGCCCGCCATGGCGGGCTTTCGATCACGGTCGCAGCATGACCGGCCCGGCGGAGCCGCCGCCCCGCCGTCGCCATCGTCGCTGCGACCGGGATGACGTCCGGGAGTCGACGTCAGTCCGAATCGGACGCTCAGCCGAGCGCCTTGACGATCTCTTCGACCATCTTCTTCGCGTCCGCCAGCAGCATCATGGTGTTGTCGCGATAAAATAGCTCGTTATCGACACCGGCATAGCCGACGCCGCCCATCGACCGCTTGATGAACAACACCGTCTTGGCCTTCTCCACATCGAGCACCGGCATGCCGTAGATGGGCGAGGACTTGTCGGTCTTGGCCGCCGGGTTGGTCACGTCGTTCGCGCCGATGACGAAGGCCACGTCGGTCTGCGCGAATTCGGCATTGATGTCCTCCAGCTCGAACACCTCGTCATAGGGCACGTTCGCCTCGGCCAGCAGGACGTTCATATGGCCCGGCATCCGCCCCGCGACCGGGTGGATGGCGTATTTGACGCGCACGCCCTCCTTCTTGAGCAGGTCGCCCATCTCGCGCAGGACATGCTGCGCCTGCGCCACCGCCATGCCGTAACCGGGGACGATGACGACCTGCTCGGCCTGGCTCATCAGGAAGGCCGCGTCCTCCGCGCTGCCGCGCTTCCACGGCCGGTCGGTCGCCGCCGAAGTCCCGCCCCCCGCATCGCTCGCGCCGAAGCCGCCCGCGATCACGCTGACGAAGCTGCGGTTCATCGCCCGGCACATGATATAGGACAGGATCGCGCCCGAACTGCCAACCAGCGCGCCGGTCACGATCATCGCCGTGTTGTGCAGGGTGAAACCCATCGCGGCGGCGGCCCAGCCCGAATAGCTGTTCAGCATCGACACCACGACCGGCATGTCCGCGCCGCCGATGGGCACGATCAGCAGGAAGCCGATGACGAAGGACAGGAGCGTGATCGTCCAGAATATCCACGGCGCCTGGTCGCGCGTGAACATCGTCACCAGGATGACGATCGCCCCCAGCAGCCCCGCGTTCAGCGCATGGCGGCCGGGCAGCAGGATCGGCTTGCCCCCCATATTGCCGTTGAGCTTCAGGAAGGCGATGACCGAGCCGGAAAAGGTGATCGCGCCGATCGCCACGCCCAGCGCCATCTCGACCCGGCTGACGACATGGATGCTGGCAAAGGGCTGTCCGATCATCGGGACGACCATATCGGCGATGTCGAAGGCGACCGGGTTCAGGAACGCGGCGCAGGCGACCGCGACGGCGGCGAGGCCGACGAGCGAGTGGAAGGCGGCGACCAGCTGCGGCATCGCGGTCATCGCGATGCGCCGCGCGGTGGTGATGCCGATCGCCGCACCCAGGCCGATGGCGGCAAGAATTTCGAGAACGGCAACCCAATCAATCTGAGAACCAAAGGGGCAAATTGCCTCTCCGATTTCACATGCCGTCGTCCAACCGGAGCCGATCGATGGCACATGCGTCACCAGCGTCGTGACGACGGCAATCGCCATGCCGATCATGCCGAAGCGATTGCCCCGCTGGCTGGTCGTCGGGCTCGACAGCCCGCGCAGCGCCAGGATGAAGCACACCCCCGCCACCAGATAGGCGAGCGAAACCCAGGGGTTCGCGGCAACGGCCTCGACCGCAGGGGCGAGCGGCGCGGGCGGCACGGGGGCGATCACGAGCGCTTCTCCTTCTTGCGATACATGGCGAGCATCCGCTGCGTCACCGCAAAGCCGCCGAAGATGTTGATGCTGGCCAATACGACCGCCCCCAGCCCCAGCCACTTGGCCACGCCCGAACCCGTCGCCCCAGAGGATGCGGCGGACGCGATCAGCGCCCCGACGATGATCACCGAGGAAATCGCGTTGGTCACCGCCATCAACGGCGTGTGCAGCGCGGGCGTCACCGACCAGACGACATAATAGCCGACGAAACACGCCAGCACGAAGATCGACAGGATCGATACGAAGTCCATCTTATTCCTCCCCGAGGTGGCGGTTGGCGGCGGTGGCGAGGATATGGCCGGTCACGCCCTCGATGTTTTTCCGGATATCGATCGCTGCGATACGAAGGGTAATCAGGCCGCGATGTGCGAACCAGCGATCCCTGACCTCGTCGCGTGCCGGTCGATCGCCACGTCCATGCGCTTCGCCATCCACCTCAACGACCAGTCTTGCCTCGTGACAGTAGAAATCGGCGACATAGGGGCCTGACGGATGCTGACGCCGGAATTTGAAGCCACCGGGACGGCGGCGGAGCACCTGCCACAACGTGATTTCGGGTGCCGACATCGCCCGCCGCAAACCCCGCGCCCGACCGTCGATCCCTTCGTCGCCCTGTAACACCCTAATTCCTCCCCTTTAAGGGGAGGTGGCGCGCGCAGCGCGTCGGAGGGGTGTCCCCCTCTCGATAACGCGACACCCCTCCGTCAGGGCTTCGCCCTGCCACCTCCCCTTGCAGGGGAGGAATCAGGGTCACGACTGCAACCTCGGGTTCACCACCTGTCCCCCTCGGGTCAGCCGGATCGCATCGCCGATCTCCGCGTCGAGCACCGGACGCCCGGCGTCCTTGTCCCAGAAGGCGGCCAGGAAATTGTGCAGGTTGCGCGCGAACAGCGCCGAGGCGTCGGCGGCCAGGCGGCCGGGCATGTTGCGGTGGCCGATGATCGTGACGCCGTGGCGCGTCACCACCTCGCCCGCCACCGCGCCCTCGACATTGCCGCCCGCCTCGACCGCCAGGTCGACGATGACGCTGCCCGGCCGCATCGTCGCGACCTGCGCATCCGTCACCAGGCGCGGCGCGGGGCGGCCGGGGATCAGCGCGGTGGTGATGACGATGTCCTGCCTGGCGATATGTCCCGCGACCAGTTGGGCCTGGGCGGCGCGATATTCCTCGCTGGTCTCGCCCGCATAGCCGCCGGTGCCTTCGCCCTCGATCCCCGCCACGCCCTCGACGAAGATCGGCTTGGCGCCCAGCGACTGGATCTGTTCCCGGGTGGCCGAGCGGACATCGGTGGCCGACACCTGCGCGCCCAGCCGCCGCGCGGTCGCGATCGCCTGGAGCCCCGCGACGCCCACCCCCATCACGAAGACGCGCGCCGCCGGGATCGTCCCCGCCGCCGTCATCATCATCGGCAAAGCGCGGCCATAGGCGTTCGCCGCCTCCAACACCGCCTTGTAGCCGGCCAGATTGGACTGGGACGACAATATGTCCATCGACTGGGCGCGGGTGATGCGCGGCATCAGGTCCATCGCCAGCGCCTCCAGCCCGGCGGCGGCATAGCCCGCGACCGTCTCGTGCCGCCGGAACGGATCGAAGGCCGCGACCACCCAGGCGCCCTGGCCCACACCGCGCAGCCCCTCGACCTCGGGCGCCTGGACCGCCAGGACGATCCCCGCCCCCGCCAGCACCTCGCCGCGTTCGGCGACGGTCGCGCCCGCCTGTTCGTAATCGCCATCGGCGATCCCAGCCGCCTGCCCCGCGCCGCGTTCGACCGCCAGCGTCGCGCCCAGCGCGGTCAGCTTGCGCACCGTCTCCGGCGTGGCGGCGACGCGGCTCTCGTCCCCGGCCGTCTCCCGCAGCACCGCGATATGCACGCCCATCACATCACGCGATCAGCCAGAGGACGATCGCCACCAGAATGGCGACGCCGATCGATCCCCATTTCAGCATTCCGATCATCCGATCATAGGTCGCGACATGCGCCTTCATGTCGCCGGTGCCGGTCTCGTTGGCCGCCATGATCCTCACCCTTGCTGTCGGCATGCGAAAGTGGGTCCTTCCGCATTCACCGGATCAGGAGCTTATTCACCGGCACAGGCGGATCAACCCCGAAATGGCCCACGGGTCGTAACGGCGCAAAATCGAACGCTTGGGTCGCAATATAAGACGTGCCTTTGCGTCGTGTTTCGGACATTGTCCCGAATTAACGCAGATTTTAACAAAGTTGCGCCATTCAGGGGGCAACGGGGACTACGGGACGGTTTATGACGCGCAACGGCCAACGTTTGCTGCTGCTGATCGACGACGAACCTGCGCAACGGCGACTGATTGCCGCTTTGGCGCAGCGCGGCGGCTGGCGCACGCTGTTCGCGACCGATGCCGATATGGCGGCCTCCGTCCTGGGTTCGGTGCAGGGGCGCGAGCTGGACGCCGTGCTGATCGATCACTGGGCACCCGGCGCGGATGCCACCGCCCTGATCGCCGATTGCCATGCGCTTCGCCCCGAACTGCCCATCCTGATGCTGACCGCCAATGACTCGGTGGCGCAGGCGGTGGCGGCGATGCGCGCGGGCGCGACCGACTTTCTGGTCAAGCCGCTGGCCCCCGAGCGCCTGCTCGGCGCGCTGGAGGCGGCGGTCGCCGCGCAGACCAGCGGCGAGCTTCGCCCGCTGACCGAGAAGATCCCCGCGCTGCTCGCCTTTGACGATATCGTCGGCGACGCGCCGGAGTTCCGCGCCGCGCTGGCCGTCGCCGCCAAGGCCGCGCGCGCCCGCGTGTCGGTGCTGCTGGAGGGCGAAGGCGGCGTCGGCAAGGAATCGCTGGCCGAGGCGATCCATGCCGCCTCCCCCCGCGCCGATCGGCCGATGCTGCGCGTCAACTGCGCCGCCACCCCCGCCAACCAGCTCGACAGCATCATCTTCGGCCATGAGGAAGGCGCCTTTGCCGGCGCGTTCGAGCGGCGGATCGGCAAGATGGTCGAGGCGGACGGATCGACCCTGTTCCTCGACGAGATTTCGGGCATGCCGCTCGACACGCAGGCGCGGCTGCTCGACATGCTCCACACCGGGGCGATCGTGCCGCTGGGCGCCCGCCACGCGCGCGAGGTCGATGTCCGCGTCATCGCCGCCTCCGACGGACGCCTGCTGGAAGCGGTCGAGGCGGGGCGGTTCCGCGAGGACCTTTATTACAAGCTCAACACCGTCCATGTCGCGATCCCGCCGCTGCGCGACCGCGCGGACGACGTGCCCGCGCTGGCAAGGCACCTGCTCGACCGGATCGCGCAACAGCCGGGGCTGCGCTGGCTGGGCATCACCGAGGACGCGCTCGACCTGCTGCGCCGCTATGACTGGCCGGGCAATGTCCGCCAGTTGCAGAACGCGCTCTTCCGCGCCGCCGTGCTGTGCGAGGGCGATGTGCTCAATGCCTCGGATTTCCCGCAGATCGCCTCGCTCGGCGACCGGCCCTCGGCGACGACCGGCGCGGCGAACGGGATGCACAATGGCGGGATCAACCTGTTCCGCCCCGACGGCAATCTGCGCCCGCTGGAGGATATCGAGGCCGATGTCATCCGCTTGGCGATCGGCCATTATCGCGGCCGCATGACCGAGGTCGCGCGGCGTCTGGGGATCGGGCGCTCGACGCTCTATCGCAAGCTGGGCGAGCTGGGCATCGACAACGCCGCCTGACCCCTCCCCCGGCGCGGCCGGAGGAGGACGGCAGGAATCTTACCAGAGCACGCCGTCGACCGGCTTCATCGGTTCGGGTGCGGGGTCGCCGATCGCCTGGAGCAGATCGATCTCGATCGTCCGGCACATCGCGCTCAGCGGCAGGTCGTGGACCGTGTCGGAAAAGGGATCGACCAGATCGTCGCCGATCTGCAACGCGGCCAGGAACATCAGTCCCGCGATCGACGAGCCGACCGGCGTGGCGAAGCCCAGCGTCTCGACCAGCCCGATCGGCAGCAGCACGCAGAACAGCCGGGTGAAGAAGGCCGGGATGAAGCGATACTGGTTGGGAAGCGGGGTGTTCTTCAGCCGCTCCATGCCGCCCTGCGAATTGGCGATGTCGACCAGCACCGATTCCATCTGGGTCTGCTGGATGGTGTCGATCCAGCCCTTGCGGCGGGCATCGTCGATCCGGCGGCCGGTGCCGTCGAGCAGCCCGTTGGCGGTGTTGGTCCGCGCCAGCGCGGGCTCCGCCTCGCCGCGCGACAGGAAGCGCAGCACCTCGGTATCGACCGGCTGCTTGCGCAACTGGCAGCGCAGGGCGTTCACATAGGCGATCTGGCGCAGCACGATCGACCGCTTCATGTCGTGCGCCTCGGGATCGGGCAGGAAGTTGCGCGCGCTGCGTGCGATGTTGCGCGAGGCATTGATCATCAGGCCCCAGAGCTGCCGCCCCTCCCACCAGCGCTGATAGGCCGAGTTGGTGCGAAACCCCAGGAACAGCGCGAGCGCGGTGCCGAACAAGGTCAGCGGCAGCGACGGCGCCTTGAACGGCAGGACATAATAGGCGACCGTGACGATCACGTCCCAGATGAACAGCGCCAGCAGGGGACGCCATACCTCGGAAATGATGATGCGGGTGCGTGGTACGGCATCAACGATCAAATCAGGTCTCCCTTGTCATCCACGATGCGCTGCAACGCGATAATGCGCCGAATGGATGCGCGTCCGAAATAAGCGAGCGCCGCCGCGGGGAAAGGGGCGCGGCCCGCCGGAAACCAAACGTCACGAACCGGCCACAGAGTCGCCGCCGTCCGGAAGGCCGTCGAAACGACGCCAAGCCGTTCTTCCGCCTTTATTTATCCCCCGGCGCCGAGCGCGGTGGGGCGGCGTGCGACGCGCCGACGCTTGCCCGCCGCACGCCCGGCGGGCATGACGAAAAAATATGAGCGTCACGCCCCCGCCCCGCATCCTGATCGTCGCCGGTTCCGATTCAGGCGGGGGCGCCGGGATACAGGCGGATATCAAGACGGTGGCGATGCTGGGCGGCCATCCGATGACCGCGATCACCGCGATCACCGCGCAGAATACGCTGGGCGTGCAGGCGGTGCACCCGGTGCCGACCGCGATGGTGATGGCGCAGATCGACAGCGTGCTGGCCGATATCGGCGCGGACGCGGTCAAGATCGGGATGATCGGATCGGCCGAAACCGCACATGCGCTGGCCGACCGGCTGGAGACGCTGGACCTTCCGGTCGTGTTCGATCCCGTGATGATCGCGACCAGCGGGTCGGTGCTGGCCGATGCCGATGTCATCGCCGCCTTTCGCCGCTTCCTGGGGCTGGCCGCGCTGACCACCCCCAACCTGCCCGAACTCGCCGCGCTGGGGGGAGAGGCGATGGTCCGGCACCAGACGCGCGCGCTGCTGGTCAAGGGCGGCCATGGCGAGGGCCCGGTGATCGAGGACCGGCTGGTCGCCCCCGGCGGCGAGCAACGCTGGCAACATCCCCGGCTCGACACGCGCTCGACCCATGGCACCGGCTGTACCCTGGCCAGCGCAATCGCGACCGGGCTGGGCCAGGGCATGGCGCTGGCGGATTCGGTCGACCGCGCCATCGCCTTCGTCCAGGCCGCGCTCGCCGCCGCGCCGGGGCTGGGCCAGGGGCATGGCCCGATGGGGCATGGGCTGGGCATGGTCCCCTTCTATCACCTGCTCGCCGCGATCAGCCGCGAAGGCTGGGACGCCGCCGCCTTTGCGGCGCGCTGGGGGTAGACCCTTTCCTCCGCTGCAAGGGGAGGAATGGGCATCTTCCTATCCCGCTCGCACCACGATAAAGCCCCCGCCATGGTCGATCACAGCTTTCCCATGCCCCTGTGCGGCGTGGACGAGGCGGGGCGCGGGCCGCTGGCGGGGCCGGTGGTCGCGGCCGCCGTCATCCTTCCCGAGCGGAACTGCCCCGGCGGCATCAACGATTCCAAGAAGCTGACCGAAAAGACCCGCGCGCGCCTCTGTGCCGAGATCCGCGCCTGCGCGGTGGTCGGCGTGGGGATCGTCCATCCCGAGGAGATCGACCGGCTCAACATCTATTGGGCGACGATGAAGGCGATGACGCTGGCGGTCGACGCGGTGGTCGAGACGCTGGGCGGCCACCCCGCGCATGTGCTGGTCGACGGCAACCGCCTGCCCAAATGGGGCTATGCCGCCACCGCGATCGTCGGGGGCGATGCCAAGTCGCTGGCGATCGGCGCGGCCTCGATCGTGGCCAAGCATGTCCGCGACGAGATGATGATCGCGGCGGCCGAGCAATGGCCCGCTTATGGCTGGCACAGCAACAAGGGGTATGGCTCGGCGACGCATCTGGCGGCGCTGCGCGAACATGGCCCCTCGCCGCTCCACCGCCGCAGCTTCGCGCCCGTGGCGCAATGTTATCTGGACCTTTGATCCCGCGATCGGACAGGGCGAGGATTTTACGGACGACCCGAGTCGCAATCGCCACACCCCGTCCCTTGGGGGCGAAGTTATCCACACCCCCAATATCTGCCACGAAATCGCAACACGTCGCCGAATCTGGCGGAATCACGCGAGTCGCGCCTGCGAATCGCCTCTTGACGTGTGACTCATTCCGGGTGGATGCGAGGGTTCGAGGGTAGAAGGAACATAGCATGGGGGTGATCCAGACGGTGGCAAAGCCGATCGGGACGCGGCCGGTATCGGCGCACCGCGAAAGCGACCTGCCGCTCGACCAGATCCTGATGGGCGACTGTATCGCGGCACTCCGCTCGCTGCCCGACAAGTCGGTCGACATGGTGTTCGCCGACCCCCCCTATAACCTCCAGCTCGGCGGCGAGCTGTTCCGCCCCGATGGCAGCCATGTCGACGCCGTCACCGACGCCTGGGACAAGTTCGACACCTTCGCCGCCTATGACGCCTTCACCCGCGCCTGGCTGGCGGAATGCTACCGCGTCCTCAAGGACAATGGCTCGCTCTGGGTCATCGGCAGCTATCACAACATCTTCCGCGTGGGGACCGCGGTGCAGGATCTGGGCTTCTGGATCCTCAACGACATCATCTGGCGCAAGTCCAACCCCATGCCCAATTTCAAGGGCACCCGCTTCACCAACGCGCACGAAACGCTGATCTGGGCGTCGAAGGGCGAGAAGGCCAAATACACCTTCAACTATCGCTCGATGAAGACGCTGAACGACGAGATCCAGATGCGGTCGGACTGGGAATTCCCGATCTGCGGCGGTCAGGAGCGGTTGAAGAAGGACGGGCACAAGGTCCACCCGACCCAGAAGCCCGAGGCTTTGCTCTATCGCATCCTGCTGGCCTGCACCCGGCCCGGCGACGTCATCGCGGACCCCTTTTTCGGCACCGGCACGACCGGCGCGGTGGCCAAGCGGCTGGGCCGCCGCTGGATCGGGATCGAGCGCGAGCCGACCTATTGCGCCGCCGCGATCGAGCGGATCGAAGCCGCACTGCCGCTCGACGAAAGCGCATTGGCCACGATGCAGAGCCCCAAGGCCCAGCCCAAGGTGGCGTTCGGCACGCTGGTCGAAAATGGCTATCTGATGCCCGGCATGCCGTTGATGGATGCCAAGCGCAAATGGCGCGCGACGGTCCGCGCGGACGGCTCGCTGCTGTCCGATTGCGGGCAGGCCGGGTCGATCCACCGGCTGGGCTCGCTGCTTCAGAACCGGCCGACCTGCAATGGCTGGACCTTCTGGCATTACGAACTGGAAGGCGCGCTGAAGCCGATCGACGCGATGCGCCAGACCTGGCTGCTGGCGACGCAACCGTAAAACGATCCTCCCCGGCACGGGGAGGGGGACCACCGCAAAGCGGTGGTGGAGGGGGATCGCCGCACGGGACGACCTATGTGGCGGCCCCCTCCGTCAGGGCTTCGCCCTGCCACCTCCCCGTGCCGGGGAGGATTTTAGGACAAGATCATGCACCTGCGCCCCATCCAGTTCGTCGATACCCCTGTGGGCCTGGAAGACGGCAGCGCCCTGCGTCTGGCGGGCGGGATGCAGTGGTTCTCGGCCTATGAGGTCCGCGAAGGAACCAGCCGTCGCATCGTCCCCGTTGCGCGCTTCGCGCAGGAACTGGGCGGCTCGCCCCGTGCCGAGGCGCAGCACGCCGCCTTCACCGCTCCCCGTGCGCCCTGGGTGATGGGATCGCGCACGCTGCGTTTCGACCAGCCTCAGGTCGCCGCCATCCTGAACGTCACCCCCGACAGCTTTTCCGACGGCGGCAAGCATGTCGGCGACCCCGGCGCGGCGGCGGACAGCGGCATGGCGATGGCGGCGATGGGTGCGAGCGTGATCGACATGGGCGGCGAGTCCACCCGCCCCGGCGCGGCCATCGTGTGGGAAGGTGACGAGATCGCCCGCACCGCCCCCGTCATCGAGCGGCTGGCGCGCGGCGGCGCATTGGTGTCGATCGACACGCGCAAGGCCGCCGTCATGGAGGCGGCGCTCGCGGCGGGTGCGGGCATCGTCAACGATGTCGCCGCACTCCTGTGGGACGACCGCGCGCTGGAGGTGGTGGCGAAGGCGGGCTGCCCCGTGATCCTGATGCACTCCCCCGATCCCGACAAGGGCGGGCATGGCCGGGTCGGTTATGGCGATGTGCTGACGGACGTGTTCGACTGGCTGGAGGCGCGGGTCGCGGCGGTGGTGGCCGCCGGGGTCGATCGGTCGCGGATCATGGTCGATCCGGGCATCGGCTTCGGCAAGTCGCTGGCCGACAATCTCGCGCTGATCAACGGGCTGGCCCTTTTCCACGGCCTGGGCTGTCCCATCATGCTGGGCGCCAGCCGCAAGCGGATGATCGGTGCGCTGTCGAACGAAGCCCCGGTGGATGCCCGGCTCGGCGGCTCGCTGGCGCTGGCGCTGAAGGGGGCGGAGGCGGGCGTGCAGTTGATCCGCGTGCACGACGTGGCCGAGACGGTGCAGGCGCTGCACGTCTGGCGCGGCCTGCGCGACCGCGCCCTGATGGGATAGCACGGGGGACAAGCCCCTCGCTTTTCGCGCCCCGAACGCCCACATAGGGGCCATGCAGCGTCCCCAGCCCCAGATTATCCGTGTCATCGACCTGGAGACGACCGGACAGGCCCCGCCCACCCACGGCGTATGCGAGATCGGGTGGCAGGACGTGGCGCTGGGCAAGGACGGCCGTTGGGAGCTGGAGGGCGAAGGCGGCAATATCCTGGTCAATCCCGGCCGCCCGATTCCGCCGATCACCCAGGCGATCCACCATATCCTGGACGAGCAGGTCGCCGACGCCCCCTGGTGGCACGATGTCGCGCGGCGCGTGCTCGACCCCTGGCCGCGTCGCCTGGCGCTGGCGGCGCACCGCGCCGATTTCGAGCAGCAATATTGCACCCCCGCCATGACCCAGTCCGCCGACTGGATCTGCACCTGGAAATGCGCGCTGCGCCTGTGGCCCGACAGCCCCAGCTTCTCCAACCAGGTCCTGCGTTACTGGCGCAAGCCCGCCGGGCTGGTGCATGAGCGCGGCCTGCCCATCCACCGCGCCTTTCCCGACGCCTATGTCACCGCGCACCATCTGCGCGACCAGCTGAACGAGGCGGGCCTGGCGCAGCTGCTGGAATGGTCGCGCAGCCCCGGCCTGTTGCCGCGCGTCCGCTATGGCCCGGATCGCGGCAAGGACTGGCGCGAGATCGACGAGGATTCGCTGATCGGGTTCCTGACCGACCGCGATCCCGACGTCCGCTTCACCGCCGAAACCGAGATGGCGCGGCGGCAGGGCGGCGGTCATGTCGGCCGCCCCAGCCCCCAGCAAATGCTGCTGTAACGGCAGCGCAACTTCTCTGGTATCCACGACATTCCTCCGATAAGGCGTCGCGTCATGCAGGAGGGATCTCCCAAGCCGAGCGCCGATAATCCGATCGGCCGCATCCTGATCGCCGCGATGGTGACGGGGTTCATCGCGCTGATCATGGCCGCGATCGCGGCGGGCTATGCCATTCGCCAGACCAATCGGCACGGCGACTGGGTGGTCCACACCTATCAGGTCGAAAGCGTCCTGACCGAAGTGCGGCGCCTGGCCGAACAGAAGGAAACCGCGCGGCGCGGCTATATGCTGGCCGGAACGCCGGCCTTCCTGGCCAGCTTCGACCAGGCGCATGACCAGCTGATTCCGCGCCTGGCCGACCTCAAGCGCCTGACCGCCGACAATCCCGCCCAGGCGATCCCGATGCGCGCGGTGGAGCGCCGCCTGGCCGAGCTGGACGCCGCCCAGCGTGCGACCAACACGCTGGTCCAGGACGGGCTGGGGGCCGAGGCGTTGCGCCATTTCCGCGCCGACAGCGGGTTGCAGCGGATGCAGAAGCTGCGCGTGATGTTCAACCGGATGGGCCATGAAGAGCGGCGCCTGCTCCGCCTGCGCGACGGCGAACAGACCGCCAGCCGCCGCCTGTTTTCCGCCGTGGTCGGTGTCGCGGGGCTATTGCTGGTGCTGGTCGCGGTCGTCTCGTTCCTGACCGTGCGCCGCTATACCCGCGACCTGACCCGGTCGCGCGCCGAACTGGCCGACCTCAACGCCACGCTGGAGGAACAGGTCAAGGAACGCACCGCCGACCTGGCGCTGGCGAACGAGGAGATCCAGCGCTTCGCCTATATCGTCAGCCACGACCTGCGCTCGCCGCTGGTCAACGTGATGGGCTTCACCGCCGAGCTGTCCGCCGCGACCCAGCCGCTGGCCGCGCTGATCGACCGCGCCGAGGCGGAGGCGCCGCAGATCGTGACCGAGGAAGCCCGTCTCGCCGCGCGCGAGGACTTGCCCGAGGCGATCGGCTTCATCCGCACCTCGACCGCCAAGATGGACCGGCTGATCAACGCCATCCTGAAGCTCAGCCGCGAAGGACGCCGGGTGCTCGCGCCCGAGATGATCGCGCTCGACCAGCTGGCCGAACAGATCACCGACTCGATCCGCCATGTGATCGACGATCGCGGCGTCACCGTCACCATCGCGCGGCCGATGCCGGTGGTGGTCAGCGACCGGATCGCGCTGGAGCAGATCCTGTCCAACCTGATCGAGAATGCGACCAAATACCGCCACCCGACCCGCCCCGCCGAGGTGCATGTCTCCGCCGAGGAGACGCGCGGCCGGGTGATCGTCGCGGTGCGCGACAATGGGCGCGGCATCGACCCGCGCGATCACCAGCGCATCTTCGACCTGTTCCGCCGCTCGGGCCAGCAGGACCAGCCGGGCGAGGGCATCGGCCTGGCCCATGTCCGCGCGCTCGCCTATCGCCTGGGCGGTACGATTTCCGTCGAATCTCAACTGGGTGAAGGCGCGACCTTCTTCCTGTCGCTACCAGCCACCCTTTCCATCGAAAGCGCCTGAATGAACGACCATCGCTCCGTCGGCATCGTCATGATCGAGGACGACGAAGGCCATGCCCGCCTGATCGAGAAGAATATCCGCCGCGCGGGCATTCTGAACGACATCCGCCATTATACCGACGGCACCAGCGCGCTCGACTATCTGTTCAACGCGCCCGACGGCCCGGCGAAGAACGGCCCGGCACTGGTCCTGCTCGACCTGAACCTGCCCGACATGAGCGGCACCGACATCCTGGCCAAGATCAAGGCGGAAAACAGCCCGCTCAAGCGCACCCCGGTCGTCGTGCTGACCACCACCGACGACAAGGTCGAGATCCAGCGCTGCTACGACCTGGGCTGCAACGTCTATATCACCAAGCCGGTGAATTATGAGAATTTCGCCCAGGCGATCCGCCAGCTGGGCCTGTTCCTGTCGGTGATCCAGGTGCCCGAGGTCGAGGGCTGATCGCCCGCTTGCCCATGACGACCGGCGGCCCGCCCCGCATCCTCTATATCGACGACGACGATGCGCTGCGTCGGCTGGTGTCGCGCGCGCTCGGGCGGCACGGCTATGCGGTGTCGTGCGCGGCATCGGGGGACGAGGGCGTCGCGCTGGCGGCGGCGGGCGATTTCGATCTGGTCGCGGTCGACCATTATATGCCCGGCATGGACGGGCTGGAGACGCTGGCCGCGATCACCGCGCTGCCCGATCCGCCGCCGGTCGTCTATGTGACCGGCTCGGACGAGGGGCGGATCGCGGTCGCCGCGTTGAAGGCCGGGGCGGCGGACTATGTGGTGAAGACGGTCGGCGAGGATTTCTTCGCGCTGCTCGCCGCCAGCTTCGCGCAGGTGCTCGACCGCACGCGGCTGGAACGCGCCAAGGCCGTGGCCGAGGCCGAACTCCGCGCCTCCAATGCCCGGCTGGAGGCGATGCTGAGCGAGGTCAATCACCGCGTCGCCAATTCGTTGCAGCTGGTGTCGGCGATGATCGGGTTGCAGAAGGGCAGCCTGACGGATGCGCAGGCGCGCGAGGCGCTGGAGGATACGCAGCGTCGCATCCGGGCGATCGCGCAGGTGCATCGTCGGCTCTACACCGCCAACGATGTCGATCAGGTCGACCTGCGCGACTATCTGGGCGCGCTGGTCGAGGAACTGGGCGAGAGCTGGTCGCACCATAGCTGTCCGCGCACCCTGACCTTGTCCGCCGAGCCGATCCGGGTGAAGACCGACCGCGCGGTGTCGATCGGGGTGATCGTGACCGAACTGGTCACCAATGCCTGCAAATATGCCTATCCCGACCGCGCGGGCGAGGTGCGCATTTTCCTGAGCCGCGTCGAGCAGGGCTGCGAACTGGTGGTCGAGGATGACGGCTGCGGCATGGCGGTGGACCAGAAGCCGCAGGGCACCGGGCTGGGCGCCAAGCTGATCCGCGCGATGGCGCAGAGCCTGCAGACGACACTGGATTACGACCCGAACCATGCCGGGGTCCGGGCGGTGCTGCGGATGGCGGTCTAGCGGGCCCGGCGCTTGGCCTTCGACGTCGTTCGGGCTGAACGGGGCGGGGGAACAGATGCGGTGAAACCCAAACTCCGTTCAGCCTGAGCGAAGTCGAAGGCCACGCTCCCCCCTCCCCAATCCGCCGCCAGCCCTGACGCGCGCCGCCCAGTTCAGGGCTTGCGGAACTTGTAGACGAACTGGTCGGTGCGCCCGCGAATGGCGGGGTCGAAGACGTTCTTGCTATGGTCGTCCTCGGGGTTGCGCAGGACGCGGCTCTCACCGACGAAGCGGAAGCCGACCGACTGGACCTGGCGCTTCACATAGTCGGGGTCGATCCGGTGCGTCGTGTTGGTGTCGGCCAGCCCCTTGCCCACCGTATCGGCGTGATCGATGATGACATAGGTGCCGCCCGACTTCAGCAGCTTGAACACCGCCTGGTCGAAGGCGCGCAGCGCGGGCTCGCCCGCATCCTTGTTAGCGACGTCATGGTAATTCTGGACGGTCCAGAACAGGTCGATCGGCTGGTCCGAAACGGGGATGTTCACCGCCTGCACCTGTACGGTGGCGTTGGGCAGGTTCAGCGCCTGGATCGCGCCCAGCGACTTTTCAGCATAACGCTGCGCGGCGGCGGGCCAATAGGCATAGACATGCCCCTTCGGCCCGACGATGCCCGACAGGATACGGGTCCAATAGCCCTTGCCCGGCAGGTAATCGATCACCGTATCGCCCGGCTTCACGCCCGAGAAAGCGAGGACGGCGGCCGCCTGGCGCCGCGCATCGTCGCCCGCCTGCTCGGCCCGCGCCGGATCGGCGAGCGCGGCGGTGATGTATGCCGGGACGGCGGCGGGCTTGGCGGACGCGGCAGGCTTTTGCTGCGCCACCGCGACGGTCGTCCCCGCCGCCAGCATCAGTCCCAGTGCGATCGCCTTCATGCCTGCTCTCTCCTATGTTCTGATGCCGTCATCCCCCACCGCCGTTCAGGCTGAGCGTAGTCGAAGCCCAAGGGAAACGCGTGGCCTTCGACTTCGCTCAGGCTGAACGGAGCGGGGGAATGGATAGTCCCGATTACACGTCCAGATTCGCCACGTTCAGCGCATTGTCCTGGATGAACTCGCGTCGCGGCTCGACGACTTCGCCCATCAACCGGCTGAACACCTCGTCCGCCGCCGCGACGTCGTCCGACGTCACGCGCAGCATCGAGCGGACGGCGGGATCGAGCGTGGTTTCCCAAAGCTGCTCGGCATTCATCTCGCCCAGACCCTTGTAGCGCTGGATCGCTAGGCCCTTGCGGCCCGAGGTGAGGATCGCGTCGAGCAACTGGCTGGGCCGCGCCACGCGGGTCTCGCCGCGCGCCAGCGTGGTGCTGTGGCCCTCTTCGTCGGTCGGCACGACATCGGCCGAGGGCTCGGTCGCGGCGCTGCGCAGCGGCACCAGCTTGCCCGCCTGCGCGAAGCTCTCGGCCTGTTCGGCGGCCAGGCTGTGCAGCTTGCGCGCCTCGGCCGAGGCGATGAAGCTGGCCTCGACGATGTGGTGATCGGTCACGCCGCGCCACAGCCGCTCGAAATGGACGCCGCCATCCTCGGTCAGACGCGCCGACCAGCGCGCCTCGTGATCGCCCGACTCCAGCCGCCGCGTGGTTTCGACCACCGTCGCCATGCGCTGCTCGCGGGTCAGCACGGGGTCCAGCGCGCCCGCCAGTGCCAGCACCTCGATGATCGAGGCGTCATAGCGGCGCGGCACGTAGCGCATCAGGGTCCGCATCCGCCGCGCATGATCGACCAGCGCCTTCAGGTCGTTGCCCGACCGCGCGCCGCCCGGCCCCTCCAGCACCATGGTCGAGACGCCCGCCTCGACCAGATATTCGTCGAGCGCGGTGTCGTCCTTGAGGTACACCTCCGACCGTCCCTTGGTCGCCTTATAGAGCGGCGGCTGGGCGATATAGAGGTGCCCGCGCTCGATCAGCTCAGGCATCTGGCGATAGAAGAAGGTCAGCAGCAGCGTGCGGATATGCGCGCCGTCGACGTCTGCGTCGGTCATGATGACGATCTTGTGATAACGCAGCTTGTCCGCGTTGAAATCGTCGCGACCGATGCCGGTGCCCATCGCCTGAATGAGCGTGCCGATTTCCTTGGACGAGATCATGCGGTCGAACCGCGCGCGCTCGGTGTTCAGGATCTTGCCGCGCAAGGGCAGGATCGCTTGGAAATGGCGATTGCGCCCCTGCTTGGCCGAACCACCGGCCGAGTCACCCTCGACCAGGAAGAGTTCGGACTTGGCGGGATCGCGCTCCTGGCAATCGGCCAACTTGCCGGGCAACGAGGCGATATCCATCACCCCCTTGCGCCGGGTCAGCTCGCGGGCGCGCTTGGCGGCCTCGCGCGCGGCGGCGGCGTCGATGATCTTGGCGACGATCGCGCGGGCGTTCTGCGGGTTTTCCTCCAGCCAGTCGGCCAGCTTGTCGGCGATCAGCGCCTCCAGCGGCTGGCGGACCTCGGAGGAGACCAGCTTGTCCTTGGTCTGGCTGCTGAACTTCGGATCGGGCAGCTTGACCGAGACGATCGCGGTCAGGCCTTCGCGCATGTCGTCGCCGGTCAGCGTCACCTTCTCCTTCTTCAGAAGGCCCGACTTGTCGGCATAATTGTTGAGCGTGCGGGTCAACGCCGCGCGGAAGGCCGCGATATGGGTGCCGCCGTCGCGCTGGGGGATGTTGTTGGTGAAGGCGAGGACGTTCTCGTAATAGCTGTCATTCCACTCCAGCGCGACGTCCATGCCGATCGCATCGCGCTGGCCATGGATGGCGATGGGTTCGGGGAAGAGCGGCGACTTGGAGCGGTCCAGCCACTTCACGAAGGCGGCGATGCCACCCTCGTAATAGAGCTCGACGGTCTTGGGCTCGTCATGGCGCGCATCGGTCAGGAACAGACGGACGCCCGAGTTCAGGAACGCCAGCTCGCGATAGCGATGCTCCAGCTTGTCGAAGTCGAACTCGGTGATCTTGAAGGTCGCAGGGCTCGGCAGGAAGGTGACGCGGGTGCCCTTCTGCCCCGGCTCGGCCTTGCCGACGACCTTCAGCGGCGCGACCGCATCGCCGTGTGCGAAGCGCATATAATGCTCCTCGCCGTCGCGCCAGATGGTCAGGTCGAGGAACTCGGACAGCGCGTTCACCACCGACACGCCGACGCCGTGCAGGCCGCCCGAGACCTTGTACGCATTGTCGTCCGACGTGTTCTCGAACTTGCCGCCCGCATGGAGCTGGGTCATGATGACCTCGGCCGCCGAGACGCCCTCTTCGGGGTGGATGCCGGTCGGGATGCCGCGACCATTGTCGGTGACGCTGACCGAGCCGTCGGCGTTCAGCTGGATGTCGATGCGGTCGCAATGCCCCGCCAGCGCTTCGTCGATCGCATTGTCGCTGACCTCGAACACCATATGGTGCAGGCCCGAACCGTCGTCGGTGTCGCCGATATACATGCCCGGCCGCTTGCGCACCGCGTCGAGGCCCTTCAGCACCTTGATCGAGGAGGCGCCGTACTCATTCGTCTGGGGGGTATCTGCCATAGCGAGTATATAGGAATTCCGGCCCCCAAGGGGAAGCGAAATGGGAGGCGGCGGGACCCTTTCGCGCACCCCCACACGCCGCCGGTCCGGGGGCGCCGAAATCGCCCGGCTGACGGGAATGTCACGCCCCGGTCGGGAGCGGGCAAGCCGCCCGCGCGTAGAATCCCCGCATCATCCGATGGGAGAGATATGATGACCGGCAGAACCCTGCTCCTGGCGACGGTTATGGCCGCGCTGCCCGTCTCGGCCCGACCGATGGGCCGCGACTATCCCGGCTGCGACCTGGCGCAGCAGCACCGCCTGCGCGCGCCCACCGGCGGCAAGGTCCGCGACCCGCGCCAGGCGCATGTCGCGATGCGCGCCAATATCCTGGAGGCGGACATCGGCAATGCCCGCAAGGCGCGCCGTCTGTCGCAGGCCGAGGCGCAGGCCCTGTGGCACGATGTCGAGCGGGTTCGCCGCGACGCCGATCGCTTCGTGGCCCGACAGGGGTTCCTGAGCGCGGGCGAGACGGCGAGTCACGACCGCGCGCTCGACAGGGTGGCGGTGAGACTGTGCCGGTGAGGTGATGGGCTCTGCGAGGCACCTTTGCCCTCCCCCATCCCCTCCCGCTTGCGGGAGGGGTGCGTTGCGGGGCGACGTCCGGTGCACACCGATAGTGGTCCCTGCCGTTGAACCGGAGCATGCCCCTCCTACCAGCGGGAGGGGAGTCTCACCGAGCCTCCCGCAAATTAGGGCGGATCGACATTCAGGTCTGCTTCTTCCCCTCTCCCCTGGACAGGGGAGAGGGTTAGCGAAGCTTGCCAGCCTGCTGGCTAGCGCAGCTTGGGTGAGGGGTTGAGCGAGCCCTAAGGCTCGCGCGCTGCGCGCATTCACCCCTCACCCAGCTCCGACTAAGCCTTTGCTTTCGCAAAGGCCAAGTCTGCGCAACCCTCTCCCCTCTTCGAGGGGCGAGGGGAGAAGAAGGCATCGCTGAGTATCGATCGGCCCTAGAAAACGACCCGCGTCGCCTCGCCCGGCACATCGGCGAACAGCGCGGGCTCGGTCCCGGTCATCCATACCTGCCCCCGCCCGGCCAGCCGCTCGAACAGCGCGGCGCGGCGGGACGGGTCGAGATGCGCCGCCACCTCGTCGAGCAGCAGCACCGGCGGCACCCCGCGCCGCTCGGTGACGAGATCGGCATGCGCCAGCACGATGCCCAGCAGCAGCGCCTTCTGCTCGCCGGTCGAACACAGCGCCGCCGCCTGTCCCTTCGCCACATGCGTCACCGCCAAGTCGGCGCGGTGCGGTCCCACCAGCGTCCGCCCCGCCGCCGCATCGCGCCTGCGCCCCATCGCCAGCGCATGGGCGAAGGCGGCCGGGTCCACCGCCTCCCCCTTCAACGCCAGCGCGGCGCGCGCGAACACGCTGTCGGGCACCTCCTCCAACCGCTGGTCGAGCGCCGCGACTGCCGCGACGCGCGCGGCATCCACCGCCGCGCCATGCTCGACCATCCGCGCCTCCAGCGCGCTCAGCCAGTCGGGATCGACCGGACCTTCGCTGGCGAGCAAGCGGTTGCGCTCGCGCATCGCCGCGTCATAGCGGGTCGCGTGCATCCCATGCGCCGGAGCCAGCGCCAGCACCAGCCGGTCGAGGAATCGCCGTCGCTCCGACGCGGGCTCGACGAACAGCCGGTCCATCGCCGGGGTCAACCACAGGACAGACAGCCAGTCGGCCAGCGCATTGGCGCTCGTCCCCGCGCCCTGCACCCGCACCACCCGCCGCTCGGGCGAGGAAGCGAGCGCGCCGGTCGCGATCTCGACATCGCCGTTCAGGGTCGCGGCGACCCCGAACCCGCCCTTGCCTCCCTGCCGCGCCATCGCCGACAGCGCCGCCCGTCGCAGGCCCCGGCCGGGGGCGAGCAGCGACACCGCCTCCAGCACATTGGTCTTGCCCGCACCGTTCTCGCCGGTCAGCACGACGAACCCCGCACTGGGGTTCAGCGCGAGGTCGGCATGATTGCGGAAATCGGTGAGGATCAGGCGGGTGAGCATCGGGTCCGCCTTAAACGATCCTCCCCAGCATGGGGAGGTGGCAGGCCGAAGGCCTGACGGAGGGGGGCTTCCACACGGGACATCCCCCGCGGCGATCCCCCTCCACCACCCTGCGGGTGGTCCCCCTCCCCGCGAGCGGGGAGGATTTGGGTCTTAGACCCGCATCGGCATCAGCACGTAGAGTGCGGGGGCCTTGTCATTCTCGCGGATCAGGGTCGGCGCGGCGGCGTCGGCCAGGTGGACTTCGACCAGGTCGCTGTCGATCTGCGCCAGGATGTCGAGGAGGTAGCGGCTGTTGAAGCCGATCTCGAAGCCCGGCGCGGTATATTCGCCCGGCACCTCTTCCGAGGCGGTGCCGTTTTCGGGGCTGGTCACCGACAGGGTGATCCGGTCGCGGTCCAGCGCCATCTTCACCGCGCGGGTCTTCTCCGTCGCGATGGTCGAGACGCGGTCGACGCCCTGCATGAACGCCTTGGGGTCCAGCTTCAGGATCTTGTCGTTGGCGGTCGGGATGACGCGGCTGTAATCGGGGAAGGTGCCGTCGATCAGCTTGGAGGTCAGGATCGCCTGGCCCAGGTCGAAGCGGATCTTGGTGCCCGACAGCGACACGCCGACCGAGCCGTCCACCTCGTCGAGCAGCTTGCGCAGCTCGCCGACGCATTTGCGGGGCACGATCACGTCGGGCATTCCCTCGGCGCCCTGCGGACGCTCGATGGTGACGCGCGCCAGACGGTGGCCGTCGGTGGCGGCGGCCTTCAGCACGGGTGCGCCGTTATCCTCGGCGACGTGCAGGAAGATGCCGTTCAGATAATAGCGCGTCTCTTCGGTCGAGATGGCGAAGCGGGTCTTGTCGATGATCTGCTTCAGGAGTTCGACCGACAGCTCGAACTGGGTCGGCAGCTCACCCTCGGCGATCACCGGGAAATCGTCGCGCGGCAGGGTGCCCAGCGAGAAGCGCGCGCGGCCCGCGACGATGGTCATGCGCCCCTCGGCGGCGGTCAGCTGGACCTGCGCGCCCTCTGGCAGCTTGCGCGCGATGTCGAACAGCGTGTGCGCCGACACGGTGGTCGAACCCGGCTGGTCGACGGCGGCGGCGACGCTGTCGTTGATCTGGAGGTCGAGGTCGGTCGCCATCATGCGCAGCTGGCCCTCGGCCGTCGCCTCCAGCAGCACGTTGGAGAGGATCGGAATCGTGTTCCGCCGCTCCACCACCGACTGGACATGGCTCAATCCCTTGAGCAGCGTTGCGCGTTCGATCGTCGCCTTCATCTCGAAATCCCCCGCCGGAACGACCGCATGGTCCGATTCCGATAGTGATAAATGGCCTTGGTTCCTACCCGCGAAGAAGGGGCCGGAGCAAGGCTCCGACCCCTCCAACATTGGGGTAAAACCACCGTTAATGTGGAAAACCCGCGATCCTTTAGAAACGCAGGCCCAGGCCGGCCATCAACTGGTGGCGGTTCGGATTGATGCCGACGCCGTCCAGCTCGTCATAATGCGAGTAGCGATATTCGCCCTTCACGAAGGTGTTCGGGCTGATCGCATATTCCAGGCCCGCGCCCAGGCGATAGCCGCCGACTTCCTGCGAATTGACGGTGGTGACGCCCGCCGTGGTGTAGCGCGCATCGAACTTGGCGTTGGTGTAACCGGCCTTCAGATAGCCCAGCGCGACCGGCGAGATCACATAGCCGACGCGCGCACCAGCATAGAGATCGCGTCCCGCGCCCAGGCGGAATTCGTCGCCCGCAACGCGGATGCCGTTGCTGCGCGTGTCCGAGCTGCTGCCCGAAATCTCGCCCTCGGCACCCAGGATCACCGGGCCCGCCGGAATGTCATAGCCGATGCCGGCGCCGTAGAGCACGCCGTCGCTCGAACTCTTGTCCTGTCCCTGGCGGTCGTTCAGGCTGTCATAGCCGATCAGCCCTTCGACGCGGAAACCCGTGAAGGGCTGGCCCGTGGTCGTCTGGGCGGCGGCGGGGGCCGCGGCGGCGATGGCGGCCGAGGTCGCCAGGGCGGCGAGCATGAGCTTACGCATAACTTACTCCGTTACTGTACAGGCCGCCGTTACAGGTGGCGGTCGCACGCTCAATGACGGGAAAGCGCCTGCGTTGCATGAACCTCAGCTAAACAGGAAAAAGCGTTGCATACGCGCAACAGCCGCGACAGGGATGCGGCCATGGCGACCCCCGATGCCCTGCCCGCCCGACGCGGCCGCGACTATATCGCCCGGCATGGCGAAACCGTCTTCAACCGGATCGGACGCATCCAGGGCGACCGGGTCGACCTGCACACCCCGCTGACCCGCAAGGGCTTTGCCCAGGCCGATGCGATCGGCACGGTACTGCGCGAACGGTTGGGCGAAGGTCCCGTGGGCGAAGGTCCCGCGCTGACCCTCTGGTCCTCGCCCGCCGGCCGCGCGTTGCAGACGCTGGCGGTCATCGCCGAGCATCTGGGGCTGGACTGGCACCAGACGCACCAGGACGTCCGGCTGATCGAACTGGGGTTCGGCAGCTGGGGCGGCCGCACCCTGGCCGAGCTGACCGCGACCCATGGCCCCGTCGTCCATCCGCACGGCATGGCGGTGGCCGCCCCCGATGGCGAGACCTATGCGGCGATGGCCGAACGGCTGGGGCGATGGATGGCCGATACGCAGGACCATGACGGCGATCGCCTGATCCTGATGCACGGCCTGTCCAGCCGGGTGCTGCGCGGGCTGCTGCTGGGCCTGGCCGACGACGCGCATTGCGGCGTGCCGGTCGCCGAGCGCCTGCCGCAGGGGTCGATCGTGATGATCGAGCGGGGGCGCGAGACGCTGGTCCACCGGCCTTCGGCATGAGACGGCTGGCGCTGATCCTGCTGCTCGCCGCCATGCCCGCCTCCGCGCGCGAGACGATCGGCATCTACAAGGGCTGGGGCGCGTTTCGCGATCCGGGTCGCTGCTATGCCATCGCCCGGCCGGTGCTGGCCAACGGGCGAACGGGCGGTTTCGCCAGCGTCGGCACCTGGCCCGCCAAGCGCCTCCGCGCCTCCTTCGCGCTACGCCTCAGCCTGCCGCGCGACCGCGAGACACCGGTGACGCTGTCGATCGGCGAGCGGCGCTTTCCGCTGGTCGGCACCGACCGGCTGCTCTGGGCGCCCGATGCCGCGACCGACCATGCGCTGGTCATGGCGATGCGGTCCGGGCGCAGCATGAGCGTCTCGGCGGTCGATCCCGGCCGCCGCCCTTTTGCCGACACCTATGCGCTGGCGGGCGCGGCGGCGGCGATCGATGCAGCGACGCTGTCCTGCGTGACTCGTCCTTAGCCATCCCTCGGGCGCATCCTCGTACCAGTGGAAATGGATGCGATTTTGCGCTATGGCCACGCGATGCAGACAGTTTCGGCCGCCCCCATGCCCATCCCCGGGCACATCGATCCCGTGCCCGTGCCGCGCGGCGTGCAACCGCGTCCCGATGGCCGAGTCGACCTGATCGGGCTGACCAAGGACCAGTTGCGCGAGGCGCTGCTGTCCGGCGGCATGGAGCTGAAACAGGCCAAGCTGCGCTCCAAGCAGATCTGGCACTGGCTCTACAATCGCGGCGCGACCCGCTTCGCCGACATGACCGACATCGCCAAGGCGCAGCATCCCTGGCTGGAGGAACGCTTCGTCATCGGCCGTCCCGACGTGGTCGAGGCGCAGGTGTCGAGCGACGGCACGCGCAAATGGCTGCTCCGCTCGCCCGACGGGCAGGATTACGAGATGGTGTTCATCCCCGACGCGGATCGGGGTACGCTGTGCGTGTCGAGCCAGGTCGGCTGCACGCTCAACTGCCGTTTCTGTCACACCGGCACGATGCGCCTGGTGCGCAACCTGACCGCGGGCGAGATCGTCGGGCAGGTGATGCTGGCGCGCGACTCGCTCGGCGAATGGCCCAGCCAGCCCGAGGGCCGCATGCTGACCAACATCGTCATGATGGGCATGGGCGAGCCGCTCTATAATTTCGATGCGGTGCGCGATGCGCTGAAGCTGGTGATGGACGGCGACGGCCTGGCGCTGTCCAAGCGTCGCATCACCCTGTCGACCAGCGGCGTCGTCCCGATGATGGCGCGCGCGGGCGAAGAGATCGGCGTGAACCTGGCCGTCTCGCTCCACGCCGTGACCAAGGACGTGCGCGACGAGATCGTGCCGCTCAACAAGAAATACGGCATCGAGGAACTGCTCCAGGCCTGTGCCGACTATCCCGGTGCCAACAATGCCCGGCGCATCACGTTCGAATATGTGATGCTGAAGGACAAGAACGACTCGGACGCCGATGCGCACGAGCTGGTCCGCCTGCTGCGCCACTATAAGCTGCCCGCCAAGGTGAACCTGATCCCGTTCAACCCCTGGCCCGGCGCCGATTACGAATGCTCGACCCCGGAGCGGATCCGCCGCTTCTCCGACATCGTGTTCGAGGGCGGCATCTCGGCGCCGGTGCGCACCCCGCGCGGGCGCGACATCGACGCCGCCTGCGGCCAGCTGAAGACCGCCGCCGAGAAGAAGAGCCGCGCGCAGCTCGACCGCGAGGCGGAAGAGAAGTTCGCCGCTTTGGGCTGATCTTTTCCTCCCCTGCAAGGGGAGGTGGCAGGCCGAAGGCCTGACGGAGGGGTGTCCCGCTCTCGATAGGATGACACCCCTCCACCATGCTGCGCATGGTCCCCCTCCCCTTGCAGGGGAGGAATGTCCAAGTGCTTGCCGCCCGCCCTCGGTTGAGGCACGGAAGCTCCGCACCATGCGTTACCCGCCCCGATGATCGACTGGACCTTTCTCGCCCTCGCCGCCGCCGGGGGCTTTGTCGGGGGTGCGATGAACGCGCTGGCGGGCGGGGGCAGTTTCTCGACCATGCCGACGCTGATCGCGCTCGGCCTGCCCTCCACCATCGCCAACGCCACCTCGAACGTCGCGCTGCAACCCGCCGCGATGGCCAGCGTCTGGGCCTATCGCCATGGGCTGGAGCCGGTGATGGGCGTGTCGATGCGCCGGATGGCGGCGATCACCTTCTGCTTCGCACTGCTGGGCAGCGTGCTGCTGTTCCTGACGCCGCCGCGCGCCTTCGACCTGATCGTGCCCTGGCTGTTGCTGACCGCGACGATCGCCATCGCCGCCGGGCGCCATGCCTCGGACTGGCTGGCGCGGATCGCCCGGCCCGGCCCCCGCGCGCTGATCGGTGCGCAGGCGGTGCTGGGCATTTACGGCGGCTATTTCGGCGGCGGCATCGGCATGATACTGACCGCCGCCTGGGGCTTGTTGTCGAGCCGCAGCCCGGCGCAACTGGCCGCGCCGCGCACGCTGATGCTGGCGACCGCCAACGCGGCCGCCACGCTGGTGTTCGTCGTCACCGGCATGGTCGCCTGGGCCCAGTGCCTGCCGATGCTGGCGGGCGGGATAGCGGGCGGGTGGAGCGGTGCGCTGATCGGGCGCAAGCTGCCCCCCGGCCTGATCCGTGGCTGGACGCTGCTCCTGACGACGGTGACGACGGTGGTGTTCTTCTGGCGCGGCTATGCCTGACCGGCTTTGAGCGGCGGCATGGCGGGCATCGACTCCATCTCCGCCACCAGCGCCCGCATCGCGACCTCTTCCTTGCGGAGCCACTGCGCGATCTCGAAGCGCAGCTCGGCGGTGGCGTGGCGATAGCCGACCCAGTCCTTGACGATCGCCTCGATCGGCCAGCGCGATACGAAGCCCGAGATGCGCTGGCGATAGGCGGGGACATGCGCCTGCAAGGCCAGCCAGCCAGCACCGCCGGGCGTATGGGCCAGCCGCTCGGCGGCGGGCAGCGCCGTGCCGGTCAGCCAGGTCGCGCGCTGGCGACTGACATTGGAGATCAGCCAGCGGTTGCGACTCAGCGCAACGGGATCGGGCGCGGACGCGCCGCACAGGGCGCGATGTTGGGTCATGACGCGCGTCAACTCTTCGCGCATGTGCAGCCATTCGGACAGCATAAGGGGTGCCTCGACACAATCGGGACCGCATGGCGCCCTGCCCTGGTCGAGCCCCACCCCGGCCCGGACCGCCGCAAGGAGCATGCGGTGAGAAATAGAGTTCGCGCCAGGATCGACCCACCCCCGGCCATCCCGCGCCATCGCACCAGCATATTATCGAATCATCGCATGCCTCCCATTGGGCAGGCATTTTGGGCTCTATAATCTAAATCAACGTTTAATGGCCGCGCTGGCCGCCTCCCCTGCGGGTCGATGGTGAAGCCAGTCGCGGTGCAGCCAGCCTTCTTCCCTCTCCCCTGGACAGGGGAGAGGGTTAGCGAAGCTTGCCAGCCTGCTGGCTAGCGCAGCTTGGGTGAGGGGTCGAGCGAGCCTGAAGGCTCGCGGCGCTCGCCAAGCGAGCGCCCACCCCTCACCCAGCTCCGACTAGGCCTTTGCTTTTGCAAAAACCAAGTCTGCGCAACCCTCTCCCCTCTGCGAGGGGCGAGGGAAGGGAAGGCATCGCCGAATGGCGATCGGCCCTAGTCGGGCCGACGCATCTCGAAGCGAGCCGCCTCGGTCACCTCGAAATAATCGACCGGGCCGCCGCCGCGCAGGATCGGGCGGGCGCGGGCGGTCTGATAGATTCCGTTCTCGATCAGATCGGCGGCGATATGGATGCCCACCGCCTCGCCGATGACCAGCCACTGGTCGAGCGCGCGCCCTTCCTTGGTCTCCAGCCGGACGAGCTGGGTCAGGCGGCATTCGAACGACACCGGGCTCTGAGCGACGCGCGGTGCGGCGACCAGCCGCCCGTCCTCCGCCGCCACGCCCGCCAGCGCGAATTCGTCCACCTCCGCCGGGACATGCGATGCACTGGCATTCATCGCATCGGCCAGCGTCATGGTGGCCAGGTTCCAGGTGAAGACCTTGGTCTCCGCGATATTGGCGACCGAGTCCTTCCACCCCTGCGACGAAAAGCCGATCAGCGGCGGACGGTAGTTGAAGACGTTGAAAAAGCTGTAGGGTGCCAGATTGTTGACCCCCGCCGACGACCGGCTGCCGATCCAGCCGATGGGCCGGGGGGCGACGATCGCGTTCAGGGGATCATGGGCCAGGCCATGGCCGTTGACGGGTTCGTAGAAATGCCAGTTGTCGATCATGGATGGTCACCGAAAGGGAGTGCGAATGGAAGCCGGAACGCCGACCGAGCCGGAAAGACCCCGGAAGGGGCCCGGAACCGTCATCCGTCGTCATGGATGGGTGACGCGGGTCTGGCACTGGGTCAATGCGGTCGCGGTGCTGATCCTGCTGGGATCGGGGCTGGGCATCTCCAACGCGCATCCCCGGCTCTATTGGGGACGCTACGGCGCGAATTTCGACCACGCCTGGGCCAGCCTGCCGCATTTCCCCGGCTGGATCACGATTCCCGCGCGCTACAACCTGGCGATCTCGCGCCGCTGGCACCTGTTCTTCGCGCTGGTGCTGGGGTTCGGACTCCTCGCCTATATGATCGGGGGGCTGGCGACCCGGCATTTCCAGCGCGACCTGCGCATCCGGGCGCGCGAGTTGCGCGCCGCCGCGATCCGGGCGGACCTGGGGCGGCATCTGGCCTTTCGCTTTCATGACGAAAAGGACCCCCGTGCCTATAACCTGTTCCAGAAGCTCAGCTATGTGCTGGTCCTGTTCGTCGCATTGCCGCTCGCCATCCTGACCGGGATCGCACTGTCGCCGGGCATGAACGCCGCCTGGCCCTGGGTGCTGGAGATATTGGGCGGACGGCAATCGGCGCGCTCGATTCACTTCATCACCGCCAGCGTGTTGGCACTGTTCACCATCGTCCACCTCGTGCTGGTCATCCTGGCGGGCGCGGGCAACGAGATGCGCGCTATGATTACCGGCCGCTGGAGGGTTCCCGAATGAGCGCGCTGATTCGTCGCCGGACGATCCTGACCGGCGGGGCCGGGCTGTTGCTGGCCGGGTGCGACCGGATCATCGAGCAGCCCACCGCGCGCAAGATCCTGTTCGCGGGCGAGGATATGCAAAAGGGATTGCAGCGGGCGCTGATGGACCGGGGCGCGCTGGCGCCGGAATATCGCCGCGACCAGATGTCGCCCTATTTCCGCACCAACGGCACGCGCGATCCGGGGACGCCCGAATATGCCGCGCTGGTGGCGAATCGCTTTCAGGGCTGGCGGCTGAAGGTCGGCGGGCTGGTCGCCACCCCCCTCTTGCTCTCGCTGCGCCAGATCGGCGAGTTTCCGGCCCGCCGCCAGATCACCCGCCACGATTGCGTCGAGGGCTGGAGCGCGATCGGCGAGTGGATGGGGCCGATGCTGGGCAATGTGCTGAAGGCCGCGAATATCAGCAGCCGGGCCCGCTATGTCGTCTTCACCTGCGCCGATCTCTATGGCGGCCAGCCCTATTATGAATCGCTCGACCTGATCGACGCCTTCCACCCGCAGACCATCCTGGCCTGGGGCATGAACGGGCGGATGCTGGACGTCGGCCACGGCGCGCCCTTGCGCCTGCGGGTAGAGCGGCAGCTGGGCTACAAGCACGCCAAATATCTCATGGCGATCGATGCGGTCGAAAACCTGTCCAACATAGGTTTGGGCAAGGGCGGCTATTGGGAAGACCATGTCGATTATGACTGGTACGCCGGAATTTAAGGCACTAGTCGGTGCCATATGGCGCTGATCGATCTCTTTCTGTCGCGCGCGGTCCGCAAGGGCCGCCTGTCCCTCACCCATCATGACGGCACCGTCCGCGAATTCGGTACGCCCGATCCCGGTTATCCCGACGTCGCGATCCGCTTCACGGACTCGCGGGTGGCGGGGCAGATCGTGCGCAACCCCGCGCTGGCGGCGGGCGAATGTTTCATGGACGGTCGCCTGCTGGTCGAGAAGGGCGATGTCCGCGACCTGGTCGAACTGCTGACCGCCAACGACAAATGGGAAGCGGGCCGGGCCAATCTCAACCCGTCCTGGCTGGTGCGGGCGGCGGGCGCGGTCAAGCACCGGGTCGACCGGATCAATATGGAGCGGCGGTCGAAGAAGAACGTCGCGCATCATTACGACCTGTCGGGCACGCTGTACGAGCTCTTCCTCGACACCGACAAGCAATATAGCTGCGCCTATTTCACCGACCCGCAGAACGACCTGGAGCGGGCCCAGCGCGACAAGAAGGCGCATATCGCCGCCAAGCTGGCGATCGAGCCGGGGATGAAGGTTCTCGACATCGGCTGCGGCTGGGGCGGCATGGCGCTGTACCTGCACCAGAAATGCGGTGCCGAGGTGCTGGGCGTCACCTTGTCCGAGGAACAGCTGAAGGTCGCGCGCGCGCGGGCCGAGGCGCTGGGCGTGTCGGACAAGGTGAAATTCGAGCTGATCGACTATCGCCGGGTGGAGGGGCGGTTCGACCGCATCGTCTCGGTCGGCATGTTCGAGCATGTCGGCCCGCCGCAATACCGGACCTTCTTCCGCAAGTGCCGCGACCTGCTGACCGAGGACGGGGTGATGCTGCTCCATACCATCGGGCGCTTGAGCGGACCGGGCGTCACCGACGACTGGACGACCAAATATATCTTCCCCGGCGGCTATAACCCGGCCCTGTCCGAGATCGTGCGCGCGCAGGAGGGGATGCGCATGTTCCTGACCGATGTGGAGGTGCTGCGCTGTCATTATGGCTGGACGCTCGACATCTGGTACGAGCGGACGGTGGCGGCGAAGGACCGGATCGTCGAACTGTACGACGAGCGTTTCTATCGCATGTGGCTCTTCTACCTGGCGGGCGCGGGCGCGGCGTTCCGCAACGGGGGCCTGTGCAACTATCAGGTACAGCTGACGCGCGGCCGCCTGTCGGTGCCGGTCACGCGCGACTACATGTTCGAGGGCGAACGCGCGCTGCGGGACTGAAGTCCCCCTTCTTCCGCTCTCCCCTGGACAGTGGAGAAGGTTAGCGGAGCTTGCCAGCCTGCTGGCTAGCGCAGCTTGGGTGAGGGGTCGAGCGAGCCCAAAGGCTCGCGCGCTGCGCGCATGGACCCCTCACCCAGCTCCGACTAAGCCTTTGCTCTCGCAAAGACCAAGTCTGCGCAACCCTCTCCCCTCTGCGAGGGGCGAGGGAAGGAGAGGCATCGTTGAACGTCGATCGGCCCTAGCGCGGGGCCAGCCGCCGGATGTCCAGCACATCCACCCCGGCCAGCGTGACCGGCCCGAACCGGCCGCCCGCTTCGGCGATGATCCCCTGTGTGGTGGAGCGGACCCGCGTCCACGGGATTTCCTGCACCACCAGCCGACGTCCGCGCAGCTTGATCGCCGCGACCCGACCGTCGGTCGCCACCGCCAGCGCGCCCTGCCCGTCGGCGCCGACCACCGCGCCCGACACCGCAAAGCCCGCCAGCGCCGCTTCGGCCGCCGCGGCGACCTCTTCGGGCGAACCGACGCGCCGGTCGCGGCGGCGGCGGACCAGCCAGCCGATCCCGACGCCGCCCAGGGCCATGCCGACGCCCGCCCCGGCGAGCGCCCAGCCCGCCAGCGTGCCGGTGACGGGCAGGATCATCCCGCAGCGCCCGACAAGGCTTCCAGCGTCGGGCGAAGGCCGGACAGGTCATAGCCCGCGCCCTCGGCCTGCATGACGATCAGCGTGGGATTGCGCCCCGCCTTGGCCGCCGCCAGCGCCCACAAATTGCAGCTGCGCGTGCCCGAGCGGCAAAACGCCAGCACCGGCCCCTTGGCCTCGACCAGCGCCTGGGTCATCTGGTCGACCATCTCGTGGCTGAATCCGCCCGGCGTCACCGGGATGGCGGTATAGGCCAGCCCCTGATCCTCCGCCGCGGCCCGGATCGCGTCGCCGGTCGGCTGGCCGGGCTCCTCGCCATCGGGACGGTTGTTGACGATGGCGGTATAGCCCGCCGCCTTGATCGCCGCGACATCCTCGGGAAGGATCTGGGGGGCGACGGCGACGCTTTCGTTCAGAGGACGGATCATGCGGCTCACCTATTCAATGGGCCGTTTCACCGCAACATGCGACACGCCCCATTCCTGTCGAAAAGACGCATCACCGTACGCATGGCTCCGTCGCGGGGGGGGAACATCCGCGCCCGCGCCACGTCTGGCCATGATGTATCGTTTGCAGGAGGCCCGTCCATGTCGCTGATCGATCGTCGCCAGGGGCTATGGGGTCTGGCCGCGCTGGGCATCGCCACCACCCTGCCGCTGGCCTGGCGCCGTGCCCAGGCCGCCACCCCCGTCCGGCCGGGCACGCTCGCGGTAGTCGAGAAGGGCGCGGGCCGCGTCGCCTTCTACGGCGTGCCCGACGGGCGCCCACTGGGCAGCGTCGCGCTGGGCGTGCAGCCGCACGAGATGGTCGCCGACCCCGCCGGCCGCTTCGCCTATGTCGGCGGCTATGGGGTCAAGGGCTGGCAGGCGGCGGGCGAAGGCGGGCATCAGCTCTGGGTGATCGACCTCCAGCAGCGGCGTCTGGCGCGGACGATCGATATGGCGCCCTATCGCCGCTGGCACGGCATGCGGACGGATGCGAGCGGAAGGCTCTATGCGCTGTCCGAAACCGACAGCGTGCTGGCCCGGTTCGACCGCCCCGCCACCGCCGAGACGCCCGACCGGATCATCCCGGTCGGCGGCGCGCGCAGCCATTATTTCGTGGTGAAGCCCGATGGCAGCCGCGCCTATATCGCCGATACGATGAGCGGCATGGTCATCATGGTGAACCCCGACGATGCCAGCTTTGCGCCGGTCAAGCAGCATATCGGCGCCGCACCCGAAGGACTGGCGCTCAGCCCCGACGCGCGCACCCTCTATGTCGTCGACCGCCCGGCGGGCATCCTCCATGCGCTCGACGCGATCACGCTCCAGCCCCGCGCCCGCACGACCCTGCGCGGCGAGGCGGTGCGGGTGATCGTACAGAGTGACGGCCGCCTGATCGTTTCGAACCAGGCCGACAAGAGCCTGACCCGCCACAACCCCGCCACCCTGGCCGAGGAAGCCCGACTGCCCCTGCCCGCCGCCGCGCCGGGGCTGAACCTGCCCGATGGCGGGTCGATCCTCTATGCCGCGCTGGACGACGACCGGATCGCGATGATCGATCTGGCGCGCTGGCAGGTCATCGGCACCTTCGCGACCGGCGATGCGCCCGACACGGCGGTTCTGCTGTGACGCGCGCGATCCCGTCACCGGCTCTTTGCCTGACCGCCGCTTTGCGGTAGCGGTGCGGGGATGGCGGCCAAAATCTCCTGCGATGTTGCGATCATTGGCGCGGGGCTGGCGGGCGGCCTGATCGCGCTGGCGCTGAAGGCGCGCCACCCGTCGATGGACGTGCGCCTGGTCGATGCGGGCGAGACGATCGGCGGCAACCATCTCTGGTCCTTCTTCGGCAGCGACGTCGCCAAGCGCGACCGCTGGATCGTCGAGCGGGTCGTGGCGCATGGCTGGCGCAGCTATGACGTGGCCTTCCCCGCCCATGCCCGCACCCTCGACCAGACCTATTATTCGATCGAAAGCCACCGGCTCGACGCCGAGGTGCGCCGCGTCCTTCCCCCGGAGGCGCTGATCCTGGGGCGCAAGGTGCTGGCGGTATCGGCCACCGCGGCGGTCTTCGCCGATGGCGACCGGGTGGAGGCGACCGGCGTCATCGACGCGCGCGGCGCGGGCGACCTGTCGGCGCTGTCGTGCGGATGGCAGAAATTCGTCGGGCAGGAACTGCAACTGGCGCGCCCGCATGGCTGCGAACGGCCGGTGGTGATGGACGCCACCGTCAAGCAGGTCGACGGCTATCGCTTCGTCTATGCGCTGCCCTTCGCCGAGGACCGGATCTTCGTCGAGGACACCTATTACTCCACCTCCTCCGAACTGAACCGCCGCGCGATCGTCCAGCGGATCGAGCGTTATGCCGACAGCCGCGGCTGGATCACGCAGGCCGTCGTGCGCGAGGAGGCGGGCGTCCTGCCGGTCGCGATGGGCGGCGATTTCGACGGTTACTGGCGCAGCGGCGGGGCCCGGACGCCCAAGGCCGGGATGCGCGCCGGGCTGTTCCACCCGACCACCGGCTATTCGCTGCCCGATGCGATCCGCATGGCCGCGATGCTGGCCGAACGCCGCGACTTTGCCGGGGCCGATCTGCACGACGCGACCTATCGCATGGCGCGCGCCGCCTGGGACGCGCGCGGCTTCTACCGGATGCTCGACACGATGTTGTTCAAGGCCGCCGAGCCCGATGAGCGATACCGTGTCCTCGAACGTTTCTATCGACTCCCGCCCGACCTGATCGGGCGCTTCTATGCGGGGCAATCGACCATGGCCGACAAGGCACGAATTCTGACCGGACGGCCGCCGGTGCCGATCCTGCGCGCCATTGCCGCGCTGCGCGGCCATTCGGGGGGCCGCGCATGAAGACCGCGGTCGTCATCGGATCGGGCTTTGGCGGCCTGGCCCTGGCCATCCGCCTGCAATCGGCGGGCGTGCAGACCACCATCGTCGAGGCGCGGGACAAGCCCGGCGGGCGCGCCTATTATTGGGAGCGCGACGGCTTCACCTTCGATGCGGGTCCGACGGTCATCACCGACCCGTCCTGCCTGGAGGAATTATGGGCGCTGACCGGGCGCACCATGTCCGAGGACGTACAGCTCGATCCCGTCAGCCCCTTCTACCGGCTGAACTGGGTCGACGGCACCAATTTCGACTATAGCAACGACGACACCCAGCTGCGCTCGGAAATCGCCAAGCTGAATCCCGACGATATCGCGGGCTACGGCCGGTTCCTGGACTATGCGGCGGGCGTTTACCGCGAAGGCTATGAGAAGCTCGGCCATGTCGCGTTCCTCGACTTCGCATCGATGATCAAGGCCGCGCCCTCGCTGATGAAATATCAGGCGTGGAACTCGGTCTACACGATGGTGTCGAAGTTCGTGCAGTCCGAAAAGCTGCGCCAGGCGCTGTCCTTCCACACGCTGCTGGTCGGCGGCAATCCGATGACGACCAGCGCCATCTATGCGCTGATCCACAAGCTGGAGCGCGACGGCGGCGTCTGGTTCGCGCGCGGCGGCACCAACCGGCTGGTGGCGGGCATGGTCGCGCAGTTCGAGCGGATCGGCGGCGTCCTCCGCCTGGGCGATCCCGTCACCCGGATCGAGACGCTGGGCGACCGCGCGACCGGCGTGGTGACGAAGAGCGGCCTGACCATCCAGGCGGATGCGGTCGCGACCAATGCCGACATCATGCACAGCTATCGCGACCTGCTGTCCGACAACCGCTCGGCGCGGCGGACGGTCAATGCGCTGGAGCGCAAGCGCTACTCGCCGTCGCTGTTCGTCGTCCATTTCGGGATCAAGGGCGCATGGCCGGGCATCCCGCACCACATGATCCTGTTCGGTCCGCGCTATAAGGGCTTGCTGACCGACATTTACGATACCGGCGTGTTGTCCGAGGATTTCTCGCTCTATCTCCACCACCCGACCGTCACCGATCCCAGCCTGGCGCCGGAGGGCCATTCGACCTTCTATGCGCTGGCCCCGGTGCCGCACATGGGCAAGTTCCCGATGAACTGGGACGAGGTCGGACCGATCCTGGAGAAGCGCATCCTGGACGAAGTGGGCCGCCGCCTGATCCCCGACATCCACGAACGGATCGTGACCAAATTCCATTATGCGCCGTCGGACTTCGCCACCGACCTGAACGCGCATATGGGCTCGGCCTTCTCGCTCGAGCCGATCCTGACCCAGAGCGCCTATTTCCGGGTCCACAATCGCGACGATTCGATCCCGAACCTGTATTTCGTCGGCGCGGGCACCCATCCGGGCGCAGGGATTCCCGGCGTGGTCGGAAGCGCCAAGGCGACGGCGGCGCTGATGCTGGAGCGGAAGTAACCCGCCTCCGTTCAGCCTGAGCATAGGCGAAGGCCATGGGATGACTCGGCAGAGCACTCATGGGTGAGCGCAGCACATAGCCTTCGACTTCGCTCGGGCTGAATGGAGGGCGGGCAATCCGGCCTCTATTTAGCCTTTTCACTAATTAGCCTTTGTGCTAAACACTGGATATGGACCCGGTGTTCGAAGCCCTCGCCCATCCCACGCGCCGCCGCATCCTGGAGATGCTGCGTGGCGGGGGTATGTCCGCCGGTGCGATCGCCGATGCCTTCGACGTGTCTCGCCCCACCATGTCGGCGCATTTTGCCAAGCTGAAGGCCGCCGGCCTGATCCAGGCGGAGCAGCAGGGGACCAGCATATTCTACACGCTCAACCTGTCGATGCTGGAGCAGGTGTTGATGGGTTTCATGACCCGGCTGGGCGTGGGCGAAGACGATAGCAAGGGAGCGAAATCATGTCCTTCCGTCCGTTGATCGTCGCGTCCGCCATGGTGGCGGGGGGCATGGCGGCGGTGTCCGCGCTGGCGCTGACGCAGGTTGCGCCGGGCACGTTGCTGCCTACCCACTGGAACGCCGCCGGGCAGGCCGATCGCTTCACCGAGCCGGGCTATGCGCTGTTCCTGCCGGTGGTGCTGGTCATCATCCTGTCTGCGTTCATGGCCAGCCTGCCCCGGATCGAGCCACTGCAACGCGACATGGCGGGTAGTGCACCGCTGCTCCGTACCGTCTGGGCGGGATTGCTGGCCCTGTTCATCGGGGTCGAGGCGATGGTTGCGGGCCCCGTGCTGGGCTGGGCGCCGTCCCGCACCCTGATTCCGATCGCGCTGGGCCTGTTCCTGATCGCGGTCGGCAATATGATGCCCAAGTCGCGGCCGGGCTTCTTCGTCGGCATCCGTACGCCCTGGACGATCATCGACACCGACACCTGGATCGCGACCCACCGCCTGGGCGGATGGTTGTTCGCGGTGGCGGGTGCGGTCGTCGCCCTGAGCGCCTTGCTGCCGATCGGTGACGATAGCAAGACGCGGCTCGCGCTGACGGCACTGCTCGGGGCAACACTGGTCCCGATCGTCTTTTCCTATCTCCATTGGCGCATGAGACCCCCGCACTGATCCGATGTTGAGCGGCGATGACGGGCCACCTGCTGCCCGCCCATCAGGATGAAGGAAAAGATTTGCGAAGCCGAGGCCTCGTGCGGGTGCTCGTCCGATCCGGCCTTTATTGCGCCACGATCCACAGCAATGTTGCCGATACGCAACATTACGGGAGAGAGTGTTCGTGGCAGTTGACTTTTCCAAGATTGCCATTCTTTCGCTCACAACCTTCGGAGTTGCGGCGTCCTCGCCCCCTCAGGAGCGGGTTGTCGCGCCGGATGGGCTGGAACTGATCACAATCAACGGCGTCACGCGCATCGTCCGCATCGATCCGGGCGTTCCGGCCATGCCCCTCATCACCCAAGAATTCGCCGAAGCGGCGGGTATGAAAGCGGGCATGATCGGCGTCGGCTATGGCGTGGGGCCCAAGCTGATCGCAGGTCGCACCGCCGTGGCACGGGTCACGTTCGGCTCGGAAAAGCCACAGAAGCGGCGGATCGGTTTTACCCCACAGCCCTTCGCCACGGGAGTTGCGGGAGTCTTCGGGCCGGGCAGTCTTCCCGAACCCGTCATCCGCTTCCGTCTGCGCGAACCGGTCGCCGGGGAACGCACGATCGCCTTTCCCATGGTCGACCAAGGCGATTTGTTCGGCGGCTGGGCCGAGCGGTTCGCAACCATCATGGTGGAGGGAGGGCCGCTGCGCATCCGCTTCGATCCGCACCATCCCTACACCCTGGCCAATGCGGGCGCGGCGGTGCGGCTGGCCCGCGCCTATGGCGGCAGTTTGACCGGGTCGACCCGCACGACCGAGATCGCTTTCGGCGTCGAGCGCCCGATCCGCACCATGACGCTGGCGACCCCGCTAATCGTCGGGCCGCTCACCATAGGATCGTTGGGCGTGCGGACCACGGACAATGGCAAGACAGATAGCATCGCCGACGCCGACAAAGCCGTCGACCCCAATGAGGTGGTGGTAACCGGCAAGGGCAAGCACGACATCAAGCGCGATCGCCTATCGATCGGCGCGGACCGGCTCGACCGCTGCTCGTCGATCGTGTTCGACAAGCCCGCCCATCAGATACGGCTTAGCTGCCGCTGACATCGCGCCTAGGCGAGCAGCGCGTCGGCTTCCTCGGCCTGCTCGACCTCGGCGGCCTGGCGGGCCCACATCTCGGCATAGAGGCCGCCCCAGGCCAGCAATTCGCCATGCGTGCCCCGCTCCGCCACGCGACCGCCGTCGAGGACGACGATCTGGTCGGCATGAACGATGGTCGACAGCCGGTGCGCGATGACCAGGGTCGTGCGCCCGCGCTCGATCGCCTGGAGCGTCGCCAGGATGTCCGCCTCGGTCCGGCTGTCGAGCGCGCTGGTCGCTTCGTCCAGGATCAGGATGGGCGGATCCTTCAGCAGCGTGCGCGCGATCGCCACGCGCTGCTTCTCGCCGCCCGACAGCTTCAGCCCGCGCTCGCCGACCCGCGTCGCATAGCCCTGGGGCTGGCGTTCGATGAAGTCGGCGATGGCAGCGCCCTTCGCCGCGCGCTCCACCTCGGCCTGGTCCGCGCCCTCGCGGCCATAGCCGATATTATAGCCGATCGTGTCGTTGAACAGCACCGTGTCCTGCGGCACGATCCCGATCGCGGCGCGCAAGCTATCCTGCGTGACGGCGCCGACCGCCTGCCCGTCGATGGTGATCGCGCCCTGGTTCACATCATAGAAGCGATAGAGCAGCCGCGCGAGCGTCGACTTGCCCGCCCCCGACGGCCCCACCACCGCGCAGGTGGTCCCCGCCTGAATGTCCAGTGTCAGCCCCTTCAGGATGGGCCGGTCGGGTTCATAGCCGAAGACCACCCGGTCGAAGCGGACATGCCCGCCCGTGACGGCCAGCGCCGCCGCGCCGGGGACGTCGACCACCTCGGCGGGCGTATCGATCAGGTCGAACATCGCGCCCATGTCGATCACCCCCTGCCGGATGGTGCGATAGACCATGCCGAGCAGGTCGAGCGGGCGGAACAGCTGCGACAACAGGGTCGAGACGAACACCACGTCGCCCGGCGAGGCCGCACCCCGGCTCCATTCGCGCACGACCCAGGCCATGGCGAAGCCCAGCATCAGGCTGGTGATCGCGGCCTGCCCGACGTTCAGCCAGGCCAGCGAGTTCTCCGACTTGGTCGCGGCGCGCGCATAGGCCGCGACGCCATTCTCGTACCGCTGCGCCTCGCGCTCCTCGGCGTTGAAATATTTGACCGTCTCGAAGTTCAGCAGCGAGTCGACCGCATGCGCGACCGCGCCGGTGTCGAGGTCGTTCATCCGGGTGCGCAGCGCGTTGCGCCAGTCGGTCACCTTGCGGGTGAAGACGATATAGCCGACCACCATCACCAGCGTGGTGACGACCAGCACCGGCCCGAAGCTGCGCCCGAAGATCGTCAGCACCAGCCCCAGTTCCAGCACCGTCGGGGCGATGTTGAACAGCAGGAAATAGAGCATGGTGTCGATGCTCTTGGTCCCGCGCTCGACCACCTTGGTCACCGCGCCCGTCCGCCGCTCCAGATGGAAGCGCAGCGACAGGCGGTGGAGGTGGCGGAAGACATCGGCGGACAGCCGCCGGGTCGCGTCCTGCCCCACCGTCTCGAACACCGCATTGCGCAAATTGTCGAACAGCGTCGTGCCGAACCGCGCCGCCGCATAGCCGACGACCAGCAGGACGACGAGCATCGTCGCGCTCCGGTCCCCGCCCGCCATCCGGTCGATTGCATATTTCAGCGTATAGGCCGCACCCAGCACCTGGATCAGCTTGGACACCACGACCAGCGCCATCGCCCCGACGATCCGCGCGCGCAGGGCGGGCGCTCCGGCAGGCCAGAGATAGGGCAGGAAACGGCGAAGCGTCGGGATCAGCGGCCGGTCGGGCGCACCGGCGGTAAGGTCGAGTGGCGGCATGTCGTCCCCATGTCGGCGGAACGGGGGCGAAGTTCAATGGGGGCTGTCGAGGGGAGATCGCGGACGTGTAGCCAGCGGCGTTCCCTCCCCCATCCCCTCCCGCCTGCGGGAGGGGAGCGGCCAGGGGCGCCCGTTCGCCACGTTACCGAGAAGCAAGGTCTGCGGGCAACGGCATGTCCTGTAAGACTCCCCTCCCGCAGGCGGGAGGGGTTGGGGGAGGGCAAGGGGTCTCACCGAGCCCCCGCCCCGCCTTTACAATCCCTTCACGAACTCCGCCCCATGCTTCACCTGCGCGGTCGAGGCCTTCAGCGTATCCCCGATCGGCTCGGCACGGCCCCCCAGGCACGGGCCCAGGAAATTCTCCGCCACCGCGTTGAAGGCGATGTTGTTGGCGGGCCGGGCAAAGCCATGCCCTTCGTCGGGGAAGAGGACATAGGTGACGGGGATGTTCTTCGCCGCCATGGCCGAGACGATCTGGTCGCTTTCCGCCACATTGACGCGCGGATCGTTGGCGCCCTGGCCGATCAGCAGCGGCTTCTTGATCCGGTCGACAAAGGTCAGCGGCGAGCGTTCCTTCAGCAGCGCGCGGCCCTCCTCGGTCGTGGGATCGCCCATCCGCTTGTAGAATTGCTGCTTGCCCGCTTCCCAATAGGGCGGGATCGTCTTGAGCAGGGTGAACAGGTTCGACGGGCCGACGATGTCGACGCCGCAGGCGAACTTGTCCGGGGTGAAGGTCAGGCCCGCCAGCGTCGCATAGCCGCCATAGGAGCCGCCCATGATCGCCACCTTGTCGGGCACGGCCACGCCCTGCTTGACCGCCCAGTCGACCGCGTCGATCAGGTCGTCATGCATCTTGCGGCCCCATTGCAGGTCGCCCGCCGAGATGAAGTTCTTCCCAAAGCCGGTCGAGCCGCGATAATTGACCGACAGCACCGCATAGCCGCGATTGGCGAGCCACTGGTGATAGCCGTTATAGCCATAGCCGTCGCGCGCCCAGGGGCCGCCATGGACGAACAGCACCATCGGCACCGGCCCGGTCACGCCCTTGGGCCTGGTCAGGTAGGACACCAGGGTCAGCCCATCGCGCGCGGGGATCTCCACCGCCTCCATCGGCACCAGCGGCGCATCGGCCAGCTCGGGGCGGCTGACATAGAGTTGCGTCAGCTTTTTCGCCTTGCGATCGTACAGCCAGGTCGAGGCGGGCGCGGTGACCGGATCGAAGGTCACCAGCCATTTGTCGTCGGCATCGGTGCGCGACCCGATCGCGAACTCACCCTTGTTCTGCGCCTTCAGAAAGGCGAGGTCGGCCTTCACCGCATCGCCGACCGGGACATAGTCACGCTTCAGGTAATTGACCGAATAGGCCTCGACCCGGCCGGTCCTGGGATTGAACAGGCCGCCGCCGACATCGGCCTTGGGGCTTTCGCCGATCACGGCCATCTTGCCGCTGCCCATGTCCTGCGCCATCAGCGCGGCGGTGTTCCGGCCCCGGCTGTCCATCCAGTAGAGCGTCTTGCCGTCCACCGTGAAGCCCAGCGGCGAGGTGGTCAGCGAATCGTCCAGCCCGAACTGCACGACCGGCGTCGCCTCGACGGTGGTGCCGTTGACCCGGTAATAGTCGGAACCGCCATCGGGCCGCGCCTTGGCCGCCATGCGCAGGTGCAGCTGGTCGTCGGCCAGGAACCCGGCATAGCCGTCATTCTGCATCACCTTGGTCAGCGCGCCGGTGGTCAGGTTCAGCTCGTACACGTCATGCCAGCGCGGATCGCGATTGTTGACGCCGACCAGGATACGGTCCTTGATCGTCTCGCTGGTGCCGACGATCTGGACGCGCGTCTTCTCGAACGGGGTCAGCGCCTTCTGCTCGCCGGTCGCGACATTGACGCCGTAGAGCAGGAAATTCTCGTCGCCGCCCTTGTCGTTGACGAACAGGATCGACTTGGAATCGGGCGACCAGAAGGCCTGGCGGATCGGCCGCCCCTTCTCGGCGGTCAGCGGCCTGGCCTGGTCGGGCGTGGCGATCGGCGCGACCCAGACGTTGAGCACCCCGTCGCGCGGCGCGATGAAGCTGATCCACTTGCCGTCGGGCGAGAGCTGGCCGCCGACCTTGGTCGGATTGCCGAACAGCTTGGCACGCTCGATCAGCGGCACGTCCGCCGCCATCGCCGATTGCGCCACCATCATCGCGGCCCCGGCCGCCAGCAAAGCCTTGAACACCATATCATGCTCCCACCCTGTAACTGTATTGGTGAAGCATGACACCGCTTCCGCCATCCGACAAGCGCGATTTTGGAACCGCTGGCCGCCGCCAAGAGTTTTCAGGACCAAGTGGAGGCGGTGATATGCAGCCGATTTTCTATGTGATGGCGATCCTGGGCTGCGGCGACGGCAGCACCGATTGCACCGAGGCCCGAATGGTCCCCGCGCGCTATGAAACCATGGCCCAGTGCCGCGCCGATCTGGCCAACCGGATCGCCGCCAACACCGATGTCCCCTTCCCCGTCATCGGCGCGGACTGCCGCCGGGTCGGCGCACAAATGGCGAAGGCCGAGCGCAAGCCGTCGCGGGGCTGAATGCTCCCACGCCGTGTAACCTGAGCCTGTTTGCAAGCTAAATGTCCTGCCCCAAACCCCCGTTCAGCCTGAGCGGGGTATGAGATCAGCGGAGGGAGTGGATCAGCGCGGCCGGGTCCATAACGTCGGGTCGCGTGGGACGATCGTCATGCTGCCCCGGCGCGCCGCCTGTACGCTGGCGGCGGCCATGAAGCGCAGCTTCTCGGCCTTGCTGGTCCCGACCCGCGTGTCCCAGGCCCGCCGTCCGCGCCGGGCGACCTTGCGCCCGATCGCGCCATAGATCGCCGCCGCCGACAGCACCGCCCAGGCCGAGCGATAGGAGAGCGCGGGCGTCCCCATCCGCGCGCTCGCCTCGAACCGCGCCGCTTGGTCGGTCAGGCGACGGGCCAGCGCGCTCAGTCCCGGCCGGTGCGAGGGCGCCATGATCGCGTCGGCCGCGATGCTCTTATAGGCCAGCCACTGGCGCGGCAGGTAATGCCGCCCCGCGCCCGCATCCTCGGCGATGTCGCGCGCGATATTGGCGAGCTGGAACGCCATGCCCAGGTCGCAGGCCCGGTCGAGCACCGCCTCGTCATCGGGTGCCACGCCCATCGTCACCGCCATCATGCAGCCGACGACCCCCGCGACATGATAGCAATAGCGATAGAGGTCGTCGTCGCTGTCGGGCCGCCAGTCCTCGGCATCCAGCGCGAAGCCCGCGATCAGGTCGCGCGGCCAGCGATGCGGCATCCCCGTCTCCGCCGCCACGACGCGCAGCGCGTCGAACGCCGGATCGCCCACGACCCGCCCCGCCAGCGCCGCCTCGGTCTTGTCGGTCAGCTCGGCCAGCCGCGCGAGCGAATCGGCGACGCGGGTCATGCCATGGCCGTGATCTTGCCCGTCGGCGATGTCGTCGCAGCGGCGGCACCAGGTATAGAGCAGCCAGGCGCGCTCGCGCGTCGCGGGATCGAACAACAGGCTGGCCGCCGCGAAACTCTTCGAGCCCTTCGCGATCGATTCGCGCGCCGCCGCGACCAGCCTTGCACGCTCGTCGGGGTCGGCGGCGTGGTTCACAGATCGTCCGCGTTCATGCGCACGATCGGCTGGGTCGGGACATGCGCGGTCATCTTGGCCAGCAACCCGTCGAGCGTGGTATCGACGATCAGCAGCTCGCGGTGCTGCGGCCGGAGGAACCCGACCTCGCCCATCTTGTCCCAGAAGGCGACGAGATGATCGTAATAGCCGCCCGTGTTGAGCAGCCCGACCGGATCGGCATGATAGCCAAGCTGCGCCCAGCTCAGCGCTTCCCACAGCTCGTCCATCGTGCCGGTGCCGCCCGCGATGGTGATAAAGCCGTCGGACAGGTCGGTGAACGCCTTCTTGCGTTCGTGCATTCCGGGCACGACGTGCAGCTCGGTCAGGCCGCGATGCGCGACCTCGGCATCGACCAGCGCCTGCGGGATGATGCCGATCACCTCGCCCCCGGCCGCCAGCGCCGCATCGGCGACCGCACCCATCAGGCCCAGCCGTCCGCCGCCATAGACGACGCCGATGCCCCGCTCCGCCAGGCCGCGCCCGACGCTCCGCGCCGTTTCGATATAGAGGGGGTCGCTGGGGGTCGCCGACCCGCAATAAATGGCCAATCGCTTCATGGTGACGAGCGCTAGGCGATGGGGCGGGACGGGGCAAGCGGGTTACGGCGAACCGCCTGTCCCTGCCCGCCCACCACCCGTACCGCATGAAGAAACGGGCGACGCGGCCACCCCGCATCGCCCGTCACATCCGTTGGACTGGGTCGGATCGACATTCAGCATTGCTTCTTCTTGCCCTCTCCCCTGGACAGGGGAGAGGGTTAGCGAAGCTTGCCAGCCTGCTGGCTAGCGCAGCTTGGGTGAGGGGTTGAGCGAGCCCAAAGGCTCGCGCGCTCGCTTCGCGAGCGCCCACCCCTCACCCAGCTCCGACTAAGCCTTTGCTTTCGCAAAGACCAAGTCTGCGCAACCCTCTCCCCTCTGCGAGGGGCGAGGGAAGGAAAGGCATCGCTGACTGTCGATCCGCCCTTGGCGCTTACTTGCCGCGCAGCGTGTTGAGCAGCGCGATGCCGACCACGCCACCCAGCGCGGCCGAGGCCAGCGGACGCTCGCGGACGAAGTCGCGGACCTGATCGAACAGCGGACGCACCGCCTGGTCGACGCTGGTCTTGGCGTCGCCAAAAGCCTTCTGGGCCTTGCCGCCCAGCTGTTCGCCCTTGCCTTCGGCCTGCATGGTCTTGTCGCCCAGCACGCCGCCCAGGCCTTCCTTGACCTGACCGCCGAAATTGGTGGCTGTGCCGTTGATCGTGTCGGTGTTCATGAAACTTTTCCTTTCATGGGGCAGGAATGATTGGGGCATCAAACCCGCGAGGCCGCCGATGTTTCCGAAACGGCCGCGATGGAGAGCCGGGATCGACCGGCGCGCGTCGTCGCGCCCTTTCCCCATCCGCCCGGCGTCGCTACATGCACGGCGATGGTCGCCGACCCCCTTGCCAAGCTCCACGAAGTTTTCGGGTACAGCCAGTTCCGGGGTGTCCAGGAACAGGTGGTCGACCGTGTCCTGAATCGCCAGCGGACGCTGGCGGTGATGCCGACCGGCGCGGGCAAGTCGCTCTGCTACCAGCTGCCCGCCGTGATGATGGACGGATGCTGCGTCGTGGTCAGCCCGCTGATCGCGCTGATGCACGACCAGTTGCGCGCGGCCGAGGCGGTCGGCATCCGCGCCGCCACGCTGACCAGCGTCGACCATAATCGCGCCGAGACGGTCGCGCGCTTCCGCGACGGCCAGCTCGACCTGCTCTATGTTGCCCCCGAACGCGCGTCATCGGGGCATTTCCGCGAGCTGCTGGCCTCCGCGCCGCTCAGCCTGTTCGCGATCGACGAGGCGCATTGCGTCAGCGAATGGGGCCACGACTTCCGTCCCGATTACCGGCTGCTCGAGCCGTTGATGGATGCGTTCCCGGACGTGCCCCGGCTCGCGCTGACCGCCACCGCCGACGCGCATACCCGCGCCGATATCGCCAAGCAGCTGGGCATTCCGGTCGAGGGGATGATCGTCTCGGGCTTCGACCGGCCCAATATCCGCTATGCGATCAGTCCCAAGGCCAATGTGAATCTGCAGATCGCGCGGGTGGTCGCCGACACGCCCGGCCCCGGCATCGTCTATGCCCAGACGCGCGCCGCGACCGAGAAGCTGGCCGAGGCGCTGGCCCGCACCGGGCGGCCGGTGCGCGCCTATCATGCCGGGCTCGACCCCGCCGTGCGCGCCAAGAACCAGGCCGATTTCGTGGCGAGCGAGGATATGGTGATCTGCGCCACCGTCGCCTTCGGCATGGGGATCGACAAGCCCGATGTGCGCTTCGTCGCCCATGCCGGGCTGCCGAAGTCGATCGAGGCCTATTATCAGGAGACCGGGCGCGCGGGCCGCGACGGCGATCCGTCGGTCGCGCATCTCTTCTGGGGCGCCGAGGACTTCGCCCGTGCGCGCCAGCGCATCGCCGAGGTGGAGCCCGAACGGCAGCCCGGCGAGCGCGCGCGGCTGGCGGCGCTGGGGGCGCTGGTCGAGACCGGCGGGTGCCGCCGCCGCATCCTGCTGCGCCATTTCGGCGAGGATCTGGCCGAGGATTGCGGCAATTGCGACAATTGCCTGGGCTCGCCCGATGCGGTCGATGCGACGACGGTCGCGCAGAAATTCCTGTCCGCGGTGTTCCGCACCGGCCAGATGTTCGGCGCGGGCTATATCGAACAGGTGCTGACCGGCCAGTCGACCGAGCGCAGCCTGATGAACGGGCATGAGGCTTTGTCGGTATGGAATATCGTCGACGGCGACGAGGTGGCGCTGCTCAAGCCGGTCCACCGCGCGCTGCTGCTGCGCGATGCGCTGCGCACCAATCATCATGGCGGGCTGGAGTTCGGGCCCGCCGCGCGCGCGCTGATCAAGGGCGAAGCGCGGCTGTCGCTGGTCGTGCCGCCCAAGCGCGAGCGCAAGGGCCGTCGTGCCGCGCCGGTCGCGGCCAATCCGGCGGACAATCCGCTGTTCGAGGCGCTGCGCGCCAAGCGGCGCGAGCTGGCGCAGGAGGCGGGGGTGCCGCCTTACGTCATCTTCCACGATTCGGTGCTGCGCGACATGGCGGCGCAGCGCCCGACCAGCCGTGCGGCGCTGTCGCTGCTGTCGGGCATCGGCGCGCGCAAGCTGGACGCCTATGGCGAAGCCTTTCTGGCGGTGATCCGCGACGCCGGTTAGTATCGCTCGCGTCATGACCTTCACCAGCCCCGCCCCGACCCTGACCACCGAGCGACTGACCTTGCGCGGTCACCATCCCGACGATCTCGACGCGTTGGCGGCGATGTGGGCCGATCCGGCGGTGTACAGCATGATCGGCGGTAAGCCCCGCCTGCGCGAGGATGTGTGGATTCGACTGCTTCGATCGGTCGGATGCTGGACAGTGTTCGGCTATGGCGCCTGGGTGGTGTGCGACCGGGCGACGGGCGATGTGCTGGGCGATATGGGCCTGCTGGAATCGCGCCGTGCGATCCGGCCCGAACTGACGGTGCCGGAGGCGGGGTGGACGCTGGTTCCGAAGGCCCATGGCCGGGGCTATGCGGGCGAGGCGATGCGCGCGGTGCTCGACTGGGCGGACGCGCGGGGCATCGGGCGGACCTGCTGCATCATCGATCCGGGCAATGCGGCGTCGATCGGCCTGGCGGGCAAGCTGGGTTATGCGGCACCGGTCGAGGGGGTGTATCACGACCGGCCGATCCGGATTTTCCACCGGGGGTAAACCCGGCCCTCCGTTCGCGGGGAGCGAAGTCGAAGCGCATGGGAATGCGCTCGCGGACAGGGTGGGGCGTGGGCTTCGACTTCGCTCAGCCTGAACGGGGCGGGGGTTCGTGCGAAGGCGCGGAGATGCAGACCGCCCTCCGTTCGCACTGAGCGAAGTCGAAGTGCACGGGAGTGCGCTCGCGGATGGGGCGGGGCGTGGGCTTCAACTTCGCTCAGCCTGAACGGGGTTGGTGGTTCGTGCGAAGGCGCGGAGACGCGGACCCGCCCTCCGTTCGCACTGAGCGAAGTCGAAGTGCACGGGAATACGCTCGCGGACGGGGCGGGGCGTGGGCTTCGACTTCGCTCAGCCTGAACGGGCGCGGGGGGTTCGCGCGAAGGCGTGGAGACGCGGACCCGCCCTCCGTTCGCACTGAGCGAAGTCGAAGTGCATGGGAATGCGCTCGCGGATGGGGCTGGGGTTTGCGCGGGGGCGTGGAGAGGGAGTGCCCGGCCGAAGGCCGCTTCTCTTCACCGACGGTGCGGCAGAGGCGACGGACGAATCGGCGCCTGACGCCCGTGCCCACCCGAACCTCTCTGCGCCTCCGCGCCTCCGCGCGAACAAAAGGCCAAGGACCGGACGATCGCGGTTCAAGCCCCGCCCCCAATGGGTTACACTGTCCGCCGTGACGCTTGCCCTGATCCTGTCCGCCATCGCCATGACGCTGATCGTCGGCGTCCGCTATCTGCTCGCCTCGGGCGCGTTCGCGCTGGCGACGCGGGCGCGGCATCCGAACCTCTATACCGGGCTCGACCCGCAGATCCGGCGCGAGATCGGATGGAGCCTGGCCTCCGCCGCCATCTATGGCGTACCCGCCGGGGTCGTCGCCTGGGGATGGCAGAATCGCGGATGGACGCAAATCTATGCCGACATCCATGCCTGGCCGCTCTGGTACTGGCCGGTCTCGATCCTGCTCTATCTGGTCGCGCACGACACCTGGTTCTACTGGACGCATCGCTGGATGCACCGCCCGGCGGTCTTCAAGGCCGCGCATGCCGTCCACCATGCCAGCCGCCCGCCCACCGCATGGGCGGCGATGGCGTTCCACCCGATCGAGGCGGTGACCGGCGCTGTGGTAATTCCGCTACTCGTTTTTCTTATTCCGATTCACGTCGCCGCACTCGGCTTGGTGCTGACGATCATGACCGTTATGGGCGTCACCAACCATATGGGCTGGGAAATCTTCCCGCGCTTCATGTGGCGGGGGCACCTGGGGGGGTGGCTCATTACCGCAAGCCACCATCAACGGCATCATGAGCAATATGGGTGCAACTATGGACTCTATTTCCGTTTCTGGGACCGGCTCTGCGGCACCGACCGCGGCCTTGGCGATTTCGAGCGCGCCCATGCGCAGGCCGCGCGCCGTGTCGCTGGCGCTGATGCTGGCCGCGCTGCCGCTGATCGGCGCCGCGCCGGTCAGCCGGCTGGACATCGCGATTGACCAGCTGCGCTCGGCCAAGGGTTCGATCCGCCTGTGCCTGACCGCCGACCCCGACAATTTCCCCGCCTGTGTCGATGATGCGCGGGCGATGACCCGATCGGTGCCTGCGGGCCAGCGCGCCATCCATCTCGACGGCCTGCCCCATGGCAATTATGCCGCCGCCGTCATCCATGACGAGAATGACAACGCCAAGCTGGATACGCTGGCGGGCATACCGCGCGAAGGCTTCGGCTTTTCGCGCAATCCGGCGATCCGCTTCGGCCCGCCGCGTTTCACCGCAGCCCGTTTCGGGCTCGATTCTGTTGCCGAAACACAACAGATCAGGATGCGGTACATATTCTGACACACAGCGCCGGAGCGAAATCGTTACCGTAGCGTTGCATTTCGGATAACCGATTCAGGGAGTTTTCCGTCTTGCGCCTTTTCTCGCGCTCCATCCTACGGGGTGCCGCCCCGCTGATCGCCCTGGGCGCCGCCTCCCTCTCCATGCCTGCCCAAGCCCAGGACAATGCACCGGCCACCAGCCCGGCGGCGGCCGAAATGGCGGGCCAGCTCGGCAAGAACACGATCACCATCGGCCTAGGCGCGGCCTATCTGCCCGATTATGAGGGGTCGAAGGATTATTCCTTCAGCCCCGCGCCCGCCGCGCTCGCCTATATCGACGGGCATACCATCACCTATATCGGCAACCGCCTGTCGGTCGACCTGATCGGCGACAAGTCCAATCGCGACTGGGACATTCAGGCCGGGCCGATCGGCGTGGTCAATCTGGACCGGACCACCAGCTCGGGAATCGACAATCCCCGCGTCCGCGCGCTGGGCAAGATCGGCGCGGCGGTCGAGCTGGGCGGCTATGTCGGCATCGGCAAGATCGGCGTCATCACCAGCCCCTATGACCGGCTGTCCGTCTCGCTCAGCTATCGCCACGACGTGACCGGCGTGCATGACAGCGGCATCTGGCAGCCTTCGGTCAATTATTTCACCCCGCTGTCGACCAAGGCGGCGGTCGGGCTGTTCGCCACCGCCGAACATGCCGGACGCGGCTATGCCCGCCGCTATTTCTCGATCACGCCCGATCAGAGCGCGGCGAGCGGCCTGCCCGTCTATAACGCGCGCAGCGGGTGGAAGGACTGGTCGATCGGCGGCCTCGCCACCTATTCGATCACCGGCAACCTGCTGAAGGGCTGGAAGGTCGTCGGCGGGCTGACCTATGGTCGGGAGCTGGGCAATTTCGCCGACAGCCCGATCGTGTCGCAGGTCGGTTCGCGCAGCCAGTGGCTGGGCGCGCTGGGACTGGCCTATACCTTCTGACGCGAGCGGGGCGGGTCGGGAGCGACCGACCCGCCCCTCCCCCCTCATTCCTGCGGGCATTCGTCCGGGCGCGTGACCGGCGCGCCGCCCATATACCATTGGCTGCGGTCGCCCATCGTCTCGCGGTCATGGTAGCAGACCTGCGCCTTGCCCGTCCTGGTATCCAGCGCCACCGTCCAGTTGTTGTCGGCGCAGTCATGCGGGGTGCAGCCATGCGCGGCGATCCCGGACTTGCCCTGCGCGAAGATCGGCACCGTCACCGCGCCGCGCGACATGATCCGCCGGACCAGCGACTGGTCACCGACCGCATCGTGCAGCGCGCTCGCCACCTCGGTCCGGTCGAAGAAGCTCACCCCGTCGACCGCGTCACCCGGATAATGGCCGATATAGGCGGTCAGCGGATTGACCTGCGCCACGCCGGGGATCGGCGTCGGCCGCGCGGTGCCCGGCGGGGTGAAATTGCCCGGCGCCACGTCGGAGTCCGCATCCCCGTCCTTGCTGCCGCAAGCCGCGAGCGCCAGCAGCGCGAGGGGGGCGATCAGGGCAAGACGGCGCATCATACTCTCCTGAAAACATTCTTCTTTTGCAATCGCGGGAACGCATCGACGCCGCGACCGGTTGCCGGGGCATGAAGCCCCCTGCCCCACATGATGCCGCGCTCGATCGCTTTGTCGAGGCCCAGCGGACCCAGCATGACATCGCCCTGGCCGAACTGCGCGCCGGGCGAAAGCGAAGCCACTGGATGTGGTTCGTCTTTCCCCAGATCGCCGGACTGGGCCGCAGCGAGACCGCGCGCTTCTATGCCATCGCGGACGCGGGGGAGGCGCGGGCCTATCTGGCGCATCCGCTGCTCGGGGCCCGGCTGTACGCGGCCGTGGCGGCGGCGGTGGCCGCGCCCGGATCGGCGGAGGCGATATTCGGCGGTATCGATGCCATCAAGCTGCGATCCTCGCTGACCCTGTTCGCGGCGGTGGCGGACGATCCGGCCCCATTCCGCCATGGGCTGGAGCGGTTCTTCGGAGGGCAGCCGGACCCCGCCACGCTCGAACGGCTGAACCGCCCGGCGGAGTGACGCCGGGCGGCCCTTTCGGATGGCTCAGCTCTTGATCGTGACCGGGCCGGGGCCGGTGACGCTGGCGGACTGGTCGGCGGTCATCACGATCGTCCATTGCGCGGTCCCGTCGCACACCGCGTTCCAGCTCGGATTGCCGTTGACCGGGGCGGCCTCCTTCATCGCGGTGACCGACTGGCAGCTGGCCCCCGACGGCCCGGCATCGCGGATCGCCCGGAACAGGACGCCGCGCCGCTGCCCCTCGGGAAGCGCGCGGATCTTGGCGCCCAGCGCGTCCGCACTCATCTCGCTGCCATTGGTGGTCACGGCCGCGCTGCTGGTGTTGCCGGCTTCGGTCGAGGACCCGCAGGCGGCCAGCGGGAGCGCGGCGGCCACAACGGCGAGGGCGATGGTGGAACGCTTCATGATCTTCCTCCTCCAAATCGAACGCAGCGGCCGCGGGCGCGCGACCGTATCGCTTGCATAACGACTATCGGCGATCCCGGTTGCGCGGCCAAGACAGCTTCTGCATGACGGGACCATGAGCGACATTCACCTGCACGAGAGCTGGCTGCTGCCCTTACGCGGCGAGTTCGACGAACCCTATATGAAGGCGCTCAAGACCTTCCTCGCCGACGAGCGCGCCAGCGGCCAGCGGGTCTTTCCCCGGCCCAAGGACTGGTTCCGCGCGCTCGACCTGACCCCGTTGCCCGAGGTGCGCGTCGTGATCCTGGGGCAGGACCCCTATCATGGCGAGGGACAGGCGCATGGCCTGGCCTTCTCGGTCCAGCCGGGCGTTCGCCCGCCGCCCAGCCTGGTCAACATCTACAAGGAGATGGCGACCGACCTGGGCATCGCGCCGCCCTCCCACGGGCTGCTGGACCATTGGGCGCGGCAGGGGGTGCTGCTGCTCAACTCGGTGCTGACCGTGCGGATGGGCCAGGCTGCCTCGCATCAGGGGCGCGGGTGGGAGCGGTTCACCGACGCGGTGATCCGCGCCGTCGCCGCCAAGCCCGAGCCGGTCGTCTTCATCCTGTGGGGCGCCTATGCCCAGAAAAAGGCGGGCTTCGTCCGCGAGATGGGTGGCGGGCGGCATTGCGTCCTGACCTCGGTCCACCCCTCGCCCCTGTCGGCACGCGGCGGCTTCTTCGGATCGAAGCCCTTTTCGCGCGCCAACGCCTTTCTGGTCGAACATGGCCGCGAGCCGATCGACTGGGCACTGCCGCCGCTGGACTGATCTGTAATCACACTGGCATCATTTCCGCCAAGCGCGCATAGGGCCCGCCATTCCACCGATCAGATAAGGACAAGGGCGATGGCCGACGACGAATATGTCTATGACGAAGCGACCGGCGAATGGATCAGCGCAGCCGATGCGGCGGCGAAGGCCGGGACGGCCGATGACGACGCGGTCGTGGTGCGCGACTCGGTCGGCAATGTGCTGAACGACGGGGATCAGGTGACGCTGATCAAGGACCTGACCGTCAAGGGCGCTGGCCAGACGCTGAAGCGCGGCACGCTGATCAAGTCGATCCGCCTGACCGGCGACGCGCAGGAAATCGACTGCAAGTTCGATGGGATCAAGGGGTTGGTCCTGCGCGCGGAGTTTGTGCGGAAGCGGTGAGGATTGACGTTCGGAAGAACGTAGGAGAGCTTCGGCTCATGCAAGCCGTCTCCTACGCCGAAGCGTCCGAGAATCTGGAGGCGATGATCGACAAGGTCGTCGCCGACCGTGCGCCCGTAGCGATCACCCGCCAGCGGGGCGAAGGGGCCGTACTGGTATCCGCCAGCGAATGGGCGTTGATCGAAGAGACTCTGTACCTGCTGCGCTCGCCCAAGAATGCCGAACGGCTGCTGGACGCGGTACGCGGGTTCGAAGCTGACGGGCAAGGCGTGCCCCTTTCTTGAACGTGACGTTTCGGCCGACGGCGTGGGACGATTATCGCCATTGGCCGGAACGTGACGCGAAGCTCTACGACAAGCTCCATGCGCTGATCGAGGAATGCCGCCGTCACCCGTTCAAGGGAACAGGCAAGTCCGAACCACTGGGCAGCAACCTGTCAGGCTGGTGGTCCTGCCAGATCAGCCATGAACATCGTCTGGTGTACCGGGTGGCGGGCAGCGGCGGCGAGCAGGTGCTTCAAGCGGCGCAGTGCCGGTATCATTATTGATCCGAAATGGATGCGATTGTGATGGGCGTCGCTTGCCACGCCGCTCAACGCCCATCACCTCAAAGATCACGGTCCAGCGACAACCTTCTCGCTTCGTTATGGCCGCTGATGTCATGTCTATCAGGCTCTACTGCTCAGCGCTACACGCAAGAAGCGAGAAGCGGCATTGACGAAGACTTGGTTTCATGATTTCTTCATCAAGTCAGGGCGGTCGTTCCAGCGACCGCCCTGACAAACGGCAGGCATCCCCGCCGGTGCTGTGGTCAGCGTCGGGAATCTATGGGGCCGTTAGCTCAAGGTCAACCGCCACGATGCCTGGGCGGTCGTGCGGAGCTATGTAAGATGGCCAATACAGCGCAAATTCAGTGCATCAACAAGACCAGCCGATATAGCACCTATGAGCGCATTTCGCATGTCGGCGGCGCTTTTCCCAGCCGATGGAAACTGACGCAGGAAGAGGCCATTGCGGCGATCGAGTCCGGTCAGTGGCAATTTTACGTATCGGTAGGCGGTCAATCGGCGTGGGTCATCGTCGCCCGCTCAGCCGCAGGCAATAAGTATCTGAAGACGCAAAACGATGGCGAGCAGCCCAACAATTTGTTGAGCCTGCCCGAATGCCCCTAAGCTGAAATTCCCGTGGCCTTCGACTTCGCTCAGGCTGAACGGAGGCTGGGAGTCGGGGCCGCACCGTTGCCAGGTGCGGCCCCTTTTCGTCACTCCGCCGGAAGGTAAACCTCCCCACCCTTCTCGCGGAACTTCTCGCTCATTTCCTGCATCCCCGCCTCGGCATCCTCGGCCGCGACGAAGGTTTCGACCGGCGCGTTCTGCTTGGCGGCGAACTCGCGCACTTCCTGCGTGATCTTCATCGAGCAGAATTTCGGGCCGCACATCGAACAGAAATGCGCGGTCTTGGCGCCCTCCGCCGGGAGCGTCTGGTCGTGGTAGGATTCCGCCGTGTCCGGGTCGAGCGACAGGTTGAACTGGTCGCGCCAGCGGAACTCGAAGCGGGCGCGGCTCAGGGCGTCGTCGCGCATCTTGGCGGCCGGGTGCCCCTTGGCCAGATCGGCGGCATGGGCGGCCAGCTTGTAGGTCACCACCCCGACCTTCACGTCGTCGCGGTCGGGCAGGCCCAGATGCTCCTTGGGCGTGACGTAGCAGAGCATCGCCGTGCCGTACCAGCCGATCATCGCCGCGCCGATGCCGCTGGTGATATGGTCGTAACCCGGCGCGATGTCGGTCGTCAGCGGCCCGAGGGTGTAGAAGGGCGCCTCGCCGCACGCCTCCAGCTGCTTGTCCATATTCTGCTTGATCTTGTGCATCGGCACATGGCCCGGCCCCTCGATCATGACCTGCACGTCCTGTTCCCAGGCGCGCTTGGTCAGCTCGCCCAGCGTATAGAGCTCGGCGAACTGCGCTTCGTCATTGGCGTCGGCGATCGCGCCGGGGCGCAGGCCGTCGCCCAGCGAATAGGCGATGTCATAGGCCTTCATGATCTCGGTGATCTCGTCGAAGCGTTCGTAGAGGAACGACTCCTTGTGATGCGCCAGGCACCATTTCGCCATGATCGAGCCGCCGCGCGACACGATGCCCGTCACGCGCTTGGCGGTCAGCGGGATATAGGGCAGGCGCACGCCCGCATGGATGGTGAAATAGTCGACGCCCTGCTCGGCCTGTTCGATCAGCGTGTCGCGGAAGATTTCCCAGGTCAGCTCCTCGGCGATGCCGCCGACCTTTTCCAGCGCCTGATAGATGGGGACGGTGCCGATCGGCACGGGCGAGTTGCGGATGATCCATTCGCGCGTGTCGTGGATGTTGCGCCCCGTCGACAGGTCCATCACCGTGTCCGCGCCCCAGCGGATCGACCAGACCAGCTTGTCGACCTCGGACGCGACGTTGGAGGCGACCGCCGAATTGCCGATATTGGCGTTGATCTTGACCAGGAAGTTGCGGCCGATCGCCATCGGCTCGGATTCGGGGTGGTTGATGTTGTTGGGGATGATCGCCCGGCCGCGCGCCACTTCGTCGCGGACGAATTCGGGGGTCACGTAATCGGGAATGGCAGCGCCGAAGCTCTCGCCGTCGCGGACATATTCGCGCAGCATCTCGCGGCCCAGATTCTCGCGGGTCGCGACATATTCCATCTCGGGCGTGATGATGCCGCGCCGGGCATAGTGCATCTGGCTGACGTTCATGCCGGGCTTGGCGCGTAGCGGGCGGTTCAGCCCGGTGCGCGGGAATTGCGGCACGCCGCCCGAACGGTCGGGGCCAAGCTGGCCATTGTCCTCGGGGCGGATCTCACGGCCGTCATAGGCCTCGACATCGCCGCGCCCCTCGATCCAGTCGCGGCGGATCTGCGGCAGGCCCGCCATGATGTCGATGCGGGCGTTCGGATCGGTATAGGGGCCGCTGGTGTCATAGACGCGCAAAGGCGGCTCGCCCGAAGACGGGTCGAGATGGATTTCGCGCATCGCGACGCCCAGCGGGCCGACATGAATCTTCTTCGACCCACGAATGGGGCCGGTGGTGACGCCAATTTCAGCCTTTGCGGGAATATCTGCCATAGTCCACTCCATGCGGAGGAAACGGACCATGAGAGACGGGGCCGCTCCCTCCCTACGCCGGTGTCAGCCGGATCAGGTTCAGCGGGTCGGGGGCTCTTGCCCCCCTCTCAAGCGCAGGTCAGCGCTCCCCCGGGGATGGCCCTTGCATAAGCGCAAATCGCGCCAAGCAGAAGGGCTTTCCGCCGAAATGCCCCGCGCGGCCGGGCGGACGTATGAAAAAGCCCCGGTCGGCCAGGGGCTGGCGGCCGACCGGGGCGATCACCCCTTGCGGGACAGAATGCGTCAGCCGCTGGCCGCGCTGGTCCGTACATTGCCGTTCAGGCCGCTCGGGAAGAAGCCGCCGCCGGTCACCGCCGCCTTGTTGAGATAGACGACGTTCAGCACCTGCTGCGGCGTGCGGACAAAGGCGACGGCGTTGGAATCGGCGGGCACGATGTTGGCCGACGTGACGCCGTTGGCGGTGACGGTGATGCCCTGATCGAGGTCGGTCGAGCCGTCCAGGCTGTCACGCGCGTCCGAAATCTGGTTCGCCGCGGTGATCAGCGTTCCGTTGCTCAGCCCCTTGCGATAGATGACCGAGCGGACCAGGCCCGCATGATAGGCCTCGGCTGCGTGGATGCCCGCCGCCGCCTCGACAAAGGTCTTGTTGGAGAGCAGCGTGACCCCGCCCATATAGGCGGTGACGCCGACATCCTCGAAGATATAGGCGGCGAGCAGGAAATTCTCGTCCGAGGCATAGGGGTCGAAGGTTCCGGTCGATCCGATCACCCCGGCCGCGCGCGCCGCCGCCGTGAAGGCGCCATTGGCATCGCCCGACAGGTTGATCGCGGGCTGCGCCACCGCGCTGGAGCCCAGGGCATTGCGCAGGAAGGTGACGTGCGCGATCTCGTCATAGGCGATCTCGCGAGCATATTGCGCCACCAACGGGTCCTGGAACGCGACCTGGCGCGGCTGTCCGCTGGTGCTGGTCGCGACAGAGCCTTGCGTGCCCGTACCCGCCTGAAGCGAGGCGGACAGGCCCGCGCCGAAGGCGGCATAGCTGTAGAATTGCGCTTCCAGATATTCGAGCTGAAGCGCGAAGTTCAGGACATCGGCGTCGGTGACCGAGCCCGCCGTCGCGGTCGGGGTGGGCGTCGGCAGGACGATGACGTCGTTATCGTCGCTGCCGCAGGCGCCCAGCATGGCCAGCCCGCCCACCGCACCGGCCCCGGCGGCCATGCGCATGAAACGGCGACGATCGGACCGGCGCTTGGCCGAAGCCTCTTCGATCACATCGAGAATGAAGCGTTCTTCGCTCATGATGAAAAAATCCTCTCGGAACGAGGAAAAAGGGGGATCAGTTGGCCGCGCTGGCGCGCAGGGTGCCGTTGACGCCGGCGGGGAAGAATCCGCCCAGCGTGGCCGACGCCTTGTTGAGATAGACGATGTTCAGCACCTGCTGCGGCGTGCGGCTGAACGCGATCCCGTTGGAGTCGAGCGGTACGATGTTGGACACCAGCTGTCCGCCGACCGTGGTCGCGGCAATGCCCTGATCCAGGTCGGTGGTCCCGTCCAGGCTGTCGCGCGCGTCCGAGATCTTGCCCGCTGCGGTGATCAGTGCCGGGGTCTGGATCCCCTTGGCATAGAGCGTCGTGCGGACGATCGCGGCGTGATAGGCCTCGACCGCCAGGATGCCGGCGGCGGCCTGGAGGAAGGTCTTGTTGCTGATCAGCGGCGAGGCCCCCTTATAGGCGGTCACGCCGACATCCTCGAAGATATACGCGCCGAGCAGAAAATTCTCGTCCGAGGCGTAAGGATCGAAGGTCGAGTTGGAGTCGATCACGCCCGATGCGCGCGCCGCCGCGGTGAACGCGCCGTTCGCGTCGCCCGAGATGTTGATCGCGGGCTGCGCCACCGCCGAACTGCCCAGCGCGGTGCGCAGGAACGCGACATGTGCGGCTTCGTCGGCCGCGATCTCGCGGGCATATTGCTCGACGATCGGGTCGGTGAACGTCACCTTCTTGCCGCCGGTGACCGCGCCCTGCGTGCCCGTGCCGGTCAACTGGCTGGAGGCGAGGCCGGTGCCGTTGGCGGCAAAGGCATAGAATTGCGCTTCGAGATATTCGAGGTTCAACGCGAAGTTTAGGATATCCGCGTCGGTGATCGTCGACTGGGCCCCCGCCTTGCTGGTCAGGGTAAAGGCCGCGACGCCGGCGGCGGCGGCGCCCATCGCCGTCTTGAAGAACGCGCGTCGTTGATCGCGGCGCTGGGCCCGTGCGTCGAATGCGTCGAGCAGGTGTGCGCTTTCGGTCATCATGCTCCTCCCGGTATGGAACCCTCGCAAGTCTATCTGTCGGCTCTTTGCCAGCAGATAGACTTGCAAGAGGGTCAAGCGGGAAGACTTTTCAGGGTAAAGCCCAACGCCCGACCGAAAAGCGAAACGTTACGTCCGCAGGAAAAGACGCAACTCTTTTCACCTGTCCGGTTATACCGCGATTCGATACGACGAAACGTTCATGGAGCAAGACGAACCGATTGCGCCTCGGCCAGATAGACCGCGAACATGTCATCCGGATCGCTCCATTGCGCGACCGGAGTCCAGCCGCCCGCGCGCAGCAGGATCTTGGCGTCGCGGGGGCCGTATTTGTGGCTGTTCTCGGTGTGGATCGTCTCGCCTGCGGCCATGGCGAAGGGGCGGCCCTCGATGGTGAAGGCGACGTCGCGGGTCGCGGCCAGGTGCATCTCGATCCGCGAGCGATCGTCGTTCCACACCGCGCGGTGGCGGAAATCCTCGACCGGGATGGTGCCGTCCAGCTCGCGGTTGATCCGGTCGAGCAGATTGCGGTTGAACGCCGCCGTCACGCCCTGCGCATCGTCATAGGCGGGGACCAGGATTTCGCTGGACTTGGCGCGGTCCATCCCGATCAGCAGCATTGCCCCCTCGCCCAGCGAACCGCGCATCGCGCGCAGCAGGTCGGTCGCCATGGCGGGCGTCATGTTGCCGATGGTCGAGCCGGGGAAGAAGCCCAGCTTCGGCGCCTCCGCCACCATCGCGGGCAGCGCCAGCGGGTGCATGAAATCCCCCTCCAGCGGATGGATGGGCAGGTCGGGAAAGGCCTGTTGCAGATTACGCGCGGATTCGCGCAGGAAGTCGCCCGAAATGTCGATCGGCACATAGGCCGACGGCTCGACGCAGCGCAGCAGCACCGGCGTCTTGGTCGAGGAGCCCGATCCGAACTCGACCACCGCGCGCCCCTTGCCGACATGCGCGACGAGGTCGGGGCAGATGGTCTTCAGGATCGCGGTCTCGGCGCGGGTGGGATAATATTCGGGCAGATCGGTGATCGCCTCGAACAGCTCGGACCCCTTGCGGTCATAGAACCAGCGGGCGGGGATGGCACGGGGGCGGCGCTCCAGTCCGGCGAGGACATCGGCGCGGAAGGCGGGATCGGTCAGCGACATCTGACCATCCTCGATCTCGGGCTTCAGCATGATTACAGGTCCTTTGCCAGACGGACGCCGGTGAACTGCCAGCGCTGATGGGGGTAGAAGAAATTGCGATAGGAGGCGCGGGCATGGCCGCGCGGCGTCGCGCAGCTTCCGCCGCGCAGGACGAACTGCCCGTTCATGAACTTGCCATTATATTCGCCGACCGCCCCCTCGACGGCGCGAAAGCCGGGATAGGGACGATAGGCGCTGCCGGTCCATTCCCAGACATCGCCGAAAAAGGCGGGGCCATGGGTCGCGGGACGCGGTTCGATCGCGCCGCCCGCCTCCATCTGGTGCCCCCCCGCCGGATCATGCGCGGCGGCGGCGGCTTCCCACTCCATCTCGGTCGGCAGCCGCGCGCCCGCCCAGCTGGCAAAGGCATCCGCCTCGTAGAAGCTGACATGCGTCACCGGGGCGGCGGGATCGACCACGCGGCGGCCGTCCAGCCCGAAACGGGTCCAGCCGCCGTCGCGCTCTTCCCAATAGAGCGGCGCGGCGATCCCCTCTCCCTTCACCCACGCCCAGCCATCCGACAGCCAGAGCCGGGGATCGCGATAGCCGCCATCGGCGATGAACTGCATCCATTCGGCATTGGTGACCGTGCGATCCGCGATGGCATGAGGATGGAGCAGGGCCTCATGGCGCGGCCCTTCGCAGTCGAAGGCGAAGCCCTGTCCGTCATGGCCGATCCGGACCACGCCCGCCTGCCCCTCGATCCAGCCGATCGGGCCGGGCATCGCGACGGGGGCCTTGGGCTCGGGCGGATAGAGCGCGGGCTCCAGCGGGTTTTCGGAGAAAAGGTGCAGGATGTCGGTGACGAACAGCTCCTGATGCTGCTCCTCGTGATGGCATCCCAGCGCGACCAGCTCGCGCGCCGCGTCGGGCAAATCGGGCAGCGCCGCCAGCAGCGCGGCATCGACATGCGCGCGGTACGCCCGCACCTCGTCCAGCGTCGGGCGGGTGATCATCCCGCGACGATGGCGCGCGTGACGCTTTCCTTCCGCCTCGTAATAGCTGTTGAACAGGAAGGGAAAGCGCGGATCGTGCAGCCGATAGTCCGGCACATGGTCGCGCAGCACGAACGTCTCGAAAAACCAGGTCGTGTGCGCCATATGCCACTTCGCGGGCGAGGCGTCGGGCATCGACTGGACGGTGGCGTCGGCGTCGGACAGCGGCTCTGCCAGCGACAGGGTCAGCGCGCGGACGGCGCGATAGCGGGATGCCAGTTCGTCGGCAGGCGTCGGCGCCGTCGCGGACGACGGTACGAGGGTCGGCATTCGGCTGCTCCCCGGATTGCGGGGAACAGCGACCGGCCCGTTACCGTCTCGCCCGCACCCCTCCTGGAACCCAAAGAACGTCCGATGCGCCGTTTTTGTTCACCACCCGTGCCGCGACGAACAGCCAGTCCGACAGGCGGTTGAGATAGGCGAGCGCGGACGGATTGGTCGCCTCATGCTCCGAAAGCGCGACGCCCGCCCGCTCGGCCCGCCGCGTGATCGCGCGCGCCAGATGCAGATGCGCCGCCGCTGGCGTGCCGCCGGGCAGGATGAAGCTGGTCAGCGGCGCCAGTTGCGCGTTCATCGCGTCGATCTCGTCCTCCAGCCGCGCGACCTGTTCGGGCAGGATGCGCAGCGCCCCCTCGACATGGTCGGGCGTGGCGAGATCGGCGCCCAGGTCGAACAGGTCGTTCTGGATTCGCGTCAGCTGCTCGGCCAGCGCGCCCTCCATGCTCAGCAGCGCGACGCCGATCGCACTGTTCGCCTCGTCCACCTCGCCGATCGCGATCAGCCGCGCATCCGCCTTGGACCGGCGTGACCCGTCGACCAGCCCGGTCGTGCCCGCATCGCCGGTGCGGGTGTAGATCTTCGTCAGCTTGACCATCGGATCAGGTCCGCCCCGCCAGGAACAGCAGCAGGACGACGATGGTGATCGCCAGCGCCTGGAAGAAGATGCGCTGCTGCATCATCCGGTTGGATTTCAGCTGCGACGCGGTCGGCCCCTCGCCCTTCGCCTCCGCCGTGGCTTCCTGCAGGAAGGTGATGATGCCGCGCACCAGCGCGACCAGGGTGGCGAGCATCGCCGCGATCAGCAGGATCACGAGAAATGTGGTCATGCCGGGGAGCTTACGCCTCCCCCAGCCGAAATCCAGCGGGAAGCATATTGCGGCGCAGCGCGTCCGCCAGCGCGCGACCATCCTCGCCGCCCTCGCGCATCGCCGCCAGCGCGGGCGCGCCGTGGCGCTTGGCGAGCCGCTGGCCATCGGCGCCCAGGATCAGCGGATGATGATGATAGAGCGGCGTCGGCAGGTCGAGCAGCGCCTGGAGCAGCCGGTGGACATGGGTGGCGTCGAACAGGTCGAGCCCGCGCACCACATGAGTGACGCCCTGCGCGGCATCGTCGACCGTCACCGCCAGATGATAGCTGGCGGGCGCATCCTTGCGCGCCAGGATGACGTCGCCATGCGCCAGCGGATCGGCGGCGACGATGCCCGCGCGGTCGTCCTGCCAGCTCAGCGGCCCGGTGCGTCCGGCGGCGCGCGCCATGTCGAGACGCCAGCCATGCGGCATCGCCATCCGCGCGGCGCGCGCCTCGGGGGACAAATGGCGGCACGTCCCCGGATAGACCGCCACGGCCCCATGCGGCGCCGACAGGCTGGCGGCGATCTCGGCACGGGTGCAGAAACAGGGATAGAGCAGATCGGCCAGGCGCGCCTGCGCCGCCGCATACAGGTCCAGCCGATCCGACTGGAAGGACAGGTCGTCCCATTCCAGCCCCAGCCACTCCAGGTCGCGCAGGATCGTGTCGACATGCTCGGGTCGGCTGCGCGTGCCGTCGATATCCTCGATGCGCAGCAGGAAGCGCCCGCCGCCCGCGCGCGCCAGATCGTGCGCGCGCACCGCCGACAGCGCATGGCCCAGATGCAGCCGCCCGGTCGGGCTGGGCGCGAACCGCGTGACGGGGCGGGTGGCGGGCGGGTGGGCTCCGCTCATCGCCCGCCCCCTTGACCGCGTTTCCCATCCCATGTTCTCATAGCGTCCAGTGTCATAGCCATGTCACGCGCCTGCGCGAATAGCGTCGGCGTACCACGAAGGGAGGAGCTGTGTTTCATCCCGACCTGATCCGACACCCGGACAGTTGTCCGGCACTCGTGCTGAATGCGGACTATACGCCGCTGTCCTATTATCCGCTGTCGGTCTGGCCCTGGCAGACCGCGGTGAAGGCCGTGTTCCTCGACCGGGTGGATATCGTCGCCCATTATGAGCGCGAGGTGCGCAGCCCGACCGCCAAGGTCAAGCTGCCCTCGGTCATCGCGCTGAAGCAATTCGTGAAGCCGTCGCAATTTCCGGCCTTCACCCGCTTCAACCTGTTCCTGCGCGACCGCTTCTCCTGCCAATATTGCGGATCGCATCGCGACCTGACCTTCGACCATGTCATCCCGCGCGCCCAGGGGGGCCGGACGACCTGGGAGAATGTCGTCACCGCCTGTGCGCCGTGTAATCTGAAGAAGGGCGGGCGCACCCCGCGCCAGGCCGGAATGCCGCTGCATATCGAGCCGATCCGCCCGACAAACTGGCATTTACAGGAACATGGGCGCAGCTTCCCGCCCAATTATCTGCATGAAACATGGCACGACTGGCTGTACTGGGACGTTGAGCTGGAAGCGTAACGAACCTGGGAGTCGGCGATGCGGGAATGGGCGATAGGCCTCGGGATGGTAGCGATGCTGGCGACGGCGGCGTGCGGCAAGAAGGAAGAGAATCGCGCCGAAGCCGATCGCGCCGCCGCCAAGGCGGGCTTCGTCCCCCCCTCGGTCACGTCCCGCGTCGATTTCGGCAGCATGATGGCGCGCCGCTTCCGCGAACTCGACCGCGACGGCAACGACATCATCACCGCCGACGAAATGCCCGCGAGCCGTTCGCGCCTGTGGGAGCTGGATCGCAACAAGGACGGGGAGATCACCGAAAGCGAGTTTTTCGAGGGGATGCTGGCGCGGTTCGATCGGATGGACCTGAACCGCGACGGCACCGTGACCTCCGAGGAACGCGAGGCGTCGCGCACCGAGCGCCCCGCCATCCCGACCAACCCGGTCGCGACGGGTGCGACCAGCGGCGCACCGGGGAATATGAACTGAGCCGAAGGGCAGCGGCGCGCGTTCGCCCGCCGCGCCGCTCCCCCGTCAACAGGGATCGGCGCTGGGAAGGAACGGCCCCGATCGGTCCCGCTCGCCGTCATGCACCGGATCGATCGCCAGCACGAGGCGGCGACCGCCACCGGGCGGCGCACGGTGGAGGACCGTGGGCGGGTCGAGCAGCATCCGCCCCTTGAACACGCCCACCGCCCCTGTCGGCACCTCGCAGATCGCGTCCGGCCCCTCGGCGCAGCACCATTGGAGGCCGGGGCCGACATAGGTGCATCGCAGCGCGATGGGGGTGCGGTCGGCGTGGAACTGGTCGCCTTCCCCGCCCTGGCCGACCGCGAGCCGGACGCGCAGGCGATCCTCTCCGGTCAGCGCGGCGAGACGCCGGACGAGACGGTCGATGTCTGCCCCCAGCATTTCGCGCACCGCCCGCGCATATCCCGCCGCGCGCAGGGCGGCCTGCACCGACCCACCGAGATCGGTCTCGACCGACAGGCTGTCGACGCCGTCCAGGTCGAGCGCGCCCAGCGCCGCCCGGAGCGGCGGGGGCAAGCGACGCCACCAGATGGCCAGAGCCGTATCGGGCCGCGCGATATGATCGAGCAGCGCGCTATCGCCACCAATGGCGACCCGCCGCGCCATGCCGATCGCGGTCATTGCCCCGGCGTTACGGCTGATAGGGCAGCGACGACTGGTGAAGGATGATCCGCACCCTCCCATCCTCGCATTGCTTGAACACGAAGCTCTTGTTCACGAAGATATGGCTGTCATCCTCGCCGATGAAGTGCACGTTGCACTGCACGATCGCCAGGTCGCCGTGCAGGATATAGTCGAGCTTGCTGTACCAGACCTTCACCCAGGGCTTCAGCTTGAACCCCTTGTCGTCGGGAAAGTCCGCATTGCTGCCGATGAAATAGGCGAGCGCCCCCTCCTTGGTCGGGCGATAGGTCTTCGCGCCGAAGGTCAGCGTCGGCTTGAACAGCACCTTGCCATGGTCGTAATCGTAATTGTCGCTCAGGATCCGGGACGCGAAGGCCTCGACGTCGCCGCCCTCGGCATGAACCCGGCCGACCGCCACCACATTGTCGCACCAGGTCTGTAGCGCCGTGTGGACCAGCTCTTCGGTGAACATCGTTCCTGCCTTTCTCCAATGGTCGGGATGCCGTTCGCGACCACGCTGGAGCGCGTCGACCAGCCAGCATCCCGGCCCGCTTTTGCCCTTTATGATATTACATATCATCACTGGTCTGTAAGGAAATCTTGCTGCGGCGGACACTTCGACGGGCGACGTGCCCCGCTGCATGTCAGCACGCAATTTTGCAGTCCGATGACACAGGATATTATACCAAAATTGCGGTCCGCAATCGGTTGACGCCCGCCCTATTGCGTTGCAGCAATGCGCGCATGACGAAACTGCCTCCCATCGCGAACAATCCCGATATCCGTTTCCTGGGCGCGCAACTGGGCGACGTGATCCGTCGCTATGGCGGCGATGCGCTGTTCGAGGCGACCGAGGCGATTCGCCGCGCCTCGGTCGATCGGTACCGGGGGCTGGGGGAGGACGGCTCGGTCGACCTCCAACTGGAACGCCTCGCGCTCGACGAGACGCTGGATTTCGTGCGCGGCTTCATGCTGTTCTCGATGCTCGCCAATCTGGCCGAGGACCGGCAGGGCATCGCACGCGAGCCCGGCACCGACATTGCCGAGGTGCTGACGACGCTGGCCGACAAGGGCATCGACCGCGACGCTGCGATGGAGCTGCTGGGCCGTTCGCTGGTCGTCCCCGTCCTGACCGCGCACCCGACCGAGGTGCGGCGCAAGAGCATGATCGACCACCGCAACCGCATCGCCGAACTGCTGGCGATGCGCGATGCCGGACGCGACGTCACCCCCGACGGCGACGATGTCGAGGCCGCGATCGGCCGCCAGATCGCGCTCCTGTGGCAGACCCGCGTGCTGCGTCGCGAGCGGCTCTATGTCACCGACGAGGTGGAGACCGCGCTATCCTATCTGCGCGACGTCTTCCTGCCGGTGCTGCCCGCGCTCTATCAGCGCTGGGACAAGGCGTTCGGCACGCGCGTCCCCGCTTTCCTTCGCACCGGATCGTGGATCGGCGGCGACCGCGACGGCAATCCCTTCGTCACCGCCGAATCGCTGACCACCGCACTCGCGCGCGCGGCCGAGGCGGTGCTGGGCCATTATTGCGACGCGATCCACGCGCTGGGGGCCGAGCTGTCGATCTCGACCGGCCATGCCGAGGTGGACGAGGCGGTGCTGGCGCTGGCCGAGGCGAGCGGCGACGAGGCGCTCAGCCGCTCGGACGAACCCTATCGCCGTGCGCTGTCGGGCATCTATGCGCGGCTCGCCGCGACGCATCAGGCGCTGACCGGCAAGCCCGCGCCGCGCCCCGGCCGCCTGACCGGCGAGCCCTATCCCGATCCCAAGGCGCTGCGCACCGATCTGGTCGCGATCGCGCGCGGGCTGGCGGCGCGCGGCGACGGCGCGCTGGCGAGCGGCGGCGCGCTCGGGCGGCTGATCCGCGCGGTCGAGACGTTCGGCTTCCACCTCGCCACGCTCGACCTGCGGCAGAATTCGGCGGTGCACGAACGGGTGGTCGCCGAGTTGCTGAAGGTCGCAGGGGTCGAGGCGGATTATCTCGCGCTGGACGAAGAGGCGCGCGTCGCGCTGCTCCGCCGCGAACTGGCCAATGCCCGGCCGCTGTTCAGCCATTATGCCGAGTATTCGGACGAGACGCGCTCCGAACTGGCGATCGTCCAGGCCGCCGCCGATGCGCATGCCCGGTACGGCCCCAAGTGCATCACCAACTATATCGTCTCGATGGGCAAGTCGGTGTCCGACCTGCTCGAGATCAACCTGATGCTGAAGGAATTCGGCCTCTACCGCCCCGGCGAACCCGCCACCGCCGCGATCATGGCGGTGCCCCTGTTCGAGACGATCGAGGATCTGGAGGCGGGGCCCGAGATCATGCGCGCCTATTTCGCGCTGCCCGAGATCGCCGCCATCGTCCGCGCGCGCGGGCATCAGGAGGTGATGATCGGCTATTCGGACTCGAATAAGGATGGCGGTTACCTGACCTCCACCTGGTCGCTGTCCAAGGCGTCGAGCGCGTTCCGCCCGGTGTTCGACGCGGCGGGGGTGCAGATGCAGCTGTTCCACGGGCGCGGCGGCGCGGTCGGGCGCGGCGGCGGCAGCGCCTTTGCCGCGATCCGCGCGCAACCGCACGGCACGGTGCAGGGCCGCATCCGCATCACCGAACAGGGAGAGGTGATCGCGGGCAAATATGGCACGCGCGACTCCGCGCTGACCAATCTCGAGGCCATGGCATCGGCCACCCTGCTCGCCAGCCTGGAACCCGAACATCTCTCCCCGGCCGAGAATGCGCGCTTCACCGCCGCGATGGAGCAATTGTCGGCGACCGCCTTCACCACCTATCGCGGCCTCGTCTACGGGACCGAGGGGTTCCGCACCTTCTTCCGCCAGATGACCCCGATCGCCGAGATTGCGGGCCTGAAGATCGGCAGCCGCCCGGCCAGCCGCAAGAAGTCCGACGCGATCGAGGACCTGCGCGCCATTCCCTGGGTGTTCAGCTGGGCGCAGGCGCGCGTCATGCTGCCCGGCTGGTTCGGCGTCGGCACCGCCATCGCCAATTTCGAGGACAAGGCGCTGCTGGCCGACATGGCCAAGAACTGGCCGTTCTTCGCCGCGACGCTGGCGAATATGGAGATGGTGCTCGCCAAGTCGGACATCGGCATCGCGCGCCGCTATGCCGGGCTGGTCGAGGACGAAGCCTTGCGGGATTCGATCTTCGGGCGCATCCATGACGGCTGGCACCGCGCGCGCGACGGGCTGCTGACCGTGACGGGGCAGACGCGGCTGCTGTCGGACAATCCCGCGCTGGAGGCGTCGATCCGCCTGCGCCTGCCCTATATCGAGCCGCTGAACCTGCTCCAGATCGAGCTGATGAAGCGCCACCGCGCGGGCGAGGACGATCCGCGCATCGGCGAGGGCATCCTGCTGTCGATCAACGGCATCGCCACCGCGCTGCGCAACAGCGGGTAAGAGCATGACCGATTTCGTGGTCCGGTACGAAGGCGGCCTGCGCTGCCGGACCGAGCATCCCGACTCCGGCGCGGTGCTGGTCACCAACGCCTCGCAGGAACTGGGCGGCAGCGGCGAAGGCTTTTCGCCGAGCGACCTTTTGTCGGTGTCGCTGGGCGGTTGCGTGCTGAGCATCATGGCGATGGCGGGGCGCGTCGCCGGGCTGGAACTGGCGGGCGCGACGGCGACCGTCACCAAGGAGATGGGCAACGCCCCGCGCCGGATCACGACCCTGGCCGTGACGGTGCGCGTGCCGGGCCGCTATGACCCGGCCCAACGCAAAAGGCTCGAAGCGGCGGCGGCGGCCTGCCCGGTCCATGCGGTGCTGGGCATCGATGCGCCGATCGCCATCCTGTGGGACGAGGACTGACGGCCCGATGGCCTTCCTTCCCTCTCCCCTGTCCAGGGGAGAGGGGAAGAAGAAGCAATGCTGCATGTCGATCCGCCGGTAAGGAATTCAGCGCCCGACCTGCCGCGCCTCCTCGGCGGTGAAGCCCTCGACCATCGCCCGGAAGGTCGCCTCCGCCACATCGGGGTTCACCCCCTGCCGCGCGGCCTTTTCGCGGATGCGCGCCAGGATTTGACGGATTCGCGCCTCATCGCGCACCGTCGCGGCGGAGGTCTTGAACCGCCCGGCCTGCGCGACATAGCGCGACCGCTCGGCCATCAGGCGCAGGATCTGGTCGTCGATCCGGTCGATATTGGTCCGCACCTCGCCCAGATTGCGGCAGCACGGCGTCGGCGCGGGGCTCGCGGCGGTCAGCAGGGCGGCCGCTACGGGCCAGAGCATCGATCGCATATCCGATTCTCCCGGTGGAAGCCGGCGGAGGGATACGCCCCCAGACTTCGACCGGCCAAGCCCGCAGCCCTGCGATCGGCCGCGCGGGCGGGTGCGGCCGTCGTGGATCGCTCAGGCGAGCGCGCGTTGCCGCTCGCCGCGTTCGTGCGCCAGCAGCCATTGCTTGACCGCCAGCCCGCCCGCAAAGCCGGTCAGCGTCCCGTTCGCGCCGATCACCCGGTGGCAGGGGGTGACGATCGACAGCGGATTGCGACCATTCGCCGCCCCCACCGCGCGCGAGGCCCCCGGCCGCCCGATCGCGGCGGCCAGCGCGGCGTAGCTGCGCGTCTCGCCGTAAGGGATGGCGTTCAGGCCGGTCCACACCGCTTTCTGGAAGTCCGTGCCCTCGGGATCGAGCGGCAGGTCGAAGGTGCGGCGCCGTCCCTCGAAATAGTCGCGCAACTGGCGCACCGCCTCGGCCAGCACGGCATGGGCGGGATCGTCGCGCCGTTCGGGCAACCGGACCCGCCCTGCCCTCTCCTCGGCCCACAGGACGGCGCGCAGGCCGCGCTCGCTGGCGACAAGGGTCAGTTCGCCGACCGGCGAGGCCATGGTGCATTCGCTCAACATGGGACCGACCCTAGCCGATCCCCGCGCCCCGCGCGTCCCGCTTCTTGCGGTCAAACCATGAAGGGGGCGGCGATCTCGGCCGTGACGCGCAGCAGTCGGCCGGTGGCGCGGTCGAGCAGCGCCCAGGTCGTCACCGCCTCCACCTTCACCTGCCCCTCGGCATCCAGAAAGCGGACATGCCGGTCGAACCGCGCGCCCTTGGGCGGGTTGGGGACCCAGGTTTCCGCCGTCACCGTCTCCCCCGCCACGACATTGCCGCGATAGTCGATCTCGTGCCGCGTCACGACCCAGACATGCGCCGCGACATGTTCGGGCGGCGCGACCGCTTCCCAATGGGCGGTGGCGATCGCCTGAATCCACTGGACCCAGACGGCGTTGTTCACATGGCCCAGCTCGTCGATATGGTCGGGGCCTGCGGTGATCTGGATCGAAAAGCGGCTCATGCCTGTTCGTTCGGGTCCCTGTACCTTTGCCACAGCGCGCGGACGCCCCAGCCGATCGCGGCGGCGACCATGACCAGCGCCGCCGCCATCAGGATATGGCGCAGGCTGGGGCGATAGCGCGCCGCCAGTTCCTGGAACGCCTCGCCGAACAGATAACCGATGCCGACGAAGATCGAAGCCCAGCATGCGGCGGATGCGGCGTTGACCGCGACGAACAGCCGGGTCGACACCTGGCTGGTCCCGATCGCGACCGGGCTGATCGTGCGCAGGCCATAGAGGAAGCGGAAGGCGAAGATGAAGCCGACCGGATAGCGTTCCATCATCCGCGTCACGCGCGCATAGACCCGTCGCTTGCGCAGCTTGGCCACCCAGCGCCCGTCGCGCGACCGGCGGCCGATGGTGAAGAAGATCTGGTCGGCGACGAACGATCCGATCGCCGCGGCGATCAGCGCGGCGGGCCAGCCGACCAGCCCCTGATGCGCCAGGATGCCGCCGGTGACGACCGCCGTCTCCCCCTCCAGCCCCGCACCCAGCGCGATCGCCGCCACGCCGTAGCGCGCGACGATCGCCTCGATGCTCAGGACTCCACTCCCATCTGCCACAGGATGAAGGCATGTTCCTCCGCACCTTCGCGCAAGGACTCGAACCGGCCCGACTTGCCGCCATGCCCTGCCCCCATATTGGTCTTGAGCAGCAGCAGATGGTCGTCGGTCTTGGTCGCGCGCAGCCGGGCGGCCCACTTCGCGGGCTCCCAATAGGTGACGCGCGGGTCGTTCAGGCCGCCCGAGATGAACATCGGCGGATAGGCCTGGGCCCGGACATTGTCATAGGGGCTGTAGCTGCGGATCAGCTCGAACGCCGCCTTGTCCTCGATCGGATTGCCCCATTCGGGCCATTCGCCCGGCGTCAGCGGCAATTCGGCATCCATCATCGTGTTGAGGACGTCGACGAACGGCACGTCGGCGATCACCGCGCCCCAGAGTTCGGGGTCCGAATTGACCACCGCGCCCATCAGCTCGCCGCCCGCCGAGCGGCCCGCAATCGCGATCTGCCCCTGGCTGGTCCAGCCGCCCGCGATCAGCCCCTTCGCGACATCGACGAAATCGTGGAAGGTGTTGGTGCGCTTTTCGAGCTTGCCGTCCAGATACCATTGCTGGCCCAGATCGTCGCCGCCGCGAATATGCGCGATGGCATAGGCGAAGCCGCGATCGAGCAGGCTCATGCGGCCCGTGGAGAAGCCCGGCGGGATCGCATAGCCATAGGCACCGTACGCATAGAGGAACAGCTTGCCCGTTCCGTCGCGTGGGAAATCCTTCGGGTACACGATCGACACCGGCACCATCGTCCCGTCGCGCGCGGGAATCTTCAGCCGCTCGGTCCGGTACTTGTCCGCGTCATAGCCCGAGGGGATTTCCTGGACCTTCAGCACGGTCAGCCCGCCGGTCGCCACGTCGTAATCATAGACGGTGCCCGGCGTGACCATCGATTCATAGCCGAGCCGCAGGACCGACACGTCGTACTCGGGATTGTCGCCCAGGCCCGCCGTGTAGCTCGCCTCCGGGAATTCGATCCGCTGTGGCACGGTCGGCGCGTCGTAGCGGTGGATGGCGATCCGGTCCAAACCGTCCTCGCGCCCCTCGACCACGAAGAAGTCCTTATAGCATTCCACCCCCGTCATGTAGAAATGCGGGTTCGGCCCGATCAGCTCGTGCCAGTCGCCGGGTGCCTCGATCGAGGCGGTGCACAGGCGGAATTGCGGGTCCACATCGTTGGTGTGGATGAACAGCGTGCCGTCATGCTCGTCCACATCATATTCGCGGCCCTCCTTGCGGGGGGCGACCAGGATCGGTTCGGCGAAGACATTGTCGGAGGGGACCAGCCGCACCTCGCTGGTGACATGGTCGCCGGTGGCGATCACGATCCAGTTGCGCGCGGAGGTCTCGGCGACGGCGACGCGGTAGCCTTCGTCATCCTCGTGGAACAGCTCGACATCGTCCGCGACCGGCGTGCCCAGCCGGTGGAAGCGCGCATTGTCGGTCCGCCACTGGGCATTGGCCACGCCGTAGAGGAAGCCGCTATCGTCCTTGGTCCAGACGATCTCCGACAACATGCCGGGAATGACTTCCGCCAAGTGTTCGCCGGTGGTCAGGTCCTTGATCCGCACCTCGAACCGCTCGGAGCCATTGTCGTCGATCGCATAGGCAAGGTAGCGGCCATTGTTGCTGATCGAGAAGGCGCCCAGCCGGAAATATTCCTTGCCCTCGGCCAGCGCCGGTTCGTCGAGCAACAGCTCGTCGGGGCCGCCCGCGACCGGCTTGCGCCACCATTTGCGATATTGCCCACCCGTCTCGAACGCGGTCCAGTAGAACCAGTCGCCGTCCTTTTGCGGCACGGAGGATTCGTCCTCCTTGATCCGCCCCTTCATCTCTTCGTACAGCCGGTCGATCAGCGGCTGGCGCGGGGCCATGACCGCCTCGAAATAGGCGTTCTCCGCCTCGACATAGGACAGGACATCCTTGTCGGTGACCTCCGGGTAAGCGGGGTCCTTCAGCCAGGCATAGGGATCTTCGATGGTGATGCCATGCGCGGTGAAGCTGTGGGCACGGGTTTCGGCAACGGGCGGAGTCAGCGCAACGGGTTCGGTCATCACCCGGATGTAGCTAGGGTTGGGGTCTGCCGGAAGAGGCGGCGGGTCCGCTATTTCTTATGCCGTCCCACCCGTTCACGCTGAGCGAAGTCGAAGCGCATGTTCCGCGCTTGGCCACGAAGGGAATCCCGTGGCCTTCGACTTCGCTCAGGCTGAACGGCGGGCGGGGTTACCTGGCCTTCCACCCATCCGCCAGCGTCCAGCGATCCCGCCAGTGCAGGACCGGCGTCTCGCCCTCCCATTCCACCGGCAGCCAGACATAGCGCCCGTCGATCGCATTTTCCGGCCGCCAGCGATCCGCCATGAAGATGAAGCGCGGCTCGCCCCCCGGCCCGCTCGGGCGGCAGGGGCAGGACGAAGGTCGATTGCGAGTGGAAGGTCGTCTTGCGGTCCACCTCGCTTCCCCGAACCGGATTGCCCAGCGAGCGCCACGGCCCCGTGACCGCGTCCGCGACATAGACCCGCCCCGGATTGGGCCGCCACCCGGTCAGGCCCGAAGCGAACATGTAATAGCGCCCCTTCGCCTTGAAGAGCGCGGGCGCCTCGTTCCCGCCATCGGGCAGCGCGCGGACATAATAGCCGTCATGCCGGGTCCAGTCGGGCGCCAGCCGGGCGATCTGCAGCGTCGCATTCTCTTCCGAGGCATAGATGTGCCACGCGGTGCCGCCGTCGACGAAGACGGTCATGTCGCGCGCCATCTGCCCGCCGGGGAAGTCGCGCGCCAGGATCGTGCCGGGCGCCTTGTCCTCGGCCGTTGCGTTGGCGGGCCAGATGCCGGGATTGACCCGGCCCGCGTGCAGGAAGCGGAACGGCCCCTGCGGCCGGTCGGCCACGGCGACGCCCGCCTGCGCGGCGCCATATCCCCGCCCCTTGAGTTCCAGATGGAACCACATCACGAATTTGCGGGTGCGCGGATTATAGACGACCTTGGGCCGTTCCAGGATACAGCCGCGCGCGATCGGGCTGGCGGGATCGTCGGACACGGACAGCGCGACCCCTTCGTCACGCCAGTTCACCAGATCGGCCGAGCTATAGGCATGGACGCCGACTAGCGCGGTATTGCCGCCTTCGCCCTCGGTCTTGTGCTCACCATGCCACCACCAGCGTCCGCCGTGCCGCAACAGCCCGCCGCCATGGGCGTTGATCGCCACCCCCTTCGTGTCGTTCCACACCTCTCCGGGGCGGAAGGCGTCCAGCCCGGCCGCCCGCGCGCCACCGCCACCGATCAGCGCCGCCGCGCCCGCCCCCACCAGGATGCCCCGCCGGTCGATCATCATCCGATCCTTCCAAATGCCATTCGCAGCGGATCGTATATCGTCTGACAAATTCCTCAAGCCCCCCGAGAGGCTCGACGCTGTACGGGCGGAGGGCTAGACCGGCCCCGTTTCCCATTGCTGTCAGGCCGCTTCCCATGTCCCACTCCGCCCGTCTTGCCGCCCTTCGTGCCGAACTGGCATCCCTTGGCCTTGACGGTTTCGTCGTCCCGCTGACCGACGAGCATATGAGCGAATATGTCGGCGACTATGCGCAGCGGCTGGGCTGGCTGACCGGGTTCGGCGGTTCGGCGGGCAGCGCGGTGGTGCTGGCGGACAAGGCGGCGATCTTCACCGACGGGCGCTATACGCTGCAAGTGCGCGAGCAGGTGTCGGGCGACGACTATGCCTATATCCCCGTGCCCCAGGACAGCGTGGCGGGCTGGCTGGGCCGCGAGACGGCGGCGGGGCAGCGGATCGGCTATGACCCGTGGTTGCACACCCGCCAGCAGGTCGCCGACATGACCGCCGCGCTGGCCGACCGCGACGCGGAACTGGTCGCGGTGGGCGCCAATCCGATCGACGCGATCTGGACCGACCGCCCCGCCCCTTCGCCCGCCGTGATGACGGTGCAGGACGATGCGGTGGCGGGCGAGAGCGCGGCGGCCAAGCGCGCGCGGATCGGCGAATGGCTGGCCGAGCAGCGCGCCGATGCGGTGGTGCTGTCGGCGCTGGACTCGATCGCCTGGACGCTCAACGTCCGCGGCACGGACGTCGCGCATACGCCGGTCGCCTTGTCCTATGCGATCGTCCATGCGGATGGCGAGACCGACCTGTTCGTCGCGCCGGACAAGATCACGCCCGAGGTTCGCGCGCATCTGGGCAATGCGGTGCGGCTGCACGACCGCGCGGCGTTCGAGGTCTATCTGACCGGCTTTGCGGGCAAGCGCGTCGTCGCCGATCCGGAGCGCGCGGTCGCTGCCATCGGGCAAGCGCTGGAGGCGGGCGGGGCCAAGGTGCTGGCGCTTCGTGATCCGGTGGTGCTGACCAAGGCGATCAAGAACCCGGCCGAGGTCGCCGGGCACCGTGCCGCCTCGGTCCGGGACGGCGCGGCGATGGTGAAGTTCCTGCGCTGGGTCGAGAGCGAATGCCCCAAGGGCGGGCAGACCGAACTGTCCGCCGCCGCCCGGCTGCTGGCGTTTCGCGAGGCGACGGGGCTGCTCAAGGACACCAGCTTCTCGACCATCTCGGCGACCGGGGCGCATGGCGCGAGCCCGCATTATCACGTCACCGAGGAATCGAATGCGGCGATCGAGCTGGGGCAGCTCTTCCTGATCGACTCCGGCGGACAGTATCAGGACGGCACCACCGACATCACCCGTGTCATGCCGATCGGTGAGCCCACGGACGAGATGCGCGACCGCTTCACCCGCGTGCTGAAGGGGCATATCGGGCTGGCGACGGCGGTGTTTCCGGACGGGACGCTGGGCGGGCACCTCGACTCGCTAGCGCGGCGGCCGCTCTGGGAGGTCGGTCTGGATTATGCCCATGGCACCGGGCACGGCGTCGGCGCGTACCTGTCGGTGCATGAGGGGCCGCAGCGTATCGCCGCGCCCAACTATCCCGGCGGTGCCGCGATGGAGCCGCTGCGCGCGGGCATGATACTGTCCAATGAGCCGGGTTATTACAAGGCGGGCGAGTATGGCATCCGCATCGAGAATCTGGTGCTGGTCGAACCGCGCGCCATCGCGGGCGCAGACCGGGACATGCTGGGGTTCGAGACGCTGACCCTGTGCCCGATCGAGCGGTCGCTGATCGTGGCGGACCTGCTGACGGCCGGGGAGCGGGACTGGCTCAACGCCTATCATGCGCGAGTAGCGGAGGTCTTGGCGGCCGAACTGGAGGGTGCGGATCGGGACTGGTTGCTGGAGAAGTGTGCGGCCATCTGATTTTTCACGCGAAGCCGCGAAGGCGCGAAGAAGACGGAAGAAGGTTGGTTCGCGCGGAGGCGCGGAGACGCGGAGGTGTCTCGCCCGCCGCGCCAGCGGCCCTTTTATCTCTGACGCTGACGAATAGAGGGCGCTGCGCGCGGCTTTATAGCAGGACGACATGAGTTGAACCCACTCCTCCCCTTCAGGGGAGGGGCACGGGGTGGGGGGCTTCCGCCAGCGTGCGGCCTGTGGCGAGGCCCCACCCCAACCCCTCCCCTGAAGGGGAGGGGCTTACGCCGTTTCAAGTCAATGTCATCCTGTTCCAAACCTCTCTGCGTCCTCTGCGCCTCTGCGCGAATAAAACTTCTTCTCCGCGTCTCCGCGTCTCCGCGCGAACCAACCTTCTTCGCGCCTTCGCGGCTTCGCGTGAACAATAACGCCGCGCGGGATGGGCCCCCACGCGGCGTTTTGCGCGCCTCACACGACAAAGGAACTGGGCCCCGGCCTTCGCCGGGGAACAGTCGCTTACCGCCCCAGCAGCACCCGCGCCTGGCCCGCGATCTGGGCCAGCATCGCGGCGTTGGGTTGGGCCGCCAGGCGGGCCCGGTCGATCACCGCCTTGAACTGGCCGACCCGCGCGGCGTTGCGCTCCAGCCAGGCTTCGACCGCCGCTTCGGGGTCGGTCGCGCCCGCCCGGCCGAGGAAGTCGAGCCGCTGCTGCTGGAAATCGCGCGCCAGCCCTGCGATCAGCAGGCGCTCCCACGGATCGCTGGGGTTGATCCGCGCCGCCTGACCCTGTGCCCAGTCTAGGCCCAGCGCCTGGCCCAGACGGGTAAAGGCATGGGTCAACCGCGTCTCGTCCAGCGACAACCGCTGGCCCAGATCGGCCAGCCCCACCGCACCGTCGAGTTCGGACACCCGCACCACCCGCGCCGCGAGTTCGGCAGGCGCCCCCGCCTCCTCCAGCACGGCGACGACCCGCGCGCTCTGCGCCTTGGCCTCGTCACGCAGCAGCGCGGGCGTTTCCGCCGCCAGCCGCTCGATCCCCGGCTGCAATCGCTCCAGCGCCGCGCCCGGTGCGGTCCCGGCGGGCATCGCGCGCAGCAAATCGGCGATCTGCGAGCGGGTCGCCCGCGCCACCTCGTCGAACAGCGCGATGCGGGCAGCTTCGGGCATCGCCGCCGTCTCGATCGCGGTCCACAGCCCGCCCAGATCGAACAGCCGCTCGACCACGACGAACATCGCCGCGATGTCGGCCATCGCCGCGCCTTCCTCTTCCGCCAGCTCGAAGGGGTGGAGGATGCCCATCCGGTTGACGATGCGGTTGGCGAGCTTGGTCGCGACGATCTCGCCGCGCAGGCGATGCTGGTCGATCGCCTCGCCGAACGCTTCCCGCATCGCGGGCGGGAAGGCCGCATGCAGATCGGGGCGCAGTTCGTCGTCCAGCGCCAGCGGGCTGGTCTCGATCGCGTCCTGCAAGGTCAGCTTCGCCGTCGCCAGCAGCACCGCCAGCTCGGGCCGGGTCAGCGGAATCCCATCCTGCCCGCGCCGCAGCAGCACGTCGTTGCTGCCCAGCCCCTCGACCGCGCGGTCGAGCCGTCCGGCGCTCTCGAAGATTTCGATGACGCGGACATAGCTCGGCATCGCGCCCGCCCCGTCCGCCTCGGCGATCGACAGGCCGAGCGTCTGGAGCCGGTTATCCTCCAGCACGATATGCGCCACGTCATCGGTCATCGCGGCGAGCAACCTGTTGCGGTCGCCCTCCGCCAGACGGCCCTCGATCATCTCGCGGTTCAGCGCGATCTTGATGTTGACCTCGTTATCCGAACAGTCGACGCCCGCCGAATTGTCGATGAAGTCGGTGTTGATCCGCCCGCCCCGCTCGGCAAAGGCAATGCGCGCGGCTTGCGTGACGCCCAGATTGGCGCCCTCGCCGATCGCGGTGACGCGCAGATCCTCGGCATCGACGCGCAGCCGGTCATTGGCCGGATCGCCGACCTGGACGTTATTCTCCGCCGCCGCCTTGATGTAGGTCCCGATGCCGCCGAACCAGAGCAGGTCGGCCGGGGCCTTCAGGATCGCCGAGATCAGCGCCGCCGGTTCCAGCGACGTGGCGGTGATGCCCAAAGCCTCGCGGATTTCGTCCGACAGCGGGATGGTCTTGGCCGAACGCGGGAAGACGCCGCCTCCGGCCGAGATCAGGCTGGTGTCGTAATCCGCCCAACTCGACCGGGGCAGCGCGAACATCCGCGCGCGCTCGTCCCAGCTCGTGGCGGGATCGGGATTGGGGTCGAGGAAGATGTGGCGATGGTCGAACGCCGCGACCAGCTTGATCGCCTTGGACAACAGCATCCCGTTGCCGAACACGTCGCCCGACATGTCGCCGCAGCCGACGACGCGGATGGGCTGGCTCTGCACGTCCACGCCCCGCTCGGCGAAGTGGCGCTGGACCGAGACCCAGGCGCCCTTGGCGGTGATGCCCATCGCCTTGTGGTCGTACCCCTGGCTGCCCCCGGAGGCGAAGGCATCGCCCAGCCAGAAGCCGCGCTCCAGCGCCAGCGCATTGGCCACGTCGGAGAAGGTCGCGGTGCCCTTGTCGGCGGCGACCACGAAATAGGGGTCCTCGCCGTCCAGCACGCGCACGCCCGCCGGGTGCACCACCGCGCCCTCGACGATATTGTCGGTGATCGACAGCAGCGCGCGGATGAACACGCGGTAGCTTTCCTTGCCCTCGGCCGCCCAGCCGTCGCGGTCGGTAACCGGCGAAGGCAGCTGCTTGGGGTAGAAACCGCCCTTCGCGCCCGTGGGCACGATGACTGCGTTCTTTACCCGCTGCGCCTTCATCAGCCCCAGAATCTCGGTGCGGAAGTCGTCGCGGCGATCCGACCAGCGCAGCCCGCCGCGCGCGACCGGCCCGGCGCGTAAGTGGATGCCCTCGACGCGGGGGCTATAGACCCACACCTCACGCCAGGGCAGCGGCGCCGGGAGCCCCGGAATCTTGTGGCTGTCCAGCTTGAACGCCAGCGCTTCCTTGCCCGCCTCGGCAAAGGCGTTGGTGCGCAGGGTCGCGGCGATCATGTCGCGGAAGCTGCGCAGGATACGGTCGTCGTCGATCGCCGACACGGCATCCAGCCCGGCCGCGATCGCGGCATCGGCGGCGGCGAGATCGCCGGTCGCCTTGGGATCATGCGCCGCCGTGAAGCGCTCGATCAGCGCAGTCGCCAGCTTGGGTGCCCGGCGCAGCGCGTCGACCACGGTGGTCAGCCCATAAGGCAGCCCCGCCTGGCGCAGATAGCGGAACCAGGCGCGGAACAGCACCACCGCCTGCGGGCTCAGCCCCACATCGACGATCAGCCGATTGAACGCGTCATTCTCCGCCTTGCCCTCCAGCACGGCGGCGATCGCCCCCTCCAGCACCGCCGCGCCCTTGGGCTCGGTGGTCGCCTCGGTCTCTACGATGAAGTCGTGGACGAAGGGATCGGCATCGTCGCGCAACCGGGTCGGCAGCTCGCCGATCACGCGGAAGCCGAAATTCTCCAGCACCGGGACCGCGTCCGACAAAGGCAGCGCGCCGTTCAGCTTGTAGATCTTCAGCTGGCGATCCTGCCCCGGCTGGACCGGGAACAGGCGCACCGAGCGGCTCCCCTCATTCTCCAGCGACGACAGGCGCAGAATGTCGGCGGCGGCTTCGGCTGCGTCGCTGACATTGCGGTAATTGGTCGGGAAGCCATTGGCCCAGCGCAGGGCCAGCCGCGCCGCACGCGGGGCGGGCACCTGCTCGGCCAGCGCTGCCTCGACATCGGGCATCCAGCCGCGCACCATCTTGCGCAGCCGCTCGGACAGTGCCGCCGTGTCGGGCAGACGACCGTCCTGGCGCAGGTCGATCGTATAGCGGATCAGCGCGACGACGCCGTCCTCCAGCGCGATCGACCAGTTGAGCAGCGAGCCGTTCGCCGCCTCGCCCAGCATGTCGCCGATCGCGACACGCCGCGCGGTGGTCAGCTCGTCGCGCGGCAACCAGACAAAGGCGAACAGATGCCGCTGCAACACCGACCGGATCAGCACCAGCTCGGGCCGCGGCCGGTCGGCCAACGACATGGCGGTCAGGGCCAACGTCTCCAGCGCCTCGGCCGGGAAGGCGGTGACCAGATCATGCGGCAGCGCGGTCAGCGCATGGGTCAGCGCCTTGCCGGTATGGCCGCGCGGGTCAAAGCCGAACTTGGCCTGGAGCGCCGCCAACCGCGTGCGCAGCACCGGCACCTCATGCGGCGGACTGGCGAGCGCGGCGCTGGTCCACAGACCCGCATGGATCGACAGACCGACCACGCGGCCCTCCTCCATCACCGGCACCAGCACCAGGTCGAGCGGCACCGAACGATGCACGGTCGAGATCGCATTGGACTTGAGCAGCAACGGCGCCGCCCCACCTTGCGCGAAATAGTCCAGCGCCCGCTGGCGCGAGGTGTCGGCGAGCAGCGGCACCTTGTGCGGCGTCCGCGCCACGCCCAGCGCGGGTGCGTCGCGGCCGTCCTCGAACCATTTCTCATGGCCCAGCAGCGTCAGCTTGCCGCCCAGGAACCACAGCAGCAGTGCCGCCCCCTCGCCATTCTTCTCGCCCAGCGTGGTCGCATCGGCGGCCAGCGCGTCCTGCAACCCCGACCAGTCCACCACGGCGGCGCGGACATCGGCCAACACGGCGCGCAGATCGTCGACCAGCCCGCGCCGGTCACGCGCATCGGCGCGTTCCATTTCCAGATAGATGAAGGATTCGGACCGGCCGCCGGTGCCGATCGCCTGAAGCTGTCCCTCGGCATCGCGGGTCACGGGCAGGACGGGGTGGATCACCCGGTCGATCGCGATTCCGTCCGCACCGACCATCGCCGCGATCGAATCGACCAGGAAGGGCATGTCGTCATTGACGATGGCCAACCGCATCCGGCGGTGCGTGTCGTCGCCCGACATCGGCTCCAGCGCGATCGACGGCTCGCCCGGCGACCGCTGCTGGGCCACGCCCGCGACGAAGGCCGCCGCGGCAGCCACCTCCGCGGGGCCGAACCCCTGCAATTCCGCCGGAAGGGCGCCCTGGGTCAGCCGTGCGGCAATCGCGTCGGCCATCGGATGCGACATATTCGGTGCCATGGGTGCAAGTCCTAGGCTTGGGCTTCGCGCCGCTCAACCCTTTGCCGACAGAGAAAAGATGTTGCGCCGCAGCGCAATTTTCATTGCGAGGCGCGCAATACCCTGTCGGCCAGCCGCTCGTCATCGACGACCGACCCCTGAACGGCGATCCGGCCGCCCTGCGTCACCCGCCCGACCAGGACGACCGGGCTTCCGACCGCCGCGCCGGTGTCGAACGCGACATGGCCGAGCGGCGCGGGATCGGCGCGCGCGCGACGCAGGGGCGGCTCGGGCGCCTCGTCCCACAATGCCCCGCCCGTCGCGGGCGGCTCCGCCTGCGCCATCGAATCGAGCAGCGCGGAATCGAGCGTCGCCTGCAACAACGGATCGGCCAGTTCCTTCCAACTGACGACGCCGTGGATGAAGTCGATCGTCCGGCCGTCGGACGAATAGGGCAGCAGGATGGCGCGGTACAGCGTGGTGCGGCCGCGCGCGTTGACGAACTCCGCCTCGAACCCGGCGGGCGCCTTGTCGCTCAGGATCTGGCCATAATGCCCGACCATCCGCGCCAGGAGCGAGCCCTGCGGCAGATCCGCAAGCGTTCCGGGCCGCCCGTCCAGATCACCCTCCCCGCGCAGGGCCTGGCCGATATAGGCGATCGCCGGATCGCCCGACCGCCCCCGAAAATCCAGCAGCACCGAATTGCCCGCGAAATCGGCGATCGCCTCGGGATCAAGCGCGGCGATCGGCGGATAGGGCGCTTCGCCCAGCAGCGAGGCCCAATGGTGATAGGCGCGCGCATGCAACCGCCGCTCCACCCCGCCCAGCGCGAACAGCACGTCGTCAGCCTCTCCCACCCCGCTCGTGTCGACGGGGAGAGCCTCGTTCAGATCCGGCCCGGTGGTCATGACTGTCATCCTCGCTATCCGGTCCAGTCATGGCGCCGTTATCGTTAACGACATGTAAAGATGCCAAAGCCGCTTGCCAGCCCCCAACAGACCTGTTAAGCGCCGCCACCTCGACCGGACACCAGCCGGTTCGACCGATGAAGGGCCGCTTTAGCTCAGCTGGTAGAGCATCGCATTCGTAATGCGGGGGTCACAGGTTCGAGTCCTGTAAGCGGCACCATCCACCTTAAGCCATCAAAAGGCTTAGGTTTTTACGAAAATCACCGCTTGTAACGACTGTCTGCTACAATCGTAGCGAGGCAAGGATGAGTGCGTACCTGCTCAAGCGTGATGGCGGCACCTATTATTTCCCGCGTTCGATCCCGCTAGCCCAAAGGCAGCGGTTCGGAGGAAACGCGAATGGGTTCGGTTGCCGGGTGCAAATGACCGTAACGAGGCCAAGAGGCTCACACCCGCCTGTCTGATCTAGGCGATGGAAGCGGATACCTTGAACGCATCCGCCCGGAACCCACCAAAGCCCTTTGACGCTCCTGTCGCATCGACCAGCCCCATAGATACCAAGCTGCTACCGAAGCGCCCGACAATGTTTCTATTAGGTGTTTGATCCCACGGTTTGTTGGTGCGATCCTTTCGTTTGGCATGGAAGGAGGCCGTATGGGACAGGTCCATCACGGGAGCGCCAAGACCACGCGCGCCGTCCGATCAGCAATACAGCGCGCCAAGCTTCGCTCGCGACGCTGAGCCGTGAGTTGGGGATCAGCCCGAAGACGGTCGCGAAGTGGCGGAAGAGGGCAAACGTCGAGGATCTAAAAACCGGGCTGAAGGCCTCTCATTCTGCGACCTTGTTCGAGGCTGAAGAGGCGATGGTTGCGAGCACCGGCTCACCAAACCGGACCATCCGTCGACCAGCGGACAAGTCGAGCGGATGAACCGGACCATCAAGGAGGCGACCGTCAACGCTTCCACTACGACAGCCACGACCAACTGCGGACACTCCTTGCCGCTTCATAGCCGCCTATGATTTCGCCCGCCGACTCAAAACATTCAGCGGGCTCACACCTTACCAATACACCGCCAAGGCCTGAACATCAGAACCAGATCGGTTCATCGTCAATCCGATCCACCAGATGCCGGGACTGAACACCTAGAAAGCGTAACGTAGCGTGGCCTTCACGTCGGCGGGGCGGCCATAGGCCAATTGATTGTAGAAGCCGATCTGCGAGTAATACTTCTTGTCAAAGATATTGTCGGCGTTGACCTGCACCGACAACCTGTCCGTCACCGGATACCGCGCCATGAGATTGACGAGTGCGTAGCTGTCGATCCGCAATCGCTCGGCATTGCGGGTGACGGGATTGGTCGTATCGGTGTAACTCGCCCCCTCCCAGTTGACACCCCCGCCGATCGTGAGCCCCTTCAAGCTGCCGTCGCGCAGCTCATAGGTAGTGAAAAGGCGCAACAAGCGATCGGGATAGTTGCTGTTGACCCTTTTATCGTTTTGGTCGCGTACCTTGAACTGGGTATAGTTCACGCTGACCGCCCAGCCCGACCTGATCTCGCCATTGGCTTCGGCCTCGAAACCGGTGCTTCGCGCGCCCTTTGCAGCATAATAGGCCTGGTTGATCGTGCCGGGTATCAGGTGGCCGGGATCGATCTGCGCCAGATTGTCCTGCTCCACCCGGAATACCGACAAGGCGGTCTTTAGCCGTCCGCCGAAGAAGCCGCTCTTCAGACCGGCTTCGTAATTGACCCCGGTGACCGCCGGAAGATAGCCCCCCTTGCGGTCCTGGGCGTCCTGCGGCTGGAATATCTTCGTGTAGCTGACATAGACGGTGTGATTGGGCGTCACGTCATAGAGGATACCAGCATAAGGAATGAACTCGTTCCGGTTGCCATAGTCGGCGACCGTGCCATAGGAAACGCCCTTCCGCTCCCATGAGGCGAGGCGCGCGCCCAGAATGACCTTGAGCGGATCGGCGAGCGACAAGCGGGTCGCCGCGAAATAGCCCCATTGCCGGGTGCTGACATCGACCAGTTGCGAGCGCGCGCCCCATGTCGGCTCGGGGTAGGAGCCGTCCCATGTATTGAAGTCGCCCGCCGGCGCTTCGTTGCTGCTATCGTATCCGAAGAAACCCAGCTTCTGCCTGGCGTAGCTCGCCCCGGCGATCACGTTATGGCGGCGCCCGAACAGTTCGAACGTGCCGGTCAGGCGCGCCGTCAGGTCCAGTTGCGACAATCGGCTGTCATATCGTGCCGGGATCGGCACGAGGCCAAGACCGGTGGTGCGGTCCGGTTGGCCGTACAGGTAGAGGAGCCGCATGTCGCCGCTGTTCTTGCTGTAGTTCCCATAGAGACGGAGCGTCCAGTCGCGCCCGAAATCCTGCTCCAGGTTCACAAAGGCAGTGCGCTGCTTCGAATCCCAACGCGTCCAGTCGGCACCGATGGTCTTCGACCGCGGCCAGTCGGTCCGGCTGCCGTCCGCATACCATGTCGGGAGCCCGCCCCACAGCGTCGCGCGGGGGCTGTTGGCTTGGTAGCTGGCGCCCGCACTGAGCCGCGTCGATGGCGAAAGGTCCGCGTCCACCACCCCGTAGAGCACGATCTTCCGGTTGCCGAGCAGATCGACATAGGAGTCCGCATCCTGAAACCGGGCGACGCCGCGAACGCGAACGCTGCCGTCGCGGGTTACCGGACTGCTGACATCGGCCTGCACGAGATAATCGTTCCAGCGCCCGGCCGATGCCATGAACGAGCCCGTCAGATGGTCGCTAGTGGCGTGCTTGCGAATGAGATTGATCGAGGCGGACGGATTTCCGGCCCCGGTCAAAAGCCCGGTGGCGCCGCGCACAATCTCGATACGATCGTAGATGGACAGGTCCAGTTCGGACTCGCCCGCGCTATAGGCCGCCATATATTGAAGCGGCATCCCGTCGATCTGGTAGTTCTCGATGTCGAAACCGCGCGCCGCGAAGACGTTGCGCGAACTGTCGAACGCCTTGGCGGAAAGGCCGGCGGCATTGTTGGCGACATCGGTGAGGCTGCGGAGCTGCTGGTCGTCGAGCCGTTGGGACGTCACCACCGTCACGGACTGTGGAGTCTCCTGGATGGTGAGGCCGAGCCCGGTCGCAGAATCAAGCCGGTCGTTGGTGGTGTAGCGGCCGATAACGGTGATATCGTCGCGCTCCTTCGACTGATCGTCGCTGGCCGCACGGCTTTCCTGTTCACCGCGCTGTGCGCGTGGGGACTGCGCTGACTGTGCCACCGCGATCGAAGGAATTGCCACGCCTGCCAGCAGAGAGCCCAATATGAACCGGCACCACATAACCGGCGCGTGCGCAGCAAAATCCATTTCATTGCCCCTTAATATCGATTCGCATTAGCAAGGAGGTGTCTTCTATTCAAGTTCGGCATGACTGCGCCTCGGGATTCCCATTTTACCCTCCCGGGCAAACAGCGCATGGCGGATCGGCGCTGTTGCGGAGCATCGCCGTCATCACGGCGTCCCACTCGCGCCACGTCGTCCCGTGACGCGAAGCGACCATGCCCCCTTCGCCCGCTGACCGAAACCAGCCGTATACGCTCGTTCGGATATAAGGTGGTCCGGCGCCGACTCCGTCCCTGTGATGACGGAGGTGATCGTGCGCTTCGTCGATGCGAAGGACCTGACCCATGACGCTTCCTGCCCTGACGCTGGCGACCGGCGCCCTTTGCGTGTCGGGGTACGCGAGCGCCATCCCGGTGGGCGGCGCCCATGCCGGTCCGGGTGTCCAGAGCCAGGGAGAGGGCCGTTGATCGCATTGTCGCTGGTCGCGATACTGGCGACCCCGTCGCTGCCCGTGCAGCGATCGGTGCCCCTGCCGCCGGATTTCGAGATGGCCTCGATCGCGATCGAGGATGTCCATGCCTTCGCCCCGCCCGAAGCCGCCGCCGCTCCCGCAACCGACAGCGATCCCGGCGAGGCGGAGGAGATCGTGGTGACCGCGAGCCGGCACCGCGCGAACGATCCGCTGCGCGCGGTGAACGCCGCCGCCTTCGCGCTGTCCGAGAAGGTGGACGACGCCATCCTGGAGCCCGCCGCCCATGTCTATGAGCAGGCGGCGCCCCGGCCGGTCCGCACCGGGCTGCGCAACTTCTTCGCCAATCTGCGCGAGCCGGTCGCCTTCGTGAACTTCCTCCTTCAGTTCAAGTTCGGCAAGGCGGCGGAGACGGTGGGCCGCTTCGCGATCAACTCGACGATCGGGCTGGCGGGAGTGGTCGACATGGCGCGCCGGTGCCCCTTCCGTCTTCCGCGCCGCCCCAACGGCTTTTCGGACACGCTGGGCTTTTATGGCGTCAAACAGGGACCCTTCCTGTTCCTGCCCCTGCTCGGGCCGACCACCTTGCGCGATCTCGTCGGCGGTGCGGTCGACGGCATCGCCTCGCCGGTCGCGATCGGGGGGCCGTTCCGCAACCGCGCCTATATCGTCATCAGCAACGTCGTGCGGACGCTCGATCGTCGCGTCGAGATGGATGAAGAGTTGCGCGAGATCAGCGAACAGCCCGATCCCTATGCCGCCCGACGGGACCGCTATCTCGACCAGCGCGAGGCGCGGGTGCGGCGATTGAAGGGGCTGGGCGACCCGGACGCCGTGGTGGAGGAAACGCCCTATGGCCAGGTCGATCCGTCCGCGCCCCTCCCTGCCTGCCCGCGCCGAAAGGCCAGCCATGCGGGATGACCGCCCCTGCCCCGCTGCCTTCGAAGCGCAGGATTGCGGAGCCCCCGCCCCGCCCCTGTCCCACCCGGCATGCCGCCCCGTTCCGGGCGGCTGGATCATAGGACGACCGATGCGACTGCTCGCTTTTTGCCTGACCTCCCTCCTCCTCTCGGCGACGCTGATCCCGAACACCGCGCATGGACAGGGTTGGACCTGGAACGGGTGACGGACCTCGCCGTCGCGATTCAAAGGCAATGCCCCTTTCGCTCCGTCTGCTGAGTGAAGGCAGCGTGAAAAGCCCGCGCGCGGATCAGGGGCAGGCGGATCAGGGGCAGGCGGATGAAGGACGGGTATGTGATGGATCGACTGGCCTATGTCGCGACGGGATTGCTGATATGCGCGGGCGTACCGGCGCTGATCCTGACCAGCGCCGAAGCCTTTCCGCAGGTGAGCGTACAGGCGCCCGAAACCGGGGCGTGCCTCCGCACCGGCGGGGTCAGCATCCTTGTCGACGGCACACCCTATTGCCGCCAGCCAAATCGCCCCGCCATCGACGAGCAGCATTTTCCCCGGCCACGGCCAGGCATCGCCGTCATGTCCAACCCCGCCAGCGCCTATTGCGAGGAGCTGGGCGGCACGCTGGAGACGGTGGACGCGCCGGACGGCCAGACGGGTTATTGCCATTTGCCGAACGGCGCGGTGGTCGAGGAATGGGCGCTGTACCGTGGCCGGTAACCGCCATGGGGCCGCGATGCTGCGGCAGGACTTTTGCCATGCAGGGGATCACGCCCCGCCGCCCGCCCGCATGCATCCGCGGCGGGTGACGGCCGCGAATTCCTTTTTCAACGATCCGTCACTAAGGAGTTCGATACGATTCACTCCCATCATGTCGGTGCCGATGTCATCAAGCGGGCTCGAAGCAGTCTATCTGGCCAACCGCGACAAACTTGTCCGGTTCCTGGTCGCGCGCGGTGCGGGCGATTCCGCCGAAGACCTGGTGAATGATCTTTGGCTAAAGATTTCAACACTTTCGCCGGGACCGATCGCCAATCCCATGTCCTATCTGTTTCGCGCCGCCGATACGTTGATGATCGACCGCTATCGGGCGCGCCGCCAGGCGGAGCGCCGCGACCAGGACTGGTACGACCTGAGCAGCGACGGCGAAACCTCGGGCGAACCGGCGGGCGAGCGGGTGATCGGCGCGCAGCAGGAAGTGACCAGGGTGGCGGCGGTGCTCGCAAAGCTGGGCGCGCGTCGGGAAACGATCTTCCGCCGCGCCCGGATCGACGGCGTGTCGCAGCGGCAGATCGCGGCCGAACTCGGCGTCAGCCTCAGCACGGTGGAGGCGGATCTGCGGATCGCCACGCGCGCATTGATCGAATTGAAGGAAGACCTGCGATGAGCATCACCCACGCCATCGCGATCAAGGACAAGGCACGATGACCGGCAGGAAGGTCGAGGACCATGCACTGGATTGGGCCATCCGTGCCGCCGATCCCGATTTCGACGATTGGGACGGGCTGACAGCGTGGCTGGAGGCCGATCCGCGGAACCCGGACCGGTATGACGATGCGACGGTGGCCATCGCCGAGGCACGCGACCGCGTCGCGGCCCTGCCCGTCCAGACGGCCCCCGCCCAAGCGGCGCCCGTCCAGGCCGTGCCGGTCGCCGCCAATGATGCCGGCGCGGCGCGGCGTGGCTATTGGCGCTGGGGCGGCGGGGCCGTCGCCGCGATGCTGGCCGTGGTCGTCGGCACCTCGGTCTGGAACGGCCGGTCGCAACCCTATGCGGTGGAAACCCGCCCCGGCGAGCAGCGCGAGATCGCGCTGGCCGATGGCAGCCAGATCATCATGGCGGGCGGCTCGCGCGTGACGCTAGACCGCGCGAACGCACGGGTGGCGGTCGCGGATCGTGGCGAGATGCTGTTCCGGGTCCGGCATGACGCGGCGCATCCCTTCCGGGTGACGGCCGGGGAGACGACGATGGTCGATCTGGGCACCGTCTTCGACGTGAAGCGCGATCCGCAGCGGACGCGCGTCGCGGTGGCGGAGGGCGCGGTGATGATCGATCCGAAGGGCGCGGGGCTTCGGCTCGATCCCGGTCAGGCGGTGGTGGTGGCGGGCGGCCGCTCCTTCCGTCGCGAGCGCGCCGAGGATGTCGGGGGCTGGCGCGAAGGGCGAGTGACCTTCGACGGCGCATCCCTATCCGACGTCGCCCGCGATCTCAGCCGTCAGATGGGCCATGCCGTCCGCGCCGACGCCTCCGTCGCGGATCGGCTGTTCAGCGGCACGGTCGATCTGCGCTCGCTGAACGACGATCCGGCGCTGCTGGGTCGCCTGCTGGCGGTGAATGTCCGGACGGACGGCCAGACCTGGGTGCTGGGCGGCGATCGGTGAGGCCGGCCGCCGGGTGGGTCGCGGTCGGGCTGTTGACGACCGCGACCGCGACGTCTGCCGCCGCCGCCGCGCCGACGCTGGCGATCGATCTGCCCGCCGGCAGCGTCAGCAGCCAGGTTCTGGCGCTGGGGCGGCTGGGCGGCGTCAGCGTCGTGGTGACCGACGCGCGGCTATGGGGAAAGCCGGTGCCCGCGCTGCGCGGACGGATGACCGTGCTCGCCGCGCTGCGCCTGATCGCCGCGCGCTGCGGCGGCGCGGTCGAGCCGATCGATGCCGCGCTCTTCCGGCTGGTGCCGGGCCGCGCAGCGGCGCATCGCACGCCCCCGCCCAGACCCCGGCCGCCCGCCCCGGCACCCGCGCCCCCCGCCCCGCCCACCCCCGATATCGTCGTGGTGGCCAGCAAGCGCGACCTGCCCCTCGATCATGTCGCGGGACAGATCATGCGGATCTCCGGCCGGGATCTGGAATTCGGCGGCGCCGGGGGGACCGAACGGCTGACCTCTCGCCTGTCGACCCTGGCGTCGACCTATCTGGGGGCCGGGCGCAACAAGCTGTTCATACGCGGGATCGCCGATTCCAGCTTCACCGGCCCGACCCAGGCGACGGTCGGCCAGTATTTCGGCGACCTGCGCCTGGGCTATAATTCCCCCGACCCCGATCTTCGGCTGGCCGATCTGGCGGCGGTCGAGGTGCTGGCGGGGCCTCAGGGCACGCTGTACGGCGCCGGTTCGCTCGGCGGCCTGATCCGGCTGGTTCCCAATCCCGTCGAGCTGGACCGCACCGGCGGATCGGTCGCGGTGGGCGCCTCCGCCACCAAGCATGGCGCGCCGGGATATGACGCGCAGGGGGTGCTCAACCTGCCGATCGTGACGGATCGGCTGGGCATCAGGCTGGTCGCTACGGCGGTCGAGGAAGGCGGCTACATCGACAAGCCGCTGCTCGGTCGCCACAATGTCAACACCACGCGCATCGTGGGCGGCCGCGGCACCGCGCACCTGAAGATCGCCGACCATTGGAGCGCCGAGCTGATCGGGATAGGCCAGCGTATCCGCGGGGCCGACAGCCAATATGCGGATTGGAACGGCGCCCCCCTGACGCGCAACACCAAGGTCGTCGAGGGGTTCGGAAGCGACTTCCGTCAGGGCCAGTTCGTACTGAACGGCCGGATCGGAGAGGTGCGGTTCAGCTCCTCCACCGGCATCACCGCGCATGACCTGACCGAACGTTACGACGCGACGGTGGCGGGCGACGATCCGACGGTCTTCCTCCAGACCAACCGGACGCGCATGTTCGCCAACGAGACGCGGGGCTGGGTCACGCATGCCGACGGATCGGGCTGGCTGCTGGGCCTGAGCTATACCGACAATCGCTCGCGGCTGTCGCGCGCCTTCCTGTCGCTCGGCGACCGCCAGCAGCTTCCCGGCGTGTCGAACGCGGCGCAGGACGCCACCGCCTATGGCGAGGCGAGCGCGCGATGGACGAAGAGCCTTCTGGTGACGGGCGGCTTGCGCGTGAACCGATCGGTGCTGACGGGGGCGGCCGAAGACACGCTGGTGCAGAGCGGGCCCGAGGTAGGGGCGACCCTAGCCTCGCGACGAAAGCTGTCCCTGTTGCCCTCCGCCTCGGCCCTGCTGGACGTGGGGGCCGATGCCGCGATGTTCCTGCGCTATCAGCAGGGGTTTCGGCCCGGCGGGTTGACGATCTTCGACGGCTATGTCCGCCGCTTCAACAGCGACCATGTCGCGACGATCGAGGCGGGCTATCGCCTGGGTCACGCCGGGCGAAGCCCATTCGCCTTCTCCCTTACCGTCGCCCATACCGACTGGCGCAATATCCAGGCCGACTTCGTCGATGCGGGCGGCCTTTTGTCCACCGCCAATGTGGGCAATGGCGACATCTGGACGGTGGAGACGACCGCCTCCGCGCGGGTGGCGAAGGGGCTGCGGGTCGACGCCGCGCTCTCGCTCAACGACAGCAGCATCAACGAACGCACCCCGAAATCGTCTACGACCGACGACGTGGCGGGCGTTGGCGCTGGGGCTGGAGGGGGCGTGAAGGCGCGGCTGGGGCCCATCCCGAACATCGCCAACGTCACCGCGCGCATCGGGCTGTCCTATGATGCCGCGCTATCCGATCGCACGCGGCTGAAGGTCGATGGCTGGGCCCGCTATGTCGGCACCTCGCGGCTCGGGGTCGGACCGGAGCTGGGTGAGGAGCAGGGCAATTTCCTCGACAGCGGCCTCACCGCTCGCCTGGGATGGGATCGCTTCGGCCTGACGGCGGGCGTGACGAACCTGACCGATACGCGCGGCAACCGTTTCGCGCTGGGAACCCCCTTCTTCACCGGCAAGGGACAGGTCACGCCGCTGCGCCCCCGGACCTTCCGCATCGGGCTGGACGCCGCTTTCTGACGATTGTTTTTACGGTATCGGCCATACCGCTCCGTCATCCCCATTGCCCGGCCTCGAAAGCCGACCGTCGAATACCGGCGAGCGGTTCATTCAGCTACCGGCAATACGGAGTAAGGAATAACCCGTCTTCGGAATGACAATCTCCATGACGGGAAAATTCCCGGCTTCGTTGGGAAGGACAAATATATGAAGCTCAAAGTATTTCTGATGACCAGCCTGGTGTCCGCGGGTGCGGCGATGCTTGCGACTCCCGCCCAGGCGCAGGGCAATAGGCAAGGCATCGCCAATCCCGCTTCGGAATATTGCGTCTCGATCAAGGGAACCTCATTCTCGCGCAAGACGCCATCGGGCGAGATCGGCTATTGCCGGTTGCCCAACGGCCGGACCGTTGAAGAGTGGAAGCTGTTCCGCGAAAGCCAGAAGCGTCCCCCCGCCCCGAAGCCGCGCAACGACGCGTCCATGGCCAATCCCGCATCGGTCTATTGCGACAAGATCGGCGGAACCAACATCGACCGCCACACGCCGCAGGGCGATGTGGGGCTATGCCGCCTGCCCAATGGCAAGACGGTCGATGCCTGGGCGCTGTACCGGCGCGACGAAGGCAAGCCCGCCCCGGCCCGCCGCGATCGCATCGGTCTCGCCAATCCGGCATCGGGTTACTGCCTGAAGCAGAAGGGACGCCTGGAAATGCGCGAGGGGCCGGGCGGCACGACGGGCTATTGCCATCTGCCGAACGGACGCGTCGTGGAGGAATGGCGCCTGTATCGCGAGCAGTAATCGGCCAGGCTCGCCAGGAGCCTTTGTGAATAGCGGCCGCGCGTTTCGACGCGCGGCCGTTTTCGTTGCGTCATGGACGGGGCCGCGACAGCAACGACCAAGCAGAAAATTCCCCGGCCAAGTTTTTCCAAAAAATTTTTCCGGGGACCCAAGGCATATCGGAAATGGTGTCGTCTTGCGAGTGTAGGGGGACGCAGACTGGTGCAGCCCACTCGAAACAAGATTCATTTCGAAGGACGATTTTCCATGACCCTGGTTAGCACGTTCGCGGCCGCTCGTCTCGGTGCGTACCGGTATTCGACGGCCCTGGCCGTCAGCATGATTGCCACCATCGTCGCCGTTGCCCCCGCCGCCGCGCAGCAGTCCGAACCCGGCCCCTATGCCGTCGCCCGCGCCGGCGTGCAGGTCGACTCGGACGTCAAGACCAACCGGGTGCTGGCCAAGGGCCAGACCGTGTCGAAGACGGCGCCGACGCTGCCCAAGAATATCGACAACAATTCCGGCTTCACCGGCGAACTGGGCCTGGGTTACGACTTTGGCGGGTTCCGCCTGGAAGGCACGGCGGGTTACGACACCGCCAGCGTCAATCCCAAGGCCCTGGGCGACAAGAATTATGTCGCAGGCGGCCGTGCCAAGTCGTTCGACCTGGGCGTCTCGGCCTATGTCGACCTGATCCAGGACGGCCCCCTCAAGCCGTTCGTCGGCGGCGGCATCGGCGCCTCGCGCGTCAAATATTCGGCCTATCGCGAAGCGCGCAGCGCCAATCCCGGCACGCTGAAGCCGAGCGCGGACATCGTCGGCACCGACTGGGGCTTCCGCTGGCACCTGGACGCGGGCGTCAGCTATGACGTGGCGCCGATGACGTCGATCGAAGTGCTCGGCCGCTATGCGAAGACGTCGGGCCTGCGGATGAAGGGCGTGACGCTCGATCAGGATCTCAGCCGCTCGACCACCGACTATAAGCTGAAGAGCTCGTCGACCTCGCTCATGATCGGCCTGCGCCAGAAGTTCTGATCGCACGCCGACCCAATGCGAAGGCGCCGTCCCTGCTCCGGCCGGGACGGCGCCTTTTTTTGCATGGCAGATCCGCGCCCCGTCAGTCGGCGCCCCGCTCCTCCGGCGGCGTGTCGCGCGGCGGGGCGGCGGGGGCGCCCAGCCCCCTGGCCTGGGCCTTGCGACGTTTCAGATTTTCCCGCAGCTGCGCCGCCAGCCGTTCCGCGCGTTCGTCTTTTGTCATGACAAAATGCATATTCCGGCAAACGGCCGCTTGACAACGCCCGCCGGATCGTCTCTAGGCGCGCTTCCCGCGGTGAAACGCGAGTGCTGCCGTAGCTCAGTGGTAGAGCGCATCCTTGGTAAGGCTGAGGTCGTGAGTTCAATCCTCACCGGCAGCACCATTTTCCCCCGCCCGTGACCGGGCCGGGGCGATCCCCCAGCTTTCGGGACCCATCACAAAACTTGGTTGGGATCGTTTCGCGGCTTCGCTAGCTATGACCCAATGAAATTTCGTTTTTCCTTTGGAGCCCAGGTCTTCGTCGGCATGGCCGTCGGGCTGCTGCTCGGGCTGTTCGCGCGCGCGCAGAATGTCGCCGGACTGGCCGAGGCGTTGCGGATCATCGGCGAGAGCTTCGTCCAGCTGCTCAAGGTGCTGGTCGTCCCGCTGGTGTTCACCGCCATCGTCGCGTCGATCGCCGCTTTGCGCGACCTGAACAATGCCGCGCGGCTGGTCGCCGCCACCTTCATCTGGTTCGCGGTCACCGCGCTGATCGCGGTCACCATCGGGCTGACGCTGGGCACCGTCCTGCAACCCGGCCTACATGCCGGAGTCGCGGCGGGCAGCGCGGTGCGGCCCGACACGGCGGGCTCGTGGCTCGACTTTTTGCGCGGGCTGATCCCGTCCAACATCCTGGGCCTGTCCGCCTCGACCAGCGCGGGCGATGGCGGCGCGCTCAAGACCGGGCTGTCGTTCAACATCCTGCAGATCATCGTCATGGCGGTCGCGATCGGCGTCGCGGCGGTGCGCGTCGGCGACAAGGGCGAGAGCTTCCTGTCGTTCAACGCCTCGGCGCTGGCCATCTTCCGGCGCATCCTGTCCTGGGTGATCCGGCTGACCCCGATCGGGTCGGGCGCGCTGCTGGGCAATGCCATCGTCCGCTATGGCTGGCAGTCGCTCTCGGCGCTCGGCAGCTTTGCGCTGGCGGTCTATATCGGGCTCGGCCTCGTCCTGTTCGTCGTCTATCCGCTGCTGCTGCTGGCCAACGGGCTGTCGCCGAAGCGCTTCTTCGCCGCCGCCTGGCCCGCGATCCAGCTGGGCTTCGTCTCGCGCTCGTCGATCGCCACCCTGCCCGTGACCGAGGATGCGGTGGAGCGGCGGCTGGGCGTGCCGCGCGCCTATTCGGCCTTTGCGGTGCCCTTTGCCGCGACGACCAAGATGGACGGCTGTGCGGCCATCTATCCCGCCATATCGGCGCTGTTCGTCGCGCAATATTATGGCCTGCCGCTGCATGTCGGCGATTATGTGCTGATCGTGCTCGTCTCGGTCCTGGGTTCGGCGGCGACCGCCGGGCTGACCGGCGCGGTCGTGATGCTGACCCTGACCCTGTCGACCCTGGGCCTGCCGCTGGAGGGCGCGGGGCTGCTGCTGGCGATCGACCCGATCCTCGACATGGGGCGGACCGCGATCAACGTGGCGGGCCAGGCGCTGGTCCCGACGATCGTCGCGCACCGTGCGGGCCTGATCGAACAGACGCCCCCCGCAGACCGCTTGCCGGAGGTGCCGCAAACGGGGTAAACTGCGCCATGAGCTTGCGCGCGGTGTTCTGGCAAAGTAATACACGCGAGTGGCAGACCGCCGGAACCCTGTGATGCGCCCCGACCCTTTCAATCCCGACCGTACGCCCATCAATCGCCCCTATGAGCCGGTGGGGCCCAACTATCCGCTCTACGATGCCGAGACCCAGAGCTGGTCCTTCGGCACCGACGAGGACGAGGCGCCCGCCGAACGCCCACGCCGCCGCATCCACTGGGGCCGGTGGATCGTGCGCGGTACGGGGGTGGGCATCATCCTGCTGGTGCTGGCGATCATCTGGCTGGCGGTCACCGCACCGCTGTCGCGCTCGCTCCAGCCGCCGACGCCGCCGTCGATCACGCTGACCGCCGATGACGGCACCCCGATCGCACGGCGCGGCGCGATCATCGGCGCGCCGGTCGACGCGGCCAAGCTGCCCGCCCATGTGCGCGAGGCGTTCATGGCGATCGAGGACCGGCGCTTCTACTCGCACTGGGGCATCGACCCGCGCGGCATCCTGCGCGCGATGTGGCACAATGTCGGATCGGGCGGCGTGCGCGAGGGCGGATCGACCATCACGCAGCAGTTGGCCAAGAACGCCTTTCTCGATTCCGACCGGACGGCGGGCCGCAAGATCCGCGAGGCGATGATCGCCTTCTGGCTGGAGGCGTGGCTGACCAAGGACGAGATCCTGTCGCGCTATCTGTCCAACGTCTATTTCGGCGACAATGTGTACGGCATCACCGCCGCCTCGAAACATTATTTCGGGCGAACGCCGGACAGGCTGAACATCGGCCAGGCGGCGATGCTGGCGGGGCTGGTCAAGGCGCCCTCGCGCCTGGCGCCGACCACCAATCTGAAGGGCGCGCGCGCGCGCCAGGCGGTGGTCGTCGCGGCGATGGAGGATGCGGGCTTCCTGACCAAGCGCGAGGCCGATGCGGTCCAGCCGCAGCGTGTGCTCGCCTCGCGGCCCGAGACCCTGCCCTCCGGCACCTATTTCGCCGACTGGGTACTGCCCGAGGCACGCGACCAGGCGGGCGAGATCAAGACCGAGGCGACCGTCCAGACGACGCTCAACCCCCGGCTCCAGCGGATCGCCGAGCGGACGGTGCGCAGCGCCGGGCTCAACCAGGCGCAGGTCGCGCTGGTCGCGATGCGCCCCGACGGCCGCGTCGTCGCGATGGTCGGCGGCAAGGATTATTCCAAGAGCCCGTTCAACCGCGCCACCCAGGCGCGGCGCCAGCCGGGCTCGGCGTTCAAGCTGTTCGTCTATCTGGCGGCGCTGCGTTCGGGCATGACCCCGGACTCGACCATCGAGGACGAGCCGGTCGACATTGCGGGCTGGAAGCCGCGCAACAGCGACGGGCGCTATCTGGGCAAGATCACGCTGCGCCAGGCCTTTGCCCGCTCGTCGAACGTCGCCGCCGCGCGGCTGACCCAGGCGGTGGGCGTGAAGTCGGTGATCAAGGCGGCGCGCGACTTGGGCATCACCACCCCGATCGCCAACGAGGCGACGATCGGCCTGGGCACCTCGACCGTCAGCCTGCTGGAGCTGACCGCCGCCTATGCCGCAGTCGCCAATGAAAGCTATCCGGTCGTCGCGCGCGGCCTGGGCGATGTGAAGGACAAGGGCTGGTATCAGGCGCTGACCAACCGCAAGACGGGCTTCTCGTCCGCCGTGCATGACGGGATGCTCGACCTGCTGTCGTCCTCGATCAAAACGGGGACGGGGCGGCAGGCGCTGCTGACCGTCGATGCCTATGGCAAGACCGGCACGACGCAGGATTCGCGCGACGCGCTGTTCATCGGCTTCGCGCGCGACCTGGTGGTGGGCGTGTGGGTCGGCAATGACGACAATACCCCTAACCCCGGCCTGTCGGGTGGCGGCGTGCCCGCGCGGATCTGGCGCGCCTTCATGCAGTCCGCGCTGGACATTCCGCCGGTCGCGGCCCCGGTGGTCGAGCAGGAGGTCGATCCCGACGCGATCGCCAACGGCATGGAAGAGGAAACCCTGCCGATCGAGGGCGACCCGGTTGGGGACATCATCCAGGGCATGGGGCTGGACCTGCGCACCGGTGAGGACGGATCGATCACCGTCGGCCCCGGCCGCCGCCGCCCCGACCGCGCCAGCCCGCCCCCCGAGGACCGCCGCCCGCCCGACGAGCGCGATGGCGAGGGCGAGGAGTAACGGGGGCTCTTCCGGCGGGAGGGGCTTCGCGCGAACGGGAGATGGTTCACCCGAAGCCGCGACGGCGCGACGAGGAATGGTTCGGCGTTTGATCGCAGCGCTTCGCTTGCGACGTCCGGCAACTACCACCCCGGCGAAGGCCAGAGTCCAATTGCCGAGCAGTCGTCGCGACCTACCAACGCCACCCCGACTGGATTCCGGCCTTCGCCGGGATGGTGCTTATAGAATTTAAGGCGGATCGACAGTCAGGGCCTTCTTCCCCTCGCCCCTTGCAGAGGGGAGAGGGGAAGAAGGGGCAATGTCGGTCCGCCCCAAGGCGTTTAATCCCGACAGGCGGATACGCGAGCTGCCGGGGTAAAGGGACATGGGGGCTTGCCCTGCCCGCCCCTTGCCCGTTAAACGCGACGTCATTCGCAAGGACCCGGTGAAATTCCGGGTGGCTATTCCGGCCGCCGATCCGCCGGACAACAGACAGCATGGCTTTTCCCTTCCCGCTCGCGAACCGCCGAGCGGCCCTGCCATGCGCCTGATCCTGGTTTTCCCATGACTGTTACAAACTACCGAACCCCCTGGTTCTCGAGCCTCGGCGAGGCGCGTCGCGACGTGCTTGCCGGGCTGGTCGTCGCGCTCGCGCTGATTCCCGAGGCGATCGGCTTTTCGATCATCTCGGGCGTCGATCCGCGCGTCGGACTCTATGCCTCGGTCGCGATCGCGATCGTCATCTCCTTTCTCGGCGGGCGGCCCGCGATGATCTCCGCCGCGACCGCCGCCGTCGCGGTCGTCGTCACGCCGCTGGTCCGCGACCACGGTGTCGACTATCTGTTCGCCGCGACCATATTGATGGGGCTGATCCAGATTGCCGCGGGCGCGCTTCGCCTCGACCTCGTGATGCAGTTCGTCTCGCGCTCGGTCATCACCGGCTTCGTCAACGCGCTCGCCATCCTGATCTTCATGGCGCAGCTGCCGCAACTGACCGGTGTGACCTGGCACAGCTATGCGATGGTCGCGGGCGGGCTCGCCATCATCTACCTCTTGCCGCGCGTGACCAAGGCGGTCCCCTCACCGCTGGTCGCGATCCTGGTGCTGGCCGGGATCAGCATCGCCCTGGGCCTGCCGGTGCGCACCGTCGGCGACATGGGCCGCCTGCCCGAAGGCTTGCCCAGCCTCGCCATCCCCAACGTGCCGCTGACCTTCGAGACGTTGCGGATCATCCTGCCCTATTCGCTGACCATGGCCGCGGTCGGCCTGCTCGAATCGCTGCTGACCGCGCAGATCGTCGACGACATGACCGACAGCGACAGCGACAAGCGCCGCGAATGCATGGGCCAGGGCGGGGCGAACATCGCCGCCGCGCTGGTCGGCGGGATGGGCGGCTGTGCGATGATCGGCCAGTCGGTCATCAACGTCACCTCGGGCGGGCGCAAGCGGCTGTCGACGTTGACCGCCGGTGTCGTGCTGCTGGTCCTGCTGGCCGGGCTCGGCCCGGTCGTGGGGCGGATTCCGATGCCCGCGCTGGTCGCGGTGATGATCATGGTGTCGATCGGTACGTTCAGCTGGAACTCGATCCCCAACCTGCGCCGCCACCCGCCGACCTCCTCGGTCGTCATGCTGGTCACGGTGGCGGTGGTCGTGGCGACCCGCGATCTGGCGCAGGGGGTGCTGGCGGGCGTGCTGCTGTCGGGCATCTTCTTCGCGGGCAAGGTCCGCCGCCTGTTCGCGGTCGAGCGGATCGAGGATGCGGGCACCGTGCGCTACCGGGTGACGGGGCAGATCTTCTTCGCCTCGGTCGACCGCTTCACCCGCGCCTTTCGAGCGGAGCCGGGCCGGACGGTCGTGATCGACGTGTCGGCGGCGCATTTCTGGGACATTTCGGGGGTCGGCGCGCTCGACAAGATCGTCGCGCGGCTGCGGCGCGACGGAGCCGGGGTCGAGGTGATCGGCTATAACCAGGCCAGCGCCGACCTGGTCGACCGCTTCGCGCTGCACGACAAGACGGGCGTCGAACTGGGCATCGCGCCGCACTGACGCCCGGCCGGGGGGAGCGGTGTTGACGCATGGGTCCGCCTCCCCCAAACGCCTGTCCCATGCGCTTTTTCTCGGACAACGCCGCCCGTATCCATCCCAAGGTGATGGAGGCCATCGCCAGCGCCGACCAGATGGACACCGCCTATGACGGCGACCGCTGGTCGAAGGCGCTGGACGGCCGATTGTCCGAGCTGTTCGGCACCGATGTCGAGGTGCTGTGGGCGCCCACCGGCACCGCCGCCAATTGCCTGGCTCTGGCCGCGCTCTGCCCACCGCATGGCGGCGTCGTCTGCCACCGCGACTCGCATATCCAGAATGACGAGGGCGGCGCGCCCGAATTCTACACCCACGGCGCCAAGCTGATGCTGGCCGATGGCGAGGGGGCCAAGCTGACCCCCGACACGATCCGGACCGTGATCGATGCCATCGCCGACGATGTCCACCGGGTCCAGCCGCACGCCGTCTCGATCACCAACGCCACCGAATATGGCCGCGTCTACAACCCCGACGAGGTCGCCGCGATCGGCGCGCTGGCCCAGCAACGGGGCCTCGGCTTCCACATGGACGGCGCGCGCTTCGCCAATGCGGTAGCGCGGCTGGGCTGCACGCCCGCCGCGCTGACCTGGCAGTCGGGGGTGGAGGCCCTCTCCTTCGGCTTCGTCAAGAACGGCGCGATGAGTGCCGAGGCGCTGGTCTTCTTCAAGCCCGGCCTGGCGGACGTCACCCGCCGCCGCCGCAAGCGTGCCGGGCTGTTGATGTCCAAGGGCCGCTATCTGGCGGCGCAGGTACTGGCGATGGTCGAGAACGACCTGTGGATCGCCAATGGCGCGCTGGCCAATGCCTGTGCCGAGCGGCTGGGCGGCGCGGCGGGCGAGCGGCTGGTCCACCCGGTCGAGGCGAACGAGGTCTTCCTGCGCGTCACGCCCGAAGAGGCCGCGAGCCTGCGGGCGCAGGGGTTCGACTTTTACGACTGGGCGGAGGGCGAGATTCGCCTCGTCACCGCCTGGGACACCGATGCGCAGGCGGCCGTTCGCCTCGCCGACGCGATCGCACGGCTATGAGCGAGTTCGACACGGCCCCCCGCTCGACCCGCGCCGCCGTCCTGATCCCCTTTGCCATCGTCACGCTGATCTGGGGATCGACCTGGCTGGTGATCCGCGACCAGATTTCGGTCGTCCCGGCCACCTGGTCGGTCAGCTATCGGTTTCTCGTCGGTGGGCTCGCCATGGGCGCCTTCGCGCTCGCCCGGCGGGAGAGTTTCCGGCTGGGCACCACCGGCTGGCTGTTCGCGGCCGGGATCGGGGTGTTCCAGTTCGTCCTGAACTTCAACTTCGTCTACCGGGCGGAAGCCTATATCACCTCCGGGCTGGTCGCGGTGGTGTTCGCGATGCTGCTGATCCCCAATGCGGGCTTTGCGCGCCTCTTCCTCGGGCAGCGCATGGGGCGGCAGTTGCTGGTCGGTTCGGCGATCGCGATGGCGGGGGCGGCGCTGCTGTTCGTGCACGAGGCGCGGGTCGATCCGGCGGGGCCCGCGCGCGCGCTGACCGGCATCGCGCTGACCATGATCGCGATCCTGTCGGCGTCGACCGCCAATGTCATGCAGGCGACCAACACCGCCAAGCGTTTCCCGATGCATGCGACGCTCAGCATCGCGATGCTGACGGGCGCGGCGCTGGATGCGATCATCGCCTATAGCCTGAACGGCCCGCCGGTGTTCGAGATGCGTGCCGGCTATGTGCTGGGCATCCTCTATCTGGGGCTGTTCGCCTCGGCGCTGGCCTTTCCGCTCTATTACCGCGTGCTGCGCGCGATCGGCCCGGCCAAGGCAGCCTATTCCAGCGTCATCGTGCCGGTGATCGCGATGAGCCTTTCGACGGTGTTCGAGGGCTATCGCTGGTCGCTGCTGGCGGGCGCGGGGGCGGCGGTGACGGCCGCCGGGCTGGTCATCGCGCTCAAGGCCCGCAGGCCCAACCGGTAATCGGGATAGCGGGGCCGCCAGCCCAGCACCCGCTTCGCCTTGCCATTGGCCACCCGCCGGTTCTCGGCATAGAAGCCCCGCGCCGCCGCCGACAGGCTCTCCACCGGGACCAGCGGCGGCGGCGGCATCCCTGCAAGCGTGGCGGCATAGGAGACGACGGCATCCTGGTCGCAGGGGAAATCGTCGGCCAGGTTATAGGCCCCCGCCGGGCCGTCGAACCCGGCGATCACGCCCGATACGATATCGGCGATATGCACCCGGCTGAACACCTGTCCCGCCAGCCCGACGCGGTGCGCCCGACCGCCGCGAACCCGGTCGATCGGCGAGCGGCCGGGGCCATAGATGCCGGGCAGGCGAAACACCCGCGCGCCCAGCGCCTGCCAGTCCGCATCCGCCACCGCCCGCGCTGCGCGGCGGCCCGAGCCGATCGGCGCGGTCTCGTCCACCCACGCGCCGCCGGTGTCGCCATACACGCCGGTCGAGGACAGATAGCCGATCCAGGCGTCCGATTTCACGAGGTGCGCGCCATAAGCGACCAGCACCGGATCATGCTCGCCCTCGGGTGGGACGGAGGACAGGATATGCGTGGCGGCGGCGATCTCCGCCTCCACGCTTTCCCGGTCGTCGAAGCGGAGCGTGCCGCCGCGCCCGTCACGGGTGGTACCCGAAACGGACCAGCCGCGCCCTTCCAGCAGCGCCGCCAGATGACCGGCGGCATAGCCCATGCCGAAGACGAAGAGACGACTCATGCCTTAATGCCACCCGTCATCGTGATCGCCATTTATCCTAACCTCCGTTCGCACTGAGCGAAGTCGAAGTGCACGTCCAAGGTGCGGCCCTTGGCCTTCGACTACGCTCAGGCTGAACGGGCGTGAGGGAAGTTTGGCCGCAAAAGCCATACTCCCCCTGCTCCCTCACTTCGCCGCCATCGGCCCCTTGTAGAGCGTGCCGAAATAATCGCCCTTGTTCCACACCGGCCGCTCGGGCGCATCGGCGATCTCGCGGGCGATGGCATAGTTCACGCTGACGAAGCGCGGCCCCTGGCTCCAGTCGATGCCCTGGTCCACCTCGTCGCCGGGGCGGTGATAGCGGTGGCTCATGAAATCCTCGACCGCCGCCTTGCCCGGCCCCGCCTGCCCCGGCCACAGGAAGACCGAGGGGATCCCCTTCTGCACGAAGCGGAAATGGTCGGAGCGGACGAAGATCCCCTCCTCGGGCATCGGATCGGGCGCGACCGGCAGGCCCATCGCCCCCACCGCCTTGCGCACGATCGGGCCCAGCGTCGATCGGTCGGCGCCGAACACCACCATATCCTCGAACTTATAGGTCAGGATCGGCATGTCGAGATTGACGTCGGCGACGATCGACTTCAGCGGCACGGTCGGATGGTTGGCGAAATAGTCGGAGCCGACCAGCCCCTTTTCCTCCGCCGTCACCGCCAGGAACATCACGGTGCGCTTGGGCGGGGTGGCGGCGGTCTTGAACCGCTTGGCCTCCTCGATCAGGCTGGCGATGCCGATCGCATTGTCGAGCGCGCCATTGTTGATCCGGTCGCCATCGCCCCCCTCATTGGTGCCGATATGGTCGAGATGCGCCGACAGGACGACCACCTCGTCCTTCAGCCTGGGGTCGCTGCCGGGGATCAGGCCGATGACGTTGCTGCTGTCCATCGGCTTGAACCGGGTCTTGGACGCCACCGTCAGCTGCCCCCTGGCGGTCAGCGGCTTATAGGCGGGCTTCGCCGTGGCGGCGGCCTTCATCACCGCGTCCCAGCCCTTGCCGAACAGCTTGGCCGCGCCCGCCTGCGACAGGGTGCCCAGCACCGGGGTCGACGGGGTCATGGCATGCGCGGTGCCGTCCGGGTTGGCCCAGGTCACGCGCGGCGCGTCATAATAGCGCGCCAGCGTCGAGAAGGGCCGCTGGCGGGGCCCGGCGCGCGGCATGTCGATCTGGATCGCGCCGACCGCGCCCTTCGCCGCCGCCAGCGAGGCCTTGTTGCCCGCCGATCCGAAAAAGGCGCGCGCTTCGCCGTCCAGCCCCTCGGGCGTGCCGGGGACGAAGGCGACGATTTTGCCGCGCACATCGACGTTCCGGTAGTCGGTCAGCCCATATTGCGCCGCGTCGATGCCATAGCCGACGAAGACGACCGGCGCCGACACGCTGGTCTCGCGCCGGTCGGGCACGGGCGAGGGCACGAAGTCCTCGGCGAAGACCAGTTCCTGCGGCTGTCCGCCCGCCGGCGTCCACAGCGCGCTGCCCTTGTCGGCGACATTGTACGCGACCAGCGGCACCTTTTGCAGATAGCCGCCCTGGTCGCCGCCGGGCCGCAGCCCCGCCGCATAGAATTGCGCCGCCACATATTGCGCGGCGATGTCATAGTCGCGCGTCCCCGCCTCTCGCCCCGCCATCGCGTCGGAGGCCAGGAACAGGACATGCGCCTTCATCGCGGCCTGATCCTCGGGCAGCGGTGCGGTGATGACGGCATTGCGCTCGGCCGCGCTGCGCTGCGCCGCCGGTGCCGAGGCGGTCGGGGCGGCGGCCTGGAGGTGCAGATGGTCATGGTCGTGGGCGACAGCGGCGGTGGACAGGAGAAGCAGCGGCAAAAGGGCCGTCGAACGCGACATGCAGAACCTTTCCAGAGAAGTATGACACAGGCGTAACAGGCCGCATCGCCCGATCAACCCCGGCCACGGCGCGGGCCTGTGCTTTTTCGGGTACGGCCGATGGTGGTCCAATGCGCTGGCCGTGGCTATATTCCCGTCATGGACATCCAGCGTAGCGCCGCCCAGCCCAGCATGACCCCGGCCGCCATCCGGCGCGAGGATTATGCGCCGCCCGCCTGGCGCGTGCCCGACACGCGGCTCGACTTCGCGCTCGACCCTGCCGAGACGCATGTCCGCGCGACCCTGTCGGTGGTGCGCGACGGCGCGCATGACGAGCCCCTGCGGCTGGACGGCGCGGGGCAGGTGCCGCTGTCGGTCAAGGTCGACGGCGTGGCCGTCACCGACTGGCGGATCGAGGGCGAACAGCTGGTCGTCCCGCTGCCCGGCGACGCGCATGAAGTCGAGACCGAGGTGGTGATCGCGCCCGACCACAATACCCAGCTGATGGGCCTTTATGCCTCGGGCGGGAATCTGTGCACCCAGTGCGAGGCGGAGGGGTTTCGCCGCATCACCTTCTTCCCCGACCGGCCCGATGTCCTGAGCGTCTATCGGGTGCGGATGACCGCCGACCGGGGGCGCTATCCGGTGCTGCTCGCCAATGGCGATCCGGTGGCCAGCGGCGAGAATGACGACGGCACCCATTGGGCGGAGTGGCACGATCCCTTCCCTAAGCCCTCCTATCTCTTCGCGCTGGTGGCGGGGCGACCTGGCGGTCAACGCCGCAACCTTCACCACGATGAGCGGGCGCGAGGTGCGCTTAGGCATCTGGGTCCGCGCCGCCGACCTGCCCAAGACCACCCATGCGCTCCACGCGCTGAAGCTGTCCATGGCCTGGGACGAGCGGGTCTATGGCCGCGAATATGACCTAGACGTGTTCAACATCGTCGCGGTCGACGATTTCAACTTCGGCGCGATGGAGAATAAGGGGCTGAACATCTTCAACAGCCGCTACATCCTGGCCGATCCCGACACCGCGACCGATTACGACTATGACGCGATCGCCGCCGTCGTCGCGCATGAATATTTCCACAACTGGTCGGGCAACCGGATCACCTGCCGCGACTGGTTCCAGCTGAGCCTCAAGGAAGGCTTCACCGTCTATCGCGACCAGTGTTTCTCCGCCGACCAGGGATCGGCGGCGGTCAAGCGGATCGAGGATGTGCGGGGGCTCCGCGCCAGCCAGTTCCCCGAGGACTCCGGCCCGCTGGCGCATCCGGTGCGCCCCGAAAGCTATATCGAGATCAGCAATTTCTACACGGCGACCATCTATAACAAGGGGGCCGAGCTGATCCGCATGATGGCGACGATGCTGGGCCCGGTGAAATTCCGCGCCGCGACCGACCTGTACTTCACCCGCTTCGACGGGACGGCGGCGACCTGCGAGGATTTCGTCGCCTGCATGGAGGAGGCGGGCGGCGTCGACCTGTCGCAATTCCGCCTCTGGTATAGCCAGGCGGGAACCCCGCGCGTCTCGGCGGGCCTCTCGCACGAACCCGGCGGCGGTCGCGCGACGTTGCGCCTGGCCCAGCACGTCCCCGCCACGCCGGGGCAGGCCGTCAAGCAACCGATGGTCCTGCCGCTCAAGGTCCGGCTGTTCGGCGCGGAGACGGGCCGCCCGCTGACCGACGAGCGGCTGATCCTGCTCGACCAGGTGGCCGAGACGATCACCTTCGAGACGGTGACCGAGCGGCCCGTCCTGTCGATCAATCGCGGCTTTTCCGCCCCCGTCGTGGTCGAGAGCGACCGGACGGCGGAGGATCTCGCCTTCCTGTCGGCGCATGACGACGATCCCTTCGCCCGCTATGAGGCGATGCAGCAGCTGATGCTCGACACGCTGGTCGCGGGCACGATCCATGGCGAGGTGCGGGCCGAGGCCGTGGTCGACGCGGTGACCCGCACGCTGGCGGCCGAGGGGCTGGAGCCCGCCTTCCTGGCCGAGGCCGTGCTGCTGCCGTCCGAGAATTTCATCGGCGACCAGCTGGCGACGGTCGATCCCGACGCGATCCATGCCGCGCGCGAGGCGCTTCGCCGTCGTCTGGGGCAGGCGCTGGAGCCCGAATGGCGGCGGCTCCATGCCGAGCTGGCGCAGGATGCCTATGTCTATTCGCCCGAGGCCAAGGGGCGGCGTCGCCTGCGCAACGTCGCGCTCGGCTATATCGCGGCGAGCGGCGCGGAGGATGCCGCCGCGCTCGCCTTTGCGCAGTTTGAGGCGGCGGACAACATGACCGACCGGCAGGCGGCGCTGACCACTTTGGTCAACTCCGACGCGCCCGAGCGCGAGGCGGCGCTGGCGCAGTTCCACGCGCGCTATGCCGACAATCCGCTGGTCCTGGACAAATGGTTCCAGACCCAGGCGCTGTCGTCGCGCAGCGACACGGGCGCGATCGTCGAGCGGCTGGCCGGGCATCCCGACTTCACGCTGGCCAATCCCAACCGCGCCCGCGCGCTGGTCGGGGCGTTCGGGATGAACCAGCGCGCGCTCAACGCCGCAGACGGTTCGGGCTATCGTTTCCTGGCCGACCAGTTGATCGCGCTCGACCGGCTCAACCCGCAAACGGCGGCCAAGCTGTTGCCACCGCTGGGCCGCTGGCGGCGGTTCGACGCGAAACGCTCCGCCCTGATGCGCGCCGAGCTGATGCGGATCATCGCCACGCCGGGGCTGTCGAAGGATCTGTTCGAGCAGGCGTCGAAGAGCATCGAGTGATCCCATTCCTCCCCAAGCTGTGCTTGGGGAGGGGGACCGCCGCGAAGCGGTGGTGGAGGGGCATGCTCGCTGGCGGGGACACCCCTCCGTCAGTCCTTTGGACTGCCACCTCCCCTTGCAGGGGAGGAATTTATTGCGTCTTTGCTTTCAAAAATCCCTCCATCACGATCCACCGATAGAAGGCGTCGAACCAGCCGGTGCTGGTCGTCTTCTTCGGATACATGCCGAAGCCGTGCCCGCCCTGGCCATAGAGGTGGAACTCGACCGGCTTCTTCGCCGCCAGCCACTGGTCGATCAGGCCGAAGCCCTTGCCCGCGAACAGCGGATCGTCGGCGGCGATCGCGGCGAACATCGGCGGCGCGTCAGCGGGGACCGTCATCGGCTGGAGCGGGCCATAGATGTCACCGACAAAGGCGGGCCTGGCCTGTCCGTCGAGCACCGTCGCGACGGTCAGCATCGCACCCGCCGAAAAGCCGACCATGCCGATCCGGTTGGGGTCGACCATCCACTCGTTCGCGCGCTGGCGGACCAGGGCGAAGGCGGCGCGCGAGTCGGCGATCTGGGGGGCCAGGCCCTTCAGCGCCTCTTCGGGGTTGGGCCGCGCGGCGGGTCGCGCCACGCTGGAGAACATCGCCGCCATCGACTTTTCGAATTCGCCCATATCGGCGGGCGTCTGGTTCAGCCGGTATTTCAGGACGAAGGCGGCGATGCCGCGATCGGCCAGCGCCTTGGCGACGTCCCAGCCCTCATTCTGCATCGACAGCGTGCGGAAGCCGCCACCGGGCGCGACGATCACCGCCGCGCCGGTCGCCTTGGCGGGATCGGGGAGGAAGGGGGTCAGCGTCGCTTGCGTCACGTTGCGCGCGAAGACGCTGTCATATTGGCTGTGCCAGCTTTCCTTGTTCTTCGCGCCGGGCAAGGGGCCGGTGTTCAGTGGAATGGCACCCGGCTGAGCGGGGATGGCGATCGGCACCATCTTGTCGCTCTGCGCGAGGGCGGGTGCCGCCAGCGAGAGCGTTAGCAAAGCGGCCAGCGCATGGCGGGCCCAGCGTTTGGACTTCATATCCCCTCCTGTCCTCCGTGGGTTATGTCCCTACGGTCGGACGAGGATGGTACGCTTCGGGGCGTGGGGTGCAAGGGGTAATGTTAAGGCTAACAGTGCTGGGGCGTGGGCTTCGACTTCGCTCAGCCCGAACGGCTGTTGTATTCAGGCCCGGCCCCCACCCCGTTCAGCCTGAGCGTAGTCGAAGGCCAAGGGAAACCCTCAGAACAACCGCCCCCCATCGGGCACCGCCTGATCCGGCCCGATCAGCACCACCTGCCCCTCCGCATCGGGAAAGCCCAGGGTCAGCACCTCGGACATCATCGGCCCGATCTGGCGCGGGGGGAAATTGACCACCGCCGCCACCTGCCGTCCGACCAGCGTCTCGGGCGTGTAATGCCGCGTGATCTGCGCCGAGGATCGCTTGACCCCGATGACGGGACCGAAGTCGATGGTCAGCTTGATCGCGGGCTTGCGCGCCTCCGGAAAGGGCTCGGCGGCGATGACGGTGCCGACGCGGATGTCGACCGCCAGGAAATCCTCGATCCCGATCCGGGGTGCGGGCGCGTCAGAAGTCGACATTGTCGTAATGCGACGGCGGCGTGACCATCTCCATCCGCTCGGACAGCAGCGGGCGGAAGGAGGGGCGGCTCTTCAGCCCGCGATACCAGCGCGCGGTCTGCTCATGCCCCTTCCAGTCGATGCCGCCCAGATAATCGGCGACCGAGATCTGCGCGGCGGCGGCGAGGTCGGCCAGGCTCATCGTCGCGCCGCCCAGCCAGTTGCGATGGTCGAGCAGATAATCGGTATAGTCGAGATGGCCGACCGCCGCCTTCATCGCCTCGCGCAGGCCCTTGGCATCGGGGCTGCCGGTGCGCGCGACGCGCTTGACCATGCGTTCGTGGAGCAGGGGGCCGGTCACGTCCTGATAGAAATGCGTGTCGAACCACGTCACCAGACGCCGGATCTCGGCCCGGCCGACGGCGGTGCCGTTGATCATCGCCGACTTTTCGACCGTCTCCTCGAAATATTCCGAGATCGCCATGGAATCGACCAGCAGCACGCCGCGCTCCTCGTCAACCATCACCGGGGTCTGCCCGGCGGGGTTCATGTCGAGGAACTCGTCGCGCCGCTGCCACGGCGACTCGCGGACCAACTCATATCCGACGCCCTTCTCGCCCAGCAGCAGCCGGACCTTGCGCGAAAAGGGACAGAGCGGGAATTGATAGAGTTGCCACATGCCGCCCATCTAAGCGGCCGGGCATGGTTACGCCAACCCCGATGGCGATGTTTTCACCCGCCCGCGCGACGCAGGACGGCTCAGTCGCCGCCACCCGACCACGACGCCGCTGACCGACAGGATCAGCCCGGCGATCGACCAGAGCCACATCCACGCCGTCCAGCCGGGCCGCCACGCGGTCAGCCACGGCCAGTCCCAGGTGTGAAGCAGCGTATAGGCCCAGCGATAGGCCCGCCGGACGCGGTCCTGCCGCTCGACCACCGCCCCGCTCATCGGGTCGAGATAGAGCCAGGTCGCCGCACCATCGTCGAACCGCATCCGCACCACCGGCAGCCGGGCGGGATTGGCCCAGTAGAAATCGGGCCGCTCCAGCCGCGCCACCCCCGTCACATGCCCGCCGGGCACCAGCATGGCGGCGGCGTCCGGTCGATCGATCGGCGCGGCCGGGGCCAGCGTCGCCTGCTCGAGCCAGCGCGGATGCGGTCCGGCCGGGTCGATCGCGATACGCCGCCATCCGCCATCGCCGCTCCACACGACGCTACGCGCCGGGCCCGCCATGGCCGCGAGCCGGTCGAGCGCCACCGGCTCGCCCGCCTGCCCGGCATAGGCGCGCATCGCCGCCACCGGCGCGGTGCCCCCGGCAAAGACGCGTCCCGGATCGACCGACAGCCAGCCGCTGACGATCCAGCCGGTCAGCAGCACGCCGCCCAGCAGCCCGCTGACATGATGCCAGACCATCCAGCCGCGATAGGGCGTCACCCGCCCGCCGCGATAGCGACGCCGCCCCAGCCGCATGCGCAGGATGCCGATCCACATCCCGGTCAGCGCGACCGCGATGCACGGCCCCGACACCCACATCACCACCTGCCGCCACAGCCCGCCGTCGCGGCGCAGGATCGTCGGATAGAGCCAGTGCGGCACCGACCCCAGCCAGTTCCAGATGCGCTGCGTCCGCGTCGTCCGCTGCACCGGCTGGCCGGTCAGGCTGGAGACATAGAGCTCGGTCCCGGCGGCATCGGCCAGCGTCGCCTTCCACAACGGGCGGTGCCGGTCGAAGCCGCCCGCCACGGTCCACTGGTCATGCCCGATGGGCGCAACCGCGACGACCGGCGCCCCCGCGAACCGCGCCGCGACCCGGCGGGCATAGGCGGCATCGACCGGCGCGACGCGAGCCCCCGTCCGGGCGGAGCGGACCTGCGTCTCGCCCCCCGCCCCTTCGATCCGCCAGACCGGTACGCCGTCGCGCATCTCCAGCGTGATCCGCCGCGCGGTCGCACCGTCCGGCGGCGGCCGCTCGACCCCGCCCCAGTCGATCGGCTCCACCCCGGCCGCCATCTGGGCAGGGGTCAGCGCGGGATAGGGGACGTAGATCATCACCAGCCCGGAGGCGAACCACATCGCGAAGAACAGGCAGGCGGCGATCCCGGCCCAGCGATGGACGAGAAAGGCGAACCGGACGGCCGCCCTTCCCCATGATGCGTCAGAACGTCGCACGAAGGCCCAGGTCCAGCGAGCGCGGACGCCCCAATATCCATTGCTGATCGCCATAGGCGGTGACCGCATAGGCCTTGCCGAACAGGTTATAGACGCGCAGGTCGACCGCCATGCGCGGGCTCAGCGCATAGGACAGGGTGGCGTCCACCGTCGCATAGCCGGGGATGCGAAACGCATCGGCATTGTCGGAGAAGCGCCGCCCGACATAGCGCAGCCCCGCCCCGTGCCTGCATGCGGGCCGTGGCATCCCAGCGCAGCCAGAGATTGCCCAGCGCCTCGGGCACATTGGGCGGCGTCCGGCCGCTATAGTCCGCGCCGCCCGAACGGAAATCGTCGAACCGCGCATCCAGCATCGTCGCATTGGCGTCGATCCCGAACCCCTGGGGCAGATCGACCGAGACCGCCGCCTCCACCCCTTGCGCCGAGCGCTGGCCGACCTGCTCGACCGGGCTGGAGAGGGTGCGCTGCGCCAGCAGCCCCGTCTTGACGATGCGATAGGCCGCCAGCGTCGCGGTGCCGCGCCCGCCCAGGAACAGCCACTTGGCGCCCAACTCGACCTGATTGCCCTTCGCATTGCCGAACTGCACCTGCCCGCTCGACACGGTGGTCAGCGTGGCCAGCGGATCGACGCCGGTGGCATATTGGCCATAGAGCGACAGGGTCGGCCTCGGCTGATACACGATGCCCGCCCGCCAGGTCGCGTTGCGGAAGGTCTTTTCAAAGGCGAAGCGATCGGTCCGCGTGCCGCCCGGATAGGCGATCGCCCAGCGGCGGACCTGATCCTCCTCGTAACGGAAACCGCCGACCACCGACCATTTCTGGCCCAGCGACACCCGATCCTCGGCAAACACCGCCAGCGCGACGGTGCGGGTGCGGTATCGCGGCGCGATTCCCTGCGTATCCAGAAAGCGGCCGGGATCGAAGGCGAAGGGATCGACCGCATCGACCTGCGCATCCGATCCGAAGTCGTTCTCATGGGTGAAGCGCACCAGATTGGCGTCGACCCCGACGACCAGCGCATTGGCAATGCCCTGCGCCAGCGGCGTACGCAGCGTCACGCTCGCCTGGTCGCCCCATTGGGTCTGGTCGTGACGGATGCCGTAATTGTCACTCCGCCGGATCGTACCGGGCGTACCGCTCTCCCCGTTGGCGCACGCGCCCCTGGCACCGACCCAGCAATAGCTCTCCAGATTGCGCCAGAATCGGTCGCTGGTCAGATAATAGGCGATGTTGGAGACGCTGACCGCCGCGCTCGGCGTCCAGTCGACCTGTACCGAGGCACGGTCGTCGCGAAACCGCATCCGCCCGTCCCCGACATTATAGTTGCGCGTCCGGATCGCCGGGTCGAGCCGCCCGTCAATCAGCGGCGTCCCGAAATAGCCGATCGGCCGCTGGTCGCCATGATCGCCGCGGATCGTCACCGCCAGTCGTGGCGAGGGGGTCCATTTCACCGTGCCCGACAGCGCGAAGCTGCGCGAATCCCCCCGGTCGACATAACCGTCGGAGCGGCGATAGCTGGCATCCAGCCGATAGCCCAGCGTGGCCCCTGCCGGACCGCCGATCCCGGCCGCCAGCCGGACGCTGTCCTGCGCACCATAGCCGATCTCGGCCTGTCCCTCGGTCCGGGCGGTGGGCTTGCGCATCACCACATTGACCGCGCCGCCCAGCGCGCCCTGGCCATAGAGCACCGACGCCGGGCCGCTCAGCACGTCGATCCGCTCGACCATCCAGGGATCGGTTGGAAAGGTGATCGTCCCCGCTGCCGGGAACAGCCGGACCCCGTCGATCAGTTGCAGGACCGAGCCCTGTCCGGAAAAGCCACGCGCCGCCAGGGCGGTGCCGCCATTGCCGGGATTGGCGACGCTCGACAGTCCGGGGGCGCGTGTCTCGGCCTCGACGATCGACTGGTCGCCCCGCGCGCGCACCAGGTCGCCGTCGAGCGAGGTGATGCTGGCGGGGGTTTCGAGCGGGGTCAGCCCCAATCGGCTGCCCGTGGCATTGGGCCGGTCCATCGCCGGTTTGTCGCGCGTGCCGACGACCAATATCGTGGCGTCGGTGCCGGTCGGCATACCCCCCTGCTGCGCCCAGGCGGGCATCGCCATGCAGGACCACAGGGCCCCACCCACAAGGATGAGACCACGGCTTGATGATATGTGATGATATAACATTATTTGCTCATAGCGTCTTGTCGCGAACAAGCCGAGACCTTCCGTTCGCCTCGAACGGCCGGATGCCATGCGCGCTGGACGCCTTTCCGCACTCGACATGGCCACCCATGCGCCTCCGCCACCATTGGCGTCGCTCGTCGGAAAAGACCTAGCCATGGCCATCCCCTGGGCCCGGCATGAGCGACCTGACGCCGGCAGGTCTCCTGGCTCACGGGTCATCGCGAACCATGCGCCTTCCCAGGTTGCCCCAGTGGCTGGACCGGCTCGACACCGGTCCCTGCATGTCCGCTCACCGCTTACAGTTGCAGGGACAGCCTCGGATTTGGGCGGTCACCCGCCCTCACCGCGTTCCCTTTTAATTCCCCTGTTCGGGGAAACCGGCGCGATCACGACCGGAATATTCCGGCCGCGTTCTGATTGCGGCAATCGGCGGGGCGGGTCAAGCATCTGCCCCCAGGAACGGCTTTGCGCTATCCCGCGTCCATGGCCCGCAAGACCCGCTATCTGACCGCAACGATGCCCGACGGCTATGTGAAGACCATCGGTCCGACCTCTGCCCCGTTCACCCATTACTGGCGGATCGTCGCCGATCTGGGCGGCGGCCGGACGGAGGTGTTCTGGGGTCACGCGAAATCACGCAAAGAAGCCATGGCGCACGACGCGTCGCTGGCGGAAGCGGCACGCAAGCGCGGCTGGGTGGGCTACAGATTCGAGGTGGTGGAATTGGCGGAGAGCCAGGATCCGCCAGCGGCGCTACCGCCGAGGGGTGGCGGGCGTCGTCGCTAAGGCGTGAACGCGCCAATCCGCCTTCGGCTATGCCGTGGCGGTCTCGTATGGGATGATGTTGTTGTGATGGTTGCGGGGGCAGGATTTGACCGCTGTAGAACCAAGTTGTCACTTGCTGCGTGCCGCGTCGGATCATTGCGCGAATCGATACCTTCTTGTCCATCCATCCCAACTTTTCGGCAAGATCGGCATCGACTCTGACCCTCGGGGTCGGTCTTTCCTTTGAGATCGACCCCATCCCCAACTCTATTCAGATGGATGAGGGCATCTCAATTTATCCGGATGACAGCGCCAGCCCGATTACCCGAATCAAACATCGCTTTCTCGCTCCGTGCCCCTGGCTTCATCGGCCGTTGCGCGTATCTGCAACGGCCGATGAAGCCAGATCGCGAGGAGACGAGCCGCCGCCCCTTGCAGATCGCCACTCACGTCGCGGGCGTTCCAGACCACGCGGACGCACACCGGACGGGCTTGGAATGCTGCTGACGATGAGCGCAGCGAAGGCATCGTCTCCCTGTGCGGACGTCGTAACTTTGAAAAGGTACGTCAGCTGCACTGGCGTGGCGTTCAGCGGTTCACAGCGCCGCCGGGTCCCAACAGAAACGCGCCACGCGCTTGACCTCGCGAGCGCATGGACATATGAGGAACATGCATCCCCCGATGTTGGGATGTGTGCGCGATGACTGTCATGTGGCTTACAGCTGCGGATGCAGGCATCGTACCGGACCGGTGGTCCGGAAACTGACGGCACGGGCACCGCAGCGGCACGAGACGGACGCATGATACAGACCAGGGGCGCGCTCCCGCTCCTCCACCGCTGACCTCTGTCAGCTGTCTGACGTCCGACCAAGGAGCTTTTTTATGTCCTGCATTGTCCGTGACCTAGTCGTGCATGTGCGCGGTGCGCTGCCCCGCCCAATGTCGATCACGACTCGCCGTGATCCGGTTGAGGGAGGCCACGCATGAGCCGCCGCCCCTCCACCGTCGCACGTCCGCTGCCGCCGCTTGTGCTCGACGGCCGCCTGACGCAACTCGCCACCGAGCGCTTTCCCGCCGCGCGCGCGCCGATGAACCAGAGCGACCGCGCCGCCTACTGGCTCGGTGAGTACGTCAAGGCGCGCCTCGAGCTACCGCATCTCAAGCCCAGCGACTTGCTCGCGCTTATCGCGGAGCAGGACGCAGCGGCATGTGGTGCGACCTTCACCCGCACAATCAAGCGGCTTGCGCAGCCGCATCTGGATGACCGCTCGAAGGCAAGCCCGTCGCCTGCCCCAGCACCGCGCCGCAAGGTGCTCGACCCCGTACCATCCACTGTATCTCCTTCCCCGGCCGTGAGCACGACGGTTGCAGTGCCAGTACCTTCGCTGCCGTCCGGCCGCGTTGATGACGATGAGGCGACGGATCCTGATCTGCTCGCACGCATGGGCCGCATGCGGGCCACCCCGCCGAGGCAGCAGGCATGAGCAACGATCCCATGCGGCTGCGAAAGCACGCCGACCGGCCGATGCTTCTGGCCAGCGGTAGCAAGGCCGGTGGCAGCGCCAAGACGAGCGTGCTGCTTGCAACCGCCTCACTCGCGCTGCTCGCCGGATTGCGCGTCGGCATCATCGATGCGGACGCGACCGGCACCAGCGCGATCTCGCACCGCGTGCAGCGCCCCGACGTGCAGGTCATTCCCCTCGTGGAGGGTATCCAGGTGTCGGCGCTCTTCAATCAGTGCGCAACATTCGACCTCGTCCTATTCGACGTCGGTGCCAATGAGCTAACGAATGAGCGAACGTTCGTACCGCTGATGAAGCTGGTGGCTCGCCTCGGAGGTCGGGATGGCAATGCGGCGATGCTGGTGTCCCAGATCCCGAACAAGAGCAACATCACCGATGACTTAACAAAGGCGATCGACGTGTTTGGCGATCTGCTCGACATTCACATCGTCCAGCAGAACGTCGACGGCACGGGTGACTTCGATGACCTGCCACCGGCACTCGCCGCGCTGCCGCGCCACGAGGTGCCCCATCTGACACCGACGGTTCTCAACATCCCGCTCGGACGTGGCTGGCTCCCCGCCGATCTCATCCGCGATGGCTTCCCTGGCTACGAGCGACTGCGTGGAGCGTGGGCCGCACACTTGCTGCACTTTGCCACGTCCGGCGGCTTCGCACGCTGGCTCGGCTTCGATGCCGCACTCCCCGTGCTCGAACAGGTCACGCGGGCAGCACCTTCCCAGCCGTTGCCCCGAAATGTGCCAGCACATCGACTGACTGACGAAGTAGTCGATTGCTGGGAAGAATTCGTCGACTCGCTTGCGTCCATCAGATCCGCTAGCAACGACTGCGACCTCCTGGCGGCGGCAAAGCGGTTTCAAGCCAGCGATGCCCGTTATGAGACGTTGATAGCATGATCACGCTCCATAGCCGCGGGGCATCTCCTCCAATCCGGCGTCAGGCAAGTGACCCGACGTCGACATCAACATTGGCCTCGCTCGTGTCCCGGCCACACGTTCGTGTCCTGCAGCGTCAGCACAACCGGGGTGACCAGAGGGTCAGAACGGAAGTAGGGGGTAGAGAGGGCAGGATGGGCCCGGTAAACCGGGCCATGCGGGTGTTCCGCGCTCCGCTTGTCACACCCTCGGCAGCCGGAGGCTGCGATGGGCGTCGATGAACCAACGCCGGACCGCGGATCGCAAGCGATTTCGACCAAGCTCGACGCAGCGCAGCTCGCGCAGTTCGAACTGGCAGTCGCAGCCTCGGGGCTAAGCCGTGCGGCCTTCATCCGCGCGGCGGTGCTACGCCAGGGGGTCGTGCTGCGCCCCTACGAGCCGCTCATGGCACAAAGCCTCGCCACGCTGGCGGCATGCCGTACCGCGGTGAAGAACGGCAAGGTGGTGGACCATGCGCTCGTCCGCCACCTTGAGGCGCTGATCGAAGCGCTCCATCTGCTGGCAAGGACGGAGCTGCGATGATTGTCGTCGCAATCAGCCACCGCAATCGCCAGCAGCGCCGCGCCACAGCGCGCGCCCTCAAGAAGCAGGTGGAGCATACCACCGTGGCACAGGTGCGCGCGCATTTCATCGCGCTCTCTGACTATCTGCGCGATGCCGACCCAGCCACGCTGGAGGTTCTCGGCCTTGCTGACCACGCCGACCATGCGCTGCTCGGCTATGTCACCGACCAGGCGCATGGTGGCGAGAAGGTCGACCTCATCGGCTACCGCAACGTCACCCCGCAATTCGAACGCGCGCAGATCGAGATGCTGGCACAGATCACGCGTGCCGGCGGCACTGACCCTATCGAGCACTACGTCATCAGCTGGGGTGAGAACGAACACCCGACGCCGGAACAGGTCGACGAAGCGGTCACGCTGCTCATGCGTGTCCTGAACTTGGAAGAGCATCAGGCGATCTACGCCGCCCATAGCAATACCCGACACTATCATGTGCATGTCGCGGCCAACCGCGTGCATCCGGAGACCGGCACGGTCGTCGCGGCAGGCGACGGCTGGCAGCTCAACGCCGCCGGTCAGGCGGCAGCCTTGATAGAACACCAGCAGGGCTGGGAGGCCGAAAAGGGCGCGCAGTACCGGGTCGATGTCGACGGCGTGCGCCACATCGATAGCGGTCGGCTGGTCCGCCATGTGGATGGCAGCGCCACCGGGGTGCACCCGCCCGACCGCCGCACCTTGGACAAGGCTGTCGACAAAAGGGTATCGCGCGGCGCGCGCGGCTATGAGGCGCGCACCGGGCGCATGTCCTTCGAGCGCATCGCGATGACGATTGCTGCCCCGATCATCGCGCGTGCCCGCTCATGGGACGAGCTTCACGAGAAGCTCGGCAAGGAAGGGCTCGGCTACGCACGCTCCGGTACCAACGGCGCGCGGATCACGATGGGCGAGCGCGCGATCTCGGCGAGCATCGCCGCCCGCGGCGCGGCGCTGACGCAGCTTGTGCAGGCTGATCGGCTTGGCCCATTCAGCGCGGGCAGTCCCGATCAGATCGTCATGCATAAACCTCGCTACATGCCGGGGCAGGAACGTCGTCCCGGCTATGAGGCAGCGCGCGATGCGCACGCAGGCGCAGTGACCGCCGCACGCGAACAGCTCGGCGCGCAACGTACGCAGGCACGTGCGACGATCATCGCGTGGCGGCGGGCCATCGCTGCCCAGATCAACGCCAGCGATTGGCGCGGGCGCCGGGACCAGCTGAACGCCACGCGCAAGCTATTTGGCATGCACTTCGCAGGGATCGAACGGGATCTGATGGCGGCGACCGCGCCGGCCGTGGCCGCACTCGATGCCGCCGCGCGCTTTCCGTCTTACGACGCCTGGTGCGCCGGCGCGAGCGCTCCTTCTGTCCCGAAGGCACTCGACCTTACGGTGCCGATGGTAGTCGCGTCCTCCGGGGACCATGCCGCTACGGGCGTTCCGGTCGCCGGCTATGAGTGGCACCGTGACGATGGGGCCTGCATCTACCGCCGCATCAATCAGCCGGGACCAGCGTTCACTGACCATGGACCAACTGTAGCGATCCACACGCTCCGGCGTGCCGATGTGGTCGCGGCGCTCAAGCTAGCGCAACGAAAATGGGGAACGGTCGAGCTGATCGCAGGAAGTGAAGCATTCCTGCGCATGGCGGTCGAGGTCGCGGACGAAGAGAAGATAAAACTCACCGGCAAACTCGCAGCGCGCATCCGACAAGGGATCGCGCAGGATGCTGCAAGATTCACCTCGCCCGCGCTCCCGTTACCTGCGCCCACAAGCGAAACGGCGCCGGTATCGCCTAGTGCGGTGTCGTTGCCGGCATTGACAAAGCTGTCCCAACCCCACTCACCCGCCTCCCCGACCCTTGACGAGATGCGCGGTGGACATTCGGCGGTCGATGCATGGCTGGATGAATGGCGGCGTGATCCAAAGGCAATGGCAAAGCTGCGGCCGTTGGCCGCGAAGGCGTTCGCCGATCCGAAGGCGCGCAACCTGCTTAATCAATGGGTCGCTGAGGGAATGCCAGCCGCAATGCGATTGCAGCAGCAAGCAGGCGATCACGCGCGAATGCTGGCGGCACAGGTGCAGACACCCAGTCGGGGACTGCAATTGCAGTAATCAGCACAACAGCGTGGCGTCGCCGACGAACTCGGTGCTTCGCCGCCCCAACTGGCGCTGGCCTGGCTGCCGGTGCAGGGCGATGTCATCGTCATCCCCAAGGCAGCGAGCAGCGCGCAGTGCGGGATAACCGGGCGGCGGCCGACCTGACGCTCGATGCGGATGCCCTCACTCACCCCGATGAGCTATAGCCGCGCGCCAGGGGACGCGTGCACTTGGAGATGCTCTAGCTGAAGCGGTACACGCCGCCCGCTTCCGCCGCGACGAAGCGGTCCGGGGCGATGCGCGCCGCGTCCAGCGCTGTCGCCAGTTCCGCGACCGGCGCTTCACGGGCCTCGTCGGTCAGCTGGAAGGTCCCCCAATGAATGCCCAGCGCACGTCCTCCCCCCACGTCTGTGAAGATCCGCACGGCCTCGGCTGGATCGACATGCTGTGCGGCCATGAACCATCGCGGCGCATAGGCTCCGATCGGGATGAGCGCGACATCGGGCGCACCCAACCGCCCGCGCACCTCGCCGAAGATGCGTCCATCGCCATAGCCGGTGTCGCCGACGAACCAGATCGTCCCGGAAGGCGTGTCCAGATAATGCCCGCTCCACAGCGTCATGCGCGTGTCGCTCGGCCAGCGGTTCGACCAGTGGTTGGCCGGTGTTAGTGTCGTCGCGGTGCCGTTGCCGAGGTCAAGCCGGCCCCACCAGTCGCCGATCTGGCATCGCGCGGCCGGTACCGCCGCCCGGACGATGGCATCGTTGCCGAGCGGCATCGCCATCAGCGGGTCGTGTGCGGCGTGGAGGCGCCGCAGCGTGTCGACATCGAGATGATCGTAATGCGCGTGGCTCAATAGCACGACATCGACCGGGGGGAGGTCGTCGAACGCGATCCCCGGTGCGGTCACCCGCTTCGGCCCGACGCGGCGGAATGGACTGGCACGCTCCGACCAGACCGGATCGGTGAGGATGTTCACCCCTGCCGCCTGGATCAGCAGCGACGCATGACCCACCATCGTCACGCACAGGCCATCGACGCGCGCCTCGGGCCTGGCGGGCGTGACCGGCACCGACTTCGGCCATTTGGCAGCAGCCCCCGCCAGTTTCCAGCGCAGGATGGCGCGCAAGCCCCGATCAGTGCCGGGCTGCCCCGGATTGAAGAACCGCGTACCGTCGAAGTGATCGCTCGGCGGCCCGTCATAATAGCGGTTGCAGACCATGCTCAGGCAACGCTCATCAGCTGTGACGGATAGGCTGTCAGCAAGCTGAGCGCCTCCTCCACCGGGGCGTTCAGCCAGCGTTCCTGATCTTCGGCCAGCAGGATGACCGGCATCGCCTTGGGGTGCTTGGGCGCCACCAGCGGATTGGGCTCGGTCGTGCAGAAGGCATAGACCCGGTCATGATCCTGATCGACCTTCCATAGCCCGGCGAAGCACGGCGCTGGCTGATCCTCGACGGAGAACCACCAGTTGGTGTCGCCCGGGCCCTTCCGATCGGCCGCAGCCTTGGGCTCGGCAAAGCGGGTGAAGGGCACCAGGCAGCGATGCTCGGTCCGCATCAGCCAGGGCTTCCACATATTGCTCTGCATATTCCGCGCGTTCGTCCACCAGTCGTAGAGGAACGGCAGCTCCCCTTCGCGGGCCGGACGTTTACGCGGTTTGCGCGTCGGGAAGCCCCAGCGCATGGTGCTCAGCACCCGCTCGCCGGCCGAATGACGCACGACATAGCCGGGTTTACCGGGCGCCGCGTAATCCTTCTCGACCTCCAGCGTGTTGCTCGTATCGTCGACCTCAGCAAGCGCGTCGAAATAGGTCCGGGGATCGACCTTGATGTTGTAAAGATTACACATTCGCCTGTTCGATCACGACCGGTAGCGCGAGACAAGCTTCTTCCACGTCGCGGCGTCCGGATAGGGCAGAGCAGCGCCGGTGGGCTGGTCCCGCCCGATCACCATATGGGGACGCTGGGTGCGTCCTTCCGCTTGGCATGCCGAGCAGCATAATCGCCGTCCCACCAATCCGAGCGTGCCGTCCCATCCTCGCCGGTAAAACATCCACCAGAGCGCAACCGCGTCGAGGACGCGGACGTGACCGCATTTTGGACAGGTGAGACGCAACGTACGCTTGTGCAGGGCACACTCCTCCAACGTGCGCAGACGCCGCCCGATATGATCGTGATCGGTCCCTGCCCCGCCTTCTTGGCTGCCCCTTTTGCGGCCCTCTACCACGCCCCTGTCCCGTTCCGATTATCGATCCGCTTGCGCAACGCCTTGACCCGCCAGTGGAATCAACGGAACATATAGCGAACATATGAGTCGCAGCAATGATGTCTTCCACCGCCCCACCCATCGAAACACTGGCCCGCCTGCGGGGCGCCATAGGCGCTGTGCGAAGCGGTGAGGGTGCAGTCCTGCCTTTCGGCATCGAGGCGGTAGACACGCGATTGACGGGCGGCGGCCTGGCGCTCGGCGGTCTGCACGAGACGTCTTCGGCGACACCGACCCTTACAGATGATGCAGCTGCCACGCTGTTCGCGGTCGGGATTGCCGCGCGCGCAGCAGCGCTGAGCGGCCGCCGGGTGCTCTGGGCGCTCACCCGGTTCGACCTCTATGCGCCGGGTCTCGAACAGGCCGGGCTCAGCCCTGCAACGCTGTTCTTCGCCGAGGTACGTGAAGACAAGGACGTTCTGGCCGTCATGGAGGATGGCTTGCGTCATGGCGGGCTTGCAGCGGTCGTCGGCGAGGTAAAGCGCGCCGACATGGTTGCGACCCGGCGACTGCAGCTGGCGGCCATGACGGGAAATACCCCTGCCCTGCTCTCGCGTCGCTGGCGCCGACAGGGCACCTGCCCACTGACCGAGCTGTCGGCGGCCATGACACGGTGGCGGATCGCCTGCGCGCCTTCCGCGCCGCTCCTCGCCCCCGGGGTCGGCCGCGCGCGCTGGATGGTCGAGCTGGCACGCCAGCGCGGTGGCCCGGGCTTCACGATGGACTTGGAGGCATGCGATGACACGGGTCGCCTCGCTCTACCTGCCGCATCTCGCGATCGAGCGACTGCGACGGCTGGAGCGGCCGCGCGCGCTGCCTGAACCAAGGCCCGCGCCTATGCTTCCCATCGACGACGACCCCGGTGCCTGCTCGGTGCCGCGGGGCGGCGGCTGGCGTCCCGGTGCGCGCTGGGCGCAAGGCGCTGCGCGTGCAACGGTGGAGAAGCAGGTAGCGGCACTGCCGCTGCACCAGCGACCGCCGATGCGCGAGCTGGGTCGTCGGTCTGAGGCGGCGGACCATCCGTTCAGACACCCCAGCGCACCGGGTCAGCACAAGGCAGTATCAGGGCCAGCACCCGCGTTGAACCTCGTGCCGATGGTATTGGCTGAGCAGATCGGACAGCGACAGGTGATCTCCGCCGCTTGCCCGGCGGCGATGACGCTCGGACTGACCCCGGGCATGGCGGTGACGCAGGCGCGGGCGCTAATCCCGGATCTCGACATCCGCCCCGCCGACCGGGCGGCAGATATGGCGTTGCTGGCGGATCTGGCGCTGCATGCCGTGCGCCATTGGACACCGACCGCCGCGGTCAGCGGATCGGACGGGCTGTGGCTGGACCTGAGCGGCGTCGCGCATCTGCACGGGGGCGAGACCCGCTTCTGCCAACGACTGGTCCGGTTCTGCCGACGCTTCGGCCTGACCGCACGAGTCACGGTCGCCTCCACGCCGGGCGCAGCTCATGCGCTCGCCCGTTTCGGTCGCGATGCCATCCTGCTGGTTCCCGGCGGACAAGAGGCACAGGCGCTGGCTCCCTTACCTCCTGCCGCACTCCGCCTGACCCCGGAGGCAACAGCGGCGGCGAACCGGTTTGGGCTCGACCGGATCGCCGATCTCCTGCCGCTGCCACGCGGGCCGCTCGCCCGGCGGCTAGGCATGGCGAGTGTCCGCCGCCTCGACGACGCACTGGGGCGTGTCCCCGAACCGATCGTGCCGGTCGTGCCCGAGGAGACGCCGGTCGCAAAGCGCCGGCTGCTCGAGCCGATCGGCACCGCCGAGGCGATTGAGCAAGTGATCGCCGACCTGCTCGCCGACATGATGCTGCTGTTGCAGGCGCGCGGGCGCGGTGTGCGCACATTGGTGCTGCTGCTCGACCGGATCGACGGCAGCGAGCAGCGGCTCGCGATCGGCACCGCGCGCGCGACCCGCGATGTCGTGCATCTCGCCCGCCTCTTCCACCTGCGCATCGAGCGGATCGATCCGGGTGACGGGATAGAGACGATGCGCCTCGCCGCGACGCGGACCGATCCGCTGGGTGCTACCGCGGTGGCGGGTGACCTGACCGGCGAGGCGGCGGTGCCCGACGTCGCGACGCTTGTCGACCAGATCGCCGGCCGGGTCGGCGAGGCGGCGCTGTTCACCGCCGCGCCAGTCGAGAGCGACGTGCCCGAACGCGCGGTACGCCGCGCGCCGCCGCTCGCCGCGCCGACTGGCTGGCCGGCCTGGCGCCGGCCGGTACGGCTGCTCAGCCGGCCCGAGCCGCTGACCGGCGTGCTCGCCCTCCTCCCCGACGCACCGCCGCGCCGCTTCACCTGGCGCGGGCAGGTCCATGCGGTGGTGGCCGGAGATGGTCCGGAGCGCATTCACGGCGAATGGTGGCGGCGCGACGGCGAGGTCTGGGCGGTGCGCGACTATTTTCGGGTCGAGGACGACACCGGCGCACGCTTCTGGCTGTTCCGCCGCGGCGACGGGGTCGATGCCGCAACCGGTGATCTCAGCTGGTACCTCCACGGGCTATTCGGCTGATGGCTGCCCCCACCACGACCTATGTCGAGCTTCAGGTGACGAGCCATTTCTCGTTCCTGCGCGGCGCCTCCAGCCCCGACGAACTCTTCGCCGCAGCCGCGCTGCAAGGCCACACCGCGCTCGGAATCGTCGACCGGGGCAGTGTCGCCGGACTGGTGCGCGGGTGGGAGGCGCAGAAGGCCACTGCCGTGCGGATGATCGCAGGCGCGCGCGTCGATCTCGACGATGGGCGGGCGCTGCTGCTCTATCCAACCGACAAGAACGCCTGGTCGCGGCTCACCCGGCTACTGACGCTGGGCAAGTCGCGCGCGGGCAAGGGCGGCTGCACGCTCGGTTGGGCGGATGTGGTTGCCTGGAATGAGGGGTTGATTGCGATCCTGCTCCCGCACGAGGCCGACAAGATGACGGACCGCCATCTTGTCGATCTGCACAAGACATTCGGCGGGCGCGGCTATCTCGGCCTTGCCTTCCGGCGGCGGCCCGACGACGCGCTTCGCCTGCACCATCTATCGATGCAGGCGGCGGCTGCAGGGGTCGCGACCGTCGCCATCGGCGACATCCTGTACCATGCTCCGCAAGCGCGTCTGTTGCAGGACGTGGTCACCGCGATCCGCGAGAAATGCACCGTCGACACGCTCGGCTATGCCCGTGAGCGTCATGCCGATCGCCACCTCAAGTCGCCTGAGGAAATGGAGCGTCGCTTCGCCGCCTTCCCAGATGCGATCGCGGCCACCGCCGCGATCGCGCGCGCCTGCACCTTCGACCTCGGCGAACTCAGCTACCAATATCCGCAGGAGCGCGTGGTAGAAGGACTGACCGCGCAAGGCGCACTCGAACGGCTGACCGAGACGGCGGCGGCACGGATGTTCCCCGAGGGCCTGCCGCAAGCCTATCGCGACCAGATCGCACACGAGCTCAGGCTGATCGGCGAGCTGGGCTACGCTCCGTACTTCCTCACGGTGAACAGCATCGTCGCGGAGAGCCGCAGGCGCGGTATCCTCTGTCAGGGGCGCGGATCCGCCGCCAACAGCTGCGTCTGCTTTGTGCTCGGCATCACCAGCATCGACCCGATCAAGCATGAGCTGCTGTTCGAGCGCTTCGTCTCCGGAGAACGCCGCGAACCGCCCGACATCGACGTCGATTTCGAGCATGAACGGCGCGAGGAGATCATCCAGTGGATCTATGACACCTATGGGCGCAACCATGCCGCACTAACCGCGGTCGTCACCCGCTACCGCGCCCGCGGAGCGGTGCGTGAGGTCGGCAAGGCGCTGGGCCTGCCCGAGGATTTGACCAAGGCGCTTGCCGGCCTCATCTGGGGCTGGAGCCAGGAGGGCGTCGGCGAGAAACAGGTTACCCAGCTCGGCCTCAACATGGATGACCGGCGGCTGCGCCTGGCGCTAGAGCTGTCGCGCCAGCTGATCGGCGTACCGCGCCACCTGTCACAACATCCCGGCGGCTTCGTCCTCACCCATGACCGGCTTGACGATCTCGTCCCCATCGAGCCCGCCGCGATGGTCGACCGGCAGGTCATCGAATGGGACAAGGACGATATCGATGCGCTGAAGTTCATGAAAGTCGATGTGCTGGGCTTGGGCATGCTCGGCTGCATGAACCGCGCCTTCAACCTGCTGGAGGAAGCCAAGGGCGTGGCGGTCGGCATGGCCGACCTGCAGGACGACGATCCGAACGTCTATGCGATGATCCAAAAGGCCGACACGCTCGGCACCTTCCAGATCGAGTCCCGCGCGCAGATGAGCATGCTGCCGCGCATGAAGCCAGCGCGTTTCTACGACCTCGTTATCGAGGTCGCGATCGTGCGGCCAGGGCCGATCCAGGGCGACATGGTCCACCCGTACCTCCGCCGCCGCGAAGGGCGCGAGAAGCCGGACTATCCACGCCCCGAATTGCGCGCGGTGCTGGAAAAGACGCTCGGCGTGCCGCTCTTCCAGGAACAGGCGATGAAGGTCGCGATCGTCGGTGCAGGCTTCACTGCGGTCGAGGCCGACCAGCTCCGCCGCGCCATGGCGACGTTCAAGTTCACCGGCGGGGTCAGCCATTTCTACGACAAGCTGGTCGAGGGCATGGTCAGCCGAGGCTATCCTCGCGACTTCGCCGAGCGCACCTTCAAGCAGATCGAGGGCTTCGGCTCCTATGGCTTCCCGGAGAGCCACGCCGCCTCCTTCGCCAAAATCGCCTATGCCAGCTGCTGGATGAAGCACCATCATCCCGACGTGTTCTGCGCGGCGCTGCTCAACGCCCAGCCGATGGGCTTCTACGCGCCCGCCCAGGTCGTTCGCGACGCGCGCGAGCACGGCGTCGAGGTGCGGCCGGCCTGCATCAACGCCAGCCGCTGGGACTGTACGCTGGAGCCGACCGCCGGCCGCTATCTCGCGGTGCGGCTCGGTCTGCGTCAGGTGCGCGGCCTCGCCAACGCGCATGGTGCGGCGATCGTCGCGGCACGGGGGGACGCGCCCTTCCAGTCGGTCGAGGAGGTATGGCGGCGCGCCGGCGTCCCGAGGGCCGCGATCGAGCGACTGGCCGAAGCGGATGCCTTCCATGCGCTGGGCGAGGATCGCCGTCAGGGGTTATGGAAGGTGAAGGGCCTAGGCGAGGCCCCCCTGCCCCTGTTCGCCGCCGCCGATGCCCGCGAAGCCTCGTTCAGCCCGGAGGGGCTGGAGCCGGACGTATTCTTGCGCCCGCTGACCGAGGGCCGCGAGGTGGTGGAGGATTACCGCGCGCTACAATTGTCGCTGCGCGCGCACCCCCTCGCCTTCCTGCGGCAGGATCTCACCCGACGCGGCATCGTCTGCTGCGCCGACCTCGCCCACATCAAGGACGGCCGCCATGTCGAGGTCGCCGGGATCATCCTCGTCCGCCAGAAGCCCGGCAGCGCCAAGGGCGTGCTATTCATCACCATCGAGGACGAGACCGGCATCGCCAACGGCATCCTCTGGCCCGATCGGTTCGAGGCACAGCGCCGCACCGTCATGTCAGCGGCGATGATCGGGATGAGGGGCCGGGTGCAGCGCGAGGGGCTTGTCATCCATGTCATCTGCGACCGGATCATCGACCATGGCGGGCTGCTCGCCCAGGTCGGACAGATGGACTTCCCCCATGCGACCGGACGGGGCGATGGCGCGCGCCATGCCGGGTCACCCGACCGGGGCGATGCCGGCTGGCGACCGGGTCCGCGCGACAGCTACTGGCCACCGCACGCCAAGGGCCAAGACCCCGAACAGATGGTGCGGATCAAGTCCCGCGACTTTCATTGATCGGCCATGTCGCGCCATCAGCGGATCATCATAGACTTGTCGCTCCACATCCTGCGCGGGGCCGCCGCGCGGTCGGGCAAGGGCAAGGTTGACACCATCGAGGTGCGGCTCGCGCTTCGCTGCCTGATCGCACATTGCCCGGAGCGCTGGCCGTTAGACATGTTCTGGAACTCCGCCGGCACCGATCACGATATCGGTCGCGCGCAGGGATGCACCGCAGCGCTGAACGGCATTATCCGGCAGATCGGGAGCGATCCTCGCTAGGCGCTTGTCCAGCGCACCGAAGCCAGCACGCTGGACTGCCCCCAGCCAGCCATCCATTCTCGCATAGGCCGAGCATGGAACGTGGCGATTATCGGCTCGGAACGGGCGTGTGTAACCTCACATCGTGATGTACCACTTGCCGTCGACTTTTCGTACCTTGCCGGTGTCGGTCTGCGTCGACCCGTCGCCAAAGCGGGTGACGGTGGTCACCAGTGCGTGATCCGCATCCATTTGGTCGACCTTCTCGACCTCGACAGACGTCACGCCGCCCCGCTTCTGCGCGTTCGCGGCCTTGCCTTGCAGCATCGGCGTGATGAAAATTCCGGCGGTCGCCTTGATCTCCGGATCAATGCGTTCGAGCGCCTCGGCGGTCTGACCGCGCCCGGCCGCCTCCATCGCGGCACGGGCAGCATCACCCGGTCCCTGGCCGCAGGCGGTCAGCGCCAGAAGCGCGGCGGCTACGACCAGCGGACGGATGTGCATCGTCCGCTTCAGGTTCGCGCCCATCACAGCACCGGCTTCTTGGCACGAGCGGCGATGAAGGCGTCAGCGGCCTGCTCGACCAGTCGGCCGGGTTGCTGGGCCGAACCTTCAGGTGGCGCGATCTCGACAGTCCCGCCCCGCGGGCCAACATTCGCGCTGGCGCGGAAGCCACTGCCGTTCTTGCTCCAGCGTGCCGCGAATGTATCACCCGGCTGCTCTTCGCGCGCCGTGCCCCATTTTTCGACCAGCATGCGACGCCATTCGGCAACCGTCGTTCCTTGCGGCGCAAGGTACACGATCGACGACAGATGCGCCCCATCCGGCCAGACCAGCGTCTTCAATACATAGCGTCCGCCAGCATCGTCCTGAAGCGTGGCCTCGCCAAGCACGCCACGCCGTGTTTCCACACCCCCAACGCCGCCACTAATGTTGATGGCGCTGCGAACCTGACTTTCGAAATCGACGAAGCGCGTCACGCCCCGGCTCGTCAACTTTCGCGTCGCGATGACGGCGGAAATTTCCGCCTCGCTCATGCCGAGGCGAAAGCCGCCGAGATCGAAGGTGACCGGATCACCGGCAACGCTGCGATCGGCAGCGCGGGTCAGGCCGACGATCACCGGCGTGGCCGGCATGGTGATGGCAGGCTGTTTCGGCCCGTTGCCGAAGACGGATGGGATCTTGTCGAGTAGCTTGGTGATCGGTGCCCGCTGGGCGGCGGCGGGCACGGCGGCCAGCCCGATGACGAGTGCAATGGTCAAACGCATGAGTCTCTCCCTGTGATATCGATCGGATCAGAAGCCGGTGTGCCAGCCGACGAGCGCGGCGGCGGAGCCGTCGGTGACGTCGTGCATGACGCCGAGGCGGAGTGGCATGGCGGTGTGGGTGACGTAACCCGCGGTCAGCTGGACGCGGCGGGCTCCGGCGAGGCTGGCGCGGGTGACGCCGTACATGACCGAACGGCTGGCAAGGTCGTAGCCGGTGCCCAGGGTCAGCTCCGCCGCGCCCGCCTCAATGGCGAGCGGCTGCGCGATCCCGAGCGTCAGCAGGCCGCCGGGCATCGCGCCGGTTGCCTGCACGCCGATCCGGCTGCCGAGGATCGGGGTCGCGCCCGTCACCAGCGACGCAGCATCGATCTTGAGCCGGGTGATGCCCAGTGAACCATAGCCCTCCAGCGCCCAGCCATCGGCCACACCGATGCGGTGGTGGACCTCGACCATGACGGTGCGGGCGCCGCGTCCCAATCGCAGCGCACCGGCACCGGTCGGCATACCCATCAGCGTGCCATCCTCGTCGATGTAAGAGGCGCGCAGATCAGTGCTACCGCGGCTCCAGCCCAGCGTCATCGCCTGCGCGGCGCTCCCGCTGGCTCGCCCCGCCACAATGGTCAGCCCGAGCCGTCCGCCACCGACCGCCCGGTCGACGCCGAGGCTGGTCGCGGCCTGCGGGGCATAGGCGAGCACGCCATCGGCGAAGGGCGCCAGACCCATGACATCGGCCTGGAGCATGTCGGCACCGTTCCACGCCGCGTGCACCCCGGTCGTCCCGTCAGTGTAACCGAAGGTGCCCGCCGTCGCTTCGGCACGGACCTGATCCTGTCCTGGGCCGAAGCGGGTGCTGGTAAAGCCCATCGTCCCGCTGAAGCCGCCGAGTGACAAGCTCGCCTGTCGCCCCATCTGCTGGACCCGCCGCTCGATCCGGCGGTCGGCGATGACCTGCGGCTGGACGACGAGCGCGGCGACCGAACCCGCAAAGTCGCGGCCATAGGCGTCGAGCACTGTGACATGCGACAGCGCCGTCTGGATCGCAGCGGTGCCGACCGCCGTCGGCACCATCATCACCGACTTGGCAACGCTGGTCTGAGTGCTGCCGTTCGACAGCGTCGGATTGACCGGCGACAGCGCCGCCTTGAAGTCGACCAGACCCATGCCGAATACCTCGTCCGGTCCCGGCGCACCGATGTCCTTGGCGGTCTTCAGGATGACGTCGCCCGCCTGCTGACCGCTCAGCTGCGGCCACTTGGACAGGATGTCGGCGGCGAGGGCTGCGACCACGGGCGCCGCCGAACTGGTGCCGGAGAAGACACCGACCGTGCCATCGACCAGCGTGGTAACATTGGAGCCGACCGCGACGACGGTGCGATCCTTCATGGTCCCCGCCCGATTGGAATAGGCCTCAATTTCATACTGGTTCAGCGCCGGGCTGAGCGCGCCGACGAACAGCAGCGCCTTGCGATTGTCGGCGGTGATCCACTGGCTATTGTGGGGATCCGCAGCGCCGTAATTGCCGGTGGAGTTGACCAGCAGCCCGCCGGTTGCTGCCAGGCGCTCGGTTGCCGCGGTCCAGCTCGCGCTGCCACCGACGAGCGATGAACTGACGATCTTGATACCCTTGTCCGCTGCATAGCGGATGGCCTCGTCGGTGTGCCACAAGATTTCCCCTTGGGTCTTCTCGTCCCAGTCGGCGACCCGCAGCGCGACGATCGTCGCCGACGGGGCATAACCAACAGTCGCGTTGCCGTTGATGCGGGCGGCGATGATGTTGGCGACCGCCGTGCCGTGGTCCGACGCTGCGCTGCCCAGCTCGTTACGCTTGGTCCGGGTGCCGTCGGCGGCCACGATATAGCCGAAGTCCTTGGACAGCGTCTGGTCGATGCGGCCGTCGAGCTCGCCGTTCACGTTCATCACGCCATCGTCGACCACGGCGACGGTGACACCCTGACCGATGTGCCCGCTGTCGAGGGCGTAGAGCGCATTCATGAACTCGTTCGCACCGTAGTTGCGGCGGAACTCGGGCGTGTCGTTGACCGAGCGGATCGGCTGGCGATCCGATGGCGTGATGACATAGCCCGGCGGTGGCGGCACCGGCGTCGAATAGACCGGCGGCGTTGGCGTTGGCGTTGGCGTTGGTGTGGGAGCCGGTGTCGGTGTCGGTGTGGGAGCCGGTGTCGGCGTGGGTGAAGGCGTCGGAGACGGCGTTGGCGTTGGGCTCGGCGACGGCGTTGGCGACGGTGTCGGACTTGGCGATGGCGTCGGCGCGGGCGACGGTGTCGGTGTCGGTGATGGACTCGGCGTCGGCGTCGAGCCGCCAGCCGGCGGTGGCGTCGCTACGCTGCCCGAACTGCTGATCGCGCCGCCGCCCCCGCAGGCGGCGATCGTCAACGCCAGCATGCTGGCCGACGCTGCTCTGATCCCCCGTACTCCAACCATCGTCATCCCCCGATGGGGATGCGCGCCGGACAGCCGGCGGCACCCCGTGAAATGGCGGGGTGCCGGCCCTCTGGAGACCGGATGTTCGAAACCAGCACTGAAACTGGCGCGGGCGCCTTTAGCCGGGTGGCCTGGACATACGCGTCCGCCACCCGGTCACAAAGAGCTCTGCGACCGTGTTTGGTCTTGCGACCGGCTTTCAGTGCGGGGTTTCGACGCCCCGGTTCACGGACAAAATCCGCGAACCGCCTCAGGCTATAAGTCAAACCTTAACGAATTGCGACAGTCCGAAGGGGCACAGCCATGCCGCTGGCATGGAAAAGGGGCGCTGGTGGCGCTGATCCGTACGGACGGACGATGCGAAAGCTCTGAACGAAAGGAAAAAAAGAGTCGGCATCCGCCGGCTCGGCCCTCGGTCAGAATTTTCACCGTCGATCGGTCCTGCCGGTCATTCCCACCATCCGCGCGTCCTTACCCCAGCCGTTTCACGCAGCCTGGGGCCTATGGCGCGTGCCTGGAGCTCTCCGCCTATGCTTTCTTCACCTATCATTACGGCCCTGAGCGTCGCCCGGCTCGACGTCGGTCATCGCCTGGGCGTCGACCGCCAAATCCCCATCGGTGCTGCCATTCTGACCGCTGAACTGCGCGGTTCGGACATTCACTTTGCCCTCGGCAGCTGCGTCCTCCAGCCTTCCGATCCCGCTGAGTGGCTCCTGACCTGGCTTGACGAACAGCTGCTCCGCGATGGCGCAACGATCGCCGGATATGGCCTGGACGATGACGCCGCACTCCTCGACCACTTGCCGGGAGCCGAATGGTCGCCCTGCATCCGCGCGCTCGCGGGATGCGGTCAGCAATATGCTCTGAACCTGACCGCCAGCCATGACGACAAACGGCTGACCTTCGCGCAGGCCTGCGCGAACATGAACATTCTCCATGCCCAGGTCGATCGGGGCCGCCGCTTCGCCGACTGGCTGCGGTCGAACATCAGCGAGATCGAGGGGCAGGTGCAAGTCGATGCAATCGCCACCTTTCGGCTCGTCATACGGCGCTTCGCCGCGCTGAACCCGGTCGGACACAGCATCGCGGCCGTCCTCAGCGACCATCTCTCCGTCTGGCTCGGCGAAAGCGATCACGCCGCGGCGCAAGCGCACGTCGCGGACCTGCTGTCCGTAACCAACTGATCCCACACGGCCGCCATGCGGCCAATGCCCAAGGAAATGCCCATGTCTCTCGTCGACCTGTCGGTTGAGGAGCGCGGTTTCGCGCCCACATCGATCGCACTCGCCATTCGCACCATCGGGGCCTGTCCCGCCGCGCGCAACAGGCCGGATGCCCGCATCTTCTGCGGGATCGGCATGCTCACTGTCACGCCGGATCATGACGGCTACCGCTTCTCGACCGAGGCTCGCTGCCTCGGCGAAGGGGACACCGTCCTTGATCTGCTCGACTGGCTGGAGCCGCACGTCGCATCGCCCGGTGCCGTGGTCAGCTGGGACAATTTCGGCGCGGTGCCCTACCGTCTGCTCGCGCTGGCCGATCCGGCGCGCCATCCGCAGATCATCATGGCCGCCGCCGACACCGCGGGACGATGGCGGGCCCTGCCGCTCGGGTACACGTGGCACCTTCGTCAGGCACGCGCGCATCTCATGCCCTGCATGTGCCCGCCGCAGACGCCAGTTGACGAGTGCGCTGCAGAGATGCCGACCGTCCTGCTGCCGGATCCGGCGACCACTGCGGTCGAACTGATCGGTGAGGCGATCGCCGGATGGCGATGCTGGGCTCAAGGCTTCGGCGATTTCGACGACGCCGATCACCCTGCACAAGCAGCACTTCGGGCGCTGGACCGCTGGCGGGGCGAGCAGCCCACTGCTCTCTGAAGCCCACCCCCCTCATCCCGGACCTTCCTTCGATAGGAGAATTACCATGCATATCGATCCCGCTCGCCTCTGGAAGAGCGACACCCCTGCTTATGTCGTCGTGCTCGATGCGGAATGCCGCTACGATCATGAAGTCCATGGTCGCTATCTTGCGGCCGAACGCTTCTGCCCTGCCGACGTCGCCGACATCGAGCCGCGCGATCGCCGCTATGACCCGCGCGTGATACCGCGCTGGCCGTGCCAGAAGATCGTCGCCCTCTCCTGGCTCATCCTCACCGACGGTGACGACGGCTTGCGCCCGGTGCGAATGGAGACACGCGGGTGTCCCGAACTCGACGAGGCTGGCATCGTCGGTGCCTTTCTCGCCGACATGGCGCAACTGGGTCATGTCCAGATCGTGACCTGGGGCGGATTCCACTCCGATATGCCGCAGATCATGCTCGCCGCCGTCGCCGCGGGGCTGCGCCTGCCTCCTTCACTGGCAGGCCTGCATTCGCCATGGCGGCGCGAGGCGTCGGGACACCTCGACCTGATGAGCGAAATGTGTGGCGGCGCCAAATCCGCACACCTCGCCGAGGTCGCTGCCAAACTCGGCGTGCCCGCCAAGATCACATGCCGCCCGGATCAGGTCAGCAAGCTGATGGATCAGGGCAAATGGTCGTCGGTCAAGGCCGTGGCGGAGGGAGATGTCCTCTCGACCCTGATGCTCCTCATGCGCTGGCGGCATCTGCTGGGCGGAAGCGTGTCGACTCTGGAAGCGACGCAGCGGCTGACCAGCTTCGTCTCCGAACACCTGTCTCACCGTCCCTACGCCGCAGACTGGGAGCGCTACGGCGCCGAGGCGTTGCGCCAAGTTTTCACGCTTGAAGCCGCCAAGGTCGAAGAGCTGATCCCGTCACCCTGACGATCGCGCAAGAGGCCCTGCGCCCGCGTTAACCATCGCCCGCAATTTTTTCAGCGCGCACACTGGGACCAGGGCGGCTGATGCATTCAGCCGCCCATGGCCCATAAACATATATAAAGGCATTGTACGCTGAATGCTGAATTCCCGTCGCGCTCATCATGAGCACGACCCGCAACCGGGATTGGCCAGCATGTCCAAATCGAATGCCATACCAAGCGATCCGAAGCATTCGGATCGCCGACCCGCGTCGGCGCATGTTGCGCCGACGAGGCGCTGGGACTCCCAGCCCGAGACCGACAAATGGCTGGCCAGCCACCATTTCGAGGACGCGACCCCGACCATCCCCTTCCGGATCGACGGCTGGCTGGCGGCCCAGGGCGCCGCCGTCTGGTTCGGCGCGGGCTCGACCGGCAAGACGCAGCTTCTGCTCTGGATGGCGGCGATGATCGCGAGCCGCCCGGAGCACCGGGCCCCCACCTGGCTGGGCGGCAAGATCAACGGCACCGGCCATGTCCTGATCCTCACCGCCGAGGACGCCCGGCCGCAGATCGTCGGCCGTCTGCGCGACATCGTGCAAAACACGATGCACCAGAGTGCGGCCGTCGCGCACGAGACCTGCTCGCGCCTGCACGTCATGCCGTTCCTCAGCATGACCGAGGACGAGTTCGGCCACCCCAACGCCAGCCTGCTGCGCTTCGGCGACGACCGCGTCTGGCGACCCTCCGAGGTCATGGCCGAGGTTCGCCGCTACATCACCGAGTGGAACGCGCGGCACGACGATCCGGAGGACCGGATCGTCGGCGTCGTCATGGACTCCGCCACCAGCATGGCCGGGTTCGACGGCATGGAGGGCGAGGCCACCACCAACTTCTTCTTCTATCTCGGACGGCTATGCGAAGCACTCAGCGTCTTCTTCACGATCATCGGCCATGTCCCGAAGGCCGCTTTCGTCCCCAAGAAGGATCCGTGGGGGAGCGCCGCCTCCCGTCTGCGCGGTGTTGCCATGTGGACGACGGCACCGCGCATGGCGGTCGAGGTGCGCCTCCTTCAGGAGTGGCGCGAGAAGGGCCGCATCTATTACGAGGAGGAGGAGCTTCGCGACCTCTTCCCCGATATCGAGCGTAAGGACTTCCTCGTCATCTATGCCGCAAAGGCCAACTTGCTCGGGGTCTGCCGCGAACCACGCTACCTCATCCGCGACGCTCAGGGGGCATTTCGCGAGGTGAGCCTCCCTGCCCCCACCGATGACGAGGGCACTGGTGCTGGCGAACCGACGCCGCCGCAGTCTCAGGCCAAGCCGAAGTCCGGAGCCAAGCCGAAGACTTCACGCACTGCACCGTCTCGCGCTAACCGATCCCGACGTGTCGAGCAGGACTACACGCCGGGCACCGACCTCGTGATGCAGGTCATGGGCGTGACCTATCCTGACCTTGCCGATGGTCAGCGCGTCGCGGCCGACCGCGTCATGAAGACGCTCAAGGCCATGCATGCCGAGCAGCCCCTGCCCGCGCGGTCGCTGGTCGGCAGCGCCTCAGGCGGCGGCAAGACCGGCGCGCGTGCCGGCAGCATCGCCTGGCACTTTCAAAAACTTGAGGAGCGCGGCGTCCTCATCAAGCGCAATAGCCGACATTTCTATGTCGGCCAGACCGATGCATCCACCGACCAGCCATAGAGCATGCCGCGGCCATCAGGCCGCTCATCAGCCCTGACAGCGTCCTAGGCGAGCGTCACCCCTTCTCCTCTTTTTTTTCCCTCCTCAAAGTCGACCTGCAATCGATCGATTCTGAAGAAGATTGGCGAAAGCCAGAGAAAGGAAAAAAAGGAGTATTTAGAATGAAGACGTTCGCAACTGACCTGCTTGAAGTCACGCTGGTCGATAAGTTCGATGCTGCCTTGCGCTCGGTTGAACTGGAAAACGGAACATTGCTCGCCACTGTCTTGGCATCCGCGATCATGGTCGATCTACGATGCAGCGGGAGTGAGGATGGCGTCGATACAATCGACACTCTGGACGAAGACGCAATCAGGGAGCTCGGCGCCCTTCTGCTATTCGCCATTTACGGAGACGGCAGGCCATTCAGCCTTCCTCTCGGCACCGTCGTCCGGCCGTACGAACCGGGTTCGGTCGAGATCGGAGCGGAAGTCTGGGTGATCCAGACGGGCAAGCCGGGTCTGTCTCCGATGGAGACCGTCCGGTACGATGCCTATGGCCGTAACCTCGAGTTGCTACGTGAATTCATCAGCAAATGGGTTCAAGGTCGCCCGTGGCAATGTATCGGTCTGCCCTCGCCCTGCAACATCTCGGATTACGGTCCCGTAAATCTGCTCGCGTTCCCGCCCTTTCACGACGCTGGCGGCGTGGTATTGCAACGTGAGGTCAACAGCACCGGTGCGGCCTGCTTCGCCGCCGCCATGCCAGAGGACATCAAATTCCTGGCCTTGTCGATCGCTAACGACATGAGAGCCATGTGGCACCGTCGGCAGGACATAGCAGAACAAGCTCGCGCAGTGCGCCACATCGCCGAGAGCAAGATCTCGAGCGATGCGGTTGGCGTCGCGCTGCACGCGATCGCCATCGACCTTCACCGGCAACACACCGACAAGCACTTCGGCTTCTACGTCCACTATGACGCCATCGACGATGCATTCCGTCCCGGCGTGGTGCGAAACTTCATGCCCGCTCCCTTCGAGGGCGTGTATCCAAACCAGGGCGCCACCCACGAGATCGTCGGTCGCCGCGAAGCGCGCGACGTCGTGCGCGCACTTGGCGCAGACGGTGAGATCGACTCCTTCGCCGCTGCTGTCGTGCGCTACGCGCCAGAGGGTCAGGCGGAGGTACTTGCTCGTCTGGCGATCGACTATGACACGGTCGTGCTATTCGACACCCCGCTGGGGCCGGTCTATGCCACCCTGTACTGGCGCGACGGTTGCATCGAGGCTGAGATTTCGGCCCCTGGCCGGATCGTCAAACGCGGCGAGTTCCTCGAATGGTATGAAGAGGATTTCGACGCAGAGGACGCGCAGACGTTGCTCGGCCTCACGCCGTTCGATGTCCTGCCACTGCCCTTCGATGCCAGGTGCACCATCAAGCAGGCCACCCCGCTGCGTCCCGGCGTGAAGATGCAGCTCGACAGCAGCCGCTTACTCGTCAACTGCGCCACTGGGCGCATCTGGAAAGACTGATCGGTTGTGGGGCCGGTGCTCAGCGCACCGGTCCCAGATCCGTCGCTGACCAGCATCATTGTGGTCACTACGGCCGAGTTCGCAGGCGGGCCGCACTCTTGCCCTACCGGCACCGCCGCATTCGCGCGGCGCGATCGCTCTGCGCATCGACAGCGCTGCCACACACGTCCGGACCTCGAAGACAAGTCCGTTACCCGGCGCATCCGCCGCCGGTTGGGCTTTCGAAACGAAGAACGGGGAAGCCGCCCCTCTGAGGAAAGAGGAAAAGAAACAAGGACAATTCGTTCAAACCCTCAGCTGCTAGCGCGTCGATCAAACTCATTCTGCCCGGTCCGGGCCCGCCGGTGATGATGTGAAGGTGGTTGGTCATATGATCCTTATGGCTAAGACCCGCCCTCCCGAAAACGAACCTGCAACGGGACGGGACAGTTGCTGCCGTCTTCCCCTGTTTGAAGGCGGCAGCTTTCCCGAAATCTGACCCCGATTGCGTTTTCCCAAAACGGTCTGTTGAACATGAAGAAACGGGACTGCTGACGGTTAGCGGATCGGCCGGTTTCGGGGTGGCGAGCCGATTCACAGAATGACCGGAAATGGCGAGAATTGGGACAAACCCGACATCTACGAAGGCCGAGCTGAACGGCAGGTTCAACCGAGAGCAGCCGTTCAGGAGCGTCCCGAAGGATGGCGAAACAGGAATGCGCATATCTCGCCAGCGCTCGCGCCCTTGGACGTGCCGCTTAAGGGTTGCCTCGGCTGTGCCCGATCACGTCCAACAGGGCGTCTGCGGCCTTCGTGCGATAGCGCTCCTTGTGCCGTAACCCGAAGAAAGGGCGCGGCTCGAACGCGATCGGGGCGGCATGCAGCGTGCCTGCGGCAATGGCTGGTTCGACCACCAGCGCAGACAGAACGGCGACGCCAGCGCCCGCCTCGACAGCCGTGCGGACGCTCTCGTTGGAAGGCATCGTCAATGCCACGTTGAGGGTGGCCGGATCGACGGCCAAGCGGCGCAGGTGGCTGTCGAAGGTGGAGCGCGTACCGGACCCTGGTTCGCGCAGCACCCAACGCGCCTGACGCAGCCAGGCGGCGTCGATCGAGGCATTCCCGAACGGCCTGGCCCCGACCATCAGCAATCGATCCTCGCCGATCGGCCAATGCGCCAGCGCCGGATCGTCGATCTGCCCTTCGACGATCCCCAAGTCCGCCGCGCCATCGTGGACCCGCGCGGCCGCCTGTTCGCTGTTGCCGATCGCAAGGGCTATATCGATCGCGGGATGGCGAGTGTGGAAGGTCGCGAGGAAAGGCGGCAGCCAATAGGCGGCGATGGTCTGACTGGCGACGACCCTGAGCGTGCCACGTGCCAGCCCGCCAAATTCGCGCAGCATCGTCTCAGCCATTTCCGCCCGTGCCAGAACACCGCGCGCTTCGGTCAGGAACATTCGCCCGGCCTCGGTCAGCGCGATACCGCGGCCGACGCGGTGGAACAGCTTGATCGAATGCCGTTCCTCTAATGCGGCAATAGCCGCCGAGGCCGCAGACTGGGTGACGTTCACGGCACGGGCAGCAGCAGTCATATGCTCCCGCTCGGCCACGGCGACAAAGATGCGGAGCTGCTCTAGCGTCATGCCGCACCTGTAGCGCAACCAATCACATTTGGTGATTGAAATCACAATATATATGCGTTGGAACGATCGGTGGTGGCGGCATAGATGATGCGGCGGAAGGAACTCCGCCGTGACCACCGTTGCCCGAACCCACGCAGACGCACCTCTTGCCCGAACGAACAGACTGGCCCCACTCCTGCCGGGTATCGGCCTCTGCCTGACCGTGACTGGCGCTGCTTATATCCTGGAAGCAGGCGAGCGCGCCCTGGCCGGCAAAGCCTGGCTGGAGGCGCTGGTCCTCGCTATCCTGATCGGCACCGCAATCCGCAGCCTTTGGACGCCCGGCGACAGATGGCACGACGGCATCGCAATCAGCGCCAAATATCTGCTGGAAGTCGCGGTCGTCCTGCTCGGCGCTTCCGTCAGTGCCACCACCATCGTGGCTGCCGGCGTGCCGCTTCTCGTCGGAATCGCCGGCGTGGTGGCAAGTGCGATCCTGCTGAGCTTCGGCATAGGTCGTTTGCTGGGCCTGCCAACACGCATGGCACTGCTGATCGCGTGCGGGAACTCGATCTGCGGCAATTCGGCCATCGCCGCGGTCGCGCCGGTGATCGGGGCCGACAGCGATGACGTCGCCGCCTCCATTGCGTTCACCGCCGTGCTGGGCGTCATCGTGGTGCTGGGCCTGCCGCTGCTCGGGATCGCGCTCGGTATGAGTGGCATCGCCTTCGGGGCGCTCGCCGGACTGACCGTGTACGCGGTGCCGCAGGTGATCGCAGCCGCCTCGCCGCTGGGCGCTGCGGCCGTGCAGATGGGTACGCTGGTCAAGCTGGTCCGTGTGCTGATGCTGGGGCCAGTCTGCCTCGTCCTGTCGCTGATTGCGCCGCGCCTTGCCCCGCAGGAGCTGCCTGTGGGAGAGTTTGTTGCAGGCACCGCAGCGCCAAGGAAGTTCGACCTTGCCCATCTGGTCCCGTGGTTCATCGTCGGCTTTCTCGTGATGGTCGCCTGTCGGTCAATGGGGCTGGTGCCGACCGCTGCGATTCCGCCGATCGGCCGCATCGCCACCTTGCTGACCGTGGTGTCGATGGCAGCGCTGGGACTGGGCGTGGACGTCCGCACCGTCGCCAAAGCTGGCGGCAAGGTGACGTCTGCCGTGGTGCTGTCGCTGCTCGGCTTGGGCGCGATCAGCATGTCTTTGCTGGCCCTATTGCACATCGCCTGACAGCCGATCGCGGCCGAAGCGGATCGAATAACATGGGTTTATGTTGAGCCGGATGCGCGGACCTTCCGTGTCCGACCGTATGGAGTTGCCGATATCGTGAGAATCCCGCTCAAGACAGCGCTCGCTGCTGCCGCTCTGGTCAGCGGCGCGGCGCTGGCCCAAACCAGCGATTTCGCCACCGTGATGGCCGGTGCGATGCAGCGGATGCACCAAGCGATGGCGGTCCCGTCGACCGGTGATCCCGACCGGGACTTCGCCGCGATGATGATCCCGCATCATCAGGGTGCCATCGACATGGCCGAGGCGGAACTCCGCTTCGGCAAGGACGAGCGGCTACACCGCCTGGCGCAGGGGATCATCGTCGAGCAACGGCAGGAGATCTCGGTGATGCAGGCCATCCTGAAACAAAAGGGCGGCGCTCCGGCCGCGCCTCAGACCCACCACTCGGAAGGAACCCATCGGTGAAGCAGCTGATCCTCGCAGCCTTTGCCGGCACCATGCTGGCCCCCGTCGCGGCTACCGCGCAGCAGGTGCCGAACGCACAGCCTGACATGCCCGTGTCGCCCAGTGACCGGTTCTATACCTCGGACCAGTTTTCCAACACCGTGTCGGTCGTCGATCCGGTGACCAACCGGCTGCTCGGCGTCATCAAGCTGGGCGATCCAACGCCGATGAACCTCAGCCCGCTGTATCGCGGGCAGCTGCTGGTCCACGGCATGGGCTTCTCGCCCGACCGGCGGACGCTGGCGGTCGTGTCGATCGGATCGAATGCGGTCAGCTTCATCGACACCGCCACCAACAGCGTCCGGCACACCACCTATGTCGGCCGCAGCCCGCACGAGGCCTTCTTCCGCCCCGATGGCCGGGAGGTCTGGGTCAGCGTGCGCGGCGAGGACTATATCGCCGTCCTCGATGGCACGACCTACAAGGAGACAGGCCGCATTCCCGTCCCGAACGGTCCCGGCATGACGATCTTCTCGCCGGACGGGAAGTACGGCTATGTCTGCTCCAGCTTCTATCCCGAGACCGTGGTGATCGACACCGCGTCGAAGCGGATCGTCGGCCGGGTGAAGCAGGAAAGCCCCTTCTGTCCCGACATTGCCGCGACGCCCGATGGCAAGCAGGTGTGGCTGACGCTGAAGGACATCGGCAAGGTCATGGTGTTCGACGCCAAGCCTCCGTTCGCAGTGCTGAAGAGCTTCGCGACGGGCGCGATCACCAACCACGTCAACATTGCGAAGACGCCACGCGGGCAGTTCGCCTATGTGACGGTCGGCACCGAGAATGTCGTGAAGGTGTTCCGCACCGACAATTTCGCCCAGGTCGCGACGATCCCGGTCGGAGCGCTGCCGCACGGGCTGTGGCCCTCGGGCGACGGCAGCCGCATCTATGTCGGCCTGGAGAATGCCGATGCGGTGGCCGCGATCGACACGACGACGAACAAGGTCATCGCCACCATCCCGATCGGGCAAGGCCCGCAAGGCGTGGCCTATGTTCCGGGCGCGGTGCCATCCGGCACCGGCATGGACAATCTTCAGCCGCTCGCCAAGGCAGGCGAGAAAGTGCAGCTGACTCTCTCCGGCACCGGACGGAGCCAAGTGACGCTGTTCGATCAGGGGCAGGTGCAGATTCTGCAGGCCGCCGTCGCGGGCCTGCCGCCGAAGATGCCGTTCGTTCTGGGCCTGTCCACCAGTCTCGATGGCAACGGCCCGGTCGAACCGCTCGCCAAGTTCATGACCAATCCCGCCGGCGGCGCGATCGTCAACGCGGTCGGTCCGCTGCGACAGATCGTCACCCAGGCCGCCCCCGCAGGATCGCGCCGCTATCTGGTGATCGCCTCCGGTCAGCCGGAAGCTGTAGGCGATGTCGTGCAACGACAGATCGAACAGTAACGGACGCCCGTTTCGGAACGAGCATCGGGGACGCCGCAGATGCTCGTTCTCGACTGCCCATTTTCAGAAACGAACTTCCAATGGGACGGGATGGGACGAGCACAGCGGTCTTTCCTGTGCCTTCAGGTGGCAGTCTTCCCAAAATCTGTTTATAATTGATCCTTCCCGAACCCGTCCCAGAGAGATTGAGAGGTTGGACTGCCAAATGGTGTGGCGCAGCAGCCAGTGTCTGTGCGGAAGTGCTTGCAATCAATGGCCTTCGACCGGGCAATGTTAGTGCTTGGCCAAGAACCCACGAGTGGCCGCTTTTGGAGATAGCGGTCGTACACGTGACCTAACCGGAACAGCAAAAAGTGGTCGGCAGGCGCCCCGAGGCATCAAGGTTCATTCGCCTGCGATGCGTTCTTTAAACGGCCATTTGGCCGTTGGAGAACGATCATGGAGATGCTCGAAAAAGAACTCGCTATCAACAAGCGCCAAGTCTGGAATGCCGGACGTACAGTCGGCGCGAAGCGTGCGCTTAAGCCAAAGCAAATCTGGGAGATCCGCTTCTACCTCAATCAGCGTCGTCGCTTGTGAGATAGAGCGCTGTTTGACCTTGCGATCGATAGCAAACTCCGAGGCTGCGACTTGGTGCAGATTAAGATCGGCGATCTTGTCAGCGGCGGGCAAATCCGAACGCGGGCGATCGTCATGCAGCAGAAAACAGGCCGATCAGTTCAGTTCGAGCTGCTTCCAGACGCTCGCGCCAGCCTGCTGGCTTGGCTCGAGCGGCGGGGTGGCACGGTGGACGACTACGTTTTTCCTAGCCGGGTCGATCACAATGGGCATCTGAGCACGCGCCAGTATGCCCGGCTGGTCGATGAATGGGTGACAGCGGTCGGTCTGATACGAAGTGAGTATGGCACGCACTCCCTTCGCCGAACGAAGGCATCTATCATCTATAGGGCAACCGGCAACCTTCGTGCCGTCCAGATCCTTCTCGGGCATAGCAAAATCGAGAACACCGTGCGCTATCTCGGGATCGACGTGGAAGACGCACTGGCCCTCGCCGAGAACACCGAAATTTAAGCCATTGGCTCCCCGTCTGTTGGCGGGGAGCCCTTCACAGTGTGGGACAAATTTGCAATCCATCTCGGCGTCGCCGACTGGCGGGTTCAACCGAGAGCAGCCGTCCAAGAGTGTGCTGATTGGGATGATATTTTGGGAAAGCGGATGCAGAGGTTAATCTGGGATCAGTGCCCATCCCCGGAGTTGCAAGGTGGCCATCGTGGTCAAGGCGGATACGTCAATCTCTACAGTCTTTGCGACGGTAGCGGGATCAACCTTGTTACCCACCAATGCCTGACTGCATACGCGAACAGATACCCCGGCGGAGCGCAGTGCTGCGATCAGCGGAAGATTCGGATTGTTCGCGGTCTTCAGGCGCTCCGCGTAGGCGGCATCGTCCATGACAAGCGGCGTCGCCGGACCGTGGATCACGACCGCGACATCCCCGGGCAAGGGGCGCACGCCGTCGGCGCCAAGCAGGTTCAGGAACCGTGCGACTTTCTCAAGATTGGGATTTACCTGGTCCGGCGACGCGGTTGCCTTGGTGACGCTGAACAGCACGCGGTAGCGTAGCTTGCGGTCCGGACGCTCCTTGGCGCCAGGCATCGGCGAGATTGCGCCAAAATTCTGCACGACCGGGTGACGCGGATCAGCAGCCACGGCGGAACTGCCGTAAGCCATCGTCATCACTGCGGCAGCAATCAGCATAATCCTGTGTGACATCCGCCAACTCCTCATCATCCGATGCGCGCAAAGGTCGCTGCTCCGGTAAATACGCGATCGGGCGCACGTGGAACCACTGCCGTGGGCACCGTCCGTTTGGGAACAGCAGCCCCCAAGGCAGCGAATAGCGCGTGAATTCGATCTTCGACGACCTCGGAGGCAACGCTGTAGAAAATCTGTCGGGCCTCGCGACGGGTGGCTACCAGATCGGCGCGACGCAATTCGGCCAGCTGTTGGCTAAGCGCCGGCTGCCCGATCCCGGTGGCAGCCTCGATCTCGCCGACCGCCCGCTCGCCGCTCAGCAACGTCGACAGGATCATCAGACGCTGGGGCTGGGCAAGCGTCTTGAGCTGCTCGACCATCCTGTCGGCTTGATTGCGATCAAGGCTCATGTGTCGGGCCGCAGGCGGTGGAACCAGTCGGGGCTGTCGTCGCTGGGGAGCGACGGTGGGAGCAGCACGTCATCGCCCGGTCGCCAACACGCAGGCGTCAAGACACTGCCGTCCGTTGTCCGTTGCAGCGCCTGGACCGTGCGCAGCATTTCATCCACACAGCGGCCGACCTGCATCGGATACCAGTTCGTCGCCTGGATGATGCCGTTAGGATCGATGAAATAGGTCGCGCGCACGGCCGACGAGTCCGTCGCTTCGGCATCGATCATACCATAGGCGCGGCCGATCGCCATGGATGGATCTTCGACGACGGGGAACGGTATCTCGATCCCCGCCAGTGCCTTGATCGCCCGGACCCAGGCGACGTGCGAATAGAGACTGTCGACCGACAGGCCGAGCAACGCACAATCCATTGCCTCGAACATGGGGGCGGCTTTGGCCAGCGCGATAAACTCGCTCGTACAGACCGGCGTGAAATCCGCCGGGTGCGAAAAGAACAGCAGCCAACGCCCGCGAAATTGATCGAGGTTGACGTCCCCCCGTGTGGTGCGGGCGCGGAACGGCGGTGCCTGATCGCCGATGCGGAGCGGGCGCGGTGGGATGGGAACGTCCATGGCCTTTATCATGCCAGCGTGGCTCGCTTGACGCAAGCCAATTACATACTTACACACATATATATACATTGGAGGTGTAAGTGTCAGACTCGTCCCTAGCTCGGGTAGCACGTCAGGTCGTCGCGGCCCGCCCCGAACACGGCGCGCCCCTGGTGCAGGCATTTTTCGATGAACCGACGAACACCGTTAGTTACGTCGTTTCCGATCCTTGGACGGGCCGCGTTGCAATCGTCGACAGCGTTCTCGATTTCGATGCCGCGTCGGGCCGCACCTCGACCGCATCGGCCGACGCCATCATCGCGCATGTCGAGCGCGAGGGGCTGACGGTCGAATGGCTGCTGGAAACCCATGCTCATGCCGATCACCTGTCGGCCGCGCCCTATCTGCAACAGAAACTGGGCGGAAAGCTCGGCATTGGGCGGGCAATCATTCAGGTGCAGGATGTGTTCGGCAAGCTGTTCAATGCCGGCACCGAGTTTGCCCGTGACGGATCTGAGTTCGACCGGCTTTTCGATGACGGCGATCAGTTCGAGATCGGCGGGTTGTCAGCGACCGTACTGCACGTGCCGGGTCATACGCCCGCTGACATGGCGTTCATCATCGGCGATGCGGCCTTCGTGGGCGACACCTTGTTCATGCCGGACTTCGGCACCGCGCGTGCCGACTTTCCAGGCGGTGACGCGCGGCAGCTCTATCGCTCGATCCGGCGCCTCCTCGAACTGCCACCAGAGACGCGGCTGTTCCTGTGCCACGACTACAAGGCGCCGGGCCGTGAGGACTATGCGTGGGAGACCACCGTGGCCGCGCAACGCGCTGGCAACGTCCATGTCCATGACGGGATCGACGAGGATGCATTCGTAGCAATGCGCGAAGCACGCGACGCGACGCTGGCCGTGCCGCGCCTGATCCTGCCGTCGATCCAGGTCAATATTCATGGCGGCAAGCTGCCGCCACCTGAGGCCAACGGAAAACGCTATCTGCGCATTCCGCTGGACGCGTTGTGATGCCGGGTTTTCCGGATGCTATGCCGGTCCACGGCTTGATCGGCGGGCTGTTGATCGGGCTGGCTGCGGCCATCATGCTGTTGGCCAATGGCCGGGTCGCGGGATGCAGCGGCATGTTCGCGCGTGCGGCCGGGCTGGCGAATGGCGGCGCGCCGCGTAGCGTCGCCATCGCCTTCACGCTGGGGCTGCCGATCGGCGCTGCGATCGTCGCGACGCTGGTCGGCGTGCCGTCGCGCTTTCCGACTTCATGGGGACTGCTGGCCGTCGCGGGGCTGATCGTCGGCTTCGGCACGAGGCTCGGATCGGGCTGCACCAGCGGGCACGGCGTGGTGGGCATGGCACGGCTGTCGCCGCGGTCGATCGCCGCGACCGTGACGTTCATGGCAAGCGGCATCGCCACGGTCGCGGTGCTGCGCCTGCTCGGGTTGAGCGCATGATGCGGCAAGCTTTCGTGGCACTGTTCAGCGGGGTGCTGTTCGGCATGGGGCTGGCGCTATCGGGCATGACCGATCCGGCACGGGTGCGCGCGTTTCTCGACGTGACAGGCGCATGGGACCCGACGCTGGCCTTCGTCATGGGCGGCGCGTTGCTGCCGATGGCGATTGCTTGGGCGGTCGTGCGTCGACGCGCCCGGCCGGTCGTCGCCGATGTGTTCCATTTGCCTGCGACCAGTCCGATCGATGCGCGCCTCATCGGCGGTGCCGCGCTGTTTGGGATCGGTTGGGGCCTTGCCGGACTGTGTCCCGGCCCTGCGATCGCCGCACTAACGATCGCGCCCGGTCCGGCGCTGGTCTTCGGCATCTTCATGACGATCGGCTTCGGGCTGTTCCGCCTGCTGCCGTCCGCAAAATAGCATAGCACAGGAGAGCGACATGGCGTTCAAGCCTCTGGATGACGGCATCGCCGTCTCCCCACAGATCACGCTGAACGATGTGGCCGGGGCTGCACGGCAAGGCTATCGATCGATCATCTCCAACCGTCCCGATGGCGAGGAGGCAGGACAGCTTTCCGCCGACGAGATCCGCGCCGAAGCCGAGCGCCATGGGCTGGCTTTTGCGCATATCCCGATCGTTTCTGGCAAGGCGACCCAGGCGGACGCGGCGGCAATGGCGCAAGCGATGGAAAGCCTGCCGGGGCCGGTCCTGGCCTTTTGCCGCAGCGGGATGCGCTCGACGACCTTGTGGGCGCTCGCCAGGGCGAAGGAGCGCGGCGCTGACAGCCTGATCCGCACCGCGGCCACGGCGGGCTATGACATCACCGATCTCGCCCCCCGATTGCGCACCGGGTCGTCGGACAAGAGCTTCGACGTCGTGATCGTCGGCGGCGGTTCGGCAGGCATTGCCACCGCCGCGAGCATCCTGAAGCGCGCGCCCAAGGTGACGATCGCGATCGTCGATCCGGCGCAGGACCATTATTATCAGCCAGGCTGGACGCTGGTCGGGGCGGGCGTGTTCAAGCCGGAAGACACCCGCCGCGCCGAGGCCGATGTCATGCCGGACGGGGTGACGTGGCTACAGGTGGCGGCGAACGGCTTCGATCCCGGCCGCAATGCGGTCGAGCTGGCGGACGGCCGCACGCTGACCTACCGCGTCCTTGTTGCCGCGCCGGGACTTCGCCTCGCGTGGGAAAAGATCGCTGGGCTGGAAGAGGCGCTGGGCCGAGGCGGCGTCACCTCCAACTATCGCTACGATCTGGCACCCTATACGCATCGTCTAGTCAAAGAGATGAAGGCTGGACGGGCGCTGTTCTCGCAACCGCCGATGCCGATCAAATGCGCGGGCGCGCCGCAAAAAGCGATGTACCTGTCCTGCGACCTATGGCGCGACGCCGGCGTTCTGCCGAACATCGATGTCGAGTTTCACAATGCCGGCGCAGTGCTGTTCGGGGTTGCGACCTACGTTCCGGCGCTGATGGAGTATATCGAGGCTTACGGCATCGACCTGCGCCTGGAATCCAACCTCGTCGCCGTCGACGGGGCACGTCGCGTTGCGACCTTCGCGCAGAAGAAGGACGGCGCGACCGCGACGATCGAACGCGAATTCGACATGCTGCACGTCGTCCCGCCGCAGGTGTCGCATGACTGGGTCGCGAGCAGCCCGCTGGCCGCCGCCAGCGGTTTCATCGACGTCGACGAGGCAACGCTGCGACACAAGCGCTACGCCAACGTCTTCGCGTTGGGTGATGGTGCGGGCACCAGCAATGCCAAGACGGCGGCCGCCGTCCGCCAGCAGGCGCCGGTCGTGGCGGTCAACGTCCTCGCCGCCCTGGAAGGGCGCGAGCCGGTCGCGGACTATAACGGCTATGGATCGTGCCCGCTCACCGTCGAGCGCGGCAAGATCGTGCTGGCCGAGTTCGGCTATGGCGGAAAGCTGCTGCCGACCTTCCCCAAATGGCTGGTCGACGGCACACGTCCGACCCGCGCCGCGTGGTTCCTCAAGGAGAAGATGCTCCCGCCGCTCTACTGGCGCGGCATGCTGAAGGGGCATGAACTTCTCGCCCAACCGCACCGGATCGGCGAAGCGGCATGATGCTCGAACCCGTCCAATATCTGCTGGGCGCCTTTTCGGGTGGCCTCGTCGGCTTCACACTCGGGCTGGTCGGCGGGGGTGGTTCGATCCTGGCCGTGCCGCTGATGGTCTATCTGGTCGGCGTGCCCAGCGCGCATGTCGCGATCGGCACCAGCGCCTTTGCCGTCGCCGCCAACGCCGCAACCGGCCTGATCGGCCATGCGCGCGCCGGCACGGTCAAATGGCGGTGCGGCGGCATGTATGCCGCGGCGGGAATCCTCGGCGCGTTCGCGGGATCGACGGCAGGCAAGGCGTTCGACGGGACCAAGCTGCTGTTCCTCTTCGCGCTGGTCATGGTGCTGGTCGGCATCGTGATGCTGCGCGGGCGCAAGGCGCAGGGTGTGCCCGGCGCACAGTGCAACCGGGAGAATGCGCCCAAGGTCCTGGGCTTCGGCCTCGTCACCGGGATCTTCTCCGGATTCTTCGGGATCGGTGGTGGATTCCTGATCGTACCCGGCCTGATCGGGTCGACGCGGATGCCGATGCTGAACGCGGTTGGCACGTCGCTGGTGGCGGTCGCCGCTTTCGGCCTGACCACGGCGCTGAACTATGCCTGGTCGGGCATGGTCGACTGGCCGCTCGCCGGTGTGTTCATCGCCGGCGGTATCGTCGGTGGACTGCTTGGGCTGAAGGCGGCGCGGCGACTGTCGGAAAGCCGGGGAGCGCTGACCACCGTCTTCGCGATCCTGATCTTTGTGGTCGCCGCGTACATGTTGTGGCGCAGCTGGGGGGCGCTGTAATGTTCGATCACCTCGACGCCGTGGTGCTGGCACGGGCGCAATTCGCCTTTACCGTCAGCTTCCATTTCATCTTCCCTGCCTTCTCGATCGGGCTCGCCAGCTATCTGGCGGTGCTCGAAGGGCTATGGCTGAAGACGGGGCGCGAGGTGTATCTCGAGCTGTTCCGATACTGGGTGAAGATCTTTGCCGTTGCCTTCGCCATGGGCGTCGTGTCGGGCATCGTCATGTCCTATCAGTTCGGCACGAACTGGTCGGTCTTTTCGACTAAGGCAGGCCCGGTCGTCGGACCATTGATGGCCTATGAAGTGCTGACCGCCTTCTTCCTCGAGGCTGGCTTCCTCGGCGTCATGCTGTTCGGCATGACAAAGGTTGGTCGCAAGCTGCACTTCGCCGCGACCTGCATGGTGGCGCTCGGCACCTTCATCTCGGCCTTCTGGATCCTGAGCGTCAACAGCTGGATGCAGACCCCGGCCGGCTTTTCGGTCGCGCCCGACGGGCGGCTCCTGCCGGAGGCGTCCTGGCTGACGATCATCTTCAACCCGAGCTTTCCCTACCGGCTCTTCCACACGGTGATCGCCGCGTACCTCACGACGTCGCTCGTCGTCGGTGCGGTCGGCGCGTGGCATCTGCTGCGCGACGCCAGCCAGCCTCATGCGCGCAAGATGTTCTCGATGGCGATGTGGATGGCGGCGCTGGTCGCTCCGATCCAGATCTTCGCCGGGGATGCCCACGGTCTCAACACGCTGGAACATCAACCCGCCAAGGTCATGGCGATGGAGGGGCATTACGATAGCCATCCCGATGGTGCCCCGCTGATCCTGTTCGGCATTCCCAATCCACAGGCCAAGCGGATCGATCATGCGATCGAGGTTCCCAAACTGTCGTCGCTAATTTTGAAGCACGACGCCAATGCGCCGCTCGCCGGGCTGGATACGATACCCGATGATCGCGAACCACCGGTGACGATCGTATTCTGGTCTTTCCGTATCATGGTCGGTCTCGGCTTTGCGATGTTGGGGCTTGGCCTGTGGAGCCTAATCGCTCGCGCGCGCCACCGGCTGTACGCCTGGCCATGGCTGCACCGGGCGGCGATCGCGATGGGACCTGCCGGGTTCGTCGCGGTGATCGCAGGATGGGTTACGACCGAGGTCGGACGCCAGCCCTACACCGTCTATGGCCAGTTGCTTACCAGCCAGTCGCACTCGCCGCTTGCCGCCCCGGCGGTCGCCGCATCGCTGCTCGCGTTCGTGCTGGTCTACTTTTCGGTCTTCGGTGCCGGCGCCTGGTATATCCTGCGCCTGATGGCGCGCGTGCCGCAGCCACATGAGCCCGAGCCCCCCGCCATCCCCGTTCGGACCGCGGGCATCGTGCCCGGTCCCGCCATTCTGGCCGGGGAGCCCGGGCAATGAGCGTCAATGTCGATCTGACCGTGGTGTGGGCGTTCATCATCGCCTTCGCCATCTTCATGTACGTCGTCATGGACGGCTTCGATCTGGGCATCGGCATCCTGTTCCCGACCTTCAAGGTAGGGGACGAGCGCGATCAGGCGATGAACTCGATCGCGCCGGTATGGGACGGCAACGAAACCTGGCTGGTGCTCGGCGGTGGCGGTCTCTTCGCCGCGTTTCCGATGGCGTATGGCGTGTTGCTGACCGCCACCTATCCGCTCATCATTGCAATGCTGCTCGGCCTCGTCTTTCGCGGCGTCGCCTTCGAATTTCGCTGGCGAGATCCCCGACATCGTGCCTTCTGGGATCTCGCTTTCAGCGGCGGGTCGATCATCGCGGCATTGGCGCAGGGCATCACGCTCGGCGCGGTCTTGCAGGGCGTTCGGGTTGTCGGCGGCGCCTATGCCGGGGGCTGGCTCGACTGGCTGACGCCGTTCTCGATCCTGACGGGAGTCAGCGTGGTGATCGGCTACGCGCTGCTCGGCGCAACCTGGCTGGTGTGGAAGGTCGAGGGCACCGCCGAGGCTCATGCCCGTCGGCTTGCGCTGTTCGCCGCGACCGGCACGCTGGTCGCGACCGCGGCCGTCAGCGCGGCGACCCCGTTCCTGCAATTCGAATATTGGAAGCGCTGGTTCGATATGCCGGGCGTCCTTGCAACTGCGCAGGTGCCGCTACTGACCATCGTTGTCGCGTGGGCGCTGTTCCGCGCTTTACGCGGTGGCAGGATCGCGCTGCCGTTCCTGCTGACGCTGGCGTTGTTCGCGCTGGCCTTCGCCGGATTGGGGATCAGCCTGTTCCCCTTCATCGTGCCCGACAGCATCTCGATCTGGGATGCGGCCGCGCCGGAAAAGAGCCAGGTCTTCATGCTGGTCGGCACTGCGATCATCATGCCCGTGATCCTTGCCTATACCGCCTGGGCCTATTGGGTCTTCCGCGGCAAAGTCGGCACGCACGGGTATCATTGATGACCGGCACGTCACCCCTGTGGAAGCGGCTTGGCTGGTTCGTCCTGACCTGGGCAGCCAGCGTAGCCAGCCTCGGTGTCGTCGCCGGCCTGCTGCGCTGGTGGTTGAAGACGTGATGGGAAACGCGGTCGCGATCGGTCCGCTCCTCATCGCGCTGGATCGCGGGCTGGCGATCCTGTGCATTCTGCTCTTCTTTGGAATAGCGGCGCTTGCCGGGCGGTGGGGCACAACCCGGGTCGCAGGCGTCGCCACGAGCGCCGTCATTGCCGGGATCGTAGCCGCACGGATCGGCTATGTCGTGGATCATGCGGCGATCTATGCCGATGCGCCCCTTTCCGCATTTGCAGTCTGGCAGGGAGGCTTTTCCGCGCCGATTGGCATCGCAGGGGCTGCTATGCTGCTCGTCCTGCGGCTTGGACGCAGCCGCGATACGATCGTCGGTTTAGCCGCGCTGGCAGTGCCGTCCGTCCTATGGTTCGTCGCGCAGGCAATCGTACCGCCGGTCAATTACGGCCGCTTTCCCTTCGCACTTACCCTGGCTGACACCAGTGGACGCCCTATCCCGCTAGAACGTTTTCGCGGTAGGCCCTTCGTCGTCAATTTGTGGGCGACCTGGTGTGGGCCGTGCAGGCGCGAACTGCCGATGCTGGATGCCGCTGCATCACGGGGAAGCGGGGTGCCGATTCTGCTCGCCGATCAAGGCGAGGCAGCGTCAACAGTTACAGGCTTTCTGACGCACGAGGGTCTTGGTGCCGAGCATGTAGCGCTCGATACCACCCGCTCGCTGAGCAGCGCTTTCAAGGTCACCGGTTATCCCGCGACCGCATTTGTCGCGGCGGACGGCACGATCGTCCAGTTCCAAATCGGCGAGCTGTCGCGTGCCACGCTCGCGGACGGAATCGACATGGCAAGGAAACACCGATGAACCGACGCTCCCTCCTGACCCGCGGCCTCCTCGCCGCGATGACAATCGCACTCCCGCTGGTACCCGCCAGCGCGCGGCAACGGCCCGACATGTCGCGAAAGGCGGTGACCGACGATCCCCTTGCCCCCAAGCGTGCCGGACCCGGCTACGACGTCACGATCGTCGAGTTCTTCGACTATAACTGCCCCTATTGCCGGCGCATGGAGCCGGTGCTGAATGGCTTGCTCGCCTCCGATCCCAAGGTCCGGGTCGTCTATCGCGATTGGCCGATCTTCGGTCCTGCCTCGCGCGAAGCGTCACGCGCCGCGATTGCGAGCCAATGGCAGGGTCGCCACGCAGCCTATCACCAGGCGCTGCTGACCTCGCCCGGGCGGCTCGACAACAACGGCGTCAAGGCGGCTGCCACACGCGCGAAGGTGGATTGGCCGCGTCTGCAGCGCGACCTGAAGACGCGCGGGGCAGAGATCGATGCTTTGCTGGCGCGCACGGACGCCATTGCCAGTGCAATCGGGTTTAACGGCACGCCCGCCCTGATCGTCGGTTCGCAGGTGGTGGCCGGCGCGGTCGACCTGCCGGCCTTGCGTCGCCTCGTCGCGACCGCGCGCGCAAAGCCTGAGGCACGCTGACGATGGCCGCGCTGCCCAACCGGAGGCAGGCGGTCGGGTTGGGCACCGCGATGATGAACGGTCACCGTAATGAGAGGATAAGAATATGATCGAGTATCGCCATGAGGGCATGACGGTCGCATCGCTCCATGACGAGCGCACCGGCAGCTTTCAGTATGTCATCGTCGATGATGCCACGAAGGTGGCCGCAATTGTCGATCCGGTCCTCGACTTCGATCCCCGCGCCGGGGCGACGTCCACCACCAATGCCGATCTTATCCTCGACTATGTGCGCGACCACGACCTGACGGTGGAATGGGTGCTCGACACCCATCCCCATGCCGATCACTTTTCGGCCGCGCCCTACATTGCTGAAAAGGCCGGTGGTCGGACCGCAATCGGGGCAAAGGTCGTCGAGGTGCAGAAGCTCTGGCAGGACATCTATTGCCTGTCCGATCTCCCGGTCGATGGCAGCCAGTGGGACACGCTGTTTGCCGATGGCGAAGCGTTCCGGATCGGCTCGCTCGACGCGCGAGTGATGCTGTCGCCGGGGCATACGCTCGCCTCGATCACCTATGTCGTCGGCGACGCGGCGTTCGTCCACGATACATTGATGGTGCCCGACAGCGGCACCAGTCGGGCCGACTTTCCAGGCGGCGATGCACACGCATTGTGGCGCTCGATCCGCACTATTCTCGATCTGCCGCCCGGCACCGCGACCTATGTCGGTCACGACTATGGCAAGGACGGACGCGAGGTGGTCGGCCGCTCGACCGTCGCGGACCAGCGTCGCGACAACATCCATGTTCATGACGGTATCGACGAGGCGACGTTCATCGCCACCCGCGAGAAGCGCGACGCCACCCTCCCGCTACCCGACCTCATGCTCGCCGCACTTCAGGTGAACATCCGCGGCGGTCGTCTGCCGGATGCTGAGGCGTGCGGCACGGCATTCCTGAAGCTGCCGCTTAATCGCTTCAAGGCCAACGCATGAGCGAGCCGCTACCTCCAACGCCCGGTGACGATGGACCAGCTCAGCGGATCATCTTCGCCCTATCGGCCGCGCTGCTCGTCCTTGTCGTCACATACAAGATCGGCCAGTCCGACGGAACAAGCCAGGTACCGGCGGAGGTAGCGACGGACGTCGCCTTTTCGCCACCGGCGGAAAGCAGCATCCCTGCAGGGCCGGACGGCGATGCGATCCGGCGCGGTCGCCTGATCTTCACTGCTACTGGAGCCCATGCGGGTCCGTATGTCGGCAACGGCCTGACATGCAGCAACTGCCACCTTGATGCCGGACGCAAGGCTGATGCCGCGCCGATGTGGGCGGCTTGGATCAGCTACCCGGCCTATCGCGCGAAGAACGGCCGCGTGAACACGATGGAGGACCGGATACGCGACTGCTTCCTCTACTCGATGAACGCGCCCGCCTCGAAGGCGGGGACCCCGCCGCCCTATGGCGACGACATCTATCGCGATCTGCAAAGCTATTTTGCCTGGCTCGCGACCGGCGCGCCGTTCGGCAAGCCGCTGCCCGGTCGTGGCTTCGTAAAGCTCGCTACTACACCACTGGGTTACGATCCGGCTCGCGGCGCGACGGTGTTCGCCGGCCAGTGCGCGTCGTGCCATGGCGAAAATGGGCAGGGACAGGCGAACCCGGACGGCACATACACCATTCCGCCACTCTGGGGCGCGCGTTCCTACAACTGGGGGGCGGGCATGGCCGGGGTGGCATCGGCGGCCGGGTTCATCAAGGCTAACATGCCCTACGGGCAGGGCAATACCTTGACGGACCAGCAGGCTTGGGACGTTGCTGCCTATGTCGACAGCCGCGAGCGTCCCCGCGACCCACGGCAGACCGAAACCGTCGAAGACGCGCAAAAACGCTTTCACGCCAAAGGCGATTATTACGGCCAGACGATCGACGGGAAAACTCTTGGGGGAAGCTGACCGTGCTTCATCCCATTACCTCTTCTATTCAAAGGTAGCTCATGCGTACTTTCATCCTGACTGCCCTCGCGGCGATGACTATCGCCGCTCCGGCCTGCGCCGGCCCCGTTCATGTTTTCGGACCTGGCGGCCCCGCGCCGGCAATGAAGGAGGCTGCGGCAACCTTTTCCAAATTGCGCGGAGTGAAAGTTGAGGTTGTAGCCGGACCGACAAGCGATTGGATCGATGCCGCCAAGCAGTCAGGTGACGTGATCTACAGCGGTTCCGAAACCATGATGACCGATCTGCAGCTTGCGATGGGTGATCGAATCGATCCGACGACGATCACGCCGCTATATCTGCGTGTATCCAACATCCTCGTCCGCCCAGGGAATCCGCAAAAAATCCGCGGGCTCAGAGACCTCTTTCGTCCAGGTCACCGGGTGCTTGTCGTGAACGGGGCCGGTCAAAACGGCCTTTGGGAGGATATGGCGGGTCGAACCGGTGATATCGCTAAGGTCCGGGCGCTTCGCTCGAATATCGTCCGCTATGCGAAGAATAGCGCGGAAGCAAAACAGGTGTGGATCGCTGATCCCAGCCTCGACGCGTGGATCATTTGGGGTATTTGGCAAAAGGCAAACCCTACGCTTGCCGACGCTGTTCCTGTCGAACAATCCTATCGTATTTATCGCGACGTAGGTTCCGGGCTGACGACTATCGGCAAATCCAATCCCGATGCCGTAGCATTTGCGGCATGGCTAACAACACCGGCCGCCCGGGCAATCTTCGTAAAATGGGGCTGGGAAGCAAACTGAATGCTACGGGGGCCAGCCCTCCATCATAAGCTTTCCCGGTCAGGGGACGGTGGACGAGGCAACCTGGGCCGTCCCGTTTACGAACCTGCAACGGGACGGGACAGTTGCTGCCGTCTTCCCCTGTTTGAAGGCGGCAGCTTTCCCGAAATCTGACCCCGATTGCCCTTTACCAAAACCATCCCCGATCGATGGGGAAATGGCACTGCCGAATGATGTGCGGGGCAGCCAGTGTTGGGGCGGAGGGATTGCGGCGAACAGCTTTGAACCGAGCGATGCTGGTCGCCTCGTTGACGACCTGAGACGGTCCGCTTTCAGCCGAAGCAGCCATTCGAATCTCGCTTCTCGAACTACGCAACTTGGTCGATGGCAACCGCCCTGCCCTTCCGTCACGACGACCCACAAACGGCCATTCGCGGCCGGTTTTCAGCTCCCCAACTCCTGCCATTCATTTATGTTCTGAATTGGGTTCGAAGGCCCAGGCTGTTCCCGATGCTAACACGGCGAGATTTGGGACATTCCTGCCGTTCCGGGAGGATATTCGAACGGCTGCTACTGTCAGAAGCCGACATTCAGCGGGTCTCTCATCAGCGTCGCAGGTCGGAAGAAAATGGGCAGTGAAGGGACAGGCAGGTTCCGGACAAATCCCTCAGGAAAGCCATTGACCGCCACACGGGTATATCGGCTCCCGACCCGAGCAAATCCTCCCCAACGGCAGCATTGCTAGCATATGTGCAGTTACGCCGCCTCCGGCAAACGTACTACTTCCGCGATCTCGGCGGCAATTTCCTCGACGGTATGCGCGCTTGTGCTTCGCGCGAGGCGGTCGGCAAGCGAGGGCGAGTATCGGATCACCTCGCTTTTCGACACGTTGTGCCAGACAGGCAGGAGGATCTGATCACCCGACACCGCTTTCGTGACAAGGCCGTCGAGTTCGTACTCGGGCCATCCCTTGCCGAAAAAGGCCTTCGACAGCACGACGACCCCGAACCGGCTGCTACCGAGGCCCCGGTCAATCTTCCGCCGTAGGCTGTCGCCGATCCGCAACTCGAACTCGTCATACCAGACCGACAAGCCAGCCTCACGCAGCGCATTTGCCAAGGGGCGAACCACGTCATCCTTGTCTTCCGAGGCGTGCGAAATGAAGACGTCAAATACCCGGCCGTCCGGCGCTTCGGGCGTCGGCGCCAGATCGTAGTCGGCGTCGCGCACAAGGGTGGGGACGCTGCGCAGTGGCGCCTCGTTGATTGCGGGCAGCGGACGCAGCGCATCGCCCCCCACCACCTGTACGCCAGAGCGGACCGTGCCGCGTAGGCCTTGCATGTCGACTGTCACGTGCCAGTTGCCCGAACGGGGAACCTGCAGCCGTACCGGCGAACTTCTGGCAAGACCGCCGATGTAGTGATGTCGACGCCCATTCCTGAAGCTGCTGAGATTAGCGCTATCCATCAGGCGGACGTTCGCAGCGCTCCCAGCGAGGGTGACGACCACCACGCTTCCGCGATCAAGGTGTCCAAGGTTGTAGTGGGTGAAATTCATCGTAGGTTCCTAGTCAGACACGGGGTGATCGATTATGTGGGTGCTGATCGCCCCGTTGGCCTCGAAGAACTGCACCTATTCAGGCGCACTCACGCAAAGCGAGGAGGTTATCCGTCCACACTTTGTCGCGGTAGGTCCGCACATATTTTGTGCCTCGCGTGGAAACCGCAGTGCCCACGCGCACCGTGTTGCCTGCACTGTCACGAACATAAGCGTAGCCGCCTTTGTCCTTGATCCAATTATACATCTCGAGCCGGGTCGACTTACCGGACTCGCGGGTTTCCTCGTTGGTCCATCCGAGATGGCTGATCGCCTCGTGCGGATTGTCGTGATTGCCGCCAGCTTTCGAAATGCAGGTGATGCGCACGGACATGATGTGTGTGTTCCTTACTTTTTGGTGCGGTTGGGACGCTGGGTGAGAGCGGATGCCGCCACAGTCTTGGCGGCCGCGCTTGATCTGGGGTTGCGCAGCACTTTTGAAGCTGCAGTCGCCGCCTTCGCGCTCGTGACTTCGGGCTTGCGAGCCATATTCAGATCCTTTCGTGTCCTTGACGACCCTTCCGAGTCGTCGTACGAAAACCTACGAAATCGTAGGTGCTTTGGGCCAAAAATTAGCCCCGAAGGGCAAACCTTTCTACCTACGATTTCGTATATATAACATGATGGATAACGTAGGGTCAATGACAGGTAACGAAGCTGACGTTTTCGGGGCGAGGTTGGCAGATGCGCGTGACGCGCGAGGGCTCAGTCAAGCGGAGCTTGCTAAGCTGGCCGGTCTCCAGCCCGCAGCGATCGGGCATTTCGAGCGTGATCGGCGCAAGCCGTCTTTCGCGAACGTGCGAGCATTGGCGAAGGCCCTCAACATATCGTCTGACTATCTGCTGGGGCGTTCATCCTCGATGGAGGGAGCGACCACTGCCTTTCGAGGCGAGGAAAATCTGACCCATAATGATCGCGAGCATATTCAGATGATGATCAATCTTATGAATGAGAGGCGGGGGCAGAGCGAGAAATGACCGGCTTCCGCCTTTCCTGGGCGCGCGAGCGCGGCGAGCGAAAGGCGCGGGAGCATGGATTCGATTCGTTTCCCATCGACCCCTTCGCAATCGCGCAAAGCGAGGACATTATGATCTGCCCGAAGGCGTCCGATCAGGTGGGCGTCAGCGGCGGTATCATCTTCGATTCTGCGGGGACGGCCATCTTCTACGCGACCAACATCAAGAGCCTAGGCTTCCAGAGATTCACGGTCGCCCACGAACTGGGCCATTATTTCCTTGAGGGACATCCGGAGGAGATAACTAAGCTAGCGCCGATGCACGTTTCGCGGGCCGGCTTCACGCAAGGCGACGTCTCGATCGAGGTCGAGGCGGATCATTTCGCATCCGGATTACTTCTACCCACGACTTTGGTGCGCCGCCTGCTCGACCACGAGCGAATCGGCCTGGATGGAATCGACGCGCTGGCCGAACAGGCGCAATGTTCGCTAACAGCCTGCGCAATCCGCGCCGCCGAGTGCGGCACCTATCCGATGGCTATCGTGGTCAGCAAAGGCAGGGAGGTGCGCTATTCTTTCATGTCTGATAGCTTCAAGAAGCTTGGACGGCTGACCTTCCTGCGCAAGGGAAGCGCCCTGCCATCCACTTTGACATCCCGTTTCAATTCTAATGCCAGCAACGTCTCTTCAGGTAAGCGCGTCACGGACACCACTACACTGAGTCATTGGTTCGACGGCCCACGAAACGTCGAGCTTGATGAGCAGGTCGTCGGGCTAGGGTCCTATGGGTACACGCTCACCGTGCTCTCGGGCGAAGCGCTCCCCGACGATCCTGACGAGTATGAAGACGAAGAAGCGCGGCTGATCGAAAGCTACACGCCGAAATTTGCCTACGGCCGCTGACAAGCGCTAGAAATGTGAAATTGGCCGCGCAGGAAACGGCCATTTCTAGAATTCTTCGCAAGATTTCTAAAGCGAACGTTCAAAATCGTAAGGGCGCAACTAATCCTGCCCATTCGCGTTCGCAGCGCGCCAAGCGTCAAAGGTTTCGCGCGCAACGTTGGTCAGCATGCCTGCAAAGGTGGCAGGGTTCGCTGCGTAGAGAGCATGGCGCATCTCGGTAAAGGCATTGAACTTCTCGCCCTTCCCCTCTTCCAGAAACCAAGCCTTATATTGATGCACCATACCAATCGTCGAGCGCAGGTAATGGTTGAACTTGCCGCGGCTGATACCAGGCTCACGCTCGATGATGTCAGCCGTAAAGCCGTCGATCTTGCGCGGCTCGAATTCGACGCCAGGGAAAAAGTGGCGGGCGATGCGTAGCAGCCTAAACGCATCCAGCGGCGCATACTGCCTGCGTGCAACGTCAGCGTTGGCTATCGGCTCGGCAGGCGCCTCACCTTGCGCGGCTTCTTCCGCCTCAGGGCCCGGCTCCGGCTCCGCCGCCGCACGCTGAATTTCAATTTCGGTCTCATCGCGGATCTGTCGAAATTCGCGATCCGAGAGCTCAAACAGGGCTGCCAGCGTATTGATCCGACGCTTCAGCGATGCCGGTATCGACTTCTTGTACTTGATCTTGTGATCAAGCGTGCTCCACGAATCCTGGACGACGGTGCGAATCTGGAGCTCGAACTGGTATGGCGCGTACGGAGCGTAATCTGGCATCACCGCACGGACGTCGTTCAGCCTTAGGTCTAAGTGAAGGCCCTTGTAACCAAACGCGTTCTCCGTGCCCTCGATCTCGGCGGTCTTGTCTGTCACGTCGATCACGTAGAAGTGCTCGCGGATCAACTCGCTGATCGGCTCAATCTCGTCTTCATAGAGGCAGACCAGCCGCAACCCGATCAAGTCAGAAATGTGGTCTTTAATCGCGTACGGCGTAGCGCTCTCCTCGAGTTCTCCCTGATACTTCCGCGTAAACTTCTTAATCGATTCCTCGCGATCTTTGATGCGGCCAGATGCCGCCGCCACTTCGAGCTTAGCGTGTGCGAGGAGCGAACTGAGCAAGGTTAGGAACGCCTTCTTAGCCTGATCAAGGCGCTGGGCGTTGTCGTTATAGTATTCTCGGAAAGCGGCCTTCTCAGCCTCAAAGTCTAGTGACGGCATCTCGATCCTACCCCCTGCCGCATCAAAAGGCCGCAGCGAACCATGCGCAAGCGATTTCTGAAGATCGCCCCGGTTTGGATCAGATTCCTGCATTTAAGCGGTTCTATTCGTAGCGCGAAGTGAGCTGGCGGCCAAACGTGGCCTTTTGCCTGATGTTGGACCGGCCACTGCCTTACCTCCTGGTCATGGTCGCCTCACCAGACCGGAACATGATAGAATAGTGAAATTTGTGATTGAGTAGGCCCCCACGGAATAACCGCAATGGGGCGCATGCTGCCAGACGTTTTCACGCCGACCGAGCGGCAGGTTTTGGCAGCAGCTCTCGTTGAAAGCGCGACCGACGAACGACGCATCTTGGTCGGGAGTTGCCACTCTGACTTCTGTCCTGGCGACCCAGTTCCGGACGTTCGCGGTGACACCGCCACTGCTCAGAAGTGGACGTTCATTCATCAAGCCCAGATTTGCAGGCTGTGGCAGCTATAGATTTGAGGACGCCACACGCCGGATGAGCCGACTCGCCCTTCGGCATGGCACGAGGATCAATTGCAAATAGTACGACGCACCGTATTGTAGGCACAAGACACCAAGCGATCGGTTTTGCCATGACGTCCTTGCGAATGCCCGAATGAACCCGACACGGCGAACGATCCTGATCGGCACCGCAGTCGCTGCCGGCTGTGCCTCCTTGCCGGCGCCGGCCAGGAGCCGAAGGCGTACGGCGATGCAGGTCCAGTCATGGATGGCGCTTGCTTCAGTGCCGGGGACAAGCTGGGCCGTGCTCGACGGCGAAGCGGAGCCGGTCAGCTCTGCGGTAGGATACGCCAAAATTGGGAAGGCGAACGCAACCACGGAGACGGTGTTCGAAGCCGCTTCCCTGTCAAAGCCGGTCCTGGCGGCTGCCATCCACGACCTTGTCCGCGACGGCAGCATTGATCTCGACGAGCCTGTGGCCAAGCATATTGATTTCACGACGGATGTCGCGACTCGGACCACGACGCCTCGTCACCTGCTGTCGCATTCCAGTGGTCTGCCGAATTGGCGTACCGAGGCCGGCAGCGATCTGGTGAGCAGGTTCAGGCCCGGTTCCGACTTCCGCTATTCGGGAGAGGGCTACGCACTGCTTGCTCGCCTCGCCGAAAAAGTCACCGGTCAGACCGCAGCGGAGGTCGTCCGTTCTCGGGTGCTGACGCCTGCAGGAATGACGCGGAGCGGCTATGGCTGGCTGGCCGGCCAATCGCCTCCGGTGGCGTGGGCACACGATGCCGGCGGCGAGTTGATGGCGGACAAGGGTCCCGCGCAGTTCGAGAGGAGCCGGGACGCCGGCCCTCGCCGGTCCATCGAGGCATGGACCCAGGACGATCGCGTTGGGGCGGCCAAGGCGCTCGGCAAGCCGGCCCTGCCCGTCTTCATGACTCCGAACATGGCGGCGGGACTGTGGACGACCGCGAGCGACTATGGCCGCTT